>NZ_JBBOVB010000001.1:590000-4990000 GCF_038006365.1 Bacillus sp. FSL L8-0152
ATCGCATCCTGGGGCTGTAGTCGGTCCCAAGGGTTGGGCTGTTCGCCCATTAAAGCGGTACGCGAGCTGGGTTCAGAACGTCGTGAGACAGTTCGGTCCCTATCCGTCGTGGGCGTAGGAAATTTGAGAGGAGCTGTCCTTAGTACGAGAGGACCGGGATGGACGCACCGCTGGTGTACCAGTTGTTCTGCCAAGGGCATAGCTGGGTAGCTATGTGCGGAAGGGATAAGTGCTGAAAGCATCTAAGCATGAAGCCCCCCTCAAGATGAGATTTCCCATAGCGTAAGCTAGTAAGATCCCTGAAAGATGATCAGGTTGATAGGTTCGAGGTGGAAGCATGGTGACATGTGGAGCTGACGAATACTAATAGATCGAGGACTTAACCATATAATATGTAGCAAATGTTATCTAGTCTTGAGAGAATATAAAAAACTTGTTGACTTTTAAAGTAAATAAGTTATAATAATGATTGTCTCAAAAGAATAATGTCTGGTAATGATGGCAGAGAGGTCACACCCGTTCCCATACCGAACACGGAAGTTAAGCTCTCTAGCGCCGATGGTAGTTGGGACCTTGTCCCTGTGAGAGTAGGACGTTGCCAGGCAATATTATTCCGCAGTAGCTCAGCGGTAGAGCTATCGGCTGTTAACCGATCGGTCGTAGGTTCGATTCCTACCTGCGGAGCCATTGGAGAGCTGTCCGAGTTGGCCGAAGGAGCACGATTGGAAATCGTGTATACGTCACAAGCGTATCAAGGGTTCGAATCCCTTGCTCTCCGCCATAGGATTTATAATATTTGGCCCGTTGGTCAAGTGGTTAAGACACCGCCCTTTCACGGCGGTAACACGGGTTCGAATCCCGTACGGGTCACCACTTTGGAGGATTAGCTCAGCTGGGAGAGCACCTGCCTTACAAGCAGGGGGTCGGCGGTTCGATCCCGTCATCCTCCACCATATAAATTTTATATGAATAGTATTATCGCGGGGTGGAGCAGCACGGTAGCTCGTCGGGCTCATAACCCGAAGGTCGCAGGTTCAAATCCTGTCCCCGCAACCAAATGGTCCCGTGGTGTAGTGGTTAACATGCCTGCCTGTCACGCAGGAGATCGCCGGTTCGACCCCGGTCGGGACCGCCATTTTAATAAGGCTCGGTAGCTCAGTCGGTAGAGCAGAGGACTGAAAATCCTCGTGTCGGCGGTTCGATTCCGTCCCGAGCCACCATTTATTTCAATAAAATACGCCGGCTTAGCTCAATTGGTAGAGCAACTGACTTGTAATCAGTAGGTTGGGGGTTCAAGTCCTCTAGCCGGCACCATGTAAGTTTCGGAGGGGTAGCGAAGTGGCTAAACGCGGCGGACTGTAAATCCGCTCCTTCGGGTTCGGCAGTTCGAATCTGCCCCCCTCCACCATTTACATAGGGGCATAGTTTAAAGGTAGAACTGAGGTCTCCAAAACCTCCAGTGTGGGTTCGATTCCTACTGCCCCTGCCAAATATATTTACACAACATGGCGGTTGTGGCGAAGTGGTTAACGCACCGGATTGTGGCTCCGGCATTCGTGGGTTCGATTCCCATCAGTCGCCCCATTTTTATTTTAAAAATTACAAATAATTTAATTGATACTTACATATAATTAAGTAAGAATTCGATGGGCTATAGCCAAGCGGTAAGGCAACGGACTTTGACTCCGTCATGCGCTGGTTCGAATCCAGCTAGCCCAGCCATTTTTGCGGAAGTAGTTCAGTGGTAGAATACAACCTTGCCAAGGTTGGGGTCGCGGGTTCGAATCCCGTCTTCCGCTCCAATAAAATTTAATATGGCGGCATAGCCAAGTGGTAAGGCAGAGGTCTGCAAAACCTTTATCACCGGTTCAAATCCGGTTGCCGCCTTTTCTTTTGTGCCGATGTGGCGGAATTGGCAGACGCGCACGACTCAAAATCGTGTTCCTTCGGGAGTGTCGGTTCGACCCCGACCATCGGTATCATGAACGTCGTAAAAAACTCTATACAATTAGTATAGAGTTTTTTTGTTTACTTTTCATTACATGACAAAATAAGCACAAAAAGTGTACGGTGAGTAAACTGCGAAACATTAAAAGGATAAAAACAAACATTCAATTTTATCCTTTTAATTGCGGTATTTAGAGAGAATTTCTCCACCCTGGTGACATGAAGTTAAATCCGACACCACCAGTAGATATTAGTACATTATCAACGGTTAAGTTTGTAATTTCTAAAAACTTCTTTTTAAACTCTTCTCTGTTGTACTTATACATTGTTGAGTGGCACGCCCACATTTGCGTTGAAGTACTTAACCAGTCCCCTAATTCCTTCAATTCAGGAAACGCCTCAAATTGGATTGGTTCATCTTATTTCATGAATCTTACTTGATAGATAGTTGGGTTTAACTTCTCTCCTATTCCTTTAAAAGCATGTAATTTTTTCTCATTTGAATGTGTCATAATTCTCCCTCTATCTTTTCTTCAAATTTTTCCCTGTTTTTATTATACAACAATAGAAAGTAATTATAGGAATATTATGGAAATTGGTATCAGCAATATAAAAAGACTCTAATAGAAATGTTAGAGTCTTTTTTGTTAAATTATATTATGTGATGCTAAAATTCGTAATAAACTTAGGAATTCATGTATAATATAACTTGTCGAAAGAACAAAATGATAGTGATTTATATTATGTCTGTAATATGAATCAAAAATGAACTTTTTATATTTCTTTTAAAAATGTGTTGAACACACATTATATTTCATATTAATATTTTTATGTAGATTTAAAACGAGAAAGAGAGTGGAAAGTATGGGCCGTAAATGGAACAATATTAAAGACAAAAAAGCATCAAAAGATGCAAATACAAGCCGTATATACGCGAAATTTGGACGTGAAATTTATGTGGCGGCAAAACAAGGCGAGCCAGATCCAGAATCAAACCAAGCGCTTAGAGTCGTATTAGAACGTGCGAAAACATACAATGTACCAAGAACAATTATTGATCGTGCAGTTGAAAAAGCAAAAGGCGGTTCAGAGGAAAATTATGACGAGCTTCGTTATGAAGGATTTGGACCAAATGGAGCCATGGTTATTGTAGATACACTTACAAATAACGTAAACCGTACTGCAGCAGATGTACGAGCTGCATTTAGCAAAAACAGTGGTAACATGGGTGTAAACGGTTCTGTAGCTTACATGTTTGATGCGACAGCTGTTATCGGCCTTGAAGGTAAAACATCAGATGAAGTTCTTGAAATTTTAATGGAAGCAGATGTAGATGCACGTGACATTCTAGAAGAAGAAGATGCTGTTATCGTGTATGCTGAACCAGATCAATTCCATTCAGTACAATCTGCACTTAAAGGTGCTGGTGTTGAAGAATTTACAGTTGCAGAATTAACAATGCTTGCACAAAGTGATGTTACACTTCCTGAAGATGCTCAAGTACAATTTGAGAAAATGGTTGATGCATTAGAAGATTTAGAAGATGTACAACAAGTTTACCACAACGTAGACTTAGGAGAGTAATACGATGAAAGCTCCTTTTCGTTTAACGAATAGGGGCTTTTTTTATGAAGTTAATTAAGGTGATGAATTATTAAAGGTATTTTGGTATAGATAGGGAATATGCTTATAGGGATATATGAAATAACCATTATTTCTAGGAGGCTTAGTATGGAACATAAGACACCAAAGCATATAGTTGCCGTAGCAGGTTATTTAACAAATGAGAAAAATGAAGTGTTATTAACAAAGGTACACTGGCGAGCTGATACGTGGGAAATGCCAGGAGGACAGGTAGAAGAAGGAGAAGCACTCGATCAAGCTGTCTGTAGGGAAATAAAAGAGGAAACAGGGTTAACGGTGAAGCCTATCGGAATTACCGGGGTTTATTATAATGCCTCTATGCACATTCTAGCTGTTGTTTTTAAAGTAGCATATGTGAGTGGCGAAATAAAAATTCAACCTGAAGAAATACAAGAGGCTAAATTTGTTGATTTAAATGAAGAGAACATAGATGAGTATATAACTCGTCCTCATATGAAATCCAGAACGCTTGATGCAATGAGAGCAACACATTGTATTCCGTATGAAACGTGGGAAGTACAGCCATATAATTTAATAGGAAGATTGTAAAGAAAAGAGTAGCTGATTTGAGATACATTCAAATCAATACTCTTTTTTGTATACTGTTTAAGAAAAAGGTCAAAATAATAATAGTGTTAGTATTGATTTATAGAACGTTTGTTCTGTATAATGTATATGTTATATACATTAAGATTACTAGATACTCAAAAGTACATATATTTGTAGATGATATAATTAAAGTATAAAGTGAAAATATAATAGCCTTAAGGCTTACTCTGTTATTGGTTATTCGTGATTGAATATAATCTATATTCAATATTTCAGATGAATAGTAGATAAAAAAGGTCTGTGATACAATACTTTTTTACCCCGCTATTTGCCGGGAACGTGATTGGTGAGGGCTGATTAAAGTTTCACTTTATACCTTACAATGATGTAAGGTACGTGTAAGAGAAATCGATGGGATATTTTTTTACAACAATGTATTCTTAAAGTAAGAGTTATATGCTGTGTGGAAAAGAGGTGTTCAAGATGAAAGAACGAGTATTATCTAGGGTGAACTATCATCAAAAAGTTGCATTAAATCCAATGACTAAACTTTTTTATAAAGCCATTATATTATTATTATTGTTAAGTTGTACGTTATTATTCATTGGAAATGTAATGATTGAGAAAAGTGACATTAGTAAATTACATGTACCGGCTAATTTAGAGGTGCCAGAATCATTAACACATGCATTTATTGCGACAGAAGATAAAAGATTTTATCATCATAACGGTTTAGATTATATAGCAATTATTAGGGCCTCTGTTGAGAATATAAAGGCTGGTGGTGTCGTGCAAGGAGGAAGCACGATTACACAGCAGCTATCTAAAAATGCTTTTTTAACTAATGAGCGTACATTTTCTCGTAAGTGGAAAGAGATTTTTTATACGAAAAAAATTGAACGCACATTTACGAAGGATGAAATTTTAAAATTATATGTAAGTAACATTTATTATGGTGAAGGAGCATGGGGAATTGAAAAAGCAGCAAACCTTTACTTCGGTAAAAAGGTGAACCAATTAACGTTGGCGGAAAGTGCAATGATGGCTGCTGTAGTAAAAGCACCTGCTTATTACTCACCTGCCCAAAATTATGATAAAGCAGTAGAGAGACGAAATGTTGTGTTGAGACTAATGGAGAAAGAAGGCTATATAAGCCATGATGAGTATGTTCAAGCAGTTAGTGAGAAATTAGTAATTCGTCATGATATAAAAATAGAGCAGTCGATGTTAAATAGTGCGCGTAAAAAAGCAGTAAGTTAAGAGAAGTTCCTACAGAGGAGCTTCTTTTTTTGAATAAATTGTGACAAATTGTGACACAATATCGTCACAATTATTGTGTTTTTGTAATTTATGTGAGCGTGTTCATTGCGTGACGTATATAAGTGTTGATATTATGTGTATTGTGTACAATGCTGTATACAGAATATGAATTTAAAGAGGAATGTATATGAAATCAAATAAACTCATGGCTCTTGGTATAGTTTTTTCTATCGCAGTATTGATTGTAATTGGAACAATTGCGTATAGCATCATAAATGACAAAAAAGATAAAGGGAATGAGATGTTTGCTTATTCCACGCAACAATCTTTAGGGAAAGATGATGCTCCAGTTAAGGTAGTTGAATTTGGAGACTTTAAATGTCCTGCTTGTCGTACTTGGGATGTAACAGTATTACCTCGATTAAAAGAAGAGTATATTGATAAAGGCAAAGTGCAGTTATATTTTATTAACTTCCCATTTATCGGAAAAGACTCGGATTTAGGTGCAGCAGCTGGTGAAGCAATTTATAAACAAGATAAAGATTCATTCTGGATTTTCTATGATGAGATTTATCAAAATCAAAAGAAAGATACGGAAGAATGGATTACAGAAGATTTGCTTCTTAGCATTGTGAAAGAGAAACTTCCAAAAGTTGATGTAGAGCAATTTAAGAAAGATTTACACAGTAAAGAAATTACAGAAAAAGTACGTAAAGATTCAGATCGTGCTCAAAAATTAAAAGTTCAAGGTGCTCCTTCAGTATATGTAAACGGAAATCTTGCAAACCCTGATTTCGATAGTATGAAGAAGGCCATTGATAAAGAATTGAAAAAGTGATGAGGTCTCTCATCACTTTTTCGACTTTTTTCGATAAAATTCTTGCCTCTATTTTTTTAACATGCTATACTACTTTACATAAGTTATTCTAATATCTTATATGTAATTCATATTTGCGGGTGTAGTTTAGTGGTAAAACAAGAGCCTTCCAAGCTCTGGTCGAGAGTTCGATTCTCTTCACCCGCTCCAAATTTTATTAAATGTTTTTCTATAAATTGTGATCAACGCAGTGTTTCGTTTCCGAGATAAACGAGGCATTGCGTTTTTTAATGTTTGAAAAATATAATTACATGCGAAAATAGAAGTAAATAATAGTATTCCAAAAGTGAATTACTAACCAATAAAGTCGTTACATAAGGGATGATGGATTCATCTGAGGAGGCGATTAAGAGTGGATTTTGAACAATTAAAGCAAGATGTAATTGCGTATAGTAAAACAATTGGCATAGATAAAATAGGCTTTGCGAGTGCTTCTCCTTTTGAGGAATTAAAGCAGCGCTTAATCCAGCAACAACAATTAAATTATCAATCTGGATTTGAAGAGCCTGATATAGAGAAGAGAACGAATCCGCAACTTTTATTACCGGGTGCTAAATCAATTATTGCGATTGCTTTAGCATATCCTTCAAAATTAAAAAATGCACCATTAAGTAAGCGTGGAGAACGCCGTGGAATTTTTTGCCGTGCTTCTTGGGGACAAGATTATCATCTTGTTTTACGAGATCGTTTGCAAAAATTAGAAGCATATTTAATTGAAAAACTTCCAGATATAGAAGTGAAGTCCATGGTTGATACAGGTGAATTAAGTGATCGAGCTGTATCAGAGCGTGCAGGCATTGGCTGGAGTGGGAAAAACTGTGCTATTATTACACCTGAATTCGGTTCGTACGTATACTTAGGGGAAATCATTACAAATGTTCCATTCCCGCCAGATAAGCCGATAGAAGATCAATGCGGGGGCTGTACGAAATGTATCGATATTTGTCCTACAGGTGCTTTAATACAGGGGGGACAGTTAGATTCGAAGAAGTGTATTGCATTTTTAACACAGACGAAAGGATTCCTACCTGAAGAATATCGCGATAAAATAGGAAATCGTATATATGGATGTGATACGTGTCAGACTGTTTGCCCGAAAAATAAAGGAATGGATTTTCATAATCATCCTGAGATGGAGCCGGATCCTGAGCTAGTTAAACCATTATTAACGCCACTTTTAACAATTAGTAATCGTGATTTTAAAGAGAAATATGGGATTATGTCAGGGTCATGGAGAGGGAAAAAGCCACTGCAAAGAAATGCGATTTTAGCATTAGCACATTTTAAAGAAGCATCGGCAATTCCTGATTTAATTGGTGTTATGAAAGATGACCCAAGACCGGTATTGCGCGGAACGGCAGCATGGGCACTTGGGAAAATTGGGGGAGATGGAGTAGGCGAAGCGATTGAGAAAGCGATGGAACGTGAGAAAGATGAAGAAGTACTTCATGAAATGAATCGCGGGCTTGAATTGTTAGCACAGAAAAAAGAGTAGATAATATTTCCCTTTTTCATATTGTAATATGGGAGGGAAACGAAATGGCTGTAAAAATGAATATTGAAAAGCAAGTACAACAGTTTTTAGCATATATCACAGAGAAACGAACAGACGTGGATGGTATTGCTGAGGATTTACTACAAATGGCACAGAGAAAGAAACAATTGTTTCAAAGGCGTAGTGCACATATAGTGAAAGCAATTGCGGATGTTTCTTTCATTAGACAATTAAATAGTAATGACCATCAAGAAATTGATTATCAAATACATTTTAAATATTTAATTAAGCATAAAGAATTATTTTATATTGAAGAGGAACAATTAAAACGAAGAGTTTGTTTAAATAATAGTCGGATTATAGGCGATTATGATATTGAAGTGTCAGAAGAAATTAGAATGGGTGAGACATTAGAAAGGGAAATTACGAAAGAGAAGTACGGTTCTTATCAGTATAATCGTTTAGAGGCAGTGAAATATGCAGAGCGTTGGTGGGATGACCGAAATCCTATGTATCGTAATTTCCCTGATAATTGTACGAATTTCATTTCTCAATGTCTTCATACTGGAGAAGTACCTATGAACGGATATCCTAATATTCGTAAAGGATGGTGGCAAAGGGAGAATCAGTGGAGTTGGAGCTGGGCTGTTGCACATTCTTTTTATTGGTATTTGTCAGGTGCTACAACAGGACTTCGAGCAGAGGCGGTAGAGAGGCCAGAAGAACTTATTCTTGGAGATGTAATTGCTTATGATTTCGAGGATGACGGAAGATGGAATCATACGACGATTGTAGTAGCAAAAGATGCAGATGGTATGCCGCTTGTAAATGCACATTCAGCGAATAGTCGTCGACGTTATTGGAACTATGAAGACTCTAGTAAATATACACCACAAATGAAATATAAATTCTTTCATATTATTAATGGGTAGAGATTTTTCGCTCAAGTGGTATAATACGTAGTAGACAAAAAACAGAGGTGAATATCGCGTGGGAGTACATGTTGTTTTATATCAGCCAGAAATTCCAGCAAATACAGGAAATATTGCTCGTACTTGTGCAGCAACTGGAACAGAATTACATTTGATTAGACCGCTTGGATTTTCAACGGATGATAAAATGTTAAAGCGTGCCGGATTAGATTATTGGCAGCACGTGAAAATTACGTATTATGATTCAATTGAAGAATTTTATGAAAAAAATAAAGATGGTGAATTCTTCTATTTAACGAAGTATGGCGAGAAAGCTCATACAGCGTTTGACTATAGCAAGCGCGAGAAGGATTACTATTTTGTATTTGGAAGAGAAACAAACGGCTTACCAGCTAATGTAATCGAAGAAAACTTTGATCATTGTTTACGTATTCCAATGACAGATAAAGTACGTTCATTAAATTTATCTAATACAGCAGCAATTTTAATTTATGAAGCATTCCGTCAACAAAATTATCCTGGATTAGATTTAGAAATCGTTTATTAAAAGTCGCCATATGGCGACTTTTTTTTATAAAATAAAAATAATATGTGATCATACGTTTAAAAGAGAGGACATAATCATATAGAATGGGATATATGATTAAAAATAGATAAGACGGGTTGAGATAAATATGAAGGAAGAATATAGTAATCAAAATACCTTTTTAAGTATGATAGATATGGATTTAATTAGACAAGGGTTATTACATGCTATTCAAGATTTAGTATTTATATTGAAAGTTATTGATGATGAAACGTTTAAATATATGTATGTGAATAAAATAGGAATGGATTATGCTAGGTTAAGCGAAGAGTGCTATGGAAAAACTTTTGCAGAAGTATTACCGAAAGATATAGCGGGGATATTGCAAAGGCAATATGAAAAAGTAGTGAGAGAAGCGAAAGCACACACTTTTTGTGATGTAGTCAAATTACCAAAAGGTGAGATACATTATGAATCTTCACTTAATCCTGTCTGCGATGAAGAAGGAATATGTCAATTTGTTATTTGTATTACAAGAGATATTACAGCTCAAATTGAGGAGAAGACAGAGATAGAGGAAAAACAAATGTTATTTAAGTCGTTACTGGAATATAATAATGACTCAATTATATCTATAGATTCTATAGGGAGAGTTACATATGCAAATCCGGCAACGTATGAAATATTTGGATACCGGTATGAGGAATTAAATAATAAACTTATTTTTGAATTTATTAATAAAGAATATGAAAAAGATTTTCAAATTATATTTAAGGGATCGATGCAAGGAAAAGCAAAACAAATTGTTTCAAAGAAATATGTTCATAAAGAAGGGTACGAGCTATATATTTCTTTGAGAACTATCCCGATTATTGTGAACGGTGAAATTGTTGGAGTGTATATTGTTACGAGAGATGTTACAAGGCAAGTATTAAACGAAATGCGAACAGAATATTTAGCTTACTATGACCAGTTAACGGGATTAATGAATAGAATTTCATGTGCAAATAAGTTAAATACTTTTTTAAATGAGAGTATAAATTTTGCGCTTGTATTTATAGATTTAGATGAGTTTCATCGTATTAATGATACATTTGGTCATAAAGAGGGAGATAAAGTATTACAAAAAGTTACAGAATGTTTAAGCAATCTAAAAATAGAAGGTATGCACTTATTTAGAGAACACGATGATCAATTTGTTATGTTAATAGAAAATATAACGAAAGAATGTGTAGAGGAAGTTGCAAAAAGCATACTGAAAAATATTAGTGAATATTTTGTAATCGAAGAAGAAGATGTATATTTAAGTGCGTCAATTGGAATTGTAATGGCTCCAGCAGATGGAGAAGATGAAAAAATACTATTTCAGAGGGTCGATGCTGCTTTAGAAAAAGCAAAAGAAAAAGGAAAAGGACATTATCATTTTTATTGTAGTGGATTAGACTGTGAGCGTGAACAAAGGTTTATAATAGAAAACCAGTTACATCGTGCTATAGAAAAAAATGAATTTTTCTTATATTATCAGCCACAAGTTAATATTGAGACGAAAAAAATAGCTAGTATGGAAGCTTTAATAAGGTGGGAGAATAAGGAATTAGGATTTGTTTCTCCAAACCAATTTATTCCGTTGGCAGAAAGAACAGGATTTATTATTAAGCTCGATGAATGGGTAGTAAATCAAGTGTGTCAGCAACTGCGCGAATGGTTAAATAAAGGATATGAAGTGGTCCCAATCGCAGTTAATATTTCAGCTAGACACTTTCGCTCTATTACATTAATAGAGATGATTACACGGGCTTTAAATAAGTACAATGTACCAGCTCATTTATTAGCGATAGAGGTTACAGAAGGAGCTCTTATACATAAAGATATATCGAAGAGAGTGTTACTACAATTAAAAGAACAAAATTTAAAGATTCATTTAGATGATTTTGGAACAGGCTATTCATCTTTAAGTTACTTAAAAACATATCCAATTGATACTTTAAAAATTGATCGTTCTTTTATGGAAGGTATACATATAGATGAACGTGATACGAATATTACAGCTGCAATTATTCATTTAGCTCATACTTTAGAATTGAATGTAATTGCAGAGGGAGTAGAAAAAAAGGAGCAAATACAGTTTTTGAAAGAAAAGAATGTGAAGCTTGTACAAGGTTATTATTATAGCCGACCACTATCCAAATATGATATGGAAAATATGTATTATAAATAATGCATAAAAAATGATGTGCTAAAAGCACATCATTTTTTATGTGTACCTGGTTTGTCATTGTAACCGGATGTAAAAATAGCTGTAAGAAATGTGAGTGATACACCTAAAATTAATAATAATTTCATACTAATATCCTCCTTACTTTTTTCGGTTCACGAGTTTTATTTATTACCCAAAATGTATGTAAGGTTCTTAGAAGAAAAGAATTTATTTATAATGAATAGCAGTGTAAAAACGTTAATACCTATATTATACAGAATTTTCTTTGAATTTTGGAGAGAATTTTAGCGTGCTATTATATATTTCGTTTTGATTTAAAGAATGTTTAAGGACATCCTAGCATACCTTTTATAATAATCCGATTGAACAAGGAGATGGGGGAGGAGCTATAATGGATATTCTAAAAAAGATTGAACAGCATCGAGCAGCAGAAGAACGTTTACAATGGGAAGGTACGTTTGCGGAGTATTTGGAGCTTGTGAAAGAAAGACCATGGGTGGCTCAAACAGCACACTCTCGCATTTACAATATGATAAAAGATGCCGGAATTGAAGAAGTTGATGGTAGAAGAAAGTATAACTTCTTTAGTAATCAGCTCTTTGGATTAGAGGATGCTCTAGAACGTCTTGTAGAGGAATATTTTCATCCATCTGCAAAACGATTAGATGTTAGAAAAAGAATTTTATTATTAATGGGTCCTGTTAGTGGAGGGAAATCAACGTTAGTTACGATGTTGAAACGAGGATTAGAAACATATTCAAGAACAGATCGCGGAGCAATTTTTGCAATTAAAGGATGCCCAATGCATGAGGATCCACTGCATTTAATTCCACATCATTTACGAGATGATTTCTTTGATGAGTATGGAGTTAGAATTGAAGGGAATTTATCACCACTAAATGTCATGCGTTTAGAGCAAGAATACGGATCAAGAATTGAGGATGTAGTTGTAGAGCGTATTTTCTTCTCTGAAGATCGCCGTACAGGGATTGGTACATTTAGCCCGTCTGATCCAAAATCACAGGATATTGCAGATTTAACAGGTAGTCTGGACTTTTCTACGATTGCAGAATATGGTTCAGAATCAGATCCCCGTGCGTATCGATTTGATGGAGAATTAAATAAGGCAAACCGAGGAATGATGGAGTTCCAAGAGATGTTAAAATGCGATGAGAAGTTTTTATGGCACTTATTATCGCTTACGCAAGAAGGGAATTTCAAAGCGGGAAGATTTGCGCTTATTTCAGCAGATGAATTAATTGTAGCGCATACGAATGAAACAGAGTATCGCTCATTTATAGCAAATAAGAAAAATGAAGCATTACACTCAAGAATTATTGTAATGCCAGTTCCTTATAATTTACGAGTAAGTGAAGAAGAACATATTTATGAAAAAATGATTCGTGAAAGTGATGTGTCGAATGTTCACATTGCACCACATACACTTCGCGTTGCAGCAATGTTCACTATTTTAACTCGTTTAAAAGATCCGAAGCGTCCGGATATTGATTTAATTAAAAAGATGCGTTTGTATGATGGAGAAACGGTAGAAGGTTATAATGCGATTGATGTAGAAGAATTACAACGCGAATATCAAGATGAAGGTATGAAGGGTATTGATCCTCGTTATGTCATTAACCGAATTTCGTCTACAATCATTCGAAAAGAGGTACCATCTATTAACGCGTTAGATGTACTTAGATCTTTAAAAGATGGGCTGGATCAGCATCCATCGATTAGTAATGAAGACCGTGAACGTTATATGAATTTCATCTCATTAGCGAGAAAAGAATACGATGAAATCGCGAAGAAAGAAGTACAAAAAGCGTTTGTTTATTCATATGAAGAATCAGCTAAGACGCTTATGGATAATTACTTAGATAACGTCGAGGCGTACTGCAATAAATCGAAATTACGTGATCCGTTAACAGGGGAAGAAATGAGTCCAGATGAAAAACTAATGCGCTCAATTGAAGAGCAAATTGGAATTTCAGAAAATGCTAAGAAAGCATTCCGTGAAGAGATTTTAATTCGCATTTCTGCTTATGCCCGTAAAGGAAAACGCTTTGATTATAATTCACATGAACGTCTTCGTGAAGCGATTCAGAAAAAACTATTTGCTGATTTAAAAGATATAGTGAAAATTACAACATCAACGAAAACACCGGACGAAAATCAGCTTAAGAAAATCAATGATGTTGTTGCACGTTTAATTGATGAGCATGGCTATAATTCTTCTTCAGCAAATGAATTACTACGCTATGTAGGTAGCTTGTTAAACCGATAGTTTGATAACAAAACGCTGTCTCTTGTATTTTGCGGGACAGCGTTTTATTATCCGTTCATATGTGTGTAAAGTGTCATACCTTGTCCAAATGTAATAAATTAAGATGCAATTTCATGAATTTATTGTCAATTATTTTTACAATATGCATATGATAGAGTAACCAACCATTCATACGAAAAAAGCCAACACAATACAATATGTTGCAAAGTAAAAATGTGTGCAACAATGCATTGTGTTTCTTTCTTATCAGTGGCTGAATATTTCTTTCTATTATGTGAGTGGCAAAATTTTGTTTAGGATGCTCGGGGTATTGTATGAAAAACGTTATAAATGTTTATGGGATGATTTTCTATGGGCAGTTACCTTTCAAATATTCTAGCTTGCACATTACAGAACAAAATTTGTAGCTTGCTGTTCATACAGGAAGACAATTACAGTAAGGAGGGAAAGGAATGGGCGAAGAAAATCAACCAAATTATACGATTTCACAGGAAAACTGGTCCCTCCATCGCAAAGGATATGACGACCAACAGCGCCATCAAGAAAAAGTACAAGAGGCAATTAAGAATAATTTACCCGATCTTGTAACAGAAGAAAGTATAGTTATGTCTAATGGCAAGGATGTTGTAAAAATACCAATTCGTTCTCTAGATGAATATAAGATTAGATACAATTATGATAAAAATAAACATGTTGGGCAAGGAAACGGTGACAGCAAAGTTGGTGATGTCGTTGCGAGAGATGGATCAGGTGGTCAAAAACAAAAAGGGCCAGGAAAAGGGCAAGGAGCAGGAGATGCAGCTGGGGAAGATTACTATGAAGCTGAAGTCTCTATTTTAGAATTAGAGCAAGCGTTTTTCAGAGAGTTAGAGCTGCCTAATTTAAAGAGAAAAGAAATAGATGAAAACCGGATTGAACATGTTGAATTTAATGACATTAGAAAAACAGGATTATGGGGAAATATCGATAAGAAACGAACGATGATATCCGCATATAAAAGAAATGCGATGCGTGGTAAAGCATCTTTCCATCCAATTCATCAAGAAGATTTAAAGTTCCGTACTTGGAATGAAGTATTAAAGCCAGATTCAAAGGCTGTTGTGTTAGCGATGATGGATACGAGTGGATCGATGGGAATGTGGGAGAAGTATATGGCACGTAGTTTCTTTTTCTGGATGACAAGATTTTTACGCACAAAGTATGAAACAGTTGATATTGAATTTATTGCTCATCATACAGAAGCGAAAGTCGTTACAGAAGAAGAATTTTTTTCAAAAGGAGAAAGCGGTGGAACAATCTGCTCCTCCGTATACAAAAAAGCACTCGAGCTAATCGATAATAAATATTCACCAGACCGCTATAATATTTATCCATTCCATTTTTCAGATGGTGATAATTTAACATCAGATAATGCTAGATGTGTAAAGCTTGTGGAAGAATTAATGAAGAAATGTAATATGTTTGGATATGGGGAAGTGAACCAGTATAACCGCCACAGTACACTCATGTCAGCCTATAAAAATATTAAAGATGAAAACTTTAGATACTATATTTTAAAGCAAAAAGCAGACGTATTTCATGCGATGAAAAGCTTTTTTAGAGAAGAATCAGGTGAGAAAATGGCATAACCTCTTTTAAAGAGGTTCTTTTTTTGTAAACTTTTTATTTTTTTAGTTGAAAATGATAATGAAAATCATTATCATTCATTCGAGAAATGATTACATTTCGAATTATATATTTCAGAGGAGATGTAAAGTTGAAACAAAATAAAAGAAAACGTATAAATGCAATGATTATAGTGGCGACGTTATCACTTCCGTTTGCTGTTTATTCAACACCTGCTTTAGCGGCAGTAGCAATTGAGATGAATAAAACGGGACAAGGTTTAGAAGATGGTACATATGACGCTGTTATTAAAGCGTATAAAGATAAAACGAATGAAGAGTCTATGGCAGCTGTTTATATAAAGGATCCGAAATTAACAATTGAGAATGGAAAGAAAATTGTAACAGCAACATTAAGTGATAGTGATTTCTTTCAATACTTGAAAACAGAGGATATTCATACTCCAGGTGTGTTTCATGATGTGAAAGTAATATCAGAAGATAAAAAGAAAAATGGAACGAAAGTGATTCAGTTTGAAGTAGGGGAATTAGGAAAAAGGTATAATATGCGAATGCATATTTATATTCCAACAATGACCTATGATAATAAGTACCAAGTACAGTTTGAAGTAAATACATTGAATTTAGAGAACAATGTTCCAGAAAAACAAAAGGAAAATAAAGAGGATAAAGTGGATCAACAAGATGGAATTGGAAATGTAATAGTAGATAAGCAACTACAAAGGCATATTAATAAATATAATTTGAATAGAGAAAATCTAGATACCCCAATAACTAAGGAAGATTTATTAAAAGTTAAATCTTTAATAGTCGTTGAAGCTAAAAATAAAGGAATACAAGACGTAAGCGGTCTAGAATATATGACGAACTTAGAAAATTTAACTTTGGAAGAAGTTAAGTTAAAAAATATAAAATTTATCTCGGAATTGAGACAATTAAAATCATTAAGTATAACCTATGGTGAACTTGAAGATATTGGACCTTTGGCTGAGTTAGAGCATATTGAGTTTTTAACTTTGAGAAACAATAAAATCTCAGATTTAAGCCCATTAAGTCAAATGAAGAAGATTAAAATGCTAGATTTAAATAGTAATTATATAAAAGATATTAAACCATTATTTACAGTGAAATCTTTAAGGACTTTGACTGTGGCAAATAATCAAATTAGTAATGATAACCTTGCTGGAATTGGGCAATTGAAAAATGTAAAAAACTTATCTTTAAGTAACAATGGACTTACGAATATTGAACATATTACATCAATGAAAAAATTAGTAGAGTTAGATCTTGCTAAAAATGAATTAGAAAACATCGAACCTTTATCAAGATTGTCTACTGTACAATCACTTAATTTAGAAGAAAACTATATTTCAGATATAACGCCACTCAGTCACTTAACAGACTTATATGATTTAAAGCTAGGTTCAAATGAAATTCGTGATGTTAGACCTGTTCAAGAGCTAGGAAAAAGAATATATATCGATATTCAAAGACAAAAAATCTTTTTAGATAATGTAGAAAAAGATAAGGAAGTTAAAATACCTATCTATAATTTACAAGGAGAGCCACTTGATACTATTCAATTGAAGAGTGAAGATGGGATAGTTAATAATGGTTCTGTTAAATGGGGGACTACTGGTGAAAAAACATACGAATTTACGTTGGATATAAAGCCAGAAGAGAACCGTATTAAGTTTAATGGAACAGTAATTCAAAATGTTGTTGAAAGATTAGACGAAATCAAGGAAACAATAAAAGAGGATAATGAACAAAAGGAAAATGTAATTCTCGATAAAACTTTACAACAACATATTAATAAAGAGAATTTAGGTAGAGAGAATTTAAACGCTCCTATTACAAAAGAAGATTTATTACAGATTAAAAAATTAGAGATACTTAAAGAAAATGGAAATGAGATAAAAAATATAACAGGTTTAGAGTACATGACGAACTTAGAAAAACTCACTTTAGAAGGAGTAGGTCTGAAAAATATTGAGTTCATCTCAAACTTGAAACAATTGAATAATGTGAATGTATCTCATAATCAAATTGAAGATATAACACCACTATCTTCATTGGAAAATTTACAGTGGTTAAATCTTACAGATAATCGTATTAAAGATGTAACGGTTCTTGGATCAATGCTAGACTTACTTAGTTTAAAATTAGCTGAAAATGAGATTCGTGATGTAAGGCCATTAATACAATTAGGTCAGTGGATAACAATTGATGTTAGAAGGCAAAAGGTCATTTTGGATGATGCAGAAATAAATAAAGAAGTGAAAATTTCTGTATATGATTTAGAGGGAGAGCCAATTGAAAAGATTACACTAAAGAGTGAAGGTGGAACGCTTACTGATGAGGGAATCATTTGGCGTACTTTAGGAGAAAAAATATATGAATTTGATTTAGATGCAGATCATTATGAGACTGGCATATTATATAGTGGCATTGTAATGCAGAATATAGTAGAAAAATTAATACTAAAAGAAGAAGTAAAAGAAGAAGTAAAAGAGCCAACAAAAGAAGTTGAAGAAACGAAAGAAGAAGTAAAAGAGCCAACAAAAGAAGTTGAAGAAACGAAAGAAGAAGTAAAAGAACCGGTAAAAGAAGTAAAAGAACCGGTAAAAGAAGTGAAAGAACCGGTAAAAGAAGTGAAAGAACCGGTAAAAGAAGTGAAAGAGGAAGTAAAAGAGCCAACGAAAGAAGTTGAAGAAGCGAAAGAGGAAGTGGACGAGCCAACAACAGGAGTTGAAGGATCGAAAGCGGAGGTAAAAGAAACAGGAAAAGAAATTGAAGGTTCAAAAGACGCGGTAAATCAATCAGCAGTAGTCCAAGAACAAAACGTGAATAATCAAGTTGTGAAAGAAAATAAACCAGCTGTTAATAAGCAAGAAGAAAGTAAGAAATCATTAGGAGCAACAGGTGGACAAGAGAATACATCAACATTACTTTCAGGCATAGCATTAGTTCTTTCAGCACTGAGTATGTTTGTATTTAGAAAGAGATTATTTAAGAAATAAAAAACGTTTTATCTTATTATAACGTAAGATGATTATATGAGTTTTTGAGAAGACATTATCATGGCGATTTCATTTTGAAATATGCTGATGGTGATGTCTTTTTTAGAAGGATATAAATGGAAAAGGTGTGAATATATTAGTGAAGGAGGAGAGGTTATGTATGTCAGTTCTATTTTGAAAATTGAAGAGGTGGCAGCATTTATTGCGAATATGAATAAAGATGCTACTCATCATGTTGGCTATTGTTGAGATGAGAAAGAGGAGTTGTTACAGACAATTATTCATGATTTTTCAGATATAGGCTGGGAACAATCTTTTGTTGCTACTTATGAGAATAATAATTTAATAGGTTTATTAGGATTTGATGTGGATGAAGTAAAGAAATGTGCAGAGATATGGGGACCGTTTATTATCGCAGAGAATTGGGAAGAAGTTGCTTTACATATGTGGAAGGAACTTATAGAAAAGGTGCCTTTTCATATTGAGAGATTTTATGGTTTTTATCATGTGGAAAATAATAATTGTGCCCGTTTAATGAGGAATTTACATGCAAAAGAACAAGGTCGACATAGTATTCTCGTTTTAAATAATATTGTGGAGCACCGTATTATATGTAATGTAGAAGAGGCTTTACCACAAGTGTTTGAGCAGTTTATCGCTTTACACAATCATGTATTTTCTAATACGTATTATGACGGAAACGAAATTATTGAACGTTTAAGTAATACGAATAAATTATTTGTAAGTATGAAGAATGATAAGTTAGAAGGTTATGTATATGTGGAAGTAAATCCAGAGTTTCAAGAAGCGAATATTGAATTTATTGCAACCGCTGAAAATAGTAGAAGAAAAGGTGTCGGAGAGCGGATATTACAAGGGGCAATTCAGTATATTTTCTCCTTCCAAGGGATGAGAGAGATAGTACTATGTTTGAATACGAATAATGATCGTGCGATGAAATTGTACAAGAAAGTAGGTTTTGAGGAAAAAGCATGTTTACAACACTATATAATAGAGTGAAAAACCCATTCATATGAAAATGATATTTCATATGAATGGGTTTTATTACGGATTTAAAAGTAATTTGAGGTGCCAATTGTTACATAACTTTTTTTATTTTTTGAGATACTTCTTTCGTTTGCAAATTAACATGTTCTTTTCGAAGCTCCTTAAAGAGTGAAATAACCATAAGAACGACTACGATAGAAAATGGTAGCGCAGCAATTATAGCTGCTATTTGCAGTGCATTTAATCCTCCAGCTTGTAATAAAATAGCGGCAATTATCGCGATTGTTAATCCCCATATAAGTTTTAAACTATTTTTCGGTGATAAGCTTCCGTTACTCGTTTGCATTGAAACAACAAATGTTGCTGAATCGGCAGAAGTAACGAAAAATGTGGCTACTAAAATTAACCCGATAATCGTTAAAAATGTAGAGAATGGTAGATGTGAAATAACAGCAAATAATCCAATCTCTGTACCATTTTTTGCAATTTCATCAGCTATTCCAAGCGATTGGAACATTTCCATATGAATTGCGGTACCACCAAATACTGCAAACCAAAATGTACAGATAAGAGTTGGGACTAATACAACTCCAAAAATAAATTCTTTTATTGTACGCCCTTTAGAAATACGTGCGATAAATGTGCCGACGAATGGAGACCAAGAAATCCACCATCCCCAATAGAAAATAGTCCAGTTTTCAATCCAAGAAGAAGATTTTTCATTAAATGCTCCTAAATTTAATCCCATACTAGGCAAAGCTCCAATATAAGAACCGAGTGTAGATGTGAAATATTTCATAATAAATACGGTTGGCCCTAAAAGTAAGAAAGAGATGAGTAAAATACCTGCAAGAGAGAAATTCAAGTTACTCAAATATTTAATCCCACGATCTAAGCCAGTTTGTGCACTTGTTAAATATAAAACAGCGAAGATAGCTATAAGTACGAGCTGGGTAAGTAAAGTGTTATGAATGGAAGGGAATAAATAGCTTAATCCTCCAGCAATTTGTTGAGCACCAATCCCAACAGATGGTACAATGCCAAACACTGTGGCTAAAACAGCTAAAATATCAACTGTTTTTCCGATACGAGAATTTTTCGATCGATTAAATAATGGAGTAACTGTAGCCCCGATAGTGCTACCTTTTTGTTTGCGGAATGTGAAATATGCAATTGTTAAAGCGACCATTGCGTATAGTGACCACGGAAAGAGTCCCCAGTGGAAAAATGAATATTGCATAGCGAGTTTGGCGCTTTCTTCTGTACCTGCTTTTCCTGTTAATGGATCTGTAAAATGTGAAATCGGTTCAGCGATTCCATAAAAGAGGAGTCCAATTCCCATTCCTGCCCCAAACAACATGGATAGCCAAGATGGATAATTATATTTTGGCTTTTCTCCATCTTTACCAAGACGAATAGAACCGTACTTAGAAAATGCTAAATAAGCAGCCAAAATAATCATTGTAGTCATAAGTAGAGAGTAAAACCACCCAAATTTATTGAGGATAAATGAGTTTAAAGAAGATGTAACATTTTGTAAATCGTAGCCTTGTATCCAACTTGCTGGGGTAATTCCCCATATAATGAATAATGTTGTTAGCAAGAAGGAGATATAAAATACACTGTTTTCTTTTTTTATCATAGAATCCCACCCTTATTTAATAAAGTTAACAATTATAGTAATCATAACAATTAAGTTTTTAATTGTCAAAAAACTCCCTTTTTTTAACATGAAAGGATGTAATTTGTTTTAGGGAGGTAAAGAGCAATGCGTTCACGATATGTACAAATTATAGGAAGAAATAATATGAAATATTGCATTTTATATTGTTACATCCAGATTTTATGTTAAATTCTTGAATGGAATATTAAAATAGGGGGCAAGGATATGAACAAGAAATCAAAGATCAATAAAGTGATGCTTAGCATTAGTACAATGGCTTTATCGTTAGGCGCACTTCAAACTCATGCAGCAGCGGAAGAAAAAGTACCGTATAACGTGTTGAAAACGAAACCGGTTGGAATTGAAAAGTCGGTAGATGAAGTTGGACATATTTCAAAAGTTGATGAAACTTTATCATTTCAAGAACGTTTAAAAGTAGGAGATTTTTCACAGCGACCAGCATCTATTACGAAGAAAACTGCAGTAAAGCAAGTTAAAGAAAGCTATTCAATGGCTGATTTAAACAAAATGAATGATCAAGAATTAGTTGAAACGTTAGGCAGTATTAAGTGGCACCAAATTACAGACTTATTCCAGTTTAATGAAGATGCAAAGGCTTTTTATAAAGATAAAGGAAAAATGCAAGTCATTATAGATGAATTAGCTCATAGAGGTAGTACATTTACGAAAGATGATTCAAAAGGAATTCAAACGTTTACTGAAGTGTTGCGTTCAGCTTTTTATCTTGCATTTTATAATAGTGAATTAAGCGACTTAAATGAAAGAAGCTTCCAGGATAAATGTTTACCTGCTTTAAAAGCAATCGCAAAAAATTCAAACTTTAAGCTTGGTACAGTTGAACAAGATACAGTCGTATCTGCATACGGTAAATTAATTAGTAATGCTTCAAGCGATGTTGAAACGGTTCAATACGCATCGAATATTTTAAAGCAATACAATGATAATTATACTACTTATGTAAATGATCGAATGAAGGGACAAGCAATATACGATATTATGCAAGGTATTGACTATGATATACAGTCGTACTTAACTGAGGCTCGTAAAGAAGCGAATGAAACGATGTGGTATGGAAAAGTAGATGGGTTTATTAATGAAATAAATCGTATTGCTCTTCTAAATGAAGTAACGCCAGAAAATAAATGGCTCGTTAATAATGGCATTTATTTTGCTAGCCGTTTAGGAAAGTTTCATAGTAATCCAAATAAAGGATTAGAGGTTGTTACACAAGCGATGCATATGTACCCGCGCTTAAGTGAACCGTATTTTGTTGCGGTAGAACAAATTACAACAAATTATAATGGTAAAGATTATAGCGGGAATACAGTAGATTTAGAGAAAATACGTAAAGAAGGAAAAGAGCAATACTTACCAAAAACATATACATTCGACGATGGATCAATTGTGTTCAAAACAGGAGATAAAGTATCAGAAGAAAAAATTAAGAGACTATATTGGGCTGCGAAGGAAGTAAAGGCACAGTATCACCGTGTAATTGGAAATGACAAAGCGTTAGAGTCAGGAAATGCGGATGATGTATTAACGATCGTAATTTATAATAGTCCAGATGAATATCAGTTAAATAGACAATTGTATGGATATGAAACAAACAACGGTGGAATTTATATTGAAGAGACAGGTACATTCTTTACATATGAGCGTACACCAGAGCAAAGTATTTATAGTTTAGAAGAGTTATTCCGTCATGAATTTACTCATTACCTGCAAGGTAGATATGAAGTACCGGGTCTATTTGGAAGAGGAGATATGTATCAAAATGAAAGGTTAACTTGGTTCCAAGAAGGAAATGCAGAGTTTTTCGCAGGATCTACTCGTACGAATAACGTTGTACCAAGAAAGAGTATAATTAGCGGATTATCATCTGATCCTGCAAGCCGTTATACAGCAGAGCGTACACTATTTGCTAAATACGGTTCTTGGGATTTCTATAATTACTCGTTCGCATTGCAGTCTTATTTATATACGCATCAGTTTGAAACATTTGATAAACTTCAAGATTTGATTCGTGCGAATGACGTGAAAAATTATGATGCATATCGTGAAAATCTAAGTAAAGATCCTAAGTTAAATAAAGAGTATCAAGAGTATATGCAGCAGTTAATTGATAATCAAGATACATACACTGTACCAGAAGTAGCTGATGATTATTTAGCTGAACATGCAACGAAGTCATTAGCAGCGGTGAAGAAAGAAATTAGTGATACGTTGCCTATGAAAGATACAAAAATGACAAAACATAATTCTCAATTCTTTAATACATTTACATTAGAAGGTACGTATACAGGTAGTGTCACAAAAGGTGAATCAGAAGATTGGAAAGAAATGAGTAAAAGAGTAAATGAATCTTTAGAACAATTGGCGCGAAAAGAATGGAGTGGCTACAAAACTGTTACAGCATACTTCGTCAACTATCGTGTGAATAGTTCAAATGAATTTGAATATGATGTAGTCTTCCATGGAATTGCAAAAGATGATGGAGAAAATAAAGCTCCAACAGTTAATATAAATGGCCCTTATAATGGGCTTGTAAAAGAGGGAATTCAATTTAAAAGTGATGGTTCAAACGATGAAGATGGAAAAATTGTTTCTTATTTATGGGAATTTGGAGATGGAAGCACAAGTGCAGAAGTGAATCCAGTACATGTATATGAAAGAGAAGGTTCTTATAAAGTATCGTTAAGAGTAAAAGACGATAAAGGAAAAGAGAGCAGAAGCGAAACAACTGTTACGATTAAAGATGGAAGTTTAACAGAATCAGAACCAAATAATCGTCCAGAGGAAGCAAATCGTATCGAGCTAAATAGTAAGATAAAAGGTAGTCTTATTGGCGGGGACCACACTGATGTTTATACATTTAATGTAGCATCAGCGAAAGATATCGACATTTCTGTTTTAAATGAGTATGGAATTGGGATGACATGGGTACTTCACCATGAATCAGATATGCAAAATTATGCGGCTTACGGTCAAGCTAATGGGAATCATATAGAAGCAAAATTTAATGCAAAACCAGGTAAGTATTACTTGTATGTATATAAATATGATAATGGCGATGGAACATACGAATTGTCAGTAAAATAAGCGCTTTTCCAATGTATGTTTAACTTTACTTTTTGTGGAAAATAGTATATTATATAGATATATAATATATCGGTTATTTTCTAGGAGGAGCCTGTCACAATAGGTTTCTCCTGTTCTTTTTTAGAGGCCTGTCTTACAGGCTTTTATTTAAAAGGTAAATGACTGAAAATTAAGAACGATAATCTTTGAAAGAGGTGGGGCATACACATAACAAAAAAGGGATTGTTTAAGAGAGGGGGATAAGAAATGGCTTTGTTTGGTTATCCACTTGAAACAATTTATTTATATGGATTTATTATTGCTACTATACTCACTGTTATTTATATCTTTTTTGGAGATATATTTGAATCGATATTTAGTTTTGGGGGCGGATCTGTATCCGTTGTTACTTTATTACTTAGTTTTTTCGCCATGTTATGTGGACTTAGTTATATAGGAGAATATTTATTTTCCTTTAATAGCATTCTTATTTTTGGGGCTGCATTTGCTATATCTTTTATCGGTGTTTTCATCATGAAAATACTAATTTTAAAACCGATTGCAGAAGCAGAACAAAATACCGTACAACGTATGGATGAATTTATCGGTTGTAAAGGAGAAGTCATTACGACAATTCCTACAGAAGGATTTGGTGAAGTATTAATTTCATCCCAATTTGGAAGTAATGCAATCCCAGCTAAAACTGTTGGAAAAAAAGATATTTCGCAAGGAACAGAGGTTATTATCGAGGGAGTCCAAGATGGTGTTTTACTTGTACAAAACATCGCTTATTCTTTAAAGAAACCAAAATTATAAGGGGGAATTTACATGACGATTCCATTAATTATCGGTGGAGTTTTACTCGCAATTTTAATTCTACTCATTTTAGTATTTATTACGAAGTATCGTACGGTTGGTCCGGATGAAGCGTTAATTGTTACAGGGAACTGGCTTGGTGGAGGAAAGAATGTAGTTACCACTGATGATGGAAAGAAGATTAAGATTATTCGCGGGGGCGGTACTTTCGTAGTTCCAATTATGCAAAGAGCAGAGCCTTTAAGCTTATTAAACTATAAATTAGAAGTTGGTACACGTGATACGTATACGAAACAAGGTGTACCGATCACAGTAAACGGTGTTTCTATTATTAAAGTGGGATCAACAATTGAAGAAGTTTCCACAGCAGCTGAACAATATTTAGGAAAAGAAACAGAAGAGTTAAAAATAGAAGCAAAAGAAGTTTTAGAAGGGCATCTCCGTGCTATCTTATCTTCTATGACAGTAGAAGATGCGTATAGTAATAGAGAGCAATTTGCTCAAAAGGTACATGAAGTAGCTTCTACAGATTTAAAGAAGATGGGACTTCGCATTGTTTCTTTCACAATTAAAGAAATAATGGATAAAAACGGATACTTAGATGCGCTTGGTCAGCCCCAAATTGCGACAGTTAAGCGTGATGCAACAATTGCGAATGCAGAGCGTGAAAAAGAAGCACGTATTGAAAAAGCCCGTGCTGAAAAAGAGGCAAAAGAAGCAGAATATCAACGTGATGCACAAATCGCTGAAGCTGAAAAACATAAAGAATTAAAAGTACAGTCTTATAAGAGAGAACAAGAACAAGCGCGTGCAGATGCGGATCTTTCTTACGAATTACAACAAGCGAAAGCACAACAAGGTGTTACAGAAGAGCAAATGCGCGTTAAAATCATTGAGCGTGAAAAGCAAATTGAGTTAGAAGAAAAAGAAATTGCGCGTCGTGAAAAGCAATATGATGCAGAAGTTAAGAAAAAAGCCGATGCAGATCGCTATGCTGTTGAGCAATCAGCGGAAGCAGAAAAAGTAAAACAAATTAAAAAAGCCGATGCGGATCAATATAAGATTGAAGCAGAAGCGAGAGCACGTGCAGAAGAAGTACGTGTAGAAGGTTTAGCGAAGGCGGAAATTGAAAAAGCACAAGGTCAAGCGAAAGCGGAAGTACAAAAAGCGCAAGGTACAGCAGAGGCAGATGTTATTAGATTAAAAGGTTTAGCAGAAGCAGAAGCGAAACAAAAAATCGCAGAAGCATTTGAATTATATGGTCAAGCGGCAATTATGGATATGGTTCTTAAAATGCTTCCAAGTTATGCGAAGGAACTTGCAAGTCCGCTTAGTAATATTGATAAAATCACAGTTGTCGATACAGGCGGCGGTGGTAAAAATAGCGGGGCCGGAAAAGTTGCGGGTTATGCGACTGATTTAATGGCAACGATGCAAGAAACGTTAAAAGCTTCTTCTGGCATTGACTTAAAAGAGCTATTAGAAGGATTTGCAGGAAAAGGAGCGGTACAACAATTATCAAGCGATAAACCTGTTGTATCTGTAGTAGAAGATGAGAAAAAAGAAGTAGATAAAGAATAGTAAGGTGAAAAGAACCTCTAGTAAGTGAAATACTAGAGGTTCTCCTATGAATTATAATATTTCGAATAATATACATTTTTATACATTGTTTTAATTATTTAATTTATATAGAATGAAAAAGATATGTATCAATTCTTTAGATGTATAAAAAGATAGAGAGTCTCATTGATACATTTAAATCGTATTATTTTTATAGAAAGATTAAATGTTAATTAATTACATTTAAAACGGTATGGAGGGGTAGAAGTATGTTTCAAGGGAAATTAAGGAGTAGTAGTTTAAAAACAAAGTTACTTGTATCATTTATTATTATTTTAATTCTTCCAAGTATTGTAATTGGTTGGACGTCTTATCAACAGGCGAAGACGAATTTTAATGAAACAATTTTAAACTCGGCGAAAGATAATATAAAAATTTTGGATAATGTAATTAATAAGGAATTGGATAGTAAAAAAATAGATGCAACTTATTTTACGAAATTATTTACACAATCAAGTTACCAAGCAGATCAAATTCAAAACATACAAAATAAACTAGAAGAATACAATAAACTGCATCCAGAAATGGAAGCAATCTATACAGGATCTAGTAATGGACAGTTCATTCAATCACCAGCTATTCAGATGCCAGATGGATATAATCCTACAGAAAGAGATTGGTATAAAGAGGCAGTGAAGAAAAGCGGAGAAGTAATTGTAACTGCTCCATATAAGTCAAAAACGACAGGAAATATTGTTATTACACTAGCAAAACAAAACGAGGATAAAAGTGGAGTTCTTGGGATTGACTTAATCATTAATGATATCGTTACTACTTCTAAGATGGTTAATATCGGTAAGGAAGGATATGTAGCGATATTTGATCAAGATAAAAATGTAGTAGCGCACCCGAAAATGAAGCCAGGAGAGAAATTAGAAGAGAAACTTAGTAAAGAATTGTATAAACAGGAAGCTGGGGATTTTCATTATTCATTAGATGGTGAAGATCGCAATATCACTTTTAAAACGAATAAGAAAACTGGATGGAAAATAGCAGGAATTATGCCTTCCAAAGAAATTATCGAAGCGGCTGAACCTATTTTCTATAAAACAATAACTGTTCTTGGAATTTCACTAATAATCGGTGGGATTGTAATTTACTTCATAATTGCGTCTATTATTAAACCGTTAAAACAACTTGTCATATCATCGAAGAAGATTAGTGAAGGTGATTTAACAGAATCAATTACAGTTCATTCTAAAGATGAAATTGGACAGCTAGGAGAAAGTTTTAACGAGATGGCTGCATCGTTACAAAGTGTCATTTCTAATATAAACACTTCAGCAAGTCATGTAGCGGCATCTTCAGAAGAATTAACAGCTAGTATGAAGCAGACAAGCGAAGCAACGGAACAAATTACACAGGCTATAGAGCAAGTATCAAGTGGTGCAGAAATACAAACGAAAGAAGTTGAAGAAGGAGCAACATTGTTAGAAGAAGTTACAGAAGGAATTCAGCGTGTTGCAGATAGTTCTTCATTAGTATCTACAGCCTCTATGTATACGAAGAAAAAAGCTGAAAATGGTGGGAAGTTAGTTGAACAAACTGTGAATCAAATGCAATTAATTCATGAGTCTGTTTCACAGTCAGACAAAATCATTGGTTTGTTAGACGATAAGTCGAAACAAATTGGAGCAATCCTTGAAGTAATTCAACATATTGCAGAACAGACAAATTTATTAGCGTTAAATGCGGCAATTGAGGCTGCGAGAGCTGGAGAGCAAGGTAGAGGATTTGCAATTGTAGCAGATGAAGTGCGAAAGCTAGCGGAACAATCAGGACAGTCTTCTACGGAAATTGGGAAACTAGTGAAAGAGATTCAATTTGATATAAAAGAAACAGTAAGCTCTATGAATCAAGTTGGAGCAGAAGTACAATCAGGACTTGTAGTTGCAAATGAAACGAAGCAAAGCTTTGTCGAAATATTGAAGTCTACAAATGATACAGTTGTACAAATTGATAGCATGGTAGATGTAGCAAAACAAATGACGGTAGATGCAAAACAAGTAAGTGCATCTATTAATGAAATTGCAGCTACGATTGAAGAAAATGCCGCAAGTGTTCAAAATATTGCTGGTTCCTCTGAGGAACAATTAGCTTCAGTAGATGAAATAAATGCAGCAGCAGTCCATTTATCACAAATGGCAGAAGAATTACAAGAGATGATTGGTAAGTTTAAAATATAATAATAAACTGTTAAGAAACGAAGTAGTACTTATGCTTCGTTTCTTTTTTTATGAAGATAAAAAAGAAAGAAATATATAGTAACCGTGTTATGATAATAAAAAACTGTATTTTCTTTAAATTCTATCTTTAATCATGTTAGGGGAATGGTTTTGAAATTTAAAAAATTAAAACTCCAACCGAGAATTACATTAACTATTAGTACACTTATTTTAGTTGTACTTATGCTAACGAGTTATTTATTTTATTACATATTATCTGAAACGGTAGAAGAGCAAATTGGTAAACGGGCTTTGCATGTTGCGAAAACAGTTGCCGCGATACCAGAAATTCAGGAAGCTTTTCAAAAAGAAAATCCAGCTTCTATTATTCAGCCAATCGCAGAAAAAATTCGAATTGATACAGAGGCTGACTTTATTGTAGTTGGAAACAAAGAGGGGATTCGTTATGCGCATCCTGAGCGAGATAAAATAGGAGAAAAAATGGTTGGCGGAGATAATAAAGGCGTTTTATTAGAAGGGAAATCTTATGTTTCTAAAGCTAATGGATCATTAGGCCCTTCGTTGCGTGGGAAAGTCCCAGTCCGTAACCAGGAAAATGAAATTATTGGTGTGGTGTCTGTTGGGTTTTCAATGGCTGATATTCATGGAGCGGTAGAAGTGTATGGAAAGCGTGTATTTTGGATTACAATAATAGGTCTTTTAATTGGAATAATCGGCTCTATATATTTAGCGGCAAGTATAAAAAGAATGATGTTCGGGATGGAACCAGAAGAAATTTCATCTTTATATGAAGAGCATAGTACAGTGATTCAATCTGTACGTGAAGGGATTATTGTAATCGATAAAAATGGCATGATTAGTTTAGTCAATCAAGCAGCTTATGATATTCTTTCGCTAGATAAGCAACAAAATATTATTGGGGAATTTATTTTAAATGTAATTCCTAATTCAACGATACTAGATGTACTTCAAACTGGTGAAGAACAGTTTGATCGTCAATTAAATATAAAAGGACAGGCTGTTATTGCGAACCGTCTACCTATTAAAGTAAAGAATAAAGTAACTGGCGTTGTATCGAGCTTACGTTTGAAATCTGAAATGGATCAGTTAACAGCAGAATTATCTCAGACGAAGCAATATACAGAGGCATTACGAGCGCAAACGCACGAATATAACAATTTATTGTATACGCTTTCAGGTCTTATCCAATTAGAATCATACGAAGATGCTTTAGAGCTTATTCATAAGGAAACAGCGGTATATCAAGATTTTGTTCAATTTATTATGAAGCGGATTCAAAATCCATGGCTAGGTGGAATTTTAATTGGATTTTATAATAGAGCACGAGAGTTGAAGATTGATTTTATGCTAGATAGAGAAAGTGGTTTAGACAAATTAAGTCCACATATTGAGAGTAATTATGTCGTTTCTATTTTAGGGAATTTAATTACGAATGCATTTGAAGCAATTGAAAAAAATGAAGAGAATGATAAGAAAGTAAGGATGTTTGTAACTGATATTGGAGAAGAAATATTAATTGAAGTGGAAGATTCAGGGCAAGGGATTCATGATGAAATAATTACTAGCATATTCTATAAAGGCTTTTCGACGAAAGAAGGAGGAGAGCGAGGGTATGGATTAGCAAAAGTGAAAGAGTTAGTAGAAGATTTAAATGGAAGTATTGCGATTGAAAAAGGGGATTTAGGTGGTGCGTTATTTATTATTGCACTACCGAAAGAGAGAGGCGAATAGTAATGGGTGAGGAGATTGAAGTATTAATTGTAGAAGATGATATTCGGATTGCTGACATTCATCGTCGTTTTACTGAAAAAATTGAGGGATTTAAAGTAATTGGAACGGCAACGACTGGAGAACAAGCGAAAGAATGGCTAGAGCTTGTGAAGCCACAGCTCGTGTTATTAGATGTGTACTTACCTGATATGCAAGGAACGGAACTTGTCACATATATTAGGAATCATTTGCACGATACAGATATTATTATGATTACAGCGGCATCGGAAACAGATGTAGTGAGGCACGCCCTACGGGGCGGAGTAACAGATTATATCGTAAAGCCACTAATGTTTGATCGATTTAAAGCAAGTCTAGAAGGCTATCAAAAAAAGATTATACAGTTAAAGAAGAACAATCAATTATCTACGGAACAAATTGAATATTTATGGTCTCAAAGAGGCGTGAAGGGAGATCAAATAGAATATGCCCCGAAAGGGATAGATCCTTATACTTTAGCGAAAGTAAAAAAGCATATGTTAACAGTTAATGAAGAAGGGATTACAGCAGAAATGTTAAGCTCAATGATTGGAGTAAGCCGATCAACGGCAAGGCGCTATTTAGAGTATTTGATATCTGGGAAGAAAGTCCACGCAGAGCTAATATATGGAAGTGTTGGGAGACCGGAGAGACGGTATTTTCTTGCTTCTTCATAATAAAAAACAGTAGAGGATTTTATTTCTTCTACTGTTTTTTTGCATCTTATATTGGAATAATCCCAATTACAATTCCGGTAATTAACATAACCATTGTCGTTCCAACGGCCCACAATAAAGTGAAGCGTTGATGTTCACCGAAATCAACTTTGGCCATTCCGACCAATAAATAAGTGGAAGCGACAAGAGGACTTAATAAGTGAACGGGTTGCCCAAGTAAGGAAGCGCGTCCCATTTCAGCTGCACTAATTCCGTAAGTAGCAGCAGCTTTCGTCAAAATAGGTAATACCCCGAAGTAAAATGCATCATTAGACATGAAAAATGTGAATGGCATACTGAGAAGTGCTGTAATAATTGGTAGTTGTGGTCCAAGTGCATCTGGTATAAGAGTTACTACACTGTTAGCCATTGCATCTACCATTTTTGTTCCAGATAAAATACCAGTGAAAATACCGGCAGCAAATACGAGAGAAACAACTGCTAATACATTCCCTGCATGAGAAGCAATACGTTCTTTCTGTTGCTCTAAGTTTGGATAGTTAATCATAACAGCAATAGCAAAAGCGACTGTAAATAAAACAGGTAACGGCATAACTTCTAGTATGAGACAAACAAGTAATGCAGCGGTTAATAAAAAGTTAATCCATAGAAGTTTAGGGCGTTTATGCGCTGCAGCTTCAACAGTTGCAGCTTGCTCATCCATTGTTTGCATTTGTTTTAAATACTGTACATCCATAATTCCTAAACGTTTTCTTTCTTTTTTTCCAAGATAGTAGGCAACGAAAACAACCCAAATTGCACCAGCGATCATTCCTGGAATAAGAGGTGTAAATAATTCGGAAGCCTCAAGTCCAAGTGCGCTCATAACACGAGCTGTGGGTCCACCCCAAGGTGTAAGATTTGTTACCCCCGCCCCTAACATAACAACTCCAGCTAATATGAGGGGGTTCATTCCAAGGCGCTTATATAGTGGATACATTGCGGAAACTGTAATCATGTATGTTGTTGTACCATCACCATCTAGAGAAACGATAATAGTCAATATAGCCGTTCCGACAACGATTTTTAAAGGATCTCCTTTTACAAATTTTAAAATCTTACTAATGACAGGATCAAATAAACCGCTATCAATCATAATCCCAAAATATAAAATAGCGAACATAAGCATAATACCAGTAGGTGCTAATTTTTGAATCCCCTCTAACATCATAGGCCCCATATTGGCATAGAATCCGCCAATTACTGCAAAAACACTCGGAATTAATATTAAGGCTACTAGTGCTGACATACGTTTCGTCATAATTAAAAACATAAAGACAAATACCATCGCAAATCCAAGTAGTGCTAACATGTAATTTCCCCCTCAAAAGAATGATTGCGCTTTCAAAATAGAATAAAAATTCAGAAAAAGGTTTTTTATTTATAATAAAAGCAGCTATTCAAATGGTAAATAATTTGAAAAATAACATCATTAGAAGCATAATTTTTATTTTGTTCATTTTGTTCACGGTAGTTAATTTGAATTTTTAAAAAGTAAGCCACTCCTCGTAAGAATGGTAGAATAAGATGAAAATAGTGAAGTGTGAAATAGGGAGTAGATGTTATATGAAAACGAGAATAGAAGAGATTTATAGCTCTTATGAAGGAAAAGTAGAGGAGATTTTTATTAATGAATCTTCTTACGTATATGAATGGGAAAAATTACTGATGATCCGAAAAAATGACGGTGAGCTAAAAAAAATTGCAGTCGGGATTAGTGGAAATATAAGATTGGTAAATGTAGAAGTTGGACAGGAAATTAGTGCGGATACATTATTAGTTAAATTAGAAGATGATTTATTAATTACAGGTTGTGAGTGATGAGAGATGTGTAGAAATAACTACACATCTTTTTTTGTTTCCTATATTACAAAAAGCACATTGTTTTTTCACAAATCTCACACAACCTTTTGGTATTCTTTTCGTGGAGTATACGGTTTCTAGGGAGGAATATTGATGAAAGTAAAATATGTCGTACTTGCTATATGTTTATGTTTCGTATTTACAGTAGTCGGGTGTGGGAAAAAGGAAACAGCAGCTGTTGCCATTGATGAGAAACATGATAAATGTGATATTTGCCAAATTGGGGTAACAGATAATCAATTTGCAACAGAAATTATTTTAGAAAATGGAAAAGCGTTAAAGTTTGATGATATCGGTTGTATGTATAAATGGATGGAGATCAACTCAGATGAAAAGACGAAAGAGAAATTTGTCCGAGATTATGATTCGAAAGATTGGATTTCGTTAGAAGACGCTACTTACGTATATGATAAAACAATAACGACACCGATGGCTTATAATGTCATTTCATTTAAAAATAAAAAAGATGCAGAGAGCTTTGTATCTAACTATAAGGGGAAAGTTCTTTCGTATAAAGAGCTAGCAGAGCATAAATGGGAAATGAATAAAGAGATGATGGGGAAACCGAAAGCAGGAAATCATGGTGGACATCATTAATAGAAAAAGACAACTATGTAGTTGTCTTTTTCTATTATTACTCAGGTGCAAATATAGAAAAGGTGTAAAATTTTTAGCAGAACGGTTACAATGGAATATAGTAACCTAAAGCAATCATTTATGTACTTTTTAGAAATGTATACAAATGCGGTAAAAACGTGCTAAACTAATTGCTTCATAATGTTAATGATGGGGCCATCAGGCGTATCATTTCAATAGGTTGAGAAACATAGTATAAGCTTAAGATAATCCGATTAAAGAAGGAATCTAAAGGGCTTATGGATAAATGTACTCAAGAAGAGTTATTGTATGTGATGGAGGAATGGTTAAGAAAACATTATCTTTCATAGGAGCTGTAGTTGTGAGAAAACAAAAAATTTTATTATGTATTTTATTAGGACTTTTAATGACGGTAGTGGCTTGCGATAAGCAAGAAGAACCAGAATCGAAACCGGTTCATGTGAAAAATGAAAAGAAAAAAGAGAAGCATAAAGAACAGGAAGAATCTAAAGAAGAGAAAAGTATAAATTTAATGGACAAACAGTTGTTACTTTCAGCTACTCTTGGAGACACAGAGACAGCTATGAAGTTGATTCAGGATGGAGCGAATATAAACGTAGAAGGTGACAACGGAGAAACGCCTGTCCTTGCAGCGACGTACCAAAATCATGTAGAGACAGTTAAAGCATTAATTGGTGCAGGTGCTAATATTGAAATTAAAGATGAGAAAAAAAGTAATCCACTTCTTTATGCAAGTAGAGAAGGATATACGGATATTGTAAAAGTATTAATTAATGCAGGAGTTAATACGAAAGAAACGACTAGGTCAGGTGGGACAGCACTTATTTCTGCATCTGAACGTGGCCATGTAGAGGTTGTTAAAGAATTATTAGAGCATACAGATATTGATGTGAATTATAAAAATGAACGTGGTGGAACAGCGCTATTAGAAGCAATTGTATTAGGAAATGGTAGTGAAAACCATAAGAAAGTAATTCAATTGCTTATTGATCACGGTGCAGATGTAAACATGGCTAACAAGGAACATCTGACGCCACTGCAATACGCTGAAAAAAGAGGTTTTAAAGATATTGTAAATATGTTGAGGGTAGCTGGAGCGAATGAAGTAGTACAGCCACAACAACCAGTAGAGTAAAAAACGAAAAATAATCCCATTTAGATAGACAGAATGAAGAAATCAGTTAGTATGATGGATTCAGTAATGTGTATTTGAATGGGATTTTTATTTTGAACATGAAAAATAGATTATGAATGGATGGTATATGGAGTAAATAAGGAGGCAACCTTATTTGGCAATTGTAAAAAATGAAAAAGTAGTTTCTGTTTGTTTCAGTGCCAGAAGTACGCCCGTAGCTGCTGAGGCAAGTGTGGAAACTTTAGCGGAGTTTCAAGGGAACGGATATGGTACTGATGTTGTTACAGCCTGGGCCATATCAATACAAGAGAAAAGGCGCATTCCACTTTATAGCACCGCTTGGGATAACTTTAGTTTGCAAGCAGTGGCAAGCAAACTAAAAATCATTAACTATGGAATGAATTTACATATTGATTGAATTTTAAGTATTGTTTCGTTCTATTTATTTATATTTTAATATCTAGATTAATGTAAAAAATGATGTGGTGAATATTAACATTCGATTAACACCTAATTAACAATCTATCAAAACTGACTTAATAAATGCGTAATATAGTAAAAGTAACAAAATAACTAGGGTAGAGAATATTTGAGAACACCCACTTACATATAATGTGCCACTTTCTTAGGTGTGCTCTATTCCCTAGAGTTCAAATAAGGAGAAAGGCGTTCTATGTAAGTAGGTGTTTTTAGTTTGGATAAAAATAGAACAGTTAGGTGGAATGAATGTTTAAAGAACCTTATATTGCGATGATAAAGGATTGGGAAGGATACAAAGCATACAAAAAATTGCCGAAAACAGTTTTTCTTATGACTGGTTCAATGCTGGAATTACCAGAGCGTGTATATGAATTGCAGAAACATGGACATGATGTATTTCTTCATTGTGATTTTATACAAGGTTTAAATACGAATACAGAGGAAGCACTTTTGTATATTCAAGATGTTATCGGGGCACAAGGTATTATTTCAACAAAGGGTTCGACAATTCGAAATGCTAATAAAATTGGATTGAAAACAATTCAACGTATTTTTATTGTAGATACTTTATCTCTTACTAAATCAATTGAAAATTGTAAAACGACTAAACCAAATGCAGTAGAGATTATGCCGGGGATTATGCCTTCTATAATTAAACAGCTAGTAGAGGAAATAGAGTTTCCTATTATTGCAGGCGGGTTGATTCAAACGCGAGAAGATGCGGAAATTGCAATTCGTGCAGGAGCAAGTGCGATTTCAACAAGTCATTATGAAGTATGGATACATGAAGAAAAAAGGAGTGCAACTTTGTGATTGAATTGAAAAATGTTTCAAAGGTATATAAAAATGCAGAAGAGACAGCGGTTAAAGGCGTATCGGTTCATATTAAGAAGGGCGAATTTTTTGTTTTAGTTGGGCCTTCGGGATGCGGGAAAAGCACATTATTACGAATGATCGCTGGCTTAGAAGAGATTTCTTCGGGAGATTTAATTATTAATGAACGTGTTGCAAATGATCTAGAGCCGAAAGACCGTAATCTATCAATGGTATTTCAAAATTATGCATTATATCCACACTTATCTGTAGAAGAAAATATTTTATTTGGACTTAAGGTAAGAAAAGTACAAAAAGAAGAGCGACAAAAGCGACTAATGGAAGCTATTGAAATGGTAGGACTGAAAGAGTATGTGAAAATGAAACCAGGTCAATTATCAGGCGGACAAAGACAGCGTGTTGCGCTTGCTAGGGCGATCGTGAGTCAAGCACCAATCTGTTTAATGGATGAACCACTTTCGAATTTAGATGCGAAATTACGTGCGCAAATGAGAATTGAAATTAGAGAAATTCAGCAGCGATTAGGAATTACGATGATTTACGTTACCCACGATCAAATAGAAGCGATGACTATGGGAGATCGTATCATGGTTTTAAATAAAGGAAGTATACAGCAAGTTGGAACACCACTTGACATATATAACGAACCAGCAAACGAATTTGTTGCAAGCTTTATAGGTTCTCCTTCTATGAATATAAATGATGGAGAAGTGGATAAAGAAAAAGGTGTATTACATATAGGGAAATTGCAAATTCCATTATCTATTAGACAGTTAAAGCAATTACCAGAAGGAACAATTCGCATAGGCATGCGCCCTGAGCATATTGCACTGTCTGAGGAGGGACAAGAAGTGACGTTGCAATCTGTAGAAGTATTAGGGAATGAATCTATATTGAACTTTGCGGTAAATGGAACAACTTGGAGTGCGAAAGTTATCGGACAGTTACTCCTGAACAAAGGTGACAAAGTAAAATTATTATTCTCGCAAGAAAAGTTATGCTTCTTTAACGAAAACACGAATGAACGCTTAAAAGTGGTAGCTGAAGAAGAGTTGAAAGTGGTGGCGAAATAATGATCGAAGTAAGTAAGTTACCAGTTCAAACAAAGGTGTCAAAAAAGAAAAAATTATGGGAGAGAACGAAAGATTTAAGAATAGGATTATTGTTTTTGGCGCCATCTATTTTGCTATTTTCGATTTTTCTGTTCTATCCATTGTTTAGGACGATTTATTATAGTTTTTATTTAACCGATATACATGGAGAAGCTAATCTCTTCGTTGGCTTAGAAAATTATCAATATTTATTCTCTGATCCAGCCTTCTACAAAAGTATAAAATCAACTTTATTATTTGTTTTATATACAGTTCCTACGAGTATTATATTTGCTTTGTTTCTTGCATTGATTGCAAATGGAAAGGTAAGAGGTATTGGGTTATTCCGAGTTCTGTTTTCTTCGACGATGGGAATATCAGTAGCTGCTAGTGCAGTGATTTGGCTATTTTTATTTCATCCAAGTGTAGGATTATTTAATAATATATTAGCCTCTATGAACCTTCCTGCAATCGCATGGTTAACGAGTCCGGACTGGGCACTATTCTCTGTATCAGTTACAACAGTTTGGGTGAATACAGGTTTTGCATTTTTAGTTATATTAGGTGGTTTACAAAATATTGATACGTCTTTATATGAGAGTGCATCTATAGATGGTGCTAGTTATTTATATAAGCTTCGCCGTGTTACATTACCGATGCTATCGCCAACTTTATTCTTTATTGTAACAGTAACATTAATTAGTGCGTTCCAAAGCTTTGGACAAATTGATATTTTAACGCACGGTGGACCAAATGATGCAACGAATTTAATTGTGTACTCGATTTACAAAGAGGCGTTTGTGAATCATCAATTTGGAACAGCAAGTGCACAAGCGATGGTATTATTTGTTTTCATTTTCATTGCTACATTACTTCAATTTAAGTTTGCTGAGAGAAAGGTGCATTATAAATGATTGTTAAACAGTGGAAGCAAAATTTCCTATTATACATGCTGCTCATAATTAGTGCAGTAATGGTATTTTTCCCTGTACTGTATGCGTTTTTAATAAGCTTTATGACACCAGACGATATTCAAATGAGAAGGTTATTTCCAACTCAATTTACTTTTGATAATTTCATTAATATTTTTCAAAAAGTACCACTTTTTACATACTTATATAACAGTTTAATTGTATCGACAGTCGTTATGATTGGACAACTTATCGTATCAAGCTTAGCGGCGTATGCTTTTGTTTTTCTTCAATTTAAAGGGAGAAACTTAATTTTCTTCCTGTTTATTTCAACGATGCTTATTCCGTGGGAAGCAACGATGGTACCTAACTTTTTAACGATTCAAAACTTTGGCTGGATCAATAGTTTCGCTGGGATGACAGTGCCGTTTTTTGCAACAGCTTTCGGTATTTTCTTGTTACGCCAACATTTTATGACACTCCCGAATGAACTGAAAGAAGCTGCTTTTATTGAAGGGATTGGAAATATAAGATTTTTATTCAGCGTTGTAATACCGTATTGTAAAACGAGTTTTATTACGCTTGGAGTATATAGCTTTTTAACAACATGGAATATGTATTTATGGCCACTTTTAGTGACCACTGATGAAAAAGTAAGAACAGTGCAAATCGGTGTAAAGCAGCTTCAGTCTCAAGAAGTTGCAACTGATTGGGGAAGTGTAATGGCCGGTGTTACGGTTATCGTTATTCCAACATTGATTTTACTATTTTTAGGACAAAAACAATTACAACAAGGATTAACAAAAGGTGCAATTAAATAACTAAGAGAAGGTGAGCTTAAAATGAGTTTAGTAAAAAAAGGTGCTGCTCTATTAATGGCAGCAACAATGGCATTATCTAGTGCCGCTTGTTCAAATAGTAAAACAGAGGGAAAACCTGAAGCGCAGGCAAAAGTAGCACCAGTTGAAAAAAATGGTGATAAAACTGTAATTCGCTTCTGGCATGCGATGGGTGGAAAAACACAAGGTGTACTAGATGGTCTTGTTGCAGACTATAATAAGTCACAAAATAAATACGAGATAAAGGCAGAGTTCCAAGGGACATATGAAGAGTCTTTAACAAAATTTAGAACGATGTCTGCAACGAAAGAAGCGCCAGCTCTTGTTCAATCGAGTGAAATTACAACGAAATATATGATTGATAGCAAAAAAATCACACCAATTGATAGCTGGATAAAAAAAGATAAGTACGATACGTCAAAATTAGAAAAAGCAATTACAAATTATTATTCAGTTGATGGAAAAATGTATTCTATGCCATTTAATTCATCTACACCAGTATTAATTTATAATAAAGATGCTTTTGCAAAGGCGGGCTTAGATCCAGAGAAAGCTCCGAAAACATATGCGGAATTACAAGAAGCAGCGAAAAAGTTAACGATTAAAGAAGGTGGAAATGTAAAACAATATGGATTCTCCATGCTTAACTATGGTTGGTTCTTTGAAGAATTGTTAGCGACACAAGGTGCTTTATATGTAGATAACGAAAACGGCCGTAAAGATGCTGCAAAGAAGGCGGTATTTAACGGTAAAGAAGGACAGAAAGTATTTGGAATGTTAGATGATTTAAATAAAGCTGGCGCACTTGGAAAGTATGGAGCAAGTTGGGATGATATTCGTGCCGCGTTCCAGTCTGGACAAGTTGCTATGTATTTAGATTCTTCAGCAGGTGTTCGTGATTTAATTGATGCATCTAAGTTTAATGTAGGTGTTTCATATATTCCGTATCCAGAGGATTCGAAACAAAATGGTGTTGTTATTGGTGGAGCATCATTATGGATGACGAATATGGTTTCAGAAGAAACGCAACAAGGTGCTTGGGACTTTATGAAATATTTAACGAAGCCAGACGTACAAGCAAAATGGCATACTGCAACAGGTTATTTCTCAATTAATCCAGATGCATATAATGAGCCATTAGTAAAAGAGCAATATGAAAAATATCCGCAGTTGAAAGTAACAGTAGATCAACTGCAAGCGACGAAGCAAACTCCGGCAACACAAGGTGCTTTAATTAGTGTATTCCCAGAATCAAGAGATGCAGTTGTAAAAGCATTAGAAGCAATGTATGACGGGAAGAATAGTAAAGAAGCGTTAGATGAAGCTGCCAAAGCAACAGATAGAGCAATTAGCATTTCAGCTCGTACGAGTCAAAAATAAGAGAAAGCCGTATCCTTAAAAGGGATACGGCTTTCTCTATAGGGAGATAAGGGATCAAAGAAATGATGAAGTCTTATCTCTTTTATATGAGTAAAGGGTCTAGAGTGAATGTTGTCCTTTTCATTATTTATTTAACTCCATTGCGACTTGTTTACCATTTACGAAAACCTCTACTACCGCTACTACAACTTCCATTACTTTTTTCATCTCTCATCTCTCCTTATTTTTTGTTTCATTTCTTACTCTCAGTATAAGGAAATACAGTAATTACAACTATCGAATTGGATGACAAGAGACTTACATTGTTGTAAGGATAATAGTTTAGTTTGTAATAAAGTGAAACTGTAATCAGTGGGGGGCTTACTGCCCGTTAATGCGGGATTTCAATTCTGAACTTTCTGTCGTTTTGAACTATAATTAGAAAGAGGGGGATAATATGAAAAGAATTCTTGTTATTAGTGATATTCATGGAGAGATAGAAAAGTTCGAACAGTTATTGGAAGAAGCTCAATATGATGCGAAACAGGATCAATTAATCTTACTGGGAGATTATGTAGATCGTGGTCCAAATGCGCGTGCTGTAATTGAAAAGGTAAGAGAATTGAAAGAAGAGGGAGCACTCATTTTAAAAGGAAATCATGAAGATATGATGATTAAGGCGTTAACGACAAATGAGGAACGTTCATGGAACCATTGGGTAAAAAGAAATGGTGGAGATAAGACATTATATAGCTATGGATTTGTAGAAGAGGATATTGCGGTTAATGAGAAAGACTTCCAAAAACCGATGTTACAATCTCGTGTATTAGAGGAACATATAAAGTTTATTCAAGAATTAGATCATTACATTGAAACAGAAGAGTATATATTTGTACATGCTGGGGTTGAACCGATGAAACGAGTTTCTGAATCTGAACCATATACGTTAATGTGGATCCGTAATGAATTTCATAATGGATATAGTGGTGAAAAGGTTGTTGTATTTGGGCATACGGAAACAAAAACGCTTCATGGTAGTGAGGATTGCGGAGTGTATTTTGGGAGTAATCGTATTATTGGAATTGATGGCGGGGCTGTGTATGGTGGTCAGCTAAATTGTTTGGAGTTGCCGAGTAAAAAGGTATATGTAATAAAAAATTGAAAGAGATAAGAGGAATCTTATTTCTTTCAATTTTTTATTAAGCTAAATTTAAGACAAAGTTTTTATAATAAAACTTCAAAATTTTAGAAGGAAATAGTTAAAAATGAAAATACGTAATGTAACTACATTCTTTTGTTATGAAGAGAAGAAATGTAATAATAAATAGAATTGAACTATTTGATGGAAGGTGAGAGCATGCGATTACTTGTAGTAGAAGATAATGCCTCGTTATTAGAGTCTATCGTACAAATTTTGCGTGATGAATTTGAAGTAGATACGGCAATAAATGGAGAAGATGGATTGTTTTTAGCGCTTCAAAATATATATGATGCAATTTTGCTGGATGTGATGATGCCAGGAATGGACGGATTTGAAGTAATTCAAAAAATACGTGATGAAAAGATTGAAACACCAGTCCTGTTTTTGACAGCGAGAGATTCTTTAGAAGATCGGGTGAAGGGATTGGATTTTGGTGGAGATGACTATATAGTTAAGCCATTCCAGGCCCCTGAATTAAAAGCGAGAATTCGCGCTTTACTACGCAGAAGTGGTAGTTTAACAACCCAGCAAACGATTCGTTATAAAGGGATTGAATTGTTCGGAAAAGATAAAGACGTTCAAGTAGATGGACAAAGTATTAAGTTGACATTGAAACAATATGAGCTACTAGAGTATCTCATTCAAAATAGCGGGAAGATTTTAATGCGTGAACAAATTTTTGATCGTGTTTGGGGATTTGATTCAGATACGACAGTAGCCATTGTGGAAGTGTATGTGCATCATTTGCGTAAAAAATTAGAACCATTCGGTTATCAGAAAGATATTCAAACCGTTCGAGGTATTGGATATATATTAAAAGAACAATGAAAAAGGGAAGTATGTTTCAAAAGACACGCATTCGTTTGACTATAGTGAATTCATTAGTATTTATCCTATTAATAGGTATATTAGGTAGTATTATTTATTCATACACATATAAGCGTATTTATAATGAAGTGGATCAATCTATAAAAATGATGGCTCAGTATAGAGAAAAATTAGATGTTAAAATACCACCAAGAAAACGTATGGAGAATATCCAAATTGGAGATCCGCGAGTAACTAGAATAACTTGGAATGGGAAAATAGTGAAAATAGAGGGCGATAACCGTAAATTCCGTTCTATTTTTGAAGAGAATTTGGAAAAGTTTTCTCCGGAAAAAATAGGGGAGTTACAAGATATCAAAGTACAAGGACGATATTTTAGAGCATTTTCGCTTCAAAAAGATGGAGAAATAGTTCAAATCGTGCGAGATATAACAGCGGAAGAAGGAATGTTAAATACTTTATTTTTAATTCTTATTATAGGTTGTAGCATAGGAAGTTTATGTGCAATAGGAATCGGCTTTTTCTTAGCTGGTAGGGCACTCGTACCTATTCAAAATTCATGGGAGAAACAGCAGCAATTCGTTTCTGATGCATCACATGAACTCAGGACACCACTTGCAGTTATTCAATCAAAAACGGATGTTTTATTCCAGTCACCATCCGCTACGATAGAAGAAAAAGCGATGGATATTTCTACAATTTCAAAAGAATGTAGGCGGTTATCGAAACTCGTTAGTAATTTATTATTGCTAGCACGTTCTGATTCTAATCAAATTGAGATGGATAAGAAAACATTTGAACTTGATAAATTGTTAGGAGAAATAGTAGCTCCATATAAGGAGATTGCTTCTTATCAAGAAAAAGAAATGATGTTAAAAGTAGAACGTGGTGTATCTTTTATGGGGGATAGAGAGCGGATTCATCAAATGATGGTCATACTGTTAGATAATGCGATGAAGTATACAAACGAAGGTGGGCATATTCAAATCGATTGCACGCAAACGAGTAGTTCAATTCGTATACATGTGAAAGATGACGGGATAGGAGTGAAAGAAGAAGATATTCCGAAATTATTTGATCGTTTTTATCAAGGGGATAAAGCAAGAAGTACGTCAGAAGGAGCTGGATTAGGTCTTTCAATCGCAAATTGGATTGTAGAAAAGCATTATGGAAAAATATCAGTAGAGAGCAAATGGGGAGATGGAACTTGCTTTGAAGTGATTTTCCCTAAAAATCAAAAAATATAAGTAAGAAGACGATCTTGTTTTTACAAGGTCGTCTTTTTTAAGGGAAAGTTAAGAAACTATTTATATTATGTATGGCATAAAGAAAGTTCGTTACATGAAGAAGAGACTAGGTGTATGTGAGTGAGTTTTATCAATCATAATGTTATCTCAAGCAGCGATGAGATGTATGTATAGTATTAAAAAAACTAGGGGAATGATGGGAAAGAAAGTATAAGAGGGAGGAATTAATTTTGAAAAAGAAAATGATGACGGTATTCACTATTGGAGTAATGAGTTTAAGTATATTAGGGGGTGCCTCTCCTTCTGAAACACAAAAAGGAAAGACAGATTACACACAGCGCAGTAAAGAACAATTGAACAATGGTAAGATACATGCAGTGCATACAGAAGAAAAAGCAGAGAAACTAGGTATTGAAACGGAAGGAAAAGAACAAATTACACTAGAAAAAGAAATTCATGAAACAGAAGTAGGAAGGGAAGCAGAGCAGTTAGGCATATCGATTGAAGGAAAAGATGTTGGGACGCTGTCAGAAGAAATCTATGAAACAAAAGTAAAGCAAGAAGCGTTAAAGCTAGGTATATCTATAGAGAATACATCAATTGTAGATTTAATTACTCAAATTAATGCGATTAAAATTAAAGATGAAGCAGATAAATTAGGTATTTCGACAGATGGACAAGAAATCGAAGACATCGCGGAAGAAATCTACGGAAAGAAAGTAAGAGAAGAAGCAGGAAAGTTAGATATTTCTCAAAAAGGAAAAGAAATTGAAGAGTTAGCACAAGAAGTGTACGAACAAAAAGTACAGGAAGAAGCAAAAAAATATCATATTGATTTGTATGGTAAAGATATATATCAAATATTAAGAGAAATTAATGAACAAATGGTGCTACAAATGGCAGATGAGCTTAATATGGATAAAATGAATATGAATATTCAAGAGTTAGCGGAAAAGATAAAAAAAGATCAGCCTGAAAAAGGAAAAGAACTAAATTTTGTACCGATGATACGAACGGATGCTGACGCATTTTATTCTTATTTAACGAATTAATAAGGGCGTGAAAGCGATAAGAAAATTGAAGTGGTATATATGTACAGCTTTACTAGGTACAGCAATATGGAGTGTATATACAAATGGAATTCCAAAGTATGTAGAGAAGTTAACATTCTCAAATATACAAAGAGGAAAAGAAACGGAGTTTAGTAATAACGATGAAAAAGTCATCTTATCAAATGTTCCATTAATTCAGCAGTTACCAGAATTGGATAGAGGCTGTGAAGTGACAAGCTTAGCGATGATGTTACAATACGCTGGTGTTTCAGTGGATAAGATGACATTAGCAAATGAAATAAAAAAAGTTGATTTTATAGACGATGGTGTGCGCGGGAATCCAAATGAAGGATTTGTAGGTAATATTTATACATTCTCTGAATCAGGATACGGTGTATATCATGGGCCACTTTTTCAGTTAGCGGAAAAATATTTACCTAATAAAGCTGTAGACTTAACAGGGAAGAATATAGAAGAAATTTATAAGAGTGTAAAAGCAGGGAAACCTGTAGTCATGATCACGAATGCAACATTTGCACCATTAGATGAAGATGAATTTACTACATGGGAAACAAATAGTGGAGATGTTTCTATTACGTATAATGAACATTGTGTTGTACTTATTGGGTATGATCAGGAATCTGTATATATTCGAGATCCACTTGAGGATAGCTTAGATGTAAAAGTACCGAGAGAAACCTTTGAACAGGCATGGGTACAAATGGGAAGTCAGGCAATTAGTTATGTAAAGAGCGCTAAATAAATTAGGAAGAAGATTTTTAGTAATATGACTATAAGGTGAAGGATAAAACATTTGAGGATTATAAGAGAAGTTTTATAGAGTAGAAGCTGTTAAGAAATAAGAGAACTTTAGCATATATAATGCTAAAGTTCTCTTGTTTTTATGATTAAAATACTTATAGGGAGTAAATATGTAAAAATGCATAATTGAAGAAAAAATTACATTTTATCATTATATATTGTTTTATATATGTTAATTGTATAAAATGACACAAGTATCCACATTACATAAAGGAGGCTTATTATGCAAAAAGTATTTAACTGGGTTAAATGTATGAGTATCAATAAAAAATTAATCATTTCATTTTTTATTATTTTAACTATACCAGGAATTATTATCGGTGGTGTTTCATATCAAACTGCCAAAACAAATTTTGAACATCAAATGACAGATAAGGCAAAGGAGAATATTTCGATTTTAAATACTGTTATTTCTCAAAATATAGAAGAGAAATTTGTTGATGCGACGTACTTTGCAGACATCTTAACAGAGGATACATATCCAAATGGACAAGAAGAAATAGTAAGAACGAAGTTGGCACAATATATAAAGATTCATCCAGAAGTAGAAGGTATTTATATTGGAACAGAGACGGGAAAGTTTATAAGAGAACCATTTATTCAAATGGCTGATGGGTATAATCCAACAGATAGATCTTGGTATAAAGAAGCACATGAAAATAAAGGGAAAGTAATTGTTACTGCGCCATATCAGTCAGCATCTACAAAAAATATGGTAGTGACAATTGCGAAAGAAGTAAAAGATGGTAAAGGTGTTATAGGAATTAATTTAAACTTAGATAACATCTTAAAAATTTCCAAAATGATTAACATTGGTGAAAAAGGTTATGCAGTTATTTTAGATCAAAATAAGCAAATTGTTAGTCATCCATCTAGAAAACCAGGTACAAAAGTTACTGATCCTTGGATTAAACCAATTTATGAAGATAAACAAGGAAATGTGTCTTATACAGAACAAGATGATAAAAAGAATTTAATCTTTGCAACAAATGAGAAAACAGGCTGGAAAGTAGTTGGCGTTATGTTCGATGAAGAAATTACCCAAGCTGCAAATCCAGTGTTTTATAAGACTTTAATTGTTATTGCTATCGCTATTGTATTTGGTAGTGTATTAATTTATTTCATTACAAAGTCTATTACAAGGCCATTACGAAAAATAGCTGAATCGGCACATAAAATTAGTAAGGGAGATTTAACAGAGAAAATTACAATCCATTCCAAAGATGATATAGGGAAACTAGGGAATTCATTTAATGAAATGTCTACGTCTTTACAAGATGTTATTACCCAAATTAGCTTTTCAGCAGAACATGTTGCAGCATCGGCAGAAGAGTTAACAGCGAGCGTACAGCAAGCGAATGATGCGACAGATCAAATTACAATTGCAATGGAGCAAGTATCAGGTGGGGCTGAATCACAAAGCCAAGGTGTTGAAGAAGGTGCGGCTACATTACAACAAGTAAATACAGCAATTCAAGATGTAACTGGAAGCGCAGAGTCAATTTCTATTTCCTCATTACATGCGCGAGAAAGAGCTGAAGAGGGAGAAGATTTAGTTGAACAAACCGCAAAACAAATGCAGTCTATTTCTAGGTCGGTATCCGAGTCAGATGCTATTATTAAACTTCTTGATGAGAAATCAAAGCAGGTAGGAGCTATTTCTGAAGCAATTCAAAATATCGCTACTCAAACGAACTTATTAGCTTTAAATGCGGCTATTGAAGCAGCAAGAGCAGGTGAACAGGGACGAGGATTTGCTATTGTAGCAGATGAGGTTAGAAAATTAGCAGAGCAATCAGGAGAGTCATCTGGAGAGATTGCAAATTTAATTGCAGAAATTAAGGCGGATATTGAACATACTGTTAAGGCAATGGATAATGTGAATGGAGAAGTTCAACAAGGCCTTGATGTTGTAACAAAAACGAAAGTAAGTTTTACGGAAATTTTAAGTTCTACTACACATATTGTTTCTCAAGTTAATCAAATGGTAGAAACAACGAAGAGAATTGCGGGAGATGCAAATGAAGTGACAAATGCTATTGATGAAATTGCAGCGGCTGCAGAAGAAAATACAGCTAGTATGCAAAGTGTTGCAGCTTCAACAGAAGAACAAGTTAATTCAATGGAAGAAATTAGTTCTGCTTCGCAAAACTTAGCTGGGATGGCAGAAGAATTACAAGCGATGACTAGTAAATTTAAAGTATAATAACAGCAGATAAGTAAGGTGAAAATAATATCACCTTACTTATTTTTCTATTCAGCAATTAGGGGAGTCATTAACGGGATGAAAAAAAGAAAAAGACTATGGAATTTATGGAAAACGATTACATTGTTAGTTTGTACAGTTGTGATTTTTTCTTTACTTGTGACAGATATATTAATTAGTCACAATGTAGAACGGACAACGGAGGATAACCAAGCAGAGAAAGCAAAAACAATTGCACACATTGTGGCGAATGATTCGATTGTAATCGATGGCTTGATTGGGAAAGCAGATACTTCTGCAATCCAAACGTATACAAATAGGATATTAAAAAACACAGGTGTTCAATTTATTGTAGTTATGGACATGAATGGAATAAGAAAATCACATCCAAATCCTCAAAAAATAGGTCATCATTTTATTGGGGGAGATGAAGGGCCTGCATTGAAAGGAAAGGAACATGTATCACTGGCAGAAGGAACTTTAGGTATTTCAATGCGAGTGTTTGTACCTGTATTTTCTGAAACGGGTGAACAGCTTGGAGCGGTGGCGGTCGGTATTTCAGCAGATAATGTAAAAGAGAGAGTTAAGGAAAGTAGATATATCATTTATATTGGAGTTGGAGTTGGAGTATTAGTCGGAATTATAGGAGCGATATTGCTAGCTAGACATATAAAGAAAAGCTTATTCGGTCTTGAACCTCACAGGATAGCAAAAATTCTTGAAGAAAGAAATACGATGCTACAATCTGTAAAGGAAGGTATTATTGCTGTAGATAAAGAGGCTAGAGTAACGCTAATTAATAATGAAGCGAAACGTCTATTTAAAAAAAGCGGACTTGAAGAAGATTTTATCGGTAAAGATGTTGAGTTGTATATGCCGAATTCACGTATAAAAGAAGTATTGCAAACGGGAGAAGTACAATTAAACGAAGAACAAAATATTTATGGAATTACGATTGTGACGAATCGAGTTCCTTTATATGTAAAAGGAGAAATAGTTGGCGCAATTGCAACATTTCGTGATAAAACAGAGATTCGAAAACTAGCAGAGGAACTAACTGGTATTAGACTATATGCAGAAGCATTACGGGCACAATCTCATGAGTTTATGAATAAGATGCATGTCGTATTAGGGCTTACACATATGAAACAGTATGAAGAATTACAGAAGTATATAAGCGGTATGGTATCAGAGCATCAATATGAAATTGGTGGAGTTATGAAAAGAATAAAAAATCCAGTATTTGCTGGTTTTTTACTAGGTAAGCTCAGCTATGCTAGAGAGAAGAATATCAAATTAATTATAAGTGAAGATTCTCATATGCCGGAAATAGATGATGAAAGTATTACTCATGAACTTATTACGATTGTGGGAAATTTAATTGATAATGCGTTAGAGGCAGTGACGAATTGTGAAAAGAAGCAAGTTGAAGTTGAGATACAATATGGGGATATATTAACTATTACAGTACAAGATACGGGAAAAGGTATACAAGAAAAAGAAATAGAGGCATTATTTACGAAAGGTTATTCAACAAAGGGAGATAACCGCGGTTATGGTTTGTATCTTGTAAAAGAAAGTATACAGCGAATAAATGGGGAAATTGATATACATTCATTAGTAGGAAAGGGAACAACGATAACAATTGAAATACCTAAAGGTAGGGATGAGAGGCAAATATGATTAAAGTTTTAATTGTAGAAGATGACCCGATGGTAGCAATGTTAAATACGCATTATTTAGAGCAAGTAGGAGGGTTTGAACTTGTTCAAGCAGTTAACTCAGTAAAGTCGGCGATAGAAGTATTAGAGAAATCACGAGTGGATTTAGTATTACTTGATATTTTTATGCCTGAAGAGACTGGGTTTGAGCTTTTAATGTATATTCGGAATCAAGAAAAAGAAATCGATATTATAATGATTTCAGCTGTACATGATATGGGGAGTATTAAAAAAGCATTACAATACGGAGTTGTAGATTATTTAATTAAACCATTTACATTCGAACGATTTAAAGAGGCATTAACTATATATCGAGAAAAACTTACTTTCATGAAAGAACAACAAAAGCTTAGTCAATCGGAATTAGATTCGTTAATTTTACAAAAAGAAAAAAGAGAGCCTACTGTCACTAAAGAGCTTCCGAAAGGATTAACGAAGCAAACGTTGCAATTAATTTGGCAGAAGATCGAGTCGTTGAATGGACGAGCGTTTACAACAGATGAAATGGCACAATTAGTTGGAATTTCAAGAGTTTCTATTCGGAAATATGTAATGTTTCTGACTGACATTGGGGTGTTAGAAAACGAAATGATGTACCAACATGTGGGAAGACCTGTAAGTAAATTAAGATGTGTTAATCAAAAGAAAATAGAGTTTTACGTATAAGCGACTTAGTATAAGTCGCTTATACTTTTTTTAATTACAAAATCAATTACAAAACTTACAAAAACTATTTTTACTATTGAAAGCGTTTTAATATTGTTATTAAGAAAACGAGGGGGTGCCATATGGGAATTCAAAAGAATGTGGAAGCGGTATCATTTTCTGAAGGAAATGAAGTACAAAGAGAATCTTTCGCTTCTAAAATTATGAATGTAAAAATCGGTGTTATACCTTTACCGTTATATGTAGTATTGGCTGCTATTATTTATGGGGCATCTGTATATAATAAATTGCCAGCAGATATGATTGGTGGATTTGCAGTTATTATGATCATGGGGATTTTCTTAGGCGATATTGGGATGAGAATTCCAATTTTAAAAAATATCGGCGGTCCAGCAATACTTTCGTTATTTATTCCATCATTACTTGTATTTTTTAACTGGATGAATCCAGCTTCAATGGAAGCTGCGACTATGTTAATGAAAAAATCGAACTTTTTATATTTATATATTTCTTGTTTAGTAGTCGGAAGTATTTTAGGAATGAACCGTAAAGTGTTAGTACAAGGTTTCGTTCGCATGTTTATTCCTTTAGTAGTAGGGACGTTAGCTTCTGTAGCAGTAGGGTTATTGGTCGGTTCATTATTTGGATTTGAAATGAAGCACACATTCTTCTTTATCATCGTACCAATTGTAAGTGGTGGTATCGGGGAAGGGATTTTACCATTGTCGCTAGCTTATAGTGATATTTTAAATGAATCGTCAGCAACGTTTGTATCACAGCTTATTCCAGCAGCTATTATTGGAAATATGTTCGCAATTGTAAGTGCAGGGTATATGAAGCGTTTAGGTGAGAAGAAACCGGAGCTTAGTGGTAACGGTGTATTAGTGAAAACAGACAATCAAGCAGAATTATTAAAAGAACAAAATACAGAGAAGCCAATTGACTTCTCATTAATGGGAGCAGGTTTATTAATTGCGTGTACGTTCTTCATCTTCGGAGGATTTGCTTCTAAGTTCATCGGTATTCCTGGGGCAATCATTATGATTTTTTCAGCAGCACTTGTGAAATACTTTAAATTAATGCCAGCAAAAATGGAGCAAGGAGCATTCCATTTATATAAATTTATTTCGAAGAATTTAACTTGGCCTTTAATGGTTGGATTAGGATTGCTATATATTCCATTAAAAGACGTAGCAGCAGTTCTTTCAGTAGGATATGTTGTTGTGTGCGCATCGGTTGTTCTTACAATGGTAGCATCAGGTTTTATTGTAGGGAAAGTGATGAAGATGTATCCAGTTGAATCGGCGATTGTAACTGGATGTCATAGCGGTTTAGGTGGAACTGGAGATGTTGCTATTTTATCAGCTTCAAATCGTATGGAATTAATGCCGTTCGCGCAAATTTCTACTCGTTTAGGCGGAGCGGCAATGGTTGTAACAGCGACAATATTATTAAAAATGTTTTCATGATCAAACAAGCTAGCTATATTCATATAGCTAGCTTGTCAAATTAAGGGGAGATTATAAGTATGTTAGCAAATCAAATTAATGAAAGATCATTGTTATTGCATAAAGAATTAGTAGGGAAAATTGAAATTACAAGTAAAGTGGAAGTAAATTCAGCGGATGATTTAAGCCTGACGTATACACCAGGTGTAGCGGAGTCTTGTAAAGCAATTGCGGCAGATGAAGAAACGGTGTATGACTATACAGCACGTGGTAATATGGTGGCAGTTGTTTCAGATGGAACAGCGGTACTTGGTTTAGGAAACATTGGACCGAAAGCGGCTATGCCTGTTATGGAAGGAAAAAGTATTTTATTTAAGAAATTTGCGAATGTAGATGCTTTCCCATTATGTTTAGGCACAACGGATGTAGATGAAATCGTTACCCTTGTAAAAAATTTAGAGCCTACATTTGCAGGGATTAATTTAGAAGATATTGCAGCACCACGTTGTTTTGAAATTGAAAAACGATTAAAAGAAGAGACGAATATTCCTGTATTCCATGATGATCAACATGGAACAGCTATTGTCGTTTTAGCAGCTGTTATTAATGCATTAAAAGTTGTTAGCAAACAAATGGATAATGTGAAAATCGTTATTAACGGTGCGGGTTCGGCAGGAATTGCAATTGGAAAATTATTATTAAAGGCTGGTGCAAAGCACATTACGCTAGTTAGCCTAGAAGGTATTGTTTGTGAAGGTGAAACATGGATGAACGAAGCACAAATTGAAGTTTCAAAAAAGACAAATCGTGAACATGTGCGTGGAACGTTAAAAGAAGCGATTCACCAAGCTGATATTTTTATTGGCGTATCTGCTCCTAACGTATTAACGAAAGAACTTGTACAGACGATGAATGAGAAAGCAATTGTGTTTGCAATGGCGAATCCAATTCCAGAAATCTTCCCTGAGGATGCATTAGAGGCTGGGGCAGCTGTAGTAGGAACTGGGCGCTCGGATTATGCGAATCAAGTAAATAATGTATTGGCGTTTCCCGGAATATTCCGCGGTGCGTTAGATGTGCGCGCAACTGATATTACAGAAGAGATGAAATTAGCGGCAGCATATGGGATCGCTAACATCATTACTGACGAAGAACGTAATGCGAATTATGTAATCCCGAATCCATTAGATAAAAGAGTTGTTCCAAGTGTTGCAGAAGCAGTAGCGAAAGCAGCTATTGATTCGGGCGTGGCGCAAATTACGAAAATACCAAGTTATTAATAGCTAAAAGCAGTGCCTAAAAGGCACTGCTTTTTTGAGATAAGAAATCAAAATAATGAAGAAGTGTAGAATTATTTATGTTTCTTCACTATTTATTTAATTCCATTGCAACTTGTTTACCATTCACTAAAACCTCAGTTACTGCTACGATTACTTCTATCATTTTTTTCATCTCTCATCTCTCCTCGTTTCATTTCTTACTTTAAGTATAAGAGAAGAGAGATAATTCAACTATCGAAGTACATGCCGTAGAAATTACATTGTTGTAAGAAAGTGGTTTATTTTTGTCACTTTACTCAGCAGTGATTACAAACTGATCATAATATTTTTCATTCACATATATATTTAATAACCATAATCCAGATGAAGGTAGTGACATAGTGAGAGGGAGTTCATTTGCAGTAGAATCGATTGTATTTGAAGTGGTCCAAGTTTGTTTGGAAGTTTCTTTTTGAAAGAGTACTGGTGTCGGAGTTACAGATCCTTGTTTTAGCGCAATAATAGACAATTTTCCAGTTGGTATTTCAGAATCTAGAAAGTACCACATTATTTCATTTTGTTCATTCGCGATAATAGGACTATCAGCCATTGCGATTTTTCCTTCGATGCCTTTTAAAGGTATTTTTCCGTCTATGAATGAGGGGGCTTCTTCCCAATTTACATCTTTTAAAACACTAAGATGAAAGAAGGAAGGTGCGTTCACTTGATTGGATGACGTTGCGACAGCTTCAGTTTTAGATGCTTTTGAATCAGGTTGTGCTGGTGTGCATCCAGTGATGAGGAAGGAGAGAAGTAGCATAGTTCCGATTTTTTTCATGGTGCCACACTCCTAGTTTTTATTGTTAGTGTAATTGTATTTGCTAGAAGGCGGGACAATTCCTTTAAAGTATAAAAAGAGGTCGTAAGTTTTGTACGACCTCTTTTGACATTTTTTATCCCGTAAAAGCCCGATTGGTGTAGGTTAATAATCAGTGGGAGATAGCCCCACTAATTAAAGTTTCACTTTATACTTGTTCAGTTGTATAGGTTGGTTCGTTTTCTTTTTGAGGCATCGCCAAAAAAATAACGGACAGAACGATACATACGCCGCCTAATAATTGATATGTTCCAAAAGATTCATTTAGCCAAGTAATTGAAACGATGGCAGCTACAAGGGGTTCAATGCTAGATAAAATGCTTGTTTCTGTTGCTGCTAAATATTTAAGACTACCGATATATAGAAGGAAAGAAAGGGTACCACTAATAATGATAAGGATAAGCATAGAAAAAGTTTTTAGTGTAAGGGTTTGTGAAAAGTGATTCCACCCGAATGAACGATTATAAATAAGTAGTGCAATTCCTCCGATTAACATCCCCCAACCAATTACTACAGTTGTCCCACATTCTTTAATGAGAGAAGCCGGATGAAGGGTATAAAATGCAAATCCAATTGCTGTTAATAGTCCAAAAATAATAGCTTCTTTAGATAAAACAACATTTTCAATTGAGCCATTTGTAATAATAAAGTATGTTCCTATTAGCGCGGCTATAATTGCGAATAGTTGCATGGAAGCAGGGAATTTTCTTTGTTCAAATGCAACATACATGGTTATAAGAACAGGACCTAGAAATTGAAATAGTGTTGCTGTGACCGCGTTACTAATATGAACTGTTTCGATAAAGGCGTATTGCGCACCAAGCATGCCGAGAATAGAAAAAATAATAAGTTGTATAGAATATCTAGGGTGTTTCCAAATTTGAAATATGTTTTGTTTCTTTATAAGTAAGAAAGACAAAATAAATATTCCTGCAAGCAACAATCGAATTGTTAAAAAATCAATTGAGGATACATTAGTATGTTGAAATAGCCACTGAATCATTGGACCAGATAATCCCCATAATGTAGCCCCTGTAATAATCATAATGAGTCCGATACGTCTACCATTGTTCATTATCATGTTTCTCCTCTCCAGTATTTGATTTTTTATGTGTGACATGATAAAAGGAATTATATATAATTTCTGGTACTGTAAAAAGTATCAGATTTTATTTTTATTAAGGGGTCAGATATTATGTTAGAATTAACGCCTAATTTAAATATGAATAGTAAAAAGGCATTGTATGTGCAATTGTATGAGTATATAAAAAAAGAAATTAAAGATGGATCGATTGTCCCTTTTACGAAATTACCGGCTAAGCGAAAGTTAGCGATACATTTACAAGTAAGTAAAAATACAGTAGAGGCAGCGTACGAACAATTACTTGCAGAAGGTTATATTGAGTCGATATCGAGAAAAGGTTATTTTGTATGCAAGATTGAGCAAATGGTTCATATAGAGGATAGCGGAGAGAGAATAGAAGAAGTACTGTTTCAGGAGAAGAGTTATAAATTTGACTTTACACAAACAGGAATTGATACAAATGCTTTTCCATTCAATATGTATCGGAAAATTGTAAATGAAATATGGCAGCCGCATAATAACGAACTTCTCTTTCTAGGACACCCTCAAGGGGAAGCGAGCTTAAGAGAAGAGATTACGAATTATTTGTATGAATCTAGAGGTGTACGTTGTTCAGCTAGTCAAATTATATTAGGAGCGGGAACACAAATATTAGTGAAACTATTGTTTCAATTGTTAAAGGGAAGCAATTATGCAGTTGAAAACCCAGGGTATCATAGAAAGATGGTTGTTTTTGAAAAGGGGGAAGCAAGAGTCCAAATGTTATCTTTAGATAGAGATGGAATTTGTATTGCAGATTTAGAAAATAGCAATGCGAATGTTGTATTTGTTACACCTTCCCATCAGTTTCCATATGGAATGATTATGCCTATTACGAGAAGGATGCAGCTTTTACAATGGGCAAAGAAAGAAGAGAGCAGGTATATTATTGAAGATGATTACGATAGTGAATTTCGCTATTCTGGAAAGCCTATACCGGCGCTGCAAGGGTTAGATACAGAGGGGAAAGTTATTTATATGGGGACGCTATCTAAAGCATTATTGCCATCGCTACGGATGAGCTATATGGTGTTGCCGAAGAAATTAATTAAAAAGTATCAACAGCAATATTTATTTTATACACAAAGTGTTTCAAGAATGGACCAAGAAGTGATTAGAAGATTTTTAAATGAAGGCTATTGGGAAAAACATATTCATAAAATGCGTGTCGTCTACCGAAAGAAGAGAGATCGACTTGTTTTTGAAATAGAGAAGTATTTCTCTAATCGTGTTGAAGTGATAGGAGAAGATTCGGGATTACACATTTTATTAAAAGTGCATAATGGAATGCGGGAAGAAGAATTAATTCAAGAAGCTGCGAAACATAGTATCAAAATATATCCTGTGTCTACGTACTATAAAGACGGTACGGCGCCTGAGAGTGTAGTTTTACTTGGGTTTGCGATATTATCAGAGGAAGAAATTGCGAAAGCGATTCAATTATTACACACGGCATGGTTTACAAGAAAGTAAAAAACATCCTCCAAACATGAGGATGTTTTTTATTATTTATTTTCATCTAAGAATAAGACCATATGCTCTTCGTCCCAATATTGTCCGTTATATTTTAATGAACGTTCTTGTACACCGAATGTTTTAAAACCTAATGATTCATAAAGTTTTTTCGCTCCATCGTTTCCAACAACAACATCAAGCATAACTTGTTCTACTTCTAAAGATTTAGCAAGCTCAAGACATTCTTTAATAAGTGCTTTTCCTGCTCCAAGTCCGCGTGCTTTTGGAGATACATATACAGAACCGATTTTAGCTTTATGTTCTTGTTTTACATATGGTTTCGTTTCCAGTGTTGCAACCCCGATTAATTTTCCATCTTTAAATGCACCTAGCGTATAGTTTTCATCTTGTGCTAATTTTTGTGCTTTATATTCAATGGCACACTCTTTATTAATAATATCTTCATAAGAAGAGCTGAATGCTTCAGGGTTTTGCTTTAATCCTTCTACGCGAAGTTCTAAGTAAATTTCTGCTTCGTCTTTTGTTAATACATGGATATCCAATTATATCACCCTCCAAATCTTTGCAAATGTACCTTTATTTTATATTGAAATAAGAATAATTTCAAAAGCTTAGCTTATATGAACTGTTTTTATGAACAAAATAACACCAGTAGTGTTTACTACTACTGGTGTTTTCACACGCATATTATTCAAAAGGTAGCTCGATTATAAAGTTTGTTCCCGCTCCTAATTGGCTTGTTACTAGAATAGAACCGTTATGCAATTCTACAATTTCCTTTGCAACAGCTAGCCCGATACCTTTTCCGCCTGTAGCTCGTGTTCTAGATTTATCGACACGATAAAAACGGTCAAATATATGCGGGATATCTTCTTCAGGAATACCTTCACCTTCATCTTGTACACTTATTGTAAAAGAATCTGTTTTTGTAAGTACACGTATCGTAATGGCTGTGTTTTCTGGCGAATGTTGATAAGCGTTGTGTAATAAATTTAACATAACTTGTTCCATACGTCTTTCGTCTATACAAACTTCTAAATCATCTTTGCAATATACATGAAGTTGCATTTGCTTATTTGTTAATGTTGTTTTTGTTTTTTCTACCATTCGTTCTAAAAATGGCTGAAGAAGCACTTTTTGTTTTTTTATAACAAATTGGTGTTGTTCTAATTGTACAAGCATAAATAAATCTTGGACGAGATCGGTTACACTATCCGTTTCATCCTCAATGATTTGTAAGTATTCTTCTCGCTCCTCTTTTGTTAAAGAGTCTCTCTTTGCTACCTTCGCATAACCTTTCATATAGGTCAATGGAGTTAATAGTTCATGAGCGACACTAGCGAGAAATTCATTGCGCTCTTTTTTCATATACGTAAGTTCACTCGATAAATCTTCAATTGTTTTTGCTAAACTTCCGAGTTCATCATTTCGTTTAATACCTAATTGAATTGGCTTGTTTAATTTTGACATTTTTTCTGTCGCTCTCTTCATTTTTACAAGTGGTTCTGTAATAACGCGTGAAAAAACAAAGACAGAAATTGTTGTTAAAATAATTGTTAAAACGCTAATGATAAGAAATTGGTTCATGAGTTTAAGCAACATATTTTCTAGGAAAGATGTTTTTAATAACATATATAGCTTTCCTTGAAACTTTGTTGTGTTAAGTGGGCTTACTGTTGTGATGAACTTTGATTTTTTCCAGTTCCTTTCAACGACTAAGCCGCCGTCTGGGACAGTTTCTGTTTTACAAGTAAGTTGTTTTTGCATATCTTTTGTTACGGGTTCTGAGGTGGAAATAATTTTGCCGTTATGGTCAGTAATAATGATAGCTATATCGGAGTTAGAAATTGATTCCGATTCAACTAAGTGTGCAGCCTCATTCGTAATATCGAACTCAGGGTACACAGGACGTTTAGGATTTTTATTATGTTCAGCGTGTTTCATTTCTTTATAATATTCATCCCGTCTCTCGCGGCTTTTAATTTTTTTACTATAGCGATTACCTTTCTCTAAAAGAGCATCTGTTTCCTCTACAATACGCATTTTTGAAAGGCTTTTATAAAAAGATACGAAAGCAATTGTTTCAATACATAAAGCTAATATTAAAAAGTATGTCCCAATTTTAAGGGAAAGTTTACTCATTTTTTCACCATACCTTATTCATAATAAAGAGTCAGTGGTATACGATTTCCCACTGACCGAAGTAATTATTCACTTTTCCATTTATATCCGACTTTATAGACCGTTTCTAGGTAATCTTCAATCGGAAATCCTTTTTTGCGTAGTTTATCACGGATATTACGAATGTGTGAGTCAATTGTTCTATATTCGATATCTGTTTCATAGCCCCAAATTTTTTCGATTAAATCATCTCGGCTATAAGCACGGTTTGTATTTTGCAAAAATAGCCCGAGTAACGAAAATTCGATAGGAGTTAGCGAGATTTTTTCATCATAAACTGTGACAGTATGTTTTGTTTTATCCCACTCAATACCATTGAAACTAACAAAGCCATCTTTTTTTGTACGGCGTAATATAGCCTCGATTCGTGCGACTAATACATGCTCATCAAATGGTTTTGTAATATAATCATCTGCGCCCATCGTGAGGCCTTTCACCATATCGTAGTTTTGGTTGCGAGCTGTTAACATAATGATAGGAACGTTGGAAATTTGACGAATTTGATAGCAAGTATCCCATCCATCCATATTTGGCATCATAACATCTAATAAAATAATATCGAATTCTTTTTGTTCGATTAATTTTAGTGCTTCAAGGCCAGAGGTAGCTTTCATACAAAAATAGCCGCGAGGGCTTAAGAACAGATCTAATAATCGCAACATACGTTCTTCATCGTCTACTAATAAAATTTTTACCATAATCTTGTGCACCCCAAACTGTTCATTCTACTTGTATAGTTTACATGAAAATAATAAAAAACTCTTTTTATGTGATTGAATGGAGGGGTGATTTTTTCGCTCAGAGTAATTGACATAAAAAATGCACTAGTTTTGCACAACTATTTTTTATAATAGAAAACGTAGCGACACAAAATACCCTATGTTGCGACATAACGTCATGTCATTTTATTTATAAAATGACAATTCCATTCTATTGTGTATGTGAGATAGAGAGGGTTTTCGTATTCACCTCGCATCGGATAAGAAAAATTTCCTATCTCACACTTTTTTTAAAAGGAGATCATACACATGAATTCAAAAGAAGAAATTTCAAAAAAAGAAAAGCAAGATCGTAATACGGTTGTCATGTGCGTTGCCGTATCTATGGTTATTATTATAAGTTGCGTAAATAAAATTTTGGGGATTTTATAATATAAAAAAAGCTGATTGCTTCTTAAGAAGCAATCAGCTTTTTTCGTTGTTAGGGGGAGTATTTCTATATAATAAACCAAGGTAAAATTGCTAATCCAGAAGTTATAATTGCTGTAGTAAATATTAAAAGCATAGCTCGTTTGTTTTGTTTCATGTCACATTCTCCTTTACATATCAAGTACATGCGATCAGTGTGAGATGTGGTTCCCCACTGAGTAAAGTGTCACTTTATATTTTTAGTATAATGAATGGTAAGGATTGGTACGATCGATAAAGGTGACATGAAGATTACATTGTTGTAATGAAAAAAGCATCTTTCTTAATAAAAAGATGCTTTTGGAAAACTATATTGAAGTATTAATCATTTAAGAACAGAACCATATGTTCCTCGTCCCAATATTGACCGTTATGTTTTAATGAACGCTCTTGTACGCCGTAAGTTTGGAAACCTAATGATTCATATAATTTTTTGGCACCAGCGTTACCAACTACAACATCGAGCATAAGTTGTTCTACATGTAATTTATCGGCATTTTCAATAATTGCTTTAATAAGAGCTCGTCCTGCTCCAAGGCCACGCGCTTTTGGGGAAACGAAAACGGAACCGATTTTTGCTTTATGTTCTTGTTTAATAAAAGGCTTTGTTTCTAAAGTAGCAATGCCGATTAAATCATCATCTTTGAAGACCCCTAGAGTATACTTATCCGGATTGCTTAATCGTTTTGCCATAGCAGCTACAGGATCCTCATGTTTCAAAACATCTTCATAGGAAGAGCTAAAAGCTTCCGGGTTCTTCGTTAAACCTTCCATACAAACTTTTAAATATATTTCTGCGTCCTCTGTCGTTAATAAGCGAATTTCCATAGTTGTAACCTCCTTGGTCGATTTCAAATAAAATAAATCCATTACTTTTATAAGATTGTGTATGTGTTTTGTTAGCAGTCTCTTTTAATTTGTAAAAGAATGAAAAGATATATGCTACAATGTTTTGTTTTTTAATATGTAATGAAATTATATATTAACTTTATTAACTATTCAAGTCTTTAATATATTACATTTTCATAACTAAAATAACTCCTCAATTGAGGAGTTATTTTAGTTATTTGATTGATAACCATCAATTCGATGTGGATGTGTGTAAATATTGCAGGATTCATTTCTGATAAATCCTACGACTGTAATGCCTAAATCGTGAGCGAGTTGTAATGCTAGTTTTGTTGGGGCAGATTTAGATAGAACAATTTCACATCCGATTTTTGAAACTTTGAGTAAAATTTCGGATGAAATACGTCCGCTAAATGCGATAATTTTTCCTTTAACAGATATATCATTGCGTAAACAATGACCGTATATTTTGTCTAATGCATTATGTCTTCCGATATCCATTCTTGATAGAAGGATATTATTTCGATCACATAGCGCGGTATTGTGAACACCACCAGTTTGGCGAAAGGTAGTGGAAGATTGTTGTAAAGTATTCATTAAGTAAAAACATTCTTCAGGAGTAATTTTTACATGTATATCATGTAAGTCTTTTGCTTTTGCCGCATCGTTTATGAAAATAAAACCTTGTCTACCTTTTCCGCAGCAAGAAGTGATGTATCGTTTATTATATAAAGTTTGATAGAGCGGATTCACTTTTGATGATTTTACATGGACAATTCCGTTATCTTTTTGAACCCATAGTTCTTCAACATCGTTATAGGAAGAAATAATCCCCTCAGAAATTAAAAAACCAATTACCATATCTTCAATATAATTTGGTGTGCATACGACTGTTACATATTCTTCACCATTCAATTTAATAGTAATAGGAGATTCTGTAACAATCTCGTCAAGTTGTTTTGAAAATGTACCAGATTGATAACGTACAATTGTATAAGTCTCTTGCGTAGGCCCCATATTTAATTCCCCTTTTATATGTATTTCTCTCCCACATTTATCATAAAACAATGGAAAAAATAAAAACACCTATTAACAAGAAGATCACAGATTATTTTGGTTATTATTGTATATGTACGATATAATAGAACTGTAGAATAGTGATATTTTCAAGCTTTCGTAGTTATACCTTATAACATCTAGAATCGACTTCATAAGAAAGTATTTGGGTAGAGCGTTTCAAAAATATGTACAGTAATGCGGTTTTGAAAACGGATTCATAATTGTGTTGTACAGTTGGTTGTAAGGAGAGGGGAAACTATGGCAGAACAGACAGTCCGTGTAACCGTCGATGGTAAAGAATTTTCTGCATCAGGTGAAAAGACGATACTACAATTATTTAACGAGAGTAATTTGGAACATCCTCAAATTTGTCATGTACCAGAAGTAGATCCAATTCAAACTTGTGATACGTGTATTGTAGAAGTAAATGGAAAGTTATTGCGTGCTTGTTCAACGAAATTAGAGAACGGTATGCATATCGAAAGACAGTCCCAGCGTGCAAAAGAGGCACAGACTGAGGCAATGGATCGAATATTAGAGAATCATCTACTGTATTGTACCGTTTGTGATAACAATAATGGTAACTGTAAAGTCCATAATACAGTACATATGATGGGAATTGAGGAACAGAAATATCCGTATGAGCCGAAAGTAAGTGCGTGTGAAGTGGATATGTCACATCCATTTTATCGATATGATCCAAATCAATGTATTGCTTGTGGGCAGTGTGTAGAAGTATGTCAAAACTTACAAGTGAATGAAACTATATCGATTGATTGGAGCTTAGACCGTCCACGTGTTATATGGGACAATGGTGTAAGTATAAATGACTCATCTTGTGTAAGTTGTGGACAGTGTGTAACAGTATGTCCATGTAATGCGTTAATGGAAAAAACAATGCTGGGTGAAGCCGGATTCATGACTGGATTGAAACCGGATGTGTTAGATCCGATGATTGATTTTGTAAAGGATGTAGAGCCTGGATATAGTAGTATTTTAGCAGTTTCAGAAGTAGAGGCTGCGATGCGTAAGACGAAAGTGAATAAAACAAAAACAGTTTGTACATTTTGTGGTGTAGGTTGTTCATTTGAAGTATGGACGAAAGACCGCCACATTTTGAAAGTACAGCCTGTTTCAGATGCGCCGGTTAACGGTATTTCCACATGTGTAAAAGGAAAATTTGGATGGGATTTTGTAAACAGTGAAGATCGTATTACAAAGCCATTAATTCGCCAAGGAGATATGTTTGTTGAAGCTTCATGGGAAGAGGCTCTTGAAGTTGTTGCATCCAATATGCAGCATATTAAATCAGAATATGGAAGTGATGCATTTGGATTTATTTCTTCTTCGAAAGTAACGAATGAAGAAAATTATCTTATGCAAAAACTAGCCCGTCAAATATATGGAACGAATAATGTAGACAACTGTTCCCGTTATTGTCAATCTCCAGCAACAGACGGTTTATTTAAAACTGTCGGTATGGGCGGGGACGCTGGAACAGTGAAAGATATTGCGGAAGCTGGCCTTGTCATTATCGTTGGAGCAAATCCAACAGAAGGACATCCTGTACTTGCAACGCGTGTAAAACGTGCTCATAAATTACATGACCAAAAATTAATTGTGGCGGACCTTCGTAAACATGAAATGGCAGAGCGTGCGGATTTATTCATTCATCCGCGCCAAGGAACTGATTATGTATGGCTCGCTGGTATTACGAAATATATTATTGATCAAGATTGGCACGATAAAAAGTTCATAGCTGAAAATGTGAAGAATTTTGATGAATATAGCAAAATGGTAGAAAAGTATACGCTTGATTATACAGAAGAAATTACGGGGATTTCGAAAGAAAATCTGAAAGAAATGGCTCGTATGGTATATGAAGCAGATGGTACTTGTGTACTTTGGGGAATGGGTGTAACTCAAAATACTGGAGGAAGTACAACTTCAGCAGCAATTTCAAATCTATTGCTTGTTACGGGTAATTATCGTCGTCCTGGTGCAGGAGCATATCCATTACGCGGACATAATAACGTACAAGGCGCTTGTGATATGGCAACATTACCAAACTGGCTTCCAGGTTACCAATCAGTTTCAGATGATGCGCTCCGTGCGAAATTTGAAAAAGCATACGGTACTACAATTCCGAAAGCACCAGGCTTAAATAATATTGCAATGTTACTTGCGGCAGATGAAGGAAAACTACGTGGTATGTATGTTATGGGTGAAGAAATGGCTTTAGTAGATTCGAATGCCAACCATGTACAACATATTTTAGCGAATTTAGATTTCCTTGTTGTTCAAGATATGTTCTTGTCGAAAACAGCTCGTTTTGCTGATGTTATTTTACCGGCAGCACCAAGCTTAGAAAAAGAGGGAACATTTACGAATACAGAGCGCCGTATTCAAAGATTATATGAAGTATTGAAGCCGCTTGGTGATTCAAAGCCAGACTGGTGGATTTTACAAAAAGTAGCTCGTGCACTTGGCGGGGACTGGAATTATGAAAATCCAAGTGAAATCATGGATGAAATTGCATCGCTTGCACCTTTATATTCTCAGGCAACATACGATCGTTTAGAAGGATGGAATAGTTTATGTTGGGGTAGCCATGATGGTAGCGATACACCACTATTATATGTGGACGGATTTAACTTCCCAGATAAACTAGCTCGTCTATCATTAGATGAATGGGTACCACCAGTTATAGCGCCAGATGAGTATGATTTACTTTTAAATAATGGTCGTATGTTAGAACATTTCCATGAAGGGAATATGACGAATAAATCGGCTGGTATTTTATCTAAAGTATCTGAAGTGTTCGTTGAAATCTCGCCTGAACTTGCCCTAGAGCGCAATGTGAAAGATGGTGGTCTTGTAGAATTAGCATCACCATTTGGGAAAATTAAAGTACAGGCACTTGTTACAGATCGTGTAACGGGGAAAGAGCTATATTTACCGATGCATGCAACGGTAAATGAAGAGGCAATCAATATTTTAACTGGAACGGCGACAGATCTTTATACGTGTACACCAGCGTACAAACAAACGATGGTAAAGATGCGTGTACTACGTGAAAAAGGGAATCGTCCGTTACCATCTTCAAACCCGAGAGATAAAAAGCGTAATCCGCAAAACGGTGTTGAAATCCAGCAAAAATGGCAAAGAAAACAATACGTATCACTTGTGGACTAGGGGGCGGAGATAGTGGCGAAAGAAATTACTGTAATTAAAAAGAAAGTTGTAACAGAGGAAGAACAGAAACAGCAAGTAGCAGATGAACTTCTAAATGAGCTATCTAATAATCGTGAAGCAGTAGAAGAAACGATGCAGCTTTTAGCACAGTTGCAGAAGGCTGGTATATTAGATGCGGCAATTAGTTTACTTGCTGCGAAGGAAGATGTTTCAAAAATCGCTGTGGAGCAATTAAATCGTGAACCCGTTAAAAATGCGTTAAATAATATGATGGGGGCAGGAGAAGCGTTATCTTCAGTTGACCCAGAAATAACGAAGCAAATTACGTCAAGTTTAGTTACAGGATTGCAATTTGCAACAGACGAATTAAATAGTGGTAAAAAAACAAAAGTGATGGATTTCTTTAAAGTATTAAAAGATCCAGATATCAATAGAGCTATTACATTCGGTTTTAGCTTCTTGAAAGCATTTGGACAAGGGTTAGAGAAAAAATAGAATAAATGAAAAAGTGATGGGAAGTAGCCATCACTTTTTTCATTATATGTATAAGAGTGTTCATGTTAAGCGGAATATATTATTATTAAAAAGATGGATTAGAACTGGAAATATGGAATCCATCTCAAATACCGTTTTAGAATTTGGAGGAATATATGCAACACCGTAAAAAACTATCTATACCAGGAGTAATGAGACATTCCTTTCAAACAGTTAAATTTGCTTTTTGGAATGTATTAACTTTTCAACTTGCTTATAAATTATTAGCAGCGATTGTGTTTGTTCCACTATTTGGGATCATTTTTAATAAGTTATTGTATTTTGGTGGTTATGCAAATGCGACAAATGATGAATTATTAGCATTTTTAAAGACGCCTTATGGCATCTTAGCAATTGTAATTTTGTCATTGTTAGCACTGTTTCTTATCTTTACGGAATTTGCGGTGCTTATTATTATTTCGTATTTCGCTCATAAAAGACAGAAGGTGAAATTACGTCCGATTTTATATAAAACGGTAACGTATTTACCTACTCTTTTCACATATTGCTTACCGGGATTTATTTTATATGCTGTCGTATTGTTGCCTCTTTTAAATATGGGATATGAAACGGCATTAATCCCGCAAATTCAAATTCCTAACTTTATTACAGGAGAACTGTTTAAGACAACGATGGGGCAAGTTGGTTATTACACGTTCTTTGCTGTAGTCGCGTATTTGAATCTTCGATGGATTTTCGTTCTACCTATTGTTGTTTTAGAGCAAAAATCATTTCGCGTGGCAGCACGTAAAAGTGCAAATTTAGTAAAGGAAAGCTTTTTTAAAGTACTACTCTTTTTAGTAGGATTTTTTATTTCAATTGGAATTGTATATGTCGTATTTTTGGGAATATATTTATTGTGCCTATGGGGTGTTTATGAATTTACAAACCCGAAAGGAACATTTGCATTATTAGCTGAATCAACGATTTCTGTATTTTTAACGAGCACATTGTATTTATTCAGCTTTATCGTGACGCCATTTTATATTATGGCGATTACGCGATTATACTTACAAAAGGTACCGGTTGAAGATGTTTTATTAGAAGAAGGATTAGATTATTCGAAAACGAAAGCAGATAAATGTTTCTTCCAAAAACATCGTTGGAAATTCATTGGCGTATACATTGTAGGGATTATTACTGCGGGAATGGTTGTTGCCTTCATTGTAACGTTTATTTCAAATTCGTATAAAGAACCGATCATTATGGCGCACCGCGGGTATATATCAAAAGGCGTAGAAAATACGAAAGAAGCTGTGCAAGGTGCTATTGATGCAAAAGCAGACTACGCTGAAATAGATGTATTACAAACGAAAGACGGTGAACTAGCGGTTATACATGATTTGAAGCTGAAGCGTCTTGCCAATGCCAATGTGCATGTGTCAGATTTAACGATGGCTGAGTTAAGGCAGCTTACCCTTAGTCAAGATGGACTTTCAGGACAAATAAGTACACTTGATGAAATCATTAAGCTAGCAAATGGCAAAATCAAACTTAATATAGAAGTGAAGCTTCATGGGGGCGAAAAAGACTTTGTAAACAAAGTCTTAAAAACGATTAAAGATAATGAATTTGAGAAGCAATGTGTAATTCAAACGTTACACTATCCGCTTATTAAAGAGTTTAAGCGTGCAAATCCAGATATAAAAGTAGGGTATATATTGTATGCAAGTAGAGCTAACTTAAAGAATGTGAAGGCTGACTTTTACGTAGCAGAAGAATATATGTTAAATAAGAAATTAGTAAAAGAAGCAAGGAAGTTAAACAAACCAATTTACGTATGGACAGTAAATGATATGGAAAATTTAAAGGCATATTATAAGTTAAACGTAGATGGTATCATAACTGATTACCCTGAAGATGCACGTGAAACAATTAAGATGTTAAAAGAGCAAGAAGCGGAAGAAAGTGATTTGTTTGATAAAATTACTGAAACGACAGATGATTTATTTTTAAAATTATTTATAAGTTACCCAGCTGCTAGCTAAATGTTAGCAGCTGTTTTTTTGTGAAAAGAATATATCTCTAAAGTATTAAGTAAAGTAATAACTGTATATGTATACGTTATCGCTTAGTTTTTTACATTGTTACATTATTGTCAAATAATAAATGATTACTGTTTATTTTGAAGAAGTATAATAAAAATTGAGTGAAAGATAATGGAATGTCACGAAACCCCTAATAGAATCAATGTTTTATATATTTACACTATTCTAAATATATAAACTTCAGAAAAATGATATGTTAGCGTTTTCATAACTTTTAAGTTATGCTAGAATAAGGACATAAGTTATTAATTATTACAAAAAGAAAAAAGAATCTCTTTTTTCTGTTAATTATAAGGGGGCATTTCATTATGCGTATTGGGGTACCAGCAGAAATTAAAAACAACGAAAACCGTGTGGCAATGACACCAGCAGGTGTTGTACATTTAATTCGTAACAATCACGAAGTATTCATTCAAAAGGGTGCAGGTTTAGGATCTGGTTTCACAGACGCTCAGTATGTTGAAGCGGGAGCAAAAATTGTTGATACAGCTGAAGAAGCTTGGAACATGGAAATGGTTATGAAAGTTAAAGAACCAATTGAAAGCGAATACAAACACTTCAGTGAAGGCTTAATCTTATTCACATACTTACACTTAGCTCCAGAGCCAGAATTAACAAAAGCGTTAATTGAGAAGAAAGTTGTTGCGATTGCATACGAAACAGTACAATTAGAAAACCGTTCTCTACCATTACTTGCACCTATGAGTGAAGTAGCTGGTCGTATGGCTGCACAAATTGGTGCGCAATTCCTTGAGAAAAACAAAGGCGGTAAAGGTATCTTACTTGCAGGTGTTCCAGGAGTTAAACGTGGTAAAGTAACAATCATCGGTGGTGGACAAGCTGGTACAAATGCTGCTAAAATTGCAGTTGGACTAGGTGCGGATGTAACAATCATCGACTTAAGCGCAGAACGTCTTCGTCAATTAGATGACATTTTCGGAAACCAAGTAAAAACTTTAATGTCTAATCCTTACAATATTGCAGAAGCTGTAAAAGAGTCTGATCTTGTAATCGGTGCAGTATTAATCCCAGGTGCAAAAGCTCCAAAACTTGTAACAGAAGAAATGATTAAATCAATGGAACCAGGTTCTGTTGTTGTAGATATCGCGATTGACCAAGGTGGTATTTTCGAAACAACTGACCGTATTACAACTCATGATAACCCAACTTACGAAAAACACGGCGTTGTTCATTATGCAGTTGCAAACATGCCAGGTGCGGTTCCACGTACATCAACTCTTGCATTAACAAACGTAACAGTACCATATGCAGTACAAATTGCTAACAAAGGCTACAAAGAAGCTTGCCTAGGCAACTCTGCATTACTAAAAGGTATTAACACATTAGATGGCTATGTAACATTTGAAGCAGTTGCAGAAGCTCACGGTGTAGAGTACAAAGGTGCTAAAGAATTATTAGAAGCAGAAACAGTATCTTGCTAATAGAAGCATTATACAAAACAAAATCGAACAATATATAATACAACATGATAAGAGCTAAGAGATAATACCTCTTAGCTCTTCTTAGTAAAAGGGGGCATACATCGTGGCCAACCTATTTAAAAAGAAATCCGTTACGCAATTGTTAGGGGAAAGTAAAAGTAAAACTTTGACGAAAACGCTAGGGGCATTTGACCTAACAATGCTAGGGATTGGTGCGATAATTGGTACAGGAGTTCTAGTATTAACTGGATTAGTAGCAGCAAGAGATGCTGGTCCAGCAGTTATTTTTTCATTTATGATTGCAGCAATTGTTTGTGGATTTGCAGCATTATGTTATGCAGAAGTTGCATCTACACTTCCTGTTTCAGGTAGTGTGTACACATATTCGTATGCAACAATTGGTGAGTTTGTTGCTCATTTAATGGGATGGACATTGTTATCCGTATATGTCGTAACGACTGCCGCAGTAGCTGGCGGATGGACGGGTTATTTCAATAATTTAGTGAGTGGACTGGGACTTGAAATTCCGAAAGCGTTGCTAACAATTCCAGCGCAAGGTGGTATGGTAAACTTACCAGCAGTTATCGTTACGTTAGTGATAACTTGGTTATTATCACGAGGTACGAAAGAAAGTAAGCGTGTGAATAACATAATGGTATTAATTAAAATTGGTATTGTTGTTTTATTCATTGCAGTTGGTGTATTCTACGTGAAACCAGAAAACTGGATACCATTTGCACCTTACGGTTTAAGTGGAGTGTTCGCAGGGGGAGCAGCAGTATTCTTTGCTTTCTTAGGATTTGATGCATTAGCAACTTCTGCTGAAGAAGTAAAAAATCCGCAACGTGATCTACCAATTGGTATTATTGCTTCGTTAGTTATTTGTACAATCATTTATGTTGTAGTTTGTCTCGTTATGACGGGTATGGTTTCTTATAAAGAGCTAGATGTACCGGAAGCGATGGCATATGTGTTAGAGGTTGTAGGACAAGATAAAGTGGCTGGTGTAATTGCTATTGGAGCTGTAATCGGTATTATGGCTGTAATTTTCGCTTACATTTATGCGACAACACGTGTATTCTTCGCAATGAGTCGTGACGGTTTATTACCAAAATCTTTTGCGAAAATTAACAAGAAGACTGAAGCGCCAACATTTTCAGTTTGGTTAACAGGAATTGGTAGTGCTTTAATTGCTGGATTTATCGATTTAAAAGAATTGTCGAATTTAGCGAATATTGGAGCGTTATTAACATTCGCCATGGTTGGTGTAACTGTTATCATTCTTCGTAAAACGCATCCGAAATTACAACGTGGATTTATGGTACCACTTGTACCGATCTTACCGATTATTTCAATTGCATGTTGTCTATTCTTAATGGTAAATTTACCGTTAACAACATGGATATACTTTGGTATTTGGTTAGCGATTGGAGTAGTTGTATACTTTGTTTATTCGAAAAAACATAGTCATTTAAAAGACGATGGAAGTTCGCAGGATAATTTAGATCAAGCTAATTAAAGGGATATAAACACAGTAAGCCTTGTGCGTCTAGGGAGCACGCAAGGCTTTTTCTTTTGTTGAAATAAAGGGGATGTATATTACTTTGTTGAATTTTTATGTCGGAATATGAAAAAAGGGTGGGAGAAAAATGGAAGAAATAAAAGTTGTTGTTGGAGCAGAGGATTATAATAATAACCCTGGTTGGTTACATACGAATGAAGAAGAATTAAATTTATTACGGAGAGAAACTTGGCTTGATAAGTTTCAATCTAATTCTTTATCAGTCATTTTGGCAGAGCATGTATGGGAGCATTTATCATATGAAGAAGGAATTGAAGCTGCAAAAATTTGTTATGAGTTTTTAATGGAGAATGGATATATTCGTTGTGCAGTACCAGATGCATTTTTTCCAGATGAAGAATATCAGCAAGGGGTACAAGTGGGGGGACCTGGTCCATTAGATCATCCTGCAGCAAGCCATAAAATTGTTCATAACTATAAAACAATCACGTCCATGTTTGAATCAGCAGGTTTTCAAGTGAGGCTCTTAGAATACTGTGATGAGAATGGTAAGTTTCACTATAATGATTGGAATGAGAAAGATGGATTTATTTATCGTTCGAAACGTTTTGACCATAGAAATCGGGATAATCAGTTAGGATTTGTTTCTTTAATTGTGGATGCGGTGAAAAATGAAAAGTAAGTAAAAAGGGGTGTGCGAATTGTACATCCTTTTTTGTATGAGAATATAGAGGATGCGGAAAATATGTATATGCCTTACTAAAATGTGAACGGAATGTTCATAAAAAAAATTCAGATTTCATTGACACATATGAGTAGGCGCTCATATAATAAGAGTATAAGATATATGAATGATTGTTCATATGTTCAATTAAAGAGGTGAGCTATTATGGCTGGAAATAAAGTAGAAACACCACAAGAGACATGTTCTCAAACGATAATTCATGAAGAAGTTGTAGAGCAAGTAAAACAAACAATTCCAACTGATGAAAGTTTAAGTAAAGTAGCAGAACTATTTAAAGTATTAGGTGACCGTACACGTACGAGAATATTACATGCGCTATTTGAAGCTGAAATGTGCGTTTGTGATTTAGCTTATTTATTAGGAATGACACAATCATCTATTTCGCATCAGCTTCGTGTGTTAAAGCAAGCGAAACTTGTGAAGAATCGTAAAGAAGGAAAGGTTGTTTATTATTCGTTAGCTGACCAGCACGTAATTCATATCTTCGAGCAAGCGTTTGAACACGTAAACGAAGAAGAATAAAAAGAACGCGAGGAGGGAGAACGATGGCTGAAGCGTTAGTGAAAAAGAAACTGATGTTAGAAGGTTTAGATTGTGCGAATTGTGCAATGAAAATTGAAAAAGGTGTTGGGAATATAGAAGGAGTAAATTCTTGCTCTGTAAACTTCGCAACAAAGACAATGATCTTAGAAACAGCACAAAATAAAGAAAACGAAGTTGTTACGGAAGCAAAACAACTCGTTACAAAATTAGAACCGCATATTAAAGTGCAAGAAGAGCAAAAAAATAAAATTGCTAAAGAAGTATTTATATTAGAAGGTTTAGATTGCGCGAACTGTGCAATGAAAATTGAAAATAAAGTGAAGGAAATGCCAGCTGTCTCAGAAGCAACTGTTGATTTCGTATCGAAGAAACTACGAGTAGAAGTTGCGAATAAAAGAGAACTAGAAGCAACTGTAGCAAATATAACAAATGTCGTTCAAAAGTTAGAGCCAGATGTGAAAGTTGTTCGTGAAGAGAAGAACGGTCATGACCACGGACATAGTCACGATCATGGTGAAGCAAACGTGAAAAAGATGGTAGGGAGATTAGTGGTCGGCGGAATTTTGACAGCAATTGCTGCATTAGCGAGCTTACCACAAATGGTAACAATTCCGTTATTCGTCCTTGCTTATTTATTAATAGGTGGAGATATCGTTTGGAGAGCGGTAAGAAACATAACTCGCGGCCAAGTATTTGATGAAAACTTCTTAATGGCAATTGCAACTGTAGGAGCCTTTGCAATTCAGCAATATTCAGAAGCCGTAGCAGTAATGCTATTTTATCAAGTAGGAGAACTATTCCAAAGCATTGCGGTAAACCGCTCTCGAAAATCAATTACTTCATTAATGGATATTCGTCCTGATTATGCGAATGTAAAGATTGGGAATGAAACGAAACAAGTATCACCAGAAGATGTACAAATTGGCGATTATATTATCGTTAAGCCAGGTGAGAAAGTACCATTAGACGGAAAAGTAATTGAAGGAACATCAATGGTAGATACTTCAGCATTAACTGGTGAATCTGTACCACGTGAAGTTGAAGTTGGAAATGATGTATTAAGTGGCTTTGTGAACCAAAACGGTGTATTAACAATTGAAGTTACAAAAGAGTTTGGTGAATCAACTGTATCGAAAATTTTAGATTTAGTTCAAAATGCAAGCAGTAAAAAAGCACCAACAGAAAACTTTATTACGAAGTTTGCGCGTTACTACACTCCAGTTGTAGTTATTACAGCGGCGATCATGGCGTTTATTCCACCGCTTATTTTAGAAGGGGCTACATTCTCTGAGTGGATTTATAGAGCTTTAGTGTTCTTAGTAATCTCTTGTCCATGTGCGTTAGTTGTATCCATTCCTCTTGGATTCTTTGGAGGTATCGGTGGTGCATCTAAAAGTGGTGTGTTAGTAAAAGGTAGTAACTATTTAGAAGCTTTAAATGATGTAAAATATATTGTTTTTGACAAAACAGGAACATTAACAAAAGGTGTTTTCAAAGTTACAAAAATGGAACCGAGCGAAGGTACTACAAGCGAAGAGTTATTAGAGTATGCGGCATTTGCTGAAGTGTATTCTAACCATCCAATTGCCCAATCTATTCGAAAGGCATATGGAAAATCAATTGATGAAAAAATAATCGATGATTATAACGAAATTTCTGGTCACGGTACAGTCTTAAAAGTACAAGGAAAAGAAATTTTTGCAGGTAATGCAAAATTAATGAGAAAAGAAAATATTGAATTTAAACAACCAGAAACAGTAGGTACATTAGTTCACGTTGCTGTAGATGGAAAATATGCAGGTTATATTGTTATTTCTGATGAGGTAAAAGAGGATTCGAAACAAGCGATTCAAAAGTTAAAAGAACTAGGTATTAAAAAGACAGTAATGTTAACTGGTGATGCAAAAACAGTTGGTGAAGCTGTCGGTAAAGAATTAGGCTTAGATGAAGTTCATGCGGAATTACTACCGCAACAAAAAGTAGAAGAGATTGAAAAAATTGATGCAGCGAAGCATGGAAAAGAAAAAATTGCCTTCGTTGGTGACGGTATTAACGATACACCAGTATTAGCCCGTGCAGACGTTGGTATTGCGATGGGTGGTTTAGGATCAGATGCAGCAATTGAAGCGGCAGACATCGTTATTATGACTGATGAGCCTTCAAAAATTGCGACAGCTGTAAAAATTGCAAAACGCACAAGAAGTATAGTGTGGCAAAATATCATCTTTGCTTTAGGTGTAAAAGGGATCGTTCTATTACTTGGTGCCTTTGGTATTGCAACAATGTGGGAAGCTGTTTTCTCAGATGTTGGTGTGACACTACTTGCAGTGTTAAATGCAATGCGTGTATTACGAGTGAAAGATTTATAAAAAAGAGGACGCAACCTGCGTCCTCTTTTTTATTGGTTATTTTGTTGAAATTGATTTAATAAAATAATATCAAATATTATTTTACTTTTAAATAATATAATATTAAAATTTACAAATAAAAAACATTCGTCGTATTATTTTAATATATTTTTTACAAATATCCATATAGTATTGAAAAAACAGAGAAGGAGAAACTTCTCTGTTTACTTTTGTATGTTTTTTTCAACTTGTTCTCGAACAGTTTGAATGTAATTCATTTTATGATCCCAACATTCTTGGCTTAAATCGACAGGATACTCTTCGGGATTTAAAGTTCGCATGTATTCTTCCCAAAATAGAGCGAGACTCTGTTCATTATATTGTTGAATATCTAATATACTTGGTAGTTCATATGTTCTTTCGCCGTTAACGAAAATGTCTTTATGGAGTTCACGGGCTTCAAAGTTTGTTACGAATTTACTTATATATGTGTGAACTGGATGGAACATTTTTAAGCGCTCTTCTTTTCCAGGTTCTTCAGAATCTAACGCAATATAATCGCCTTCTGCATGATCGTTAACCCGATTGATAATACGATAAATTCGTTTCAGTCCTGGAGTGGTAATTTTTTCAGGATTAGATGAAATTTTAATCGTATCATTTAATTTTCCGTCAGTATCTTCAATTGCAACTAGTTTGTAAACAGCCCCTAATGCAGGTTGCTCAAAGGACGTAATTAATTTCGTCCCAACGCCCCATACGTCAATTTTTGCCCCTTGAGATTTAAGGTGCATAATTGTGTATTCATCTAAATCGCTAGAAGCGATAATTTTTGTATTTGTAAACCCTGATTCATCTAGTAGTTTTCGTGCCTTTTTCGATAAATAAGCCATATCACCACTATCAAGACGTATACCATAGAAATCAATACGATCCCCAAATTCTTTTGCAACACGAATTGCATTTGGAACACCAGATTTCAATGTGTCATATGTATCAACGAGAAAGACGCACTTCTTATGAGTTTCAGCGTATTTCTTAAACGCAACGTATTCATCGCGATATGCTTGAACGAAAGAGTGAGCGTGTGTGCCAGCTACAGGGATCCCGAAGCGTTTCCCAGCACGAACGTTGCTTGTAGAGGAGAAACCACCAATAAAGGCAGCGCGTGTCCCCCAAAGGGCGGCATCGAACTCATGGGCACGTCTTGTGCCGAACTCTAAAAGCTCATCATTACTTGCAGCATGTTTCATACGAGCAGCTTTTGTTGCAATTAATGTTTGGTAATTCACAATATTTAAGAGGGCGGTTTCAATAATTTGTGCTTCACCCAGTGGTGCATCAACACGTAATAAAGGCTCGTTATTAAATACAACTTCACCTTCTTGCATACTGCGAATCGTCCCAGTGAATTTCATATTTTGTAAATAATGAAGGAATTCTTCTTCAAATTTTAATTCTGCTAAATAAGCGATATCGCTTTCAGTAAAACTGAAATTTTCTATGTACTCTACAATTTTCTCAAGGCCAGCAAAAACAGCGTAGCCGTTCTCAAATGGAAGCTTTCGAAAATATAAATCAAAAACAGAACGGCGATTATGAATACCATCTTTCCAATATGTATAAGCCATGTTGATTTGATATAGGTCTGTATGTAAGGCATAACTATCGTCTTTATAATGAGTCATCGCGAGAACACCTCCATAATTTGGTTATAGTATACCAATTTTTCACCATTCGTAGCAAAGAAGAGATATTGAAGTGAAGTCAAGAGAGAAAAAAATGAAATTATGCATATTTTTTAGAAAATTTATATTTATCAATTTATATTTCTCCAGATTTTATGTATTATTAGAGTAATGGGGTAATGAGAATGGAGGAGGACAATGCAACAAACATTAGAAAAAATAGGCAAACAAGTCTTTTACAAACGGCTTCAGCAAAAAATGACACAAGAAGAATTATGTCAGGGCATTTGTTCTGTCTCATACTTAAGTAAGATTGAAAATGGAAAGATCGAAGCATCAGAAGAAATTCTACAATTGCTCTGCACAAGACTAGAAATTGCCGTGACGGATTTGAGAGATGTAGAAGAAGATGTGAAGGGGAAGCTGGATGAATGGTTAAATGCACTAGTTCATTTAGACAAGCAACAAGTAGAACGTATATATGAAGAGTTGCAAGGTGAAATGAAGCATGTGTTGGATTTTGAAATTATAAATTATTATAAACTGCTGTATACGCGATATTTAATTATGAAAAGGGACTTAGTAGCTCTTGAAGAAGAATTGGATAAGTTGAAAAAGGTGTATAAAAAATATTCACCATTTCAAAAAATGCTTTATACGTATAGTAGGGCGTTATTATATTCTTTACAGTATAAATATACACAGGCTTTGGAGTACTTACTGCAAACGGAAACCATGGCGAAGGCACTGGGCTATTATGAAACGGGGATATATTATAATTTAGCGCTCACATATAGTCAGATGGAAATAGACCACATGACTTTATACTTTGCCAATGTTGCGTTAGAAGGCTTTAAGAGTGAGTATAAGTTTAGAAATATAATTAATTGTAAATTTCTAATTGCATTTAGTTATACTCGAAAAAAACAATATAATGAAGCGATGGAAATCTATAATCATATTCTAAGAGAAGCAAATTCTTTTGCGGATAAAGATAATATTATGTCAATCGCTTTAAATAATATTGGTTATTTGTATTACCGTCAAAAGAATTATGTGAAGGCAAAAGAGTATTATATAGAATGTTTAAAGTATAAAAAAGAAGAGGATATGAATTATATTGATGCTATGTATGAACTATCCTTACAATGTATTCAATTGGGAGAATTTGAAGACGCGAAGAAATGGATTGAAAAAGGTATTTTTGCTGCAAAGAAAGCTGAAAGATACAAAGGAATGTTATATTTACTATTAAGTTTACAATATAAGTATTTTGAAAAAAGAGATACTTATAAAAGGTTTTTGGAAACAGAGGTAGTTCCTTTTTTTAAAGCTGAAAACAATATAAAAGATTTGAAAACTATATATTTAGAGTTGGCGGAGTACTTAGAAGAATGCGCAGATTTTAAAGAAAGTAATTATTATTATAAATTAGCAATAAAATTATTAGAAGAATAAAAAGGAGTGAGATTATGAAAAAGTTTATTGTAGGAACATTTGTAATTATGTCAATTGCGGCGATAGTATTAGATATTCAGTATGCTTGGAAACCAGATGTCCTTGGTCAAGAAGCTAAAACCGTTGAACAAATTAATTCATAATGAAGAAACCCCTTTCCAATCGGAAAGGGGTTTTTCAATATTTGTTCCTCAAAATTCTACAAAACTTGAGAAAATAATTATTTGAATTTTTAGTATATTAATAGTGGAAACATAATGCTAATATGAAACTACTCTTTTTCAAAAAAAATTTTTATTAGGGGGAAGGTTCATGAAAAAGAAAAGTTTAGCGTTAGTGTTAGCGACAGGAATGGCAGTTACAACGTTTGGAGGGACAGGCTCTGCATTTGCGGATTCTAAAAATGTACTCTCTACGAAGAAGTACAATGAGACAGTGCAGTCACCTGAGTTTATTTCTGGTGATCTAACTGGAGCGACTGGTAAGAAAGCAGAATCTGTTGTGTTTGATTACTTAAACGCAGCAAAAGGTGATTACAAGCTAGGGGAAAAGAGTGCGCAAGATTCTTTCAAAGTGAAACAAGTGAAGAAAGATGCTGTAACTGATTCAACAGTAGTACGTATGCAACAAGTCTACGAAGGAGTACCTGTATGGGGTTCTACTCAAGTAGCTCACGTAAGTAAAGACGGTTCTTTAAAAGTATTGTCTGGAACAGTTGCACCTGATTTAGACAAAAAGGAAAAGTTAAAAAATAAAAATAAGATTGAAGGCGCAAAAGCAATTGAAATCGCGCAGCAAGATTTAGGGGTAACACCGAAATATGAGGTAGAACCAAAAGCGGACTTATATGTATATCAAAATGGTGAAGAAACAACATATGCATATGTTGTAAATCTAAATTTCTTAGATCCAAGTCCAGGAAACTACTACTATTTCATTGAAGCAGACAGCGGTAAAGTATTAAATAAATATAATAAATTGGATCATGTAGCAAATGAAGATAAATCACCAATTAAGCAAGAGGCTCCTAAACAGGATGCGAAAGCAGTAGTAAAACCTGTAACAGGAACAAATAAAGTAGGAACTGGTAAAGGTGTATTAGGAGATACGAAATCACTCAATACAACATTATCTGGCTCATCTTACTACTTACAAGATAATACGCGCGGAGCAACGATTTTCACATATGATGCGAAAAATCGTACTACATTGCCAGGAACTTTATGGGTAGATGCAGATAATGTTTTCAATGCAGCGTATGATGCAGCGGCAGTAGATGCTCATTACTATGCAGGTAAAACATATGATTATTATAAAGCTACATTTAATAGAAACTCTATTAATGATGCAGGGGCACCGTTAAAATCAACAGTTCATTACGGAAGTAAGTATAATAATGCATTCTGGAACGGCTCACAAATGGTATACGGAGATGGAGATGGTGTAACATTCACTTCATTATCTGGTGGAATTGACGTAATTGGTCACGAATTAACGCATGCTGTTACGGAAAATAGCTCGGACTTAATTTATCAAAATGAATCAGGAGCGTTAAATGAAGCGATTTCTGATATCTTTGGTACTTTAGTAGAATTCTATGATAACCGTAACCCAGATTGGGAGATTGGTGAAGATATTTACACGCCTGGTAAAGCAGGAGATGCGCTTCGCTCTATGAGTGATCCAGCGAAATATGGTGACCCAGACCATTATTCTAAGCGTTACACTGGTACTAGTGATAACGGTGGGGTTCATACAAACAGTGGTATCATTAATAAACAAGCTTATTTATTAGCAAATGGTGGTACGCATTCGGGTGTAACTGTAACGGGCATTGGTAAAGATAAGTTAGGTGCAATTTATTACCGTGCAAACACACAATATTTCACGCAATCTACTACATTTAGCCAAGCTCGTGCTGGTGCAGTACAAGCTGCAGCTGATTTATATGGTGCGACTTCTGCGGAAGTAGCGGCAGTTAAGCAATCGTTTAGTGCTGTTGGTATTAACTAAGGATTTAAAGGATAGCTATTAATAAAATACCTCAAAAATAAAGAAGGAGCATAGGCTCCTTCTTTATTTTTTTCTCCATTTTTTCCACAAATAATATAATCCGATACAACCTGCGATTGTCACAATCCACTTCGCTTCATTTGTTCCGTTCATGACTTGGTATGCCGAATATACTTCAATCAATAATGCCGGTATTTTACCTACTGTACTGGCAATACTGAAGGAGAGTAATGACATTTTCCCTAGAGCTGCAAATAAAGTCACGATACTTGATGGGATGAAAGGTATCAATCGAAACGATAGAACGAGTAGAAAGGCCTCTCTACCTTGTACATAAAGAAGACGCTCTACCTTTGGGTACTTATTTACTTTATCGTGAGTGAACTTTTGAAGGCCTATGCGGTAAATATAAAACGAGATAATAGCCCCTAAGGCCTCACCTGCGATCGAAATGATTGTGCCATTTGTTACACCGAAGAGCTGTATATTAATGGCGGTTAAAAAGATGCTAGGAATAACGCCTAAAAGACTAATGATGATGTTAATTAAGATACTAAGTGGAATTGCGATTGAATAGTATTCTGTTAAGAAATTTTGAATCGTTTCAGCCATTGTTTAAAATCCTTTATCTTTTTTTGCATTACACCATATTTCGTTTGTATAGGCAAGGGTAAATTTACATAATGTAGAAAAACGTTGATAAGAAGGGGTCTTTATACCTTATGTGGGTATTGGGTATATAAAAACAGGGGTATTTTAAAATGTTTTGAAAAACACTATAAAAACCTTTGTATGAAAGAGTTTTATAGTTATATTATCATTGTTTTTATATGGGAAATAATCATAAAATATAGGGGGTATATATTATAAAAGTCGAAAAATAGAGGATTGATGAAATTGCGCGGGTAAATATGGAAAAATAGATGAAAAAAATGAAAACTGATAGATTTTTTCGTTGTGAAATTGACTTTTAGTGAAGTTGCGATAATAATCATGAAAGAGGTGATATGATGAAACGAATAAGTAGTCTTTTCTTGAGTGGTTTATTGGCACTAATGCTGATCTTAAGTGGATGTGCAGGAAAAGAACAAAAAACAGAGAAACAAACAGGGAATCAATCGACATCAGTAGAAAAAATTAGTGATAATATTTTAGATGAAATGGAAGGGCCACCTAAAAATGGTCATACGATTGAAAGACATGTAGGCAAATCAGAAGAAGATTTGAAGAATCGCTTGAAGACAGATAAAGTATCAGCAGCAAGTACATACTATGACAAGGAAACAGCAACGAAAGCTGTAAAAGATAGTTTGAAGCAGCATGATAAGGAAATTCAAGACTGGTTAAAAAATTCTAAAGAGGCTCGTCTCGTATTAAATACAACACATTCATTCCCGGTTGGAAAAACGGTAATAAAGAAAAATATGAGTGTAAAAGACAAGTTGGTAAAAACTGTTACTGTTTTAGCAAGAGATAAGTCAGGAGAATTAGGGTTTAAGATTATTACTTCTTATCCATCTGATAAATAAGAAGGGGGAGTACATTATGTATACGACATTACAATACTTTCTTAAATCGTACTGTACGTTAAGTATTCATGAGGATGAAATAGTAAGCGTGATGGAAGAGTTTATTGAACAAGAAGACGAAGAAATCGTTTTGAAATTACGTGATGAATTAATAAATATGAAGAAAAAGAACGTGTGGGAAGAGGCGTGTGTATTAGCTGCGAAGGAAGGGAATCGTATGTGGTCTTTAGAAGAAACGAAAGACCATCTTGAAACTTTTTTACTATTACTGCAAAAGAAAAAGGCGTGATTAAATCACGCCTTTTTCTTTATGCTATTCGGTTGATATTATCTATTCTTTTGGAGCGCTTTTATATACGCTTTTTGAAATTTGTCCATTTGATATTACTGCCCCGTTTTGTGTTACTTTTTTATACGTAACCGCTGTGATTTTATCACTAGTCCTACTAATTACTTGGGAAGAAACTTCAACATTTTTACCAGTATTTGTACCGAAAATGCGTGTAGTAATACTACCTCCATTTGAAAATGCTTGAATATAAATATGATTGCCCGTATTATTTTTAAATTTTAAATCTGGACCATAATCTGCTACTGCTGCATCTTGCCCAAGTGGTAAATAATTTACCGGCATAGAATGATTGCTTCGAGAAACAATGCCTAAATCTGCCCTTAAAGCTGCGCTGTATAAAGTACTACTGACTTGGCAAACTCCTCCGCCTGCACTTTGTATTACTTTACCTTGTGAATATACTGCTGCAGATTTGTAACCATGTGCAGCATCAGTTACGCCAACGCGGCCGTTAAAACTAAACGTTTCATCAGGTGCGACAATAACCCCACTTAAAGTATTGGCTGACTTATTTACGTTAAATGATTGATTTCCGTTACGGCCGGCCATTGGAGTAGAATATTCAGCGATGACTTCTTTAATACCCATTTTCTGTATGTCTTCTGTAGAACGTTCTGGTTTTATAAATGTAACTGGCAATGTAACATCTGATTTACCAGTAGTAATAGCTTCGTTTGTTAAATCGTTTAGTTTCCCTTTATCAATTTTTTCTCCGTTTTGGCTTTGACTAACATTTACTGTTGAGCCTTCAATACTCAATTCTGCATTAACAGGATTTTTTAATGTTTCATTATATTTATCTTTTATAAAGGTTTCATAAGCTGTTGCATTTAATTGTGGTGTTAATTTATAGTCACGTTTTAATTCACCGTTTTCAGCTTGCTTACGCATTTTGTAACGATCCATTACGTTTCCTTCTTGTTCTTTGAAGATTTTGTCAATAATATCTTTCTCTTTATAATTTATCCCTAAATCTTTCCATGTGTAAGTTTGTTTATCGTTTTGGAATATGTAGGTAAGGGATTTTTGATCTAACTCAGTTACCTTTTGATTAATAATTGCTTGAATATCTTTCTTATTTTTTCCTTCGAGAGAAATACCTTCAAATGTAGTATTTGGTAATGCAGTAGTATCTAATTGATTATTTAATTTGGATACATATTGATATCCCCCAACACCGCCTACACAAAGTAATATGCCCCCAGCAATTGCAGAACCAATCAGTATTTTACTTAGCTTCATTTATTTCCCCCCAGAAATTTATGTATAAATATATGTATTACATTTTTTGTATAAAAATGATGAAAATAACATTATGTACGTACTAGTATACTATTATTTTCACTGTGTGTGTAATGTTTTCATAAAAAATGTTACATCTCTGTAATAATTGTCACTTCTTGTCACAATGTGTATGAAAAATATGTTGAAAAATATAATAAAAAGGCTGTCTAGAAAGATCTAGCAGCCTTTTTATTATAATTTTTTATGTTCATTTTTATTCGTAACACCGAGATGTTTTTGAAGGGTAGTTGAAATAGTGTCGACGCTTTTTTCATTTGGAACGTAATAATAAATACCACCTATATATTTATCTGTACCTTCTACTTGCATTTTTTCCATCTTTAAATTTGAATCCATTGAATTTTTTGTAATTGTCATCATATCATCAAACGTTAAATTGGTTTTTAAATCCTTATCGACAGCGTCTAGTAGGCCACCGATTTTATTAATGGAATTAAGAGATAGTGCCTTTTCAGCAATGGCCTCTAATACAAGCTGTTGTCGTTGGCCACGCATATAATCACTATCGATATGACGAGTTCTAGCTAGCGCCAATGCTTCTTCTCCATTTAAATGTTGACGTCCTTTTTTAAGATGAATTGCATCTGCTTCATCTTTACTATTTTGCTCTGTGAACTCAACTGGAACGTCTACAGTAATACCACCAAGAGAATCAACAATTTTAATAAAGGATTTAAAGTTGAATTTTACATAGTAATCAACTGGAACATCTAAAAAGTTCTCTACCGTATCAATTGTGCTGTCTACACCACCGAATACGTGCGCATGTGTAATTTTATCGTATTTATCACGTGATTTAATGTAGACGCGTGAGTCACGTGGAATGCTTACAAGTTTAACGGATTTATCGTTTTTATTAATTGTTGCAAGTAATAACGCATCTGTTCGAGTCGCTTTTCCATAACCTTTTTCCCTAATTTCACTTTCATCAACACCCATAATAAGTACGGAAATGTTGTCGGTCATAGGTTTAACAGCTTTTTCACGTTTACTGGACTTATCTCCTCGACCTAGTTCAGCATAAGCATTATTTAAGACGGACTTTGCTTTACTGTATATATGGAAGGAGTAGCCTCCTGCTCCAAGTGCTACAATTAGTAATGGAATAAGAAGGAACCAAAGTAGGCGTTTTTTCTTTGAGCGTCCTTTTTTGGCTCGCGTATTGTTGTTCGTGTCGGATTTCATCATTTTTTCTCCTTTAAAACTATCAAAGTGTATACATTTAGAAGTGTATTCAAACACATAAAAAATATTTTACGCTAAATAAAAGCGATTGTACATGTATAAAAAATAGATGTCTTGATTATTTATAAGACACCTATTCGTTATTGTATACAAAAGATAGGGATAAGAAAATGATAAAATTTTACCTAATTACAACATAATGCTTACGATAATTGCAGATAAAATGCTAACGAGAGTAGCTCCATATAGTAATTTAAGGCCAAACCTCGCAACAACGTTTCCTTGTTCCTCGTTTAGTCCTTTTACCGCACCTGAAATAATACCAATGGAAGAGAAATTGGCAAAAGACACAAGGAAAACAGAAATAATACCAACTGTACGGGGAGAAAGGCTATTAGAAATTTTACTGAGGTCCATCATTGCAACAAATTCATTCGTTACAAGCTTCGTTGCCATAATGCTGCCAGCTGCGACAATTTCAGAACTTGGTACACCGATAAGGAATGCGATAGGTGCAAATACATAGCCGATTAATTGTTGGAACGTAATACCGAATATAATGAGGAACAGGTCATTAATACAACTAATTAATGCGACGAATCCGATGAGCATAGCGCCGACAACAATGGCTACACGAAAACCATCAAGAATGTATTCTCCAAGCATTTCAAAAAAGCTTTGTTTTTCACCTTTGATTTCTAAAATATCTTCGTCATCTTTAACGTCGTAAGGGTTAATGATGAGTACGATAATAAAACCGCTAAATAAATTGAGAACGAGTGCAGTTACTACATATTTAGGTTCAATCATTGTCATATAGGCACCTACGATAGACATAGATACGGTTGACATAGCAGAGGCACAAAGTGTATAAAGACGGTGTTTTGGAATTTGAGCTAATTGCTTTTTCACTGTAATAAAAACTTCTGATTGGCCGACAATGGCAGAGGCAATAGCGTTGTAAGATTCTAATTTCCCAAGACCATTTATTTTACTAAGAAAGTACCCGATCCAATGAATAAAAAATGGTAGTATTTTGAAATGTTGTAATATGCCAATTAAAACAGAAATAAAGACGATTGGTAATAATACATTAAGGAAAAATGGCATTTCACCTTTATTTGCAAGACCACCAAATACGAAATTTATTCCATCAGCAGCATACTCGAGTAGCTTGGTAAACAAACTGGAAATGATTCTAATTAGTATGAGGCCGACTTCTGTATTTAGTAGTAAATAGGTTAAAATTAACTGTATAATAAGCATGATAAAAATTGGTTTAAATTTAATATGCTTCTTATTATTGCTAGCAATATAAGCGAGCAAGAAAACAACAATTAGTCCGACGAAAAAAGTAATGAATTTCATGATAAGCCCCCTAAAAGAGATATTCTGCTATATATGTTTTTCATTTCAAGAGAGAATATGCATCTTTGGTAAAGAAAGGAATAGAGAGAGTATGAATATATGTAGAGTGCATCACGTTGCAATTATTTGTTCGAATTATGAGACGTCAAAGTATTTTTATACTATAATATTAGGATTTAAAGAACTGAATGAAGTATATAGAAAGGAACGAGATTCTTATAAATTAGATTTATGTGTAGGAGAAGAGTATCAAATCGAATTATTTTCATTTCCAAATCCGCCTGAGCGCAAAAGTTTTCCAGAAGCAGCAGGTCTTAGACATTTAGCATTTGCTGTTACAAATATAGAAGAAGCTGTGAAGCATTTAAATCAATGTGGTGTTGAGACAGAATCGATCCGTATTGATGAAATAACGGAGAAGAAATTCGTCTTTTTCCAAGATCCCGATGGTTTACCTTTAGAATTGTATGAGGTTTGAAAATTGGTGGATTTTATATAGAGTTGCTTTCCAATAATTGAAGAAACTAAAGTGAAACTTCTTTTTAAAAGGAGGTGTAGCTTTAGCTAAGAAAGCTAAAGGACATATGTGGATATTTTAAAATTATTGATGGTAGTCATTCTTATTGGGTTAACAGCATTTTTTGTGGCTGTTGAGTTTGCAATTATTAAGGTACGTAGCAGTCGTATTGATCAACTCGTTAGCGAAAAAAGACGAGGTGCACTGGCAGCTAAAAAGGTAACTTCAAATTTAGATGAATATTTATCGGCCTGTCAGCTAGGTATTACAATTACTGCTTTAGGGCTCGGGTGGTTAGGGGAACCAACTATTAAACATTTACTCGAGCCGTTGTTTTTAAAATTACAATTCTCACCTGCAATTTCCAGTACAGTTTCATTTATTATTGCCTTTGCAGTAATTACATTTTTACATGTTGTCATTGGGGAACTTGCTCCAAAGACATTTGCTATACAAAAAGCAGAACAAGTTAGCTTATTGTTATCGAAACCACTTATTTATTTTTACCGAGTTATGTATCCGTTTATTTGGGCTTTGAATGGTTCAGCGAGGGTTGTTACTGGTTTATTCGGATTACATCCAGCTTCTGAACATGAAGTAGCTCATTCAGAAGAAGAATTAAGGTTAATCTTATCTGAGAGCTATGAGAGCGGAGAGATTAACCAAAGGGAATTTAAATATGTAAATAATATTTTTGAATTTGATAATAGAGTAGCAAAAGAAATTATGGTACCTCGTACGGAAGTTGTAGGCTTATATGAGGACGAACCATTTGAAACACATATTAAAGTAATCGCACAAGAAAAGTACACGAGATATCCTGTATTTGGTGAAGATAAAGATGAAATTATTGGGATGGTTAATGTAAAAGATTTATTTATTCGTTATATGGATGGGAATCGGGACGAGGAGTGCTCGATTATGCCATATACAAGGCCAGTTATTGAAGTGCTAGAAAATATTCCAATTCATGATTTGCTATTACAAATGCAAAGAAAACACATTCCATTAGCTGTATTGTATGATGAATATGGTGGTACAGCAGGGATTGTTACACTAGAAGATATTTTAGAAGAAATTGTTGGAGAAATTCGAGATGAATACGATGAAGATGAGAATCCACCTATAGAGCATGTAAGTGAAGGGTATAAAATCGTAGAGGGAAAAGTGCTTATTAGTGAAGTAAATGATTTGCTTGGCATACATTTAATTGCTGATGATGTAGATACAATTGGTGGCTGGATTATGGTACAAAAACAAATCGTTGCTGAAGGAGATGTTATTGAGAAACACGGTTTTTATTTTAAAGTCCTTGAAAAGGATATGCATCAAATTAAACGAGTGGAAATAAGGAAAGTAGAAGAATGATTTTCTATAAACTTTAATAAAAAGGATATACAGAAAAATAAATGTTTGCGCTTTCAAAAAAGGTGCTATATAGTGAAGGTGGATACTGAAAAATTCTTCTGAATGATACTCGTGTTTTTAGAGGGCGGATTTTTTGGATAAGGATTTAGAATGAAAAAGTATAGGTGATAAAAATGATAGCAACGAAGGATATACGTATAGAAAAAGATTTTTTAGGTGAAAAAGAAGTACCAAGTGCAGCTTATTATGGTGTACAAACATTACGTGCCGTAGAAAACTTCCCAATTACAGGATATCGCATTCATCCATCACTCATTACAGCAATGGCAATTGTGAAAAAAGCGGCGGCGCTTGCGAATATAGATACTGGTTACTTAGCTAAAGACATTGGATATGAAATTGCAGAAGCAGCGCAAGAAATTGTTGATGGAAAGTTTCATGATCAATTTATCGTGGATCCTATTCAAGGCGGAGCCGGAACTTCTATTAATATGAATACAAATGAAGTAATTGCGAATAGAGCGTTAGAACGTATGGGATATGAAAAAGGGGCGTATGCGAAAATTAGCCCAAACACTCATGTGAACATGGCCCAATCAACGAACGATGCGTTTCCAACAGGGATTCATATTGCAACTCTTATGATGTTAGAAAAGCTTCTTATTACAATGGAAGAACTTCATTCTGCTTTTCGTAAAAAAGCAAAAGAGTTTGATCACGTTATTAAAATGGGACGCACACATTTACAAGATGCAGTTCCAATTCGCCTTGGGCAAGAATTTGAAGCGTATAGCCGAGTGCTTGCGCGTGATATAAAAAGAATTAAACAGTCTCGTCAACATTTATATGAAGTGAATATGGGGGCGACAGCTGTTGGTACAGGATTAAATGCAAATCCTACGTATATTGAACAAGTAGTAAAACATTTAAGAACGTTTAGTGGATTCCCACTTGTTGGTGCAGAGCATTTAGTTGATGCAACGCAAAATACAGATGCATACACAGAAGTATCTGCAGCACTTAAAGTATGTATGATGAACATGTCTAAAATTGCAAACGATCTTCGTATTATGGCGTCTGGTCCACGTGTTGGGTTAGCTGAAATTCAATTGCCAGCACGTCAGCCGGGTTCATCGATTATGCCAGGTAAAGTAAATCCAGTTATGGCAGAAGTGATTAACCAAGTCGCATTCCAAGTAATCGGAAACGATCATACAATTTGCTTAGCATCAGAAGCAGGACAATTAGAGTTAAACGTAATGGAGCCTGTGCTTGTATTTAATTTAATTCAATCTATAAGTATTATGAATAATGGATTCCGTGTATTCCGTGAATATTGTATTGAAGGAATTACAGCAAATGAAGAATTGCTGAAGCAATATGTTGAGAAAAGTGTTGGAATTATTACAGCAGTTAATCCTCATATTGGTTATGAAGCAGCATCTCGTATTGCACGTGAAGCAATTGAAACAGGAAAATCTGTTAGGGAGTTATGTTTAGAACATGGTGTACTGACAGAAGAGGAATTGGATATTATTTTAGATCCATTCGAAATGACTCACCCTGAAATTGCTGGAGCTTCTTTATTAAAAAATAAAAAAATGTAATGTGAAAAACACCAATCCATTTGGATCGGTGTTTTATTTTTAAAAGATATTAAATACAGCGTTTAATTGAAGTAAGCTAATAACAGCTAAGAAGATTAAACTGTATTTCATTGCTGTTTTAAATAGAGCAGATTCTTTACCAACTAGTCCAACTGCGGCACAAGCAACTGCTACAGATTGTGGTGAAACCATTTTTGCCATTGTACCACCTACTACGTTTAAGGCAACGAGTGTAGAAGGAACGATGTTTAACTGGTCTGCCGTTACTGCTTGAAGTGGTGCAAATAAAGAACCACTTGAAACTACTGAACCTGTAATGAATACGCCAATCCATCCTAAGATTGGAGAAAGAACTGGGAATGCATTACCAGTAGAAGAGAATGCAAGTCCAAGTGTAGATGACATACCAGAGTAGTTCTCTACGTAAGCTAAAGCGATAACGCTACAAATTGTATATACTGGAGCTTTTAATTCTTTCATTGTTTCAATCATTAATTCTTTAACCATTTTACCTTTTACGCGGTAAACGATAAGTGAAACGATAATTGCTAGTACAATCGCAGTAGTTGTAGAAGAGAATACATCGAATTTGAAAACAGCTGCGAAAGGTGTATCAGCTTTTGTAATTGGTGTAGTTTTCATAACAGCATTATGAAGACCAGGGAACTGAATGTTAAATACTAAGTTTGCTAACGCACCATCTGGAGCAAATAAAGCTTTAATCGGTTTTAAGTTAAAGATTGTTACAAATGCAGTTAAGAATACGAATGGAGACCAAGCATATAAAATTTGATTGAATGTATGTGATACTTTAGTTTCTTGTTTTTCTTCTTTAGTAGAAGATTTTGGTTGCCAAACACGTAAGAATAATGCAAGAGCAATCATACTTACAACGGCTGCGAAAATATTAGTAAGTTCTGCACCTAAGAAGTAAGTTACAGCGAATTGAGTAATTGCGAAAGAAACACCACTTACAAGAATACCTTGCCAAGTTTCTTTAATACCTTTAATTCCATCGACCATTGAAACAAGTAAGAAAGGTAAGATGATACTAATGAAAGGTAAAATAAGAACAGTTTGACGACCGATAGTTAATGCGTCAAGTTCAGTTAATTGTGCTGGTACTGTAACTGGAATACCCATAGCACCCATAGCACCACCAGCGATATTAGCTACTAAACAAATACCTGCTGCTTTTAATGGGTTAAATCCCATACCTACAAGTAGTGCAGCTGTAATAGCAACTGGAACCCCTAGACCAGCTGCGCCTTCTAAGAAAGCACCGAAAGAATAAGCGATTAATAATACTTGTAAACGTTGATCATTTGTAATGCTTGAAGTACTATCGCGAATAATATTGAATTGCTCTGTTTTAACAGTTAATTTGTAAAGGAAAATTGCGGCGATAACGATAGTACAAATTGGATAAAATCCAGATAAAACACCGAATCCGGCAGATGCTACAGCTACTGTTGCTGGCATTTTATAAACAAATATTGCAAGGATAATAGCGACAATCACACTATAAAGACCAGCCATGTAACTTTTCATTTTGAATCCCATTAAACAAATGATGAAACAAAAGATTGGAAGTGCTGCGATTAGTGCAGATAACCAAATATTGTTTAATGGGTCATAAATTTGTGTCCAAGTACTCATAATAATGACAACTCCTATCTATTATATGTGAAGAAATTCACATTATTTGTGAAACTATTCACAATCGACTTACATGCTTAGTATATTCTCCTTCAACACTATTGTCAACGTAAAAAAGTATAATTATTCCATAATAGTGTTAAAAGAAAAGCTTTGTTCATAAAGTAGACAAAAAACACACTCAAATGAATTTAAGTGTGCTGTATAAGTTATTTGCATATTATTTTGCTTATTCAGATGGCATGTTCCTTATAGGCGTATATTAGATGCCATCTTTTATATCGAGTATAAAGTTTGATATATGAACTGATCTGTCCTGTTTGATCTAGTGAGGGAGGAATGGTGAGTGGATTTAATAGGAAATTTTGCACAACAGTCCAACCGCTTGCAATACGAATAAAAAATTAGAAACAAATTTTTAATACCACATCATCTCTTTTTACTGAAAATTCCTTTTAGCGTAACAAAGAGGTTAAGTATAGTTCAGCTACATTACGATAGGTTATCAATTATAGACGGTATTTTACAATACCGTTACTGTGCATTTCAATGAGGTGAAAATATAACAAAAAGCCTGATAAAACAACGTTTGCAAGCAAAGTATTCGTAGGCCATTATTTTGCTTTTTCGTTATATCATATAGTATAATATTCAAAATCAACAAGGATTTTTTCCTGAATTTTTGTTGATGAAAATGGAAAAATTTTTCGGCTTTATAGGTTGATAAAGTTATGTCGTAACAGGAAATATAAGAACAGATATATAAATAAATAAAAAGAACATAAAAACGCAAATAAAAACGAAAATGAGGGGAACTTTATGAGCCAAAATCAATTCGAATGTCGTATTTCAGAAGAAGATGTACAAATGTTAAGAGCGTTAGCTCACCCACTTCGTCTACGTCTAGTAATGGAACTTATGCAAAGAGGAACATGTAATGTAACACAACTACAGGAAGTATTAGAAATTCCGCAATCAACGGTTTCACAACATTTAACGAAGTTAAAGCAAAATAAAGTAGTGCGCTTTGAAAGACGAGGATTAGAAGTGTATTACCAAATCCATAATGATAAAGTAAGTGCGGTAGTAAAAACATTATTTTCTTAAAATTTGAATATTATGGAAAAAGACGTGTAGAATATACGTCTTTTTTTATTTGTCAGAAAGGTAGCGAGAGAGTAAATATTAGCATGTGAGGAAGAAATGACTATCAATCAACATGCTGCTTTACGGAATATATTCTAAAAAGAAAAGAAAAAATAGAAAGGAGTGTAGTAAGCAAAAGGAGGGATATTAGTATGGATGTGAAACGTGTGAAACAAATCTTATCTTCTTCAAGTAGAATTGACGTTACATATGAGGGCGTACCAGTATGGATTGAGAGCTGTGATGAGCAGAAGGGGAGTGCTCAAGTGTATGATGTATCTAATCCTGGTGAGAGCGTTCATGTGGACGTGACAGCTTTAGAGGAGAAATAATAAAAAAGACGCTTCTAATTTTAGAAGCGTCTTTTTGTTATTCCATCATATGTGCAATTTTCTTAGAGAACATAAGAAGTACTAATCCCAGTACAATTACGATAATACCGATGCTTGCGAATACTTCTAAATATCCTAAAGATTGAGTGAAAGCGGCTAATTGTCCTGCTAATAAGTTTGCGAAGCCAGTACCAGCTAACCATACACCCATTAATAATGATGCTAATTTAACAGGAGCGATTGCACTTACCATAGATAATCCGATTGGTGATAAGAATAACTCACCGATTGTGTGGAACATGTAAGTGAATACAATGAATAGTAAGTTTGCTTTCATTGTAATGTTACCTTCATCGCTACCAGTTTTTAAAACAGCTAAAGTTAGAACTAAATATCCAATCCCTAGTAAAATCATACCTAATGCCATTTTTGTTGGGATTTTTAAATCACCATTTTTTGTTTTTGAAAGCTTAATCCATAACGCAGAAACAGGTAATGCTAGTAAGATAATGAATAGTGGGTTTACAGATTGGAACCAAGGTGTTGGAATTGTAAATCCACCAATTGTACGATCTACGAACTTATCTGTGTAAAGTGTTAAAGAACTACCAGCTTGTTCAAAGCCTGCCCAGAAGAATACAACGAAACAAGTTAAAATTAAAATTGCAACAGTACGTTTTTTCTCTTGTGGTGTTAAAGGTTTTTTCTCAACAGCTTTTGCATTTTGTTCTTTAGATTTTTTACCCACAACTGTTGTTCCAGCTGATCCTAAGTAACGAGGTGCTAATAAGTTAAATGCAATCTGTCCAATAATCATACCGATACAAGCTGTTAAGAAACCGTATCTATAATCTGCGAAGTACCCGCAAATGAATGGAGCGATAAGAGCTCCTAAGTTAATCCCCATGTAGAAGATAGTGAAGGCACTATCACGACGAGAATCGTTGTCGCTATATAATTGACCTAATAAAGTCGAAATATTCGGTTTGAAGAATCCGTTACCGATAACTAATAATCCTAATCCTAAAAATAGTCCAGTTTTCGTATTCATTGAAAATAGTACGAAGTTACCAAGCGCCATAATGATACCACCAATAGTAATGGCATGTCGCTTCGTAATGAAATGGTCAGTTAACCAACCACCAATAATAGGTGTGAAATATACAAGCATTGTGAAAATACCGTAAATTTGAACTGCAACTGCTTTATCAAATCCTAAACCGCCGCTTACTAAGCTCGTTGTTAAATAAAGAACTAATAAGCCACGCATTCCGTAATAACTAAATCTTTCCCATGCCTCTGTAAAGAACAACAAGTATAACCCTGGTGGATGTTTTTTTGGTGATTGTTGCTCTCCAGCTTTGTCTAATTTTAAAGCTGCATCCATGTTTGTTTCCCCCTAATCCTGTATAACGGATATTTATGTAATCATTTTAATTTACAAAATATTTAGAAGTCAATAGAATTATATGGAAATAGAAAGAAAATTTCTAAAAAAGTTCTATTTTTCTTCAACCGTTACTGTATTTTGCCCTGAAAACGAGATGATAAGCGTTTTCAAATGTAATAATTGAATTCTAAAAGAAAATAAAATAGTGATTAATCGGAAAATTTAGATTAAAACATTTATTCTGATATAGAGAAAATATATTTTATTTACTTTTATAATATAACATATTGGGAATAAAAATACAAAATGAAATAATGTGACACTTCAGTGAAATGAAAAAACCAGCTCCATCAAAGAGAGAGCTGGTTAGAATGAAATTATTTAACAAAGCGCTTTTCGATATCATCTAGTAATAGGTTAGCAGCCATTACACCGCCAGCTGTATTCCAAATAACATCGTCGACTTTGTATGCTTTACCATTTTTTACGGCATTTAAATTTTTAAATAGAGGATCGTTTATGTATTCTTTTTCTAGTTCAGATCCTTTTTTCTCATTTCCTTTATCGAATGTGAAGTAGAATAATACGTCACCATCCATTGCAGAAATACGCTCTTTAGATACGTTACGCTCTGCAAAATCATCTTTGTTTTGATCTCCAGGACGTTTAAATCCAAGTTCTTTTAAAATAACACCAGAGAATGTATCGCCATGATAAATACGAACATCACCAGGCATGAAACGAACCATAGAGATTTCTTGATTTACTTTATCGCCAAGTTTGCCTTTTAAATCTTTCATACGTGATTCGTAATCAGCTACAACTTTTTGACCTTCTTTTTCTTTATTTAATGCTTTTGCATAAAATTTGAAGTTATCTTTCCATTCCCCACGTAATGTTTCTGAGAACACAGTAGGTGCAATTGCTTTTAGTTGTTCGTACACTTTTTCGTGACGCATTTTGTTACCGATAATTAAGTCTGGTTTTAAAGAAGCAATTGTTTCAACGTTAACTTGTCCTTCATCACCAACAACTTTTACATCTTTCATTTTATCCTTAATATGTGGATACCATGGGTCACCAGTCCAAGACTTTACAGCACCAACTGGTTTCACACCTAATTCAAGTAAAGCTTCAGTTCCTTCATTTGTTAAGATAACTACACGTTTTGGATTAGCAGGAACTTCTGTTTTACCCATTGCATGTTCTACAGTAACCACTTCTTTTTTATTATCTTCTTTTGTAGATTCTTCTTTGTTATTTGATTTTCCACAAGCGCTTAAAAGCATTGAAAATGCTAGTAAAAATACAAATACTGTAAACGATTTTTTCCGCATGAAATTCATTATGTACCCCCTACATGTTGAGAATATTTTTCAATAGCAAGCATGATATTAAGCCTTTATCTTTTGATTGTCAATACATATGGTTGAAAATAATTCTCATTTCCGTTGACAATAAGAATTAAGTTGAAATACACTTACAACGTATCATTATACATTGAAGGGGAAACGCTGCATGTTATTAAAAACAAATCAAGCAAAATGGATTGGATTATTTGTTGGAATCATTGCAGTCGTTATTTGTATTTGGGGAAGTATTATTTTCGGATATACAAATACGAGCTGGAAATTAGCGCTAGATGCTTTTTTCCATTTTAATGGTTCTAATGAACATATTATTATTCAAAATGTGCGCCTTCCAAGGGCACTTATAGCAGCAAGTGTTGGTGCTAGTTTAGCCATCGCGGGTTGTCTTATGCAAACTTTAACTAAGAATCCACTTGCTTCTCCAGATTTTATTGGATTAAATTCAGGTGCTGCGTTCTTCATAGTTGTAGCAATTGTAATCTTTTCAGTAACATCATTATCAGCTTTCACATGGATTGCCTTTTTAGGAGCGGCGGTTGCCGCTGTACTTGTATTTGCTTCTAGTTCTTTAGGAAAAGAAGGGACTACTCCTCTGAAGTTAACGTTAGCAGGGGTCGCAATTAGTGCGTTATTTTCATCATTAACACAAGGATTACTTGTGTTAAATGAAAAAGCGCTTGAAGAGGTATTATTTTGGCTTGCCGGATCTGTGCAAGGGAGAAAGTTAGAAATTTTACAATCTGTATTCCCGTATTTATTAATAGGATGGATTGCATCTCTTATGATGGCAGGGAAAGTAAATACATTGATGATGGGAGAAGACGTCGCGAAAGGACTTGGACAACGAACAATTTTAATGAAATCATTCGTGTTACTTATTATTGTACTATTGTCTGGTGGTTCAGTTGCGGTTGCTGGCCCAATTGGATTTATTGGAATTATTACTCCGCATTTTGCTAGATTTCTTGTTGGAGTTGACCACAGATGGAGAGTACCTTATAGCGGATTGTTAGGGGCAATACTACTAATATTGGCTGATATAGCAGCAAGATATGTCATTATGCCACAAGAAGTACCAGTAGGAGTTATGACAGCATTTATTGGAGCACCGTTCTTTATTTATATTGCACGTAAGAGAGGGCTTAGCAAATGAAGAAATATATTCCGTTTCGTATAGGAAAAGGCGAGCTCTCGTTTTTAATGTATAAACGAGCTTGTCTCGTCTTGTTAAGTTTACTAGTTGTTTTAATAGGATTATTCTTTGCGAGCGCAGGTATGGGAGACATGAAAATTGCTCCTTATGACGTATGGCAAGCAATTACCGGAAATGGCGATGCAATGTCAAATATGGTTGTAAATAAGTTTCGTATGCCACGTATTTTAATTGCTATCCTCGTAGGAATTGCGCTTGCGGTAGCGGGCTGTATTTTACAAGGGCTCGTTCGAAATCCGCTTGCTTCTCCTGATATCATCGGGATTACGGGCGGGGCAAGTGTCGCAGTTGTATTATTTTTAGCGCTATTTAGTGATAAAAATAATGCACTAACGGTAAGTATTCATTATATGCCGCTCGCAGCTTTTGCAGGAGCAACGATTGTAGCGGTTTTTGTATACTTATTTGCATGGAAAAATGATGGATTATCACCAATTAGTCTCGTTTTAATTGGTGTTGGATTTTGGGCATTAACGAAGGCGGCGACAACATTATTTATGTTACTAGCACCAATTTATCAAGCGAGCCAAGCGAATGTATGGATTACGGGTACCGTTTACGGCTCTTCTTGGCAAAATGTTATGGTACTTGCGCCTTGGGTTCTCATTTTAACAGTAATATCATTTATCGCAGCTAGGCATTTAAATGCACAAGAGCTAGGGGATGATATAGCGGTAGGACTTGGGGTTCCTTTAACGAAGTCGCGTGTATTTATGTTATTACTTAGTACAGCTTTAATTGGTGGTGCGGTAGCTTTTGCCGGAGGGATTGGATTTGTCGGTTTAATGGCACCTCATATTTCACGAAGATTAGTTGGTTCTTTATACGGTGCATTACTCCCAGTTGCAGCTATTGTCGGTGCAATTCTAGTACTTGCTGCAGATTTAATAGGGCGTACAATTTTCACACCACTTGAAATTCCAGCAGGGGTATTTACATCAGCAATTGGTGCACCTTATTTCATTTATTTACTTTATAAAAGTCGGAATTCATAAAGGGAGATGAATATGCAAAAAGCATTGGAGACGAAACGCTTGACGTTGTCTTATGGTGAAACAATTATTATTGATGAGCTGAACTTAGAAATTCCAAAAGGTGAAATTACAATTTTTATCGGTTCTAACGGTTGCGGGAAATCAACTTTATTACGTTCACTAGCCAGATTATTAAAGCCAACAAATGGTGATATTTTGTTAGATAATCAAGCAATTCAAAGTATGCAAACGAAGCAAATTGCTCGTCAAATGGCGATTTTACCGCAAGGACCACAAGCACCAGAAGGACTTACAGTATTACAACTTGTAAAGCAAGGACGCTATCCATATCAAACATGGCTGAAGCAATGGTCAGAAAAAGACGAGGAAAGGGTACAGAAGGCACTTGCAGCAACAGGTATGACAGAATTTGCTGAGCGTGATGTGCATGCTCTTTCAGGTGGGCAGCGTCAACGTGCTTGGATCGCAATGACACTTGCACAAGATACAGATATCATTTTACTGGATGAGCCAACTACATACTTAGATATGACTCACCAAATTGAAGTGTTAGATTTATTATTCGAATTAAATGAAACAGAACAAAGAACAATTGTTATGGTATTACATGATCTGAATTTAGCATGCCGCTATGCAGATAACATTGTAGCAATTCAAGATAAACAAATATATGCACAAGGTAAACCTGAAGAAGTGGTAGATGAGAAACTAGTACGTGATGTATTCCGAATGGAGTGTCAAATTATTACGGATCCGTTGTTTGGAACACCGCTTTGTATCCCTCACGGAAGAGGAAGACGTGTAGTTAAAGAAGTTGCTCAGGCAATGAGATAAAAAAAACGATGAGTGAGTCATCGTTTTTTTTATTTGGTACAAGAAAATAACAGGAAGAGAGGAATACGTAAGCGACGTTTATACTCTTCTTCATCTTGAAAATAGGTTGGATTTGGTGTAGCTTCTTTTAATGATGTAATGGTAAATCCGGCTTGCTGTAATAATGTGAAATACTCTTCCGTTGTACGATGATATTTAATAACTTCTTGGTCAATCCATGGTTCAACCCGTTTGCCTAGTTTAAAATAATCATCGACGAGCCAACTCGTTCTTTTAGCACTTGTTTGTAAGCTTTCAAATGAAGAAGTAATAACGGGATGTTGAACACTAAAGGTAAAGGTGCCATTTGTTTTTAAAGTTTGAAACACATTTTGAAAAATGATATCAAGATGTTCAATATAATGTAAGGCGAGTCTAGAGGTTACTAAATCAAAAGTGGAAGAGGGATAGGTATAATCTTTGAGGTTTAAAAAATGAACAGATCCATTTTTATTTTCTAGTTGTTTTTTAGCTTTTCCATACATAAGCTCGGAGCCTTCAATGCCGGTGTAAGAGTAGCATCCCTTCTCTAATAATTCCGCACCAAACTTAGCATCACCACAGCCTAAATCGAGAATTTGTTTTCCTTGCACATGACCAATGAGCTGAAAGAATACTGGTTTTTCAATGGATTCATTTGGGCTATTTTCTCGGTATCTTCGTTTCATATATTGTTCGAAAAATGCTGTGTTATTGTATACATCAGATTCTGTAAATGCCATGTTTGAAGCCTCCCTAAATATTTTTTTAATTCTATCAAATATGAAAAGTAAATGATAGATTTATTGTAATGAATCATATATAATCTAGAATTGTAAGCGGTTACTTTAAACTATTTTTCTATAATAAATTCTGAAAACGTGTTAAGCTAGTAGAGGGATTATTAGAACTATTAAGACAATAATCCGCTTACATGAACGATGGGAGGCTTCACAATGTCTAGTAAAACACTTGCGAAATTTTTAGAAGAAAATTTAGAGGATTTAAAATCAAAGGGGCTTTATAACGTAATTGATCCGCTTGAGAGTTCGAATGGACCAATCATTACAATTGGCGGAAAAGAATATATTAACTTATCTTCAAACAACTATCTTGGATTAGCAACAGATAGCCGTTTGCAAGAAGCAGCAATTGGTGCTATTCATAAGTACGGTGTTGGAGCAGGGGCTGTTCGTACAATTAACGGTACTTTAGATTTGCATATTAAGTTAGAAGAAACAATTGCAAAGTTTAAACATACAGAAGCAGCAATTGCTTATCAATCAGGATTTAACTGTAATATGGCAGCGATTTCAGCTGTTATGGATAAAAATGATGCGATTCTTTCAGACGAATTAAATCATGCATCTATTATTGACGGTAGTCGTCTATCAAAAGCAAAAATTATTGTTTATAAACATTCTGATATGGAAGATTTACGCCAAAAAGCAATCGCGGCGAAAGAATCAGGTCTTTATAATAAATTAATGGTAATTACAGACGGTGTTTTCTCAATGGATGGAGATGTTGCAAAACTACCAGAAATTGTTGAGATTGCAGAAGAGTTAGATTTAATGACATACGTAGATGATGCACACGGTTCAGGTGTACTTGGAAAAGGTGCAGGAACTGTAAAGCACTTCGGTCTTTCTGATAAAGTTGATTTCCAAATTGGTACATTATCAAAAGCAATTGGGGTAATTGGTGGATATGTAGCAGGGAAACAAAACTTAATTGACTGGTTAAAAGTTCGTTCACGTCCATTCTTATTCTCTACAGCATTAACACCAGCTGATGCGGCAGCTTGCATGAGATCAATTGAAATCTTAATGGAAAGCACAGAGTTACATGATCGTCTATGGGAAAACGGTCGCTATTTAAAACAAGGGTTAAAAGAACTTGGCTTTAACATTGGGGAAAGTGAAACGCCAATTACACCTTGTATTATTGGGGACGAAGTATTAACACAAGAATTTAGTAAACGTCTAAATGAAGAAGGCGTATACGCAAAATCTATCGTGTTCCCAACTGTAGCAAAAGGAACAGGTCGTGTTCGTAATATGCCTACAGCAGCTCATACGAAAGAAATGTTAAATGAAGCAATTCGTAAGTATGAAAAAGTAGGGAAAGAAATGGGCATCATTTAAGTAACGACATCTTTTGAATAGCTTGCAAATGAGGAGTGGGGAAAATGAAAAAAATTCTAGTAACCGGTTCTTTAGGGCAAATTGGTTCTGAACTAGTAATGAAACTTCGTGATGTATACGGCGCATCAAATGTTATTGCAACAGATATTCGTGAAACAGACAGTGAAGTAGTAACGTCTGGTCCATTTGAAACGTTAGATGTAACAGATGGACAAAAACTACATGATATCGCAAAGCGTAATGAAGTAGATACAATTATTCATTTAGCAGCTTTACTTTCAGCAACAGCAGAAAAAAATCCGTTATTTGCATGGAATTTAAATATGGGTGGACTTGTAAATGCTCTAGAAGCAGCTCGTGAATTAAACTGTAAGTTCTTCACGCCAAGTTCTATCGGTGCATTCGGTCCATCGACGCCAAAAGATAATACACCGCAAGATACAATTCAGCGTCCTACTACGATGTATGGGGTAAACAAAGTAGCAGGAGAATTACTATGTGATTATTATTATCAAAAGTTTGGTGTAGATACGCGCGGTGTCCGTTTCCCAGGTTTAATTTCTTACGTAGCTCCTCCAGGAGGCGGAACAACTGATTATGCAGTTGAAATTTATTATGAGGCGATTAAAAAAGGTGCATACACCTCATACATTGCTGAAGGAACGTACATGGACATGATGTATATGCCTGATGCTTTACAAGCGATCATTTCATTAATGGAAGCTGATCCAAGTAAGCTAGTGCATAGAAATGCATTTAACATTACAGCAATGAGCTTCGAGCCAGAGCAAATTGCAGCGTCAATTCGTAAACACATTCCGACGTTTACAATGGATTATGCAGTAGATCCAGCTCGTCAAACAATCGCTGATAGCTGGCCAAACTCTATTGACGCAACAGCAGCAATGAAAGAGTGGGGCTTCAAAGCAGAATACGATTTAGATAAAATGACAACTGACATGCTGGCTAAGTTAAAAAAAAAGCTTGCAGCTGAGTTAGTGATGAATTAATAGGAAGAGTCGATTCTTAGGAATCGGCTCTTCATCATTTTTGGAGGGAGAGAAGCCTTATGCAGAGAGTTGATGTCGTATATGCACTAATACATGACGAAGAAACAGATAAAATATTAATGGTACATAATGTAGAACAAAACGTTTGGTCATTGCCAGGCGGGGCTGTGGAAAAAGGTGAAATATTAGAGGAAGCACTAATAAGAGAAGTGAAAGAAGAGACAGGTTTAACTGCTGCGTTAGCTGGACTTGTTGCGATTAATGAAAAATTCTTTGAAGAATCAGGGAATCATGCGCTATTTTTTACATTCCGAGCGAATGTAGTAAAAGGTGAACTTATTGCGGAAGATGAAGGTGAAATTTCTGCAATAGAGTGGGTGGATCGAACAATTGCGAATGAGCGCTTCCCATACTATGACGGAGGATTTGAATCTTTGTTAGAAGTAGCCATTCCATACAAGTTTCAACCAGAAACAAAGTAATTGAACGAAAAAACAGGAGCCACAAGGCTCCTGTTTTCTATTCAATCGTCTTCAGTAATAGTTTTTTCAGCAATGGTTTAATCTTCAATCGTAAATCTTCAGCATGATTTGCAACTAAGAAGTGATGGTTATAAATGTTTTTCATCAATTGATAAGTTGCTTCTTTCGCTTCGCCTTCTTCGATGAAGATACCGATTACTTCCATACCACTTTTACGCGCGAGTTTAACAGCTTCATGCGTATCTAAAATTCCGTCTTGTTGATAGTCTAGCGCAGAAGGCTCACCGTCTGTGAAGACTAGTAAGAATTTATGTTTCTCAGGTCTTTTGGCAAGCTTTTCAGAAACGATACGAATAATATATCCGTCGCGGTTATCTTCTTCTTCACGAAGTTGCATAATTTCTGGACCAACGTTTGGTAACGTTGAGTTTTTATAATTTACAACTTCATGGATAACGTTCGGCTTATCTTCAGGTTTAGCGCTAGAGGCATCTTCCCAAAATCCGCTAATAGCGTGCGGGATTTTTAAAGATTTTAAAGCTTCATGGAATAGTACAACACTCTTCTTCGTTTCTTCCATTTTGTTATACATAGAACCAGAACAGTCAACTAACAGTTGGAATGCAACATCGAGTTCTTGTGACTCTTGTCCTTTTTTATAAAACATCCGTGGTTGTTTTTCGGTATAAATACGAAGGAATTTCTTACGAAGTCTTCCGTAATATTTATCACTATTCGCATTCGTTTTATTTTCAATCGTTTTTTCGATAATTTTCTTTAATTCTTTTACATCTTTATTGACGACTGATTTGATAGCTTGGTAATCTTTTTTCTCATCAATATTTACTTTGCGAGCTTCTTTAAATGTATGAGAAGCACCTACATTATACTTCCCATATGCACCGTCGTGCTGGCTAGAAGCGTGTGAAGCCCTTGCTTCTTCTGTATCAGCGCCATCAAAGTTGGATTGTGTACTTTTTTGAGAAGTACCTTGTACAGAACCAAGTGCTTGGTCGCCATCTTCTGATTCACGAGCAGTATCGCCCATCATGTTTGTTTTTGTTCCGCTTTCTAATTCAAAGCGTAAAAAGTTCTCGTTTTCGTTATTTTTATTTTCACGATGCCATGTGGAGAAACTCTCATCCATTTTGTTTTTATTTTCATCGTCATCTATAAGCTGCGTATCATCATTTGCTAAATCTTCGACGCGACAGTTCTTTTCGTCTGCAAGAACAGATAAGTAAAGTGGAGCATGTCCGAAATAGTTGTTAAGCATATCACTTTCAAGAAGCGCCTCTAAGCGATAGCGAATTTTCTCAACGATATACATAATATCTTCTGTATTACGTGCTTGGAATGTTTCATGTAAAATCGCTTCAATTTGCTCAAAATATTCATTATTAAACATTTCATATTTATCGCTCGTTAATGAAAGATAGCATAGGCAAAATAGACGATCACCGTGATAATTACGAACGCGGTTTATTTCATTTTGAGAGCCGAAATAATTGCGGTACATTTCTTTTCGACGTTTAAAAATATGTTTCGTGCCAGGACGTAAGTTCTTTACGATTTCCTCAACGCGTAAATCTTCTAATAGAACAAATAATTGTGTTAAAAACTTTTTTAGGGGCGATTCTTGCAATTCAATCGCATACGAACGAATTAAAGTCATGTCCGAGTAATGTTTATTACCAAGTGCTTTTAAGAACACTTCGCTTTTTAATCCGATTACTGTATCTTCTTCTTTTCGATCATCCCAAAAGTGACTAATGACAACTTTCTTTTCAATTTCGTCGTAGTATGCTTTATAGCCATATTCAAGATAGGCATCGTCTTCTTTTAGAAGGGCATACATTAAATTTTCCATTTGTAGAAACAGCGACGCATCAATTTTTTTGTCACTAAAAATTTGTCTCATAAATTATCCCTCAAAGAAATAACTTTCTGCTAATTCACGGACAGTCATTTGTTCTGTTTCATCATTAAGTTTTGCAATTATGCTTCGTTCAATAGCGCGCATAACAGGAATATATACACCTAAATCACATGCGTCGATAATACCACGAATACTTGCTGCTTCTTCACTTACACGTCCATCGCGAGCTAAAGGCATAAGGTCGCTTGCAAATGCAACAAACTTTTCAATTGTTGCAACATCATTTAATTTTGATTCTGCTAATAATAGTTCTTTTAATGTGTCACCTTGAATGTAAGGAACTTCAATAATAACGAAACGGTTTTTTAATGCTTCATTTAGTTCACTTGTTCCAACGTAACCTTCGTTAATCGCAGCAATTACACGGTATTCGTCATCACCGTATACAACCTCTTGTGTAAATGGGTTTGTGATCATTTTACGGTAATCTAATGCGCCGTGAAGTAGCGGTAAAGTTTCAGGTTTTGCCATATTGATTTCGTCAATATATAGGAAGTGACCGTTCTTCATTGCTTTCATAAGAGGACCGTTAACGAATGAAACTTCAGATGCACCATCTTTCGTTTGTAGTGTGTTGTATCCTAAAATACCTTCTACATCTAAGTCGACAGAGCAGTTAATGCTATGCATTGGTTTTTGGAATAAAGAAGAAAGAGTTTCCGCTAGTACTGTTTTACCACTACCAGTCGGTCCTTTTAATAGAATGTTCTTGCCAAGAAGAAGTGCTGTAATCGCATCTTCAATAATGCTATTATCAGACGCTTTATATATTTTCGTTCCGATTAAATGTGCATTTTCACCAGCTTCTTGTTTATTCTTTTCATGAATCGTAGAAAGCTGTTGTTTTAAATCAGAATGTATATGAAATTGTTCTAACATGTATTTCCCACCTAACATTATTTTCATAAAGTAATACATCTTATGATAACTTGTTTTAATATGGTATGCAAAGAAAAGGAAGGAGGATAAAGGGAAAAGAAAAAGCAATCAAGATGAAGTTGATTGCTTACAGTAAAGGAGAAATGAGCCTCATGAAAGACTCCAATATGCGTTTTTTTATACTTCTTTTTTGGAAAGAGTTCCATTTAATTTCAGTTGAATGTTTAAAGTCTTCTTCAAAATCACGTTTAATATCGTGAACTGTTTTTGATTCATAAAGCACGCTAATAATTTCGTAATTCAATTCAAAGCTACGTACATCCATGTTTGCTGTTCCAATCGTTGCAATTGTATCATCAACGAGTACAATTTTTGCATGCATAAAACCATCTTTATAACTGTAAATAGAAGCACCAGCTTTTAAAAGCGGAGTGAAATAGGATTGAGATGCTTGATCACTAATGATGCTATCACTTTTACCTGGATATAAAATCCGTACATCTATTCCGGCAATTGCACTTAAGCGTAATAATGTTAAAGTTTCTTGATCTGGAATAAAGTAGGGTGTAGCAATCCAAATTGATTTTTTTGCAGAGCCCATAACAGCTAATAATGTATTACGAATACTTTTATCATCGGAGCTTGGTCCGCTTGCTACGATTTGAACAGCACCTTCTGCATTTGAAATCTCTTTACCTGGGAAGTATTGTCTATTCATGAATTGATCCCAGGAATAAGTATTTAAACCACTAGAGGCATAGAGCCAGTCTTCTAGAAAGATTGCTTGTAATTTATATAATGCTTTTCCTTCTATTTTTAAATGACTATCACGCCAAACAGGAAATTTCTTTGAACGGCCAAGATATTCATCGCCGACATTGAGTCCTCCGGTAAAACCAATTTTTCCATCTACAATAACAATTTTTCGATGGTTACGATAATTGACAGTTTCAAGTAACCAAGCTGAAAAAATAGGGTCAAATTCTACAATTTCAATCCCAGCTTCTTTCATAGGTTGTAAAAATCGTCTTCTTAGCGTGTTACTTCCAAGGCCATCATAAAGGAAGCGTACAATAACACCATCTTTTGCTTTTTGTATTAAAGCATCTCGAACTTTTGTACCAATTTCATCAGATTTATAAATGTAGTATTGAATATGTATATGATGTTTTGCTTGCTCTATAGCTCGCAAAATTTCTGAAAATGTTTGATCTCCGTTTGTTAAAAGTTTTGTATTTGTTTTATCTGCGGCAGGACCGCCCCCAAATTTTTGTATGACTTCTGTTAAATGTAAGGAACGTTCATTTAGTGGGACTGTGAGTAATAACTCTAGTCTTCTTCCTTCTAATATTTCACGGAATAATTTTCTTTGTTCTTCTGAACGATGGAGATGTTTTTTTCTTCTCCAGCGGCTGCGTCCGAAAATAGCGTATAAAAGCACACCTATAATAGGAAGAAGTGCTAATACTAAAAACCATGCTAATGTACTTTGTGGAGATCTATTTTCTATAAAAATAACGAATGAAATTCCTACGATTGTGATGGACCATAGAGCACCGACAAATGTATATAACGAGATATACGATGTATTTAATAGGAACAGAACGATAGATACAATTGTAAATATTAATAGTAATTGAACGATAGGCTTCTTCATTTCTATATAATTCCCCTAATCTTTTTTCAATATAGACTTCTTAAATAGAAGATGTAATATGACATCTTTATTATAAGGTGTTTTGCTTTTTTTACAAAATATAGACATTTCACCTATACTTTCCGCATTTGTCCTACATACAGTGTACTATCCCATTTTTTATCTCACTCTTAACGCATATGAAAATGAAAAAATCGAAAAGGAGCGGAGAAACATGAATTATATAGAAAATAATGGATTGTACTATCGGAATCATCATGGAGGACACAATCATGGTGGGCACAATCATAACGGCGGACATCATCACCATGGAGGACACAATCACTATGATCACCATCATCATCACGGAGGCGGATGGGGCTGGGGTGGTGGTAGTTCATGGGGAGGCGGATTTTTCCCTGGAAGCTTTGCAGGAGGAGTGTTAGGCGGACTGACAGCGGGTGCATTAACAGGTGCAACAAGTGGAGGATATTATCCGGCTCCATATCCAGTAGCTTATCCATCACCATACCCTGTAACGTATCCAATGCCATACCCAGGTTATCAGCAAATACCATATTCGTATTAAACTAAAAAAGAGGCTAGCCTCTTTTTTAGTTTAATACGGTATTTATTTATAAAATACTTCCAAAATTAAGGTGAAAATATGTTAATATTTTGTTATTGTAATTCAAAAACATATACATTGATGTAGAGTTTTATATTATTATTCGTGAATAGTTATGTAGTATGTTCTAATTTCTATTTCGTTATTAAAAACAAAGAGATTAGATGTGAGTGGTATTAGTTGGAAACAAGGCTTGCATAGAGCCACTTAAAGGGATTGCAGTATAATAAGGCGCGAAATAATTAGGGAGATGAGAAGCTACTAGTTATAATTGGAACGGTATAATATTGCTTTTTATTACAAATAATATTATGTTATTTTAATCGGTCTATTTAAAAAGATAATTTATGTAATGGGCTAGTATTAGAAAATGAAATATCTCTATTTCTATGAAGAGAAACAGGTTGTGTTTTAGTCAGATAGAAGCAAGGAGAGATGCGCATGCTAGAACAGAGAGGTCATGCATTATATGACTCTTCATTGCGAGATTTAAAGTTAGCATTAGATGAGTCTTCAATTGTTGCAATTACAGATCGAAAAGGTCTTATTACATATGTAAATGATAAATTTTGTGAAATCTCTAAATACAAAAGAGAAGAATTAATTGGAAAAGATCACCGTATTTTAAATTCAGGACATCATCCAAAAACCTTTTTTCAAGACTTATGGAAACGTATTTTGAATGGGAAAGTATGGACAGGTGAGATTCGGAATCGAGCAAAAGATGGTACATATTATTGGGTCAAAACAACAATTGTTCCATTTTTAAATGAAAAAGGAGAGCCATACCAGTTTATCGCAATTCGAAATGATATTAGTAGTAGAAAAGAAGCGGAACATAGATTACGGCTAAGTGAAAGTCGTTATAGGGAACTTGCCTATCACGATGCTTTAACGAGTTTGCCTAACCGTTTACAATTAATAACGACCGTTAATAAATTGATTGCAGATAAAAAAGAATTTGGTATGATTTACTTTGATTTGGACCGTTTTAAATTAGTAAATGATACGTTAGGTCATATGATAGGAGATTTACTTTTAAGCGAAGTTGCTTCAAGGTTGCATTATGTACTAGGAGAGAAAGATGTTCTGGCTAGGCTAGGTGGCGACGAATTTGTGCTGTTAACAAAAAATCATAGACAAGATGATATGAGTCAGTTAGCGACATCTGTGTTGTCATGTTTCCAGGCACCATTTATACTTGAAGGCCATGAAGTATACATTTCAGCTAGTCTAGGACTTTGTTCTTATCCACAAGACGGACAAGATGTGGAAACTTTATTGAAAAACTCTGACTTAGCTATGTATAGTGCAAAAGAACAGGGGAGAAACGCTGCATGTTTCTTTACAGATGAGCTACGCGCGAAAATAAATCGTAGAATGAAAGTTGAGTTTGCTTTACAAAAGGCAATTCGTGATGAAGAGTTAGATGTAGCATTGCAGCCTATTATTGATTTGAAAACGAAGAGATATTCTGGTATAGAAGCTCTAGTACGTTGTATGACAGAAGACGGACCTATTTCACCAAGCGAATTTATCCCTGTTGCTGAAGAGTCTGGACTTATTATAAAGCTAGGAGACTGGGTATTAGAAAAGTCATGCCGATTGTTTAAAACATTGCCAAATTACCAAGAAGGACTAAAGTTATCTGTAAATTTATCTATACAACAATTAATGCAGAAACGTTTTATTTTGTCTGTACGTAGCATTTTAAAGAGGACTGGTTTTCCTCCGAACCGTTTAATATTAGAAATAACGGAAAGTATTGCAGTTCGCCATTTTGATTATATTATTGCTACATTACAAGAATTAAGAAATATGGGTGTTTTAATTGCTTTGGATGATTTCGGAACTGGCTATTCTTCCTTATATTATTTAAAACAACTACCACTGGATATTGTAAAAATTGATCGTAATTTTATTCGTGAATTTCATTATGATCACGCACAACCAGAACGAACGATTGTAAAATCCGTTATTGAAATTGCTCATAGTTTAAATTTAGCAGTAGTTGCTGAAGGGGTAGAAACAGTAGAGCAAGAGAGTTTGTTACAATCAATGAGCTGTGATTATGTGCAGGGATTTTATTATGCGAAACCTTTATCTGTAGGAGAGCTAAAAGAAAAGTTAATTACAGATTTTTAATAAAAAAGAGAAGCCAGCAGCTTCTCTTTATTTAATCCGTTTTTTGTGAGTCTTTCATTAGTACAGGATAAAGAATAAGACCTAATACGAACAATCCAATTCCTAAGAAGAACGTTTTTAAGTCAGCAGTTCCTGTTTTGATAACCCAAATTGAGTATACAAATGCTAATGTAGTGATGATCCCGTCCTTTATTCGAGAACCAGGCATTATATCATACGTTTCTCCTGTAATAACCAGTTTGAATTGGTACAGAGTAGAAACAAGGTATGGAATTAAATAGGCTAATGTTGCTACGACGATAGCGAAACTATACGCTTCTGAAACAGTACCAGAAATCGTTGAAAATAAGAAGATTTGCGTCATTACATTTGTAATCAATAATGATTTTGAAGGACTACCTTTTTTATTTGTTTTCCCGAAAAACTTAGGGAAAAGTCCATTCTTTGCTGCCTGGTAAGGTACTTCTGAACTAACAACAATCCAGCCAACTGTAGATCCAAATAAAGATATAAGAGCGAGTAAAGCCATTATATATGCACCTTTATTTCCAATTGCTAAATTTAATGCGTCTACTAAAGGTTTTTGAGACTCTTTTAAAGCATCTTGCGGAAGAGCTCCCATTGTAAGTAAAGTAATTGACATGTAAATAAGAAGAGCGATAATTAATCCGAAAATCGTAGCTTTTTTTACATCGCGCTGTGATTTTGCACGATTAGAAAGCATAACTGCTGATTCAATACCGATAAATGCCCAGAGTGTTGCAATAGCAGCTGAATTGATTTGTCCACCTAATGAGATTGATTGTCCAGCTTCATTCATAAAGGTTTGACCATCTCCGAAATTAGAGGCGTTGAAAATGAATAATGTAATTACAATAAACATTGTAAATCCGATAATTTTTGCAATGGTAGCAAGTAGATTCATGTTTCCAGCTCGATCAATATTTTGAGAAAGAATATATTGAATTCCCCACAGCATAAGGCTACATACGAGGAAAGTTAACCCTTTTCCGAGTTCCAGTGAAAATCCATTTATTGAAAAAAGAATTTGCTTACTTTGTAAAACTGGAAAGAATGTTGATAAATATCCAGCAAAGGAAATAATAACAGATGCTGTTGCAGCCCAGTTAGCAGCCCAATATCCCCATGCCATACTATATCCTGCAACTTTACCAGCTTTTTTTGAAGGAAACATCGCTTGAGCATAGCTTTGTGGTCCAGCTTTTAATTCTGGTTTCCGAATCGCTAAATTTCCAAATACAAGTGCAATCATAAATACGCCAAGGCCTGTAATACTCCATGCGAGTGTAGAACCCATTGGCCCTGATACTTGTGCTAAATTTGCTGGAAGCATAAATACGCCACCGCCAACCATATTCCCGATAACAAATGCTGTTAAAACCCATAATCCCCATTTTTTCGTTTCCATTTTTGTTAACTCCTTTGTAGTAAGTTTTGCTTAAACATCATTTTTTACTAGCTTTTTGACAATAAAAAAAGAGCCATGTAGATAAAAAATACCTACATGGCTCTTTGCCTAACGTAGGTACAACGGGAATAACCCTTGTACCTACGCGTAATTTTTCCGCTAGGTTTCAAGGGTTACGTATGATGATGATGTTTTTGTGCAAATGTAACTACAGTTGTTGTATAAGTAAGCATAGTTCTTTGCTCCCTTTCTCCTCTGATTTTGAAGTTAGTATACTACATGTTTTTTTGAATGAAAAGAAAAATATAAAAATTTTTATAAAAATACGTTTTAAAGATTAAATATTTACCTATATTTTTCTTGTACTGGAAAATAAGTGAGAGATTGGCAGAATAGTGAAGCATGTTATAATACATATAGAATTAGAAGGTGACAAGGGGCTATTGTAGATGATGAGTAAGTATGAACAAATTTATACAGAAATCAGTAAATCTATTGATAATAAACAATTAAAAGAGGGATGCAAAATCCCATCAGAAACAGAATTAATGAAGCAGTATGAGGCAAGCCGAGGAACGGTAAGAAAAGCGGTAGATTTACTGCAAGAGCGTGGATATGTGCAAAAAATTCATGGAAAAGGTGTTTTTGTTTTAAAGCGAAAGAATATTGAATTTAATTTTGGCGGTATTGTAAGTTTCCAAGAAGAAAATGAACGTTTAGGACGTCATTGTATTACAGAAGTTGTGGAAATGGGCAAAGAAAAAGCCACAAAAGAAATTGCGAAATTATTAAATGTAAAAGAAAAAACAGAGATTGACCATATTAAACGTGTACGAAATATTGATGGAGAAAAAGTAATTTTAGATATAAATCATTTTGTATCTGAGTTTATTCCAGGATTAACGAAAGAAATTGCAACAGCATCGATTTATAAATACATCGAGAAAGAGCTTGGGCTACACATTAGTTATTCGCAGAGGGTAATTGAAGTACAGCCATGTACAGAGAATGACAGAAAGTATTTAGATTTAAATGGAACAGACTATGTTGTCGTTGTGAAAAACTTTACACATTTGTATGATGGAAGTCAGTTTGAATATACAGAATCACGCCACCGTTTAGATATTTTTCACTTTTCGGATGTGGCACGCAGGAAGTAAAGAGGTGGAACAAAATATTGTTTCATCTCTTTTTTTATAAAAAAAACACAAACTCGTATATACGAGTGTTGACTAACTTATATATACGAGTTAATATGTAATTGTAAACGGTATCAAAAAAAGAAAAGAGGGACGGGAATATGGGGAAAGACTATCGTAAAACAGCAGAGGAAGTGTTGCAGTATATTGGTGGGAAAGACAATATTGAACAAGCTGCACATTGTGTGACGAGGCTCCGTATCGCTTTAAAAGATGAAAGTAAAATAGATAATGATAAATTACAGTCTGTTTCATTAGTGAAAGGAGCGTTTCATAACGCTGGTATATTTCAAGTTGTAATTGGTCCAGGGGATGTAGATCGTGTTTACGCTGAATTGATAACGCTTGCAGGTATGAAGGAATCGACTGTAGCTGACGTAAAAGACTCTGGAAATCAGAAGTTAAATCCAGCTCAAAAGTTTGTAAAAATATTTTCGGATGTATTTATGCCGATATTACCAGCGATCGTAACAGCTGGTTTACTAATGGGTATTAACAATTTATTAGGGGCAAAGGACTTATTTTTTGATGGGAAAAATTTATTAGATGTTTATCCGAACTTAGGCGGGCTTTGGGATTTAATTAATATGATGGCCAATACAGCATTCGTATTCTTACCAGCACTTGTCGGGTGGTCAGCAACGAAGCGTTTTGGTGGCAGTCCAATACTAGGGATTGTTATGGGATTAATGCTTGTGCACCCGGCCTTATTAAACGCTTGGGACTATGGAAAAGCAGCGACTGGTTTAGAGGGTCAAAAGATTGAGTACTTCAACATTTTAGGACTGTTCCAAATTGAGAAGGTAGGATATCAAGGACAAATTTTACCTGTTTTAGTAGCAGCATTTGTATTAAGTAAAGTGGAAATTTTCTTAAAGAAACATGTACCAAATGCAATTCAATTATTAGTTGTACCAATTACAACAATCGTTGTGACAGGTGTGTTAGCATTAGGAATTATCGGTCCGGTTACACGTCATATTGGAGATTTATTAACAGTAGGATTAGTAGGTGTATATGAAACAGTACCAGTAGTTGGAGCAGTATTATTTGGAGCGTTATATGCACCGCTCGTAATTACAGGTATGCATCATATGTTTATTGCAATTGATTTACAATTGATTGCACAACATGGCGGTACATTTATTTGGCCGATGATCGCTCTTTCTAACATTGCGCAAGGTAGTGCGGCACTTGCGATGTTCTGGATTTCTAAAAATCAAAATGATAAAAGTATGGCATCAACATCAGCCATTTCAGCATACTTCGGTATTACAGAACCAGCGATGTTTGGTGTGAATTTACGAAATAAGTTCCCGTTCTATGCAGCGATTATAGGGTCTGCTGTGGCAGCGATATTCATTACATTAAATGGTGTATTAGCACCTGCTATCGGAATTGGCGGATTGCCAGCATTTATTTCTATCATTCCGAAATCGATTCCAATGTTTATTGTAGGAATGATTATTGCAGTTGTAATCCCATTTACTTTAACATGGTTATTTGCAAAAAGAGTCAAACAGAAGTAGGAGGAAGTTAAACATGAAGGATTGGCATAAAAGTGTAGTCTATCAAATTTATCCGAAGAGCTTTAATAGTTATTACAATAGAGAAACCGGGGATATAAAAGGTGTTACAGAGAAACTAGATTATTTAAAAGAACTCGGAGTGGATTATATATGGTTAACACCGATATACCAATCACCACAAAATGATAATGGATATGATGTAAGTGATTACTACAGCATTGATCCATCTTACGGAACGATGGAAGAGTTTGAAGAACTTTTAGCAGAAGCGAAAGTACGTAACATTGAGATTATGCTTGATATTGTTGTAAATCATAGTTCGACTGAACATAAGTGGTTTAAAGAAGCGAAGGAAGATAAAAATAGTCCATATCGTAATTACTATATTTGGCGTGATGAAAAAAATAATTGGCAGTCTAAGTTTGGTGGATCTGCTTGGAAATATGATGAGAAGACGGAGCAATATTATTTACATTTATTTGATGAAACACAAGCTGATTTAAATTGGGAAAATGAAAAACTTCGTGAAGAAGTATATGATATGATGCGTTTTTGGCTGGATAAAGGAGTAACAGGATTCCGATTAGATGTCATTAACTTAATTTCAAAAGACCAATGCTTCTTAAACGATGAAGGTAGTACTGCGACAAGTGATGGACGCAAGTATTATACAGATGGTCCGCGTGTTCATGAATATTTACAAGAGATGAACCGAAATGTTTTTGCAGGAAAAGATGTAATTACAGTTGGAGAAATGTCATCTACGACAATTGATAATTGTATTAAATATTCTAATCCTGAGCGTAATGAATTAAGCATGACGTTTAGTTTCCATCATTTAAAAGTAGATTATCCGAATGGTGATAAATGGACGAAAGCAGAGTTTGATTTTATTAAATTAAAAGAGATTATGTCTAACTGGCAAATTGAAATGCAAAAAGGCGGAGGATGGAATGCGTTATTTTGGTGTAACCATGACCAGCCTCGCATCGTGTCACGCTTTGGTGATGATGGAAAGTACCGAAACGAATCTGCAAAAATGTTAGCGACAGCCATGCACATGCTGCAAGGAACGCCTTATATTTATCAAGGGGAAGAAATCGGTATGACGAATCCTAAATTTGAGTCCATCGAGCAATATCGTGATGTGGAATCGTTAAATATATACGATATAAAGCTAAAAGAAGGGCTATCAAAAGAAGAGATTATAGGGATTTTAAAGCAAAAATCTCGTGACAACTCGCGCACTCCAATGCAGTGGAATGAAGAGATGAACAGTGGTTTTACAACAAGTACACCTTGGATTTCAGCGGCTGAAAACTTTAAAGAAATAAACGTAGAGAAGGCATTAGAAGATAAAGAGTCCGTATTTTATCATTATAAAAAGTTAATAGAACTTAGAAAAACGTATGATGTAATTACAGAAGGAGAATATGCTATTTTGGATAAAAATGATCCTAAAATTTGGGCATATACTCGTACTACAGGAAGTGAAGTACTACTTGTTATAAATAACTTCTATGGAGAAGAAATAACGTACTCTGTACCAGCGCACGTTCAATTAGATGGAATGAAACAAGAAGTACTACTATCGAATTATAAAGATGCTAGCAAGGATATTGCAAAACTTAACTTAAGACCATATGAATCAATTGTGTATCGATATACGAAATAAAAGGTTGTATGCCGCATGGGCATACAACCTTTTATTTTAGGACACCACTGTACAAAATGTTTACCTCTACCTCAGGTTTGAATTTTACTTTTGCATAATCTTTATTCCAATTTTTCTTCTTCCATAAGTCAGGGTGATAGGCGATAAGGTGTCTGCCGATACCGAAAGCATCACAGTTTGCTTTTTGTAACTTTTTCGTTATCTTTTTAGCTTCTTTCGTAAGTTGTTTAGACAATTCTTTATTTAGTTTTTTTCTTTCATCCATTTTGTAAAGATTATCTCTCGGAGCTTCAAGCGCTATAACTTTTAGTTGGAGCTTAATGTGAGCATAAACATTTCCTTTTTTATCTGTTGTTATTTTTAAGTCTCGTTTTAACTTTCGATTGCTTACTTCAATTGTAAGATAGTCAGATGTACTAGATGAATCGTTATTTGTAAGTTTTTGGGTTATGCGAGCGCTTTTCCCCATTTTATCAGTTAGTAATACGAAGAGTACCGATTGGCGTAAAGGTAAAAGTCCAGTTAATTTATCCTTGTTAAATAAAGCTATCCCATTGGTTACAACTTCTTTTCCTTTTAGCTTTATAGATGGGAGGGTGAAATCTTTTCCGGGATCTAACATTTTTGTAGCGGCCGTTTCTAAAGTTTCCTCTGGAAATATACTCATGTCTTCTAAACTCTGTACTTTTTTCTTTAAAAAGTCTCCAATTAATAAATTTCCTACCTTCTTTTGGGCAAGTATTTTATCCGTTTCCCCATCTACTGATATAAGTTTTACTAATGCGGTTGGATTTGTTGGGTCTCTAAATCCAACGTCTAAATAAGGGAGTATGCCTTTCTTTTGGATTTTCGTTCCCAATAGTTCTACTCCATATTTAAAATAACGAATATTACCAGTAACGTTTTTTCTCAAAGAATCACTTGTATCACGTATGTTATAGCCAGTTGCTGAATGTACTTCATTTTTAAATGAAGATTGATCCCCACTCGAACTCTTTACGAGCTCAATGGTTTGCTGCAGTTTATTTTCTTCTGTAATATCAAAGCCAATACTATAAGCTAATCTCGCATCTCTTAAAGGTTCTTGATCCCAGCAACCAGAAAGAAGTGAGCTAGCGCACAATATGCTACATAATTTAATTGTTTTTTTGTGCATATGGAGCTCCTTTCTTATTTCTGAATAAGGAATAGAGAAGAAATAAAAAAGGTAGAATTACTATAAAAATATAGGTGAATTTATCAGTAAATGTAGCAAGTACTTTAAGCTCCTCAGGTGTATCTATAAATAAGGCTACACTAAAAGCAATAATACCAACGATTGGAACAGCTTTTTTATGATTAGCAAGATTGAATATATGTCCAATCCCTATTGAAGCAGCACAATAATAACTAGCGATGGAGGCTACAACAGTTATCATCCAAATTGGAATGAAAATTAGGTCTGTTCGGTCTATAATCCCAATATGGAGAGAGCGTAATAAGTAAGCAACTGGTTCCGGAATAAGCTCAACTTGTTTTGGACTAAATACAATAAAGCAAATCCAAACGGTAAAAGTGTAAAAAAGAGTTACAAATCCATTAGCGATAGAAATGGCCTTTAGCCGTGCAACAGGATTCCCATTTACTTTTGGAAAAGCGATCAGAATAATTTCAAAACCATACATAGCGGTAATGGTTTCCTTTGAAGCTTGAATAATATTCCACCATCCGGCTTCTGTAATTGGAAAAATATAAGAAAAATCAGCTCGTGAAAACCCTAGTGCAATTAAAAGAGCCATGGGCAAAATGAGAATAGAAGCCATGACATAAAATCTTACAATTACTTTAAATGTATTATAGGCTACATAGCAGCAAGCTATTGTAAATAGTATGAGAATTGCAGACCAAGGGGTTGCTTGCAAAACCCATACTTTAATGACATTACAAGCATTTAACATAACGGTCATACCGATAAGTGTAAAATAAAAAACATAAGCAAAGCCTAATAGTTTTCCAAACTTATTACCAAATAGCATACAAACACTTTCATACATATCTGCATCAGGAAATCGTTTTAAGAAAAGCCACATAAGTAAAATAATAAGCTGAATCGCAAACCCAGCGATGAGAGCAGAAATCCATCCGCCACCTTTTGCTATTGGGTGAAGACGGTTAGGTAAAGAAAGGATACCGACCCCAATTTGGCATTGAATAACGAAAAAGGTAAATTGAACAAGTGAAATTTTACTTTGCGTGTTTGTCACCGTCCTCATCCTCTCTCGTTACATGTTGGCGTTGCATTTTTTTCGGTTTTGGATCATGTGGTCGTTCCCAAAATGACCAAATTGGTAGTCTTACAAAAGAATCTTTCATATCTTTAATCCGCATTGGTGCAACAGGAGAAAGATATGGTGTATGGAAAGAATGAAGCTGACATAGGTGAACGAAAGTTATAATTAGACCGAATGATATTCCTACATATCCAAATATGGCAGCAAGGAGCATTAATGGAAAACGAAGAATTCGAACTGCTGAACTCATATCGTTTGATGGAACGAGAAAAGATGAGATTGCAGTTAAAGCTACAACGATAATCATTGTGTAAGAAACGAGTCCAGCTTTTACAATCGCATCACCAATTACTAAACCACCTACAATACCGATTGTTTGTCCAACTCGGCTTGGCAAGCGAATACCAGCTTCCCGTAATAATTCAAAGATTAATTCCATTAAGAGAGCTTCAAAAATAGGAGGAAGTGGTACTTTCTCTAATGAAGCTTTAATTGTATACACAAGTTCAAGCGGCAATACATCAGGATGAAAGGCTACGGTTGCGATATATATAGCTGGTAAGAGAAAAGCAATTAAGAAACTCACTAAGCGAATCATTCGGACGAAAGATCCAACAATCCAGCGGTTATTATAATCATCTGGTGATTGATAGAAAGCGAATAACGTAACAGGAACAATAAGTGCTGTTGGATCTCCGTCAGATAAAATAGCAACTCGGCCTTCCATTAAATTAGCGACAGTTCTATCTGGTCGCTCTGTATTTAATTGTTGTGGAAATGGTGAGAAAGAATTATCTTCTATAAATTCTTGTATATAACCTGGTGCCATAAGGGAATCGGTTTTTATAGTTTCTAACCTTCTTTTTACTTCAGTAACGAGATCGTCATTAGCTATGTTTTGCATATAAGCAATAGCTACTTTCGTGTGCATTTCTTCACCGAGTGTAAAATATTTAACAACTACATTTGGACTCTTAATGAGTTTACGAATAGAGGCTAAATTCGTTGCTAAATCTTCTACAAAACCAGTATGCGGTCCACGTACAATACCTTCATTATCAGGCTCTGTTATATCTCTTTTTAAAGATAGAGCTGTTTCAAAAATACAAAAGCTTTCGACTTGCTCATGGAAATATAATGATTTACCTTGTAATAAAAGCTGCACACCATAATTTAAATTCGTTTCTTTTGTCATATTCAATGTAGAAAAAGCTTTATCTAAAGCTAAGTCTGACCGTGTCAATAAAGGCTCAAGGGCTAACTGATGAATTAAATTTGGATCTGCTAAAGATTCGATATATAGGATTGTTCCTTTTCCATTTTGAAAAGGGAAATCTAATTTTTTTATATCATCAGAATGAGAAAGCTTATTTTCAATGTAATTAATGTTCTCCGGAAGTGATGGAAACATATGCTTTTGGTTTTTACTCTCTTGTTGTTCTTTTTTCTCTGTCATAATTTCCACCTCTTTTAAAGTACAATTGTTTCTGTTAATTTTTGTCGTTTGTGAGAAATTTATGCTTGAATTATTTTTTAAAAAAGAGGATTGAAAGTTACGTTACATTGTCTTTTGTGCATTATTCAATTTCATAGCAGTACTTCTCACCTTTGTGTCGAATTAAGAAGATATATAGGAGGGATACATATGGAAATAGCTGTAGAACGTGTTTTTACAAAAGAGATTTTAAAAACAGCAGCGAATTTGTTTCATGTAACAGTGGAAGAAAAGCCACTTGGAGATTTTGAGAATTATATTTTTAAGGCGAAGGGTGATAATGATGAAGATTACGTATTACGTTTAACACATTCTTCTCATCGCTCTAAACAAGAGGTAGAGGCTGAACTAGATTTTTTACGATATGTTGCGGAGAATGGGGCAAAGGTAGCAGGACCTCTTTATTCAACGTCTCAAAATCTTGTAGAAGAAATCGCAGCAGAGGATGGGACTTTCTTTTTCGCTTCCTTATTTACATATGCAAAAGGTGAGCAAGTAAAAGGAGAAGAATCGCCTTATTGGGGAAATGCTTATTTTGAAGCGTGGGGAAAAGCGATTGGACAACTGCATCGCCTTACAATGGATTATCCTAAAACAGACTACCGTGAAACGTGGGAAGAAGACGAAAGTGGAATTGTTAATGAATTAGAAGATGAGAAAGTGAAAGAGGTTGCTGCTGTATTAATGGGGGAAATAAAGACTCTTCCAATTGGAAGAGAAACATTCGGCCTTATGCATGGCGATATTCATCCAGGTAATTTCCATTATGATGGGAAAGAGCTTACAATCTTTGATTTTGATGATGCGGCCTATAATTACTTCATTCATGATTTGGCAATGGTTCTTTATTACTCGGTCCTTTTTACACCGTGGACAGTGGAGGAGAAGACGACATTCGCTCGTAAACAGTTACAAGTGTTAAGAAAAGGATACGAATATGAGCACAGGCTGGCGGATAGTTGGTATGAATCGTTACCACTATTTTTACGCTTACGTGATATAGGTTTATATGGAACGCTTCAAAAGAAGTTTAAAGGGAAAGATATGCCTGATAATTTCTTGAAATTATCGGAAGAGCTATACGGAAGAATTATCAAAAAAGAAGCAATTGTGAATATATAATACATTTAGTTCAAAACAAAGTATATAAAACAAATATATACTTTGTTTTTTTATACAAAAATATGTTTACTTTATTAAAATAATATTGTCCTAGATTCGGTATACACTTATAATTTTATATATATTCTGAATATTCTTTATAAAAAGAGGAGGGGGAATGTTGGAAGCTATCGTAAGTTGGATCAATAATATTGTTTGGAGTCCAGCACTTGTTTATTTATGTTTAGGAGCAGGTTTATATTTTTCCATTCGAACGAGGTTTTTACAAGTAAGGCATGTAGGAGAAATGGTGAAGCTTACATTTCAAGGAGAAAAATCGGATGCTGGTGTTTCTTCGTTCCAGGCGTTAGCACTTTCTTTATCAGGGCGCGTTGGAACAGGAAATATTGCGGGTGTTGCAACGGCTGTTGCATTTGGTGGTCCAGGAGCTGTCTTTTGGATGTGGGTGGTAGCTTTTCTAGGAGCAGGTTCTGCTTATGTAGAATCGACACTTGCACAAATATATAAGACGAAGCATCAAGGCCAATTCCGTGGTGGTCCAGCTTATTACATTGAAAAAGGGTTAGGGGTTAAATGGTATGCATTAGTATTCGTTGCAGCAACAATTCTTGCAACGGGGATGCTGTTACCGGGTGTTCAGGCAAATAGTATTGCTGTAAGTTTGGAAACAGCTTTCGGTATTAATACTTCTGTATCTGGAGCGGTATTAGTAGCGGCATTAGCGCTTATTATTTTTGGTGGAGTTAAGCGAATTGTTAACGTAGCGCAAGTTGTAGTGCCATTTATGGCGCTTGGTTATATTTTAGTAGCTTGCGTCATTGTTGCTATGAATATTGAAAAATTACCAGATGCTTTCATGTTAATTTTAAAAAGTGCATTTGCATTAGAAGCAGCTTTTGGTGGAATTATTGGTTTAGCAATCTCTTGGGGAGTAAAACGTGGTATTTATTCCAATGAAGCAGGGCAAGGAACTGGGGCCCATGCGGCGGCAGCTGCTGAAGTATCACATCCAGCTAAACAAGGGTTAGTACAAGCATTTTCCGTTTACATTGATACATTATTCGTCTGTTCAGCAACAGCATTTATGATGATTATTACAGGCATGTATAACGTATTTGATGCAAGCGGAAAAAACTTTATCGTCAATAAATTAAATGGTGCACAGCCGGGTCCTGGTTATACACAGGCAGCGGTAGAATCTGTTTTCCCTGGATTTGGAAATGGTTTCGTTGCAATCTCTTTACTATTCTTCGCGTTTACAACAATTATGGCGTATTACTACATTGCAGAAACGAATATTGCATACTTAAATCGTGATAAAGACCGTCCTTGGATGTCCATCGTACTAAAATTTGTATTCTTAGGAGTCGTATTCTATGGTTGTGTAAAAACAGCTGCAACAGCATGGGCTTTAGGTGACATTGGTGTAGGGATTATGGCATGGGTTAACATTATCGCGATTTTACTACTACAAAAACCAGCATTGATCGCATTAAAAGACTATGAAAAGCAGAAAAAAGAAGGGAAAGATCCAGTATTTGATCCGCAGGAATTAGGAATTAAAAATGCTGATTTCTGGGAGCATGAATACGGGAAAGATAAGAAAGAAGAAGTATCTTAACAGAATAGAAATGAAGAAGCAAAGGGGAAACCCTTTGCTTTTTTTATGGACAAATTAAAGCTAAAAGTTATTTTTGGGACTGTTTTTGAATATAAAAAGAATGTACATGCTTTGTTAGGGGAAGGGGTGAGTATGTTGATAGAGTTTCGTAACGTAAATAAATATTATGGCAACTTTCAAGTTTTGAAAAATATTAATGTGCAAGTGAAAAAAGGCGAAGTGGTAGTAGTAGTTGGTCCTTCAGGATCAGGAAAAAGCACGTTGCTTCGGTGTATAAATCAGCTAGAGACAATTACCGACGGAGAATTAATCGTACAAAATACGGAGGTACACAATGCAAAAACAGATATGAATGAATTACGCCGAAATATCGGGATGGTTTTTCAGCATTTTTATTTATACCCGCATAAAACGGTTCTTCAAAATATTACACTAGCACCTATTAAAGTAAATAAAGTTTCCAAAGAAGAAGCAGAAAAAACAGCAATGTTTTATTTAGAGAAAGTAGGAATCCCGGAGAAGGCTAATGTATATCCGCATCAACTATCCGGAGGACAACAGCAAAGGGTAGCAATTGCTAGAGGACTTGCGATGCAACCGGAAATTATGCTGTTCGATGAGCCTACGTCTGCTCTTGATCCAGAGATGATTGGAGAAGTGCTTGATGTTATGAAAACGCTAGCTAAAGAAGGGATGACGATGGTTGTCGTTACACATGAAATGGGATTTGCACGTGAGGTAGCAGATCGGATTTTATTTATGGATGATGGTCAAATTATCGAAGATACAACACCGGCGCAATTTTTTGCAAATCCTGAACAAGAAAGAGCTCGTTTATTTTTAAGTCGGGTGCTAAATCATTAGAGGAGGAATTTCATGCTTAAAATGAAAAAGTTATTCACTTTAATCGTATTTTCATGTTTATTCGTACTTGTCGTTGCTGGGTGCGGAAGTAAAAAAGATGAGGCGAAAGAAACGAATACGAAGCAAGGCGGGGCTGTTGAACAAATTAAGAAGCGCGGGAAACTAGTAGTTGGAGTGAAGAATGATACGAACTTATTTGGCTTGAAAAATCCTTCAACAGGGCAGGTAGAAGGATTTGATGTTGATATCGCAAAGGCGCTTGCGAAAAAAATCCTTGGAGATGAAAAGAAACTAGAATTAAAAGAAGTAACGTCTAAAACGCGTATTCCACTACTGAAAAACGGTGACATTGATGCAATTATCGCAACAATGACAATTACGGAAGAACGTAAAAAAGAAGTTGATTTTTCAGATGTATATTTTAAAGCAGGGCAATCGTTACTTGTGAAAAAAGGAAGCAATATTAAGAGTATTGATGATATAAAACAAGGTGTGAAAGTATTAGCTGTAAAAGGCTCAACATCTACAAATAACATTCGTCAAAAGTCACCAGAAGCGACTGTATTAGAATTTGAAAATTACAGTGAGGCATTTACGGCATTAAAAGCAGGAAAAGGTGATGTTTTAACGACAGATAATGCAATTCTTTACGGCATGGCAAAACAAGATTCAAATTATGAAGTTGTAGGGAAAATTTTCACGGATGAACCGTACGGAATTGCAGTGCAAAAAGGTGCAGATGATTTAACGAAAGAGATTAATAGCTTGCTAAAAGATATGAAAGCGAATGGAGAATACGATAAATTGTATGAGAAATGGATTGGTCAAAAACAAGAAAAATAAAGTGACACTTAATTGGAATAAATAATAAGAGTGAGAGGATGAGGGATGCTCATCCTCTTCTTGTAAAGAAAGAGGGGAGAATATGTGCCTGATTTTTCTATACTAACGGATAACATTGATATGTATTTAGAAGGCTTTAAGTATACAGTTATGTCTAGTGTAATTGCATTAATAGGAAGCTTTATTTTAGGAGTAATTTTGGCGGTAATGCGTATTGCACCGATTCGTATTTTAAATTGGGTAGGATCAGCTTTTGTAGAGTTTGTAAGAAATATTCCACTCGTATTAATTGCATTTATATTCTATTTTGCTTTACCTGTAATAGGAATTACTTTAAATGGTTTTGTAGCAGGAACAGTTACGCTTACGGTATATACGGCAGCGTTTATTGCGGAAGTTATTCGCGCTGGTATTCTATCAGTTGCGAAAGGTCAGATGGAAGCAGCACGTTCCTCAGGATTGACTTATACGCAAGCAATGTACCATGTCGTTTTACCTCAAGCGATGAAAATCGTAATCCCTCCTTTAGGAAATCAATTTCTCAATTTAGTAAAAAACTCTTCCATACTCGGAATTATCGCTGGTACGGATTTGATGTATCAAGGAGATTTAATTTCAACGAAGACGTTTGTTACGTTTGATGTTTATATATTTGTCGGGATGTTTTATTTAATATTAACAATTCCGCTCAGTATGCTAGTGCGTTATTTAGAAAAACGCTTGGCAAAGGAGGCGGTGTAAATGGATTTTAAGGGGGCAATTACAGGGGATCATATTCTATTTTTATTAAAAGGATTACTTATAACGTTAGAGGTAGCGCTCGTAGCAATTGTACTTAGCTTTATTATCGGTAGTGTAATAGGAATATTGCGCTACACGAAAATACCTGTCTTCTCACAAATATTAGGAATTATCGTTGAAGTGATTCGAAACTTACCACTACTGTTAATTATATTTTTCACGTATTTTGCACTTCCAGAAGCAGGCTTGAAATTAGAAATTATAACAGCTACAATTGTTGCTTTAACAATATTTGAAGCTGCAATGATATCTGAAATTGTTCGAAGTGGTCTATTATCTATCGAAAAAGGGCAAATCGAAGCAGCGAGGTCTTCCGGATTAACGTATGTTCAAGCGCTGTGGCATATTATTTTGCCACAAGCATTAAGAAGAATGGTCCCGCCACTTGTCAGTCAGTTTATTTCATTGCTGAAAGATACAGCGCTAGCAGTCGTTATATCACTACCAGAGCTTATTCATAATGCTCAAATTATTAGCGGGCAAAATGTAAATTATATGATTCCGACGTTTATAGTAGTTGCTTGTATGTATTTTATCGTAAATTATAGTTTATCAATTTTATCGAGAAGGTTAGAACTTCGTTGACTCTTACAATATATGTAAGGGTTTTTTCCTTGTTTATCCTTATTTTCCTCTAAATAGAATCTAAATCTTGCAATAATTAGATTTTTTATATTATTTTATCAGAAAAGTTTTAATTTTATATAGAAAATGTAATCGCTTTCGTGTATATTTTTATTATCAGAAAATTTTAACAAGACATAGGGGTATGGTAGGGGGAGGATTTAGATGCAGCAACCAACGAATGAGAAATTACATCGTACGATGAAGAGTAGACATTTATTTATGATCGCACTAGGTGGTGTAATCGGAACTGGTTTTTTCTTAGGTTCTGGTTACACTATTAATCAGGCTGGACCAGGGGGAGCCATCCTTTCATATTTAGTAGGCGGATTTATTATGTATTTAACAATGCTTTGTCTTGGAGAGTTAACGGTAGCAATGCCAGTTTCAGGTTCTTTCCAAAAGTATGCGACGAAGTTTATTGGACCAGGAACGGGCTTTATGATCGGCTGGTTATACTGGCTTGGCTGGGCAGTAACAGTAGGACTAGAATTAACGTCAATCGGTTTAATGATGAAAAGATGGTTTCCAAATGTTGATGTTTGGGTATGGTGCCTTGTATTCGGCGTTATTTTATATGCTTCAAACGCAATTTCGGCGAAAAGTTATGCCGAATTAGAATTTTGGTTTTCTAGTATTAAAGTAATTACAATCCTTGCATTTGTTGTTCTTGGTGGTAGTGCATTATTAGGATTTATATCATATGACGGAAAAGAAGCAGCACCTCTTTTCTCTAACTTTGTAAGCGATGGTGGACTTTTCCCAAATGGACTAGCTGCCGTATTACTTACAATGATTACAGTTAACTTCTCGTTCCAAGGAACAGAGTTAATCGGAATTGCAGCGGGAGAAAGTGAAAATCCAGAAAAAACAATTCCACGTGCGATCCGTAATACAGTATGGCGTATTATGTTATTCTTCATTTTAACAATGACAATTTTAGTAGGATTAATTTCTTGGAAAGAAGCAGGCGTAATTGAAAGTCCATTCGTAGTTGTATTTGATAAAATCGGTATTCCATATGCAGCTGATATTATGAACTTCGTTATTATTACTGCGTTATTATCTGTAGCGAACTCTGGATTATATGCAGCGACACGTATATTATGGTCACTTGCAAATGAAGGAATGGCACCAACTTCCTTCCAGAAAGTAAATAAGCGTGGTATTCCAATTACAGCGCTAGTCGTAACGATTGCGGTAGCTGGATTATCTCTATTCACAAGTTTCCTTGCAGAAGATACAGTATACATGTACTTATTATCGATAGCTGGTTTATCGGCTGTTTCAAGTTGGATCATTATTGCTTTATCGCAACTTCGCTTTAGAAGTCAGTATATAAAAGGCGGAGGAAAGTTAGAGGACTTAAAGTATAGAACACCACTATATCCGATTGTTCCAATTTTAGCTTTAATTACAAATAGCATCGTTGTTATTAGTTTAGCGTTTATTCCTGAACAAAGAATGGCGTTATACTGCGGTATTCCATTTATCATTTTCTGCTATATATATTATTATTATATGAGTAAGAAACAGCAGAAACCGATGAAAGTGGAGATGGACAAAACAAATGAAACTAACAATCAAACACGATGATATAAAGGCAGATTTATCGTACGCTCAATTAGCGATTGGAAAAGAAAACGGGTATTCACCGTTACAATTACTCGTTTCTTCTATCGCAGGATGTAGTGCAATTGTCTTTCGAACAATTTTAGAAAAGAAACGTATTACATACGATACGTTTACGATCGAAACTGAAATTGGTAGAAGTGAAGCTTTATCCAAACCAGTTGAAAGTGTTCATTTGCACTATAAAATTAAAGCGGAAAACATTACAGAAGAGCAGTTGGACAAAGCATTGCAGCTTGCAGTGAAAAATTGCACGATTGTTCAATCTGTAAAAGATAGTATAAAAGTTACGGAAACAATTGAACTAATAAAATGAAACATAAAAACGTGAGAGCCGTATTCTCACGTTTTTATGTTTTTAGAAAGAGGGGAAAGTGTAGTGGAGTGTTTAGGTTGTAAATTAGCAAACGAAGAGAAAAAAATATATAAAGTATATGAAGATGATTATGTAACTTGCTTTTTAGATCATGCGCCTTTCTACCCAGGACATACTTTAATTGTGCCAAAGCAGCATGTTGTAGAAGTAGACGAATTAGATGACGTTGTAGCAAGATCAATTATGGATGCTTCTAAGCTGATTGCAAAAGCGATTAAGGCATTATATAAACCAGATGGAATTACAGTTTGTCAAAATGGTGGAGTATTTAACGAGTTAACACATTACCATATGCATGTCGTACCAAGATATAAAGAGCGTTCGTTTGCTGAGTTTTATACGGTGCAAACGGAGGAAAAGAAGAATCATAACTTTGAAGAGACAAAGAATTTGTTAAAAGAAGCGATAGAGCAAATACTGCATATTGAAAAGGTGTAAAAGAATTTTTCTTAGAGATACAGTCAGGAAAATTCTAATATTAAAAAGCCCAATTTCTTAGTTACAATAGAGAAATTGGGCTTTTACTTATTCTATTATTAAATTTTATCTATAAAAAGATTTTGCAGTGTCACAAAGTTACAGTGCTCATTCGTTATATAGAGTGAGAGGAGGAATTATATGAAAGTTACAAACAACGATTATGAAAAGATGGAAGAGCTATATGAGTTGTATGAACAAAAAATTTATTATGTAGCTTATTCTATTTTAAATAATATTCAACAGGCTGAAGATGCGGTTCAAGAGACGTTTATTACTCTTTATAAGAACTTGGAAAAGCTCCATAGCTTGAGTACGGAAGAGCTTAAACGCTACATTTTGAGGGTTGCGAAAAACAAGGCGATTGATAGCTATCGGAAAAATAGACGACATGAAACATTTTTAGGAGAATATGAAAGAGAATCAACAGAAACAGTAGATGAAAATATTGAAGAGTGGGAAAAACGTGTAATGTCCGAGTTTCAAATTGATGCATTGTTAAAAGAGTTAAATGAGTCTAATAGACAGGTGTTTAAGTATAAAGTCTTCTATAACTTAACGTATCAAGAAATTTCAAGTGTCATGGGGATAACGGAGGCCAATGTCCGCAAGCAGTTTGAGCGTGCTCGAAAACGAGTCCAAAATATGATAGGAGGTATACAACATGACGAATTCAAAGAACTCCAAAGAAATATATGAACTTGCTGAAAAAATTGCTTTAGATGATTTTGATAAACTCGAAGAACAACATGAATTTTCACATACATATACGCGCAAAAAGAAATTGTTTATGGAAGAAATGAAGCTGAGAGGCGAGCGACCACAGAAAAAGCGTAAAAGACATCGTATGTTAATCACTGCTGCCTGTTTATTAATTGGTATGCCAACAACTGTTTTTGGTGCAGTGAAAGTCTATAATATGATTGTTCAAAAACAAAATTACGAAGTAAATGTGTCGGTAAAAAATAAGGACTCAAAAAAGAGTGATAAGTGGTATAAGCTGAAAATAGGTAAATTGCCAGAAAATATGGAAGCAATCGATGATAGTGCTATGAAATATTCATTTAAAGATAACGACGCAATGGGCGGGTTTTCATTCGTTCTTTCGAGAGTGGGAGAAAATGCGGATTTTCAAACTTTATATTCAAAAAGTTATGAAGAAAAAGAGATAAATGGCAGGAAAGCAGTAATTGTCCATAAAGAAACTGGAAACAACAACGTAATGTTTGACAGAAAGGTCTTTCTCTTTTTTGAGAAAGAAGGGATTATGTTAGAAAGTTATATTGGATCCGATGTAAACGAAGAACAAATGATAGATGTGTTAGGGAGTATTTCACTTGAGCCTACGTCAAAAGAAAAGGCATCATATATAGCAGATTATGATGAAAATCGCTTTACCAAAGCAGCTGAACCGAAAGAAAATAAGGTGATTCCATTGAAAAAAGATAGTAAACGACTATTTCATATAGGACAAAAGGTTCCAGTAACGATATCTATGGATAACAGCCAAATTGAATATGTGATAGAAAAAGTTGAAGTCTTTGATTCAATTAAAGATTTTAAACAAGAGAATTTTAATGAACTTGGCCTAGAGATATTAAGCAAGAATAAGGCTTTAGATCAGATGGGAAAATTACTATCGTACAGACGAGATGAATATAAATTAGGGAATGGTAAAGATTCAATTGATACATTAGTAGATTCGAAATTAGTTAATGTTAAATTTGTCTATTTAACAACAACAGTGAAAAATATTGGTAAAAAGTCGACAGAAGAAATCTATATGCATCCATCCATAAAACAGCTTAAATTTGAAGGGAATGCATGGAACTACGCTAAAGAAGAGGGAATGGACGCAACGCGTATTATGACGGGTGAAGTGGATTATTTAGAACCTCACGGAGATGGAAAAAGCTTTTACAATATTGGCAGTATCACACCAGGACAAACTGTAAAGGTTAATCTAGGTTATTTTGTAGATGAGGATAAACTAGATTCAATCTTTTTGGATGCTTTCAATTACAGAGGGACTGGCGACACTGAAAATATGAATGCGAAACATCGTTGGTGGTTTGATATTCGTCAACAGTCAAAACAATAGGAACAAATACACAAAAAGCTGCTTATATTTAGCAGCTTTTTTCGTCTTCATACATATGTAAAACTTCTTTCGCACGTATACGTAAACCATCTATCAATTCTTTCGGTTCTAAAACTTTTGCATCTTTTCCAAGTCTATAAAATAAAGGAGTAATAAAGTTAGTCTCACCTTTATCAATTGTTGAATGTATATATCCTGTCCCATCCTCGTTTACTATAACGAATTCCTCAAGGTAAGGAACGCTTTTACATTGGCGTACGCCTTCTGTTGTCAGTAAAACATGTAACTGAGTAGGACTATGTACTAAGTTAGAGTCAGAGGCAAACCACTCTTCTAAATTCATGAATGTATCCTCATTTTCTTCCGTTGATAATATAGAAAGAATACGATCGATGCGATACAGTAATACTTTTTTCCTGCCATAGTCATAGGACGGTAAGTACCATAGCCCGTCATGAGAATATACACCGATAGGATGAACATGTTTTGTTTTTATTCCCGACTTAGATTCGTATTGAAAGTGTAAATCTTTATTTTCAATAGCCGCGGTTAGCACTTCGTTTAAAAGGGGTGTATCAATTGCTCTCTTCGGATTCCAAAAGGCAATATAAGAGCGTATTTTATCAACTTTCGCTTTCGCATCATGTTGTAGAGAGCTATATAGTTTATGAGTGACAGAATTGATTTCTGTATTAAAAGGCAAGTCTCTGTAGTAGCTTAAAGATTGAAAGGCAAAAAAGATGGAGACTGCTTCTTCTTCCGTAAATAAGATAGGTGGAATGACCCTAGTTGTTAATACTTTATATCCTCCATTACGACCTTGTTCAGCATAAATGGGTAATCCCATATCACTTAAATCTAAAATGTATCTATGAACCGTACGAACGGAAATATTAAATTCATCAGCTATTTCTTGCGCTGTAAATGCTTTTTTTGTAGAAGCAAATATAAGAATATCTAATAAGCGTTTAGCTTTTGACAAATGTATCACCTTTTTTCTTTTTAACATGACATAAATTGTCGTGTTTTATTGTTAGTATATTGTTTACATCATATGTTATCAAGATGAGATGCAAGGAGGAAAAGATATGTCACGTGAAATAGTTTTATTTATAGCGGCGAGCTTAGATGGATATATTGCGAAAGAAAATGATGATTTAGAGTGGTTAATGGAAACGGAAGGAGAGGGAGATAACGGTTATACAGAAATGTACGAAACGATTGATACAATAATTATGGGAAAGAAAACGTACGATTATGTAGTAGAGCATACGGAAACATTCCCGTACTTAGATAAAGCATGTTATGTTTTTTCTCGTTCAGAAAAAGGTTCAGACGGAAACGTGGAATTTGTAAATGAAGATGTAGTGGAGTTTACAAAAAGGTTAAAAGCACAAGAAGGATCTAAAATATGGATGGTTGGTGGAGGAGAGCTACTGAGAGAATTCTTTAAAAATAATCTAATTGATGAATATATTGTTACGATTACACCGCATATATTAGGCTCAGGTGTCCCATTATTTAAAGAAAAGAATCCAGAAATTAATTTAACTTTAACGGATACGAAACGTTTTGGGCAATTTGTAAATTTATATTATAAAGTAAAATGATAAAGTGAAACTTTAATCAGTGGGGGTTTTGTTCATCTCCCACTGATTATTAGTTGAACCAATCGGGCTTTTACGGGCAGTTGATCCCCCACCTAACTTCTTTGCTTCCGCTGAATTTTGATGTAGGGGTCGTACTGCCCGTTAATGCGGGATAAAGAAACACGACTACTGATGATAGTCGTGTTTCTTTATAGATGGTAATGAAATTATAAAGCAAGACCCGTGATTGATTTCACTCGTTACTGTAATATTCCCGCCGTGTAGCTCTACAATTTCCTTCACGATAGAGAGTCCTAAACCAGTTCCGCCTGTAGATCGTGTTCTTGCTTTATCGACACGGTAAAAGCGGTCAAAAATGTGAGGGAGGTCTTCAGGCGGGATACCTTCGCCTTCGTCCTCAATTTTAATGGAAACACGTTTATGTTCCTCTATTACAGAAATATTGATATAAGAATGCTCCTTTGAGTGTCTATAAGCGTTATTTAACATGTTTACTATAACTTGTTCAAATCGCTGCTCATCTAAGTTTCCTAGCAGTGTAGGAGGACAAGAGAAAGAAACTTTAATGTATCTTTCTTTATACATGGCGTTTACTTTTTCAGCTATGCGAGTAAGGAAGGTGTGTAAATGCACTTCCTTTACTTGAATAGAAAAGTTATGTTGTTCCATTTGTGCAAGTGAAAATAAATCTTGAACTAAGTTTGTAATGTAATCAGACTCATCTTTTATAATTGATAAATATCGCAAACGTTGCTCAGGAGGGGTGCTTTCTTTTAAAGCAATGTCAGCATAACCTCTTACGTATGTTAATGGTGTTCGTAATTCGTGAGCAACACTTGCTAGAAATTCACTTCGCTCTGTTTTCATATAATGTAAATCATTTGCGAGCGTTTGAATAGATGATGCTAGTTCACCAATTTCATCATTTCGAGTAGTTGTTAACGAAACGGACAAATCGCCTTTACTCATTTTTTCAGTTGCATGTTTCATGTGTAACAATGGTTTTGTTAACAAACGTGATAATAGAAAGATGGTGATGGCTGTTAGTAGAAACGTAATGACTCCGGCAATAATGAATTGTCTTGTTAGCCCGTTAACCATTTCCTCGATTGATTCCGTCCCGAGAAACATATATACGTAGCCTTCCGTTTTTCCAGCCACTACAATGGGGCTAACTGTACATATATAATTAGATGTTTTCCAATGATTCTCTATAATTGCTCCGTCATGATCTGTCCGTGTTTGCATCTTTTCAATATGCTTTTTTATAGTAGTATTTATTTCATTGGATTTAGCTAGTACCTCCTTATTTGCATTTGTAATAACAACAGTAGTTTCGGCTTCGGATTCCATTAGTGCAACATGGGAGATTGTTTGCTTATCAAAATACTTTTCAAGGACATCTCTGTGACTATTTCCGCGCTTTAATAAAGCTGTCATTTCTTCATTTACTCTATTGTTGACAAGGCTATAATAAAGCGAGACAAATAGAACACTTTCGATTAAAAGTGTAACAATCAAAAAATAAAATCCGAGCTGAATAGAAATTCGCTTCATTGCTTTGCTCCTTAATCTAGAGTATCAACCCATCGATATCCGACTCCGTAAACAGTTTTTAAATGGTGATCAATAGGGAAATTTGCTTTTCTCAATTTATCACGTAAATTACGAATATGTGAATCGACTGTGCGATCTTCTGTATTTGTGTTTAACCCCCAAATTCGTTCGATGAGCTGATCACGGTTTAATACGTAGTTCACATGGCGTAAAAATAATCCGAGTAAAGAAAATTCAATTGGTGTGAGAAGGAGTTCTTCATTATGGACAGAAACGAAGTGTTTTGTTTCATCCCATACAATACCGTGATATTGGATTTGTTTATGTTCATTTGTACGTCTTAAAACGGCTTCAATTCTTGCGAAAAGTTCTTCTTCATGGAAAGGTTTCGTTACGTAATCATCGGCTCCAAGTTTTAATCCTTGAACGACATCTACTGTTTGATCACGAGCTGTAACCATAATAATGGGAATGTTACTAAAAGATCGGATTTTTTTGCACGTTTCCCATCCGTCCATCTTTGGCATCATAATATCGAGTAAAACAAATTTAAAGTTTCGATTTTCTATATGTAAAATAGCCTCTTCTCCTGAAGTCGCACATACGCAGTTATATCCAATTGGGGTAAGATAAAGCGTTAATAATTCAAGCATTCTCGGTTCATCGTCTACGAGCAGTATATCAATCATAGAGAGCCCTCCATATTTATAATCGTTACTTAAAGTGTAATGCAAAATCATGAAGAAATGGTGCAGATTATGATGTGTCTGCATAATTTCTTCAGAATTGCTTGTTATTGTGGAGTTGAAATTACATTTTAGGTAATCATATTGGCTCAAAAATGATTAATACGGAGGCGGTATAATGAAAAAAATGACCCGAATTTTTGGGATAACAATAATTACAGCAGTTGGTCTTGCTGCATGTGGACAAACGAATACAGACCATAAAAACCATGAATCTACAAAAGAGAAGAAAACAGAGCAAAAGGAAATGAAAATGAATCAGGAGGTAACGGCGCCAAAAGAAATGAACGAAGGGGCATCGAATGATTTATTAACGACAAGTTTAAAAAATGTAACAAGGTTAAATACAAATGATCCCCTGCAAATGGCAGTGTTAACTTCGCAAACGATATGGCCAGCAACCCATAAAGAGAACCAGCCGGGTGCTGTTATTTTAGTACCAGCAAGCGAGTGGCAATTAGGTATTGCGAGTGCAGACCTTATTCATCATCCGAATAACGGGCCGATTTTATTTATAGAAAAAGAAAAGATACCGGAAATGACGTTAAAAGAAATAAAACGATTAAATCCAATCGGAACGAAAGATGGAACACAAATTATGGTGATGGGGGATGTAGGTACTAGCGCGCTTGAACAATTAAAAGGTTATAAAGTAAAACAAATAAAAGAAACGGACCCAGCTATATTTGCGAAAGATGTTGATAAGGAGTATGCCGATATAACAGGAAGCTACCCAAATAGTGTTATTATCGGTTCATCTGCAGAAGAAGGACGCTTATATACAACACCCGCTGTAAACTGGATTTCTCATATGCCGGAACCACTACTCTATACAGAAAAGGATAAAGTGCCAGAAGCGACAATAGAGGCATTAAAAATGAGAAAAGATAAAGCAAATATATATGTATTAGGGCCAGAAAAAATTGTTTCAAAAGAAGTAGAAAAAGAGTTAAGCAAATACGGGAAAGTAACGCGTATTAGTGGAGAGACCCCTACAGAAAACTCGATTGCGTTCGCTAAATTTAAAGATGAAAAAACAAAATTTGGCTGGGGATTCACAAAACCTGGTCACGGTGTGTCATTTGTTTCAAGCAAAACACCAGATTTAGCAGTTGCTGGGGCACCTTTTTCACATATGGGTAAACACGCACCTGTTGTATTATTAGAAGAAGGTAAAGCTTCACAACCAGTGTATGACTTCCTTGCAAGCATTCAGCCGAAGTTTAAAGATGATCCAACACTTGGACCATATAATCATGGTTTCTTATTAGGAAGTACGAGTGATATTTCATTTGAAACACAAGGAATACTAGATGAGAGGTTAGAAATTGTTCAGGAAAGTGGTCAAGGACACGGTGGACATTAATGAAATGAGAAAAGACGCTACTAAGGTAGCGTCTTTTTCTTTAGGAAACTTTTACATAGCAAAAAATCTTCTACTCGTTATATAATAGCTTTCGTGCAGTCGGCTAGATTTTCTTATGGAGAAAATCAAATTATAAAGGAGTAGAGGAGTGGTATTTTGTTTCAAACGATAAAAAATGACTGGTTTTCTAATGTGAGAGGGGACGTGTTATCAGGAATTGTCGTTGCTTTAGCATTAATCCCTGAAGCGATAGCCTTCTCTGTTATTGCAGGCGTGGATCCGACAGTTGGACTATACGCAGCCTTTTGTATTGCGGTTACCATTTCATTTGTTGGCGGAAGGACTGGAATGATTTCAGCTGCAACAGGTGCAATGGCATTATTAATGGTAACGCTTGTTAAAGATCATGGTTTGCAATATTTATTTGCTACAACAATATTAACAGGTATTGTCCAAATTATTTTTGGCGTGTTCAAACTGAGCTCATTTATGAAGTTTGTTCCGAAATCTGTTATGAGTGGTTTTTTAAATTCACTTGGAATTTTAGTTTTTACAGCGCAATTACCGCATTTTAAAAATGCAACTTGGCAAATGTATGCACTTGTCGCGTTAGGACTTGCAATTATATATGTATTTCCACGTATTACGACAGCTGTACCGTCTACACTTATTTCCATTATTATTGTGACAAGTATTGCACTTATGAGCGGATTACAGTTGAAAACAGTAGGGGATATGGGAAGCCTGCCGAAAGAATTACCGTTCTTTAGTATTCCTGATGTGCCATTTACATTAGAAACATTAGGGATTATTTTACCTTATGCAGTTATGCTTGCAATCATTGGTTTACTAGAGTCTTTATTAACAGCTTCAGTTTTAGATGATATGACGCATACAGAAAGTAATAAGCATAAAGAGGCACGCGGACAAGGGATTGCAAACATCGTTGCTGGATTTTTCGGAGGAATGGCAGGATGTGCAATGATCGGTCAATCTGTTATTAATATTAAATCAGGTGGACGAGTTCGCCTATCAACATTTGTAGCGGGCGGATTTTTAATCGTATTACTATTCGTTTTAGGAGATTATGTCGTTCATATTCCGATGGCAGCTTTAGTTGCGGTTATGATTATGGTTTCAATCGGAACGTTTGATTGGAACTCTGTAACAACGATTCATAAAGTACCAAAAGGAAACGCATTTGTTATGATCGTAACAGTTGTGATTGTCCTAATTACACATAACTTAGCATTAGGTGTAATTATCGGAACAGTAATTAGTGCGGTGTTATTTGCATTCAATATGGCAAAGATTCACGTGAAACATTTATATATTGAAAATAAGAAAATATACGAAATTCACGGTCAACTTTTCTTTGCATCCACAGCCGATTTCATAAATAATTTTTCATTTAATGAAGATGTAAAAGAAATTGAAATGAATTTTACTCATGCGCACGTATGGGATGATTCAGCGGTGGCATCAATTGATAAAGTTATCATAAAGTATGAGCAAAGTGGTGTGAAAGTAAGTATAACAGGATTAAATGAACGTAGCTCAAAACTTGTTGCAAATTTAGCTACTTATAATAAAAGAATTGCTAGTTAAAAGCCTCCTTTTTAGGAGGCTTTATTATATAATACGAGTAGGATAACGAAAAGGGGATTCAGCATATGTACAAACAAATTATATTAGCATGTGACGGTTCTGAACATGCACTTCGAGCAGCCGAACATGCAACATATATTGCAAAATGTAGCGAAGAAACAAATGTTGAAGTTGTGTACGTAGTAGATAATAGAACGGCAAAATCAGATATTATACAAGGTCAAATAGATTTAGAAACAATATCAGCTAGTCGAAAAGATAAATTAAAAGAGATTGAAGGTTTATTAAAGAAAGAGAACATTTCTTATACAATTACGATATTACATGGTGATCCTGGAGATACGATTGTTCAATATGTGAATACAGGAGATATAGATCTTGTTATTGCTGGGAGTAGAGGGCTAAATACACTGCAAGAAATGGTGCTTGGTAGTGTGAGTCATAAAATAGCAAAGCGTGTGAAATGTCCGGTGATGATTATAAAATAAAATGTAACTAAAGACCTTAGTATAGCTGAGGTCTTTTTTATGTATAAATAACTCTCATTTCTGGAAATACTAGATATATAAGTTGAAAAGATGTTAACTTACAAATTTGTAAGTTAGTTGTTAGAGAAATCGATGTTATGAAATTTTTCCCATTGGTAAAATAAAAGTATCAAAGGGGAGATAGGGAGGATGGGAGCAATGAAATCATTTCAAAATTTGTCATATAGTCAAGGGGTAAGCTTAATTTGTCTAGGAGGATTTGCTGGATCTGTTACGTTAGCTGTTTTAATAAAGGTATTTCATCAAATCTTTTAATATTAGAGTAGGGAAGGAATTGGTTGTTATAAATAGTAAGAAAAGGATTGTAAATAAAAAATAGCTCCTGGCATGTATCTCAGTGCCAGGAGCTATTTTATTATTTCTCTGTTTCTGCTTTATCGCTCGTTACGCTAACTTTACCCCACTTATATTGATCTTCTGGTGTATATTTGTAATCTTTTACGCGATTATTTACACCTTTTAGGTCAAATTTATAATGAAGTGGAATTAATGGTACTTCATCATGAACTAATTTTTGCCATTTATCGTAGACATCTTTACGGTACTTTTCATCAGCAGCTTTTGGAGAAATACCTTGTTTTAATAATTCTGTGTTTTTGTCAGTAGCCCAACGTGTGTAATTGAACGCTGCATTTTTAGCCCAAATACCAGAAGGATCTGGATCAGATGCAGTTCCCCAAGCTGCCGCAAAAAGATCAACTTTTGGATCATCTTTTTTAATCATATCGTAGAATGAGTTGAATTCATGTAAGCGACCATCAAGAAGCTCTACTTTTAGACCGATGTCTTTCCAAGATTGAATAAAGAATTTTGCAAGTGGTTCACTTACATCGCTACCACTCATTGATAAGAAATTAGCTTTAAATTCTTTACCATTCGGGTCTTCGCGGAATCCATCCCCGTTCGTATCTTTATAGCCAGCTTCATCTAATAACTTTTTAGCTTTCTCTACATCTTTATCATAGGCACCAATTTTATTGTTATGATATTTTGGTAGAGATGGTGGGATTGGTGAGTTAGCCGGATAACGTAGGCCGTGATATAATTTTTCGCCAATTTCTTTTCGATCAATAGCATACGCCATCGCTTGACGTACACGAACATCTTTAAATTTCTCCTTATCCATCACTACTTCTTCTTTTTCTTTATCCATATGGCCTAATTTAAAGCCGATATAACTATAGTATAAATCGGTTTTACCGACTAATTGTGCATTTTTTAATTTACTTACATTTGGATACTGATCTGCACTTACTTCAGCAATGTCAATATCACCATTTTTTAAGGACGCGTTAACAACGGAAGGGTTAACAACTTTTAAAACCATACTTTTCAGTTTTGGTTTTCCACCATAATAATCATCAAAACGTTCAAATTCAACAGATTCTCCTGGAGTAATTTTCTTCACTTTAAAAGGTCCGAAACCAATTGGGTTTTTACGAATTTTGTCAGATTCTGCTAATTTATCGATTGGTACATCTCCTAAATATTTCTTATGAAGAGGGTATGCCCAAAGCCCAGTTTTCACTGAAGGATTCGGCTCTTTAAATGTAATCGAAATTGTTTTTGGATCCGTTACCTTTATACCTGAAATTTTTTCGGATTTTCCATTGTGGTAATCTTCCATACCTTCAATCATTTGCATTTGAGTGTCATAGCGAGAACCGGCATATTTTTTACTACCAATCACTAGATAAGAGTATTCTAAATCCTCAGCAGTAACAGGGTTTCCATCATGCCATTTTACATTATCTTTGATTTTTAGTGTAATTGTCTTTTTATCTGCAGAAATTTCATATGTAGCAGCGCCATCATTTGTGTATTCCCAGTTTTCGTCATTTGATAATAAAGATTCATCGAAAATTGTAATGACTTGGTTATCAGGATCTCCTTCATATACAGCGAAATTTAAAAGTCCTTCAAATGGTGTGTTAGAAACAAGACCATATGTTAATGAACCATCTTTAATTTCCTTTTTATCATTTTTAACAGATGCACTAAATTTATTTGTATCTACTTTTTTTGTGCTGCTCGTTTTTTCACTACCACCACTGCCCCCACATGCTGAAAGTAGTAATGTTGAAACTGCAAGTGTACTTAATACTTTGAAAAACTTTGGCTTATTTGTCATTTCTTCCACCCCTTATCCCTTTCTTTGTCTTGCGTCGGCCGAACGGCGTAGCGCTTGACCAATAAAATTTATACACAGCATCAATGTTAAAATCATGATTGATGCGGGTAACCAAATCCACCATTTCTCTTGTAATACATCTGGATTTCTAGCATAACTAACAAGTGTACCAAGGCTTGGTGTACTTTCTGGTAGACCAAATCCTAAGAAAGTTAGACCAGATTCAATACCGATGTTTCCAGCAAGATTTAATGTAATGCTAACAATGATAATTGAACTTAAGTTAGGTAGTACTTGGAAAAGAATGATTTTCCAGTTTGGTGTTCCTAAAGTTTTAGATGCAGAGACATAATCGAGTTCTTTTTCAGTTAATACTTTTGAGCGAATTAATCTGGCTTTTCCTGTCCATAAGAACACGCTCATAATTAAAATGAAAGTGAAAATATTGAACGTAGGAACAAGTGTAATAAATACAATTACAAGCATTAAAAATGGTAAAACCATAACAAAGTCGATAACGCGCATAATGATATTATCAATAGTTCCTCCGAAATAACCGGCAATTAATCCAATTGAAAGACCAATTAAACAAGAAAGAATAGTAATTGCTAATCCAATTGTAAATGAGTTACGTGTACCAATAATAAGTTGACCGAAAATATCGCGTCCTCCGTAATCTGTTCCTAACCAATGTTCAGCAGAGGGAGGAGCATAAATAGCGAATAAATCAACTCGTACAATATCTTCTTGTTTCATAATAAAAGATGTTGCGTAGACTGCTAGTAATAAAATTGCTAGGAAAAAAAGTGAAAACATTGCTAATTTATCTTTACGAAGTTCTCGCCACATAATAGAGAAACCGGAAGGGCTTTTTTCGTAATGAATAACTTCAGTTTGTTTTTCGGGTTTTGCTAACATAATGTTTCTTCACCTCCATTAATCAATACGAATACGTGGATCGACGATGCTTAGAATAATATCTGAAAGGAGAGTTCCAAGTAACGTTGCAAATCCAGTAAACATAACGAGTGCAGTTATTACACTAAAATCACGTTGAGAAATAGATTGTATAAATAGTTGTCCAATTCCTGGATAGCTAAAAATACTTTCTAAGAAGATGGCACCGCCAACTAATCCTGTAATTTCATAGCCTAAGAAGGCTGCAATTGGTAAGAATGAATTTCGTAAAATATGTCTAGAATAGATTTTTGATTCTGGAACACCTTTTGCTCTTACTGTACGCACAAAGTCTTTATGTTTCGTATCAATAATTTCGCTTCGTAAATATTGAACAGTACCAACTGTTGCAATTAATGCCCCTGATAAAGCTGGTAGTAGCATGTGATTTAATTTGCTTAAATAGTAAGCAAATGTTCCTGTTGCAACTTGAGGATCTACGCTACCGCCGGTTGGGAATATTGCAAACTTAAATCCGAATAGGAAGAGCATAACGAGTGCAAATATAAATAGTGGTGTAGCAAAACCTAGATAGTTGTAAATGGTAATGAGTCGATCAGCCCATGTATCATTCCACCGCCCACTTATAACTCCTAGTGGTATGGCAATTAAATAAGTAAGAATAAGAATAACAAGTGCTAAAGATACTGTATTTCCAAGGCGTTCTCCAATTAACTCGGTTACTTTCATTTTGTGTGCATAGGAAATACCGAAGTCACCTTGGACTGCATTTTTAATCCAGCGAACATATTGTGTTGTAACTGGGTCATTTAATCCAAGCTTTTCACGTTGTTCTTCAATTACTTTTGGATCCGCTTTTGGATTCATTGCTCTGCCGGTTAATGCATCACCTGGCATTGCTTTAGCTAGTAGAAAGACGAGCACGCTTAATATGAATAATTGCGGAATCATGATTAAGATTCGGCGTAATATAAACTTCCACATGTTTTATCACTCCCTTAAGGTAATGCCACCCGGTGTGTTGGCGAGATTGTTTTTAAATCGTAAGCACGACCATTTTCGTTGAAATAGTTTTCGTATGATTTTTCGTATTCAGCGCTTACTTCACGACGTAATTTACGTTGTTGTTCGCGGTTTTCAGGACGAATATCAGGAATAGCTGATATTAAGCGCTTCGTATAGATATGTTGTGGATTATTATAAATTTCTGCACTTGTTGCTTCTTCAACGATGCGCCCGCGATACATAACACCGATACGGTCACACATATGGCGAATTACGCCTAAATCATGACTAATAAATAAGTATGTTAGTCCGAGTTCAGCTTGTAAATCTTGCAAGAAGTTTAAAACTTGAGCTTGTACCGACACGTCAAGTGCAGATACAGGTTCGTCCGCGATAATAAGCTTCGGTTTTAATGTAAGTGCCCGTGCAATACCAATTCGCTGTCTTTGTCCACCAGAAAACTCATGTGGATATTTATAAACAGATTCTGGGTTTAATCCAACTATACTAAGATACTCTTGAACGGTTCTACGTTCTTCATCAGGTGAGAGCTTCTCAAAATTCCGAAGAGGTTCAGCAATAATATCGAGAACACGTTTTTTCGGATTTAATGATGAATAGGGATCTTGGAAAATCATTTGAATATCTTTTCGTTGTTCACGTAGCTCAGAGCGACTTAACTTTGTTAAGTCTTTATTGTTAAAATGAATGCTACCATTTGTCGCTTTCGTTAAATGCATAATTGCTTTACCTGTTGTTGATTTACCACTACCAGATTCACCAACGATTCCGTATGTTTCACCCGGTTGTAATTCAAAACTTACGCCATCGACAGCGCGCACGAAATCTAATGTACGTCCGAAGAAACCACCTTTAATTGGGAAATGTACTTTTAAATCGTCTACTTTAAGCAGTGCCATGAGTTACGTCATCTCCTTTCTTATCTTGGAAGTTGAAATGCTTGTAGCAAGTACAACGTACCCAATGGTCTGGCTTTACTTCATGCAAAATTGGATTTTCCTCGTGGTGATCAGGTCTAATCCATGGAATTCGAGCTTGGAAACGGCAACCCGTGCGAGGCATCTTCGCCAACGAAGGAACAACCCCTTGAATCACGTGTAACTTTTCTTTTTCTGCATATGCAGACGGGATTGAGTTTAATAAGGAACGAGTGTATGGATGAAGAGGATTATTAAAAATCTCTTCTACTGTTCCTGTTTCTACAACTTGTCCTGCATACATAACGACAATACGATCGGCGGTTTCGGCAACGACGCTTAAATCGTGTGTAATTAAGATGATGCCCATTTTTGTTTGTTCTTGAATGGATTTTAGTAAGTCTAATATTTGAGCTTGAATTGTTACATCTAGAGCGGTTGTTGGCTCATCTGCAATGATGAGTCCAGGCTTACAAGCAATTGCAATTGCGATAACAATTCTTTGTCTCATTCCGCCAGATAATTCGTGTGGGTATTGTTTATATGTAAGTTCTGGTTTTGGAATACCAACTTGATGGAGTAGTTCTAAGGTGCGTTCTTTCTTTTCAACTTTTGAAAGGCTTGTGTGGTAGTCTAAGTTTTCTTCGATTTGTTTTCCAACTGTCATAAGAGGATCGAGTGCTGTAAGAGGTTCTTGGAAAATCATACCGATGTTTGATCCGCGTACTTTATTCATCTCTGCGGCGGACATGGTTAGTAGATCCTTATCTCTATAGTTAAGCTGCCCTTGTAATTTTGTATTTGCTTCATTATGCAATCGCATAATGGAAAGGGCAAGTGCACTTTTTCCGCATCCTGACTCACCAACGATAGCAACAATTTCATTTTCATGAACAGTTAAGGATACATCATCAACTGCTGCATGATACTGATCTTGTATACGAAAGGAAGTTTGCAAGTTTTCAATACGAAGAAGTGGATTCTTCATGGCTATCCCTCCATCTTTTCTGAAAAAACTAAATATTTTGTATGTTGTTATTTTAATATAAATTGACAATGTTTGACAAGGATAAGTTGAAAAAATATTCAAAAATCTTTTTATATAAAAGTGGAATGCAGTTGTATTAGGTGTTGAAGTAATTTGGAAGCGCTAACATATATATGAGAGGAAAATAAATCTTTTGTAAGAAAAAAGATTTATATGTAGAAAAAAGAGAGGCATTCTGGAAAGAATGGTCTCTCTTTTTTTTGATAAGTATAATATTTGTACTTAAGCTTGCTTTTGTTTTGTTGATCCTGTATTTAAAGTAAGGGCAAGGAAGAACATTGCAAGTATGCAAGATGCAAGTAATAAGATAAATCCGCCATCCCATCCGAATGCATCTACGATAAAGCCCATAGCGGCACTAGCGAAAGCAGCTCCGCCTAAGTAACCGAAGAATCCAGTTAAGCCTGCTGCAGTTCCAGCAGCTTTCTTTGGTGCTAAATCTAGAGCGTGTAGACCAATTAGCATAACCGGTCCGTAAATTAAAAATCCAATTGCGACAAGTGCGATACTATCAACCATTGGATTACCAGGAGGGTTTAACCAGTAAACAAGAACTGCGATAAATACACCAACCATAAATAAAATACCAGCAGGTGCACGACGTCCTTTAAATAGTTTATCACTCATCCATCCGCAAAGAAGTGTACCTGGAATACCAGCCCATTCATATAGAGCGTAAGCAGTACGTGAGCTACTATGAGTAAAGCTTTTTTCTTCTACTAAATAAGTAGGAGCCCAGTCTACAACGCCGTAACGTACGAAATATACGAAAACGTTCGCAATAGCGATGTACCATAAAAACTTATTGTTTAGTACGTATTTAAATAAAATTTCTTTTGCCGAAAGTTCGCGTTCGCGATCTTTTATTTTCTCATCTGGTGGATATTCTCCAGTATGCTCTTCAATAGAAGGTAGTCCACAAGATTGAGGCGTATCTTTCATCGTAATTAATACATAAATACCAACTAAAATTGAAAGAATACCTGGGAAGTAAAAAATACTTTTCCAGTCATTTGCAAAGAAGTATAAGCCTAATGTTACAAGAGAAGGCATAAGCGCGCCGCCGACATTATGAGCGACGTTCCAAATAGACATTTTTGTACCACGTTCGCTAATAGAGAACCAGTGAACCATCGTACGACCACAAGGAGGCCATCCCATACCTTGTACCCATCCATTTAAAAACTGAAGTACAAACATAAGTATAATGCTCGTTGTAATGAAAGAAAATGAGCCGAAAATAATATTAATGATACCTGATAAAAATAGCCCAGCTGCTAAAAAGTAGCGAGGATTACAACGATCGGATACGATACCCATCAAGAATTTACTTAATCCGTAAGCGATAGATACTGCTGAAAGGATAACCCCAAGTTCCCCTTTACTAAAGCCTTGTTCGATTAAGTATGGCATTGCTAGTGAAAAGTTTTTTCGAACAAAGTAGTAACCTGCATAACCGATGAAGATACCTAAGAATACTTGTAAACGTAATTTACGGTATTCGCTATCAACGCGATCAGCTGGTAAGCGTTCCGCGTGGGGCGCAGGTTTAAATAATTGTGTGAAAAACATAAAATGAAAATCCTCCCCTAATTAATTCGAAGCGTTTTAAGACAGAGAACATAAAAAGGCCATGAAATATAAAAAAGTTTCCTTTTTTATGATTCATAGCCGTGTACTCCGTTTCTCCGTGACTGTCAATATTAACTTCGTCGAAAATTATACAACTTTGTGACAAAAATGTAAACGTTTTTATAAATAAAAGTATTGACGTATTTTGTTCGCGGGATTAATATTTAAATACGTTAAATATTTTATTGTTTAAATAAGAGGTGGATAACATGCCAAATGATATGACGCATATCGATAAAATTCAAGCTCTTGCCTTTTCGATTGGAAAGAAAATGCAGACGGAGTTATTAGAACAAATGCAAGCAACAGGACTTACACCACCGCAGTTTTATATTTTAAAGATTTTAGATCATTATGGGGCTTCAAGAGCGACAACATTAGCAAAAAAGATGTATGTGAAGCCTAGCGCGATTACAGTGATGATTGATCGTCTAATCGATCAAGAACTTGTAGAACGCTATCACGACAAAGATGACCGTCGTGTTGTCATCATCGAGTTAACGAAAAAGGGGAAAGCTAGAGTAGAAGAGGCAATGACAGCTCGCAACGAGCATATTGCAAAATACTTTTCACATTTAGAGTTGCAAGAAAGAGAAGATTTATTACGTCTCTTTGAGAAGTTAGAAACCATTATTTGCGGGACACAAGAGAAAAAAGAGAATAACTAAGAGGAATTGAGGAGATTACATGGAGCAACAAGAAAATCAAAATAGAAAGTTGTTGTTAATCGGTTTAGTAATCGCGATGCTATTTGCTGCATTAGATGGAACAATTGTTGGTACAGCAATGCCACGTATCGTCGGTGACCTAGGCGGATTAAGTTTAATGACATGGTTAACGACAGCTTATATGTTAACATCAACGACAGTTGTACCAATTGCAGGTAAATTAGCGGATTTACTTGGTCGTCGTAACGTATATATAACAGGGCTAGTTATTTTCATGATTGGTTCGGCGTTATGTGGTATGGCGAATGGTATGACAGAATTAATTATTTTCCGCGGTATTCAAGGTCTTGGTGGCGGTATTATGATGCCAATGGCTATGATTATTATTGGAGATATGTTCACGGGAAAAGAACGTGCGAAATGGCAAGGTATTTTTGGTGCGTTATACGGTCTTGCTTCTGTAATTGGACCGCAAGTTGGTGGTTGGATTGTAGATGCAGTGAACTGGAGATGGGTATTCTACATTAACTTACCGGTTGGTATTTTAGCAACAATCTTTATTGCAATGGGATTAAAATCACATAAACAAACAGGACCAATTAAAATTGATATCGCTGGAATCTTTACAATGATTCTAGGTGTTGTAAGTTTATTACTTGCGCTAACGTTTGGCGGAAAAGATTATGCATGGGATTCTTGGCAAATTATCGGTTTATTCGCACTAGCTGTAATTGGTATCGTTAGCTTTGTTATTGTTGAAACGAAAGCTGAAGAGCCGATTTTACCAATGCATTTCTTTAAAAATCGCACATTTACAATACTGAATGCGATTGGATTCTTTATGAGTATTGGAATGTTCGGCGCGATTATGTTCGTACCATTCTTCATGCAAGGTATTGTAGGAGTAAGTGCTGCTGAATCAGGAACAATTATGACTCCAATGATGATTACAATGATTGTAATGAGTATTATCGGTGGGCAACTTGTATTAAAAGTTGGTGTAAAACCACAAATTATCGCAGGTATGCTTATTATGGCCGGTGGTTTTTGGTTATTAACAACGATGGATATGCACACAACGAAGCTTACAGCTACTTCTTATATGATGGTTATCGGTTTAGGAATGGGTCTTGTAATGCCGACATTAACATTAGCGTTACAAGAAAGCTTCCCGAAAAAAGACCTTGGTGTCGTAACGTCATCAAGTCAGTTCTTCCGTCAAATTGGTGGAACATTTGGTATTACAATTTTAGGATCAATTATGAATAACACTTCAGGTACAACGTTAACAAATAAATTAGTACCTGTATTAGATACATTCCCGAAAGAAGCGGGACAAATGGTAACGAAATTTAAAGATATGATTCACACAGATCCACAAGGTTTATATTCGATGCTATTTAGCCCAGAGGCATTAAAACAAATGCCAGAAGCGTTTGCTAACAGCATTGTACCTATTTTGAAAAACTCTTTAGTAGACTCGCTTCATACTGTATTCTTAACAGGATTAGTATTTATCGTAGTAGGTGCCATCTTTACGATTTTCTTACAAAAAATTAAACTATCAGATCGTAAAAAAGATGCTGAAGAGCCTGCTGTTGAAGAAAAAGAAAAAACTGTATCATACTCGTAATGAAGAAGCATCGCCTTATGGCGGTGCTTTTTTGAGTATAACCTTAAAAGCTTTTTAGTGAGAAATGATTGACGTATTTTTAGAAATACGTTATATTATTTTCTGTAAACGGTTACATGAAATGAGGAGAAAAGAGAATGAGTACGATTAAAGACGTTGCGAAATTAGCGGGAGTATCTGTTGCGACCGTTTCCAGAGTTTTAAATAAAAATGGATATGTTCATGAAGATACATTAAAAAAGGTAGAGCGTGCAATAGAGATGTTAGATTATAAGCCTAGTACAGTAGCGCGTTCACTGTATAATAAAAAGTCTCGTTTAATTGGCTTAGTTGTTCCGAATATCGTGAATCCGTTCTTTCCAGAAGTTGCACGTGCCGTAGAAGATGTAGCACATAAACAAGGTTACACAGTTGTTCTTTGTAACTCTGATGAAAGTTTAGAAAAAGAGAAACAATACATTGATGTACTTAGACAAAATAATGTAGATGGATTTATTGTAGCAACGAATCCACAAAATAGTGTTAATTACATGAATTTATCTGTTCCGGTTGTTGCGATTGACCGTATGTTTAATGAGCGTATTCCTACTGTATATGCAGATAACTATGCAGGAAGTCAGGCTGCGACAAAGTTGTTACTAGATAAAGGATGTAAACATATTGCACATATTCGCGGACCACGTGATGTGAGTACTGCAAATGAACGTTTTGAAGGTTTTGTAGACGTTATTACGCAAAATAATCTTTCGTATATGATTGCGGAGAGTACGTTTGAGCCAGCAAATAGTGAGCGTGTAGCGATGGAATTATTAGAAGAATACCCGCATATTGATGGTATTGTTGCTGGGAATGATTTAATTGCGATTGGTATTGTAAAGGCTGCACTTCAAAAGGGGATTGCCATTCCAGATGATTTACAAATTATCGGATTTGATGGAATTTCTTTAACAGAAATGATGTATCCATCTATTACAACAGTTGCACAACCGATATATGAAATGGGGAAAATTGCAACAGAGTTGTTGTTAGAGCAAATGGAAGGAAATACATTAGAAGAGAAACACTATCGTTTGCCGATTGAAATTATAGAACGAAATACAACGAAGTAAGGAGATGAAACAGATGCCAAATATTGCAGTAGTAGGAAGCATTTCAATGGACTTAGTGGCTGTTTCAAAAAAACGGCCGAAAGCAGGAGAAACAGTAATTGGTGAAGCGTTTCATACAATCCCAGGAGGGAAAGGGGCAAACCAAGCAGTTGCTGCAGCTAGGTTAGGAGCAAATGTAGCAATGGTTGGAGCGGTAGGAAATGATGATTATGGAACAGTAGTTAGAAAAAATTTAGAGAACGAACGCATTTTTATCGATTATGTGGTAGCGGTTACAGATAGAACGACAGGAATTGCTCATATCGTTTTAGCAGAAGAAGATAACAGTATTGTTGTCGTACAAGGGGCAAATGCTCTTGTAAATAAGTCAGTTGTAGATCGCTCCAAAGACCTTCTTGTAAAAGCGGATATGGTTGTTCTTCAACTAGAAATTCCACTTGAAACAGTAAAATATGTATTGGCTATTTGTGAGGAACATAATATTCCTGTTATGTTGAATCCAGCGCCAGCACAAGTTTTATCAGAAGAAATTTTAGAAAAAGCAACTTATATTACGCCAAATGAACATGAGTGCCGCATTGTATTAGATGATTTTACATCACCAATTGAAGATTTATTGGCGAAGTATCCAAATAAATTATTGATGACAGAAGGTTCTAACGGTGTTCGTTTCCATAATGGCACGGAGATTGTACATGTTCCTAGCATTGCTGTTGATGTAGTGGATACAACTGGAGCTGGTGATACATTTAATGGTGCGTTAGCAGTTGCACTTTCTGAAGGAGAGACACTTCAAAAAGCAATTCGTTTCGCGAATATTGCCGGTGGTCTTTCTGTAACGAAACTTGGAGCACAGGGCGGTATGCCAACGAGAGATCGAGTACGTGAAGTGCAGGTGATTGTTGGATGAAAAAGCATGGTGTATTAAACAGTGAAATCGCGGCAGTCCTTGCTTCACTTGGGCATACAGATACGGTTGTAATTGCTGATTGCGGGTTACCGATTCCGGATGGAGTAAAACGAATTGATTTAGCTGTTGAGATTGGAAAACCGAGTTTTTTAGAGGTGTTACAAGTTGTAGCTGATGATATGGCAATCGAAAAAGTGACGTTAGCAGAAGAAGTCATTATAAATAATGCGGAAGTAAATAAAGAGATCGAGCAAAAATTAATAGAGCCAGCATTTGAGTATGTATCTCATGAACAATTTAAAGAGCATACAAAGAAAGCGAAGGCGATTATTCGTACAGGCGAGGCTACGCCTTATGCAAATGTAATTTTACATGCAGGCGTGATTTTTTAATAAAGGGAAGTGATGGGAATGCATATTGAAATGAAAAACATTTCAAAGGCGTTCAATGGCAATCCTGTTTTGAAGAATGCACAGTTTATGATTGAAACAGGAGAAGTCCATGCATTGATGGGGGAAAATGGAGCGGGTAAATCAACGCTCATGAAGATTTTAACAGGTGTATACAAAAAAGATGATGGGACAATCACGATTGATGGGCAAGAGCGCACCTTTAAAAATGCGAAAGAAGCTGAAGAGTACGGCATCGCATTTATACATCAAGAACTAAACATATTGCCGAATTTAACAGTAGCTGAAAATATGTTTCTTGGTAAAGAGTTAATGTATGGGAAAACAGGTATTTTACGCACTCGACAAATGAACGCGATTGCGCAGCAGCAACTAGCAGAGCTAGGATTGCATGTAAGAGGTGCTATGTTAGCAGAGGAACTATCGGTTGGACAACAGCAAATTATCGAAATTGCGAAAGCGTTAATGACAAACGCGAGCGTTATTATTATGGATGAACCTACTGCGGCACTGACGGATCGTGAAATCGAAACGCTCTTTACAGTAATCAATAAGTTACGTAAAGAAGGTGTTTCATTCGTGTACATTTCGCATCGTATGGAAGAGATTTTCTCAATATGTGATGCCATTACGATTTTGCGTGATGGAGAATACGTTGGAAAGAGATTAATTCCAGAAACATCATTTGATGAAGTAGTGAGTATGATGGTGGGGCGCAGCATTGGTGAACGTTACCCAGAGCGAAATAGTCAAATTGGTGATGTCATTTTTGAAATGCGTAACGGAACGAAGAAAGGGAAATTTGAAAATGTTTCGTTTCAAGTGAGGAAAGGTGAAATCCTTGGTGTAGCTGGTTTGATGGGGGCTGGTCGTACTGATATTATGAAAGCGATATTTGGTTATGAACCTTTAGATTCTGGACAAATTTTTATAAATGGACAAGAAGTAAAGATTGATAGTCCGATAGATGCAATTAGACAAAGAATTGCTTTCATTACAGAAGATAGAAAGTCTGAAGGATTAGTGTTAGATTTTTCAATTAGAGAAAATTTAGCTTTACCGAATTTAGAAAGTCTTTCAAAGGGAAGTGTTCTGAGCAACGAGCTAGAACAACAGTTTACAGAAGATATGATGAAGCTTCTTAATGTGAAAGCATCTAGCGGAGAGCAGGCAGTGAAATCTCTTTCTGGTGGAAATCAGCAAAAGATTGTAATCGCAAAATGGCTAGGCATTCATCCGCAATTACTCATTTTAGATGAGCCAACAAGAGGTGTCGATGTTGGAGCGAAAAAAGAAATTTACTCTATTATGAATAAGCTTACAGAGCAAGGCGATGCCGTTATTATGGTATCATCTGAGCTTCCGGAAGTTTTAGGAATGAGTGATCGAGTTCTTGTTATTCATGAAGGAAAAGTCGGCGGCATTTTAGGGAAAGATGAGGCATCACAAGAGTCTATTATGGCACTAGCTACAGGGGGAGAGTAAGGATGGCTAAGAAGGGGAATGTATTACAACAACTCGGTTCTTTAATCGGTTTAGTATTAATTATCGTCGTAATTACAGTTTTAAATCCAGCGTTCATTGAAATTCCAAATTTATTTAATATACTGCGTCAAGTATCAATTAATGCGCTTATTGCATTCGGAATGACCTTCGTAATTTTAACAGGGGGTATTGACTTATCGGTAGGTTCTATTTTAGCATTATCAAGTGCACTTGTTGCTGGAATGATGGCAAGTGGTATGGATCCGTTCCTTGCAATGGCAGTTGGACTATTAGCAGGTCTTGTAATGGGGATTGTAAACGGTATCATCATTGCGAAAGGAAAAGTAGCTCCATTTATTGCAACTTTAGCAACAATGACTATTTTTCGTGGGTTGACGCTTGTTTATATGGACGGACGTCCGATCACTGGTCTTGGTGATCATTTAATGTTCCAAATGTTTGGCCGCGGTTATTTTCTTGGTATTCTGGTACCAGCTGTTACAATGATGATCGCTTTCGCAGTACTGTACTTCATTTTGAAGAAAACGACATTTGGCCGTCGTACATTTGCAATTGGTGGAAATGAAGAAGCAGCAGCACTATCAGGTATTAATGTTACGAGAATTAAAGTAATGATTTACGGTCTTTCCGGAATTTTGGCAGCGCTTGCAGGTATTGTCTTAACATCACGACTAGATTCTGCACAGCCGACTGCAGGTACTTCTTACGAATTAGATGCAATTGCAGCAGTTGTATTAGGTGGAACAAGTCTTTCTGGGGGAAGAGGATGGATTGTTGGTACATTCATCGGTGTACTAATTATCGGTGTACTAAATAATGGTTTAAATTTATTAGGTGTATCTTCTTTCTTCCAACAAGTTGTAAAAGGACTTGTAATCTTACTAGCTGTATTAATTGATCGCCGAAAAGAAGCGTAATGGAGGGACAGTTCATGAAGAAATGGTTACTTATACTCGTTGCATGTATTATGGTCATTACTGCTGGTTGTTCAATGGAACCACCAGAATGGGCAAAGGATTCTAGCGATAAAGGTCGAAATAAAACTATTAAAGTTGGATTCTCTGTTTCAACTTTAAATAATCCCTTCTTTGTAACTTTGAAAAAGGGTGCAGAAAAGAAAGCGAAAGATAGCGGCATCGAATTGATTGCTGTTGATGCGCAAAATGATGCAGCGAAGCAAACGAACGATGTTGAAGATTTAATTCAAAAGGGTGTCGATGTAGTTGTTATTAATCCGACCGATTCAGATGCTGTTGCTTCAGCGGTAAGTGCGGCAAATGCAGCAAATGTTCCTGTTATTACAGTAGACCGCGTTGCGAATTCAGGTAAGGTTGTTTCTCACATTGCATCTAATAATATCGAAGGTGGTCAAATGGCTAGTGATTACATTCGTGAATTAGTCGGCGAAGGAGCAAACGTTGCTGAGTTAGAAGGAATCCCTGGATCGTCTGCTGCTCGTGAACGTGGGAAAGGATTCCATAACGTAGCCGATAAGTCTTTAAAAGTAGTTGCCAAACAAGCGGCTGATTTTGATAGAGCGAAAGGATTATCTGTTATGGAAAACATTTTGCAAGCAAATGGTGATATTAAAGCCGTGTTTGCGCATAACGACGAGATGGCATTAGGTGCACTTGAAGCATTGAAGTCTGCTGGAAAAACAGATGTAGTAGTTGTTGGATTTGATGCAACAGAAGATGCTGTGAAAGCGGTTAACGATGGGCGTATGGCTGCAACAGTCGCTCAAAAACCGGAATTAATCGGAGAGAAGGCGATGCAAACAGCAAAAGAGATAACACAAGGGAAAAAAGTGGACAAATCTATTCCGATTGAATTAGAGCTTATTAAGAAAAATAAATAAATATAAAATGAAAATTAGGAAGGAAGAATAACAAATGAAATTTTTTATTGATACAGCAAACATTAACGAAATTAAAGAGGCAAATGCATTAGGCGTAGTAGCTGGAGTAACGACAAACCCATCACTTGTAGCAAAAGAAGGCGTAGATTTCCATGAGCGTATTCGTGAAATTTGCAGCTTTATAGAAGGACCTGTAAGTGCAGAAGTAATTAGCTTAGAAGCTGATAAAATGATTGAAGAAGGAAAAGAATTAGCGAAGATTGCTCCAAACGTTGTTGTAAAAGTTCCAATGACAACAGAAGGTTTAAAAGCAGTAAAAGCATTCTCAGATTTAGGAATTCGTACAAACGTTACATTAGTATTCTCAGCAGTTCAAGCATTACTTGCAGCTCGCGCTGGTGCAACATATGTTTCACCATTCTTAGGTCGTTTAGATGATATCGGTCATAACGGTATGGATTTAATTCGTCAAATCGCAGAAATCTTTGCAATTCATGGCATCGAAACAGAAATCATTGCAGCATCTGTACGTCACAGCGTTCACGTAACTGACGCAGCATTAAACGGTGCACATATTGCAACAATCCCAGCAAACGTAATTGCTTCATTAGTGAAGCACCCATTAACAGATCAAGGAATTGAGAAATTCTTAGCTGATTGGGAAAAAACACAAGAGAAATAATAGAAAATCAAGAATCCTAGTTTAATTGACTAGGATTCTTTTTTTATTTAAAAGAATTTTCATGCAATTTTGCATATTGTCTTTTAAATTTGTTATATAAGATATTTAATATATATCACATAACTCTTTATTTTTCATATTTCGATATAAAGTGAAACTTTAATCAGTGGGGGCTTTGTTCATCAGCACACTGATTATTAGTTGAACCAAGGGATAAACAGATAGAGGGTCTGACCAGAAAACTGGAGGGCATGATTCTATAACAGAAAGTTTAATGTTTATAGAATTATGTCTTTTTATATAGGGAGGGTAGTAAACAGAGATTTCGACAAAAACGCACCGATTTATCTGAATTTTAAGTTTTATAAAAGGAGAGAAATGGAATGAGAAGAAAAGCCCCATTTAAAGTGTTGTCATCATTAGCAATTGCAGCAATTATCGGATGCACATCTGTAATGAGTGCGCCGTTAGCATATGCAGAAACGCCAGCAAAAGAGAAAGAGAATGTGTCTACAACGCCAATTGATTACAATTTAATTCAAGAAGATCGTTTAGCGGAAGCTTTGAAAGAAAGAGGAACAATTAATCCAGCATCTTCTAAAGAAGAGACGAAAAAGGCTGTCGAGCAATATATTGAAAAGAAACAAGGAGATCAGGCGAACAAAGAAATTCTTCCAGATGCTCACTCACAAGAAACGTCTGATTTCACAAAAAAAGTAAAAGAGAAAAAGATGGAAGAAAAGGAAAATGTAAAAAAGACTGAAAAAAATATTAATCTTGAGCAAAAGCCAGAACCAAATAAAAAGCAATTAAATGGGCAAGTTCCAACTTCAAAAGCAAAGCAAGCTCCATATAAAGGATCTGTTCGATCGGATAAAGTATTAGTGCTACTCGTTGAATTTAGTGATTATAAACATAATAATATTGATCAAACACCAGGTTATATGTATTCGAAAGACTTTAGTAGAGAACATTATCAAAAGATGTTGTTTGGTAAGGAGCCTTATACATTATTTGATGGTTCAAAAGTAAAAACGTTTAAACAATACTATGAAGAGCAGTCTGGTGGTAGTTATACGACAGACGGATATGTAACGGAGTGGCTAACAGTTCCAGGAAAAGCATCTGATTATGGAGCTGATGGTAGCAGTGGTCACGATAATAAAGGTCCGAAAGGTGCACGTGATTTAGTGAAAGAAGCTTTGCATGCAGCTGCTGAGAAAGGACTAGATTTATCTCAGTTTGATCAGTTTGATAGGTATGATACAAACGGGGATGGGAATCAAAATGAACCTGATGGTGTAATTGATCATTTAATGGTAATCCATGCTGGTGTTGGTCAAGAAGCAGGTGGTGGTAAATTAGGTGATGATGCGATCTGGTCACATCGTTCAAAATTAGCAGTAGATCCAGTAGCGATTGAAGGTACAAAATCAAAAGTAGATTACTTTGGTGGAAAAGTAGCAGCACATGATTACACAATTGAACCAGAAGATGGAGCTGTAGGTGTGTTTGCGCATGAATTTGGACATGATCTTGGATTACCAGATGAATATGACACGAAATATACTGGAAATGGTTCACCTGTCGAAGCTTGGTCGTTAATGAGTGGAGGTAGTTGGACAGGAAAAATCGCAGGAACGGAGCCGACAAGTTTTTCACCACAAAATAAAGACTTCTTACAAAAGAATATGGGTGGCAACTGGGCAAAAATATTAGAAGTAGATTACGATAAAATTAAGAGTGGTGTGGGAGTTCCTACCTATATTGATCAAAGTGTTACGAAATCAAATCGTCCAGGCGTTGTACGTGTTAACTTACCAGGTAAAAGTGTTGAAACGATTAAACCGGAGTTTGGAAAGCATGCATATTATAGTACAAGAGGCGATGATATGCATACAACGTTAGAGACACCTTTCTTTGATTTAACAAAAGGAACAAATGCAAAATTCGATTATAAAGCAAATTATGAGTTAGAAGCAGAGTGCGATTTCGTCGAAGTACATGCAGTAACAGAAGATGGAACGAAGACGTTAATTGATAGACTTGGAGAAAAAGTAGTCCAAGGAGATAAAGATACAACAGATGGGAAATGGATTGATAAATCATATGATTTAAGTCAATTTAAAGGCAAAAAAGTGAAACTACAATTAGACTATATTACAGATCCGGCTGTAACATATAAAGGTTTTGCGATGGACAATGTAAATGTAACTGTTGATGGACAAGTTGTATTTTCTGATGATGCAGAAGGACAGTCTAAAATGAATTTAAATGGTTTTGTTGTTTCTGATGGGACAGAGAAGAAAGCTCATTATTACTACTTAGAGTGGAGAAACTATGCGGGATCAGATAATGGTTTAAAAGCAGGAAAAGGTCCAGTGTATAATACAGGTCTTGTCGTTTGGTATGCAGATGATAGTTTCAAAGATAACTGGGTTGGGGTGCATCCAGGTGAAGGATTCCTTGGTGTTGTAGATTCTCATCCAGAAGCGCTAGTTGGTAATTTAAACGGAAAACCAGCATACGGTAATACGGGCATGCAAATTGCAGATGCTGCATTTTCATTTGATAAAACACCAGCATGGAGTGTAAATTCATTAACACGTGGTCAGTTTAACTATTCTGGATTACAAGGTGTTACAACTTTTGATGATTCAAAAGTATATAGTAACAAGCAAATTGCAGATGCAGGAAGAAAAGTTCCAAACCTTGGACTTAAATTCCAAGTTGTTGGACAGGCAGAAGATAAATCGGCAGGCGCTGTTTGGATTAAACGTTAATAACATAAAAGCACATTCTTCATATGAAGAGTGTGCTTTTTAATTTGTACAGTAAGTTATTATTTTAGTTTATGTAATACAAGTGTTTATTCATGTGTAGTGTATCAAATTATGTGGGGAAAGGAAATATTTCCGAGGAAATTGTCGAAGTATCGTCGGTATTTATAAACTTTCTTTTTAAAAGAAGCGATGTATTATTGCCTTTACGGCTCAATTTATTTACATTGTTATTTGGTTATACACAAAAGTAATATATTGGGCAAAAAAGAGTTCTATTCAATAGGGCTCTTTTTATAGATAGAAACGAGTAAGCGATAAATGAAAGAAGTTATTGAATGTCCACAGTGTGAAGGGGATATTACTGTACAGCATATTATTGATCTCCCGCATCCTTTTTCATTAAGGTGTCCACATTGTAAGGTGAAGTTGAAAGAAATCAGGGTAACGCCATGTTTAATATTAGCGATGATTTGTATAATTCCATTGTTTATTATTATTGGAGAGAGTATTAAGGAATTACTAGTAAAATATTTTTCTATTGTAGACAATGTACCAACTGTACTTATTTTCTTTTTATTTTGTTATCCATTGTATTATTTCTATGAAAAATATAATGCTATATTGTTTATTAAATATGGTTTGCTGAAAGTTAAAAGTTAAATTGAATAGGAGATTATCATTATGCTTTGGAAAATATATTTAGTTATTGTAGCAATGTTAGCTATTATTTCGTTAGTAAGGGGTATGTTTCAAACACCAATTCAAAAGTTTGACTTTGTAGTATCTATTATTACGTGGATAGGGCTTTTTGGTTTTGTATTTGATATACAAATATTAACCTCAATTGTTTGGAAATGTATCTTCTTGTTTAGCGTCATTTGGACTTTAACTGCAGTTTTTGTTTTTCGTTTATATGAAGAGCGAGATGAGCCATTACCTTTTATATTTAAATTAATTGGCATTATTCCAACGCTTCCATTATATTACGGATTATATCAATATGCATTTTAAAAAAGACAACGATGGATTATCCCATCATTGTCTTTTTTACTTTGCTTCTTACATAAATCATCCCAGCAAATGTTAATAAAAATGCTGTTCCGATAATGAAGCTGATGCTAGGTGATGCTCCGATTGCGCCGACTGTAAAGGAGCCAGCAACAACTCCTAATGAGAAGAAGGCATAAAATAATCCGAATGCCTTTCCACGATTATCGTCTGTAGTATTTTCAACGAGTAAAGCGTTAATAGACGGAAAGAGGATTGCGAATCCAATTCCATAAATCATCATTACGATAAAGAGCATACCTTTTGTAGCAAATAATCCGAGTAAAGATAATGCGAATGCCATAACTGCAATTCCGATTAGCATTAGTTTCGAACGATTAAATCGATCGTAAATACGATTTGTTGGAAGCAAGAAGAAGAGGATAGCAGTTATACCGAATACACTTAACATCATGCCTGTTGTGGATGCTTTAAGCGCTAATGCCTCAACTTTTACTGGTAACATATAAGTGACAATTCCTTGTGAAAACATTAATGTGAAAGCACCAATATATGCTTGTAATAACGGTTCTGATTTTAAAAGTTCAACCATATCTTCTTTGTTCATCATTTGCGTTCTTGATGTATCTTTTCTTGATACGTTATTTGGTAAGAAGAATAGAGATACGATCGTACCAAGAGCCATTAAAATAGAAATAGTAATGAAGATCCACTCTACGCCAGCTGTTGCTTTCATAATACCGCTGAAAGCAGGTCCTACGATTGCGGCTGTTCCAACAGCAGCACCAGATAGAGCCATTGCTTTTCCTTGTCTTTTTGCATTTGTTTGTTTTGATAAAAATGTAAAGGCAGCAGGAATTAAAAAGCCATCACTAAATCCATGCATAAAGCGCACAACTAATAGTTGTTCACCACTTTGAACAACGGTGTATAACAAGACTATGAAACTCGTAATTCCCATGCTTATATAAAGGATTTTTTTTGCACCAAATTTATCGACAGCGGCTCCAGCAATAATATTACCGATCATATTAGCGAATGAGTACATACCGACAACTAGACCGATAATAAGAGGAGTTCCTCCAAGGCTTTGAGCGAAAGTACTCATAATAGGTAATTGTGAAAATGTATCTAAAAATGCCACGATAACGATAAAGTAAATAAAATATTTCAAGCGATATTCACCTCTCCTATGCTATTATGGCACAATGCTAATTTCACCTGCAATGAAATTGAATTAACAGATGTGGAAAAAAGTACAAAGTGACAAAATATTGAACGTTATTTGTAAAAAATTAGTGGGAACGTGATTGTTTTTTTGAAATATATGGATAGAAGTATTATAATAGAGTTGTAAACTTCACCAGGTTAAGTATATACATAGAGAGGGATGTATAAAATGAAAGCACTACTTTGGCATAATCAACGTGATGTACGAGTAGAAGAAGTACCAGAACCAACAGTAAAACCAGGAACAGTGAAAATCAAAGTTAAATGGTGTGGTATTTGTGGGACAGACTTGCATGAATATTTAGCAGGGCCTATTTTTATTCCAACAGAAGAACATCCATTAACACATGTGAAAGCACCTGTTATTTTAGGTCATGAGTTTAGTGGTGAGGTAATAGAGATTGGTGAAGGAGTTACATCTCATAAAGTGGGAGACCGCGTTGTTGTAGAGCCAATTTATTCTTGTGGTAAATGTGAAGCTTGTAAACATGGACATTACAATGTTTGTGAACAACTTGTTTTCCACGGTCTTGGCGGAGAAGGCGGCGGTTTCTCTGAATATACAGTAGTACCAGAAGATATGGTTCATCACATTCCAGATGAAATGACGTATGAACAAGGTGCGCTTGTAGAACCAGCAGCAGTAGCAGTTCATGCAGTACGTCAAAGTAAATTAAAAGAAGGGGAAGCTGTAGCGGTATTTGGTTGCGGTCCAATTGGACTTCTTGTTATCCAAGCAGCTAAAGCAGCAGGAGCAACTCCTGTTATTGCAGTTGAACTTTCTAAAGAACGTCAAGAGTTAGCGAAATTAGCAGGTGCGGATTATGTATTAAACCCAGCAACTCAAGATGTGTTAGCTGAAATTCGTAACTTAACAAATGGTTTAGGTGTAAATGTTAGCTTTGAAGTAACAGGTGTTGAAGTTGTACTACGCCAAGCGATTGAAAGTACAAGCTTCGAAGGACAAACTGTAATTGTTAGTGTATGGGAAAAAGACGCAACAATTACTCCAAATAACTTAGTATTAAAAGAAAAAGAAGTTATTGGTATTTTAGGATACCGTCACATCTTCCCAGCTGTTATTAAATTGATTAGCTCTGGACAAATTCAAGCAGAGAAATTAATTACGAAAAAAATTACAGTGGATCAAGTTGTTGAAGAAGGATTTGAAGCACTTGTAAAAGATAAAACCCAAGTGAAAATTCTTGTTTCACCTAAATAAGATAGAATCGAAAAAAGTAGCCCTTTTCTAGAAATAGAAGAGGGCTACTTTTTTTCTGTACAGAAAGGTGATAGACTTTCCTGTAACTAAAGGTATTTTGTTTGGAAGGGGAAGTCTAATGCTTTCATTTATATTGACATTGAAACGGATGCTAAAAGCTTGTTTGCGAGCATGGAAAGATAAAGAATTTCAAGTGTTATTCGTATTAACAATTTTGACATTAATATCTGGTACAATCTTTTATAGTACAGTGGAGGGGTTACGTCCTCTGGATGCTTTATATTTTAGCGTTATGACGCTGACTACTGTCGGTGATGGGCAATTTAGTCCCCAAACTGACTTCGGAAAGATATTTACGATATTATACATATTTATAGGGATCGGATTAGTGTTTGGATTTATACATAAGTTGGCAGTTAATGTACAATTGCCAAGTATATTATCGAATAGAAAAAAAGAGTAAAGCATGTGGGTGCTTTACTCTTTTTTTACATTAGTTTAGACAAGCCTTAATAATAGTTTATTAAAATGAAGGTGTATTCATTCATTATATTCACTATGTATAAAGTTATAATGATATGAACATTTACATATTTTAATTTAGTGATAGAAATTTCGTGAAAGGTGGGATATTCTAGTCATAGGTTAACCGGACGACATCATAGGATCCTAACAAAATGTTTACAATAATTCAATTATAAAATGGAGGATTTTATATGAAAAAGAAAGTACTTGCTTTAGCGGCAGCTATTACATTAGTTGCTCCATTACAAAGTGTTGCATTTGCTCATGAAAATGATGGGGGACAGAGATTTGGAGTTATTCCGCGCTGGTCTGCTGAAGATAAACATAAAGAAGGCGTGAATTCTCATTTATGGATTGTAAACCGTGCAATTGATATTATGTCTCGTAATACAACACTTGTAAAACAAGATCGAGTTGCACTATTAAATGAATGGCGTACTGAGTTAGAGAACGGTATTTATGCTGCTGACTATGAAAATCCTTATTATGATAATAGCACATTTGCTTCACATTTCTATGACCCTGACAATGGGAAAACTTATATTCCGTATGCAAAGCAGGCAAAGGAAACTGGAGCTAAATATTTTAAATTAGCTGGTGAGTCTTACAAAAATAAAGATATGAAACAAGCATTCTTCTATTTAGGATTATCTCTTCATTATTTAGGGGATGTAAACCAACCAATGCATGCGGCAAACTTTACGAACCTTTCGTATCCACAAGGATTCCATTCTAAATATGAAAACTTTGTAGATACGATAAAAGATAATTATAAAGTAACGGATGGAAATGGGTATTGGAACTGGAAAGGTACGAATCCAGAAGATTGGATTCATGGAGCGGCAGTAGTTGCGAAACAAGATTACGCTGGCATTGTAAATGATAATACGAAAGATTGGTTCGTAAGAGCAGCTGTATCACAAGAATATGCAGATAAATGGCGCGCTGAAGTTACACCAATGACAGGTAAGCGTTTAATGGATGCACAACGTGTTACTGCTGGATACATTCAGCTTTGGTTTGATACGTACGGAAATCGTTAAGTATTTGAAAAAGGTCAAATCTCAGAATAGAGTATTTGGCCTTTTTATTACTATACAATACATGGAGGTATGAAACGTGAAAGGTAAATTGCTAAAAGGTGTACTTAGCTTAGGGGTTGGTTTAGGAGCTTTATATAGCGGAACTTCAGCTCAAGCAGAAGCATCTACAAATCAAAATGATACATTAAAAGTGATGACGCATAATGTATATATGCTATCAACAAACTTATATCCGAACTGGGGACAAACTGAGCGTGCTGATTTAATCGGGGCGGCAGATTATATAAAGAATCAAGATGTTGTTATATTAAATGAAGTGTTTGATAATAGTGCTTCAGATCGTTTATTAGGCAATTTGAAGAAAGAATATCCAAATCAAACAGCAGTATTAGGTCGTAGTAGTGGAAGCGAATGGGATAAAACGTTAGGAAACTATTCATCTTCAACTCCTGAAGATGGTGGCGTTGCGATTGTGAGCAAATGGCCAATCGCTGAAAAGATTCAATATGTATTTGCAAAAGGATGCGGGCCAGATAATTTATCGAATAAAGGATTTGTATACACGAAAATTAAGAAAAATGATCGTTTCGTTCACGTGATTGGGACGCATTTGCAGGCTGAAGATAGTATGTGCGGAAAAACTTCACCAGCATCTGTACGTACGAACCAATTAAAAGAAATTCAAGATTTTATTAAAAATAAAAATATACCAAATAATGAGTATGTGTTAATTGGTGGTGATATGAACGTAAATAAGATAAATGCAGAGAACAATAATGATTCAGAGTATGCATCTATGTTTAAAACATTGAACGCTTCTGTACCATCTTATGCTGGACATACAGCGACTTGGGATGCAACGACAAACAGTATTGCAAAATATAATTTCCCTGATAGTCCTGCCGAATATTTAGATTATATTATTGCAAGCAAAGACCATGCGAACCCATCGTATATAGAGAATAAGGTGTTACAGCCGAAATCTCCACAATGGACTGTTACATCGTGGTTCCAAAAATATACGTATAATGATTACTCTGATCATTATCCAGTAGAGGCGACTATTTCTATGAAGTAGTTTCAAAAAGTTTCTTCGTAAAGAAGAAACTTTTTTTATTTGCAAACAGGAAAATCATACTTTCTTTCCAATATGTATAAGACATATTGAAAAGAGGAGAGAAAAATGTGGATCGAGGAATTTTTAAAGAAGTTCCATTACCTTGTGCATTTTTGGATGAAGTGGCTTTAGATAGAAATATTCAATCGATTATAGAGTTAAGTGGAAATAAGAAGATTCGTATAGCGAGTAAATCGTTACGTTCTGTTCCGATTATGCAAAAGATTTTAGCTGCAAATGATCGATTTCAAGGTATTATGTGCTTTTCACCTAGAGAGGTTTTATTTTTAATAGAACAAGGATTTAATGATTTATTGCTCGGATATCCTGCTTATGATGAAAGAGCTTTGTGTGAAATTAGTTTGCTAACAAAGAAAGGTTTCATTATAACTTGTATGGTGGATTGTGAAGAGCATATTGTGTATTTAGAAAAAATTGCTGAGAAATCTAGAGGATGTTTTCGTGTTTGTTTGGATATTGATATGAGTAGTCGTTTCTTTCAATTTCATTTTGGTGTACAAAGATCCCCAGTAAAAAATGTGCAGGATGCGTTGAAAGTAGTAGAAAAGGTGAGAAGGTCATCATATTTAATGTTAGATGGTGTGATGGGTTATGAAGCTCAAATTGCTGGGGTGGGAGACCATATACCGAATCAATGGCTGAAGAGTAAAGTGATTTCGTATTTAAAGCAGAAATCAGTGCTAGAAGTGAAAGAAAGAAGAGAATATATTGTAAAAGCAATACAAAAACTTGGTATTGAGCTAAGGTTTGTAAATGGAGGCGGAACAGGAAGCATAAAAACAACTGAGAAAGATAATTCAGTTTCAGAGATTACAATAGGTTCTGCTTTTTATTCTCCAAAGCTGTTTGATTATTATAAAGAGGTGAAATTTCATCCAGCGGTCGGATTTGCTTTACCAGTTGTGCGTAAACCAGTCCCGTTTATTTACACTTGCCTAGGTGGTGGATATATTGCTTCAGGAGCAGTTGGAAAAGATAAAGAGCCTGAAGTTTGGAGACCGAAGGGTGCAAAACTATTAGCTTTAGAAGGTGCTGGCGAGGTACAAACGCCAATTTTTTATAGCGGCGAGGAACGAGTGGATATAGGAGAGTCCATTTTGTTTCGTCATAGTAAGGCTGGTGAATTATGTGAGCGCTTTCCTTTTTTGTATCGTGTTAAAAAAGGAGAGATTGTTGGGGAGTATTCAACATATCGGGGGGATGGCCAATGCTTTCTATAAAGGGACAAAAGTGGAGGAATTGGACAGGGAATGTAGAAGGAACGCCGCATTATACGATGTATCCAGAAAGTATACAAGATGTAGTAGAAGTAGTGGGGCTTGCACGAAAAAAGGGGCGGAAAATTCGTGTTGTTGGTTCAGGACACTCGTTTACACCCCTTGTGCAAACCGAAGAAGTTTTAGTTTCTTTAGATGAATTGAAGGGCATTGTGAATATTGATGAAGAGAAGATGGTCGCTGAAGTGTGGGCAGGAACAAAGTTATATGATTTAGGGAAGTTACTTGAGGAAAAAGGTTATGCGCAAGAAAATTTAGGGGATATTGATTCACAATCTATTGCAGGAGCGATTAGTACGGGGACTCATGGAACGGGTATTACCTTTGGGAGTTTATCAACACAAGTTATAGAGATTACGGCCGTTTTATCTAATGGTGAGAGTATAGTTTGTTCGGAAGCTGAGAACGTAGAATATTGGAGAGCGTTTCAGTTGTCACTTGGAATGTTAGGTATCATTGTAAAGATAAAATTGAAGGTTATTCCAGCGTATTCACTCGTTTATAAAAGTGAAAAACAGTCATTATCTACTGTAATGAACAAACTAGAAGAGTATAAGAAGCATCGTCACTTTGAATTTTTCGTTTTTCCTTATTCTGATGAAGTACAAGTAAAACTTACGAACGAAACAACGAATACAGGCAGTGATTTGAAATGGCATAAACTAAAGGTGGAGTTACTTGAAAATAGGATGTTCTCTTTGCTATCTAAAGGGTGTAAATGGTTTCCTTCTATAAGTAAAGGAGTGAGTCGATTATCAGCTAAGGCTGTACCAAACACAAAAATAATTGGCCCGAGCTATGAAGTATTTGCTACATCACGTACGGTACCATTTTATGAAATGGAGTATAGCATTCCTTCAAAGTATATGAGGACTGTGGTAGAAGAAATCTCAAATCTTATTGAAAAGAAAAAGTATAAGGTGCACTTCCCGATCGAATGCCGCTATGTGAAGGGTGATGATATATGGCTTAGTCCAGCCTATGGAAGAGATTCAGCGTATATCGCTGTTCATATGTATAAAGGTATGAAATATGCTGCTTACTTTGGCGAAGTGGAAAAAATTTTTCTGAAGTATGAAGGGCGTCCGCATTGGGGGAAAATGCATACATTATCGTATGAGCAATTACAAGATATATATCCAGAGTTTCATTCGTTTTTACAGGCGAGGAAGTCTCTAGATGAACTTGGAATGTTTTTTAATCCTTATGCAGAAAAGTTATTTATCCCGCTATTTGCCGGGCAGTAAGACCCCCACTGATTAAAGTTTCAAATTATGTATATGAAAAAGCTGACAAATAATTATTTGTCAGCTTTTTTTAGCGTAATTGCATTTCTTGTATGACTAATATGTTCATAAAATAGTAGTTTATCACGGCTAAATACATGCAGTAAAACATGAATAATAAATAGGCCGTTAATGATAAATAGGAATAACAATGTAACGAGTAATACTAAAGGCTCTGTATGATTTAACATAGAGCTACTAGAAAGAATATAATTGATTCCGCCTAACGCAAAATAAAATATACCGTAGCGAATAAATAGTTCTTTTAATGTAATACGATCTGATTTTCCTTTCAGATGAATGCGGAGCAATGCTTTCCCAATTGTTTTTCCATTTGTAAAGTATGGAATAAGAATAAAATAAATAAGGATTGAACACGTAATGAAAATGAGTTCATACATATTCGTGTAAGATTGCATATTAGAAACGAAGAAAGAATTTCCTTTGTTTTTAACGACAGGTACGACGATAGATAAGAAAATCCAATCAATTTGCATCGCGATAAGGCGACGAATGAATCCGACTGGTTTCGTTTCCAAATCAATATGACTATCTAACTCATTTGTCTTCGGAAGGAAGTACGTAAATATTGGGGCAATGATAAAACCAATTACGCCACCTAATGTATTTAAAAACAAATCATCGATATCAAATAATCGGTATGCACAATTGTATATACCGTATAATCCATTCACTTGTGTTAGCTCGAAAAATAGTGAAAGGAAAAAGGAAATGCAAATTGTTTGTAAGAAACTACGTCGGAAATAATAACGTAAGTAAATACCGAATGGAATAGTTAATAGAACATTAAATGCAACTTGTAAAAACGCAGACTCTTTTAATAAGTAGAAATAAGTAGCTGGTTTCGTTAAAACTGCCGATGTATGACTACTAATCTCTTGTATGAAATAAAATGGTGAGAGTTGCATGTGTTGTGTATTAGCTGGTTGTAGGCTACAAGTATCAAACGTTTGTGGTAACGGCAAAATAACAAGAAAATAGGCATTTAATAAGTAAAGTAATAATGAGTATAAAATAAATGAGCGCCATTTATTTAAATAACCGTATTTTCGATAATTAAATATTAAAAAAGGGATTAAAAGAAACATTGCTAAAAAGGGAAATAAAATAAATGCTGTTTTTACTGGAAATAAATATGCAGTCAAAGTAAAACTCCTTTCAATGAAAATTCGTTTATCATTATAGCGCCAAAAATATTTAAATACAAAGTTAAAATCTTTCGAAATAGAAATAATTACTAATTTTATAGGAATTAAGTTATAATAAATTTAATATGAGGATATTATGATTATATAAGTTGAGAGAGGGTACAAGAGATGCGATATGAACTTTTTTCTGTAAGTGGGGATCATATTACGACTTTTGAAAGTGCATGGCGTTTTCAGGAGGGAGAACAGATTTTTGTTCATGATGATCAAACAAAAAGAAACTTTATTATTATTCGCCTGACGCATGATGTATTTCAACAAAATAAACATGTTATTCGTTTGTATTGTCAAGAGAAGAAAGTGTATGCATAAGAGAAGCCCTCTTACAGTATGAAAAGTAAGAGGGGCCTTATCTCGTTATTTGTGAACAGCCCGATTGATGAGAGCTGATTAAAGTTCCACTTTATCATTTTTCCCCTCGTAAGGAATAAAAAGAGAAGGGTTAATGTACATAGCTAGCATTTGATTTGGAAGAAAGGATATAGCCTTGTATTTTGTGCTTCAAAGTTACATTTCTTTCTCTTTGAGAAAGCCATGTATGGTAATCTTGTTGTGTTTTCCATAACATACGAATCATATATTCTGCCTTATCATTTGTAGGATGAACATGTGAAAACTCTATGTTAATACAACCGTTCGTTCCGGGAGAAGGATAATATTGTTTAAGCCCATAAAGAAGCTCACTTTCATATCCGTACTTAATATGAATGAGTTTAGTAACAATAAACATATAAACACCTCTTTTACTATAATAGTGAACTTAAATGATATCATACTATTCAGAAAATTCAAAGTAAATGGTAGATTTTAACTTAATACAGGTATAAAAAAGCGAGTCATCTAGTGTAATAGAATGACTCGCTTTCAATTTGTAAGTTTCATTTTATAAGAAAATAAGAGTAAGTACACCTACGATAATACAATAGAAAGAGAAATATTTTAAATTTCCTTTTGCCATAATGTTCATAAACCATTTTAGTGAAATATACGTCATGATAAATGTTGCGATGAATGCAACAACATATGGCACGAATAATGTGTCTAGATTTGGATCATTTGCAATGTCTGTAATGCTTAACAATAACCCACCTAAGCTAACAGGAATGTATAGTAAGAATGAAAAGCGAAGAGCTGTTTCTTGCTTCATACCAAGTAACATTGCTGCTACGATTGTGGCACCAGATCGGCTTATTCCGGGAATCAGTGCGCAAGCTTGTGCTAATCCGACGATGATTGCATCTTTCATAGAAAGGTCGCCATCATTTTTACGACCGCGTAAATTTCTAATAATCCAAAGGCCGACAGCAGTAATAAGAAGGGAAATCCCAACCATCTTCACACCTTTTAAGTACTGATCGATGTAATCTTTAAATAAAACACCAATAACACCTGCTGGAATGGTTGCAATAACAAGATAAATAATAAAGAAGAAATCTGATTTTGCGTCTTCTGCTCTTGTAAATATATAAGAGAGACCATTCTTCGTTAGACGAATTAAATCATTTCTATAAATAAGTAATACAGCTAATAATGAAGCTGAATTAACAAGTAGTTCGAAGCTAAACCCTTCTATTTTTAGTCCTAGCAAATGTTGTGCTAAAACGAGATGACCACTTGAAGAAATCGGAATTGGTTCTGTTAGTCCTTGGAACAGACCGAGAATTAAATATTTTAAAACGTAGTAAAATTGTTCCATAATAACCTCCTTGTTTATTAGTTGAAAGAAACAACTTTTCCATTATAACAAAGATATGGATGAATATTGAAAAGAAATAAATATTCGAAATAAAATAAAAATCCCTTATAGCAGTATAAGGGATTTTTATTTTTAATTAAGAATTTACTGTTCCTTGAAGACTTTTAGACAATTGAACATCGACTTTTTCAGCATCATGAATATGATTCATAATAGTAGTATTTAATTTTTTGAACATTTGTTGTGTGTTAGCGAATTCTCGTAATATGTCATCATTACAAGATTTTTGGTTTTCAATAGCCTTAATAACATTTGTAGCACCATTTTGTAACGTTTGAATCATAACTAAAATATTTTCAATTCTAGCGTTTGTATCGGCGCTCATTTCTACACCTTCATCGACTAAATGTAAATTATCTTTTGTGTTATCGTATGCTTTTTCAATTTCTTCTTGAATTTTTTTCGTTAAGTTGCCTATGTTTTTTGTACTTTCTGCTGTACTTTCTGCTAGTTTTCTTACTTCATTGGCAACGACAGCGAATCCTTTACCGTGTTCTCCAGCACGTGCGGCTTCAATACTCGCATTTAAAGCAAGTAAATTTGTTTGTGCTGCAATGTTTTGAATGACTTCTACAATTTGCTCGATTTCCTTTGAGCGTTCGCTTAGATGATTCATACTATTAGACGTGCGTTGGGATTGTTCACCTAATTTATTAATTACAATAAGTAAGCGGTGAACGGATTCTTTTCCTTCATTAGAGCAGTCAATAATTTCTGCAATAGACTGAATTAAGCTTTGTTCCTTTTGTAACATTTCATTATTTAACTCATTGGAATGTGTCGTACGTGTTGAAACATTTTCGAAACATGAACTTAATTGTTGAACTAAATTTTGGAGTGTATTGTGTTGGTTATTTACAAGTTGGTGCTCTTGGACAACGCTTTGTACACGATCGTGGATAGTAGAAATAGTCTCTTGTTTTTCAATATCTTTTTGTTTTAATTCTGCTTCTAATTCTTGTATACGCTCTTCTAATTGAGCAATTGTATGTTGGAGTGATTTCTTTTGAGTAAACATGTATTTATTTCAACCGCCTTCGAAAGTTATATTTTCTCTATATTTGGATTTTAGCATCTTTTGTATTTTTTAAATATAGGAATTGTTAAATATTTAAGAATCTATTACATTTTATTCATAATTCTCTTTTTTTTGTCACGAAAAATAAACTGTATTTAATCGTTTTGTAAACAAACTGTAAAATAAATCATGTATAACTGTATAAGAAGGGAGTCGGATTATGAACTATTTTAAGCGAATCAGTAGTCTAGTATTAGCAGGAATTATCGGTCTTTCTAGTACAGTCGCTGTAAAAGCAGAGTCAAACGACGAGAAACTTAACAACATGCAACAGCAATTGCAACAAAACGATGCAGAAATGCAAAAGAAAGAGCAAGAGAAGCAAGCTGTTAGTAAAGAAATTAAAGGTATCGAAAACGAACTACATAATTTAAATAATACAATTGCAAAAAATAAAGAGGATCAAGCTGCTATTCAACGTAAAATCGATGAAACACATAAGCAGATTGAACAAAAAAAGGAAGAAATTGTCGTTTTAGAGGATAAAGTCCTTGCTCGTAAAGATATTATGAGAAAACGTATGGTTTCTGTTCAAAACAGCTCAAATACAAGTTTAGTAGTAGAAGTTGTAGTAGAGTCAAAAAACTTTGCAGACTTCTTACAACGTATGAACGCAGTTTCTACTATTCTAGAAGCTGATAAAGAAATTTTACGTCTACAAGAACAAGATCTTCGTCAAATTGAAGAAGATAAGAAAACAATTGACGAAAAAGAAGCATCTTTAGTAGTAGATAAACAAAAATTAGCAAAAGCACAAGCTGAACTGCAAGATAACTTGAAAAAACGTCAAGATAACTTACAAACAGTTCAAGCTAAATATAATGAGGTTGCAAGTCAACTTAATTTAGCAGCGGAAGAAAAAGCTAAAATTGAATCAAATATGAAGGCAGTACAAGAAACAATTGCTCGTGAACAAGAAGCAGCAAGAATTGCGGCGGAAGAGCGTGCAAAAGCAGAAGCGGCTGCAAAAGCAGAGCAAGAAGCTTTAGCGAAAGCACAAGCAGAAATTGCTGAAAAGCAAAAGCAAGAAAAAGCTAGTAAACCGGCTGAACCAGTTGCTAATAATAATTCGAAGGTAGAACCTGCAAAACCTGCACAACCTGAACCGTCTTCTAAGCCAACTGCTGGCGGGAAAGAACTTTATGTACATGCAACAGCTTATACAGCAGATCCAGGTGAAAATGGCTATGCACCAGGTCAACAAGTATATTCTGCATGGGGAGGCTATAATCTAACTGCAAACCCAGGAATGAAATTGATTGCGGTGGATCCATCTGTTATCCCATTAGGTTCTCGTGTATATGTTGAAGGATACGGAGAAGCAATTGCAGCAGATACTGGTGGCGCGATTAAAGGTCACAAAATTGATGTTTTAATGCCAGATAAAGCTTCGTCTAGTAAGTGGGGCAGAAAAAATGTTAAGCTTACAATTTTAAACTAAAACGTAATCCAACTTTACAATACGTAAAGTTGGATTTTTTTGTAAGAATAATGTTAAGTTGAGTTTACATTTTGTTAAGGATAGCATACAATAATGGTGAGAGGTGGTAAATTTGACCATTTTAAATAGAGTAAAAGAATTAAGAGCTCGTTTTAACTTTACACAAAGCGTATTAGCAGAAAAGGTTGGAGTAACGAGACAAACAATTGCAGCAATTGAAAAAGGGGATTACGTTCCTTCGTTGTTATTAGCACTTACGATTTGTGATGTGTTTCAGTTAAAGATGGAAGATGTGTTTGTTTTAAATAAGGAGGGGGAAGAGGATGAATAGAATTGTTTTTTCTTATATCATAAACGTGCTTTATACTGCTTTAGCATGCTGGACATTTGTTGAATTTTATAGTGTCATTACAGAGTTAGCAGATATAATTAAAAACGAGAAATTCCCATTTGAAGTATGGTTTAATGGAGTACCATTCATTTTATTATTTATTGGAGCAATTATAGTTACAATTTTTTATAGAATTCAAAAGAAAAAATATAAGAATTTATCTTTTTGGATGTATCCATTATTATTTCCACTAGAAGATGAACGTGAAAAAGCGATTACGGATAAAGCTTGCCGAACAACATTTGTATCGTTATGGTTTGTGTTACCTTGTGCAGTTGGATTTTTAACTTTTTCGCCTATTATTAATGAATATCTTCCTGGATACCCATTATATATTATATTTTCGATTTTCTTTATTCAAATGACAGTATTTCACGTATCACTATACAGAAATAAATTAGCTTAAAAAGAAACCTTCTTGCACCGGCAAGAAGGTTTCTTTTTAAGCTAATACTTGTACATATGGCGATATTATTTTATCATTTTATATAGAGTAAGATTTTGTAAGGGAAAGGAATTGTATATGAATAAGCAAAGAATTTATAGTATAGTAGCAATCCTTCTATTTGTTGTAGGTGGCGTGTTAATTGGAAAGCCATTTTATGATGGATATCAGGCTGAAAAGAAACAGACTGAAAATGTGCAGGCTGTTCAAAAGATGGATTATGAAAAGCATGAGACGGAATTTGTAGATGCTTCCAAAATTAATCAACCAGACTTGGCGGAAGTAGCGAATGCATCATTAGATAAGAAACAAGTAATCGGTCGTATTTCGATTCCAAGTGTTTCAGTAGAACTGCCTGTTTTGAAAGCTTCTACTGAAAAAAACTTATTATCAGGTGCAGCGACAGTAAAAGAGAATCAAGTTATGGGAAAAGGAAATTACGCACTAGCAGGACATAACATGTCTAAAAAAGGTGTTTTATTTAGTGATATAGCTTCTTTAAAAAAAGGCGATAAAATTTATTTGTATGACAATGAAAATGAATATGAGTATGCGGTTACTGGTGTATCTGAAGTAACTCCTGATAAGTGGGAAGTTGTAGAGGATCATGGGAAAGATGAGATAACGCTTATTACATGTGTATCTGTAAAGGATAATTCTAAGCGTTATGTTGTTGCTGGTGATTTAGTAGGAACGAAGGCGAAGAAGTAAAAAAAGAAGGTGAACTCTTTAAAGAGTTCACCTTCTTTTTTACTAATGTTGAGAAATAATAGAATATTTTGGTTGGTATTTAAGTATTATTCTATTTATGTATAATAAAGTTAGAATTCTATATTTTGGGAGGAACAAGAGTGAGACAACAGGTGAAGAAACTTCTTTTAACAACGAGTATAGCGTTATTGGTAGCTCCAATTTCAGCTTATGCGCATCCAGGGCGTACAGATGCTAATGGCGGACATACGTGTCGTACAAATTGTGAGAAATGGGGATTACAGTACGGGGAATATCATTATCACAATAAACCAGCTTCTAGTAGTGGTGCAACGAGCCCAGCTCCTAGCCAGAATAATAATAGTGCTGTAGAAGCTGAGAGACAAGCAGAAGCACAGCGCAATACTGAGGTTGAAAAACAACGTGCTGCAGAAGCACAGCGTAACGCTGAGGCTGAAAAACAACGTAATGCAGAAGCACAGCGTAAAGCTGAAGAAGAGAGACAACGTGTAGCCGAGGAACAAAGAAAAGCTGAAGAGGCACGTAAACAAGAGGAAGCGCAGCGCCAAGCTGATATGGAAAAAGGTCAACTTGAAGGTCAAAAGAATGGAGAAACAGATTTTAAAGCAGGAAAAAATGATGCAGAAGTGCATGTAGCTGGAAAATCTGATGCATATAAACAAGCGTTTAAAGCGACTTATGCAGCCGCATGGTCTTTAGAAGAGCAGAAGAAAACGCATTTTGAAAAAGGAAAAGAACAAGGTTTAGCGCAAGAGACGATGGACGATAGTCAAGTTGCTCCAGAGTTTAAGGTAAACTTTGCAGACGGGTTCAAAGTAGGGAATAAAGAAAGAGTAGAAAAAATTGAAAAAGAGCAAGCTGAATTAGGGGAAAAGACAGGGAAAGAACTAGCTGAAAAGAATCCTGGAAATAGAGAGAAAGAAGTATACGTGAAGGCATATGAAACAGCGTATGAAAAAGGCTATAAGTCTACAAAAAAGGCAGTAGAAAAAGCTGGCTATAAGTATGCATTTGAAAACTATGATTTAAAAGTTCCTGCTAAGTATGAAAGAAATGAACTGTTAAAGAAATGGTTTACTGAAGGATTTAAATCGAATAAAAAAGCAGCGGAAATTCGAGAAGAAGGGTATAAAAAGGGAGACAGCTGGTTCTCGTTCTTCTATAAGAGTTTCGTACCAAGTGAATATAAAGAACATAAAGAGCTGTACGAACAAGCAATCGAAAAAGGTAAAACAGCATAAAAAAAGATGAGGAGAAATTCCTCATCTTTTTTAATCCATCCATTTCACTAATTTCTTAGAAATTAATAATAAAACACAACCTAATACAATTGCCACAGCGCCAATAACTGTGAATACTTCAGCGTATCCAAGTGAAGTTGTGAAGCTTGCAAGTTGTCCGCCTAAAATGTTGGCGATACCTGAACTTGCTAGCCATACACCCATTAGTAAAGATGCTAATTTTACCGGAGCAAGCGCACTAACCATTGATAGTCCGACAGGTGATAAGAATAGCTCACCTAACGTATGGAAAAGATACGTAAAGACGATAAATAGTAAGTTTGCTTTTTCTGTAATGTTATGTTCATCACTACCTGTTTTTAATGTAGCGATAACGAGAATGATATAACCGATACCGAGCAAGATCATCCCAAGTCCCATTTTAGTTGGGATTTTTAAATCACCGCGCTTGCGAGTTGCAAGTTTTGCCCATAATGCAGAAATGACTGGAGCAAGCAAAATAATAAATAATGGATTGACCGATTGGAACCAAGATGTTGGAACTTCCCATCCGAACACAGAGCGGTCTACAAATTTGTTTGTATATAATGTTAATGAGCTACCAGCTTGTTCAAAGCCAGCCCAGAAGAAGACAACGAAGCATGTTAAAATGACGATAACTGCGGTACGTTGTTTTTCTTTTTTTGTTAATGGTGTATCTCCTACTGATGGTTGTCCAGCAGCTGTTTGTAAATCGCGAGTTGGTTTTTTACCGATATTACCAAGGAAGCGATTTGATAGTGTTGTAAATAAAATTTGTCCAATAATCATTCCGATTGAAGCGGCTAAGAAACCGTAACGGAATCCGTAATGTACAACGCCATCAACTGTTGTTTTGAATAAATTTTCTGATAAAAATCCGCAAACGAGTGGAGCTAAAAATGACCCGACGTTAATACCCATATAGAAAATGGTAAATGCACTATCACGTTTTGGATCGTTCTCTTCGTATAATTCCCCAACCAGTGTAGAGATGTTCGGTTTGAAGAATCCGTTACCGATAATAATAAGCGCTAATCCGAGGTATAGGCCTAATTGGTTTTGCAAGGCAAATAGTGTAAGGTTACCGATTGCCATTGTTATACCACCAATTGTGATTGCTTTTCGTCTACCTAGAAAACGGTCTGTTAAGTAACCACCAATCATTGGTGTGAAATAACAGGCTCCAGTATAAAATCCGTAAATAGAGAGTGCCCATGCGGGACTAAACCCAAGACCACCGCTTACTAAAGCTGTCGTTAAATATAATGTTAATAATCCTCGTAATCCATAGTAACTAAATCTTTCCCACATTTCTGTAAAGAAGAGTAAGTATAAACCTGGAGGATGTTTCTTTTTTCTTTGTTGTTCTCTTTCTAGTTGTATCGCTGATTCCATGTTATTTTCCTCCTGACACAAACAAAAACAAAGTTAATAATTTTGTACATTTAATATTTTACCTTATTAACTATTATAAGTCAATAAAGGTTGATTTTTCAGAAGAAATTGGAAAAAGGGAATAGCTATAGAAGGGGTGTTTCTTTTGTGATAGACTATGGACTATGTTTTCTTTGTAAGGAAGCGGGTTATTGTACTTTTTTTATATATGGAATTGATTTCATAAGAGATGAAATTAAAGAAGGAGAAAGAAATGAAATTGTTACAGAAAAAAGAAATTTTACTTATTAGTCTTATGTTATTTTCGATGTTCTTTGGAGCAGGGAATCTTATATTCCCACCTTTTCTTGGATATGAAGCAGGAGAACATGTGTGGATTTCATTAGTAGGATTTATTATATCAGCAACAGGTCTTCCTATATTAGGTGTTATCTCTATTGCAAAAGCAGGAAGTTTTCAAACGTTAGCGGGTAGAGTTCATTCTTCATTTGCAATTATTTTTCCATGTATCGTGTATGTATTTATTGGACCTGGGCTTGGTATACCACGTGCGGGAAGTTTAGCCTTTGAAATGGGGCCAGGTCAGTTATTCCCTGAAGCAGGAAGCGGAGTATTATTGTTTTACACAGTTATTTTCTTTAGTATTGTTTACTGGTTAAGTTTATCACCATCTAAACTAATGGGGTTGTTTGGAAAAGTCTTGACGCCGTTATTATTATGCATGATTGCACTTATTTTTATAAAGAGTATGTTTACAACAGTAGGAGATATGAAAGAACCAATAGGGAACTATGGCCAAGCTCCTATGTTTCAAGGGTTTTTAGATGGATATTTAACAATGGATGCGTTAGCTGCTTTAATCTTTGGAATTGTTATTGCAAATGCATTACGTGCAAAGGGTATTGAAGATGATAAAGGTTTAGCGAAATATATGAGTATTGCTGGAATTGGGGCAGGACTATTATTATCTATTATTTATGTCATCCTTGGATATGTGGGGGCAATTAGTGGCTCATTAGGAACATTTGATAACGGTGCGAAAGTGTTAGTACAAGTTATGATTACATTATTTGGACAGGGCGGAGTCGTTTTATTAGGTCTTATTTTTACTATCGCTTGTTTATGTGTTTCAATTGGACTTGTTACGTCTTGTAGTCAATTTTTTGCGAGTGCATTTCCGAAAGTATCTTATAAAGTGTGGGCATTTATAGTAAGCGTTGTTAGTATGATCTTAGCTAATTTAGGATTAACGCAAATTTTAAAAGTATCAGTACCAATTCTTGGATTTATTTATCCAATTGCATTAACGCTTATTATTCTAGGGTTATTCCATAAGTATATTGGGAGGTATGCATACGTATATGCAGTAACTGTTTGGGTTGTAGCGATATTTAGTGCAATTGATATTTTAAATAAAAATGTAATGATGAATCAGTGGACGTCAGTATTAAAATACATTCCGTTTTATACAGAAGGTGTTGGGTGGATTGTTCCAGCTATTGTAGGCATGTGTCTTGGTTTCATCGTTAGTATTGCTTTAAATAAGAATAAATGAGTAAAAAGGTGTTTTCCTATTTTGGGAAGACACCTTTCTTTTTTTTGGAAAAATACTATTGAAAATGAATAGACTAAGAGTATGATAAAGATAATTGGTAATATATAGGTTTAATGAGAGTTACGAATAAGGGGGTAGCGTATGAAGAAGGATTTGGATAAGAAAATAGAAGCACTCGAAACGGCAATTGAAACAATTCAAGAAGCACTTGCTGAATTAAAAGTGAAGCAAAGGGAAATAGAAGTAGAAAACGCTCAGCAACATGTTAGTAAGGAAAAGAAAGAATATATTGAAACGGTAATGGAGGAAAAGCCAAAAGAAGAAATAGTTACGATAAAAGAGCCTGTGCAAGAATATGAGGTAAAACAAGTAGATATATCTGTTTTTAAACCAGAGCCATTTAATATTATTAAGTTTTGTCAAACGTGGTTACCGCGTGTATTTGTCGGTATTATGTTGCTTGGAGTGATCTGGTTATTTAAAGCAGGAGTAGATGCTGGTTTATTAACACCAGCAATACGAATTGTGTTTGGTATCGCATTATCTATCGGTTTGTATTATATAGGAGATATTCAAATTAAAAGAGAACGGCAGGCGTTAGGATTAGTATTGGTTGGAGGAAGTATTTCGGGGATTGTTTTAACGACGTTTGCGGCACATTATTTGTATGCATTTATTCCGGCAAGTATCGCGTTTCTCTTTAATATTGCATGGGTTATTTTAGGGATTTATTTAGCGAAAAGATATAACTCGGAATACCTTACTATCTTCGTAGCGGTAGGAGCGTTCTTCGTGCCATTCTTGTTAAATAGTACGACTCCTAATCCTTATATTTTCTTTGGATACGAGACGATATTAACACTTAGTTTATTATGGTATGGATTGAAAAATCGTTATAAATACTTATATATGATTTCTTACGCTGTCGCGGCCATTGTTCTTTTTGTCTTCTTTGCTGTTATGTCAATATTAGTAGAGAACTTGCAAATACAGTTAACGATTGTATATGGTTTGATTCATTTACTATTATTTTGGCATATGTTTACGGAGAGAAGTTTTATACCAGAACCACGTTTGGCGATATTTAGTGCGAATGCAGTTTTCTTTATACTAGCTATTGCCAAAATACCTGATTTTACAACATGGGGATTGATTATTAGTGCAATTGTGCACGCTGCTATGTTTGTGCTTGAGTATAGGAAGAATAGACATTCTACATTTACAAATCTCTTATTTGGTTTCGCAATGGGAGCATTTAGTTTAGCGATTTTATACGAGTATAGTTTAGTGAATGCAGCGATTGTACTATTATTACAAGGTTTCCTCGGCATGGTCACTTCTATTAAAGCAAAACAACAGATAAAATTGTATGTTAGTGCGACGGTTTACGCAATTGGAATGATACAGACGATTTTTAGCCCGTTTGATGAATTTATTTCGGCAGGTTTTGTTGCTCATCTTATTTTAATAGGAACGTTCTATTATTGCATGAGACAAGCGAAAGAAGTGTTAGCGAGTATGGGTAAGTATGTGTACTCTATAGCGCTCTACTGGTTAATGGTCATTGTATTTATTACAATCACTAGAATTGGTGAATTTCTTTCTACAGATGGAAGTATAATTAGCGTATCTGTATCGTTATTATGGATGATATATGCGTTATTTGCAGTTTGGTTTGGCCGTTATAGACAGATGAATGAAATATTATATGCTGGATTAATCGTATTAGTAGTAACGGTAGGGAAGTTATTCCTACTTGACTTACCAGAGGTATCGATGATGATTAGGGCAGTGTTATTCCTAATCGTCGGTAGTATAGGTATTGTTATTTCAAGAATGTTTTTCTCGAAGGAAGAGAAGTGAGAAGAAGGCAATCCATGTATGGATTGCCTTTTTCATTATTTCTTATTAATCGTTACAGTTTCATTATATTTCGTTGTTGTATTTTGGCGTAGACGAAGAGTTGCTTGTCCAGTTGTATTTGAATCAATCTGTACATTTACAACTTTCTCAGCAGAGCCTAAGCTGTTTGTTGTGAAAGAGAAGGCACTACTATATCCAAAAGCAGATGGCCAAGTGCCGTTTGTATTTTGAATTTTTGCTACTTGTGTTCCACCAGTAGTGAATATACCTAAAGAATAGTTGTTATAAGTTGTATTAGGTAGTAAGTTGTTTACTTGAATCTTCATTTGGAAAATTTCATTGTTTGGTAGAATGCTAGGGTGTGTAACGACGTAGTCGCTTGTTGTTACCGCACCGTTATAACCGTATGAACCTGGTTTAAAAGTATTTGTATTAAACCATTGATAACCCGCATTTGGTGCACTCCAAGGTTCAGGTTGTGGTTCTGTTGATAAGCTTGGCTGTTCAAATGTTTGTAGAGCTGTAGGTGAATCAAGTTGTAAACCATTTACTTGATCTAAACTTGTAAATGTCTCTTTATTCGATAACCAATTTACGATGTTTTCTAATAAAATCGCATCGTTTTCTTCTTTATAACCATCGTAAGTTTTCTTTGTTTGGCCAGAATCTTCACGAACGTACTTTGGCGTAGCATCTTCAACAGGAGAAGAGTCACCAATAAAGGCAGCTTTTCCAAGTCCTACTTTTGCAATTGCAGCATATGGGCCTTCTGCAATACCACCGCCATTATAAACGCCACTATCAACAGCGTTATTCCATTTTGATGGATTTTCTGGAAGGTAAACAAGTCCTTTTGCTAGTTTTGGGTTTGTAATTGCTAGAGTAGAACCAGCATGCATTGCTACAGAAGAAACACCTTTTGTAATTCCGAAAGATTGTTCAGGCGATACAATTGTTTTCGCTGAAACATCACCAAGTGCATTGTAGCGGAAGCGAATACCGAAGTTGTCAGATAGCCAATCAGAGCTTTCTACTCCTTGCATAGCTTGTGAATTTGCTTCTTCATTAGACATTCCTTTTGCTGGATTATCCCAAGCACCGCGTCTATATCCATTAAATACTTCAGAAGAGTCCCAGCGATTTTTATTACGATCCGCATTGTAATGATCGGCAATAAAGAAGATACTACCGCCATTTTTTACATATTGTAACATAGCGTCCTGCTTAGATTTTTTGTAAGGAATATTAGCTTCTGGAACGATAAATACATTGTAACCTTTTAAGTCTTCGTACGTAATAGGTGTTGATTTACGAAGTTCTTTTACGTGATAACCGTTTTTTGCAATGCCATTTCCGAAGTCAGAAAAGCCGCCGTCAATAACCCAGTCAGCTGTCCCAGCAGTTTGACCGTGTGTATTATCGAATAATACTTTCTTCCCATTGTTTTGATTTACAACTTTTGCAGCAATTTCAGGAGCTGGGTCTACAGAGCTTTCGGCATAAGTAGACGGTATGAACGAGGTCCCTATACTTAGTGTAATTGCTGTTGCTAAAGAAAATGTAATCCATTTTTTATTCTTCATAGAAGAATCCCCCTAATAATAAATATATGTGCTTTAATAATGTAATTTATTTTTCTGTAAAAATAAAGACGGAAAACATAAAAAATATTAAAAGATTGTAAAAATACCGTGAATTTTGTTGAGAAATATTTATATAGATATAAAAGCACCCCTTCCAAGTAATAAGGAAGGGATGCTTTGCTTAACTAATTTTTGAGTTAGGTGTTTCATCAATCTTATGAAACCCTTTCATGTAATATACGATTGCTAAGCCGATAAGCCAAATTGGGCCGACAATCAATGCAATTCGTGTATCTTCTGAATACGCCATTATACCTAGTACTAATACAAGGAAAACGAGTGAGAAATATGAGCTTAATGGGTATAAAGGCATTTTATACGATAACTTTTGTTTATTTTGAGTAGGTAAGCTTTTACGGAATTTAATTTGAGCAACTAATATAATGCCCCAAGTCCAAATTGCGCCGAAAGTTGAAATGCTAGTAAGCCATGTAAATACCTTTGCAGGTACGAGATAGTTTAATATAACACCAATGAGTAAAACGATAGCAGTTGCTACAATTCCTTGGCTTGGAATGCCATTTTTATTTAAACGACCAAATCTTTCAGGAGCTTTTTTCTGCTGAGCTAATGTAAATAGCATACGGCCTGTACTAAATAAACCACCGTTACAAGAAGAAAGAGCTGCTGTTAATACGACAAAGTTAATAATACCTGCTGCTTTTGCGATACCAATTTGCTGGAATGTTAATACGAATGGGCTTCCTTTCTCACCAAGTTCGTTCCATGGATAAATTGCCATCATAACGAATAGAGCTCCTACGTAGAACAGTAATATTCTCCAAAACACGTTATCAATTGCTTTTGCGAGTGTTTTCTTCGGATTTTGAGCTTCACCAGCTGTAACACCGATTAATTCAACGCCTAAATAAGCGAATAGTACCATCTGCATGGAGAGTAGTAATCCAGAAAAACCATTTGGGAACCAGCCACCATGTGACCAAAGATTTGAAATACCAGTAGCGATACCACCGTTTCCGAATCCGAATAAAATAATACCAGCGCCGACAACTATCATACAGATAATTGTGACAATTTTAATGAGAGCAAACCAAAACTCAAGTTCTCCAAATACTTTTACCGATAAGAAGTTAAAAGCGCTCATTAACAATAGAGCAAGTAACGCCCAAGTCCAGCGCGGGATATCTGGAAACCAGTACTGCATGTAAATGCCAGCTGCTGTAATTTCAGCCATACAAGTAACAACCCATAAGAACCAGTAATTCCAGCCAGTAATATAACCAGCGAGTGGGCCGATATAATCATATGCATATTTACTAAAAGAACCGGCAACAGGTTGTTCAATTGCCATTTCCCCGAGAGCTCGCATGATGAAAAAAATAACGAGTCCGGCAATCATATAGCCTAGTAAAATAGAAGGACCGGCTAGTTTAATAGCGGAAGCAGATCCTAAAAATAGCCCAACGCCAATAGCTGAGCCAAGTGACATTAAAGTAATATGTCGTTCTTTTAAACCACGATTTAAAGTTCCAGATTTGTTTGTGTGCTGCATAAGAAGAATCCCCCTTGTAGAGTGAACAATATTTGAATGCGTTTACTAAGTATTTAACTATTTCAAATTATAAAACATTTCTATCTGTTATGCTACAAAAATAATCATAATGAACTGTACTACATCTGTACTTGTCAGACTTAAACTTAAAATTCGAACTATTAGGGAATATATTGACTCTTCTTTTTATTGATTGTTAAGATTAAGTATTATATTTTCTCACATACTAGTAAGAAAAGAATGTGTGATAATAATTCAGGTGTAGGAAGGGTACATAAGCATGTTTCAATTACAAAAATATAACACTTCTGTGAAGCAAGAGTTTTTAGCTGGCATCACAACTTTTTTTACATTTGCGTATATTCTTGTCATCAATCCAAAAATATTATCTGATGCAGGTGTACCATTTGACCAAGCGTTTACAGCAACAATTATTGCAACCGTTGTTGGAACAGTAGGTATGGCGATTTTCGCGAATTACCCGATTGTTATTGCTCCAGCTATGGGAATGAATGCATATTTTGCTTATTCTGTTGTACAGAAGGCAGAAGGGATTACATATGTAGTTGCCTTTTCAGCTGTATTTGTAACGGGGATTATTTTTCTTTTATTATCTTTTACTTCGTTTAGGCAAAAGTTAATTTTAGCAATTCCTGATAGTTTAAAGCATGCAATTGCAGGTGGAATTGGACTATTTATTGCTTTTATTGGATTGCGCCTTTCTGGAATTATCGTGGATCATCCTTCTAATTTAGTTACGATTGGTGATTTTCATTCTCCAGCTGTTATTTTAACTTTAATTGGTTTAATATTAGCGGCGGTATTAATGGCATTACGTGTGAGTGGTGCATTATTTATTAGTATGATTGTGACAGGAGTTATCGCCTTCTTTACAGGGCAATTGAAGTTTGCTGATAAAATTGTGGCGATGCCTCATTTGCCAGAGGGTATTATCGTTTCAAACCCAATCAATGCATTTTCAGATGTAATTGAATACGGATTATATGGTGTTGTATTTTCATTTTTACTTGTACTTTTATTCGATACAACAGGTGCATTACTTGGTTTAATTAAACAAGCAGGTTTAATTACAGACAATACAGAGAAGCGTTTTGGTAAAGCGTTTATTGCAGATGCAATTGGCGGGACTACAGGTTCTATCTTTGGAACAAGCCCAACAGCAGCGACGATTGAATCGTCAGCAGGTATTGCTGCAGGTGGGAAAACTGGATTAACAGGGATTGTAGTTGTTGGTCTAACAATTATAACGGCATTTTTCAGTCCTGTTATTGCTTCTTTATCAAGTGTAGCCGCTATTACAGCTCCTTCATTAATTATAGTAGGTAGTTTAATGGCACAAAGCATTCGAGATATTAATTGGAATGAATTTGAAGATGCGTTACCAGCATTTTTGATTTTTATAGGTATTCCGTTAACGTCTAGTATTGCAAATGGAATTGCAATTGGATTTTTAGTATATCCAGTTTTGAAAATTGTGAAGGGTAAAGGAAAGGAAGTACATCCATTACTATACTTATTTACAATTTTATTTGGATGTCATTTATTCTTATAATATAGATATAGGAGAGTGAGCTTCTTATGAGAGGCTCCTTTTTTGTGTATAATAAAGTGAAACTATAGGCAGTAGTGGGGATTTATCCCCACTGTGTATTAGCCCGCATCAATCGGGATAATGTGGAAATTAAATTAATTTCGTAAAATATAAATTACCTAATGTAATGTATATGTTACAATAAAGGTGGAGGAGGAACATGAATGGCTGTAAGTAAAATAAAAGTCGCGCGTGTTCAGTTAGATTTAACACAGCAACAATTAGCAGAAAAAGTAGGCGTTACAAGGCAAACGATTAGTTTAATTGAGAAGGGGAAATACAACCCATCTTTAGATTTATGTTTGAAAATTTGTTATGCGGTAGATAAAACATTGAATGATTTGTTTTGGGAGGAAAAGGAGTGATAGGGTGAAAATCGTGAAAGATGAACGTTTAATGATTGAAGGGTTAAAACATATTAGATTGGCTTTCATCTTACAAAATATCGTCATACTAGCTATCATCTTTTACCGCTATGTCTTGCAAGAGGCAGGATATGAAAGTGTTTCGGATTTATTAATGATATTTATTGGCGGTATCGTAGTTATTAACTTCTTAAATTTAAAACATTCTGTAGAGGTATATGAGCACACAGGCGGAGTGTCACGTAGATATTTCATGAAATTATTATTAATTCCAGTAGGTATTATTATGGGGATATTAGCTGTTTGTATCATTGTAACACCAGATATCTCGATAAAAGAAATAAGTATAACAGCACTTATTATTTTTGCTTGTTTTTTAGTTCCTAGTTTGTTTATATACATATATATGAAAAAACAAAAAGAGAAGATTGAAATATAAGAAAGGCTTTCCCGTATTGAGGAAAGCTTTTCTTATATCTTTTTATACAAAACTTTATGAAGGCCAATTGGTTCAATTTCAAAAATTTCACCATGCTCCTGAAAGCCTAATCGCTTGTAATAGTCAGTTACAGTAATTCGGCCATTACACCATAGGATGTTTGCTTTCCGTTCTTTTAAAATTTGTTCTGCCTTCTGAATTAAGGAGCTTCCAGCTCTTTTGTTCCGAAAGTTAGGTAATGTTGCCATTCCTCGTAGTCTATAATGGATACCTTTTTGCAAATCAGGATATATTTCTTTTGAGAAGGAAGCGATGCTAATCAACTCATCGTTTATAAAGGCACCTAAGTGGAATGTGTCTTTTTCGTAATCAGAAGAGTATTTACAGTCTGCTAGGGACTGATTGGGACGCAACACCGCTTGGCGTAATAAGTGTGTCTCGGATGCATCAATATACTGCACAGTAATCATGTTATCATCCTTTCTTATAAACCTTTTTCTATAAGTTGTATAAAGAAGTATGCAGGTGCAGCGAGAAGGCCGAGTATACTAGCGGTTCCGAGAAGGAGTGAAAGAAAAAGGCATGAGTATTTAACTCCATTTGATTTTTTCCAACCATAGCTGCAAATTTCAATGCTAACACCGATGAGAATAATGGCGACGAGTACTTCCGCTAATAATAAGAGAGCTAAAGTTACAATAGACATAATGTAATCCATCCTCATAATATGTGATAGTAACATTTTACCATATGAAATTAAAAAAATGCCCCTCAATTATGTGAGGGGCATTTTTTTACTCTAATATGTTTTTTAGTGTATCGATATGCTCTTTTGAACCTGTTACAAGTAATGTATCGCCGTGTTGTAGTCTTGTATCACCATGTGGTATTAATGCTTTATTACCGCGGTAGATTTGAATGACAAGTACATCACCTAAAAACGGAAGGCGGCGAAGCGCAATGCCGTTATATTTATTGCTGCGTAGTTCAACTTCGCGTACTGTTTCGTTTGCTGTTGTAATTAAGCGAACGAGACTAGGTTTATCAATAAGTGCACGTAATAAAATACGTGTAGAGTTAATTGTTGAGAATACAGCGATATGTTCTTGCGTTGCTTTTTCTTGTAGAAGTGGATCTTCTACACTTGCAATAACATGTTCAACACCTAGCTCTTTTGCATGTTCTGCTAATAATAAGTTTTGTTCATCATCGCTTGTTGCAACAACGACGCGATCTGCATCAAATGCTGTTTGTTCAGTTAATGATGCGATTGTGATGTCATCTAATTTCACGATAGGGAAGTCATGCGATTTCGCTTCCTCATCATTTATTTTGTTTTGACGCATCATATATAGCGTTACGTCATAATCTTCTCGTTTTAAATCTAGTGATAACGGAAGGGTAATTCTGCTCGCGCCAATAATAGCTACTTTTGGTTTTGGTGTTTCTACTTTTGGGAACATTTTTTTAAACAATATAGGTGCAAAAATACAAGTAATAACTGCGCTTAAAATAAGAGAGGCAGATAAACTTGGACTGATGATCCCTAGTTTTTCACCAATTTGTGCAGCCGCGATAACTAAAGAAAGTGTCGATGTTAATAAGATTGCACTTCCAAGTACGATATTACGTGGATACCATTTTCGTAAGACGAGTGATGGTAAGAGTTTTGAAATAAAGAGTCCTACAATTAAGATTGGGATCATTAGCATGCTAGAAGGCTCTTTAAAAATAGACCATACCTCTAGATTTACACCAACCATTACGAAGAAAATAGGGATGAAGAAACCATAGCCGATGGAATCAAGTTTTTCCACCATATCTTCATTGGGTGATAATAACGATACAAGTACACCTGCTAAGAAGGCACCTAAAATATTTTCTGCTCCAACAGATTCCGATAACCCAACTAAGATTAAAATGAGTGCAAAAACAGCCCGTGTATCAATTTGTACACTACCAGCTTTTAAACTATCTAAGTATGGAATGTTTTTAAAGCGTTTTGCAATAAAGTAAATGACAATACCGGCACCGAATAGAAGAAGTAAGAGCCACATACTTTGGCCGCTTTCGGAATTTAATCCGACGAAAACAGCGAGTAAAATCATTGTAACTAAGTCTGCAATAACAGCAACTAATAAAATGATTTGTCCGATTGCAGTTTTTCCTAGGTTGTTCTCTTTTAGTGTTGGTACAACAACACCTAAAGAAATAGTTGAAATAATTAAAGTCATGAACATTGCATTATCTACAAATCCTAGCCATACGAATAGTAATGATAGGGCATAAGATAAGATGAAAATAAATAAGAAGATAATGCTTGCTGCTTGAAATGTATTTGGTTCGTTTGTCGTATTTTTTTTCCCTTTTTGTTTAAAGATAGAAAAATCAATTTCTAAACCGCTTAAGAACATGAGGAAGATAAATCCTAATGTTGATAAAACTTGAAGCCACATATCTGGCTCAATAATATTAAACCCACTTTTACCTACAAAGATTCCTGCAATAATTTCTGCAACGACAACAGGAAGTGCTTTTAATTTAAAGCGTTGTAACAAAAGGGGAACGAAAAACGCGATTGCAACGACAACCATAAGTGATAGAACAGAAGTATGATGTTCCATTGCGTTCTCTCCCTTCAAATAAATATAGTACCTATTTAGCCATATAATAGGTAGAAAAGCAACGCATATGGATTCGATTTCATAAAGAAAGACTTTTCTTAAAATTTGTCATAATAAGTATATTTTTCATGATTCTGCTGTTAATTCCGTAATGTGGATGTAATGGGGGAGGAGAATAAAAAAAGACTGCTGAGATTCCTCAGCAGTCTTTTTCATGTACATTACATTGAGAAGAAGATCCATACAGTTAAACCAACTGTTGCAGTTGCAACGAAGAAACTGTATATCATTGTAAGAATTTGAACTCTTCCTTCTCCTTCTTTTAAATGCATGAACATAATTAATTGTAACAATGCTTGCGCAACAGCCATTATGATAATAGTTGTTAAGACTGTTGAAAGTGGCAATGTTGTGTAAAGTGCCACGTATAACGCTAGAAACGTTAATGCAAGCGATAAAATAAATCCGAAAACGTGTGACCAAGGGAATCCGCTATGCGCATGCCCGTTTGCTTGATTGTTGTTTTGAGCCATCTACGCCACCATCCCGTTCAAGTAAACTAGTGTGTAAATAAAGACCCAAACAAGATCAAGGAAATGCCAGTATAAGCTGATAATGAATACTTTACGAGCTGTAACTGGTGTTAAACCTCGTTTTAAAATTTGGATAATAACACAAATTGCCCAAATGATACCGCCTGTTACGTGGGCTCCATGCGTTCCAAGAAGAACGAAGAATGCAGATAGGAAAGCACTTGTTTGAATTGTTGCGCCTTCACCGATGTACATAATGAACTCTTCGATTTCAAAGAATAGGAAACCTGCACCTAAAAGTAATGTAAGGACGAACCATCCAAGCATTGCTTTTTGGTTGTGCTTACGCATTTCGTGAATTACGATACCACATGTGAAACTACTTGTTAAAAGTAGTAATGTTTGAATTAAAAGCGTTTTAAGTTCAAACAGTTGCGCTGGTGTTGGGCCATCTGCCGTACGACCAGCAAGGACTAGATAAGAGGCGAAAAGTGTTGCGAACAGCATAATTTCAGCCCCAAGAAAAATCCAGAATCCTAGGATATTCAATCTGCTTTGTTCGGATTGATATTCCAAAGGTAAGCTTTTATCTAAAGCCGCCATGTCATTTCACCTCTCATGCTATATGTTCTGTTTCTTTAATTTCATCAACGCTTACGTAGTAGCCATCATCATAATCGAATGAACGATAGATTAAGCAAGCTAAAATACCAACGCCGCCGATTGCTGCAAGCCAGAACCAGCTAAATACTAATGCGAAACCTGCAAGACCGAAGAATAAAGACGCAATAATAGGCACACCAGAGTTACTTGGCATGTGAATTGGTTTGATATCTTCTGCTGCTGGTGTAACTGTTTCTCCGCGTTTTTTCATGTACCAGAAAGCATCAGCTTCTTTGATTTCAGGAAGTTTCGCGAAGTTGTAATGTTGTACAGGAGATTGAGTTGCCCATTCAAGTGTACGGCCATCCCATGGATCTCCAGTTGTGTCACGTTCACCGTGACGTGCACTCCAAATTACGTTGTAGCAAAGAAGTAGGAAGCCAATACCCATCATTACCGCACCAACAGATGCGATTTGGTTTAGCCATCCCCATCCAAGACTTTCAGAGTAAGTGTACATACGACGAGTCATACCGTCTAAACCTAAGAAGTACATTGGGAAGAAACAGATGTTGAATCCGCTCATAAAGATCCAGAATGTCCATTTACCTAGGCGTTCATTTAACATATGACCAGTCATTTTTGGATACCAGAATGTGAATCCAGCAAGCATAGCGAATACTGTACCTGCGATTAATACGTAGTGGAAGTGAGCGATTAGGAAGTAGCTGTTATGGTATTGATAATCAGCTGCTGCCATTCCAAGCATAACCCCTGTAACCCCACCGACTACGAAGTTTGGAATAAATGCCAATGACCAAAGCATTGGAACTGTAAAACGGATACGTCCTTTATACAGTGTAAACAACCAGTTAAAGATCTTAACACCGGTTGGAATCGAAATCGCCATTGTCGAAATCGAGAAGAATGAGTTAACCGCTGGACCTGCACCCATCGTGAAGAAGTGGTGAAGCCATACGACGAAACTTAGTAAAGAAATTGCAACCATTGAGTATACCATCGCACTGTAACCGAATAGACGCTTACGTGAGAATGTACTAATGATTTCAGAGAAAATACCGAATGCCGGTAAAATAACGATATATACTTCAGGGTGACCCCATACCCAGAACAGGTTGGCCCATAACATCGGCATACCGCCGCTCGCCATCGTAAAGAAGTGAGCATCGAATAGACGGTCAAATGTCATTAATGCAAGAGCAACTGTTAATACTGGGAAAGCGAAAATAATGATAATTGTTGTAATTAAGATTGACCAAGTAAACATTGGCATTCTCATTAAAGTCATACCAGGTGTACGCATTTTTAAGATAGTAACAAGGAAGTTAATACCGGTCATTAGCGTACCGAGACCTGAAATCTGTAATGCAATTGCGTAGTAGTTATTTCCTACGCCTGAAGTAAACTCTGTACCTGCCATTGGGAAGTAAGAAGTCCACCCAGCGTCTGGAGAACCACCGATTACGAAAGCGATGTTGAATAACATTGCTCCGACAAAGAATAACCAGAAACTTAAAGCATTTAAGAACGGATATGCAACATCACGAGCACCAATTTGTAATGGTACTACAAGGTTCATTAATCCCATAACGAATGGCATTGCCATGAAAAGAATCATTACTGTACCATGCGTTGTAAAGATTCCGTTATAGTGTTCAGCGTTTAAATAAGTTGTTTCTGGGAATGTTAATTGTGCACGGATCATTAAACCATCCATACCACCACGGAATAACATGATAACCGCAGAAATAATATACATGGCTCCGATTTTTTTATGGTCAACAGTTGTTAACCATTCGTCCCAAAGCCATTTCCATTTTTTATACTTTGTTAGTACGAAAATGATTGCTAATGTCACAAGAACGATAGAAGCGTCTGCACCGTAAATAATCGGGTCACCTGTGACAAAGAATTCATCAAGCTTCACTGTGTTCACTCCAATCTGTTGGAATAATAGCTATTATTTTTTGTTTTTGTAGTAGTTGTAATCACAATATTCAAGTGATTTTGGATCTACATAACTTAAGTGGTGACTAGAGAATGTCATACGACCAACTACACCAGGTTTAACAATTTCGTTGTACTTAGCTTCTGTTAGTTTAGGAGCAGTTTCTTGTACTTCTTTAACCCACTTGTCATATTTCTCTTTAGTTTTCGCTTCAACTTCGAACTCCATGTGTGTGAATCCTTCACCAGAGAAGTTCGCACTACGGCCTAGGTAAGAACCTGGCTTATCAGCTTGTAAATAAAGATCCATAATCATGCCATCCATTGTGTACTTCATACCACCAAGTTCTGGTACCCAGAAAGCATTCATTGGGCCGACAGAAGTCAGTTTGAATTGAATTGGTACACCAGCTGGGATGTTTAAATAGTTAACGGTTTCAATTTTTTCCTCTGGGTAACTGAATAACCATTTCCAGTTTGCAGATGTAACATAAATTTCAACTGGTTTAATATGTTTGGACTCTTTCGGAACCTCTTCCGAAGCATAAGTTGCTTTTACTGTTGGAATCGATAATGCGATAACGATAATAACAGGAACAAGCGTCCAAATAATTTCTAGTAATGTGTTACCGTGTTGTTCAGGTGGCTCATAGTCCATATTCTCTGGTTTTTCACGATAACGAATCAAGATGACTGTAAACAGAATGAATACAATTGCGATAATTAATGACATAAGCAAGAATGACCAAACAATTAAATCATACTGTGCTTTTGCAACAGGTCCTTGCGGATTTAATACTGCGAGTTTTTTATCACAGCCACCGAGGAACAGAAGTAATGATAACGGAAGAAGCGAAGCCAACTTCCAAAACGCTTTCTTTAGTTGCACGATTGAAAATCTCCTTTCTCCTTGGATTGAAACTATGCCAATAAAACAATATAAACCTATTAATTTATAGAAGGCAATAGTTTTTGATATATTGTTAAAAAATAGACACAAATGCACACTTTTTAAGGTGAATATCATTTGTAACTTGATTACATTGTAAACTATTTTCCAGAGAAAAACGTGATTGTGAAAATTTTAAGATAAATAAAGTTATACCAGGATATCCAAGAAATAGAAAAAAGCTATCTTATCATAAGAAAGATAGCTGAATATTTTGTATATTTAGTTTATTTCTTGTGTGACAGTTCGTGGCTGTTCAAGTTTGACAATTTTTTTATATTTAACTTGGTATAAAATGTAACAAGTAATCATAAATGGAATGCCACAATAAAGAGCAATTCTTTGATCTGGAATGAAAGCCAAACTAACAAATGTAATGAAATTGAGCGAGAACGCTACGATTGGAACTAGTGGATAGAGCGGTGTACGATATTTTAAATCATTTACGTCGCCACCATTTTTCACGAAATTTCTACGGAAGAAAAACTGTGAAGCGGCGATTGACATCCACACGACAACAGCAGCCATCGCTGCAATAGATGTTAAAACTAGAAAGACAGTATCTGCCGCAAATACACTTGTTAATAAAGAAAGACTTGCAAAAATCAGACTGAAAATTAATGCGTTTAGCGGTACACCTCTTTTAGTTAATTTAGTAAACGCTGGACTTGCCATTCCTTGTTTTGCCATCGCCCACAGCATACGAGAATTTGCGTATAGACCAGAGTTAGCAACGGATAATACAGCTGTAATAATAACGAAGTTCATAATGTCTGCTGCATATGGGACACCGGCTACATCAAATACAAGTACAAAGGGACTTTCGACTAGATTAGCCTCTTGCCACGGGAGTAAACCTACAACAACTGATATCGCTAAGACGAAGAAGAAGAGAGTTCGCCAAATTGTATTTTTGATTGCTTTTGGAATTGTTTTTTCAGGATTTTCACTTTCTCCTGAAGCGATTCCGATTAATTCTGTTCCTTGGAAGGAGTAATTTACTGTAATCATCGTAAGAAGAACAGCTAATGCACCGTTTGGAAATAGCCCGCCATTTTCAGTGAAATTATGAAGCATTGGAGCTGGCTTTCCATTAAAGTCTAGTAGACCGAACATAACAGCGCCACCAAGTACGATGAAAATAACAATTGTTGCGACTTTTACACTTGCGAACCAAAACTCTGCTTCTGCATATGCTTTTGCTGATAAAGCGTTTACGAGAAAGAGCGCTGCTGCAAATGTAACGCACCAAATCCATGAAGAAACGTCTGGAAACCAGCGTTTCATTAAAATACTTACAGTTGTTAACTCTACGCCAACTGTAACAGCCCAATTTAGCCAATACATCCAACCGACAACAAATCCAAAACCAGGTGAAATGAATTTGCTTGCATAGCTTTGGAATGAACCTGCTTCTGGCATAGCAACGGATAATTCACCAAGACATAACATCGTTAAATACATAACAAATCCACCGACTAAAAATGCAAGAATAGCACCACCAGGTCCGGCATTATGGACAATTTGACCAGATCCCATAAATAGCCCGGTTCCGATAACACCGCCGAGTGCAATCATAAATAGGTGTCTACTTTTCATTGTTCGTTTTAAATCTGTTTGTTCAATTTGTTGATTCATATGCCCCTCACCCCGTATTTTCTTGAATGTGTGAACTTCGTTTTATTCTGAGTTTTTAATCATTAGTGGGGGATGCAACACACTCGGTTTATTTACTATGAAATGAATGGAGTATGTAAATAAACGAACTATGACTAAATACTCTAAGAATGTTTGTTAACATGGTGATATCTTCACTATGTTAACAATTTTGATTTTAGCAAAATATTCTGGAAATGTATATTTATTTTTCTTTTTATTAAAAATAATTAGAATTTTTATAATTAATTCTATGAGCGATAATTCACATGATCTTTCTAGCAAACTAGTAAGAAGAAGGGTACAATGATAAGAGTTGTGTCTGTAAAATAATAATTAATGGAGTTTTGTTTATAATGAAAAAGTTAAAATATCTTTTTGTTTTTGGGATTATACTTGCTGCTGCATTTTTTATAGGGAAAGATAAAATCATGCAAAAGGCGCAAGTTCTACGCTTAGAGTTTCTATCTGAAATGAAAGAAGCAGCTATGATTGAGGATGTTCCGTTTATTAAACAATTACCAGAATTACCCCGAGGATGTGAAGTGACAAGTTTAGCTATGTTGTTGCAATATAAAGGTGTACAAGTAGATAAGATGCAACTTGCTAGCGAAATTCATCGCGTTCCATTTGAACAAAATGGCGTACGGGGAAATCCTTACGAAGGGTTTGTTGGAAATATTTATACAAAGGCAGAGCCTGGATATGGTGTATATAATCAACCGATTTTTAATTTGGCAGAAAAATATGTTCCTGAAAAAGTAATTAATTTAACAGGTAGAGACATGCAAGATATATATAAAGTAATTAGTTCTGGTTCTCCAGTATGGGTCATTATTAATACGACGTTTAAGCCGCTAGCTGAAAGTAGTTTTGAAACATGGAATACGAGTTCAGGTGAAGTGAAAATTACATATTATGAGCATAGTGCAGTAGTAATTGGATATGATCAAAACTTTGTATATGTAAATGATCCTCTTAAAAATAATCCGCGTTTGGCTGTTCCGCGAGCAGAATTTGAGAAAGCTTGGGAGCAAATGGGAAAACAAGCAATTACTATTTTATAATAATGAAAAAGTCATCTTTTGGGTGGCTTTTTCTTTTTGAGTTATTATTACGGAAAATTCAGAAGATTCTTTTAAAAGTTAACAATTCACGTTATAATAACATTTAACTTGGTGAAGAAGGAGTGAAGGGGTATGGATGTTGCAAAAGAATTTGTTTTGTCAAAAAATCAGTTAGTTGAGTGGAGAAGGCATTTTCATAAGTATCCAGAGTTATCTTTTCAAGAAGAAAAAACATCGCAGTTTGTGTTCGATATACTTCGGAAATTCCCATATTTAGAAGTGTCACGGCCGACTAAATATAGTGTGATGGCAAAGTTAGTAGGTAAACATCCGGGCAAAACAGTTGCGGTTCGAGCTGATATGGATGCTCTTCCTATTCATGAAGAAAATGAGTTTGATTTTATTTCTACATACAAAGGTGTAATGCATGCATGTGGTCATGATGGACATATAGCGATATTACTTGGGGTTGTACATAAGTTAGTAGAAGAAAGAGAGAAGATTAAAGGGGAGATTCGTTTTCTATTCCAACATGCTGAAGAAAATTTTCCTGGTGGTGCAGAGGAGATGGTTGCTGCAGGTGTAATGGAAGGTGTGGATTATATTATTGGTGCTCACCTTTGGGCGTCGTTAGAGGTTGGGAAAATAGGTGTTATTTATGGTCCTGCAATGGCTGCACCGGATGTTTTTAAAATTAAGATAGAGGGAAAAGGTGGACATGCTGGAATCCCTCATGAAACGGTGGATAGTATCGCAATCGGAACACAATTCGTTTCGCAACTTCAGCAAATTGTATCTCGCCTCACGAATCCATTAGATTCGCTCGTAATATCTGTTACGCAATTTCATGCGGGGACAACTCATAATGTAATACCAGAGCAAGCCGAGATTGAAGGGACAGTGAGAAGTTTAAGACATGAATTACGAGGTGAAACAGAGAAGAAGATTGAGCGGATTGTGAAGTATATTACGGAATCTTACGGAGCGAAATATACATTTTCATATGAATATGGATATCGACCAGTTGTAAATGACTATGAAGCTACAGAGCTTATTGAACAAACGGCATTACAACTTTATGGAAGGGATGGAGTTGTTCGTTTACAGCCAACGATGGCTGGAGAAGATTTTTCAGCGTTTTTACAAAAGGCACCGGGGACATTCTTTTTTATCGGAGCAGGAAATAAAGAGAAAGGTATTATATATCCTCACCATCACCCTCGTTTTACGATTGACGAAGATGCATTACCGATTGGAGTGGAAGTCTTTGTATCAGCCATTATGAACTTTATAAGTAAAGGAGAATGAGATGAAGAAAATACACATCCTAGCGCTTATTCCAGTTCTTTGTTTAGTAGTTGGGCCAATATTTGCGAATTCAGTTACTCCTTACGTATTAGGGATGCCCTTTTTATTATTTTGGGTATTATTATCAGTGTTTATTACATCTCTTTGTATGGGGCTTGTGTACGTGTTTGATCCTGCTAATAAGGAGGATGTAAAATGACTGCATTACTTATCATTATTTTATTTTTGTTTCTCGCACTATTTTTAGGGATTCGGGCACAACATGGAAAAGATATGAATTTAGAGCAATGGTCAGTTGGAGGAAGAGGGTTTGGCACTATTTTTGTTTTTCTCCTTATGGCAGGTGAAATTTATACGACGTTTACATTTTTAGGAGGAAGCGGCTGGGCATATAGTAAAGGCGCACCTACCTTTTATATTTTAGGTTATGGTGCTTTAGCTTATCTTTTATCGTATTTTTTATTGCCACCGATTTGGAAGTATGCAAAAGAGCATAACCTTGTTTCGCAGTCGGATTTTTTTGCGAAGAAATACAGAAGTAAGGCGCTTGGACTTATTGTTTCAATTGTTGGTGTTGTTTCCATCATCCCATATCTTGTTTTACAGTTAAAGGGACTGGGAATTATCGTTTCAGAAGCGTCTTACGGAAGGGTATCACCTGTTGTTGCGGTTTGGATTGGTGCTATTGTTATAACTATATATGTAATGGTTTCAGGTATACACGGTTCAGCTTGGACGGCTGCTTTGAAGGATATTATGATACTGTTTATCGTTATGTTTTTAGGTATATATTTACCGTATCATTATTATGGAGGATTTCAGCCGATGTTTGAAGCTGTAGAAGCAGCGAAACCAGGATTTTTATCTTTACCTGAAGAAGGAATGAGTATTTCTTGGTTTGTTTCTACTATTATATTAACGGCCCTCGGTTTCTATATGTGGCCTCATACATTTGCTTCTGCTTTTTCTGCAAAAAATGAAAAAGTATTTCGTAAAAATGCAGCAATTATGCCATTGTATTCTTTAGTGTTACTTTTCGTATTTTTCGCAGGGTTTGCTGCTATATTGCAAGTTCCTGGGTTAAAGGGAGCAGATGTAGATCTTTCGTTAGTCCGTCTTGCTTTACAAACTTTTGATCCTTGGTTTATTGGGATTATTGGTAGTGCGGGAGTATTAACGGCATTGGTTCCAGGCTCTATGCTTGTTATGGCGGCTTCTACACTGTTAGCAAAAAATATTTATCGAACGATTGTTCCATCTGCTTCAGATAGACAAGTTGCTAAGATGGCAAAATTATTTGTGCCTGTAGTAACGCTCGTGGCAGTTTTATTTACATTTAAAGGAGGGGAAACAATAGGAGCGCTTCTCTTAATGGGGTACAGTATCGTTACGCAACTTTTCCCTGCACTTGTATGTAGCGTGTTTCCACGCCAAATTGTTACGAAGCAAGGAGCGATTGCAGGAATGGGAGTTGGGCTGTTAGTGGTCGCATATATTACCTTATCTGGCTCAACTATAGCTACGATGTTTCCGAGTTTTCCGCAGTATATAAAAGATTTGAATGTGGGCATAGTCGCATTGTTAATTAATATGATTGTGATGTTTGTAGTTAGTGGATTTACAAAAGGTGTATTTATAAAGAAAAACACTACAATAGTAGAAAAGTAATTCGTTTATTGGAGCTATCTTTGCAAAGAGATAGCTCTTTTTTGTATATATTTTCTTCTATTAGCGGAATCTAACTAAAAACTTGTTGAAAAGGAAGTTAGGTGGGGAAATTGTTAGAGCTTGAAGGTAACTTATTTGAAGTTATGAAAGAAATTAGGGATGAGTTAGGTTCACCTAATGATTTAACAATTAGAGAAGTTGCTCTTGCTGGGAGTTTTACACGTTGTGCGGTTGTGTTTTTATGTGGATTAACAGATAAGGATAATGTTTATAAATATGTCATTCGCACACTGCAATACGAAGAAATTCAAAATGAGGAAGCTGTTGTTCAAACGTTATTGGATCGTTTTATTTCTATCGCAGAAGTGGGTGTAAAGACGAAGTTTCCAGATATTATGAATGCGATTTTAGCGGGAGATACAGTTATATTAATTGATAATATTCAAACTGCTATCGTTATTAATAGTAGGGCTTGGGAGAAGAGAAGTTTAGAGCCACCAGTGACAGAAGATTTAATACGCGGACCGAGAGTTGGATTAAATGAAGATATTAATGTGAATAAAATGTTAATCCGACGCAGTTTACGCGATCCAAAGTTGAGGTTCCAATCTTATATTATGGGGAAGCGATCGCAGAAAGAAGTAACCCTAGTATATATAGAAGATATTATAAATCCTCACATTGTAAAAGAGTTAGATCGCCGTCTTCAATCAATAGTGACAGATGTCGTTTTGGAAACAGGTACGATTGAACAATTAATTCAGGATAATAATTTATCCCCATTTCCACAATTTTTGAATACGGAGAGGCCTGATAATATTATAGCCTCATTAGCGAAAGGGAAGGCGGCCATTTTAGTAGATGGATCCCCGTTTGCTCTTATCGCGCCACTCGTATTTGTTGATATTTTTCAATCTGTAGAAGATCATTACGAGCGCTGGGTGATTGGAACGTTATTAAGATTTTTACGTATGGGATCAGGTATAATTGCGGTTTTGTTACCAGCTATGTATGTAGCGCTTGTATCTTACCATCAAGGACTTATTCCTTCTAAACTGGCTTATTCAATTGCGGGTGCGAGGGAAGGTGTTCCGTTTCCAGCATATATTGAAACGTTAATGATGGCCTTGACTATGGAATTAATACGAGAAGCTGGAATCCGATTGCCGAAACCGATGGGACAAACGATAGGGATTGTAGGAGGTCTTGTAATTGGAGAAGCTGCGGTAAATGCAGGGATTGTAAATCCGTTTTTAGTTATTATTATTGCGGTTACTGCGATTGCTACGTTTTCGCTTCCTGTATATAGTATTACGATTACGTTCCGAATTTTACTTTTCGTCTTTGTATTAGCTGCAACGGCTTTTGGGTTGTATGGGATCATTCTAGCTCTGATTGCACTTGCTATTCATATTACAAATTTAACAAGTGTTGGTATACCGTATACAACCCCAATTGCTCCTGCATTTTATAAAGATTGGAAAGAAGAATTTATTCGCATGCCAAAATCGATGTTGAAAGATAGACCAGAGTACTTACAAACAAAAGATTCTACAATACGTCCAAAGGAGCGAAAATAAGTGAAACCATTTGAGTATGGCGATGAAGAGATTGGATCTCGGGAAATTGGGTTTGCGGTATCATCGACCATTATTGGTATAGGGGCATTGTCTATGCCAAGAGATATCGCTAACCAAACTTTATTTTCGGACGGTTGGATTATCTTACTTTTGGGTGGATTGATCTGCGCAGTTTTAGGTTGGTTTGTGACGAGAGTAGCTATCTTATTTCCGAAACAAAATTTTGTTCAATATACGAGTGCGCATTTGACGAAGCCTGTTGCATACACAATTAGTAGTATTTTAGTATTAACGTTTGCTGCTTTGACAGCATATGAATCGCGAATGATTTCAGTTATTTCTCAAACGTATTTATTTAGTGATACACCGATACAACTACTGTCTTTCTTCTTCTTATTAGTTGTTATTTATGGAATAGCAGGATCACGAGCAGCCTTATTAAGGTTAAATGTTTTATTCTTACCTATTGTTTTAATTGCAATAGTACTTCTTTCTTTATTGAATATAAATTTAATGGAAATAAATAATTTACTACCAGCTTTTCAAACGAAAGTAAGTCAATATGCTGTTGGAGTTAAAAATTCTATTTTTACGTTTATTGGATTTGAAGTAGCTTTATTTTATGCGGTGTTGCTAAATGATAAGACAGCGAAAAAAGCGCCAATGGCAGTCGCGAAAGCGGTGATGGTAAACGTACTGTCATACATTTTAATTTATGTAACTTGTATTAGCGTTTTTACTTATATGACAACACGTGGATTGACATATCCAACAATTGAATTAGGGAAAGAAATTGAAATTGGGGGAGGATTTTTAGAAAGGTTTGATGCGATTTTTTTTACGACTTGGATTATTACAATTTATAACACTACAGCAATGTATTATGACGTCGCATCTTTATTGTTTTGTGCTATGTTTCCGAAAGTGAAGAAACAAATTTTTATTTTCATAAGTGCCCCTATTATTTTTATGGTGAATATGATACCTAGTAGTTTAAATACTTTATCAAGTTATGGGACTTATTTAGCTTGGATAGATATGGGGTTTGTTGTGTTAGCTCCTTTGCTCGTTTTAATTGTATATAAAATAAAAAGAAGGAATGGTGGAAATGAAACACCTTCTTAAAATTATAATGGTTATGGCTTTAACTGGATTTATGAGTGGGTGTTCTGAGTTAGAAGAGATAGAAGAAAGAGGATTTGTAGTAGGAGCGGCTTACGATATTGTGAAGGAGAAGAAAGCGAATCCAATTATGAAAGGGACCTATCAGATGGTACTCCCTAGTAAATTGTCTCAACAGGGTGGACAAGGGGGTGGGGATAGCGAAAATTATATTAATGTTAGTGCAAAAGCAGATAGTGTATTTGAACAAATAAGAATAATCGCCAAAAAAATTAGTCGTACATTATTTTTCCCTCATATACAGGTGATTATTTTCTCTGAAGAATTACTTTCACATCCATACATTTTACAAAATACGTTAGATGTATATATTCGCGATCATGAGATGAGAAGAAATATTCGTTTGTTCGTTTCTAATAAAAATGCCGAAGCTATTTTAAAACAAAGTGCCAAGCCTGAAAATTTACCGGCGCAGTATATTGATATGTTAGCTGAACACCCTCCGAAAAATGCCCAAATGATTGAGGCTGCAAGAATTGGTGAGGTGCAGGAAAAGATGATCTCTAACCGAAGTTTTGTATTACCTATTCTGGAACTAACAAAACAAGGAGTACAAATGAACGGTGCAGCATTGTTTCGTGGAAAGGATAATAAATGTGTAGGCAATTTGAGTGGGGAAGAAACAGTAGGGATGAATTATATAATAGGCAAAAAAATTGGAGGTTTTTTTACCATCCGTAAAAAGAATCAACTTATTACATATGAAATTCATAAGTTACGTCGAAAAATTAAAGTATCCACAACGAATGCTACAAAACCGAAATTTAATATTCATTTATTTCTGGAAGGTACAATAGCTGAGTTGCATTTCAGTGATCATAAAAAGGTTTTGAATGAAAAGCGTTTAGAGAAGGATATATCGGAAGAAATGGAGAAGCGTATTCAAAAATCAATTAAACTTGTTCAAAAAAAATATAAGGTAGATGTACTAGAGTTAGGGGAAGTGTATAAGCGACATAATTATAAAGAGTGGAAAAAGGTAAGTAAGAATTGGGATCAAGGCGAAAATTACTTTAGTAATGCTGAAATTACTGTTCACGTTCATCCAACAATTGAACATTCAGGTTCAGCTTTACCGAAAAGAGTGAAATAAGGTGATGAAAGTTGTTTACTGGATTAGGAATTAGTGGCACGATATTAACGGCGGTGCTGCCGGGGGCTATTTATTTCATTCATAAAAAACTCACAACGTATGGAGCACAGCCGTGGAATACTGATGTACAAAAAAAGAAACCTGAATAAATTTCAGGTTTCTTTCGTGCAAAGCATATGTGAAGGGGGATGCCTTCTATGTATGCTTTGCTTTATACAAGCCCTAACCAATGTACCAATTGTGTAGAGAGGAATGTAACAACAATGGCGATAACGGTAGGGATTGCAAACGATAAGAATGTCCATTTTGCACTTTTTGTTTCTTTGTATATATTAACAAGTGTTGTTCCGCACGGGAAATGAAGAAGTGAGAACAACATTGTGTTTAACGCTGTTAACCAAGTCCAACCATTTTCTAGGAATAGATTTTTAATTTGATTAAAATCATCTATTTCAGTTAAAGCCCCAGTTGATAAGTAAGACATTAATAAAATTGGGATTACAATTTCATTAGCGGGTAGTCCAAGAATGAATGCAGCTAGAATAAAGCCGTCAAGTCCTAACATTTTAGCAAATGGATCTAGAAAGTTTACAAAATACATAAGTAAGCTTGTGTCACCAATAAAAATATTAGCAAGTAACCAAGTTAATGCAGCTGCAGGGGCAGCAACAACTATAGCTCGTTTTAAAACGTAGATTGATTTATCGAGTGTTGCGCGAACAATTGTATTCCAAACTTTTGGCTTGCGGTACGGAGGTAACTCCAGTGTGTAGTGAGTTGGAACTCCTTTTAAGGCTGTTTTTGATAGTACCCAAGAAACAGTTAATGTCATAATAACACCAATTACAACCATTCCAACTACAACGCCAGCAGTAACCAATGTTTGCATACTGCCTGTATAACCAGCAGCCATAAATAGTGAAGCCATTAAAATTAACATAGGCCAGCGACCGTTACAAGGAACGAAGTTGTTCGTTAAAATTGCTAGCATACGTTCACGTGGTGATTCAATGATACGTGTTGACATAATGGCTGCTGCATTACAACCAAATCCCATTGCCATTGTTAAAGATTGTTTCCCGTGTGCGCCGGATCGTTTGAATAAGCGGTCCATATTAAACGCGACACGTGGTAAGTATCCGTAGTTTTCTAATAGCGCGAACATAGGGAAAAAGATTGCCATAGGTGGTAACATAACGCTAATAACAGCACCGATACCACGGAACAAACCAAGTATTAAAATGCCATGTAACCATTCAGGTGCATGCGCTGCTTGGAACCAAGATGTTAAATATCCTTCGGCCCATCCGAAGAATTCGGCAATCATATCAGATGGTACGTTAGCGCCTGCAATTGTAAGATAAAAAATAATAGATAAAATACCGAGCATAATTGGGAATCCCCAGATTGGAGAGGTGAAAATTTTATCTAGTTTTTCGGAACGATATAATTTATCAGTATTTGTATATTGGACAGATTCTTTACATATGCTTGCAGATGTTCGGTAAATATCTCCGACTATATCATCTCGTATATCTTCTTTTGAAAGTGTTTGTGCATGTTGAATAATATAGTCTAATGGAAGAGCTTTACTGGCTGAGTGAGATTCCATTAATTACGACCTCCCTTACAAGTGGTTCATTATGGTGTTTTTGAAGTGTAGTTAAGAAATTTTTATCTCCATCTAATATACGTAACGCAATCCAACGTGCTGGATACGTATCACCGAACACTTTATAAATTTGTGGTTCTAATTCCTGAATCATATTTTCGATTTTTTCGCTGTAAGTAATTTTAATTGGTGTTGGAATTAGTTTTTTATTTGCTACTTTTGCAATAACATTTAGCAAATGACCAATACCTACTCGGTTACGTGCTGAAATTTTAACGACAGGTACACCAAGTGATTTTGCTAATTTCTTTTCATCGATAACAATCCCTTTTTTCTCAGCTTCATCAATTAAGTTAATGCAAATGACTACATTATTTGTCATCTCCATCACCTGGAGTGCTAAATTTAAATTTCTTTCCATAGCAGTTGCGTCTATGACAACTACAGTTACTTCTGGTTTTTCGAATATAATATAATCCCTCGCTACTTCTTCGTCTGCGGAATTTGAGTATAGTGAGTAAGTTCCAGGTAAATCTATTAATGTATAATTACTTCCGTTATGTTCATATTCTCCTTCAGCTTTTAAAACAGTTTTTCCCGTCCAGTTTCCAGTATGTTGTTTTAAACCTGTTAAAGTATTAAATAATGTACTTTTCCCGGTATTCGGGTTACCAGCTAAAGCAATACGATGTTTGCTCATCTGAAATCATCTCCTATTAATACCCCGAAAATAAGGGAGCTTTCTTCTTTGCGCAGTGCAATAGTTGTGTTGCTCACTTGATAAGCGACCGGATCTCCAAGTGGACTGCGTTGCAATACTTTAATCGTTGCCCCTGGGATAAATCCCAAATCTAATAAACGTCGTTTCATAGTTCCTTCTAATTGTATCTTCTCAATTTGTACAAACTCCCCTGTTTTAAACTCGGAAAGGGGTTTAGTATTAGCCGATACCATAAAAGTTACCTCTTCTCTATATTTTTAGTGTTAGTTTAAAAAGTTTCCTTAGGTAAACTTTTTGTTAGTAATATAGTAGACTACATTGGATGATGCTGTCAATTAGTACTTTAAAAATATTCATTTAATTTTAGAATTGTTCCAATTTATTTAGTTGTACTAAAAAATATTACTGAAATTCTTTTTAATGTGCATAAATTAGGCGTGAAAAAGTTACAAAATACAGCGGAATTGTAAATGTAACTTTAACTAAAAGGGAAAAAGAGAGAAAAACATTTACATTGAATTTACATTGTTAAGAATAAATTTACATTACAGCATAGTTAGTGTGGTTTTTGTTTGCTTCTTTAACTACAAATGTTGGGATTCCTAGCTTTTGAGGATGATTATCGTCATTTACTTAAAATTAAAAATTGCTTAACACTCACATAATATTGTTGTCCTACAATGAATTTGTGTTCGAAAGAAAATGAATTCGAAAAGTGATAATCCAAATGGGGGTACAAGACATGGTTATGAAAAAAGGTATTAAATTTTCTTTAGCAGCTTTAGTGGTAGCAGGAGCATTAGTTGGGTGTGGGAAAGCAGAAGATACAACTAGTAAAGAAACTGCTAAAGGAAGCGATAATACAAAACAAGAATTATCAGGTACGATTGCAGCAGCTGGTTCTACAGCTCTTCTACCTCTTGCGGAGGAAGCTGGAAAGAAATTCATGGAGAAAAATTCAAAAGTTTCTATTCAAGTTCAAGGTGGCGGTAGTGGAACTGGGATTAACCAAGTAGCATCTGGTGCAGTACAAATTGGTAATTCAGATGTTCCGTCTGGAGATAAAATAAAAGATGCTGAAAAGGCGAAAGAATTAGTAGATAACAAGGTAGCGGGGATTGCATTCGCTCTTGTCGTAAATAAAGATGTAAAAGTTGATAACTTAACAGTGCAACAAGTACAAGATATCTTCACTGGAAAAGTAACAAACTGGAAAGAAGTAGGCGGAAAAGATGAAAAAATCAACGTAATTAATCGTCCGGCTTCATCTGGTACACGTGCTACATTTGAAAAAACGATTATGAAAGACGCGAAAATTAATGATGGAACTGGTACAACACAAGATTCTAACGGTGCAGTAGAGCAAGCTATCAATTCTACTCCAGGTTCAGTAAGCTATTTAGCGATGTCTTACATGGTTGGAGATAAAAAAGGTGCACTACAAACAGTGAAAATTGATGGTGCTGAACCGAAAGTTGAAAACATTGCGTCTGGTAAATATCCATTCTGGTCTTACGAGTATATGGTAACAAAAGGTGAAGCGAAAGAAGCAACAAAAGCTTACATCGATTATGTAAAAGGTAAAGACTTTGAAAAGCAAGTAGAAGATATGGGCTACATTCCAATGTCTAAATTAAATAAGTAATAAAGTTTTATGGGGCTGGCTGCAAGGCCAGTCCTGTTCATTTCAATCTGTGAAGTGGGGTCTGTCCTGTGATGAAGGGGAAAAAACAAATTAATTACGTGAAAAGTGAATATATAGGAAGATCACTTGTTACGTTTTGTGGTATTTTTATTGTTTTAATTACATTAGCTATTATTGCGTTTATTTGTGGTAAAGGTATTCAATCTTTTACACAAAGTGGTATCTCATTTACTGAGATGTTAACATCGACAAAATGGAATCCAAATGCTGATCAAGGATCCTTCGGGGCTTTAATTTTCATTGTAGGTTCAACGGTGGTTTCGTTAGGTGCGGTTATTATTAGTGCACCAATTGCTATAGCTCTTGCTATATTCATGAATTTAATTTCGCCAAAGTTTGGAAATAAAGTGTTGAAGCCTGTTCTAGAATTGTTAGTTGGTATTCCTTCGGTTGTATACGGATTATTAGGTGTTACGATTTTAGTACCACTATTACGTGATTCGTTTGGGGGAGTAGGCTTTAGTTTAATTGCAGGTATTGTTGTATTAAGTATTATGATTTTACCTACTATTGCTAGTATCGCTTCTGATGCAATACGTTCTGTTCCATTTGATTATTTAGAAGCTTCTTATGGTCTAGGATCAACGAAATGGCAAGCGATTAGCCGAGTGATTGTTCCTGCTGCGAAAAAAGGGATTTTAACAGGTGTTGTTTTAGGCTTAGCGCGTGCTTTCGGTGAAGCGTTAGCGGTTCAAATGGTAATCGGGAATACGATTAAATTACCAGAAGGAATATATAGTCCGACAGCGACGTTAACTGGTATTTTAACAATGGATATGACGAATACATTGAACGGAACTGCTTGGAACAATGCGCTATGGACTTTAGCGATGATTTTACTTGTTATTTCATTCCTGTTTATTTTAGTAATTCGAGCGATTGGGCAAAGAGGTGAGCGATAATAATGAATGCAAGAACGGTAAATAAAGTTTGGACAGGTATCTTTTATGCGGTTGCGGCTTTAGTTGTAGCTTTGCTAGTGTTCTTAGTATTTGAGATTTTACAAAAGGGATGGGGATTTTGGGATCCTAATTTCTTGTTTGGAGAACCAAGCAATACAAGAGCTGGTGGTGGGATTGGTCCGCAGTTATTCAATTCCTTCTACATGCTTGTTATAACGCTTATTATATCTATTCCTCTTGGATTAGGTGCTGGAATATATTTAGCGGAGTACGCAAAACAAGGACGTTTTTTAAATTTTGTTCGTCTATGTATAGAGACGATGGCGTCTTTACCTTCTATTGTTGTTGGTTTATTTGGTTTGTTAGTGTTCGTTACAATGACAGGTTGGGGATACACAGTAATGGGTGGTGCTATTGCTTTAACTATTTTAAATTTACCAGGTTTAACGCGTGTTTGTGAAAATGCGATTTCAGAAGTTCCTCATAATGTAAAAGAGGCAAGTCTTGGATTAGGTGCAACGAAGTGGCAAACAATCGCTCGTATTATTATCCCATCGTCATTACCACAAATTATTACAGGGATTATTTTAGCGGCGGGTCGTATATTTGGGGAAGCGGCAGCATTAATTTACACAGCGGGTTTAACATCCCCGATTTTAAATTCAGCAGCGGATTTCTCAAGTCCTGCGCATCCTTTAAATCCGTTTAGACCAGCTGAAACATTAGCGGTTCACATTTGGAAATTAAATTCTGAAGGAGTTATTCCAGATGCGAAGTTGATTGCGACAAAATCTGCAGCTGTATTAATTATTATGGTATTACTATTCAATGTTATTTCACGCTTGATAGCATCTATATTACACAAGCGCTTTACAGGAACGAAAAGAAAAAGTAAAGCAACGAAAAAGGTAAAAGCGGCATAAATTATAAAGAAGAACTCGCTATTTTATAAGTAGGGGGTTCTTTTGTATTTTAATATAGAAGGAATGGATGTAATGATTGTTGAATTTGTGATTAATTATAAAGAAGAACAGATGTAATTTAGAGAGGAGTTTTAATTTGTTTTTTCTGCAAATGTCAGGTTTTCCTGGGTCAGGAAAATCGACAGTTTCTAAGTATATAGCGAAATTAACAGGTGCTGTAATTATAGATCATGATGTTTTGAAATCCGCGTTGTTAAAATCATTAAAAGTAAAAGGAATTGAATCAACGATTGTTGGTGGGCTTGCGTATGATGCCGAATGGGTATTGATTGATTCTTATTTAGAACAAGGGCATAGTGTTATATTGGATAGTCCGTGTTTATATGAGGGAATGGTTGAAAAAGGAATTAAATTATCAACTAAACATGGTGTGAAATATAAATATATTGAGTGTTATCTTAATGATATGTAAGAGATTAATAGGAGACTGCAAACACGTAAGCGTATGATCAGTCAAATTGAAAAGGTGGAGTCGGAAGTAGGTTTTGAAAAGTGGTTAAATGGTAGTCAAAGACCTTTAAATAATGAATACCTTATTGTGGATTCTAGTAAGCCTATAGAGCAATATGTGGAAAAAATGATGGATTATATGACTAAGTAGAGAAAAGACGTTATCTTCATTTGTGAAGATAACGTCTTTTGTTTTTAAATATCAGGTGTTTCTGTAGAAGTGCTTATTTTCCTACGGGAGCGTCTTTTTCTCCCGATTTTATCTAATAGTTCATACATAACTGGAACGACTACTAATGTAAGAACAGTCGAGACTGCCAAACCGCCGATGACAACGACGGCTAAACTTTTTGATACCATACTTCCTGCTTGGGATTGGCCAAATAGGAGCGGGAGCATAGCAACGATTGTTGTAATAGCTGTCATAATAATTGGGCGTAGTCTAGTAGAACCTGCTTCAAGTAAGGCTTCTCTAGTTTCCATTCCGTGTTCCCGATTTTGTTGGACTCTTTCTATTAATACAATAGCGTTTGTAACGACAATCCCGATTAACATTAATGCGCCAATCAAGGAATTTACATCAACAGGTGTTCGTGAAATGATTAATCCTAAAATACCACCGACAGCAGCTAACGGTAAGGAGAATAGGATTGCAAAAGGAGCGCGTGCTTGCCCGAAGGTGATAACCATAATTAAATATACAATCCCGATTGCAATCCCCATAATTTTGAATAAATCTGTAAAATTCTCTTGCATAGATTCAGTAGCTCCTGCGATATTTACTTTTGAACCGCTAGGTAAATCTAAGTCAGTTATCGCTTTATTTACTGCTGTGTTTACTTTACTCAAATCTTCATTTGAAGCTTCGGCGGTAATTTGAATTGTTTCTTTTCCGTCTTTATGGAAAATTTCTGTTTGCGTTTGTTTTTCTGAAATAGCTGCGATGTCTTTTAAAGGAATTGGTCCATTAGTAGGTGATAGTATGTTTGTATTTAAAATATCTTCTTGTTTAGTAATGTTTTCCTTTTTATGTTCTATCATAATAGTAGTTTTTTCATTATTAATTGTAATTTCGCCAATAGGTGACTTCTTCATAAGGAATGCTACTTGTTGCGCAGCTATTTCTGGTGTTAAACCTAGTTGTTCAGCCTTTGTTTGATCAATATGAATTTGCCATTCTTTCTTAGAGTCTTCTAAATTCGTTTTTACTTTAGAAAGATCATCCATGCTTTTTAGTTTTGTTTCGACGATAGTAGCCGCCTCTTTTAAATCCGCTTCGTTAGTAGCTGTTACGTTAAATTGTAAGTTGTTGCCGCCGCCAGAGCTTGAATAACTTGTTTTTATATAATCAAGTTCAGCAGGCTCAAAAGTTTTATTTTCCTTTTTTAGCTCTTTAATATATTGATCAATATCAGAACCTTTTTTAAAGACTACAAATATACTAGCAAGGTTATTTTTAGTTGTTTGCCCCCATTGTGCATCTTCTGCGCTAGATCCCATTCGTAAAATAACGTCTGTTACATATGAATTAGAAAGTAATTTCTTTTCGAAATCGAATGCTTTTTGTTTTTGAGCTTCAGCATTATAATCGGCTGGAAATGTCATGTTAATAGATAACATTGTGTCATCCTCAGATTTTATGTTTGCTTTCGGTAGTAATATATAGACTGCAATCGATCCTGCAAATAATAAAAATGCAGTAAGTAGAATAATGAATTTATGAGAAAGAGACCACTTTAACGTAGCGACATATCGTGATGAAGAACTTGACTTTCGATGCTTTGTTTTTTTGAGTAGTAAAAAAGCCATAAGTGGAACGACTGTGAGTGCAACGATTAAGGATGATAGAATAGAATATACAACTGCTAATACCATAGGTAACATTAATTTTCCGATTGCTCCTGATACGAGGCCGATAGGTAAAAAAACAGCGACCGTTGTTAAAGTAGAAGAAGTAATTGCGACGGCGACTTCTTTCGTTGCATCAAGAATAATATTTTTAGAGAAAGAATCTTTTTGTAAACGGCGGAAAATATTCTCGATGACAACGATACTATCATCGACGAGACGTCCAACCGCAACAGCTAAACCACCAAGGGTTAAAATGTTAAGTGTGATGTTAGATTGATGTAGTAAAAAGAGTGTTAATAAAATAGATAATGGAATACTGACAACAGCGATGAGTGTTGTTCGGAAGTTACGTAAAAAGATTAAGATAATTAGAGTTGCAGCGATTGCTCCAAGTATTACTTCTTTTCCCATGCTAGTAACAGCATTTTCAACTTGTTCATGGGTTGAAGCCAAAAGTTTAATAGAAAATTGATCTTTATATTCCTTATCTATCTCTTTAACTTTTTTATCAATCTCTTTTCCAATGGCAACTGCATTTTTACTTGGTTCTTTCATGATGATTAATCCTGTGCCTTCTTCTCCGTTTATATGTGAGATTGTATCGTAGTGTTGTTTAATTTCAATTTGAGCAATGTCTTGCAATTTCACTTGGGGTGCCACAGTGATGTTTTTAATGTCATTTACATTTTTTATGTCCCCAATGACGCGGAGGTTGTATTCTTCCTGATTAACAGTAATTGCCCCAGCTGGAGTAGAAGTTTCTTTTCCTTGTAAAACAGTGAGTACCTGCTGTGATGTTACGTTTTTGTTTTTTAATTGGTTCGGATCAAGTACGATAGATAATTCAGAGGTGGATTTTCCGAAAAACATAACATTAGCAACACCATCAATGTTTTCGAGTTGTGGTACGATTTCTTTTTCAATTTGTTTTTCATCTGCTTTTGAAAACCCGTTTTGTTTCTGGATAGTAATTTGGGCGAGTGGAATCATAGAAGTGTTTAGTTGACTAACTACGGGCTTGGTTACATCTTTAGGTAATTTAATTGTATTGACGGCTTTTTCGACTTCGCGTGCTGCATCTTTCATGTTTGCTTTTGATGTATACGCAATGTCGATACGTGATAATCCCTCGTATGTAGAAGAAGTAATGGTGTCGATGTGTTCTAAATTGCGAAATTGTTTTTCGAGAGGATCAGTTACATCCTTTGTCATCGTTTCAGCGTCGAGTCCTTGAGATAAGGTTGTGACGGTAATTGCTGGATTGTCGATACTTGGTAAAAATTCCATAGGTAATTTAGAGCCGGAATAAACACCGAGTATGGAAATGAGAAAAATCATGATGATAATGGCAGCTCGGTTTTTTAATGAAAACTTTGTTAACCTATCCATAAAATAATTCCTCCATTGGTTTATTTATAGTTGAGTACATCCTTTCTTACTATATAACAAAAAATGGATATTTTTCATTAATTAAATGTAAAAAAATTCTAATAATATTCTTAAGTTTATATTTGCATTGGAATTGTTTAATGTGGATGGGATTTTTTCTTACGGCTAAGTTATATCGTTATTCTATAGAAGGATAATTATTATAAACTTTAATATAGAAGAGAATGAAAACTTGGGAAGGTATTGTGAAATGCAATTTGGTTGAATGAAGTGTAGTAGTATACAATCAGAATAACTATTTTTAGTAGGAAGGATAATAATTCTTTCTATAGAAGAAAGTAGGATAGATAATTTTTTTGTGTTTTTTATAAAAAAACACTTGTTATTTAAAAATCATGATGGTATATTAATAAACGTCGCTGATGCGGAAACGCAGAAAACGACAAAAAAGAAATTTATAAACTTAGTTGACATCGAAAAATGAAGATGTTAATATGATGAAGTCGCTTCTGAAGCGGCGGACAAGTTCTTTGAAAACTGAACGAAACAAACAACGTGAAACGTCAATTTTTATTTTTAGATGCTAGACAAACTAACTTTATTGGAGAGTTTGATCCTGGCTCAGGATGAACGCTGGCGGCGTGCCTAATACATGCAAGTCGAGCGAATGGATTGAGAGCTTGCTCTCAAGAAGTTAGCGGCGGACGGGTGAGTAACACGTGGGTAACCTGCCCATAAGACTGGGATAACTCCGGGAAACCGGGGCTAATACCGGATAACATTTTGAACTGCATGGTTCGAAATTGAAAGGCGGCTTCGGCTGTCACTTATGGATGGACCCGCGTCGCATTAGCTAGTTGGTGAGGTAACGGCTCACCAAGGCAACGATGCGTAGCCGACCTGAGAGGGTGATCGGCCACACTGGGACTGAGACACGGCCCAGACTCCTACGGGAGGCAGCAGTAGGGAATCTTCCGCAATGGACGAAAGTCTGACGGAGCAACGCCGCGTGAGTGATGAAGGCTTTCGGGTCGTAAAACTCTGTTGTTAGGGAAGAACAAGTGCTAGTTGAATAAGCTGGCACCTTGACGGTACCTAACCAGAAAGCCACGGCTAACTACGTGCCAGCAGCCGCGGTAATACGTAGGTGGCAAGCGTTATCCGGAATTATTGGGCGTAAAGCGCGCGCAGGTGGTTTCTTAAGTCTGATGTGAAAGCCCACGGCTCAACCGTGGAGGGTCATTGGAAACTGGGAGACTTGAGTGCAGAAGAGGAAAGTGGAATTCCATGTGTAGCGGTGAAATGCGTAGAGATATGGAGGAACACCAGTGGCGAAGGCGACTTTCTGGTCTGTAACTGACACTGAGGCGCGAAAGCGTGGGGAGCAAACAGGATTAGATACCCTGGTAGTCCACGCCGTAAACGATGAGTGCTAAGTGTTAGAGGGTTTCCGCCCTTTAGTGCTGAAGTTAACGCATTAAGCACTCCGCCTGGGGAGTACGGCCGCAAGGCTGAAACTCAAAGGAATTGACGGGGGCCCGCACAAGCGGTGGAGCATGTGGTTTAATTCGAAGCAACGCGAAGAACCTTACCAGGTCTTGACATCCTCTGAAAACCCTAGAGATAGGGCTTCTCCTTCGGGAGCAGAGTGACAGGTGGTGCATGGTTGTCGTCAGCTCGTGTCGTGAGATGTTGGGTTAAGTCCCGCAACGAGCGCAACCCTTGATCTTAGTTGCCATCATTAAGTTGGGCACTCTAAGGTGACTGCCGGTGACAAACCGGAGGAAGGTGGGGATGACGTCAAATCATCATGCCCCTTATGACCTGGGCTACACACGTGCTACAATGGACGGTACAAAGAGCTGCAAGACCGCGAGGTGGAGCTAATCTCATAAAACCGTTCTCAGTTCGGATTGTAGGCTGCAACTCGCCTACATGAAGCTGGAATCGCTAGTAATCGCGGATCAGCATGCCGCGGTGAATACGTTCCCGGGCCTTGTACACACCGCCCGTCACACCACGAGAGTTTGTAACACCCGAAGTCGGTGGGGTAACCTTTTTGGAGCCAGCCGCCTAAGGTGGGACAGATGATTGGGGTGAAGTCGTAACAAGGTAGCCGTATCGGAAGGTGCGGCTGGATCACCTCCTTTCTATGGAGAATTGATGAACGCTGTTCATCAATATAAGTTTCCGTGTTTCGTTTTGTTCAGTTTTGAGAGAACTATCTCTCATATATAAATGTATGTTCTTTGAAAACTAGATAACAGTGTAGCTCATATTTTTTAATTTTTAGTTTGGTTAAGTTAGAAAGGGCGCACGGTGGATGCCTTGACACTAGGAGTCGATGAAGGACGGGACTAACGCCGATATGCTTCGGGGAGCTGTAAGTAAGCTTTGATCCGAAGATTTCCGAATGGGGAAACCCACTATACGTAATGGTATGGTATCCTTACCTGAATACATAGGGTATGGAAGACAGACCCAGGGAACTGAAACATCTAAGTACCTGGAGGAAGAGAAAGCAAATGCGATTTCCTGAGTAGCGGCGAGCGAAACGGAACATAGCCCAAACCAAGAGGCTTGCCTCTTGGGGTTGTAGGACATTCTATACGGAGTTACAAAGGAACGAGGTAGACGAAGCGACCTGGAAAGGTCCGTCGTAGAGGGTAACAACCCCGTAGTCGAAACTTCGTTCTCTCTTGAATGTATCCTGAGTACGGCGGAACACGTGAAATTCCGTCGGAATCTGGGAGGACCATCTCCCAAGGCTAAATACTCCCTAGTGATCGATAGTGAACCAGTACCGTGAGGGAAAGGTGAAAAGCACCCCGGAAGGGGAGTGAAAGAGATCCTGAAACCGTGTGCCTACAAATAGTCAGAGCCCGTTAATGGGTGATGGCGTGCCTTTTGTAGAATGAACCGGCGAGTTACGATCCCGTGCGAGGTTAAGCTGAAGAGGCGGAGCCGCAGCGAAAGCGAGTCTGAATAGGGCGTTTAGTACGTGGTCGTAGACCCGAAACCAGGTGATCTACCCATGTCCAGGGTGAAGTTCAGGTAACACTGAATGGAGGCCCGAACCCACGCACGTTGAAAAGTGCGGGGATGAGGTGTGGGTAGCGGAGAAATTCCAATCGAACCTGGAGATAGCTGGTTCTCCCCGAAATAGCTTTAGGGCTAGCCTTAAGTGTAAGAGTCTTGGAGGTAGAGCACTGATTGAACTAGGGGTCCTCATCGGATTACCGAATTCAGTCAAACTCCGAATGCCAATGACTTATCCTTAGGAGTCAGACTGCGAGTGATAAGATCCGTAGTCAAGAGGGAAACAGCCCAGATCGCCAGCTAAGGTCCCAAAGTGTGTATTAAGTGGAAAAGGATGTGGAGTTGCTTAGACAACTAGGATGTTGGCTTAGAAGCAGCCACCATTTAAAGAGTGCGTAATAGCTCACTAGTCGAGTGACTCTGCGCCGAAAATGTACCGGGGCTAAATACACCACCGAAGCTGCGAATTGATACCAATGGTATCAGTGGTAGGGGAGCGTTCTAAGTGCAGTGAAGTCAGACCGGAAGGACTGGTGGAGCGCTTAGAAGTGAGAATGCCGGTATGAGTAGCGAAAGACGGGTGAGAATCCCGTCCACCGAATGCCTAAGGTTTCCTGAGGAAGGCTCGTCCGCTCAGGGTTAGTCAGGACCTAAGCCGAGGCCGACAGGCGTAGGCGATGGACAACAGGTTGATATTCCTGTACCACCTCTTTATCGTTTGAGCAATGGAGGGACGCAGAAGGATAGAAGAAGCGTGCGATTGGTTGTGCACGTCCAAGCAGTTAGGCTGATAAGTAGGCAAATCCGCTTATCGTGAAGGCTGAGCTGTGATGGGGAAGCTCCTTATGGAGCGAAGTCTTTGATTCCCCGCTGCCAAGAAAAGCTTCTAGCGAGATAAAAGGTGCCTGTACCGCAAACCGACACAGGTAGGCGAGGAGAGAATCCTAAGGTGTGCGAGAGAACTCTGGTTAAGGAACTCGGCAAAATGACCCCGTAACTTCGGGAGAAGGGGTGCTTTCTTAACGGAAAGCCGCAGTGAATAGGCCCAAGCGACTGTTTAGCAAAAACACAGCTCTCTGCGAAGCCGTAAGGCGAAGTATAGGGGGTGACACCTGCCCGGTGCTGGAAGGTTAAGGAGAGGGGTTAGCGTAAGCGAAGCTCTGAACTGAAGCCCCAGTAAACGGCGGCCGTAACTATAACGGTCCTAAGGTAGCGAAATTCCTTGTCGGGTAAGTTCCGACCCGCACGAAAGGTGTAACGATTTGGGCACTGTCTCAACCAGAGACTCGGTGAAATTATAGTACCTGTGAAGATGCAGGTTACCCGCGACAGGACGGAAAGACCCCGTGGAGCTTTACTGTAGCCTGATATTGAATTTTGGTACAGTTTGTACAGGATAGGCGGGAGCCATTGAAACCGGAGCGCTAGCTTCGGTGGAGGCGCTGGTGGGATACCGCCCTGACTGTATTGAAATTCTAACCTACGGGTCTTATCGACCCGGGAGACAGTGTCAGGTGGGCAGTTTGACTGGGGCGGTCGCCTCCTAAAGTGTAACGGAGGCGCCCAAAGGTTCCCTCAGAATGGTTGGAAATCATTCGTAGAGTGCAAAGGCATAAGGGAGCTTGACTGCGAGACCTACAAGTCGAGCAGGGACGAAAGTCGGGCTTAGTGATCCGGTGGTTCCGCATGGAAGGGCCATCGCTCAACGGATAAAAGCTACCCCGGGGATAACAGGCTTATCTCCCCCAAGAGTCCACATCGACGGGGAGGTTTGGCACCTCGATGTCGGCTCATCGCATCCTGGGGCTGTAGTCGGTCCCAAGGGTTGGGCTGTTCGCCCATTAAAGCGGTACGCGAGCTGGGTTCAGAACGTCGTGAGACAGTTCGGTCCCTATCCGTCGTGGGCGTAGGAAATTTGAGAGGAGCTGTCCTTAGTACGAGAGGACCGGGATGGACGCACCGCTGGTGTACCAGTTGTTCTGCCAAGGGCATAGCTGGGTAGCTATGTGCGGAAGGGATAAGTGCTGAAAGCATCTAAGCATGAAGCCCCCCTCAAGATGAGATTTCCCATAGCGTAAGCTAGTAAGATCCCTGAAAGATGATCAGGTTGATAGGTTCGAGGTGGAAGCATGGTGACATGTGGAGCTGACGAATACTAATAGATCGAGGACTTAACCATATAATATGAAGCAATGTTATCTAGTTTTGAAAGAATATAAAAAACTTGTTGACTTTTAAAAGTAAATGAGTTAAAATGATTCTTGTCTTAAATGAATATAGTCTGGTAATGATGGCAGAGAGGTCACACCCGTTCCCATACCGAACACGGAAGTTAAGCTCTCTAGCGCCGATGGTAGTTGGGACCTTGTCCCTGTGAGAGTAGGACGTTGCCAGGCAAAATGGAGGATTAGCTCAGCTGGGAGAGCACCTGCCTTACAAGCAGGGGGTCGGCGGTTCGATCCCGTCATCCTCCACCATATATGTCGGAGGGGTAGCGAAGTGGCTAAACGCGGCGGACTGTAAATCCGCTCCTTAGGGTTCGGCAGTTCGAATCTGCCCCCCTCCACCATTCTTAATTAATGGGCTATAGCCAAGCGGTAAGGCAACGGACTTTGACTCCGTCATGCGCTGGTTCGAATCCAGCTAGCCCAGCCATTAAGAGCCATTAGCTCAGTTGGTAGAGCATCTGACTTTTAATCAGAGGGTCGAAGGTTCGAATCCTTCATGGCTCACCATTTTTAATAAAACATGCGGGTGTGGCGGAATTGGCAGACGCACTAGACTTAGGATCTAGCGCCTTTGGCGTGGGGGTTCGACTCCCTTCACCCGCACTTTTAATAAAATAACTCATACATGTCTTGCGGAAGTAGTTCAGTGGTAGAATACAACCTTGCCAAGGTTGGGGTCGCGGGTTCGAATCCCGTCTTCCGCTCCAATTTTCAATATGACATGCCGGGGTGGCGGAACAGGCAGACGCACAGGACTTAAAATCCTGCGGTGGGTGACCACCGTGCGGGTTCGACCCCCGCCCTCGGCACCATATGCGCCCGTAGCTCAATTGGATAGAGCGTTTGACTACGGATCAAGAGGTTAGGGGTTCGACTCCTCTCGGGCGCGCTTTTATTAACGGGAAGTGGCTCAGCTTGGTAGAGCACCTGGTTTGGGACCAGGGGGTCGCAGGTTCAAATCCTGTCTTCCCGATATTCCAAAAAACATGGGGCCTTAGCTCAGCTGGGAGAGCGCCTGCCTTGCACGCAGGAGGTCAGCGGTTCGATCCCGCTAGGCTCCACTTTATTTAATATATGTCTCGGAGGTATACCCAAGTTCGGCTGAAGGGATCGGTCTTGAAAACCGACAGGCGGTGAGAATCGCGCGGGGGTTCGAATCCCTCTACCTCCTCCATTTTTAAAAATGGTTTAGACATATAATAATAAATATTTATTTTTTTCCTTCATGGAGGTATACCCAAGTTCGGCTGAAGGGATCGGTCTTGAAAACCGACAGGCGGCGAGAGTCGCGCGGGGGTTCGAATCCCTCTACCTCCTCCATTTTTTAATTTAATATTGTCGCGGGGTGGAGCAGCACGGTAGCTCGTCGGGCTCATAACCCGAAGGTCGCAGGTTCAAATCCTGTCCCCGCAACCAAATGGTCCCGTGGTGTAGTGGTTAACATGCCTGCCTGTCACGCAGGAGATCGCCGGTTCGACCCCGGTCGGGACCGCCATTTATGTTGGCTCGGTAGCTCAGTCGGTAGAGCAGAGGACTGAAAATCCTCGTGTCGGCGGTTCGATTCCGTCCCGAGCCACCATTTTTTTTATGCCGGCTTAGCTCAATTGGTAGAGCAACTGACTTGTAATCAGTAGGTTGGGGGTTCAAGTCCTCTAGCCGGCATCATTTAGGGGCATAGTTTAAAGGTAGAACTGAGGTCTCCAAAACCTCCAGTGTGGGTTCGATTCCTACTGCCCCTGTAAAGTATATGGGCCTATAGCTCAGCTGGTTAGAGCGCACGCCTGATAAGCGTGAGGTCGATGGTTCGAGTCCATTTAGGCCCACCATATATTATTCCGCAGTAGCTCAGTGGTAGAGCTATCGGCTGTTAACCGATCGGTCGTAGGTTCGAGTCCTACCTGCGGAGCCATGGCCCGTTGGTCAAGTGGTTAAGACACCGCCCTTTCACGGCGGTAACACGGGTTCGAATCCCGTACGGGTCATACAAAAAAGAGTCAGCATTATGCTGGCTCTTTTTTATTTTGTTGATCCTTTTTATCATGTTACTTTCCAGAAATAAATAAAGGAATTTTGGAAAAGCTATGGTATGTATAAAAAGGAGGAAATAAATAATGACACGAGTTAGAGACTTAATGAGTACCCATATTGTACATTGTACACCGCTAGACAATGTATATGAGGCAGCTGTAAAAATGAAGGAAGAATCGGTTGGGTTAATTCCTGTTGTTGAAAATGAGCAAGTTATTGGGCTTGTTACTGATCGAGATTTAGTTGTTCGAGGGATTGCTGAAAAACATCCTGGATCTAATAAAATTACAAATGTAATGACAACAAATATTATCTCAGTTTCTCCAAATGATTCTATTGAAAAAGCTACAGAGCTAATGGCACAGTATCAAATTAGACGGTTACCAGTAGTTGATAGTGGTCAGCTTATTGGCATGTTAGCACTAGGGGATTTAGCTATAAGGGAATCGGCAGATGATCAAGCTGGATTTGCCTTGAGCGAAATCTCAGAGCGTACAGAGTAAATTGAAACTTTAATTAACCGAGATTTTAATGGTCACTCATAAAGAGCTAAATTATATATAAAGTTCAGATGCATTATTCTAGTATATATGGATTAAACTAATATGTTAGCGTGATGTATCTGAGGCATTATATAATAAGTATATGGTTAATAATTTCCACAGTTTTTTTAAATTTGTTATTCTTCATTTTTAATAAGAGAAAAGATGATATACTGATAGATATAAGTATTATGAGAGATTTTGAATATAACAATATTAATTTTTAGTGGTACGATAATAAATTAATATTTCCTACATAGATGAAAAGGGAAGGGGAATTATATGAAGGCTGTACAGGGCGATCCAAATTGGAATTTGGTTACAGATACATATATAGAACCAAATAATTTTGCTGAATTATTTTCTTTGCTTGTACCTTGTCACCCAAAAGGTGAGGGGAAAGAACGAACTATATTAGTATGGAAAGAGAAAGAATTTTATAAAGAAGAAAATTTAGCGGCATTTATCGTATATGGCATGAATAAAGTAAAGAATTTACCGCAGTTTCATAAAGATGAAATTCCAACTTTAGTGCGTATTCTTCGCTTATGCCAAGAGATTGGTTGGTATGAAGAGGCAAATGCTTTTATGATAGCACAAGGATTAGCTGAGTTTGTTCATACTTCATTGGAATATGAAACATGGGATCTTTTGACGCAATCAGTTGCTTTAAACTATTTAATTATTAAATATCGTATAGGTGAATTGACAGATAGGGATATTGAAATTTGGGATAGAGTTAAATTTAATGAGAAATGTATAACCGATTGTAAACATTTATTATCTCATAAAGAAGTATTGGAATTTACATTCTTTTATATGTGCAAGAGAGCGAAATCATTATCAAAAGAGCAATTAAATAGTGATATGATGAGTTTAGCAATGTATTGTAATACTTTCGTATATGATTTATATACACATGATTTATTACGGAAATATCGTAAGTGTACAGATTTCCTATCATATTATGGACCTAGTCAGGCAGTTTTAGCATGTCAAAGAGCTGTATTATCTCAAATTTCCGATCGCTTAGACCCATTAAAGACAACACATGTAGATGATTATTTATATGTAATGAAAGAAATGATGGAGCATATGACGATAGGAGTAATGGATCGATACGGTCATTTTATTGGAAAGCTACTATCTTATGTGCCATTTTTCGAGATGATACAAGTTCCACAGCATGCATATTATTGTGAAGAATTACTGTATATTTGTAAGGGCATTGAATATAAAGAAGAAACACTACGCAATTATATATTTATACAATTACATGATTGTTTACCATCATTCTTTAGGCTATTTCTTAAAAATAAGCGTTACGCAACGATTCATGATATTCTTTTCTATTGGTGCGATGACGAACAACGAATGAGCTTAGAGAAAAAATATAATCTGAGCTTTATTTATGAAAAATATGCTTGTGGATAAACAATATTTTCGATATGAAAAATTAATATAAATTAAAAAGGATCTCCAGTTTATGTGAGATCCTTTTTTGTTAGTAAAACAAGGAGAAAGTGATTAAAACAAGAAACAACATTCCATATAGAAGAAGTTGTGCAGTATAACTTCCTTGTATACCAAAAAAAGTATTGGCTTTCTTATACAAATGCAATATGTATTTTATTGGAGTATCTTTGAAAGATTGGTACACAGTGTCTCCTCTTTCTAAGCTTCTTGTTCTTGTTTTTGTTTTTGGTTATAAGGGACATTAATATATCTAGCTACAAATAATAAAACAGCCATAAAGAATACTGGAAATACAGTAGATAAATAAAAGCCATTACTAATTATATTTGTTATGAGAGCACTCAAAAGAAATATAGCGTTATAAATATGGGCAATTTTTTGTTTTAGTTGCACTTGAAATGATTCCATCATAATTTCTAATGCAACAAAAGCAATAATAATAGATAAAAATACAATGTTTGTATTGTAAATGATTAAACAACAGATTAAACCTAAAAAGGCTGCGTATTCAATTATAAGAGGTATATTGCGTGGCATACAATTTACCTAACTAAATATGGCAGTGGATTTACTGCATTTGTTTTTTCAAAATTCCATTCTCCATTATGTAATTCAAAATGAAGATGTTGCCCGTATGAATGACCTGTGTTGCCCATATGACCTACTAATTGTCCAGCTTGTACTTGATCACCAGTTTGTACAGTGCGATCCTTCATATGAGCATAAACAGTTGTATATAATTTCCCATTGATTTGATGCGCAATGAACACAACATTGCCATAGCTAGCTGAATAATAAGATTTCACAACTTTACCTGCAGCAGCAGCTTGGATAGAGACGTTCCCTGGAGCAGCAATATCTATACCATAATGCATTTGTTCCCAGCGTATATCAAAGGTTGAGCTAATTCTTCCTTGAGCAGGGAATTTGAAAGCAGCTGGAATAGATGAAGGCTGATCTGTTTTAGCCTGTGGTTGATTTTGTACTACATAGTGTTTTGCTACATATCCGTATCCTGTGCCAAAACGAATTTTATACCAAGTTCCTACAGTTTCTACTACTTGTACTTGTGTACCGTTTTGTAATGAACCGAGTAGAGCGCTACTTGTACTAGTGTTGCTACGTACATTCAGATTAGGTGTTGCAACAGTATATTTTGTATTATTTTGAACGGTGATTCCTTTTACTAAGGGTTGTGAACCATTAGAGATGAATGCTTTTTGTACGTAACCCGTTTGGCCATTATGTGATATTTTATACCATTCGCCTTGATCTTCTTGAACAGTAATAAACTTGCCATTTGGTAATACATCTAAAATGGAAGATTCTAAATTAGGTTCAGAGCGAACGTTTAATGCATTAGCATTGACGATGTATTGATCATTAGATTGAAGTTTGTTTTTTAGTAAAATAGCATCTTTTTGTACATAACCTACTTTATTATGAACAGATACTTTATACCAACCATTAGTTGTTTCAAGGATGTTCACTTTTGTATTAAAGCGAATTGTATCAATTGATGTGCTTTTTACGTTATCTTCTGTATGTAATGCTACTTGATCGACTTTGACATACCCAGTTTTAACATTAGATAATTGTTCAGCGTTTGCTTTTTGTACATTTGTTTCACCCATAGAAGGAAGTAAAGAAGCAATCGCTACAGTAGTTGCTGTTAAAGCCGTAGCTTTCATATTCATGGAATAGAGACCTCCTCTAGTTGTATAGTTGTAATTTTATTATAGTATAAAGATATAATATAGTGGGTGTATTCACATAAATGTAATATGAAATCAATATAAAAATAAATTTTTTGAGGATAATGATTCCTTTTTATACAATTAATTTGGGTTTTATTTTCTAAAATAGAATGTATGTATTGTATAACTTCAATATTTTGTTGATAATTAAGAAAATTAAAACAGTTGATGATGTCTTATTAGGGTGTTATACTGACAGTGATAATTTTATAGTTTGCTAGGAGAGCTGGTGTTGCCAGCTGAGAGTAGGCCGTAAGCCTTTGATCCTTTTTATTACCTGATCTAGATTATGCTAGCGTAGGGAAGCAATTCGGACACTAACAATGAGTCCCCGTTTCTTTGCGTATAGAAACGGGGCTTTTTTATTTAAAAATTTCATATTGAAACCACTAGGGGTGCTTGATTTGCTGAGAGAGGAATAATCCTTAACCCTTATAACACCTGATCTAGGTAATACTAGCGAAGGGAAGTGGAACATCGAATAAATGTATAATTTTATTTGCTGTAACCACTTCTTATATATAGAAGTGGTTTTTTATTTAGATACATATATTGAAAGGGGATAGAGAAATGAAATTTTGCGATAGATTATTAGAAACTGTGCAACCGGTTTGGGAGATGAGTCATAATCATCCGTTTGTAGTGGGTATGGGAGATGGCACGTTAGAAAAAGATAAATTCCAGTATTATATTATTCAAGATTATTTATATCTGCTAGATTATGCAAAGTTATATGCGATTGGTGTTGTAAAAGCAACGAATCCACAAGTAATGGGAAAGTTCGCTGAACAAATTGATGGGATATTAAATGGCGAAATGACAATCCATAAACAATATGCAAAAAGACTTGGAATTTCTATAGAGGATATAGAGTCTGCGAAACCATCTGCTAAAAATTTAGCTTATACAAATTACATGATGTCTGTATCTCAAAATGGCACACTTGCAGAATTAATAGCAGCGCTTCTTCCATGTATGTGGAGCTACTGGGAAATTGGAAAGCGTTTAAATGATATTCCTGGAGCAAGAGATCATGAGTTTTTTGGTGAGTGGATTCAAGGATATAGTTCGGAAGAATACGGTAATCTTTGTATTTGGTTAATAGATTTATTAAATGAAATGGCAGTTGGAAAGTCTGAGAAAGAACTAGATAGATTAGAGGAGATTTTCTTATATTCCAGTCGATTTGAATATTTATTCTGGGATATGTCCTATCGTAAGGAGATGTGGGGATTTGAGGAGCAAGAACATACTACAGTTTCATAATGTTTCTTTTCATTACGATGAGAAACCAATCATCCATGAATTAAATGCTTCTATACATGAGAAAGAGTTTGTCAGTATTATCGGACCGAGTGGATGTGGGAAAAGTACTTTATTTCGCCTTATTACAGGCCTAGAGAAGGTAAGTATTGGAAAGATAGAACTGACAGAAACAAAGCACCATCCTGTAGGATATATGCCGCAAAAAGATATGCTTTTGCCGTGGAGAACAATTATTGAGAATGCTGCTCTGCCGCTAGAGTGCCAAGGTGTACAGAAGAAAGAAGCCCAAGTAAAGGCAAAGGAACTGTTATATAAATTTGGTTTACAAGGATATGAGACAAAACATCCGAAAGATTTATCTGGTGGTATGAGGCAACGCGTATCTTTTATCCGAACTTTGTTAACGGGCGGGGAGATATTGTTATTAGATGAACCGTTTAGCGCGTTAGATGCTTTAACGAAGGCCTCTTTGCAAGAATGGCTGTTTGAACAATGGCAAGAGTGGGAAAAAACAATTTTATTCATTACTCATGATGTTGAAGAAGCGTTATTTCTTTCGAACCGAGTTTTAGTAGTGGAACAGCAGCCGATAACGACTTTGACTGAGCGGATTGTACCACTTGATCATAACAGAACACGAAAAGATTTATATAAACCGGAAGTATTAGCGCTGAAAGATGAGCTTCTTAGTATGTTACAAAGGCAGGTACTTGTGTGATGAACCGATTGAAAGAATTAGTTCCTGCTATTACACTTTCTAGTATTTTACTAGCTGTGTGGGAAATAGGAGCAAGAATTGTAGATGAGATGTACATTTTACCGTCACCGTCTGCGATTGTAATGAAGATATGGAAACTAAAAGACATATTATTTACGGTTCATTTACCTGCAACGTTATACGTCGTTTTAATAGGTGTTGTTATTTCTATCGTATTAGGTGTAGGGCTAGCGATGTTAATGAATGCGAGTACATGGATGGAAAGAGCATTTTATCCATTATTAGTTGCTTCACAAACGATTCCGATTACTGCGCTTGCTCCGCTATTTGTTTTATGGTTTGGATACACAATTTGGAGTAAGGTTGTTGTCACAGTTTTAATTACGTTTTTCCCGATTGCGGTCAATACGTATGATGGACTGCGTAGTACAAAAAAAGAATGGGAGGAGCTCTTAGTTACATATGGAGCAACGAAAAGAGATATTTTTCTTAAATTAAAGTTGCCGTCTGCTCTTCCTTATTTTTTCTCAGCTTTAAAAATTGCAGTTCCGCTTAGTGTTATCGGAGCAGCAATTGGAGAATGGCTCGGTGCACAAGCTGGACTTGGATATTTCAGTAAGAGAATGATGACGCAGTTAGATGGAGCTGGCGTATTTGCACCCATTGTATTGTTATCATTATTAGCTATTTTCTTCGTCGTACTTATTTCCATATTAGAAAAGAAATTCATTAGTTGGAGGAAGCATTCATGAAATTTTTAAAGCGCATCTTTGTGTTTACATTATTAATTGCAATGATTACAGGATGTTCGAGTAATTCAGCATCAGAAAAAAGTAAAAAAGAGAAAGAAATAACAGTCATGTTAGATTGGTATCCAAATGCGGTACATAGCTTTATTTATGCAGCAATTGAAAAAGGATACTTTAAAGAAGAAGGTGTAAAGGTAAATATTAAATTTCCTTCTAATCCGACTGATCCATTAACATTGGCAGCAGCAGGGAAGGTGACAGTTGGCTTGTATTATCAGCCAGATGTTGTTATGGCAAGAGCAAATGAGCAAATTCCAGTGAAATCAATTGGGGCTGTCGTACGTTCACCATTAAATCATGTCGTATCGCTGAAATCAGCGGGTATTCAATCACCGAAAGATTTAGAAGGAAAAACAGTAGGATATTCTGGAACACCTTTAAGTGAGATGTATTTAAAAACGATGGTAAAAGAAGCTGGTGGTAATCCTGATACAGTGAAAGTAGTTGATGTTGGATTTGATTTAGTACCAGCCTTAATTACGAAAAAAGTGGATGCGGTAACAGGGGCATACATTAATCATGAAGTACCGGTTATGCGTCATGAAGGCCATGAACCAGCTTACTTTAATCCAGCTGATTACGGAGTACCGAACTATCATGAACTTGTGTTTGTAACAGGTGATAAAACGTTGAAAAAAGATAAAGAAGCGTTGCAAGCTTTCTTACGTGGTACGAAAAAAGGCTATGATTTCATGAAGAAAAACCCAGATGAAGCATTGAATATTTTATTAAATCATCAAGAAAAAGAAAACTTCCCACTTGTGCCAGAAGTTGAAAAGGAAAGTATGAAAATTTTATTAGAGAAGATGGAAACGAAAGATGAGCCATTTTTATCAGATTCAAAAGAATCTTGGGAGAAACAAAATAAATGGCTGAAGGACAAAGGAATGACGAAAGAAACCGTTCCAGCCGATGAACTATTCGAAAATATTTTAAAGTAGGCGAATGAATATGAAAAATGAGCTCCACGTAATCTCAAATGGCCATATGCCATTCGAAGAGCTAGTGAATGTAGCGATGCAAATTGAGAGTGAGATTGATTATTTGCATATTCGTGAGCGTGAGAAGAGTACGAAGGAGTTATATGAAGGTGTGGAAAGTCTTTTAATGGAAGGCTTTCCGGCTTCTAAAATTGTCATAAATGATCGAATTGATATTGCAATTTTATTAAATATTCCTCGTGTTCAACTAGGGTATCGAAGCACAGATATAAAGTCAGTGAAAGAAAAGTTTTCGTATTTGCATGTCGGTTATTCTGTGCATTCGCTAGATGAAGCGATAGTAGCATTTAAAAATGGAGCGGATTCACTCGTTTATGGTCATGTATTTCCGACAGATTGTAAAAAAGGTGTGCCAGCGAGAGGGCTTGAAGAAATTTCTGACATTGCAAGGTGTTTATCTATACCGATTACAGCAATTGGAGGAATTACTCCAGAAAACGCAGTGGATGTCCTTACTAACGGTGTAAGCGGTATAGCAGTTATGTCCGGAATTGTAAGTAGTAGTGACCCGTATAGCAAAGCGAAATCTTATAAGGAATCAATAAGAAAGTGGGCGGAAAAACATGTGTGAGAAGTATGATGTAGCGATTATTGGTGGTGGTGTAATTGGTAGTTCAGTTGCACATTTTCTAGCAGAAAGAGGACATAAAGTAGCGATTGTAGAGAAGCAAAGAATTGCATCGGAAGCTTCAAAAGCAGCTGCTGGTCTACTTGGTGTTCAGGCAGAATGGGATGCGTATGATCCGCTATTTGAACTTGCTAGAGAAAGCCGAGCTATATTTCCACAACTTGCAGCAGTTTTACGTGAAAAGACGGGTATTGATATTGGATATGAAGAAAAAGGAATTTATCGTATTGCTCAAAATGAAGATGAGAAGGAAAGAATTCTTCACATTATGGATTGGCAGCAAAAAACAGGTGAAGATTCCTATTTTCTAACGGGAGACCATGTGCGGGAAAAAGAGCCGTATCTATCCGAATCTATTATAGGAGCAGTATATTATCCGAAAGACGGTCATGTTATTGCACCAGAGCTTACGAAAGCATTCGCACATTCTGCGGCAATGTCAGGTGCTGATATATATGAACAGACAGAAGTGTTTGATATTCGTATTGAAAATAATAAAGTGACCGGAATTTTTACGAGCGAAGGTATTGTCACATGTGAGAAAGTCGTTATTGCAGGAGGTTCATGGAGCACGAAGTTACTCAGTTATTTTCACCGCGATTGGGGTACATATCCAGTTAAAGGAGAAGTGGTTGCGGTAAGAAGTAGAAAACAACTTTTAAAAGCACCTATTTTTCAAGAAAGATTTTACATTGCTCCAAAGCGCGGTGGACGTTACGTAATTGGGGCAACAATGAAGCCACATACGTTCAATAAAACTGTGCAGCCAGAAAGTATAACTTCTATATTGGAGCGTGCTTATACAATATTGCCAGCTTTAAAAGAAGCAGAATGGGAAAGCGCATGGGCAGGATTAAGACCACAATCGAATCATGAAGCTCCTTATATGGGAGAGCATGAAGAAATAAAAGGTTTATATGCTTGCACGGGCCATTATCGGAACGGTATTTTATTAAGTCCTATTTCTGGCCAATATATGGCTGATTTAATAGAAGGAGAGCAAGAGAATCATTTGCTAGATTCCTTGCTTTCTAGAAGAGTTTAGAGAGGGGATGGAAGTTTGAGATTAAAAATTAATGGTAACCAAATTGAAGTGCCAGCGAGTGTAAAAACAGTAGCTGAGCTACTTACACATTTAGAGCTAGATAACAGAATTGTTGTAGTAGAGCGTAATAAAGATATTTTACAAAAAGATGATCATACAGATACATCTGTTTTTGATGGAGATCAAATTGAGATTGTAACTTTCGTAGGAGGCGGTTGATTATGTTGAACATTGGACCATTTTCATTTCATTCTAGACTTTTATTAGGTACAGGTAAATTCCCTGATTTTGACGTACAGCAAAAGGCAATTGACGTTTCTGAAGCTGAAATTTTAACGTTTGCAGTACGTCGTATGGATATCTTTGATGCAAAGCAACCTAATTTATTAGAGAAACTTGATGTGAAAAAATATACGTTATTACCAAATACAGCAGGGGCAAAAAATGCTGAAGAGGCTGTTCGCATTGCAAAATTAGCAAAAGCGTCTGGGCTTTGTGACATGATAAAGGTAGAAGTTATTGGTGATGATAGAACGTTATTACCGGATCCGGTAGAAACGTTAAAGGCATCTGAAATGTTACTGGAAGAAGGATTTATCGTACTTCCGTACACATCTGATGATGTTGTATTAGCACGTAAATTACAAGAGCTTGGCGTGCATGCGATTATGCCAGGAGCATCTCCAATCGGATCAGGACTTGGTATTGTAAATCCATTAAATTTGGGCTTCATTATTGAACAAGCGACAGTACCAGTTATCGTTGATGCTGGTATTGGTAGCCCAGCTGATGCGGCATTTGCAATGGAATTAGGAGCAGATGGCGTGTTATTAAATACAGCTGTATCAGGAGCGAAAGATCCTATTAAAATGGCGCAGGCAATGAAACTAAGTATTGAAGCAGGCCGTTTAGGATTTGAAGCAGGTCGTATTGCACGTAAGCGCTGTGCAACTGCAAGTAGTCCTTTAGAAGGAATGAGCGTAGTTGAATAATCGATATTCTCGCCAAGAACTATTTTCTCCAATTGGAGCAGAAGGGCAGCAAAAGATAAGAGAAAAGCATGTACTTATTATCGGTGCAGGTGCATTAGGTAGTGCAAATGCAGAGATGTTTGTAAGAGCGGGTGTTGGCAAGATAACAATTGTTGACCGTGATTATGTAGATTGGAGTAATTTACAAAGACAACAATTGTATGCAGAGAGCGACGTAAAGAATAATCTCCCAAAAGCTATAGCGGCTAAAAAACGTTTAGAAGAGATTAATAGCGATGTAACAATAGAAGCTCTCGTTCAAGACGTAACAGCTGAAGAGCTAGAAGAACTTGTTACAAACGTTGATGTAATGATTGATGCGACTGATAATTTTGAAACACGCTTTATTGTGAATGATATAGCACAAAAATATTCTATTCCATGGATTTACGGTGCATGTGTAGGTAGTTACGGTCTTTCTTATACAATCATTCCTAGTAAAACACCATGTTTATCATGTTTATTGCAGTCGATTCCGCTTGGCGGGGCAACATGTGATACAGCGGGTATTATATCACCTGCTGTATCTCTTGTCGTTTCTCATCAAGTAACAGAAGCTCTTAAACTGTTAGTAGAAGATTACGAATCACTTCGAGATGGGCTTGTATCGTTTGATATGTGGAAGAATGAGTATTCATGTATGAATGTGCAAAAGCTTCGCCAGCATAATTGTTCTTCATGCGGAGAGAATGCATTATATCCGTATTTAAATAAAGAGAACACATCAAAAACAGCAGTTTTATGCGGGCGAAATACAGTTCAAATTAGACCACCTCATAAAGAAGAAATGAATTTTGAACAATATAAAGAGTTGCTGGAAGGTCGCGTGAATGATTTAAATGTAAATCCATATTTACTATCATTTTCTGTTGAAGACAAGAGGTTAGTCGCCTTTAAAGATGGCCGTGTGCTCGTACATGGAACGAAAGATATAAGCGAAGCAAAAACGATTTATCATCGCTATTTTGGATAGAAAAGGATGAGTGGGATGAAAGTGAATAAAGCTTTAACAATTGCAGGGTCTGATAGCGGCGGCGGTGCTGGAATTCAGGCAGATTTAAAAACATTCCAAGAGCTTGGTGTATACGGAATGACGGCTATTACGGCAATTACTGCTCAAAACACGCTTGGCGTTCAAGGGGTATATCCTGTTCCGTTAGAAGGTATTACAGAACAGCTGAATTCAATTGGTACGGATTTAACACCAGATGCAGTGAAACTAGGAATGTTATTTAGTAGTGAAATAATTCAAATTGTTGCAGAACAAATTGAAAAATTTGGCTGGAATAATATTGTGCTAGATCCCGTTATGATCGCAAAAGGCGGTGCATCATTATTACAGCAAGAAGCAGTTCATGCATTAAAAGAATATTTATTACCAGTAGCAACTGTTATAACACCGAATGTCCCAGAAGCAGAAGTGTTAACTGGGATGGAGATTCATAATGTTGAAGATAGTAAGGAAGCTGCAAAAGTATTGCACGAATTAGGTGCTAAATATGTGCTTATGAAGGGCGGACATGCAGAATATCAAGGTAATGAAGTAATTGATTTCCTCTTTGATGGAGAAAAATTTATTGAGTTTAGAAGCGAGCGAATTCCTTCAAAGCAAACGCACGGAAGTGGGTGTACATTTGCTTCAGCGGTTACAGCAGGACTTGCGAAAGGATACTCAATTGAAGATGCTGTTCAAGAAGCAAAACGATTTATTAGTATAGCAATTGAAGAGCCATTGAATATTGGTAGTGGTCATGGACCGACGAATCATTTTGCGTATAAAGTGAATAGAACGCGTGTATAGATAAGTGAAAAGCCAGTTTTATAACTGGCTTTTTTTCTGTTTACTTTTTCAAAATACAGGAGTAATATATCAGCCAGAATATATTTTTTTGTAAACGCTGAGTCCAATTATATGGAGCGGAGGAACCAATTTGTGCAGTGTCACTAGGGGTGAATCTTTCAAATTTGAAAGTAGGGCTACTCTCAAAGCCCGAATCCGACAGCTAACTTCGTAAGCGTCTTGAGAGAGGACGGTGCCATGATGGATACATCACTTCATCGATCTGATTAGTATAGGGGAATATCAATCTATGTTTGATTTCTTTTATACTAAGGAGGATGAGGTACATGGAACTAACACTTATTTGTGTTGGAGAAGAAAGTAAGGTAAATAGTTTAAGAGATCTAGTTGCATTTCAACATGAGTTAGTTATTTTTACAGCAAATGAAGAGGTAGCGGCTGAAGTTAGGAATTGTGGGTTTGATTGGACTTATAGTTGTAGTAAGGAGCAGGATTTTACTAGTATTTGTGAGTGTATTAAGAAGGTCATTTTACTAGGGGATGAGCTTCCAATCGTTAGTTTCTTCACAGAACACATTCGTTTTTTTTTTCAAGCACCTATTACTGTTGTTACAAGGAATAAACGATATCCAGCGAGGCTCTATGAAACAATTGGAGCTAAGTTTGTCGTGTTTACAAATTGTGATAATATTTCTTTTTTATTTTTTGAATAGGGCGGGGGAAGAAATGATGAAGGTACTATTACTTGGAGATATAGCAAATCGTTGGGCAGTATCGGTAGAGCGAGTTCAAGAATTGGTTCAGATTGATCCTCTTTTTCCCGGGCCATATATTATATTACCGTCAAAAGATGCTTTGTATTTAGAGATGGATATTACCGAGTATGAGCAGCTACATGCAGAATTGACACAAGTTTATATTCGTGGGAGAAATTTACGTGCATTTTTAAGAGGAGAATAAAGGTTGAATAAAAAAGAGCGAATGCTGAGTGCAACAGGCTATGCACTTCATGTCATTCGCTCTTTTTATTTCATATTTAAAAGGTCATTTTTAAGAAAAGAAAAGAGAAATAAAGAAAATAGATGAAATAATAGTAATAATCTTCAATGTAAGCGTTTAAATGAATGTAAATATTATTATTTTCAGCAATTTACCCCTTTACAAGTGAAATATAGAGGAGTATATTTACTCTCATAAATCATTCATAAAATTTCCAAAAAAACCTAAAATCGCTGAGTTCCAGAAATGGAGCGGGGGAACCAATTTTGTGCATCGTCACTTGGGGTGAATCTTTCAGTTTTGAAAGTAGGGCTACTCTTTAGGCCCGAATCCGACAGCTAACCTCGTAAGCGTTTAGAGAGGAGGTTTACTTTTTGTTGTTCATTTTTTGAACACTGAGTAGAGCTCAGTGTTCTTTTTTAATATTTTGATGGTAAATTTTTACAAAAAAGAAGAGAGGGATAGTTATGTTAGATGTTGTAATGGTCGGGATTTTTATTTTATTAGTTGCATCGATGGCAAGTCTTGCAAGTTGGTCAGATAAAGTTGTGAAAGAAGGAAAGCAATCATGATGATTGTCTTATCGGTTATTGTCGCAGCAATTACAGTGTATTTAGTGTATGCATTATTAAATCCAGAGAAGTTTTAATTAGGGGGAATCATTCATTATGATTTGGGTTGCAGTCATTATTACAATGCTCTTGTTTATTTTAGTAGCAAAGCCAACGGGGATTTATTTAGAAAAAGCTTTTCAAGGTAGCAAAACGTTAGATAAAGTATTCGGGCCTTTTGAAAAACTTATTTTTAAAATTACGGGTGTAAAAGCATACAATCAAACGTGGAAACAGTACGCATTATCATTAGTTTTATTAAATGGATTTATGATCGTTGTCGTATACTTCATTTTCAGATTACAAGGTGTGCTGCCACTAAATCCAGCGCATATTGAAGGGATGGAGCCTACGCTCGCTTTTAATACAGCAATTAGTTTTATGGCTGATACAAACTTACAGCATTATAGCGGTGAAAATGGTTTATCTTATTTATCACAATTAATCGGAATTACATTTTTAATGTTTGCGGCACCAGCAACGACATTAGTGCTCGTTATGGCTTTTATAAGAGGACTTGCTGGAAAAGAACTTGGTAACTTTTTCGTTGATTTTACGAGAGCGTTAACGAGAGTGTTTCTTCCTATCGCATTTATTACGGCACTAGTTTTTGTCGCACTTGGTGTACCACAAACGTTAGATGGGGCGGTTACAGCACAAACGATTGAAGGTGCAAAGCAAAGTATTTTACGTGGACCTGTTGCATCATTCGTTTCCATTAAGGAACTTGGAAATAACGGCGGTGGATTTTTCGGAGCAAACTCTACGCATCCTTTCGAAAATCCAGGACAAATGAGTAATATTTTGCAAATGATGCTTATGATGTTATTACCAACAGCACTTCCATTTACGTACGGACGAATGGTCGGAAATAAAAAACAAGGCCGCATCCTTTTCGTGTCACTTTTTATGGTGTTTTTACTAGGATTTATAACGATTACGACATCTGAACTAAACGGGAATCCGGCATTAAATGGAATGGGTATCGAACATGTACAAGGAAGTACAGAAGGGAAAGAAGTACGATTTGGAACAGTATTTTCTTCACTATACGCAACAGTAACGACAGCTGCTGAAACTGGTGCTGTTAATACAATGCATGATACGTTAACACCAATTGGCGGTCTAGTTCCACTTGTAAATATGATGTTAAATACAGTGTATGGCGGAGTTGGAGCAGGCTTTGTAAATATTATTATGTATGCAATTATCGCGGTGTTTATATCTGGGTTAATGGTTGGACGGACACCAGAGTTTTTAGGTAAAAAGATTGAAGGTAAGGAAATGAAATTAATCGCGGTCACGATTTTATTTCATCCATTGCTCATTTTAGGATTTTCGGCATTAGCTCTTTCAACAAATTTAGGGACGGATGCTATTTCTCATTCTGGTTTCCACGGTTTAACGCAAGTTGTATATGAGTATACATCGTCAGCTGCGAATAACGGATCTGGATTTGAAGGATTAGGAGATAATACACCGTTTTGGAATATTACGACTGGTTTAGTTATGTTTTTAGGACGCTACTTTAGTTTAATTACGATGCTAGCTGTGGCAGCTTCGCTGAAAGAAAAAACGGTAGTGCCAGAAACAGTCGGAACGTTCCGCACAGATAATAGTTTATTTGGTGGTATCTTCATCGGAACAATTGTAATTGTCGGTGCATTAACATTCTTCCCGATGTTAGTACTCGGACCAATTGCAGAATTTCTTACATTGAAGTAATGGAGGGTAAATGATGAGACCGGTAGTAGTAAAAGAAAAACAATTAAATAAGTCACAAATACATGCTGTAGAAGATGAAGTTAGACAAGCGAAAACGATGGATCGTGATATCGTAACACATGCGATGAAACAATCCGTTGCGAAATTGAATCCGAAAGTCATGATAAAGAATCCGATTATGTTCGTTGTGGAAATTGGGTTTATCATTACGTTCATTTTATCTTTTCTTCCAAGCAGTTCTAGTAGTATACCAGGATGGTTTAATATAACAGTTTCTCTTATTCTATTATTTACAGTTTTATTTGCGAATTTTGCAGAAGCATTAGCAGAGGGTCGTGGTAAAGCGCAAGCCGATTCTTTAAAGCAGTCGAAGAAAGATGTGTTTGCAAATGTTGTAAAAGAAAATGGAGACATTGTCCAAGTTTCAGCAACTGATCTTAGAAAAGGTGATGTTGTTATCGTAAAACAAGGAGAAATGATTCCGAATGATGGTGAAGTAATCAAAGGATTAGCGTCTGTAGATGAATCTGCAATTACAGGAGAATCAGCTCCTGTAATAAAAGAAGCGGGTGGTGATTTTTGTTCCGTAACAGGTGGAACGATGGTGGTAAGTGATGAAATTACAATTGTTATTACGAGTAATCCTGGTGAATCATTTATCGACAAAATGATTTCTTTAGTAGAAGGAGCTGCTCGTCAAAAAACGCCGAATGAGATTGCTTTAAATACAGTATTAACGAGCTTAACTCTTATCTTCTTGATCGTCGTTGTGACGTTGCCGATTTTTACAAATTATTTAGGTTTTCAAATTGATACAGCTGTACTCGTAGCATTGTTAGTATGTTTAATTCCAACGACAATTGGTGGTTTGCTATCAGCGATTGGTATTGCTGGGATGGACCGGGTGACAAAATTTAACGTGTTAGCGATGTCAGGGAAAGCAGTAGAAGCTGCGGGCGATATTAATACAATTATTTTAGATAAAACGGGTACAATTACTTTTGGAAACCGGATGGCTCATACATTATTGCCTGTAGGAAATGAAACGATTGAGCAAGTTGGAAAGTGGGCCGCTATTAGTTCTGTTTTAGATGAAACACCAGAAGGTCGATCTGTTATCGAGTATGTGCAGGGAAAATCTATATCATATAATAGAGAACTTGCAGAACAAGGTGAGTTTGTTCCGTTTAAAGCAGAAACGAGAATGAGTGGTGTTGATTTACAAGACGGAACGAAAGTGAGAAAAGGTGCTGTAGGTGCCGTTATTGAATGGGTTGAGTCACAAGGCGGAACAATTCCGAAAGATGTAAATCAAAAAGCAGACTTAATTTCAAAAGAGGGCGGAACACCACTTGTAGTTGCAGTAGATAATCGTATTTACGGTTTAATTTATTTAAAGGATACAGTAAAACCGGGTATGCGTGAGCGTTTTGAACAGTTGCGCCAAATGGGGATTAAAACGGTTATGTGTACAGGTGATAATCCGTTAACAGCAGCAACCATTGCAAAAGAAGCTGGAGTAGATGAATTCGTTGCCGAGTGTAAACCGGAAGATAAAATTGCGGTTATTAAAGCAGAGCAAGATAAAGGGAAACTTGTAGCGATGACAGGTGATGGTACAAATGATGCTCCGGCATTAGCACAGGCTGACGTTGGATTAGCGATGAATAGTGGTACGACAGCAGCGAAAGAAGCGGCGAACATGATTGATTTAGACTCGAATCCGACGAAAATTATTGAGGTTGTAGGAATTGGTAAGCAATTGTTAATGACCCGAGGTGCGTTAACGACGTTTAGTATTGCGAATGATATAGCGAAATATTTTGCGATTATTCCAGCGATGTTTACACTTGCGATTCCGCAAATGGAAGCATTGAACATTATGAAATTAACATCACCACTGTCAGCGATTTTATCAGCATTAATATTTAACGCTGTTATTATTCCATTACTCATTCCGTTAGCGATGAAAGGTATTGCATATAAACCGATGAGTTCTAATGCATTGCTTAGCCGAAACTTACTTATTTATGGGCTTGGCGGAGTTATCGTTCCGTTCATTGGAATTAAAGTAATTGATATAATTGTCGGCTTGTTCATATAAGGAAGAGGGGAAAAAGATGGAAAAGAAACAAAGTATACTATCACCAATTATCCGTATTACTTTTACATTTCTAGTGTTGTGTGGACTTGTATACCCACTTATTGTTACTGGTATTGCACAAGCAGTGATGAAGGATAATGCGGATGGAAGTCTAATATATAATGATAAAAATGAAGTGATTGGTTCTAAATTAATCGGGCAAAACTTCACGGATCCACGTTATTTTCAAGGGCGTGTTTCTAGTATTGAATATAAGGCAGAAGCATCTGGTTCAAATAACTATGCACCATCTAATCCAGATTTAGAGAAACGAGTAGAGAAAAGTATTGAAGAGTGGAAGAAACAAAATCCGAGCGTTCCAGTTACAGAAGTACCGATTGATTTAGTGACAAATTCAGGTTCAGGGCTTGATCCTGACATTAGTCCGAAGGCAGCTTCTGTGCAGGTAGATCGCATCTCGAAATTAACAAATATTCCGAAAGAAACGCTAGATCAATTGATTAAAGATCAAACGGAAGGTGCGGCACTTGGCTTATTTGGAGAAAATCGAGTGAATGTCTTAAAGCTAAATTTAGCATTACAAAAATTAATGAAATAGTAACAGTGCTACCTCAATCTAACGGATTGAGGTAGCGTTGTTTCGAATGAAAGGTAGTGTTTATTTTGTATGCGGATGATTATGAACCGAAGTTTCAAAGGCGAACGCCAGAGGAATATTTAGAATATATTCGGCAACAAAATCGGGGAAAGTTAAAGTTATATGTAGGAGCAGCTCCAGGCGTAGGAAAAAGTTATAAAATGCTCTTTGATGCAAGGGAAATGAAAAAAGATGGAATTGATATTGTAATTGGTTTAATTGAAACGCATGGAAGAAAAGAGACGGAAGAAGCAATTGCTGATTTAGAAAAAGTTCCTTTGAAAGAAATACAGTATAAAGGAAAGGTATTTTATGAGCTTGATGTGGAAGGAATAAAAAAACGCGCGCCGCAAGTAGTCGTAGTGGATGAACTTGCGCATAGTAATGTTCCTGGTTCTAAATATAAGAAACGTTATATGGATGTGCAGGAATTGTTAGAGGCTGGTATATCGGTATTATCAGCTTTTAATATTCAACATTTAGAAAGTGTTCATGATATTGTAGCTCAAATTACGAATGTAAAAGTAAGAGAACGAATTCCAGATTTTATTTTACAAAAAGCAAATGAAATTCAGCTCGTTGATGCAACACCGGAAGTACTTCGGAAGAGGTTAATAGACGGAAAGATATATAAAGAAGAAAAAATTCAGCAAAGCTTACAAAATTTCTTTACGCTTAATAATTTAGGAGCACTCAGGGAATTATCGCTTCGTGAAGTCGCTGACGATATGGACGAAAAGATTAGTCAAACAGTGATAGAACCAATCGGAGTGAAAGAAAAAATTCTCGTTTGTGTACAATACAGTTCAACAGCGGAGAAATTAATAAGACGGGGATGGCGCATGGCTGATCGGTTAAATGCTGAATTGTATGTATTAAATGTTGAAAGAGAAAATATAGACTCTCTTTCAGCTGGTAAAAAACAAACAATTGAAGAGTGGAAGACGCTCACGAATCAATTTGATGCAAGTTTTGTATTAGAAGAAGCAAGAGGGAGAAAGCCAGCGGATGTTATTATTGAGGTTGCGAAAAGATTACAAGTAACGCAAATTTTACTTGGGCAATCGGCAAGAACTCGTTGGGAAGAAATACGAAAAGGTTCGATTGTAAATGAGATTATGAGGCAAACGAGGTATATTGATATTCATATTGTTGCGGATCAAAGAGGATAAATAGAGCCGACCTTTTTGGGGGCTCTATTTTGCTTTTTGTACAGAATGAAAACTTAGCATTTTCATTGCATATAAGATTACAAGTAAAAACATAATTGCGCCTAGGAAGAAAATCCAAAAGTAATTTTGGTTAAATAAAAGAAATCCACCTATAAGTGGCCCTGTGCCCATACCAAGATAGCGGATGAAGTTGTACATACCGATAGCTGTTGCACGTTCTTGCACGAATTCTTCTGTTAATAAAGTAGTGTGAGTTGGCATAGAAAGTCCCATACTAAAACCGTACAAAGATGTAACGATAATGATGAATGGGATATTGATGTTATATGTGAAAGAGAATAAAACGACACATATAATATTGAAGAAACTCGTAATAAATAAAGTTTGCTTTGTTGTGAGGCGTTTTTGCAAAAACTTGTAGCAAAAACTTCCTAGCATGATAGAAAGAGACATTGGTACAAACATAAGACCAATTTCATTTGCAGCTTGATGAAATGAATTTGCTAAAATGCTCGGTAAAAAAACGAGAAAGCAAAAGTAAATACAAAATTGAATGAAGCCAATAAGAGTAATAGAAAATCCAGTTTTATTTTTTAAGATAAGAGAGTAATTCTTTTGTGCTTTAGACTGCTTAATTACATTCGGCTTTGTTTCTGGAAGTAGTGAAATGTTTATAATTAATAAGATAATGCCAAGTGTAGATAAAAAGAGAAATACAGATAAGTGACCATTTATACTGCCAAGAAATCCACCTATGAGAGGAGCCATTGTAGGTGCGAGGGCAAGTAACATTTGGTATAGGCTCATCGCTTCTCCGCGTTCTTTTCCTTCAAATAAATCGCCGATAATCGTTGCTGAAACTACAGGTATAGCCGCTATTCCTATAGCTTGAACAGCTCTAAAAAAGAGAAATAAATAAATGTTTGCCGAAAAAGCACATCCGATTGAACCAATTGTACTAATGACTAAACTAGGGATAAGGACAGATTTTCTCCCTTTTGTATCAATTAAAGGTCCATATACGAGCTGCATAATTGCAAGAATGAATGTGAAAAGTGAAACTGTTACATTTACAAGATAAAGAGAAGTGTGAAAAGAATTTTGAATCATCGGTAAGATAGGTGTGTAAATATTTTGAGCGAAGGAACCGAGTAAGGCACTAATACAGACAACATATAAAATGAAAGTTAGTTTAGATTTTTTCATCTTGTTAACCTCCTTGTGTTTTAGTTTCCTAGGAAACTAAATTTATTTTAACATGATTTTCTCCCTTGTAAAGATGAAAAAATAATTTTAAAATGGTATATAGTTAAATTGTTTCTTCGGAAACTTAGGAGGCGAACGGATTGAAGCATACAACGAAGCAAATGGAAATACTGTCGGACATTCGTACACTTTTGCATAAAAAAGAAGAACATTTAAAACGACAAAACGAGAAGTTTCTTTATGAGACAGGTGTAAGTAGTATGTCTTTATCTGAGTTACATGTAATCGAATGTATCGGAAAAAATGGTTTGATGAATGTAACGGCAATTACGACAGAAATGGGCATGACGAAGGGAGCAATCTCTAAAATTTGTACGAAGTTGTTTCAAAAGCAATTCGTTGAGAAGATGCAAATGTTAGATAATCAAAAAGAAATCTTCTTTCGCTTAACGGAAAGCGGCAATGAAATATATAAAGCTCATGAAAAATTGCATAAGCAAGCTGAAGAAAAGTGGTTGTTACTTTTAGATGGATATACGAAAGAAGAGCAAGACTTTATTCAAAGGTTTATAAAGGATGTCTCCGATCATTTGGAAATATAATTGGAAGAAAAAACTCCTTTTTCTCAAGTCTTTTAAATATAATTTCTGAAAGAACTCATATATAATAGAAAAAGATACTTAACATGGTGAATAATTAAAGAGTCAATATATATAGAGGAGAGAGTAACATGCTTGAAAATACGGGGTTAGTATTAGAAGGCGGCGGTATGCGTGGTGTATATACGGGTGGGATATTAGAATACTTTATGGAACAAGATTTATATTTTCCATATGTAATCGGTGTATCAGCTGGTGCTTGTCATGCAGCGTCGTATCTTTCCAGACAAAGAAATAGAAATAAAACGGTCAATATTGATTATGCATCACATCCGAAATATTTATCGTATAAAAACTTATGGAGAAAACGTCAACTATTTGATATGGATTTCATTTTTCATGAAATCCCAGAAAAGCATGTTCCGTTTGATTTTGAAACATACTTTAATAGCCCAGAACGTTTCCTTGTAGGAACGACGGATTGTGAAACTGGGCAATCTGTTTATTTTGAAAAAGAAGGAACGAATGATGATGCGCTAAATTTATTACAAGCGTCTAGTTCATTGCCTTTCATTGCACCAGTAGTAAATTACCGTGGTAAGCAATTATTAGATGGTGGGATTTCAGATCCCATTCCAGTTCGTAAAGCACAGGAAGATGGATTTAAAAAATCAGTCGTTATTTTAACGAGAAATCATGGTTACGCGAAGAAAAAATCAAAATTCGGATGGATTGCAGGAAAAGCTTATAAAAAATATCCGAATCTTGTTAACACGATGTTGAATCGTTATGAAGTGTATAATGAAACACTTCACTATATTGAAAAAGAAGAGCAAGCTGGTAATTTATTTGTTATTCGCCCAGAAGTGCCGCTTCAAGTAGATCGTATGGAAAAAGATACAGCAAAACTACAAAATTTATACGAGCAAGGCTATGAAGATGCAAAGAGACAGTTTGCAGATTTGCAGGCGTTCTTACAAAAATAATAATTAGGCTGTGGAGATGGAGTTCTCTGCAGTCTTTTTTATTATTGGTTTCAATACCGAATGTTGGTTATACACGCTTTTAGGTTATGGTATAATATGGATGAAAGTATGTAGAGAGGTGATACATATGGAAAATGTATATAAAGGATTTGGACATACTGGATTTATCATGATGCTTATTTTTGGTGGTGTATTTTTACTTCGCTGGTTTATTCATGATGAAATATTATTAGATCAACTTATTGGTTTTAGTGTGGGCATAGTAATGGTTATTTCATCAGTGTTCATTCAAAAGTATAGTAAAGAATTACAGGTAGAAGAGAAGTATTAAAAGGTTATAAGCTCCTTCATATTTTGGAGGTGCCTTTATAGTTTGAATGATTGTTATAAAAGAAAAGTAGAGCATCGGATTTCGATGCTCTACTTTTTTAATGTGGTAAGAATATCAATTGATAAGCAAACAAAATTCCAAATACATATACAAGTGGGTGAACAGCACGGAATTTACCTTTTGCTACTTTCATAAGTGGGTATGAAATAAATCCAAGTGCGATACCTGTTGCGATACTTGATGTAAGTGGCATGCTTAAGATTACTAAAAATGCTGGGAATGCTTCATCAAATGCGTCCCAATCGATGTGGCGAACTGAACCCATCATAAGACTACCAACGATAATTAATGATGGTGCAGTAATAGCTGATACACCAGAAACAGCACTTACTAATGGGCCGAAGAATGCTGTTAGTGCGAATAGAACAGCTACTGTAACAGTTGTTAAACCAGTACGACCACCAGCTGCAACACCAGCAGATGATTCAATGTAAGCTGTTGATGGTGTTGTTCCGAACATAGAACCAATAGTTGCTGAGAATGAGTCAGATAGAAGAGCTCGTCCTGCTTTTGGAAGCTTTCCGTCTTTCATAAATCCACCTTGTTGTGCAACGCCAAGTAATGTACCTGTTGTATCGAATAGTGTAACAAGGAAGAATGAGAATACAACGCCATATAATCCGTAGTTAATTACGTCAGATACAGCAGTAATTGGATTTGAAACGATAATTCCTTCTGGTAATCCAGGCATTGATGTAACACCGTTTGAGAATGTTAACTGTCCTGTGAAGAAAGCGATAATACCAGTTAATAGCATACCGATAAATAGTGCGCCATTTACATTTAAAGACATAAGAACAATAGTAATTCCAAGTCCAGCTAGTGCTAGTAGAACTGGAGCAGAGTGAAGATCACCAAGTCCAACTAAGTTTGCATCATTTTTTGTAACGATACCTGTTAAACGTAAACCGATAAAGGCGATGAAAAGACCGATACCAGCAGTAATTGCATGTTTTAAGTTTTCAGGAATTGCTTCCATTAATTTTGTACGGAAAGATGTAAATGATAGCAAAATTAAAATCATACCTGCTACGAATACAGCAGAGAATGCAATTGCGAAAGTCATGCCTTCATGTGCTTTTACAACAGAGTAAGAGAAGTAAGCATTTAATCCCATACCTGGCGCGATTGCGATTGGTAAGTTTGTAAAGATTGCCATAAATAATGTTCCGACAACAGCAGCAATAATTGTTGCTGTAAATGCTTGTTCAAATGGAACACCTGCATCTCCAAGGATAACAGGGTTTACGACAATGATATATGCCATTGTTAAGAAGGTAATAATACCTGCCATAATTTCAGTTTTAATAGAAGTTTTATGTTTTGAAAGGTTAAACATATAAACATCCTTTCTGTTTACGAATAATTTTCACAACAGTTATATATAATATTCGTTTTTTAACTATTTTGCAATAGTTTTGCATAAAAAGTTTATAACAATTCATATTTTGTGTCTTAAATTCGAATATTAATCGTAAACCAATGTGTGAATTTCAGCTTTTTATTGTGCACATGCTAAGAAAAAGGAGTTGAAAGTAGCTATGCCACAGCAAAAAAACTTTGTAATAATGCCAGCGCAACATCAAAATAAACAGCCGGGGATTGAATCATTAATGAATCCACTTCCGCAGTTTGAAGATCCAAATTATAAAGGAAGTGAAAAGTTAAAAGGAAAGAATGTGTTAATTACGGGAGGAGATAGCGGAATTGGACGCGCAGTTTCCATCGCTTTTGCAAAAGAGGGGGCAAATGTTGCGATTGCTTATTTAGATGAGGAAGAAGATGCTAATGAGACGAAGCAATATGTTGAGAAAGAAGGTGTAAAGTGTGTATTGTTGCCGGGTGATTTAAGTGATGAACAGCATTGTAAAGATGTTGTTCAAGAGACCGTCCAGCAGCTAGGTAGTTTACAGGTTTTAGTAAATAATGTCGCGCAGCAATATCCGCAGCAAGGACTAGAGTATATTACAGCAGAACAGCTAGAAAAGACTTTTCGTATTAATATTTTTTCTTATTTTCACGTTGCGAAAGCCGCACTTTCTCATTTAAAGCAAGGGGATGTCATTATAAATACCGCGTCTATCGTTGCATACGAAGGAAATGAAACTTTAATTGATTATTCCGCAACGAAAGGAGCAATCGTAGCTTTTACAAGATCACTTTCACAATCGTTAGTGCAAAAAGGGATTCGTGTAAATGGTGTTGCACCAGGACCGATTTGGACACCACTTATTCCATCGAGCTTTGATGAGAAGAAAGTCTCTCAGTTTGGGAGCAATGTCCCTATGCAAAGACCTGGTCAACCATATGAATTAGCGCCGGCATACGTATACTTAGCGTCTGGCGATTCATCTTATGTTACTGGACAAATGATACATGTAAATGGGGGCGTTATTGTAAATGGATAGTTTTCATTTATAAGAGCAAAGTAATGTTAATTCCACTTATTATAGTGAGCGCTAGGGGTGATATAGCTGAAAAAGTTATGTTTCGTCATACTATTATTTTTCATCCTACCAGTTAGTGCTTTTGCTAATACAGATCATTTAATATTAGTGAATCTTACGACAAATCAGTTGTCTTTTTTTGAGAATGGAAATTATACAAAAACATTTCTAGTAACGACTGGAAGAGATCGTACACCTACGCCTGAAGGTAATTTTTGTATTATAACTAAATTTAAAAATAAAGAATACCATCGAAAAAAAATACCTGGGGGTGCACCGAATAACCCTCTCGGTACGAGGTGGCTTGGACTAGATAAGAATGAATATGCGATTCACGGGACGAACCGGGAATGGACGATTGGAAGTAGGGAATCAAATGGCTGTATTCGCATGCATGACAGGGATATACAATGGTTATATGACCGAGTACAATTACAAACAAAAGTAATCATTTCTCGTTTTCATACGAGCCCCGAATATGAAGCGAATAAGCTTGGTTATCGCGTTGTGAGCTGGAATGGTCGAAAAATAGAAAAAGAACAAATTGGAGTACTTACGTTAGTAGACCGCGCGGATATATATTGGCAAGAACCAAATGGACAGTTAACGAAAGTAAAAACTGTATTGCCAAATGAAAGATATCCGGTGTACTCAGAACGAAAAGATGGAATATATTATATAGGAAACAATTCGTATATTATAGATGAAACAGGAGAGAAAGTTCGTTACGAGCAAATTCCTTCTTCAATTTTAAGTAATATATATAAACGGAAATACAATGTTCCGTAATGGCTACCGTATTATAGACGGTAGCTTATTTATACTTGGAGTTTAACTGCAACTATTGTATTTTGCTGAATATAATACAGTACAGATAGGGGGCGGTTATATTATGAAAAGTGAATTTGCGTTTAAAGTTTTCTTAGTAACGACCTGTTTATTTATCGTGTATTTATATGCGTTTCTCGTCTTTTCTTTTTATGTTCCATATGTTGATTTAATATTGTTCTTCGGATTTATTTGGGCGTTTGTGAAAGCGAGGGAAGGAGAGAAGAGTATATATCGGCGCATTACCCTATGCGGGACGGCCGTTCTCGTTATTTTGTACTTTTTTATTATGCATGATTTTTGGAGAGGGATGTAAAAAAGCATACGATGAATCGTATGCTTTTTATGTTTAATATTTAGGCTTAAATGTATGACAACAAGTCTCTACACTCGTTGCTACAGAACTTTCTAGCGTCTCGTTTGTTAAAACAGCAGCTGTATATGAATCATTTTCAGTTTGACCAGTTTCATCTGCATCAGGCTGAACGATGATCGCACTTGCTTGACAAAAGTTACCTTGTCCCCAAAAAGAACAGTTGGAAACAGAACATCTTACTTCTGGCATAAAACCCCCTCCTTATACATTAGTGTGGGATTTTACGCCCATTTCATGTGTAGAAGGAGTTTCCTTTTCTCGTTACTTTTTCGTTTGCTCAAGCCATTCTTTTAATTTGTCTTTCGGCTGTTCACCACTAATACGGCTCACTTCTTTGCCATCTTTAAAATGAATGATTGTTGGTGTACCTTGAATTTTATATTCATCCCAAGGAGCATCTAATTTTTCAATATCCATAACTTTCATATCAACGTTCAAGTCTTTAGCCATTGGCACTACGACAGGAGATAATTTTTGGCAATGAACGCAAGATGTTTGATAAAAGTATACTGTTTCTTCTTTTTTCTCTTTTAAATTCTTTTGAAGATCTGAAAGAGAGATTTTATTTGTGTAGTAGTCAGGACCATCTGTTTGACTACCAGTAGCACTTCCTCCTTCCATTTTTTGGCTGGTAGTAGTTTTTTCTTCCATTTGTGTTACAGCGAAAATTGCCGCAAACAAGGCGATAATAATACCACCAAATATGAGCATTTTTTTCATTCTTTCATCTCCTTATTTGTTTTTGATGACAATAAAGCTACAAACAGCGATTGTAATAAAGCCGATAAGTGCTAAAAACGGGATTGTCACAAAGCCGAACCAGTTTATGTATTCTCCCGTACATGGTACACGTCCACAAGCTGCCCCAGCAGCTGAAAATGCTGCGACTTTTTGAATTGCATAGTGATATAAAGAAATACAAGCACCAATAGTTGCGATTGGTAAAGAATAATTTGCGATGCGATAGTCTTTCTTTGCCACAGCGATACCGAGCCATAAAACGAATGGATACATAAAAATACGTTGATACCAACAAAGAACACAAGGCTCAAATTTCATGATTTCGGAAAAGTACAGACTTCCTAGTGTAGCGATAAAAGAAGCTCCCCATGCGGTAAGTAAAGCATATTCTTGCTTTTTTTCTCGTCCCATATTTTATACCTCTCTTATAATAGTTACATACTAAATTATAGTATGAAGTGGTATGGAAAAGAAAGAAAAAATATGTTTATCAATAAAAGTTTTATAAGGAGAAACTTTTATTGATATAAATATTTTAAAAAAGCGCCATTCTCCGGAAGAGAATAGCGCTATAGTTTACATTTGAATTTGTTCTACTTCTTCTACATGCGACTTTTGGGATGCGTGGTCAATATATTGAAATAGGAGCTGTAATTGTTTATCAACTTCTGGTAGTTCTTTACTGTATTGATAAGCGTGTAAAAAATGCTCAATACGCTTAGAAAATAATTGATCGTTCGTTTGAACCATGAGAACGAGTAATTTATCCCAGTTACAGCAATACGTGTAATAGAGAGCTTTATCATAGTCGTTATATGTTTGCACTGTGTACCCTCCTTACCGAGAGTTATATATAGTGTGTGATAAGTAAGGAGAAATACACTTGAAAGAATTTGTTAAGAAAAAAAGTGAATGAAAAGAAAAAACGAGGAGTTTCCTCGTTCTTTAAGCTTTTGGCATTGGCGTAGGTGTTGGTTTGCCATAGCCTTCTTTGTATTTATTATCGATATAGTTACGAATTTCAAGCGTTGATTTTCCTTTTTGTTTCATGGAAGCAGATTCAACTGCGATTTCTAGGCAATTGACGCAAGTCGTTGCATGGGAGTCCCAAACAACTTCACCATTCTTTTTAATTTCACGAATAAAGCAGTTTTTATTATTTTTATGTCCTACACTTTCACCGCAACCACAATAGCATGGAATCCAATCTAATAGCTCTGCATTTTGTCCAGCGACGGTGTAGATATCTTTCATTTGTGGATCAAGCTTATCTAGGAAGGTCGGAAGTGTGTCGACTCCTTTTGTTTTCTCTTGAATGTCAGCTTGCTGAGTGTGCGATGCGTGGTCATGTTCTTCTTTTTTTGATTCAGAAGATTTTTGGTCATTTGTACCAGTACTTCCGCATCCAGCAAGAATTAAGCTTAGTACTGCAAGTAAAGAAAATACATACTTTTTCATTCGCTTGTCCCCTTTACAAATGTATTAATCAAATTGTATCAGAGATTACGGTGTATCGGTTGAAGATTTTTTCGACTGATTTTTGAAGCGCCATCTTAGCGAATGGAATAGAAATAAAAGTGGGATATAAGCGTATACAATATATAAACCTGCTTGAGATAGTACGGTATTTAATGTGTTGATACTTTCACGGTTTGTGAAAAGTAGAGAAGCTGAAAATATGATGAAAATAAAAAACGGTAATGTAAATTTAAATGAAATATGAAAGGAACGCTTCATCGTTTGACATGATGACCAAATGGTTAAGCAAAGGTTTGGTAAAATAATTAAAAACCAAACGAAAATAATAATATATTCAAAGCGCTGAATAAAAGGAACTTTAATTATTTTTAACATCGTTAAAGTAGGCCAAATAGTACGGTTTAATTGTCCCTCGCTGTAATACATAAAAGATACGATAGCTAAAACTACATAAATTAAGGTGCTAAAAGCAATTCCAGCATGGGCCCATCGCTTTAAAGATTTTCCTTTTTCAATAAAGGGATAAAAGATAAGAATTGTTTCAAACCCTAGAAATTCCAATGCAGAGTGTTTTGCAGATATAAGCATGTCAAAAGGTGAATGTGTAAAAATAGGTAAAATATTACGGAAATGAGCATATTTCATTGGATAGATTAAAAAGAATACAACGAAAATAGGAAGAACAATACCCCAAAAACATATCCCTGTCACAGAACGGAAGCCACCTTTTATAATGTAGTAAGTGACTAACAAAAACATAAGCGTAAGTTTCCATAACTTAATGGTAGGGAAAATCCAAACTTGTATCACTTCCATATATGTACGAAGAACAGTAAGGCAAAATAATAAGCAATAAAGAGTGAAAATTACAGAAAATATAGAGCCAAACCACTTTCCAAAGGTTGTTGTATGAATACTAATTAAATCTCCGTCTTTTTCAAGCATTTTTAACATACAAAACAGCACAATATGAGTTGCAATTCCCGCAATAATAAGAGAAATCCAGGCATCATAACCAGCGTTTTTTAAAATTACACGTTGATATCCGAGAATTCCTATACCAATCTGGAGAGAATGCAATAAAATAAATGCAAAATAGGGAGAGACTGTCTTTGTTTTATTTATTGTATTCATTGCTTATTTCACCTCACTATTCTCCGATTCCAGATTGTACAATATTAAGATCTAAATTTATATCCACCGCTATATTTTTATACATATTTCGAATTTGTTTTATATTCCATTTTCTTGTATGGCTTCTAATTTCATCTCGTATTCCTAAAGGATCAATTTCCTTTTCTTGAAATTGTTTTATTAAATCTTCACAGTCTTTTTCGACATTTCGTTCAATTTGTTTTTTTATATAGTTGATATTTGTTTTTTTTCTTAGATCAATCCAATTAGGAGAGTTTTTAATTAATCCATTTAGTTTTAAATGGATTTTTACTTTTGGTATGTCGCCAGTTTGATCTATATCATACTTATTTTCCCCAGCTAAGTTTTGTATAACAACCATACCTTTATGTTTATCCTTTTTTATTGCTGCTTCGTAACGTCCATTTTTCGTAGGATTAATAAGTAATTTTGCTAAAACAGAATGTCTTTTATCCGTATACATGACGACTTTATCGCCTTTTAAAAAGGCAAGTCCTTTGACAGCGACAGAATGATTATCGTCCATTTTAATATAAGGAACATAGGCATCACATACAGAAGAGTAATAATTATATAAAAAAATGTTTAATTCAGTTTGTGGAATGTTCTCATTTCTTATATTTTGCTCGAGTAAATCAGCAATATATAAAGACCCATTTTTTTTTCCGTAATTTAAAAGCTCTTCAGCCGATCCATCTACAATTGCTAGTTGTACATCACGCCCGATATTTGGGTCACGTTGTAAGTTAGTAATAATCTCTCCCATTCCGCGTTCCCCTAGAGCCTTTCCAAATAGGACGACACGCATTTGACCTACAACAACATTGTGAGGAGATTTCGCATTTAATCGTGAAGCAATTGTTTCAAGTGAACGGGCAGATGTTGTTTGCGTCTCTGGTTTAGACTTTACACCATGTGTGTACTCTGGGAATAGAATAGTTCCTTGGAATTTTTTGTTTTTTGTGATGTCAAATCCAGCAATATGAATAATACGTTGTGCATCCACTATATACGTTTGTGTACAGCCAGTTTGTAAAACGAAGAAGATAATGATAAGGTGCAATAAAATTTTTTTCATTCATTCTCACCATCACGTTTTTGCTTCGATTTGTTTGGATTGTAGCGCCATTTTGATTTTGGTCTAAGAAAAGAAGGTCTTTGTGCCGTTTGACTAAATGGTAATCGAAGAAAACCTTCTGCTGTACCTAAACCACGAAATGGATATAAAGGTAATAAATAAGGTGATCCAAGTGATTTTAATTTAATTAAATGAGCTAAAATAAATACAAATCCGACAATAAGGCCTAATCCTCCGAATGCACCGGCTAAAAGAATAAGCGGAAAGCGTAACAACCGGATAGTAGAAGACATCTTTACAGTCGGTGTTGTGAAAGATGCAAGGGCGGATAAAGCAACTGCAATTAATAAAATTGTACTTGTTAAAGCTGCTTCAACAGATGCTTGTCCAATTACAATCCCCCCAACAATCCCAATCGTTTGTCCGACTTTTGTCGGTAAACGTGCTCCTGCTTCACGAAGCAATTCAATTGTAATTTCTAAAAAGAGTGCTTCTAGAATAGGAGGGAAAGGTACGTTAGCTCTCGAGAAAATAATAGGACCTAGTAAATCGGCAGGAATCATTTGATAATGATATGTTAAAGCCGCTGTATAAATAGCGGAGGAAAACAGAGAAAATATAGCTCCGAAAAAACGAATAATACGAAAGAACGATCCAATCATCCACGGTAAATAATAATCTTCTGGTGAAATGAAAAAATCCAGTAACGTTGTTGGTCCTGATAAAGCATATGGAGAGCCATCTGTTAAAATTAAAACTTCCCCGTTAATTAACGCAAATACAGCTCGATCTAATCGTTCTGTAGGTAATAGAACAGGAAAAGGTGAATTGCTATTATCACTAATAAATTGCTCAATCATAGTTGAATCAAATGGGACATCAAAGTCAATGTCTTCTAGCCGTTGTATTGCGGTGTTGATGAATTGTTCATTTGTAATTCCTTCTATATAAGCAACTGCTACTTTCGTTTTTGATATAGATCCGACGGTAACTTCTTTAAAAATGAGTTGCTCCGTTACGATATTTCGGCGTAATAAGTGGATATTTGTATCAAGGTTTTCAACGAAACCGATTTTAGGCCCGATTACGCTATACTCATTTTCTGTATCGTTATATAATCGTTTTCCTAAAACAGTACTTTCGGCACGAATTAAAGCATATTGATCAGGATTCGAATTGTTTTTTAATCGTATTAAAATATATCCACCTAATAATTTTTCACGAATATCATCAATAGAAGGGGAGGTAATAATGTCTTCAATAGAGATGATATTACATAAATCAGAGATGTTTTGGATTTGTTCCGATTCCTTTTTTATAGGAGTTAAAATGAATTGTTTAATAATAAGTGCTTCCACGACAGATTTATAATAAAACAAGCACAACGTTTCATCTTTAAGTATGTTATAAGAGACAAAATCGCTTGATTCTTTCATGGTTTGTATAAATTCTGGAATAGAACAAAGTGTTTTTGTATTAGTCTTTTTTGATTTCTTAGATGATAAACCGAACATTTTCTCACCCCTAACTTACATCATTTACTTGTGTTAGTTTTTGGGAAAGACGGGAATTTATACTTAAAAATTGAAAGTTCATAAAGAAAAGGAAGAGTGGTGAATGGCTCTTCCTTTTTAGCATTTTAATTTGTTTTTTGTTCTTTAATAGACTTCACTAATTTCATCATTTCCGCTCGTATATCTTCTTTTTTTACATTTAATTTTTCGGCAATTTGTTTAATGTCCATTCCATCTTTTTTCATTTTTAATACATCGTCAAGAGGGGTATTGCTTTTTTGAGAGATGATTGTTAACACAGTAAGATGACGCAATTTGATGTTATATTCTTTCATTTTTTGCTTTAGCTGATCCGGTGTGGATTTTTGCATAGTTGCTAACTGTTGTAGCAGTGCTTGCTTTGTTTCTTTATTCATATGATGCTTTTTCAGCTTACTTGGATCTACACCGAAATGCTCGGCTGTTTTCTCCCAAGATTTATTTTGCTTATAGTAAGCTAAAACATCTTTTATTCCTTTATTACTAATTCTTGCAATATGAGCAGCTTTCCAAATTTCATGTTTGTTATAGCCGATTTTTTCTAGCGATTGCATTTCTTCTTCTGAAATTGGTTTATGGTGATGCATTGTTACTTCTTTTGGCGTGGCAGCGGATGTAGGGAAGGTGGATATCCCGCATAATAATGCTGCCATAGTCATACAAACAGCGATTTTTTTGTACATGTAAACTCCTCCTAGATGGATAATGTAGAAAACTGTACACATATCATTTCCATAAAATGTGAAATACTTGTGAACAAGTTAAGTTTTTTTATTCACAGCATAGAATGACGTTTTTAGAAGTTTTCCAACATAAAACATTGATTAATAGTAAAAAACTAAGGTATAATCGAAATTGAAAATCAATATCAATACTAACGATAAACTTATACATATAGATAAAAATAAGGGAGAGATAAATATGACTACATATACTTCCATCGCTAATGTGATTAAAGAAAGACGCTCTGTTCGTACATTTACAGACAAAGCAGTAGAAAAAGATTTATTAATTGAACTATTAAATGATGCAACATGGGCACCTAATCATAAGCACCGTGAACCATGGAATTGTAAACTATACATCGGAGAAGGCCGCAAGAAATTAGTAGATGCAGTATTAAATTCTTTCACAGAAGAAGAAAGAGCGAAACGCGGTAAAATTTTATCAGATCGTTTCTTAAGCACGCCTGCACAAATCGTTGTATATATAAATGAAGATCCGCGTCAAATTCAACGTGATGAAGATTACGCTGCAACATGTGCATTTATGCAAAACTTCCAACTTCTTGCTTGGGAACGTGGATTAGGTTGCGTTTGGAAATCAGGCGGATTAAACTACAATCCATTATTTATAGAAGGAATCGGTTTAACAAGAGGCCAACGTATCGTTGGAATTCTTCATATCGGCTATTTCGATAAAGCGCCAGAAGGAAAAGCTCGTACTCCGATTACGGAGAAGATGGAGATTATTGAAGGTTAATAGATGAGACATTCTCGTTTTTGCGGGGGTGTCTTTTTATTATGCAATCAATCCTCATGAAAGCTTGTTTTTCATCATACACTTTCTTAAGGGAAAGTGTAAGGAGGGAAAATAATGAGAGCAAGTGACGATAAAGCACTGCAATATGCGATTGCGGAAATTACGGAAATTGCGACTGGATTTGGGCTTGATTTTTATCCAATGCGTTATGAAATATGTCCAGCGGAAATTATTTATACATTTGGTGCATATGGGATGCCGACAAGGTTTTCACATTGGAGTTTTGGAAAACAATTTTTCAGAATGAAATTACAATACGATTTGGGACTTAGTAAAATATACGAACTCGTTATTAACTCTGATCCATGTTACGCCTTTTTATTAGATACGAACTCTTTAATTCAAAACAAATTAATTGTAGCGCACGTTTTAGCACACTGTGATTTCTTCAAAAATAATATTCGTTTTTCAAATACGAAGCGAGATATGGTAGAGAGTATGGCGGCAACAGCGGACCGTGTGAAAGCGTATGAGCATAAGTACGGAAAAGCAGAGGTAGAAACATTTTTAGATGCCGTACTTGCCATTCAAGAGCATATTGATCCGTCGCTTATGCGTCCGAAGCTCGCATGGAGTATTGATGATTTAGAAGAGGACGAAGTAGAAAAGAAAAAGGTTTCGCAATACGATGATTTATGGAATTTAGATAATCGCAATAAAAAGCAGGAACGTTCTAATGTGCGTAAAAAGAAGAAAATCCCACCACAACCAGAGAAAGATTTACTTCTCTTTATTGAAGAATATAGCCGTGAGTTAGAAGATTGGCAGCGTGATATATTAACGATGATGCGCGAAGAAATGTTATATTTTTGGCCGCAGCTTGAAACGAAAATCATGAACGAAGGCTGGGCGTCCTACTGGCATCAACGCATACTTCGTGAAATGGACTTAACATCTGATGAAGCAATTGAATTTGCGAAATTAAATGCAGGTGTTGTACAGCCATCAAAAACAAGCATTAATCCATACTACCTCGGTATTAAAATGTTTGAAGATATTGAAGAACGGTACAACAATCCAACTGAAGAAATGAAGCGACGAGGCGTAAAACCAGGATCTGGCCGTGATAAAATGTTTGAAGTACGCGAAATTGAATGGGACGTATCGTTCCTAAGAAACTACTTAAATAAAGATCTTGTTATGCGAGAAGATATGTACTTATTCCAGCGCCAAGGAAAAGAATATAAAGTAATAGATAAAGAATGGGAGAATGTGCGTGATCAACTCGTAAATATGCGGACAAATGGTGGGTTCCCGTACTTAGTAGTAGAAGATGGAGACTACTTAAAGAACGGAGAATTATACATTAAACATAGTTACGAAGGAATCGAGCTCGATTTAAAATACTTAGAAAAAGTATTACCATATCTTCATCAGCTATGGGGAAGAACGGTGCATATGGAGTCCATTGTGGAGAGTAAGGGCGTTGTGTTTTCTTATGATGGGAAGATGGTGCACCGGAAGTATGTGTGAGGGGAAGAACGGACATAGGATACTGTGTCCGTTCTTTTCTTTGAAAAATTAATTTATATTTTTTACTTAAAGTAAAGAATATGAATTATTGTTTGAGTTTGTTAAGTCAACGTAATTAATAATGATTATCATTATTAATTACGTTGACTTCTAAAAAAAGAAAAACTAGAATCTATAAAGGGATCTTCAATTGTTTGCTATCACTTGTATAGGAGGTAAGTTATGTTGTATAGCTTTATTTCTATAAGATGCAGGTTGGTTCTTTATAGTCTTGGTGTTCTTTTTATCTTTTTTTGTATAGTATTTTTGGTGAATTAAAAGGTGTATGCAGAAGATGTACCGTGGACATCAGTTTCAAATGAGGGAGAACGTGTACTTTTTCAAGAACAATCTTTGTATAGTAATTATCGAAGGGGAGAAGATCATGTTTCACCCTCATTTGAAGGGCGTAAACATGATGGGGAAGATTCGGAGCCTTTTCGGAAATCGAATAACAGACAATGTGTTTAATAATCTTTAAAAATGGTCTGAATAAATATAATAAGTTTATATGGATTTTATGTTGTGTATTGGTCATAATCATAATGTCTAGTTCTATAGCAAATAATGAAAAGAAGTTTAGTAAGGTTGTTAATTCTGTAAATTTTCACGTGAAAAATAAAGAAGAACAGCCAATAAAAGATTTTGAAATTATACTTATGAAAGACGAATCACCTGAACCCAGTAAAGAAATTGGGATCTCAATAGGGAAAACAGACGAAGAAGGAAAAGTTATTTGGAGGAATGTGAGAACGGGAAAATATATCGTATTTTTGCCAAATAACGAGACGCAGATGGTTAAGATTAATGATAGAGATGCAACGAAAAAAATAAATATATCATTGTAGAAAAAGAGTCCATTGGGATTCGTTTTCTCAGATTGTGGTATTAAAGAATTTTACGTGGAATGGATCTAGCCTTATGTGAAGAAGCTATTGATTTTGAAAATTTAAATACAGGTGTATTTCAGTTATTAAAAACACGTATTTATACATTGGTTTAATCGTACAGCAAGTTATAGAACTATAAGTAAAAGAATTTGGAGATATCTAAGTTCTTTTTTATTTGTTTCAAATTTGTGAAAGAAAGACATATTGATTGAAATTAAATTTTTTATACTCTATCATATACCCATACAGGTATAGGTTTTTGTGGTACATGAGAAAATTAAATAATATGGAGGTTTAAAATATGTCCAGAAAAATAGTTGTAGTAGGCGGAGTTGCCGGCGGGGCATCAGTAACTGCAAGGCTTCGTCGTTTAAGTGAGGAAGATGAAATTATTATGGTTGAACGCGGTGAATACATTTCATTTGCAAACTGTGGATTGCCATATTATATTGGCGGTGTCATTACAGAAAGACAAAAATTATTAGTACAAACTGTTGAAAGGATGTCAAAGCGTTTTAATTTAGATATACGTGTATTGAGTGAAGTGGTAAAGATTAATAAAGAAGAGAAAACAATTACTATAAAGAATGTAACTACAGGTAAAACATATAACGAGGAATATGATGTTTTGATTCTTTCACCAGGGGCGAAACCAATTGTTCCACCTATTCCGGGCATTGAAGAAGCAAAGGCGTTGTTTACGTTACGAAATGTACCTGATACAGATCGTATAAAAGCGTATATTGATGAGAAGAAACCACGTCATGCGACGGTTATTGGTGGTGGATTTATTGGAGTGGAAATGGTTGAGAATTTAAGAGAACGTGGGATTGAAGTTACTCTTGTAGAGATGGCGAATCAAGTGATGCCACCAATCGATTATGAAATGGCAGTATATGTACATGAGCATATGAACAAGCACAATGTTGAGCTTGTTTTTGAAGATGGTGTAGATGCGTTAGAAGAGAATGGGACTGTTGTACGTTTAAAAAGTGGCTCACTTATAAAAACAGATATGATTATTTTAGCAATTGGTGTACAACCAGAGAGTAGTTTAGCGAAAGATGCAGGATTAGCATTAGGAGTTAGAGGAACGATAAAGGTAAATGAGAAATTTCAAACATCTGACCCATATGTATATGCAATTGGTGATGCGATTGAAGTGAAAGATTTTGTTACAGAAACAGAAACGATGATTCCTTTAGCGTGGCCAGCTAATCGTCAAGGTCGCATGTTAGCAGATATTATTCATGGTCATACGGAGTCTTTATATAAAGGTACGATGGGAACTTCTGTGGCTAAAGTTTTTGATTTAACAGTTGCTTCGACTGGAGTAAATGAGAAAATATTAAAACGATTAAATATACCCTATGAGGTAGTACATGTACAGGCGAATTCGCATGCTGGATACTATCCGAATGCTACGCCAGTGCTAATAAAATTAATCTTTAATAAAGAAAGCGGAAAAATTTACGGAGCACAGGCTTTAGGGCGTGATGGAGTAGATAAGCGTATCGATGTTATTGCAACGGCAATGAAGGCAAATTTAACTGTAATCGATTTACCAGATTTAGAATTATCATATGCCCCGCCGTATTCTTCTGCAAAAGATCCAGTAAACATGGTAGGGTATGCTGCAAGTAATATAGTAGATGGTTTTGTGGACATAGTGCAATGGCATGAAATAGATCACATTGTTGAAAATGGTGGGTACCTTATTGATGTTCGAGAACCTAATGAACTAAAACAGGGAATGATTAAAGGCTCTATTAATATTCCATTAGATGAATTACGTGATCGATTGGATGAAGTACCAATGGACAAAGAAATATATATCACTTGCCAACTTGGTATGAGAGGGTATGTTGCAGCGCGTATGTTAATGGAAAAGGGATATAAGGTAAAGAATGTAGATGGTGGTTTTAAGTTGTATGGGACAGTATTGCCAGAACGTGTTGTATATTGATATTTTTCATCTTCTACTTAAAAATTTAGTGGAAGATGAAAATCTATAGATTAAGGTTTTATTTTTTGGTTTGCGAACATATAAGACAAAAATTAAAAATAGGGGTTTACAAAATACCCTATAGGGTATAATATATTGTCATAGGTTATAAATGGTGACATAATGGTAATGAGGTGATTATAGAATGGAATATAATCAAGATATGAAAAATAGATTGAAACGTATTGAAGGTCAAGTTCGTGGTGTGCTTCGTATGATGGAAGAAGGAAAAGATTGCCGAGAAGTTATTACACAGTTAACAGCATCTCGTTCTGCACTTGATCGTACAATTGGACTCGTTGTTGGAACGAATTTAGAGCAGTGTTTGCGTGAACAGTTTGAAAGTGGTAATGGTTCAAATGAAGAGTTAATTAAAGAAGCTGTTCAATTACTTGTAAAAAGCCGATAATCTGTCAAACGTAAGTGTTGACAGATTTTCAAAAACGTTTTAATATACCCCTACAGGTATATGTATATGAATTGTGGAGGAATCGATTATGAGTATAAAAGTGGATATGAGTTTAGATTGTAAAGGTTTGGCTTGTCCGATGCCTATTGTGAAAACTAAGAAGGCAATAGAAGGGTTAACACCAGGGCAGGTGATTGAAGTTAAGGCAACAGATAAAGGATCTACGGTAGATATAAAAAGTTGGGCGGGTAAAGTAGGACATCAATATATCGGGACGAAACACGAGGGTGATGTATTGGTGCATTATGTTAGGAAAGCAAACGAGCATGAAGTGAATGAAATTGTGAAATATCCTCATACAATTATGAATGCAGAATTACAGTCTATATTGTCTAATGGAGAAGAGAACATTGTATTAGATGTTCGCGAAGCAGCGGAATTTGCTTTTGGCCATATTCCATCCGCCATTTCGGTACCATTAGGTGAATTAGACAGCGCAGTATTAGATAAGACGAAGCAAATTTATGTTATTTGTCGAACTGGTAACCGTAGTGATGTAGCTTGCCAAATGTTGAATGAGAAAGGTTATTTAAATGTGAAAAATGTCATTCCAGGTATGGTAGAGTGGCAAGGGAATATAGAGAAGTAAATTTTTTTGAATAAAAATATACCTATGGGGGTAATGAAATGAATGTTAAACCGTTACAAGCAAAAGATGTGGCAGAGAAAATTTTATTCGGAGAGTTATTCATTTTAGATGTTCGTAATGAGACGGATTATGAAGATTGGAAAATTGAAGGGAAACAAGTTTCTTCTATTAATAGACCTTACTTTGACTTATTAGATGGTGTAGATCATATTGTAAGTGAATTACCTAAAGATAAAGATGTTTTAGTAGTATGTGCAAAAGAAGGGTCTTCTATATTTGTGGCAGAGCAATTAACAGAGGCGGGATTACAAAATATTTATTATTTAGCTGGTGGCATGAAAGCTTGGAGTGAATATGTGAAGCCGTTAAAAGTAGGGGATGTACAGGGCGGAGGAAGTATATATCAATTTAATCGCCTTGGAAAAGGCTGTTTATCTTATATGGTTGTTTCTAACGATGAAGCAGCAGTTATTGATGCAGTAAGAACGGTTGAAGCATATGAGGAGTTTGCGAAAGAGCATGGTGTTACGATTACGAATGTAATGGATACACATTTACATGCAGACCATATTTCTGGTGGGCGTAAGTTAGCAGAAAAGGTAGGTGGTACGTATTGGTTACCGCCAAAAGATGCCGAGGAAGTCGTTTTCTCATATGAACCACTTGTAGAAGGATCTGTTATTACGGTGGGGGGTACAAAGATTGAAATTGACGCGTTATACTCACCAGGGCATACGATTGGAAGTACGTCATTTATTGTAGATGATTCTTATTTATTATCAGGCGATATTTTATTTGTAGATTCAATTGGACGTCCTGATCTTGCTGGTAAGGCTGAAGATTGGGTGAGTGATTTAAGAAATACGTTATATACACTTTATAAGGAACTGTCTCAAGATTTAATTGTTTTACCAGCTCATTATTCAAAAATAAGTGAAATGGATGAAAGTGGTATTGTGAGTGCGAGCTTACAAGATCTATTTAAAGAGAATGTAGGGTTAAATATTGCTGATGAAATAGAGTTTCGTAAAACTGTGACAGAGAACTTACCGCCACAACCAAATGCATACGAAGAAATTCGTCAAACGAATATGGGGAAAATTCATCCGAGTGTGGAAGAAGAGCGTGAAATGGAGATTGGCCCAAATCGTTGTGCAGTGCATGAGTCATTATAAAAATAACAAATTGGAGGAATTGATGATGAATATAAAACAAGTATTAGATGCGAAAGGTTTAGCATGTCCAATGCCGATTGTAAGAACGAAGAAAGCGATGGATACTTTGCAAACTGGAGAAGTGTTAGAAGTACATGTAACGGATAAAGGATCAGTTAAGGATATTCCAGCGTGGGCAAATAAAGGTGGTCATGACATCGTAAAACATGTAGAAGAAGCTGATGTGCTAAAATTTTGGATTAAGAAGGCGTAGGAAAAAATATTGTTATAAATGCAGAGAGGGTGGTTATATGAACACAATAGTAAGTACGCTTTTCATTGTACTTGCTACATGGTTTGTTATTTCACGATTTTTACCAGTGAAAGGTGTGCAAAATATCAGTGGAAAAGAATTAAAGAATATAGTGGAAAAAAAGGAGAAACAACTTATCGATGTTCGTACAGTAGGTGAATATAGAGGAAATCATATGAAAGGATTTCAGAATATCCCGTTAAATGAGTTAGCTAGTAGAGCAAGTCAGTTAGATAAAAATAAGGAAGTAATCGTTATTTGCCAAAGTGGAATGAGAAGTAAGCAAGCTGCAAAGATGTTGAAAAAACTAGGGTTTCAGCAAGTAATAAACGTTTCAGGTGGTATGAATGCTTTGTGAGGAGGGACTTTAAAATGAAAGAAATGACAGCAAAAGAATTAGAAGAAAAATTGTTACGTAAAGAAGCAGTAAATATCGTAGATGTCCGTGAAGTAGAAGAAGTAGCAGAAGGAAGAATTCCAGAAGCATGTAATATTCCGCTAAGGCTATTAGAGTTTCGAATGCATGAGTTGGATAAAAAGAAAGAGTATATTATCGTTTGTCGCTCTGGCGGAAGAAGTGGAAGAGCAGTTCAGTTTCTAGAGAGCTACGGTTTTCAAGCAATCAATATGATAGGTGGTATGTTAGCGTGGGAAGGTAAAGTCATATAGTGAAGTAAGTGATTTGGGCCTTTTTATAAACAGATAAATACCCCTATAGGTAATTGGAGGGAGAACAATATGGAACAACAGAAGAAAACGACAATCGTGTTATTTAGCGGAGATTACGATAAAGCAATGGCTGCTTATATTATTGCAAATGGCGCAGCGGCGTATGATCAAGAGGTAACTATTTTTCATACTTTCTGGGGATTAAATGCTTTAAGGAAAGACGAATATGTGAATGTAAAGAAAACATTTATAGAAAAAGTATTTGGAAAAATGATGCCACGCGGTGCTGATAAGATGGGGTTATCCAAAATGAATTTTGCTGGTATGGGACCAAAGATGATTAAAGGCATTATGAAAAAGCATAATGCAATGCCTTTGCCAGATTTAATTGATTTGGCGAAAGAACAAGGAATTAAACTTGTAGCTTGTCAAATGACAGTAGATTTATTAGGGTTAAAAGAGGAAGAGATTATGGAAGGGGTAGAGTTTGCAGGCGTAGGGGCATATTTAGCAGATGCTTCGGATGGGAATGTAAACTTATTCATTTAAATCACCTTCTTTTTAGAAGGCGGGGGATGTAAGATGAGCTTAGTCGTATTACTTTTTATAATTGGGTTTATAGGATCGTTTATATCAGGAATGGTTGGGATTGGTGGCGCGATTATTAATTATCCAATGATCTTATACATTCCAGTATTGCTAGGATTTACTGGCTATACGTCACATGAAGTGAGCGGTATTACAGCGGTACAAGTATTCTTTGCAACTTTTGCAGGCGCGTGGGCATACCGGAAAAGTAATGACATGAATAAAACGTTAGTTATGTATATGGGAGCTAGTATATTAATAGGAAGCTTCATAGGGAGTTTCGGTGCTAACATATTAGAGGAACATACAGTCAATGTTGTTTATGCAGCATTAGCTACAATTGCAGCTATTATGATGTTTGTACCGAAACAAAATAATAGTGGAGATGTGAAGTATAATAAATGGTTAGCAAGCTTGTTAGCGTTCGTTGTAGGGGGAGCTTCAGGCATTATAGGAGCTGGAGGTTCGTTCCTTTTAGTTCCCATTATGCTAGTTATTTTAAAATTACCACTGCGCATGACGATCGCGACATCTATCGCTATTACGTTTATTTCCTCAATAGGGATTACGACTGGAAAAGTGATTACTGGGCAAGTAGTTATCATTCCAGCTCTAATTATTGCGGTTGCCAGTATATTTGCTGCGCCACTTGGAGCACGAGTCGGGAAGAGGCTAAATCAAAAAGTACTGCAATATGTATTGTCCACTTTAATTGTAGGCACTGCTGTTAAAATGTGGATCGATATGATATCAAAATAAAAGGATGGTGCTGCTTACAGCCCATCCTTTTATTTATTGCCCGTAAACCTAACGGATTATAGTTTTACTTTATGCCCAAATAACTTTCATTAAGTTTTTATATTCGTCATTTGCTAATTTATATAGCATTCTCGTATGTTCAAAGACAAGTGCTGGATTAAAGTTTGGTTCTGAGAATGCAAGAGATGCTGAAATATCAATTGCATTTTGCTTGTTTAATGTGAATTTTGCAAAGCGATAAGATGTGTTTAATTCATTAATAACATGTAAAATATCATTTGTTGATGTTGCATCAGGCACGTGAGCAACATTGAAGCAGTATATATCTACCGTAGGATGTTCGTTTTGGAAAGCAGCGATAAGTTGAATTTTTGCGCCAGCTTCTGTCTCTAATCCTACTGAAAAATGAACAGAGCCATCATTTTCATCTATATTTTCTTCCATGTATATATCGTTGGATTTTAAGTAGTCTTTAAAATCTGAGATGTTATGTTTTACTGCAGCTTTCATATGTATGAGCCCCCTGATAATTGGAATAGATTGCTACTATTTATTATAATTTAAAAATATTAAAAAAGATAGTTAGAAAGTTCTGATTTTTGATTCTGAAGAAATAAAAAGAAGCAGTACTCTACCTCCATAGAGTACTGCTTCTTTACTATTCATTGTCGTTAGACGATGTTTCTGTATCTTCACTGCTATTTTTGTTCTTATTTTTCACTTCATTGTTACTTGATTCGCGTTCACTTGAATTTTCAGACTTAGATTCTTTTGTCTTTTTCGAATCAGAGTCTGAGTCAGACTTTGTATATGCAGGTAGCCCAAGATGAGTACGAAGTTCATTTGTAACATTAGCTAATTCTTTTTTATCTGGATTGTAGTAGTAAGTTCGACCACCACCAGCAGATTTGCTACATGTATCGTCACCTTTTGCCATATAGCAATCATCACCTTGGATTTGTAATTTCTCAATTTCCGAATCCGATCCATATTTATAGAATGAAAGCATATCATCAAATGTTAAGTTTGTAACGAATTGTCCGTTAATATCATCAATGATGTTGCCAACTTTTGTTACAGAACCAACACTTGTTAGTTTCTTTAAAATAGCCTCGATAACGAGTTGTTGACGTTGTCCACGCATTGCATCACTATCGATGTGTCTTGTTCTAGCAAGAGCAAGAGCTTCTTCACCATTTAACTTTTGAACACCTTTTTCTAGGTGAATTGCCTCAGCATTATCATTGCTATCTTGCTCAGTAAATTCAACTGGTACATCAACTTCAACACCGCCCAAGTCATCGACGATTTTTATAAATGATTTAAAGTTAAATTTCACAAAATAATCGACAGGAACATTCATTAATTTTTCAACTGCATCAATGCTTGCTTGTGGTCCGCCATTTTTTCCGTTTTTAGCAGAACCGAATGCATGAGCGTGTGTAATTTTATCTTTTTTCTTTTCTATTGGGATATAAGTATATGTGTCACGTGGGATACTCAATAGTTTAACAGTTTTGCTATCTTTATTAAATGTTGCAAGTAAAAGCGCATCTGTTCTTATAGCTTCACCATATTCTTTTCCTCGGACATCGCTTTCATCAACACCCATTATTAAAACAGAGACGTTATTTGTAATAGGTTTTACAGCTTTATCTCGTAAATCAGATTTATCACCGCGTGCTAAATCGTGTGCGGCATTTCGAACAGCAGAAGATGCTTTATTTACTAAAAACCAAGTATAACCGCCGCCTATTAATAAAACGAATAGTATAGCGCTTATAATAATTTTTATTTTTTTCTTATTTTTTTTCGGTTTACTGCGTGTATTTTCTTGCAAAGATGGGTTTTGCTCCATTTCTTGTACTCCTTCATTTGGATTGAAATACGACACTCATATCCACTTATTATAATGAAATTTAGCGAAAAAAAACATTACAAATCATTTACATTTCGTAAAAATTCAATTTATTTATAAAAAGTCAGATTTTCTATATATTATTTTGTAGATGTAGAATAAGTATAAGGGCTATTAGTAGAAATGAAAATATATATTATGAGAAAGAGATAGGGAAGTAAGATTTGTTGAAATATAGCCAAGAAGAAATGAGTAAGCTTACTTATTTCTTCTATATAATAAAGAAGAATTTGACGGATAAAGGAGAGAGCATAATGAATCATACATCATTCCGAGCAATCGTTGTGAACGAAACGGAAAATCATCAGTTTGTAAGAAAAGTTATTGAGAGAGAAGTAAGTAGTTTACCTGAGGGAGACGTACTCATACAAGTTCATTATTCTTCATTAAATTATAAAGATGCCCTTTCAGCTACTGGTAATAAAGGTGTTACGAGAACGTATCCCCATACGCCAGGAATTGATGCCGCAGGAGAAGTTGTGAGTAGTGAAGATAACTCCTTTAAGGTAGGAGATCAAGTTATTGTAACGGGATATGACTTAGGTATGAATACCTCGGGTGGTTTCGGAGAATATATTCGCGTCCCATCATCTTGGGTCGTGCCTTTACCAGAAGGAATGTCATTAAAGGAAAGTATGATGTATGGGACAGCGGGTTTTACTGCTGCTTTATCGGTATATAAGCTTATTGGAGCAGGAATCAAGCCTAGTATGGGAGATGTTTTAGTAACGGGTGCTACAGGCGGCGTAGGGAGTGTAGCTGTTAGTATATTAAGTAAGTTAGGGTTTAACGTAGTAGGAGCGACAGGGAAAATGGAAGAGGAACAGATGCTACTACGTCTAGGAGCGAAAAAAGTGATTCATCGCGCGGAATTGAATGATGAATCAGGAAGACCGATGTTAAAAGGGATATACGCCGGAGTTATCGATACTGTAGGTGGACATATGTTAGAAACAGCTTTAAAAACAGTAAAGTATGGTGGTTGTGTAACGACATGCGGTAATGTGGCAGGCCAGGAACTACAAACAACAGTATATCCATTTATTTTACGAGGCATAAGCCTTTTAGGGGTAGATTCCGTGCAATGTCCAGTGGATGTGAGAAGAGATGTGTGGACGCTTTTAGCGAAAGAATGGGGAAATAAAGAATTACTATCTTATACAGAAGAATGTACATTAGAAGAATTAGAGAAGAAGTTTACACTTATATTGCAAGGAAAGTTAAAAGGAAGAACAGTTGTTAAAATATAATGAAAAAAGAGACGCTTAAGTTAGCGTCTCTTTTTTCATTATAATGATTGTTTTAAATTGATTTTTCCTTGTTCGCCTAAAACACCGTCAGCGATATTTACAGCGTGATCGCCAATGCGCTCTAAGTTACTTACCATATCGACGAAGATGATACTTGCATCACCTGAACAGCTGCGTTCGTTTAGACGTAATACGTGACGTTTACGAAGAACACGTTCCATTTGGTCGATTTTGCGTTCTTTTGCAATAACAGTTTGAGCTAGTTCAGTATCGAAGTTTGTTAAAGCTTCAACTGAGTCTTGCAGTGTTGAAATTGTTAATTCAAGCATTTCGTTTAACTCAGCTAATGCTTCGTTTGATAGTGAAACACGATTTGAAATTTGGAAATCTACAAGTTCTACAAGGTTTTCTACATGATCACCGACACGTTCAATATCTCCAACAACACCTGCTAAAACAGAATGTTTTTCAGAATCCGTAGGTGAAAGTGGCTTTTCTGATAGTAAAACTAAATACTCGGTAATTTTTTTATCTAAATTGTTAATAGCTCCTTCTAGTTGGGTGGCCATGTTTTCATGTTTTTTGTCTTGCGTATTTAAAAATTGATTTGCTTCTTTTAATCCGTGTAATGAAAATTCAGCCATACGCACAATCTCTTTTTGAGCTTCAGTTAAAGCGATGGCTGGAGATTGTTCAATAAAGATTGGATTTAAATGTTGCGGTTTGAAATTAATAGCAGAATCTTCGCCGCGGATAATTTTTGTTACAATCCATGCTAATACTGCAATGAATGGGAACTGAATGATTGTATTTGTTACGTTAAATGTTCCGTGTGCAAATGCAATAGTCATTTCTGGATTCAAGTTTAATGATGTTTGGAAATATTGAATTAAACTTGTAAATGGTACTAATAAAATTGTAAAGATAATTGTACCGATAATATTAAAGATAACGTGAACTAATGCTGCACGTCTTGCTGCAATTGAAGTACCGATTGCTGCTAATACTGCTGTAATTGTCGTACCGATGTTATCACCGAATAATACAGGAAGAGATGCTTGTAAATCGATTGCACCTTGACCGAATAGTTCTTGTAAAATACCGATTGTTGCGCTTGAACTTTGTACAATTAAAGTGAAGACTGTACCGACAACAATTCCTAAAATTGGATTATCACTCATGCTAATCATTAAATCTTGGAATGACTCTAAAGAACGAAGAGGTTTCATACCTGCGCTCATTAATTCTAAACCGAAGAATAGCATACCAAAACCGAATACAACTTGACCTACAGAATGTACTTTTTTATTTTTAAAGAAGAATAGTAAGATCGCTCCAACTGCCATAACTGGGAGAGCATATTCTCCGATTTTAATTCCGATAATAAATGCAGTAACTGTCGTACCGATGTTTGCACCCATAATAACACCGATTGCTTGTCTTAATGTCATAAATCCGGCACTTACAAGTCCGACTGTTAAAGCGGTTGTTCCTGAACTGGATTGGATTAATACAGTAACTAACATACCTGCTAGTACACCCATAAGTGGGTTTGTTGTAAAACGATCTAGAATATCACGAAGACGATCTCCAGCTGCTTGTTGCAGTCCATCGCCCATGTATTTAATCCCGAATAAGAAAATACCTAATCCACCAATGAACTGGAAGATCATATCTTGAACATTATATTCCACGCATTCCACTCCTTAAATTTCATGTACGATGTAATTATTAACTGAACCTTGAGGCACTGTAAACGGTTTGGTAGTAAAATTTACACTAATTTTACAAAGAGAAGAAAAGTTTACAATTCCTTAAAGAAACAGCTGTATTTTATTGGTTTTCATCTTGTATAAATCTTAATTTTGTAAAGAAATCACACTTTTTAGAATAATAATGTCCAGTTGAATATCAAGGAAAGCGTCTGCGAGTTCATCGTATATTTTTTGATGAAAGTTAAAAAAATATGTAGGAAAATGCATGTAGTTTTATAACAGCAAAACGAGGGGAAATAATTTTTTAACACGATAAAAAAGCCACTGATTTATCCAGCAGCTTTTTCCGTGTTTTTATCGCTATGCTTTTGTTTTCTTATGCTTGTAATGTAAATGAAGAGAAAAGCAATAAGTAATAGAGAGGAGTAACGATATACAGTTGCATAGTTTGTAAAATGAGCAATAAATCCAAATATAATAGCTCCAGCGCCGATTCCAAGGTCAAATGCGGAGAAGAATGTAGCCGTTGCTACGCCGCGTCGATGCGGTGCTACGCGGTCAATCATCCATGCTTGTAGTGCAGGTTGGATCGCTCCAAAACCACTTCCGTAACATGCTGCAGCAATAATTAAGCTCGGAATTGTCGTCGTATACGACAATAAAATAATACCTGTAAACGTTATAATAACTCCCGGAATAATGACGAATGTATGGCCTTTTGCATCATATAGCTTTCCAGAGAATGGACGAGTTACAGCGATTGCTAGTGCGTTACATAAAAAGAAGAGGCTAATATCAGCTATGCCCACTTCTGTAGCAAATAGTGTGATAAAACTTCCGATTCCTCCGTACATTAATGTAATACATAATATTAATAATGAAGGAAGTAAAGCTTTACGCTCAATAAATCCATCGAGAAAAGTACTAGATGATTGTTGTGGAGGCTGTTTCGTTTTTTGGATTTGAAGTAGTTTCGTTAATATTAATGAAACAATTGTGCACGATAATGCACATAAAAAAAGAATTGTGAAGTTATATGTTTGCATAAGCCATAGTCCGATAAGTGGACCGAGGGCCATTGCGATTGTTCCAGAAAGACCAAAATATCCCATGCCTTCTCCGCGGCGAGCTGAGGGAATTAAATCAGAAACGACAGTTCCATATGTAGTCGTTGTAATACCGAAACCAGCTCCGTGTAAAATACGAACAGCAAGCAAGAGAAAGATAGTTGAGGCGAAAAGGTAACTGCCCATAGCAAGTAAACAAATAGCAGTACCGATCATTAAAATGATTTTTTTATTGAATTTTTGCAAGGCATTCCCAGTTAGCGGTCTAACAAAAAGTGCCGCAACGGTAAACATGCCGACAACCAATCCGATATTGGAACTTGTGCCACCAATTTCTTTCACATAAACAGGTAAGGTTGGAATTAACATTTGAAACCCTAAAAACATACATAAGTTTGCAAAAATTAAAGCAACAAACTCTTTTGTCCATAACGGTTCTCGTTTTACGAGTATTGCTTCTCCCATATATTCATCCCCTATATAAAATTTTCTCTTTTCTTTCGAGTATATGTATTGGCCAATGAAACAGTCAAGGAAGGTGTCTTGAAAACGGATAACAATTTTTAAGATGAAAAACTGACAAATTTGTGTAAAAGCTACACAACTATGAAAAAAAGATGTAAAGTATAGATGTATAGACTTGTAGGTGTTAAGAATGATAGAAATTGTTTTTTCTTTAAAGAAAGCGGATTCAAAAGGGTAGTGAACAAGAAGGGGATATATACTTTTTCACTACATATATTTGAAAAGGTTTACAATATGATGAAGAAAGAGGCGTGTACATATGAGACGATTAGGTATTTCTATTTATCCAGAACATTCAACAGTAGAGAAAGATAAGGAGTATTTAACATTAGCAAGTAAATATGGATTTACACGTGTGTTCACATGTTTATTATCTGTGGATGGAGAAAAAGAGAAAATTATAGAAGAATTTAAAGAAACGATCTCTCATGCGAATGCATTAGGGTTCCAAGTATTAGTTGATATTAGTCCATCTGTTTTTGAACAATTAGGTATTTCGTATAATGATTTATCATTCTTCCATGAATTAGGTGCGTACGGTATTCGTTTAGATGTTGGTTTCTCAGGATTAGAAGAATCAATTATGACTTATAATCCGTATGGTTTGAAAATTGAGATTAATATGAGTAATGGTACGAAGTATGTAGATAACATTATGAGTCATAGACCAAATCGTGAAAATTTAATTGGTTGTCATAATTTTTATCCGCATCGTTATTCAGGATTATCATACGATCATTTCATTAAATGCTCGAAACAATTTAAAGATTACGGTATGAGAACGGCTGCTTTTATTTCATCATTTGATGCAACATACGGACCTTGGCCAGTAACAGAAGGGTTATGTACATTAGAGCAGCATCGTGAATTACCGATGACAACACAGGCGAAGCATTTATTTGCGACGGAATTAATTGATGATGTTATTATTGCAAACGCATATGCGTCAGAAGAAGAATTACAAGCACTAGGTGCATTAAATAAAGAGAAACAAACATTTGATATAGAACTATATGATACAACGACAGAATTAGAAAGAATTATCGTATTAGACGAACCACATTTTTATCGCGGAGATGTATCTGAATATATGATTCGTTCTACACAAAGTCGTGTGAAATATAAAAAAGAAGAGTTTAAACCTCATAATACGCGTGAAATTAAGCGTGGAGATTTATTAATTGATAATGAACAATATGGCCAGTATAAAGGCGAATTACAAATTGCATTAAAAGATATGGTGAATACAGGAAAAACAAATGTAGTTGGTCGAATTATAGAAGAAGAAATTTTCTTATTAGATTATTTACAAGCATGGGATAAATTCGGGTTCACATTAAAGAAATAGAGAGAATATAAAGGGGAAAAACTACTGATTTCAGCAGCTTTTCCCCATTTATATATAAAGAGCGAGAGGAAGAGCTATGACAAAGGTGCATCAGCGATTAATTTCTATTTTAGAGGAGTTTTTAGAAGAGAAATCGATGTTAAATCGAGCTTTTTTAGCGGGCCGTTTACATGTATCGACGAAGACGATTCAAAAGGATATAAAATTATTAAATGATATATTGGAAGAAAACGGAGCGAAAATCGAATCGCAAAGAGGGACTGGGTACGAATTAGAAATTATACAAACGAAGAAATTTGAAGACTTTTGTGTGAGTCTATTTCAAAAACAGACGGAAAAGATCCCAACTTCTTATGAAGAAAGAATAGCGTATATTCTGCATCGTGTTTTAACGACAGAGGGATATGTGAAGCTTTCAGAATTAGCAGAAGAGATTTATGTGAGCAAATCAACGGTCAATTTAATTATGAAAGATGTTACAGATATATGTAGTCGCTATAAATTACAAATTGAGAAGAGACCGTATTATGGTATACGTATTGTTGGAGAGGAATTTAATATTCGTTCTTGTTTATCACAATATGGTTTACCGCGTTATGACCATACTCCGTTTCATGAGCAATTTGAGCAGACGGAGACGTATTTATCGCTACCTCATATATCACTCATTCGTTCAATTATATTAAAGTATATTGAAGGCGGAACAATATATTTATCTGATATAGAAATTGATAATTTGGTCATTCATATTGCAATCGCATTAAAGCGTTGTCAAAGTCAACATTATATGAAAGGACTGCATGCGGAGCAATCAGAACTTATAATAAAGAAAGAATATACAATTGCGAAGCAGATTTTAGGAGATTTAGAGAAAGAGTTAAAATTTTCATTTCCAGAAGAAGAAGTATTATATGTGACGATGCATTTATTAAGTACTGCTGTTACAACGAGAGATCGCTATGAAAATGTAGAAGAGCTATTAGGGAAAGATATATATGCATTTATGCAACATATTCTTTTTAAAGTAGCGGAAGAACGGAATCTTATTTTTTATTATGACGAAGAATTATTATTTGGATTTGGTATTCATTTAAAAACGTTATTAAATCGTTTGAAGTATAAGTTAAATACGAGAAATCCTCTTTTGGCAGAAGTGAAAAAGAATTATCCGTATGCTTTTGAAATTGCGGTTCTTGTTGGAGATATCATTGGTGAATATACGGGTGAATCGATCCCTGAAAGTGAAATTGGCTATATTGCAATTCACTTCGGCGGAGCGATGAGCCGTTTGCAGGAGCAAAATCAAAAGAAAAGATGCTTATTAGTTTGTGCGACTGGTCAAGGAAGTGCACAACTATTAAAATATAAAATTTTATCACAGTTCCGAGATAAATTAGAGATTGTAGGTATTACAGGCTATTATCAATTGAAAGTAGAAGATCTTTATAAAGAAAAAATAGATTGTATTATTAGTACGATTCATATACCGAGTGGCTTGCCTGTTCCAGTTATAAAAGTGAATTCAATATTTGATGATAAAGAGATTAAATCGATTGGTCAGCGGTTGTTTACGCATGTGAATACTAGTGTGCAGCCTTATATTAAGGAAGATTTAATCTTTTTAAATCATAGTGCTTCTACGAAAGAGGATGTTATTCAGTTTTTATGTGAGAAAGCTGCTGAGAAACATTATGTACAAGAAAACTTTTATGCTTCTGTTATGGAAAGAGAAAATACGTCTCCGACAGCGGTTGGGAATTCAGTTGCAATCCCGCATCCGATGCAGTTATTAAGTGAGGAAACTTTTTTGATGTTTTGCACACTTGAAAAGGCTGTTGATTGGGGAGATAAAAAAGTACAAGTAATTATTTTATTTAGTGTAAAGCGCAATAATAATGAAGATTTGCAAAGGCTTTATGATTTTTTATATGATATTATGTCTAGTCAAACTACGATAGAGAAACTTACTCAGACCGAGGTAATTGAAGATTTTCAAGAGATTTTATTATCATTTTGAAAAAGTATATAAAAACTTCCGTTACATAACGGAAGTTTTTTATGTTTAATTGTATGCGTTTTCATAATAAGATAAAAATATAGAAAACATATAGCTTGGGGGAATTTAAAATGGCTGATATGCAAACTCCATTTGCGTTAATTTTACATGGTGGCAATGCGAGAAGTGCAGCGCTTGAAGCAATCGCTTTTGCAAGACAAGGAGATTTTGAGAATGCGGGTGAAAAGATGAAACTTGCTAGTGAGGAAATTTCAGCAGCGCATCGTATTCAAACGGATTTAATTCAAGAAGAGGCAAGAGGAATTCATGCAGAAATCAGTTTACTGTTAGTGCACGCACAAGACCATTTAATGAATGCAATTACAGTGAAAGAACTAGCTGAAGAATTTATTACTCTTCATAAACGAGTAGAAGAGAAAGTGACAGTATAAGATGTATATTTTATTATGTTGTGCAGCAGGTATGTCAACGAGTATGGTCGTAAGAAAAATGCAAGAAGAGGCAAAGAAACAGGGGAAGAATTATAAAATTAAGGCGGTTGATTCAGAACTTGTGAAACTTGAAATAAAAGAAGCCGATGTCGTTTTAATCGGTCCACAAGTGAAATATTTATTTCCAGCTGTAGAGTTTCTTGCAAACTCATACAACATACCAGTTGCAATTATAGACCAACGAGATTATGGCATGTGTGATGGTTTGAAAGTGCTTAGGCAAGCAGAACAATTAGTTTTAGCATAATTATATCTTTTTAAATATAAACATTATAATGTTATAAAGTTTATTTCATTCTTTTATAGTAGAGAGAAAGAGGAGGGCTATTGATGAATGGGTTTATGAGTTTTATGGAACAAAAGATTATGCCAACAACGCAAAAAATTGCAGGACAACGACATTTATTGGCAATTCGAAATGGGGTTATTTCTACATTACCGTTAACGATCGTCGGGTCATTTTTCGTTATCTTTTTAAATTTACCAATTGATGCATATATGGAATGGATTGCACCGTTTCGCCATATTTTAGATATTCCATTCCGATTTACAGTAGGACTAATGGCCTTATACGCAGCGTTTGGAGTAGGGGCTTCGCTCGCGAACTTTTATCAGCTCAATCAATTAAGTGCAGGGCTACTATCTGTACTCGCCTTTTTACTAGCATCAGTTGAACCAATTCAAATTACGAAAGCTGTACCAGGTGTTATTGATGCAGGTCGATATATTTCAGTAGGAACATTAAGTGCAACGTCTTTATTCGGCGCAATTGTTACAGCATTAATTGCAGTAGAAATTTATCATTTTATGATTAAGCATAATATTTCAATAAAATTACCAGACAGTGTACCACCAGCAGTTTCAAATTCGTTTGCAGCATTAATTCCAACATTAGTAGTTATTCTTTTATTTTGGGGCATTCGCTACGGTTTGAAATTCGATGTAAATACAACAATTACATACTTAATCGCACCATTAAAATCAGTACTAGTAGGAAATAACTTATTCGGTGGTTTATTAACAGTATTCTTAATCGTGTTCTTCTGGTCATTTGGTATACATGGACCGGCAATTTTAGGACCAATTATTCGTCCGATGTGGGATTCAGCAATTCTTGAAAATATGGAAGTGTTCACGGCTACAGGAAATGCACATCAGTTACCAAACTTATTTACAGAGCAGTTCATTCAATGGTTCGTATGGATTGGCGGATCTGGCTCAACGTTAGCTTTAGTAATTATGTTTATGTTCTCTAAATCTAAGTTCCTAAAAGAGTTAGGTAGATTATCATTCGTACCAGGTTTATTCAATATTAACGAGCCAATTATTTTCGGGGCACCAATTGTAATGAACCCAATCTTAATTATTCCGTTCGTTATTACACCGTTAGTGACAACGACAGTATCATATTTCGCAGTTGTTTCAGGTATGATTCCACTCATGATGGCGAAATTGCCATTTACGATGTTAGCACCAATTGCAGCGGTGATTAGTACGGACTGGACAATTATGGCTGGTGTACTTGTACTTGTTAACTTTGTAATCTCATTCGTTATTTACTATCCATTCTTCAAAATGTATGAGAAACAACAATTAGCAGGAGAGGAGAAAACAGAATGCTCGGAGCAATTATCATCTTAATTACATTCGTGGTCGGACAGTGTATTGCCCATTATTCGAAATGGGTACAAAGTAAATCTTTATTAGTGTTACTACTAGTATCAGTTTTATTTATCGGTTGTTCAATGGGTGCATATGTAATGTTAGGTCTACACTCACCGTACGTAATTATTGTACCGACAATTTTATGTGCAACGTGTTTATCTGCAAAATATAGATTTACGAGCATGGCATTAATACAACGTGTGAAGGAGATGCAAAAGCATGGAGCGTAAATTAGGAATTTCACTTTATCCAGAACATTCAACGAAAGAAAAAGATATGGCTTATATTTCCGCAGCGGCACGACACAGTTTTTCAAGAATATTTACTTGTTTGTTATCTGTGAATCGTCCGAAAGAAGAAATTGTAGCTGAATTTAAAGAAATTATTAATCATGCGAAAGATAACAATATGGAAGTTATTTTAGATGTAGCTCCGGCTGTGTTTGATCAGCTTGGTATTAGTTATAGCGATCTATCATTTTTCGCAGAGTTAGGCGCAGACGGTATTCGTTTAGATGTAGGTTTTGACGGATTAACGGAAGCGAAAATGACGAATAATCCGTACGGTTTAAAAATTGAGTTAAATGTAAGTAACGATATTGCGTACTTAGAGAATATTCTTTCGCATCAAGCGAATAAATCAGCTTTAATTGGTTGTCATAATTTTTATCCGCAAAAATTCACTGGTCTTCCGTACGATTATTTCATTCGTTGTAGTGAACGCTTTAAAAAGCATGGTATTCGCAGTGCAGCATTTATTACATCACATGCCGCAAACATTGGTCCATGGGATATTAACGACGGATTATGTACGTTAGAAGAGCATCGTAATTTACCAATTGAAGTACAAGCGAAGCATTTATGGGCAACAGGGCTAATCGATGATGTCATTATCGGAAATGCTTATGCGAGTGAGGAAGAGTTAGAGAAACTAGGAAACTTAAATCGCTACATGTTACAGCTAAAAGTGCACTTTGTAGACGAAGTGACTGAAGTAGAGAAGAGAGCTACGCTGCAAGAATTACACGTAAGACGCGGCGACATAACAGAGTATATGGTACGTTCTACAGAAGTACGTAAAAAGTACAAAGACTATGACTTCCCAGTGCGTGAAAGTGTGCTACAGGAAAGAGGGCAAGTTGTAATTGGAAATAATTCATTTGGTAAGTATAAAGGTGAACTGCAAATCATTTTAAAAGAAATGCCGATAGATGAACGGAAAAATATCGTCGGTACAATTGCGGAAGAGGAGCTATTCTTACTAAATTATGTAGGAGCTTGGACGCAGTTTACTTGTGTGGAATAGGGAAGATAGGGGGCGTTCCAAATTTTGGACCGCCTTTTTAATATTAAAGTACTTTTAACGTCAAAATTTGTCGGTAAATCGATATCTCTTGTCGAATCGTTGATATATTATAAGTTACGATAGATATATTCGAAAAATCGTTGATATATTGTAGGTTACGATAGATATATTTGAAAAATCGTTGATATAATTTCATTTACTATGTCATTTTTCAGTAGTTTAATAGAGTAAAAAAAGAGCCAGCCTCAACGATGAGACTGACTCTTTTTTACTAACTAGTTTAATACTTTAACTGTAACTGTTTTACGTCCCCAGCTACTTGATGTACCTTTATCTGGCATTAAAACGTCGATTTTATTACCTTTAATAGCTCCACCAGTATCACCAGCGATTGCTACTCCGTAACCTTCAACCCATACTTTTGAACCTAATGGAATTACACTTGGATCAACTGCAATAAGTTTCATGTTTGGATTAGCTGTTAAGTTATGACCTAAAGCTGATTTTACTTGGTCGCCTGCTTTATAACCATTTTCAAGTGGATCTGCTGTGTAAGCTGTTGCTACAACTTGGAATTCATGAGAAGAAGATTGTGTGTTTTTCTCAGTTTCTTTTGCAACAGGTTGTTGTGTAGCTGGTTTTTGAACTTTATTAGCCGCTTCACGATCAGCTGCCTCTTGAGCCTTAGCTGCTTTACGAGCCTCAGCTGCTGCCTCTTGAGCTTTAGCTGCTTCACGAGCTTCAGCATCTGCCTGAGCTTTAGCTTCTGCTTGAGCCTTAGCTGCTTCTTGAGCTTTAGCCGCTGCTTGAGCTTCAGCTGCTGCCTGAGCTTTAGCTGCTTCACGAGCTTTAGCCGCTTCTTGAGCTTTAGTTTCTGCTTGAGCTTCAGCGTCTGCCTGAGCTTTAGCTTCTGCTTGAGCCTTAGCTGCTTCACGAGCTTTAGCTGCTTCCTGAGCTTTAACTTCTGCTTGAGCTTCAGCCGCTTCACGAGCTTTAGTTGCTTCTTGAGCTTCAGCCGCTTCACGAGCTTTAGTTGCTTCTTGAGCTTTAGCTTTTGCTTGAGTTTCAGCTACTTCCTGAGCTTTAACTGCTTCACGAACTTTAGCTGTATCTTGAACATTAGTCGTTTTTTCAACTTTAACTACTGGTTGAACTTTAACTGGTGCTTTACCTGTTAAGTAAGGAACATGAACATAAGCTGTTTTTCCGTTATATTCAAATTGAATCCAATCATTCTGTACTTGGTGTGTTGTTTCAATTACATCATCTTTTTTCAACTTACCAAGAATTTCTGAGTCTGTGTTTGCTCCAGCACGTACGTTTAATACGTTTGCTGTGACGTAGTAAGTGTCTTTTGTATAGTCAGCGCTTATGAAAGCTTCTTTACCGCTATTCAATTGAACTTTTGACCAACCATTTTCTGTATGTAAAACATTTACTTTATATCCATCTAATAATTTTCCTACAACTTTTGATTCAGTAGTTGGGTTTTCTCGTACGTTTAGTACGTCAGTCGTTACGATCGTTTCTGCTTTAGCAGATGTTGTGAAAATCCCAAGACCAAAAACCGCTGCTGTTGCTATACCCATAAATTTTTTCATAATAGCCTCCATTGCATTTGTTTTCGTTGACCTCATTATAGCAACCATTATTTTCTTATTTGCGAAAAACATATAATTACAAAGCTTTCGTAACGGGGCATTAATATTCTGTAACAATTCCATAAATATCCTGATAGCGCTTCCTTGTTGTTTTTTGGCGTATCAGGGCATGTAAAACACAAAATGAGTAGTATTTCAATTACTGTAACATTAATAATGTTACAGTAATGTTTCTTGATGATATCTATAGTGTTACGAAAACAGCTTATTTTACTGTTTAAATGAAAAAATAGTTATGGGATAATAACCTTTTTAGATGTGAAAAGATATAAATGAGGTGAAATTTAATGAAATATCGATATAATTGTTACAAAATCAGTCGAAGCATGGAAAAAATTACGCCTTGATTTTCGTCTGTTACATAGTATTTTTGCAATAATAGGATTAGATAATAGCCTTAGTACCTATAAATAATGAAGAGTATTAGAATGATAGTTGTAACATGAAACATATATAATAGAAGAAACTCGATTTAATAGGTAAATAAAAAACGTAGGAGTGTAAACTCCTACGTTTTTGTTTATTCATATCGTAAACATTCAATTGGATCAAGTTTTGCAGCTTTGTTAGCTGGTAATAGTCCGAATGCAATACCGATTAGCATTGAAATACCTACTGCAAGAAGTCCAAGTTCTTTTGAGACAACGAGTGGCCATCCAGCAAAGATTGAGACGATCCAAGCGAAGAAAATACCGAGCATGAATCCGATGAAACCACCAAGTCCTGTTAAAATACAAGATTCGATTAAGAATTGTGTTAATACTTTACCACGTGTTGCACCAAGTGCTTTACGAATACCAATCTCGCGTGTACGTTCTGTTACAGATACAAGCATAATGTTCATTACACCGATACCACCAACAAGTAAGGAGATAGCAGCAATACCACCGAATACCATTTTCATCATACCGATTGATTCGTCTAGTTGTTTCGTAAATTCACCTAAGTCTTGTGCTTCGAATTTGTGCTCAAATTTAGGAGCTTTCATTTCGTTTAAAACAGAAACAGCTTGTTTTTCTACACTTTTACGTTCTGTCGGAGAGGTCATTGTTAATCTTACAGAGTCATACTCATTTACTCCTGAAATGACAGGCGCATTTTCAAGTGATGTATAACCTTCAGGCATAGGCATTCCAAAGTCGTTTTTCGTTTCGTATACACCAACTATTTTATACGGCTTTCCTTTTATATCTGTGTATTGATTGGATTCCCAACCACTACTAAATAATTTGTTGAAAGCTTCTTCATTTAATATAACAGCAGGGATTGCTTGGTTTAGTTCACTGTCATTTAATTCACGACCGTGAACTAATTTTATTTTCGAATCTGTCATAAAGGAGCCTGTTCCACCTTTTAAATCAAGATTTACATCTTTTGAACCAGCAGCTGCTTTTACTTTCATACTTACGTCTGGATACACATCTTTAACGCCTGGTACAGTTTGCAGACGGTTTAGCATATCAGGTGTGATTTTGGCACTATCTGTTCCGTAATCAGGATTGTTGTAGTAAATCGTTACTTCATTATCTTTTCCTTGGCCTAATTCTTTTTTAAACTTTGCGTTTGTACCATCACCCATCGAGATGATAGTAATAATGGCACTAATACCGATAATAATACCTAACATTGTTAAGATAGAGCGCATCTTATGAGCAAAGATAGAGGAAAGGGCCATGCGTATATTTTCACTCGTATTCAAAATTAACCCCTCCAATCTTGGACGATATTTCCGTCACGAATTACAATTTGACGTGCTGCAGCTTCCCCGATTTCACGATCATGGGTAATCATAATAATTGTTGAGCCTTGTTTATTTAATTCGTAAAAGAGGTCCATAATTTGTGTGCTTGTTTTCGTATCAAGTGCTCCCGTCGGTTCATCGGCTAAAATGAATTTTGGGTTATTTACGATTGCACGTGCAACAGCGACACGCTGCTTTTGCCCACCGGACAATTCGTTCGGTAAGTGAGTAGCGCGATCAGCTAAGCCTACTTTTGTTAAAGCAGCTAACGAGCGCTCACGTCTTTCTTTTTTATCGACTCCAGCGTAAATAAGAGGTAGCTCTACATTTTGAAGTGCTGTAAGTCTAGGTAATAACATGAAGTTTTGGAATACGAATCCGATTTCTTTATTACGTACGTGTGCAAGTTCTGTTTCAGACATGTTTGAAATGTTTTGACCAGCTAGTTCGTACGTACCTGTCGTCGGTTTATCTAAGCAACCGATAATGTTCATTAATGTTGATTTACCAGAACCAGAAGGTCCCATAATCGAAGTGAATTCTCCTTGGTTCAGTGTTACATCAATTCCGTGTAATATTTGAACGGACTCTGCACCATTTTGGAAGGATTTCGTGATGCCTTTTAAGTTAATCACTGGGCGACAACCTCCATACCATCTTTTAAGTCTTTTTCAGGCTTAGAGATAATTTCCTCTCCTTTTTTCACTCCAGAAACTTTTGCTTCGCTATCAGTCTCGAATTCAACAGTAACTGCTTGTTCTTTCGCTTTACCGTCTTTTACAACGAAGACAACATTTTTGTCACCTTTTTTCACGATACTGCTTTTCGGAATAATTGTACCAGTTGCTTCGCCAGATTTACTTGTTACGTAAACGTGGAAGCCGTTTTGTAGTTCGTCACTATTATCTAATGTGACAGTGAATTGGTAATTAGAAACAGTTTTATTTTCATCCATGCTCTTTAAAGGTGTAGAACCGATTTCTGTTACTTTTCCTGTCCAAGTCTTACCAGCGACAGTTTTTGATGAAACAGTTACTTCTTGCCCAACTTTCATACTAGCAAGCTCATATTCAGAAAGTTGACCTTTTACTTTAAATTGACCAGCGTGACGAAGAGTAATTCCGCTCATACCTGTTTTTTCGTCAGCAGTTTTTACGATATCATCAATTACGCCATCAGCAGGACTTGTTACAGAAAGATTGTTTACTTTCTCTTTTGCAGCTTTAATCATTTCATCAGCTTTTTCAACTTCAAACTTTTTCATTTCAATTTGTGATTCTAATTGCCCAACTTCGGCTTCTGATGCTTTTAATGCTTCAGCAGGAAGGCCTGCATTTTTATCTTTTTGTAATTTTTGTTTCGCTGTATCAATTTGTTTTTGGAGCAACGTTACTTCTTTTTGTGCGATTTTCTTTTGCATTTCTGCTTCTGTTACACCTTGTTTCGCAGTCGGATCATTGTATTTAAATAGAAGCTGACCCTTTTTCACTTCATCGCCTTTTTTCACAGCTAATTCATATGTTCCTTTTGTTGGATCGAATGAAATAGTTTCAATTCCATTTGGAATAACTTCGCCACCAAATTTTTGCGCGTTTTGGATTTGTTTTTCGGTTACTTTATATCCGCTATATGCCATTGCTACATCTGAACCGCCCCCAGCAAATGCAAAGTATGATCCAGCTGCAATTCCGATTGCTACTACACTAGTAATTAACACTTTATTTTTCTTTTTCATCTATTTATCACCTTTTCGTTCGTTTTAGTATCTACATTAAGTATAGAAGAGGTGAAGAATCTGACAAATCGTTTTAGCTTACAATAACCTTACAGTTTTGTAAGGTATGAATATGTAAATGTAAGGTAGAGCTTGTCCAAGTGTAAGCAAATGAATTGACTCGTCGTTTCTTTCTTACAATAATATTGTATGAAGGAGAGGAGGAAGGAAGATGGAAGCTTATTTTAGTGCGCATCCATTAAAATCGTTTATTCCATACTCAAGGCAACATGCCATTATATTATTTATTATGTTGGTGGGGATATTTTTTCTGTATCAATACCAAGATGTATTACGTCAAAGTGAATGGAATATAACGGTTCGATATGCAATTGCATTTTTATTTATAGGTAGTGAAATTGGGCTTCATATGTGGGAGTGGAAAGCGGGGATTTTTGAGCTAGCTACTTCATTACCGTTTGAATTATGTACGATTAGTTTATTATTAGCGTCGATTATGATCGTAACGAAAAGTTACCGCATATATGAGATTGTATTTTTCACGGGAATTATTGGTGCATCACAAGCTATTTTAACGCCAAACTTGCAGTATGCTTTTCCGCATTTTCGTTTCATTGAATATTTTATCGCGCATATATTGCTCATTTGGGCACCACTCTTTATGACTTGGGTGGAAGGATATCGTCCGACAGTACAATCTATTAAACGCACAATGATATTTTTAAACATATTGATTCCAATTGTTTCGTTTGTAAATTACAAAACAGGTGGTAATTATATGTTTTTAGCTCATAAGCCAGAAACAGCTTCATTACTTGATATGTTAGGGCCGCATCCTTACTATATTATTTCATTAGAAATAGCTGCGCTTATTGGATGTTTTATTTTGTATATGCCATTTGTGAAAAGAGAAGGGCATGCGCATAAAGAATCACTAGGATCATAACCTAGTGATTTTTTTATATAAACATTTACAATTCAGAAAATTAAGAATAAAATTAGGGGGTAAATTATATAGAGAGAGAAGGGAAAACGTGGTCAAAAAAGTTTTTCTGAATGGGATGGAAGTGACGGTTCAATTTATTATTTCGATTTTGGGTATTATTTGTTTAGGGGCACTGCCGAAATTATTTTATGGATTTGAGCTGCATGCATCAAGGTACATACAGAGTTTAAAAGAAGTGTTTGTGAACTTAATGGATATTTCCAATTTGCAATATGTGAAAGGTAAATTTTTATTTCCGCAGTTGTTCGTCCATTATAAAGAAACGATTATTATTTTTTTAGCGGCTTTTTTTATTTCATTATTTGTAGCATTTTGTATTGTTTATGTAATTATGAGTAGTTCACCGCGTATACAACATCGAATTAAATCATTTCTTATCTTCCTAGAATCCATTCCAGATATCCTTCTTATTTTAGTATCACAAATTTTAGTTGTATGGTTTTTTAAACAAACAGGTTTTTTACCTTTTCAAATTGCTTCAATTGGAGGCGAGTCGATTAGGGGGTTGCCAATATTGTGTTTGAGCATCCCGACTACGATTATGTTTGTAAAAATGGTCGTGCTTCGTTTTGAAAATGAACTAGAAAAACATTATGTACTATTTGCTAAGGCGAAAGGGCTGGGGCGCTTTCATATTTTAAATCGTCATATTTTACGAAATGTGTTGCTTAGTACATTATTCTTTGCGAAAACGAATATCTTTTTTATGTTATCTAATTTATATATTATAGAATGGATTTTTAATACGGGTGGTATTTTTATGTTTTTGAAATCGTATTTCGGTATTAGAGTTGAGGTTTTCATCGTTAGTGTGCTTCTTATATATATTCCGATTTTCATTTTATTTAAATTGTTTCATTATCTTATTCCGGCTGCGATGAAGGAGAGATTATAATATGTGGACGTATATAAAACGTGATAAAAGATTTTGGATAAGCATTGGGTTTCTTCTCCTATTAGTTCTTTTGAGCATCGGAAATACGTTATGGAATGATGGACATATTAGACAAGTTACATTGCAATATGATGCGGATGAAAATCCACAAGTGCCACCGTTTCCACCTTCATTACAATTTTTACTCGGGACAGATCGGAAAGGGTATGACCTGTTACATTTAGTCATTGAGGGCGCGAAGTGGACGATTGGTATATCTATTTTAATTGCGGCACTTAGAATGGTAATAGGTGTGTTTTTCGGTGTCGTACTCGGAACGTATATAAAAAGAGGATTTTCAAAAATTGAGGCTTTCTTTGATAGTTTTACAGTTATTCCGACAGTTATGATTGCGTATTTTTTTCTTCAATCTGCAAATGCATTTGGAAGCGGAGAGGAGACAACAACCTTTTTTGAAAGGGCTTCGTTTCAAGTGGTATTACTTGTACTGCTTGTAATGCCAGTTATTGCACTGTATGTTGCGAAGGAAGTTCGTAAATTGCGAACGGAAGAATTTGTTGATGCCGCGCGCATATTAGGTGGATCGAGAAGACATATTGTTATAAAACATATTTTTCCGCATCTCTATATGCCGTTTATACTCGTATTTCTTCAGTAGTTTACGCAGACTCTTACTATTTTACTGCACTTAGGATTACTTGAAGTGTTCTTTGGTGGGACTGTAATGTTTGGTGGACAAATAAAAGAGGTGGAATCTTATACGCATGAATGGTCAGGTTTAATTGGAGTATACTTTAGGTCATTAACAGTGAATCCGTGGATCCCTCTCGTTCCGATTACATTTTTTGGACTTACTATTTTTTCAGGAAATATGATTGTAAAAAGTATCGAAGAGGCGATGATGAAAGTAAGGTTAGGAGGAGAGCTAAAGAAGGATCTTGTAGAAGAGGAACAATCTGTTGTGCATTCAAAAGAAGAGTTGTTTACGTTTAAACATACGATGTAAAGAACCTAGGAAACTAGGTTCTTTTTATTTTATTATATTACAATATCGTAAGAGAGATGTAATGAAAATCGATAGGGGAGAAATACAATTTCGTATACACTTTATGTATAGAGAAATACGAGAGCGGGTGAAGGTATACGATGGATTTTTTAGAAGTATCAAAACGTAGTATAAAACGAAATATAAAAGATTATTTTCTATACTTTATTTCATTAGTAGGTAGCATTATTATTTATTTTACATTCGTATCGATTAAACGAAATGAAAGTGTAGTAGCTCTTTTAAAAGAATCGGATAAGGTGGAAACGACATTTACGTTTGCACAAATATTGTTAATTATCTTTTTAACGATATTTATTTTTTATTGTAATAGCTTCTTTTTGCGAAAGAAGAAAAAAGAAATTGCGCTATATAGTTTACTAGGTATCCGTAAAGAAGAAATCGCGAAGTTACTTTTTTATGAAACATTATTAGTTGGTGGTGCGGCAAGTGTATTAGGTATTCTTGCTGGTCTATTTATAGCGAATATGTGCGCGGGGCTTCTCGTGAAGTTAATGGGAAGTGCGTTTACTTTTACATTTACGATTTCATTTGTATCTATAGTAGAAGTTCTTATAACGATAGGCGCAATTTTCTTTATTGCATCATGGAAAAGTAAAAAGTTAATTTATGAGCATCGTTTAGTTGAATTACTATATGGTGAAAATCAAAAAGAAGAGGCACCTACGTATTCAAGTAAGAAGGCAAAACGAGCGGTTGTTTTATTAATTACAGGTTATATCATTGCGTTACTTACACAAGTTTTTGGATTTGGAGCAATTTTTATTACAGGTCTACTTATTTTTGGCTGTATTGTAAAAGGTACGTTTTTACTATTTGAGCAATATACAGTGAAATCACTCCATACAATCAAGGGAGATAAAACGAAATATTGGAATGGAACGAACATTTTATCGATTTCTTCATTGTTCTTCAGAATAAAAGGAAACGTAAAGATGCTTGCGTTATTATCTTTATTAAGTGCGGTAACATTATGCACCATTGGGGTGAGTTCCAGTATGTATTATGGGGCGCAGAAGACAGCGACCTTAATGAATCCAGTTAGTTATGAGTATGTAACAACTGGAAAGGAACTAGATAAGAAGGTTAGAGAAGAAATTCAAAAACATGAATTAGCAATTAAAAATGAAACGTCTGTAGCTATGCTGTCTATGCAAGGGAAGATAGATGGAGAACAAATATTAACAGGGTATTTAATAGGTAATGGTAATGTGCAAATGATAAAAGTGACAGATTATAATAAATCAGCTTCTATATTAGGCAATACACAAGTTATTCTCGGTTCTGAAAAGGAAGTTGTTTTATTAGATCCGTATAAATCATATAACATCGAAAAGAATTCGCTTGAAGGAAACAATGTGTTCTTTGAAGGGATGAAGGACGATATTACAATCGTTGATCATCGAGAGGAAACAATTATGAGTGCGAAACTTGCACCAGTGGGGCTTGTTGTTCGAGATTCGTTATTTAATAAGTTGCAGCAAGGAAAGGATGTTTCAACAGTTAGTGGATTTATCGTTGAAGGAAACGGTAATAGAGCGCTAACGAAAGAGCTAGGGACAATCATTCCTAAAGAAGTGAAATTCCAATCATTTGAAGAGGCGAGCCAATCTGAATTGCAAGATGGTGCAGTGTTATTATTTGCTAGTATATTTTTAGGGATTGTCTTTATTCTTGCAACAGGCTGTATTTTATACTTTAAACAAATAACAGAAGCGATGGCAGAGCGACCGGCGTACGGAATGTTAAAGAAAATCGGACTAACGAAAAAGGAAGCAAGGGAATCTGTAAGAAAGCAAGTAGGTGCAATATTCTTAGTACCACTATTTCTTGCGATTGTTCATACGTTCTTTGCATTTTTAAGTTTGATGGGTTTTACAGGAATGTTTGAATATAGTCTTCCCTTACTAGGTAGTATAGGAGTGTATATCATAATCTACTTTGGTTATTATATGTTAACTGTTCGTTCTTACACAAATACTGTATTTAATAATAGAAGATAAAAAGAAGCAAGCATGTATTTCATGCTTGCTTCTTTTCTTTATTTTGTAGAGACTTCGCCTTCCGCTTCTGTTTGCGGAATAAAGTATCCGATTATACCACCGATTATTGCTGGAATGATCCAGCCAATTCCTAGGTTATAAAAAGGAATTGTGTGTACGATATTAGCGATAAAACTTGGTATCAATTCCACATTATCAAGTGCATGAATACAGCTAATAATGAATGCTGCGATCATTGCTCCGATGTAGACAGAAGGTTTACGTTTCGTATATTTATCAATAAATGATACGAAAATTAAAATGATTGTAATTGGATACAAAATGATTAATACAGGTAATGTGATTTTAATTAATAAGCTTAATCCTAAGTTTGAAATCACGAAGCTAAAAATACAAACGTATAGTACGAGCTTCTTATATGAAACGTTTGTTAGTACTGTTGCGAAATAGTTGGCGAACGCACTTACAACGCCGATTGCTGTTGTTAAACAAGCGAAGATAATGGCGATACTTAATAAAACATTACCGCTTGTCCCAAAGAATTGATACATAACAGTAGCTAATAGCTGCCCACCGTTTTCGAATTGTCCTAAGTTTCCGTTTGAAGCTCCAATATAACCGAGTAAGAAGTAAACAATTGTTAAGAATAGAGCAGCGATACTTCCGCAAATGATTGTATATTTTGCGATAGATTTCTTCTCTTGTATACCATTTTGACGAATTGCATTTACAACAATTGTTGATAGTACGAGAGCCCCAATTGCATCTAACGTTAAAAATCCTTCAAGAAATCCTTTGAAAAACGGGATGTCTTTATAGTCACCGATAGGTTCTGCAAACGTCCCTGGTGAAAGAATCGCTTTTGTTGCCATAATTGCAATAATTACAAGTAAAATTGGCGTTAATATTTTACCGATATGATCTACTAGCTTGGATGGATTTAATGATAAGAAGTAAACGACTGTAAAGAAAATCGCACTAAAAACTAACATAGAATACCATTGATCTGGGAAAAGTGGTGCAATCCCGATTTCATAAGATACAGATCCAGTTCGTGGAATAACAAATAGTGGGCCGATTGAAAGATAAATAATGATAGCGAATACTGCTGCGAATTTTGGATGAACACGGCTCGCTAAAGTGTTAAAACTACCACCAGCAAGGGCAACAGCAACGATAGCAAGTAAAGATAAACCGACGTCTGTAATAATAAACCCTGTAATGGAAACCCACATATTTTCTCCGGAAGAAAGACCAAGAAGGGGCGGGAAAATCATATTACCAGCACCGAAGAAAACTGCGAATAGTAATAAACTAATCGAAAGTATTTGCGCTGGTTTTAAAGTTGTATGCATATAAAGAAAATCCTCCTAATGAGTGTTTTTGTCGAAAATTCAAATAATTTGTCGAGTAACTGTTATTATTTTAAAGGTCTGATGACTAGAAAGCAATAGGGAATTTTGAAAATATTAAAAAATAATGCATTAAATCGAATAAATATACTATTTATATGTTTAATAGGAAGGGTTTAACTTTTAACATAAAAAAACACATATCGCTAGGATACGTGTTTTAAAAAAATATTTTTTTATCGCGTTCTTCTTTTAAAATTTCAACTGCTTCTCGGAAACGTTGTGAATGGACAATTTCTCGTTCACGTAAGAAGCGTAGGCTGTCATTTATATCTGGATCATCTGATAAGTTAATGAGCCATTGATATGTTGCGCGTGCTTTTTCTTCAGCTGCAATATCCTCGTATAGATCGGCAATTGGATCACCTTTAGCCTGTATATAGGTTGCAGTAAATGGAACACCAGCAGCGTTATGGTAATGAAGAGCACTGTCATGATCAGCGTAATGAGGGTCAAGACCAGCAGCTTTCATTTGTTCAGGGGTCGCATCTTTCGTCAGCTTATAAACCATCGTAGCAATCATTTCAAGGTGAGCAAATTCTTCTGTACCAATATCAGTAAGTAGGCCAATGACTTTATCAGGAATTGTATAACGTTGATTTAAGTAACGTAGTGCAGCAGCTAATTCTCCATCTGCACCACCGTATTGCTCGATTAATAATTTTGCAAGTGCGGGATTACAAGTTCCCACTTTAACTGGGTATTGTAATTTCTTTTCATAAATCCACATAGTTTCTCTCCTTTATATTTGCCATGGCCAAGGACCTTTGCTCCATTCCCAAGGGGCATTAGAATAGCTGTTTCCAAACTGTTGGAGTGGTCCGTATTTTTCTTCCATCTTTTGTTTTAATACTCTCCGCTTATAGGAAAAGTCATTAAATTGATTAATCGCGGCGGTGTCATCTGGATGTGTATCTAAATAAAGAGTGAGTTCAACTAGTACAAAGTCTAATTCTTGAAGCTCCAGTAAAAGCTGATAGTATTCTTCTGGTAGCGATTGATTCACGTCAGTAGTCACCGCCCTTTTTTATAAGGATTTTCATAATAGTCATAAAAAACAGGCCATAAAGTCCCTTTTTGTAGTGCTTCTTTTGGTGTGAATTGAGGCAAGTTTGGCGGTTGAAAGCCTAAAAATAAATTAGGAGGAGTAGAATAATATTTTTTTCCGATAGGAGGACAAGGATCGAGAGGACTATGATAGGGCACGAATGATCTCATATATTTATTCATGAATAAACCTCCTTACATGTTCATTACTACGTATTGTATTCAGACATAATGAGCATTTATGACACATATAAAAAAGTAATAAGTACAGGGGGAATGAATGTGGAGAATGTAAAGAATTTAATCGTGTTAGAAGTAAAGAACTTAAAGGAAACTCTGTATTTTTATGAAGGGATTTTAGGAATCAAGCCTAGTTTAGAAAGACCCCAATTAGATGTAACAGGGGTTTGGTATGATACTGATTCAACGAGAATTAGTTTTGTAATGAATCGTAGTTTGGGTGGGCGTGAGAAGAGTGTTACGGATGCGGTTGATGTTCTAATGTTTTCAATTTCTAACATAGAGAATTTAAAGAAGAGGTTAGTGTTTTATAAAATTGCATATACAGAAAACAAAAGTGAGAAGAGTATTGTAGTACAAGACCCAGATGGATATAAACTTCAAGTGATAGAGAAGGATGAATAAACGGAGGCGATTTAGTGGAGAGGAATTATGAAGAAAGTGCGTTGTTTGAGCATCAATTTTGGCTAAGGGTGCTTACTGATCATTCGCAATTTTTACTTGATGCATTAGCTCCGAAGGAAAAAGAAGATATAAAGAAGGCCACATATTTTCTTGAAACATTTACGAATCTTTTAAATAAAGTTCATAATGTGAATCTCATTGCATTTTCAAAAGAGGCAGAACGAGCCGCAAAGGAAATACGAACGTTTAAATTAAGTATTATACAGAAACAACTCGAGGGAAAAATCACTATTCATTTTACACCAACTTTCATCAATCATATGGTAAATGAAGTAGAAGAATATATAACGGTGTTAGAATTTTTAAAGAAAGGAGAAGTTCCGCCTGTTTTTCATGAATTACATTACCATCTCGTTTGGTTAACGGATGCGGCTGGTCATGCAGGCTCTATTTCTGGTGGATTAGATCTTGTTGAAAAAAGATTGAAAGAGAAAAGTGAAGAATTTACGAAGCACTTTGAACAATTTTACTTAAAGGCAGTTGAGATGACAGGTTATTTACGGACAGAGCTTCATCATTTTCCTGCATTAAAGAAGTTTACAAAAGATGTTTCACTTGAGTTAAAATTATTTTCGCATTTTCTCCATGAGGTTGAAGAGATGGAGTTATCGAATGAAATATTAAGTGCATTATCTGCTAGAATGGCGGATCATATGGCAAGAGAAGAATGTTATTACTTATTAAAATTAGCACAATCTTCTGGACTTGAGATGCCAAAATGTAATCCGCTTTAAAGAAAAAAGAGGTCAATTTTATTTGGCCTCTTTTTCTGTTTTATTGTCTCTTTTTATTTTTGCTTGTTCAATACTTGCCTGTAATGTCTCCATAATATTGATGATGTTTGGAGCAGGAGAGATGGTTTCGGTTTTTTCCTGTTGTTCAATTTTATTTTCGATTAATTCGGTAAGAGCTTCTTTATATTCATCTGTATATAACTCTTGTTCGAAAGGATTTGTAAGATGGTGGATTAAATTGATTGCTGCTGTGAGTTCTTGTTTTTGAATCGGATAATTTTCGTTACTTGGTAAGTTAGGTGTATTTGTTATATCGCGAATTTCATTAGGGTAGTGAATAGTTTGTAATATAAGCCCATCTTCAAAGTTACGGATAATAGCTAAATGTTGTTTTTTTCTAATGGAAATATGGATAAGACCAAGTTTATTCGTACGTTCAAGAGCTTCTTTTAATAATAAATATGATTTTTCATGTCCTAGGGTAGGTCCTATAAAATAAGAGCGATCATAGAGAACAGAATCAATTTCGTTATTTTGGACAAAAGATATAATACGAATGGATCGTGGTTCATGAGCTTGTTGTAATTCAGCTAATTCTTTTTCATCCATAATAATATATTTATGAGGTGCGTATTCATAGGCTTTTACAATATCGTTATCATCAATTTCTTCATCCGTACAATCGGGAGCGAACTTTTTATATTTAATAGGTGTTAAGCATTCTTTATGAAGACTTAAAAATTTTATGTCGTTTTCTTCTACGGCACTATATAGTTTGATTCCTATATTTAATAGTCCAAGTGAAAGTGCACCTTTCCATACAGTATGCAAATGAAACATCTCCTTTCGTTCAAAAATGATTATGTATATTATGAGATAGTAAGAAATTTCCTATACGTTTTTTGTTTTTTACGGAAGGGATTGGGATATAAAATATATTGACAAGCCCTCTGAAATATTTTAATGTGAGTGTATAAAATTGTGTATAAAGGGGAGTAACTTATTACAGTAAAGTCGTCATTACAGGGAGAAACCCTCGGCTTTATTGGCAACGTTTCGTTGTTAGTGAGACCTTTACCAGCAATGGTAAAGGCCCCTTTCTGTCTTTTTGAGGACCCTTACCATATTTGGTAGGGTCCTTTTCGTATACAAAGAGAGGAGATATAAAAATGAAAAAACTTATTAGTAGATTAAGAGTTGTATTTCATGTTCGCCGATTTGTTCCATTCCTATTTGACTTTTTCACTTCAAAAGAGGTTTCAATAAAGAAGAAAACTTTATCTATTGCGTTTTTAGTTGGTTATGTTGCGATGCCACTCGATTTAATTCCAGACTTCCTGCCGTTTATCGGTATTTTAGATGATATTGGAATTGTGTTATTTATTTTGAACCGAATTGTAAAAATGGCGCCAGTTCAATTACAAGAAAAGCATAACGTAAATGTAGGATAGGAGTTAAAAATATGGAGCAAATTATTTTAGATATAATCGAATTTTTAAAGCAGTTTTCTTATTTTGGAGTTGTGTTAGCATTAACGTTTGAATTTATTCCGGCAGAAGTAGTTTTGCCCATGGTTGGGTATTGGGTATACGAGGGTGATATGAATTTTTGGCTTGCTGTACTAGCCGGAACGCTTGGCGGAACGACAGGACCGTTAACGTTATACGCACTCGGTTATTACGGTGGCCGTCCTCTATTAATAAAATACGGGAAATACTTCTTCATTAAAGAAGAACAAATTCAAAAAGCAGATGATTTCTTTGAGAAATATGGACCGGTTGTAGCATTTGTTGGACGCTTTGTACCGGGAGTTAGAACGCTTATTTCTGTTCCATGCGGTATGGCGAAAATGAACATATGGAAATTCAGCATATATACATTTGTAGCAATGTTCCCGTTAACGACTTTGTATGTTTATTTTGGAATGAAATTAGGTCCGCATTGGGAAAAAGCAGCAGATGTTGTTGGGCAATATATGCTACCGATATTAGGGGGCGTTATTCTTATCGTTGCTAGTATCTTTGTCTATAAATATATGAAGAAAAGAAACAAAACGGAATCTATCTAGTCATTTGAATATTTTTTGAAAATAGATGAATAGTACAGGCAAAAGACTCTGAGGGACATACACATATAGGGAATATAAAAGAGAGAGGGGAAACAACTATGTCTTGTGAGTGCTCAGGGTCCGCATTAACTTGTTGTCCAGATAAAAATTATGTGCAAGATAAAGTGTGTAGTCCGTGGTCTGCTACTGTAGTTGCAACAGCAATTGATAATGTTCTCTATACAAATAATATTAACCAAAACGTAGTTGGTACTGGTTTTGTTAAATATGATGTTGGACCAGGCCCAATTACTGTAGAAGCGCTTGATTCTGCTGGGGGTACAATTGATACACAAACATTAAACCCAGGAACGAGTATTGCTTTTACGTATCGTCGCTTTGATAGTATACAAGTTGTGTTACCTGCAACACCTGCTGGAACGTATCAGGGAGAATTTTGTATTACAACACGTTATCTACTTTCATAGCAGAATAGGAGAGGATCGAAATGGGAATGAGAAGTTCCAGTTTGTCTTGTTGTTCTAATAAAACACTTGTGCAAGACCAAGTATGTACAGACTGGTCTATTACAGGTGCTGGTACTCAAATTGTATATACAAATAATATCACGCAAGAAGTATATGGTTCAGGTTACGTGAAATATGATGTAGGAGCCAACCCGATTACAGTTGATTTTTTAGTAGGTGCAACAGTAGTTGATACAATTACTGTACAACCACAAAGTAGTGGTACTTTCACTGTCCGATATTTTACTACTGTCCGAATTACTACGACAGGAACGACTGTTAATCAAGGAGAGTTTTGTATTACAGTACGTTATCCAATCTCATAAAAAGCATACCGTGAACGGTATGCTTTTTATATTAAGGAAATAATGAAATTGGTATTCTATAAGCAACATGTAAATTCGCAACAGTACTTGCCTTCTAAATATAGTGAAGGATTACTTGTTATATTGATAATATTGACCGACTGTAGGTCTTTTCCTGTGTACGATATTGTATTACCAGGAAACACAGTGAAAATATTGGTTACTGTTCCAACGATTTGAATTGTAATTGCTTCGGTGCTGCTAGTACTATTGTAAACCGAGACAGTACCTGATATAAGTAGTATCCCATCACTTTGCCATAGTATCATTGATTGTGATGCATCTTTGGCAGATGGGATGGTGTTATTCGTTATGAGGAAATTCCCTGCAAATTCATTTGTTACTCGCTCGCAATCTGGATTTGGAGGAGGGGGCGGTGGACAAGGGTCTGGACAAATGATAGATAAAGGAGCGAAACAGCCGATATTTTTTTTATTCTTCAATACAACCCCTCCTTTTAAGTTGTCTTTTACTACTATTAAATGTAAAAGCATGGCCGATGTGTTAAAAAAGAAGGAAATATTAAAAATTAAGATTGTCTAATAGGCTTAAACCTTAACTTATCATTAGCGTTATAGAAAAGATTATATGTGAATAGTCATAGGAAAAGAATGATCAGACTCTTTTAGACAAAAGGTGGTTGTATACAATAGTATGAGGAATGTTGGACTTAATTTCTAATTAACTGTATATTTACAAAAATCTAATAAAGTTCATTTGTTATTTAAACGACATTAACATGTATTAGATAAAATAGCCCTTGTAATGAATCAATTATTATGAGGAGGATTCACGTGGACAGAAATGCTTTAAGAAAAGTAAAAGGCCTTATTGGATTATTAATGGTTTTTGTATTAGCGTTCGTATCATTTCCGTGGAGTACATCAGTCAAGGCAGAAGAGAAAAAGCAAGAAAAGGCATCAAGTGAGAAGAAGATAGTTTTTCCAGTTGTAAGTGATGTGCATATTAAAAATAGTGGAACGGATGATACGTTTCGCTGGAAAAGAGCGATTGAACAGTTTAATACATTAGCACCGAAGCAAGATGCGTTCGTAATTGTGGGAGATTTTACTGATTCAGGATCGGTACAACAGTATGATCGTTTCATGCAAGTATATAATGAAAATGCAAATAAAGATGCGGTACGAATGAACTCCCTAGGGAATCATGATTATTGGAACGGCTTATCAGAAGCTGGAGCACAAAAGAGGTTTTTAGAAAAAACAGGTATGGAATCAATTTATTATCATAAAGTGGTAAAAGGTTATCACTTCCTTGTTATGTCTCCAGAGAATGGAACAACTCACGGATATTATTCAGACAAGCAAATTAATTGGTTAAAAGAAGAAATGGCGAAAGCGCAAAAAGATGATCCAACAAAACCAATTTTCGTATTTTTACATCAACATATTAAAGATACAGTGTACGGTAGTCATGAATGGGGAACACAAGATAGTGCAAAAATTAATACAGTATTAAAGGAATATCCACAAGTTATTACATTTTCGGGTCATTCGCATTATCCGTTAGACGATCCAAGATCGATTCATCAAAAAGACTTTACATCAGTTGGTACTTCTTCAGTAAGTTATATGGAAGTTGAAGGTGGTAAAGTACAAGGGAATATCCCGCCAGGAGCTAGTACGTTAAGCCAAGGTTTATTAGTAGAAGTAGATGATAAAGAAGTAACGATTAATCGTCGTGATTTCCATACGAATTCTTGGACAGGCGAGCCTTGGAAAATTAAATTACCAGCAAAGAAAGAAACATTTACACATGTAGAAGATCGTGATAAAGAAAAGCCTTACTTTGCTAAGGATGCAAAGCTTGCTGTATCAAATGTAACAGAAAATGCGGCAACAGTAACATTCCCACAAGCATTGGACAACCTTCTTGTTCATTCTTATCGTGTACAAGCTAGAGATAAGCAAACGGGAGAAATAAAGAATAAATTGTTAGCATTCTCAGAGTTTTATCGTGATCCAGTGCCAAAAGACCTTACATTTACACTTGCAGGATTAGATGGCGGGAAAACATATACACTTGAAGTCGTTGCAATTGATTCATTTGGCAATGAAACCGCACAGCCGTTAACTGCGGAAATTACTACGAAAAAAGATAATATTGACCCGAATGTGAAAGTACCAAAAGCTGATGTTTTCGATGTAAACTTTGCAGATGGTACATTTAAAGACAATTCACCATTTGGTACAAAAGGTGATGTGAAAGGCAATGTGACTATTGAATATGATAAAGCATTGAAAAAGAATGTGATGAAGTTAAACGGACAATCTAATACATTTGGATACCTTCCATTTTCAGCAGCACAAAAAGAGAAAGTAGCAAATACATTTACGCTAGAAACGGTATTTTCAATGAATCAAATCCGTGGCCAAGGTATTTTGCAAAATACAGAGAGCGGCGGAATTGGATTTGAGTCTACAGGAAGTGGATATGTTGAATTATGGGCTCACATTGGTGGCAGCTATAAACGTGTTGGAGTTCAATTAGAAGCGAACAAAACGTATCATTTAACAGGAACGTATAACGGAAGTGAAGTGGCAATTTACGTAGATGGTAAAAAAGTAAATAGTCAGCCAGCTACTGGGAAAGTGTATCATCCAAACGTACCATTTGCATTTGGAGCGGATCCTGATAGTAACGGAAATGGTGGTATTCCGTTAAATGGACAAATCGCGCTTGCGAAATTATATAGTAAAGCGTTAAGTTCTTCAGAAGTATTAGCGGCGTACAATGAGTTCTCTAACCGTACGAAGTTAGAGCAAGTGAACGCGTTATATGAAGAGCTTGGAAAAGTGAAAGAAGTGTTAGCTGGTACGTATGAGTTTGGTGATAAGCCAGGTCAATATTCAAAGGAAGCATTTCAAGAACTAGAGAAAAGCTATAACATTGCAAAGCAAGCATTTGAAAATGTAGGAAGTACTGGGGAACAAATTATTCAAACATATAACGAATTAAAAACAGCTAATGTAACATTTGTACAATCTAAAGTAGTAGAACAACCGAAAACACCGAAAGAAAAATTACAAATCAATATTGAATCTGCAAAAGTAGTAGTGAAAAAAGCGCAAGATGCAAATGTAACGGACGGTTCAATGAAAGCACTGATTCAAAAAATTACAGTGGCCGAAGCTGTAGTGAAAGATGTAAAAGTAAAAGATGCACAGGTAGAAACGATGAATCGTACATTAGAGTATACGATTTCACTTGTTGAAAAAAGCATAAACAAATAAGAGAGAAGAAAAGAAGCTTATCATGATAGGCTTCTTTTTTGTTATACTAAAAGTAGTATAGAATGAAGGAGCGAATAATTTGGAACAGAAAAAGCTAAAAAGAATTCTTGAATATGTATGGATTGCGGTTGTGCTCCTTGTAGGATATTATTTCTTAAAAGAGAAAAGTATTTGGGTTTTATTTTTAATGACTTTCTTATTAGCAGGACTAGGAACGTTATTTATTAACTTTTTCTTTGATAGTTTGAATGCCTGGAAGAATAAAAAGAAGGGAACGAAGTAAAGGAGGGAATATATGCAAAAGTGGAAGCTCATATATCAGGTGATTATTTTCCTATTACTTGTAGGTATTGGAATTATTAAATACGCAACGCCAATAGGAAATTGGGCATGGTTTACAGCTTGCATCGGCATATTTTTCATTTTACAGTCGTTAACGAAAAAATATAATAGTACAGAAAAATAGCTCGCCGCTAAAACGGCGAGCTATTTTGTTATGCTTTTTTCTTTTCATCATTCGTTTTTTCGGTAGCTAAATGACTATGTTTCCTAGAGTAGAAGAAATAGAAGCATAAGCCGACTATAAGCCAAACTGCAAAGCTAATCCATGTTGTTTTAGACAAATTGATCATTAAATATAAGCAGCAAAGAATCGCGACAACTGGTAATACAGGTACGAAAGGTGTACGGAATCCACGTTTTAAATCAGGATGTGTTTTTCGTAAAATAAGTACTGCGCAGCAAACGAATGTAAAGGCTGTTAACGTGCCGATGTTTACTAAATTCGCTAGCAAATGTAAATCTAAAAGTCCTGCTAATAAAGCGGCAACAACGCCAGTAATCCACGTATTTAATAAAGGGATTTTTACTCTTTTATTTACACGTGCTAACGCTTTTGGAAGTAGACCGTCACGGCTCATTGCATACGAAACGCGAACTTGTCCATACATAACGACTAAGAGAACGGTTGTCATTCCAGTCATCGCTCCGACAGCGAGTAGTCCTGCAATTGTATCCTCACCAACGAAATGCAATGCAAATGCAACTGGATCAGAGACGTCTAATTGCGTATAAGGAACCATACCTGTTAAAACGAAAGATACAATCATATATAAAACAGTACAAATAAGAAGAGAACCGATAATACCAATTGGTAAGTCACGCTGCGGTTTTTTCGTTTCTTCTGCAGCGGTTGCGATTGCATCAAAACCTAAAAAGGCGAAGAACACAGTGGCAGCCCCAGTAATAATACCGTCGTATCCGAATGGGATGAACGGTGTCCAATTTTCAGGTTTTACATATTTTGCACCTGCTACGATAAAGGCAATGATAACAGCTAGTTTAATAAGAACCATAATATTATTAATGCGTGCACTTTCACGTATACCAAAACTTAAAAGGCCAGTAATAAGAAGTAAAATGCAGACAGCTGGTAAATCGATGAGACCACCTTTTCCTACGCCGGGGGCCGAGGCGATTATGGCGGGCAGGTGTATATTGAATCCTTGTAGTAATGATTGCAAATAACCAGACCAACCGACAGCTACTGCCGCGACTGCAAGTAAATATTCGAGCATTAAACACCATCCGACGATGAAGGCGACGACTTCTCCGACTGTCATATATGCGTAAGTATACACACTTCCTGAGACAGGAATAGAAGAAGCAAATTCAGCATAACAAAAGGCTACACAAGCACAAGTAAATGCAGCGATAAGGAATGATAGCATAATACCAGGACCAGAATGTTTTGCTGCAACAATACCTGTTAATACAAAGATCCCTGTCCCAATTACGGCGCCGATCCCTAAAAACGTTAAATCGAGTGCAGTTAATGTTCTATCTAGCTGCTTTGGTGATTCAGTACTAAGCGCTTTTTTTCGTAATAATGACTTCACTTTGGACTCTCCCCCCGTTTTTTCATTTCCATAACTGCGACTATAGTATGAGCCCATTAAAAAAGAGTAAGTAAGTGGAGGTGCAGTTATGGTATGTAGTTTTTTAAAATTGCTGGATTAATCTTAATATAATTCAGAATATTTTGTCAAATAAAAATATGACAAATAAAATGCGGATCAATAGGGGAAACTACTTGCAGAAATGGACGGGGGTTAACGACCCACTGATTAAAGTTAAAGTAGGAGCAGATGCTATGTTATTTTATTTTGAACTTGTCGTCATTTTACTTTGTACGAAATTAGCTGGTGACATTAGTGTGAGACTTGGTCAGCCTTCTGTACTTGGTAAGTTAATTGTCGGTATTATTATCGGTCCAGCTGTACTCGGTATTATTAATAGTTCTGAACTAATTGATGAACTGAGTGAGATTGGTGTTTTGTTACTTATGTTTATGGCGGGACTTGAAACAGATTTAGAAGAGTTAAATCGGAATTTGAAATCGTCATTTGCAGTAGCGGCTGGTGGAATTATTTTTCCTTTCATCGGTGGTTATGTAACAGGATTGCTGTTTGGATTAATGCAGTCCCATGCCATTTTTTTAGGATTATTACTTTGCGCAACATCGGTTAGTATTACGGTGCAGACGCTACGTGATTTAGGGAAAATGAATACGAGAGAAAGTACAACAATTTTAGGTGCTGCCGTATTTGATGATGTCATTGTCGTTATTTTATTGGCATTTGTAATGAGTTTTTTAGGAACACAAGATGTAAATATAACACTTGTCATTGCAAAGAAAATTATTTTCTTTGTAAGTATTGTTTTTATTGCTTGGAAAGTCGTTCCTTGGATTATGAAGATGCTTGTCCCGCTTCGTGTAACAGAAGCGTTAATTAGCGCGGCTCTTATTATTTGCTTCTCTTTTTCTTATTACAGTGAAATGATGGGAATTGCAGGCATTATTGGAGCATTTGCAGCAGGAATTGCTATTTCTCAAACAGAGTATAAGCATGAAGTGGAACATAAAATTGAACCGATTGCTTATGCAATATTTGTTCCAGTATTCTTCGTAAGTATCGGAATGGAAATTACATTTCAAGGCATTGGAAGCCAGCTTTGGTTCATTATTATTATGACCCTCATTGCAATTTTCACAAAGTTAATTGGATCAGGTTTAGGAGCGAAATTGACAGGTTTTAATCTCCAATCTTCTATTAGTATTGGCGCGGGGATGGTATCACGTGGTGAAGTAGCGCTTATCATCGCAGCAAATGGACTTACGGCGAATTTATTAGCGAAAGAAAATTTCACAGCGATTGTTATTGTTGTTATATTGACGACGATTATTACACCGCCACTTTTGAAGAAATATTTTGTATAGAGAGGAAGGGCTTATCTGATGTAGGTAAGCTCTTTTTTTATTCCAAAAAGCAATGATCATATAGTATGAAGGGTTTGTAATTATGGTAAAATCTATGTATGTGATATGACAAGGAGAGGGAAGTGTGAAGATTACGAAGGAGAAGGTTATCGGTGTAATCGTACTTATTGCAGTATGTATACCATTTACTGCATGGAAAGAATCAAAAGTGAACGATTTTCCGGTTTCTATTTTTTCGAAAGAAGCAGATGGTGAGTACAATCAGAAGCTGAAATATACTGCTTTTTTACCTGATGTTGCGATTTGGATGAACGGTTGGGAAAAGAAGTGGACAGAAGGGGAAAGAACTGTTTATCAAAAAGGGAATCGCATTGTAAATGTGTTTCATCCTCCTGGTGATGATGGTTTTTACCTTCTTGAAGCAAGAGAAAATAAGTGAACGCAACCGTAAGAAGTGGAGGTTAAATAGTGAAAGCTTCAACATTACTATTTAAAATTGAAAGTAATATGGATCAATTTTCACCAGCTGAAAAGAAGGTTGCCATGTACATAATGGAGAATGCAGAGATTGTACCGAATTTAACGACGAAAGAAGTGTCAACGAATGCAGGCGCAAGTGAAGCGAGTGTCGTTCGCTTTTGTAAATCGATTGGAATCGGAAGTTTTAAAGCATTTAAGATAGCACTCGTTCGTGAATTAACGATTGCTGATTATAATATTAACGATTTTTCAGTGATGAATACGGAAGATGGACCGTATGATTTATTTAATAAAGTTACTTATGTGAATAAAGCTGCAATTGAGGCGAGTGTTACTGCAATAGATAAGAGGGAACTTGAGAAAGCAGCGGATCGTATTGTCAATGCGGGCAAAATTATATTTTACGGAGTAGGCGGATCAGCTACGCCAGCAATGGACGGGGCTTATAAATTTACGCGGCTTGGATTTACAGCGATGATGCTATCTGATTTTCATATGATGTTGCCACTTGTGACGAATTTAAAAGAAGGCGATATATTTGTTGCGATTTCAACATCTGGTCGAACGAAAGATGTGCTTGAAATGGCGCAGTATGCAAAGAGACAAGGTGCAACTGTTATTGGAATTACGAAATTAGATCAATCATCACCCCTATATAAAGAAGCGGATATTCGCCTTTGTATGCCAGATGTAGAACAAGATCATCGTATTGCGAGTATTGCTTCGAGAATGACACAATTGAATATGATCGATGCTTTATATGTTATTACTTTCAATCGAATTGGTAATAAAGTATTGGATCAATTTATGGAGACGCGAGAAGAAGCGTTGCGGTTACGGAAGTTAAAGTAGAAGAAAAGATGAGGAGACTCATCTTTTTTATTATCTTTGACACAAATATGTCATGTTGTGAAATTTTATTTCATAAAATAAGAAAGATTTATTGATTTTTAGTTTCTTAAAGTTATAATAAAAGTGTGAAATATAATTTCAAAGAGGGTGGAAATATGTTAGAAAATTTATCGACAGAACATCGTAATGAGAAAACAATGAATCTGGATGAAATGAGCATAAAAGAAGTGTTGCAAAGTATGAATGAAGAAGATCGAACTGTTGCGTTAGCAGTTGAAAAAGAGATAGAACAAATTGAAAAGGTTGTACAGACTGTTATTAAATCTTTTGAAGAAGAGGGACGCTTAATTTACATTGGTGCTGGTACGAGTGGTCGTTTAGGTATTCTAGATGCAGTGGAATGTCCGCCGACATTTGGCACGGATGATAAAATGGTGCAAGGATTTATAGCAGGTGGATTGAAAGCGTTTACTAAGGCGGTGGAAGGTGCCGAAGATCGCGAAGAGTTAGCGGAAGAAGATTTAAAAAGTATTGGATTAAATGAGAAAGATACAGTGATTGGAATTGCTGCAAGTGGTAGAACTCCTTACGTAATTGGCGGCTTGAAATACGCACAGAGCGTAGGAGCGAGTACAGCAAGTATTTCTTGTAATAAAAATGCTGAAATAAGTAAATATGCAAAGTTAAATGTGGAAGTAGAGACAGGTGCAGAAATATTAACAGGATCAACGCGTTTAAAAGCTGGTACAGCACAAAAATTAGTGCTGAATATGATTTCAACAGCTTCGATGATTGGTGTAGGAAAAGTATATAAAAACTTAATGGTAGATGTTCAATCCACAAATGAAAAGTTAGTAGAACGGTCAAAACGAATTATTGTGGAAGCAACAGGCGCTAGTTATGAAGTAGCAACAGAGTATTATGAAAAGGCAGAACGTAACGTAAAAGCTGCCATTGTTATGGTGTTGTTGCAGTGTGAGTATGGGGAAGCACTGGAGAAACTAAAATACGCAAAAGGGTTTGTGAAGAAAGCACTATAAAGTAATAGGGAGGGGGATTCTATTATGAAGAAAGAAGAGAGAATGGCCAAGGAAATTTCGGAGCAACTTGGGGGAATAAAAAATATTCGTAGTATTGCTCATTGTATGACGAGACTACGTTTAACGCTTCATGATGAAAGTAAAGTAAATATGGACCTTTTGAAAAAAGTTGAAGGCGTTATGGGTGTTATAGAAGATGAGACGCTTCAAGTTGTCGTTGGTCCAGGAACAGTAAATAAAGTAGCAGCTGAAATGGAAGGTTTGACAGGACTACGAATTGGTGAGGTAGCAGATCATTACCTTGAAGATATTGGGCAAGAGATGAAATCAGAGATTAAGAAGAAAAATAATACACCGGTGAAAAACTTTTTACGAAAAATAGGAAGTATTTTCATCCCATTAATTCCGGGGCTTGTTGCGTCAGGAATTATAAACGGGGTTGCTAACTTTGCGAAAAATGCTGGTGCTGATCCAAATGCAACGTGGTTACAAATGTTACTACTCATTGGCGGCGGTATCTTTACATTCTTAGGAATTTTAGTCGGCTGGAATACAGCGAAAGAATTTGGCGGGACACCGGTTCTTGGGGCAATTGCTGGTATTTTAATTTTCAACCCGGCGATGGCAAACGTAAAATTGTTTGGTGAAGCATTAGTGCCCGGACGGGGCGGATTGTTTGCAGTTATTTTTGCAGCATGGCTTATGGTTGTAGTGGAAAGACAAGTACGAAAAGCAGTGCCAAATGCAGTTGATATTATTGTAACACCGCTTATTACTGTATTAGCTGTAAGTATAGTTACGATGTTAGCGATTCAGCCAGCAGCGGGATTCTTATCTGATGGTATTACGAGCGGTATTAACGCAATTTTAAATGTTGGTGGGGCATTTGCTGGGGCAGTGCTAGCTGGAACATTTTTACCACTTGTTATGGTCGGATTACACCACGGTTTAACACCAATTCATATGGAATTTATTAATCAAACACACGTAACACCTTTATTACCAGTGCTTGCAATGGCTGGTGCTGGCCAAGTGGGCGCAGCGATTGCGATTTATGTGAAAACAAAAAACAAACGACTTCGTAACGTAATTAAAGGTGGATTGCCAGTTGGCTTTTTAGGAATTGGTGAGCCGTTATTATACGGGGTGACATTACCACTTGGGAAACCGTTTATTACTGCTTGTTTAGGAGCGGCTGTCGGTGGTGCATTCCAAGCAGTTATGCAAACAGCTTCTCTTGGAATTGGCGTATCAGGGCTATCTTTAATTCCGTTAATTGCTGAAAATAAATATTTACTCTATTTCTTAGGTTTAGTAATTGCATATGCTTTCGGATTTATCTTTACGTACTTCTTCGGATTTAAAGAAGAAATGGCAGAAAACATATAGAGAAAGGGATTCCTTTCTCTTTTTCTATTAATAGAAAGGGAGATTTATATGATCGGAGTTTCCATTTATCTTTCAAAAGAACGAGTAGAGAAACAAGAAGAGTGGCTAAAAATAGCGAAGGAAAATGGGTTTACATCTATTTTTACATCACTGCACATTCCAGAAGATGATCCAAATACGTATAAAGAGTTAATTCAAATATTAGGGAAACAAGCTCTTGCACATGAAATGGAGTTAATGGTTGATGTTTCTCCAAAATCGTTACACCATTTAGGGCTAACATATGAAAATGTGGAAGAGCTATTGGACTGGGGCATTACCGGTTTAAGAATGGATTACGGCATTGCGCCAAAAGAAATTGCAAGCGTATCTCATAAGATGAAAGTAGCTTTAAATGCGAGTACGATTACAAAGCCATTTTGGAAAGAATTACTTACAGAACATATACGAGTAGAGAATGTAGAAGCGTGGCATAATTTTTATCCACGTCCAGAGACGGGACTAGCAAAGTCCTTCTTACAAAAACAAAATCAATATTTACAGGAGTGCGGAATAAAAACGATGGCATTTATTCCAGGAGATGCGGAAAAACGTGGTCCGTTATATGAAGGGTTACCAACGTTAGAAAAACATCGCAATATGCGCCCGCTTGAAGCGTGCTTAGAACTTGTTCAAGATTGTGGTGTTGATAAAGTATTGATTGGAGATATAAGCGCAAGTTTGGAAAGTATGCAAGAAGTAGCTAGTGCGAGTAGAGGGATTATTCCATTGCGTTACAAATCATTTATAACTGATAAAGAAGTATTAAAAGTGGTGGAGCAAGTGCATACAAATAGACTAGATCCGGCTCGTGATGTTATTCGATCTGTAGAATCAAGGGAAGGAAATAGAGTGGTTTTACAGCCGATGCATACAATTGTAAGAAAGAAAGGCAGCATTACAATTGATAATGAATTGTACGGTAGATATGCAGGGGAGATGCAAGTTGCTACACATGATTTACCTGTAGATGAGAAAGTGAATGTTGTTGGAATAGTTGTGGAAGAGGACGTTTCTTTACTGCCTTATATTGGCGCTGGAAAAATGTTTCAACTTTTTCTATGCGATAGAATAAAAGCTTGAATTAGCGCTATTTTGTAGGAAAACATTATCCGTAAAACGGATAATGTTTTTTGTTTTCTTTAAAAAAGTATTTGACGAATGAAATAAAATACCGTATTGTTTTGACTTGTAAATAAAAGTTCACCATAACAAAACAAAAAGGAGAGTTCAAAATGAATCAATATATTGGGAATTTAATTATTCGTATCGTGTTAGGAGTTACGTTCTTTGCACACGGTTTAGCAAAGTTTCAATCAGGTATCGATAATGTAGCAGGATGGTTTACGAGCATCGGTTTACCAGGTGGCCTTGCATACGGCGTAGCAACTGTAGAATTAGTTGGTGGTATATTATTAATTATCGGTTTAGGTGTACGATATGTAGGATTGTTATTCGCTCTTATTTTAGCTGGAGCTATCGTAAAGGTAAATGGAGCAGCAGGTTTATTAGGAGATGGAAAGAATCCAGGATATGAATTAGATCTTGCATTATTATCAATGGGTGCGTATTTATTCGTAGTAAAAGCAGAAGGATATGTAGATCGTTTCTTAAAAGAGAAAGTAATGAAAACGAAGTAAATTTTATTTATAAATTGTTGACTTGAAGAATTATTGTAACTATAATGATTACAACTGATGGATTACGAATGAAATAATTTAAATATTTTTTTATACAAGATGTAACTTCATTGGTTACGTCTTGTGTGAAAATAAATAAACGGGAGGAAGTAATATGCCTAAATCAAATTTAGAAATTATTCAAAGCACGTATGAAGGATCAGCTTCTTCGAATGCAAAGCATTTAGCAGAAGCCCTCTCTGAAAAAGTGGAATGGACAGAGGCAGAAGGTTTCCCGTATGGCGGAACATATACAGGCGTAGAAGCTATAATGGAAAATGTATTTAGCCGTTTAGGATCAGAATGGGATGATTATAAAGCAAGTGTAAATACATATCATGAAGTAAACGGAAAAGATGTAATTATTGCTGAAGGTATGTATTCTGGAGTTTATAAAGAAACAGGAAAATCATTTGAAGCAGAATTTGTTCATATATGGCAGCTTGAAAATGGAAAAATCGTGAAGTTTAAGCAGTATGTAGATAGTCATATTGTTAGGGAAGCGATGAAGAGCTAATGCTTTTTAAATGGATTGTAGGTATATGTATTACCATTATGGTAATCATCTCTTCTATAGTTGGCGGAAAGAAATTGCTTGCATATGTGGAAAAAGAAAATACAAATATTCAAACCGAGCAAGCGGCAAACGAAAAAGAGAAAAAAGCTGCAGAAGAAGCCCCGCAAATTAGTGAAGGTGAAATTATTTCTACTATGCATAAAATGGTGCATCAAAAGGTAAAATCCTCTGAAAAATGGGGATTTGTAGAGATGACAAAAAAGGAAATTTCTAATGTAAAAAGAGATATTGAAAATAGTACAGGTTTTCAATATAAAATGAAGTTATTTTCTATTATAAATAGATGGGAAAAAGGAGATTTTTCTCAAACTGTTGAGGAGCATAACTTTTTATGGAGCCTTCAAGGTGGAGATACCGGCAAGGCGACGGAACGTTTATCGCCAGAAGAGGAAAAGCAGTATATAAAAGAAATGAAGAGTAAATAAAAACATCGCCAACCTAGATGACGATGTTTTTTTATTAAGAATGTTTTCGCATTAAAGGTCTAACAGGCTGAACGGCAACAGTTTTGAAATGAGAAAATAAATAACATCCTGTTACAACGACAATTGTCCCTAAAATTTGTATCCACGTTAATTCTTCTCCGAGGAATATGAATGCTAAAATGGCTGTGAAGATTGGATTGAAGTTTAGAAAAATACCTGATGTAGTTGCGCCTAATTTTTGTACACCAATATTCCAAAATACCATACAAAGAACTGTCGAAATAAGCCCAGTATATAAAAGTGATGTGATGAAAGAAGTATTTATATTTGAAACAGTGAAGCTACCTATGTTAAACGGTAGTAATAAAATAACGCCGAAAATACCAGAGTACAACGTTGCCATAAGTGGTGTAGTTGTTTTTGTTGCCCATTTACTGCAAACAGAATAGATTCCCCAAATACAAACTGCTGCAATCATCCATAAATCACCGCTATTAAAATGTAGTGAAAATAAAAGCGAGAAATCACCTTTTAATAGGACGAGGATAACCCCGAAGAATGAAAGAATCATGGATAGGATTTGAAGTGTATTTACTTTTTCTTTTAGAAATAATACTGAAAATAATGTGATTGAAATTGCATTCAAAGTAGAGATAAGACCTACATTCGTAGCGGATGTTTTTTCTAATGCTAAAAATTGAAAGATGTTAAAAAGAGCGACCCCTGAAATTCCCATCAATATTAACGGAAGTATTGCGGTACGTGGTGGAAGGATTTTCTTTTCTTTAAACCATACCATTGGTAATAAACAAACAATCGCAATCATCCATCTTAAATTTGTCAGTGTCATCGGCGATGCATGATCGACGAGTGATTTTCCAACGACAAAATTTCCTCCCCATAATAAGCTCGTTAGTAATAGTAAAAAGACGTAAAAATAAGGCATGCTAAAATCCCCTTTTTGTAATCAATACGAATTGTAAATAATTTTAGCATTTTTCTTTATTGTATAATATATTCTTTTGTATAATGGTAAAAACTCGATAAAATATTTATCTGTGAATGATATTTGCGGAATGATATTCAGTTTTGGATAAATTATAAGGTGTTTTTTCGAATAATCATCGGTAAGAAAAAAGGGGGAATTGTAATGGAGTCGTCTGTTATTAAAGTGTTGGATGATTTGGATGTACAAATTTTAGATATATTGCAGAAGGAGTCACAAGTAAGTAATGCAGAGCTGGCACGTCGCGTTAATTTATCACCGGCTGCGATGCATGCAAGAATAAAAAGGTTAGATGGGGAAGGTTTCATCGATAAGCAAGTTGCGATTTTAAATCAAGAAAAGCTTGGGTTTGATTTATTATGTTTTATTTTTATGAGTACGAATATTCATCAATTTGACAAGTTGGAAGTGTTGGAGAAAGAATTAGAATCGATGCCGGAAGTGTTAGAATGTCACTGTTTAACAGGAGAATACGATTATTTATTAAAGGTTGCAAATCGTGATCGTAAAGAACTGGAGCAGTTTATTAGAAAGCTGAATAAGCTTGGTATTACAAGGATACAGACAAGTTTAGCACTTCGTGAAATTAAATATTCGACGGTATTGCCGATACGAGATGAGGAACCGAGCATCAATTAGATTGCTTGGTTTTTTGTTTGCATAAAGTGATTGACGAGGAGAAAAGAGAGCTGTATTATTATATAAAATTATGTATTAAAATTCATTTAAAGTTATAAATATTAATATCGAGGGCAAGGGGATGTAATATGAAAATCTGTAATGCGGTGACGAGTGATGTGAAAGAAATTTATAGTCTTATTGAGGTTTATGCAAAAGAGGGAGTGGTTTTACCACGTTCCCTTTTGTCTCTTTATCAATATTTGCAATGTTTATATGTTATGAAAGAAGACGAGAGAATTGTTGGAGTTGCTGGATTACATGTATTAGGGGAAGATCTTGCAGAAATACGATCGTTAGTAGTTTCGCATACATATGCAGGGAAAGGGATAGGGCGTATGCTCGTAAATCATGTAATGGAGGAAGCTACGAAAATAAATGTAAGAAGAGTAATTTCCTTAACATATGAAACAGTATTTTTTCAAAAGTGTGGATTTGATTTTGTAAATAAAGAAACGTTGCCAGAGAAAGTATGGATTGATTGTAGACATTGCCCAAAGGTGGATTATTGTGATGAAGTGGCGATGGTTCGGTATGTTGGATGAAAAATTTATAGGGAAAAAGTTCCCACTATTATTTACATATATAGTGGGAATATATATTTCAATAAGAAATGGACAGGTTATTAAGAATTTGAATTCTTTTGTCTCACGGCAAAATTATAAAGTGGATCTTTAAGTTCATAGTTATACGTTAAACCGTCGACAATTCCTACAACTTTATCATTATCATAAAGGTCGAGCATAAATTGTGCCATTTGTTTTGCAGTGTGGAATTTTGGTACAACATTATCGTATTGGAATTCATCAATATCAAATGAACGCTTCGCAAATTCTGTTTCAGTTGCAGCAGGAGCTAAAACTTTTGCTTGCAGTTTTGCGCCTTGTTCTTTCAGTTCGTGAGACAACCCTTCTGTAAATGCACTTACATAGAATTTCGTAGCGCAATACGTAACAGCATCAGCAACAATTGTGTATCCGCCGCCCGATGAAACGTTAATAAGCTGTGTTCCATCAACCATTGAATAATCTCGAACGAAAAGAGAAGAGAGTATTGTTAGTGCTTCTATATTTACATGTAACATCGTTTCGATTTTATTTAAATTTTGTTCAGCAATTGAGGCGAAATTACCAAAACCTGCGTTGTTAATCCACGTTTCAATTTGAAAAGCTTGTAGGCTTTCATAAAGTTTATAAACATCTTCAGTAACAGATAAATCAGTTCTTCGAATGACAACATCCAACTCCGGATGCATTTCGTTAATTTTTAATTTTAATCCGTTTAATTCTTCTTGTCTTCGAGCTACAAGTACTAAATTTTTTCCGCGAGATGCAAATGCTAAAGCTGCTTCATAACCAATTCCGGAACTTGCACCAGTAATAACCGTGTATTTCATATAAAATCCCCCTAAATTCAAATTCATTTATGGTTAGATTGTATTTGTTAGAGTATACTCTAAGTCAAATGTTTTTTATAAATTTGATACGGTCATAAAATATATGAGGGTAAGCATGTGGAGGGAGCTTTAGTATGTACACAATTAGTGAGGTAGCAAAATTATTAGGCGTGAGCACACATACACTACGTTATTATGAAAAGGAAAATATATTAATTGCAAATCGTGATACAAATGGAAATCGACTTTACGAAGAGTCACATAAAAAGTGGTTGCAGTTTGTAATGAAATTAAAACAAACGCAAATGCCAATAGCGAAAATAAGAGAATACGCTAGATTATATACAGAAGGGGTGCATACAACAGAAGCTCGTTTACAGCTCCTAGAAGATCATAGGAAATCTATTCAGATTCAAAGAGAAAACTTAGAGGTTACAGAGAAGATGCTTGAGAATAAAATTCGTACATACAAAAGCTCATTGGAAAATAAATAGATGTTGTTATGTGATGAAAAATGGATTTGATCTATGAGTATTTCATCATAGTGTGCGGATAAATAAAAAAGAGCAGCTAGCAAAAGCTAACTGCTCCATTCAAGGGATCTCTCCAAGGGGGAGTGGAGAAAATATTATGTTACTAGCATTATTGACAGATTATTAGGAAATATACAAATCAGATGAAAGAAATTTTAAATAAACTTTCGGCATTGACAGTTTTTAAAATGTTCATGTACAATATATATGAATGACATTCAGTCACTTTGTATGACAGGATGCAGTTTACTTGGAAACGGAACAAATATAAATGGTAAATGAGGATGATATTTGTTTTTATATAGTATTGATGAAAGAGTATATTTTTTTAAAATAAAAATGACTGATAGTCAGTCATAAGAGGTGAGAGGTATGAAAAATAGAGCTTGGTTATATGTCATATTAACATGTATCTTTGAAATTTTTTGGGTGTTTGGTTTTAATACGGCTAATACTTGGTGGCATTGGATTATTATTTTAGGAGTTATCGCTGTTGATTTTCACCTCCTTTCTAAAGCGTGTGAACATCTTGCAACAGGAACTGTATATGCTGTTTTCGCTGGAGCTGGTACGGTAGGTACTTTCTTAATGGATGTATTTCTTTTCGGTGGAAGTTTCAGCGCAGGCAAACTATTCTTCATTCTTATGGTAGTAGCCGGCGTTATCGGTTTAAAGTTAGCTGACAATAAAGAAGAAACTGTGGAAGGAGCTGCTTAAAAATGGGTTGGTTTTTCGTATTTTGTGCTGCAATTAGTGAAATAGTCGGTGTGATAGGACTTAAAATGTATAGTAAAGATAAGACATTAGCCAATGGTGCGATTTATATAGGTGGGTTTGCTACATCCTTCGCATTTTTGTATACTTCCTTCTTATTTTTACAAGTAAGTGTCGCGTATGCGGTTTGGATTGGTATCGGAACAGCAGGTGCAGTTTTGTTAAACATGTTCTTGTTTGGTGAGTCGAAAAGTAAAGCGCGTATTATTAGTGTGTTTCTTATTGTATGTGGAGTGACAGGATTAAAGGCACTTTCTTAAAGGTATATTGTATTTTTATCTCCTAATTGTTTATTAGGAGATTTTATTATAAAAAAATGATTTCCTCTTAGAGTTCACTATCATTGACAGTACAATCGATTATCTTATAAAATGAGTGACAGTCATTCAATATGAGTGTGAAAGGGTTTAGATGATGAATAAAAAAGAGAAAATTGTCTATGCAGCTATTGAAGTGTTTCAGGAAAAGGGCGTCGAAAAAACGAAGATTTCTGATATCGTGAAATTAGCTGGCATTGCGCAAGGAACTTTCTATTTATATTTTCCTTCTAAGTTATCTGTTATGCCTGCAATAGCAGAAGTGATGGTTGAAAAGATGATACTTGCAGTGAAAGAAAAAGTGCAAAACGATGCGCCTTTCTCAAGTAAAGTGACGCAAGTAATAGATGCGGTGTTTCACTTTATAGCTGAATATCGTGAAATACAAGCTTTAATGTATGCTGGTCTTGCATCTACAGAACATATAAAAGAATGGGAAGCTGTGTATGAGCCCCTTTATATGTGGCTAAGTGAATTTTTAAATGAGGCAAAAGAAGCTGGTGAAATTCGTGATTCGGTTCACGCAGAGCGAACAGCGAAGTTATTTATCGCTCTAGTTGAATCAGCAGCGGAACAAGTGTATCTATATGATCATAAAGATGATGAGCAAGTCGAGCTACAAAAGGCAGAAGTACTAGATTTTTTAACACATGCACTACATATAAAGAAGTAGTGAGATGAACCTGTCTGAAAAGGTAGGTTCATTTTTGAGGAAAACTGAATGATAGTCATTCACCTAATGCGTATGTATGTGTGGAAGGATAGTGTGAAATTCTAACGAGTAGGGGGCATCTCTACTCATGACTAGCCCACAAATAGAAGGATAGAGAAAAAGCTTCTTGGGCATTATTTTTTGAGAGGAACTTACGGGAAGAGGTGTTAAAAAGTGAAGAAACCGATAAAAGAACAAAAGATGGTATTGGTCATTCTTTTGAGTAATATATTTATCGCTTTTTTAGGGATTGGATTAATCATTCCGGTTATGCCGTCCTTTATGAATGATATGGGTTTAACAGGGAAGACGATGGGATATCTCGTTGCAGTGTTTGCAATGGCACAGCTCATTACTTCACCTATTACAGGCCGGTGGGTTGATCTTTACGGTAGAAAGAAAATGATAATCATTGGATTATTTATTTTTGGTGTTTCAGAGCTTCTTTTTGGATTAGGAAAAGATGTATGGATGCTTTATGTAGCAAGGGTATTAGGCGGAATTAGTGCTGCTTTTATTATGCCTGGTGTTACGGCATATGTTGCGGATATTACATCTATTCAGGAACGTCCAAAGGCGATGGGATACTTATCTGCGGCTATTAGTACTGGATTCATTATAGGGCCTGGAATCGGCGGATTTATTGCAGAATACGGTATACGTGTGCCGTTTTTCGTTGCAGCAGTAATTGCTTTTATAGCATGTGTGATTTCGATCTTTATTTTAAAAGAACCGTTAACGAAAGAAGAACTTGCAGAGATTTCTTCTAATACGAAAGAATCAAGTTTTATTGGGGATTTAAAGAAATCATTACATCCAATGTATGCAATTGCATTTATTATCGTATTTGTACTCGCATTCGGATTATCAGCGTATGAAACAGTGTTTAGCTTATTCTCTGATCATAAATTTGGTTTCTCGCCGAAAGATATTGCGGCAATTATTACAATTAGTTCAATCTTTGGGGTAGTTGTGCAAGTATTTATGTTTGGCAAATTGGTAGACATGTTCGGTGAGAAAGTGTTAATTCAAATATGTTTAATTGTAGGTGCAGTATTAGCATTCGTCTCAACTGTAGTCTTTAATTATTGGATTGTACTTCTCGTTACTTGCTTCATTTTCTTAGCATTTGATTTACTTCGTCCAGCTTTAACGACATTTTTATCAAAAGCAGCCGGAAAAGAGCAAGGATTCGTCGCTGGTATGAACTCGACTTATACGAGTTTAGGAAATATCGCAGGACCAGCGATGGGCGGAATATTATTTGATATGAATATTCATTATCCATATGCATTTTCAGGCGTTGTTTTAATAGTTGGTCTCGGCATTACATTTATGTGGAGAGAGAAACAGTTGGCTGAAAGTTTTGCGAAGTAATAAAACCCCTTACGACGGTAAGGGGTTTTTGTTTTATCCTGATTAAAGTTTCATTTTATAAACTTAACCCAAACCGTTTTAATTCAATAAAAATCCCCTCTAATTGCTTTCCTTTATCCGTTAATGTGTACTCTACACGAGGCGGAACTTCTGGATATACTTTTCTCGTTATAATGCCTTGAGACTCTAATTCTTTTAGTCGAAGCGATAATGTTTTTGGACTAATACCATCCATTGATTTTTGTAAATCACTAAAGCGTAATGTTCCTTCGATAAGAAGATCACGAATGATTAAAAACGTCCATTTTGTACTAATTACATCAAGCGTTTTAGCGATGGGACAAGGTATGCCAGGTAAACCTTTCGTTAATTCAACTGGATTTATATCGTTCATGGAACTAGCCTCCATAAAATTTTTTTGGATGAATTTGCTTTATAGTATCACAAAACTATACTTTTGGTAACTATATGAAAAAAATATCACTACTTCCATAAAGGAAGTTAGTGCATATACAATAGCAATACGAAACAAAAAGGATTTATATAAGGAGGTGGTGATTTCCATGGGGATAAAAAAGTTATTTAGATTTCTTAGTTTATTTGTTATTTGTATTGTGCTTGTAGCATGTGGTGTGGAACAAAAAACTGAAGTTCAGTTATTAAAAGAAATGCCAAAGCCAAAAGCAATGACAATTGATCCCTCACTAAGTAAAAAAGAAGCGACAGAAATGGTTCATGCGGCGCAGCGTTTTTATGCATTTTGGGATACAGGTAAGGAGGAACTTATTCCGCAGACTGTTACTAAAGATTTCTTCGATAATACATTGCCGAAAGGGCGACCACAAGGCATTGAAGGATTAAAGTTTGCAGCGCAAAATTTTCGTAAAGTTGTGCCTGATATACATTGCGAGATTGAAGACTTATTAGTTGTTGGTGATAAAGTAACGGCCCGTCTTTCTTTTACAGGAACGCATAATGGTAAGAAAATTAATTTTTTTGCAATTGATATTTTACATGTGAAAGACGGAAAGATAACAGAAGATTGGCATTTAGAAGATAATCTTACACTACAGCAGCAACTCGGCTTAATAGCTGAAGAGTAGATCATATAGGGGAGAGAAAAACGATGAAAAATATATTTATTATAAATGGACATGAAAAATACGGTACAAAGGAAGGGCGATTAAATAAAACGTTAGTAGATTATATGGTTACTGTATTAGGCGAGAATCATCATGTGAAAACAACAACGATTCAAGATGGTTACAATATTAAAGAAGAACAAGAGAAGTTTTTATGGTCTGATGTTGTGATTTATCAAACACCAATTTACTGGTTTAGTGTTCCAGGCTTATTTAAAACGTATATGGATGAAGTATATGAATACGGTTTGTTCTTTAAAGGTGCAGATGAATATGGAACAGGTGGTTTATTAAAAGAGAAAGAGTATATGTTCTCTACAACTTGGAATGCACCTGAAAAAGCATTTGGAGATAAGACGAAGTTCTTTGAAGGAGAAAGTTTAGAATCAGCGCTTAGTCATTTACACCGAGTGCAAAAGTTTCTCGGTATGAGTCCGTTAAAGAGTTTTGCTTGTTATGATGTGGTGAAGAATCCGGATATAGAGAAGTATTTAGGGAACTTGAAGAATCATTTAGAAGAAGTTATTCAATAATTAGAGTCATCCCCGTATTTAATGCGGGGATGACTCTATCCATAACTTCGCAAAATTTGCCCAGCTGAATGAATCAGTTGTTACGTTTTTTTAGGAAGGGTGATATGTTATTCTTTTTAAAACGGATCAACTTCAGCCAAATCAGGGTTAGCATTCGGATTTGTTAATAAGGTTTTCAGCTCACCTACTTCAGAGAGCGCAACGAGGATATAACCACTAATAAGGACGACGAGTCCGATGACCCTTAATGTTTGCAGTGTAATATCACGGCTATTGTTTTCGGAGTTGTCTTGGGGCGTTGAAGGTGGATTGTTATTCATAAATAAGGCTCCCATCTTTTGTATTTATATATGTGCGAAATCATTATTTAACTTATGGATAGGAATTATATAGTCATTTTCACTATATGAGAACTGCCTATGAAAAGTGATAAGGAATTTTGGGGCGAGAAAAGGGGGGAATCCAAAAGATTATTAAAACTGAACTTTTGGATTCCCCTCTTTTTATTTATCTTGCTATTTGTGGTGGTCGGATTTCCTGTAAACGACCAGTTGATGAGGGCTAATGAATCAGTGGGGGATGAATAAAACCCCACTGATTCATTATTTTCATGTAAATAAAAGGAGGTTAGTTAACCGAAGTAGTTATCCTAATATACGCAACGATTCTTCAATAAACGCTGGGATGTCCTCTGGCTGTCTACTTGTTACTAGCTGATTTTGACATACGACAACCTCTTTGTCATGAAAGTTCCCGCCGGCATTTTTCAAATCGACTTCAATAGATTTATATCCAGTTACATCGCGTCCTTCAAGTGTTTGTGCAGTGATGAGTAGCTGAGGTCCGTGACAAATAGCGAAAACAGGTTTTTCCGCATCCATAAATGCTTTACTAAAGCGAACAAAACGTTCATCGGCACGAAGTATATCTGGAGAAAATCCACCCGGTATGAAGAGGGCATCAAAGTTCTCTGGAGAAACATCATCAATACTTTTATCAATCACGACTTCACTTTTTCCTTGCTTACCGTGTACCGTTTTATCTTTTTCTGCTTCAATAGTTGTTAATTCATATCCCTTTTGTTTAAAAGCTTCTGCTGGCTCTGTGTATTCTGTGTCCTCGAAATAATCCGTTATTAAAATAGCAATTTTTTTACTCATTCTAATCCGCTCCTTATATTATATTATCGGCTCCAGAATCTTCCTTGGGCAATGCCTTCTATAAATGATTCAATTGAAGTATTTGTTAAGTTGTAAACTCCTGCTCCATCCAATTTAATCTTACTATGGTCCAAAGCATGAGGATTACTAAGGACATGAGCTATCGGTTTAAAATGTTTAAAAGTAGTTTCTGCAAATTCTAAAACAGGGGGTTGAATGACAGACTCACTACTAAACACTAATACTGCATCAAAAAGGGAGGAGTCTGTTGTTGTATAAGTATCAGTTACTTTAATGGAATCATTGAACTGATAAATTTTATTATCTATGATGCTATAGTTAATTCGGTGTTGTACAAAAGCTTGAATCCATTCGGACAGAAGTGAGACGCTTGGGTCACCATTTAATAGAATTGCAACATTTTTGGAATCAGATTTAAAAATAGTATTGGACATACTTAGTGCAGGTGAATTTGCATCTGAATTTACTTCGTGATTTACCTTAGGTAAAGGAGCTCCAATAATGTTAGCGACTTCTTGTGCTAATTGACGATCGACGTGGTTTAGAAGAGCAATTACATTTGCCTTCACCATGTCTGATTTACACTTCCCAACTTCAAAGCAAAAAGCTTCTTTTATGTGCTGCTTTTCAATAGGGCTCATACTATTGTAGAAAAGTTTAGCCTGAGAATAGAAGTTAAGAAAGCTTTTACTGCGACCTCTAATTTTATGCCCATCAATCTTTTCTTGATAATGTTCATATCCTCCTTGTTCGGCTTGGACGGTTGCAGGTTGATTGTTATTTAATCCATTAGGATGATAGCTTGTTTGACCGCGATGAATCTGCATTTGATGCATACCATCACGTTGATTATTATGAAAAGGACATACAGGCTGATTAATAGGAATTTGATGGAAATTAGGGCCCCCTAAACGAGATAATTGTGTATCTGTATAGGAGAATAATCTTCCTTGCAGAAGAGGGTCATTTGAAAAATCAATACCTGGTACGACATGACCAGGGTGAAAAGCTACCTGCTCTGTTTCAGCAAAGAAGTTATCAACATTTTTGTTCAGTGTCATTTTACCAACTAATTTTACGGGAACTTCTTCTTCTGGCCATAATTTCGTTGGATCTAAAATATCAAAATCAAATTTATGTTCATCTTCTTCTGGAATTAACTGTAATCCAAGCTCCCATTCAGGATAATGCCCTTTTTCAATTGCTTCGTATAAATCTTGACGATGAAAATCAGGATTTTTCCCAGCAATCTTTTGAGCTTCATCCCATACTAATGAATGAACCCCGAGGGTAGGTTTCCAGTGAAACTTTACGAAATGGGCTTTTCCTTCTGCGTTAATGAGTCGAAATGTGTGAACTCCAAAACCTTCCATCATTCGTAAACTACGCGGAATAGCTCGGTCGCTCATTTGCCACATGACCATATGAGTGGACTCAGGATTATGCGCAACAAAGTCCCAAAAGGTATCATGAGCGCTAGCTCCTTGAGGAATATCATTATGTGGTTCTGGTTTAACTGCATGGACAAAATCAGGAAATTTAATAGCATCTTGGATAAAGAATACTGGCATATTATTACCCACTAAATCATAGTTTCCTTCATCTGTATAAAATTTTGTGGCGAATCCGCGTACATCTCTTACTGTGTCGTTGGATCCTTTAGAACCTTGAACGGTTGAGAACCGTACAAATACAGGTGTTTTCTTTGAAGGATTAGTAAGAAAATCTGCTTTCGTATATGTTTCTAAAGATTCATAAAGCTGAAAATAACCATGAGCGCCAACCCCGCGTGCATGAACAATCCTTTCGGGAATTCGTTCGTGATCAAAATGGGTCATTTTCTCACGAAAGTGAAAATCCTCCATTAAGGTTGGGCCTCTTAAGCCCATCTTTAAAGAAAATTCATCTTCAGCTATTTTTACCCCTTGATTTGTTGTTAAAGCATGTTTGCATTGATTGTCAGTAACGTGATGCTTCAATTGTTCCGTTTTTTTATTCACAATATAGGCCCCTCCTTTACTCTGTTAATTAATAGATACCCTTTTTATTAGGTCGTAAACATGTATTATCGTTTTTGTATGTAAAAATCATAAAATATCGGTTGTTTCAGTGATTCTTGTTTGAGGAAGCAAAATAAAAAAGCCAAGGAGATAATTTATTTGCTCCTTGGCTTTTAAGATATTTCTTTTCGTTAAAACGAAGAAACGCGTTGCTTTGTTTTTGGTACAATAATAAATTTGATCCAGAGTAACCCGACAATCATAATGATAAGGCTATGTAAAAATTGACCTGTAGCAATGAGTATAACAATTGAAAATACAATGAGTTGAATACTTAGCAATATAAAGATTAAGCTAAGAAATTGCTTCATCCTTTCTTCAGTATGGATTGGATATAATGCTACAATAATATTTCCTGAAAAATATTTCCACAGTGAACGGAGCTGCATAGAAATCATATATAGAACGATGTAAGCGATAGCGCCTTTTACGTATATATTTGGTATGAAATATAAGGCGAAAGCACCGATCAATCCTAAGCGAATATATATGCCGAAATAATCATTTCCACGTAAAAATGCTAGTGTATGTAAGTAGAAGAAAGTTGCTCGTTTTTTATGTAATAAAGGTTCAATCCAATTTGTAAGCCATTTTCTTTTATTTACTTGTTTATTCAGTTGCGGAACATCTGTGAAAATGCTAGCAAATTGATAAAAACGAACGTTCATTTTTTCTTCTTGCTCGATTATGTAATCCCAAGGTATTCGTTTTGTAGGCTGTTTTTTCGTATATAGAAGTAGGAAAGCAAGTAGTAAGAGTAGTCCGCCCAATATGAGAACATTTGCGGAATAAAACAGCATGAAAATGATTAGGGCGTTACAAGTAATACGAATGATTAGCCATATGTTTTTTTCGTGACTATCACGCCACATCCAATGTATGTACATGTTCCAGGCTTTCGTAATCATTAACATGATAAAGATTGTACATAAAAAAGGAACCGTTAATTGCAATGATTGCATAGCAAGTGGAACGAGAATAAGGAACGTAAATAACAATGGGAAAAGCTGAATGATGTAATTGTATAGAAGAGATTTTTTGAAATAAGATGTTAATTTCTCTTCTAGTGCTAGTAAATAGACAGCATCAGGTTTTTGAATAAATGTACGGATAGGGCATCTCGTTATAATGAATGTAAGTACAATCGTTATAATTATTAAAGATATTCCTTTAGAAGGAGATGCTTTTAGAAACTGAGCATAATAATATGCACCAACGCATGAAATAAAGATAAAGCTATATAGTAAACCGTTAATCATACGTGCAAAGTATGTAATGATATTTTGAATATGTTGTTGGAAGCGACTGCTCCATAGCGATTCGATTGACATGTTTTTCACCTCTTTGTTCTATTATATATGTTTTACAAAAGAAAAAACGAGCAAATTGCGTTATGCAACTTGCCCGTTTTTCTTTTCGTTATTTTTTTTCTGATCACGATTCATTAATGGATAGAAAGCAAATCCGATTACGAATAAACCAATTCCGAGAAGGAACGTTTTTATATCGGATGCGCCGGTTTTAATAACCCATAGTGCGTAGCAAAGTGCGATAACTGCGACTATGCCATCTGTAATTCTTGCCCGCATTTCATTTTTATATGTTTCACCAGTTGCGACTAGTTTTAACTGGAAGATTGGTGAAACGAGATATGGAATGAGGTAGGCCAGTGTCGATACGGTAATAACGAATGTATAAGCTTCCGCAATGGTTCCTGATAATGTTGAGAATAGGAACACTTGCGACATAATGTTTGTTAATCGTAATGAGTAAATTGGACTTCCTTTTTTATTTGTTTTCGTGAAGAAGGAAGGGAAGAAACCTTCTTTTGCTGCTTGATATGGTACTTCTGAGCTTAATAAAATCCAGCCTAAGATAGAACCGAACAGGGAAGTAAGAGCAAGTAATGCCATCAGTTTCCCACCGCCATGACCCATTGCAGCGTTTAATGCATCTGCTAATGGACGTTCAGAAGCTTGTAATTTATCAACGTGAAGTACACCCATTGTTAAAATTGTAATTCCTAAGTAAATCGCAACTGTAATAAGTAATCCCGCAACTGTTGCACGTTTTACCGTTTTTGGAGAAACAGCACGGTTTGATAAAAGAACGGCTGATTCAATTCCGATAAACGCCCAAAGCGTTGTAAGAGCCGCTAAATTTACTTGTGAAAGAAGACCGTGTGATGCACCTGATTTATCGATCATCGGTGTGTACCATTGTCCAAATTTAGAAGCTTCGAATGCAAATAACGTAACGACGATGAATAAAAGGAATCCAGTTACTTTCGTTGTTGTTGCTAAGAAGTTTAGTTTTCCAGCTCCGCTTACACCATTTGTTAATATAATATGAGTTCCCCAAAGTAAGATGGAACAAATCGTAAATGTAATTAGTTTTCCGACTTCTATGTTAAAAGAACCGATTGAAAATAGCAGTCGCGTATCTTTCATAATTGGGAAGAAGAGTGATAAATATCCCGCAAATGATGTAATGATGGCAACGTTACTTGCCCAGTTTGCAACCCAATATCCCCATACCATACTGAAACCAGCCATTTTTTTCTTTTTTGGTGTTGAGAATAAAGCATATGCATGACTTTGTGGTCCTGTCGTTAAATCAGGACGACGAATTGCTAAATTACCGAAAACAAGAGCTAGCATTAAAACACCAAATCCTGTTGTTAACCAAGCTAAAGTGACACCGAGTGGGCTTGCTGTTTGTGCCAACGTACTTGGCACCATGAAAATACCAGCGCCAACCATGTTACCGACAACGAAAGCTGTTAGTACCCAAAAGCCCCATTTTTTTTGTTGCATAGAAAATACCTCCAAAGTTAGTATAACCAAGTCAAGCGAGGAGATATGTATGTCTTCCTGAGTCAGGAAGAGAAGTCCCAAACAAAACAAAAAAAGCACGTAATCTGCCGCTACATGCTTTCTATCTTATAAGAAACCCACGACATACCTCTCGATAGCTCTCCACAAACGAAACGTTTGTGACAGTTCTGCACTTATTAAATGCAGACCCAGCAAGCGTGCATGGTGGACACGACTTACTTCGGCAACCATTCCTTTCTCATTCCTTCATCAATGCCACTACATCTCCTGAAATGATACTCTTAATGATTGCAACCTCTACCTCACCGAGATACGAATGAGGATTTAAATATTAAATTAACGTCTTTAAGAGTAACAAATGTATTTTTATACGTCAATGGATATAGTAATAATCAGATTATAGAGAAGAGTTTGTGATTAAAAAGGGGGTTAGGAGAAGATGTAACGATTATTAGTTCTGCAGAAGAAACAGCGATAGAGTTAAGTACCATTTTACAGCACAAAGGAATTTTGTCTGACAATCTGAATCCGAAGCATCGTTTTTTTACGACGGGATCTGTTTTATCATTTGAACATATTGCTGAGCGATGGCTAGGATATCACATTTCTGTAGAATGTGTGGATTTACCCGTAAAGAATGCTCGTATCTGTAATTAGACTGTATTAAAGTACTTTTTGTTCAATAAATTAGGTTAGTTGCATAAGAAGGAAAAAATGCACTTTTAATTGAAAGGATTAAGGTCATTTCAATTAAAGGGGAGATTGGATTATGGAATTATCAAGATCTCAATTATTTGCTTTAGAGTATATTTCAAAATATGCAGAGAACGAAAAACGTGAGGCTAAAGCAACGATTAATCATATACTTAAAATGTCTAATATTACAGATGAGATATTTGAAGAGGCTGTCGCTAATTTAAAATCTCACGCAAGGATTGCTTTACACTTTCATCCAGACAGACTAGATTCAAGTAAGAAAAGTGTTGCTGAAGCACTGTTTGAGCAAGGAGTATATAAAAGTCAATTTGAAACATTACTATCTAATGGAAGCGTATCTGCTTACCCTGGTGGTGAACGTGACCTTTGGGAAAAGAGAATATTTGGAGGGGCATATCAATTAGAAGGCGTAACGAATGAGCAACGGCCAAAATACGGAGCGCTAAATTTAATGTTACATCCAGATGGGCCGGCTCCGCGTTTTGGTTCATGTTATTTTCTTTTATCTCCAAAAGTTTCTTCGCGCTCTACATATACGTATTTAGATTCGCATCAAGATCCGAAAGAAAAGGGGACTTATGAGGAGTTTGATATGATTTTAGCTGCTCTTTTAGAAGAGACATTCGTAAGAGATTTTGCAATTGGTGAAGGGAATTTGACTCCAACAATATTAATTAATCATTTACTGGCTAACCTGAAAAGGCCGTTTATAGATTTAGTAAGCAAAGAGCCAGCCCGTAATCTTAATCATTATATTGAAGCGCAAATTCATGGAGAGATTTCTCTTAAAGAAGACGTAGAGGTGCTTGTTGCAGATCCTTCATTTAAGGGTACGGATGTAGGAAGAGTTTTAGAAGGAATTTGCCTGAAGTATGCTATTGATTTGTATTGGCACATCGGTTTTGTACTTGCGGTAGACGAAGTTCCGATGGATTTTAGAGGTTCAAAAATGCCATCTTTAGCAAGACGTATTGCACGGAATAATTGTATCGATGCAAATATAATTGGCTCTGCTGTAGTGGATTTGAAGCGCAATCCATTATCTTGGAGTGATCGTGGAACTTATGAAGAAGTGCTTCAGGAATTAAAATTATTATGGCATGTTTTAGTTCGATTTGGAAAACCAAATCGGAAGTAGAATGAAATACTCCGTTTTTGGAAGTATTTATATAGAAAAGAAGCTGATCTATAAATAAATCAGCTTCTTTTTATAAGATTAGACTAAGTTTAATACAGTTACTTTTTCACGTGTCATAGACTCAAGGCTCTTACGAATACCTTGTGCGCCCATACCTGAACCTTTTACACCGATGAATGGGAAGTGGTCAGGGCCGCGCTCTGTGCGTCCGTTAATTTGAACAGAACCAGTTTCGATTTTGTTAGCAATTGCAAATGCTTTGTTAATGTCTTTAGTGAAGACACTTGCTTGCAGACCGAACTCTGATTTGTTAGCAATTTCAATTGCTTGTTCATCTGAAGAAACGCGGATGATTGGAAGGATTGGGCCGAATGGCTCTTCCCAAGCAACTTTCATCTCTTCTGTTACGTGATCGATTAATGTTGGGTAAATTAAGTTACGCTCACGTTTGTTACCGATAACGATTGTAGCACCTTTTTCTACAGCGTCGTCAACTAAACCTTGAACGAAGTCAGCAGACTTGTCGTCGATTAATGGAACGATTGTGCTATCTTGTTCTGGAGATCCAACTGATAGTTCAGCTACTTGTGCTTTTAATAAGCTAACAAGCTCGTCCGCTACGTTTTCGTGTACAAGTACACGTTTAATAGCTGTACAACGTTGACCAGAGTAAGAGAATGCACCGCTTACGATATGGTTTGCAGCATCTTGTAAGTCAGCATCTTCACGAACGATACCAGGATCTTTACCACCAAGTTCTAATACAAGTGGAATCATTGAAGCTTTTTTCGCTAAATGTTTACCTGTGTTTGTACCACCTGTGAACGATACCATATTGATGCCTTCGTGTTCTACTAAGTAGTCACCAATTACAGAACCGCGTCCTGTAGCTACGTTTACAAGACCTTTTGGAAGGCCAGCTTTGTGAAGTGCTTCAACCATTTTAATACCACTAATTGCACCTTGAGTTGCTGGTTTGAAAATAACAGCGTTACCCATAATTAATGCTGGTGCAAGTTTTGCAGCAGATAAGTTTACTGGGTAGTTAAATGGTGCGATTGCTAATACAACACCAAGTGGTGCGCGTTGGATAATCGCAAGCTTAGATTTTGTACCGCCCGGGAAGCTATCGCCCATCATGCTTTCTCCGTGCATATGTAAAGCTTCTTCGATCGTGTAACGAATGAAGTCAGCTGTACGAACAACTTCTTTCTTCGCATCTTTATATCCTTTACCGACTTCTTTCATAATGATATCGGCAATTTCATCTTGCATATTTACGAGCTCATCAGCCCATTTATATAAGTATTTTGCGCGATCTTGTAGAGAAGCTTCTGCCCATGATTTTTGAGCTTCTTTTGCAGATGCAATTGCTTCATCTACTTCTCCGCGAGTAATTGCTTGTACTTGTCCAATTACTTCGTGTAAGTATGGAGATGGAATTTCGATTGTTTCTCCTGAAGAGCTTTCTCTCCATTCTCCGTTTAAATAAAATTTGTACGTATTGCTAGTTGTCATGATTAGTCCTCCTAAAATAGCAACTTGTAAGAGTGAGTATAAGGTGATTGTAGGGGGTTTGATAACATTTTTCAAATGAAATGTTTGTGAAAACGATTTCTTATTCTTTTTTTATTTTGTATGCCCTTTCTTACAGAACATTCTTTTATTTCAAACTGGTTTATTATGTCATGAACCATTTGCATTTTCGTGTATTTTACTTTATGTGTAAAAAAACAATTGACAGAATACTCAATAAAGTTGTAAGATTATAAATGGAAAATAAATGAAGGGGGTGTGCGTAATGATTGTAATCGTAAATGTAATGAGCTTAGCTCTGTTAAATGGCAGAAAACATTTATATCATTACGCAACCCGTGCGGATATATAGGGCATCTTTGTCTTATAAAAAGCGTACGTTGCGTATATCGTAACGTACGCTTTTTATGCATTCCTGTGCATATCGTCAAGCGGCGGTATGCTTTTTTTTGTTTATTTTCCATATTCCTATATAAAACTTTGGAAGGTGGAAAAATGTGATGAGATTGTATGGTTTACGAAATGTAAATGTAATGGGTTTGGATAGTGGATAAAGAAATGAGAAGTAAACGAGAACGAGAAGGGAGAGGTTACATTGTTATCAGTATTACTAAAGTTAAAGTGGTTTTTTAAAGAGCACTGGAAGAGATATAGTATCGCCATTGGAGCTCTTTTAATTGTGAATATAGTTGAAGTGATTCCCCCGAAAGTGTTAGGGGTTACGATAGATAACATAAAAACAGGAACGTTATCGAACGAAGCAATTATGCAATCTATTCTCATTTTAATAGGGGTTACGATCGTTGGATATGGCCTCACTTTCGTATGGCAACATCAATTGTTTGGCGGTGCATTTGTACTTGAGAAAACGATGCGCTCTAAATTTATGGGTCATTTACTTAAGATGACGCCGACTTTTTATCAAAAAAATCGTACTGGCGACTTAATGGCGAGGGCAACGAATGATTTAAAAGCAATCGCTATGACAGCTGGTTTTGGTATATTAACGCTTGTAGATTCTAGTTTATACATGCTTACGATCGTTTTTATGATGGGATTTACAATTAGTTGGGAGCTTACATTTGCAGCGCTTATCCCGCTTCCAATTATGGCGTATGCGATGAATATATATGGAAAGAAATTGCATGAAAGATTTACCGTTGCGCAAGATGCGTTTGGTGATATGAACGATAGAGTGCTTGAATCAATCGCTGGTGTGCGCGTTATTCGTGCATACGTACAAGAGAATGCAGACGAGGAAAGATTTCATCATTTAGGAGATGACGTCTACGAAAAAAATATGAAGGTAGCGAGAATTGATGCATTATTCCAACCAACTGTGAAAATGCTTGTCGGTCTTAGTTATTTAATCGGTTTAGTGTACGGTGCATACCTTGTGTTCCAGTCAAAGGTGACGCTTGGTGAACTCGTTTCTTTTAACGTGTATTTAGGGATGATGATTTGGCCGATGTTTGCAATTGGTGAATTAATTAATGTTATGCAAAGAGGAAATGCTTCGCTTGACCGTGTGAATGAAACGTTAGCGTATGAGCCAGATGTAAAGAATCCGAAACATCCAAAGCTTGTGCAAGAGCCGGATTATATTCAGTTTGATGATGTGTCTTTCTCATATCCTTCATCAACTGAAGAAAATTTAAAAAAGGTTTCTTTCACATTAAAGCAAGGAGAAACGCTTGGGGTTGTCGGAAAAACAGGAAGTGGGAAAACGACGCTTATACGTCAACTTCTTCGTCAATATCCGCTTGGAGATGGAGATATTGCAGTTTCTGATGTGACATTAGATAAAATAACGAATGAAAATGTACTCGGGTGGATTGGCTATGTACCGCAGGAGCATATTTTGTTCTCAAAAACAGCGCGAGAAAATATTTTATTCGGAAATAGGGAAGCGACTGAAGACGAACTCGAGAAAGCGATTGAAATTGCGGCGTTTAAAAAGGATTTAGAGTTTTTACCAGAAGGGTTAGAAACGCTCGTTGGAGAGAAAGGTGTTTCTTTATCAGGAGGGCAAAAACAAAGGATCTCGATTGCACGAGCTGTTATTCAAAATCCAGAAATTTTAATTTTGGATGATTCTTTATCAGCTGTAGATGCTCGTACGGAAGCAGCGATCATTGAAAATATAAGAACAGAAAGAAGCGGAAAGACGACGATTATTACGACGCATCGTTTATCTGCAGTGCAACATGCGGATTGGATTCTCGTTATGGACGAAGGTGAAGTAATGGAAGAAGGTACACATGCTCAGCTTATCCAAAAGGGAGGCTGGTATGCTGAACAGTTTGAAAGACAACAAGGTGAAAGTGAAAGTGCGGATAGTGGGGTGAAAATATGAGCGTTTCAAAACGATTGTTTCAATACGCGATGAAAGTGAAAGGGACGATTTTTGCAGCGATGCTGATGTTATTAATTTTCGTCATTGCAGAGCTTGCTGGTCCTTTCGTCGCTAAAACGATGATTGACGATCATATCGTCGGGATAGAGAAACCTTGGTATGAAACAGAACAGAGTGAAGATGCTGTTTCGTATAATGGGGCTTTTTATAAGCGAAGTGATCGCTTTGAACAAGGCGAGAAAAAAGGAAAAGAAGTACGCGTGATGCAAGTCGGTTTTCAATATTATTTTGTACCGAATAAAGTAAATGCGGAAGGATCACGTACTGTAAAAGGGGATATGATTACCGTTCAAAATGGTAAGGCGGTGCAAGTGTATAAAGCGAAAGCATTAACAAAGGAAGAAGTATTTGCATTTTATAAGCCAGAAATAAACCGTCTATTATTACTTGGTGGTGGCTATTTCGCTTTATTAGTAGTCGTATCATTATTTGCATACGGAAAGCAGTTCTTTTTGCAGAAGGCAGCGAACAAAATTATTCAAATTATGAGGGAAGATGTTTTTTCTCATATTCAAACGTTGCCGATTCGGTACTTTGATCATTTACCGGCGGGGAAAATTGTTTCGCGCGTGACGAATGATACAGAGGCCATTCGTGATTTATATGTAACGGTGCTGGCAACATTCGTTTCTAGTATCATCTATATTATTGGGATATTCGCTGCGCTATTTTTACTAGATGTGAAGCTCGCTTCATTATGTTTATTAATTATCCCAATTTTAATTGTTTGGGCGATTCTTTATAGAAAATATGCGTCTGTATATAATCATAAAATGCGCTCTCGTTTATCTGATATTAATGGAACGGTGAATGAATCCATTCAAGGGATGCCGATTATTCAAGCGTTCCGTCAAGAGCGTGAAACGAAAAAAGAGTTTGAAGAATTAAATGGCGATTATTTTAAGTATCAAAATAAAATTTTAAATTTAAATGCAGCAACTTCACACAATTTGGTATCCGTATTAAGAAATATCGCTTTCACAGGAGTGATTTGGTATTTCGGCGGTGCGTCATTAAGTGCTACAGGTATTATTTCACTTGGGGTACTGTATGCGTTCGTCGATTATTTAACACGATTATTCTCGCCAATTACGAATATGGTGAACCAGCTTGCCAATTTAGAGCAAGCGCGCGTTGCATCAGAACGTGTCTTTGAATTGTTAGAGGAAAAAGGGGAAGCGGTAGAAGAAGAACGTATGCCTCGTTTAAAAGGAAATGTAAAATTTGATAATGTATCATTTTCTTATAATGGAAAAGATGAGGTGTTAAAAAATATTTCTTTTGAAGCGAAACAAGGCGAGACAGTGGCACTTGTCGGTCATACTGGATCAGGAAAAAGTTCTATCATGAATGTACTCTTTCAATTTTATGAGTTTGAAAAAGGAAGGCTTACGATTGATGGTCACGATGTAAGAGAAATGCCGAAACAAGCAACTCGTGAGCATATGGGAATCGTATTGCAAGACCCGTTTTTATTTAGCGGGACGGTCGCTTCCAATGTAAGCTTAGAGAACGAAAAAATTTCAAAAGAGCGTATCATAAAAGCATTGCATGATGTTGGTGCTGAAAGATTTGCAAACAATATAAATGAAGAAATTACAGAAAAGGGAAGTACGCTTTCCACTGGAGAACGTCAGCTTATTTCGTTTGCTAGGGCGCTTGCTTTTGATCCAGCTATCTTAATTTTAGATGAAGCAACGTCTAGTATTGATACAGAAACAGAGGCGATGATTCAACAGGCATTGGAAGTTGTAAAAAAAGGAAGAACGACATTTATTATTGCTCATCGTCTTTCAACGATTAAAAGCGCAGATCAAATTATTGTGCTCGATAGAGGAACCATTTTAGAAAAAGGCTCTCATGATGAACTCATGAAAAAGCGCGGGCGTTATTATGATATGTATAAAACGCAAATGGAAGGAAACCAGAGCGCTTAATGCGGGGAAGAACTTGCGATTGTTGCAAGTTCTTTTTTGTTGGCAAAATGTCGGCGATAAAGGTACATAATAAGAAGTATTATTTTACCTTTCCTACAATTAATGCTATATTAAAAAATGTTACTTATTTTTTGTATGTGGCGTTATTTTTCCCTTTTGTTTGATTATGAAGAAAAAGGATAAACTAAATAAGAACATTTTCATTGAAAAATTGTTCAAGATTGCATACAATCAATATAGTTTTTAAATTCCTATCAGAATACTTGGAGGATTACAATCATGAAGAAATTATTTTCAGTGCTTGCAGTAACTACATTAGCGATCGGGATTGTAGCCGGCTGCGGTAAAGAAGAGAAAAAAGATACAGCTAGTCAAGATGCGTTACAAAAGATTAAACAAAGCGGTGAACTTGTAATTGGTACAGAAGGTACATATCCACCATTTACGTTCCACGATTCAAGCAATAAATTAACTGGATTTGACGTTGAATTATCGGAAGAAGTTGCAAAACGTTTAGGTGTAAAGCCTGTATTTAAAGAAACACAATGGGATAGCTTACTTGCTGGTCTTGATGCAAAACGTTTCGATATGGTTGCAAACGAAGTTGGTATTCGTGAAGATCGTCAAAAGAAATACGATTTCTCTAAGCCATACGTTTCATCTTCAGCGGCATTAGTTATTGCAAAAGATAAAGATAAGCCTGCTACATTTGCTGATGTAAAAGGATTAAAAGGAGCACAATCTTTAACGAGTAACTATGCAGATATCGCTAAGAAAAATGGTGCGGAAATTATTGGTGTAGAAGGATTTAGTCAAGCAGCAGAATTATTAGCTTCAGGACGCGTTGATTTTACAATTAATGATAAGTTATCAGTATTAAATTATTTAGAAACGAAAAAAGATGCGAAAATTAAAATTGTAGATACTGAAAAAGAAGCTTCAGAAAGTGGATTCTTATTCCGTAAAGGTAGCGATAAGCTTGTACAAGAAGTAGATAAAGCGTTAGAAGATATGAAAAAAGACGGTACGTATGACAAAATAACGAAAAAATGGTTCGGTGAAAATGTATCTAAGTAGTGCATTGGTTTCAGATCGATTGTCTACTTGGATAGATATTATGCAGACTTCCTTCATGCCTATGCTGAAGGAAGCTGTTTTTACAACAATTCCATTAACGCTTATTACATTTATTATCGGGATTATACTGGCAACGTTAACAGCGCTCGCACGTATTTCTGGTAGTCGTATTTTACAATGGATTGCTCGTATCTATGTATCTATCATTCGCGGAACGCCACTTCTTGTACAATTATTTATTATTTTCTATGGACTTCCAACTCTTAATATTGAAGTTGAGCCATATACAGCAGCAGTTGTTGGATTTTCATTAAATGTCGGTGCATATGCATCGGAAATTATTCGTGCTTCTATCCTTTCCATTCCGAAAGGGCAGTGGGAAGCAGCTTACACAATTGGGATGACATACCCGCAAGCGTTAAAACGTGTTATTTTACCACAAGCAACGCGCGTATCAATCCCGCCGCTTTCGAATACATTTATTAGCTTAGTGAAGGATACTTCATTAGCATCGTTAATTTTAGTAACAGAAATGTTCCGAAAAGCGCAGGAAATTGCGGCAATGAACTATGAGTTTTTAATTGTTTATTTCGAAGCAGGTCTTATTTATTGGGTTATTTGTTTCTTATTATCAATCGTACAACAGATGTTAGAAAAGCGTTCAGAACGCTATACGTTAAAATAATCCTTTTACAAAAGGAGTTTTTGTTTTTATGATTTCAATTCAGCACTTACAAAAAAGTTTCGGAGATAATACCGTACTAAAGCATATAGATTTATCAGTTGAGAAGGGCGAGGTTGTTGTTATTATTGGGCCGTCTGGATCTGGTAAAACGACATTCTTGCGTTGTCTCAACGTACTAGAAACACCGGATGCTGGTAATATTAGCATCGGTAATAAAGAGCTTAATTTCGCTCAAAAAGTATCGAAGAAAGATATTGTAAATCTTCGTACACAAACAGGTATGGTCTTCCAGCACCATAACTTATTCCCTCATTTAACAGCACTTCAGAATGTAATGGAAGGGCTCATTACAGTGAAAAAAGTAGGGAAAGAAGAAGCAAAGAAAAAAGCAAACTATTTCCTTGAAAAAGTTGGTTTAGCAGATAAAGTGGATTTATATCCATTCCAATTATCAGGTGGACAACAACAGCGCGTTGGAATTGCGCGTGCGCTTGCGATGGAGCCAGAAGTGTTACTATTTGATGAGCCGACTTCAGCGCTTGATCCTGAACTCGTTCAAGAAGTTTTGAAAGTAATGAAAGAACTTGCTAAAGAAGGCATGACGATGGTTATTGTAACGCACGAAATGCGTTTTGCACATCAAATTGCCAACCGTGTTATTTTCATGGATGGTGGTGTCGTTGTCGAACAAGGTACACCAGAAGAAGTATTTACAAATCCAAAAGAAGAACGTACGAAGAAGTTTTTACAAATGTTGCAATAAATTAAGGAAGGTCTCAAGGCATATGCCTTGAGACCTTTTTGCCATATATATTTATTTGTGGAATCCGCCAAGGCTTTGCTCAGCCATTGCAACTAGACGTTTTGTAATTTCTCCACCAACTGAACCGTTAGCGCGAGCCGTAGAATCTGCTCCTAATTGTACACCAAATTCTTGAGCGATTTCGTACTTCATTTGATCGATTGCAGCTGTTGCACCTGGTACTACTAATTGATTTGAAGAATTTTGGTTTGCCATAGGAATATATCCTCCTTAGAGTTATAAAAATTTTTTTTGGTTGGACTAGCTGGAGTTGAACCAGATTATCGCCCCGGTTGGCGCTAATCCATCGGTAATTAAGTTTGTACTCATAGTATGGATGTTACCTAGAAAGATATACAAAATAATAATTTGTAAATTTTGTCAAAAAACGTATTGATTTCGTAAATTATGAAATAAGAGTAATCGTTGTATTTTTAAGAAAACAGGCCAAACTAAGGAGGATATTAAATATAATTTTCTCATTGTAGCCTGCTACTTGTAGGCTAATTATTAGCTTCTTATTTATGATTTATTGAAATGAAATCGGTAGCGACTTCATAGTTCTATTTTTAAGTAGGGATGGAGTGACCGCTCCTATGCATGGGTAGGTGCTCTCTTCAATCTAAAAAAGAGAGGCTTTAAACGATAACGTATGGAGGAATCATGATGGGGATTTGCCCGCTTTGCAACGCATTAGAATCACAAACATATTCTTGTCAAAATTGCCAAAGTATACTCCAAGATTATGGGAAGTCTGTAGATTACATAGACGATTATAGTGCCTATATGGATCAAGAATTATTAAGTGAAGTAGATGGTTTAACGCATAATAATTCAAATGAATATTGCAATCATATTTTTTATTGCGGAGTATGTAACGTGGAAACTGAGGTTGTAGTGAAACTTGTGTAAATAGAAAACTTCCACCTTATTATCTAGGTGGAAGTTTTTGTTTTTGTATTTGTGAGTGAATCATAGGAGAAGGGATATGTTCGGTGTTTGATGAAGTCCCTGATTTTATTTGAGACATTTTTTCTTTTGTATCACGTAAAGAGTGTTCAGTTAAGTAGACGGCATATTCGTAAAATAATTGGCGCGTCATTTCACTTTGTTCTTTTAATTTTTCATCTTGGAATACAGTTCGCCCAGGTTTAGAGTTAGCTTCAAAGAGCCACGGATTTTCCTTTGTGTCTAAACCGATATCAAAACCGATTTCTCCAATATTTCCGGTTACTTGTTCATCGAGCGCGTAACTTATTTGTAAGGCAGTATGTTTTAATTTATTTTCAATTTGAACTTGTTTCGTTGAATCTGGAAAAAGCTCTTGTAGCAATTTTGTATCACCGCCGCTATTTACGTGCGTTGTTAAACTGCCTTTGCCGGCGATTTTGGCGACGATTGCACTAACTATCCAATTACCGAAATGGTTTTTATTTGTATGAATGCGGAAATCAACAGGTTGCCCATCGAAGCGAAGTAATGAAATACCTTGCTGTATGATAAACTTTTTTAAATCATGTCCTTTTAATACGTGGTTTAGAAGAGTTTCTAATGATTGATACTTTCTCAGTTTATTTTTTTCATTTTCGCGATAACGACAGTAGTAGCAATTCTCTGTTTGAGAATAAAATATTTGATGAATATTTCTACCAAAGCTCCCGTGTATTGGTTTCATGTACACAGATTTATACGTGCCAAGAAACCGTTCTACTTGTTCAAAATGCTGAAATGCTTCTGTGTTTGGTAATAAGGGTCTAATTGATTCGTCTTTCATAAGAAGTTGATGAACTTCCCATTTATTAAAAAAACCTGGGTTAAACCATGGGATAGAGTAGTCATGTTCTAACTTTCTTTTTGCTCTGACGATCGGTTTGTAATTTTCTGCTTGTCGATTCGGTAATCGATCGTAAATGACATTTGGTAAAGGGACTTTTTTCTTTATCCATTGTTTCTCTTGAAAGAAATATCCTTCAATCGTTTCTTCTTCCCAGTTTATATGTTGAACGCCAAAGACGAATACGAACGGTCGTAATGAGAATGGTGGTGTTAACAACTCACTGAGAGCAATTGAACGATTTCCTAAAGGGTTAGAAGAATCATCGTTAAAGCCAGTTGTAAAAATGCCGATTAATGGTCCGAAAATAATTGTTTGGTTTTGTGTGAATGCATGAATAGTAGTGGATTGAGGTAGTAAAAGTTTTTCGGCAATATGTTTTCCGATAATAATTTCGCGAGTAAAGGAATAATGAATTTTCACCTCTTCACTTGCAATGTGACGTATACCGAAGGAGAGGGATGTAATAGGTGGCGTAATAGAAAAAACGTAAGGTAAAGTAATACTATTTGGATGTTCATCTGAAATGTTTAATGTATATATATGTTCTTTCAAAATAGGTTTACCTCCTTTCATTATGGTGTAAAGCGACTGAATTTAAGTGGTCCGTGAAATATCTTTTCAGCTAATGAATCACTATGACGAATGTATTGTTCGTAAGGGGGAATCGTGTTGACATACATAAGCCAAATTGCGCCTTTTTGATCCATAATTGTGGAAAGTTCTAGTTCAAATAACGAAGAATAAGACTGATCTAGTGTTTGGAATACTTCATTTACAATGTCGTGTAAAGCATCTTGCAATAGTTGCACACCCGTACTAGATAGTACGTATTTAATTTTTGAAAATGAATGTAATGAATCATCGGCCGTTGCTGAGGGTAAAAGTTGATTAGGAAAGGAGCTTTTTTGTATAAATTGACCGATAACAGTCCAAGTTTGTTCTTTGTTTTTTTGCAAAATGGTTCGAATGTGGAGTGGATATGTTAATTGATTTGGTGGTTGTAGCATAGTGTGTGCTATGTAACGGGATGAACGTATGTTAGATTTACACCAAGATATAAATTCGTCTGTCCGTTTGTTTGTAATAGAAGTATGGTATTTTTCATTTACTGTATCGATATGAAACGTTTTATTTTTGTAAGCAATTCGATATAAGTTATCCTTAGAATGTATATTAGTGGGGCGTATAATAATATCTTTAGTTTTTAACAACAGTTTGAAAATGTTTTGTATCGTTGCAATTTCAAATTTTGGTATATAAGGAGACAGTTTTTTATTAGTGAGAAATAAATCATGTAGTTCACTTAAATTAATAAGTGTGTTATTTAAAAAGGTAGTGGAAGGACGATTGTGCAAAGAGTGAATAATTGATTTTGCTTTTTCAAAGTCTGTTTCCTCGTGAAAAGAATAACGATCATATATATAAGAAGGAATAGGGAATGTTTGCTCTTTCCATTTTCCTGTATCTGTATCGTAAATAAGACCAGAAATAAGGTCTGTTTTAGAATCAATACAAAATGGCGTAAACTGGGCAACGACATTATGATAAAGCCGAGCGCGTTTAGCGATTTCGGTGTAATACGTTTGTTCGTAATGAAGTTTAGAAGCTAAAAGACCGAGAACCAACGAAATCACTCCTTTACTACTATTTGCATAATAGGCGAAGCTATATATTGCAAATACGTTTTTATACCATTATACTTTTGTCCGTATGATGATATGCTATAGTTTTGGAGAAGTGAAAGGTTGATTGTAATGAATATATGGTTAAATATGTTAACGACGACAGGACTCGGAGCAATTATTGGGGGATATACGAATCATTTAGCGATAAAAATGTTATTTCGTCCTCATCGTCCTATTTATATCGGAAAGTTTCAAGTTCCATTTACACCAGGGTTAATTCCGAAGCGTCGTGATGAACTTGCTGTTCAATTAGGAAATATGGTTGTAGAACATTTGTTAACACCAGAAGGAATTGGAAAAAAGCTAACAAATGAAGAGTTTCAAAAAGGTTTAATTCACTGGGCGCAAGTGGAAGTGGATAAAGTAATTACGAATGAACAATCACTGCGACATATGTTAGAAAAATGGAATGTAGCGCATGTAGAAGAAGAAGCGACTCGAAAAATCGAACATGTTATTAAAGAAAAAATTCATGCATTTTTAGCAGAGTATTATACATATACATGGGAACAGGCTTTACCTCATTCTGTAAATGAAAAAGTAGAGAATGCGATTCCGAATGTCTCGGCGTTTATTTTAGAGCGAGGAATTAGCTTTTTTGAAAGTGAAGAAGGGAAAGCACGTCTTTCAAAAATGATTGATGATTTCTTTGCTTCTCGCGGAACGCTACTTAACTTAGTCGGAATGTTTTTAGGAAATGTAAGTGTAGTGGATCGTGTGCAGCCAGAAGTTATTAAGTTTTTAGGTCAAGATGGTACAAAGCAGCTTTTAACTGACGTACTGCAAAAAGAGTGGGAAAAGTTAAAAGGAAGAGATGTAAAAGAATTAGAAGCATTTGTAGAGAAAGAAATGATTGTAAGCTCCGTGCTGTCAGCAGTTAAAGTAGAGGAAACAGTGAGTAAGTTTTTAAATCAATCTGTTCAGCAAGTATGTGAGCCGGTTCGAGAAACAATTATTGAAAAAGTGGTTCCGAGTGCAGTAAAGAAAGGCTTGAAGTGGGGAACAGAAAACGTAGAGAGTATACTAAATAATCTACACCTTGCGGAAATTGTTCAGCAAGAAGTGTCTACATTCTCAACAGAAAGATTAGAAGACTTAGTTCTGTCTATTACGAAAAACGAATTGAAAATGATTACGTATTTAGGAGCATTATTAGGTGGAATGATCGGTCTCATGCAAGGATTGTTACTATTGTTTCTTAGATAATAAGGTGAGTACATAGAAATAAAAGTGAAATTTCTTCACATCTCTTGCATAGTTTGATATGGTAAGAAGAGGTGCGTATGTAAATGCACTGAAAAGGCAGTGCGTATGAAAAGCGCTAGCCTTCTAAAGGAGGAAAAATAAAATGACAAAGAACATTCATGATGTTGCATATGAATTACAAAAAGCAATCGCTGAAAACGAAGACTTCAAAACTTTAAAAGAGAGCTACGCAGCAGTTCAAGCTGACACAGCTTCAAAGAATTTATTCGATGAGTTCCGTACAATGCAACTTAGCCTACAACAAAAAATGATGCAAGGCCAAGAAATCACTGAAGAAGACAACCAACAAGCACAAGAAGTTGTAGCTCGCATTCAACAAGATGCTAAAATTACAAAATTAATGGAAACTGAGCAACGCCTAAACGTTGTAATCGGTGACGTTAACAAAATTATCATGAAGCCACTTGAAGAATTATATAGCGCGCAACAACAAGCTTAATAGTGGAAGACGCTCCTAGTTTAGGAGCGTCTTTTTTGTTGTAGAAAAAGGCTTATATTTGGAATAAGGGGAACTGTACGTTTTATATTATATATCCGAATAATTCATGTTCGGTAAAGCGTAATCAATTTTTGATGAAATATGAATAAACTTTCATTAGTATTAACTAAGGTTTTTCTTTAAAATTACATATTAGGACAAGGAGGAAGGTGAACTGTGAGGCGTTGTATCGAGTTATATCACTTTAAATATGAAATATCATTAAAAAAGTTGGTACATGTGATGATGGAAAGTGATTTTTTATCAAAATTCTCAGCTATTAGGAATTTTACTTATAAATGAGTCTGAAATTAGGATAAATAATATTAGTATTACAACTAACAAAGTAGAGATTTATTGAATGAATGATAAATTCTATCTAACAAATGTGAATGATAATGTGAAAGTTATTCTATATTAGAGGATAACTATATTTTTTGTGCTTATAACCGTTAAATGAAATGTGTATGCTTTAATTTATGATGACAAAATGTAGAAAATGGAGTTATTGCTGTAGTTAAAAAGGAGTTTTGTACAAAAGTGATTCGAGTATTTAAGTATGAATATCAATTGATTGTAACGTTACTATCGCTTAGTTTATTTAGTTATTTTGCAATCGAAATTATGTTATATCCTAGGATAGGGATTGAGATAGAGCATCAAGAAAATCATTTGGTGATTAATAATATTGTGAAAAATAGCTGGGCAGCAGAACAAGATCTAGCAGTCGGGGATATTATTGAAAAAATAGATGGGATTCTCCCTGATGATAACTCTAATATTTCATTATATGGTGCTACTGAAAGGGTAAAGAAAATTACAATGAAGAAAGGGGGAACAATAGAAGAATATAAAGTAGAGTATAATCCGTACGATAAGCAATTGGTTTATCATCTTTTTTTACCAACTGTGTTTTATCTAACGTGTTTTTTTGTGGCTACATATATTTTAATACGTGCTCCATACTTGAATGCAGGAACGAAAGATTTAATCTATTTTCTGCATTGTTTAGGAATGAGTTACATTAGTATTATGGCGGGGTTACGAAAAGATTCAATAGCGTATATTGTAGTTGCTATTTCTTTAACGTACTCAGTTGTCTTTTTTATAAAATTTATGGACATGTTTACGAAAAACTTGAAGATAAGGTTTATAACAAAAACAAAATTAATCTACATAAATATAATAGCGTTTATTTTAGTTTGTTTAACCATTTTTATTTATTTAAAATATAATGATTTATCGACGAGTTATATTATATTGTTAAGTTCTGTTTTGTTTTTATTAACAGTATATGTATTGTTTAGATTTTATTTTAAAAGTAGAAAAAGTTATTATTTTAAGTTTATAAGAGTTATTATTATGAGCACAATCATATCAGCCATGCCATTTATATTCTTATTTTTAATTCCTAATTTGATAAATTACAAAGAAATAATAAGTGTCGAGACGACAGCGATCTTTTTTTTATTGGTTCCAATTTGTATTTTTTATATGATTATTGAAGGGAAAATATTTGATTATAATTTTGTTATTCATAGAGTTCAATATTATGCTTTACTGTCGATATGTCTAACGGGTTTCATCGTTATACTAGGGATTTTAATTTTCCACAATACTAGCGATAACATATTAGATGTTATTCGATTTGCTGGTATCTTGTTTGTTTCGTTAATGCTTTCTTGCTTTATAAAGGATTATTTGGATTTTAAATTAAGGAAAAAATTATATCATTCTCAGAAAAATTATCAGTTTAGTTTACATAGATTTTTACATCAGGCAAAAAATGAATATAAGTTTTCAAACTTAATTGTTAGCGTAAAGAGAGAAATCAATGATGTATTAAGAATAGAAGAAATATGCTGTATTGAAGTGAGTAAAGGGGATAATTCGCTCCAAATTATTGGGGATGGAAATGTTTCTGAAGATGTGCTAAAGCAATTGAATGGATATCAGTTAGAGACATATACTGTTGGTTCCATTATACAATTAGAAGATCATTTTGTGTTTGTTTTGTCCATTTCAGCAAAAACAATGATTATATTGTTATGTAAATCTAATAATAGGAGAGGTTTGAACATTCAAGAAATTGGATGGTTAGAGACATTGTGTAGTTATGCTGATTTATTATTAGAATGCTCATATCAAGTGGAAGAATTAGTGAATCAGTTGCAAACGATAAATGAACCGAAACAGCCTCCAATTTGGCTTTCAAAGTTACTATTTAATTTGTCTGAAAAAGAGCGGACAAATTTGGCGAGTGATATTCATGATGGTGTATTACAAGACCAAATACGCTTGTCTAGGAAATTAGAGGAATATCATAAAGATATTCCAGATGTCGATATGAAAAAAATAATTAACGAAGTATATGAAGATGTCTTAGATCATATTTATGTCATTCGTGAAACATGTAATAACTTACGTCCTCCATTTCTATATGAATTAGGTTTGAAAAAAGCATTATTAGATTTATTTAAACAAGTAAATCTTAAAGCTACATTTTTCTTCTATTATGAAATTCAAGATAATATTATTCTACCTAATGTAGAATATGAACAAGCAATTTATAGAATTATTCAGGAGTTATTAAATAATGCACTAAAGCATTCAAAAGCTTCTAAAGTTACAATTCGATTATATGAGCAAAATGGATATTTGAATTTAACTTATGATGATGATGGGATAGGAATGGGGATAGATTTAGACGAGTTAAATCATTCTTATAGTAGTTTAGGTTTATCCGGGATTGTAGCTAGAATTCATAGTTTAGGTGGAGAAATGTCAATAGATTCAAAGGTGAATAATGGATTAAAGATTAAAGTTAGTATGAAAATTGATTAATTGATTCAATCTTTAGATGTGGAAGGGATGAAAAAATGATTTCTGTTCTTGTTGTAGATGATCACGTTGCAGTTGGCCTAGGGACTAAAGCATTAATTGAAAGATATGATGATATAGAGGCTGATGTTTTCCATGATAGTGAAGAAATAAGAGAAGTTATGCATAATAAACAGTATGATGTATATTTAATAGATTTACAAATGCCAAAAATAAATGGTTTAGAGCTTTCTAAATATATACTTAGTGTGCAACCAGAAGCAGCTATTCTTATTTTTACAGGATTTGATGTGCTTGCACATTATAATTTATTAATAGATAACGGAGTACTTGGTGTATTAAGTAAAACTTCTTCTGAGAAAGAAGTGGTAAACGCAATCCGCCATGCAGTGAAAAAAGAAGTAGTTCTTTCTCATCAACTTGTAAGACAGTTAAGGATAGTAGAAAATGCATCTAATATAAATGTAGAAGGCGAAATGAAAAATATAATTTCTTTAAATGATGAAGAGAAGATGATTCTAGTTGAAGTTGGTAAAGGAAAAACAAATAGAGAGCTTGCCGAAATATTAAACTTAAGTCAAAGATCGGTAGAATATAAATTGACCGACATATTTCATAAGTTACAAGTTTCATCAAGAATGGAAGCAGTACAAAAGGCGAAAGAACTATGGTTTATTCCAACTATAAATTTTTAATGTAGCTCTTTATTAAGTTGCGGTATTCACGCAAGAAAAATGCGTGAATACGAGAGGAATGTTCGGTGATATAAATGGAAGAATATAGTATAGTTACATTAAAGGCAAAATAAACTCGCGAGGACTAACAGCTTAATATATTTCCTTTTATTAGGATGTATAGTCGTATTCAAGTATATACTAATTAATAACAATCAATATAAATAGAATTATTTGAAAGACAGTCAATTATTTTAAGACACGGTAAAAAATTGCTGTAATAAGTTATTAGTATTGCATTGTTAAAAGAGTAATTTAGGGTTGAGTTACTCCAATTGATAAAAATCCTATACTTTGTCAATATAGTGATTTTATCGTCCATTATTTGTTGTTATTTTGCGTTTGTTGTTTTTACTTGGGCCTCCTTTAAGGAGGCCTTTTTTTATGGGAAACGGATGAAGTGCATCCTTACACATAATAAAGCGTCTTTAAAATTCCCATATGTTGGGCTGTTTTAAAGAGGGATGTATAATCTAACATGTATTATCACTTACTGAAATACTCAGTTTTAATGTTCTTTTCCTTCAAAAACTCTTCAATTTCTTTTTGCTTCCTACCATTAACTTTCTCAAAGCGCTTTGTAAAAGAGAAATCAGTTTTGAATAAGTTACCATCTTGAGCGAATTTTTCTATTTCCTGATCTAATTCTACTGAAAGTGCTGTAGATGCTGAAATATAATTATGAATTTCCTTCGAAGGCTGTTTGTAATCAGCAGGAATCGTATTGTTACTAATAAAATGATGGAAGTTCGCATCGTTTTGTTGAGCTAAATCTATTAGTTTTTGTAATTTATCCCGGTCGGACTCAGTAACCTTCTCGTCAGACATGGCTGACGAAAGTGGAACGATGTTTTCGTATAACTCTCCGCTATAATCTAAATAAGTTTTTATATTTTGCTTCATTTCGTCTTCATTAATAGTTTCGTTTTTCTTTGAGGAACTAAATATATTTTCTGGAACTTTAATAGCAACATCGTTAATAGATTGTACATCGTTTTCTTCCTTAGGTTGTGCACTGTTTGAACAAGCTGATAGAAATAAAATTGTAAGTAACGTGAGTAGGTATAAAATATACTTTTTCATAGTAATCTCCTTTTACATTGATTAGTATCTTTGTAAAATAGCTAAATTCCATTTTAAATACTTAACTAAAAGTGAGTATATATGTTTTATCATTTGATAAGATATGACGGATATTAGTAAGCCGATGCAAAAAGCTATAAATACATTATAAACATCGGAATAACTGATTTGATGAAACCCTTTAAAGAATCCTAATCCTATTAATAAGATAGGTGAAATAATTAATAATGGTGTAGCAATGATAAGTGCTAGAAGAATCGGTAATAAAAAGAGTAGTACGAAAAAGGCGATAAAGATAAAGGCAAAGTTTAAAACACTTAAGCTCATAACAGAAAAAAGTGCAATTATCATATTTTTGAAGTTTCGTTTACTGTCAGCATTGCTTATTGCATAGGAAACAGTAAGTTCTTTAGCAATGGTTTTAGGGTTTCCTAGCTTTTTAGAAATTTCCTCTTCAGATATTCCATCTTGTTTACCACTAATAAAATGAGTTTCGTACTCCGAGATAATATCCTCCTTTTCTAAATTAGGCATATTCCGTAGGGAAGAACTAAGTTGCTCTAAAAATTCATTTTTGTTCATAACAATCACTTTCCTTTATAAAATGATGAATTATGGCTGAAAATCCTATCTTTTTTCTAAACAGCACACTCAATTTATATCTACTTTTTGAAAGGAGATATACTAATTGTGAATGACATTCCAAATAATGGGTATTACATTATTTACAAATATATCACTTACTATTGTTCTTTGCAAGGTACTATAAATTTGTTAATAATGTGAATAGGTGGAAGTATTTTTGTGCATTTTTAGAAGAGATATAAAAATGTTATTTTAAGATAAACAAAAGGTTGTAAGCGTATTCTTTAAATCTTGTCAAAATAATGTCGAATTCATATTGTTGGAAAAATAATGAATTTGTAATATAATGATAAATGATACTTCACCACATTAATTAACTAGGTGAAATTAAAATCTTTATTACACACATTATGAAATAAAGGGTAACTAACTGTTACGATTTATTTAACTAATTATAACGAAAGTTAATTAAATATATCAGTAAGCCCTGCTAGTCAAGTAATTGGCTAGTAGTGAGGGTTAACTGCGGGCAATCCCTAAAGCTGATTGAACTACAACGTGGCTAGAAATAGCGAGCGTGAATGTCGCGAAAGCAGAAAAAATCAATCAGATGATGCAAGGTTAAATCCTAAACATTAGAACAATGGGTCTTCCGCCTCGAATCATCTAAGTCAAAATGGATAGGATGAACGTTCAACGACTATCTCGTATAACTGACGAGAGTACATCACAAGCCTATGGTGGTGGAAAAATCCTCTATCTCTAAAGAGATAAACATATAGTCTGCGCTCATGTGAAAACATGAGAAGTTCATAAGAGAACTGGCTAAGGAATTGCGCCCTTAGTTGAACGAGATACATTTAATTAAATCTATCAAACCTCATTGAATCTATCGAACGTATGTGCTATGGTAGATTCAATGAGGTAAGAATAATAATGAAATTTTTACGAGTTAGTCAAGTATCAGAATTAACAGGTTTGCATCCGATTGGTCTCAGGAGAATGCTAGTGGAACACGCTACGATTCAGAAGAACAAATCTTTCATTAAAGGAGTTACATTCTGATGATATTAGCGAAGAAAGTCAGACTGATTCCAACGCCTGAACAAGAAAAAGTGCTTAGAAACCATGCTGGAGCTGCAAGATTCGCTTATAACTATTGTAAAAGAATGAGTGATAGATACTATAAGCTATTTGGAAAATCTGTTTCACAGTTAGCTTTACAGAAACGATTTACAAAGATTAAGAAGCGAAAGAGATATGAGTGGTTAAAAGACATTAATGCACAAGTTCCTAAACAGGCTTCAAAAGATTTTGATACGGCGAGAAAAAATTCGTTCAAAAAGTACAAAAATGGTTCTCACACTTCTTATAAATCCAAAAAAGATTTAATTCAAGGATTTTATGCCAATTATGAAAGACTGGTTATAGGAAAGAAAGTAGTTCATATTCAGTCTATTGGAGAAGTGAAAACAAGCCAACAACTACCAAGAAATAAAAAACCATCCAACCCAAGAGTTACCTTTGACGGTCGTCACTGGTGGATTAGTGTAGGGTTCCAAGAAGACTTTGAATCACAAGAACTAACCGATGAGTCGATTGGTGTGGATGTTGGTTTAAAAGAGCTTTTTGTAGCTTCTAATGGTATGAAAGAACGAAATATAAACAAAGATGCCAAGGTTAAAAAACTTTTGAAAAGGAAAAAGTCAGCACAAAGAGATATGTCTAGGAGATTTAAAAAAGGTGTAAAAATTCAATCTACCGGATATGAAAAAGCGAAAGCGGAGCACCTGCGATTATCTAGGAAAATTACGAATATCCGAAATAACCATATCCATCAAGCAACAGCTAAATTGGTGAAAACCAAACCAATGAGGATTGTTGTGGAAGACTTACCTATCTCAAACCTGTTAAAAAACAAAAAACTATCGAAAGCATTTTCATTTCAAAAATTAAACTTCTTCTTTCAATGTTTATCATACAAGTGTGAGAAGTACGGCATTGCGTATGCAAAAGCTGATAAATGGTTCGCTTCAAGCAAGATTTGTTCATGTTGCGGCGTAAAATACGACCATTCAGTTCAACCAGAAGGACAGTGGAGTTTAAAAATACGTGAGTGGCGTTGTGCTTCATGCAATAGCCATCACGATAGGGATGTAAATGCGTCGATAAATTTATCAAGATGGGTAAAATAAATGCTTGATAATAGGAGGTAACGATACTGCCTCGTGTGGAGTGTTATACCCCTCGTCCCTTCGGGGTTGCGAGAACACGATGAAGCACTAACTCGTGTAAATTTGATTGAATTGTATAGATTTAGTTAAGTTTATCGTATCGGATGATTAGTTTTGAGTACAGGTGTAAAAGCAAACGACGTGAAGACAAAAACAAAAGGAGCAGATCTTGTTGTTGATTGTTTAATTAAACAAGGTGTTACACATGTTTTCGGTATTCCAGGAGCAAAGATTGACTCTGTATTTGATGTATTGCAAGAAAGAGGACCAGAGTTAATCGTTTGTCGTCATGAACAAAATGCAGCATTTATGGCAGCTGCTATTGGTAGATTAACAGGGAAACCGGGCGTATGTCTTGTAACTTCAGGGCCAGGGACATCAAATTTAGCGACAGGTCTTGTTACTGCGAATGCGGAGAGTGATCCCGTTGTTGCTTTAGCTGGTGCAGTACCGCGTACGGATCGATTAAAACGTACGCATCAATCTATGGATAATGCTGCACTATTCGAACCAATCACAAAATATAGCGTAGAAGTAGAGCATCCTGATAATGTGCCAGAAGCACTTAGTAATGCATTTCGAAGTGCGACTTCCACAAATCCGGGAGCTACTTTAGTAAGTCTTCCGCAAGACGTTATGACTGCGGAAACAACTGTAGAGTCTATCGGTGCGCTTTCTAAGCCACAGCTTGGAATCGCTCCCACACATGATATTACATATGTAGTAGAAAAAATAAAATCAGCGAAATTACCAGTTATTCTACTTGGTATGAGAGCGAGCACAAATGAAGTGACGAAAGCTGTTCGTAAATTAATTGCGGATACAGAACTTCCTGTTGTTGAAACATATCAAGCAGCTGGTGCGATTTCACGTGAGTTAGAAGATCATTTCTTCGGCCGCGTTGGATTATTCCGTAACCAACCAGGTGATATTTTACTAGAAGAAGCAGACCTTGTTATTTCTATCGGTTATGATCCAATCGAGTATGATCCAAAATTCTGGAATAAACTTGGCGACAGAACGATTATTCATCTTGACGACCATCAAGCAGATATCGACCATGATTACCAACCAGAGCGTGAATTAATTGGTGATATTGCCTTAACGGTAAATAGCATCGCGGAGAAATTACCGAAACTTGTATTAAGTACGAAATCAGAAGCGGTATTAGAACGATTACGCGCGAAATTATCAGAACAAGCAGAAGTTCCGAACCGTGCTTCGGAGGGTGTTACGCATCCACTTCAAGTGATTCGTACACTTCGTTCTTTAATTAGTGACGATACAACTGTTACATGTGACATCGGTTCCCATTCTATTTGGATGGCGAGATGTTTCCGTTCTTATGAACCACGTAGATTATTATTTAGTAACGGTATGCAAACGTTAGGTGTTGCACTTCCTTGGGCAATCGCAGCTACTTTAGTAGAACCAGGTAAAAAAGTAGTTTCCGTATCAGGTGACGGTGGTTTCTTATTCTCAGCGATGGAGTTAGAAACGGCGGTACGTTTAAATTCTCCAATCGTCCATCTTGTTTGGAGAGACGGCACATATGATATGGTTGCATTCCAACAAATGATGAAATACGGTAGAACATCAGCTACAGAGTTTGGTGATGTTGATCTTGTGAAATATGCGGAAAGTTTCGGAGCGTTAGGTCTTCGTGTTAACACGCCTGATGAATTAGAAGGGGTATTAAAAGAAGCATTAGCAGCAGATGGTCCTGTCATTATTGATATTCCAATTGACTATCGTGACAACATTAAATTAAGCGAAAAATTATTACCAAACCAATTAAACTAATGGAGGCAGATTTGAGATGACTGTTGCGCAATTAATTGATATTGATGCAAAAAAAACGAAAATGAGTAATGAAGTATATCAAACATCTACAATGCTTGCGCTATTAGATGGTATATATGATGGTGTGATTAGCTTTGAAGATTTGAAAAAACATGGTGATTTCGGCATCGGCACATTTGATCAATTAGATGGTGAAATGATTGCATTTGATAATGAATTTTATCATTTACGTTCAGACGGTTCAGCAGAAAAAGTAGAGCCAGAAGAAACAACGCCATTTGCGACTGTAACGTTTTTTGAAAAAGAAATGAGTTATACGGTAGAGCATCCGATGAATCGTGAAGAAGTTGAAGCATTATTACATGAATTAATGCCAAGTAAAAACTTATTTTACGGTATTCGAATGGACGGTACGTTCCGTGAAGTAAGGACGAGAACTGTTCCAAGACAAGAAAAACCGTATACACCGCTTGTTGAAGTGACGAAATCACAACCAATCTTTTCATTTGAAAATACAGAAGGTACGCTTGCTGGATTTTGGACACCAGATTATGCGCAAGGTATTGGTGTAGCTGGATTCCACTTACATTATATTGATGATGAAAGAAGCGGAGGTGGACATGTTTTCGACTATGTTATAGAAAACTGTACGATCCAAATTTGTCAAAAAGCTCATATGCATTTAGCACTTCCAGAAACAGCTGATTTTATGGCGGCTGAATTATCAAGAGAAAACTTAGAGGATAATATTGCAACTGCGGAAGGTGCAGAGTAAGAGGGAAAGACTGTTCCATTTTGGAACAGTCTTCTTTTATTCGTAATGTTATTATTTGTCGATAAATCGATATTTCTTGTCGAACCGTTGATATATTGTAAGTTATGATAGATATATTTGAAAAATCGTTGATATTGCTTACTTCTTTGAAACAAACGGATGCCCCTCATAATAAAAACGCCACGGATAATGTACAGCTTCTTCTGCATAGTCGATATTAATACGAGGTCCTGCTGCTATTTTATATTGTGATGATATATGTTCATCTTTTGGGACCAGTTCAATATGCAATGTGTCACTTTGTAATGATAAGTCTCGTTCTTTTAAAGTAATTCCGAGTGCACGGCATAGTTTGCCAGGACCGCTTGTTAAGTTTTTATATTGCGCTTTTGTAATGTCTGTTTTGTTGTAGCGCGCTAGTTTTATTTCTTCAATACCGTCTACTGGCTCAAGGGCTCGAATGAGAACACCTTGCGGGGTGCCAACTGGTGCTGTAATAACGTTAAAACAATGGTACATACCGTAAATTAAATATACGTAAGCATGCCCTGGTGCGCCAAACATAACTTCTGTGCGATCTGTCCGTCTGCCGCCGTAACTATGTGCGGCCTTATCATCTGGGCCTTTATATGCTTCTACTTCTACAATGATTCCGCTTCGCTTTATTCCGTCTACAATATGAACAAGTTTTTGCCCGAGTAATTTTTTTGCGACTTCTAACGTATCGCCTTCATAAAAAGAAGGAGGTGCCTGCATTGTACTATCTCCTTTACTAAGTGTATATGTATATAGTAAACCAAATTTTCAGTAGTAATTCTAACTCGTTCTATTTGCTACATTTATTTCATAAATTATGGATAGAGTACAACAGCGAAGAGGGGGAGTGCGACATGATTTATCGCTTACTAGCTCTTAATATAGATGGGACACTACTATACAACAATGGAAAAATTGCAAAAGGATTAAGAGAAACAATTGAATTTGTGAAAAGAAAAGATGTATACGTTACGTTATTTACGAGCCGTAATTTTCAATCCGCTCATAAAGTAGCAAAGGCGTTAAAATTAGATTCTATATTAGTGACACATGGTGGTGCTTTCGTTTCAGCAACGTTAGATAAGCCATACGTTCAAAGAAGATTATCTGAAGAGAAGACTTTTAACATTGTGCAAGTGTTAGAGCACTTTGATTGTAACGTACGTATTTCTCATGAACGGTTTTCGATAGGAAATCGTGAGAGAAATACACCAAACTTAATTGCGCGCACTGTATTATCAAGCGCAGATCCGTTATTTTATCCAGTTCAATTTGTAGATTCGTTAGGTGACGCGCTTCGTGACCATCCGGTAGCGGCGCCAAAAATTGATGTTCTTTTCCAAAGTAAAGGTGAAAAAGAACGCGGGCTAAATACATTAAGAAAAGCATTCCAAGATGTAGAGTATGTTGAATGTGATTCAAAACGAATAGAAATCTTGCCGCAAAATGTATCAAAGTTACGCGGATTACAATTGCTTGGAGAGCATTTAAATATTTCGCTAAATGAAATGGTTGCGATTGGAGATAGTATGGAAGATTTAGAGGTTATTGAAAACGTGGGACTTGGTGTAGCGATGGGGAACGCGCCTGTAGAGTTAAAGCAAGCAGCAGATTGGATTACACGTTCAAATAGTGAGAACGGTGTAGAATACATGATTAAAGAGCATTTCCGTAAGCAATTCCCGCTTCCGTTTTTGAAGAATCATAAAAATACACCGAAACGATGACAGAAAAACGTAGCTTTTTGGCTACGTTTTTTTGTTTATCTTATTAAAAATAGTGAAAGCGTTTTAAAAAATGAATTGTGTATGAAATCTATACAATTCACTTGAATCCTTTAGAAAACTAATGTAAAGTGGATGATGTTGCCAAAACAGTTACACCACATGAAATATTCTTCAGATTAATTTTATTGGGCTCCCATACGTAAAAGTATTTCCGCATGACAGTTTAGTTCACGTATTATTTCAAAAATGAATTGTAGCAATCTTATTAAGTAGTTGTAGTGTTTCTTTGTTTTATTTAAATGGATTATTTTAAGTTAATGTGAGTAAGACCTGGTACATATGAAATGTGCTTCTTTTTGTGGTTTTAGGAAGTTTAAAAGGGGGAATGAATTTCTTGAGGAAATCATTTAATCAAAAAATTAAAAAGTTAAGTAGTAGTTTAATAGTTGTATTACTAATATGTATGAATTTTTTAATCCATTTACCATTAAAAGCAGAGGCAGCTACAACAGAATTAAAAGGTTTAGGTGATGTATCTTATTACAACGCCATCATTTTTGGAGATCATAGTGCAACGAGTGCGGATATTGAAGGTGCGATGGCTGTTCAGAAAAATATGAACGCATCAAGTTATACAGTCGTAGCGGCTGCAACTGGAGCAAATAACTTAGCTGGAGCAACTTGGGTAGATGAAGGATATCCATCATTATTACTAGGCGGTCAATTTACGAAAGCGGGAGCAGGACAGGTAATTATTCAAGATGGAACAGTGGCGATGACAAAAGACGGTGACCCAGATGGAGCAATGAAAACGTCATATGACCGTATCTCTTATAAAGAGCAAGCGGAGATTGATGCTAAGTTTAAAGAATTTAGAAAAGACGTTGATGGTGTAATTGGGGATGCAAGTAAACTATACACTGATAAGCCAAAACCTAATATGAGCTTTGGAATCGGTGAAGATGTAAACAACCCTAATATTTATGTCTCTTCAGGCCAGACGGGAAAGAAAGCATTTGATGTAAAAGACGTTTTTCTTCCGAATGTAGAGAATAAAGACTTTATTGTTATTTATTCAGATGCAGAAGAAGTGAGTTTTGGTGGCGGTGCAATTTTGTATGATACAAGAAATACTGGGATGGCGACGGATTTAATTAATACATCTCAAGCATACGACCCTAATTCATCTTTTACTGAGTTAGCTAGTAAAGTAATTTGGGTATTTCCTAATGCTACAAAGATAACAACTAAAGGTTATGGTGTAGTAGGTAGTGTGTTTGCCCCTAATGCAGTTGTAGAAACAAAAGGTGGTTCTATTAATGGACAAGCCTATGTTGGAGGATTACACCAAAGAGATGGTTTTGAGGTTCATAACTTTAAATTTAACTGGCCAAAATGGAATAAACCAGCAGCCGAAAAAGGACATTTACAAATTAAAAAAGTTGATGAAAATGATAAAAACATTGTTTTAAAAGACGCAAAATTTGATGTTATAGACAAAGATAATAACGTTGTGGCTACTGTTACAACAAACGAAAAGGGTATTGCGGAAGTTAAAGATTTACCACTTGGTGACTATTTTGTAAAAGAAATAAATGCACCAGAAGGATATATAAAAGTTGATACACCAGTCAAAGTAACAATTGATAATACAAACGTAATTGAACTTGTTATGAAGAATACGAAAAAAGTAGAGAATGGCCAATTTAAATTATTGAAAAAAGATAGTGAATCTGGTCAACTTCTACCAGGTGCAAAATTTGATGTTATCGATAAAGATGGAAAAGTTGTGGAAACAATTGTTACAGATGATAAAGGTGAAGCCTTATCGAAACAACTTCCAGTTGGAAGCTATACATTAAAAGAAGTAGAAGCACCGAAAGGATATGAATTATCATCTAGTTCAGTTTCTGTTGATGTAGAGGCTAATAAAGTAGTGACTGTAGATGTAGTGAATAAAAAGATCCCCGAAAAAGTAACAGGTCAATTTGAAATTGTGAAAGTAGATGCGGAAGATAAAACGAAAGTATTATCAGATGCAGAATTCGAAGTATATAAAGATGGTAAAAAAGTAGATACGTTACGAACAGATAAAACTGGTAAAGTAGTTTCACAGAAATTAGAACCAGGAAAGTACACATTAAAAGAAACGAAAGCACCACAAGGATATAAATTGCTAAAAGAAGAAATTGAAGTCGTTGTGGAAGCAGACAAAGTAGTAGAAGTACAAATAGAAAACGCAAAAGAACTAGGAAGCTTACAAGTAATCAAAAAGGATGCAGAGAGTGGAAAAGTTCTAGCAGGTGCAGAATTTAAACTAAAAAATGAAGCTGGTCAAGTAGTTGGAGAAGCGAAAACAACGAATAAAGACGGTGTTGTGAAATTCGAAAACTTAGTGCCAGGAAAGTACACGTTAGAGGAAACGAAAGCGCCAGAAGGTTATAAAGCGCTAGAAGTGACAGTAGAAGTGAACGTTGTAGCGAACGAAGTAGTAAAACAAGAAGTTACGAATGAAAAAGTAACGGGTCAATTCGAAATCGTGAAAGTAGATGCGGAAGATAAAACGAAAGTATTATCAGATGCAGAATTCGAAGTGTATAAAGACAGCAAGAAAGTAGATACGTTACGAACAGATAAAACTGGTAAAGTAATTTCTCAGAAATTAGAACCAGGAACATACACATTAAAAGAAACGAAAGCACCACAAGGATATAAATTGCTAAAAGAAGAAATTGAAGTCGTTGTGGAAGTAAACAAAGTAGTAGAAGTACAAATAGAAAACGCAAAAGAACTAGGAAGCTTACAAGTAATCAAAAAGGATGCAGAGAGTGGAAAAGTTCTAGCAGGTGCAGAATTTAAATTAAAGAACGAAGCTGGTCAAGTAGTTGGAGAAGCGAAAACAACGAATAAAGACGGTGTTGTGAAATTCGAAAACGTAGTGCCAGGAAAGTACACGTTAGAGGAAACGAAAGCGCCGGAAGGTTATAAGGCGTTAGAAGTAACAGTAGAAGTAAACGTTGTAGCGAACGAAGTAGTAAAACAAGAAGTTACGAATGAAAAAGTAACAGGTCAATTCGAAATCGTGAAAGTAGATGCGAATGATAAAACGGAATTGTTATCAGGTGCAGAATTCGAAGTGTATAAAGATGGTAAAAAGGTAGCGGAACTGAAAACAGATGAGAGTGGAAAAGTGATGTCACCAAAATTACCGCTAGGTGAATACACAGTGAAAGAAACGAAAGCACCAGCGGGCTACAAGCTTTCAAATAAAGAATGGAAAGTAACAATTCAAAACGAGAAAGAAGTAGTAAAAGTAGAGGCAGAAAACGAAAAAATCTTAGGTTCTCTACAAATTATTAAAATGGATGATAAAGATCAAACGAAACGCTTAGCAGGCGCAGAATTTACATTGAAAGATGCGAAAGGAAATGTTGTAAAAGAAGGAATTACAACAGATAAGTCTGGAACGGTTAAAGTAGACGGACTTGTGCCAGGGGAATATACGTTAGAAGAAACAAAAGCACCAGAAGGTTATGAGTTAACAAAACAAATAATTCATGTAACAGTTGACGGTGAAAAAGTTGTTGATGTAAAAGTAACGAACAGTAAGAGTCTTGGTCAATTCGAAATTGTAAAAGTAGATGCGGAAGATAAAACGAAAGTATTATCAGACGCAGAATTCGAAGTGTATAAAGATGGTAAAAAAGTAGATACGTTACGAACAGATAAAACTGGTAAAGTAGTTTCACAGAAATTAGAACCAGGAAAGTACACATTAAAAGAAACGAAAGCACCACAAGGATATAAATTGTTAAAAGAAGAAATTGAAGTCGTTGTGGAAGCAAACAAGTTAGTAGAAGTACAAATAGAAAATGCGAAAGAACTAGGAAGCTTACAAGTAATCAAAAAGGATACAGAGAGTGGAAAAGTTCTAGCAGGTGCAGAATTTAAATTAAAGAACGAAGCTGGTCAAGTAGTTGGAGAAGCGAAAACAACGAATAAAGAAGGTGTTGTGAAATTCGAAAGCTTAGTGCCAGGAAAGTATACGTTAGAAGAAACGAAAGCACCAGAAGGTTATAAAGCGTTAGAAGTAACAGTAGAAGTAAATGTTGTAGCAAATGAAGTAGTAAAACAAGAAGTTATGAATGAAAAAGTGAAAGAAGAAATTACAGGTCAATTAGAAATTACAAAGGTAGACGCTAATAATACAAATAAAATATTAGCAGGCGCAGTGTTTGAAATTTGGAAAGACGGAACAAAAATCGACACATTAACAACAAATAAGAGCGGTAAAGCGACTTCTAAGAAGTTAGAACCAGGAGATTACACTTTAAAAGAAATCCAAGCGCCAGAAGGATATACTTTATCCGATAAGGAAATGAAATTTACGATTTCTAATGAAAAAATTGAATTTGTAAAACTTCAAATTACAAATAAAAAAGATACAGAAAAAGGTCCGGAAAAACCAGGTGAAGGAACAGAAAAACCAGGTGAAGGAACAGAAAAACCAGGTGAAGGAACAGAAAAACCAGGTGAAGGAACAGAAAAACCAGGTGAAGGAACAGAAAAACCAGGTGAAGGAACAGAAAAACCAGGTGAAGGAACAGAAAAACCAGGTGAAGGAACAGAAAAACCAGGTGAAGGAACAGAAAAACCAGGTGAAGGAACAGAGAAGCCGGGTGAAGGAACAGAGAAGCCAGGTGAAGGAACAGAAAAACCAGGTGAAGGAGTAGAAAAACCTAATTTACCAGAAAAAGGACAAGGTTCTTCTAATAATCAACAACTTCCAGCTACAGGGCACAATACGAATTATGTTCCATTCATCGGTTTTATGCTTCTGTTACTAGGAATACGTTTAAGATTCATGGCTAAAAATAGTTAAAAGATGTATAAAAGGCATCAGAGATTATACAATCTCTGATGCCTTTTAAATTAATACAGATAAATATTTTAAGCTTCAATTACGCTAAGCATTCTGTTTATAAATGCAGCTGCGTGTGCACGTTGTGATGGTCCTTTTGGTACGAATTGATTAAATTCATTACCTTTTACAATTCCATATCCATACACTCTTTGTACTTCTTCTTTAGCGTAAATTAAGTTTTGGTCTACGAATGGTAGTTCAACTTGTTTTGCAAAAATACCAGCGTGTTTTAGAGAACGATCAATCATAATAACAGCTTCTTCGCGTGTAATTGTAGTATTTGGATCAAATGTATTATCACCACGTCCGCGGATTATGCCTGCGCTTGCTGCACGATTAATACCGTCTCTTAAAGATGGGTGTACTTGTTCTAAGTCTGTGAACTTAGCGTTTCCACTTGGTAATTGTAAAGCACGAGTAATTAGTGTAGCAAATTCAGCACGCGTTACAAGACGTTCTGGGAAGTACTTGCCGTTCCCTTCTCCTTGCATAATGCCTCTAGCTGCTAATTGACGAATGTCTTGTTCATACCATCCACCTGTAATGTCATCAGTTACGGGATTTTTTTGGTTTTCCTTATAGTATGTTTCAGTTCCTTTTAAGAAAGCATTCCATTGTCCGCGTTGAATCATAAACGCAGGGCAGTTTTTTCCTGACCAAAATTGGTGTTTTTGGACCTTATCTAGAGAAATATTTAAGTCGTTCATTAAATAAGCTGCCAATTTACGGGCATTTTCTACCGCTTTTTCATAGTTTCCATCTTGATTAACGGCAATTTCAATTCCGATAGATTCATAGTTTCCAGTTTTATTTCCAGCATGCCATCCAACTTCATTTACTGGAAGATGTTGATAAATTTCTTTATCATCTACTGTGAAATGCCAAGATGCGGCGCGATCAGCTGTTCCGCGTGCTTGATTATCTAAGAATTTTGCATGATTTAGAGCATTGGCACCTTTCGCTGTATTAGCCGTTTCGTGAATCGTAATATATTTAGGTACCATCGGGTAGCCAGGGCGAATATCGTCATTTCCTTTTGGGACAATCATTTCTTTAAATGTAACGCCATAAATATTGTTTGTTTGTAGAGCTTCCGGAGCTCTCAATAAACTATTTTTAGCAGTACGACTGTTTTTTAATAATGAAGCTTTTGTACCTTCAAATGTAGCAGAAGGTGCATAAATCCATTTTGCTGTTTCGTTTATTTGGACTTTAAACCAATTTCCAGCTTGTTCAGTAGGAGTAATGACTTGTGGTTGTAGTTTCCCTTCTTCTTTAAACGATTGGAACGGAAGGGCATGTATGGAAGCTTCTTCTTTTACGATTAATTTTTGGTTAGATAGTTTATGAATCTCTTGAACTTCTAAGCTATTATCATTGTTATCTATCCATCCAGCGCCAGTTGGCGTCGTTATGTAGTAAGCATTTCCTTTTTTCTTTGTCGCCGTTACGACTTGTTCTGTAATCTCGATATTCGATTTGTTTTTTAAATCATTCGCGGTATATAATGAATGTTTTTTTGAAGTGTATAGTAGGAATTGGCCAGTAACCTCGATATCTTCTTCATGAGTACTATGCTCATTAACATGCTCCTTAATACTTTTAAAAACTTGATCCTCCGTATATACTTCGGCGGATTTTTCAGCACTCTCTGCAAATGAATAAGTAGGTGCAAGAACAGTTTGTAATGCAAGAGAGAGAGTTAATACACTATAAAATTTCTTTTTCATATTTTTTTTAACACATTAGATTATAAAATCTAGTGTTAACATTCCTCCTTTATATATTGTATTTTCGCTATGTAACGATTTTTTGTACTAATAAATTTTAACAAGAGAAAATCATGATGTCTATATACATGAGCGATATTCATAAAAAGAATTATTTGAAAAAATGTAAGAGAAACAGGTAAAACCTTCTGTATTGACCTGTAAACGCCCTTCAAGTAAACTAAAGAGAGTTTGCAAATGAAAAGGTGATAATGTGTTAATTTCAATTAAAACGTTACAAGATGATCGTTTTTTACGTCCGCTACAAAATATTGGCGGCTTATTTTTTGAAGATAGTACGATTGGATTTGAACAAGAGGAAGCGAATCTGATCGTTGATATACACATTGAGGATAATGTGAAAGCATCCGCTCGATTAACGGATGTTAGCACAGGAAATGTGTATGAAGAAACATTCTCGAAAGATTTATCTGCTTTCACAGATGAAAAAGAGCGTATGAAGCAAGTGAAGCACGTTGTTTCTTATGTATATCTTTCTGTTCTTCAGCAGTTAACTGGACTTGAACAAAGCTGGGGTATTTTAACGGGAGTACGTCCGACGAAACTTCTTCATAAAATGCTTCAAAATGGTATGTCAAAAGAAGAAGCGCATCAAGAACTTCGTGAAAGTTATTTAATTCATGAAGAGAAAATTGAACTTCTTCAGCGTATTGTTGATTGCCAATTAGCAGTTGTTCCGGATTTATACCGTTTGAAAGAAGAAGTAAGTATTTATATCGGTATTCCGTTCTGCCCAACGAAATGTGCATATTGTACATTCCCGGCTTATGCAATTAATGGACGCCAAGGATCTGTTGATTCGTTCTTAGGTGGTTTACATTATGAAGTTCGTGAAATTGGTAAGTTTTTAAAAGAAAAAGGTGTGAAAGTTACGACGATTTATTATGGCGGCGGTACACCTACAAGTATTACAGCAGAAGAGATGGATATGCTGTATGAAGAAATGTACGAAGCGTTCCCAGACGTGAAAAATGTACGTGAAGTTACAGTTGAGGCAGGTCGTCCAGATACGATCACGCCAGCAAAGCTAGAAGTGTTAAATAAATGGAACATTGACCGTATTAGTATTAATCCGCAGTCATATCATCAAGAGACACTAAAAGCAATTGGACGTCATCATACTGTAGAAGAAACAATTGAGAAATACCATTTAGCTCGTGAAATGGGAATGAACAATATTAATATGGACTTAATTATTGGTCTTCCTGGTGAAGGGTTAGATATCTTCAAGCATACGTTAGATGAAACAGAAAAGTTAATGCCAGAATCATTAACAGTTCATACGTTATCATTTAAACGTGCTTCTGAAATGACGCAAAACAAACGTAAATATAAAGTAGCAGGTCGCGAAGAAATTACAGCGATGATGCACGAAGCAGAAGAATGGACGCAAAAGCATAATTACGTACCATATTATCTATATCGTCAAAAGAATATTTTAGGTAACTTAGAGAACGTTGGTTATGCAATGCCGACGCAAGAAAGTATTTACAACATTGTCATTATGGAAGAAGTACAATCAATTATCGGACTTGGTTGCGGTGCATCAAGTAAATTTGTTCATCCGAAGACGGGGGCAATTACGCACTTCGCGAATCCGAAAGATCCAAAATCATATAACGATGGCTTTGTAAAATATACAGAAGATAAACTGAAAATTTTAGAAGAGCTATTCGCATAAGAAGAAAGAGGTTGTTCCGAGTCGGAACAACCTCTTTTTATCCTGCAGTAATGGGGGGCCGATTATATCTTGGCAGTTTTTGTCGGTAAGTCGATATATTCGAAAAATCGCCGGTATAATTTCATTCACCGTTTAGCGGTACCGTATGTAAAACTATGTCGATAATAATCAGAAAAATTAGTCAAATCATTAGAGGACAATGTCTACTTATGGACGAAATGATAGATTTATGAAAGAGAAAAGGGGGAAATTGTTGGCATGTATATGACGATAGGGAGAATTTTTGATTTATCAGTTGGTAAGTATCCAAATAAAGAGGCGTTAGTGGAACCTGAAAAAAATATTCGCTGGACATATAAACAGTGGGATGAACAAATAAATAAAACGGCACACGCTTTATTAGAAGACGGAGTAAGAAAGGGAGATACAGTATCTGTTTACTTATATAACTGCCATGAATTTGTAAACGTTTACTTAGCTTGTGCGAAAATTGGTGCAATTTTTAATCCGATTAACTTTCGCTTAAAGGCGAAAGAAGTATCTTATATTCTTCAGGACGCATCCTCGAAAGTCGTTGTCTTTGAAAAAGCAGTTGAGTCAACTGTTGCTATAATTGAAAGAGATTTTCCAAATACATCTTTTTGGTCTATAGAAAACGACAAACCTTCCTATGCAAGTTCCTACCATGAAAAAGTGAATGCAGCATCTTCTGAGAAAGTAAATATCGAAATTGATGAAATGGATTATTGTTCTATGCTGTATACGAGCGGTACGACAGGTCATCCGAAAGGCGTGTTACATCGTCATCGTGAAATGGCTGAGCATAGTATGATTTGTACGTATTTCCTAAAATATAATAGAGATAGTGTAGGGCTTGTCGTTGCGCCTTTATATCACTGTGGTGAATTAAATGCTGGAATCATACCACGCATTCAAGTTGGCGGAAAGAATGTTATTTTGCATCATTTTGATACAGAAACAGTATTACATATGATTCAAGAAGAAAAGATTACGACGTTCTTTGCAGCGCCGACGATGTGGAATATGTTGTTGCAAAAAGATTTAACTCAGTATGATTTAACTTCAATGAAAATCGGTATATATGGCGGAGCGGCAATGGCACCGGCGTTAGTGAAGGAATGTAAAGAACGTCTTTATATTGACCTTGTTCAAATATACGGAATGACAGAAATGGGACCAGTTGTGGCGTTTCTCGTAGAGGAGGATCAAATTACGAAAGCTGGTTCAGCAGGCACGCCATGCTTTAGTCATGAAGTTCGTATTGTGAAACCGAACGAGGATGCACCGGCAGAACCAGATGATGTATTACCTCCTTATGAAGTAGGAGAAATTATTTTACGCGGCCCAACTATGATGGCTGGCTATCATAATCGCGAAGAGGCAAATAAAAAATCGATGTATAAAGGATGGTATCATTCTGGTGATTTAGGATACTTTGATAAAGATGGTTATTTATTCGTTGCAGATCGTGTTGATGATATGATAATTAGCGGTGGCGTAAATATTTACCCTCGTGAAATTGAAGATTTCCTTCATAGTCATCCCGGTATATTAGATGTGGCGGTACTTGGTGAGCCAGATGAATTATGGGGAGAGCGTGTTGTGGCAGTTATTGTGAAGAAAGATGAAACAATAACAGAAGCTGATTTAGAAACGTATTGCAAAGAAAGTGACGAATTAGCAGATTATAAGCGTCCGCGTCATTATTTATTTGTAGATGAACTTCCGCGTAATGCGAGCGGGAAGTTGCAGAAGTTTGTGCTGAGGGAGTCATTGAAAGGTGCGAAAAAATAGAAAATGAAGGATGCCCCATATCTATGGGGTATCCTTCATTTTTCTGTATTAAACAGAAGAAACAATATCTTTTTCAATTCTCATTTCTTCTTGGTGAAGGTTAATTAGCGCATTTGAAATAAGGTGGAAAAACAAAATGGATGTAATGTCCAAAAAGAAAAGACACCTTAAGGTGCCTCTCTCCGACTTGAACCATTTCATTTCATACGAATCGGAATCTATCCGTATTACCATTACCCCTTTGTTATGAGTGTAAACACACACTATAAAGCAGAATCGTCTATATACACTAGATTGTTAGTTCACAAAAGACAAGAGATTTGAGATCAATATCGAAGTGACGCCACATCCCCTATAATAATTGATATGTTACGCCTTTTAAAAGAATCTGCTTTATAGAACGTGCCCACAAGTTATATTTTACTACATGTAATATTCATTTAGTGTATTTTTTAATGAATATGTATAATTACATAAACTGTATGAAAAAAAGAGAGTATACTCTAACATTTTGTAATAAAGATAAAGCCCGCTTACGGAATAGGGGGCTTTTCTTACTTTTTATAGATATTTATTCCAATTATATTATCAGATGAATCTAAACGAATATAAACGTCAGCTGATAAAAGGTGTGCATTATATATTCGTTGTTTATATGTTGATATCTCGAAGAGTTTTCCATTTAATTCACATTCTAGAATAATCATATCGCCATGTTCTTTCCAATTTATTAATTTAGCAGTTGTATTCATATAAACCTCCTCTGAATCATTTTATGAAAATTAATAGAGATAGTGTGAGAAAGGAGTTTATATAACAAAAAAAGACACCTTAAGTGTCTTTTTTGATTACTATAAAAGTCGTTGGATGAAATAGTTTTCTATTTTTATTTACGTGAAAACCCTTCTTCATCAAGGTATTCCGCAGCTTCTGGATAAGAGTTGAATGTACCGTCTAAGTTTACACCAGCGTACACGTTCCACATGTCATCCTCTGAAATAAGAGTAAGAATATGACCATCTTCGTTCTGCCATTCTTCTTCTTTTGCAGGTTCTACAGGTGCTACTACTTCTTCTTGTGATAGAAGGTCAATTGATTTCTCAATTACTGAACGTAACTCTTCTGCTGAAAACTCACGGATGTTAACCATACCCTTATCATCCGTTTTGTAACCTTTAATACCGCTTGCATACACAAATCCATTTCCATTTGGGTGTAAATGAAATACAACGTTCTTTTTATCTAAACGACTTTCTTCAAAGTGGAAGTTTACACGTTTTAATGATACGTTCTTTCTTTCTAGTTCTGGGAAAGATTCAATAATCGATAATTTTTCTTCAAAAGTTAGCATAGTGCCTCCAAGTATATAGTAAAAGATTTAATTTGTTCATTATAGCATAGTTGCAATTGTTTCCAAAGATAAGGGGGAAACTTTTCATTGAATACGTTTACGTCACGAGAATGTAAAAAGTGAGCTAACGAATGTATCTTTTTAGGTGTACAATGGAACATGGACTTTATACAAAGGTGGTTTTTTTATGTTTCAAAAAATAGCAAAGGAATGTTTAGCAGGATTTACTGTTGCGATTGTTGCGTTGCCACTTGCGATTGCATTTGGTATTGCTGCGACAGGAACGTCTGAGGGAGCGCTTGTTGGATTGTATGGTGCGATTTTTGCAGGTTTATTCGCAGCGTTATTTGGCGGGACACCTGGGCAAGTAACGGGGCCAACTGGACCAATTACCGTTATCGCAACAGGAGTTATTGCGACGCACGGGTTAGAGGCAAGTTTTATTGCCTTTATGATGGCAGGGTTATTTCAAATTTTATTCGGTGTATGTAAGCTCGGTTCTTACGTTCGATATATTCCGTATCCTGTCGTTTCGGGATTTATGAATGGTATTGCATTAATCATTATTTTAGGTGAAATAAAGCACGTACAAAATAGTTTTCTACTTGTTGTGTTAACGATTATTGTAATGATTGTTTCTGGTAAGTGGATTAAGGCGATTCCGTCTAGTTTAGTAGCACTAGTCGGTGTGACAGCTTTACTACCTTTATTTTCTTCCCTACTCGAAGGACTTACAGTAAATTTACCGATTATCGGAAATCTTTCATTAAATAAAGTAATTGAAAAGATTGGAACCATTCCAGAAGCGATGCCTACGCTTCATATTCCATCTTTAAGTGGAACAGGAATAGCAGCACTTATTTTACCAGCGCTTAGTATTGCTTTATTAGGATCGATTGACTCGTTGTTAACATCGGTCGTAATGGATAATGTGACAGGTACACGTCATAAAAGTAATAAAGAGCTCGTTGGACAAGGTATCGGTAATATGATGAGCGGATTGTTTGGCGGATTAGCAGGTGCAGGTGCGACTGTAAGGTCTATCGTGAATATAAGAAGTGGCGGTAAAACGGCACTTTCGGCATGTATGCATAGTGTTATCTTATTCATTTTTATTATGGGTCTTGGTTCGGTCGTACAATATATTCCACTTGCTGTACTATCAGGTATTTTAATTTTAACTGGTATTGGAATGTTCGACTGGGAAAGCATGAAAAAGATGCATGTCGCTCCTAAAGGTGATGTCGTTGTTATGCTCGTAACGATGATTGTGACGGTGAAGTTCGATTTAATGATTGCTGTTGCATTCGGTATTATTCTTTCGTTCATCATATATATGGTGAAATGTAAAGAACGTAAAACTTCTATCGTAAAAGAAAGAGAAGAAACGTATACGATTCAAGGACCGCTCTCTTTCTTATCAGTAGATCGTATTTTCTCTACTTTACAAGATGTGAAGTCACCGGTTGTTTTACGTATGAAAGATGTGCGTTATATGGATGTATCAGGAGCTATGGCATTATTAAATTTTGTTGAGCAATCAAATAAAGTAGGAGCAAGTGTAAAGCTTGAGCAAGTACATCCGAGTATTGAAAAAACAATCATAGTAATGGCAAGCGATGAACAGAAAGAACAATTGAAAATCTTAAGTGTTTAGATGGTAATTAGAATATCTCACAATTTTACATACATTATAATGTAGAGTTGTGGGATATTCTTATAATGTTTTTAGTAATATGTACTGCATTGATAGAGAAGAGTTCTTTTTGAGTAACGAAAACAGCTATAATGTGTACATATAATGGAAGGAATTAGAAATTATAGTGTGAAGAGATAGGCGTGAATTGGTTCTCTTTTCTATTTTGTAAAAAAAACCAAGTATTCAACCTATAATAAATTTGTTATGATAACCAATGGGATAAAGTGAATCCCTATCGTTTAAAACAATATGTTTGAGAGTATATGTATAAAAGAAAAGAGAAAAAATATGAATAAAACATTTGTAAAAGGAGCAGCGATTTTAACAATTACAACTTTTTTGTCGAAATTGCTTGGTAGTTTTTTTCAAATTCCATTACAAAATATTGCAGGAGATGAAGTGCTCGGTATTTTCCGCCTTGTTTTTCCTGTATATATGATTGCTCTTACATTATCGGTAGCCGGAGTTCCACTTGCAATTTCGAAACTAATTGCAGAGTTGAACGAAAAAAATAAGCAAAAGGAAATTGCGAAATTATTTAAATCAGCGTCAATTATAGGGCTAGCATTTGGCGTTTTCGGCTGTTTAGTCATTGTATTATTTTCTATTGAAATTGCAAATATGCTTGGTGGACAAGAAACTAGAATGCCGTTGCTTATTACTTCATTAGCATTACTCATTGCGCCATACATGGCGGTGTATAGAGGGTATTTTCAAGGTTTCGGTGATATGAAACCAACAGGGGTATCACAGGTCATTGAGCAATTTGTACGTGTGTTTTTTATGTTAATAATTGCTTACATACTAGTATCATGGGATAAGAGTAATACTGTTATTACTAGTGGTGCGATGGTTGGCTCTTTTCTTGGAGTCATTAGTTCGCTTATATATTTGCGTATAAAATATAATAGAAGTCCATACTACAATAAAAGCAATTCCTATTCGCTCCGAGATTTAAGAGAAAACGGCAAAAAGATATTGCGGGTATCGATCCCAATCGCTATCGGAGCTTTATCAATGCCACTTTTAAATTTAGTAGACTCGCTTACAATACCGCATGTATTACAAGGATCATCAACAGAAATTCAAGAACAATTTGGAATATACAGTCGCGGTTTTGCATTCACGCAAATAATTGTTATTTTTGCAAGTGCAATTGTATTTCCGTTAATACCACTCTTAACTTCCGCATTGGCCAAAAGAGATATAAATTTGGCGACAATAACAATTCAAAATACAAATCGACTAGCGCATGTTTTGACAGCACCGTTAACAATATGGTTGATGGCATTAACAGTACCGTTAAATGTCGGATTGTTCACAGACGTAAAAGGCAGTAGTATGTTAACAGTTATGATTGGCAGTTCGTATTTTACTGCGGTTATGGTATTATCAATAGGTGTTTTACAGGGCATTAATCGTTCTGCACAAGCTGCATGGATTGTTATTGGTGCGAGTTGTGTGAAAGTCGTGTTAAACATAATGTTCGTGCAGAAGTTTGGCATAGATGGAGCGGCGTATAGTACATTCATTACTTACGTATTGATTTGTATTGTAAATCATTTGTATATTCGAAGCTATATTGCCTATTCTATTCATTTAAAAAGCTTTTTTGGTGTGCTAGCAATAGCATCTATTTTAGGACTAGGATTGTATGAACTATTTAATGTGATAGATGTTACATCTTCAAGAATTATGACGTTATTATTCAGTGGTATAGCATTAAGTATTACAACCATTTTGTATGGTGTATGTGCTTTGAAATTAAAATGGATATCAATAAAAAAAATACCATTTTTGAAAAGATAAATATAGAAAATTAATTTTTTATTAAAATTCATATGAGCTGATAAAGAGGAAACTATGTAGGGTATTAAGTGTTTAGGTAAGGAATGGGTACCAGTTTATGTTAGATGAAATAAACGGTTACCTAGTTTTGGAGGAGATTTAGGGTGCGTTTAGTCTTATCAGGATATTATGGTTTTTATAATGTTGGAGACGAGGCGATTCTACAATCAATTATTGAATCGTTAAGTAAAGAGAACCCGGATATAGAACTAGTAGTACTATCAAATGATTCTAAATATACAAAGGAAATGTATGGTGTAGAATCGGTAGATCGCTGGGATATAAAAGCTGTTTATCATGCGATCAAAAACAGTGATGGAGTTATTAGTGGTGGCGGGAGCCTTCTTCAAGATCAGACAAGTACGAAGAGTATTCTATATTATACGGGTATTATGGGACTCGCTCGATTATTAAAAAAGCCGTATTATATTTATTCACAAGGAATAGGTCCAATTACAAAAGGATATAATCGTCTATTAGTAAAATGGAACTTGTCAAAAGCTTCCTATGTATCAGTTCGAGATGAGGATTCGTTTTTATATTTAAAAGGACTTGGCATAAAAAACGATATTGAAATTGTTCCAGACCCTGTTTTAACATGGAAACGGACAAAACAATCGGATTGGTTGCAAAAGCATTCGATACATGGAAAAGTAATCGCGGTTAGTGTGCGTTATTGGAATGCAAAAGAAGATTATATAAAAAAATTAGCTGCGGCATTAAAAAAATTAAAGCAAGAAGGATATCAAATTCTATTTGTTCCAATGCATGAGCCATTTGATCAAAAAGCTTCGCGTGAAGTAGTAGACTTAATGGGAGAAGAGACGTATATGCTTCCATATAAAATGGATATCGACGAGAAAATATTCATTTTATCACAATGTTCATTACTAATTGGTATGCGTCTTCATGCACTAGTTTTTTCTGCTGTAGCCAAAACTCCAATGGTCGGGATTTCATACGATCCGAAAATTGATTCGTTTTTAAGTCAAGTGAATCAGCCAGTTATAGGAAGTGTGGATGGCGAATGGAGTGCTGAATATTTATATGAAATTGCGAAAAAGCAATTAATGCAACAAGGAACTGTGCAGCAAGAGTTACAATTGACAATAGATGAGCTTCGGTTGCAAGGCAAACAGGCAACAAAGAAACTCATTGATCATATGGAAAAAGGCACTTTATTAAAAAAGTAAAGTGTCTTTTATTTTGTTTTGAATGTAATGAAAATTCTAATTAAAAAACGTTTTATTTTAATTCCTATTTATTATGCTAAAATGATTGTGAGTATTATATAATCAAATTTGTGATAATAAATTCGTAGATTACGAGGAGGATAACCTTGAAGACTTTTTCAAAAGGTATAACAGCAGTGGCATTAACGGGATCATTACTTTTAACTCCTATTTCAAGTTATGCGGCAAATGATGATATTACAGGACATATGTTTGAGACGCATATGCGCTCACTTATTACTAAAGGAGTTTTAATGGGGTATGGAGACAATGTATATGCGCCTGATAAATTAGTAACAAGAGCAGAGTTTGCTACATTCATAGCAAGGGCTTTAAATTTACCGAAAGCTGATTCGAATTTCGAGGATGTGCCGAAGACTTACGGTTTATATGATGGTGTAAGTAGAGCATATGGAGCGAAAATTATTAATGGTCGTACGAACGAGACATTCTCACCAAATGATGTGATTACACGTGAAGAAATGTCGATAATGGTAAAGCGAGCGTTAGACTATAAAAATATTAAAGTAGCTGTAAGTCCGCTTACCTTTACTGATAAAGATAGTATTAACTATAAAGAGCATGTGCAAGTTATGGTGGCTACTCAAATTATTAAAGGGTATCCAGAAGATAATACATTTAGACCACATTTATCAGCTACAAGAGGGATGGCTTCAGCTATGTTGGATCGTATGCTTCAGACGATTGAAAAAAACGGAAATAGCAATCCTGTAGAAACTAAGAAATATGTTGTGACAAATGTAAGAGAAAACGGAACAGAGCAAGAAGTAGAGCGCTATAATACGTATAAAGAAGCGGTTACGGCTGCTCAAAATAAAGGTATGAATGCGGTAAAATACGAGAACGAATTTTTATGGATTAAAGATGGTTTTGCAAGTGCGAAAAGAATAACTGGGCAAAACATCATTAATATTTATGATGAGAATTTGTCAACAGTATATACGTATATTCAGTATGGAACAGAATTGAAAGTGTTAGAAGTTGGCGAAGATCGTGTGAAAGTTCAACTTTCTGGTTTGACAGGTTATGTGAAGAAGAATGAAATCACTTTAATTCCTACAAATGAAATGAAACAGTCGTCTTATTATGTGAAATCAGATGGATATTTATACCATAAATATTATACATATAATACAAGTTCACCTGGATATACAGAATTTAGATATGGTGTGGCACCTTCTTTCATGAAGCAAGGACAGCAAATGTATAGTGTAGATGGAAAGACATTCGGAGACGAAACTTTCTATCAATATTTCAATTATTTATCATTACGTTCGAAAACAGATTATACAGCTGAACAACTAGATAGTTATGTGAAATCGATTAAGCCAGACTCTCCATTAATTGGTTTAGGAAAGAAATTTAAAGAAGTAGAAAGCAAGTATAATGTAAATGCATTATTCTTATATTCATTAGCAATTCATGAAAGTTATTATGGAACAAGCGCTCTTGCAAAAGACAAAAATAATTTATTTGGTTTAAAAGCAACAGACGATAGTCCATATGGTAACGGAGAAGCATTCAATTCAAAAGAAGATTGTATTGAACATGCAGCAAAATTATACATGAATGAAGGATATTTAAATCCAGGACATTGGCGTTATACAGCAACATATACAGGTGATAAAGCTGCTGGTTTAAATGCAAAATATGCATCTGATGCGAACTGGGGTAAAAAAGTAGCGGGGCACATGAACCGTTTTGATTCTTATTTGGGTAAAAAAGAATACAACAAGTATAAACTTGCACGTGTGATGAATAACGTGGAAGTGAAAAAGAATCCTAGTATATCAAATGAGCGACTGTATCGTTTAAATACAAATGCAGTTGTCACAGTTACTGGTGAAGAAATAATAAATGGAAAAGCTTGGGTTAAAGTTATTTCAGATAACCCTACTGTAACAGAAGCGTATATCGCAAAAGAAAGCTTAGAGTACGTAAAACATTAATTAAATAAAAAAGAAGGTGCTACTAATATTTCGTAGCACCTTCTTTTTATCCCGCATTAACGGGCAGTAATCCCCCACCTCAAAATTCAGTGGAAGCAAGGAAGTTAGGTGGGGGATGAACTGCCCGTAAAAGCCCGATTGGTTCAACTAATAATCAGTGGGGGATGAACAAAACCCCCACTGATTAAAGTTTCACTTTATTCAATTTCAAAATCAACAATGATATAAGCGAGAATAACAATGAAGAAAATACTAACGGCTGGCGCTGTTAATACGTGGCCAGATATAAAGCCAATGCCAAGTGATAGAATGAGTGTGCTCGCTAATAGCATATACTTTACGGTCATGATTTTCTTAAAGTTTGTGATCATGCGGATGAATAATTTAATACCAAAGTATAGAAGTGGTATTAAGTAAATAAGGAAACCGACAATTCCAAAGGCGAAAAATAGGTCATGGAAGTCCATTTCAATTAATTTAATTTTATCTGTGTAGTTACCAGCGTAACCCATTCCGAATAGTTTTTGTGAAAGCGGTGCGTCTTTATAGTACTGTTTGTATGTTTTTAAGAATTTGTCGCGATCACTGTAAATCAAACTTTTCATTTCAGAATCTGTAAGTTCACCTTTTGCATGTTTTTTTGCATCTTCTGGATCTTCTTTAATTACTTTTCCTTCTTTTCGATCTTTTTCTTCTTGTACTGATTTTTTGTATTCGTATATTTGCATGTGAATGCCCATATTTTTTGCGATAGGAGTATGCGGTGTAAGAGCAATTAAACCTCCTAGTATAACTGCGGCAACAACGGTATTTACAATATGTGTGAATCCTTTTCCTTCTTTTTTACGATTTATCATATATTCAATGAATGAGAAGAAAAGTGCTACGCCTAATGTAATAACAATTGCGCCATATCCGACTTTCGTTCCGACCATAATACTTGCATACATCGCAAGTATTGTTGGAATCCAGTAATATATTTTCGAGAAAGAAGTTGTTTTATGAATCGAATATAAGACAATGATTGGGAACATAATGGCGAAAAGAGAACTTAAATCATTTCCAGCGAAGAACCAACCTCTTGAACCGATTTTTGAATGAGGATAGCTTGGGAAATCCGTTCCAGTTTGCATTGCGACAATCATTGTGATGCTTAAAATTAAAGTTGCATATAAGAAATATGTAATGATTTTATGAAATACATACTCTTTATTTTTTAGCTCTTTAAAGGCGATAATATATCCAAACAGTAGCACAATTGGATATATGCTCTTTAAAATGAATTTAACTTCTTCTCCAAATGAAAATGGAGATTTAACCATCATATTATTTACAAGACCGATTGCGAGTGCGATTCCGAGTAAACATAAATAGAGGATGTACTTTTTCGCATCTTGTTGTTTGTGATGAAGAAGTAGGTATCCTAATGCAAGAAGCATAAAGGCGAAACGGACTACAACTCCAACTGTTGCGCTCATGTGTAGTATATAGATTGAAAAAGATGTTAATAAATCTAAAATTGGTTGAAACACAATGAATAGCAATAGGAAATGTGGGAAGTAGTTATCCGTTTGTTTCAACTTATTAACCATATGTTCCTCCAGTTCTTCATTCCTTTATTACAACACCCAAAAGATGGGTATAAAGCCTTTTTTACATAGTAAGGCGAATGAATTTCAATATTTGTTTTTTTATCAAACTTAAGAATACACCATTTCATTGTAATGGTAAATAGATGAAAAGCATGGATAAACCGACTTTAATTTCTATATTTTTCAACGGAATTGTATGTTTTATACGGTATATGTACAAATTGCGAGATTATTAGACAGAAAATTGAGAAAAAAGAAGGATTTTTCAATGGTTCTCTATAATTATATAAGTATAATCTTTATGGAGAAAAGAGGGGTATATATAATGGAAATAACAAGTAAAACAGAATCTGTCGTTGTGAAATATGAAGGCCACGTTGCAACGGTTATGGTCAATCGCCCAGAGGTGTTAAATGCGTTAGATGAGCCGACATTAAAAGAGTTATTACAAAAGTTGAAAGAAGTAGCGGAAAGTTCTGCGCATATCGTTGTGTTATGCGGGAACGGCCGTGGTTTTTCTGCGGGTGGGGATATTAAATCGATGCTTTCAAGTAATGATGAAAGTAAGTTTGATGGCATTATGAATACTATTTCTGAAGTTGTCGTGACGTTATATACGATGCCAAAGCTTGTTATTAGTGCAATTCATGGACCAACTGCAGGTCTTGGGTTAAGTATTGCGTTAACAGCTGATTATGTAATGGCGGATATATCATCTGTTATTGCGATGAACTTTATTGGAATCGCTTTAATTCCAGATGGAGGCGGTCATTTCTTCCTTCAAAAGCGCGTCGGTGAAAATATGACGAAGCAAATTATTTGGGAAGGCAAGAAATTATCGGCGAGCGAAGCGCTTGATATCGGCTTAATTGATGAAGTAATCGGCGAAGATTTCCAAACGGCTGTGAAGCAAAAAATTAATGAATGGTCACAAAAACCGATTAAAGCAATGATTCAAACGAAGCAAATTTTATGTGAAGTAAATCGCTCTAATTTAGAGCAAACATTGCAATTAGAAAAGCGTGGTCAATATGCAATGAGACAAACAGCGGATCATAAGGAAGGAATTGCTGCGTTTTTAGAGAAACGTTTACCAGCATTTAAAGGGGAATAAAGTTTGTCCATTCCTCACTGATTATTAGCTCGTTAATTCGGGATAAAGGGGAGAAAGTGCTAACACATTTTAGTATAATTGTGTTAGCACTTTTTTTAAGGAGTAATACATGAAGAAAATGATCGGTGTTATCACTATTATTTTGCTTACATATTCTGCTTTGCATAGTACACCATCTTTGGCAGTTCGGACTGCGTTGTTTTTTGAGGGACATCCAAGTGTTGCATTTTCTGACGGGGTGACGAAAGAAAAAGATGTGAAAAAAGAAGCGATTCCAGATGAGTATCAAACTCTATATGGTAAGGACGAAGACTTAGAGCACTATTTCTTTCCACATGTAAGAGCACATGGATCAGGAATTGATATGTTAAGTGCGTGCGTGAAGAAAAAATGGTTTTTCTATAAAGCAGAGCTCGGATGTTATTAAATATAGGAGGATGAATGATGTCAGCATATAACAAGTTAGTAAGAGATCGTGTTCCAGAGAAGATTTTAATGTCTGGAAAAACGTATACAGCACAAAAATTAACAGGTCAAGCATACATACAAGCTTTAGCGAAAATTGGAACAGAAGAAATTCGTGAATTTGCTTCTATGAAAGAACGCGAACATGCGCTAGATTCTCTTGCGGATGCGCTAGAAGTTATCATTTCATTAGCACGTGCAGAAGGTGCATCGATTGAAGATGTGGAACGCCTTCGTAAGAAAAAAGAAGTAGAGCGCGGTGGATTTGAAAGAGGTATTTATTTATTAGACGTTTCAGAAGAATAGTTTTATAGGAAAAGCATAGCGTTAATGAGTAACGCTATGCTTTTTTGTTGCAATGAAGCTAATAATGAAGAAGATAGCTGTTAATATCCAGCCGATTGTAATAGAAGTAGTAGTATGAATGGCATAAGAGATTTGTAAACAAAATAATGATGCTAAAAACCAAATGAGTGCAATGTGTATATATTTTTTTGATATATTCATATTTCAGGACTCCTTTTGTATACTAAAAAGAATTTTACTACAATTTAGAAAATTAAGCTATATAAGTAGAGGTTTTCTGGCGAATTTTGTATACTGAATAGTAGAGAAAATGAGGAGGAAACGACAATGGCACATCATACGAAAGAAACGATGGAACTGATTAAGGAGCTTGTCTCTATTCCGAGTCCATCTGGAAATACAGCAAAAATTATTAATTTCATTGAAAACTATGTCAGTGAGTGGAACGTAGAAACGAAGCGTAACAATAAAGGCGCTCTTATTTTAACGGTAAAAGGGAAGAATGATGCGCAGCACCGCTTATTAACGGCACACGTTGATACGTTAGGTGCGATGGTGAAAGAAATTAAGCCTGATGGTCGCCTGAGTCTTTCTATGATTGGTGGATTTCGCTGGAACTCTGTAGAAGGGGAATATTGCGAAATTGAAACATCAAGTGGCAAGACGTATACAGGAACGATTTTAATGCATCAAACATCTGTACATGTATATAAAGATGCAGGTGAAGCAAAACGCGATGAGAAAAATATTGAAGTTCGTATTGATGAGCGCGTATTTTCAGCTGATGAAGTACGCGAATTAGGAATTGAAGTAGGAGACTTCGTTTCATTTGATCCGCGCGTTCAAATTACAGAGAGTGGATACATAAAATCACGTCATTTAGATGACAAAGTAAGTGTTGCGATTTTATTAAAATTAATTAAAAGATTACAAGATGAAAACGTAACATTACCATATACGACGCATTTCTTAATTTCTAATAATGAAGAGATTGGATACGGTGGTAATTCTAACATTCCAGAAGAAACTGTTGAATACTTAGCAGTTGATATGGGAGCGTTAGGTGATGGACAAACATCTGATGAATATACAGTATCTATTTGTGCAAAAGACTCTAGCGGCCCGTATCATTACGCACTGCGTAAACATTTAGTAGAGCTTGCGAAAACGAATCATATTGAATATAAAGTAGATATCTATCCATACTACGGATCTGATGCATCAGCTGCGATTCGCGCGGGATTTGATGTGAAACATGCTTTAATTGGAGCGGGTATTGATTCTTCTCACGCATTTGAACGTACACATGAAAGTTCTATTGCGCATACAGAAGCATTAGTGTATGCATATGTAATGTCTAATTTAATTGAAGAATAATTTCATAGATAATAGAGAGCTGATAAAAAATAATATTTTTAATCAGCTTTTTATTTGGCGAAGCGATTAGGAGACATGTCCTAATCGTTTTTTTATCCTGCTATTTGTGGGTTGATTAAAGTTTTATTTTATATACATTCATTATAAGTTATATATATGCGATTTTTGTTATAAGGCCGGAAACGTATTTACTATAGATATATAATGTTATACACTATGAAAGGAATTAATTAATAGTTAATATTTTTTAGTTAGCTTGAATAAAAAAATTGTATGAATATGAAGTTTTGAGAGGAGATTTATTTTTCATGAAGTACAAAGCAATAGCCGCAGGTTTATTAGCAGCAAATTTACTAGCACATCCAATTAGTAGTTTAGCAGAAACGAAGAAATTTCCTGATGTTTCAGATAGTGCGTGGTCGAAAGACGCAATTTATTATTTAGTAGAGAGAAATGTAATTAACGGTATGCCAGATGGTAACTTTATGCCATACGGAAATTTAACACGTGCCCAGGCAGCAAAGATTATCGCAACAGCAATTGGTGCTAAAGTAGATCCGAATGCAAAGCCGTCTTATAATGATGCAAAAAATAATTGGGCAGCTTCATTTATTGCAGCCATGGAAAAAGAGAATATTATTAAAGGGCGAGAACCAGGAGTATTTGATCCTGAAGGAAAAGTAACCCGTGCTGAAATGGCAGCTATGCTTGTAAGAGCATATAATCTGAAAAGCAAAGTAACAGGACCAGTTCCTACAAAATTCGCTGATTTAGAGAATCATTGGGGTAAAGAAGAAGTTAATATTTTAGTAGAATTAAAACTTTCTTTAGGTACAGAGAATGGCTGGAAACCGAATGATTCTATTACGCGTGAACAAGCAGCTCAGCTTACTGCGCAAACAGATAAATTTAGCAAGAATAGTGATCGTCCAGTAGAAACAAAGAAAATGTACATAGATAGAAAATTCATTACATATCACGCACCATCATTAAGTTCTGGGATTAGTGCGAATCAGCATAACCCACAAACGGTTGAAATTAAAGAAGAACGAGATGGATGGATCAAAATTGCAACAAGTAACGGTGATAAATGGACACCTTTAGTAGAGAAAACAGAAGTTATTAATGAAGGATTCACTACTTATGCAGAAGCTTCTTCTTCATCAAAAGTAATGGGAACACATAACGCACAGCAAGTAACTGTTATTGAAGAGAACGGCAGCTGGATTCGTATCCGCATGGGCGCTGGTTTCCAATGGGTTAATAAAAATCAATTAAATCCAGTGAAGCAAGGGAATTTCTTAGAAGGAAAAGCGATTATTATTGATCCAGGTCATGGTGGAGCAGATTCAGGTAATCCAGGTTATTATGAGAAAGAAAGTGAAACTGTATTAGATGTATCATTACGATTACAGAAAATATTTGAGAAAAAGACACCATTTACTGTGTTATTCACTCGTACAGATGATACACGTCCAGGAACAAGTGCTTCTGATTCTTTAAAGAAACGTGTAGAATTTGCTCAAAAAAATAATGGGGATATTTTTGTAAGTATTCATGGTAATGGCACGGAAGAGAAAAATGGACAAGGTACAGAAACATTCTACTATGAATCAGCGACAGCAAGAGGAACAAATCCTAACGTATCAGAAAGTCGTTTACTAGCAGAAAAAATTCAAGAGCGTCTTGTAGATGCACTGGGAACAAAAGATCGTGGTGTGAAAAAAGGCGATTTATACGTAATTAGAGAAAATACAATGCCAGCTGTATTAGCAGAATTAGCATTTGTAGATAATAAAAGTGATGCAGATAAAATAGCTACACCAGCGCAAAGACAAAATGCAGCGGAAGCTATTTATCAAGGTATTTTAGATTACTATGAAGAAATGGGTAACAACGTGTCTTCTTTCCGTTAATAAATAATAAGAGATTGCCATTGGCAGTCTCTTTTATTTATTAACGTTTCTCTTTATTTCCGGCATATGATATCATTTAATTTTATATACAAAAAAGTATTTGAGTAATTGTAATCATAACAATTTTAAACGATAGAGGATGATAATAGATTGAATAATCATAGTAAAACACCTGCCTGTATATATACGTATGCATTTCGTGAGGAGGAGCGTGCTTTATGTTACTTGGAAATGCGCTCGTTCTTTGGAATGGAGTCGCACGTTAATATTTTAAAAAGTGATGTAAAAATTGACCCGAGTAGAAGTGCGTTTATGAAAGAGCGCGTTGAGGTTATGTATGAAGGGGACGACTTAGAAAGCATTTTAAAACAAGTGGAACAAATTGATTTAGCGGGGGCGTCGTTTAAAGTTATCTTCGTTAAAATCAATGACCTCGTTGGAGAAAATAAAATTGAATATGGAGAAAGACGTCTTATTGAACGAGACCTTGGCATGCATATTGAAGGAGAAGCGGATGTTCGTAATCCAGAGCGTGTATTCGGGATTGTTCCTCTTGGAGGACGCTGGTACTTCGGGCACTATGTAGAAAGCGAACCAGTTTGGTATCATCACATAAAAAAACCGCATAGTTATTCGACATCACTTAGCACACGTGTTGCGAGATCGGTTGCAAATATCGCTGTACCAAATCCAGATGGAGTACGAGCAATTGACCCGTGCTGCGGTATTGGAACAGTAGTAGTAGAAGCACTTTCTATGGGGATTAACATCGTTGGTAGAGATATAAATCCACTTGTAGTTCTTGGAACGAGAAAAAATATCGCACATTTCGGATTTGAAGGAACAGTAACAAAAGGTCCGATCGAGGAAATTACTGAGAACTATGACGTTGCCATTATCGATATGCCGTACGACTTATTTACGCATGCCACACCAGAAGACCAGCTCTCCATTCTTTCAAGTGCGCGCCGCATCGCTAAAAAGGTAGTCGTTGTAACGATGGAGACAATGGACGACATGATCCATGAAGCAGGATTTGAAATTGCAGATCGCTGTATTACAAGAAAAGGATCATTTACTAGACAAATTCTTGTTTGTGAATAGAAAGAGAAAGGTCACCCGTTTGGGTGACCTTTTTCTATTGTAGTTTGATGTGTGATTGGTTGGTGGTGTAGATAGATGAATTAGCGGAATTTGTCGGTAAGTCGATATTCCATGGCAAATCGCCGATAGCGTTACATTAGAATGTTACTGTTCTTTTAATTTTTCTTGTTGTGCGATTAATAAATTGCGTAATATGTGTCCGCGGTAACTTTCTAGTTTTCTTCCTTCATGGTAGCGCACACCTAATTTTTTTAGTTCAGCTACGTACCAGCCCTTTGTTCCGTAATACATGGGATCACTTCCTTTTTGCTTTTGAACAGTATATGTTGGGGGACGAAGTAACTTTACATTGAAAATAATAATGGTAAAAGGAATCCTACATGTGTGTACGAGAGGAATTGCAAAGTTATCGAGGTGTTTTATAACGTAACATCCAAGCCGTGTATAAAAAAGTAGACAGTTGTATATGAATTTGTTGAAAAAAGAATACACATTACTGAGGGGATTTGAAAAAAGTAATGCTATACGATTTGGCATGATACTTGCGTTGGAAATAGTATCAACGTATAGGGGAGAGATAGAAATGAAGGTTAGTAAAATATATACAACGATTGATGCACACGTAGCTGGGGAACCGCTTCGAATTATTATGGGCGGCGTGCCAGAAATAAAAGGGGAAACGCAGCTGGAAAGACGCGCATACTGTATGGAACATTTGGATTACCTTCGTGAAATTCTGATGTATGAACCGAGAGGGCATCACGGAATGTACGGTTGTATCATTACACCGCCAGCAAGTGCCCACGCTGATTTTGGTGTTTTATTTATGCACAATGAAGGATGGAGTACGATGTGTGGTCATGGCATTATTGCTGTCATTACAGTTGGAATTGAAACAGGCATGTTTGAAGTAAAGGGTGAAAAACAAAAGTTCATTATTGATAGCCCAGCCGGAGAAGTTATTGCGTATGCAAAATATAACGGGAGTGAAGTAGAATCTGTATCATTTGAAAATGTTCCTTCATTTGTATACAAAAAAGACGTTCCTATTAAAATAGATAACTATGAATTTCAAGTAGATATCGCGTTTGGAGGAGCATTTTACGCTGTTGTAGACTGTAAAGAATTTGGTTTGAAAGTTGATTTTAAAGACTTGCCCGCTATTCAAACGTGGGGCGGTAAAATTAAACATTATATAGAGAGCAAAATGGAAGTGAAACATCCACTTGAAGAAGGATTGAAAGGAATATACGGCGTTATCTTTTCAGATGAACCGAAAGGGGAAGACGCAACTTTACGAAATGTAACAATCTTTGCTGATGGGCAAGTAGATCGTTCTCCTTGCGGTACAGGAACTTCCGCAAGAATCGCAACTCTTTTTGAAAAAGATGCTTTACAAAAGGGAGAAATTTTCGTCCATGAATGCATTACTGACGGGAAATTCGAGGGGGAAGTATTGTCGGTAACCGCAGTAGATACATATGAAGCTGTTGTTCCAAAAGTAACCGGGCATGCCTTTATTACAGGATTTCATCAGTTCGTTGTAGACCCGAGAGATGATTTGAAACGGGGATTTTTGTTAGGATAGAAGGAGGAGGTGGAAAGATATGCTAGTTATAAGCGCGAACGAACAAAGAAACTTAGTAAATATGAATGAAGTTATTGAATACGCGGCGCTTGCTTTAAAAGAATTTTCCGCAGAAAGAACGATTACACCAATAAGAGGCTCATTACCATTTGCGAACGAGAAAAATACGGCATTAATTATGCCTTCAGTAGCGGAAGGACTTGAGGCACTTGGAGTAAAAATAGTAACGGTAGTCCCGCAAAATAAACAGATAGGAAAGAAAACGATCAATGGGATTGTGATGCTATCAGACTTTCAAACGGGAGAACCGCTCGCACTTCTAGAAGGATCGTACTTAACGATGATCCGAACAGGCGCCTTATCAGGAGTAGCGACAAAATATTTAGCTCGTCATAACGCAAAAACCTTATGCATTATCGGCACGGGTGAACAAGCGAAAGGAATTGCCGAAGCAATATTTGCGGTTAGAGATATCGAAAAAGTCATCTTATACAATCGCACAGAAGAAAAAGCGTATGCATTTGCGCAATATATACAAGAGAAATTTGGTAAACCTGCTTACGTTCACAGGGATCCAAATGAAGCAGTACGTGAAGCAGACATCATCGTCACAACTACGAACGCAACCACACCAGTCTTCTCAGAAAAACTACAAAAAGGCGTCCACGTAAACGCCGTCGGCTCATTCAGACCGAGCATGCAAGAACTACCCTCACACGCCATCACAAGCGCAAACAAAGTAGTAGTCGAATCAAAAGAAGCAGCACTAGACGAAACAGGAGACCTTCAAGTTCCGATAAAAGAGGGTCTATTCAAAGCAAACGCCATTCACGCTGAACTTGGTCAAATTATAAGCAAAGAAAAAGCTGGACGCGAAAATGATGAAGAGATTACTATTTTCAAATCAGTTGGTTTAGCGGTAGTAGATATTATCGTTGCGAAGTATTTGTATGAGAAAGCGGTGGAGCAAGGGATGGGGAATAAGATTGAGTTTTGAGACTGCCTTTTGGTGGTCTTTTTTGTCGGGATGGGTGTGCTAGTATTTATAATTGAAGCCTTTTAATATTATGTTGAAATATATTAATTCTGCGCGGACATCAAATCATTCATTCGATTGGTATATGAAAAAAGTTGCACCTCTAATTATTAGAGGTGCAACTTTTTACCATTCACGCCATTCTTCTGTTATATCTTCCTCGGATTCTAAGCCAGCTATTCGTGCTGCTGTATCGATAAATTCATAGAGATCTTCTCTTTCCATTGTTTCGATAAAATGGTCATGTTCGATATTTAATTCATTTAATTTAATAACTATCTCTTTAACAACTTGCATTACTTCGACTTCGGTTGGATTCTCTCCTAATCGCTGTAAATTGTTAATGTAAGTGTCAAGAACTGTATTTGTTGCACTTATATTTTCTTCAGTAAAAAATTCCCCATCTTCATCATACTCAACCCATGAGGTTGTTGGTTTATTTTTTTTCAATTCATCAAATGTCATGATAACCTCCTAAATGTGTTTTTTGTCTTTAATTTCATTTTACATTTTAGATCATATAAAACAATCATTTTAGAGGGATTTTCTGTAAGTTGATAGTTTTTTAACTCATTTTATGAGGCTACTTATTCGTGGTCTTTTTATTTTCTCCTCCGCATAAATATAGTTTATCGCAAGAATGCATTAATAGATTACAAACTTTCTACCTTTGCGAAAAAGTTTGACAATACATACCGGTAGTGGTAATTTAAAACCTATAAGAAAACTCGGTATTAATTCCGAGTTTTCTTATAGGTGTAAATAGTCGAGAGGGGTCGAAATATGAAGAAGAAGTTGTTTGTATTACCATTTGTCCTACTATTATTTATTGCATTAGCTGCTTGTTCAGGGGAAAAAAATTCGAAGCAAGCAGGAACTAGTAAATCAGGGACTCCGAAAGACGGAGGGGCGTTAACGATTGGTGTTAGCGATAATCCAGATACGATGAATCCGCTTTATGCGAATGATCGTGTGTCATTAACTGTGCAGCAAGCTTTATATGCGCCGCTATATCATATGGAAGACGGTAAGAAAAAGTTTGTTCTTGCTGAGAGCTTTACGCCTTCAGAAGATCAATTAACGTGGACATTGAAATTAAAAGATAATTTGAAATGGCATGATGGTAAGAAAATTACATCAGACGATATAGCATTTACATTCCAATCTATTTTAGATGAGAAGCAAAATAGCTCAAGTCGTGAAAACTTTATTTTTAAAGGAAAGCCGCTTGAGGTGAAAAAGGTAGATGAGTTAACAACTCAATTCGTTTTACCACAAGTAAGCGCATCTTTCGAAGGTGTGATGAATGATTTCTTCCCAATTCCGAAACATGTATTTGAAGGGGAAGCAGATTTAGCGAAGAGTAAGAAAAACTTACAACCTGTAGGATCAGGGCCGTTTAAGTTTAAAGAGTATAAATCAGATGAGTACGTTGCATTAGATCGATTTGATGATTATGTAGGTGGGAAAGCTAAATTAGACTCTATCGTATACCGAGTTGTAAAAGACCGTAATACAGCAAATGTTTCACTGCAAAATGGTCAAATCAACATGAAGATGATTGAGCCGCAAGACTTTAAGAAATTAGATAGCACTGGGAACTTCTCAATGGTGACATTCCCTGAAGGTAGATTATTCTACTTATCTTATAACATGAATACTGATCTTATGAAGAAAAAAGAAGTGCGCCAAGCAATTGCACATGCGTTAGATAAGAAAGAAATGATTAACTCAGCATTCGTTTCAGGTGAATTTGCAGAACCAGCAAATTCAATCTTAACGCCAGACGCTATGTATTATGCGAAAGATATTAAAGACTATAAGTATGATAAAAAAGAAGCGAAAGATTTATTAGCAAAAGCTGGCGTGAAAGATAAGGAAAAAGTACGTGTGATGTATGTAACGAATAATAAAATTATGGAAAGCTTAGCGTTATATACACAACAAAAATTAAAAGAAGTTGGCTTAGAAGTTGAACTAAATGCATTAGATGCTAGTGCGGCAAGTGAAAAAGGCTTAGATAAAGAGAATAAAGAATATGATATTACATTTGGTGGTTACATAATGGGACCTGAGCCAGATTCATATAAGAGCTTATTCTTAAGTAATGCTGAATACAATTATGCACGATATAAAAACGCTGATTTCGATAAGTTATGGGAAGAAGCTGCAGTTGAAACAGATAAAACAAAACGCGCAGAGCTATACCATAAAATTCAAGAGACAGCTAGAGAAGACGTACCTTATCTACCAATCGCGTATCCGAAAGCAGTTATTGCAGTAGATAAAAAGTTTGATGGATTAAAAGAAGCGAAAGCAATTCCTGTCACAATGTTTGAAGATCTATCTAAGATTTATGAAGTGAAATAAGAAACAATAAAGAAGCTGGTGGAAATCAGCTTCTTTAGCTTGAGGGGGGAAGTTTGTGTATAAAGTAATTGCGAAGAGGCTTTTAAATGCAATTCCGCTTTTATTTGTTATTTCTATTATTTCTTTTCTATTAATAAAACTAGCGCCGGGGGATCCGGTTCGAAACTTTGTTACGCCAAACATGAGTCCAATTGATGTTGAGCGTATTCGTAAAAGTTTAGGACTAGATCAACCAATTTACGTGCAGTATTTTTTATGGTTAAAAAATATTTTAACAGGAAACTTTGGTTACTCACTTCAAAATCATCGTCCTGTTTTGGAACTTATCACAGAAAGATTACCTGCAACAATTGGATTAATGGGATCATCTTTACTCGTCTCATTCGTAATCGCAATACCGCTTGGACTATTTACAGGTGTGAAAAAGAATTCATTCTTTGACCGCATTGTAAACTTTATTTCATACGTTGGTATTTCTATGCCGGTTTTCTGGTTTGCACTACTGTTAGTCTACTTATTCTCTTTAAAATTGAACCTACTTCCGAGTATGGGTATGCGCACCGTAGGTAAAGATTCTGTCTGGGATATTGTGCAACACGGCATTTTACCTTGTATGGTGTTAGCGTTCCAAAACGTATCTGTTTATATGAGATATATTCGTTCAAGTACGATTCAGCAATTAGAAGAAGAATATGTACAAATTCAATATGCGTACGGTGCTTCAAAGAAAACGGTTTTATTTAATCACGTACTTCGAAATGTATTAATACCAATCATTACAATTTTCGGATTATCGATTCCAAGTTTAGTAGGCGGAGCATTTATTACGGAAACAGTATTTTCATGGCCGGGTCTTGGTTCACTTGGGGTAAATGCTATTTTTAGATTTGATTATCCGATTATCATGGCAATTACATTACTATCATCATTCATGTTAATTCTCGGTAACTTAATTGCTGATATTTTATATGGCGTAGTAGATCCGCGCATTCGAATGAGGGGGTGATTTGGAATGAATAATAGGAGATTTCAAACGATAAAACATAGCTTTACGAAAAATAAGTTTGTTGCAATGGGAGTTATTATACTTGCGATTTTAACGGTCGCATCAATTTTCGCATTCGTATCGCCGTACGATCCTAGCAAAATGTCGATTCCAGATCGCTTACAAGAACCAAGTATGAGTCATCCTTTCGGAACGGATGATTACGGAAGGGATTACTTAACGAGAGCGTTATATGGCGGACGAGTTTCACTTGCGGTCGGTTTTCTTGCGATGGTTGTTTCTATTACAATCGGTACCGCAGTTGGAACAATTAGCGGATATTTTGGCGGAAAGTTAGACAACTTTTTAATGCGAGTTGTTGAAGTGCTTATGTCAATTCCATCATTCTTTTTAATGCTACTATTAAATGCGTATTTAAAACCAGGAATTACGACGTTAGTTCTTATTATCGGATTACTAACATGGATGGACACCGCGCGCATTGTAAGGGCAGAAACGTTATCTGTAAAAGAGCGTGAGTACGTTTTATACGCAAAAGTATCAGGACAAAAATCACTTATGATTATTGTAAGACATATCATTCCTAACATTTTATCAACCATTATTATCGCCGCGACATTAACGATTGCGACATCGATTTTAATGGAATCATCACTTAGTTTCTTAGGTTTAGGTATTAGAGAACCAGATTCTTCTTGGGGCAGCATGCTAAACAATGCGCAAGGATATATTGGTGAAGCTTGGTATTTAACACTATTCCCAGGATTCCTTATCCTTTTAACGGTACTTAGTTTTAACGTAATTGGTGAAGCATTGAAGAAAGCTTTCGCACCAAAAGGAGCCGGACATGAAAACTAAAGTGTTAAGTGAAAGGAGTGAGAAGCGTGTCTGAAAAACTACTAGAAGTGAAAAATTTAAAGACTTCTTTTTTCATAGAAAGTGGCGAAGTTGAAGCGGTTCGCGGCGTTACATTTCGCTTAAATAAAGGAGAAGTAGTCGGTATCGTTGGGGAATCTGGAAGCGGGAAGAGTGTAATGGCGAAGTCTGTTATGTCTCTCGTTACGTCACCAGGAAAAGTGAAAGAAGGGGAAATCCTTTTTCATAATGAAAACATACTTTCTAAATCTGAAAAAGAATTGCGTTCTATTAGAGGAAATCAAATTTCACTTATCTCTCAAGACCCAATGTCAGCGCTAAATCCGGTCGTGAAAATTGGGAAACAAATGATGGAAGTAATTATACGTCATCAAAAAGTGAAAAAGAAAGAAGCAGAGCAGATCGCGATTAACTTGTTAAAACAAGTCGGCCTTTCGTCGCCAGAAGAAAGGGTAAAACAATATCCGCATGAACTAAGCGGTGGTATGAAGCAGCGAGTTATGATCGCAATGGCGATGTCTTGCAACCCTGACCTTCTTATTGCGGACGAGCCGACGACTGCACTTGATGTAACGATACAGGCGCAAATACTAGATTTAATGAAAAACTTAAAGAACGAAACGAATATGGCGTTACTTCTTATTACGCATGACTTAGGAATTGTCGCGCAAAACTGTACGCGCGTCATCGTTATGTACGGCGGGCTTATTATGGAAGAAGGACCTGTACTTGATATTTTCCAATCGCCGAATCATCCATATACGAAAGGGCTATTAAACTCTCTGCCAAAAATAGCGAACGGCGTAAAAGAAAGACTCGCTCCTATTCAAGGTGTAACACCAAACTTATTAAACCCGCCACAAGGTTGCCCATTCGCAGAGCGTTGCCCGCATGCGATGGATATTTGTGAAAAAGAACGTCCACCATATTTTGAAATCGGAAACGAAAGACGTTCCATGTGTTGGTTAAATGATAGGGCGGTAGGTGATTTCCATGCATAAAGAAAACTTAATTGAAGTTCGGAACTTAAAAAAGTATTTTCCTATTAAAAAAGGACTATTTGGCAGAAAAACAGAGCAATTAAAAGCAGTCGATGACCTTAGCTTCACCATTAAAAAAGGTGAAACATTCGGATTAGTAGGAGAATCAGGTTGCGGAAAATCAACGACAGGAAGAAGCATCATTCGTTTACACGATGTCACTTCAGGTAACGTTTTATTCGACGGAAAAGATATCGCAAGTTTAAAAGAAAGTGAACTAAAAGAATATAGAAAACGAATGCAAATTATTTTCCAAGATCCATACGCATCATTAAACCCGGCAATGAATGTATTCCAAATTATTAGCGAGCCAATGAACATTCACGGATCTTACGAAAAAGAAGAACAAAAAGAAATCATTTTAGACCTTCTGAAAAAGGTAGGATTAAAAGAAGAACACTTATATCGCTACCCGCACGAATTTAGTGGAGGCCAGCGCCAGCGCATTAGCATCGCGCGCGCACTATCTGTAAAACCAGACTTTATCCTATGTGACGAACCAATCTCAGCACTCGATGTCTCAGTCCAAGCACAAGTCGTAAACATGCTGCAAGACATTCAAGAAGAAACAGGAGTCACATACTTATTCATCGCACATGACCTATCTATGGTAAGGCACATATCAGACCGAATTGGAGTCATGTACCTAGGAAACATAGTAGAAATTGCCGATAGTGAAGACCTATACACAAAACCGGCACATCCATACACACAAGCACTACTCTCATCTATGCCAGAACCAGATCCAACAAACACAGGCAAAGAACGGATCATCCTAGAGGGAGAAGTACCAAGCCCACTAAACTCACCATCCGGCTGCAAATTCAGAACGCGCTGCAAATTCGCCACTGAAAAATGCGCGCAGGAAGTACCGAAGATGGTGGAGATTGCGAAGGGGCATCAGGTGGCTTGTCATTTGTTTTAGGGGGAGAGCACTAGGGGGGACCTGGTGCTTTTTTTCTTTGTAGGTGAACGTGATGTGGGATTGGTTGTTAGTTTAGGAGATAACGCGCTCGAAATTTGTCGGTAAATCGATATGTTGTGTCGAAACGTTGATATATTCGGAGTTACGATCGATATAATCGAATAATCGTTGATATATTTTTTTAAAGAGTGGGATTGGTTGTAGATTAATGTAGAAATTTAATGTTTTCGAAAAAAAGAATTGACTTCTATATTAGTTGTAACTAAAATAGTTACATAAAGATGTAATCAATTTAGTTACAACTAATATCTGCTAAAAATATGATTTATATATTTAATTAAGGATGGTGGTCCATACGTTGCCACCCGGTGTAGAAAGTTACTAACACATTCAAATCAATGCATATTCTAAGCTTTAGTATTTTCTGTTACGGGGCAATAAGGTGCAATGTTATCTTTTGTAAAAAACCTTGGAGGATCTTTCTTTGGAAATATTAGTTTTGGGGAAATATAGTAAGGTATCTAAAAAAGAACAAGGTATAAAAAGATGTACTTATATAAACCAAAAATTTAGTTGAGCTGGATAATAAAAAAAAGGTAGGAGATTTAAATGGAGACGAAACAAGGTAACCTTATTTACGTATGGGATGCATATTGTGGATGGTGCTATGGTTTTTCAGAAAGTATTAAAGGATTTTACAAAAACCACACTGAAGTGCCATTAACGGTTTTATGTGGAGGGTTATTTTTAGATAATTTACCAATGAAAAACTTCTCATATATAGAAGAAGGAAATAAAAGAATTAATCAACTTACAGGTGCTGAATTTGGTCCTTCATATCAAAAATTGGTGGAGGAAGGGACTTTTAAAATGAATTCGAAAGATGCTGCAATTGGTTTTTCAGCTTTACGCTCATTAGCGCCAGAACGTTTGTTAGAATTCACTTCGGCTATGCAAAAAGCGTTTTATTATGAGGGTCAAAGTCTGAGTGATCCTGAAACATATCGCAAGATTGCAATCGAGCATGGTTTGGACCCTGAACAAGTATTAGAACGTTTAAACGCTCAAGAAACAATAATAGATGTCCAAAATGATTTCAATAAAGTTCGACAGCTTGGTGTTAATAGCTATCCTTCCTTACTTTTACAAAAGGATAATCAAATTATTCCTATTGGTGGTGGCGTAATGACGCCGGATAAAATTGAAGCGCGTTTTAAAAATTTATATTAAGAAAATTTAGGATATAGTAGCAAACATGTTATCTTAGGCCACCTGACATTCATCTCCGGAATATTCGCCAGTACTATTACACTTTCAGATAAATGGGAGTGGGAGATTTTATCCCGCTTTAACGGGCAGTAAGACCCCCACCTCAAAATTCAGTGGAAGCAAAGAAGTTAGGTGGGGGATCAACTGTCCGTAAAAGTCCGATTGGTTCAACTAATAATCAGTGGGGGATGAACAAAACCCCCACTGATTAAAGTTTCACTTTATCGGAACAAGATAAAAATATGATAATTAGTTAATAACTTTAACAAAAGGAGAATAACATACTATGTTTAAAACAATCGATACAAATCAACAAGATGTGAAATTAACGGTGTTTAGTTCGGATGAAAAAAGCTTTATGGTCACAGCAACATTAGTTGAGAAAGCAGGACATGCATTTTTAATAAACTCAAAATTTACTCAATCTGATTCGAAAGAAATTGTTGAGTATCTGAAAAAAAACGACTTATCTTTAGATAAAATCTTTATTATTCATGGGGATCCAGACTACTACTTTGGATTAGAGAGCATTAAAGCTGTTTACCCAGAAGCTATAGCGTATGCAACAGAGTCTACTGTTGAACATATCGTTCATTCTGTCTTAGGAAAATTAAAAGTTTGGAAAGACGCCCTTGGAGAAAATGCACCAAGTAACGTGGTATTACCTCAAGTGTTTAAAGAAAAAGCGATTGATTTTCAGGGGTTAACATTTGAACTAGTAGGCTTAGATCATTACAGAACTAGCCTATTTAATAAAGAACTAAAAGTATTAATTGGTGGTATTGATGTATTTAACGAAATACATGTATTCTTAGCGGATACTAGCTCAAAAGCGGCTATGGAGGCGTGGATTGAGAACTTGAAAGTATTACAAGCATTACATGCTGACATAATTGTACCTAGCCATGGATCAATCGAAAAATCCCTAAATAATCAAGCACTTACTGCGACAATGGATTATCTAAGAACTGCGATTCAAGCTTCTGAGGAAAGTGGAACTTCAAAAGATTTTGTGGCAAAACTTGAAGCAGTATATCCAGACTATGCAAATAAAGGTGTATTAGAATTAAGTGCAAAAGTTGTAACAAAAGAAATGCCTTGGGGTTAATGATATGAATAAATATCAAAAACTATTACATGAAACGTATGTGTTAACTGGCGAAGGGAAATTGGATGCGTTCAAAACGTATTTAAGTGAAAATGTATCTTGGACAGAAGCTGCTGGGTTTCCATATGCAGGTACTTATATAGGTCCAGATGAAGTAGTGAAAAACGTACATGAACGTCTTGGCACGGAATGGGATGACTATAGCGCTAAAGATGAAATTTATACTTTTAATAACAATACTGTTATTGTGTATGGAAAATATAGTGGAACATATAAAGCTACAGGTAAGTCATTTGTAGCAGATTTTTGTCATCTTTATAAGTTTGATGAGAACGATAAGGTTAAGAAGTTTATTCAAATTGTGGACAGTGCAACTGTTAATGAGGTATTAAGTTAGAGTTAATCGTTTCTAATATGTCTTGTATAGGGGGGCTAGGATAAATGAAATTCCTAACATTACCCCTGACATTACATTTTGGGGAAGGTTTCTCCTTCTTCAAACTTTTTATAGAAGAAAACTTATTTAAGTAGAAGAGGTAGGTATATATGAAATTAGAGAAAAGTTTAATCATAACAATTATTTCTGTATTTATTTTAGGAGCAGTTTCGACTTTGGTATATCAAGCTTCCACCGGTAATAACAAAGGGAACGCAATAAAGAGCGAGAATGTTGCTTCTGTATCAAAAGAAGTGAAAGAAAATGAAAAGAATAAAAAGATGGTAGTTGATTTCTATAATGAAGTTTTTAACAAACATAATATCGATATTATCCCTAAATATGTTAGTGAAGATTATAAGCAACATAATCCTTTTGTTGCTGATGGACGAAAAGCCTTCATGGATTTCTTTAAGGAGGATTTTGTTAAAAATCCTAATTCCTCTGCAGAGATTAAACGTGTAGTAGCTGAAGGGGATACAGTTGCTCTTCATGTACACTCTCGTACTAATTCTCAAGATAAGGGAGTTGCTATAGTGGATATATTTCGTATCAAGGATGGAAAGATTGTCGAACACTGGGATGTAATTCAAGAGATTCCAAGTGAAGCAGCTAATGATAATACGATGTTTTAGATAGAAGATATATTTAATAATTGTCTAATTAATAGTGCGGTATAGAATTTAGAAATTTAGATAAGTAAAGGAGATGTCCTAGTACCATGCCTGGGACATCTCCTTTTTGTTTTAACGAGATTTAATTTATTGTTACTTGTATTTTTTTATGTACTACTATTCGATTACACATCATTTCAGGCGGTTTTCTTTTATCCCGCATTAATGGGCAGTAAGATCCCCACCTCTTTTAATTCTTCAATTAATAAAAAGTTTGCTTTCAAATTAGAAAGGGTTAGTCCCTCACACCCAAAAACAAAGGGGAACTCAATTATTCAAATTCATATAAAGTTTCAATCTTGTCTAAGCATCCATTAGGATATACAATTGATCATCTATTTTTCTTTACATAATCTCCAGATTCAGTCCATATCAACTATAGATTCTTGTCTTATGCTAAATGTAATCAAAAAGCAAGTAGATAAAGATAATGACTAAAACATTAACTCTAGATACTTTTTTGATGAATATTACAAATAAACAGGAGGTAATGAAAAATGATTAAAACATTATTAGCAGGAGCACTTTTAAGTACAGGATTGGTAGCGGGAGGTGCAGATGATGCGAAAATGGATAATTTAAAGTCAAATGAAAATAGTTCAAATCAAGTAATTACACAGAGTGTAGATGGAACAACGTCTTTCTCACAAAACTTTGATTTACCTAAAGATGCAGTGCCAGCAACTCCTAAAGGAAACGCAAAAACTGTTGAAAGAACAGAGGGGACAGGTTCTCAAGAAGGAAAAATGGTACCAACAAAAGAAGGTACAGATTCTCAACCAGGATTTGAAATGGGATCCCCTGAGAAACCAGAATATGCAAAAACAGTTGAAAGAACAGAAGGTACAGATTCTCAAGAAGGAAAAATGGTACCAGCAAAAGAAGGAAATTAAATAATATATAGTTATAACGAGGAGCATCCAAAAAGTGGTGCTCTTTTTATATTATAGGGATTAACCAGTTTTACTGAATATAGAACTGTAGGAGGAATTGAGACTAGAACATGGGGGCCTATCTCTTCAAATCATGGTGTTTAGGGCAATAGTTTTGGTGGTAACGTTACAATACAAACATTTTATTAGAGATTTTCTAAATTTACATACACTCTAGATAGACTACATATCAACTTCAGATACCTGTTTTATGATACAAGTAATCAAACAAAAGGAGGGCAATACAAAATGATTAAAACAGTATTAACAGGGCACTCTTTTAAGTACAGGAGATTATTAGCAGGTGGAGCAAATGTTGAAGATGTACAGACAGATCAGCATATTCTATATGAACAAGATGAATTGCAGCAAATTCTAGAAAAGTACGATTCGAAGAGGTTTGAATTATAAAAATAAAATAGATAAATGAACAAGAGAAAAGTATTTTCATTTGGATATAGGACTTGAATCAAACTTTTATACTAAAATATATACGGCAAAAAGGAGGGAGTACATTGCACAAAATTATTTATGGAATATTAATTTTAATATATACTTTGTATTCATTTTTTGTAAGTGATGGAAGTGAAGTAAGGTTTATTATGCTGTTAACTATAGTACTTATCTTTTCTGTGGTTTTAGAAAAAGGAAATGCAAACCAAACGACTGATTAAGGGGCGTTTGGTTTGCATTTTTTATTGGCTATTACAGTCTAGATGTTTTAGGGGTAGCACCAAATTTCGTTTTGAGGACACTATTAAATTTTTAGTTGATGAAAATGCGGTGCAACTCCTACTAGAGAAAAAACCGCCTAAAATAGAAAACTTTTAACCTATTATCATTTATTCCGTAGCTTTTAAGGTATTTAACACGACTTTGGTTGCATCTGCAATAAGTTTATCATCATATTTAGCATCTTCTTTATCATGATTAGAAAGTATAGCAAGAACAATCGGCTTTTTATTTGGTGGCCAAATAATTGCGATATCATTTCTTGTTCCGTAAGATCCCGCGCCTGTTTTATCAGCTACTTCCCATCCTTTTGGTACGCCAGCACGAATCAATTTATCTCCAGTTGTATTTCTCTTCATCCAATCTACTAATAGTTCACGTTTTTCTATTGGAAGTGCAGTCCCTAATGTAAATGATTGAAGCGTCTTAGCTATTGCTTCTGGTGTACTGGTATCATGTGTTTCTCCTGGATGCACTTCATTTAATTCAGGTTCAAATCGTTCTGAAGTAGTAACAGTATCTCCCATTTCTCTCAAGATTTTTTCAAATTCAGAGGGACCTCCTAACTGTTTAAGAATCAAATTATGTGCTGTGCTGTCACTATATCGAACTGAAGCATCTGCAAGTTCTTTTAACGTCATTCCTGTATCAACATGCTTTTCAGTAATTGGATTATAATTAGAAAGATCTTCATGAGTATACGTAATTCTTTGATCAAGAGCTTCTAATGAGTTCTTGCGTAAAAGAGCGCCCACAGCTAATGATTTAGATGTAGATGCAAATGCAAAACGATCATCTGAATGATAAGCAATCGTTTGATTCGTACCTGTGTCCAGTGCATAAATACCAAGCTTAGCATCATATTCTTTTTCAAGTTTAGCAAAAGATTGATTACCTGTATTTTCTTGTTTAATTTGATTAGCTTGATTCGTTTGTTTAGGTGGTTCAGATTGAGCATTACTATTGGAACAGCCTATAAGTGATACACATGAAAGTAATACTACAGGTACAATCTTTTTGTAATGTAAAATGTTATAGAACTTGTTTAAAACGAACATAAATTTTCAACCTCTTTCAAGAATATATGGATTTTGTCTAGGTATTCTAAATACCGATGTAATTAAAGATGACATAAGGTAACAATACTACTGCAGCTGAAATTTCACAGGTTAAATGACATCCAAAACGTTTATCCCGCTATTTGCCGGGCAGTAAGACCCCCGCTGATTAAAGTTTCACTTTATATGATTGATAAGTCACGGTTTGGGTTGTTTCTTTTTTGTTTCCACTTGTAATGGTTCACCTGTGAAAGTATTACAATACATGTTTTTTACTTTTGGGAATAATAAGTCCTTTCATTTTTTTGTAATACATAAAAATAGATGTCAAACGGGATATGTTGTATCCAATCTGGACAACTGATATTAGAAATACACTTATTAGACACCCTAAGTAATAAATTTGTTCCACTTTAAGATGAGGAAGAATTTGGGATTTGTAAAATAACAATGGAACTAGGTGTTTTTTCGTCATACAAAAACCTCTACATATAAGTAGAGGTTTTTAAATTGCATATTAATGAATTATGCTTTTTCAGATAAACGAAGATAATAGAATACATAATTTTAACTAGATTTATTGTTAACTAATTTATCCCCACCAAGCTCCGCCTCAATCTGCGAAGTTTTAGATGACTCATCCATACGCCAATACGTAATAAAGCTTATCGCGATACATCCAGCTACGTAGAAGTAGAATAGTGATTCCATTCCGATACTCTTTAGCCATAAAGCGATGAACTCAGCTGTTCCGCCGAATATCGCGACGGTTAGTGCATATGGTAAACCTACGCCGAGTGCGCGGATTTCAGTTGGGAAGAGTTCTGCTTTTACAATTGCGTTAATTGATGTGTAACCAGTAACGATAATGAGACCGACCATCATGAGTAAAAATGCTACGATTGGTTCTGTCGTTTTTTCCATGAAGAAGAAGATCGGCGCTGTTAGTAATGTTCCGAGAATACCGAATGCCATTAATAGTGGGCGGCGTCCAATTTTATCGGATAGTAGCCCTGCAATCGGTTGAAGTACGACGAAAATAAGTAGTGCGACAAAGTTAATCCAGCTTACAACTTCTTTCGGAAGACCGACTGTGTTTACCATGAACTTTTGTAAATATGTTGTGTACGTATAAAATGCAACAGTGCCTCCTAATGTTAGGCCGACTACTGTTAATACTGCTTTCGGGTGTTTCATAAGCGCGCGAACGGTTCCTGCGCTCTCGCGTTTTTGTGATTTTATGTTTGAGAATTGCTCTGATTCATCCATCGTGCGGCGAAGCCATAATACAGCTACTGCGCCCATCGCTCCAATAATGAATGGAATACGCCATCCCCAAGCTTTCATATCTGGTTCGCTTAGTAATTGCTGAAGAACAATTTGAACGCCTAACGCAACCATCTGTCCGGCAACGAGCGTTACATATTGGAAACTTGAATAAAAACCACGGCGTCCACTACTAGCCATTTCAGATAAATATGTTGCGGAAGTTCCGTACTCTCCGCCGAGTGACAACCCTTGAAGTAAACGAGCAAGAACTAAAATAATAGGGGCCATAATACCGATACTTTCGTAACTCGGTGTACAGGCAATAATTAAAGAACCACCGGCCATAACTGTAATGGAAAGCGTTAATGCTGCCCGGCGTCCGTGCCGATCCGCATAGCGTCCCATTAATAAACTTCCGATAGGGCGCATTAAAAATCCAACTGCGAAAATAGCCGCTGTGTTCAGTAACTGACTCGTTGGATCGCCTTTAGGAAAGAACTCTGCTGAAAAATAAACGGCGAAAGCAGAGTAAACGTACCAGTCGTACCATTCAATTAAATTACCGACAGAACCTTTAAAGATATTGCCGGCGACTCGGTTTGATTTTACTTGAGCCATACTAATTCCTCCTCTTGCTTATAAATAAAATGATAATTATGAAAGCGTGTTCATTGTAGTTGAATTGTACTGTTCTTTGAATAAAATCTCAATATTATGACAATTTTATTCTTTTTGTACTTTATGAACATGGATATTTTTAATAGTTGCTTCATTTTCAGTTTTGTCATAATAATAGAAAAAGGAGATTGATAGTTTTGAATATTTTATCAAAGGATATGGAGTATGAAGAAATCACGCAAAGTTTCATTGCAAACGAAAATAGTAAGCTTAATTATCGCGTTAATTGTATTTGTCGTTCTCCTATTAGCGGGAATATTTGTTTACATTCAGTCCGTTGATACGAAGCGCCAAGTGGAGCAGTTAGCACTGCAAACAGCGAAGTCGCTTTCTTTTATGCCAGCTATAAAAGATGCTTTTCAAAATAACGAGCATAAAAATACGATTCAATCCATTGCGGAACAAGTTCGGGAGCAAGCTGGTGCAGATTATGTCATTATAGAAGACCGTTTTGGGGTTATGTATTCCCATTCTAATTCTGAGTTGATTGGAACAAAGAGTAACAACCCGTATAACTATGAAGCACTCACTTTTGGTGGTTATTATACGCTCGAAGGAAATGGTACAAGCGGTCCAGCTTTAATGGCGAAAGCACCTATTATTGTTCATAACGGAGATTACGATCAAGTAGTAGGCGTTGTGACAGTAGAGTTTTTAATAAAAGGCATTGAATCTAACATATTGAGTAGAACGAAAGAAATTATCCTCTTTTCCTTAGGTGTATTACTAGCCGGCATTGTTGGTGGAATCCTTTTAGCGCGTAGTATTCGTAAAGATACACTCGGTTTAGAGCCGAATGAAATCGCAGCGTTATACCGGGAACGAAGCGCGATACTACTATCTATAAAAGAAGGAATTATAGCTATTGATCAAAACGGTTTTATTACGATGATGAACACGTCGGCAGAAGAAATGCTTCATGTAAATGATGATTATATGCAGCAGCACATTTCAAAAGTTTTACCGAATTTTAATATGGAAAGAGTGCTAGAAACCGATCAAGAAATCGCGTTTCAAGATAAAGTGTTTATTTTAAACATGACACCGATACTCGAAAATAATAGTACGGTAGGCGTTGTATGTAGTTTTAGAGATAAAACAGAACTGCAAAACTTAGTGAATACGATATCTGAGGTAAGAAAATATTCCGAGGACTTACGTGCTCAAACACATGAATTTACAAATAAACTTTTCGTCTTATCAGGATTACTTCAGTTAGGACATTACAAAGAAGCAATTGAATTTATCCAACAAGAATCTAATATTCATCAAAGCCAAAATCATATTTTGTTCCATCAAATTCATGATGCGAAAGTACAAGCTATTTTATTAGGAAAAATCGGAACAGCGTCTGAGAAGAAAATTGATTTTCATATTGAAGGAGATAGTGCGCTTCATCCGTTACCAGACCATATAAAAGTTTCGCACCTTATTACGATCCTTGGAAACATAATTGACAATGCGTTTGATGCGGTGAGTGGGCAAGAGAGAAAGAATGTTTCCTTCTTCGTTACGGATATTGGGCACGATATTGTGTTTGAAGTGATAGATAGTGGAGTAGGGATACCAGCTGAAAAAATCACGTCCATTTTTCAAAAAGGATTTTCAACGAAAGGAAACAATCGTGGTTACGGACTAGCAAATGTGAAAGAAATGGTAAATCTACTAGGGGGAACAATTGAGATTCAAAACGAGAAAAATGGAGGAGCGATTTTTACAATTTACCTTCCGAAAACATTGAGAGAAAGTACATGACAAACAGGGGGATGGGAATATGTTGAAGGTTGCAATTGCAGAAGATGATTTCCGCGTCGCACAAATTCAGGAAGAGTTTTTATTAAAAATAAAGGACGTAAAAGTGATTGGAAAAGCATTGAACGCGAAAGAAACGATGGAACTACTACAAAAGGAAGAAATCGATTTGCTTCTATTAGATAATTACTTACCAGATGGAATAGGAACTGACTTATTACCACAAATTCATGCTGACTTTCCAAGCGTTGACGTCATTATGGTTACAGCGGCGAATGAAAACCATATGTTAGAAAAAGCAATTCGGAATGGCGTAAGCAACTACCTTATAAAACCGGTTACGTTAGAAAAATTCGTTCGCACAATTGAAGACTATAAAAGAAAGAAGCAACTATTACATAGTAACAATGAAGTGAATCAAGCACTTATCGATAACTTCTTCGGCATTTCGCAAACACAAGACATAAAAAACTTACCGACAGGTGTGGATCCGTTAACACTGCAAAAAGTGAAAGGGATTATAAAAGGATTCGAAGAGGGAATTACAATAGAAGAAATGGGCGAACAAATGGGGGCCTCCAGAACAACCGCAAGAAGATATTTAGAATACTTAGTAGCGACAAACGAATGCACAGTAGAGTACACATACGGCATAATCGGACGACCAGAACGAAAATATCGAATAGGACGAGGACTATGAAAAAGCGATTATTACTATGTATATGGCTCATGACAGGAGTAATAGCTGGTTGTTCTGTAGAAAAAACGCACACGAATAAAGTGAACATAGAAGAAGTAGAAATCGTTGCGCCAAACGTTCAAGGAGCAGGGTGGGACTTAACAGCGCGAGCGATGCAAAAAACACTAACAGCAGAAAAAATCTTCACAAAACCAATCACTGTCACAAACAAAGTAGGTGGCAGTGGTGACGTCGGATGGAAATATACGAAACAAAAAGGCGGTCACGTACTGGCGATTAACTCAAGCTTACTCATAACGAACAACCTACTAGGCCACAGTAAACTAACATATAAAGACTTCACACCGCTCGCGCTACTAGCATCAGATTGGGAAGTTGTTGTCGTATCAAAAGACTCAAACATAGAAAACGCAAAACAACTCATGGAACAACTAAAACAAAACAAGAAAAACTTCAAAATCGGCGTTGCCCCAGGCCTAGGAAACGACGATCACCTATCCTTCGTACAAGTAAGCAAAGCATTCGGCATAAACCCTGCCGAACTACAATTCTTCGTCTACGAAAACAAAGAAAAAATCATAAACGCCCTAACGAACAAACAAATAGGCGCCGCAACCATGACCCTATCCGAAGCCGAAAAACAATACAAAGCCGGCAAAATAAAAATACTAGCCGTATCCGCACCAAAACGCCTAGACCGCCTACCAGAAATCCCAACATGGAAAGAACAAGGAATCAACGTCACATTCCAGCACTGGAAAGGGATTATGGGCCCAAAAGATATGACGGAGGAAGAGGTTGTTTATTGGGATGGTGTGATTAAGAAGATGGTGGAGAGTGAGAGTTGGAAGGGGATTTTGAGGGAATGGGGTTGGGAGAGTTTTTATAAGGATAGTGGGGAGAGTAGGGGGTTTTTGGAGGAGAGTAGTGGTTGGTATGGGGGGATGGTTAAGCTCAGTAATTAATGCATGTATATTTGTAAGAAATAGGATATGTGACATAAATAATGCCACATTATGAGTTATGATTAATTTATAACAAATTATTAAAATGATTATTAAAGAGTATTGATTCACAAATTTATAAACGGCGGGTGTGGGGAATGGATTATAATTTTGAGATTTTATCACTTTTAGATAATTCGATGGAGTTTGAGAAGTTGCATAGTAAGTTTAATCGTTTTAATCCTTTTAAAATATTGAAGGTAGATAAATTTGAGATTAGACATTCTAATATGATTGCTTGGCTACTTGATCCTATGGAAAATCATCACTTAGGTTCTATGTTTGTAAATAAGATCCTTTCTAAAACGTTTGTAAAAGCAGAGAATGAGGAATTAATTGGTCAATATAATTTTATTAAGTTACATAAGCAGTCTCTTCAAGATTTAGAAGTGTTCCGCGAAGTACAAACGAAAAATAATAAACGAATTGATATTTTGGCAATATCAGAAGCGCAAAAGGTTGCTATTCTGATTGAAAATAAATATAAGTCATCTGAGTCAGATGGACAATTACAAAATTACATAAATTTTGTTAGTGAGAAATATGAAGGGTATACGATCATTCCAATTTTTTTGAGTTTAGATGGTAGCGCTCCAAGTCATAAAGCGTATCTTATTTTAGATTATGGAGATATATTAAATATTCTAAAAGGGCAATTGGAGATTTATAGTGATTATACGTCTAGTACGATAAAAGATTTTCTTTCCTACTATATTGATATATTAGAGGGGGAACTAGTTCGTGATGAGGAAGACATTGAACTAGCATTAACAGTGTATAAGAGCCATAAGGCCGCTGTTGATTTTTTATGTTTAAATGGTAACGGAAAAGTAGTTGGAAAGTTTGTTAATAAAGAGTTGTTACGTGCTGTAAAGAAATTGAATGCTGAAGAAAAAGAAGATCTTCGTAAAATTTATAAGAAGTATGCTGAAACGCTCCAATTTATACATGGAGCTGGAAATAGCGTCATGAGAGAAGCTTTTTTACAATTTGTAGAAAAGAATCAAATGCCAGAAGATTGTTACCATGAACACATTCGCATTCCATCTTTCATTTTCGAAGAATGGAAACAACTTGATGAGATTGTTGGAGTTCCAAATCAGGAGTGGTGGCTAAATAATGCTCTTATAACTTGGTTCGAAAGAAAAATAGATGGGCGTATGAAACTTATCGTTGAAGTCGGGCCGTTGGAATACAAGCAGAGATTAAAGTTATTATGCAAGTTAGAGGAAAATGGAATTACTATTAAAGAAAAATCAAAAGAAGCTGGATCCATGTACACAAGAATTTATGCTGGATATGAAAATATAAGTGATTGGGCAGATCAAGATGAAATTCTCCATGTCATGAATGATATGTATAACAATGCTGATTTTAATCAAGTGGTTGCAGCTATAGGCGATACTATAAAGGGGCTTGTATACGGAGAAGAAGATTCTTCTTCTGAAATTGTTGCGGTAGAGAGTAGCCAAACAGATGCGGATACTTTAGCTAATGCTTTTCAATTATTCGTCCATGAACAAAAGTTCCAAGAAGGTTTTTTCAATATTCATCACCGACTACCATCATTTATTATGCCGGAGTTTCGCAAACTAGAAGAACAATTTGGAACACCGAAATGGAATTGGTGGTTAAATAACTGTGCGATTATATGGTTTGAACGTTTGAAAGATAATAGATTGAAACTGACCCTAGAAGTTGGACCATTAGAATCACAGAAGAGATTAGCGCTATTAACAAGACTGGAAAGTAAAGGAAGAAAAATAAGTGTAGCGGCGAAAAGGCCAGAAGCGTCGTATACAAGAATTTACACAAATACAAGTAATATAAGTAATTGGTCAGATGAAGACATCGTTATACAGGCTATGAACGAGTTATTTAATGATACGGACTGTCAAAATATTATTCAGATGTTAACAGACATTGCTAAAGAGGAAGTTCATATTTAAAAGCAATGCCAAGTGCAGAGGAATGTACTTGGCATTTGTTTTAATGTAATAAAGGAGATTAGTCATTAATGAAATTAGCAAAAACAGAGATACAACAATTTATTTTAAAACAATTGAAGCTTTTTAAGTTGAAAGAATTAGATGTCGAATTCGCAGTTCGAGGGCTGGATTTTGATCCGAACATGTTTATTCGTGCGGGAGAAATGGGATTAGAAATAGGGTTTCATAGATTAGTATGGAGTTGTCCAGTCGCACCAGATATGACACGGTTTACGCATCATATATTATTATGGGAACATCTAGAAGAATTAAGTGACAATGAGAAAGCGGTGGAAATGAAAGAGAGTATTAGTGTGGTGGCTGATTTTAGAAAAAGGAGATATCAGCAGTGTCAGTTTTGTGATACAAGGACTTTGCCAGAACATCTTTTTAAGGACGGTGTATGTCAGGGGTGTGCTACTGTGCATTTCGGGGTAATATATTGATTTTTTAGAAGTAATTATAGAAATAATTTAAAAGATAGTTCTATTCTTTTATACTTGAATGAGGATGGATGAATAGAAACGAGGAATTATATGAGTAAATTAAGTAATTGTCTATATATGATCGAGCTCCTGCATGCGAGAGGGAAAATAAGGATTAGTGAGCTGGCAGAGTTATTAGAAGTAAAAGAGCGAATGGTCCGCATTTATCGTGATGATATTGAAATGGCAGGTATTAAAATTGAGACAACGAAAGGCAGATATGGTGGCTACTCCCTTTCAAATACATCGTTATTTCCTATTAAAAATATGTCCCAACAAGAGCTAGATGCGTTAACATTCTCTATTCAAAAACTAGTTTCAAAAGGTAATGACATTTATGCAAAGGACGCACAAGTAGCGCTAGATAAATTAAATGCCGTTCGGAAAGTGGAAACGAATAAAGATCGTCATATTTATTTTGTGCAAAGATCGAAGCCGAATTATGCGTTTTCGAATGAAAACCCAAAATATGTACAACTACAAGAAGCGTTATTTACAAGAAGTAAGGTGAAAATACAGTATGAGAAACGGTCTGGTGAAAGATCAGAACGAATTATCGATCCATATGGATTTGTACACTACAACGAATTCTTTTATTGCCTAGCCCTGTGTAATGATAAAAAGGAAAAACGTATGTTTAAACTATCTCGAATAAAAGATATTAAAACTTTGTATGATACGTATAAAATACCCGCTGATTTTGATATTCGAGAAGAATTTCCGAAATTCGGCATTATGAAAGAACCGTTAGAAGTAGAGTTACTCATCTATCCACCATTCGCTGTATCCGTACCAGAATCCATTTGGGGAGAGAATCAAAAGATAGAACATAATGATGATGGTAGCATCCTTTTCCGAGCGACGATGAGCGGGAAAGAGTCAATTAAGAAGTGGATTTTGGGGATGGGAGCTTCGGTTAGGGTGTTGGAGCCTAGAGAATTACGGGAAGAGGTTGTTGAGGAGGGGAGGAAGTTGTTGGAGATGTATGGTTGATAATGTGTTTATTATTATATTAAAATATTGGTGAAATGAATTGTTATATTTTTGGAAGAATATACAGTTGAAAGTGACGTTATTAGTGCTGGGTTTAATGTTATAATGGAATAGAATGTAAAAGGATAGTAGATACATTTAATTACGATAATTATAGTTTTAGTCTATGGTCCTTGAAATTAGACTTTCCTTTATAAGTATATAAAGAATTAACAATTATATTTAAATAGAAAGGATAGAGCGTATGAGCAATGAATTTTTATTTTCTTTTTTACAGCCAAAGTATAAAAAGTTGGCTGATGTTGCAGAAGCGTTAGAGAAGCAAGTGTATAACGATGTCCCGTCTGCATTATCAAAGGCGAGGCTTTTTGCAGAAAAGCTAGCGAAGTATGTAATGGAAATGGAAGATATTAATGTATATTACGAAATGAAGCACGTTGAAGTGATACATAAGTTATACCGTGAAGGGATTTTAAATGAAGAAATGCATTTCCGATTTGAATGGATTCGCAAGATGGGAAATAAAGCGGTTCATGAAGCGAATTTTGGAAGTGTAGAAGATGCATTAAAAGTTCATAAACTTACATATGACTTGGCAGTTTGGTTCATGGAATTATACGGAGATGTCAGTTTTAAGGCGCCAGCATATGTAAGCCCAAAAGCTGTTACTGAGCAGGCGGTTAATACAGATGATATTAAACAAACCGTAGCAGAAACAGTGGAGAAAAGTTTAGAAAAAACACTTGAAGCGAAATTCCGTGAAATGCAGGAGACATTACTCAAGTTAACGCAGGAACAGCAAAAAGAGAAAGAAGTCGTACAAGTTGTAACTGAGCAAAAAGAACAAGAGCCAGTTATTGAAGAAGATATACTTGTAAAGGAAGAAGAAAAGGAGCCGGTTATTGAAGAAAAGGTACCTGTAAAGGAAGAAGTACAAGAGCCGGCCCAGAAAGAAAAAACGCTTGAAAAAGCAGAAACAACTGCTACGGAAATTTTAGAAGAAGATTTTGATTTAATAAGCTACTTGCAAAGTCATGATGTAGAAATCATTGATAAACGTTCTGCTGGAGGATCTCTTTGGTTAGTTGGTGGTTGGGAATTAAAAGAGGTATTAGATCCATTAAAACCACGTAAAATTTATTTCCGTTACACAGCTAAAGGTGGGCGCGTGACAAAGCGTAAGCCAGCCTGGTTTTTAATGGGAAGTTATAGTGATGGTCCTAAGAAAAAGGAAAGTACTCCTAAAAAGGAAGTAGAAAAACCGAAGCAAGTAGATGTGCCGAAAGAAGTTGAGCAGGAGAAAGAAAAAGAAAAAGAAGTCGTGCAGCAAGTAGTAGAAAAAAGAGAAGTGACTGATCAACAATTGATCGTTCCTTCTCGATTATTTGAATTGCGTCTGAATGAATATGAAGGAAGCCCAGTTTATACATTTGGCGAACATTTTCATTTAGACACTTTTGGAGAAATAAAAGAAGATCATTTACGTGATTGGTATCGAAAAGATAAACAAGCTTTTTATGATTTAGCAGTCCAGTTATGGTTTTTAGGCTGTGAGTATCAAGGGAATTTAGCGAAGCTTATAAACTTGCCTCATGAACAAGAGCGAGTATTAATAGAAATAAATACCATAAAAAATGAAGCGTTAAGTGAGAAGCTTCCACAACACTTAACAGAGTTATTTGCTAAGTTTGGTGTGCGAAACATAAAGCAATTACATGGACTGCCAGTGTTTGCAGTTCGCTGGCTTACAGCTGAAGCATTTGATGAATTTTTAAATTGTTTAAAGCACGAAGAGTCTGATACAGATGACGACAGCCCCAGTAGTAGCGTAGAAGAGAATATACAGAACGAGAACGAATTTGAAGAAGAGTTACAAAATGAGGACGGATTTATAGTTTGTATGGGAACGGAATGTGTAGAAATTCCTGCTTCTATGAGAAATATTGAAATTACGCTAGAGCTGATTTCAGGCTGTAATACTCTTGTTAAACAATTGCGAAAAAATATGGGGATTCATGTGATAGGAGATCTTCCAAAAGATATACTCCCTTTACGGGAACAAATGCGTAATGTTGGCCCTAAAATGATGGAGAAATTTTTTAGTCAGTTAAGACAGATGGGGCGCCCTAAAAAAATCGAGGTTGCCGTTGAGCCAATAGGGACACAAGGAGAAGAAGTACTATTAAATGGAGAACGAGTCGTAATTCCGTCTTCATTACAGGAAGAATCGTTAGAATACGGTGATTATTTAAGTTGTCCATCACTTATAGAAAAATTGCATGAAGCTGGTATTCATCAGTATAAACAACTGCCTCTCGATTTACAGGAGCTGAGAAAGTTTCAAGGTGTTGGCGATTCAGCTGTGAAGAGATTCTTACAACACTTAAAAGAAAAGGTAGAAATTGCTGAGAAGAGAGAACAGGAAGAAAGCTTTTATGCAACAATGACGGCGGACGAGAGAGTGCAGTACGAAACAGATCAGTTAATAGAAATGCTGCAAGAAATGATAGAAACAGGAAGTATTCATACTAAGCTGAAGATAAACGAGAAAGCTCTTGCGATTATGCGCGAACGGTATGAAGGGACATTAAATGGAAAGCGCCCAACATTAGAAGAAACAGCGCAAAATCATGATGTAACGCGTGAAAGAATCCGACAAATTGTTAAAAATTCAGTCGGAAAGATTAAAATGAAAGCGGAAGTATGGTTTCAATTATTCCGAAATAAATTAGAAGCTAATAGAAACTTTATGGAAAATGACATTTTCACAGAGAACACTTTTTACGAGTACTTAGTTTTAGAAATGTTAGAGTTAGAGGATATATACCTTTGTTTTGATAATCAATTTTTCACTACTTTAACGAAAGCTGAGTTACAAGAATTTGATAGACAAATTTCTAATATTTTCTCTGAACGATTAAAAGGGAAATTGTTAGAAGAAGAGCAATATGAGGAAATGATCGAGAATGTTGCAACGGAATTAGAAGTGTCTCCGTTTATTGTAAGGAATACTTGCAATGAAATAATGCGCCAGACAGATCAAAATCAATATGTATTAGCAAAAGCGAAGAAAATTGATGTAGCTGAGATTGTATTGAGACAGTTCCCGAATGGTGCTGAAGTATATAAAGAGTATGAGATGTTAAATGAGAAGGCAAATGAAATAATGCCAAATTCATTCCATGGCGAAAGAGATTTTCCTGCTATTTGTACGAGAGATGAAGCTTCAGATACGATTTATTTATGGGGCAGAGGTATTTATATTCACAGTAGCTTCGTTAAGCCGAATATAGAATTAATCGAGACAATAGCAAAAGAAGCAGCTGACAAATTAGAGAAGAAGCCAGTTATTACGGTTACATATTTGTTCGATCAATATGAAGATGTACTACTAGAAAATGATGTTCCAACAGAATATGCGTTGTACACATTATTAAGACATTATGGATCTGATCATATTGCACTACCAAAGTTCCCGAAAATTATTCAAATAGGGGACACAGGAAGTATAAGAAATGCAGATTTACTTCGTGATTTTATTAGAAGTAAAGGGCATGAAGTGAGCACGAAAGAATTAAGAGATGAGTTTATAGTAAATCGTGGTTGGAAGCCGTTTACGGTGGAATTCACTTTATCTAGTACACAAGATATTATTCAGAGTAATTATGGAGAGTACACATTACTAGAATTTTATGAGCAAATGCCAGTTCATATATTTGATCCGATCATAAAGCGTATAAACGAAAAATTAGAAGAAATTCCGCAGTTTCAAATTAATGGCATATTTAAAGAGTTTGAATCATACTGCATTGCAAATGGTATTCATACAAATTACTTACTCTATTATTTACTGCGTTCCAAGTCTGACGATCATTTTATGTTGCCGCGTTACCCACACATTGCGAAGATCGGAAGCGAGTTAGAAACTGCTAGTATTAAAACTTTAGTAGAAGATTATATTCTAGAGCAAGGATACGAAGTTTCAAGGGAAGAGGTAATGGATTGGCTTGTAAATGAATTAGGGGCACGTGAAAATGCCTTCGATATTGCACTACAGCTCTCGGATCGAATTTTTTATTATACGAGAGGCCAGTATGCTGAGTATGTACACGAAATGACAATTGGATGGAATGCAGAAAAGCAACTTGTGTTAAAAAATGTGGTATTAGATGTATTAGCGAGAGAACAACAAATAAATGATAAAAACTTTATCCGAGTAGAACATTGCTTATCTGAAAACCTTCCAGAGTTAGATGGAGGTTTATCTTGGACAATTGATTTATTCGCAGATTGTGTAAAACGAGATAAAGAATTCATTTTACTAGGTTCGAGAGGAACAATTATCGTACCTCGTACAAGCTCCATTCAATCAGAGACAGATTTTATCCAATATGTATTAGTAAAAGAGTTTGGTGGATCAGCGAAAATGCGCGATGTAAAGAAAAAGTTAATGCAATACGGATTCTCGGCGGATGGAGAGTTACTATTTGAGACAGAAACGTTACTAGCCGAAGGAAAGGCTCCTTTCGTTCAAATAGGTGATGAGATTATCTCTAAGCATTTAGTGGAGGTGTAAAAATTGCAATCGGACTTAAAAGGAAAAATTGAACCGTATTTACAAAAAGAAGAAGATATAACGAAGAAAATTGTGCTGAAGACGGTAGAGTTAGTAAGTACGCGTAAAAAATTATCTACACAAGCTTTAGTGAAAAAGTTAGATAGAGATATTGATAGTTTAATATAGGTGTGACATACAGGGGGTGTAATGCATGTTAATTCAAAAAATCACCTTTCATCATTTTAGACAGTTTTACGACACGCAAAGTATTACGTTTGCAGGAGTAGATAATGAAAGGCTTGTTACAGTCATTTTAGGTGAAAACGGTCGCGGTAAAACAGGTATTTACCGTGGTCTTCTCTTCGGTTTATATGGAGATATGTATTTAGATCAAGATGCTGACGGAAAAGACGATATTGTTTTAACGAATACAAAAGCATTACAAGAAGATTATGATGGTGAGAAAAAAGGTGTTACTTGTACAGTAACAATTGATTTTCTTCATAATCAAAATGAATTTTCTATTAGCCGTTCAATATTTGCGGTGCAAAATGATAAAGGTGAAAAAATTGAGCGATTACATGCTGCTGAGTTAAAAAATGTAACGAACGGAAGTGTCATTACAGATAAAGAAGAAATTCAGCAGTTTGTAAATGAAATATTAGATGAACGTGTGAAAAACTATTTCTTCTTTGACGGAGAACGTATCGAGCGCCTTACAAGAGCGTCAGAACAGCAACGTAAAGAAATCGCAAAAGGTATAAAAAACTTATTGAAAATTGATGATTTACTTAAATCACAAGAAGTATTACAAGCCCTTGATAAACAAGTGCTAAAAGAATTACAAAAACATTCTTCTGGTGATTATCAAAAGAAGTTAAAAGAAAAACTAGAAAATGATGAAGCGAAAGAAAAGACTAAGCTAGAACTAGAAACAACTGGCGTACAGTTAGATGAAGCTGAACAACGTTTGGATCATTTAACTACGCAATTAGAGCAATTCCAGGAAGAAGCACAGAAAATTAAAGAATTAAAACAACAAGAAGAACTTCTTCAAACGAAGCAGATGGAACAACGAGCTGCGATGCAACATTTAGTCGGTTTTAACAACACGTTATCTTTATTATTAGCGAAAGATATTCTTCATTCTGTTAAAACAAAGCTAGAGATCGTACTCGATTATCAAACAGAAAAAATGGATATCGGTTTAGAGTTCATTCAAAACTTACTAAGTGATTTAAAATGTATGTGCGGTACTGCTCTGCAAGAAGGATCTAAAGAGTACGAGTCCATTATGAGACTAGAAAAAGTTGCAATTCGTAACGTTGAAAAGAAAGCTTTTTATGAACTACTAACAAACGTTATACAATTAATCGGTTTCCTTGAAGATAAAGAAAACGACTTAAAATATAAGCTTGATGAAGTGAGTAAAAAAGAATACGAATTAGAAACGATTCGCCAACAAGTTGAAAGCTTAAATAAACAACTGTCAGACACAGGAATTGAAGATTTAGCTACTTTAAATAAAGAGAGAAATGATGTACATAAACAATAAGTACAGTTAGATGTACATATGAAACAATTGCGCGAAAGCATAGAAGAGCTTGAACGTAAAGAAGAGCAATTAGAACTAGCTCTGCGCGATTTAAAAGTGAAAAGTGGTGTACATGCGAAGCTTGCTAAAAAGCAAGAAGAAACAGGAAAAGCTGTAAAAGCAATTAATCAAATGATAAAAGAATTTGAAAAGATTATTATTGCCGACCTAGAAAAAGTAACAACAAATAATCTTCAGCAGCTATTAGATGACAGCGGGAATATGAATATTCAAGAAGTAAGAATTAAAAAAGATTATTCATTAGAAGTATTAAATAGCTACGGCCACTCTTTCCTAGCGAACATTTCACAAGGACAGCGACAAGTATTATCTTTAAGCTTTATTACCGCACTAGCACAAGTTGCAGGCGGACATGCTTCCTTAGAAATGCCGTTATTCATGGACACGCCGTTCGGTCGTTTATCTTCAAAACATGAACTGAATTTATTAAGCTTCCTACCAGAAGTATGTTCACAATGGATACTACTCGTAACAGATCGAGAATTCGGTGATCGCGAAAGAGCCATGTTCTTAGAAAAAGGATGCTGGGGCAAATATTACGAACTTCGCAGCGTCGAACCGAGCGTCACAAAAATTATCGAACATCCAATGTTCATCCCGCAACATTCATAAGGAGGAGGGAGTTATATGGAAGAAACAAAAACATCATTACGTGTCAAAGTACGCAAAGAATACTTACCATTCTTTAAAGACTTACGAACAAAACATATATTTGAACAACACAGCTCCTTCTTCACACTATGTGCATGTGTAGGACAACGACTAGGCAAAATAGACGAATCCTACAAAGGAATCGAACTATGCCAAGCCTACACATTCACAACATACGAAAAAACAATTTTACAATCACTCACCTACAACAAAACAAAACAACTAACAGAAGAAAGAGAAATGTTCGCCGAAGCAGAAAAATATGCAGATGCTGGATTTCGCTTTCTAATTGAAGGACCGTTCTCAAGCGTCGCGATCAAACTAGAGAGTGGGGAGTATTCCTTGCATTCAGGTAGAGAGGAAGAACTGGAGAAGTTGATGGCTGGGTATGTTTTGGAGTTGGTTGAGGGGGTTCCGTTTTAATAGAGAGATTAGCTGTAAAGGGGTTATTTTGTTATAGTAGTGGATAAATAACCTTGTTTAAAAACATACATGAAAATAGAGATGATCCAAATGGAGGAAAGCACATGGAAAAATTAACATTACAACAATTAGAATCCCATCTATGGGAATCAGCAAACATAATGCGAGGAAGTATTGATTCTTCTGATTATAAAAATTATATATTTGGTTTATTGTTCCTAAAGCGTTTGAATGATGTATTTGTAGAAACAGCAAAACGTATCGAGGAAGAAGAACAAGATGATTATGGTTGGTATGATCGTGATGAGCATCAGTTCTTTGTTCCAGAAGGTGTAAGATGGGAAGATATTCATTCCAAAACACAAGATATTGGAGACGCCATTAATAAAGCATTCGAGAAGTTAGAAGAAGAAAACGTATCGTTACAAGGGGTACTAGCGAACATCGATTTCAATGATAAAGAGAAGTTGCCTGACAGTCTATTATTACAACTGATTCAGCATTTTTCTAAAATTGATTTAAGCAATGCGAGTTTATCAGAGCCTGATATGCTTGGTCGTGCGTATGAGTACCTTATTAAGCAGTTTGCAGATGATGCAGGGAAAAAAGGTGGGGAGTTCTACACACCAAGCGAAGTAGTAGAACTTATTGTAAAACTGATTAAACCAGAAGAAGGAATGCGTGTATGTGATCCGACAGCAGGATCTGGTGGAATGCTTATTCAATCTGTAGACTACATTAAAGGAAAAGGCGGAAATCCACGGAATTTAGTTCTACATGGACAGGAACGAAATCTTAATACATGGGCAATCTGTAAAATGAATTTATTATTACATGGGTTAAGTGACCATCGTATTGAAAAGGGAGATACAATTCGTGAACCTAAGTTACTAGAGGAAGGCGAGCTTATTCTTTATGACCGTGTTATTGCCAATCCACCATTCAGCTTAAAAAACTGGGGACGTGAGGAAGCTGAAAGTGATGAATATGGTCGCTTCCGATTTGGATTGCCGCCAAAAACAGCAGGAGATTATGGGTTTATTCAACATATGATTGCTACGTTAAATCATGAAGGGAAAGCGGGAGTAGTTATGCCACATGGTGTGTTATTCCGTGGTGGAGCAGAAGGAAAGATTCGTAAGGGACTTATTGAAGAAGACTTAATTGAAGTGGTTATTGGTTTACCTTCAAATCTTTTCTATGGTACGGGGATTCCAGCGTGTATCTTAATTTTGAATCGTAATAAGCCAGAAGAATATAAAAATAAAATTTTCTTCTTAGATGGTTCTCAGGATTATAAAGAGGGAAAGAAACAAAATACATTACGTGATCAAGATATTAAAAAAATTGTAGCAGCTTATGATAAATATGAAGAAGTAGAGAAGTATTGTCGTTCTGTAAGTAGTGAAGAAATCTGTGAAAATGATTATAACTTAAATATTACTCGTTATATTGATACAACAGAGGAAGAAAAGCAGATTGATGTAGCTAATGTATTAGTTGAACTTCGTAAATTGGAAGAAGAACGTAAGGAAATTGAAACTGTTATGTATGGTTACTTAAAGGAGCTGGGATATGGTGAGTGATGTTATAAGTATACCTATTGGAGAACATATTGATATTGTTAAAGGTAAGAAGCCGAAACAATTATTTGATTTACCAATCGATGAATTCACTAAACCTTATGTTTTGGCGGAAGCATTTGATTCAAAGGAATATTCGAATTTTACAGATGACACTTCATGTAAAATTTGCGAGGAAGAGGATGTTTTGCTTCTTTGGGATGGTTCACGTGCAGGTAGGGTAGCTATTGGACTCTCAGGATACATAGGTTCTACAATTGCTGCACTAAAATTGAAAAATAAAAATTTTATAAATCCGTTATTTTTATATTATAACCTTAAGTTTAAGAATGATTATATCGCAAAAAATACAGCTGGAACCGGAATACCTCATGTCCAAAAAGACATAATACAGAATTTAAATATTCTTTTATTTCCCATTAAACAACAAGAAAAAATCGCATCCATTCTATCATCCGTCGATGAAGCTATTGAAAAAACAGAGGCTATTTTTGAGAAGACAGAAGAAGCAAAGAAAGGATTAATGCAGCAACTTCTTACAAAAGGAATTGGACATACAAAGTTTAAGAAAACGGATATAGGTGAGATCCCTGAAGTGTGGGATGTAAAACAATTAGGAGAGATTACAGAGATAAAAGGGAGAATAGGATGGAAAGGATATACAAAAGAAGATTTAAGGCAAAGTGGTCCATTAGTATTGGGGGCTACACAAATTAATTCCAGATATAAATTAGATTTGAAAAATCCAGTTTATCTTTCACAAGAAAAGTATGAAGAATCACCAGAGATTATGGTTAGTATGGGTGACATAATTTTAGTACAGCGAGGCTCAACAATTGGAAAGGTTGCGTTAATTGATAAACAGTTAGGAGAAGCAACTATTAATCCGAGCATGGTATTATTAAAGAATATCAAAATAAACAGTGTATTTTTAAATCTTTTTCTTAGCAGCCAGTTTGTGCAGAAGAGATTAGCGGCAAATATTTCACAAACCTCAATTCCTATGATTAGTCAAAAGCAAATAAGTGGTATTTCAATAGGAATTCCTTCGTATGATGAGCAGTGTAAGATAGCAGAAATTATTCAGTCTATAGAGGGGAAAATAAGCGCAGAAGAGAGGGAACTGAGCAAGTTACGAACTTTGAAAAAAGGTCTTATGCAAATCCTTCTTACAGGAAAAGTACGTGTAAAATCTAAAGAAGCAGAGGTGACACAAGAATGACCTCCTCTGCTAAATGGAATGAGAAACAACTTGTTGAAAACCGTATGATTGAACAATTACAAGAGAAGGACTATGAACATCTTCATGGTCCTTCTCTTGATTCAGAACGAGAATCAAGAGGTGAAATTATATTAAAAGGCCGCTTAAGTAAAGCTATCTTACAACTAAACCCTTGGCTTTCAGATACCAATCTGGCAAAAGTGATTCGATCCATTACACATATCGAATCAACAAGCTTAATGGAAGCAAATCAAAAGTTTCATGAAATGATAGTTAACATGATTTCTGTCCAACAAGATCTTGGTAAAGGGAAAAAGAACCAAACAGTAAAACTTATTGATTTCGAAAAAACTGAAAATAATGAGTTCCTTGTGGTAGATCAGTTTACAATTAGTAACGCAAAAGGCAATATTCGTCCTGACCTAGTTGTTTTCGTTAACGGGTTACCACTTGTTATTGTTGAATGCAAGAGTCCTATGCTATCTCCAGATGAACAAATTGGTGAAGGGGTACGCCAGTTACACCGATATCAAAGCACACATGAGCAGCTATTTCACTATAATCAATTTATGATTGTAACGAGTAATGACCGTGCAAAAGCAGGGACAATTGGAGCGAAAGCGCAACACTATGGGGAATGGAAAGACCCATACCCGAAAACAGTTGCAGAGTTAGGTGTGTCTCCAACACCACAAGATATTTTAACGGCAGGCATGTTAACAAAAGAGAATTTACTAGACTTAATTCGTAATTTCATTGTATATGAGCCAGTAGATAGTCGTACGATTAAAAAACTTGCTCGTTATCAGCAGTTCCGTGCAGTAAATAAGGCAATTGACCGTATTTTTCGTTCAGAAGACAAGACGCAACGTGGCGGTGTTGTTTGGCACACGCAAGGAAGTGGGAAATCTTTAACGATGGTTTATCTTGCGGTAAAGTTAAGACGAATTAAGGAACTTAAGAATCCTACTATTGTTGTGGTTACAGACCGTAAAGACTTGGATGATCAAATTACAAACACGTTCCGTCGATGTGGTTTCCCAAATCCGCAACAGGCAGAGTCAGTCGCACAATTGAGACAGTTGCTTGGGCAAGGTACAGGCTCTACTATTATGACATTGGTACAGAAGTTCCAAGAGGATGCAGAGACGAAAGAATTCAAAAATTTATCTACTGCAGAGAATATTTTTGTTATGATTGACGAATCTCACCGTTCTCAATATGGTGGATTAGCGACTACAATGAAAAGCGCTATGCCGAATGCTTGTTATTTAGCATTTACGGGTACACCGATTGATAAGGAAGATAAAAGTACAAATCGTACATTTGGACCATATATTGATAAGTATACAATTGAACAAGCAGTAGAAGATGGAGCAACATTACCGATCTTTTATGAAGGAAGAATGCCCGATTTGCATGTGCAGGGAGATTCGTTAGACGAATTGTTTGATCGACAATTCCGTGAGTACAGTGACGAAGATCGGGAACGTATTAAGAAGAAATATGCAACCGAACAAGCAATTATTTCATCTCAAAAACGAATTAAACGTATTGTACTAGACATGATTGAGCATTATGAAAAACATATTCAGCCAAATGGCTTCAAAGCGCAAATTGTAGCGATTAGCCGTGAAGCCGCAGTTATGTATAAAGAGATGTTGGACGAACTAAGTAATTATGAATCCAAAGTTATTATGTCAGCAGGTCATAATGATGGAGAGCATTTACAAAAGCATCATTTATCAAAAGATGAAGAAAAAGATGTAATTGCTCGTTTCAAAAAGCCGATGTCAGAGGATAACCTAAGTTTCTTGATTGTATGTGACAAACTACTTACAGGTTTTGATGCTCCAATCGAACAAGTTATGTATTTAGACAAGCCAATTAAAGAACATAATCTTTTACAAGCAATTGCTCGTACAAATCGTACATATGATAAGAAGACTTATGGATTGATTGTCGATTATTACGGTGTTTCTAGATTCCTAGAACAAGCGCTTGCTATTTTCAATAAAGAAGATGTACAAGGGGCTTTACAAAATATCGATACTGAAATACCGAGGTTACAGTCGCGTCATCGTTCTGCTATGCGCTTTTTCGACTATATCCCGACAGATAATTTAGAAGCATGCTTACAGGCGTTAGAACCAGAAGATATACGAAATGAATTTGACACAGCATTTAAACGTTTTTCAGAAAGTATGGATATGGTAATGCCTAGTCCAAAAGCGCAGGATTACATAGTGGATTTAAAGTTTCTAGGTAAAGTGCGCCAAGCAGCAAAGTCTCGTTATCGTGTCGATGAGATGGATATTAGTGACTGTGGAGAAAAGGTGAAACAGCTTATAGAAGAGCATCTTGCCGCAGTAGGAATTGCTGTTGTTCACGAACCAATTGATATTCTTTCAAATCGATTTGAAAAACAAATAGATGAAACGAAGACACCTGAAGGTAAAGCGGCTGAAATGGAGCATGCGATTCGCCATGAAATACGAGTTAAAATGGAAGAAAATCCAGTTTACTATACATCTTTAAAAGAGCGACTTGAAGAACTACTTCAAAGGCGTAAGGATCGACAGATGGATATCGACGAGTTGTTGGAAGAATATCGTAATATGGTAAATGATATGCGACAAGCAGCACAAAAGGGAGAAGAACACGGTTTTACTCGTGAGCAATATCCTTTTTATCAAATGTTAGAGAAAGAAATGCCTCCATATGATGATGTGGAAGATTTGAAAGCATTAACTCATCTTATAACGGATGTTATTCAGCAAGAGGCACATATTGTGGAATGGACGAATAAAGAAGATGTGAAACGTGAAATGCGAAAGAAGATTAAGAAACAACTGCGTGTAAGTACTTGTCCAAAAGAAAAATTGGAGAGCTTAACACAGCAATTGATAGATTTAGCGACAGTACATTATAAAAAATAAAATGATAATATCAAAAGGCATCTCATTTGAGATGCCTTTTGATATTATTCCAATGTTAAAGTAGGACCATTTACACGTAACCACTCTTTACGTTGTTCATAATCTGGCAAGATTGAGCGTACAAAGTTCCAATAGTCGTTACTGTGATTCATATATTTTAAATGTGCTAATTCATGCACGAGTACGTAGTCCACAATAGACATTGGCGACATGACAATTCGCCAATTCAAATAGATATTCCCCTCAGAAGTACAAGTACCCCAACGCATTCTTTGCTCTTTTAGTTGTACATCATTAGGTGAAACGTCCATCTTAGCGCAGTATAGCTGTAAACGTGATTCTACCTTAGCTATACCGTGTTCAAGATACCAAGTTTTAAACAACCCTAGTAATTGTCTCCTTTTTTCAGTCTCGTCTATCCCAAATGGAACGCTTGCGATAAATTTTCCACGTACAAAGTTTAACTGTGATTTTTTTAGATTTTCTTCTCTATATACTTTTAATCGATAATTTCGTCCTAAATAAGAAAATTTTTCACCACTGACAAATTCCTTTGGTAAAGGAGGCTCAATTATTTCATTAACTTCTTTCATTTTTTGAAAGATAGTAGGTGCTTTCTTCCGTATAATTTCCTCAACTTGATCATTTGTAATACCTGTCGGGACGATGAGCCGAATATCTTCCATCCATTCAACAATAATAGATACATCCTTTTTATCGTCGGCATATTCGATGTCATATTCAATAGCTGTAGTTCCATATTGAAAAGTCGGCATATAATAACTCCTTCCAATGCATATCATCATTTTACGGAATGCGGAGTGATGTGGCAACTGTGATGTGAAAAATTTTTTGGTAGATATATTAAATAAATGATATCGTCTCATTCATATGTTTTTTACTTGTAGATATTTTGATAAAATAACAGTAATTGTAACTAATTGTAGCTACGGGGGATAAAGATGCTAGGTAAAATAATGATCGAATTTATTAAAGTAAAAAAGCGAATTACTCATATCATTGATAGTAAATGTAATTGGATTACGACGATAAAAAATAATGAAGTACATGTAGAAAGGGAAATTGGAATAGAAGAAGAGTTGGATTTAGAATTTAGTGTTAATGAGGAAGAGATCCAACAATTTTGGCGAGATTTAATAAATGTTCAATTAGTTAATGTTAACGATTTTGTACGACAAGAGGAACGGAATGCTTTTCTTATATCGCTATTTGCAGAATTACCTTTTGTAGAGGTAACAAAAATTAATGGAGAAAATGCTATTGCATTTGAAACGTTCCAAACAGATAACTTACCAAGTGAAAAATATGATAAAGTCATGCTCTTTTTAGAAGAGATAATAAATGGTACATATAATCCAAGTACGTTACGTGAACAAACGGATGAAAATTTATATAGTAGGAAGTCGCGCGCACGCCAGGATTTAAGGTTGTTGGGCTTTTTGAATGAATCCCATGAAATGAATAAGCTTCTACTAAGTGAATATGTTCAATCTAAGGATAAGAATGCTTATATTGCACAGCTAGTTTTAAAACAAGAATATTTCCGTCATGCTTTATTTGTTCTTGGATTGTTAGAGAAGTATTCAAAGGATGAAAAGAAAGTAGCTCTAGTTGATTTTGGAATGACGATTGTCCGAAATTCATTAGGAGATAATTTGATGGTCGAATCGGTAGCGAAGAGGCGAACAAATAATTTACTAGATTGGCTTGAACAAGTAGGGCTGATTAATAATGAATGGATTCCATCTGAACAATATATAAAAAAGAGTGAAGAAAAGGGCGGTAATATGAGTAGTAGTTTACGTGAAGGCTTTTTAAAGATAATGAAAGAATATTTGGATGCAAAAAAAGAGAAATTTGCAGGACATAAATTAGGATTAACAGTCCGAAATGATATACCAACAGAGATCATTCGTTTACCATTTATAAATGAGAAGCAGTACAGTGTGATAGGGTCAGTTGGGAAAGGGAATTGGGCAACAGTTCCGTGGATTGCGCTAATGCATAGAGATATTACAACATCCACGCAGCGAGGTTATTATATCGTTTACTTATTTAGTGAAGATATGCAACGACTTTATTTAACCATTGGACAAGGTGTGACGGAAACGTCTAAAGAAGAGATGCAAAAAATTAAAGAAGAGATTCGCGAGCAAATACATATGTCCCAAAAGGTGAAAAAAGATGATGAGATTTTCCTAGGGACAAGCCCAAAAGCAAAAGGATATGCGAATTCAACAGCGGCTTATATTGCGTACGATGCTAATAAAATGCCAAGTGAAGAAGAGTTAGTAGAAGATCTAGAAGAAATGCTTCGTTATTATGAGGGATTTATTGCTTACAAAGAGAAAGGGACGAAATATGAAATGATTTATGAGAGGAAAGAAGTGTATTTAGATCAGCAATCAATTATCGATCACGTGTCTTCTTATATTCAAAGTAAAGGTTTCTTTTATGAGAAAAAGGATCTTATTAATTTCTTCCTGTCATTAAAGACGAAGCCGTTTGTGATTTTGTCAGGTATTTCCAGTACAGGGAAAACGAAAATTGTTCAGTGGTTTGCGGAGAGTTTAGGGGCTACGGAAGAGAATGGACAATTTACCCTTATTCCGGTTAGACCTGATTGGAGTGATAGTTCTGATTTGCTTGGCTATGTGAATCTTCAAGGCGAGTTTCAAGAAAGACCGTTAATTCAGGTACTTGAAGCTGCAGATGCAAATCCAAATAGACCGTACTTTGTAGTGTTGGATGAGATGAACTTAGCTCGAGTAGAGTACTACTTTAGTGACTTTTTAAGTGTAATTGAAAGTCGTAAATGGAAAGATAGAAAAATTGTTACGTCACCAGTTCTTCCAGAATCAATTACGAATAAGCATATTACGATTCCATCAAATATATACATTATTGGAACTGTCAATATGGATGAAACGACACATCCGTTGAGTAAGAAAGTATTAGATCGTGCGAATACAATTGAGTTTAATACCGTTAACTTAGATTATTTTAATTTCTTAATGGATGTAGAAGAGAAGGAAGCTGAAATTGTTTCTAATCGCTCTTTAGAAACCGAGTATCTTCATCTAAAAGAATGTTTTAAAGAAAACGAAGATCTTGTGAGAAATATATCGACCATTTTAATAGAAATAAATAAAACACTTGAATCAGTTGGAGCTCAAGTTGGATATCGTATACGAGATGAAATTTGTTTCTATATGGCATATAACGAACAAGGAAAGTTACTGTCATTCGATGAAGCGCTTGATTATCAAATATATCAAAAGGTTTTACCGCGTCTTGCAGGGAGCGATGGACGAACAGAAGAGGTATTAAAACAGTTGTATGTATTATGCGCAAATGAAGAATATGATAGTGGCAATAATGACGCTTTATATGCTAAGTATCCTCGTTCAGCTAACAAGCTGTCTCATATGTTAAGGAGGTTCGAGTATGATGGTTTCACCTCTTTCTGGATCTAATAATGAGATAGAGCTAGTTAAGATTGAAACAGAGGAGCTATCATTGACGATTAAAGGAAATCCTTATCATGAAAAATACGAGAGTTTAAAAGAGTATCACGCTATGAACGCGGATGAAATGATGTATTTTCATGTAGATGGGAAGACGGAATCCATTTCTGTATTTGATGCGAGATTGCAGAGGTTAGACGAATGGAACGAACACCCGCCAATCTTTTTTGAAAATAGAAGTTATCAGCTTGTTGTTGTTCCGAAAAATAATAAGCAGCTCTCTTTTTATCATGAACATCCGGGTTTTCGAAAGAAAGTTAGTTCTATTCAAATGGGGTCACTTCATGTGTTAATGGGGAATCTTTCGTTTCCAAATGAAGTAGGAAATACAACATTCGAAATTAAAGACGAGCAAGAAACTTTATTAACTGTTACATTTGAAGTTTTCCCGGCAAAACTGGATTATAAGGATGATTACAGAGCTTTATTAAATGAAGTAAATGATGAAATCTATAATTTAGCATTTCATTTACTAAAAAGAACTTATTTAGGAGCATCTGCAATTTATGCTACAAATCCATCGAAGAGTGAGTTCTATCGTATTTTAAATGATTCCTTTGAGCGATTTATGAAGTCGATTTCTCATATAAAAAGACAACCGCATCATACGCTTATGACTAGACATCAACTTGTACGAGGAGAAAAAATCCGTAAATTGGATTCTGTCGGAATGAACTATTTGCGAAAGCGACCACACTTGTTGCAAGGAGAAAACTATATACCGACTAAAGGGATTACAGCTTATAAGGAAGTGTCTTATGATACGCTGGAAAATCGATTTGTTAAATGGATGATTCAAAGAGTTGTACATAAAATAGATGATTTACTTAAGGCGCTAGAGATAAAATCTAGATATACACGTGGTGAAACTGATGAAGATTTGCTAGAACGTGTAAAAAGTATGAAGTATCGAATGAAAAATGAATTGAACGATCCATTTTGGCGAGGGATAGGAAAATTAGATCGCTCAGTCTTTTCACTCGTAATCCAAATGGCGGCAGGCTATAGAGATGCATATCAAATCTTCTTAATGCTATCGCGAGGTTTAACATTACGAGGACAAATTTTCAAAATGTCGGTAAAAGATGTCGCAAGGTTATACGAATACTGGACGTATTTAAAACTTGGACAAATTCTATCCAAAAAGTATATACCGCTCCATCAAGATGTTATTCAAGTTAAACAAGATGGTTTATATGTAACGCTAGATGAAAGTAAAACTGCAAAAAGAACGTTCAAGCATCCAGTTACTGATGAAGTAATAGAACTTTATTTCCAGAAAAGAAATGGTAGATTGCCAACAGTTACACAAAAACCAGATACGATACTCGCTATTGAGAAAAAGGGAAAGAACTATCAATATCAATATATTTTTGATGCGAAATACCGAATTGATTTTGCTGAAAGATCTCATTATAAAAGGAAGTACGGCACCCCTGGTCCAATGGAAGAAGACATTAACACAATGCATCGCTATAGAGACGCATTAGTAGTAGAACAAGAAGGACCTTTTGAGCGAACAGCGTACGGAGCGTACGTACTATTCCCACGGAATCAAGAGGAAGCGTACGAGAACCATCCATTTTATAAAAGTATAGAAAAAGTAAATATCGGTGGATTCCCGTTCTTACCAAACGCAACAAGACTAGTCGAACAATTTCTAGATCATCTCATTGAAAAAAGCCCAGAAGAAATTATAAGAGAAGGCATCCTTCCAAGAGGCACCAAAGAAGAATGGCACTCCTCGCTAGAAGAAAAAGTATTAGTGGGCAGCGTGAAAACTGAAGCCGACTATGAAACATATAGAAAAGAAGGCTTATACCAGTTACCAGTCACACAGTTAAAACCAGGATGGCAAGAAGCAAAGTACATAGCATTATATGCACCGAAAAAATGGCATGGAGAAAAAGGTGGAATTCAATACGTCGCCAAAATCAAGCATATTCAAATGCAACAAAACGATGAGTATGTACATTTCGAACTAGAGCCATGGAAAAAACTAGACCACCTCATCCGCCCAGTAGGATATGGCATTCAAACATACACAATAACAACTATGTCGTTATTAAAAGAAGTACAAGAACTCCCAGAATTATTCATGAAATCAAAAGAAGAACGAACTCTTTGGAAAACGCTGCGTCGTTTTACGAAGCAGGTTAAGGTTGAGTTGGATCACCTTAATTTAGATGAGGCTTCTTCTATTAAGAGTTATTATGTGCAGGATGTTCAGATTTGGGTTGATTATGAGAGTGGGGTTGTTATGGTGGGGAGAGATGGACGAGTTAAGGAAGTTCCTTTGGAGTTGGTTGTTGGTAGGGGATCGGTGTTGTTTAGGGAAGTTTTAGAGGTGTTACATGTTAGGGTGTAGTATTTAGGTATAAAGGGGGAGGTCATGGATAAGGGGCCAAGTTGATTTTTATATGGAACAGACGAGTTTAAGTGAAATGGAGCAATTTTTAAATACAATAGATAAATGTTAGTTAAATAAAGTGTATTGTTAGCTATGGGAAGAAGGGCAAATAAGGTATACGCTCTTCTTTTTATTTGTAAGTAAAGTGCTTGTAAATCTTTAAATGATGACCTCCACCCTGTCAAGGTAAAGATCTTACTTTAGCTATATTGATGATACTAATTTTTTCCATATGTTCCCCTTGCACCTCCCCCAACGTCACCCCCTAACCTAAAGAAGACAAATCAAAAAGGGGGGACCAAACCACTCATGAAAACTACCACAAAAGAAAAAAGAAACACCATCATCATGCTACTACTATCAGCCGCAATAGGAATCTTTTCGCCACTACTCATGTACATCACACTGGCACGTAAAAATGAGGTGTACAAATACCATTGCCGAAAGGCGTTCAATTTTCATTTGTTAATCTTTCTTCTATTTAATATTAGTTCGCGTATTAGTGATGTTTTGTTTTGGGCCGTATTTGCCTTTGAGGTTGTTCAAGTGATCATTGTTGCGTGGAAAGTAATACGCGATGAACCATATCGTTATTTCATTCGAATTCCTTTATTTAAAGAAGATAAGTACGCGGTGGAAGGAGAATAGGTGATGAAACAAGAAGTGGAGAAAAAGGGAAAGCGATTTTTCGTTATGATTGCATTGTTGTTTATTGCAGTTTATATCGTTTTACGAAGAAGAAAATATGAGTACTTTTATGATGGTATTAGTGAGTATGAAAATAGTTATAGAGGGTATGTACCTTTTTTATTACTTGTTGTAGGTTTGTTTCAATATTGTAGGCAGAATGAGATGAGTTTTTCTTATATGCTTCAGTATGTGAAAGAGAAGTTAGCGAGTAGGTGATGATATGGCGTGGATGATTAGTGAGTTTGCAAGTGTTGGGGATGTTACGGTGCGGACGCTTCGTTATTATGACAAGATTAATTTATTAAAGCCGAGCGATTATACTGAGGGTGGGCATCGGTTATATACGAAAGATGATTTGTATGTGCTGCAGCAAATTCAATCGTTTAAGCATCTCGGTTTTTCGCTTGGGGAGATTCAAAATATTATATTGCAGCGTAGTGTAGAGACGAAAGAATTTTTAAGACAAATGCATTTTCAAAGGGAATTGCTTTTGGCGGAGCAAGAAAGAATTGCGAAGGTGCTTTCGCATATGGATGAGTTGACGAAGAAATTTCAAAAGGAAGAACAAGTGGATGTCGCTTTGTTTTCTTCGTTTTTGCAAACCTTCATATGGGAGAAAGAAAATAAGGAATGGTTAGAGGAACACTTTTCAAAGGATAGTGTTCGAGCGTTTTATAACAATAAGGATTTAAAAGAAGAGTTTGAGCAACGTTTTATGGATGTAATAGGGGAGTTGAAAAACTATAAGGAAGAAGAGAAGGATCCAAGTCATCATGATGTTCAAGTTACCTTGAAGGGATTTTTCAATGTAATAGCAGAGGTAACGAACTATCTTGATATATCTCAAAGTGATATAGAGGATATAATCCAAAAATCAAACCTTCCACTATCCGAATTCCCAGCTCTCTTCACAACTGAAGAAGAAAACTATATAAAAGAAGCAATGCAACAGTTTAACACCTAGTTAAACTGTTTTTTTATGCCAATCTACAATAAACTAATATGTTCTCAATCCATAAATAGTTAATAAAATGAAAAAATATGTATGATGAAAATTTTAATAAGCTGTGAAAAACTATTCACAGCTTATATAGATATATTATTTATTTTTATTATCATTTAGAAATTCTTCAATCTCTAAATAATCAGTATCGGTTAATGTCCCATTCTGCCAGGAAGAATATAATATGAAAGATAGTGAATCTATGCTATGAGCTGAAAGAATTAATTTTTCATAATTAGTATTATTGGTATAAAAAACTTTATATAAAATTAATTCTGTATTTGTTTCACGTAGTTCATAATAAAAACTATATTTAGGTAAATTGATGTAGTTTGCTATAGATAAAGTAATAAGTGTTAAACTTGTAATGACTTGCATTATATGAATTAAATGATGACTTAAGGTTAAAAGCGTTATATTGTGAGTGCTACCAGGAAAAGATATGTTGAACAGGGAAGTTGCGATACTGTTAGAAAAACTAAAGATAATTAGCTTTATTAATTGTACAAAATCATACTGTTCTCTTAAGATATTCAGCAAATCAGTCCCATATAAAATTTCTATAATTGAAAGAGTAGCAACAGTGAAAATTATTTCTATTATACTCTTTATCGCCAAACTAATTCGGTCTGTTCCAGTGAGTAATGTGTTTTTCAAGGATTTCTTGGCAATAATATCTTGATAAAAAGCTATACAAATTTCAAAACAACGAGATAGGAGTCTTAAAAAAACAAAAGTGTATATAACGAATAATAAATTCTTTATATAGGAAAGCTCTATAACCGAAATCAAAGTAAAAATTATGACTATTATAAGAGTAATTATAGCTGTAAATACAGAAATAAGGAGATTGGTTTGATTCCTCAATTGTACATAGGATGTTTTTTCCTTCTGAAGCTCTTTTTTCGAAACTCGAACAGAATTAAATGTATTGAGTATGGAATCCTTCACTGTATCAGGAACAGTAGTTTTTTTTACTATGTCTGTGATAGCAGACATATAGTTACTTTTAGTATTTGCGCTTTCAATTTTTTGAAATAGGTCAGACGAGTCTTTGAATGTGCATGTTTTTCCATCACTATCAGGTATTTTGCAAGATTTTAACTCTCTTAATCTCAAATTATTTTCTAATATTATCTTTCCTAATGTTGCGGCAGAATATTCTGCATACATTATAGAATATAGTGTGTATAGTGCCATTAATAGAAGGGATAGATACAAAAATAATATAAATGCAAAGGAAAACGATAAAAAGAAAAAATTCACAAGTGAAACTATGGAATTTATTTCTAGAGAATTATTTAGATAAACATAAACCGTAGCTATAAAGAATATAAAAATATATAGTAAGATAACTCGTGTAGAAAATTTTTTGGAGATATCCTTAGATATATAATAAAGTAAAAACGTATTAATAATATGAAGAATAAGAAGTATAGTGGCAATAGTTAAGCTAACTACATCCTCGTTTTTTAATGTCAAACAGAAAATAAAGAGAGTAATTATAGTAATCAATATTATTTTTGGAGAGAGTAATTTTTTTATATTATCACTTATTAAGTTTAAAAAAGTAGAGTACATATTATTAATTGGAAGAGAAGAAAAGTGAGAGTAAATAAAAATAAAAGCCCAAGCAATGAAAAATGAAAGGAATTTTCCTGAGTTAGTAATAAAATTCTCATGAAGTATATCATTTGGATTGATTGTTAATTCGTTTTTCATATCTTTAAAGAGAATGCTAGAAAGGAAGATTAAAATCCAAAAAAGTAACTGATACAGACCGATAGTGGTATATTTTGGTTGAGTTGAAGTAGATTTATTCATGTAAAGCACCTTTCTTAATTAATTCGATAAAATATTACATTAGCATTATAACATAATTAATAAATTTATTAAGGGGTAAGAAATATAATATATTGTATTGTATATAAATTAGAAGAACTATCCGACCTCCTAGAACTAATCAACGCCCTAGCCGAACACGAAGGTACAACACTAGAAGAAATCAACAACATCCGTAAAAAGAAAGCAGAAGAACGAGGTGGCTTTTCAGATCGAGTCTTTCTAATCGAAGTAAACCGATAACTAGCCCCTCCTAAGCCCCTTACAAGCCCCTACCAAGTAATAAATCACTAAGAAAAAACATAACAAAACAAAAACACCAACAAACACCGTAGTAGTAGGAGTCGAAAAAAATTTTGAAATAACACGCCAAAAACCCACCCCTCCTTCCTATATATAGTACAAAGAGGAATTCTTCATTTTTGAATTAGGACGGGAGGAATTAGGATGGCGGTGTATCGTACTGTGCAGGTGAATTTTTGGCAGGATGATTTTGTTTTGGATTTGACGCCGGAGGAGCGGTATTTTTATGTGTATTTGTTAACTTGTTCGAAGACGACGCAGTGTGGAATTTTTCCTTTTCCGAAGCGGTTAGCTGAGATGGAGACGGGTTATAATCGGGAGACTGTTGATAAGCTTGTGCAGCGCTTCATTGATTATGGGAAGATTCTTTATGATGCGGATACACGGGAGTTATTTGTTTTGAATTGGCTTCGTTATAATCCGGTGACGAATACGAATGTGGAGAAGTGTGTGCTTCGCGAGCTTAAGGGTGTGAAGAATAAGGAGTTTGTACATATGTTTCTTCAGAAGTGCGTAGAGGAGGAGCTGAATGTTCCGATGCTTTTAGCGCATTTTGGTATGCCGGGTGATTTGGCTATGGATGATGTTGATCCAGTTTGCGAGGAGACAGAGGAAGAAGAGGTTATAGAGGAAGAAACGGGAAGTCGCGTGTTTTCTTTTTATGAGCAACATTTCGGTAGTTTGTCTCCGCATACTGTGGAGGAACTGAGTGCGTGGATGGAAGATTTGTCAGAGGAGCTTGTGCTGAAGGCTCTTCAAATTGCATTTGAGAATAATAAGCGGACGGTTGCTTATGTGAAGGGGATTTTGAGAGGATGGCACGGGAAAGGATTTACGAAGGTGTGTGAGGTGGAGGCGGATACGGCGAGCTTTAGGAAGAAGGATTCGTCTGTTAGTACGGGGGAGACGGAGGAGTTTTTGGCGAGGTGTGAGGAGTGGGAGAAGAATGCGCCGTCTGAGGAAGAGTTGCAGCACTTTTTAGCAGAACGCGGGTGGCGCCCATGAGTATTCAAAATGTGGAAGCAGAAAAGACGGTGTTAGGTTCTCTATTAATTGATGGAGAGCTTATTAAGGAGTGCCGTTTGACGGAGCAGTATTTTTCTCTGTCAGTGCACAAGTCTATATTTCAGTTAATGCGAAAAATGGAAGAAGAGGGGCAACCGATTGATCTTGTGACGTTCATTTCTAGGGTAGATCCGAAGTTTTTAGAGGGGATCGGGGGAATGGAGTATTTTATAGGGTTAATGGATGGTGTGCCTACAACTGCCAACTTCTCTTATTATGAGGGGCTTGTTCGAGGTGCCTGGAAAATGTATCAGGCGGGTGTTCTTGGGCACAAGATGGGAGAGCGTCTTATTGCGGAGAAGAATGAGAAAATTATCGGTGAGACGATTACGGCACTTTGTGAGTTAGAGGAACAGGACTGTGTATGTGAGTTTGATTTGAAGGATGCACTAGTTGATTTATATGAAGAGCTTCATCAAGATGCGAAAGAGATTACGGGTATTGAGACTGGTTATATGTCGCTAAATAAAATGACGTGCGGATTGCAGGAAGGTGATTTTGTCGTTCTTGGTGCGCGTCCTTCTATGGGAAAGACTGCTTTTGCGTTAAATGTTGGACTGCATGCGGCGAAGTCTGGAGCCGCCATTGGACTATTTTCGTTAGAGATGAGTAGTAAGCAATTGCTGAAAAGGATGGCGTCTTGTATAGGTGAAGTGTCAGGAGGTAGGCTGAAAAATCCGAAGCATCGTTTTGCGATAGAGGACTGGGAAAAGGTGAGTAAGGCATTTGCGGAGATCGGGGAATTACCACTTGAAATATACGATAACGCAGGCATTTCGGTGCAAGATATTTGGATGCAAACTCGTAAGTTAAAGAGAAAGCACGGTGATAAGAAGGTTTTAGTCATTGTAGATTACTTGCAGCTTATTACGGGCGATCCGAAGCATAAGGGTAATCGATTTCAAGAGATTAGTGAAATTTCTCGTAAGCTTAAAGTATTAGCACGGGAATTAAATGTTTGTGTAGTCGCGTTGTCACAATTGTCTCGTTCGGTAGAAGCACGTCAAGATAAGCGCCCTCTTTTATCTGATTTAAGAGAGACAGGACAAATTGAACAAGATGCGGATGTCATTATGCTTATGTATCGAGAGGATTATTATGATAAGGAAACAGTGCAGAAAGAGATGACGGAGATTCATGTGGCGAAGCATCGGAATGGGCCTGTGGGGAGTTTTAAGTTGAGGTTTTTGAAGGAGTTTGGGCAGTTTGTGGAGGGGAAATAGTTAAAAGACTTGAGTATCACTTTGTAAATAAAATAAAGCATAAGTGTACCATTTCATTAACTTATGCTTTATTTTTTGATTCTTTGAATATGTTCCTCATTTCCCCATAAAGAAAGATCTTCTCTCTGCAGTAATCCATTGCTGCAAGTCATCTTGGCTACGTCGGACAAGTCGATTTACTAAAACATCATGCCATACATAATCCTCTAATAAGTATATATGAACGGGGTCATCTGTATAAAAAGCAATATTACGCTCTTCAAGTGATGGTCCATAAATCATCTCTTTAGAATCTATCGATACAATAAACCAATGTTCTGTAGACAAGGTTTCTGTATAAGGTGTTATGCGATGGGCTTCTAGATTTTTAATTGGGTTTTCAACATGCAGGGTAATACCTTGTATTGTAACTTTATCAGCTACTTCAGATAGATCTTCTTTTAACGCTTCATACATCTCATCCCACATTGAAATGACAATACGTCGTTCTGCTTTTTTTATTAATGCCTGACAATAGCTAATGATTGTTTGATTGTCTTTTAAAGTAATCACTCGATTATCCGTTTTTTCCTCGGAAGTTTCTAGTTTTTTTAATGAATCACTTATTCCTTCGTAAGTAGACTGCCATTCTGTTTGCGCCTTCTGTAAAAAGATTTCAACAGGTAGAGGTGAATAGCGAGTGGTGTCATTTATTTCTTCCTTCATGACAATTCCTTTTTCTACAAGGTTACCTAAAATCTCATAAATTCGCGCTCTTGGGACACCCGAATCCTTACTCACTTGGTAGGCTGTGACAGGCCCTTGTTTAACAAGAGATACATAAGATTTAGCTTCATATTCATTGAAACCAATTTTTTTAAGCTGTTGCACTATGTAGTCCACTTTTTTCGTCCTCCGATGTTTGCTTTTATCCCGCTTTAACGGGCAGTAAGACTCCCACCTCAAAATTCAGCGGAAGCAAAGAAGTTAGGTGGGGGTCGGGCTGCCCGTAAAAGCCCGATTGGTTCAACTAATAATCAGTGGCCCCACTGATTAAAGTTTCACTTTATATTTTAACGTTACAATAACTGTTTACATTTAGCAAATCATTAGTTACTATTCAAATAGTGACTAAAGGGGAGGTTAATAGTATGGATTTTTATTTAGACCCATCTGTATTAATGATTTTGATTGTTTTTGGATTTGTAGCTGCATTTATTGATTCAGTTGTAGGTGGTGGTGGACTCATTGCTTTACCAGCTTTATTATTTACAGGACTGAATCCAGCAAGTGCAGTAGCTACGAATAAACTAGCGTCGACAATGGGAAGTGCAACTAGTAATATTGTGTTTTATCGTTCTGGTAATCTTGATTTGAAATCGGCGTTTAAATTAGTTCCGCTCACTTTCATAGGTTCCATAATAGGGGCATGGACCGTTCATTTAATGAATCCAGAAATACTGAAGCCATTGATGCTGATTATGCTTGGTGCGGTGGCTATTTATACGATATTCAAAAAGGATTGGGGTAGTATTTCCACTCATAAGAAATTGTCTGGTCGACACGTCATTATTTTTACTTTTTTTGTTTTTGTTATTGGTTTTTATGATGGATTTCTAGGGCCTGGCACAGGTTCGTTTTTAATGTTTTCTCTTTTATTTATTGGGTATGATTTTTTAAAAGCAGCAGGTAATGCGAAGTTTCTTAATTTAGGAAGTAATGTTGGTGCATTGTTAATATTTATGTATGTGGGGCAAGTGAACTATGCGTATGGTTTTGTAATGGGGATTGCTCAAATTGCTGGAGGGATTGTTGGCTCCAAATTTGCTATAAAAAAAGGAAGCGGGTATGTTCGTGCTCTTTTCATTACAGTAACTTGTTTATTGTTAGCGAAAAATCTGTATGACTATGTGCAGTAAGTAATGTAGAAAAGGTTAACTATGCAGGCTACATAAATATAAGAATTCCTTGTAACATATTTTAGATGCTACCTTATTCGAAGGTAGCATCTAAAACAATTAAGGTAAGAGGGGGAAAATAATACAAATGAATATTTTCGGGGTATGTTTATGTACTTTAGCGAAATAACTATTCCATATTCTTCTTATAATTAACCCGCAACAATCCCTTAAAATCAACCTCAGCAATCAACACACTTACTAATATAAGCGTCGCCCCTAAGTATCCTTTTCCTGTTAGCGTTTCACCTGTGAAAACGAAAGCGAAGCCTGCGGAAAAGACAGGTTCTAATGAAAAGATAAGTCCTGTATGTGTAGGCGTCGTGTACTGCTGGGCGATTACTTGCACGATGAAAGCAACTGCGGTGCAAAATATGCTTAAGGCTAAGATGATGAGCCATGAGTTGGTTGTGCTAGGTAGTTTTGGTGTTTCGATAATGAATGAAAATATAAGGCTAAATAGGCCGACGAAACCGAGTTGTATGACGCCAAGTGCAATGGAGTTCACATGTTTTGTTACGCTGCCAGTAATGATGACGTGGATTGCATAAAATAAGGCAGACAGTATGCAAAATATATCGCCGTTACCGATCTTGAATTCGCTCGTTAATGTTAATAAGCCGATTCCTATTATCGTTAAAAGGATTCCTACTATCACTTTCTTTTCCGGAATGTGTTTTAAAAATAGGGCTGATAATATCGGAATGAAAATGACTGTGAGACATAGTAAGAAACCAGCGTTAGAAACACTTGTGTACTTTGTGCCGAAAGTCGCGAAAATGTAAACGATAAATAAGACAGAAGCGAGTATAAATGCATGTTTTACCGTTTTAAAATCGATTTTGAATAAATGTTTGTAAAATATTAAACCTGATAAAAGAAAGGCGATAATAAATCGTAATGCGATTAAGTTGTATTCTTCAATGCCTTCGAGTCCAACCTTTGTAAGTAAGATGGATGCACCCCAAAAGAATGTAACTAGTAGTAGCCCTAAATCCGCTTTTAATTGTAGTTTCATTTCTATTCCCTCGTTATGTATAAATTTTATAATCCCATACCCCTATCCCCATCCTTCATTTTAATATTAATTCCGAATATTTTTAACTTAAATTTATCGACGTTTTATTTCATCAAAAAAAGCTGTTTATAAAACAGCCTTTTTTTTGTTGGGAAGTTATTCCTCTTCAAACTGAAAAATATCCCGGTTAATAAGTTGGTGGAGATAACTATCCATTTCAGCCGCAGAAACGCTTCTTTCATTTTTAAACCACCATGCGCTTAATGAGGTGATTGCCCCTGAATAAAATTCAATGATTAGATCATTTGGCATCGTATGATTTTTGCGCAGTTGATGTAACGCTTCTATTTCTTGTTTTCTCGTTTCGTGACTTAAATACTGTGTCCGGTTAATAAATTGTTCATCAGACATTTGTGTCTCTAATATTTTACCGATTTCTTCATGGTGTAGAAATTGTTCCATTACTTGAAATGGTTTACTTAATCGATCTGAAACCGGTATTTCAGCAATCATCTTGCTATATCGTTTAAATCCAAATGCTAATAAAGCATCTTTATCTTCGAAGTGTTTATAAAAGGTTGTTCGGTGTACCATTGCGCGGTCACATATTTGGTTAATCGTAATCGTACTATATTTCTGTTTTGATTGCGTCATTAATTCAAATAAGGAATCCCACAGTAATTTATGTGTACGTCTAATACGTAAATCAAGTTGTTTTTGATTATCATTCATCTACAATTCTCCTTTTTTGTAGATTAAATATACAGTGGCTGAAAATTGATTCTCCCTTTTTAATCTACATATGTATATTATATTACATGTGTTCTGGTGTATTTAAAGTTTTTTAAGTAAGAAACAGGAGGAGAATCTGTAAATGAATATGACAACTAAGAGCCCTACAAGTGGCAAAGTTGATACTTCTAATTTGAAACATACCCCCATTTTAATTGCATTACTTTTAGGTGCAATGGTTGCATTATTAAATGAAACATTACTTGGAAATGCGTTAACGGTATTAATGAAAGAATTTGACGTAACGGCTTCAACGATTCAATGGCTTTCTACAGCATACATGTTAGTAGTTGGGGTTTTAGTTCCAATTACAGCATTACTTCAGCAATGGCTCACAACGAGACAAATGTTTTTGATCGCTATGGTAACGTTTTTAGTCGGTACATTAATTGCAGGATTCGCACCGACATTTTCCGTTTTATTAATTGGCCGTATCGTCCAAGCTGTAGCGACGGGGTTAATTACACCGTTATTAATGAATACGATTTTAATCATTTGTCCACCTGAAAAACGTGGTGCGACAATGGGATTAATCGCACTCGTGATGATGGCAGCTCCGGCAATTGGCCCTACATTATCTGGAGTAATTGTGGATTCATTAAATTGGCGCTGGTTATTCTATATTGTTATTCCTATCGTGATCATTTCCATTATGATTGGGATGAAGTACATTCAAAATGTTTCAGAGTTAACAAGGCCAAAAGTAGATTACCCATCTATCCTTTTATCGACATTAGGATTTGGCGGGCTTGTGTATAGCTTTAGTGCATCGGGTGATTTAGGATGGTCCGATGCAAAAGTGTATGGCACTTTAATTGTTGGGCTTATCTCATTATGTATTTTTGCCGTTCGACAATTGAAAATTGAGAATCCAATTTTAGAATTACGAGCATTTAAAGTTCCGATGTTTACATTATCAGTTGGATTAATTGTCATTGTGATGATGTCGTTATTTTCAACGATGACTTTATTACCGATGTTCCTGCAAACTGTTTTACTCGTTACAGCTTTTAAATCAGGAATTATCATGCTTCCGGGAAGTGTTATTAGCGCCATAATGGGACCAATCGCAGGTAAACTATTTGATAAATTGAGTCCGAAAGTTATTATCGTTCCCGGTATTGTCTTAGTAGGAATTGCAATGTTCTTATTTAAAGGCATTACTCCTGATACATCAATGGTACAAATTATTGTCATGCATAGCGTATTAATGGTTGGACTCATGTTTGTCATGACAGCACAAACATACGGTTTAAATCAATTAACACCAGATTTATATCCGCACGGAACAGCACTATTTAGTACGTTGCAACAAGTAGCTGGTGCAATTGGTACAGCTATCTTTATTTCGAAAATGTCTTCAGGAACAACTAAGTATATGGAAAGCTCCGCAAATCCACTGGATCCAGTAGAGAAGTTAAACGGTTTAACTTCAGGGTTCCAAGGTGCATTTGCACTTGGGTTAATCTTTATTATTGTTGCATTTATCGTATCGTTATTCTTAAAAGAAGAGAAAGAAGGAGTAAAGGCAGCGAGGGTTTTACAGAACGAACATTAAGGTTTATATAAAAAAGACATCTTTGCCTAGAAAAGATGTCTTTTTTATATTTTTTTCGTAACACTTGTTTTGGGTGTCTTTATACATAAGAATTGGTATGTACAATAATTATCCTTTTTGAGAATAATGATGCAAAGCCGTACTAATAACCAGTAGTTCACCAGATGATTTAGTGACATCGTATATAGATCCTGTTATGAGAATAGGCATAGTCATGATTGTGAAGTTGTTATATTGGTATTAAATGATTTATACGTTTTTTATAGTAAAAATTAGAGACACTTCAATAAAAAGGAATTAAATATGGTACTCTTTAGTTAAGATATTTAAACGAAGACAGGGGAAATGAAGATGGACAAAAAGCTAACGTATTGGCTAGCATCTATTATAGGTGTAGTAGTACTTGCAACTGGTATGACTTATGGAATGTTACAGTTTGCTGAAGTCCCGCTTGGGAGTGAGGACCATGTTTTTGCAGAGGTTAATAAAGAAGACACACTATCGAATGAAGCAGAAGTGAAAGGCTCAAATGCACAACTTCACATTACAGTAACTTCTACTGAAGAAGAAGTGATTTCAGCTATGCATAGCATGACTCATCAAAAAGTAAAAGCGTGTGAAGGAAAGGGAGCAACCCCTATGTCCAAAAAGAATGCAGAGAAAGTAAGAAACATTCTAAACGGAAACAATTTCAAGAATAAAGAAGAGCTATTAGCAATTACTGAAAGATGGGCAAACAGAGATTTTAGTAAAATTTTAGAAGAACATAACTATTTTATTAAACTTCAAGGTGGCAAGATAGGTGAAGCTACAGTAATGGATAAGATAGACGAGAAAGTATTCTGTTTCAATACTTTCGGTGATGATGTAACGGCCGCATTATTTAAATCAGAGGATCTTCAAGCGCTGTAAGGTGTTTTTTCTTTGATATAAAGAAAGCCTCAAGTATTCATATACTTGAGGCTTTTCCAATGGAAAGATAGGAATGATCCGAATTCCTTACATTAAGAACAAAGTGGAATTACTCCTAAACCAATTAATAAAGCTGCAGCAACTGCTGGAATTGGTACAGGAATTTGAATACCTTCTACAAACAAGAAATACTGACCACTTACTATTTTAAAACAAACTAATTGCATGGCTATTCCTCCCTTCTTTTAGAATTAATACATTATATTAATTTATCTATTTATTGTTATAGTTGAATTATTCATTTTTAAAAATATAGTTAATATGTGAATAGTTTTCGAAAGGACCTGCTCAATCAATACGAAAAAACATAAGATGAAACGAATCCATTAAAATACATGAGTGAACCTTAGTTTTCCCCTCTTATCTAAAGGAGGAACTATTATGGGTTATGGTGGTAGTTGTGGCGGTTGTGGCTTCTCGGGAGGCTTTGCTTTATTAGTTGTGTTATTCATTTTATTAATCATCGTTGGAGCTTCTTGCTTCTGCTAAAAACTATTGGAAAAGACACTCATATGGAGTGTCTTTTCTTTCGTGCAAAATGATTCCTGATAATATCCAACTGTATATAGTATACGGTATATTTTTTCCTCATTAGACATATAAAAATGTTGGAGGGATGTTATGAAACTAGTAGGGAAGCACATTTATATTCGGCTTTATAAAACTGCTGATGCTAACGAGTTAGCTAACTTACATATTAGAAATCGCGAATTTTTTCAACGAGTTTGCCCGTTGCTCCCAGAAGTTTTTTATACAGAAGAACATCAAAAAATACGTCTTGAACAAGCTCTAAAAAAGACAGCTGAAGGGCAAGTATACCCTTTCGGAATCTTTTTAAGAGAAAATGATAAACTGATTGGAGACATTTCATTAACTCAAATTGTTAGGGGAGACCTCCAAAGCTGTTATACGGGATTTACTTTAGATAAGGAGCATAATGCAAAGGGCTATACAACAGAGGCTCTTCAACTTGTTGTAGATTTTGCTTTTAGGGAATTAAAGTTACATAGAATTGAAGCAGGAGTGATGCTTGATAATTTAGCATCTATTCGTGTATTAGAAAAAGTGGGATTTAAAAAAGAAGGTATAGCGAAAGAAAATATAAGGATTAATGGCAAATGGACAGATCATCAAATATTAGCTATCATCAACAGCTTGGATGTGTAAGCTTATTTTGATTCCAATAAAGATAATTATGTAAAGGGCTGTCTATATCGACAGCTTATTATATTTTTTGCTTAGCGTGATTTTTTCGGCTAATTCAGTAAAAAACGGAAACTCTGCAACCCACACCAGGATAGGAATGTATAAAAAAATGAATAGCATTATAGGGGTACGGAAACGATTATGGGTTTCAAGGGCCACTCTGAAATTAAATACCACGCTTCGATTTTGATAAGTGTATTTGAGAAACTCTAAATCCTTTAAAATCAATAACTTGTAAGCTTCTCAATAGAGTACACTCTATTGAGAAGGTAAATATGTAATTATGCATATTTATATTTTTTTATTTTAATAGTAATTAAACCTAATATATAATTAAAAAGTTTTTTACGAATTGATAAGGAGATGCGAGTATGAAGAAAACCATAGGACTTATATTATCATTATTTTAATTACTTTCTACCTATGCACCAATGTTTACAGAGGAAGTCGAAGTTTTAAATCAAATAGGCCGCGTCAAAGAGAAAGGAGATTAGTATTATTATGGATCTCTTCAACATAATGCGAATTTTAGACTAAGGGATTTTCAAATTAAAAAACTTGGTTTTACTGTTTATTAAGAAGGTTCCATAAACGGGCTACTACATTTAAAACATGAAACATCTTATGAACTAATTATTGTTTAGACAGAATGACTTAGGTTGTCCTTATGCGAAATATTAGTATGAATAGAAATTTGATAATTATATAAAACGCCGTAAATGAAGGATAAAATAAGTGCTGATTTTGCAATTATATTTTTAAAAATTGAATAGGAGATCTATTATGAATACAATTAAGAAATTATTTTTAAGTTCTGTGATATGTATTTTATTATTCAGTACAGTAGGAACAGCGTATGCAGAACAAAATGGTCAAGTGAATTCATCATCTTTTATTGACGTTCCTAAAACCCACTGGGCATATAAAGAAATGATGTATATGGCTGAAAATAAGATTGTAACAGGATACGGAAATGGATATTTCGGTGCTACGGATCCTATTATTCGCGAACATCTTGCTGCATTCTTGTATCGATATTTAAAACCGCAAGATAGTACCAATAATCCATTTGTTGATATTGGTGATAGCAATTTTAAAAAGGAAATTTTGGCACTTACTGCACGGGGCATATTTAGCGTAAATGTAGAGAAACAATTCAATCCGAAAAATAATATGACGCGTGCTGAAATGGCTGCAGTACTGGTCAGAACATTCGATTTAAAACCGAAAGGGAATTTTGACTTTACGGATATGAAAGGTCATTGGGCTAACGAATATGTCAAAATATTAGCTGGGAATAAAATCACAAATGGTACTGGTGATGGCAATTTTAATCCAAATGGACTTGTCACAAGAGAGCAATTTTCTGTGTTCTTATATAGGACAATCATGGCAACATCAGGTATAAAAAACAATGAATCGGTTGGCTGGGTTGTAGATGGAGAAAAGAAATACTATTATGACAAACCAGGCGTGAAACATACTGGATTATTACGTTCAGGGGAGGATACCTATTTCTTCGATAAAAATGGTAATCTAGCTTCAGGATGGAATACCGTAGACGGAAAGGACTACTATTTTGATACGGTAAGTGGAGCTGCACAAAAAGGATGGTTCTCTCAAACTACCCATTGGTATTATGCAGACGATAACGGTGTGATTCAAAAAGGCAATGTAACCTACAAAGGAAAACAATTCCAATTTGATAGAACAGGTAAAATGGTAAAAGGGTGGATAACAATCCAATCCCTCGACCAAAATATCTACAAATCCAGAACAGTTGTAAGGGGATTTGACCCAATAAAAGTTAGAAAGGATGAAATTCTTGAAGTAGTAGGGGAAGACGGTCCTCTATGGTTTAAGGTGAACTACAATGGTCAAACATACGTTGTGCAAAAATTATTTGCAGTTGTATTTGATCAATCTTTATCCAATAAAATAGATGCAATTCGTCAAGATATTGACGATTTAAAAACTTCTGCTGAATTGATGAAGAAATATTCGGAACGCTTTAAAAAAGCAAAAGAAACTAAAAATGATGATACAGTTATAGTTGAATCAAGTGAACTTGCACAAAGTGTCTCTCAATTACTAACCACACTAAAAAAATCTGAATTGAAGAACACTGTAGATAAAATTTATGAAAAAGAAGCTGATCCAGCTGTAAGAGAAAAATACAATTCTACTATCGCAACTTTAGAGATGATGAATCAGGATTTTGGGAAAATCCATAAATTAATGCTACTAAAAGATAGTATTATGGTTATCGATAAAGTGAATCAGGATTCAGGTAATATTATTCAACAAATTCAACAAGGTAAATATTTGGTACAGCAAGATAAAGCTAACCTTCAAAACTATGTGAATGGTTTAACGGATTATAAAAATAGTATGACATCCTATAAAAAGCAAATGGTAGAATGGTATGCAGATGCTTTAACTGCTGTAACTGAACTCACGATAGCGCTGGTTGACCAAACGAATTTATACTGGCTTACAATCAATGATACATTTGTTGAACCAGCAGAAAAATGGGTTGGCACCTTACCAAAAGGTGAAATTAGTAAATTAGCAGATGGTGTTCGGGACTACGGCCAGCAAGTTACAGCTATGCATGAAGGGTTTAAAAGCAGATTACCTGAATATAAACAAATGGCTTCTGATTTGCGTGTTGTAAATCAAAGTTTCCTTAAATTTGGTGATTCTGTACAGAAGGCTGGGGCATCACTTCATAAACAAGCCGTAATGGCTGATAGACTAATTAATAGTGTTTCAACGCATGTTGCAGAAGCTCAACAAGCATTTCCAACAATACATACAGACATTATGTCTGGTTTAGATGCTGCTAATAACATGATGGATTCTGCTAATAAGATTTCAGGCTACAAAATAGATACGTCTAATGTTGTTAAAAATGTTGGTAATATGGATGGGTTAACAACCCGCCTTAAAGATTTTGGTGTACCACCTGAAAAAATGAAAGAATATCTGGAAGAACAAAAGCGAACGAATGAATTGGGATCGATGGCGCTTGATTTTATTCCAGTTGTTGGACAAATTAAACAAGGTTTACAAATTTATAATGGAAGAGAATTTTTCACAGACAGAAAATATGAGCCGAATGATTATGTATGGGGAACTGTTTCTACAGTTGTAGGTGGCACTCCTAAAGTTATTGGTCGAGTATTTGGTAAATATGGAGAGTTAGAGCAAAAAGCGAAGGATTTAGGAAAAGTATCAAAGGTAACTGAAGAGATTGGATGGAGTATGCCAAGAGGTGGCGGCGTCATTGATGGACGTAAGTACTCTGAACATGCACTTGAAAGAATGGCACCTGATACAGTTCAAGTTCGAGCGGAGCTTACAAAACGAGCACGTGAGCGAGCTGAAAGAAAAGGGTATACATTCGGATCAGATAAATACATGGAAGAATTAAAAAAAGTTGATCCTCGAGGAATGACTCCAAATGTAGTTGAAGATATTATAAAAACGGGCACTCGCAAACCAGGAGACAATCCTGGTACTTGGAAATACGTTAGAGACGAAGGCTACGTAGTTATAAATGATAAAGGTGACGTTATCACAGTTGTTCCCGCAAAGAAAAAAGAATAGAATGAATAGCATAGTAAGTAATCTATGACAAAAAGGTTGAGGAATATTGGATATTAAACATGATAAGTATGAGTTACTAGAAATTTTCGAAAGCGAACCAGAAGATTACTATATTCCAGGTGCAGGTGCGTATCGATATAGTAAAATTGATAAACTTGGATTTGAACTGGTTATGAATATGTTCTATTATGATGCAACAGTTGAATTAATAATGCTATACGAAGACAAACGTATCATAGAAACCAAGATGGAATCAGTGAAAGAAATATATACTCGTAATGATTCACTATACATTCTAGGTACAGAAGAAAACAAAACAATCGAAGTAAAATTCAAGCCACATTTTACAGTTACAATAAATGAGTTTTAAAAACTTGAAATCAATGTTCGTAAATATTCTGCGCATGCTTTAGAAAGAATGGCTCCGGATACAATACAAGTTCGAGCTGAATTAGAGGCACATGCCAAAAGTAGAGGGCTTGTACGTAGTACACAGAAATTTAAAGAATTTGTTAATCCTAGAGGTATCACAACTTCTGTAGTAGATTTTCTGTGCCTTTCCATTGGAAAATCAAGACTGATATAAAAAATGAGTAGAAAAAACAAGGCTCTTACTTCGTGGATACCGCTACAAAGTAAGAGCCTTGTTTCATTATATTTGTTCATACAGTTTTCCTTGTAGTCTTCTGTTTTCATCCTTCAATCGCTTATTCTTTATCAATTTTTCGAACAGGTTGCTCCCAAAAGTTTTTTATACAGAATAACATCAAAAAATACGTCTTGAACAAGCGTTAAAAAAAGAAAGCTGAAGGGCAAGTATACCCTTTTGGAATCTTTTTAAGAGAAAATGATAAAATGAAGATAATATTAGGGAATTGTGAGGATGATTACGTTGCTTACTTTGATAAAATTTGTAGTTAGTTATGCTGCAAGTCTATTTGCTTTTATTTTTGGATGGTTCTTAATTTCATATATTTTTAATCCTAGCTTTATTCACCCAGACGTTTTACAGGGGTTCATAAAAACTATCGTCACTTATGGTAGTATACCAGCTCTTATAGCTTGTCTAATTGGGGAAGTCTTATATAGGAAAATTAAACGATGTCGAGAGTTTCAATTTGGAATTCCTTTATTTATAGGACTAGCAGTTATCTATACACTTATACCATTTCTTTTTCTTTTTAATTTTTCTTTTTCATATTTCTTTGACTTCGTTGCACCTGTTATTATGGGTTCCTTAGCGTTTTATTTAGTACGTAGAAAAATATAATTTTCGTTTTGATCCATTATAATAGCTATCTCTGAATCACTAGTTTCAAAAAAGCCTTCACGCAATGATGATTGCATGAAGGCTTTTGATGTTTTCTTATTTTTTTGTCTCGTTAACCCATGTAATAATGTCTTGGATGACATACTCGGGAACATTAGCAGGAATTTCGTATTCACTAGGAAGACTTAATTCCCCGTCACCCTCCGTGAAGAAATGATTCAATTTCGGGTATTTTTTGAACTGAACATTCCCGCGGTTTGAAAGTCCTTTCTGCCATTTTGTATATTCATCTTTTACTGTTACTTGATAATCGCGTGCTCCTTGCAAAATGAGTAAAGGCTCTTTTCGTGATTTTGCCTCTTCAACTGGACGCCACCTAGAAACATCATACATAAAATGAGGTGACCCAAAATTGTAGCCAGCTGGAGGATGGTCAGGATTGAAAGTAGGATCCTGAATAAAAGCGACTTGTCTTTTTAGTTCATCGATTTCTTCCTTTGGTTTCCCAAGGTATTGATACTGGTCAATGGCAATGTCAGTCAAAGGCCGTGCAGGTGGTGCGAGTAAGATACTTCCTCGGACAAGTGAGGAAGGCGCTTTGCTCAGTATACGTGGCATTGTACCGGCTCCTAGACTATGTCCAAGAATGAAAATATTACTTGGATCAATGCCTTCCTGCTGTGCTGCTGATTTTGCTGCATAGATAGCATCATCTGTAGTATCACGGTCTAACGTAACAGGTTCTGCACTCATCTTTAATACATGTTCTAAGGTACGTTTTTCATAGCGCAACACTGCAATTCCGTTGGATGAAAGGCCCACCGCAAGGTCGCGTAAGATTTTAGTTCCCATATATGTGCTATCGCGATCATGGATGCCAGCACCATGAACAAGAACAACTACGGGCAGCTTTTCACCACGCTTATGTTTCGGAACTGTTAATGTCGCTGGTAACGGATAGGTAGAATTTCCAATGACGATTTCACGTTCTTGATAGGAGTCAGGTTGATCATAGCTAGGATGGGGTATGGTAAAATATTCCTCGGGTGGCCTTTCTCCAATTTCATCTACTTTCCCGCCAGGTGTGAATTTAAGGAGTAGCGGTATGGTAGTTCCTTCGGTAGCTGCTGGAATTTCCACCGTCTGATGGACCGAGTTTCGTTCTTTTATCACGGGGGTTCCCATGCTTTTTATCCCGCTCCAGCCACTTTGTGTCCACCAGTTTTGTAATGTGGTTGCTGTAAATTTGGATTGAAAAGCAGTAGACGTCAACTGTAGTGCCTCTGCATACTTACCTTGCTGGAGATATTCAAAAAATAATGATGTACGCTCCGTTAAAGAGATTAATTTCTTTTCAGCAGATTGTTTCTCACGTGTATCTGCGTGAATAGTTGTTGTAAGCGGGAAAGATGAAACGCCTAAAGAAAAGAGTAGGGTAAAGGTAAGTGCTGATCTTTGTATTTTCTTTTTTTTATTCATGTTTTAACCTCCAATATGTGATGGTAAAAAACAGGTAGGGTAATTAGGGTTCTGGTGCGAAAACTTAAAAATATTTGCAAGCAATCTCCAAAACTTGGACATACTCATATTATTATTCTAAAAAAACGTAGATTTCTTCTCTTGTCACATGCATATTAATCCCAGAAATAATCTTTCTTCCTTCACTTTATATTTTGATTATACGAAACAAAGTTCTCGTTTTTCTTACTTGATACTTACAAATTCCTTAAGTAGGGGATATTTTAAAAATGGATATGTGGCGGTACTCCTATGTTAAGAGATAGCTTAAGGACCGAGGATTATATTGTTTTTATGAAGAGTTGATGTTATGTTTGTTTTGTAACATATGGTGTTTTATGTATGTAGGAGGATTTATTGAAGAAATTATTAATATTGTTTTTATTAGCTACATTTTGTCTACAGATTACAGGATGTTCTAATAAGATGGGTACACTAAGGGAGAAGTCTAAAACTTCAACACCTGTGAAGTCTAAACGCATCAATAAAGGGTGGTACAAACATATGTAATAGTTTGTATCACCCTTTGTTGATGATAGAAGTCATAAAGAAAAGACACCCTAAGGTGCCTTCCTTCGACTTGAACCATCTTAATTTTAATAATATATTGGACTCCCATCCAAATATTATTTTACCATGTTAAGTTGTTTTATTCATTGAGAAATATGCTTTAAATCTATATTTTTAAAAAATATATAGATTTGAACAATATGTATACAAGCCACATATCAAAAAAAAGACACTCTCAAGAGTGCCTCTCCTTAGCAGCCGAATCCGCCGCCCCAACAGCTAGCGCCAACGATGATTAATAAGATGAAGAGCACAACAAGTAAGGCAAATCCGCCGCCGAAACCACAGCCTCCACCACAACTACCTCCATAGCCCATATTAACTCCTCCTTCCATAAAGACCATTTAATAATGGATTTAATTTAATTTATGTTTTTAAGGGTGAATGGAGCAGGTCCTTAAAAAAATAAAAGGATTTTGGAAGTTAAAAAGAGTTGACGACCTTATTTTTGTCACCGGTATTTCGTCTGCTACATATTGTATTTTATTCTGTGTATTGGGGGAAGGAGGATCTTATGGCTAATTCTGAGATGATTTTACGTTTACTTACGGATTTAAAGATTGAACAACAATTGTTGAAAGAACAGTTAGAGAAAATGCAAACAGCTGTGACTATTCTTGAAGAAAAATCAGTGACGCTTAAGGAAAAACCAGCGACTCTTAAAGAAAAAACAATGACTCCTGAAGAAAAACCATCTGTTACAAAGCAAAGAGCTTTTTCTGGACGCCCAACATCTTTTCGTGATTGGAGAGCATCTAGTCAAAAAAATTAGGGAATGTTATGTGAAATGATAAATAAAAAAGTACAGTCTGCTGTAGAAAAGACTGTACTTTTTTATGTCGGTAGAGAATGTTAAGGGAGACGCATTTATTGGCCTATTCCACTTTTAATTGGAGTTCTTTATCTAACTTATCATTATTAATTTTTAAAGTTAATCCTTGCGTGTTTTTCGGTACATCAAATACAATGTTTCCTTCCGAACTTTCATTAGGATTAACAATATTAAATTTGAATGTGGAGATATTTGCAGCTTTAAGTACTGACTGATATTCATTGGAAATGTGATATTCTCTTCCAAATCCATCAATTAATTTAAAGTTGTTAATATCTAGTGTAATGGGTTCTTCTTTACGATTATAAACGGCGATGTCTAATACTTTAAAGACACCTTGTGCTTTAACTTCTCCAGTCCCTAGAACATCTAATGACTCGGCAGATCCCATTGACATGTATACATCAGAGGAATCTACATTGGTAGGAAGTTCTTTTTGCGGATCCTTGCTGCTAAGTTTGTCATTCTCTGTTTTTTTAGAAGTCGCCTGCTCATTTTTCGCAGGCGCATCATGTGAACTGCAAGCCGATGCTCCAAACAAGAATGTGCTACATAATAATGATGCTAATAACTTTTTGTTCATCGTTTGTTTCTTCCTTCCAAAATAGAAGCACTTTTAATGAGTGCTATATATATTTGTCTTTATATGTATTACATTTTATATCTTATTATATTGATTTTGGAAGGAAAAGGGAAAGATTTGTGCGTTTCTCTGATTCGAATTATTTATCTGTCTAAAAGTTGAAATTAAAATGAGCCCCATAAATGATAAACCATTCCACTAACAAAAAACACTAATCCTAAAAATAAAACAATTAAAGCAAGCATTCCATTTTTATTATGTTCCATAAAATTAGCTCCTTTTTCATTTACTTACATACAAAAAGCCTTTAGTCGTAATTATGGCTAAAGGCTTTAATCTTCATACTTTGTAGTTTATAAAAAAGTTGCACTGCTGTATTAATCTGGAATATGATTGTTTAAAGAGAAGGTGATGAGTACATGCAGGAAACAAAACAATTCCCGCTTATATCGGGAAATCTCTCATTAGATTTAGTAAATACAGAGTTAGTTAGGCGTGGACAACGTTATGATTTATTAATAACAGATGAAGATGTATTAGAATGGCTACATGTAATAAAGGTTAATCTTCCTTTTTGGAATGAAAAAACACTTATAGGAATTCAGAAGCGAATGGATCAAGTTACATCTAGCATATTAGAGGTAAGAGAAGTATTGAGAAAACAGTTTGAGGCAATTGCTGATCAGCAAGAAATTTCTAATGATTTTATTACGTATTTAGAAAAACAAATTGAGAAGGCACCATTTACATATAAAATCATTGAACAGCAGCTAGTATCTATCCCAGTTGGAGAAATCGAGGATGTACTCGCATCGTTAATTGCATTTGACGCTTTAACGTTAATAGCAGAAAATAAGCTTATTTCCCTTAAAAGGTGTTCAAATCCTGACTGTGTTTTATTATTTATAGATAAGAGTGGAAAACGAAAATGGTGTTCTATGAAAATATGTGGGAACCGGAAAAAGGTAGCAAAATTTCAGGATCGAAAATTTGAAGAAGTTTAGAGAATCAACTTATAACAGTTGATTCTTTTTTTGTACTTTATAACTAACCCCTTAAATTAATATTTACAGGTTAGTTATGTCGAGTTATAATTGTTGGTAAATAAAGGAGGAGAACGATGGATAATATAACAGCAACTAAGCAGAAAGATCCTCAACCAATAAGTGTACGATATTTTACAAAAATGAAAGGGAAAGGAAGAAGCCCATTACAAGTAAATGTAAAGGACTCTTTAACGGGACTACTAGGGGGATTTTTAACAATTCTTACCTTAACATATTTAACGAGCATAACCTCTACAGAATTATTAATGGCTCCATTTGGTGCGAGTTGTGTATTAGCGTTTGGAGTTTGGAATGCGCCATTATCTCAGCCGCGTAATATTATTGGAGGACATTTGATTTCAACTTTCATTGGTCTATCAATATATCATTTGTTTGGGAATGAATATTGGACAATTGCTTTAGCGGTGGGGATGGCAATAGCCGTTATGATGTTAACAAGAACGACGCATCCTCCGGCAGGCGCCGATCCGATTATCGTTATTTTAGGGGCAAATAGTTGGAGTTATTTAGTAACACCAGTTTTAATTGGCTCCGTTGTTATTGTAGTTATTGCTTTATTTATTAATAATATGAGTAGTAAAAGAAGCTATCCAACTTTTTGGATGTAGTTTGTGAAGTGAAAAATAATTTAAGTGAGTATTCTATTCTTACTATGTTTTATTTTTTATATAGTAAAAGCCTTGGTCGTAATTGCAGCTAATGGCTTGGGTTCTCATACTTTGTAGTTCATAAAGAAAAGACACTTTAAAGTGTCTTCTACAGATTTGAATTATTTAATTCATGTAATTAATATTCGTTAGCATAAAACTCTTTTATTAATTTTATTTCATTTGTATCTGGATTAAACTTAAATATTTTAATTTGATTCGATTCGTCTTTGTATGCAAATGTATTCTCACCAACTTGGGTCATATTGCTGGTGTTTAAAATAGGATCGCTACCGTGATCAGTAATTTCCACAGTTTTCTCCCGGTTCCAGAATGCAATGACAATAATCAAAATGATAAGACATACCCGTATAAAACGTAATTCTCTTGCAACAGGATGTTCCATCTGTTTGTCTCCTTTACTGTTTGATAGAGTGTGTTTATAAAAGAGATAATTCCTAGGAATATAAATAAAAAAGACACCGTAAAGTGTCTTTTTTATTTTAGTTATGCGCATTACTTAATAAGACGCTAGTTCCTCAGTCTGGCTATGAGTAACTATGTAGGGTGATTCCATTATAACATTTTAACCAGTAATGGGTCTATATGGAATTTAATTGTTTTTCTTTTTGATTATTCAGAATGACTTACCGAGTATTTGGATGAGGAAAGCAGTGAGACAGAAGCGACTAAACTTGTTTTAGAAGAGTGTCTTCTTTTTTGTATCATTGTGAGTAAAGTGTAGAGCGATATTTCCCTTTACACGAACATAACGGTATACTATAGTTAAGTTAAGTGAACTTAACTATTAAGCGAAATAAAAGCATGGAGGAATAACGCTATGACTAGAACGTATAAAGAAGTAATTAATGAAATGAACCGAGCTTATAATGAATTCTACATTTTACTATTCCAGGAGTTAAAAGATGAGTTCGGTCTTACAGGACAGCAAGAGAGCATGCTATTTCATATTAATTTAAATGAAAACACGACGGCAAATCACATTGCGACTACTTTTAATGTATCAAAAAGTGCCGTTAGCCAAGTTTTATCGAAATTGGAGAAACAGAAGATGATTTCAAAACAAGTAAACCCTAATAATAAACGGGAGTATTTTCTTACACTTGGTCCAAACGGTAGTAAGTATATAGAGCGGTTGTCTGAGTTAGATGATGTATTAATTGAGAAATATTTTTCTAAAATCGATATAAACGCCCTAGAGCAAATGACAGATACGTTAACGAAAATAAATAAAGTGATATTGGAAGAAAAGCAGAAGGATCTTGATTGTAATGAGTAAGAACTTAGATGAAGCAATTAGTAGAAAGGAGGAGAAGTGCATTATGAGTTTCATACCAAATATGATTACGATAGCAAATTTTGTATGTGGGCTTTTAGCTATTTACGCTCTTTTCGTTCACGATATTTATTTGGGAGCAGTTTTTATTATTACAGGTATGCTGTTTGACTTTTTTGATGGCATGGTCGCTCGGAAACTGGATTCTGTTTCAGAAATTGGTGGAGAGTTGGACTCATTTGCGGATTTAGTTACTTTTGGTGTGGCACCGTCTATTCTTGCATATAGTGTCGCTTTAAAAGATTTGCAGTCTATCGGGATGATATGTGCGCTTGCTTATAGTATTTGCGGAATGCTTCGGCTTGCAAGATTTAACACACAGCAAAGCAAACTCCCGACCTTTATCGGCATGCCGATTCCATTTGCGGCAATGTGTCTCCTCATTTTATGTTTTTTAAAGAATCCAGTTTCCGTGGCGTTTGGTACATGCGCACTCGCTTATTTAATGGTGAGCAAAATCAAATTCCCTCATTTTAAAAAAGATATAGCTGAAAGCTTGAAGCCTGGAAGATTGGACTGATGATACGGAATTACAATGAGAAAGATAAAGGAGAATAACATGATTCGTATGGCACTAAAATCGTTTAACATACAAGTGTATTGTTTGCTAGGCGTAATGTTATTGGGCTGGCTCGTGACACCTTTTTCAGCCCAGTTTGTAGGGATAAGCATTGGCCTTTTGGTGAGTATGTACTGCGCCTGGATTTTAGGAAGGCGTATTGAAAAGTTCGGAGATAGCATTGTAAAAAAAGAAAAAGCACCGATGCTCGGAATGATAAATCGGTTTGCAGCCGCAATACTAGGTGCGATTATTATGTATGAAATTGAACACCATGAATTCATGTGGACATTCGCTGCCGGAATTATGGGTGGGTATTTCTTGGTTATTATTAATTTGGGGTATTACAGTATGAGGGATGCGGAGGAATAAAGTTTCACTTTATTATAAAGAAAAGACACCCATATAAGAGTGTCTTTTCTGATAGTTTTTTAGCAGAAGCAAGAAGCTCCAACGATGATTAATAAAATAAACAGTACAACTAATAAAGCAAATCCTTTGGAAAATAAAAAAAGACATCAATTAAGATGTCTTTTTTTATTTGTAAATTGGTGTTAAGAAGGTAACTTATTGCTTTTAACCTATGAATAATATAACAATCATCGAGTAAGTTTATTATAGCAGTGATAAATAGGATTTTTATATGTAATATTACATATATATAGATTTATTTATGTTTTATTTGTATATTTTAATTGTCTGTTCCTTGTTTTAATTCGTTTAGTTATATTATTTTTTGAGTGCTCCAGCAATGGAGCCTTTTTTTAGTATTCTATTTTGATGATGTTCCATAAAATTAGCACCTTTTAAAGCTGTTTTTATATAAAAAGTCTTTAACTTGTATTTATAGCTAAAGGCTCTGAGTGTCATACTTTATAGTTTATAAAATCTTATAAGAAGAATAACCAGTATTTTATATAGAATTTATCCCACTATTTGCCGGGCTGCCCATAAACGCCCGATTGGTGAGAGCTGATTAAAGTTTCACTGTATAATGTTTTTTATCCAGTTTGGAACTGAAAATGTACTAGCTTGATAATGAAGCTAGGTTATTAGAAGTGAAAAATTTTAGTTTTATTATAATTAATAGAAATGAAAGTAGTGTAAATATAAATCCACTCCAAATAAGTTGATGAATACCTAAGTTTGAAATGAACCAGCCTCCAATAGTTGTTCCTAGAGTAATTCCAAGATTTGAGAATGAAACGAATAGGCTATTACCAAATTCGGGTGCTTCTCTTGCTTCACTTATTAACCATGTTTGACCAACAATTAATCCACCAGCATGCACGATTCCCCAAATGAATACCATAAAAATCATTGGAACAAGATAAGGACCTAAATAATAAACCAATATGTAAACAATAGAATATAAAATAGGGAACGATATTACTGTATTTACTATGCTTCTTTGCAGAAGACTACCAAATAAATGATTGCCTAAAATCATAACTATACCAAATATGAATAGCATGATACTGATGAGCGATCCATTCATGGAAGTTACTTTCGCAAGGTATTCGGCGAAGTAGCTGTATACGGAAAACATGGCTGCAAAAAGGAATGTGACAGTTAAAATATTTAACCATAATCCTGGTTTGCCGAGTATACGAATTTGTTTGCCGAAAGACATTTTTTCTTTAACGGGCATAGAAGGAAGTGAGATTAGTATTCCAATGAATGCAAGGGCGTTAATAAGCGCTCCGAATAAGAAAGCAATTTCTAATGAAAATTGATCTGCAAGGTAAGAGGTTAATGGTACACCTAGTGCAAAGCCAACCGTAATTCCCATGAAAACTTTTGTAACCGCTTGACCACTCTTTTCAGGAGGGACAAGTTTAGCAGCAGTTACAAGAGCGATTGAAAAGAAGAGTGGGTGAAGTGCTGCAGGTAAAATACGAAAAATAAGCATGATTTCAAATTGTGTTGTATAAGCGTAAATTATATTTGAAATAACAAAAACAAAGATTGCTATTAATAAAATTATTTTACGATTAATACTAGAGACGAGCAGAATTAAAAACGGACCAGAAATAGCAACGACTAGTGCGAATATACTTACTAAAAACCCTGCTTGTGCAGTTGAAATGCCAAATTTCTGAGTGATTTGTGGTAATACACCGACAATACCCATCTCGGTAGTAATAATTCCAAACACCCCTATTGCTAGTGTAAGAATAAGTAAAGGACTTACTTTTTTCATTTGTAAAACTCTCCATTCTTCTTATTATTTTGAAAGTGAAATCGATTTATTAACAAGGAAATGAGCATGATTGGATGTCAATAGTAATAGAATTATGTAATGTTAAACACAAACACAGATATCTAAATAACTAGATATGATATGTTAAAAAAGATGCTCCTTTCTATGTTTCTTTCTTTTATAGGTAGCGAAGTTTTAAAAAGAATGTATTGGGCAGCTATATAAAAGCAGAATGTGTGAAAGCAAATAATCAATGGTAGGTTGATTATTTGCTTTTACTTTATAATTCATTTTGAACGTATTCAGAAAACGCTTGTATTGTTTTTTCATTTCGACGATAATATGTCCATTTTCCAATTCGGTCAGAGTCTAGTAGTCCTGCCTTTTTCATAGTTAATAAATAACTAGAAATAACCGATTGGGCTAAGCCAGTTTTAAGCTGAATATCTCCTACACACACTCCAATCTGAAAATTAATCCCTTGTTCTAAATAAGGTTTTTCGTCGAAATGGTTTTCTGGATTTTTTAACCATGATAGAATTTGACATCTTGTTTCATTTGACAATGCTTTATAAATTAATGAAGGTTCCATAAGGATATTATATCTACTTTTACAGATTTGTAAATGGGTTTGTGTGATTTTAAGGGAAGAAGGTATAGTTGATCCCCTCGAATAGGAATAAGGTGCTCTTGATCTGTACCCTTTGTAAAGGACATTTTAAAAAAAGTTAGGCAACCTAAAAAAGATGATTTCTGTATGCAAACAGAAGTCATCTTCTTTAAATTCCATTGATAGCAAGAGTGATTATAGTACGTCATATATTTATTAATTTCATGTTTTAACTGAACAAACGAGTCACATGATTTTATATATGCTTTATCGGTTAAAGTACTACGAGGATTACGTGCAAAAATGATAGTATTGTTAGGTTTAAGCATGTTGTTGCCTAGCTATCAATGGCGGATGCCTAAGAAGAGTAATAATAAAACCAAACTGAAGATTTAAGAAAAATTTTATGTTTACCCCACTCTTTATTTTAAAAGTTTTTCCTATCCTATAAATGAGTTACATCATGAAGGAGACTAAAAAAGACAAAGTCATAGATGAAAATGTAAAGTTAGGGGATTCTACATGGATACAGGAGTTTTGATTAATTATTTGTATACGTATTTTTTTACGATTATTTTTTGTATTGTGTTTCAAATTGGATTTTATTTTAAAGCGAAAAGAAACATATCTATTCGGCATTTTCTATGGGTATATGTTTTTCTATTCTACCTTTCGTTAGTGTATAGGGTGACGCAGATCGCGACTGTATGGGATATAAGTAGATATGAAACGTGGATTCGTGTAAGTCAAATCAATTTGACTCTATTTGATACGGCAGGTAGTACTACGTATCTTTTGAACATCGTACTGTTTATGCCGTTAGGTTTTTTATTACCGATGATTTGGCCGCATTTTAGAAAAATGAAAAACACCGTATGTGCAGGATTCTTTTTTTCATTGGCAATTGAGTTAAATCAATTACTAAATAATAGAATTACAGATATTGATGATTTATTTACGAACACTCTCGGGGCGATTATTGGATATTTATTATATAGAGCTTTTAAAATGATATTAAGAAGAGAGGGGAAAAAGCTTGATACCAACTCTTCTCTAGTTATAAAATACGAGGCTGTTTTTTGTTTAGTGTGTTCATTTGTAGGGGCGATGTTAATTTATCATCCAGCTTTATTTGGAAGACCTGTCATCATTCAGTGAGGTGATTACGAATTTCTTTTGAACGCTCGTGCGATATTTCAATTTGTAAAAAGCCTTTAACTTGTTATAGTTAAAGGCTTTTATCATCATGATTTTTACTTACCAATTACCCACTCTAACATCCGCTTTCAACCACTTCATCCAATCCAAATCCGCTACCTTAAGCAAACTGAGCGAAACACCTTTCATATCTAAAGAAGTCAACAGCGTACCAACCTTTACGAATGTCACTTGCAATCCTTCAAGTTCAGACAAACGGCGAATGTCGTTTGCGAAAATGTATTGTTCCATTAATGGAGTTGCGCCGAGTCCATTAATAAGGATAGCGAAGTTGTCACCTTTTCTCCAGCGATAAATGCTTTTTAGTTTGTTCATTAGTTCGATCGCTAATATTTCAGAAGAGGATAGTGCTTCTTTGCGGTAACCTTTTTCGCCGTGAATACCGACGCCGTAAAAGACTTCATCTTCGGTTAATGTGAAGGAAGCTTTTCCTTTCACTGGATCGTTTGCAGGTGAAAGAGCAACTCCTAATGTGTGTAAGTTTTCTGTAACAGAACGGCCAATTGTTGTTAGTTCTTCTAAAGAGTGACCTTCAAGAGCGGCCGCACCAAGTATTTTTTGAACGAAAACAGTGCCAGCTACGCCGCGTCTTCTTTTATTAAAAGAAGCATCATCTTCAATTGAAACATCGTCATTTACGATGATATGGTCAACTTTTCTTCCTTCTTCTTGAGCAATTTGCTTTGCTGCTAGAAAGTTTTCTACGTCATCTTTAAAGTTTTTGATGATGAATAGTATACTTTTATCTTTTGGTATGAGGCGAGTTGCCGCTACAATTTGTTCCACTGTAGGCGGAGTGAAAATATTGCCGTTTACTGCCGCTGTAAGCATACCTTTTCCTACATAACCAATATCAGCAGGTTCATGTCCGCTACCACCGCCGCTTACAATAGCGACGTCTTGCTTCATTTTTTCGATATCTTTTACATAAATGATGTTATTTGTTTCATCGTAATTTACTTTGTCGTTATGTTCAAAATAAAAGCCATGCAGCATATCTTGAACGATATTTTGTACATCATTCATAATCTTTTTCATTGCTTTTGCCACCCTTTAATTACTTTGCTGATTGCTCAAGTAATAGTAGTAATTGATTGTTTATCATATTTTTCATAAGAGAAGACATAACGGATGGATCTACTTCGCACTTGCTTTCAATCCAATCTTTTATCGTTCCAACGAAGCCGTGACTATAAAAGGAGGCAATCGTATTTTTAGTCTCATCAGAAAGGCTGAATCCACAGCTCACAGATAATTCATCAATAATCTTCATATATAAGTTTTTCGTATGCTCAAATAAATAGTGATTAAACGAGTTTTGCTCAATGACTTTAAAAGCATTTCGGTAAAATTTTTGATTTTCATAAAAGTAATCAAATAATAAATCGAAAATGTTTTCCCACGTTTCATAGTCAAGAAAATCGATAATGTTTTCCTTCGTTTCTTCTCTATAAATCCAGCTTAATAGTTCAAATTTATCTTTAAAATGATAATAAAAAGTTTGCCTACGCATTTGACAGTGTAACATAATATCGCTCACTGATATTTTATGAAACGACTCTGTTTCCATTAAATACTTCAATGAGTTCGCGATTATCTTTTTAGAAATTATAGAAGAGGTCATCTGAATCATCCCTAGAATGTTATTAATATAAAAATCCTATCTATAAATGAGAGCGGTGTCTTTAGACAGATTGTCCATTTTGTCCGTTTACTATAAAACGCTTTCATTTTAACATGAGTAGTAAGAAGAAGATTTCAAATATATCACAATATATTAAAGGAATTGAGGGAGAACTACAATGAAAAAGATTATAAACAAACCAGAAACATTAGTAATGGAAATGTGTAACGGAATGGTTATGGCTCACCCAGAGCTTGAGCTTTTGAAAAAACATAAAGTAATTAAGAAGAAAGAAATGAACGAAAATAAAGTAACGTTAATTAGCGGCGGCGGTAGTGGTCATGAGCCGGCACATGCAGGATTAGTCGGAAAAGGAATGTTAGATGCGGCAGTGTGCGGAGATGTGTTTGCGTCACCTTCACAAATTCAGGTATATCAAGCAATTAAAGAAACAGCTAGTAAAAAAGGTACGTTATTAATTATTAAAAATTATAGCGGCGATATTATGAATTTCAAAAACGGTGCGCATTTAGCGACGGAAGATGGAATTGAAGTCGACTACGTAAAAGTGGACGATGATATTGCGGTAGAAGATAGCCTATATACAGTAGGACGCCGCGGCGTTGCGGGAGTTATTTTAGTTCATAAAATTGCCGGCGCAGCAGCGGAAGCAGGTATGGATTTAGGAGCGGTGAAAGCTGTAGCAGAAAAAGCAGCGGCTAACGTGCGCACAATCGGTTTAGCGTTAACGTCTTGTACAGTTCCAGCGAGCGGATCACCTACTTTCACACTTGCGGAAGATGAAATGGAATACGGCGTAGGTATTCACGGCGAACCAGGAATTAAGCGTGAAAAAATGCTGTCGGCTGATGAATTAGCTAACCGTATGACAAATGATTTAATGAAAGATTTAGGAGTAAAAGATGGCGAGGAAATCGCACTTCTAGTTAACGGTTTTGGCGGAACACCACTGCAAGAACTTTACTTATTTAACAACGCCGTTACGAGAGAACTAGCAGCTAGAAACATTAAAATTAATAGAGTATTCGTCGGTAACTATATGACAAGTATTGATATGGCTGGTATGTCTTTAACGGTAATGAAGTTAGATGAAGAGCTAAAAACATTACTATCTAAAGAATGTAATACACCTGCGTTTAAAGTAGATGGACCAGTTGAAAGTGTAGAGTACGTGAATGTACTTGAAGAGGCAGAAGAGAAGGAAGTTTCATTTGAAATAGAAACAGCGGAAGAGCACGCTGTTATTAAAAATAATGTCATTACATTAAACAACATGATTTATCTCGTTGATAAAATGAGCGATATTATTATTAAAAATGAAGTACCGTTTTGTGAGTTAGATACACATGCAGGTGACGGCGACTTCGGAATGAGTGTTGCAAAAGGATTTAAGCAATTAAAACGTGAGTGGCATTCGATTGTAGAACAAGAAAATGTAACGATTGGATCATTCCTTGACGGTTGTTCGATGATTATTATGGAACATTGCGGCGGCGCTTCTGGTCCAATTTGGGGCGGAGCATTCCGCGCAGCTAGTAAAGCAGCAGGCGAGAAGCGTGAGTTAACAGTGAAAGAATTTGCTGAAATGTTGCAAGCAGCACTGCAAGGCATACAATCTATCGGTGAAAGATCATTCGGCAGAGGAGCGGTAGTTGGTGACAAAACATTAGTTGACGGACTTGCTCCATGTGTAGATTCTTGGTTAGATAGCGCCTCAAACGAAGTAGACGTAAAAACTGCCTTTGAAAAAGGTGCAGAAGCAGCCGTTAAAGGCGCAGAGTACACGAAAGAAATCGTAGCTCGCATGGGCCGCGCCGGTACAGTTGGTGAAAGAAGCTTAGGCTATCCAGATGCAGGTGCACATGCACTTGGAGTTATCTTTACGGAGATTGCGGGTAGTTTGAAATAATAATTAGAAAGTCCCTCTGCCTTAAGGTGGAGGGATTTTTATATAGTTGATATGTAGAAGACTTCTTTCGGTTCTTTCTCAGTAAAATATGAGTTTGTTACTGTTTTTGATAAAATCTTATTTCAAAAATACAACTAATATTTCTCAACATTAATATATTGAAAATAGTTAGAATATTTAAGATAATCATTTGTGAAGAAGTAAATTATAAAAAAAGGGGGAATTTATTTTGTTACGTCGTTTATCTATTTGTACAGTACTAACAGCTTTTATATTTACTTTATTTACATTTAACGGCTCTGCTTTCGCGGCTACGAATGCTACTGAAAATGAAAATGTAGTAGCAGCTTGTGCAAAGGGAGGTACGGTAGGTGTATATGGTGCAAAGATGCGCAGTGGTTATACTGTCGATTCACCTGTCTTACATACATTTAATGATGGTACGAAAATTACTGGAACATGGGTAACTGGTGAATATGTTCAAGGTCATTACAGTAATTCTAAACAGTGGTTAAAAGTTACATATAAAGGGATGACAGGTTATGTATCCCATACAACATTATATAACGTTTGCTCATAAAACTATGTACCATAATAGCTTTGGATATATTGAGCTAATCTCTTCTAGAGATTAGTTCTTTTTTATCTCTTAGTTTTTAATGGGGCATTTTTTGAAAAAGACCATCGATTCATTAAATCGATGGTCTTACGTTTATATAGTATTCATTTGTATCTATATCAAATTTTTCATTGCTTTTTGCTTATTTTAGACTTAGTTTGTTTGTGATTGCAGCTTATCAATTTTCCAGTATGTTTGTAGAGGGTCTAAAGAGCTTTCAATATAAAACATATATTCATCTGCGGTACGTGGTACTTCAAAAGCTATTTTCAATTCTACCGTTTCATTTGGTTTAACTTGTATATCAGAAGGGTTTTGATCAAGTACCTTTCCTTTATAGATCTTTCCGTCTTTTTCATCTTTTAAGTTATATTTTAATTCTGATAGTCCAATCGTTTGCCCTCGTACATTTTTTACAGAGACATTAACAATGGCGGAATCGTTGCTAGCATTTAAATATGCACTTTGAACAGCGGCCAAGTAATAGCCTCCCTTAACACTCTCGCCAACTAATAAAATACCTTGTTCCAAGCGGCTCATCTCTTCTTTTTCTTCAAAATTTATTAATTCTTCATTTTCATTTTTTGCGGTTGGTTCTTCTATTGGACCATTTTCAACGGCACTATCTGTTTTATCTTGTGTGCAAGCAGCCGTAACACTGACTAATACTAGAATGAAAGTAAGTAATATAGATAATTTTCTCATAAAATTTATCTGTCTCCTTAAGTTTCTCAATTTTGTGCAGCTATACATATAAGATTAACATAATGTCTCATTATTGGCTCAAAATAGGGGGTCTTTTAGACAACTTATTCTTTTTACTTTTAATATACATTCGATTGGTTCTCGCGATATTTGTTAATCTTTTAAAACATTGGCTTAGTAATACCGAGGGTTATTATAGATATATTAATCATGTAATTTGTCCATATCAAAATGAACGTTTTTTGCATCTAATATATTGTAAATATATTTTATTTTGAAAGGATGTGATTATATGGCCCATAAATCTACTGGAGTGTTCCGAGTTCCAGTCTCTGAAAATGGGATTATTCCAACTGCTCTCAACATTATGCTAAACAATGATTCGCGTTGCCATACTAGTAATGTGACGGTAACTGTTAAGAGAAGTCGAAACATTTTTTTCCCAACTCAAAATGAATTAGTTGAAATCTCTCGTACTTTTGTTTCTTTAGAACCAAACAGAACAACTAAGATTGTGTTATTTACTCCAGAATTCCAAATAGAAGATTTTCTTGATGTCATCATTAGTGGAAATAAAGAGGATGTTAAGGATGTTCTTGTATATTCTTTCTTAGCAGATTCAGTAGGTCATAATCTGCCATCTACTGTTTTCAGAAATGCAGAATACACTTTTGCTTGCTGACACCGTGATGATGTATTCTTTACTGTCGTATATCTGAATTGAATGTTGCAAGTAGCACTTCAGGGCATATAATCTATCGTTGAAAGATCATTCGGCAGAGGAGCGGTAGTTGGTGAAAGAAGTTTAGGATATCCAGATGCAGGTGCACATACGCTTTGGGTTATCTTTACGGAAATTTTAGGTAGTTTGAAATAGAAATTAAAAGATCCCTTCTACCTTAAGGTGGAGGGGGTTTCTTAATATTGTTTTTTGATATATATTGCTAAATATGTTCCAATAATTCATTCTATTGTATTGAGAATAATGTCATCTACATCAAAAAAACGGCTTATAAAAGGAACTAGTATTTGAAGGAGTTCCACCTCAAACGTACTCCTATGCATATAGGTATGTTTGAGGTGGATTTATTAACGAATTTTATATATAGCATGAATGAAAATGGGATAAATAAAACAATGTTTCCTATTATGTTTTTAAGAATTAATTGAACAGCTCCTTGTAAAAATAAAGAAAAGACACCAAAAGGTGCCTTCCGCCGACTTAAATTATTTTAATATTATCGATCTAAGTTTAAAAGCTATAAGGATTTTTTCTGTGGGATTTGTAAGTAGTTTTTACGAAATTATGAGTTTTTTTTATTTTGTATTTCAGTAAGTTGATCTGGTAGCGTTTTTGTATAATATTCTTTTTCTGTTAGTTCAAATATAAACAATGCTTTTTTCCAGTTATAAATAACATCTTCTACATTATGTTGTTTAATTTTTAATAAATACTGACCTTTTAAATAGAATAGTTCACCTAATAGGTATAAAGTATTTAGATTAATTGCTAATTTGATGCCCTTATCAAGGTATTTTATTGCCTCTTCATGTTGATATGTGAAGTCTAAACATTTTGCTAAATTTAACATGATTTTTAATTTAATTTCTTTATCTCTAGGAAAATCTAACTTATTAAAATTAGTTAAACATCTTTTTAATATATTAATACTTTTTTCATATTCTTTATTTTCCGCATAAAATATAGCCATTGTTTGCATAATATCTATTTCTCTTTCTGATAAAAAATCAGAATTAGTTAAAGTCAGTTTTAATGCATTATTTAAAAAATCTAAAGCAGTTTTTAATGATTTATCCACCATAAATATAGCAATTGCTTCATGCCATATTAGAAATTGTTTCTCTTCTTTTGTTTGAAAATTATTTAAGTTTTTCTCTTTTTTCACTATTTCATAAAGTTCTTTATATTGTTTTTGCTTTAAGCAATCTTTTATTACGTATTTTACATTTTCTACATATTTTAATCTTTTATTTTGAGTTAGTGCAAATATGTTATTCGGATCAATACCAAGTCTTTCTGATAATTGATATAACAATATACTAGATGGATAAATCATACCTTTTTCAATCTTGCTAATTTGACTTTGTGAACATATTCCATGACATAATTCGGATTGTGATATATTTTTTTTAATTCTAAGTTCTTTAATGGTAATACCCAAATCGTTAAATTCCATTTTTCCACCTACTATTTAGCACTTTATTAATATAAGAACATTCTCTAACCTTAATGTAATGTAAAATTAATATAGTTGCAATTATTGTTTTAAAGGGCTTATCGTTTCTATAAGATGGTGAGATTTTTTTATGTACAAAAAAAGACACCAAAAGTTCCTTTCGCCGACTTGAACCACATTCATTTAATATAAACTTATCTGTATTTTTACATGCTTTTCTAATCCCTCTATTATCCATTTGATAAAATAAAATCCTAATATTACCAATAATTAAATAAATATTTCTACATATTCAAGATATTTACATAAATTACAAAAGTGATACATTTAAGTTGTAAGCTATAAAAATTATTAAAGGGGGATTTATTATGTTCAGGAAATTAGTAGTAGGAGCAGTAGCAACAGGTATTGCATTAACAGGGGGAATTGGTGCAGCTTCAGCTGATACGCAAAAAGCTGTGAGCTCTCCGAAGCAAGCAACATGCTCAATTCCTTATGAGTATTCTAATGGTAAATTCAAAAGAACTCTTTATTACTCAAATGGAGTATATGCTAATAGCTTTAATGAAAATGTTTGTGGCGGGACGATTACGTGGTACTTAAAACATGTTCAAAATGGAGTTGCTTTTTACGAAGGTAATTTAAAATAGTAGATTTTTTGAACCTCATTTATTGAGGTTCTTTTATTTTTAGTTTTTAAACTGATTCTCTATAAAAAAGACACCCTAAGGTGCCTTTTTGCGATTTGATCCATTGTAATATGGTATTGAATGCCAGTCCGATTATTATTTTACCATGTTAAGTAGTTTCGGTTATTGAGAAAAAATACAACTCATTGTTTGAATGCAAAAAAGCCCTAGGGGGACTAGGACTTTTTGCTAGAATGAATAAGATTTAAAAAAGGACTTATATAACGTAACATATAAATGTTTCGTAAATGTATCAAAAAAGTGAACAAAAGCGTTAATTTTAATAAAAAAAGCTCCGCGATAAAAGCTGCGGAGCTTCATAAGGTCGAGTTATGTCGTACTCACAAGGGATTTTAACATGAATGTTGTGGTAAAAATACTGGTAAATTTATCCCATAAAACTCCCGCTGATTAGAGTTTCACTTCATTCGAAGGAATTTATGTTTTATAAATTAGATTATAATAGTTGATATTCTCCATATTGACCAGAAAAGAACTAAAAATTCTAGTGAAATTCCAAGTGTTCGTTTCCTAGTTTTTTGAAATTCTTTTATTAAATAGCCAACAGCACTAATTGCTATAAGAATGAAAAGAATAAGTTCGAGTGTAACTGGCATTTTATCTACCCCTAATACATTAATTTGTTATATAGAGATTATAAGATATTTTTACGGCTAGTGGTGAAAAATTTTATAAAACTATCTCTAATGGAGTTTTGTTTGAACTTCTAAAAGTATTTGTGAAAACCATTGTACGTAAAATTTCTGCGTATGTTTTTAGGAAACAAATTTTAGAAAAAGATAACAAAAACCCCACTCCTCGTCGCCGGCGGAAGCAAAAGGGTGGGTTTCGTAAAAAATAAATGAGTCCTAATGGATATAATGTACAAAAGAAAAGAGGCTTTCTTATGAAAGGATAGACTTTCATGTGTCATCACTATTAATAATGATGTGTTATTTTTATATAGAAACGAATAAGGAACAGAACAAGTTATAGTTTAAAGGGATAAAATGGTGGGATTGTATTGAGAAATTTTTTTGAAACAACAATATTCAGAAAATTAAAAGTTTTGCTGGAAGATTTTTGTTATTATGTTAGTAATCTATAGACAAAGGAGAAGGGGCTATATGAGTGTACATGTAATAAAAAAGGAAGAAATCAATTTACTTTTACATGAGTGGTATAGAGAAATTCGTTCACAGAATTTCTCTAAGGCAAAGGAATTAAAACAAAGTATTGATACAAAAGTTAATAGTATGGAAGAAGATCGAAAGAATACAGAGTTTTATTCACTTGTAGATTTTAGATTTAAAATGTTAAGTGCAGAGTTTTATCCCCATCAATCTGACATATCTAAGAATGATCTAAGAAAAATGAAGTTAGATGAAGCTCCATCAGATGAATCTTTATTATATTATTACCATTTCTTTAAGGCTTCTCATGCTACAGTAAACGGTGATTTTAAAGTGGCTGAAAAGCATTATGGAATAGCAGAATCTTTGTTGGGAAATATTCAGGATCCAATTGAAAAAGCAGAATTTAACTTTAAGCTATCAAGCTATTATTATCACGTTTGCCAGCCTATTTTAGTAATTCAATATGCAACTAGAGCAAGGAATACATTTGAAGGGCTGTACGGGTATAGCAGGAAGGTGGCAGCATGTGACAATGTTCTGGGTTTAGCATGTGTAAAGCTAAATGAATTTGAACAAGCAGAAGTTTATTTCATGTCGTCTCTGGATATTTTGAAAAAGCAGAATGAAGAGGAGCTAATGTTACGAGTTCGACATAGTTTAGGGGTTATGTATGCAGAGCAAAACCTATCTGATTTAGCACTTCGTTACTTATCAGAAGTATCACAAAAAATTCCGAATCACTTTAGAGCGATTTTTTTGGAAGCTAGAGAGAATTTAAAGTTAGGAAAGACAAAGCTTGCAGCGTCCTTAATTGAAAAAGGATTAATAATTTGTAATGAACTGGAACAAAAAGAATATGAACATCATTTTACAATTCTAAAAGAAATGAATGAGAATGTTTCTGCTGAAGAATTAGAGTTAGCCATTTCTAAAGGAATTTCTTTCTTTAATGAAGTAGGTTTATGGCAATATGTCCAGGAATATGCTGAAAAATTAGCGGTTAAATATCATGAAGAAGGAAATTCAATAAAATCTAGTGAATACTTCTATTTAGGATATAAAGAAAAAGAAAAAGGTTTTCAGAAAGGGGCTTTAAAATGAAAAGGATCATCAGCAGTTCAATTGGATTAATAATTACGGTCATACTATTAAATGGAGTAAATGTTTCAACGGACCAATCAGAGGTCAATACAACAAGTGTTATACAATATACGCATGGAGAGCCGTGGGGTTGAAGAAATATTGAAGTATAAAGAGTTGTTATATCAAAGGATTATTACCGAAGAAGAGTTCTAAGTGAAGAAAAAGTAATTATTAGGTATATAGATGAAACGCTCAAATGAGCGTTTTTTTATTTGTATATTCGCAAGTAAAATAACATAATATTACTATGAATCCTTATAACAATATGAATTTTTGCATATTTTAAAATTCAATATATCCATCAAAAACTTTTAATTGTATAATATATTTTGTCATATTTTTAGATTTTTCGACATAAACCAACAAAAATAGAGAATGTATTGGGAGAAGACATTATGTATACAAAACTATTAAAATCAATTACATCATTATCACTTATTGGTGGTGCGTTGTTATATACAAATGGTAGCGATGTAAAAGCTGCTGAAGTGGGTGTTTTTTCTGATGTGCCGACATCACATTGGTCATATCCTGCGATTAAAGATTTAGCGAGTAAAAATATTATTTCCGGTTATGGAAATGGGATATTTGGTTTTGGAGATGTTGCGACAAGGGAGCAAGTTGCGGCTTTAATTTATCGAGTGTTAGTACCGAATAAACAAGGCGGTTCGTTTAGTAATGATGGAACTCGTTACGTATTAAAGGATGGGTCTACGTTTAAAAATCCTTACGGTGATATTAATCAAAGTTCTACAATGTTTCCAGAAGAGGTATTAACTTTAACGAATTTAGGAGTTTTTAAAGGTGATGAAAATGGCCAATTTAGACCGAAAGCTTCTGTGAGTCGTGCGGAAATGGCACAAATTCTTACAAATGCTTTCCATCTTGCGGCAAAACAAAAACATACCTTTAAGGATGTTCCAAATCCATTTTGGGCAGAAAACGCAATTAGTGCAGTGCAGTCAAATGAAATCGCAGATGGCACAGGGAACGGGAATTTTGAACCGTATGGCACAGTAACACGTGAACAGTATGCGCAGTTTTTATATAAAACTTTGAAGTATAAAAATGCTGATGTGAAAGACACAGGAGATGCGGCATTATTAACAGCTTTTAAAGAGGAAGTACAAAAGCGTATTAATACATACGAGACAAATATTACACTTCCATATAAAACGAAAAACAATAATACAAACGAAGTGATGAATACACTTTTTAACGCATATAAAGAAGTTGCAAGTAAAAATGAGTATACAAATAATAATAGATCGAATGTTTCATATGGACTTTCTGGATCACCTGGAAATTATACATTTACACTTAAGATTACATATCGTGAAACGAAAGAACAGACGGAATATGTCATGAAACAAGCGAAAGCAATCGTTTCTTCTATTACTCAAGTTGGAATGGATGATCACGAAAAAGTGAAGGCGATTCATGATTACGTAGTAAAACATGTTTCTTATGATACGTCTTATAAAGCTTACACAGCATATGAAGCACTAGTAAATCGTTCTGCGGTTTGCCAAGGTTACGCACTATTAACTTATCAATTATTAAAAGAAGCAGGAATTGAAAATCATTTCGTGACAGGAACTGGGGACGGACAACCTCATGCTTGGAATTTAGTGAAAATCGAAAACAAATGGTATCACCTGGATACAACATTCGATGATCCGGTTCCAGATGAACAGGGCCGCGTAACGTATTCGTATTTCAATTTATCAGATGAACAAATCGCAAGAAATCATGAGTGGAACCGCGGAGACTATCCGCAAGCTACAACAAATTATTATAGTACACTGACAAACAAAATTGCGGCAGGTAGTACGAAAACGCCTGCATATCAGCAAATATTAAAAGATACAAAGTTAAACTATTTAGGAAATGAATATATCGTAAACAACTATACTGAATTAAAAAATAAAATGCAGCAGCGCTATAGTGCGAAACCAGAGAAAATTGAAGTGCTGTACAAGCAATCAATGAATGGTGCACTGCAAGATGTGAAAAAGGCAATTGGCGAAATCGATTATCCGCAAGGGGCAAATCGAGTTTCTTATAAAGCGGAGCCTTACAATGCGAAAGAAGGGTATTCTTTAGTGACAATTACGTTTACGTATTAAGAATGAGAAAAAAGCATCTGTTTCAGATGCTTTTTTTTATTATATTGATTCGACAAAATATGACAGGTAAAAACGAATTGGTCTGTTATGATAATTTTTGAAATTTTACATTTTGGAGGATTAATCATGAATAAAAAGAAGATTTTCGCTGCGTTAATAGGAATTGTAGCCTTATTTATAATTATTAATGTAGTTGTTACGAAAGAGAAAACGACATCAACCAGTGAAAAAATGTACTCTGAGAAAGAATATAATAAATTAGTAGATGAACATTTTGAAGAGACGCAAAAGTTGAAAAGTGATATGAGTGTGTTAGAAACTGAAAAAAAATCTCTTGATGAGCAAGTGAAGAAGTTAAAAGATGAGTTAGCGAAAAAAGAGCAACAAGTAGCGCAGCAGCCGGTTCAACAAGAACAACCAAAGCAAGAACCACAACAACCAGCACCAGCGCAACAGCCGGAAAAGAAAGAAGAGCCAAAACCGGAACAACCTACTGGAGCATTCGAAAACCCTATGAAAAGCATAAACAAAACAGATGCAATGAATAAAGTAAAAGAAAAGGCGAAGCAAGACTTCCAAGATGACTATATGACACAAAATTTTGTTGCGGAGGAACAATCAAAAGCATTTGATTTCTTAAACAGTATTGAAATTAAATCACAAGAAGAATTAAATGTAATGAAGAATGCATTGAAAGATTTTTCTAACGACTTTATGACCGCGAAGTTTGTTTATGAAGAGCAAATGAAGGCGAAGAATAAGCAAGGATAAAACAAAAACGCTATCTTTTAAAAAGGTAGCGTTTTTGTTTTGGGTTATAAAGTTATTCCTACATTTGACATATACAGTCTGACTGTATAAAATGAAACTATTCAGTTGAACTATACAGTTTAGCTATATACTTATCGTTACATTGGAGGTCTTTATGAATAGAGATAAAAATTTACCATTAACGGAAACAACGTATTACGTTCTTTTAGCTTTGTTAGAGCCAGCTCATGGATATTTAATTATGCAAAAGGTGGAGGAACTGAGTAATCATCAAGTGAAAATCGCAGCGGGTACATTGTATGGTGCGGTTGAAAATTTATTAAAACAAGGGTTAATAGAATCGGTAAAAAGCGAAGATAAACGAAGAAAAGTGTATGTCATTACGGAACGCGGGAAAGAAGTATTGCATTTAGACTTTATGAGAATGCAGCACATTATTGCGGTTACAAAAAGTTTATTACACGTATAGTTAGGGGGAAACGATGATGTGGAGATTGAAATTCTTTTTAGACTTTGAGAAAGAGGAAAAATGGTTAGAGGAGATGGCTTGGAAAGGCTATCAACTAGAAAGCAATACATTTGGTTATACATTTAGATATACAGAACCGGAAGATGCGACGATTAAAATAGACCATAGAGTATTTAGTAGAAAAAGTGATTTTATTAATTACTGCACATTATTTGAAGATAGTGGCTGGGAGCATATAGCTGGTAATAGGTGGTCAGGTACGCAATATTTTAAAAAGGTAGATGAAGAAAGTGAAGATGACATTTTTTCAGATCCAATGTCACGAGCAGGGAAGTATAAGCGTCTATCTAAAACATTTTTAGAATTAGCGATCTGTTATTTGCCGATATTATTTTTATTTATGTATAGTAATACAATGAATTTAGGAGCCTTTGTAAATCCGAAAGAACTATACTTGACGCCAGGATTATGGGATAAGCAAGGTGTATCATTTCTATGGTCATTCTTATTTGAAACGCCATTTGCATTAATGAGAGGACTTTTTTTGACATTTATCCCCGTTGTGACATGTATGTATTTCGTTTGCTCGTATAAAGCAAATCGATTGTATGAAGAGAGAAGATGATAGGATGGGGTCTCTTAAAGCTGATGCTTTGAGGGGCTTTTTTGAATTTAAAAATGCAACATCTGGGTTATATTGTAAAATATTTACTTTATAAACATTTGAATGTGATATAATTTTAATAATAATATTACTTAGGAGGATGATCATCATTCATACACTTTTAGGTATTATTGGAGTAATTCTTTTACTAGCTTTTGTTATCCATCCCCGGCGTCCCAGACAAGCGTGTCCCTCTAAAAAATAAACTCGCAGTAATCCTTCCATTGATTGTTATAGCCGGTTTCATTTCCTTTTATATATGATTAAAATAAGAACTTATCAAGTAGAAGTATATATATTTTTCTACCAATGTGTAGTTCCACTAGGAGGTTGCTTATAATGAGATTTCATAAATACACAGTAATGCTTATGTTTCTAGCCATCGGCTCAAGCAATGACTTTTAGGTGTCATCACTGCTATTGTCCTCTTGTTAATCGCTGCATGGACCATACAGACGACCAACATAAATAAATTATTGTATTTCTCAATAAACAAAAATAACTTAACATAGTAAAATAATAGTTGGATAGGAGTCTAATACATATTATTAAAATTAAAGTGGTTCAAGTCGGAGGAAGGCACCTTAGGGTGTCTTTTCTTTATTTTGCTAATGAATAGCTTGTCCTCTTCTATATAACTCTTTAAAATATAAAATGTGCCATCTTTGCCCTTCCCTTATGAAGGGAGGGACAGGAATGAAAAAACGTAAAAAAAAGGCGACCAAAAAGACAGAATCCCAGTCTTTCGTAAGTAATCTAGCATCGTGGACGACAGTACTGAGAAATATTCATTACTTCTTCACGCAAAGCCAGTTTGTAAAACATATAATTCAATTCATCAAAGAACAAATTGGAATGTAAAAAAGTGCTGCTATGATTAGCAACACTCAACTCAAAAACTAAAGTAGATCGAACACTGAGCTGAAAGTACTGACCATACTTTCTTCGCACAAGACCAAAGTGATTTAGAAGCGGCAAAGATGTCAGTGTTCTATCTTCTACTAAGATTATATTTTATTTTGTCCATAATAGACCTATATATACGTTAATAAAAAAAGAAATACCCCAGCGACCAACCGGGGTATTTCATGACCGATAGGAATGAAAAAACTTGGCGACCAAACCTAGCTTTTGTGTTATTCCCATAAAATTTAAAAACTAAGCAACATCTTGTTGCACTTTTATTTTATCATTATCTTTCTCTTATTGGAATACATTAGATTATTTTTTAGATAAGAGTCCAATACATATTATTAAAATTAAAGAGGTTCAAGTCGGAGGAATGAACTTTAGGGTGTCTTTTTTTTCTAAAAGAGAGTTTTGCTTTCAAGAAGATACATTTTCAATGGATTACTGCCATGAGTATATAGATAAAGTCCATCAAGACATGTATGTTCATGAATATGTAAAATTACATAAAATTTCAGAGAAAAAGAGAGTATACTTTCGTATTGTGTAATAAAGATAAAGCCCGCCTACGGAAATAGGTGGGCTTTTTTTACTTATAAAGAAAAGACAACCTGTAAGATGCCTTCCTTCGATTTGAAACATTTTACTAGGTTAAGTATTTGTGATAATAAACTCTTTTAATTGGAATGAACCGGAGTAGTACATCACTTTATTCTTAAGCATCATTCTCAACAAAAGTGAAGATTTTCATTATCTTTTTAACTACAAAGGGTAATAATTTAGAAGCTAAAAATGCAAGTACGAAAGCAATTCCCCATGTTTTCATCCATGATTTGAGAAATAAAGCTGTATATCCAACATTCATTGAAACCATGACGAAAGAGATAATACTAGATATACCTAAAATCATAAAGATATTAAAAATTATTGGTTCGAATTTTTTATTGATTTTCAAAATTAACACCTATTTTCTATATATGCTTTGCTGCCCAATTTCACCAACATCTAATCTTACAGTTTGAAATCTAGGTTGTCCAGTTTGTTTTACTTTTCTGCAATAGCAATATTATATGGAATAGAGTTTCACCATATTGCTATTAAACTAAAATTTTAAGATTGCATCTAAACGAAATTTATAGTATCGAAGTTCATTTTGGAGAGGGATGTAATACTACATCTTACACTTAAACTGCACATTGCGTATTTTTTATGAAGAAAAGACACTCATATAAAAGTGTCTTTTCCGATAGTTTTTTAGCAGAAGCAAGCAGCTCCAACGATGATTAATAAAATAAACAATACAACTAACAAAGCAAATCCTCCAGCGAAGCCACAGCCACCACAACTACCACCAAAGCCCATAACAGTTCCTCCTTTTAACAGGAAGGGAAAACCAAGGGGTCACTCATGTGTTTTAACGGATTCCATTTACTTTATGCTTTTACGAATGAATGGAGCAGGTCCTTTTCAAAATAGATTTATCCCGCTATTTGCCGGGGAGTAAGACCTCGATTGATGAGGGCAGAATAAAGTTGCACTTTATTCTTAGAAGGAATTCAAAGGCAAAATAGGAGAGTCTATATCATTCTTTAAAAGCGAATAAATAAAAAACAAAATATCCAAAAATATAGATAGAAATCCGCTTTTATACCTTTCAATAAAAGAATACTAGCATTATATATTATAAGGAATACTTGTCCTTAATTGTAAATGAAAGGGGGGAATTGGTATGAGTTATGGCTATGGTCACCCTCCAAAAAAATGCTGTGAACATCATAATGAAACTTTATCAACGGGTATATTACGTAGACATTCCGCTACGTTATTTCTTACTGTGGATGCTATGAATGTTGATCCTGACGATACTCGTAGAGTAACTGTTGAAATATTTGATTGGTCATCTGGTTCTCCGGTATTGTTACCATTAATAGACCCTTCAACGCAAACATTGCCACCTAATCGATATGTTACTTTTCGTTCAGCAGCTCTTCCTCCAGCACTTTTTGCTTATGAAGTAAGAATCATTCGTCCGAAAGATAGAGATGTTGTTACGAATGTTTTTGGTCTTAGTGCAATCGTATTTAACCCACAAGAAGGAAATAATGTTTTACAACATGATTTAGCAAAATTAGACCTTAAATAGCTTTTATAAAAGTCTATTTATTGGGCATGAGTAAAAAAAGAGTAGGATGTAATCCTACTCTTTTTTTACGTTAACTAGAATTTTAAAAGAAATCCTTCATCATTTTAGCATCTTTAATATTCACTATCACACCTTCTACCTTATCTTTCTTCTCATTTTTAGCGATTGTAATTTGTTCCTTATTATCAACCCATACAAGAAATTCTTCTTTTGAGTCATCTTTATATGTAACGGTAATAGTAGAATGTGCAGATTCTCTCTTTTTTTGATCTAAAGTGATTGTTTTAGGTGTTCCATTTTGAACTGCTGAAACGATAGATTTTATCATTTCTTCGTTATCTGTTTGAGATTTGGAAGTAGTATGATTTGTTGTTTTTAGTATTTCAATGTCTGAAATATTTGCGGAGTTTAATTGAAAGGTATGTTGTGTGTGTTCTTGCTTAACTTGTGAAGCTTTATCTGTAGCCGAGGTGCTTGTACAACCTATTAAAGTGAAAGATAGAGCGGTTAGAGCGCATATAGATATGATTTTTTTCATAGTATCCCTCCTTGAATTTAATTATAACGATTTTCTGTTAAATTAGGTAGTTATTGTAAGGGGAAGATGTTTTAAAGTGGTAAATGATGTTGTTCATTTTCTATTAAAATTAAAATTCACATAATTTTTTTCATATTTTATGTTTAACATTTCGAAAATAGGTGTACTACATATAATATAACAAATAATTCATTTTAAAGGAGGAAGTTAAAGATGGAAACGAAGTATAGTAAACCTTTTGTATATGAATTTATTACGGAGAAAGAGGTCATGAATGCGGCGAATGATCTAGTGAAGAAAGGAATAGAACAAAAAGATATTTACGTGTTAACACATGAGAAAGAGAGGACAGATAGAATCGCAGATAATGCAGACGTGAACACGATTGGAATAAAAGAGGAAGGACTTGGGACAAGCATTATTAACGTCTTTCAAAAAACAGGAGATCAGTTAAGAAATAAAATGCAAGAGTTAGGGCTTAATGAGGAAGAAGCGAACTTTTATGAAGAAAAGCTGGATGAAGGAAAAATCTTGTTATTCGTTAAGGATTTAGAAAGAGTCGGTGAATGGTTACAAGAAAGAAGATGCATGTATTCTATTTAATTTTGTACCCTTTACATCTATAAATCTATTACGAAAAGGAGATGGGAAATATGAGTGAGAGCGGGCTGAAAGAACAAATTACTGGTAAAGTTGAAAAGAAAAAAGGGCAATTAAAAGAAGGAATTGGTGAAGTTACAGAAGATAGAGAGTTGAAAAATGAAGGGAAGTGGGAGAAGACGAAGGGAACTATAAAAGAAAAAGTCGGAAAAGTGAAACAAAAGATAAGTGATGGATTGGATAATAAAGAATAATACATGTTTATCAAGCTTTGGTTACATACCAAAGCTTGATAAATCCAATATAAAACGAATATAGGAGGTTTAATTGTGGGACTTATTATTACGTGTATTGTAGGTGGACTTATTGGTGCGTTAGCTGGAATGATTACGGGAAAAGACTTTCCTTTAGGTATAGTTGGTAATGTGATTGCTGGTTTGATTGGATCTTGGGTAGGTAGTGCGTTATTTGGTCATTGGGGTCCTGAATGGGGAGGCATTTTTGTTCTTCCAGCGTTATTAGGTGCAATCGTCTTTATTTTAATCGTTACATTCTTCTCTAGAATGCTACGGAAAGCGTAAGTATGATAATGAATAGTAATCTTAAGTTTATTATATATAACTATAAAGTGAATGAACTGATAAATATACATAAAAAAGCATCCAATTAAACTAATTTGGATGCTTTTTTAATGTAATCTGCATAGGAATAAGCGGGAGATGAAGGCCCCCACTCATTGAAATTACACTTTTTATTATGTATTAAACCATCGTTACTTTTTCACAATTATTTATTCTTACGACCTGCCTCGGTTCTATATGAGATAAGTCCTCGCTATTACCTATATCAACTACAATTGTATTTGTTAGTATGTTAATAATGGAACCAACTAACGTTGTAGCATGATCGTGTCGATAAGAAAATTGAACAAAATCTCCCTTTTTAAAGTTGTGCTCTTCCATAGATAGATCCCCCTAAAAATAATGTTTATACATTATACATACACAAATTTATAAGGTTTAAACATTCGGTAGTATTTTTTAAGTGTTAAGCCGAGAAAGGTGTAGAAAATTTATTTATAATGAAAATAAAAAAATATGTTTAAACCTAATTTTTATGGGTAATTAAATAGTAAAAGTTTGAGATAAGGGGGCGGAAATGATGAATTTGGAAATAAATATTTTGCAAAATGATGTAGGTTATACGGTACAACTTAATGGTGAGATTGATGCGTATACGGCATCAGATTTAAAAAATAAGGTAATGCCTATTACAAGCGAAAAAGAGGTTCATATTGTAGTAGATTTTCATAACGTAGATTATATGGATAGTACTGGTTTAGGTGTTTTTATAGCGCTATTAAAAGCAGTTAAGAAAAATGATGGAAAACTAGAGTTTATCGATGTATCTAAAAGATTAAAAAGATTATTCGATATTACAGGGTTAACAGAAATATTAAATTTGAATTCCGATTTTGAAAAAGTAGAAAGAAGGTGACTAGGGATGATGGAGAGATTTGAAAAGATAGAAATGAAAATTCCTGCAAAGGCAGAATATGTGGCTATTATTCGTTTAACAATGGCTGGTGTTGCGAATCGAATGGGCTTTGCTTATGACGATATAGAAGATATGAAAATTGCTATTAGTGAAGCATGTACAAACATTGTACAACATGCATACAAAGAAGACGTTGGAGAAATTACAATTGTCTTTGGCTTATATGAAGATCGATTAGAAATTATGGTTGCGGATAATGGGGTTAGCTTTGATTTTAATAGCTTAAAAAGGAAAGTTGGTCCGTATGATATTAGTAAACCAGTAGAACATTTGCCGGAAAATGGTTTAGGTTTATATTTAATCAATACGTTAATGGATGATATACAAATTATGCATGATGAGGGAATGACAGTTTTAATGACAAAATATATACAAAGAGAGCAGGTGGAGAATGATGGAAATCCAATCTCAACCTACAACTCTTACTAAAGAAGACGTTATTAAGCTAATTGCAGAATTCCAACAAAACCAATGTAATGAAGCGCAGGAAAGGTTAGTTGATCATTATAAAAATCTCGTATATTCCATTGCATATCGCTATTCAAAAGGCGGGCCGATGCATGAGGATATTATACAAGTAGGGATGTTAGGGCTCTTAGGTGCAATAAGAAGGTATGATTATTCGATAGGGAATGCTTTTGAGCCTTTTGCAATACCTACGATAGTAGGGGAAATAAAGAAGTATTTACGCGATAAAACTTGGGGCATTCACGTTCCAAGACGAATTAAAGATTTGGGCGGGAAAATTAAACTTGCGATAGAGGAGTTAACAGATCACCTGCAACGTTCACCGAAGATAATAGAAATTGCAAATCATTTAGGACTATCGGAAGAGGAAGTTCTAGAGATTATGGATGCGAAAAATAATTATCGAGTATCTTCCTTAGATGATGTAGTTGAAAATTCATCTGATGGAAGTTCGGTAGCGAGAATTGAATCTGTAGGTGAAGTAGAGCAAGGATATGAAGAGACAGAAAGGCGTCTCGTTTTAAAGGATATTTTTAACGTATTAAATGATACGGAAAAGAGTGTTATTCATTATATATTTGGAGAAAATTTAAATCAAAAAGATACAGGGGAACGGTTAGGTATTTCACAAATGCACGTTTCTCGTATTAAAAGACAAGCGATAAGTAAATTGAAGCAAGCCGCATTTTTAGATACATAAAAATTTAAAATAATTATGTTTAAAACATGAGAAAAGGGGTACTTATTAAGTATAGGAGGAGATATGAAAATGTCACACGATGTGAAAGAACTAATCGAAGGATTGAATGAAGATTTAGCAGGAGAATACTCAGCAATTATTATGTATAACCATAATGCAGCTACAGTTTCTGGTATATATAGACAAGTGTTAAAACCTTTCTTTGAATCTGAAATTAGTGATGAACAAGGACATGCCCTATATTTAGCGGAGAAAATTAAGACGCTAGGTGGTACACCTACTACGATCCCTTTACCAGTGAAACAAGTAGAAGATGTTAGAGAAATGTTAGAATCCGCTAGACAATCAGAATATGAAACAATTAAGCGTTATGAAACGAGAAAAGAACAGGCAGCGAAATTAAATATGACAGAGTTAGTTGTAAAACTAGAAGATATGATTGCAGATGAAACAAATCATATGGAAGAATTAGATCGTCTTTTAAATGATAAAGCAATGGTTTTAAATTAAAAGTAGAAATTTATAGAGTGAAAGAACAAATTCCTATTTCTAGGGGTTTGTTCTTTTGTTGTATAAATATGTTTGAGTAAGAAATTTTCATTTTGTAACTGAGTATGTAATACTAGAAAAATAGAAAATGATAATAGATTTACATTTTAAATAAGAAAAGGGGAAATAACTTGTGTCCATTTTAATTGTTGATGATAATCCGGTTAACATATTTGTAATTGAGAAGATTTTAAAACAAGCCGGATATCATGATCTTGTATCGCTCAATTCTGCACAAGAGCTCTTCGAATACATACAGTTTGGAAAAGATTCTTCCAGGCATAATGAAATTGATTTAATACTATTAGATATTATGATGCCTGAAATTGATGGACTTGAAGTTTGTAGGCGATTACAAAAAGAGGAGAAGTTTAAAGATATCCCTATTATTTTTGTTACAGCTTTAGAGGATGCAAATAAATTGGCCGAAGCTCTTGATATGGGGGCAATGGATTATATTACGAAACCTATAAATAAAGTTGAATTATTAGCACGTATGCGTGTAGCGTTACGCTTGAAATCAGAATTAAATTGGCATAAAGAACAAGAAGAAAATCTTCGGAATGAACTAGATTTAGCTACGCAAGTACAAAGAAACTTATTAAGTAGCCCATTAAGAGAAGATCATATAAAAATTGAAGCAAGTTACTTACCTTCATTTAAACTAGCTGGAGATATGTATTATTGGTATAAAATCGATGAAAATCGCTACGGTATTATATTATTAGATGTGATGGGACATGGTGTATCTGCTTCATTAGTTTGTATGTTTATTTCGTCTGTATTACGTGAAACAATTAAATGTTTAATTGATCCAGAACTCGTTATTAAAGAATTAAATAAATATATGACCCTTTTACATAATGAAAATGATAATATTCCTTATTATTTTACGGCGATATACTTAGTTGTTAATACAGAAGATAGAACAGTTGAATATGTAAATGCAGGGCATCCTTCTGGATATATTTTAGTTGATGAAACAAATGTAGTTGAACTAGATCGCGGGAGTTGTGCCGTAGGATTTTTTGATGAAATAAAAGTTAAAAAGACAGTTATACCTTTTGAGAAGAACGCTCAAATATTATTGTTTACAGATGGTGTTCTTGAAGCAATTGCAAATGATGAATTTGAGTCTGAAGAGAAATTACGTACTTTTACAGAAAGAAAATGGGGAGATTTAGAAGGCGAGATAGAAGGGTTTTACAAGGAAGAACAAAAGAAAGCGCAATCAGATGATATGTGTCTAATTATGATACAAACGAATGCGAAATAAAAAGCGTATGAAATCCAAACAGAGGATTTCATACGCTTTTTATTTCGCATTAACGGGCAGTAAGACTCCTACCAAAAAAAATAGTCTGAAGCAAAGAAGGTAGGTGGGAGATCAACTGCCCGTAAATGCCCGATTGGTTCAACTAATAATCAGTGGGGGATACCCCCACTGATTAAAGTTTCACTTTATTGTATTTTTTGATAAATTTGTTCACTAGGATTAAATTGGGTATAATGCGGCATTATATTTGAAAAACGAAGAGTTTCTTTATTTCCTAAACATAGAAATCCATTGTGACTTAAGCTTTCATAAAATAGTTGCTGCACTTGATTTTGAAGTTTACTTGTAAAGTAAATTAAAACGTTACGACAAAGTATAATATGAAACTCGTTAAAAGATTGATCGGTTACTAAATTATGCTGTGCAAAAATAATGTTTTGTAACAGTGAAGGATTAAAATAAGCAAAACGATTATCTGTTGAATAATAGTTAGAAAATGCTTGTGTACCGCCAGCTTGTAAATAGTTTTTCGTATAAGTTTGCATTTTATTTAACGGGAGGATAGCTTGTTTTGCTTTTTCTAACACATTTGTATTCATATCTGTTGCGTAAATAACCGACTTTTCACTTAATCCTTCTTCGTGAAGTAAGATGGACATCGATAATACTTCTTCACCAGTTGCGCATCCAGCATGCCAAATTCTAATTTCAGGTTGCTTTTTCAATTCAGGAATAACATGCTCTCTTAGCGCTTTAAAAAAGGCAGGGTTACGGAACATCTCAGTTACATTAATCGAGAAATCATTTAATAACTGTTCTAAAACCCCTTCCTCGTGAATTACTTTTTCAATTAATTTTGAAATGGTTGGGATATTAGAGAGCTGCATTCGATTACAAATCCTTCTATAAATAGATGTGCGAGCATATTGGCGAAAATCAAATCCTGATAGTTTAAATACCGCTTCCAATAGTAATTCAATTTCTAAGTTCGTGCGCTCATCCGTATCTACTGATGGATCAAAATTATAATACTTATTTTCCACTCCAACTAAACCTCACTTATTTTATTAACCATACACTCATTACCGAATAGAGTTGATGTAGGTTTAATGGTTTACTTATATAATCTGAAGCGCCAGCAGATAAACATTTTTCCTTATCATTTGGCATTGCTTTAGCAGTTAATGCGATAATAGGTATTTCATGTAACCCTAAGTTCATTCGGATATTTTCCATCGTTTCATAACCGTCCATATTAGGCATCATAATATCCATTAAAATAAGGTCAATATTTGTATTGCTTTTTAGTATTTCTAAACACTCTATGCCGTTTTGGGCAGTAATAATGTTGGCATTTTGTTTTTTTAATGCATTTTGTAACGCAAATATATTTCGATGATCATCATCGACAATTAAAATGTTTTTCTCTTGGAAGACGTTATTTGTTTCGGTAGTAACGATAGTTTCTTCAACAACTTCAGCAGGAATAACATCTTCTATCGTTGCTGCGACTTCTAAATTGGATAACTGTATATCATGTAATCCATTTGGAAGGTTAGGAATATATACTGTGAAAGTACTACCTTCTCCTACATTACTCTCTAACGTAATCCAACCACCTAACAATCTAGCAAACTCTTTACAAATAGATAAACCTAGTCCTGTGCCACCATACTTTCGAATCGTTGCTCCATCTGCCTGTTGAAAGGCTTCGAAAATAAGTTGATGCTGTTCTTTAGCGATACCAATACCAGTATCTTTTACTGAAATTGTAATCCAATCTTTACTTATAGACTGCATATCATGACTTAAATTGGTTGTTTCTATTGAATCGAAATGTAAAGAAACGGATCCTTTTTCCGTGAATTTAAATGCATTGGATAATAAGTTTTTAATAATTTGCTCAATCCGTTTTGCATCTGTATAAAACAGATCAGGAATCGTATCACTGTCTTCAATAGTAAATTCGACATTTTTTTGTGCAGCTATATGTAAAAAGTTTTGATGCATATTGGCTGCCATGTCACTTATGTTCGTTGCTTCAAAAATGATGTCTAGTTTGCCTGCTTCTACTTTAGATAAATCTAGTATGTCATTAATTAAAGTAAGTAAGTCTTTCCCTGATGAATGAATGACAGTTGCTAGTTCAATTTCATCATCCGATAAATGATTATCATGATTTTCTCTTAACATTTCAGATAATAGTAAAATACTATTTAACGGTGTGCGTAATTCATGTGACATATTTGCTAGGAACTCAGATTTGTATTTTGAGCTGCGTAACAACTCGCTTGCTTTTTCTTCTAATTCTGATTTGGTAATTTGTAAGTCAGCTGTCTTTTGTTCAGCTTCTTCAGTTCTAGACTCTAATTGTTCATTCGTTGTTCGTAATTCTTCCGCTTGCATTTGTAGTTCTTCCGCTTGCGTTTGTAATTCTTCTGATTGAACTTGTAACTCTTCTGTCATTGCTTGTGATTCATGTAAAAGAGTTTGAATTCGCATACGTCCTATAATGCTATGGATTGTTAAACCTAGATTATCAATAGTTTGTTGAATTAAATCTTGATGTAAGTCTGAAATCTCAGTTACACTTACTAACTCCATTACTGCAATCACCTCATCCTCAAATAAGATAGGGATGACTAGTAGATTTTTAGGACGTATTTCTAATACTCCGCTAGTGACATAACGAAACTCTTCGGGTATATCCCTGAGAATAAAACTTTTCTTTTCTAAGGCAGACTGTCCAATGAAACCTTCACCCATTTTAATGGATTGTTTTCCAATATCAGCACCATGATCGGCGAAAGAAGCTTTTTTCACATAGTAGACAGTTTCTTCATATTCTTCACGTACATAAAATGCACCGCAAGAAGTTTGCGTTTTTTGTATAATTCCACTAAGAATTTTTTTACCTAACATCTCAATAGAAGATACACCTTGATACATTAAAATTAATTCTGCAAGCTCAGTTTGTAACCACTCTCTTTTCGATATTTCGTCTAGTAAGTGGTTCGTTGTATGAGCAAGATCTTTTATTTCATCATGTGTATTTACATGAATTCTTTCCGTAATTTTTTCTTTAGAAGAAATTGATTTAATAGCTTGAATTACATTTTTAATCGTTTTTGTAATGGAATTCGAAATATAGAGTGAAACGATAATGGAAATAAAAGAAAGTAAGAACAATAAACTGTATAACCAAATCTCTAATTTATTATTTTCAGTATCTAATTGTGCTGCTCTTTTTTTCGTTAATTGCTCCTCAGTGCTACGGAAGTTAGTTACCTGTGACTGTAAGGACTGAATTTTAGTCGTGTCGATTGTTTGTACATTATTACTATTATTATTTGTAATGAGTGGGTGAATCTCTTTATTAATCCAACTAGTAATGTTTTCGTTAATCTGTTTTAATTTTTCTTGCTGAGAGGGGTTATCCTCTAATAAAGAAAAAAGATCTTGATAATGTTTTTCGTAATCCTTTTCCGCAGAGTTAAGGGACTGCACGTAATTAGGGTTATTAGAAATGATAAACCCTTTCGCTGTATTTTCAATTGTTAGTAACTCTTTCTCCACTTGATTCGTTAAATTGAGAACTTTAAAATCATGATCAATAATAAAATTACGAGATTTTTGTAAGTTGGAAATCTCATTGTTTAACATAATGAAAGAAACAAGTAAGAACAAAATGATAACTAAATAACCAGCCATAATTTTGTAGCGAATACTAAATTTTGCTTTCGAGTTCATTAAAAATTCCTACCTTCAAGGTTATTAAAACTTTTCTATTTTAAAGAATGAAAAACGTAATATATATTATATCAGTTTTCATAAGGCCAAACTAGAAATCCCCCTATTGTATTAGGGGGTTCTTTTTTTATAGAGGAAATCATTTTGAAATATAAAAACATATATGAAAGGTAGTAAACGAGGGAATAGAGGATAACAAACATTCTAAGAAGGGAAGAGTGTTCTTAAAGCTCTTTTTGCATCTATTCCTTCAAAAATAAATAATATAAGATCTTTCTTTTTTACAGTAAGGAAAAAGGATACTAGAGTGCTTAAGTTTTTAATAGAAGTAAGTGCTCCGTGTTTACCTATAAATACATTCGTTTGAAATGTTGTCATTAAAGCATAAAAATGATGAATCTGCGTTATTGTAGGTGTTTCATTATAAGAAATAGTAGTAGAGTGAATGGCGTTCATCGTAATATTCCTTTCCATATAGTAAGCATAACAATATAAACATACCCGTTTTAAAAAATGTTAAACATATAAAATAAGAAAAAATATAATTATAGTTTTTTACGTTTAGAAAAGGTTAGGAAGGGTATACATATACTACAAAGAGATTGACTGAAGATGAATTGTAAGATGTCTATGTTTAGTAGATTAGTCTATCAAAATATACTTTTACTTTAAATAAAAAGGAGCCTGGTATACATGAATGAAATGATGATTAATATTACATTTGATTTAATTTACTTGTTAAGTAGTTCACTTGTAGTGCTTTTACTATTCGCTTTTTTCGTAAATGGTTATGTTAATAAGAAGATTAGTGTATACAGAAATGAAGAAAAATAAAGATACATTACATAAAACTTTAGGAGGTTAATAGTTATGAATGTAGATAGAAAAATAGTAGGTGTTTTTAGAACAATTGATGATGCGGCACTCGTTATTAATGAATTAAATGATAAAGGATATTCAGCAGATAACATTTCAGCTATTGCGAAAGATCAAAAGGAAATTGAACATCTAGAAGAAAAATCGGGTGAAAAAGTGAATAGCGAAACTGCACATAAAGCAGATATCTTTTCAGCGACAGGGCTTGTAGCTGGAGGGGTAGCAGGCGGGCTTGGTGGTTTATTAACAGGTCTTGGTGTACTTGCCGTTTCTGGAATGGGTCCAATCGTAGCAGCAGGACCGATCGCAGCAGCTATTGGAGGAGCCGGTATTGGCGGTGGAGCTGGAAGTTTAATAGGGGCATTTATCGGCTTAGGAATCCCTGAAGACCATGCTAAGAAATATGAAGAGTATATTTACGATGGAAATATATTAATTTTAGTAGATGCAAAATTAGATGATAAGTTAGAAATCTATAAAATATTTGATAAGCATAATGCCTATAACTCTGATTTCTTTAAATAAAATATAAACAAAGTGAATATCGTTTTTTGATCTTACAACTTTGGCGCGGCCGAGGAGTCGTATGACTATAAGAGAGGAAGGGCTTATAGTAAAAGATCAAGTTCTATCATGTTATTTAAAAGGGAAGAGGTGCCTTTTCGTGATTGTAAAAATATTAAAGGATAGCAGTAATAGTTTCCTTTGTACAGTTCAAAACAAAAATGGAGACCAGTATGTGAAAAAATGGTTTAGTAAACATGAAAATAACAAAGAATTAGGGCGACCAACTTTTAAAGAAGTAGAAAAGGATTGGAAAGAAAATAGAGAATCGTTTATGTATCCCAATATTAAAGCACTTTATTAAAATTAAACATAATGCGCGCTTTATTATTACAAAACTGTCACATTCCTGTAAGGTAATTCAATGGATTAGATACTTTTTCCATGTCATAATAAAGACATAAGAAAGCTTATCAAAACTACAACTTATTAGGAGAGTGTCAGTCATGATTGTAACAACAACGTCTGGAATTCAAGGTAAAGAAATTATTGAGTATATCGATATTGTAAATGGTGAAGCTATTATGGGTGCAAATATTGTCCGCGATTTATTCGCTTCAGTTCGTGATGTTGTCGGTGGTCGTGCTGGTTCTTATGAAAGCAAGCTAAAAGAAGCTCGTGATATCGCAATGGATGAAATGAAAGAACTCGCAAAACAAAAAGGTGCGAACGCTATCGTTGGTATTGACGTAGATTACGAAGTTGTTCGTGATGGAATGTTAATGGTTGCTGTAAGTGGTACAGCTGTACGTATATAAGTAAATAAAAAACAGGCTCACCCCTTGAAGTTTATGCTTTGAGGGGGTTTTTTGTTTTTAAGTTGTAGAAGTAAACTCCAGTTGCAAGGGTAAAATGAAAAAGAGACAGTGATGCTACATATATGTAATGTGAGTGCAAACTTTATAATAAAGTTGTTATTTGAGATAATGGAAGAATTAGTGGTATAAATAATTTTATAGATAATAATCAAAATAGAGAAGACAGAATGTTCATGGATGGAATAGTTGGGGGGATTTTCCAATCTGTAATAAAAAACGGAGGTACCGAGAGCGGTTTACAGATGTCTACTACATAAAATTTATAATGGATTGGAGGCAATTTTTATGTTTTGGTTAGGAGGCTTTTTAGGATACATTGTAGGTTCTATTACTACATGTGCGCTACTTTACTTTGGTTATAGATCCAATGAAAATAAAAAAGCGGATATGCAAAAGGTGGAGGAGAGGAAAATCAATAAAAAAGGTGTATAGTAGGCGAAAGGTAAGGTGATAGTGTTGATACAAAAATAAAGGACAGTACATATTGTATATGACTACTATGTACTGTTCCGCTTATTCTTTTTGGATTATGAGAGGTTGTTTCCTGTCTTGCTATAAAATTTATAGGCAAAAAAACCAAATAAATAGCCTATTCCGGATCCTAAACTAATTGAAAGTAGTGAGAAATCTGGGGAAAACATGCCGAAAATCAAGCCAATTATACAGCCGACAAGCATTCCTATAGGTATGAAACTGTCTAATAACAGTTGAGTCTCTTTTGATTTTTTCTTACCCAATTTGCCGTGCTTATATTTATGTTCCAATCTTTTTATTACAAATACTACAATTCCCCCGACTAGTATAATAGGCCAAATTGCCGAAATGAACCACATGTTAGAAGCTCCTTTTACCTTTCAATATAATTGTACCAAAAAATTATAATTATAGACTGCTAAACGTACTATCTAGTCTATTTAAAAGGTAAATGCAAAAGACTTCTTCTTTTGCATTTAATAACTCGTCAAAAACACTTTCCGATACGATAAACTTAACTAAATCTATACAATTCAATCAAATTTACACAAGTTAGTGCTTCAAAGTGTTCTCGCAGCCCCAAAGGGACGAGAGGTATAACACTCCACACGAGGCAGTATCGTTACCTCCTATTATCAAGCATTTATTTTACCCATCTTGATAAATTTATCGACGCATTTACATCCCTATCGTGATAGCTATTGCATGAAGCACAACGCCATTCACGAATCTTTAAACTCCACTGTCCTTCTGGTTGAACTGAATGGTCGTATTTAACGCCGCAACATGAGCAAATCTTGCTTGAAGCGAACCATTTATCAGCTTTTACATACGCAATGCCGTACTTCTCGCACTTGTATGACAAACATTGAAAGAAGAAGTTTAATTTTTGAAATGAAAATGCTTTCGATAGTTTTTTGTTTTTTAACAGGTTTGAGATAGATAAGTCTTCCACAACAATCCTCATTGGTTTGGTTTTCACCAATTTAGCTGTTGCTTGATGGATATGGTTATTTCGGATATTCATAATTTTCCTAGATAACCGCAGGTGCTCAGCTTTCGCTTTTTCATATCCAGCAGATTGAAATTTCACACCTTTTTTAAATCTCCTAGACATATCTCTTTGCGCTGACTTTTTCCTTTTCAAAAGTTTTTTAACCTTGGCATCTTTGTTTATATTTCGTTCTTTCGTACCATTAGAAGCTACAAACAGCTCTTTTAAACCAACATCCACACCAATCGACTCATCGGTTAGTTCTTGTGATTCAAAGTCTTCTTGGAACCCTACACTAATCCACCAGTGACGACCGTCAAAGGTAACTCTTGGGTTGGATGTTTTTTTATTTCTTGGTAGTTGTTGGCTTGTTTTCACTTCTCCAATAGACTGAATATGAACTACTTTCTTTCCTATAACCAGTCTTTCATAATTGGCATAAAATCCTTGGATTAAATCTTTTTTGGATTTATAAGAAGTGTGATAACCATTTTTGTACTTTTTGAACGAATGTTTTCTCGCCGTATCAAAATCTTGTGAAGCCTGTTTGGGAACTTGTGCGTTGATGTCATTTAACCACTCATATCTCTTTCGCTTCTTGATCTTTGTAAATCGTTTCTGTAAAGCTAACTGTGAAACAGATTTTCCAAATAGCTTATAGTATCTATCACTTATTCTTTTACAATAGTTATAAGCGAATCTTGCAGCACCGGCATGTTTTTTTAGCACTTGTTCTTGTTCAGGCGTTGGAATTAGTCTGACTTTCTTCGCCAATATCATCAGAATGTAACTCCTTTAATAAAGATTTGTTCTTCTGAATCGTAGCGTGTTCCACCAGCATTCTCGTAAGACTACTCGGATGCAAACCTGTTAATTCCGATACTTGACTAACTCGTGAAAATTTCATTATTATTCTCACCTCATCGAACCAAACATAGCACGTACGTTCGATAAAATCAATAAAGTTTGATAGATTCAATAAAATTTATCTTGTTCAACTAAGGGCGCAATTCCTTAGCCAGTTCTCTTATGAACTTCTCATGTTTTCACATGAGCGCAGACTATATGTTTATCTACTTAGAGATAGAGGATTTTTCCACCACCATAGGCTTGTGATGTACTCTCGTCAGTTATACGAGATAGTCGTTGAACGTTCATCCTATCCATTTTGACTTAGATGATTCGAGGCGGAAGACCCATTGTTCTAGTGTTTAGGATTTAACCTTGCACAATCTGATTGATTTTTTCTGCTTTCGCGACATTCACGCTCACTATTTCTAGCCACGTTGTAGTTCAATCAGCTTTAGGGATTGCCCGCAGTTAACCCTCACTACTAGCCAATCACTTGACTAGCAGGGCTTACTGATATATTTAATTAACTTTCGTTATAATTGGTTAAATAAATCGTAACAGTTAGTTACCCTTTCGTTTTCTCAGCGGACTGTACAACATCAACTGCCGCTTTCACATCCGCTAATCCATACGTAGAATGTACTTTCATAAAACGTAATTGCTTATTTTCTACTAAGTGAATTAAATGACGAAACGTCTCTTGCCATTTATATGGTGACACTTCTTTATTCCAATGTCGTAAATGAAATATGTTCGTGTGCACTTTTGCTTTCGTGACAATCTCTGCCCAGTTAACTTGTACACCTGATAGAAGACCGATCGTTAAAAAGTGCCCGTTTGGACGTACTGAGAAAGCTAATTCATTTCCATCCGGTCCCCCGATAGAATCAATTGCAGCATCCGCGCCGAGCCCGTTCGTTAATTCCATAACGGTTTCATAAAGCGGGGTAGTGGAAGTATCGATTACATATGCAGCACCTAGGCGCAGTAACTCCTCTGTATGCTTATTATTTCTTGTCACGGCAATGAGTCGGAAGTTTAAAATTTGTGATAACTGCGCAAAAAGATGACCAATTGCGGATCCACAAGCATTCACTAATAAAACATCATTACGTTGTAAGTTTAGCGTTTCTGTACATGTAACCCACGCCGTAAGAGGATTAATATACATTTGTGCCGCTGTGAAATCATCGATGGAATCAGGAATAGGAACTACAAAGTCAGCTGATGTTTTCACATATTCTTGCCAAGTACCTTCCCCGCGTAACGGTAACACACGTTTACCGATAAGCTCTCTAGAAACAAAAGCTCCTACATCTTCTACAATACCAACACCTTCATAACCAGGTATGTTAGGTAAAGGGATTCTATGTGCGTATGCTCCAGTGATGGGAATTAAGTCAGATGGATTAATAGGTCTAACTAGCATACGGACGAAAACTTCATTATCTTTTAGTGGTTCTATATTTTTATATTCAACTTGTAATACGTCTTTTGGATTGCCAAACTTGTGAAATTGAATGCATGTTCCGTCCAACATAAATGTTCCCCCTTAGTTTGATTGGGTTTATTATAGCATTTTTGGTTTGGGCGATTATTTTGTTAGTGATAAATAGGGTTTTTAATTTACGTATTTATCAGAATTTTATAAAATGTTTATAGAACTATAAAATGGGGGGATTTCTTCATGTGTACTAGTTTGACGTTACAAACAAAAAATTTCCAACATCTTTTTGGGAGAACAATGGATTTCACATTAGATATGAATCAAGAAGTAATAATCATTCCTCGGCGTTATCAGTGGAACAATATAACTGGTGAAACGATCCGAGCGAAAAAGGCTGTTGTCGGAATGGGAATTAATTTTGGAGGAAGGGTCATGATGGCGGACGGAGTAAATGAAACTGGTATGACATGTGCAACTCTCTATTTCCCAGGATTTGCTACTTATAGTAATCATATAGATAGCAATAAAACGAATGTAGCGCCATTTGATTTTGTGACTTGGAGCCTCACGCAGTTCAATTCTGTTGAAGAATTAAGAAAATATATTGATAACATTGCCTTTATAGATGTGCCATTACCAGTTTTAGGAATTACGCCGCCGCTACATTGGATTTTAGCAGATAAATCGGGAGCGTGTATTGTACTTGAGCCGACAGTTGATGGAATAAAAGTGTATGACAATCCAATAGGAGTAATGACTAATAGTCCCGAGTTTAATTGGCATTTACAAAATTTAAGACAATATATTGGACTTAAATCGCAGCCATTTGCGCCAACTGAGTGGGGAGATGTACCATTAAGTGCTTTTGGCCAAGGTTCAGGAACGATGGGACTTCCTGGAGATTTCACCCCGCCATCAAGATTTGTACGGGCAGCATATGGCAAACAAAACATTCAAAGTATAGAGAACGAAGAAGAGGGGATATCGGCTATTTTTCATATCTTATCAAATTGTGAGGTTCCTAAGGGGGCAGTAATAACAGAAGACGGTATATTAGATAATACGATCTATACAAGTGCAATGTGTATGGAGTCTGGAACATATTATTACCATACTTACGATTGTAGACAAATTATAGCCATTCATTTATTCAATGAAGATTTAGATACAGCTGAGATTAAAACGTATCCGTTCCAGCGGAAGCAAAAAATCTTTTATGAAAACTGATAAAAACACCTCCATTGAATTTGCATACTTAGTATGCGAATTCGGGAGGTGTTTTTCTATTAAGCCGAAGCTTTCTTCATTCTCTCAAGTAAACTAGATAACACATGCGTACGATACGATTCTAGTTTTTTACCTTCATAAGTACGGATACCTAATTTTTTAAGTTCTTTTACATACCAACCTTTGCTTCCGAAATACATGTGATCGCTCCCCTTCAACTTTGTTTTTATTTGTTCTGATTGCATATGGAGGTACAGGTAATATAATGAAGGAAATGAATTTCGCGCGAAAATGGTTAACTTTGTTGCAAAAGACATATATACTAAAGATAGTATACAACGAGGTGGACAAGACGTGATTATAGAGAAGCACGAAATTCAAATTGACCAAATTACTAGCGGTAAAGTGAATATCTTTACTTTCTATAGAAATAGAAAGCAAATTGATGATCATTTTTTACGATTGCAAGAACCATCGCTTACAGCAAACTACTTCTTCCATTTTCATTTTGATGCAGAGAGCTTGCATCTACTGCAGGAAGAGTTTCCAGGCGTATATCCGTACGACGGTAGTGAAACGATTCACGACTGGACGGAAAAGATGAAAGCTGAATTGCAACATCAGATCCAAACAGGTAAATGGAATAAACGCGTACGTATTGGTAATCGCATTCTAGATGTGGTGTTTACGTGGTGTGACGAAGATATAGTAGAGTGAAAAAGAAGCGGATGACGCTTCTTTTTTTTAGCGCTGGAATAAAACGAGCTTACCTGCAGTAGATGTACAGCGATGTGTTTTTTCATACAATCCTTTTTCTTGTAAAATAGATTCACCTTTTGCTTTTGCTTCTTTTTCAGTTGCCGCCTCGAATGATTCGTCTAATGCTTTTGAACCATCTTTTTCAAAGACTGTTAGAACGTATACTCCCATGAAAATTCCCTCCAATAATTAAAATCAGAATCTTATAATTATTTTGACATAAAACGCTACAATATGCAAAGAAATATATGACATTGCGTGGTAAAATAGAATGAAACTTTAATCATCGAGAATATTTTCATTCTCGATGATTATTAGTTTTCAGCGATGTTAATTTTAATAAAATGAAACTTTTGAAAGATAGAAAGGATCGTTATTTGTGAAACAAGTAAAGTTTATACATGCGGCTGATTTGCATTTGGATAGTCCGTTTAAAGGAATGGAGATGAATGTTGCGCAGTCTGTTTGGGAGAGAATGAAGCAAAGTACGTTTGAATCATTTGAGCGTATTGTTGATAAAGCGATTCAAGAGCGCGTTGATTTCGTATTACTAGCTGGGGATTTGTATGATGCGGAGACGAGAAGTTTGAGGGCGCAAGTGTTTGTGCGTGAGCAAATGAAGAGACTTTCGCAGTACGATATCCCTGTTTTTATTATTCACGGTAACCATGATCATTTAGGAGGAAGCTGGGCAGCGATTGAGTTTCCGGAAAATGTTCATGTGTTTACGGAGCCTTACGTAGAAGAGAAATCATTTTATAAAAATGGTGAGCTATTAGCTTCTATTTATGGGTTTAGTTATTTGCAGCAAGCGGTAACGGATAATATGACAGCGCAGTATACGAAAATGAGTGATGCGCCTTTTCATATTGGCATGCTTCACGGAAGTGTGGAAGGAGATGCAGAGCATAATCGCTATGCACCGTTTCAAATTCGTGAGTTGAAAGAAAAACAGTTTGATTATTGGGCTCTTGGCCATATACATAAACGTGAAATTTTATCAGAAGAGCCATACATTATTTATCCAGGGAACATACAAGGTCGTCATCGTAAGGAAACAGGTGAGAAGGGTGCGTACCTTATTGAACTTACGAAACAAGGAACGCATTGCTCATTTTTCCATACGGCAGATGTTGTATGGGATGAGATCGAAGTTTGTATTGATGGACTTGAAACTGTTGATGAACTTATGACGAGCATGTCAACTGCGATGAATGAGTGCCGAAGAGAAGAGGAAGGGACGCTTTTAACTGTCGTATTCACAGGGCAGGGCCCACTTTCTTCTTATTTGCGTGACGAAAAGCGTGTGGAAGAGATTTTTCACATTTTAGCATCTGGCGAAGAGCGAAAAGATTTCGTATATGCAATGAAGTGGAAAAATGAGACGGTTTCTTTTGCGGAAATCGAACGTTTGAAAGCGGAAAATCATTTCGTCTGTAGTGTGCTAAAGGAGCTAGAAGCTTTCACAAATATGGATGGCGTGTTGCGCACCATTTGGACATCTCCTGTAGCGCGTAATAGTATTGAATCTTTTACAGAAGACGAGAAGAAAGAGATTCAAAAGGAAGCAGAAAATATTATTTTAGAGCAATTATTCCAGCAAGAGAGGGATAAAAAATGAGAATTGAAAAACTCCATATTTATGGGTACGGAAAATTAGAAAATGTGGAAATGGATCTTTCCTTGCTGACGGTGCTATACGGTGAAAATGAAGCGGGGAAATCGACAATTCGCTCGTTTATGAAAAGTATTCTGTTCGGTTTTCCGACGAGAGGACAGCGCCGTTATGAGCCGAAAGAAGGCGGGAAGTATGGCGGTGCGATGACTGTACAAACAGAGCAGTACGGCCGTTTGAAAATTGAACGATTGCCAAAGACGGCAGCTGGCGAGGTGACCGTTTATTTTGAAGACGGGAAAACGGGCGGCGAGGAAATTTTAAACGATATATTAAGCGGGATGAATGAAAGTTTATTTGAATCGGTCTTTTCATTTGATATGCATGGTCTTCAAAATATTCATCAGCTCGGCGAAGCGGATATTGGCAATTATTTATTTTCAGCAAGTGCAGTCGGAAGCGATGCGCTATTACAGTTAGATAAAAAGCTAGAAAAAGAAATGGATCAGCGTTTTAAACCGAGTGGGCGTAAACCGGAAATTAACGTGTCACTGCAAGAGATGAAGAAGCTTGAAGAGAAGATGAAAGAGTGGCAAGGAAAAATTGGCACGTATGAAAAACAAGTGGAGCAGTTAAAAGAAAGTGAAGAGAAGCTTGCTTCTGTTCGCGGAGAGAAAGAGAGTGCAGAAAGGCGAAAGCAAGATTATGAAATATTAGCAGCGCTTGAGCCCCTCGTTATTGAAAAGCGTGCGCATGAGAAAGTGTTAGAAAATGAGAGCAGGCAGTTTCCTGTAAACGGAATGGCGCGCTATGAAGCGATTAAGGCGAAGATGGAGCCGCTTCAGTTACAAGTTGATTCGCTCCACAAAAAAATAGAGACAGTGCAATCGGAAATTGTCTCGATTCAAATAGATGAAGAGTTTTTACGAAAAGAAAGTTATGTAGAAGAACTTCGTATGCAGCATTTATCTTACGAAAATGCACGCCAAGAAATGCGTGATATGACAGGAAGTATTGCGAATATAAAAGAAGAAATTGCAGAACTAGAACAACAAATTGGTGCTACTTTTGAAAAGGAAGCGGTTCTTTCGTTTGATATGAGTTTGGCAACGAAAGAATTAATTACGCAAACCGTGCAAAAGGCACGTGAATTAGAAACGCAAAAAGTACAGCTTGATGATCGTTTTAAAGTAGCGCAAGAGCAATTAGAAGAACAAGAAGAAAATATAAGACAGATTCAGAAACAAATGTTAGTTGATGAAGAGCGAAATACGTTAGTTGAGAAAGAGAAATCGTTCCAAGATGAGGCGTTTATCGGTATGGGCGCAGAGAGAATGAAGCGCAAGTATGAGGAAAAAGCAGGAGCAGCTATGCAAAAGAAAAAGCAGTGGCAAAGAGTTTGTCTTCTGTTACTTCTTATTAACACGCTTGTTTTATTCACGAGTTTATTTATTGATAACCGCCCGCTCTTATTTATTAGTGTTATTGTTTTTGTAGGGATTGTTCTTGCCCTTGTTTTATATAAAGATCCGCCAAGTGGATTACAAGAAGAGCTTCTTACTCTTCAGCAAAGTGCTGGCGGGAGACAAAGTGAAGAAGCGCTGTCTGTGCGCTATCAGTTAGAAAAAGATGCAGAGATTCGGAAGCTATTTGAGCGTGAGTCTTATAAATTGCAGCAAATGGAGCGAGCTTATGATAAAGTCGTTTCATCGTATGAGGAATGGGAGAGAGAAACGTTCCAGGCGGGAGAACAAGTAGATGCATATAAAACGCGCTATATGTTCCCAGAATTTTATACGTATGCGCACATATTGCCGGCGTTTGAGCGTATGGAAAAAATGCAGCAATTATATCGTGAATTAGAGAAGCAAGGCACACGAAAATCTTCATTATATGAAATGATTTCGCAATTTGAACATAAACTAGAAACTGTTATCGGTAGTGCGGAGTATAGTAAGTTGTATGAGGCGCAAAGGCTTATGCAAAATGAGAAAGAGAAGAGACAAACTTGTAAGCAGCTGAAAGAGAAACTGGCGGAATGGCAAGAAGAATATGAGTTTATGAAAGAACAATTAAAGCAATTGCTAGTAGAACGAGACAGTTTATGGCATATTGCAGATGCTACAGATGAAGAGATGTTTTTAGAAGCAGGTAAACTAGCGGGAAAACGTGAAGATGCTGAGAAACAAGTAGTGCGTTTATTACCGCAAATTGATCTGTTAGAACAGCGTTTAAAGAGTTTATCATTAGCTGAACATTACGAAGCTGACGGTTATGAAGAGAAATTAAAGAGAGAAATTACAGTCGTGCAAAACTGTCTGGCGCAAGAGAAAGAACTGACAGAGCGCATTGCGAAACATCGTATGGAAATTGTGAATTTAGAAGAAGGTAGTACGTACGGCGATTTAATGCATGAATGTGAAATGAAAAAAGCGCAATTGCGTGAACAAGTGAAGAAATGGGCTGCTTATGCGGCCGCAAAAACGGTGTTAACGAAAACGAAGCAATATTATCATGAAGTGCATCTGCCTCGTATTTTACAAAAATCAGAAGAGTATTTCGTCTATTTAACGGGCGGACGCTATAGTAAAATCTTTTCACCGTCAGAGGCGGAGCCGTTCATTGTTGAACGTAACGACGGTATACGTTTTTACAGTCATGAACTAAGCCAAGCGACAGCGGAGCAGTTATATTTAGCGCTGAGATTTGCACTTGCGAAAACATTTGAACATGATTACCCATTTATTATTGATGATAGTTTCGTGCACTTTGATGCGGTAAGGACGGATCGAACGATTGAACTAATAAAGGAAATCGCAAAAGATAGACAAGTCATCTTCTTTACATGTCATGCGCATTTACTCGCGTATTTTACAGAAAAACAGATTGTAAAATTAACACATAAGCGTAAAGAAAATGAGTTGTGATATGCTATACTAAAAGTAACTGATTTGGTGGAGGAATTCGAATGAAAAAGAAAATTGCAGAATATGAAGTTGGTGAACAAGTCGATGTTTTCTTGTTAATTAAAACAGCGACAAAAGGTCTAGCAAGTAATGGAAAGCCATTTTTAACAGTAATCTTACAAGATCCAAGTGGAGATATTGAAGCGAAGCTATGGGACGTATCACCAGAAGTTGAGAAACAATATGTAGCAGAAACAATCGTTAAAGTAGCTGGTGATATTTTAAACTACAAAGGACGTATTCAATTACGTGTGAAACAAATCCGTGTTGCGAATGAAAATGAAGTAACAGACATCTCGGATTTCGTAGAAAAAGCACCAGTGAAAAAAGAAGATATGGTTGAGAAAATTACACAATACATATTTGAAATGAGAAATCCGAACATTCAACGTCTAACAAGACATTTGTTAAATAAGCATCAAAACGAATTTTTAGAATATCCAGCAGCGACAAAGAACCATCACGAGTTCGTATCTGGACTAGCTTATCACGTCGTATCGATGCTAGATTTAGCGAAAGCTATTTCAAATCTATACCCATCATTAGATAAAGACTTACTATATGCAGGCGTTATTTTACATGACCTTGGTAAAGTAATTGAACTATCTGGCCCAATTTCTACAACGTATACGTTAGAAGGAAACTTACTAGGCCACATTTCTATCATGGTGAACGAAATCGGTAAAGCAGCAGACGAATTGCAAATCGATGCAGAAGAAGTATTAATTCTTCAACACATCGTCCTTTCGCACCACGGAAAAGCAGAATGGGGTAGCCCAAAACCACCATTAGTAAAAGAAGCAGAAATTCTGCACTACATCGATAACCTAGATGCAAAAATGAACATGATGGACCGCGCATTAGGACGCACAAAACCAGGTGAATACACAGAGCGTGTCTTTGCACTTGATAATCGTTCGTTCTATAAACCGACGTTCCATAATTAAAAGTGTGAATAAAGTGGCCTCATTAAGTTTTAAAAGCTTAGTGAGGCTGTTTTCTTTATTAAAAATTAAATGAAATAGTTAAGAAGTACGCATGGGATTAACGAAGAACGATTAAAACATATCTCACCACTAGAATGGGAGCATATCAACTTTAATATGGCAGATACTTAGAATCGCTTCAGCCTGTATAACAGGCCTAAAAATAAGAGTTGAAACTTGTTTAGCATCTATTTTTGTTAAAAGGTGGGAGAATTGTGCTATGATGTGGGCAAATATAAAACTATCTAAAGGAGGGATTTACATGCCGCATATTGTGTTTCGTGGAATTACTACTGAACAATTAAAACACATAAGCAAGCCATTAGTAGAAGAGCTCGCAGAGATTTGTGAGTGTGGTACGGATAATTTTACGTTGGAACTACCAAGTTCTACGTTTATATTCAATGGAGAAGAAATAGAAGCGTTTCCTCTTATTGAAGTGAAATGGTTCGAGCGTGGACAGGAAATTCGTGATCGATTTGCCAAGGCCATTACTACATATGTAATGGATTTTGGACTTCCAGAAGTAGAGGTTGTATTTACGGTTTTCACAGAATCAGCGTATTATATTAACGGGAAGCATTGTGCAAGTTAGAGATATTATAAATGTTTTTGTAACATTTATCCCGCATTAACGGGCAGTAAGACCCCCACCTCAAAATTCAGCGGAAGCAAAGAAGTTAGGTGGGGGATCAACTGTCCGTAAAAGCCCGATTGGTTCAACTAATAATCAGTGGGGGATGAACAAAACCCCCACTGATTAAAGTTTCACTTTATAAGGGATAGAACCACATCGCTATCAAGCTAACTAGACAAAATATCCTCTAAAAAGAGAAAGGCGTTATTCTTTCTGAGAAATCATAGGAAAGGATAACGCCTTTATATCAATTTTAATATAATCGATTCACTTCTTTATAAAAAGTTTGGTTATTTTATTGAAGCTTATTCCACAAACACACTCGTTTGTTCACTTTTTTACTGTTTGAAAGCCATACTTTTTATATTGATTCATTTATTGGAAAAACAGAAAGTTTTAAACTCTCTCTATTACATATTTATTTTTGGAAAAATAGCCTAACTCCAAATACTAATAATACTGTGCCAGTAATACCCTCTATTGTACGGTTCATCTTTTCTTTTCTTAAAAAAGTTCTTAATTGACGTATTAGAGAGATATAAAGTAAATACCATATTGCTGTCAAAGTCGTAAATGTGAATCCCAACAAAAGAAATTGGAAGAAATGACTTTGATTACTCACAATAAATTGGGGTAGAAAACTAAGGAAAAATACAGCCGTTTTTGGGTTTAAGATTGCCGTGGTAAATCCTTGTCTAAAACTTTTAACCGTTCCAATATCCTTAGAGTTTATTTCCACTGAACCTGACATATCTTCTTTTTTAGAAAAGGCACTTTTAATTGACTTTACAGCTAAATAAATTAAATAAAATGCCCCAGCATATTTTATTAATGTAAATAGCATAGCAAATTTCATTAAGATAGCAGAGAGTCCTAGTGTAGCCATTATTGTATGGATCATCATTCCAGATACCGTTCCTAAGACGGTCTTTATCCCACCATTTCTACCATGAGAGATAGTGTTTTTTGTAACTAAAGCAAAACCGGGACCAGGCATCATTATAATAAGGAGTGCTGTAAGGATAAATAGCATATAATTTTCCATGTTATGGTATTTCCTTTCTGATTTTTAGTTTCGCTTATAGTATAGCTTTTTTCCTTAAAACATTAAATATAAAAAGTGTGATCAGGATAGTATCATAAACTTTCAAGGAGTTGTAATTGAATTATAGAGGGCTTCACTTGAATAATGTTCTTCTGTAAATGAGCGTTTTTTAATTACTTTTTCTCGGAACACTCTTAATTTTCTTTCGTTTATCGAGGGTATTAGTATCAACTTGACCAAACATTATCCCAAAACTACATTTAACATTTACGAAAGCATATTCGAATAATCATTCATTAAATTTCTTATCAATCAACAAAAATTAATTATCATAAGGAAGAGGTACGTGAACTTCTATTTAAGAAATTACTTATTCTTGAAAAAAATGAATTAACTCCCCATAAATAATTGTAAAGATATAAAATTCTATAATTCCCTCGGAACAAAAAAAGTTGTCTTTTATAGCAACGAAGTTCATTTTTATCGTTTTTGGGTAGTGTATTCTTGTTAGCTTGATAGTGATGTGACGCTATCCAGAAATTAATGATTTTACACCCTAAATGTTATTTAACAAAAAAATCTTGAATTCGAGATTTTTCACTTGCTTTTCAATCACTTGAGGTGTAAAGTGATAGTAACGAAAGCGATTGAGTCATATGAAAAACATACACTCAGTTGTTTTCGATTAAAAAACAAAGTAACTTATACAGTAAAAACTAAGATGAATTTACAAAAACATAATTAAGAATAAATTGAAAAGCTAAAAACCATATTAGTTGTGGGAAATGTTATTTTTTTAGTTATCACTTGACTAGTAAAACGAAACGGAGGAATAACCAATGTATAAAATTAAAGGGCATCATCACATTTCAATGGTTACGAAAAATGCAAATGAAAATAATCACTTTTATAAAAACGTGCTTGGCTTGCGTCGTGTGAAAATGACAGTAAACCAAGATGATCCGTCAATGTACCACTTATTTTATGGAGATAAAACAGGAAGTCCAGGTACGGAATTATCATTTTTTGAAATTCCATTAGTAGGAAGAACATATCGCGGTACGAATGCGATTACTCGAATTGGATTACTTGTTCCTTCAGAGGATAGCTTGCATTACTGGAAAGAACGCTTTGAAAAATTTGATGTGAAACATAGTGAAATGACAACATATGCAAATCGTCCTGCTTTGCAATTTGAGGATGCTGAAGGTCTTCGCTTAGTACTACTCGTTTCAAACGGGGAAAAAGTAGAGCACTGGGAAACTTGGGAGAAATCAGAAGTTCCTGCAGCGCATCAAATTCAAGGAATGGGTTCTGTGGAAATGACCGTTCGTAGACTTGATAAAATGGCGAGTACACTTACAGAAATGTTTGGTTATACAGAGGTTAGCCGTAGCGAAGAGGAAGCAATTTTTCAATCCATTAAAGGAGAGGCTTTTGGAGAAATCGTTGTGAAATATTTAGATGGACCTACTGAAAAGCCGGGCCGAGGGAGTATTCACCATTTAGCAATTCGTGTGAAAAACGATGCAGAGCTTGCCTATTGGGAAGAACAAGTGAAACAAAGAGGCTTCCATTCTTCAGGAATCATTGACCGTTTCTACTTTAAAAGCTTATATTTCCGTGAATCAAACGGAATCCTTTTTGAAATTGCGACAGATGGACCAGGATTTACAGTTGATGGAGATGTGGAACATTTAGGAGAAAAACTTGATTTACCACCGTTCTTAGAAGATCAGCGTGCAGAGATTGAAGCGAATTTAGCACCTATTGAAGAGAAGTAATAGGAGAGAAAATATAAATTAAAAAACATTGGAGGAATATACTAATGAACCAATTAAAAGGAATTCACCACGTTACAGCGATTACAAGTAGTGCAGAAAAGAACTATGAGTTTTTCACTCACGTTTTAGGAATGCGTTTAGTTAAGAAAACAGTAAACCAAGATGATATTCAAACGTATCATTTATTCTTTGCAGATGATAAAGGTAGTGCAGGAACAGATATGACATTCTTTGATTTCCCAGGTGTTCCGAAAGGAGTACACGGTACAAATGAAATTTCAAAAACTTCATTCCGTGTTCCGACTGATGCAGCATTAGAGTATTGGGTGAAACGCTTTGACCGTCTTGAAGTAGAACATACAGGAATTAAAGAGCAATTTGGTAAGAAAACTCTTTCTTTCGTTGACTTTGATGACCAACACTATCAATTAATCTCAGATGAACTTGATAAAGGAATCGAATCAGGTACACCATGGCAAAACGGGCCAGTACCATTAGAATACGCAATTACTGGTTTAGGACCTGTATTTATCCGTATTGCAAACTTTAGCTTCTTCAAAGAAGTGTTAGAAAAAGTTCTATTATTTAAAGAGGTTGCGCAAGAAGGGAAATTCTATTTATTTGAAGTGAACAAAGGCGGAAACGGTGCATCTGTTATTGTAGAACATAATACAGTTCTTCCTGAAGCACAACAAGGTTTTGGTACAGTGCACCATGCGGCATTCCGCGTAGAAGATCGCGCTGTATTAGAAGAATGGATTGAGAGAATCAGTAGCGTAGGACTTCCTTCATCTGGATATGTAAACCGTCACTTCTTCGAATCATTATACGCAAGAGTTGCACCACAAATTTTATTTGAATTTGCAACAGATGGCCCAGGGTTTATGGGAGATGAGCCATACGAAACACTTGGCGAAAAATTATCTTTACCTCCATTCCTAGAGCCAAAACGTGAAGAAATTGAAAAATTAGTTCGTCCAATTGATACAGTGAGAAGTACGAAGGAATTTATTAAAGAGTAAAAATAGAGATAATAAGTAGGAGAGCAAGTAGTTTTAGCGGAGTGCTGGAACTGCTTGCTTTTTATTTGTCCTGTTAAATTTTCTGACAATTGTTTCTCAAGTTATTAAAAAGGAAAAGTTTGGTATAATCAATTAAAATATTTAATTTTCTGATAATTATTTTTCAATACATAGAAAAGGAGTGGTAATATACAATTTTGATAATTGTATAAAAATCCTAATTTTGTAATTTTGGAGAAAAGGGGATGCGAGTGTATGGGAGCAGATGTAGTAACGCGGGAGCAAATGAAACATTCTTTAGATGATTGGTATCGTGTAATGTTGCAGCAAAATATAGAGAAAGCTACGGAAATGAAAGAGGAGATTGAAAGTAAGATTAGTGGTTTGGACGTGGATCAGGATGTATTGCTTTATCATGCGTTGTTGAATTTTAGATATGATGCATTAGTTGATTGGATTGGGGTTAGAGAAGATAGTTTTGATAAAGTGGAATCTTTCGAAATTCCAACAGAGGGCTTTTTAGCTTATTATTATCACTTTTTTAAAGGGTTTCATTGCACATTAATTTCAAATTATAACGAAGCGAAAGAACAGTATGAGCAAGCTGAGAAGTTATTGAAATATATTGCAGATCCGATAGAACATGCGGAGTTTAATTATCGGATGGGGAATTTCTATTATCAAAAATATGACCAAGTTCATGCAATAGATTACTTGAATAGGGCAAAAACAGCATTTTTACAATATCCAGGCTATGAAATAAAAGTAGGATTATGTGAAAATGCTTTTGGACTATGTTGTGTAGACATAGATCACTATGAATTAGCGGAAGAGAACTTTAATTCTGCTATGGAAGTATTGCAAAAAGCAGATCAAAAAAAATATATGCTAATGGTTCGGCATAATTTAGCTTGGCTTTATGCTAGTCAAAATCTTTCAGAATTAGCGATTCGTCATATATCTGAGGTGACCAAAAATTACCCAGAACACTTTAAAGCCTTGTTTGTAGAAGCACATGAACATTACAAATTAGGACAATATAACTTAGCGAATCCAATTGTTGAAAAAGGTTTAAATATTTGTGTTGATTTAGGGGAAAAAGAATTTCAACATCGGTTTAAAATTTTGAAAGAACTCAATGGAAAATCTTCAGTATCAATTATTGAAGATGTAATTTTAGAAGGAATTTCTTATTTTGAGAGAGAAAGATTATGGGATTGTATTCAAGAATACACTGAAATTTTAGCACTGAAATTTTATGAATTTGATGATCATGTTAAGGCAAGTAAATATTTTTATATGAATAATAAGGCTCAAAAAAATATATTGGAAAAGGGAGCGTTAAAATAATGAAGAAATTTCGTTTGGCTATTGTTGGGACTGCATTAGTAGGGGTATTATCAATTGGGTTCAATAGTTCTTTTACAAATCAAGCTGTAAATATTGGTGACACAGGAGGGGCACCAGCAAGACCAGACTACGTTAATATTGGTGACACAGGAGGAGCACCAGCAAGACCAGACTACGTTAATATTGGTGACACAGGAGGAGCACCAGCAAGACCAGACTACATTAACATTGGCGACACAGGCGGAGCACCAGCAGATAATAGAGGCGACGGCGGAGTAAGCCAACTATAATAACAAAGAAAGGGACTTCAACATGAAGTCCCTTTTTCTATTTTCAGGCCATGCAGAGAAAAGAATTGACTTACTTTAAATGTGTAACTATAATAGTTACATAATAACCATTAGTAATAGAAATGAGTTATATTTTTTTAGTATAATTGTAACTGTCTCAGTTACAATTAAAAAGAGAACATAAAACAACCAAAAAATGTAAAAACTTTAAATAGAAACAAGAGAAAGGAGACGGGAACTTTGAAACGGTTTAAGTTTTATATGATTAGCGGTATTGTGCTCGTTTTGTTAATTGTTTGTAACTTCGTTGAGAAGCCGATTGCGAAGGTTGGAGAAGTGAAAGATACTGTTATGATGAAGCTGAATACGAAAGAGAGTATGGCGCAAATTGATGGGCAAACGATTTATTTTAAACAAATTGGTGAGGGGAAACCTCCGTTACTTATGTTTCACGGGTTTGGTGGTTCTTCTGATGGGTTTAGTGATATTTATCCAGAACTAGCGCGAGACCATACGATTATTGCGGTTGATATTTTAGGGTTTGGGCGTTCTTCTAAGCCAGTTGATTTTCAGTATTCGTTTCCTGTGCAAGTGAATTTATATTATAAGTTAATGAAGAAGCTCGGATACGATCAGTTTGCGGTGCTTGGCCATTCGATGGGCGGAGAGATGTCCCTCAATTTAGCGTATTTATATCCGGATGCAGTAACGCATCTCATCTTGGCGGATGCTACAGGGATAGAGTCTTTCCAGCAAAAAGAAAGTTATGAAGTACCACCGCTATCGACGGACTTACAAACTGTAACCGAGATTACGAAGTATAATAAAAATGAAGTGAAAAATAGTCGTGATGATAAAGAGCATTATGATCAGCTTACGAAAATGAGAGAGCGCCGCATCGCGATGGAAGCCGATAAGATTAAGGTGCCGACTTTAATTATATGGGGACGACACGATAAGAGCGTTTCTTGGAAAAATGGTGAACTGTATCATGGGCTATTTGCAAATAGTACGTTTCATATTATTGAAAAAGGATACCACGCACCGTTTCGTCAGGAACCAATTGAGTTTATGGAATATGTACAAGCATTTTTCGCGAAGCATCCACAATAAAATTTTAGGTATAAATCCACTTCTTTCCTCATAGAGTGAAACTAATAAGGCTTGTCTAAGGAAAGGAATGAAGTGATTTGGAAACTTTACCATGGTGGGTGTATCTTGTAATTGTCGGGATTGTACTAAGTGGCTACATGGTTTTATATACTTCGAAAAAAGAGCAAGATATGGATAATGAGTTTATTGAAAAAGAAGGCGAAGTATATATGAAGCGTTTAGAAGAAGAGCGTGAGAAACGTAATCAGGAAAGTGATAAAGATTCGGTATTGCTTTAATAGAAATTTTGAAAGGTTACCACCTAGTAGGATTTTACATCTCGGTGGTAGCTTTTTTTCTTCTGCGGGAGCAGTATATGTTCATCAAGCTAAGGTTATATTAGTTTAATTTTACATGTATAAGAGAGTCATCATAAACTTTTATTGATGGTATTTATATATTTTTTTACTCATAAGAATGGAACTAGTGGGGATTTTACTGGGGGGGATTAACAATGCATAGGGATGAAACTTCATTACATCCGGATACAGGTGTTACATCTGTAATGTTTGTTGAGCGTTCATTAAATGAAATTCGTTTTTGGTCTAGAATCATGAAGGAGCATTCTTTTTTTCTTCGTTTAGGATTTAGGTGCGAGGATACTCAACTAATCGAAGAGGCGAATCAATTTTATCGATTGTTTGAACATATTGAACAAATAGCGCATTCCTATACAAATGAAACAGATCCTGAGCAAATAAAAAGATTTAATGCAGAAGTACAACAAGCCGCAACTAATATTTGGGGATTTAAAAGAAAAATTTTAGGATTAATTCTCACATGTAAATTGCCAGGACAAAATAACTTTCCACTTTTAGTTGACCATACAAGTAGGGAAGCTGATTATTTTAGAAAACGTTTAATACAATTAAATGAAGGTAAATTAGATGCGCTTCCTGATGCTATTATTAAAGAAAATGTTTTCTTTTTACGGATTATGGCAGACCATGCTAAATTTATTGGCCATCTTCTTGATCCATCGGAAAGAAAGCTTGTAGATACAGCGCGGAATTTTAGCAATGATTTTGATGAATTGATGTATCAAGCAATTGACTTAGAATCTATGAAACCACAATCCCAAACAGCCCCTCTTTTAGATCAATTTTTAGATCAAAATCGTGTGTCGGTTGCATCTCTTCGGGATTTTAAGAAAACAGCACGTGATTTAATTGAGCAATGTAAAATAAAGAGTATCATTCATCCCTTATTAGCAGACCATGTTTTCCGTGAAGCTGATAGATTTCTTGAAATCATTGATATGTTTGATGTTCATCTTACAAATATTCAATCACAACCTAGATATTAGAAGATAAGGAAAGATAGTATTTTACTTTCGGTTGAGAAGTTAACAATTTATTGTTAGCTTCTTTTCATTGTTGTTAAAATTTTCTTTTCGTTTAGTAAATTTCCTTTTAAAGACTACATAAATCCCTTTGATCGAATATGTGATTATTTGTAAAACAGTACATGTGGAAATATTATAAATATGTAAGAAGTATACGGATGTTAGATTTTAATAAATTATTCGAGGGAAATTTACTAATTAAGTATATTAACTTGTTTGCACTAAATTTTACAGGTTTTTTTAATAGTTTTAATTTAATTTCTTCATTATCTTTCCAGGCGCTGTTCATACTATTATAAGTTGAGAAATGAACAAAACGATAATGATAGGCAGATGATGTAACTGTAACCATCCAAAGCCCTATTCATACACTATGATGGAGGCTTTTTACTTACTAACCGGATGAAAAAGGAGTGTAATCATGAAGAAACGTACTGTTAATGAAGCGGGAGGGAATGTGCCACAACCAATCCGCAGCGACGGAGCAGGTGCGATTGATTCTGGACCTCGTAATGTTATGCGGGATATTCAAAATCCGAATATGCTTGTTCCGCCTATAACGGATGCAGGGTTAGTTCCTAACTTGAAGTTTTCATTCTCGGACACTTCTATGATTTTGAAACAAGGCGGGTGGTCTCGGGAGATTACTGCTCGGGAACTACCGGTTTCGACGACGATTGCGGGAGTAAATATGAGTTTAACGGCCGGTGGAGTACGAGAACTACATTGGCATAAAGAGGCAGAATGGGCGTATATGCTTTTAGGACGGGCGCGCATAACGGCTGTTGATCAAAATGGACGGAATTTTATTGCTGATGTTGGACCAGGTGATCTTTGGTATTTTCCGCCTGGTATTCCGCATTCCATTCAAGGATTGGAACATTGTGAATTTCTACTCGTTTTCGATGATGGGCATTTTTCTGATTTATCTACTTTAGCTATTTCCGATTGGTTTGCGCATACGCCAAAAGAAGTGTTGTCGGCTAATTTCGGAGTGCCTGAGAGTGCTTTTCGTTCTATCCCTTCAGATCAAGTTTATATTTATCAAGGAGAGGTGCCAGGTTCGCTTGAAAGTCAGGAAATTCAATCGCCGAAAGGAGAAGTTCCTTTAACATTTAAACATGAATTGTTAAAACAAAAGCCGATTAAGACACCTGGTGGTAGCGTTCGAATTGTAGATTCTACAAATTTCCCTATTTCCAAAACAATCGCAGCAGCGCTCGTTGAGGTTGAGCCTGGTGGAATGAGAGAACTTCATTGGCACCCGAATAATGATGAATGGCAATATTATTTGACAGGGGAAGCGAGAATGACTGTGTTTCTTGGAAATGGTACCGCTCGTACATTTGATTATAGAGCTGGCGATGTCGGATATGTACCGTTTGCGACGGGGCATTATATTCAAAATACAGGTACCGAAACATTATGGTTTTTAGAGATGTTCAGAAGTAATCGTTTTGAAGATGTATCGTTAAATCAATGGATGGCACTGACTCCTAAAGAAATAGTGGAGAGTAATATACATGTTGGCCCGCAAGTAATGGATTCCCTGCGTAAGGAGAAGAGGCCTGTTGTGAAATATCCGGGGTTTTCATATAGTCCGAAAAATGATGAGTAAAAATGAAAATTTGCGTTATTCTTTCTGGAGACTGATAAGAAGGGATGGCGTATTTTTTATGCCTAATCTAGTCTTTATCCCGCTATTTGCCGGGCAGTAAGACCCACCTCAAAATTCAGCGGAATCAAAGAAGTTAGGTGGGGCGCGGGCTGTCCGTAAAAGCCCGATTAGTGAGGGCTGATTAAAGTTTCACTTTATTAGTATCCGTCCCTTGTATTATTGTTCGGGAAATTATTATTGGAGCATAGTATAGGGAAGATCCATATTAAATAGCGCTATTATAAGCTGTAACGCATAAGTTGCGCAGGAAATGCAACGATAACTAGCTTTACTCTTCATCATTTATTTGAACATAATGGGTATAGAGAGGTGATAAACACAGTATGATTTTTAGTGAGCGTTTAAAAGAAGAAAGGGAAAAAAGAAATTGGTCGCAAAATGATTTGGCTGAAAAAATTCATGTAAGTAGGCAATCTGTTTCGAAATGGGAGACGGGAAAGAACTATCCGAGCATTGAAATTATTATTCATTTAAGCGATCTGTTCGGTATTACAATTGATGAACTGCTAAGGAGTGATGAAGAATTGACGCAGAAAATAATTAAAGATAGTAAGCAATTGGCGTATCCAAAATGGAAGGTGTTTTTTGATAGTCTATTTATGATAGGAGTATTTTTGTTTATTGCAAAAATCGTTGTATGGATGCTAAATAAGTTTGCTGGAGCAAGTATTACAATTGTAGCAGATGCGCCATATGTAATGAATCTTTTGCCCCTTGTATTCATGATTATAGGTGGTATAGGTTCCGATAAGTTGAAGAAAATATATAAATAGAGGAAAGATTTGAAAGAAATCCCCAACACTGGCTGTTCTTTTCACTTAAATTGTGTACTATAAAGGATAGGATGACATAAAGAAGGGGACATTTAGAATGGAATTTCATGAACAGAAAATTTTGCCGGCAGTGAGGCAAATTAAAGATTTGGAAAAGCTATTACATAGTTCGTATGAATATATCGTTATTTTAGATATTCATGTCGGCCAATTGAAGAGTGTTATATCACTTGCGAAGCAATATTGTAAAAAGGTGTTTTTACATGTGGATTTAATTCATGGCTTGCAGAGTGATGGGCATGCGACGGAATATTTATGTCAGGAGTTTAGACCGTACGGGTTACTTTCGACAAAGGCGAGCGTTATTATGAAGGCGAAGCAAAAAGGTGTTGTGGCAATACAACGCATCTTTTTAATCGATTCGAGTGCGATGGAGAAGAGCTGCAATCTTTTAGATAAGACAAAACCGGATTATATTGAGGTGCTTCCAGGAGCAATGACGGATATTATCGCTGAAGTGAAAGAGCGTACTGGTGTACCGATTTTAGCAGGTGGTTTTATTCGTACTGTAGAAGATGTGGAAAGAGCTTTAAACGCTGGTGCGACAGCGATTACGACGTCAAAACGCGAACTATGGAAACATTACCAAAAAAAGTGACGAAAATGTGAAAAAATTCTGTTGACACCGCTTTCATAAGAGGTTAACATTATAGACAAGTTAATAAACGTGACGGAGAAAAGAAGAGATCCACATTTCATTGTTTCTATATAAATTTATATAGAAGCGTGCAAAGCTGTGGGTCTTTTTCTTTTGACAAAAACGAATGGCCATTCATTTTACCTCTATCACATTTGGAAGCGTTTAAATTGATTGTGGAGGGATACTATGTCAGCATTTTTAGGAGAGTTAATAGGGACTGCGTTGTTAATCGTACTTGGTGGCGGCGTTTGTGCTGGTGTAAGTTTAAAGAAATCGTTTGCGAAAGATTCAGGTTGGATTGTTATTACAATGGGCTGGGGCTTAGCAGTAGCGGTTGCAGCGTATGCGGTTGGATCAATTAGTGGGGCACATTTGAATCCAGCTTTAACGATAGGACTAGCATTTAAGGGAGCGTTCCCATGGAGTGACGTACCAGGTTATATCGTAGCACAAATGATTGGGGCAATTATCGGGGCAGTTATCGTATATTTACATTACTTACCACACTGGAAAGAAACAGAAGATCCAGGAACAAAGTTAGGTGTATTTGCAACAGGTCCAGCAATTCCGAACACATTTGCAAACCTTTTAAGTGAAATGATTGGAACATTCGTTTTAGTATTTGGTATATTAGCAATTGGTGCAAATAAATTTGCAGATGGATTAAATCCATTTATCGTAGGTTTCTTAATTGTAAGTATTGGTTTATCATTAGGTGGGACAACAGGATACGCAATTAACCCAGCACGTGATTTAGGTCCGCGTATCGCACACTTCTTCCTTCCGATTGCAGGAAAAGGCGGTTCAAACTGGAAGTATGCATGGATTCCAGTAGTAGGTCCAATTTTAGGTGGATCACTTGCAGGTTTATTCCATCAAGTTGTATTTGAAGGAAAACAAAATTCAGCACTTATTTATGTGATTATCGCAACTGTGATTGTACTAGCAATCTCTTATATGACAAGTAAAAAAAGCGGAAGCAATACAAATAGTAGAAAAGTAGCATAAGGGGGAAACCGATATGAAAAAATATATTCTTTCATTAGACCAAGGAACAACAAGCTCACGTGCAATTTTATTCAATAAAAAAGGTGAAATTGTTCATTCAGCTCAAAAAGAGTTTACACAACATTTTCCAAAGCCAGGCTGGGTAGAGCATAATGCGCAAGAAATTTGGGGATCTATTTTAGCAGTTATCGCAACTTGCTTAAGCGAAGCAGATGTAAAACCAGAACAAATCGCTGGTATCGGTATTACGAACCAACGTGAAACAACGGTTGTATGGGATAAAACAACTAGTAAACCAATTTACAACGCAATCGTATGGCAATCTCGCCAAACAGCTGAAATTTGTGATGAGTTAAAAGAAAAAGGTTATAGCGAAATGGTTCGCGAAAAAACAGGTCTTTTAATTGATGCATACTTCTCTGGAACGAAAGTAAAGTGGATTTTAGATAACGTTGAAGGTGCAAGAGAGAAAGCAGAAAACGGGGATCTATTATTCGGAACAATTGATTCATGGCTTGTATGGAAACTATCTGGTGGTAAAGCACACGTAACAGATTACTCAAACGCATCACGTACGTTAATGTTTAATATTCACGACTTACAGTGGGATGATGAGCTTCTAGACATGTTAACAGTACCAAAGAGTATGCTTCCAGAAGTACGTCCATCATCTGAAATATATGGAGAAACAATTGATTACCACTTCTTCGGTCAAAATGTACCGATTGCAGGTGTAGCTGGTGACCAACAAGCAGCTTTATTTGGACAAGCTTGTTTCGGTGAAGGTATGGCGAAGAACACTTACGGAACTGGTTGCTTTATGTTAATGAACACAGGTGAAAAAGCAGTAGCTTCTGAGCACGGTCTATTAACAACAATTGCATGGGGAATAGATGGTAAAGTGAACTACGCATTAGAAGGAAGTATTTTCGTAGCAGGTTCTGCGATTCAGTGGTTACGTGACGGAATGCGCATGTTTAAAGATGCAAGTGAGAGTGAAGTATATGCCTCTCGCGTTGAATCAACTGACGGTGTATACGTTGTACCAGCATTCGTTGGACTAGGAACACCTTATTGGGATAGTGAAGTACGCGGCGCTATGTTTGGTGTAACACGCGGTACGACGAAAGAGCATTTCATTCGTGCAACGCTAGAATCTTTAGCTTACCAAACGAAAGATGTATTATGCGCAATGGAAGCAGATTCAGGTATTGAACTGAAAACATTACGCGTTGATGGCGGAGCGGTTAAAAATAACTTCTTAATGAAGTTCCAAAGTGATATTTTAGATGTTCCTGTAGAGCGTCCAGTGATCAACGAAACGACAGCTTTAGGTGCAGCATACTTAGCTGGTCTTGCGGTTGGATATTGGAAAAACCAAGATGAAATTAAATCACAGTGGCATATGGACAAACGCTTTGAACCAACGATGGAAGCGGAAACAAGCGAAGAGCTATATGCTGGATGGAAAAAAGCAATTGAAGCAACAAAAGCTTTCAAATAATCATAAACAGTGTTATAATGGTGACAAGTTAATAATTCGGTAGGAGATTTGGAGAGACCACAACGCGCTATAGAGGCGAAATCTATAGCGGAGTTTGTGGTCTCTTTTTTCGTTATCAAAGGGAGGAATTACCATGAAATTTTCAAGTAAACAACGTAAAGACGTATTAAACGGAGTAAATAAACAAGAGTTAGATGTGATCGTAATTGGTGGAGGTATTACTGGTTCTGGTATTGCATTAGATGGAGCAACACGCGGGTTATCAACAATTGTGTTTGAAATGCAGGACTTTGCAGCAGGTACATCAAGTCGTTCAACGAAGCTTGTACACGGTGGTCTACGTTATTTAAAACAACTTGAAGTGAAAATGGTAGCAGAGGTGGGTAAAGAGCGTGCGATCGTATATGAGAACGGTCCCCATGTAACAACACCAGAGTGGATGTTACTTCCGTTCCATACAGGCGGTACGTTCGGATCATTTAGTACATCAATTGGTCTTCGTGTATACGACTTCTTAGCAGGTGTAAAACGAAGCGAGCGCAGAAAGATGTTTAACCGTGAAGAAACGCTAAACAAAGAGCCTCTTGTAAAAAAAGAAGGATTAAAAGGCGGCGGTTACTACGTAGAATATCGTACAGACGATGCGCGTCTTACAATTGAAGTAATGAAAGAAGCAATTGAGCATGGTGCGAAAGCTGTTAACTACGCAAAAGTAGACAGTTTCTTATATAAAGATGGAAAAGTATGCGGTGTACGTGTAATCGATTTACTAGACGGTGAAGTATATGAAGTTTACGGTAAGAAAATTGTAAACGCAGCTGGTCCTTGGGTAGATACACTTCGTGAAAAAGATAACTCGAAAAAAGGAAAAGTACTTCAGTTATCAAAAGGTGTTCACTTAGTAATTGATCAAAAACGTTTCCCACTCGGGCAAGCAATTTACTTCGATACACCAGATAAACGTATGGTGTTCGCGATTCCTCGCGGAGGAAAAACATACGTAGGTACAACAGATACGTTCTATGATAAAGACGCAGCTGTACCACAAATGACAACAGAAGATCGCACATACATCATTAATGCGATTAACTACATGTTCCCAAGCGTGAAAATTACAGAGAAAGACATTGAATCAAGCTGGGCTGGTGTACGTCCGTTAATTTATGAAGAAGGTAAGAATGCATCTGAAATTTCTCGTAAAGATGAAATTTGGACTTCTGAATCTGGTTTAATTACAATCGCAGGTGGTAAATTAACAGGATACCGTAAAATGGCTGAAATGGTAGTAGATTACGTAACGAACTTACTACAAAAAGAAGGTCATAGCGCATATCCGAAGAGCGATACGAAACATATGCCAATCTCTGGTGGACATGTAGATGGTTCACACGGATTCCCAGCATTTGTTGCGAAAAAAGCAGACGAAGGTACAAAATCTGGTTTAACGAAAGTACAAGCAGAAGAGTTCGCGAAATTCTACGGCTCTAACGTTGATGTACTGTTCGACTTAGCGAAAAAACATAAAGAAGAAGCGAAAGAATACAACATGCCGCTTGAAGTTCTAATCCCACTTGTATACGCAATGGATTACGAAATGACAGCAAAACCAGTTGACTTCTTCGTACGCCGCAGAGGCGCTGTATTCTTCAACATCCACTGGGTATACGAGTGGAAAGAAGCAGTAATCAACTACATGGCTGCGAAACTAGGCTGGAGCAAAGAAGAACAAATGAAATATACAGCTGAACTAGAAAAAGCACTAACAGACGCTGTTATTCCTGTAGATCAACAAGAACAGGCAGCTGCGTTAGCGTAAAAAGAGAAACACCTGAAGGAGAGCCCTTTAGGTGTTTTTTCTCTTGACTAAAAATAATTAGAATGTGTTACAATGATGATAGAGTATATAATATGAATTTTGCATAAAATAAAGAAGACAGAAGCCTGAGAAACTTCTGCCTTTGTAACCTAACTTACTATTGTGGTGGTAGTAGGTGCGGTTATAAGACAATTACATTAACGTTTTAGCCGAGAACCGCCCTTACCTTTTCCACGAAGCAGGGTGGTTCTCGCTTTTTTGTATACAGAAATTAGCCACGGACCGACGTATCTTCTACCGATGACAACGCCAGCTCCGGTTAGGATACCATACACTAATTTAATTACAAACATCGCGATCATTTTATCCCACTTTAATGGGCAGTAAGACCCCCATCTCAAAATTCAGCGAAAGAAAAGAATTTAGGTGGGGGATCAACTGCCCATAAAAGTCCGATTGGTTCAACTAACAATCAGTGGGGGATGAAGAAAACCCCCACTGATTAAAGTTTCACTTTATCACCTCCCCCCTTTTTCAAAATGGAAGAGATGATTACCACACCTACTAGTTATAGCTTATTAAGTTACATTTTAATTGTATTATGTTTTAAAATAGGGAACAAGACAAATAAATACGGATATGAGGTGTATCATGAAAAAATTAATTACATATGACCCTGAAATCCAGATGGCATATCTGTATGTAATTCCATTCACTTCAGAAATTGAGATTGAATCGACTGAAGAATTAGAAGAAAATCCAAACCTAAATTTAGATATAGATCAATTTGATCGTATAGTGGGGATTGAGTTTTTTGGAGAAAATGCTCTTAAATTAAAAGGATTAACAAATAGAAGTAAAATATATAAAAAGAAAACTTCAAGTGATGATAAATACATATACTCATTTAGACTTTCTCAGGATACTCATTTGCAAAAAGTGTTATTTCATAATATCGTATTTTATTTTTCAGATAAGCAGTATGAAGACTTTATTGGTTTTGATATTATGAAGCCCTCTTTGTATGGCCATGAGATATTAGATTCTTTAAGTGAGCGTTAGGAAGCAGGAGGACTCGATTAAATGGGTTCTCTTTTTCATTTAGCGATCTTTAGAGCTGAGGGGAATCTTGACTATAAAAATCCTTATTGCAAAATGAAAGAGCGCCTTGGGAGGAAGACGCTCTTCAGGTGAATGTATTGTAACGACTATTCGGTTTATTATATGTAATTTGCTTAGGAAGTGATTTATAAAAAATGTTATTGCCATCCGTATTTTTTTATGAATGTATAAAACTTTTCCATAGGTTGCGTCGTCTAATATATGGGAAGGAGGAAATGATGTGGATGAATTAATAAACAAGTAATATTTATACCTAAATAGAATGTAATCAATAAAAGTAACATCTTCTAGTTCTATAACAAGAACATTACTCATGTTCAACTCTAAATGAATGATTCCTCATTACTTTTTCACCCGATACTTTATAATTTTAAGCCAATAGTTATTAAAGACTACTGTAAATCAGTTTGTAAATTAGTGATATTCACTATACAGTCTAATATTTTATTTTAATAAGACAAATACAAATAGTAATATTCAATTAGACAAAGGATGTTCCGTCTAAAACATGTTTTAAACTGAACATTTACTTCTGACTCCGTAATCGTACCCTTTTCTTGAATAACTATAGGCTTACCTCATATTTATCTTGTCTTGTCTTGTTTTATTTTATTACTGGAGATATGAATATAAAGAAAAGCAAGAAGCACATATAAGATGTCGCCTAATATGGTTCGGTTATGAGATATACTCAGGGATTAAAATAGCGAATATATTGTTTTTAGAATATTTTTAAAAATGAATTTTTCAGGTTGACATTTCCAGGATAAAATTTACAATTAGAAGAGGGTGATAGGAGCTGATAATAGTTATTAGGAAAATGTATGAAAGGTATAATCTTTTCTAATAATGGCAGGAGGTTATTTAGTAAAGAAGGAGGTATAGTTAAGTTTCTGGAAATCTGAAATATGAAAATAATTTAAAAAATCTTCCGTTCTATGTCTGTAAATTTTTGTTGTATGTGTAGTGGAAATAGAAACTTAAATAAGAGACTTGTATATTAAGAAAGCTCCCTTGTGCTAGGAACTTGGTCTCTGTATGGTTTAAATCGGGAGAGATTGTATCTTATATGAGATTCTATCAGTCAGAACGTTTCGTTTGATACATAAAATAAACACAAAGGAACAGGAGGAATGGAGATGGAATCTTGGATTCGATTTTCCTTAAAAAATGTAGGTGTTGTTTTTTTGGCAATGATTTTTATCTTTGTTGGTGGAATATACTCTATTAAAACCATGAAAATGGAGCAGATGCCAAATGTTGATATTCCATATCTAGTCATACAGATTCCTTATGCGGGGGCCACACCAGATCAAGGGTTAGAGGATATAGGGAAACCGTTAGAAACTGCACTCTCTAATATTCAAAAACTAGATAATTTATATATTCAATCCCACAGTGACAGTGTAGTTGCTATTTTAGGATTTGACATGGATCAGAAATTGGATGAGGCAGAGAAAGATGTAACAAGCGCCGTTGCGTCGCTAAAATTACCGGATGGGGCAGGGAAACCTGCCATTATAAAAGATGGACCCTCACAGATGCCAATATTTACTTTTGCTATTTCCTCAGAAAATGCTAAGCAGGCGGACATTTCGCAATATGTGAATGAAAGAATTAAAACGACTTTGTCTACTGTTGAAGATATAGGTAAGGTGGACGTTTCCGGTGAAACGGAAAAACAGTTATCTATTAAACTAGATACTGAAAAAATGAAAGAAAAGAATATTACTTATGATGTAGTGAAGCAGGCGCTTTTAGCACACAATTTTTCTTTTCCGGCGGGGCAGGTTAATATAAATGAAAAAACATTAAATGTTCAAGCAGACTACAAACTGAAATCACTTACTGACGTGAAAAATGTGGAAATGATGGTGCCAGGTTCTACAGAAGTACAAACGGTAAAACTATCAGATGTGGCAACTGTGGAGTTTGGAAGTAAAACAGAAACGATATATACAAGATTGAAGGATACACCTGCTGTTCTTGTATCAGTTAAAGCGCAGCCAGGGGCGAACGCAGTGGAGGTTGTAAAGCAAATTAATCAAAAGTTGTCTGATTTACAACTACCAGATGGGTATAAATTGACCAAACTGTATGATAGTTCGAAACAAGTGGAAAAATCGGTTAACAGCATGCTTAAGGAAGTGTTGCTTGGAACATTATTTGCTGTCATCGTAACATTTGTATTTTTGCGTAATGTAAGAGCTACGATTGTGGCAGTATTATCGATTCCACTTTCCGTGTTGGCAGCTATGATTACAATGAAGTATTTACAATACAGTTTGAATATGATGACGTTAGCAGGTATTGCGGTAGCAGTTGGTCGGGTAATTGATGATTCTATCGTAGTGATTGAAAACATTTACCGAAGAACGTTAAATAGTAAACAGCGTGATGAAGGAATGGTTCTTACGGCTGCTAAGGAAGTTGGCGGCGCAGTTACATCTTCAACAATCACAACTATGGCGGTATTTGGTCCGCTTTCGTTCGTACCAGGAATTATTGGGAAGTTCTTCGCGCCTTTTGGAATTACGGTTATTGTGGCACTTGCATTCTCATTACTTGTTTCATTAACAGTTGTACCACTTTTTGCTAAATTGTTCTTATTGCGTTTGAAGCATAAGGAACCACAAGAAACAATGCTACAGAGAGCATATCAACTTATGCTGAGTTGGGCGATGCAAAAAAAAGTGATAACACTTATTTTTGCGTTTGTTGTATTTTCTTCATCTTTAGTACTTGTGCCGATGATTCCAAAAAACTTTCTACCTGAAGAAAAGGCAGTCTCATATAATTTAACAACAGATTTACCTGTTGGAACATCACTTCATAAAGCTAACAGTGTGGCGAAGGATATGGAAAGTATTCTTAGTAAACAAGTGAGTATAAAAAGTTATCAAACGAATGTTTCAGGAGAAAAAGTTGGTTTATCTATTGATCTGAAGGATAGCGTGACGAAAGAAGAAGTAACAACTTTTGAAAAAGATATTAAAGAAAAGATGGGAAGTTTGGGGACTGATATTGAAACAACTTTGACACCAATTAGTATAACAGGTGGAGGAGGGCAATTTGCTCTTATTGTGGAAGGCGGAAATACTAGAGACCTGGAGAATGCCGGTAATAAAATTGTAGAGAATATAAAGGATATAAAAGGTTTGTCTAATGTGAAAACAAACTTATCCGCAGTAAAGCCTCAACTTAATCTCGCAATTGATGAAGAAAAAGCCGCAGAAAAAGGTTTGAACCCGATGATGGTGGCCGCTTTTGTAAGGGGAATTATCTCTGGTGAAAATATTACAGCAGTACAATTAGATGGAAAAACGACTTCTGTGAATGTAAGCTTAAAAAGCGATAATCTCACATCCATTGAAAGTATTACAAGTCAACAGATTATGAGCCCTCTTGGTCAACAGGTAAAGTTGTCGGATGTAGCGACACTTTCTGAAGAGCCTGGACCTTCTGCGCTGAACCGTTTGAATCAACAAGAGTATGTACAAGTAAGTGCAAGATTTACAACAGATAACGTTTCTGGCGTTCAAGCAGAAATAGATAAACGTTTAAAGACTCTAGATTTACCAAAAGGAGTAAAGTACCGCTCGGAAGGACAATCGCAAGCTATGAATGAAGGGTTTCAAAATATGATTGTTGCTATGGGGATTGCGGTTGTTCTTGTTTTCATGGTCATGCTAGTGACATTTGGAAATATAATGGCTCCATTTGCGATTTTATTTTCCCTACCATTCCTTTTTACAGGTGGTTTGCTTGGATTATATATGACTAACGAACCTTTAGGGATGCCTGCGCTTGTTGGGTTCCTTATGTTGATTGGAATTGTTGTTACAAATGCCATAGTGTTGATGGATCGAGTTATACAAAATGAAAAGAAAGGAATGGCTATAAAGGAAGCTATATTAGAAGCAGGGGCAACAAGGCTCCGTCCGATTTTAATGACAGCCCTTGCTACAATTGGAGCACTTATGCCGCTAGCGTTGTCAACAGATGGAGGACTTATCTCTCGATCCCTTGCTATTGTGGTTATTTCTGGTTTAATGGCATCTACGCTCTTAACGTTAATTATTGTACCGACTGCTTATTATGTTATGTATAGGATAAAGTGGAAATTCACAAAGAAAAAGGCGGTTTTGAAAGTAGAAGAGTCAGCATAAAGAAATTAGGGGATGGGATTTTTTCATCCCTTTTATGCTGTTGAAAGACAACTTAGTTTATTTATAAAGGCTTGAGGTAACGATAAACTCCTTGTAAACGGAATAAATTGGAGAGAGTTTTTATGTATGTTATATATTCATAATAAGGTTGAGAGGTATCCAAAGTACTTTAATATAATGCATGAAACTACCTTTCTTTTAGAAAGATGGAACAAGTAATAGGTACAGAATTTGAGACAAGGTGGTTAAATTTGTATTTTACAGCATACTATTTGCCAAATGATAGGTTTAATTATATTGGTAGAAATATTATTAATTTAGTTTACGAGTAATCATGTGAAAATAAATATGAGTTATGGAAAAAAGAGAGGACCTTTACACAATATCTAATAGGTTGGTAGGAGTGATATGACATCTCCAACTCCCTCTAGAAAATTAAGTATATTGATTTAAATGATATTTTATTTTAATAATATAAAAATAATTAAAAATTCATTCGTTTTACTAAAATAAAAAGCGTAGTTTTCTATAAAAAGAAACATATCAGGATGTATAAAAAATATTGCCATCTTTACCTTGAAAAAATTCATGAGATTGAATGGCAAGTTACATAATACCTCGTTGTTTTGAGTTTCTTACAGGTACTAAAGTAAATAATTCTATTAGCTATAGAATAGGTTGAAAAAGTAATTATTTCTATATTTAAAAGTATTATGTTACCTAAATGTAAGGAAAGAATGTGTTCTTCTATGAAACTAATATATATGAATTTATTAAAAAATAAGAAAAATGTAAAAAATATGAAAAACCTTCAAAAAATAATGGTAAAAATAACAATTTGTGGTATTATGTATATAGATGTTATTACAAATAAGACAATATATTTTAAACGTTAAAATTGTCTATTAGATATTAATATTGTTTAAACCGAAATGATATAATATCAAGAGTATTTTTCCCTACAATAATGTTACACTAATCCAAAAGTACGCATTGATGAAAAGTTTTTAAACCAGATTTGATGGTTAAGCTGTTCCTTCACTTATTTTGAGAAAGAAATAGTATGAGACTATTAATTTATTGTCTAATTATTTTATATAGTAATATTCTTGTATTAAAGTGTTACCAGCTTTCTTTAGAATTATAGCCGTAACTAAATATTGTCTAATTATTTTAATGACTATCAGGTTTACACTTGGGAAGTAAATTGAATATAGTCAAATGAACTAGCTTTTTAATATTATCTATGAAGGAATTTGTGCTAAAGAGATTAATCAAGATGCTCCATTCAACATCACCTAATTGTTATCCTTCACTATGTTACCTGCCCCTTATGCCAAAATCATTTGTTGTATTGAAAAGAAATTAATTTAGTAAATATTAAACATTGTAATAAAATTTTAAATTAGGATAAACTTTAACTGTTTTTTGAACTTATCAAATTGGTTTTTTGAGATTTAATTTTCTGAATTTCTGATTTGTTAGATAAATATTGGTGTTATCTCATTAACAAATTTTAAGAAAGAAAGCCAAGGTCTATAAACTATATATATATATCGCATTACTATTAATGGGAGGTAGAAATGTGAGTGTTACATATCAAGTGCATCTACTAAGGGTTCGTAATCCGGAATTTGTAAATTATACATATATTATTGTTGATAAATTTTCTAAGGAGGCAGTAATTGTAGACCCTGCATGGGAAATTGATTTAATTTTAGATAAAATTGCACATTTAAATGTAAAACTTCATAAGATTTTATTAACCCACTCGCATTTTGATCATGTTAATTTGGCTGAGATATTGGCTAATCGATATCATGCGCAGGTATATATTTCTGCCGTTGAACAAGCTTATTATCACTTTCAATGCGAAAATTTAAATGTTGTAAATCATTTGGATAATATTTTTATTGGTAAAACAAAAATCACATGTTTATTAACGCCTGGCCATACAGCTGGTGGGATGTGCTTTTTATTAGAAAAAAGTTTGTTTACAGGAGATACTATATTCATAGAAGGATGTGGCATGTGTGATGGGGGAGGTGGATCAGCTAAGGAAATGTTTAAGAGTATCCAAATGGTTAAAAAAGTAATTAATCCTGTGGTGCGTATATTCCCTGGGCATTCCTTTGGTAAGGTTCCAGGTTATACATTAAAATATTTATTAAATAAGAATATTTATTTTCAAATAGAACAGGAAGAACATTTTATTAATTTTCGACTGCGGAAAAATCAAAATAACATATTTTCTTTTCAGTAATTATAATGAACAAGAAAACTGCATAGCTGATTTTGACTTTCAGTTAATAGTTTCGACAAAATAAAACAGATATTTAAGGGTAAATGACTTTGGATAAAAATTCATTTAACATGAGTTTTTGATACTATTATACAGGGAGAGATAGTATGAAAAAAGATTTTAGAAACTTAGTTGAAGCTTTATATGAGGCAACGAAGGGGAACAATGGAATTACAATTATTAATTCAAGAGATCAAGAAGAGTATATTACATATAAAGAATTGTATGTTGAAAGTTTGATTATAAGTAAATATTTAAAAAAACTGAATATTCCAGAAAGATCAGAAGTTATACTGCAATGTTCAAGTTTAAAAACAATGATATACGGTTTTTGGGCATGTTTAATGTCGAACTATATAGCTGTACCAGTAGAATTAATTGATAGTGAATATACTGGTAATAAGTTAGCTGGAGTGTGGAAAAAGTTAAACAATCCATATTTGCTATATGACAGTGAAACGTTCTTAGTAAACCTCAAGAAAAATATGGTATTAAATCCCGAGATAATGGATGAGCTAAAATCAAGGGTTGTAGATTTTAATTCAATAGATTATAAGACAGATATAAATTGTGAAAGATTAGAAAAATGTAAAGTAGGCTCAAAGCCTGAAGATATAGCATATATTCAATTTTCTTCTGGTTCAACAGGCAATCCTAAAGGTGTAATTATTCAAAACTCAAACGTATTTGCTAATGTTTTTGGAACAATTGAATCAATGAATATGGATAATACCAACAAATTTCTTTCTTGGAAACCATTAACGCATGATTTTGGAATGGTTATGTTCCATTTATTACCTATAATATTAGGAGTAAATCAATATCATATCCCTGTAAAAACGTATGTAAGATCACCTTCTATATGGTTCGATAAAGTAGATGAGTATCGAATAACAAATTTAGGAACACCTTCTTTTGGTATGCAACACTTTTTGAAAATTATGAAGAGAAGAAAACCAAATAGAGAATGGGATCTTTCCTGTGTGAAAAATATTATGATGGGTGCAGAACAGATTTCATTTAATCTATGCAAAGAATTTGTTGCGCTATTAGGAAAGTATAATTTGAATGAGAAATCTCTTGTTCCTGGGTATGGATTAGCGGAAGCAACGCTTGCAGTTACACTTGCAAAAAACAATACCAGTATGATAACTCATAATCTTAATAGAAAGCATTTAAATGTGGGTGAAAAAATTCAATATTGTGATGAACATACACAAAAAGAAGGAATATTATTTGTTGAGCTTGGGAAGCCATTTCATAACATTGATATTAAAATAACCGATGATCAAGGAAATGATCTCCAGGAGCATACAATTGGCCATATAAAAGTAAAAGGGGCTTGTGTTTCAAAGGGTTATTATAATGATGAGGCTAGAACAGAAGAAGTATTCACTAAAGATGAATGGCTAAATACAGGGGACGTCGGGTTTATAAGTAACGACAAACTTGTAATGATTGGTAGATCTAAGGAGATTATTACTGTTAATGGCATTAATTATGTTTGTCATGACATAGAAGAAGTGATTCGCAAAAATTTAGATGAAAGTGGATTAAATAAATATGTTGCTTGTAATGGTTTTAATAATGGCACTAGACGTGAGCAAGCAATCATTTTTGTTTATCATAAGGGAGATCTAGAAACATTCGTTGATAAGAGTCTGAATATTAAAAAAAATATCTTTGAAATAGTTGGATTAATGATAGATGAAGTGATTCCGATTTCGCAAATACCTAAAACGACAAGTGGGAAAATAAGAAGAGCTGAACTTACTAAGAGATATAATAATGGAGAATTTAATTCAATAAAGGAGAAATTAAATATGCTAAATGATACAAAGGAGAATTTGAATCATAGCGAAAATAAAATGCTTTCAAGGGATAAAGTATTAGGATATATTGTTGAGTTGCTAGAGGGAATGGTAGGATTAAAAATAAATGATTATAATCTACCGTTTACAGAGTACGGAATGGTTTCAGTTAATATACCTGAGTTTGTGAATCAAGTGAACCAGAAATTTAATATCTCGATTCCAGTTTCATCATTATTTGATTACACGTCTGTTAATAAATATACAGATTATATTCTTAATGTATTGAAAAATGAGAACGGCGATATGAATCGAAATGTTTTTGAAATGAAAAATGCAGATGATGATAAAAATCAAGTAGCTATTGTTGGAATGAGTTGCCGTTTTCCGGGAGGATCTAATAGTCCAGATGAGTATTGGGGTTTGTTGGTAAATGGTATAAGTTGTATTTCTGATGTTCCTGAAAACAGATGGGATGTTGAAAAATATTATGATTCTAATCCAAGTGTTCCTGGAAAGGTATATACCAATAAAGGTGGTTTTTTAAACAAGCCGATTGATGAATTTGATGCGCAATTTTTCAATATTTCTCCTAAAGAGGCAATGGCACTAGATCCTCAACAAAGAATATTACTAGAGTTAACTTGGGAAGCTTTTGAAAATGCATCTTTAGATATTACAAGATATTATGGAACAAATACTGGAGTATATATAGGAATTTCAGGAGAAGAGTATTCGTTTTCTCATAGAAATTCTGGAGATTTATCTAAAATAGATGCTTATTCATTAACTGGAGCAACTTCTAGCACAGCATGTGGGAGAATTTCTTATACATTTGGATTTGAAGGGCCTAGTGTATCTGTTGATACAGCATGTTCGTCTTCGCTTACTGGCTTACATTTTGCGTGTAAGGCCATAGAGTCAGGAGAGGTGGATGCAGCTGTTGTAGGTGGTGTGAATTTAATTTTGACCCCAGTGGCGAACGTAGGTTTCTCTAAATTGCAAGCATTGTCACCAGACGGTCACAGTAAGACTTTTGATGCTTCAGCAAATGGTTACGGAAGAGGAGAGGGAGCGGGTGTTATCTTACTTAAAAAATTGTCAGATGCAATAGAAGACAATGATAATATTTTAGGGGTAATACGTGGTACAAGTATCAATCAAGATGGTAAAAGTAATGGATTAACGGCTCCTAATGGGCAATCTCAGAAAATGGTAATTAAAAGAGCTTTGAAGAATGCAAACTTAACAGATTTGGATATAGATTATGTTGAAACACATGGAACTGGTACAAAACTTGGTGATCCAATTGAAGTACATGCGATTGCGGATTCTTATGGTATCAATAGGAAGAAGGCCGATCCATTAAAGATAGGTTCAGTTAAATCGAATATTGGCCATCTTGAAGCAGCATCGGGTATAGCAAGTATGATAAAGGTATTGTTGTCTTTTAAAAACGACATAATACCTGGAAATTTAAACTTTCAGGAACCAAATCCATTTATCAATTGGGATGCATCTGCTGTTGAGGTAGTAGCTAAACATACACCTTGGAATAGTGATCATAAATTAAGAATAGCAGGAATAAATGGATTCGGCTTTGGGGGATCTAATGCTCATATAATCGTTCAGGAATCTCCTAAGATGAAGAAAATCGAAGAAATTACACAAGATGGATTTGATTTTATATTAAAGTTATCTGCAAAGACAAAAGATTCCTTATTTCAACAAATCAAAAACTTTACGAAATATATTAAGGAAAATGAACATGCAAGTATTGAGGATATTCTCTATACGGCAAATAGAAATCGAGTGGATTTCCTATATAGATTTGCAGTTGTGGGGAAATCAAAAGCTGAATTGTTAGAAAAAATGGAATTGTATATATCAGGAAATTATTGTGATGGAGTATTTACAAATTTGGATTACAATAATTACCTTACGAATGGAAAAAGTAAAGTAGCATTTATGTTTACTGGCCAAGGATCGCAATATGTTGGAATGGGAAAAGGATTATATAATACTAATTTGGTATTTAAAACCGCTTTTGATGAATGTGACAAACTATTTAAACCCTTTATTCTGAAATCATTGGTTGATTTGATTTATAGTGAGAAGGCTAATGAAGATGAAATTAAAAAAACAATGTATGCACAGCCGTTAATATTTGCTATTGAATATTCACTATTTAAGCTGTGGGAAAGTTTGGGAATCGAACCATCGGTTGTTTTAGGACATAGCATAGGGGAATATGTAGCAGCAGTTGTATCGGGGGTTCTAACACTGGACGTTGCAATTAAATTAGTTGCTGCGAGGGGAAGACTCATGGAATCAGCTCCTGGCTCTGGGACAATGGGCACGATTTTTGCAGATGAAAAAACAGTTAGCACTTTAATAGAAGAATATAAGGAGTCAGTGTCAATTGCGGCCTATAATTCAAAACACAATATTGTAATATCAGGTAATAAAACAGCTGTAGAAAAAGTTTTAGAGGACGCAAAAGCAAAAAGAATAGACAGTAGACAATTAAAGGTATCTCATGGTTTCCATTCACAACTAATGAATTCGATACTTGAAGATTTTAAGATGATTGCAAGTGAATTAGAATATAGCGCACCATATATAAAATATTCTTCAGCTTTGTTTGGAAAAATCGTCGACGAAACATATGTTTTGGATGCAGACTATTGGACAAATCATATTAAAGATAGAGTGAATTTTTATCATGCACTTTCTTCAATTAAGAATGAAGAGGATTTAATATTTCTTGAAATAGGTTCAGATCGAGTTCTCTCCGCTCTAAGTATTCTTACCTTAAGCGAAGAGAAGAAAATATTATCTTCATTAAAGAGAAAAGAGGATGACTTAGGTTATTTTGCGTTGAGTATAGCTCAGTTATATATAAATGGAGCCACTATTAATTGGGACAACCTTGCTTTCAAAGGATATAGAAATTGGAACAAGATCTCACTACCAACATATCCATTTGAAAGAAAAAAGTATTGGATACAGCCGATTTTCGAACATTCTACTTCTAATAAAAGTCAAGTTGAAAAGTTACATCATAACTTTTTGGGGCAAAAGATACAGTCACCTTTCTTAAATGATGGTGTTTTATACCAAAATGTGTATACGTCAGAAAGTCCGTATTTTATGAAAGAGCATATTATATTTGATTCATCTATATCACCTGGTGCAGCGCACGTGTCAATGTTATTAGCGGCAATTAAACAATTAAAGAATCCGCTAAGCTGTACCTTAGAAAATATTGAATTTAGAACGCCACTAATAGTAAATGGTGAACAAGAAAGAAAGGTTCAATTATTTATAGAGAATTTAAGTTCTGATAGTACAAAGTTTAATATTATAAGCAAAGATATAAATAAAGAGGATCCAGAATGGACATTAAATTGCAAAGGGAATTTTAAATATCATACTGAATACGTTGATGAATTTGAAGATATATCAATCGATAAGTTGGTTGCTAAATTTGCAGATGATGAATATAAATTTGATTTTTATGAAGCAATAACAAATTTTGGATTTAATTTGGATGAGGGATTTAAACGTATTACGAAAATGTGGAAAGGAGATCAGGAAGGAATTTGCTTGATAGAACCTTTGAATGATATTCCGGATTTAGAATCTTATATACTTTATCCCGGTGTAATTGACTCGATATTCCAGTCTACTATAGCGTTATCTTTTGATGAATTAAGTTTACATGTAAAAGAAAGTGGGATTTTGAAAACAGCCATTCCATTTTTTATAGGGAAATTGAATTATAACTATAAAAAATCTGAAAAATTATGGTGCTATACAAAAGCAGAGATTCAAAATGACGTGTTGATAGCTGAAATTATGGTTTACAATGAGCTTGGAGAAAATATATTTGAGATGAAGAATGTAATGGCTAAACTTACAGATAGAAATACTTTGCTTAGAGAATTGGAAGACAATTTTAATGACATGTACTACTATAAGCATTGGCTTGAAGAAAAACATGATTATAAAGAAGTTGGACTTGATAATGATGAGAAAGTAATTATCGTAGCTGATGATGAAAAAGCAGTAAACATTATAAAAGATAAATTTGAAAGATTTGGAGCTAGTACCATTAGCATAGTTGGAAAAGGTTCCAATACAGTTAATCAAGACAGTTATTATATATCCGGTAACAATAAGGAAGAAATCTATGAGTTATTGAAAGAGATAGATACTAAATACAATTCGAAAAAATATAAAATTGTCTATGCAAGTGGAATAAATTATAAGGAAGAATCTTATATGACTATGGACAAAGTTGTTGATAGTCAAAATACGGGATTAAGATGTTTATTATATTTTGTTCAATCAATTAATAAATTGAAACTTGCAGACAAAATGAAATTATGGGTAATTACTAAGGATGTACAAAAAGTAGTAGGTTCAGAAAATATCAATATTGCAGAATCTACATTATGGGGATTTTCACAAGTAGTTAGATTTGAACACCCTCAGCTTTGGGGTGGCATTATAGATGTGGACTGGAGTTGTTTGCAAGAGGACAATGATATGCGGGTAGTAAAAGAAATGATGGAGGACCAAGGTAAGCAAGTTTGTCTTAGATATAATGGGAAAAGGTATGTACCAAAGTTAATGAGAAAATCTAACGATAGTAAGGTGGAAAAGAATCGTACAACATCACTTGAAATTAAAGAAAATGCAACCTATCTAATTACTGGGGGAACAGGGGCATTAGGCTTGATTTATGCGGAATATCTTGTCGATAGAGGGGCAAAACATATTGTTCTAGTAAGCAGAAGAGGCTCTAATGAATATACGACAAAATTAACGAAAAATGGGGTTGAAATTCAGATATTACAAGGGGATGTTTCGGTTCGCAAAGATGTAGATAGAATAATAGATGAAGTGAATCGCACCATGCCTGAGATTAAAGGGATTATCCATGCTGCTGGAACATTAAAGGATAAAATGATTATGGATCAAACGTGGGAAGATTTTGTGGAAGTATTAAATCCAAAGGTTATTGGTACAATGCACCTTCATAATGCATTGAAGAATCAAGAGATAGATTTCTTTATTATGCTTTCTTCTATCACATCTTTGCTAGGTAATGTAGGTCAAAGTAACTATGCAGCAGCAAACTATTTCTTAAACACATTTTCTCATTATAGAAATGCACAAGGTTTTTATACTTCAACTGTTTGCTGGGGACCTTGGCAAGGTGCTGGGATGGCTGATGAACATGAAAATACGAGTAAAAATATGGTTAATTTGGGAATTGGAAATATATCTCCTGAAAGTGGCAAGAAAATTATTAATGAATTGTTTCATGAGAGTGAGGATGCAATATTAATTGCAGATGTGAACTGGAACATATTTGTTAACCAGATTTCTAGCGAAGCGGTAAAAGATTATTTATCTAAAGTTATGATAGATAATAAAACTTCTGAAATGAGAAAAGAAGCAACTGGAAATGAGTTCAGTTTTTTAGAGCAATTGGAAGAATTGAATCCAGATGAGAGAAATGATTTTCTAGTAAATCATCTTCAAAACGTTCTTGGGAAAATAATGGGATTCAAGGATACTGAATCATTATCTGTTGATATTTCCTTAACGGAACAAGGTGCCGATTCACTTATGGTATTTTCCATGAGAAATGAGCTAAATAAAATAACGGGAATAGACATGGATATATCTATATTTTTTAATTATCCGTCCTTAAGAAAGTTAGCAATGTATCTATTGAATGATGTATTTTTTGTTGATGAACATACGAAACAGCTAGAGGAACAAGAAGTGAGTACGGAGGATATTCTGACAGAAATCGAATCACTCATTAACTAGAAAGGCTGGTTGAAAATATGGATCAAGATATAAACAAATATAAAAGTGCATTAAAAAACGCTTCGAAAAAGATAAATGAATTATCAGATCAACTGAAAAAAATTAACGAAAAAGAAGAGATAGCAATTATTGGTTATAGCTGTAGATTTCCTGGAGGAGCAAATAATCCTGACGCTTTTTGGGATATTTTAGAGAATGGTATTGATACTGTTACAGAAATTAAAGAGAGCAGATTTGATAAAGATCATTATTACAATGAAAATATGGATAAACCCGGAAAAATGTATACTAAACACGCGGCATTTTTAGACATTCCAATTGGAGAATTTGATAATGCACATTTTGAAATATCTGCAATTGAATCTAGCTCTATAGATCCCCAACAAAGGCTATTACTTGAAGTAAGTTGGGAATCTCTAGAAAATGCTGGTGTAAATATAGAGAAGCTTAAAGGAAGTAAAACAGGTGTATTTATAGGGATGAATTCTCTAGACTATGCAAAGGCTGAAATGCTGTCAGGCAATGTTGATGATATAAATCCATACTCAACAACCGGAACATCATTTAATGCTGCTAGTGGAAGAATTGCATACTTTTATGATTTGAAAGGACCAGCTGTGTCATATGATACAGCTTGTTCATCTTCGATTGTTGCTTTGAATGGAGCGGTACAGAGCTTAAGAAATGGTGATTGTGATTTAGCTATTGTAGGTGGGGTAAATTTATTGTTATCCCCGGAATCTTTTATAGGTCTCTCTAAAACTCATGGTTTATCAAAAGATGGAAGGTGTAAGGCATTTGATGCTTCTGCAGACGGATTTGGACGTGGTGAAGGCTGTGGGGTAGTAATACTGAAAAGGTTACAGGATGCCAAAAGAGATAAAAATAATATCGATGCAATAGTAACGAGTGTATTTGTAGGGCAAGATGGAAAAACAAATGGCTTTACTGCTCCAAACGGAATATCACAAAAAAATGTCATCATGCAGACTTTGAAACAAGCTAATTTGACTGCAAACGATATAGACTATATAGAAACTCATGGAACAGGAACTGAGTTGGGGGATTTTATTGAAGCGCAAGCTATATCAAGTTTGCCTAGGGATGGTAGTATACTCATAGGTTCAGCTAAATCAAATATTGCTCATTTAGAGGCAGCGTCGGGTATGGCGGGTTTAATTAAGGTATTATTATCTCTAAAAAATAGTAAGATACCACCAAGTATTCATTTTAAAAACCCGAATTCCAATATTGATTGGAAAAAAGTGAAAGTGGCTGACAAGTTAATAGACTGGAAGAAACAGAGTGGGAAAAGAAGAGCTGGTGTTAGTTCATTTGGGTTTAGTGGAACACTAGCTCACGTAATATTAGAAGAACCACCGGTAAATGAAAAAAATCATAAATTGAATAAATTAACGTATCATATGCTAACTCTTTCTGCAAAGAGTGAAAAAGCTTTGAAAGCATCGATTGCGAATATGAAGAACTTTTTGGAAGAAACTCAAGAATCCATAGCTGATATATGTTACACAACAAATATAAGTAGAGGACACATGGATTTTAAGTTTTCTATTGAAGCAGAGAAAAAAGAGGATTTTATAAAAGGTCTTGATGAAGCTCTCAACAACCCGGATAAATTTTCGATGTATTCTTCCAAGAAACAACATTCTGTTAATCGGAATATTGCTTTTCTATTCACTGGTCAAAATTCTATTTACAAGGATATTGCAAAGACATTTTATGCACAATCACAACCATTTAAAGAAATGCTCGACTTATGTAATGAAAAATTTAGAGAAATGTTAAATATAGAAATTATTGATGCTATGTATGACGATAATGAGGATTTAATAAAAAATCCTGTTTATTCACAGCCAATCATTTTTTCGATTGAATGTGCATTGACAAAAGTATGGGAATCACTTGGTGTTAAACCGAAGTTAGTTATCGGGCATAGTATCGGCGAGTATGCTGCGGCATATTATGGTGGTCTTATCAGTTTAGATGATGCTGTATTAATGATTTCGCATAGAAGTAAAATGATGGATGCAATAGATCTAGATGGAAAAATGGTTGGTGTTCTTACTAATGTTGAGAATGTAAAAGCTGCTATACATGAAAGTGGATGTCAGAACGTATCAATTGCAGCGATAAATGCACCTGAAAATGTAACAATCTCAGGACTAGGCGACGAAATTGACAAAGTAATAGAGATGATACAAATAAAACAAAAAGTATTTATTAATAAATTGAATATTGAACATCCTTACCATTCGAATTTAATGATACCTTATTCTCAGGACTATGCTGAGAATATTAGTGAGGTTAATTTTGAGAATCTTAAGATTAATATGATTTCAACTGTTACTGGAAGATTAGAAAATGTCGATACTTTAGGTAAGACAACATATTGGTCTGAACATTTATCAAAAATGGTTAAATTCCAAGAGGCAATAGAAACTGCTAGGAGTATGGGGATTACTACATTTATTGAAATTGGTGGAGATGCTACATTATCCGGTTTAGCGAGTCAGTGTATAAGTGATGAAAATATTGATTGTCTACCATCTCTAAGACAAGGTGTAACAGATTATAAGCAATTATTTCAATCTCTTTCTTCTTTAGTTTTACGTGGTGTAGAAATTGATTGGAATTCATTTTATGAAACATATGAAAAGAAAAAAGTAAGTCTCCCGAATTATCCATTTCAGCGAAAGAAATTTTTGAAGGAATTAAGAAGTGTAGTAAAAGAAAGTTCTAATAAAAAAATTGAAAAAGAGGAACTTTTAGAAATAAAAGGGATAGATAGAGTGATTGAAGTTGATGAGTTAAGCGAGGTTAAATTCCACAAATCAGAGGATATTAAAGGTAGTAAACATGTAGATGAGATATGTTTAGAATTAAAGGGAATAATAAATTTAATAACTGGGCTTGAAATTGATGAAATCGATTCATATGTTAATTTATTTTCATTAGGATTTGACTCTTTAATATTAATGAATTTCAAGAAAAAAATTGATAGTCAATACAATTTAGATATTTCACTTAATCAATTTTTTGAAGAATTAAACACGGTGGAAAAAATCAGTAGATATATTCATGAGAATTATAAAGAAATTAATATTGCTGTTGGTAGTGTAGATGAAAAACTCATAGAAAGTAGTGTAAATATAAGTAGAATTGATGGAAACTTTTTAAATGAATTTGATAATCAAATCAATAATATTCAACATCAATTAGAGCAAATAAGAAAATTAAGTAGGGAAACAATTAGTGATAAAGGGCTTAAAAATAAAGTTGAACAAAGAAGTACGCCTCCTAATTTAAATTATAGTGGGTGGGTGCTTGAGAAAGATAGTTTAACTGAAAGACAAAAAAGATTTATTCATGATTTTCTTGAGAAATATAATGAAAAAACAGAAAAATCTAAAGCATACGCAACAAGGTATAGATATGTTTTATCAGATTGGATTAACTCATTGAATTTTAGAACGACTTTAAAAGAATTGCTATACCCGGTAGTTTCAAGCCGTTCCGAAGGTTGTAGATTTTGGGATGTTGATGGTAATGAATATATAGATTTAGCTATAGGTTATGGAGTTCATTATTTTGGTCACAATCCTGCATTTATAAAAGAAGCAATTAAGAATCAGTTAGACAAGGGAATAGAATTAGGACCGCAATCACAATTAGTGGGGAAAGTTGCTGAATTAATTAAAGAGTTTACAAAAGTAGAGAGAGTAGGATTTTGTAATACTGGAACTGAAGCAGTAATGGTTGCACTTAGAATAGCTAGAGCAGTTAGAAAAAAGAACAAGATAGTAAAATTTGCAGGTTCATATCATGGAACTTTTGATACTGTACTTTCAAGCTCTGATGATCAAGGGGAATTTCCAACATCAGAAGGATCAACTTATGGCGCTATACAAGATACAGTAAGTTTAATGTATGGTTCGCAAGAATCATTAGAATATATTAGGCAGCATCAAGATGAAATTGCAGCTGTATTAGTAGAACCGGTACAAAGTAGAAAACCAGGTTTCCAACCAAAAGAGTTTCTGACAAGATTAAGGGAATTAACTAGCAGAACAGGCATTATATTAATTTTCGACGAAATGATAACTGGCTTTAGAATCCAACAAGGTGGAGCGCAGGCTTATTTTGGAATAGAGGCAGATATGGTTACGTATGGAAAAATAGTAGGCGGAGGAATGCCTATAGGGGTAGTGGCAGGTAAAGGGAAATATTTAGACAAGATTGATGGAGGAAATTGGCTGTTTGGCGACGAATCTAAGCCGCAAAATAAAGCGGTCATTTTTGCAGGAACTTTCTGTAAAAACCCATTGTCTATGGCTGCAGCATATGCTGTCCTTTCTTATATGAAGGAAAAAGGAGAAGCTCTTCAAAATGAAGTGAATGAAAAAACAAGGGATTTTGTTGGAAGAATAAATGAATTTTTCAAAACGGAAAAAATACCTATTAATGTAAAAAATTTCGGGTCGCAATTTAAATTTGAGTCTTTTGGAAAGTATGATCCATCTTTATTACCTATCGAGTTGGATTTATTCTTTTACCTTTTGATGTATAAGGGTATATACACATGGGAAAGAAGAACTTGTTGTTTCTGTACAGAAATAACAGAAGTAGATATTCGATTAGTTGAAGAAAAAATTAAAGAAACTATTTATGAATTAAGGGAAGGTGGTTTTTTCGCTTTACAGGGAGACAATGATACAAGGATACCTATGTCCTTAGCGCAAAAGAATTTATTTACACATATTTTAAAGGATGGACAAGATCCTTACAATGTAGTTGGCGTTTTAGAAATGAAAGGGAAAGTAAATGTAGATAAGATAGAGCAGGCTTTTAAGAAAATAATTAAAAGACATGATATTTTAAGGACAAGACTCTATATTGAGGATGAGGAGCTACTACAAGATGTAGTAGAAAATGTAGATTTTAGGGTTAAAGTAATTAAGAAGGAAGCTTCTGAAAATCTTGAGAAAGTAATTGATGAAACAATCACTATGTTTGATTTATCAAAGGCTCCACTTTTCAAGGTGAATTTAATTGAAATTTCAAATGATGAATATGCATTGTTAATAGATATTCATCATACTATAGCAGATGGTATGTCCTTAAATATATTGGCCCAGGAATTTATGAAAGCCTATTGTGATGTTGATATAGAGCCATTAGCGAAACAATATAAAGATTATGTAGAGTGGGAAAAAAAATATTTAGATTCAGATAAAGCGAAAAAAAGTGAAGCGTACTGGATGGAAAATTTGTCAGGAGAGATTGGTCCTGTAAATATTCCGGTGGATAGTAATGCAACTTTAATTAATGAACGTACTGGAAACACCGTAAATATGAAAATTAAAGAGGATTTAGTTGTAAGCTTAAAAAAATTAGCAATGAAAAATGAAAGTTCATTATTTATGATTTTAGTTGCTGCTTTTAATATCTTATTGCACAAATTATCAAATGATAATGAAATATTAATTGGAACTCCTGTTACAACTAGGGGGAATGGTAAGTTTGATGATTGTATCGGCATGTTTACTAATACAGTTATTTTAAAAAATTATGTGAATGAGAATAAAACTTTCCAAAACTTTTTACATGAAGTAAAACAAAACTTAATAGATGTATATTCTCATATGGAATATCCATTTAACGTACTTGTAAATAAATTAAATGTAAATAGAGAAGTGAATAGGAATCCAATAGTAAATACAATGTTTATTTATGAGAATATAAATGAAAGAATATTTAAAATTAAAGACGTAGAGGTTAAGAAATACGATTATAAAGGAAAGGCCACCACATTTGATTTTCTCTTTGAAATCCTTGAAGAAAATGGGGAATTTAATATCAACTTGCAATATAAGGGTGATTTATTTCATGAAGAAACAATTAATAGATGGGGGGGATATTTTGAATCAATATTATATGAAGTAGTAGAAAACGGAAAAGTATTAATATCAGATATTCAAATGTTATCAGGTGAAGAGCAAAATAAGCTGTTAGTCGATTTCAATGATACATTTTGTGAATATCCGATAAATAAAACTATACATCAGTTATTCGAAGAACAAGTAGAAAAGAATTCAAATAAAATAGCTGTGGAGTTTGAGGGACAAAGTTTAACTTATCAAGAATTAAATGACAAATCAAATTTACTAGCCAGAATACTAAGAAGTGAAGGTGTTAAATCAAATTCTATTGTAGGAATTATGGTAGAAAAGTCTTTAGAAATGATAATAGGGATAATGGGGATCTTAAAGGCCGGAGGAGCGTATTTACCTATAGATCCGAATTATCCAAAAGACAGAATAAAGTTTATGCTTAATGATAGTGAAAGTAAAGTATTATTGAGTACAAAGGGGTTAATGGATAGTATAAAGTTTAATGGTAAAGTTATTGATTTACTTGATAACACCATATTTGAAGGTGAATTCAGTAATGTGGAAAAAATAAATCAGCCGAGTGATTTAGCATATGTTATTTATACTTCAGGAACGACTGGTCAAGCAAAAGGGGTAATGATAGAACATAGACAGGTAAACAATTTTATACATGGAATAACGAAAGAAACTAAATTGAATTCATATCGAAATATATTATGCATTACAACGATATGCTTTGATATCTTTGGGTTTGAAACCCTGGTGCCATTAACAAATGGATTAAAGGTTATAATTGCTAGTAATGAAGCGTGTGTTGATAGTAAGAAACTAGCAAGAATTATAGATGAAAATGAAATAGAAGTAATGCAAAGTACTCCTTCAAGATTGAAAATTCTTTTGGAAAATGAAGAATTTCAAGAATCCATGAATAATATGCAATTAGTATTAGTAGGTGGAGAAGAAGTAACATCAAGTTTATTTAAAAAGTGGAATAAGAATAAAGATACAAAGATTTACAATGTATACGGACCAACAGAGACAACAATATGGTCAACAATAAAACTGCTAGAACAAGATGGAAAAATAACAATAGGTAGGCCGCTAAGTAATACAAGTGTATATGTATTGAATAAAAATATGCAAACGCCTATAGGTGTTGAAGGTGAATTATGTATTGGTGGGGATGGTGTAGCAAGAGGATATTTCAATAAATTAGAATTGACAGCAGAAAGGTTTGTAGAAAATCCCTTTGAACCAGGAAAGAAAATGTATCGAACTGGGGATTTAGCGAGATGGTTGCCTAATGGAGAGATAGAGTTTCTAGGAAGAATGGATAATCAAGTGAAAATAAGGGGATTTAGAATAGAACTTGGGGAGATAGAAAACAGAATACTACAGCATAATAGTGTTAAAGAGGCGGCAGTAGTAGTAAAAGAAAATAAAAAAGATGAAAAGTATATATGTGCATATGTAGTAAGTGACGAAGAACTAGGAGATTTAAATTTAAGAAATTATTTAAGCGGTAGTTTACCGGAATATATGATTCCAGCCTATTTTATGAAGTTAGAGAAGATGCCATTAACCCCGAATGGAAAGCTGGATAGGAAGATGCTTCCAGAACCAATTTTAGAGGAAATCTTAAAAGAACATGAAGAACCAAGAAATGAGGTAGAAGAAAAACTAGTAAATATATGGAGAGAGCTTTTAGAAATTGAAAAAATAGGTACCAATGACAACTTCTTCGACTTAGGTGGGCATTCCTTAAATGCAATAATATTAATGGGGAAAATACACAAGACATTTCAGGTAGAATTACTGTTAAAAGAAATTTTTGAATTGAAAACAATACAAAAATTAAGCGATTATATACGCTTGAAAGAAACAAGCCGATATGTAGGGATAAACAAAATAGAAAAGAAAGCATACTATGAATCTTCATCAGCACAAAAGAGAATGCATATTCTTCAAGAATTTAGTAAACATAGTACTGTGTATAATATGCCAGTTGTGTTCGAATTGGAAGGTGAGGTTCATAAGCAGAAAATAGAAGAGACAGTTCAAGAACTAATTGTAAGACATGAAGGATTAAGGACATCTTTTGAAGTCGTCGAAGATGAGATTGTTCAAAAGATAGCGGAATCTTACGATTTTACCCTAAAAGAATATCGAAGTGATAAGGAAATTGATGTAGTGGTAAAAGAATTCATTCAGCCTTTTAACTTAGAAAAGGCACCGCTATTTCGAGTGGAGCTTGTGGAGATTCAAGGGAAAATATATTTATTTATAGATATGCATCATATCATATTGGATGGTACATCTGTGAATATATTAATAAAAGATTTTACGAAGCTTTATAATGGTGAAAAGTTGGAAGATTTACACCTACAATATAAAGATTTCGCAGTTTGGCAAAATACTTTCTTGCAATCAGATGAGATGAAAAAACAAGAATCATACTGGATCAATCGATTCCAAGGTGAAATCCCAGTGTTAAATTTACCATATGATTGTGAAAGACCAGCTATCCAAAGTCATGAGGGAGATTGTGTTCATTTTGAAGTAGGAGAAGAGCTAACTACAAGTTTAAGAAATTTAACAAAAGAAACGGGAACAACTATGCATATGGTATTGCTATCTGCATTTCATATCCTCTTATCCAAATGCAGTGGACAGGAGGATATTGTAATCGGAATACCAATAGCGGGAAGGTCACATGCAGATTTCCAAAGTATCATGGGGATGTTTGTAAATACGTTAGCTATTAGAAATCAGTCTGAAGGTGATATGAAATATTCTGAATTTTTGGCGGGGGTAAAAAGAACTGCTCTTGAAGCGTATGAGAATCAGAGCTATCAATTTGAGGCATTAGTTGAAAAATTGGATATCAGACGAGATGCGAGTAGAAATCCATTATTTGACGTTATGTTTAGTATGGGGGATTCGAATGGTCGAGATGAAGAGAGGTTGGAGAATATTGTATTAAAACCAATCGATAACGTAAGTGATATCTCGAAGTTTGATTTAACCTTGTATGTTGCAGAGGAAAATGATTCGTTAACGTGCAGTATAGAGTATTGTACAAAACTATTTAAAAAAGAAACGATAGAAAGCTTATGTAATTATTATATTCAAGTGTTAAAGTGTATCGTAAAGAATGAAGAAATCAAAATTCGGGAAATCGAAGTAATAACGGTAGAAGAGAAAAAACAAATTCTATATGAGTTTAATAATACAAGAGTAGATTATCCCAGAGATAAGACCATTCAAGAATTATTTGAAAAGCAAGTAGAAAGAATCCCTAACAATACAGCTCTGGTATTTAATGATGAAGAGTTAACTTATAAAGAGTTAAATGAAAGAGCAAATAGTCTTGCAAGGGTATTAAGAGCTAAAGGAGTTAAGGCGGACTCTATAGTAGGGATAATGGTGGAAAAATCTCCAGAGATGATAGTGGGAATAATGGGAATTTTAAAAGCAGGGGGAGCGTATTTACCAATAGATCCGAATCATCCTGAGGAAAGAATAGAATATACGCTAAAGGACAGTGAAAGTAAGATTCTATTAAGTAAAAATAATTTAGTAGAAGGTATAGAATTTGAAGGTGAAGTTATCGATTTATTTAATGAAGAATTATTTAGTATGGATTCTAGTAATCTAGAGAAAATAAATAAATCAGATAACTTAGCGTATGTAATATATACTTCAGGTACAACTGGAAATCCTAAGGGGGCAATGATTGAACACAAATCATTAGTTAACAGACTAAATTGGATGCAGAAAAAATACCCATTAAGTGCAAAAGATACTATTTTACAAAAAACAACCTATACTTTTGATGTTTCTGTTTGGGAAATTTTGTGGTGGTCATTAGTAGGGGCGAAAGTATGCATACTTAGTCCTAATGATGAAAAAGATCCTATGAAGATAATTGAGGCTATAGATAGATATGAAATAACAACAATGCATTTTGTACCTTCTATGTTAGATGTTTTCTTATACTGTGTAGAAGAAAATATAACGAATATAAAATTATCGAGTTTAAGACAAGTATTTTCTAGTGGAGAAGCATTAAACTTTAAGCAGGTATCAAAGTTTTATAAAATATTTGAAAATGAAAAAAAACTTATAAATTTATATGGTCCAACGGAAGCTACTATAGATGTATCGTATTTTGATTGTAGTGATGATGATAGGAAAGTAATACCAATAGGGAAACCTATAGATAACACGAAACTATATGTTTTAAAGAATAATGAAGTTGTTCCTGTAGGTGTGATAGGAGAATTATATATAGCTGGAGATGGACTAGCAAGGGGTTATGTAAACAAGAAAGAATTAACAGCTGAAAAGTTTATAGATAATCCATTTGAAATTGGCGCAAAGATGTATAAAACTGGAGACTTAGCAAGGTGGTTGCCTGATGGAAATATAGAATTCCTTGGACGAATAGATGATCAAGTTAAGATAAGGGGATATAGAATAGAGCTTGGAGAGATAGTAAATAGATTATTACAACATGAAAACATCAAAGAAGCAGCAGCTGTGGTAAAGGAAGACAAAGAAAAATATATATGTGCTTATGTAGTAAGTAAGAAAAATCTTGAGGAATTAAACTTAAAAAATTACTTAAAAGAAACATTACCAGAATATATGGTGCCAGCTTACTTTATACAAGTAGAAGAGATGCCACTAACTGCTAATGGAAAACTTGATAGAAAAGCACTGATAAACCTAAATATAGATACACCCCTAACTGAATATGAAGCTCCAAGAAATGAAGTTGAAGAAGCTTTAGTACGAATATGGAGTGAGGTATTAGGTGTTAAAAAGATAGGGATAAATGATAATTTCTTTGATAATGGAGGACATTCTTTAAAAGCAACTATACTTATGTCTAGAATTCATAAGGAGTTAAATAAAGAAGTTCCATTAAAAGAATTATTTAAATATCAAACAATAAAGGAATTAAGTGAGTATATAGAATATTTAGAAGAAGTTTTGTATTCAAAAATAGAAAAAGCAGAAGACAAAGAATACTATGAAGCATCATCAGCACAAAAAAGAATGTATTTATTACAAGAGGCACATAAAGATAGCACTGCGTACAATATGCCTAGCGCTATTGAGATAGTAGGCGATTTTGATTTTAATAAATTTAAATTTGCATTGGAAACTTTAATGAAAAGACATGAAATATTAAGAACTACATTTAATATGAAAGATGGGGTAGTGTTCCAAAAAATTAATAAGTTTGAGGCGCTAGACTTCAATATTGATAGAATTCACGTTTCAAGTGAGGGGGAAGTAAAATCTATATATGAAAAATTTATACAACCATTTGACTTAAAAAATGAAACTCTAATAAGGTTAAAGGTTATAAATTTAAGAGAAAAAAGAAATATATTCTTAATTGATATGCATCATATCATCTCTGATGGAACAACAATTGAAATAATGAAGAAGGAACTTAATGAAATATATTCAGGACAGGAGTTAGACAGGCTTCAGTTGCAGTATAAGGATTATTCTGAATGGTATAAGAAGAGAAAAGAAAGTAAGAATTATAAAAAACAAGAAGAATATTGGTTAAAACAATTCCAAAGAGAAATTCCTGAGTTAAATATTCCTACTGATTACGAAAGGTTAGAACAACGGAATTTTGAAGGTGATAGTATACATTTTGAGATTGATGAAGAAATAATTAAAGCTCTAAAGGAAGTTGTTAAAGAAACAGGTGGTACAATGTATATGGCATTACTTTCATGTTTCGCTATACTTTTATCAAAATATAGTGGACAAGATGACATAATAGTGGGAAGCCCAATAGCAGGAAGAAATCATGGTGATTTAGAAAATATGCTTGGTATGTTTGTTAATACGTTAGCAATAAGAACTATGGTAGATGGCGATTTATCGTTCCGAGAATATATTAAATCAGTAAGAGATAAGGTATTACAAGATTATACGAATCAAGATTATCAGTTTGAAGAATTAATCTCATCAATAAAGCTAGAAAGAAAAATAAATAGAAATCCAATATTTGATGTCTTGTTTGTGTTTCAAAATATAGAAAGATGTAAATCTTCACATGAGGAATTGGTATTCAAAGAGTATATGGATATAACGAATGTTCAAAAGTTTGATATATCATTAGTTGCCAACGATTCAAATGGTGAAATTAGTATAGATTTAGAGTATTCAACAAGCTTGTTTAAAAGAGAAACAATAGAGACGATGAAACAGCATTTTATTGAAGTTATGCGACATATAGCAGAAAATCCTGAAATTAGAATTGATGATATAAAACTTACTCAGAATTATGGGAAAGTTAAAGAAATTCAATATGCTACGGATTTTAACTTTTAAGATTATCAAAATATAAATAGTTAAGTTTAAAATTTTATAATTGTATATGTATGTTAGGTATTTATACGTAACATACATATACAAGAAAGGAGGCATTATGAATAATAAAATAAACATCAGTATACCAAATGAGCTTATAAAAAATGAACAGAAATATTGGGAAAGTAAAGTAAGTAATGATTTTATGAAAACTACTGTACCGTTTAAACGAGTTGAGACTAAAGCATGTACTATCAAAGAATTAAGTTACTTTGTTAGTGAGGATATAAGTAACAAAATATTAAAGTTATGTAATAATTCTAGTGAGAATATATATGCATATATGTACTCCATAGTCACTGTATTACTGTTTAAATATTCTAATTATAAAAAAGTAGCTGTAGAAACAAATATATTAAAGCAAGATAATATATCTAATATTATTAACAAGAGAATTCCGATTATTCAGGATATAAAAGAAGGATTATCATTTAAGGAAATATTGGTGGCAGCAAGAGAAAATATTAGGGAAGCATATGAGCATGCAAACTATCCTATACATAAAATATATGACTTGGTTTCAGATGAGGAAAACACTGGAGAATCTCCCTTAACAGATATATTACTGATACTTGAGGGGTTGCACCAAGTATTTGATAATGAACCGCTAAGCAGCAAAGTAAAAATAACTGTTTCAATACAAGGTAAATTTATTTGTTTAAATGTAGAATTTAATAAAGAGCTGTATAGCGAATATTATGTTCATATGTTGCTTGATCATTTAAATAATATATTAACCAGTGTATGTAATGATATAAATGTTCAGATGAGTGAAATTTCTATAATCGGAAGTTATGAAAAACAAAAGCTGTTAACAGAATATAACAATACAGAATTTACTTATTCAAAAAATAAAACAATACAAGAATTGTTTGAAGAACAGGTTTTAAAAACACCAGATAATGTAGCTGTGGTATTTGATGGAAATAGTTTAACATATAGGGAACTCAACGAAAAGGCAAATGAACTTGCTTTTACCCTTAGGTGTAAAGGCGTTAAGACAGAGGTTTTAGTTGGAATTATGCTCGAACGTTCCGAAAATATGATTATAGCTATATTAGCAGTATTGAAATCAGGTGGTGCTTATTTGCCAATAGATCCTGATTATCCAGATGAACGTATAAATCATATGCTTGAGGATAGTAAAACGAACATACTTATAACAAATTCAAGTTTAAAATATAAGCTAAAAAAGAACTATGAAATATTGTATATAGAAAACAAAAAAATATATAGCAAAAATAAATGTAATCTTGGAAATTATTCGAGTAGTAAAGATTTGGCATATGTAATTTATACATCTGGTTCAACAGGGAAATCAAAAGGAGTAATGGTTGAGCACGTTGGTATAAATAATTTAAGAAATACATATGTAAATAAACTAAAAGTGACGGATAAAGATAAAATTATATTATTTGCCAGTGTATCTTTTGACGCTTCAATATGGGAATATACAATGGCGTTGTTAAATGGTGCGCAATTACATGTGATGCCAAAAAATATTATAAATAATAGTGATTATTTTATTGAATATTTAAATCGTAATGAAATTACTGTTGTAACAATACCGCCAGAGTATTTAGCAATGTTAGATTCTAATAAACTAAAAACATTAAGGCTATTAATTACAGCAGGATCAGCAATAAGTAAAAAACTATTAGATAAATGGAGTCAAAAAGTAAAATATATTAATGCGTATGGACCAACTGAAACAACAATTTGTTCAACTGTATGGGAATATGTCGATAGCATAAGTGAAAATCAAGTAGTTCCAATAGGTAAGCCAATATATAATTTTAAGTCATATATTTTAGATGAAAATAATCAAGTGGTTCCAATAGGTGTACCAGGGGAATTATGTGTTAGCGGAGATGGCCTGGCAAGAGGTTACTTAAATAATAAAGATTTGACAAATCAGAAATTTATTGAAAATCCCTATGAAAAGGGAAAAAGGATATATAAAACTGGAGATTTAGCAAAATGGCTTCCAGATGGAAATATAGAATTTTTGGGTAGAATAGATCATCAAGTTAAGATAAGAGGATATAGGATAGAATTAAGTGAAATCGAAAATGCCATATTAAATATTGAAGGAATTAGTGAAGTAAAAGTAATAGATATAAAAAAAGATAACGGTAAATATCTATGTGCATATATTGTATCAGCGTATGAATATACATCGAATGAAATGAGAGAACATTTACTTAAGAAGTTGCCAGAATATATGATACCAGGAAAAATTTTAAGTTTACAATGTTTGCCGATTAATCAAAATGGGAAAGTAGATAGAAAAGCCCTTGAAGAGATAGAAAAGGAACATGATAATGTAAAGGTATATAAAGAGTCGAACAATGATTATGAAGAAATACTTGTAGATGTATGGAAAAACGTTTTAGGTAAAGAAGAAATTAGTGTATTAGATGATTTTTTTTACTTAGGTGGGGATTCAATTAAGGCTATTCAAGTGTCATCAATACTAGATGAGAGAAACTTAAGGATGACAATAACTGATATTATTAAATATAGAAATATTGAAAGCTTAGCAAAAATAATTAGTATTAATGACCAAGTGGTTGATCAAGGAATTGTTACAGGCAATATTAAATTGTCTCCTATTCAAACGTGGTTTTTTAAGGAAAGTAAATTTAAAAAAGAGCATTTTTATCAATCTGCTATGTTAAAATCCACAATAAAATTAAATAGGGATGCAGTGAAAGAAATTTTTTATAAGATTCAAGAACATCACGATATGCTAAGAACATGTTTTACTCTTAATGATGATGAGATAAAGCAAGAAATCTTAGATTTAAGTTATCCATTAAATTTTAATGTAATAGATATGTATAATAAATGTGAAATCGAAGAAATAGTAAGAGATGAAGTGAGAAAATTAGAAAACAGCTTTACTTTTAATAGTGGAACAATGATGAATGTCACGCTGTTTCAAACTGAAAGTGAAGATTATATTTATATAATGATTCATCATTTAGTAGTGGATACTGTATCATGGAATATAATTATTAAAGATATAGACACATTATTAAGACAATATTTAAATGGAGAAGAATATTGCCTTCCTAAAAAAACAAATTCAATGAAGCAATGGATCGAGGAACTCTATAGTTATGCAAACAGTAGGGAGTTTTTAGAGGAAAAAGAATATTGGGAAAAAATATGTAATGAAAAATTTAATAGTATACCATTTGATTTTAATTATAGTTCTAATATCGTAAAGAATACTGAGGAAATTACGTTTACTTTAAATAGTGAAGAAACATCAATACTATTAAAGAAATCAACTAATAAATATAACGTAGAATTTTTAGACATATTATTATCAACATTGTCATCAACAATATATGATTGGACAAGCAATCATAAATTTGTAATTATGTTGGAAGGACATGGAAGAGAAAACTTATTTGAGAAAATAAATGTGAATAGAACTGTCGGTTGGTTTACATCATTATATCCTATGGTTATAGAAGTGCCAGAATCTAATCATATTTTAGATGTACTAAAAGAAACAAAAAAAATACGTAATAATATTATAAATAATGGTATAGGATACAACATTTTAAGGTATATCACTGAGGATAAATATAAGGAAGATGTGAAGTGGAATTTAGAATCCCCTATTGCATTTAATTATCATGGAGAAATTAGCAAAGGTAACGAGGATGGGATACTTACGTTAATTGATAATGTAGATGCTAACAACATAAGTTCCGATAGTGAAAGACAGTTCGCGCTAGAATTTAATAGCAAGATATATAATGGTCAATTAAAGGTTTCCTTAGTATACAATAAAGAAGCATATAAAGCGGAGAATGTTAACAAAATTGTTGAAACGTATAAAAGTAAGTTATATCAAATTATAAATTTGACAGAGGAAAAATTAGAAATTAACAAAATGAGATTGAAGAAATATTTAAAAGAATATATAGATACAAATGATTTGCCAGGAATGATTGTTGGAATACAATCAGGAAATAGTGATATAGAAGTATATTCTGTTGGAAAAGCTGATATTTACAATAATATAGATATGGACAATACTACTAGATTCAAAATAGGAAGTATAACGAAAACATTTACTGCAGCTATCATATTACAGTTAGTAGAAGAAAAAGTTATAAATATAAATGATAGTATTATCAAATATATCCCTGAACTATCAAAGAAATTTACCCATATAAAGCTAGAAGATATTACGATAAAAAAATTATTAAATCATTTTAGCGGTATTTATGATTATACAAAAAATGATGAGTTTTTAAGGGATTTTCTTAGTCAGCCATATAAAGTATGGGAACAAGAAGAATTAGTCTATTATGGCTTAAGTAAAACATCACAAACCTTAATGGATAGTGATAGTTGGTTATATTCTAGTACAGGTTATATTTTACTAGGTATGATTATTGAAAGGGTAACTCAAATAAGTCTAAAAGATAATATTGAAACTAGAATTTCTGATAAATTAGGATTGGAAAATACAATTTTAATACATGAGATAGATGATAATGAGAATTTTAGTCGTTGCTACGCAAGCGATAAAAAAGATATGACTAGTATTGGTTTATCAGGGGGATGGGCTGCCGGGGGAATGATTTCTACTGCAAATGATTTGTTAATATGGATCAATGCATTAATAGATGGTAAATTTGTGAATAATAGTAATATAATGTTTCGTTTAGAGGATATTTCGAAATATTATCCGGAAAATAATATCATAAAAGTAGGATTAGGAGTATTTGAAATAAATAATGCACTCGGGCATGAGGGACATGGACCTGGATTCCAAAATGCTCTTTTTAGAAAGAATGGAATCAATATTATGGTGCATATAAACAGAGGATTAAGTAATAATGATGCTTTCTTTTGTGAAGCACGTGAAATTGCAGATTATATTACTGAGTCATTGATTTAAAAGAAGGTAAATAATTAAATTAATATTTGTACTAATAAGTAGGAGGGTGTCATGAAAAAGATAGGCATAATAGGTGCTGGTGTTATGGGAGTAGGCGTAGCGCAAAAGTTTGCCCAAAAATGTTATGAAATAGTTTTAATTGATATTAACGATGAAATTCTTGAACAAGCAAAAGAAAATATAATGAAAAATGTTATGCTGTATAACATGTTTAATAAAAATGAAAAGATTGAAGACACAAGTGAATTGTTAGATAGAATAAAGTTTTCAACTGATTATGAAGAATTAGCAAGTGCTGATGTAATTATAGAAAATGTTCCTGAAATTTTAGAAATTAAAAAAGATGTTTATATAAAATTAGAGCAAATATGTAAAAATGAATGTATATATTTAGTTAACACTTCTTGCATATCAATTACAAAAATAGCAAGCTATACAAATAGAGCTGATAAGGTTATAGGGACTCATTTTATGAATCCTGTCCCTATGAAAAAGTTCGTTGAAGTAATCAAGGGATTGCATACTACAGATGAAACGATAGGTAAAACTTCAGAATTGCTGTCTAGTGTGGGAATGCATCCTATAATAGTTAATGATTATCCAGGTTTTGTATCTAATAGGATATCACATTTGTTTATGAATGAAGCAGCATATACAGTACAGGATGGAGTATCTACTCCAGCAGATGTAGACCAAATATTTAAAAGCTGTTTTGAACATAAAATGGGCCCTTTAGAAACAGCGGATCTTATAGGCTTAGATACAGTTGTAAATTCTTTAGATATACTTTACCAAAGCTATCAAGACCCTAAGTTTAGATGTTGTCCTTTATTAAGAAAAATGGTCGATGCAGGGCAATTAGGTAGAAAAAGTGGTAAGGGTTTTTATGAATATAATTAAGATTGTAATATGAAAGGCCTTTATTATAGAAGTTAATAAATAGAAATAATTTTAATTAGGAAGAAATATGAATTATATAGAGATGAAGCTAGATGCCATTTATTACAAAAGGGAATATATATAATTTTGTGAAAATATAAAGTTGAAAAGGAGGGTGTGGTGTGCATAATAGGAACTTTAAATATAACTTATGAAATTAAGGGTGATGTTGATAGGATAATATTGTAGATTCCAATTCCGAATGGATGTATGGTTGAATTTGGTTATAAATAAACAGATATTTAATACAAAACGATGAGGAATTCTTATGAAGATTTATGCAGTGAAAATTACAGATATTGATGAAGAAAAAATAGAACGGCTGTCCTTATTAGTTACTTCAGATAAGAGAAACAAAATAAAAAATTTTGTTAATAAAAAGGATAAAATTAGATCATTAATCGGAGAGCTATTGGTAATATTTGCAATTGGGGAGGAATTGAATATTGAAAGAAAAAATATAACCTTTGAAAAAAATAAGTATGGAAAACCATATATAAAAGAATATTCGAATTTTAATTTTAATATATCTCACTCTGGAGATTTTATTGTATGCGCAACTGATGATGCATCTATTGGCATAGACATTGAAGAAATAAAACATATTGAGTATGTAGATATAGCTAGAAATTTTTTTACAACAATTGAATGGGATTATATAGCTAAGGAAGATTCATATGATCCATTAAGTAGATTTTATCAAGTATGGGTATTGAAGGAAAGTTATATAAAATGCTGTGGAATGGGATTATCGATACCATTAAAATCATTTTCTATTTGCATAAACAAACTTCTGAATATTGCCCCTATACTTAATAATGAGAATAATAACGATTTTAAATTCAAAGTTTTTGATATAGATCCAAGTTATAAGATGGCGGTATGTTCGTTGAGGAATGAGATTTCAAATGAAATAATTAGGATGGAACCAAACGAATTAATTAATAGAGTATTACTTAAAGCTATTAATTAATTTATGTTTAAAAAAAGATGGTGGAGAGAGTATTAGAGTTAGTATAGTCATATGGATAAAACTTAGGTAATTAAAAGTGAGGAGAAAGATAGTAATGATATGATTTTGTTTACCTTATGCAGGAGGTTCAGAAGCAATATAGTATGAATGTTTGGAACCAACTATAGAATTATGCCCCATAGAGCGAAAGGGAAAAGGAAGATGGAAGAAGACTTAATGAGGAAGGATATAAGACTTTCAAAGAAGTTAAAGATGATATTTTTGACATTATTAGAACGAAGATAATGAATAATGATTATCCAAATTCTATATCAAATAAAATTCCTCATTTATTTATGAATGAAGCAACATATGTACTTTCGGATGGAGTAGTCAGTCTAGAGGATGAGGATGAAATTTTAAAAGTTGTTTTGAATATAAAGTGTGTCATTGGGAACAGCAAATTTAATAGAAGTAGATGTTGTGTTCACTCACTTGATAATTTTATAAGAAAGTTATTAAGATCCCGAATTTAAAGGTTATTTAATGTTAAGGAACATGGTTAGTGCAGGTTTGTTAAGGTAAAAGAGTGGTAGGAATTTTTATAATTGTGAAATATAAAAGAAAAGAGGAGAATAACAGATGGAAATTAAAGGGAGTATTAAAAGGTTTTTAGAGAAGTATTTAAAAAAGGTTGAAATTAGTGATGATGATGACATTTTTTCCCTCGGTTATGTAAATTCACTATTTGCAATGCAGTTAGTCATGTTTGTTGAAAAAGAGTTCAGTATTAAAATTGAAAATTCTGATTTAGACCTTGAAAACTTCAGAAGTATTAATGCTATTACTGAAATGGTTAACAAAAAAATAGCCAACGGGGTGTGAAAAGATGATGCAAACTGTGGTATCAAAAAAACAAGCAGAATTTAGAGCGGAAATTAGTGGATTTGTAGATAAAGAAATAGCCCCGTATGCTGGAAGGATTGATAAAGAACAAAAACTGGACAGAGAGATTATTAATAAGATTGCAGATCGAGGATATCTTGATTCAACAATTCCTTTAAGATATGGAGGTTCTGAACTTGATAATATTTCGATTGCTATCTTAAATGAAGAAATGGGTAGGGGTTGTTCTTCTATAAGAAATTTACTAACTGTTCATGGAATGTGTTCGATTGGAATTTTAAAATGGGGAAATGAAGAACAAAGAGAAAAATACCTACCAGATTTAGCAACTGGAAAGAAATTAGGTGCGTTTGCTTTAACAGAGCCTTTTGTTGGAAGTGATGCAAAATCGATTGAAGCGACAGCAGAACTAGAGGGAGATTATTATATATTAAATGGAAGGAAAAAGTGGATTACGATTGCTCAAATTGCTGATGTGTTTTTGATTTTTGCAAAGCACAAGGGACAAGTTACGGCTTTTCTACTTGATAGGCACACGGAAGGACTGACTATAAATCCTATCACTAATTTACTAGGATCTAGGGGGTCGATGATTGGTGAGTTGGTATTGGAAAATTGTAAAATTCCTCAAAATAATATAATAGGTAGAGTGGGAGGTGGGCTTGTACACGTCGCATTGAATTGTTTAGATTATGGCAGATTTACTGTTGCATGTGGATGCGTTGGTTTAGGACAAGCAGCTTTGCAGGCAAGTGTAGAATATGCAAAAGAAAGAAGACAATTTAGCGAACCCTTAAAAAATAATCAACTTATTCAAAAGATGATTACGGAAATGGCTGTTAATATTCAGGCAGCTAGACTAATTTGTTTGAATGCAGCTAAATTAAAGGATGAATTAGACCCAGATTCCATTATAGAGACTTGGAATGCAAAATATTTTGCATCCACTATGTTGCGTAAGGTAACAGCTGATGCGGTGCAAATTCATGGAGGTAATGGGATTTCTCCTGATCATCAAGTGGAAAGATATTATAGGGATTCTATTATTAATGAAATAATAGAAGGAAGCACACAAATTCATGAAATGCTGATAGCATCTCATGTTTTTAAAACGTTATAAAATTTCACAAGAGTTAGGAGTCGAAACCCTATGTCAATGAAAAAGATTAAATGCGTTGTGTGGGATTTAGATTATACAATTTGGGATGGTATCTTAATAGAAGATAAAGAAGTTACGTTGAAAGAAAATGTAGTAGAGGTAATAAAAGCGTTGGATGAGAGGGGAATTCTTCAATCTATTTCTAGTAAGAATGATTACACTTTAGCTATGGATAAGTTAAAAGAGTTTAATTTGGATTCATATTTTCTTTATCCGCAAATAAATTGGAATCCGAAATCAAACGGAATTATAAACATTGCACAGTCAATAAACATAGGTATAGATACACTTGCCTTTATAGATGATCAACAATTTGAATTAGATGAAGTTCAATTTGTAAATCCAGATGTAAGATGTATTAATGTAGAAAATGTTGATACCATTCTTGAAATGGAAGAATATAAGCCTGATTTTATAACGACAGATTCAAAAAATAGAAGATTATTGTATATAACAGATAGTAAGCGAAAAGAGGTAGAAGATAATTTTATCGGAACAAAAGAAGAATTTTTAGCTTCGCTCGACATGCGATTTATTATTAGTAAAGTAGAAAAAGATGATTTGAAGAGGGCAGAGGAACTAACGGTTCGAACGAATCAATTAAATGCCACTGGTTATACCTATAGTTATGAAGAACTAGACAAGCTCAGTAAGTCAGAAGATTATATGGTGTTAATCTCTGAGTTAAAAGATAAATACGGTGATTATGGGAAAATAGGATTGACTTTGGTTGAAAAGAAAAAAGATATTTGGACTTTGAAACTGTTATTGATGTCTTGCCGTGTGATGTCCCGCGGAGTAGGGAGCGTCATGCTGAATTATTTAATAAAAAAATCGAAAGAAGAGAATGTAACATTGCAGGCGGAGTTTATACCAACAGATAGAAATAGAATGATGTATATTACTTATAAGTTTGCTGGATTTAAAGAAATAGAAGGAAATGGGGAGGTTGTGGTATTTAGTGGGGCAGATATTGATAAAGTTGAAATTCCTGACTATATAAATTTAGTTGAAAATATGTAGAAAAATTTTAAAATAAGTGTGGGGTTAAAACATGGCGGAAAAAGCGGTAGTTAAAGAGGTAGTTAAAGAGAGGCTCTGGACTCCAAGTTTTTTAATCCTTTGGCAAGGGCAATTTTTCTCTACTTTAGGGGATAGTATATATAGCCTAGCGCTGGGATTTTGGGTACTTTCAATTACTGGATCAACGGCTTTGATGGGGACACTGATGGCTGCATCTACACTGCCAGGGATTCTTATCTCTCCTTTTGCCGGCGTATTAGTTGATCGGTATAATCGAAAAAAACTTCTGATTATTACGGATGTGATTAGAGGGTGTAGTATTGTATTGGTTGCACTTGCTGCATATATGAATTTAATTGCGATATGGATGGTATTTGTAGTAGCGATTGTTCTTAGTATATGTGGTGCAATTTTTCGCCCAGGTGTCAATTCATCTTTACCTGATATGGTTCCAAAATCAAGAATAACTAATGCTAGTTCTGCATTATCTATGGTTTTAGCAGGTTCAACCATGATTGGAAATGCAGCAGGAGGTTACTTATTTCAGATTTTAGGGGCACCTATTCTATTCTTTTTAAATGGGATTTCTTATTTGGTTTCGGGATTTTCCATTGGGTTTATCCGTATTCCTAAAGTAGAACGAAAGAATAAACAACACTTTTTGCGGGAACTTCGGGATGGGTTGCTGTTTGTTTGGAATTTAAAAGGATTACGATTTATTACGATAATTAATGCTATTTTAAATTTCTTTTTTAACGTAGCATTCGTGCTTCTTTTACCGTTATTTCAAAAGACAAGTTATTTAGGTGCAAGTTATTATGGAATTGTGATGGCATGCTTTATGTGTGGAGCAATGGCGGGGTTTCTATTTCTTTCTATTTTGAAAATACCTCCCCATAGAAAATTTATAATTTTTATTATTTCAAGTATTATCATGAATGTATGCCTTATTTTCTTTCCCTATCAAAGCGATGTTATCATCATGAGTCTATTAGCGTTTGTAGCTGGAATCTTTAATTCTGCTGTGAATGCACTCTTAATGTCATCTGTACAGATTGCAACTCCACAAGAAATGAGAGGGAAGGTATTAGCATTCGTGGGTATGGTCACACAAGGACTAGCACCATTTGCCATGGCACTCGGTGGAGTACTAGGAGATTTTTTACCTTTAAAAACCATTATTTCTACTAGCTTTTTAATTATTTTTGTATTAATAACACCGTTCCTATTTAATAAGTCTCTCAAGAAGTTTATTAATTCTAATTCAACATTGACACCCTAAAATTAAACATTATTCGTGGCAAACTTAAGATTATAGAAGTAAATATATTATGTTATATTGCTCGTTATCTTTGAAAAAATGAAAAAGGCATTGATTATTACGGTTATACCTATTTGTTTATTTATTATCAGTGTATTCTATTCCTGGTCCTCGGCAAAAAAGAGACCGGATGACTAGAATGTTAGGGTACATAAATCCAGAGCAAGACCCAAGTGCGCAGGGGTTGTTATGTTATATACGTTTAAAAGAGGCAATGTCGTCGGCAGGTTGGTTTGGTACAGCTGGAGATACAAGGTTCATCCCTAATCCAGATACTGATTTTGTATTTGCAAGTTTGACTTACTATTATGGGTATTGGCTTGCGCTAATTCTTGTCTTCGTTCTTTCTCTTTTTGTAGCAAGATTAATAGTCATCTCTTATAAAATAAATGATCGGTACGGTAAATTGCTGCTTGTTGGTGGAGTGACTCTTTTTGTATTTCAGTTCATTTATAATGTTGGAATGATACTGGGATTATTACCGATTGCTGCTATATCCTTACCTTTTATTAGTTACGGATTAACGCCGACTGTATTTCATGCGCTTATAATGGGGATCGTGCTGAGTGTATATCGGCGTAAAGATATTTCAGTGAGAATGACATCTTAAAAAAGTAAACCACCTATTCCTATATTCTTTAGGACCTAGGTGGTTTTATTTTTCTGGAATTCGCATAGCTCACCTATACATATAATGTAACGGTTCTAACTTAGTGATAAAATTCATAATATCTTCAAAATCCTTCCATTTATTCTCTATATAGATATTAGGTCGTTGTGCTATAATATATTCGGAATTAACTGAATAATGAGGAAGAAGGGGTTGTTGTGGAAACAAAGCTTTTAGAAACAGAGAAAAAATTTGATTCAAAGTCTCTCTTGGCTTTGGGGTTATTGATGATTACCGGAATTACATACCAGTTCTTAGGAAATGTTTTGGGAGATGCTATACCTAATGTATTAGGAATGATTCTTGAAGCTCTATGGAATCTTGTATTATGTGGAATTATTGGATACTATTTTTTAGGGAAAATATCGTTAGAGCAATTTAAACATTTTAAATTTAAGACCTTACTTTGGGGTTTACCTTTAGTAGTTATTGTAGGTGTAATTTCTGGTGCTATATTCAATTACATTTTTGAACCAGCAACTAAAAATTCTGTTGCAGAAGTAATAAGTATTTCTATGATTTTATTCCGTGTGCCATTTATGCTAATGGGCGAAGAGTTGATTTGTACCAATGTAATGATTGCATTACAAAAATTAGGGTTGAAATTCGGCACAGCATCAATTGTATGTAGTGTCTTGTTCGCTTTATGGCATATTCCAGCTTATGGATTTGTGCCAATGCAGTTATTAATAACAATCATTCCGATTAGATTGGCATTAAATTATGTATGGAAAAAATCCAATAGTGTTTGGGTAAGTTGGATTTGCCATTATATTTATGATAGTTTCGCATTTATACAATTTTTTCTAAAATAAAAATTTCGAGTTTAATGTTAACAGAGGTATATGTAAATATATTGCGGCAAAATAAAAGAAACACCTTGAATCATCAAGGTGTTTTCGTTATAAGCTCAAAACTCTCCGAATTAGCCCTAAGTATAAAAGGACTAACCTCGCCAACGCTATAAAGTTGCAATTCATGCATTGCGCGCGTGCAAGCAGTGTAGAACAATCTACGAACACTCTCGTCGCTATATACATCTTTAGAAGCATCGTAAATAATAACAGCATCAAATTCGATACCTTTCGCTAAGTAAGCAGGGATCACAACGATGCCTTGCTCATACTCCGCTGAGTTACTTTTCACGAGTTTAATATTCTCGATATGACGAAGTGCTTCGTAAGCAGCGGCGCTTTCAGCTGCAGATTTACATATAATTGCGATTGTATTGTGCTGCTCTTTTTGTAGTGCAGCAACTTTGGCAGTAATATGTTCGTGCAGTTCGCTGTCACTGGATACTTTCGTCACTGTAGGTTTCTCGCCGTCACGTTCAAAGGCGTGAATGTTTTCTCCTTCCGGTACGAGAGCACGTGTAAATTCAATAATTGGTTTTGTTGAACGATAGCTACGAGTTAAGTTAATGCCGTTCGTTTCATCTGGTCCGTATAAGCTAGTAAGTGTATTGAAATTCACTGCTTCACTCGCATGGGCAAATATCGCTTGGTTAAAGTCTCCGAGTACAGTCATTCTTGCAGCAGGGAAGAGACGTTTTAAAAACTCAAATTGAAACGGTGAATAATCTTGCGCTTCGTCTACGAGTACGTGTTTAATCGATCTATTCGTTTGGAAGCCTTCAATTAACTCTTTTAAAAGTAAAAATGGCGTCGCATCCTCGTAATATAGCTTTCCTTCATCGAGCATGTTTACTGTTAATGAGCAAATGTCATCCCATTCTGTCGGCTTTTCTCCAGTAACCCATGATGCATCTGTGAAGAGTTGTTTATATATGCCTGTGAAATTGATGAAACGCAATGTTTGAACACCTTTACGAAGGGGCTTCAATTTTTTACGGATAATCATACGTCCAAGTACTTTCGTTTCTTTCTCAAAATCATGAAAGGAGTTGTCGTCAAACTCGCCTTTTTTCTGTGAATATTTATAAGCCTTTTGGTATTCATCTTTACTCAGTAATTCAATTTCTTCTTCTACCCAAGGCTTTTTCAGTTCTGCTTTTTCAATTTCATCTATTTGTTTATTTAGCCAATCTGTTAACTTTTCAATTCGATTATGGAAGCGGAGGGAGGAATCAGTATTGTAAAACTGCTCTGTAATTTCTTTAGCAGAGACAATTAACTTTCCTCTAAATTTCATTCCTCTAAATAGCATGCCTGAAGATTCAAGAGATTGTCTGTACGCTCGAATCATCTCGAAAAATTGAGTAGATGCTTTAAAGCGAATGCTCGCATTTCTCGTTTTATAGGTAGGGCTATTCATTTCAGTTAACATATATTCTAATTGTTCATAAGGATCTTCAACATCAAATGACTTGCTTAGTCTATGGTTTAAATATTCTTGGAATGTCACTTGCTGCATATTTTCTTCACCGAGTTCAGGTAGTACGTTAGAAACGTAGCTATTGAACATAGAGTTAGGGGAGAAGAGAATAATTTGATCCGCTTTTAACCATTCGCGATATTTATATAGTAAGTAGGCGATTCGTTGCAGGGCAGCTGACGTTTTCCCACTACCAGCAGCTCCTTGCACGATAAGGAGTCGGCCTTCATCGTGACGAATAATTTCATTTTGCTCGCGCTGAATCGTAGCAACGATGCTTTGCATATGTTTGTTCGTACCTTTTCCGAGCGCTTGTTGCAAGATTTCATCGCCAATTGTAAGGCTCGTATCGAACATAGAATCAATCTCGCCATTTTGAATAATGTATTGTAATTTTTTCTCCACATTACCGCGAATTACGCCGCCTGGTGTGTTGTATTCAGCCGGTCCTGGTGGATAGTCGTAATAAACACTTGAAATTGGGGCGCGCCAGTCATAAATAAGAAAGTTTTCTCCGCTTGCATCAGTAAGGGTAGAAACACCGATATAGATTTGTTCTGCGGCAGGTTCGCCTTCTTCAGTAAAATCGATGCGTCCGAAGTAAGGTGCTTTTTGCATGCGTCGCAGCGCGGCAAGTCGATTAAAGGTGTGTTTATGGGTGATTTGTGTAACAGCTAGTGACTGAGCTTGTTGTCTTAAGTTGATAACTGTTTCAAGGTAATCATCAAAAGTATCTGTATTCACTTTAACGTCATCCCAGAAGTGTTTACGGATGTTGATTACTTCTGCCCGGCGTCTGCCAGTTTCGTTTTCCAGCTTATCAATTTGCTGCGTAATCGTTTCGATTACGGTATCCAATCGTTTTTGCTCTAGATCAAGTTTTTTGTTCATACGTAAGCACTCCTTTAAAAGTGAAAAATAGAGGTTGACTGAAGAAAGGTTTTGTTGTACAATTAAGATACGGATAAATACGTTCTGTGTATTTTAGAAAACGTGTTTCTGTACTAATTTAACATAGTTTCTTAATTTAATCAATAATGATGAGATAAACCCTTGGTTCCACGCGTTGTGAATCAAGGGTTTTTTGTTTTTCTGTAAGAAATAATTGCAATTTTGCCGAGGATAATCTAAGTAAAGTATAGAAACAATCAGGAATAGGGGGATACTGATGGGAAAATATTTTGAGGAAGCACATCGTTTTTGTTCTCGTAATAGAAAGCACTTAGAAAAGGATGTTATATGTGGTTGTTTCTATTGTTTAGAAATTTTCCATCCAGAAAAAATTACAGAGTGGTGGGATGATGATAACACAGCAGTTTGTCCGTATTGTGGGATTGACTCTATTATAGGGGAAAGTTCAGGATTTAGAATCACAGAAATGTTTTTAAGTGAAATGCATAAAAGATGGTTTTAGTTAAACGAATGACAAAATAAACTTTCGGTAACGAAGATAGTGTAAAACTAGCTAAGATTGTACACTATCCATAAAATGAAAAAGACGTTATCCTTTCTATAGAATCGAAGAGTCAATCATGTAATTTCATTTACTCAATCTGTACACAATTTCCCCCTGGAAGAGGGGATATAAAAAAGCTCGGGCTTAGCCCGAGCTTTTCATTATTTCTTTTCGTCTTTTTTCTCGTCAGCTTTTTGCTCTTTGAAAAGATCTTTTAAATCTTTATCGTCAACTTTTACGTCAGCTTTTTTGATTTCTTTCATCATAAGATCGTTCATGAATTGAGCATCTTGCGTTTTTTCTTGAGCTAGTGATTTTTTAATATCAGCTTTTGCTTTATCGAAAGTAGCATCTGCGTGATTATCAGTTACTTTAATAATATGGTAACCAAATTGTGTTTTTACAGGTTCGCTTACTTCATCTTTTTTCAACTTTTGAGCTGCTTCTTCGAATTCTTTTACCATTTTCCCTGGTCCGAAGAATCCTAAGTCGCCACCTTTTTCTTTTGAAGCTGTATCTTCAGAGTATTGTTTTGCTAATTCTTCGAAAGATTTACCTTGAGCAAGTTCATCTTTCACTTTTTTAGCAGTTTCTTCATCTTTTACAAGGATATGACTTGCTTTAATTTCCTTTTTATAATCCTCGAATTTTGCTTTTACATCTTTATCAGTAATCGATTGTTCAACCGCTTTTTCTTGAGCTAATTGAGCACGTACACTATTTTTTATAGTTTCTTCTTTAATACCTTGTTGTTTCATTAGGGTATCGAATTGATCACCGTATTGTTTTTTCATTTCATCGAACTTTTTGTCTACATCTTTGTCTTCAACTTTGTAGTTTTTAATAAGTACTTTTTCCATAACCATGTTGTTTAGTACTTGTTTACCAGCTTGTGTTTTCATTTGATCGTAGAATTCTTCTTTTGTAATGTCACCAGCTTTAGATGTAACGATTTTGTCTGATGATGATGTTCCACATGCTGATAATGCGATTACACTTGTTGCGGCTAAGGCAAGCATAGCTTTCTTCATTCGATAAACACTCCTACTATTATGTATTTTTAATTTATCCTACACCGATGAATTTTAAATTCATAAGAGCCCGATTAAGTCTCACTGATACTTTTGCTTTTTTGTATTGGTAAAGCGCGCTTAACAGGGCTTACCGTGGCTGAGGATAAAGTTTTGATGAATGTTTTGTTCTATAGTATAAGCAATATGTACAAAATTTAATATATCATATTTCGACGCGTTTTCATATTGATAAAGAAAAATTAACCAGTACGTGTCAGATTTTGAAAGTGTGCCATATTGGGCGTATGCCGCATATACAGAATAGAGGAGGGGATGGGGATGAATTCTCAACTTATTTTATTACTTGTACTGTTTATTTTATTGGTTATTGTAGGTATAATTTGCTTATAGAGGAAAAAAGTGAGGAAGGGGCTTTCCTTCCTCACTTTCCATGAAATATAATTTCTATATAACTAGAAATTAATAAAATTGTTATACATACATTAATAACCCGAAAGACACCGGGCTGGCGGCTCGCAGCTATTTGTTTTCGTTCACACAGTGTATGTGTCATGAAATTCGTGTAAAATATAACAAGAAGTGCGAATGCGACAAAAACAACTGTTATAAGTGTCATGAGGCGAGACCTCCTTTTGGCTAAAATACATATACATATATTGTATCACACGATATTTTGTTCGTGTTACAAAATTCAGAAATAGAAGACTTTGTGTTAGAAAGTGAGGGAGAAAATGGACGTTGTTAGAAGATTAGAACAAGCTGAATACTACGTAGACCTACTATTTAAAATGATTGATGAAGAGAAGTGTCCATTTTATTCTTTGATCATAAAGAAAAAAGCTCGTAAAAAAGATATTGAACGTATACTAAATCTTTGTGAAAAACTGAACGAGCAATATGTAGTGGAGAAAGCAGAAGGGCTTCTTTTGTTCGATGCGCTGTTAGATCAATTTGAAAAAGCGCTTCCACATCAGCTCGAAGTACACGAAACTGCGGAAGCGCTAGCAAAACAAGGTTTATTTAAGCCGCTTATGAATGAATTCTTAAGCATGATTGCGAAAAAATAAATAGATTATTTCTTAACTAACTTTTGATCGGATTCTGTAAAGTTCTCTTCAATATCTTCTAATGATTTCTCAAAAATATCGATAAAGTCTTGTCCGTAAATATTACGCAGGATTGCAATCAGTTCGATATTTTCTGGGAACTTCCCATAAAAATTACGAAGTGCAAGAGCCCCATTAAACACTGAATTATTTTCAGGATCATACTCCTCCATTAAGCGAAGTAGTAATTCTTCCCCTTTGTCTGTAATTTCAATGTACGTATTTCGTTTATCATCTTCCTTTTTTGAGAATACAAGATAGCCGCGTTCTTCCAGCTTTTTCGAGAAGTTAAACGCCGTTGATACGTGCATAACTCCAAACTTAGCAATCTCAGAAATAGAAGCCCCTTTTAAATGATAAGCGATTGTTAAAATATGATGTTCATTAATATTTAAATCGTAAGGTTTAATCCACTGCTGCCAATCTTTCTCTACACATTTCCATAACGCTTTCGATAATTGAGCAATGCGTTGGCTGAAAATCATCGCTTCTTTTACCGAGTAATCTTTTTCTCCACTTTTCATTTACTCACCCACTTTAACATTCTTTTTCATTACTATCTATTATGCCAGTAAAATAAAAATTAATAAAGTCTTTTTGTAAGAATTGTGAAAATTTTTTAACAAAATGACATTCTATACAAATCATGCATAACTATGGAAGCGTTTTATGAGTCGTGAATACATGCGTTGTCCTTACATGTTAATTGATAACATATATTGTAAATGCATAAAAACACGGCATATCTATACGATATGCCGTGTCAAGGTCAATTTATATAAAAAATATTTGTTATATGCAAAAAACTAAGCAGGAATTTGTTTACGCTTTTTCTGGAACAGCTTCTTGTAGTTTCTCAATTGACTTTTGGATGTCCAAAATTTCTTTCTCAATATGGCGCTTGTTTTGAGAAATATCTTGTTTCCAGTTAGAAAGCGTGTCTTGCATGTCATCTTTTAGTTCTTGAAACACTTCTTTACCTTCTGAAGCCGTTTCAACAATTTGACGCTTTAATAATTTCGTATCAGCTGTAATATCAGCTAAAGTCTTTTTAATATCATTTCCTTTTTCTTTTAACTTGCCGCGCATGTCTTTACCAGAAGAAGGAGTTGAGAAAAGAACGGCTAGTCCTGCAACTGCTCCCCCGCAAATAACACCTGTAATAAAGGATTTAGCTTTTGACATAAAAGGAGACCTCCTTATTTTTTGTTCGTATTCATGATGTGAAAAAATATGCATATCTTTCTTATATGTGCTATGCACAAACAATCATCCCTGAGCATTTTAAGTGAAGAAACAAGCCATGCGGAATTTGATGACTTCAGGGAAGTGGCTTGTTATGTATTACGCCTTCTTATAGTGTCATTATTTCACACTATTTGCAATTGTACTTGCGATGTTTTGTAAATTTTCCATAGTGTATTCATTTTGGTGTGATTTCCAAACAGCACCGAAACCATCTTTTTCACCGTAGCGTGGAATTAAATGAAGGTGGAAGTGGAACACAGTTTGTCCAGCTTTTTCACCGTTATTGTTAAGTAGGTTAAAGCCAACTGGATTAAACTCTGCTTTAATCGCATTTGCGATTTTTGGAACGACAGAAAAAATGTGTGATGCGATTTCTGGCGTTAACGCAAAAATGTCTTGTTTGTGAACTTTCGGAATAACAAGAGTATGTCCTTTTGTTACTTGACTAATATCTAAAAATGCAAGCACATGTTCATCTTCGTATACTTTTGAGCAAGGGATTTGCCCGTCAATGATTTTACAAAAAATACAATTGTCTGCTGTATGATTCATTGATCTCATCCTTTCAAATATCCTTAGCCGTATTTTACCATAATTACATAAGAGAACAAACACGAAAAACAGGAAGCTGACTCAGCTTCCTGTTTTCTGAAGAGGGATTGAAAAAGCATTATCGTAATTTACGTTTCGCAGACACCTCATTTATTTAAGAAATGCACGGTAAATCGGCTAAAGTTTCTGCCGTAGACACCCCATTTTCAAGTGAAATGAATTGCAATCTTTTTTAAAATGAAATTGTTTATTTTTTAAAACAGTATATGCTCTTTCAGAGACACCCCGTTTCGAAAATGAAACAAATAATCTGGTTATGTGTAAATTTCATTGTCCAACATGGACACCCCATTTCATGATGACTTCACTATGTTGTTGTACTCATCAATTGGTGGTCGCTTTTTCAATGTGTTCCTTCTTCACTAATTATGATGTCCGCTTTCGTAAAAATATATGCTAACAAATTTAATTTTTTTTTAAGACATCGATACTATGTAGTACAGCGCCATTTTTGGTAAGATGAATATAGAATGAATACTAATGAAGAAAGTGGTGTCGTATGAGCGAGTTATTGCGTGTAGAAAATGTTACAGGAGGATATACGAAACGACCTGTATTAAAAGATGTTTCGTTCTCTGTTAATAAAGGCGAACTTGTCGGCTTAATCGGTTTAAATGGAGCTGGTAAAAGTACGACGATTAAACATATTATCGGTTTAATGGAACCGAAAAAAGGAACTGTCACAATTAATGGGAAAACAATTCGTGATGATATGACAGCATACCGTTCTAGTTTTTCGTTCATCCCAGAAACACCTGTATTATATGATGAGCTAACGCTAGAAGAACATTTGAAGCTAACAGCGATGGCGTACGGTGTCGATGAAAAACAATATGAAGAACGTGTAGGACAACTATTACATGAATTTCGCATGAAAAATCGTTTAAAATGGTTTCCATCTCATTTCTCAAAAGGGATGAAACAAAAAGTAATGATTATGAGCGCGTTTTTAGTTGAGCCATCTCTTTACATAGTAGACGAACCTTTCGTTGGATTAGATCCGTTAGCAATTCAATCACTCCTTCAAATGATGGATCAAATGAAAAAGAGTGGCGCCGGCATTTTAATGAGCACACATATTTTAGCGACGGCAGAGCGTTATTGTGATTCGTTCATTATTTTGCATCAAGGTGAAGTAAGAGCGAAGGGAACGTTATCTGAGCTGCAATCACAGTTTAATATGCCAGGTGCAACGTTAGATGATATTTACATCGCGCTAACAAAGGAAGAAGATTATGAATAGCACAGCATTATGGAAAGAACGATTTCGTCACTTTCTAAAAGAAGTTCGTACATATAGTAAATACGTATTTAATGATCATTTGAAATTTATTTTTGTATTTATCATCGGCGCAGGAGCGTATTATTACCAGCAATGGTTACAAACGTTAACACCTTCGTTTCCGACAGCGCTTGTTATGGCAGTGTTGCTTGGACTCGTGTTAACAGCTGGATCCATTCAAACGTTATTAAAAGAAGCGGATCTCGTTTACTTACTGCCAGTTGAAGAAAAGTTAAAACCTTACTTCACCAAGGCATTTCTTTTTACATTTATGATTCAGTTATACATAATTGCAATCGTAGCAGCTGCGCTTGCTCCGTTATACTTCCAACAAATGAAGCAAACAGGTGCTGGCTACATATGGATTGTCCTCGCATTTGTCATTGTAAAAGCGTGGAATTTATTCGTCGCGTGGGAAAAGTCATTTTTAACAGATCAAAATATACAAAGGGCTGATTGGTTTATTCGTTTTATCTTAAACGGTTTATTTGTATATTTCCTTGTAGAACGTACTTCAGTTCTTGTTATTAGCGGAATCGTTCTGCTCATGGTGTTATATCTTGCTATCATGCATCAAATGGTAAAAGGAAAGCCGCTAAACTGGGAGTATTTAATTTCTGAAGAAGGTAAGAAAATGATGCTGCTGTACCGAATTGCGAATATGTTCGTTGATGTACCAGCATTAAAAGAAAGAGTATCACGTAGAAAATGGCTTGATTTCATTCTTTCGATAATCGGCGAAAAGCGTACATATTTATACTTATATACGAGAACGTTTTTAAGATCAGGTAACTATTTTGGATTATATGTGCGTTTGCTCGCTCTTGGAGGAGTTATTCTTTACTTCATTCCATTTTTATATGGGCGATTAATCGTAAGTTTTATCTTCCTATACTTAATCGGCTATCAGCTATTAACTTTATGGAAACATCACCGCATGAAAATTTGGCTTGATTTGTATCCAGTAAAGGTAGATGAAAAGAAGAAAGATTTTCTTACTTTATTAAATGCGATTCTAATCATCGGGAGCGTAATCTTTACAGTTATATTTGCACTAGCAACGAAAGATTTCATGATGACAGGAATTTTACTTATCGTAAGCATAGTATTTAGTATCGGTTTTGTTTACCAATACGGGGCGAAGCGCATTGAGCGTTTAAATTGAAAGGAATGAACCTATGATTACATACGAAGAGAAAGTTATAAAAGAATTGGAGCAGTGGAAAGCTACATTCATGAAAGATTCTTCTATGATGACACGGTTCTCCAAAAAAGTGCAGACGAAAGTGCAACAGCTCATTCCGGGGAAAGTACAAAAAGTGCTAACAGAGACGATCCGGATGATGGTGCAAACAATTAGCGCCGGGTCAAACTTTATAAAGCCGAAGCTAAAAGAGACGACATGGTCACTGCAAAGACGTGACGACGAAGTTCGTAAAAAAATGGATGAGTACAAAAAAATAGCAGCGGCAGAAGGAGCAGGGACGGGAGCAGGCGGTATTCTCCTTGGCCTTGCTGACTTTCCGCTTTTACTCGGCATTAAAATTAAATTTTTATTCGATGCAGCAACATTGTACGGATTTGATACGAGCGACAAAGAAGAGCGCCTTTTTATCCTTCACGTTTTCCAGCTTGCCTTTTCAAGTGACGACCACCGAAAAGAAATATGGAAAGCAATCGAAACATGGGATACAGAAGAAGAAAATCATATGGACTGGGAAAAGTTCCAAACAGAGTACCGAGACTATATCGATTTAGCAAAAATGCTTCAGCTCGTACCCATAATCGGTGCCCCAGTCGGCGCGTATGCGAACTATCAATTACTGCAAAGACTTGGGGAAGTAACGATGAATTGTTATCGTATGCGGTTGCTGAATAGGGATTAAAAAGAAAGCATCCTAAATTTGTGATTTAGGATGCTTTTTTGTTTTAATGATTAATACTTCAAAAGAAGAAGGTATAATTCAGATTGTCTTTTCAGTGTTTTAGGCTGAAATTAGTAGTAGAGATAGAACCGATATTATAATCATCCTTATAATCAATTGAAGTAGTAAATTTCTTATTTGTATCATCTTTGATATGACCAGTTATAAAAATAGTTTCGATATCATTAGAAGGAAATCTATGATTCGTAATAGCCACTTCTAAATTCTCTTTTTCTTTAAAATATTGAATTGTAGTTTCTGTTGCTTTATTAACTATTTGTTGTTCCTTATTCTTTTGATCTATCGTACATCCACCTAAAAGGATAAGTGTAAAGATAAAGAATAATCGTATAGCATATTTTTTCACGAATAATCACCCCGTTAATAGTGCGTTATATTCCTCTTAACTAAATTGTATATCCACAGAATATGGTGTGGCTGGGTATAAAAAAACGGGACTCTAAAGTAAAAAGGTTATTAGTTTTTAAGCTCTAAATTTTTGGTGGTTGAAATAGCGCCGATATGATAATTATTTGCGTATCCAACTGAAGCAGTAAATTCTTTCGTTTTATCATTAGTCACATAGCCTGATATAGAGATAGTTTGAAAGTCTTTTGGTCCAAATTCATGATTAGTAATTGATACATCTAAGCCCTCTGTCTTTTTGAAATATTGAATGGTTTCTTCTTTTGCTTTATTAATTATTTCTTCCTCGGTATTATTTTCATTATTACAGCCTCCTAAGGTAGTAATAATGAAAACTAAATAAAAAAACAATCTTTTATGCAACATAATTCTCCTCCAATCATTGGTTCCTAAGTTAGGGATATATCAAATGTTGTAGAAGAGAAACTTTAAAATGTTTTAATAGGTTCAAATCAATCTAGGTTTTTAAGAATTATTTGAGGGGCTCCTTTTGAAAATAAAAATAGACACCTTATTGTTAGGTGCCCAAAAGTTTGATACATTGCTTCTAAATTTTTAACGTTAGAAGTTGAGCTTATTGAATATTGATATCATCCTTTATATACATATGAAATAATTGGAATTAATATAAAGGGCCAACAAAAATATACTTTATTTTCATATTAATTTCAGTCATCATAACTAATACTTTCAACCTTATTTTTATAATTTATATCTGCAGTTATTTTACGGTTTGGATTATTTGTTACATGACCTAATACAAAAATCACCCAAAAATCTGAGGGGACGAATTCCACTCTTGTCACTGTGACACCTAGCTTTTTATCTTCTTTAAAATGTTGGATTGCGATCTTTTTTGCTTTTTCTTTTAATGCTATTTCATCATTTTTTTATCCAGATTGTATTATTTTTTTAGAGAAAAATTCGTTGAAACAGAACCAACATTATAATTATTATTGTAATCTATTGTAGCAGTGAATTCCTTGCTTGCATCATCTTTGATATGACCAGTTATGAAGACTGATTCTAGATCATTAGAAGGGAACCTGTAATCAGTAATAGTTACATCTAAATTTTGTTTCTCTTTAAAGTAATTAATTGTTTTTTCTGTTGCTTTATCTACTATTTGTTTTTCTTTATTATTTTCCTGCATATTACATCCCCCAATTATTGTACTTACAAAGATAAAAAAGACAAAAAAGGTAATTTTTAGGGTTTTAATTCTCATGTTTACCCTCCGTTAATGTTGTTCTATAATTTAGAATATACTAAATATCCCGAGGGGGGAATACTTTGGATAGCAAAAATACACAAGAAGTGTTAGATTTAAGCTTTTATCGAATGGCTAAAGATGCGTATAAATCAGATAAAGAGTTAAGAAATGAAATTACAGTGAATAATGCGAATGATGATACTTTACAAACATGGAAGGTCCGTGAAACATTCCACGACAAACAAACCGGAATGGATGCAGTAGCCTTTGAACGAGATGTCGATGGGAAGAAGCAAGTTATGGTAGCTTTCCGAGGAACAGAAGGGGATAAAATTATAGAGAAAAACTCTTTAGGCATTCCGATGAAGCCAGGGGAAGGTATGAAGGATTTAAAAACAGATACTAATCATTTTGTATTACGAGAAGGTGTTCATGAACCAGCAGCACCTCCTGTAGCAGGGACTGAGAATGAAGGTTCAAAGAAATATTGGAATGAAGAGAATCAGCGCTGGGAAACACATAATCAATTCGAACAAGCTGAAAGGGTCATGAAACAAGTAACGGATACATACAAGGACAGGGATGATGTAGAGATATATACGACGGGTCATTCGTTAGGGGGAGCTTTAGCGGAGTATGCAGCGGCATCTAATGATAATGTAAGATGTATGTCATGGAATGCGCCGAGTGCAAAACATTTGTTACCGCCTGATTTACAAGAAAGAGCAAATAATGGTGAGTTTAATAATAGAATTGTAAGTGTTGTTCACGGAAATGATTCAATTGGTTATGGACCATTTGGTGCATATGAAAGTCATATAGGATCGACTTATGCGGTAACACCACCAATTTCGAAAGAAGAAATGTCAAAGCTATCATTACAGCAAAAGCTTGGGATGGATGTTACTCGATTTTTAGATTCGATAAGTGGCCCTGGTTATCATTATCAAACAGATAAAAACTTCCGATTTGGGGAGAATGGGTCTTTATCAAATAAATACTTGTTAAATGTAGACACGAATGAAAGAGTTTATGATTCACCGGGCGCGTTATTAGGCGGGGGAGAGATTCGTGTAGTTGTAGAGAATTTGGAAAAGGCCGTAAGAGATATGAAGCGAAACGCGCAAGAATTTCAAGATAGAGTACCGAGGTTAATTTCTAATATGATGACATTATTAGAAACGGCTGAAAGTAGACGGGTAGAAGCTAAAGTAAATAATATACGTGCACATGTAGAGCATTTAAGTTTTTGGTACATACGAACAGCAACGGAAATTTCAGATTTTATTGAGAAGAAAGCCGAGGATTATAAGAAGACGGATCAACAATATTAAGGGAGAAGATTAAGATGCCGAGAATTTACTTAAGCGAAGAAGCATTGAGCCAAGCTTTACAACAATTTGACCATATGATCCAAGATTTAAACCATAATAAAAGAGTGGTAAGTACTGTACATGATTTACTCTTATCAAGCTGGTCTCAACTTGGAGTAGGGAAAAAAGCCATTAGCGATTTAGAATCTTTTAAAAAAGATATTGAAAGAAGAATGGAAGAATTAGAGTCTGATAAAAGAGAGTTAAAGGGTGCGATTGATTTATTAAAAGCGCTAGATCAAAGTTATGATTACATGGGGCCTAAATATTAGATTACAAGAAGTACTCACAACGGTGCTTTTTGTGATTTAACTGGATTAAAGAATATTGTAGTAATTATTAAGGAATATGATCCAGATTCATAATATAGATTGAAAAAGTAATATATAGTTTTGAATCAAACTTGCAAATGATTATTTTTTATTTTACAATTTACTTACCGACCGGTAAGTAAAAATAAGTGAGGTACAGTATGACGAAGAATTTACAAACATCGCAGAACATTGTAGAGGCATCATTTAAACTTATGGCAGAACACGGCATTGAGAAGATGAGTCTTTCCATGATTGCGAAAGAGGTAGGTATTTCAAAACCGGCTATTTACTATCATTTTTCTTCTAAAGAAGCGTTAGTTGATTTTTTATTTGAAGAAATTTTTTCTGGGTATCATTTCGTGAATTATTTTGATAAAGAGCATTATACGAAAGAAAACTTTGCAGAAAAGTTAATTTCAGATGGTTTACATATGCTCTCTGAATATGAAGGGCAAGAAGGAATATTACGTGTTATAAATGAATTTATCGTAACTGCATCGCGAAATGAAAAGTATCAGAAACGCTTATTTGAAATACAAGAAGATTTCTTAAATGGTTTCTACGATTTATTGAAGAAGGGTGTGGAACTTGACGTTGTGTCACAACAGGCAACGGAAGAAAATGCTCATACGTTAGCGCTCGTAATCGATAATATGAGTAATTACATGCTCATGGGATTCCAGTTAAAGTATAAAGAAATTTGGATTCGAAATGTGAAAAACGTCATGAAGGAGGAGTAAAGATGAAAATGCAAAAAAACTGGTGGCTCGGTTTTCTTGGATTTATTGGGATTTATAAAATACCAGGTATGATTGAAGCTTTTCAAGCGGATGGAAGTTGGCTAAAGTTAATCGGTTTCATTTGGTTACTTTGGTTCGGATATTTTATTCCGGAGAAGAAAGAAGATTAAATTTCAATTTTCTGTAAAGTTATGTAAAATATAGATTGAGAGAATTCATATATTAGATTACTAGATTTGGAGTGGTTACATGGATCCATTGAAAAATGAAATTCACCCTGACATGGTCAAGGTGTGGAAAGTTCGTGCTGTAATTGAAGAAGGGATCGGTATACTCGTTATTTTAGCTTACCTTTTCCTCATGATAAAGTTTGATTGGTGGGCGTGGATTTTGTATGTGATGATTGGGCTAACAGTTGTGTTCGCACCATTTGCGTACTTCTTATTCCCGAAACTACGTCAACGTTATTACAGCTACCAACTAAATGAAGAAGAGCTTGAAATTCAGCATGGTCTTTTTGTCGTAAAGCGCGTATTAGTACCGATGATTCGTGTGCAGCACGTAACGATTGAACAAGGACCAATTATGAGAAAATATGGCTTAGCAGAATTACACATTTCAACGGCAGCAACTTCTCACAGCATCCCAGGCTTAACGATGTATGAAGCAGAAATGTTGAAAACGAAAATCGCAGAATTAGCGAAAGTGAGTGATGAGGATGTATAAGAGGCAGCATCCAATCACGATGTTATTAGAATTAAAAATAACAGATTTTATACCACTCATTATTTTCATGTTTAGCTTAAACGGAAAATTCCCGTTTTGGTATTTAATTCCCGCAGCATTTGGTTTACTCACCGTTTTTTCAGCATTTGAAAAATGGTATTACACAACATATTGGGTTGAAAATAACGTATTACATGTGAAAAAAGGTCTCTTCGTGAAAAAGGAGAGCTACTTAAATAAAGAACGTGTTCAAACGATTAATACAAGCTCTAACGTACTATATCAAATGCTCGGTTTAAAAAAAATTCAGATTGAAACAGCTGGTGGGGGCGATGAAGCAGAAGTTAGCTTAGCTGGTATTACGGCAGAAGAAGCGGCGGAGCTTATTACTTTGCTAAATGAGCCAACTCCAGAAGTGAAAGCAGAAGGAACGTTAGACGAAGCAACAGAAAATGTAGTAGAAAAAGAAATTGTTACAGAAGAAAAACAAGCGACAGAATATAAATTAACTTGGAAAGAGATTTTATTAGCATCTGTTACATCTGGTCAATTTGGACTATTATTCTCTTTAATCTTTTTCGTTTATCACCAAGTAGATGAGTACATTCCGAAATGGATAGAGAATGGCGTAAAGTCGTATGTAATGGAACATGATATATATGGCTGGATTTTCATGGTAGCCATGTTACTCGTTCTTTCTTGGATTATATCTACAATCGGTTACGCGTTAAAACATGGCGATTTCACAGTGAATCGAAGAAATGACGAAGTCCGCATTTCGCAAGGATTGCTTGAGAAAAAAGAGCTCGTACTAAAATTGCATCGTATTCAAGGTATTACGATAAAAGAAAGTATTTTACGCCAACCATTCGGTTATTGTGCTGTGCAAGTAGAAGTCATTCAAAGTAAAGGAATGAGTGACGAAAAAGAAAAGGTTACACTGCACCCAATCATTCGAAAAGATCGAGTACAACAGTTACTCGCCCATTTACAATTACCATACGAACTGAATGCAAACATTATTGCATTACCAAAAGCAGCATTACGCCGCTATCTCATTGATAGTTTCATTTTCTTCGCAATGCTAGCAATCCCGTTTATTGGAATAAGTATATACTCTGAAAAGCACTTCATCATGTGGGCATTAATTCCGCTCGCGATCCTCATCTTTACACTTGGATACGCAACATTTAAAACAAATGGTTACAGTGTTAACGGAGAACAAATTACACTTGTCTATCGTAGCGTCGGAAAATATACAGGACTTATTAGAAGAAGACATGTCCAATCAATGGAGAAGACACAATCATATTTCCAGCGCCGTGCGGATTTATGTACGTATAAGTTTTCGAGTGCATCATCTAGTTATAAAATAGAGCATACGAGAGTAGAAGATGCGGAGAGAATGCAGAATTGGTATAAGAAGAAGTTAAGTGAGAAATAACTTGAGAAAGCTTGCCTATTATGAAGGGCAAGCTTTTTTGTTATAGGGAAAAGAGTCGTTTAATCCATATATTAGTACAACTACAGTATATGAAAAAAGGTAATTAGCTTCTATTTAAGGGAAATCTATGGGGTTTTTGATATAAATGGTATACTAAAATATAAATAGTATTAGGAGGTTATATATGATAAGTCAGTTGAAAAGAGAAGCACTTGATGCATTAAAAGGAAGATGGGGATTAGCGGTAGGGGCAACCTTATTAATCGGGATCCTTATTGGAGCTGTTGAAATGCTAACCACAGGTATTTTTTCGATATTTTGGGGTTGGGAAGAAGCAAGTGATTCACTTACAGTAAGTATTATTGTAATGCTTGTTATTGGTCCATTAACAATAGGTGCCTATTATCTTGTTTTAAATGCAATTCGTGGGACTGATGCTCGCATTGGTCATATATTTAGATGGTTTAGCGATGGAAGTAAGTTGATGAAGTCGTTTTTAACATATTTACTAATGTATGTATACTTGACTCTATGGACATTACTTCTTATTATTCCAGGTATTATTAAATCATTTTCTTATTCTATGACATATTTTATTTTGAATGATCATCCAGAATATACAGCGAATCAAGCGATTACTGAGAGTCGTCATATGATGAATGGACATAAAATGGATTACTTTTTACTATGCTTAAGTTTCTTAGGCTGGTTCATATTAAGTATTCTTACTATAGGAATCGGTTTCTTATGGTTAGCACCTTATTTCTACGCGACATCAGCCGCATTTTATGAAGAGATTTCAAAAGAATATTATAAAAAAGAAGGCACTACTTTCTAATAAAACATATAAACTATCTACCCTAAAGAATGTAGGGAGCAGATAGCAGATAGCAGATGGTTTAGGTGTTTTGATATTTGTCCTATTTTCGGGATTCACTTCAGGATAAGGTATAGATTTTTATATAGAAATGCTTCCCTCTATGTTTTATCATAGAGGGTTATTTTTTTATGTAAAAATGATAGGAAATAATGAATAATATATGTAAAGAAAAAAGCGAGGTGAATGAGAGTGAGCAAATTTTTAATACCGTATTCATTTTCTATATTAAGTTTCTTTATTTCAGCAACAGCACTTGATTTATATGATAGGATGGGAAACGATAGTGAGCTGGTTTCGCCGAACATAATTGGAAAGATAATTCAATCTACTGCGCAAATGGGAGTCCTTACATTGTATTTCGGAGTACCAATTATTTTAGGTGGCTGTCTACTTGGTGAGCTATTGTTTAGAGGTATCATTTTACGATTTAAACTAAGCTATATTATATCTTTATTATTATATCTATTTTTAGCTTTTAGTATTGTTTTCGTAACGGTAGGCATTCCAACTACATATGAAGATTCTAATACATTTTTCATGGGGATAACTATGATTTGTGCTGTTACATTCTTTATGGGCCGGAATATATGGGAGAAAAAAGAAATGAATAATGGAGTAACAGAATGAAATATACATGTCCGTGCTGCGGGTATAGAACAATAGAAGAAGAACCACCAGGTACATATGAAATTTGTAATATATGTTACTGGGAAGATGATGAGGTACAGTTTAACGATCCTGACTTTGAAGGCGGTGCAAATGAAGTCTCGTTAAGACAAGCACAGAAAAATTTTATTGCATTTGGTGCTTGCGAGGAATGTTTTGTGAAATCAGTTAGAAAGCCGACTAGCGAAGATGTGAAGGATACTAGTTGGAAGCAAATTAGTTAAATAGATTTAAATAAAAATGTTATTACTCGATGTAACAAGAGTAATAACATTTTTTTTATGTAATGATGAAAGAATTAACGGCGTCTTATAAGGTAAAATAATAAAGATGATAACGTAATAGGTAGGCCTGTTTCCAAAAAGGCTTCTAAATTAAAGGATAGAAAATATCGGTCGTTAAATAACATAAAGAAGAAATAATTGTAGGAAATACCTAACACTATAAATAAAGGAATACCAATTTTTAATTCGTGACTTCCTTTTATTTTTCTATAACAAAATTCGCCTATTAAACAACCGATAAGAACAGGAATACTTCCAAGAATTGAAAGCATAATAATAGATACCCAAATCGGCCCCCATGAATCCGCATAATTTGGAACGCTTGTATACTGTAAAACATTCACAATGATAGAAAAAAACAATAAGCATATTAAATAACTAATAGAAAATTTTTTCAATGGAATCATCCTTATAAAATTTCACTTTATTTTTATGAAAATATAAACCTCTTTAAATTATAGATTAGATGTATAAGGATAATCAATTTTTATACATTTCGTGTTTATGGATATATTTTCGATGAATATAAAAGTATAGATGTATAGTCAATGTTATGTATTTGATGTTATCATATTGAATGATATGGAAATTTTTAATGGAATAAGTAACTAAAAATTCAAAGGTAATGCAGCTTTTGTTGTATAAAGAAAATACTTAGTAGTAATCAACAATATTAAAAATAAGATTCGTATTTATATAAATTTAGTAGAAATGGGGTTTTAAAAAGGAATGAGTATCAGCATAACGCGGCAAAAGATTTTGGCGGCCGCTTCTCAAATTGTGCAATGTAAAGGGGTTGCTAAATTAACCTTAGAAGCAGTGGCAAAAGAGGCGGGTGTAAGTAAAGGTGGATTATTGTATCACTTTGCAAATAAAGAAGCTTTAATAGAAGGTATGATAGTCAGAGGGATAGAGGATAATGAGGGCGCTATTTACAATAAAGTAGCGGAAGACTCAGAGAGGAAAGGGAGATGGGTTCGCTCTTTTGTAGAGGAAAGATTAAGTAATGAGAGAAGAACAGAAGAGTTGTCTAGTAGTATGATGGCAGCATTCATGTTAAAACCTGAATTACTTGAGCCATTACAACAATCATTTCAGCAACTGCAAAAGAATATAGAAAACGATGAGATAGATTCAGTTTGTGCAACAATTATTAGATTAGCAGCAGATGGATTATGGTATTCGGAATATTTAGGGGTTGGCAGACTAAGCCCCGAGTTAAGAGAAAAAGTGATTCAAGCTCTTATTAGTAATTCATATAAATAGAATATACGAACTATATAATGCGAAAACAATTCACCATTACTTATTTAATGTAGTGGTGAATTGTTTTTTTTATTAGAAAAATAGAACAATTTTATAGAGTATTGAATTATAACCGTCCAGACGGTATAGTAATATTTGGTTTAAGAGGAAAATGAAACAAAAAAAGAATAAAAGATATTTTTAGCACACTATTCGAAAGGATAGGCCGCAAAGCTTAGAGTCTACGGTAATACATATTGGTTACTAAGATCGTCTGGTTGCACATTTTTGATGCAACCGGACGGTCTTTTTTTGTTATATAAATATAAAAAATAGGAGGGAACTATGCAAATGAAAAGTACTAAAAGGCATATTTCAATGGTTTCATTAGTTTTTCTAGTATTATTTTCAGTGCTGAATGTGTGGGCTCCAGTTATTCAAGCTGCTGTGATGAAAAGTCCAGTGGACGAAATTAATATTTCCCGTACTGATGGCACGACATCTGAACCGTATCAAGCCTCAGATGGTATGAAAGTAGAAGTGAAGTGGTCAGCTAAAGAAAAAATAAAAAGTGGAGATCAATTCACAATTGATATGCCAAAAGAGTTTCGAAAAGACCTTATGAATATGAGTTTTCCTTTAAAAGATGCTGAAGGAAAAACAGTTGGTACATGTGAGATGAAAAAGGGTCTATTAACATGTACTATGGGTGATTACGTAGAAGGAAAGAATAACATTAAAGGTTCTTTATTCGTAGAATTCTACTTTGGTCTAGAAGCATATGATGGTGTTAAAGAAATTCCATTAGAATTTAACGTTGATGGTCAAATCGTCAATAAAGAAGTAAATGTAAGTAATACGACAGAGAGACCGAAGCCACAGCCCAATACAGATAATCTATTGAAATGGGGTTCTTATAATCAAGAAGATCCTTCGATTGCTGATTGGCTTGTATATGTAAATGCAACTGGGACAGAAATGCAAGATCTTAAATTAACAGATACATTAGGACCTGGGCATGAGTTAATTACAGACAGCGTAGTATTAGAAGAGGCTGTATTTGAAGATGGTTATGCACCAACAAATATTAAGCCAGCAGATTTATCTAACATTAAAATAAATGCAACGAAGACTGGATTTACAATTGAGTTTCCAGACAGTTCAAAAGGTTATATTTTAAGATATAAAACAAAGATTACAAATCCTGCTGCAAAGCCTCATAAAAATACTGTGAAATTAGAAGGTAAAAATATTAAAACTGAAGAAAAAGTAGGACAAGTATTCGTAAGTGGTGGAGGGGGAACCGGTTCAGGTGACGATAATCCACCTAGCATTGAAAAAAATATAGTTGATGAGAATGGCAAGCTTGTAGAGAATGAGCAGTTAACACAAATGGATCAAGTTATTCAATACCAAGTTGGTACACATATACCGAACGATCCTCCTAAATACACATCTATGGTAATTAGTGATGATTTAGAAGATGTTTTAGAAGTATTAGAGGCAAAGGTGTATGATCAAAATGGCCAAGATATTACTTCTAAAGGAACGTTAAATATAGATAAACAAAGAAGTGAAGTAACATTTACATTTGGTGAGAGTTTTGACTATAAGTCATATGAAGACCAGATAATTAACCTTAGTATTAAGGCGAAAATTAAAAATAATGCAGACTTATCTTCTTACGTAGATAAGAAGATTCCTAATAAAGCGGAATTACATTTTGATGATAAAACATTAACATCAAAAGAAGTAACTATTACGCCGCCTGAAGCTCCAAAAGATGGTACAGTATCGCTTCATAAAATAGATTCTGAGAATCCGAACAAAGGGTTAAAAGGTGCCGAATTTGAAGTTCGAAATAGTGCAAATGAAGTTGTTGTAAAACTGAAAACGGACGAAAAAGGTTTTTCAGTACCTCAAACTTTAGCTCCTGGGACATATAAAGTTTATGAAACAGTAGCACCAGAAGGATATCAAAAATTAACAAGCCCAGTAGAGGTTACACTTCAAGCTGGAGAAACAAAAACAATTGAAATTAAAAATACTATGCAAAAGGGTCAAATTGAAGTAAAGAAAATTGATTCGGAAAATGGTGAAAAACCATTAGCAAATGCAGAGTTTGATATAGTAAAAGACGGTGTAGTAGTCGAACATATTGTTACAGATAAAGATGGTAAGGCAATCTCTAAACCGTTAGCACCAGGAAAATATATTTTAAAAGAAACAAAAGCACCTGAAGGCTACCAATTAAAAGAAACAGAGTTCGAAGTAAATGTAACAGGGGACGGCATATTCCCAATACAAGTGGAAAATGCAATGGTAGACAAAGGTAATATAGAAATTACAAAAGTGGACAAAGAAAACGGGGCAGTATTAGCCGGTGTCGAATTTGAAGTCCAAGATGAGAAAGATGACGTAGTAAGAAAAGTAGTAACAGATAAAGATGGAAAAGCAAACGTTTCAGATCTATCAGTAGGAAAGTACAAATTAGTAGAGACGAAAAGCTTACCAGGTTACAAAAATCTAGCAGAACCAGTACTATTTGAAATTACAAAAGGTATGACAAAAGCTTTAGTAATAAAAGTAGAAAATGAGCAGTTAGACAAAGGCTCAGTAGAAATTACAAAAATAGATAAAGATAGTCAAAAAGTATTAGAAGGCGTAGTCTTCGAAGTGCAAGATGAGCAAGGAAAAGTAGTAACAGAAGTAAAAACAGATAAAGATGGTAAAGCAAAAATCTCAGATTTATCAGTAGGAAAGTACAAATTAGTAGAGACGAAAAGTTTACCTGGCTACAAAAAGCTAACAGAACCAGTATCATTCGAAATTACAAAAGGTATGACAACAGTCCTATCATTGAAAGTAGAAAATGAACAGTTAGATAAAGGTTCAGTAGAAATTACAAAAGTCGATAAAGACAACAAAAAAGCATTAAAAGGCGTAGTCTTTGAAGTGCAAGATGAAGCTGGAACAGTAGTAAAGGAAGTAAAAACAGATAAAGATGGTAAAGCAAAAATCTCAGATCTATCAGTAGGAAAGTACAAATTAGTAGAGAAAGAAAGTTTACCAGGCTATAAGAAACTAACAGATCCAGTATTATTTGAAATTAAAAAAGGCATGACTGAAGTTCTATCATTAAAAATAGAAAATGAAATGGTAGATACGGGAAATGTAGAGATAACAAAGATAGATAAAGATAATAAAGCACCGTTAGCGGGAGTAACATTCATCGTCCAAGATGAAAAGGGGAATGAAGTTACAAAAGTAACGACAGATAAAGATGGAAAAGCAAATGTTTCAGATTTACCTGTAGGAAAGTATGAATTAGTAGAGGTAGAAAGTTTACCTGGTTATAAAAAGCTAGAAAAACCAGTATCATTTGAAATCAAAAAAGGCATGACCGAGGTTCTATCATTAAAAGTAGAAAATGAAATGGTGGATACAGGGAATGTAGAGATAACAAAAATAGATAAAGATAGTAAAGCTCCATTAGAAAATGTTGTATTTGAAGTACGTGATTCAAAAGGAAAAGTAGTTGCGAAAGTAAAGACGGACAAAGAAGGAAAAGCAAACGTTTCAGATTTACCTATTGGGAAGTATGAGTTGGTGGAAGTAGAAACACCGGCAGGATACAAACCACTAGAAAAGCCAGTTTCATTCGAAATTGAAAAGGGTAGAGTAACAGCGCTAAAGCTAACAGTAGAAAATGAATTAGTGGATACAGGAAATGTAGAAATTACAAAAGTAGATAAAGAAAATAAAGATGCTTTAGCTGATGCAGTATTTGAGATTCAAGATGCAGCAGGACAAGTAGTCGCTAAAATAACGACAGATAAAAAAGGACAAGCACAAGTTACTAATTTATCAGTCGGCACATACAAGTTAGTAGAAGTAAAGGCACCAAAAGGGTATAAACAATTGGTAGATCCGATTGCTTTCCAAATTGAAAAAGGCATGACAAAATCTCTTGCTTTAACAGTAGAAAACGAAATGTTAGACAAGGGAAATGTGGAAGTAACAAAAGTAGATAAAGATAGTCAAAAAGTATTAGAAGGCGTAGTCTTCGAAGTTCAAGACGACAAAGGAAAAGTAGTAACAGAAGTAACGACAGATAAAGATGGAAAAGCAAACGTTTCAGATCTATCAGTAGGAAAATACAAATTAGTAGAGACGAAGAGCTTACCAGGTTACAAAAAATTAATAGAACCAGTATCATTCGAAATCAAAAAAGGTATGACGAAAGTTTTATCATTGAAAGTAGAGAACGAACAGTTAGATAAAGGTTCAGTAGAGATTACAAAAGTGGACAAAGAAAGTGGCGCAGTATTAGCGGGCGTAACATTCGAAGTGCAAGATGAAAAAGATAAAGTAGTAACAAAAGTAACGACAGATAAAGAAGGAAAAGCAACAATTTCAGATTTATCAGTAGGAAAATATAAGCTAGTAGAGGTAGAGAGCTTACCAGGATATAAAAAACTAGCGAAACCAGTATCGTTTGAAATTAAAAAAGGCATGACAGAAGTCTTATCACTAAAAGTAGAGAATGAACAGTTAGATAAAGGTTCAGTAGAAATTACAAAAGTGGACAAAGACAGCCAGAAGGCATTAGAAGGCGTAACATTCGAAGTGCAAGATGAAAAAGGCAAAGTAGTAACGAAAGTAAAAACAGATAAAGAAGGAAAAGCGAAAATTTCAGATCTATCTGTAGGAAATTACAAACTAGTAGAAGTAGAAAGCTTACCAGGCTACAAAAATCTAACAGAGCCAGTATCATTCGAAATTAAAAAGGGTATGACAGAAGTCTTATCATTAAAAGTAGAGAATGAACAGTTAGACAAAGGTTCAGTAGAAATTACAAAAGTAGATAAAGATAGCCAAAAAGTATTAGAAGGCGTAGTCTTCGAAGTACAAGACGACAAAGGCAAAGTAGTAACAGAAGTAACGACAGATAAAGAAGGAAAAGCAAACGTTTCAGATCTATCAGTAGGAAAATACAAATTAGTAGAGACGAAGAGCTTACCAGGTTACAAGAAGTTAACGGAACCAGTATCATTCGAAATCAAAAAAGGTATGACGAAAGTTTTATCATTGAAAGTAGAGAACGAGCTGTTAGATAAAGGTTCAGTAGCGATTACAAAAGTAGACAAAGAAAGTGGCGCAGTATTAGCGGGCGTAACATTCGAAGTGCAAGATGAAAAAGATAAAGTAGTAACAAAAGTAACGACAGATAAAGAAGGAAAAGCAACAATTTCAGATTTATCAGTAGGAAAATATAAGCTAGTAGAGGTAGAGAGCTTACCAGGATATAAAAAACTAGCGAAACCAGTATCGTTTGAAATTAAAAAAGGCATGACAGAAGTCTTATCACTAAAAGTAGAGAATGAACAGTTAGATAAAGGTTCAGTAGAAATTACAAAAGTGGACAAAGACAGCCAGAAGGCATTAGAAGGCGTAACATTCGAAGTGCAAGATGAAAAAGGCAAAGTAGTAACGAAAGTAAAAACAGATAAAGAAGGAAAAGCGAAAATTTCAGATCTATCTGTAGGAAATTACAAACTAGTAGAAGTAGAAAGCTTACCAGGCTACAAAAATCTAACAGAGCCAGTATCATTCGAAATTAAAAAAGGTATGACGAAAGTCTTATCATTGAAAGTAGAGAATGAACAGTTAGACAAAGGTTCAGTAGAAATCACAAAAGTAGATAAAGATAGTCAAAAAGTATTAGAAGGCGTAGTCTTCGAAGTACAAGATGAGCAAGGCAAAGTAGTAACGGAAGTAAAAACAGATAAAAATGGTAAAGCAAAAATCTCAGACTTATCTGTAGGAAAGTACAAATTAGTAGAGAAAGAAAGCTTACCAGGTTACAAACAATTAACAGAATCAGTATCGTTTGAAATCAAAAAAGGCATGACAGAAGTTCTATCATTAAAAATAGAAAATGAAATGGTAGATACGGGAAATGTAGAAATTACAAAAATAGATAAAGATAATAAGGCACCGTTAGCAGGTGTAGTCTTTGAAGTTCAAGACGACAAAGGCAAGGTGGTAACGAAAGTAACGACAGATAAAGCTGGAAAAGCAACAGTTTCAGATTTATCTGTAGGAAAGTACAAGTTAGTAGAAGTAGAGAGTTTACCAGGCTACAAAAAATTAGAAAAGCCTGTACCATTTGAAATTAAAAAAGGTATGACAAAATCTTTAACGTTCACTGTAGAAAATGAAATGGTAGATACGGGGAATGTAGAAATCACAAAAATAGATAAAGACAGTAAAGCACCATTAGAAAATGTTGTATTTGAAGTACGTGATTCAAAAGGAAAAGTAGTTGCAAAAGTAACAACGGATAAAGAAGGAAAAGCAAACGTTTCAGATTTATCTATTGGAAAGTATGAGTTAGTAGAAGTAGAAACACCGGCAGGATACAAACCACTAGAAAAGCCAGTTTCATTCGAAATTGAAAAAGGTAGAGTTACAGCATTACAATTGACTGTAGAAAATGAATTAGTGGATGTAGGAAATGTAGAAATTACAAAAGTAGACAAAGAAACGAAAGATGCTTTAGCTGATGCTGTATTTGAGATTCAAGATGAAGCAGGACAAGTAGTCGCTAAAATAACGACAGATAAAAAAGGACAAGCACAAGTTACTAATTTATCAGTTGGAACATACAAGTTAGTAGAAGTAAAAGCACCAAAAGGATATAAGCAATTGGTAGATCCGATTACTTTCCAAATTGAAAAAGGCATGACAAAATCTCTTGCTTTAACAGTAGAAAATGAAATGTTAGACAAGGGAAATGTAGAAGTAACAAAAGTAGATAAAGATAGCCAAAAAGTATTAGAAGGCGTAGTCTTCGAAGTACAAGATGAGCAAGGCAAAGTAGTAACAGAAGTAACGACAGATAAAGAAGGAAAAGCAAAAGTTTCAGATCTATCAGTAGGAAAATACAAATTAGTAGAGACGAAGAGCTTACCAGGTTACAAGAAGTTAACGGAACCAGTATCATTCGAAATTAAAAAAGGTATGACAAAAGTCTTATCATTGAAAGTAGAGAATGAAAAGTTAGACAAAGGTTCAGTGGAGATTACAAAAATGGCCGCTGAAAGCAAGGAAGTCTTATCAGGAGCTGTGTTTGAAGTTCATGATGACAAGGGAAAAGTAGTAGTGAAAGTAACAACAGATAAAGATGGAAAGGCAAAAATCGCAGATCTATCTGTAGGTAACTACACACTAGTAGAAGTAGAAGCACCAAAAGGATATGAAAAATTAACTAATCCAATTCCATTTGAAATTACAAATGGAATGATAAATGCAGTTCAATTAGAAGTATTAAACAAATTGAATCATTTAGCACCACCAGGTCCAGAAACACCAGATCCAGAAAAGCCTGGAACACCAGATCCGGAGAAACCTGGAACACCAGATCCAGAAAAACCTGGAACACCGAATCCAGAAAAGCCTGGAACACCAAATCCAGAGAAACCTGGAACACCGAATCCAGAAAAGCCTGGAATGCCAGATCCAGAGAAACCTGGAACACCAAATCCAGAAAAGCCTGAAAAAGAATTACCGAAGACAGGGCAGAAAATGCCTGTGGAACCATATATGGGAGCACTTCTTGTAATGATGAGTTTTGGATTACTCGTATTAGGTAGAAAACAGCAGAGATAATAAAGGTGAAAAGGTATCCTCAAAGTATTTGAGGATACCTTTTTTATTTGACATAAAAAAGGTATTTAGCAAAAGAACTCGATACAAATAAAAACAAAAAGGAATACAAAGTTTACCCTATTTTCTTAATGTGGCTATATCAAAAAAGTTAGTTATATATATTTAATGTGAAAGTAAAAGATTAAAGGCCTTCTTAATGTTTGGATGAAAAAAGAGTTATCTTTGTAATTAATTTGAGTACTTTAGGAAAGAAGTCTATTTCCTAAAGTACTCAAAGGATGATATTCCAATAGCAGGTGGGAGATGAAAAGCGTTTTAGCACTGTAGTAGCACCTTAAAATGTAGATAGGGGAAAATAATGTAAAAAAACTATTGTATATTTAAAAATCTTATGTTACATTTGTGTTACAGAAAAGTTACAAACTGTAACTTACATTACGGTTTGTTTTCTTTTGTTTTTCGGTATGTTACGAAATGAGATTCGTAGCAAAACAACCGAGAATATGTAAAGTTAAAAAAATAGCAACCTAAAAATAGTTTTTCTATGTGTATAAGAGTGTGTGTAGTAAAGGGCCTGGTGAGAGCTTTACGCACATTATTAAAATTCCTTTCTGTCTTTAAAAGAAGAAAACCAACTACCAACTATTTAGGAGTTTTAAGTAATGATAGTAAATGAAATGTACTTCCTTTCCCACACACAGTACATCTTTACTTTCAGTCTAATTACTACACAGACTTTTATACATATGCTGTTATTGTTTTAGGGATATATAGGAGGAGAAAAAATGAAAAAGTTATTAATGGTAATTGGATTTACATTTTTAATGTTAGCTGGATGTAGTAATGGGAATTTTGACAAAGCAATGGATGAAGGAAAGACCGCGTTAACGAATAAAGAATATAAAAATGCCTTATCATCATTTGAAAAAGCGTTAGATGAGAAAAAAGACGATTCAGATGCAAAAGTTCTAGTAGAACAAACGAAAGCAATGATTGAAGCTGTAAAGTTAAAAGAAGAAACAAAGATAGAAGAATCAATCAAGTCATTTGAAAAAGTAGAGAACATGAAGAATGGAAATACTACGCTTATAAAACAAGCAAAGGAAGAACGAACAGCATTACTAGCCATCTTAGAACAAAAAAAGAAGTATAGCGAGCAACTGACGAAAAGTGAAGAGTTAATAAGTAAGAAAAATTATGCAGAAGCAAAAGAGATATTAAATAAGCTAGTTGCAGAAACAAAAGATAACAAGAAACTTGAAGAATATAATAAAAAAGCGGTAGGATTAGTTACTAAAATTAATGAAGAAGAAAAAAATGCAAAAAGTGAAGCACCAGCGAAGGCACAAAAAACCACTGCAGTAACGACTCAAAAGGTAGCAACAGAAAAGAATCAAAAAGCAGAGACAGAAAAAAATCAAAAGGTAGCAACAGAAAAGAATCAAAAAGCAGAGACAGAAAAAAATCAAAAGGTAGCAACAGAAAAGAATCAAAAAGCAGAGACAGAAAAAAATCAAAAGGTAGCGACTGAAAAGAACCAAAAAACTGAGACAGAAAAGAATCAGAAGGTAGAGGCAGAAAAAAATCAAAAAACTGAGACAGAAAAAAAACAAAATGCATTTACTTTTGAGAAAGCTAAAGAATATATTAAAAATGAATATAAAGAAGACTATGATTACACGCTAGAGAATACGCAAGTAGAGAATGGAAAGAAATATTATCAAATTAGAGTGCGTACGACATATAAAATAGAAGGCGCAGCTGGACCAGGATTTACTGGAGTATTCAAAGTATTCGAAGATGGTACAATTATTGAACTGCACTAAATTGATGGAAAAGGTATCCTCAAAGTATTTGAGGATACCTTTTTTAGCATAAAAAAAGCATCTAGCAAAAGTACTAGATGCAAATAAAAACACAAGGGAAGACAAAATTCTTCCCTTTTCCCGTATGTAATTATATCAAAAAATTTATAAAAAACTAGCTATATTTAAAATATAATTTTTAAAAAAGTTATATACATAAATAATTGCAATACTCGCAGTTTTATCTTTCTGAAAAATCCATTTCTTTAATTTTGAATATTAAGACTAATGTTGATAAATCTTCAGATAATTAGAGAAAATATCCAAAAGGATATATAATATTGCTTAAGAGATAGTGTTAATGGATTACATATATTTCATTTGGTGTATTAATTGAATATCATAATTTTTAATTTTATTAAGCAAGAATCTCGGTTACTTATTGCATTTCTAACATAGGGTGAGATAGAAAAATACAATAGTGTGGAGGTTTTTATAATGACGTTTGTTCTTAGTAAAATGAGTGGATTTAGCATAGAAGAAAAGGTACATGAATTCGAATCTAAAGGATTCCTTGAAATCTCAAATGAAATCTTTTTACAAGAGGAAGAGAATCATCGCTTATTAACACAAGCACAGTTAGATTATTATAATTTGGAAGATGATGCGTACGGTGAATGCCGTGCTAGATCTTATTCAAGGTATATAAAGTATGTTGATTCACCAGATTATATTTTAGATAATAGTAATGATTACTTCCAATCTAAAGAATATAACTATGATGATGGCGGGAAAGTTAGACAGTTTAATAGCATAAATGATAGCTTTTTATATAATCCTTTAATTCAAAATATGGTGCGTTTCGATACTGAATTTGCATTTAAAACAAATATAATAGATACAAGTAAAGACTTAATTATAGGTTTACATCAAGTAAGATATAAAGCTACTAAAGAAAGACCATCTTTTAGTTCACCTATTTGGTTACATAAAGATGATGAACCAGTAGTGTTTTTACACCTTATGAATTTAAGTAATACAGCTATTGGTGGAGATAATTTAATAGCTAATTCTCCTCGGGAAATTAATCAGTTTATAAGTTTGAAGGAGCCGTTAGAAACTTTAGTATTTGGACAAAAGGTCTTCCATGCCGTAACGCCACTTGGAACAGAATGTAGTACGGAGGCTTTTCGTGATATTTTATTAGTAACATTTTCTTATAAGGAGACAAAATGAGAGAGAATAAAATAATTATGATTTCTGGAGCCAACAGCGGTATAGGTCATGCTTGTATAAAATACTTTTTAGAAAAATCATTTCATGTAATAGCTCTTGATATTAATAATAATAACTTAATAGATTATATGAAAACAGATATGCCTTTGAAAGTAGTGCAAATTGATTTAAGTAATAGCGAAGCGATTCATAATCTTTTTACTCAATTAGATTTAGAAAAACTTTCTCCTGATATATTAATAAATGCAGCTGGTATTCGAGAGATAACACCTGTTTTACATTTATCCGATGATATGTTTAAAAAAGTAATTGATGTAAATTTAGTAGCCCCATTTATCCTTTCTAGGGAAGTAGCTAAGCGATGGTGTGAATCGAAAATAAAAGGTTGTATTGTGAATATAGCATCGGTTTCTGGATTAATGGCTGAACCAGAGCGAGCTGCTTATGTGGCATCAAAGCATGCCTTAATCGGATTGACTAAACAGATGGCTATGGAATTTGGGAAGCAAAATATAAGAGTAAATAGCATTTCTCCCGGTGTTATTAGAACTGAACTTACAGAAGAATACTTTAGTAATAAAGCCTTGATGTCTATGATAAAAAGTAATCAATCTTTAGATACTTGGGGATTGCCGCAGGATATTGTTTCATGTATTGAGTACTTGATTTCTGATCAGGCCCGCTTTATTACTGGTTCTAATTTTGTAATTGATGGTGGTTGGACTGCAGGGAAAAATTTGTAATTGAGTGTTTTTGAGGAAAAGCACCTGTCCTTTTTTAGGCTGGTGTTTTTCTCACTATAAACCGAGTTTTTATTGGAGGGGAATTAATTTGCTTCAAAAAAGTTTTAAGCAAGAGAAAACGGTACCGGCCTTAAAGATGATAGCATCAATGGTTATCTTTGGATCAGTTGGATTTTTTTCTGTTCAAACAAACTTACCTTCGTTTGAATTAGTGTTTGTAAGGTGTATTTTTGCGACAATATTTTTAAGTGTATGCTGGTTGCTTACAGGGCAATATAAACAAGATAAATGGGAACGAAAAGAAGTTATTCAAGTTTTAATATGTGGTTTTTTCTTAGTATTTAATTGGGTTTTCTTATTTAAAGCCTTTGAAAATATGTCAGTTACAATTGCTATCTCAGTTTATCATCTTGCACCAGTAATTGTACTGTTAATTGGAAGTATCGTCTTTAAAGAAAAATTAACATTAATATCTATCATTTCAATAGTTGTGTGTTTTGTGGGAGCTTTATTAATTGCTGGTATCGATGGAAGCTTTTCTTTCGGTTCATTAATGTCTTCAGGTATGATATGGGGATTTCTTGCAGCTCTCTTTTATGCATTTACAACTTTATTTGGTAAAGGGATTAACAAAATGAGTGCGTATGCAATGACATTTTTACAAACATTCTTGGGGATATTTCTTTTAATACCATTTATAGATTTAGATGCTTTTAGTGGCCTCACTCAAAGTAATTGGACATATATTATAGCTACTGGTTTTATTCACACAGGGATAGTGTATTATCTGTTTTTTGATAGTTTACGCCATTTATCTACAAAAACAATCTCAATATTAGTTTTTTTAGATCCGGCAGTGGCAATATTATTAGATACTGTACTTACTGGATTCCGTCCAACTTTAATGCAAATAACAGGAATTCTTTTTATTTTTATTGGCATGACTTTAACATTAAAAAAATCTAAAGATAAAAAACTGAGCCAAAAAGAAAAGCGAATTGAAAGCGATGCTAGTATATCTCAACAATAATGAAATATATTGTGTATAAAACGATAAACCTTGCATGAATCATGCAGGGTTTATTTGGTTCAATATAATTCATATTTATAATATGTAATTTTAAAAACTGAGGTATGTTTTTTAACATGCTTTTGATTCAACTATTTTTATCTGACTATAAATTTACAAAATTGTATATAAAACCTTATTTTTTGATAATATATAAGTAATAAATTCATAGAATTGGAGTGATGAGATGCAGCCGTTAGAAAGGGAGATTCATTCTAATATGCTGAAAGTGTGGAGGATTCACGCTTTAATTGGGGCGGCAGTTATACTAACAGTCGTAATTGCGTATTTCTTTTTTATGATTAACTTTAACTGGTGGGGCTGGTTGTTTGGACTATTAGTAACAGGAGCCATTATATTTATTCCACTTGATTATTTTGTGTTTCCAAATTTACGTCAGCGCTATTATAGTTACAGATTAAATGAAGAAGAGATTGAGATTCAAAAGGGAATGTTCGTTGTAAAACGCGTACTTATTCCGATGATCCGTGTGCAGCACGTAACGATTGAGCAAGGTCCGATTATGAGAAAGTATAATTTAGCAGAATTACACATTTCAACAGCCGCAACGTCTCATAGTATTCCAGGTTTAACGAAAGAAGAAGCAGAACAGCTGAAAAGACAAATTGGAGAACTTGCGAAAGTGAGTGATGAGGATGTATAAGAGGCAACATCCGATCACGATATTGTTAGGTATTAGGGTTGCGAGTTTGTTGCCTTTTATTTTGCTTGTTCTATTTCGCTCAGATGGTGAAGTGGAACCTTGGTATTTATTTCATCTTGTTCTCTTGGCCTTATTATTTATTATGGCTATTTTCTCAGCTATAAAATGGTATTTCAAGGTGTATTGGGTTGAAAATAATATTTTACATATAAAGCATGGTGTGTTTGTTAAGAAAGAAAGCTACTTAAATAAAGAACGTGTGCAAAATGTTAGTACATCTTCTAACATCATTTATCAAATACTTGGACTTACAAAATTAAATATAGAAGTTGCAGGCGGCGGTAGTGAGCCAGAGGTGATGTTAGCTGGTATTAAAGAAGATGAAGCGAAGGGACTAATTGCTTTATTACATAAAGAAAGAAGCGTTGTGGCTGAAGAGGTGCCTGCGGGAGAAGGTAGTAAGACAGTTTATCAGTTAACAGCGAAAGAAATTTTATTCGCATCTATTACATCTGGTAGATTTGGATTAGTGTTTTCTATGTTAGTAATCCTTTACACAGAGTTTAATCAATTTCTACCAGAATGGCTCATCAATAAAGTGGAAGCGTATGTGATGGATAACGGTGTATATGAATTAATCGTTATGGCCGCAATTTTAATGGCAATTTCTTGGATTATTTCAACAGCGGGCTATGCGTTAAAATATGCAAACTTTAAAATTGAGCGAAACGGAAATGAAATTCGAATCGTACAAGGGTTATTTGATAAGAAAGAGTTTGTGTTAAAATTACACCGCATTCAAGCAATTACTGTGAAAGAAGGAATACTTCGCCAGCCTATCGGGTATTGTTCTGTCGAAGTAGAAGTCATTCAAAGTATAGAATCCGCTGGGAATGAAGTGATGCTACATCCTTTTATGAAGAAAAAAAATGTGCAGCAGTTACTCGCATATTTACAGTTGCCGTATGAAATGGAGGAGGAAATCGTTCATTTACCGAAAGCGGCATTGCGCCGTTACATCATCATGGGCTGGATTACAAGTGCTGTGCTCGCTGTGCCAATTGCCGGTGCAAGTATATATTTTAAACAGCATATTGCATTGTTCACTCTTATCCCGCTATGTATCGCATTTACAATACTCGCATACGCTCGTTATACTAGCGGCGGTTATATGATGAAAGAAAACCAATTAACAATGGTATACAGAGGTCTTGCGAAATATACAGGAATCATGCGTAGAAGACATGTTCAAGCAGTGGGGTACAATCAATCGTATTTTCAAAAGAAAGACGAGTTATGTACAGCTGTCGTATCGGTAGCGGGGCATCGTTATAAAGTGAAGCACATGCGAAAAGAGGACACACTTCGTATATATAATTGGTACAAAGAAAAAGGAAACACCGGTGTGTAATGGTGTTTCCTTTTTGTTATTAAATGGATATCTTTAGTCGAATCGTTGATATATTTCAAGATGTGATAGATATATTCGAAAAATCGTTAATATAATTTCACGTACTGCTAGTGTTGTATTACTTTTTAATTAAACTAACACATCAAAAGTAGTCACAAAAGAAGGCCGAGAGAAAATACTCTTTTGCTGTTCGGCATGTGGATGCGCTGGAGCTTGTCCTTCTGCTTGCGTGGGACGTTTTTTATGAGCATTTTCGAATGAACGTGATTCTGTCCAGTCTTTAAAGTTTTGCTCTGTTTCCCACATCGTTAAGATGACATATGTATCGTTACTTAATGGGCGTAAAACACGGATTGCTTGGAATCCTGGTTCGTTTTCAATAAGGCCTGCGCGGTTTTTAAAGCGGTTTTCAAATACTGGGCGACCTTCGTCTGTGACAGAAATGTTGTTACAAACGATATAGCCAGATTGTCCTTTAAATTCACCGACAGCATCTAGTACGTCATACTGAAGTGAGCCTTCTACAGATTCTTCTGTATTTTCTTTATAAAACATATTTTTCTCATCATTTTTTGCAGTGAAATGTGATTGTTCTAGAGGTGTTTCGTATGAAATAATCGCCTTCATTTTAATGCCCCCTTAATAGTTTGTTTCTATTATATCAACTCTCTTAAAAAACTTCGAAGATTATATACATAAAGATACTTCTTTTTCAAATAATAAATGTACCATCATTTGGAAAGAAGGACGATGTATGAAGAAAGTAAAGTGGACTTTATTAGGCGGCGTCGCAACGTTTGTAGTAGCAATTGTACTCTATAAACTTATCGTGTTAGCTGGTGGCTATATGATGGATGAAAAGCAGCTCGTTTTCCACTCTTCATCACGTATTGTTGACCAGAAAGGAAAAGAAATTACGAAATTATACGTAGAAAATAGGGAACTCGTACCAGTCGAGCAAATTCCGAAGTATGTGCAGCAAGCGTTTGTTGCGGTGGAAGATTCCCGTTTTTATGAGCATCAAGGAATTGATTATCCGTCTATATTCCGGGCTCTTTATAAAGATACGTTAGCTGGAGAAAAGGTAGAGGGCGGTAGTACCATTACGCAGCAACTCGCTAAAAATGTCTTTTTAACTCGTGAAAAAACATTTACGCGCAAATTGAAGGAAGTCGCAATTTCTCTTCAATTAGAGCAAAAATATACGAAGCAACAAATTCTTGAAATGTATATGAATCATATTTATTTTGGTCATGGGGCTTACGGTATTCAAGCGGCAGCAAAGTTGTATTTTAATAAAAATGTTGAGGATTTAACAGTAGAGGAAGGGGCAATGCTTGCAGGCCTTCCGAAGTCACCAAACGGATATTCACCGTACTACTCTGCAGAGAAGAGTAAGGAACGCCGCGATCTAGTGTTGTCACTTATGCATAAACAAGGCTATTTGACTGCAGAAGAAAGCGTTCGTTATCAAGGGAAGACAATTGCTCTATATAAAAATTTAGATGAGAATGAGCTTGCATATATGCCGTATATTGATATGGTCATAGATGAAGCCGCCCGTTTATACGGATTGTCTCATCAAGAAGTACTTCGCGGAGGATATACGTTTGTCGTACCTATGGATGAAAAAATTCAAAAGGTAGCATATAACCAGTTTCAAGATGCAAGGAATTTTCCTGGGAAAGAAGAAGGGGCGCAAGGTGCGTTTTTATTAATGGATAATCGCACGGGAGGGATTAAAGCGGCGATTGGGGGAAGAAAGTACGTCCCGAGAGGATTTAATCGTGTTTTTGCCAAAAGGCAGCCCGGATCTGTTTTAAAACCACTTATCGTTTATGCACCAGCACTAGAAACGAAAAAGTATAATCCGTATTCTTTATTAACAAATGAAAGAAATTCTTTTGAAGGGTATGAACCTCGAAATTATAATCATGAGTATTCAAAAGAAATGACGATGTATGATGCGATTTTAGAGTCGGCAAACGTACCAGCAGTTTCTTTATTAAATGAGTTAGGGGTAGAAGAAGGAAAGCAGTATTTAGAAAAAGGAAATGTCCATATTGCAGATGCTGGTTTAAGTACAGCGCTTGGCGGATTGAAAAATGGCGTTTCAACATTTGATCTTGTAAAAATGTATCGTTCATTTTTAGCAAATGGAAATATTATCGAGCCACACGTTATTGATAAAGTATTAAATAGACACGGTGCAGTCATTGGGGAATCTCCAAAAGTAGAGACGAAAATCTTCTCGAAGCAGACAGCATGGTATATGACGAAAATGTTAGAAGGGGTTGTGAAGGAAGGAACAGCGAGAGTTGGTGTATATAACGGTGCGTTAGCTGGGAAAACAGGTACAACTTCATTGCCAAATGACGATAAGGGAGCAAGAGATATGTGGTTCGTCGGCTATACACCGAACTTAGTAGGCGCTGTTTGGATTGGTTATGACCGCACGGATAAGGAGCATCAGTTGCAAGGAGAAAGTGCATCTGCGACAAAATTATTTAAGAAAATTTTAACGAAGGCTAATGTAGAACATAAAGAGAAGTTTATGAAGCCTGAAGGTGTGGAAACAATCGGTGCTCCGATTCGGCTGCGAAGAATTGAAGATGTAAAAATGAAACTATCATTTAGTCCTTTCGGTTTATTTAAAGCAAAATTAAGCTGGACGCCACTTCCAGATAACAGAATTATGTACCGAATCTATAGAGTGGAGAATGGAATTCATACGCATGTTAGCACTGTAAACGGTGCTGGAGAATATGAGGAAAAGTTCGTTAACATATTTTCAAAACCGAGCTTTTACGTTGTACCATATAATACACAAACGAATCGCGAAGGAGAAAAGTCAAAAGTAGCTAAACCATAGTTTTTCTCTGTGTTATAATAAGAATGTTGTGAAAATAGTAAGCGTTTTTAAGAATGTTTGTGTCAATTTAATGAACAACGTACATAATATTATGCATTTTGTTTTTACAAGCTGTATAGTAAAAAAAGATAAATATCGAGCGTATTCGAAGCATTGGTAAGGAAGGGAGCAACGGTCTTGGTAAGAACTATAAATGAGACATTTTTAAAAGCATGTAGGGGGGAACGTACCGATTATGTACCAGCATGGTATATGCGTCAAGCAGGTCGTTCACAGCCGGAATATAGAAAGATTAAAGAAAAGTATTCTTTATTTGAAATTACACATAATCCAGAGTTATGTGCTTACGTTACAAAATTGCCGGTTGTTCAATATAACGTAGACGCAGCAATTCTTTATAAAGATATTATGTCACCACTACCTGCAATTGGTGTGGACGTAGAAATTAAATCAGGTATTGGCCCAGTTATCGATAATCCAATCCGTTCTTTACAAGACGTAGAAAAACTAGGGGAAATCAATCCAGAAGATGACGTACCATACATACTAGATACAATTCGTTTATTAACGACAGAAATGTTAGACGTACCGTTAATCGGTTTTTCAGGAGCTCCATTTACATTAGCGAGCTATATGATTGAAGGCGGTCCATCTCGTAACTACCATAATACGAAAGCGTTCATGTATGCAGAGCCAAAAGCTTGGTTCGCTTTAATGGATAAACTAGCAGATATGGTTATTACATATTTAAAAGCGCAAATTAACGCAGGAGCAAAAGCAGTTCAAATTTTCGATTCTTGGGTTGGAACAGTAAATGTAGCAGATTATCGCGTATTTATTAAACCAGCAATGGAGCGTATTTTTGCAGAAGTTCGTAAGATGGGTGTACCGATGATTATGCACGGCGTAGGAGCTGCACACTTAGTGAATGAGTGGCACGACTTACCGCTTGATGTAGTCGGCTTAGACTGGCGCTTACCGATTGAAGAAGCACGTGCACGTGGCGTTCATAAGGCGGTACAAGGTAATATGGACCCTTCATTCTTACTTGCACCATGGTCTGTTATTGAAGAACATGTAAAAGGTATTTTAGATCAAGGGATGAAACAGCCGGGTTATATCTTTAACTTAGGTCACGGTGTATTCCCAGAAGTAAATCCGGATACATTAAAACGTTTAACTACATTTATTCATGAATACTCTAAAGGGCAGTTAGCGAAGTAAAGGAGAATTGCTGTATGAAAAAGAAAATTGGTTTGCTTGTAATGGCATACGGAACGCCATATAAAGAAGAAGATATTGAACGTTACTATACACATATTCGCAGAGGAAGAAAGCCAAGTCCTGAAATGCTGGAAGATTTAACAGAGCGTTACCGTGCAATTGGTGGTATTTCTCCTTTAGCTACTATTACATTAGAGCAAGCTAAGAAGTTAGAGAAGCGTTTAAATGAAGTACAAGATGAAGTAGAGTACCATATGTATCTTGGCTTAAAACATATTGAACCGTTTATTGAAGATGCGGTGAAAGATATGCATAACGACGGAATACAAGATGCAATCGCACTTGTTCTTGCACCTCACTATTCTACGTTTAGCGTGAAATCATACGTTGGACGAGCACAAGAAGAAGCTGAGAAACTTGGAAACTTAACAATTCACGGCATTGATAGCTGGTATAAAGAGCCGAAATTCATCCAGTACTGGGTTGATGCAGTGAAAGTTATATATAACGGTATGTCAGATGCAGAGCGTGAAAAAGCAGTATTAATCGTATCTGCACATAGCTTACCAGAGAAAATTATTGCAATGGGCGATCCATATCCAGATCAATTAAATGAAACAGCGGATTATATCGCGCGCGGAGCTGAAGTAGCAAACTATGCAGTAGGCTGGCAAAGTGCAGGAAACACACCAGATCCTTGGATTGGTCCAGATGTACAAGATTTAACGAGAGAACTAAATGAAAAGCACGGTTATACTTCATTCGTATATGCACCAGTTGGATTTGTTGCGGAACATTTAGAAGTTTTATATGACAACGACTTTGAGTGTAAAGTTGTAACGGATGAAATTGGTGCGAAATATTATCGTCCAGAAATGCCAAATGCATCGGACGCATTTATTGATTGTTTAACAGATGTTGTATTAAAGAAAAAAGAATCTGTACTGTAAGAAGAAAGGGGGAGCCTGCTTGAGGAAAAAAGTTGTGATCGTCGGCGGAGGCATCACTGGATTAACAGCAATGTATAACTTACAAAAAAATATTCATGAAAAAAACTTGCCGATTGATACATTACTTATAGAAGCATCGGGTAAACTAGGTGGAAAAATTCAAACCGTTCGAAAAGATGGATTTACAATTGAGCGCGGACCGGATTCTTTCTTAGCACGAAAAGAAAGTGCAGCTAGATTAGTGAAAGAATTAGGTCTCGGCGATGAACTTGTAAATAATCAAGCCGGTCAATCATTTATCCTTGTAAACAATCGGTTACATAAAATGCCGAATGGATCAATGATGGGAATTCCAACGCAAATTACGCCGTTTCTATTTTCCGGGCTGTTCTCCCCAATTGGTAAACTAAGAGCTGGCTTTGATCTATTAATGCTGAGGTCAAAGCCAGTATCTGACCAATCACTCGGACAATTTTTCAGACATCGTCTTGGAAATGAAGTGGTTGAAAACTTAATAGAACCGTTACTATCGGGTATTTATGCAGGGGATATTGATGAAATGAGCTTAATGTCAACATTCCCGCAAATGTATCAAATTGAGCAGAAACATCGCAGTATTTCACTCGGTATGCGTACGCTCGCTCCGAAAGAAGAGAAAGCTGAACCGAAAAAGGGAATGTTCCAAACAGTGAAAACAGGTTTAGAATCTATCGTAAAATCTCTCGAAGCAAAGATGCATGAAGGTACGATAATAAAGGGAACTCGCATTGAAAAAATTGCAAAACAGGGTGATGGTTATACGATTACTCTTAGTAACGGAAAAGAAATAGAAGCGGACGCCATCGTAGTGGCAACTTCGCATAAAGTATTGCCGTCCATGTTTGCTCAGTACAAGCAGTTTCGTTTCTTCCGTAATATTCCATCCACATCCGTTGCGAATGTCGCACTTGCTTTCCCAAAATCTGCAATCCAGCGCGATATTAATGGTACAGGATTTGTCGTATCACGAAATAGCGATTACACCATTACAGCATGTACGTGGACGCATAAAAAATGGCCACATACAACGCCAGAAGGAAAAACACTCCTTCGCTGTTACGTTGGACGTGCTGGTGATGAAGCGGTTGTAGAACAAACTGAAGAAGAACTCGTTCAGCTTGTACTAGAAGATTTAAGAAAGACGATGGATATTACAGAGGATCCAGAGTTTACAATCGTAAGTCGCTGGAAAGAAGCGATGCCCCAATATACAGTAGGTCATAACGAGCGAATGAAAAAGCTCACAACATTTATGGAGAAAGAGTTACCTGGTATATATTTGGCAGGTAGCTCCTATGCTGGTGCTGGACTTCCAGATTGTATTAATCAAGGTGAGGAAGCTGCAAAGCGTGTATTATCTCATTTGGAGAAAGTAATAGATGCTGAATTAATCGCACAATAAACTATAAGAAACGCCTTCAATCATATTGAAGGCGTTTCGTTTATTATATAAAATATTTATTCGCCAATAAACATATATAAGTTATTTGGCTTTATAACGGCATCTCCTGCATAAATAACCCACTCTGTTAAGTTATCAAAATCTAAATGATAACTATTTCCTTCACTCATATCTTTTATAAAATATGGTTCATTAATGAGTATTCCTTGAATGAAATCTTCCGTAATGTTTTGCATTTCAAACCACATATGTTCACTTTTTCCTTCTTCGTAGGAGACACCAAACTTAGCAAGGAAACGAAAATCTTCATTTGATTGTTCAATATGAAAAATGTTGCTGAAATACCCGAAAGTATTTTTCGCATTGTAAGCCATACGAGCCGTTTCACTATTTGTTTTATAGAACATGAGCCCTGTAGCTTCCTCGTGTTCTTTGAAAAAACTTTCAATATATTCTTCTGAAGTATTAAATTTGAATAAGAGAACGGATGGAGATTGATGGTATTCATCTCGGGCATCCATTCCGCCTAAGAATGTATTTTGTGCATCTATTGGTTGTATTTTCACTTCTTCATCCTCGATTGAAGATAATTGGTCCATACTCGTTTTATGCCCTATATAAGATAATCCTTTTTCCCACGGAACAGCGACTGTATGTATAGAACCTTGCTGACTATGCGCGATAACGATAGGCTCATTCATAGGGACTTGTCCATTCTCAACGGCATTATTAGCAAATGTTTGAAAGAGATCGCCAATGCCGTAGTAGGAAGAAATGCGATTTGGAATAATTAACTCTATTTCAGTTACGCCTGCTCTTAAAAGACCATGTGTATGAAACCAATATTGCGTAGGCTCATCATCTTTATCGTCTTCATAAACAGAATGAATAACGTACAAGTCAGGAATGTCAGGTAATAATTCATTTTCAACGTGATATTCAATATAGCTTCTAGATATCACTTTCATTGCTGCACTTGAATCGATTACAAATAACAAATCTGGGGCGAGATTCCATAAAAACTGTAACTGCTGGAAAAAGCAGTCCAGTACATCGCCTACAAATAGCGTACGAGTGAAAATTTCAGTGCCGAAAGCCACATCTTCAAAATTACGATCTACAATTGTAGAATCTTGTCTATTGTACATTTTATATTCTTCTGGGTCGTTCGCCTCATCAATATGCAGTTCATACGGTATGACTGTTTCACCCGTATGTAATTCAACAATAAGGCTTGTCTCATCACCATAAACAATTTTTAACTCATCAACTTTAGTAGCGATAATTTCTAGTCGGTGTTTTAACTGCTCAACTGTAATTCTAGTTGGTATAACAGCAATCATATCTGAAAAATGACGTTCTAATGTTCCATTCATAGCTGCGCGGTATGTTTCTGTTTGCACTTCCATCCAATCACTCCTATTCAAATGAATCCATTTTACATGCCAATCAAATATCGATATTTTCTGTTTTCTCTCTCTAACATTATAGAGTGCATTTGTAGAAGGTGTAAAATTATTATTTTGTATTATAGTTTGAAAGCTTGTAAATTAAATAAATCTTTTGTAAAATTTGTCGAAATATAGTTCTATATAACGAATCATTTGGTATGATAGAAATGCTGAGAAAATATGAAATAGGGAGAGGAAAATGACTGTGAAGAAATTGTTAAGCGTCTTTTTATCATTCTTGCTATTGCTTTCATTTACTGGAACTTTAGCGCAAGCAGAAGAAACTGCTTCTATGTCAGTAGAAAAAGCAATTCAAGTATTTAAGCAGCAAGGGAAAACGAAGGGGATTGTGGAAGGATATATTGTTGGATATACGCAAAGTTCTTCTAAATATACGAAGGATCCAGCTAAGTTTGATGATACAAACGTAGCAATTGCAGATTCACCAAACGAAACGAATCCAGACAAAATCATGCCCGTTCAGTTGCCAAAAGGTGATGTGAGAACGGCAGTGAATGTAAAAGATCACCCTGAAAATATCGGGAAGAAAGTTAGTTTGATTGGGAATCTTGAATTATATTTTAGTAACCCAGGTCTAAAATCAGTAACAGCTTATAAGTTTCAAGGTGAAGGACAAAACCGTGTTAGCGATGTAGTAGCTTCACCGAACGGCGGAGAAGTTGCTAAAGGAACAGCGGTAACATTAACGACGAATACAGAAGGCGCAACAATCTACTATACGTTAGATGGCTCTAATCCTACTAATAAAAGCGTTCGTTATAATGGACAAATTATAGTGAATGAAAATAGTGTAGTGAAAGCAATCGCAGAAAAAGAAGGACTTACTTCTTCAGCAATTTCGACATTTTCATTTATTATCGTAAATAATGAACAGGTTCGTATTCATGACATTCAAGGAAAATCACATATGTCTCCTTACAACGGGAAGAAAGTAAACAATGTGGAAGGCGTTGTCACAGCGCTTGATAAAAACGGCTTTTATATAGAAGATAATCAGCCGGATAATGATCCAGCTACTTCAGAAGGTATTTACGTATATAAAAAAGATGCGAATGTAGTAGTAGGGGATCTTATTCAAGTTGATGGAGTAGTAGAAGAATATGTTGGACCAGGATATGCAGAGCGATTTGAAACAGACTTAACGACGACAGAAATTAAGGCGAGTCGCGTTGCTGTAATCGCAAAAAATCAAACTTTACCAGCACCGATTGTACTTGGAGAAAACGGTGTGAAAATCCCGGACCAGATTATTGATAATGATGCATTTGGTTTATTTGATCCAAATGAAGATGCAATCGACTTCTATGAAAGTATAGAAGGTATGCGTGTTACGATGCCAACACCAAAAATTATTACACCTCAGAAAAACGGGAATTTATATGTAACAGTAAAAAATGGTGGAGATAAAATAGTAACACAATATGGGACACCTCTATTAGATGAAAATCAATTAAACCCAGAGCGTCTTTCTGTAAAAGTACCTCGCGATTATGTAGCAAAAGTAGGAGATACTTTCACTGGAGATATAACAGGGGTAGTAGGATATGATTACGGTTCTTTCCGTATTTCGCCAATAACAGAACTGCCAGCTGTAGTGGATGGTGGATTTAAGCAAGTAGGCGCAAATATTCAGCCACGTCTTGATAAGTTAACGGTTGCTACATATAACATTGAAAACTTCTCAGCGAATAAAAAAGAAACAACAGATGAAAAGGTAAAAGCGTTAGCGTATTCTATTAAATACAACTTAAAAATGCCAGATATTATCGGTGTAGAGGAAATGCAAGATAATAATGGATCAATTAATGACGGTACAACAGATGCGTCATTAAGCGCAAAACGTATCATTGATGCAGTCCTAGAAATTCGTGGACCGAAGTATGAGTATGTAGAAATCGCTCCAAACAATAATCAAGACGGAGGAGCACCAGGAGCGAATATTCGCGTCGGCTTCTTCTATAATCCATCACGCGTGAAATTAGCGACGGTACCAAAGTTACTTGATAAAAATGTTGTTCGTATTGGAGACGAAAATCCATTATTTGAAAGTACCCGTAAACCGTTAGCGGCAGAATTTACGTTCCAAGGACAAAACATTGTTGTCGTTGCAAATCACTTAAACTCAAAACTAGGAGATGCAACGCCATTTGGAAAAGTGCAGCCGCTCGTATTGAAAAGTGAAGACAAACGAATTCAGTTAGCACAAGAAGTAAATCATTTCGTGCAAGGAATTCAGAAAAAGAATACGAATGCACCAGTTGTCGTGTTAGGTGATATGAACGATTTCGAGTTCTCTAAACCACTAAAAGCACTAGAGGGAACAATCTTAAAAGATATGTTAAACACAGTGCCAAAAGAGAATCGTTACACGTACATTCACGAAGGAAATGCACAAGTGTTAGATCATATTTTAGTAACAAACAATATCGCAGCGCACACAATTGTAGATCCAGTGCACTTAAACTCAAACATAATGAAAGAGCATGGACGTGTAAGCGACCATGACCCAGTACTTGCTCAAATTGATTTGAAGAAAGCTTCTTAAAGAAAGGAACGCTTAGGTGACTAAGCGTTCTTTTTTTGCATTGTTATAGAATAGTATAAAGAGATGATTCCTTTTTTTGTAATCTAATGATAAAATTGATTGAATATTTAGTTTTTTAAAGGGGGACATCAATGCAGTTACAAATAAATGGAAAGTTAATGAATCAGCTTGCAATTTTTTTTAGTACGATCGTCATGCTTCAGTTTGTAGCTGATGTAACAGGACTTACAAGCAATCTAGATATTACGTATAACTTAATTAATATAACAGCTTCTTATATAACATTTAGTTTGGCGGTTATTTTCACTTTAATAGGTGCAAGAAGAGAATTAAGTAAATATGCAATTATTTTATTATGTTCAGTGGTAGGTATTAAAGCAATTTATTTTGCGGTGTTCGTTATCTTATGGGGATTGGCAGGTACACCGTAAAGGGGAGGATGATTATATGTAATGATAATAAGAGCGTAATTCTCTATGTTAACTTAGGGAATTAAGCTCTTATTCGTTCAATGATTTAGTCTGAAATTACTTGAAACGCCTTTCTACACCGCTCTCTTTTTTGCAACCTTCTTCTATATTTTTTTCTATCACGTTTTACTCCTTGTATATACATGATTAAGCTAACGAGGAGGAAGAAAGTGCATTGCATCGTTAAAATATACGGAGACATGCCATGCAACGGTTGTTTTGGGTCATATAAATGAAAAGGCGCTCCGCCTATTGTAGGGAATATCGTATTTAGCAGGACGTATGGAATGGAGGCAACTGCAAATGGGAAAAGAATCGCCATATAGTCCTTTTGTGACCACGCAGATGCTGCAAGTCCTAAAAGGGCCATTAAACCTGCAAATAAAAAATTAATTCCGATATATACAGCAATGTAAGTGAGGGGAGATTCGTAATATAAGTTTGCAAACATCCCATTATCATTTATAATGCCTGAACCAGCAGTCGGTTCTCCGTCTGGAATGGTTAATTTGCAAAATAATAACGATAAGATGAATGGAAATGTATAAAGAAATCCGCCACAAAAGAATGTAACGATATATTTCGTTACTGAATAAGGGAACAAAGAAATCCCTTTACTTACAAACGGTTTAAAACCATCTGATTTATCCGAATTGTAACTTGTACTAAAGGGGAAACTAGCAATAACGGGCATTAATAATAAATAAACATCCATTTCATTGTCGCGAAATCCAATCCATTTAACAGCTGTTGTTACAAAGGCATCCGTTCCATCCCCAATGTAACGAATTACATAATAATAATGGTAAATAAAAATAAGAGCTAGTCCACTAAACATAATAATTAAAGAAACACGATTACAAAAAGCTTGCTTTATATTTAAACGAAGCGCACGCATCATGACTGAAAAAGCCTCCACTATTTTGATAAACTTGTCTATTTTCTATATTACTATTAATTGTAAAGATTTTCTTGTTTTTTTATTTGATTATTTGAAAAAGAGGAATTTTGTTGTTGTGAAGTAAGGTTTAGCTGAAAGGGATTTTTCTAAAATATGGTTGACAATTGAGTATTACATTTGTAATCTTAATTATAGATTACAAATGTAATACTCAGGAGTGAAACATACGATGACAAATCAATTACCTAAAATATCTGAAGCGGAATTAGAAATTATGAAAGTACTTTGGTCGAGTTCTCCACAAACAGCGAATGAAATTATAGAAGAACTGGAAGATGCAATGGACTGGAAACCGAAAACAATCCGCACATTAATTAATCGATTAGTACAAAAGGAAGCCGTTTCTTACCATCAAGATAAAGGGCGTATGTACGCTTATTATCCGTTAGTATCACAAGATAATTATTTGCAAGTGGAAACGAAATCTTTACTAAAGCGTTTTTGCGGTGCAGCGTTTAAACCGTTACTTGTTAATTTTTTAAAAGAGGAAAAATTGTCTTCAGAAGATATTAATGAACTGAAACGCATTTTAGATGAGAAGACAGAGGAGAATAAGAGGAAGGATCGATAAAAATGATAAACACGCTTATAAATGTATACCTTCCTCATTTTTTTGATTGGCTTATAGAAACGTCACTTATGGCCAGCATATTAGTTGGATTTATTTTATGTATAAAAGTTCTATTTAGAAATAAATTAACACCCCGGTGGCAATATATGTTGTGGATCGTATTAATGATAAGACTCCTTTTACCATGGTCGCCAGATAGCTCTTATAGCATTTACTCATTACTTTCCTATAGTTCTAGTGTATCGGAAGTTATTCCAAAAAATATGCCGGCTACTGAGAGTATAGTGAACATAGAAAGCGACCGTAAAGTGGAATTGGAATCAAATCCTAAAATGGTGACAAAAACTAGCGAACCGGAAGTAGAAGTCAGTTCGGAAAAACAGACTACATTTTCTTTATACAAACTTGCTTTGTATGTGTGGCTAGCTGGGGTAATTGTATTAGCGGCCATCACGTTTCTTACAAATAGACGGTTATATTCGTACATAAAGAAACAACCGGATATTACGGATGAACAGGTCATTACAGTGTTTGATCGCTGTAAGCAGTCTATGAAAATGAAGAAGGCAGTTTCATTACGTCTAGCAGGAAAGATTGCGAGCCCAACTGTGTTTAGTTTCTTTCGTCCGAAAGTATTACTATCAAAAAAACATATGAAAGTATTAAATGAGCAACAATTACAATATGTCTTTTACCATGAGTTAGCTCATATTAAGAGAAAAGATGTAGCTGTAAATTGGATTATGTACAGTTTAATCCTATTAAATTGGTTCAATCCGATTCTTTGGTACGCCTATTTTTGTATGCGAGAAGATCAAGAATTGGCATGTGATGCATATGCGCTTACTTTCATAGATAAAGAGGAGCAAATTGCATACGGACATACAATTATTGCCCTTCTAGAACATTATTCCTATCAAGTACCAAGCCTAGCAAATTTAAGTAGAAATAAACGAACACTAAAAAGGAGAATCGTTATGATTAAAAAATTCCAAAAGAAATCGTATCGTCTTTCTTTACTCGGAGTGATTGCTATAGCAGCTATAGCGGGCGGATTTTTATTAAATGCAAGGATAACTGAGGGAGATGAAAGACAGAAAGAAAAAGTTGTAGAAAAAAAGCAATCTAAAGCGGCATTTGAAAAAGCGATAGAAACAGTATTAGGTACACCGGAGAATGCAAGTAGAGAATGGGGGATGTCAATAACGTCATATAAAAAGAATACAGATTTTTTGTATTTGGCAGAAAAGAATTTTACAAAAGAAGAATTTGAGCAGTATGTTCGATTATTTAAGGAAGCGCAAGAAATTCATAAAAAAGCAATGGTTAAGAAAAATGTGCCTGAGAATTATGATGGAGATACAAAGGAATATAAACCTGAACGCTTGAAGAAAGCTGATCAAGAAAGACTAGCTACTATTGAGAAGACATTAAAACCGCTTGGAGATAAGCTGGAGAAGTCTTTAACATATACTATAGAAGAAGCGAAAGAACATGTACCGTATCAAATTAAGCAGCCGACTTATATACCTGAAGGTTATGAATTAAAGAGAGAATGGGCTGACTCATATTTTGGAAGAGATGTAGAATTAGTTATTAAATCAGAATATACAAAAGGAAAATATGGTTTTACAATTTACCAGTCAAGGATGTATATGGATGGTAATGTTAATGGTGGTAAGGATCCGCTACACTATATGATGCCTGGAGTAGAGAATCTAGAAAGTTATAGTTTAGATGGGAAAGGAATGGTATATAATAAATCTTCTCATGGAGAGGGGAAGTTAAGAGGCCTTAAAATGTTTGTACCAGCACAAGGTAAGAATAGTGAGTATCAAATTGTCATAGTGAATGATATTTTTACAAGAGATACAAAGATATACGAAGAGATAATCGATGATGAGCTAACTAAGAAAGAAATGGAGAAAATATTACTTTCTATGTCAAAATAAAAGGCAGTGTTCTTAAACTTTTAGTTTTAAGAACACTGTCTATTTTATTAAATTTCTAGTGGGATCTAGCCAGCAATTATTATGAATATATTCTAGCTTTCCATACAAGTATACTTTTTGATACACTATGGACAGTATGATATAACTTGACTGAAATCTTTTATACTGGAAATAATAAAAAGAGAACTTGTATAGAATGTAAGCGTGTGGTAATATCAAAGATGTACTGATTGACTATATTATCCAATCGGTCATTTTTGGAGGTGATGATGTGGCAATAGATCGAAAACGTTCTATTATTGAAGCTGCAACAAAGTCTTTTTCAGCGTTCGGTTATAAAGCAACAACGATGGATCAAGTAGCGAAGTTAGCGAATGTAGGAAAAGGAACGATTTATACTTTTTTCAAAAATAAAGAAGAGCTATTTGGTGAAATTATTTCTAATTTAATTACAGAAATGAAGCAAGTTGCAGAAAGTGCAATTCGTTCAGATGTTTCATTTTTTGAAAATGTACATAGAGCATTATATAGCATCTTGGAATTTAGAAAAGAACATCAGCTCATGATTAAATTAATTCAAGAAGAGCGCGATATGGGAACGAAAGAAGTACAAGAAGTTATGCAACAAGTTGATGTGGAAATCGTTTCTGTTATTCAATCGTATTTAAAGATTGCGATTGAAAAAGGTGAAATTAGCAAATGTGATCCAGAAATTACAGCATTTATTATGCTTCGTCTATATGTATCGCTTATTTTTGATTGGGAAAAAAATCATGAACCGCTAGAAAAAGAAAAAATTGCAGAGTTATTTGAACTTTATTTACTAAAAGGATTGTCAAACTAAGATAATCCTTTTAATTTTATAAAAAAATGACCGAATGAACAATGTGGTCATATATTTAAGTTAAGGGGGGGATATAGAAAAATTATAATCATAATGAGAAAAAGTTGCATAGTAATAAATTCGGGGATAAGGCATATGTATGAACAAGTATAGCCTTTTTGTTTGGGTAAAAATGACTATATGAACATTTTGGTCATTTTATAAAAGGGGGAGAAATTATGAAAGGGAATCAGTTACTTCGGAAAGAGTTCACGGAAATTATAAAAAGTAAAAAAATATTAATTCCAATTATTGCGGTCTTATTCGTACCGATTTTATATGCAGGGATGTTTTTGTGGGCCTTTTGGGATCCGTATAAACAGTTAGATGACTTACCAGTTGCAGTAGTCAATTTAGATAAAGGTGCAGTATTTGATGGGAAACCAATTGAGGTCGGAAAAGGGCTCGTTGATAATTTAAAAGATAATAAAAGTTTTAAATGGGAGTTCGTAAGTGAAAAAGAAGCAAAGAAAGGAATGGAAGGTAGAAAGTATTACATGTTAGTGCGCATTCCAGATGACTTCTCAAGTAACGCTACAACGTTACTAAAAGATAATCCAAAGCCATTAAACTTAGAGTACATTCCAAACGAAAGCTTAAACTTCTTATCTTCACAAATTGGAGGAACAGCCATTGAAAAGATTAAAACTGAAGTATCAAGCACGTTAACGAAAACATATGCAGAGAAAATGTTTGATTCTATTAAAGACGTCTCAAAAGGATTAGCAGATGGAGCGGAAGGGGCAAATAAACTACATGACGGATCAAGTGAATTACATGATGGTTCAAGTAAAGTGACGGATGGCCTTCATACACTTCAAGGGAAATCTGGGGAGATACAGACAGGTGTAGGGAAACTATTTGATGGATCTGGGAAAGTAACAGCAGGTTTAAATACGTTAAATAGCAAAACAGGTGAAATGCAAATAGGTATTGGGAAATTAGTAGATGGGTCAGGAAAAGTAACGAACGGTTTAAATACGTTAAATAGTAAAACAAGTGAGATGCAAGCAGGTATCGGAAAATTAGTAGATGGATCAGGAAAAGTAACAGACGGTTTAAATACGTTAAATAGCAAAACGGGTGAAATGCAAAAAGGAATTGGTGAATTGCATGATGGATCTGAGAAAGTGACCGGTGGTTTGAACAAATTAGTAAGTAAATCCGGTGAATTAAAAACAGGAACAACTGATCTATCAAATGGTATGGGAAAACTTGTTGAAGGGCAAAGTCAATTAGAAAAAGGGTCTCGAGAAATTCAAAAGGGATTGCAAGATTTAAATAGTAAAGTGAAAAGTTCTGCTGCAGGTTTAGAGGAAATACAGTCGAAAGGCCCTTCTATATTGAATACAGTAAATGAGAAAATAGATGGAGCTGGGGCGAATGTAAATCAGTTAAATGAACTTACACAATCAACAGCAGGAGATGCCAAAAATGCAGCACAAGAGGTAGCGAATTTACAAAAGCAAATTGAAAGTTTACCGAAAGAATATCAAGAGCAGTTACAACCATTCATAACAAGTGCTGTAAAAAGTACAGCGACAGTTCAGCAAAAAGCTGCCGGAGTAGCAGGTGGAACAAATAAATTAAATGAAGAAGTAAAACAATTAAAAAGCGAAATAAATCAAAAAACAGGTGATGGACAAAGCAAACTGCCGAATGCAGCGGAATTACAATCCTTAACTGCTGGTATTGAGCAATTATCCAGTGCACAAAAAGGATTTGTTGAAAAATTCCAAGGGTTTGGTGCGAAGTTAAATACTGCTAAAGAAGGCGCAAATAAATTTAAAAACGAGTCTGGTCAATTAATAGATGCGATAAATCAATTAGCAGATGGCTCTGGTCAAGTAACAACAGGCTTAGACACATTATCTGCAGGAGCAAATCAAATGGCAGGTGGTGTAAATCAATTAGCAGATGGATCAAGCCAAGTAACAGGCGGCCTAGGTCAATTATCTGCAGGAGCAAACCAAATGGCAGGTGGAGTAAATCAATTAGCAGATGGATCAAACCAAGTAACAGGCGGTTTAGGTACATTATCTGTAGGAGCAAATCAAATGGCAGGTGGAGTAAATCAATTAGCAGATGGCTCCGGTCAAGTAACAACAGGCTTAGATACATTATCAAATGGCTCAACCCAGCTAATCGACGGCGTAAATAAACTAGCAGATGGCTCAGGAAAAGTAACAGATGGTCTCGTAAAAGTAAATGACGGCTCAGGTGAACTTGCAGAGAAACTTGGCGAAGGAGCAGAGAAAACTGGTGAAGTAAAAGGAACGGATAAAACGTATGATATGTTTGCAAGTCCTGTAAAAGTGAAGACGGAAAAAATAGCGGAAGTTCCTAACTACGGAACTGGATTTACGCCGTATTTCTTATCACTCGGTTTATTTGTTGGGGCATTATTATTATCTATCGTATACCCATTACGCGATACAGTTGGCGTTCCGAAATCAGGATTTAGTTGGTTTATTAGTAAGTTCGGCGTGTTACTATCAGTCGGTATTATTCAAGCGATAGTAGCAGATGTTATAATACTGTTCGGATTGGGTGTAGAAGTACAAAGCATTCCATACTTCATACTCTTTAGTATCATTACAAGTTTAGCGTTTATCGCATTAATTCAATGTTTAGTAACAGCTTTTGGTGATGCAGGTCGTTTTATCGCCATCATTACATTAATTATGCAGCTTACAACAAGTGCTGGAACATTCCCACTAGAGTTGATTCCGAAGTTTTTACAACCATTCAATGCTTGGTTACCGATGACATACTCTGTATCAGGATTGAAAGCAGTCGTATCGAGTGGAGACTTTAACTTCATGTGGCAAAACATAGGAATGCTCATGATCTTTATCGTTGTATTATCACTTGGAACAATCGCCTCCTTAACTTTGATGCACAAACGACAATTTAAAAATGTTGCTGAAAATCAATCGGTTGAAGCGTAAAAAAAGCACCTTTTTGGTGCTTTTTTATTTTAATAGAGGGCATTTTTTCCTTAGTTCATCTATAAATCTTTCTAAAAGCTATAGAAACGAAAGAAAAGGAATTACAACAATTTACAGAGAAACATAGGGTAGAGGAGTTGATATGATGAGAGGCAATCCTACTTACTATTTTATCTTATATCCATTAATCTTCTTTCTCGTTTTCTCTCTTTCTCTCTTTCACTTATCTTGTTTCAGAAAAAAGAATATACGAGTATGAAAGATATACTAGGGATACTTTTATTTTACTATGTGCTAATTAGTGGATATTACTTTATGGATGTTGTAAGTGAAAGAATGAAGAAGGATAGTAAAGATAAACGATAAATTTTATTGTATAAAAACCGATGGAGGATAAAAAGTGACCGAGAGCGAAATGAAATTCCGCGATACGACCATTCGTAACTTTTTCGATAAAGAGGATCGTTTAAAATCGATTCCAGGTCAAAAGAAGAAAAAACTAGTATTGTTAGAGCATTTAGTTAGCAAGTTAGATGCTGGAAATCAATATACAGAAAAAGAAATTAATACATTTATAAAACAATATCATGATGATTTTTGTACAATTAGACGTGAATTTATTGTACATAGGTTTATGGATAGAGAGGATAATATATACCGTATAAACGGGAGAGAAGTTTGGACGAAGTGGGAGGAGTTAAAATAATGAATCAGCGAGGGGATCCCCGCTGATTATAAGCCTGTGCTAGTCTTGCTGTTTCTTTGTAGCAAGTCTATGAACGCTTCAACATTCGAACTTGTAATGTATCCAAGCGTTATATATTCATCTTCATAGTAAAATATTATTTTTTTGTCAAAGATTCTTCTCTTCGTTTCTATGGATAGAATTTTTTCATAATCAAATTCGGCAATGAATGTGTTTTTATATTGGCTAAAAAAGAGAAGTCTTTTATTAGTAGCAAGTAACATGCCAGGATATGGGACTTTATGCGTAATCATATAGCCAGTAAGTGAACATTTTAAAGTAGATAAAATCTTTTCTTCTTTATGTAATAGTTGTTTTGCAGCTGTTAATATTGGATTCATTGCATACATTCCTTTTATTTTGATGTATGAATATTGTATCAAGAGTAAAAAGATTCTCAATATGCAATATTGCATATTGGACGTTTTATAGTTTTAATATTATTTTTTAAAAGAAAAAGTACGAGGTGATTCAATGATACGATTAGCAAAAGAGGCTGATGCAGAAGCAATAATGAACATTAGAAAAGAAATTATATTATCGGAAAATACTACAAAGTTTTTCATAGTATCTCCAAAGAAATTACCGAATGATATTGATGCAGAAAGAGAAAAGATACGGAAAAGTAATGAGAGAGGTAATCTTTATATTGTGTATGAAGTAGATTATAAGGTGGTAGGCTTTTTACTTTTCAACCGATATGAACTAGAACGGTTACAACACGCAGGCACAATGGGAATGGGGATTAAAGAGGCGTATTGTAATCAAGGCATCGGTACGAAATTAATTGAATTTCTTATTAGTTGGACTAAAGGGCAGAAAGGTTTAGAGAAAATTTGCTTAGGTGTAGTTTCTGTTAATGATCGGGCAATTAAAGTGTACAAACGTATGGGTTTTGTAGAAGAAGGAAGACAACGAAAGCAAATTAAATATGAAGATGGATCATATGGAGATGATGTATTGATGGGCTTTTATATTGAATAAAGAATATATGGTATTAAGAAAAGGAATGTACATAACGTAAATTTCTAAAAGCAGTATATTGCCCCTGCATTAACAGACTTTTCCCTATGTATAATATTAATATAGTAAAATCATAACAACCGATATTGCAGTTTCCAATAATATACTATATAATCAATTTAAGAAAACGTTTTCATGCAAAGGGGGAGAATTTCGTGTCGACTATAGAGGACGTGGCGAAATTAGCGGGGTTATCAAGGACAACGGTTTCTAGGGTGATTAATAATCATCCATATGTTTCAGATGAGAAGAAAAAAAGGGTTCAATTAGCAATGAAGCATTTAGGCTTCGTTCCTAATTCTGCGGCGAGAAGGCTTCGTAAACAAAAAACGGAAACAATTGCGGTGCTAGTTCCAAGGATTACAAATCCTTTCTTCAGTAGATTTATTGAAGCAATCGAGATTGCTGCTTCTGAACATAAATATAAACTGATTATTTGTCAAACAAGATATTTACCGGAAAAAGAGATGGAGTATTTACAATTATTATCTACGAAACAAGTAGATGGGATTATTCTATGTTCACTAGAAAATCCGTGGGAAGATGTAGAGCCATACTTACAGCACGGTCCAATCGTGTTGTGTAATGAATATATTGAGGAAGCAAATATTCCAACAGTGAAGTTTGATCATGCGCAAGGAGCATACATAGCTGCGAAGCATGTGTTAGATCAAGGATATCGTAATCTTATTTTTTGCCGTGGTAACGAAACCAAATTAGTTAGCCAGCAGCGAAAAATGGGCTTTTTACGTGCAATAACTGAGAAGAGCCGCCAAGTAGAAGCGATTGACTTTCTTGAAAACGCTTTCTCTTGGGAAGATGGAAAACGAATATTCCATGAAGTATTAAAGGACAAAAAAAATCCTACCGCGATTTTGGCAGGAGGCGATGAGGTAGCAGCTGGAATTATCTCAGAGGCGAAGCACCATAACTGGAGCATTCCAGAGGATCTCGCTGTTATCGGTTTTGATAATCAAATATTATCGCAGATTACAGAACCAGGTATTACGACAATTGAACAGCCAATTGATGAAATGGCCCGAAAAGTTGTCGACCTGATGATGGATAAAATCCATACGAAAAATTATCGAAAAAAAGAATTGTATGAGTTTGAACTGGAGCTCTTGGTGAAAGGTTCAACGATGAAGGATAAGATGTTATTAGCCTAGTAGACTATGTCTGCTAGGTTTTTTTATGTTCACAAACTACTATTCTTCGTGAACGCAATCGTCACATTTGTTATGGTATGCTTCGTGTTGCTCATCAATTTCTTTCCCACAGTGCGCACAAGTTTTCGTCGGTAAATTTCTGAAAAACTCCATTGGTTGATCGATCATGTCAATCCCTCCATTTCCATTTCTTACTATCATTGTATTAGTACAAAAAATAAAAGTCAACAACTGTTTTATAACAAAATTGAAAATTAATGAAAAAGTTTAGGAAATGGATTATAGTTAACAATGTAGGATGTAAGTAAAAAACTTTCTCAAGTACGGAGAAAAACTGCATTCCTACTCGGTTTTAGAAAGGATGGATACATATGAAAATGACTGTTGTCGGCTTTTGGGGCGGCTTTCCAGAAGCGGGAGAAGCAACGTCGGGGTATTTGTTTGAACACGATGGTTTTCGTTTACTTGTAGACTGTGGTAGTGGTGTACTAGCACAGCTTCAAAAATATATAACACCATCTGATATAGATGCAGTTGTACTGTCACACTATCATCACGATCATGTTGCGGACATTGGGGTATTGCAATATGCGAGATTAATTACGAGTGCGACAACAAGGCAACTACCGGAATTACCAATATACGGTCATACGTTTGACGAGAATGGATTCCATTCTTTAACACATGAACCACATACGAAAGGAATCGCGTACAATCCAGAAGAAACACTTCAAGTTGGACCGTTCTCGATTTCGTTCTTAAAAACTGTTCATCCTGTTACATGCTTTGCGATGCGTATTACAGCTGGAGATGATGCTGTAGTATACAGCGCTGATTCAAGTTATATTCCTGAATTCATTCCATTCACAAAAGATGCTGATCTTTTCATTTGTGAGTGTAATATGTATGCACATCAAGAGGCTGCAAAAGCAGGGCATATGAATAGTACAGAAGTAGCAAGTATTGCAAAAGATGCGAATGTAAAAGAACTTTTATTAACGCACTTACCGCATACAGGCAACCCATCTGATTTAGTAACAGAAGCAAAACAAATTTTCAGTGGCCATATTACGCTAGCGCATAGTGGCTACGTATGGAACTCATGAGGTGATACGATGTTATTTATTGATAATAAAGGAATTACAGATCCTAGAATAAACTTAGCGATCGAAGAATATTGTGTGAAGAATTTAGATATTAACGAAACATATTTACTGTTCTACATTAATGAGCCTTCGATTATCATTGGTAAAAATCAAAACACAGTAGAAGAAATTAATGCAGATTACGTAAAAGAAAAAGGTATTCATGTCGTTCGTCGTCTATCAGGCGGAGGCGCAGTATATCATGATTTAGGAAACTTAAACTTCAGTTTTATTACGAAAGATGATGGAGACAGTTTCAGCAACTTCAAAAAATTCACAGAGCCTGTAACGAAAGCGCTTAGTAAATTAGGTGTAAAGGCAGAACTAAGTGGTCGTAACGACATTTTAGCTGAAGGTAGAAAAATTTCAGGTAACGCGCAGTTCTCAACGAAAGGTCGTATGTTCAGCCACGGTACGTTACTATTTGACTCTGAAATCGATCACGTCGTATCAGCGTTAAAAGTAAAAATGGATAAGATTCAATCAAAAGGTATTAAATCAATCCGTAGCCGCGTCGCGAACATTACAGAGTTCCTAAACGAAGAAATGACGACAGAAGAGTTTAGACAACTTCTTCTAGAAACAATTTTCGAAGGAGAAACAGAAATCCCAACGTACGAATTAACAGAAAATGATTGGAAAGAGATCCATAAACTTTCTGAAGAACGTTACCAAAATTGGGATTGGAACTATGGAAAATCACCGAAGTTCAACTTACAACATTCACACCGCTTCCCAGTTGGACAAGTTGATGTTCGTCTTGAAGTGAAAAAAGGAACAGTAACAGAATGTAAAATTTACGGCGACTTCTTCGGTTCACTAGATGTTCATGATATTGAAGAGCGTCTAACAGGCGTTCAGTTCGATAAAGATGCATTCACTGCAGCTTTAGAAGGCGTAGATATCGCACGCTACTTCGGTAACATTACAACAGAAGATTTCTTACATTTATTCTTCTAAAAATGAGGGAGGCTGCCATAAAGGCAGCCTCTTTCTTTTTGTAGTTTTGTCGATATAATTCCATTTACCACAAAATGTATACTTACAGGACATCTGCCTCTTATAAAGGAATATATATATGAAAAGGAGGCGGATCGATATGAAAAGGGTCATACACATTGTAATATTGCTCGGATTCGTCATTGGGATTGCAGCGTGTAACAGTGAAACTTCCTCAAGTCGTACCCTTTTATCTATCGGAAAGCCAGCGCGGGATAATGTTATATATTTTACGCATACAGATAACAAACGAAAGATACAGGATATACAGGACAGGTTTCAAAATAAGGAATGGAAAAGAAATGAAACATTCAGCACTGTTAATAAAACGCCAGATGTCGTCTTATCAATAGATGAAAACAATAAAGGGTTACCGACGTTATATGTTACCGTGTATTTTCATGAAAATGGAGCGGACGCGATCAACTTGTTTGGAGAGCATACGACGTTAAATAAAGAGGAACTTAATAAACTTAGAGAAAAGATGAGTGCATATTATCCTAAAATGATTTATGGTCTAGTTTCATAAATTACTTGCAAACAAAATCCCCTTATTCTTCCAAAGTAAACTAAGAGTAGGTGATCTGTCTATATGCAGTTAATAGAATATCACTTGCCACTTTAATTTTCTTTTAATATAATTAATTTAGAATTTTTAAATATTCTAAATTTTATAAAGGTGGGGTTTTTGTGAATCTCGTTCAATCTTTGGCTGAAACGGCAAAAAAGAAGGGGGATAAACCGGCTTATATATTTATGGATCAGTCGGTCTCATATGACCAATTAAACAAAATGGTCACAAGGTTTTCTAGCAATTTAGCAGAAATGGGCATTGGAAAAGGGGACAATGTCGCATTAGTTGTTGGGAACTCACCACATTTTTTGGTCGGTTTATACGGAACAATGAAAGCCGGAGCAACTGTTATTCCAGTTAATCCAATTTATACAGCAGACGAAATGCATTACATTTTACAAAATGGAGATGTAAAAACAATCATCGTACTCGACGTCCTTCTACCTGTTATACAATCTCTTACAACAAGACTTCCTTCATTAGAAAACATCATCATATGCGAAACCTCATCAGATTTTAACCATACAGAAACCGAAAAAATGAAAACGTTTACTAGTTTTGTGGGGGCTGGAGATTTACAATATGAAGGCCCTGAACTAGATGAAGAGGATGTAGCGGTTATCCTATACACTTCAGGTACAACTGGAAAACCGAAAGGCGCTATGCTCACACATAAAAATTTATATAGTAATGCGAATGATGTTGCGTCTTATTTACAATTTACTGCTGACGATCGCGTCGTTGCGGCACTGCCAATGTTCCATGTATTCTGTTTAACAGTTGCGGTAAATGCACCGATTGTGAACGGGGCAACAATTTTAATGTTACCGAAATTTAGTCCGAAAGAAGTATTCCGTATTTGTCGCACGTACGAACCAACGATTTTTGCTGGCGTACCGACGATGTACAATTATTTATATTTATTTGAAGAAGCAAGCGCAGAAGATGTGAAGACGCTTCGTCTTTGTATTTCCGGTGGTGCATCGATGCCTGTTGCTCTTCTGCAAAACTTTGAAAAACGTTTTAACGTTATTGTTTCAGAAGGATACGGTTTATCAGAGGCATCACCAGTTACTTGTTTCAACCCGCTAGATCGTCCTCGTAAACCAGGATCAATTGGCACAAATATTTGGCATGTAGAAAATAAAATTGTAAATGAACTTGGGGAAGAAGTACCTGTCGGCGCAGTCGGCGAATTAATCGTTCGTGGACCTAACGTTATGAAAGGATACTATAATGCACCAGAAGATACAGCTGCGACATTGAAAGACGGCTGGCTATATACAGGTGACTTAGCGAAAATGGATGAAGAAGGTTACTTCTATATCGTTGATCGTAAAAAAGATATCGTTTTAGTTGGCGGTTATAACGTATACCCTCGTGAAGTAGAAGAAGTATTATATACGCACGAATCAGTGGCGGAAGTTGTTGTAATCGGTGTTCCTGATGAAAACTTAGGAGAAGCAGTGCGAGCTTACGTCGTTCTGAAACAAACGAACGTAACAGAAGAAGAACTAATGCATTACTGTACGTTACATTTAGCGAAATATAAAGTGCCGAAAAGCATTGAGTTTTTAATAGAATTACCGAAGAATACGACTGGTAAGTTGTTAAGAAGAGCATTGAGAGAGAAAGCGATGCAAGTGTAAAAATGAGGCAACCATCTTTGAAGGTGGTTGCCTCATTTTTTTGTGCATTGATTAAGCTGTGGTGCCATATATTTAAAGCTTCATATGACCAACAAGGAGGAGATATACATAGAACAGAAGGGATTAACGCTTACGGCGAGTGCAATATCTTATTTGTGAAATTATGGATGAACTCTGAAAATGATAAGAACGGTAATTTTAATCAAAATGGAGTAATGAACCGTGAATCAATGGCTACGGTGTTAGTAAATGCATATAAATTAGAATGGAATGGAAATAGTAAGTTACCAAAAGAATTTGCTGATTTGAAAAATCATTGGGCTCGAAGTATGCCAATATTTTAGTTTAGTAAGAAAATCCAAATTCCAAGTTGACACATATGAATTACAGAATTAAAATGAAAAGAAATCGAATACAATACATTAGAAGCTAATCAGATAAACTGAAGGCGCACAATGTTCACGTTTGTGAATATATTGTGTGCCTTTTTCTATTGTATAAACTAAGGGGGCTTAACGATGAAAAAGTGGGGTAAGACAGCGTTTATGAAAAGTACAGGTGTTTTATTATCAGTAGTTGTACTTTTATCAGGGTGTGGTTCGGCAACATCCACTAGTAATTCTGAAGGAAGTGGAGATAAAAAAACAGTTGAGCTTTTAAATGTTTCTTATGATCCAACGAGGGAGTTATATCAAGATTTTAATAAAGATTTTGCGAAGTATTGGAAAGAGAAGCATGGGCAAACAGTAAATGTAAAACAATCACACGGGGGATCTGGAAGTCAAGCGCGCTCTGTTATTGATGGCTTAGAAGCAGACGTTGTTACACTAGCACTTGCTTATGATATTGATGCCATTAGCAAGAAAAAACAACTAGCAGAAGATTGGCAGAAGCGACTTGCGAATAATTCCACTCCATACACGTCAACAATTGTATTTCTTGTTCGAAAAGGAAACCCGAAAGGAATTAAAGACTGGGATGATTTAACAAAAAAAGATGTGTCTGTCATTACACCAAATCCAAAAACATCAGGCGGAGCACGTTGGAACTATTTAGCGGCGTGGGGATACGCATTGAAAAAATATAATAATAGTGAAGATAAGGCGAAAGAGTTTGTTAGCCAAATTTATAAAAACGTAGAAGTATTAGATTCAGGAGCGCGCGGAGCAACGACAACATTTGTTGAAAAAGGAATTGGTGACGTATTAATCGCATGGGAAAATGAAGCGTTATTATCTCAAAAAGAGCTTGGAAAAGATAAATTTGAAATTGTAACCCCTTCTATTAGTGTACTTGCAGAACCACCAGTAGCGGTTGTAGATAAAGTCGTTGATAAAAAAGGAACGAAAAAAGTAGCAGAAGGGTATCTTGAATATTTGTACTCAGAAAAAGGACAGGAAATTGCGGCGAAAAACTTTTATCGTCCGCGTAATGAAAAAGTAGCAGAAAAATATGCATCCCAATTTCCGAAAGTTCAATTATTTACAGTAGATGAACTATTTGGTGGCTGGAAAAAAGCACAAGAAAAACACTTTAATGACGGCGGCGTATTCGATAAAATTTATCAAAAATAATGCACTGCTAAAGGGGGATGAGGTGAAAGAGGATGAGGAAGAAGCGTGTTTTACCAGGGTTTGGATTATCGCTTGGATTTACAATGTTGTACATGAGTTTATTCGTACTTATACCACTTTCTATCGTATTTATTCAAACTTCACAGTTAGGTTGGAAGAAGTTCGCTGGGGTTATAACGAACGAGCGTGTGTTGCATTCCTATCAAGTTAGTTTTACAACTTCATTTGCAGCTGCTATTGTAAATGCCATTTTCGGTTTATTAATAGCTTGGGTGCTCGTACGCTACAAATTTCCAGGGAAACGACTATTAGACGGACTCATTGATTTACCGTTTGCACTTCCGACAGCTGTAGCTGGTATTACACTTACAACGCTTTATGCGGAAAATGGATGGATTGGGAAAATATTTAGTCTGTTTCACATAAAAGTAGCTTTTACACCACTCGGAATTATCGTTGCGCTTACTTTTATCGGTTTACCATTTGTCGTTCGAATGGTGCAACCAGTGCTGCAAAATATTGATAAAGAAGTAGAAGAGGCAGCTTCGAGTTTAGGTGCATCCCGCTTGCAAATATTTGTGAAAATCATTTTACCAGAGATCTTTCCCGCTCTTCTTGCAGGTTTTTCACTCGCATTTGCAAGAGCATTAGGAGAATACGGATCTGTCGTTTTCATCGCAGGTAATATGCCGATGAAAACAGAAATTGCACCACTGATGATTATGACGAAACTAGAACAATATGATTACGCGGGGGCAACAGCTGTAGCGACCGCGATGCTTATTATTTCCCTCCTTTTCCTTCTTCTTATTAATATGATTCAAAGCTGGAGTAGAAGGCATGAACTAAAAAGTGAATAGGAGGAGAGAAAATGGAACCAACATTATTAGAAAAGAAAATAGTAAAAAGTGTATCAGCTAAAAAAGAATCTAAGCTTGTACCAGGCGTATTAATTACGATTACAGTTTTATTTTTATCTCTCTTTCTATTACTGCCACTCATAACTATTTTTCTAAAAGCCTTTGAAAGAGGGATGGATGTATACATTGCCGCTATTACCGATCAAGAAGCATTTTCAGCAATTAGATTAACGCTTCTCGTTGCGTTAATCGTTGTGCCGCTTAATACGATATTTGGGGTAGCGGCGGCGTGGCTTATTACAAAGTTTCAGTTTAAAGGAAAACAAGTATTACTCTCTCTTATTGAACTGCCGTTTGCTGTGTCACCAGTTATCGCAGGATTAGTATTCGTCTTACTTTTCACACCGAGGGGTGCTCTTGGCGAATGGTTACTTGAACATGGAGTGAAACTCATTTTCTCTGTACCAGGCATTATTATCGCAACAATCTTTGTAACCTTCCCGTTCGTTGCACGTGAATTAATTCCGGTTATGCAGGCGCAAGGGAAAAGTGAAGAAGAGGCAGCTTTATCACTTGGCGCAAGTGGCTGGAAAATGTTTTGGCGCGTTACGCTTCCAAATATAAAATGGGGTCTTTTATACGGCATGATTCTATGTAATGCCCGTGCTATCGGTGAGTTTGGAGCCGTTTCTGTCGTATCAGGTCACGTGCGTGGCATTACGAACACGATGCCGCTCCATATTGAAATTTTGTACAATGAATATCAATTTTCAGCAGCATTTGCAGTAGCGACGTTAATGTCATTAATTGCAGTGTTTACACTCATTATAAAAAACTGGATTGAATGGCGAATGGAAAAACGCCAATAAGAGGGGGATTACGGTGAGTATTCAAATTCAAGGTGTATCAAAGCAATATGGTACATTTCAAGCACTAACAGACATTCATTTGGATATTCCAAAAGGTGAACTTGTTGCCTTATTAGGCCCGTCAGGTTCTGGGAAAACGACGTTATTACGCATTATTGCAGGATTAGAAGAAGCGGATGGAGGTTCTATTTCATTTGATGGAGAAGATTTAACAGACATTCACGTGAAAAACAGGCAAGTCGGTTTCGTCTTTCAGCACTATGCGCTCTTTAAACATATGAATGTATTTGAGAATGTCGCTTTCGGTTTAAAAGTAAGAAAGAAAAGCTTAAGACCGTCAGCAGAAGCGATAGAAGAAAAGGTAACAGAATTATTAAAGCTCGTAAAAATGGATGGCTTTGCTAAACGTTATCCAGCGCAATTATCTGGTGGACAACGTCAACGTATTGCACTAGCCCGGGCACTTGCAGTCGAACCGAAAATTTTATTACTTGATGAACCGTTCGGTGCACTCGATGCAAAGGTGAGAAAAGAATTACGAAGATGGCTCCGAAAATTACATGACGAATTTCAAATTACGAGCGTATTCGTAACGCATGACCAAGAAGAAGCGTTAGACGTTGCAGACCGTATTGTTGTAATGAATGAAGGTCGCATTGAACAAATGGGAACACCGGAAGAAGTATATGAAAACCCAGCAAGCCCGTTCGTTTACGATTTTTTAGGAAATGTAAATTTATTTCACGGCCGCGTTCATAAAGGAAAGCTAAATGTAGGATCGGTCGAACTAGAAGCACCAGAGCATAAGCACGTTTCCAACGTAGACGGAATAGCCTACGTAAGGCCGCATGACTTATCAATCTCTCGTACGAAACAAAGCATAGATGCAATCCCGGCAAAAGTATCTTATTCTCACGCAGTCGGACCTGTCGTATATGTAGAATTAAAATGAGACGGAACAGATGAATATTTAGAAGCAGAAATTACGAAAGAACAGTTCAAGCAGCTGAACATTCAAGCAGGTGATTTCGTATACGTACAGCCGAAAGAAGTGAAAGTGTTTATTCCGGAGGATTTTGTAATTTAAATAAAAACCGAACCGTCATCTAAGTGGCGGTTCGGTTTTCTTTATTTTTTCTCTACCAATTTTTTATTCTTCCAATCTAGTGTAAACGATTTGTTAAATGTTTTTTGATCAACGTCTTTTACGTTGTTTCCAACCCAGTTTGCAGTTCCGAATGTGAAGCCTGGACGAAGTTGGTAGTCGTCGGTGTGTTTTGTATAAGCGACTTGTAAGTTAGATTGATCTGTATTTTTTTCAGAGATAACAACAGCAATCATACCAGGAGAGAAACCGCTATTTGTTAGTGCTGGAAGTTGATCCATCGGTATTAAATTACCTTTTGCATCAGATTCATATAAGTATGTGCGAGAGTACATGAACAGTTGGTTTCCATATAAAGAATGATAGGAGTCACGTGTGTAAATACCCCAGTTTTGATTGTTATATCCGTTAAAGAATACGTTCCACTTTACGTTTTTGTTTGTTTGGTCAATTAAATTTGTTTTATAACTAGTTTGTTTATAGCTTACAGAGTCAGACCAAGTGACTTGACCAGTTGCACCAGCTTCACCGCTAGGGCCATTAGGCGTTACAGAAGCTTTAACAGAGCCACCAAGTTGATAAGATACGCTAGATGTTACAGTCGTTTCTTCTACAGCATTTGTAGGTGCTACGTTAAAGAAACGAGCGCTGTTATCTTGAAGGTTAAATGCAACATCATATTGTGAAGGATAACGTAATGTTGCACTAGCGCCAGGGATTGGGTAGTTATCAATAGGTGCATCACTTATAGTAGGATTTGCTTTTAGAAAACTACCAGTTGTATTAATAACGGCAATCTGTTTATCAGCGCTTGGGTCATCGATAAAAGTTACCTTTAAAGACATTGTCATATTATCAGCTTGATCATTATTAAATGTATTATAGCTCGTATGTGTTTTTGCATTTTGCCCGATATCTGTTACAACTTGTGACGTCGTTTGAGCGTAAGCAGCAGGTGTTGAAAGAGTTACAGCGCTACTAGCAAAAACAGCGGATAATGCTAAACATTTTAAATATGTTTTAGAACGTTTCATACAATCACTTCCTTTTATTTTTGTCGATATATGTCGTATTACATTTATATCGTAACATGAAAATAAAACGGAATTGATGGTTATGCATAATTGCATAGATGAGTTTTGAAGGATAAAGATAATAGAATTTTATCCAACACGTAAGACTCAAAAATGTCCATTACAGCCGTTCTTAAAAATTTTAAGACAATATGTTTATCAATGTTCTTATTCTGAAGATTGAAGCGCTTAATATTTACGTTATAAGTGCATAACAAGTTATAATAGAAGAAATCAATAAGGAGGCTGGCTGTGAAGAATCTTCGTTATCTCAATATATTTACCATATTAATTATATACACACTACTTATGTTTTACATCGGCTGGAACGGATGGGTTTGGCTTCATGCGGTATTTGGCTGGGAATCTTGGGGATATTATGCTTTCATAGTCGCATTTATTTCATATGCGTACATTCTCGTGCAAGTGTTTAAGTTTCTGCCATTTCTGCGAACGATAGGTTCGATTTGGTTTGCGGTCATACAATATGCGCTTATGTTGTTGCCATTAGCTGATATTATGGTCTTTCTTTTACATTTTTCAGTAGAGAAAGAAGCGGCAATTATTTGGACAGGGGCGGCTGTGATAGCTGCATTTATCTTTATCTTTGCGTACGGAGTATTTAATGCGTATAGTCCGGTAGTAAGAAAGTACGAAGTGCACATACCGAAAAAAGTAGAGGGGCGTAAAAGTTTACGCATTGCGATGGCTTCTGATATGCATTTCGGTAAACTGTCTGGCGTTTCACATTTAAAAAGACTTGTTCGTCATGTAAATGAGATGGAACCTGATATTATTTTGCTGCCAGGTGATATTATCGATGATCATCCAGGTGTGTTCATTCAAAAGAATATGGGACCAATCATGAAACAAATGAAAGCACCATTAGGTGTATATGGCGTATTAGGAAACCATGAATACTACGGCAGAGCGGTTCCAGAGTTTTTACAAGAGATGGATAAGATTGATATTCGTATTCTTTTAGATGAAGTAATCACCATTGAAGATGATTTCTATCTCGTTGGAAGAAGAGATAAAACAGAGCGAGATCGCCAAAGCTTTGAAAAACTTATGAGTACAGTGGATAAATCCATGCCAGTTATCGCAATGGATCATCAGCCATTTGAGTTGAAACAGGCAGCGGATGCTGGTGTAGACTTATTGTTATCCGGTCATACGCACCGCGGACAAATGGCACCCAATCATATTGTAACGAGAAGAATGTACGAGCTAGACTGGGGATACGCACAAAAAGGCGCGTTCCACGCAATTGTTTCTTCTGGATTTGGATTTTGGGGACCCCCGCTTAGACTTGGTAGTAGGTCGGAGATTGTGCAGGTAGAAGTTACGTTTGAATAAGGTTAAATAAAAGGGATTATACATATTAATCATGTATAATCCCTTTTATTTTTTATTTCTCAATCGCGCTCTTTACTTAAATATAATCTCAATTAGTTGTTGTGGATGTGCATTAATTAATCCATGAACAATAATAATTACCCATACCTTACGATAACGCGCCCACAAATATCCAAGGAATAGACCTACGATACCAAGGTTCACAATGACCGTAGCTGTATCGATATCCCAATGACCAGAGCCATGTAATGTGATATGCCAGCTTGCCCATAACAGTGATGTAAGAAGAATAGCAGGCCAAGTACCTAGTAATAATTCCAAACGTGTTTGCAACCAAACTCTATAAAAAATCTCTTCAAGTACACTATTTATAAGAAACCCTACAAGTAAAATAGAGATTAAAATCGTCGGTTCCATTTTCATTGAAACAAATGGTGTAGGGAATATAGAAAAGAAGTTGAAGTAACCCCAGATTATAATGACAATAAGTGGTGTAAACCGATACCATCTATTATCCCCTGTTAATTTTACTGACTTTGGTCGTTCTTTTTCGGGGTTATTTTTATAAAACAAAAGCAGCATTAATGGAGTTAATAATAATAAAATAATTTTAAATATCATAAACCACAATTGTAATGCCATTCCTTCAAAGTTCGTGGTGAGAAGACAAATCGTGAAGAGGGAGCCACTTAAGAATAAGATAGCAGTTTGAATTATGATGCGCCTTGGTTCAAATTGTTGAAGGGGATTATAGTTTTTATGATGAAATGGTAGGAAACGGACAAGGAGTATACCGACAATAACAGGGATCCACTTGTACCAAAAAGGCATCGTGCCCTTATGATCCCCGCTGTAACGAATATTCGTTTCTCCGATCCATATAAGCCAAAGAGATGAAAGCAAAATAATAAGCATAATGATACCGCCAATTAACTTCCCCGCTTTTGGGAAATAACTGTCCATAGTTATCCGACCTTTCATATTATAATTGTAAGTCAGTCTCTAATTGACTCTATTCGTTGCTTTTTTCTTTAATAAATATGTATGTATAAATCTATTAAAACAAAAAAGAGGGGGTGTGAAAATATTTTCTTTTTTATGATTGAACTTGATAAGAATAGGAGAACCTGCTTTTTTTATAAAAACAAAACCTTTATATTCAAATTGTAGAATAGTATATTTACGCTTCTTCAAAAAAGAGATAATATAAAAAGACTTTGCTTGAAAAGGGGGATTGTAAGTGATCATATCAGATGTACTATACGGAAAATTTGAAGTGGATCAAGTAGTAGAAGAATTATTTTTAAGTAAGCCTATGCAAAGACTAAAGGGAATTCATCAAGCAGGCGCAAGTTACTTAATGAACGAGAAATGGAATGTAACTCGTTTTGAGCATTCAGTGGGTGTTATGTTATTAGTGAAAAAACTAGGTGGTTCAGTAGAAGAACAGATTGCTGGTTTACTGCATGACATATCACATACTGCTTTTTCCCACGTGATTGATTATGTTTTTGATAATGAAGATGAAAGTTATCATGAAGAGATATTTAGTTCTGTTGTGAAAAAATCAGAAATTCCAGCGATCCTTGCGAAGCATGGTTATAACTATGAAGATATTTTATTAGATGATTCGAAGTGGACATTACTAGAAAGGTCAGCACCAGAATTATGCGCAGACCGAGTGGATTATACATTACGAGATATGTATACATATGGGTATATTTCTTTAGAAGAAGTTCACAGTTTTTTAGAGGATGTCATTGCAGTAGAGGGGAAAATGGTTCTTCAAAGTATTGAAATGGCAGAGTGGTTTACAGAAACGTATTACAAAGATGTAATCGATTTTTTTATGAAGCCAATTAATATTTACGGAAATGAGATGTTAGCGAAAACGTTAAAGTTAGCTCTTCATAAAAAGGTCATTCATGCAGATGATTTTCTCCTTGAAGATGATGAGCTTATTTCGAAATTGCAACAATGTAATGACCCCGAAGTAGAAGCTTTATTAAGCAAAGTTCATCGAAATGTAAAAGTAAAAGAAGATAGAAACGATTTTGATTTACATCAGAAAAATAAAGTGCGTCTTATTGATCCGCCGTTACTTCGTGAAGGAAAAATCGTTCAGTCGTCTGTTGTGTCAGAAAACATAAGACAGATGAGTGATATTGCTTATGAAAAAGCGGTGAGAGGGATGTATGTGAAATTGATTTAAAAGAAAAAGGTGTCATCAATTATGATGACACCTTTTTCTTTTAAAGGGTTGTTCGTATAGAAATGTGTTATATTTTTACGATACTATTTCATTTTACCGTAAAAATACCTTTTATGGTAAAAAATAAAACTTGTGAAGTTTTCCGTTAATAATGATTTGTGAAAAAATTACTAATTTTTAATGTGTAAAAAATAATAAATATTTTCAATGAGTGCTATAGAATCTTTCGGTCTTTATATATAGATTTTTGTATTTTTTAAGGTAATTTAAAGGATTTTGTCGTTTTTTGTTGTAATTCTTATATTGTGATGCATTCAATGTTCGGAATTAGCTATTATAACAGAAAAATTTTAAAAAACCAGAATTGAATCATATTGTTTATTTTAATATAATATATTTGTTAATTAATAACATATTTGGGTTATGATTCTTTATTGCGGTGAGAATTCTTTTTTATAGGGGGATTTACAAAATGATTAAAATGGCAAAACCTGAAATGATGAATGAATTAAAAGAAATAGTTTACAAATTTTTCCCGAAAAATATTATGAAAGAAGAAGAATTGTACGAAGAGTCTAAAGAGCATAAACGATTTGTAGAGCTAAAAGAATCATTTATAGAAAACGAAAGTTCTCAAAAGGAAGTTTTGTCTTTAATTGAGTCAATATTTTGTGATTACCATGTATCAGATTGTACAGATTTAAACCTATATAATTGTTTAGAATATAACGTGTTGTTAAATGGAAGAGAACCGATGTTAAATGATGATATCGATTGGATACGAAAATCAAGAGGTGAGCGTCTTGATTTAGGGATTTTTGTTAGTTTACTTGAGAAATATTATTATTACTACGTATTAAAAACAACATATGATGAAGAGGTAAGGGAATGGACTTTTGAAATAATCGATGTAGAAATGGATACCATTTGTGAATTTGAAAAACGAATGAATACAAAAGGGTTTATAAGAGTAGAGCGTGAGGTTGCTAGAACGGCAATACCTGATATTGAAACGGAATGTTTACGTATGGGAGAAGTTAACGTATTCCATGCTTTATTTACGGATTCGGTTAGTGAAATATAAAATGTATATGCAGTTTGTACTATATTGAAAGAGTCGCTAAGAAAGTAGGATGTTACTAATTTCTTAGCAACTTTTTTATTAATTATCAAACCAATTCCAAATCTCAATATCTCCAAGAGTCGCATAACGTACGTGCGGGGAGTTTTGTAATTTTAATAACTCTTTCGACGGGCCAGTAATAACAATTCCGTATACTTTTACACCGTTCTCTTTTACATACTCATAACGCTTATCTAAGTTCAGCTCTTTTTCAAGAGTCCAAGTAGTTTTACTTACAGTTTTTTTATGCTCAGAAAGAATGCGCATCATTTCGAGTACTTCATCTTCTTTTGTCTTCGGTCGTTCTGCTTCACTATCAGGGAGGCTTATATGTTCTGGAAATCCGATAACCTCTCCGCCATGTAGGATGAAATCTTCCTCATCTATTCTCTCTTGTCCTGTGTCTAAAGCGTACCATACAGGAGTTGGTGGCATTTCTTGTGCTTCAAATGTGCTATATAGAATAGATTCTAATTCTTGTAAAGTGTAAAGTTTGTCAAAAGATATCGCTACTTCTGCAACGGTTCCCTCATGTACTTTTGCAAGTGTATCCCACACTTTTTTAGATGGTTCTTTCAAATGATCACCTTGCTTTATTTTCGGATGAACAAAGGAAAGTTTAGAGTAATTCAATTTGTTTGCCCAAGATTTATTTGTAACAGTTACAGACGATAAGAAGCTTTTCGTTGTTACTGTACCGAATTGAACTTCTTTTTTGCCGACAGTTTTAACTAAATTCATTTCATTTTCTGTACGGAAAAAGGGTTTGATTTTTGTACTGCCTCCAGTGGAACGAATATTTGGAATTGTTGCTTCTAGTGCGAGTGCTGGAATCTCATTTACTTCAGCTAACTTTTTCATATTATTGAAGTAAAGAGAAGATGAAAAATGATCGGCAAAATAGATTGCTATACAAACCGCAAGAACAAAACTAACAGTTTGCCAACGCTGTTTCCATTTTATTTTCCAAAATGGGACATTAAGATTTTGTGGTGGTAGTCTTTTCTTGATCGGTGCACTCTTCGTAAGCAATTTATCCAAATACACTTCACATTCCTCACAAGTCTCTATATGATTTTCTAATTCTTCTTGTTCATCACGTGTGAGTGTTCCTTTTTCGTACTTCTCCCATAGTTTATTAAATGCTGCACAACCCATCTGTATCACTCCTCTATGTTTCTCGCTTCTTTCCGTCCGCGGTGTAATTCAATTTTCACTTTCGCTAATGAGAGACCGGTCATTTCTGCTATTTCTTTATACGAGAATCCGTAGTAATCTCGTAGTAGTAGGACATTTCGTCTTTCGAGCGGAATAGAAGATAAACTTTCTAACCAACTAGCGATCTCAAATTTTACGAGATATTCATGTTCTGTACTTGGCACGTTTGGTAAATGGAATTCTTCCACTGTAGTTGTTTTATATTTTTTTTCTTTTCGATACCAATCGATAAAGGCGTTGTAGGCTATTGTAAATAACCACGGCCTAATTTCTTCACCTTTATAATAATCAATATGGACGAGCATGCGGTAAAAGGTTTCCTGCATGAGATCTTCAGCAAAATGAGAATCTCCGGTTAGGGAGAGAAGATAGCGAAATAAATCATGCATATGATCTGAATAAATGTCTTCTAATGATTGTTTGCGTTTCACTAATTTCCCTCCCTTCATACATAACAACGAAATACATATAAAAAAGTTACAATTTTTTATGGAATTATAGTAAAAAACGTCAAGAATTGGATTGCGTTCTCTTTTATCATAATACATATAAGGCGGGTGAACAGAGATGGAAAGCTATGAAACACAAATTCAAAGGTCAATTGATTATATTGAGGAAGATGTAATGGAAAAACAAACGCTGCGTAATTTAGCTCGCATTGCAGGTTTTTCTGAGTCGCATTTTCACCGTGTATTTCAGGCATTAGTAGGTGATACAGTAATGGAGTATGTTCGAAAGAGGAGGTTAGCCCGGGCAGCTTATCAACTTTCTCATACGGATGAAAAAGTTATTGATATCGCGTTTGAACATGGCTTTCAATCTCACGAAACGTTCACGAGAGCCTTTAAAAAATTATTTCAAATGACACCGAGTGAATATCGAAAACAAGAAATCGAAACACCGATGTATTACAGAGTGAATGTAAAGCAAAGAAAATTAAATCCGTATTTAGGGGGCATACAAATGGAATATCGTATTGTAAATAAACCAGAATTTTTAGTGGCGGGTTATGAATTGAAGACGACAAGTAAAGAAGGGAAAAACCATCAAGACATTCCAGTATTTTGGCAAGAATATTTACAAAAAGATCTTGGGACAACAATTCCCAATCGTAAAGATACGAGCCAATGGGTAGAGCTTGGATTATGTACTGATTTTAATTTAGAAACAGGGGACTTCACTTACATTATCGGAATGGAAGTTACAGACTTTGAAAATGTACCAAATGAAATTGCGAAGCGTACTTTCCCGGCAGCAACATATGCAGTATTTACAACGCCGAAAGTTCCTCATGAAGAAATGGTATCGTCTATTCACCAAACTTGGAATGCAGTATTCTCAGAATGGTTCCCGCATTCAGGATATGAACATTGCGGTGTTACGGAGTTTGAACTGTACGATGAGCGTTGCCACGAAGATAAGAGTGAGTTTGCACAAGTAGAGCTTTGGATACCGGTGAAGAAAAAATAATAGGGTAAGAGCGAATCGTTGGGAGATGGTTCGCTTTTTCATAAAAGGGGAAATGGGGAAATGTTCAAAAAACTAGAATGTGTATCTATACATACGAAAGATATAGAAAGATCAGTTTCTTTCTATAAAGAAATGGGAATGAAGCAAAACTGGATGATAGAAAGAGAACTAGAAGAAGGGGTTATTTGGACGTTAATAGGATTGAAGTTTCCAGATGAGAAAAGTTCAGAGTTAGTAATAAGCAATCATCCGGATATTAATTTTACGGAAGTCGAAGTATTAGTAGAAGATGTACAACAAACGTATGAAAGTTTAAAAGATAATAAAGATGTAAAATGGATTCGCGAACCATTTCCAACAGAATCAGGACATGTTGCAGTAATGGAAGCACCTGATGAGAATGTGTTTGTGTTAGTAGGGAAATAGCTGAAATATGGAGTGACCTTTCATAGTGAGTTATGAAGGGTTATTTTTAATTTGTATAGTAGTAGAGGAAGTAGGTTAGTATTGTCGGTAAGTCGATATATCTAGAAAATCGCTGATATAATTCGAGTTGCGCCGATATATTCAAAAAATCGCCGATATAATTTCATATACCGCTAAAACACCTCAAAAAAACGATTCACATAATTTCAATTACCGCAAAGTTCTCTCAGAAAAGAAAAAAAGACGCCACATAGCGTCTTTCCTACGAACGAAACGGAAATACAAGAATAATCGTCGTTCCTTTTCCGAGTGCACTATCAACGGAAATTGTCCCGTTATGAGCATGAACGAGCTGTTTTGTAATGGCTAGGCCAAGTCCAGTTCCGATGTTGCTTTCTTCTGTGTTTGTTCCGCGGTAATATCGTTCAAATAGAAGTTCTTTCGTTTTTTCATCCATTCCTTTTCCGTCATCTGAAATGGAGAGTGTAAAGGAATTAGCGTTTTGTGATAATTTTACGATGACAGTAGTTGTTTCGTTATTATGTTTTACAGCATTTACGAGTAAGTTTTCGATAATACGCTGGAACCATTTTTCTTCAATGAAATATTGAATTTTATTTGAGCTCGGTACGAATTCAATATTTTGATTTTGGAGTGTTGGATTGTTAATAAATTGCAATAATACTTTTTGAACGAACTGATTGATTTCAACGTTTACGTGTTGGGCAGGAAGGCTGTTATTTTTTAATTGATACGTTAAGCTTAAATCATCAATTAATGTCGTCATATATTGAGATTTCTCTTTCATAACACTACCAAATTGCTGAATATCACGATCAGTCCAGTTATATTGATTCGATTCGAGTAATAATGCGTATCCATATATAGAGCTAAGTGGTGTTTTTAAGTCGTGTGTTAGACCGGTAATCCATTCTTCTCGTGTTTGCTGAAGTACTTGCCTCATCGCATCGTTTTTTTTGAGTGTAATAGAAAGGTGTTCTAGTGAACTTGTTACATCTCTAAACAAACGGAATGACCATTTTTCTTTACCAGATCGCCGGAACCTGACAGGTTTTCCTTTTTTACTAATGGGTTCTTCATACTTTCCACCAGCGATATTTTTAAGCCAGCGCATCGCATGTAATAACGGTTTCCCGAATTTATTACCGTACCAAATAGAAAGAATGACTAAATAAACAAATACGATAAGAAGGATTAATCCGCATCCGATGAGAAACTTCTTAGTAAATACATCTTCAATTTCGTCATCTGGATAGTAGTGATCATTTTTCGCAGTCACAACGAGAAGGTTGCCACTATTTGCATCGTAAAAGCTAGACGTGTTTTCTTTATGATTCCACGGTTCTTTTTCATTAAGGGCGATTTGTATTGCTGAAAATGTTTTTTTCTTTCCAGCTGGATAGGCAAAAACCTCTTCGCCATTTTGATTAAATATTTGAAGTGCTGCTTTTTCTTTAGACAGTAACTGTTTTTCTTGATCTGTTAATGTAAACGAATCCATCGTTAAAGAGGAGTGATCCTTTTGAATTGCTGTCAGTAACGCATTGCTTTTTAACATACCACCATAAATAACAAGTACTTTCTTTTCTTCTAATTCAATTTCCCAATATGTAAATTTATAATTACTTTCGATATGATGTTGTATATATGCGACTAAAGATGTCTTCGTATAAGCATTCGGAACATCATTTGGTGTATTAAAGTGGTAGAGGATTTTTCCGTTTTCATCTACAACTTGGAGCCAATCATTTTTCTCCTTTATTAAATCTTGCACTTCAGATTGTAACGAAATATGCCCATCTTCTGAAGAGATGTATCTTGAAATTGTAAAACTATCAGAATCTGGAATATTAGGTTCGTATAAAGTACTAGTAAGAAGAAAAATTAAATAAGTAAAAGCAGCAACTACAGCGATAAGTAATGTAACTAAAACAAAAACGTGTTGCATGATAAATTGAATAATAAGTCGTTTATTAAAATTCATATCGTCACCCTACTTTGTAACGAACTTATAACCAAGCCCGCGAACGGTTTTTATATATTCTGGTTTACTTGGATCTTGTTCAATTTTTTCACGTAGTTTTCGAATGTGGACCATAACAGTGTTGTCATCGCCATTATAGGCAGGAGCTCCCCAAACTTTTTCATATATTTCCTCTTTCGAAAATACGTAGTTCGGATTCTCGCAAAAGAAGAGTAGTAGTTGAAAGAGTTGAGCGGAACATTCGACAATGTGCCCATCTACTGTTAGTTCTGCAGAGTGCTGATCAATTTCAAATCTTCCAAATGAAATCGAGTGTGATTTTTGTTCGTGTGGTACGGTTTGTTTCATATGTCTCCGAAGCTGTGCTTTCATGCGTGCTACTACTTCTAATGGATTAAAGGGCTTCGTAATATAATCATCTGCACCGTATGAAAATCCGGATATTTTATCTAAATCAGATGCTTTTGCTGATAGGAAGAAAATTGGACAATCTGTTTGTTGGCGAATGATTGGACAAATATCAAAACCAGATTGTCCAGGAAGCATTACATCTAAAATAATTAAATCGTAATTGTTTTGCTTAGTTAGAGATAAAGCCATTTCAGCTGATGTTGCAGTTGTAATATGAGAAAAACCTTCTTTTTCAAGAATGGTAGTTAGTAATTGTAAAATTGCTGTTTCATCATCAACAAGTAAAATATTTGCTTGGTACATAAAAATCCCTCCTAATTTTCTCGAATATCATATCATCATTTTGTAACTTATGGAATTTTTAAGGAAATTTTAAGGTTTTCTTTCGCAAAAAATTAAGAATCAAATGATATGATAAAAGTAACATAGGGGAGGAGATGAGTGTGAATCCGTTTCAAGTGATGCGAGCTAGATATTTTTTGATTGTATTTGCACTATTAATTTTAGTAGCGAGAAGTAGTGGCGATTTGCTAACAAGTATATTTCATATACAAAATTCTTCTTTTATAAATATCCTTATATTCTATATCCTTCCGATCGTATGGATTTTTTATGAGTATAGAAAGCATCGCATTTCATTTTCATTGTTTGTTAATAAAAATGAAACATTTAACTTGGTGCAAGTTTTATACATTACGGTTATGTTGTGCATGTTTAGTTACGGGTATCTTATTTTGTATATGTATAGTTTTGCATGGATTACACCGGACTTTATTATGAATGCCCTGCATGAACCGATTATAGATAGTACTGGGGGATATGTATATCAAGTCATTAGGGTCGTATTCATCGCACCAATTATCGGGGAGTTTGTTTTTCGCGGATTTTTACTTCAACGTTTTGCAACAAAATGGGGAACGAGCATAGCGACCATCGTTGTAGCAATATTGTTTGCGTTGTTACATGTTGATTTCCTCGGTGCAGCCATATTCAGCATCGTATTATCAATCGTATATATTCGTACGAAAAGTTTACTCATGCCAATTGCAATACATATGTTAAACAATGCATTTGTAATGGGTGCGTCTTTTTTAATAAGTAGAGAAAAAATTATGAGTTTTGCCGATTTCTCAAATTACACGACATTCTTTCCTGGACTTATTGTTTTTATAACAGGATTAAACTTAGTACTTATCTTTTTATTTGTTAATCGTAAATATTGGAGTAAAGAAGTGCCAGTTATATATGCAGAGCAGGAAAAGAGCTTTTCAGATGTAGTGGGGAGTAAATGAGATGAAGAAGACGGTTGAAAAAATATTAAAAGATATTATAGATGCTACGTCTATTACAGATATGTGTGATAAAAGCGTTTGTCATTGGCTTCAACCTGTAGTAGATACGATTGTGTTTCCAGAGTATTACTTATTTTCTAGTACTCATTTAAAAGAAAATATTATTTCTCTTCTTATTGTGTTCGGGGTTTTACTAATATTTGGTCTAATTGTAGAAGAAATGATGAAGCGCATCTTCAGAAAGAATGAAGAGAAGTATATGTGGATTCATAAAGTATTCGAGAAAGTAATGGTGGCTTTCCTTTTGTTTTATGGTATAAAAACAATCATTTACTTTATAGCTTTGAAACATCATTAATTCGAAATTTGAAAGGGATGTATAAAATTATATGAATGAAACGATATCATCAAATAAGTTTTTTTATTTGATTTTACTTAGTCTAGTGTTAATAACGACAGTGAATGTTATTTTGCGCTGGGAGGAAGCTTATTTTTTCATGTATTTAGCGCTCCATTTGTTGGGGATTTTATGTATAAGTGGTGGAGTCGTTACTGAAAAAAAGAATGAAGAAAGCGTTAACTATATGTGTGTGATCGGTCTTGTTTTACTTTTAGCTGTACAGGGTATTATGAAATATAGTTCTTTCTCTTTACAAGATTTTAGTTTATTAATAGATGTACTTCCTTAAAGAGGCTTTTTATGTTATCTAAAAAGCAAGTAGGGTACGTGTTGGTTTGCAAGTGCGATCCTTATTCCGGATTGTGAACCGAAGAAAGTGTTTAAAGATAGGTAAAACTCTTCTTATGTAGAAGAGTTTTTTTATGTAAATAAAAGGATTTCGAGCAATTCACATAATAAGCTTGTTCTAATTTAGCGTGTACGAACTTACAATAATAATAGACAGGCAGCATAGAGGAGGGAATAGCGTGAGGAAGGTTATTGGTTGGTCGCTTTTTTTGTACGTTGGATTTGCGTTACTTATATATTGGTATTTATTTGGATGGAATCATGAACTTATTCCGGACATGTATAAAGGAACAAGTGCAGATCCAGAAACGTTTATGAGTGCGAGAGAGCTTACGCTAAGCCAAGATTATTCGCGCGTGAAAAATTTACTATACTTTTTAGCGACGCCTCTTGAATGGATTATTTTATTGTTTGTACTTGTGCTAGGTATTTCAAGAAAGTTTGAGAAATGGTCGAAGGAAACGACTAAAATAAGTGTCTTGCAAGTTGCGATTTATTTCTTTTATTTATCATTACTGACAACAGTGCTTGCCTTACCGATGCAATGGATTGGCCGGAAAGTGTCCGTTGATTACGGCATTTCAACGCAAAGCACACAAAGCTGGATTAAAGATCATGTTATCGGTTTTTGGGAAAGTTATGCGACTATGTTAATTGTAGTGACCGTTCTATTATGGCTTATCCGTAAATTTCCGAAGAGATGGTGGCTAGCAGGGTGGGCGCTCTCTGTTCCATTTACAATCTTTTTAACATTCATACAGCCTGTCGTTATTGACCCACTGTATAACGACTTTTCGACGCTGAAAAATAAAGAATTAGAAACGAAAATTTTAGCGATAGCAGACAAAGCGGACATTCCTGCTAAGCACGTATATGAAGTAAATATGTCAGAAAAAACGAATGCATTAAATGCTTACGTAACAGGAATTGGCCCTAACGCCCGTATTGTAATGTGGGATACAACGCTTAAGCAGTTAAAAGATAAAGAGATTTTATTTATCATGGCTCATGAAATGGGGCATTATGTTATGAAGCATATATATTTTGGCGTTGCAAGTTATGTATTGCTATCGTTTATAGGTATGTTTTTAATTAGTCGTATTATAAATATGTGTATTCGCAAATGGGGAGATACATTGCAAATTTCAAAGGTAGCATGTTTCTCCATTTTACCTTTATTTTTCTTAATTTCTTCTGTACTCTCTTTTGCAGCACAACCAGCAACAAACTATGTTTCACGTATAGAAGAAAGAGCGGCAGATCAATATGCTTTAAATATGACGAAGGACGGAAAATCTGGTGTGAAAACTTTTCAATATTTATCAAAAACAAGTTTAAGCCAAGTAAATCCGCCTGCGTTAGTGAAGTTTTTCTTATACACGCATCCACCAATTTTTGAAAGAATTCATGCGTTTGAACAATATGAGAAACAAAGAAAAAAGGAGTAGCTATTATGCTACTTTTTTTTATAGAAATATAAGTTTTATATTGGGAATATTTATCATTGCTTTTTATTGCGATTTTGTAAATAATAAGCTATAAAATTCTAAAAATCTATATATAAAGGGATAAAGGTGAAAAAATGTATTTTTTACAAAATTTAAAAGTGAAATATAAATTATTAGCGCTTATTTCATTAGCAGTTTTAGGTATGGTAATTATAAGCAGTGTAGCAATTAATTCTATTAATAAGATTAAGCACGATACAGAGGTTGTAGTAGATGACTATCAATATTCTGCAATTTTATTAGAAGGAATGCTTCGCACACAAAATTCACTAGAATATAACTTATTGGAGTTAATTACGGCATCACAAAATGAAGTGGCAAATAAAGAGGGAATAATTAATAATATTGAAAAGGATCTTAAAAAATATGATTCTTTATTAAAAGAATATGATGATGGTTTTAATTTAAGTAAGCAAGAGGATGAACTGTTTCAGAAGATGAAGAAATCTTTACCAAGTTATAATGATACATATAAGAAATTATTTGAAAAGGCGAAGGCAACAAACGAGCCGCAAATGGTAAATGAATTTCAGAAGGAATTAAAACCGAAGGGAATAGAGTTAGCTGGTTATGCAGTGGATCTAGAATCGTATGTTTCAAATTTAGCTGACCAAGTATTTAAAGATTCGCAAAAAATGATTGATCGTTCCGTTATTACCTTTATCATTCTTGTAGTAGTTACTACAATCATTATATGTATAGTAAGTTATATTATTAGCAAGCTTATAGTTGCTCCTTTACAAACGGTTAGTCGTATGATGGAAAGAGCGAAAGAAGGAGATTTAACTGTACATGGTGATTATACTGCTAAGGATGAATTAGGTGTATTAGTAAGTAATTTTAATGAGATGATTGCAGGGCTAAGAACAAATATGCAAGAAGTAGAGAATAATATTCAGCTTCTATTCCAATATACAGACGGAGTAGCATCTGCGTCAGAAGTATCTAGTAGTGCAGCAAAAAAAATCACTATGGATATTGAAGAAGTCGCAAATGGCGCAGAGAGTCAAATGCAAGCAATGGAACAAACTGCGGGTGCGATGGAAGAGTTGACACAAGGAATGCAGAGTATAGTCAATACATCATCCTCTGTAAATGAATTATCTGCTCAATCAGCATTAGATGCAGAGAGTGGTAACAAATTAATGAAACAAATGATTCAACAGATGGATACAATCCAAAATTCGGTACATAGCGGTGTGAAACAAGTAGAGACTATGAAAGAACAATCAGAAGAAATTGTTAAAATCATTGATGTAATGCAAGGTATTACCTCTCAGATTAACTTATTAGCATTAAACGCCGCAATTGAGGCTGCACGTGCTGGTGAAAGTGGTAGAGGATTTGCAATTGTGGCAGATGAAGTGCGGAAATTAGCAGAACAATCTAGTGATTCTGCAAAACAAATTGAGAATCTTATTACTCAAGTTATGGGAACAACGAACCATACGGTACATATGATGGGGAAAGTAGATAATGAGGTACAGGCAGGTACACAAGTAGTAATGCACACAGAAAAAGTATTTGGAACAATTACAGAAAAAGTACAACAAGTATCTGAGCAAATTCAAACGGTATCTATGTCTACAGATGAAATTGCAGCGAGTAGTGAGGAAATCTCGGCTTCTGCAGAAGACATGGCTCAAATTTCCCAAAGATCATCTGACCGAACTGATAGGGTAAAAGAGTCTATTCAACAGCAGGAAAAATCTGTTCAAGAGATTTCGGTTTCAATTGAACATATGCATAACGCAGCAGGAAAACTAAAACAAATAGTTGCCCAATTTACTCTTCAAAAGTAGTAGCATATTTGAGTGTTAATAAATATAAAAAAAGCATCCTCTTTTAATAAAAAAGGATGCTTTTTTTATTGCTACTATTCATAGACTTCGGGCATTTTCAAGGCGATGATTTAGACATACTAGATTTGTATATTACTTATTTTTTGACAGTTTAAGAGATTTATCGACGAGACTCATTTCTGTATTAGTGTTTTTAGATCCTGCTGTTGCAAAACTATTAGACCGGATTTAGATGCAAGTAATAGGGATTATCCTTATATTTGTAGGGATGGTACTAACTTTTCGCAAGGGAAGAGAAGGCGAGTTATCATTGAAGGGGAATGCTACCTCTGAAATATAAATCATGAATATAGTAATCGCCATTAGGTATCTCCTTTTCGCGCCAATAAAGGGAAGTTGTAAAGTGAAAAGGAGTTTATAAAGAGATTGTAGAATGTTTTAGTATATAACACCTTAGAGGTGACAACTTCCTTTTTGAAAAAGAAAGAAGGAGGCATAAAGCAGAAAGGTAGTGGAAATATTTCTTCTAGAAGATTTGCATTTTATCTTACATTCACCAAAAAGAGTACTCCTGAAACAATGAAATTCATTTTATTTGAATGAAATAGGGAGAGAGGATAATGAAGAAAAAAATATTGGGTGTAATGATGATTGCGACAATGGCAGGAGGTATATTTGCAGGGACGAATGTGACGCCTGTAAAAGCGGAAGAGTATCCACAAATGATTGTGTTTGAAGATGTTCCATACGGATTTTGGGCATATGATGCTATTATGGATTTAGCATATCATAAAATTATATTAGGGTATGGAAACGGGAAGTATGGTGTTGGTGATCTTATAACACGTGAACAAGTAGCTGGGACTATTTACAGAACACTTGAGATAAAAGAAGAAGGATCAGTAGCGAATCCATATAAAGATGTTTCTGATAGTACAACAACTTTTAAAAAGGAAATTTTGGCGTTAACAAAACGTGGTGTTTTTACAGGGGATGGCCAAGGGAATTTTAGGCCGAAAGCACCAATCTCTAGAGCGGAAATGGCTGTCATTTTAAAACGAGCATTTAATTTTGAAACGAAACAAAAACATACATTTAAAGATGTTCCAAAAGGCCACTGGGCAGAAGATGCAATTAGTGCGCTACAATCTAATAATGTTGTAAGAGGAACTGGGAATGGCATGTATGAATTAAATCGCCCTGTACCTAGAGAACAATATGCTCAGTTTATTAATAATGCGATTATTAATTATCATTTGAAAGAGGATTGGAAATAGAGTGAAATATGAAAGCACAAATAGAAATATTTGTGCTTTTTTGTTTGTTTAAAAAAGAATTATTATTCGTTTATTTGTATTTTTAATGTTATACATAAGCTTTATAATCAACCCCATAAAAAAGACATGATGTGTAATATGATTCACAAAACCGTCACGAAATGTGTCGAAAAATATATTGTCGCTATACCATTTATTCTGTATATTTTTAAAAAAACATATACATATTGGGGAGATAATTTGATGAGCAAAAAATTATTAAAAACAGCTACAGCATTAACAATTATGGGTGGGGTGTTATTCTCAGCAGAGAGTAACAGTGTAAAAGCGGAAAGTGCACCGTTGCAAAAAACAAATACAATTGTATTTAAAGATGTACCAAAAGGACATTGGGCATATGAGGCAATTCATGAATTAGCGGAACAAGAAATTATTTTGGGATATGGCGATGGAATATTCGGTTTTGGGGATAATGTAACACGTGAGCAAGTTGCAGCTTTAATTTACCGTGTGTTTGATATGGAAGAACAAGATGAATATGAAAACCCATATGGAGATATTGATGAAAATTCAACAAGCTTTATCGAGGAGATATTGGCTTTAACGGAAATGGGAATTTTCCAGGGAGACGAGAATGGAAACTTTAGACCGAAGGCGACGTTAACGCGTGCGGAAATGGCACAAGTTCTTACGAATGCTTTTGACTTACAGGCCAAGGGATCTCATAACTTTAATGATGTTTCAGCAAATTCATGGGCAACGAATGCAATTAGTGCAGTACAAACAAATGGTATTACAATGGGAATCGGAGAAGGTAAATTCGGTCCGTCTATGAAGGTAACGAGAGAACAATACGCACAGTTTTTACATAGAGCAATATTGCATGATATGGAACAAGGGCAGTAATAAAGTTTAACTAGTCAAAGTGAAATTTAAAAATAATACAAAAAGGTCGTTGTTGTATAACAGTGGCCTTTTTTGTATGAAATAAAGCACGAAAGAATGGCGTTTTGAAAAAAAATGAAATGAATTTTCAAAAAAAACTTCCTTTTCTGAAGATTTGTTATATAATATAAAACATGAAATCAAATCTGTTATAAAACAGTTTAAGAAGGGGATGCTAATATGTCGACGCAAACTTCACGGGTTACACTCGTTGGAGAAATGTTACCAGCGTACAACGAAATATTGACACCTGAGGTGCTTAGTTTTTTGAAGGAACTACATGAGAATTTCAATGAGCGCCGCATAGAACTTTTACAAAAACGTGTAGAAAAACAAAAGAGAATTGATGCAGGGGAGTTTCCGAAGTTTCTAGAAGAAACAAAACACATACGTGAAGCGGATTGGACAATTGCCAAGCTGCCAAAAGACTTAGAGGATCGCCGCGTAGAGATTACTGGACCGGTAGATAGAAAGATGGTCATTAACGCTTTAAATTCAGGAGCGCATCTTTTTATGGCGGATTTTGAAGATTCGAATGCACCAACTTGGGAAAATGCAGTTGAAGGTCAAATCAACTTACGAGATGCAGTAAAGGGAACGATTTCACATGAAAATGATAAAGGGAAAGAATATAGATTAAATGAGAAAACAGCTGTACTCATTGTACGTCCAAGAGGATGGCATTTAGAGGAAAAGCATATGCAAGTTGATGGGAAAAATATGTCGGGTAGCTTAGTAGACTTCGGCTTGTACTTTTTCCATAATGCGAAAGCTCTTTTAGCAAAAGGGAGCGGCCCATACTTTTACTTACCGAAAATGGAAAGTTATTTAGAAGCGAGATTATGGAATGATGTATTCGTATTTGCTCAAAAATATATCGGCATTCCAAATGGAACGATTAAAGCAACTGTGTTACTGGAAACGATTCACGCTTCGTTTGAAATGGATGAAATTTTGTATGAGCTAAAAGATCATTCTGCTGGCTTAAACTGCGGAAGATGGGATTATATTTTTAGCTTTTTAAAGAGTTTCCGTAATCATAATAAATTCTTACTACCAGATAGAGCACAAGTCACGATGACGGCACCATTCATGCGTTCCTATTCTTTGAAAGTAATTCAAACATGTCACCGCCGTAATGCACCAGCAATTGGAGGAATGGCGGCACAAATTCCGATTAAAAATAATCCAGAAGCAAATGAAGCAGCTTTTGAAAAAGTGCGTGCTGATAAGGAGCGCGAAGCTTTAGACGGTCATGACGGGACTTGGGTTGCCCACCCTGGACTTGTACCGGTTGCAATGGAAGTATTTAATCACATTATGAAAACACCGAATCAAATTTTTAGAAAACGTGAAGAAATATGTGTAACAGAAAACGATTTACTAGAGGTACCGGTGGGAACGATTACAGAAGAGGGCCTTCGCATGAATATTAGTGTAGGTATTCAATATATTGCATCTTGGTTAAGCGGACGGGGAGCAGCACCTATTTATAACTTAATGGAAGATGCGGCAACTGCTGAAATTTCAAGAGCACAAGTATGGCAATGGATTCGTCATGAAGGTGGAAAACTAAATGATGGTCGTAATATTACGCTTGAATTAATGGAAGAGCTAAAAGAAGAAGAATTAGCAAAAATAGAAAGAGAGATTGGTAAGGAAGCCTTTAAGAAAGGGAGATTCCAAGAGGCGACAACTTTGTTTACAAATCTCGTTCGAAATGATGAATTCGTACCATTTTTAACATTACCGGGTTATGAAATTTTATAAAAAATGAAAAGGGGATGGAACAAATGAAAAACGAAAGAATCGAGAAGTTACAAGAAAGCTGGGAATTAGATGAGCGTTGGAAAGGGATCACACGTCCATATTCGGCAGAAGATGTAATTCGCCTGCGCGGGTCAATTGATATTGAACATACGTTAGCGCGTCGCGGTGCTGAGAAGCTTTGGACATCGCTTCATACAGAAGACTATATTAACGCACTTGGCGCATTAACAGGAAACCAAGCGATGCAACAAGTAAAAGCTGGGTTAAAAGCGATTTACTTAAGTGGTTGGCAAGTAGCAGCTGATGCAAACCTTTCTGGACATATGTATCCAGACCAAAGTTTATATCCAGCGAACAGCGTACCTGCTGTAGTGAAACGAATTAATCAAACGCTTCAACGTGCGGATCAAATTCAGCATATGGAAGGAAGCGATGATACAGACTATTTCGTACCGATTGTAGCAGATGCAGAAGCTGGATTTGGCGGACAATTAAACGTATTTGAACTGATGAAAGGTATGATTGAAGCAGGTGCATCAGGTGTGCATTTTGAAGATCAATTATCTTCAGAGAAAAAATGTGGCCATTTAGGCGGAAAAGTACTACTACCAACGCAAACAGCAGTACGCAATTTAATTTCTGCACGTCTTGCAGCAGATGTAATGGGAGTGCCGACAATTATCGTTGCAAGAACAGATGCGGATGCAGCTGATTTAATTACGAGCGATATCGATCCTGTTGATAAAGCATTTATTACAGGAGAAAGAACACCAGAAGGATTTTACCGTACAAATGCAGGTCTTGATCAAGCAATTGCGCGCGGTTTAGCGTATGCACCGTATGCAGACCTCGTTTGGTGTGAAACGTCGGAACCAAATTTAGAAGATGCAAAACGATTTGCGGACGCAATTCATAAGGAGCATCCAGGAAAGCTACTTGCATATAACTGTTCACCTTCATTCAACTGGAAACAAAAACTAGATGAAAAAACAATTGCAAGCTTCCAAAAGGAAATCGCATCTTACGGTTACAAGTTCCAATTTGTAACACTTGCTGGATTCCATTCATTAAATTACGGTATGTTTGAACTAGCACGTGGCTATAAAGAGCGCGGCATGGCAGCATACTCTGAACTACAACAAGCAGAATTCGCAGCTGAAAAACATGGCTACTCTGCAACACGTCATCAACGCGAAGTAGGAACAGGTTACTTTGATGAAGTTGCACAAGTGATTACAGGCGGAACTTCATCAACGACAGCGTTAAAAGGATCTACGGAAGAAGCACAGTTTACGAAATAAAAGGAAGGGGCACCTTTTTGAAGGGTGCCCCTTGTTATTTTCTAAACGATTCGAAAAGAGAGATTGAGTTGTCGGAAAAAAACGATACTTCCTTTTCTTTATTACTAAATCAACTCCACTCAGCCCTATGATCACGAATAAACTTCATATCTTTCTCATAATGCTCTAGATGTCCTTCATCAATCATTCTTTGGAAATTCAAGTCGCCTTCTTGCGCTTTTCGTTTCATATATGTACATAACCCTTCTAATCGAAGCAACACCATTCCTAAGTAATCTTCATCCATATTTTTATCATAGGACTGAACGAACAAATTCATTCTCTCTTTAATGCGATCTGCATGTTGCGATGAGTCATAATGAACGGCTTCACCGGATTCTGTATAATACACTCTACTTAAAGGCACACAAGTATAGAGTGTATAAGCGATATCCCATAGTCTTGGACCAGGAGCAGCAACATCGAAATCAATAATCCCTACTGGCTTCTCATTATTAAAAATAATGTTATATATGGCAAAATCATTGTGACATAAAACCTCAATGTTATTTGGAGTGTGATCCATCGGTTTCCAATCATTTAATAATGGAAAATCACTTACAGCATCATGGTAAAGGCGAAGCATCTTTGCGATTTCTTTTAATACATCATTAGATCGCATATATTCTTTTAAAGGATAATTGCCAGCTTCTCCTTCAATAAAGGATAAAATCTCTCTATCTTTTTCATCTACACCTAAAAACTTTGGAGCATAATGAAATCCTTTGTTTTCTAAATGTTGCAATAGCTTATGAATCTTTTCACTGCCCGGCTTTAACTCTCGCCGAACAGTATTTTCAGAACGATATACGTTTGAGACGTTTCCCCCTGTTAGCCTTTCTTCTTTAGCGTAGTTTGACATGTGAAAATTCCCCCTGTGATTAAAAAATCCAATTCCAAATAGTAAATAGACCAATAATGGCAGAAAAGAGAAGGCAAGCAAGGAATGCTAGACAGCCAAAAGGAACTAGCTTATCTTGCCATGTTTCTTTATACTCATAAATTAACTCCTCTGCTACTTTCTTCTGCACTGAAGATAAAGGTTGATCTTTATACAAACCTTTTATATGGTTAGAATCGCCTTTAAACTTTAAAGCACGTGCAATATGATGAGGATTATTTCCCATTGATTTTTCAAATAATAAACATGATTCATGCATAATATCTGTTTTATGCTCCTCTAGATACCAGTAACGTCCAGCCATTTCTGGATATTGTAATGTATAATAAATATCTCCGAGTTTTTTTCGAAGATGTAATTCATTTGGGTATGTAAAGATGAGGCCATGCAATCTATCTCTTGCTTTTCCAAGATTATTATTTTCAATATCCTTTTCAATTCTTTTTAATGTTTTTCTAGGAATTTTATTGGTCATAAACTCCTCCTTATTTGGAATAGAGATAATTATATTTTATAAGAAATACTAAAAATTAGAAATTCTATTTTCGAAAAAGATTGTACATTTTATTTTAATGTGCTATGATGATGTCAGTTGAATAGTTAAATTAAGCAATCCATATGTTATCAAGTGCTGAAAACGAACGAGAAAAAGTATGTGAGAACTAGTTTATGTTTCGTATTTGATAATGTGTGGATTCTTTTTTTAGACAGGAAGACTAAAAAAATTAAATTTGTATTTTCTTAGGAGGAAATAATCATGGCAGTAACAGGACAAGTAAAATGGTTTAACAACGAAAAAGGCTTCGGTTTCATCGAAGTTCCAGGCGAAAACGACGTATTCGTACATTTCTCTGCAATCGAAACTGAAGGTTTCAAATCTCTAGAAGAAGGCCAAAAAGTTAGCTTCGAAATCGAAGAAGGTAACCGTGGACCTCAAGCTAAAAACGTAATCAAACTATAATTTTATAGTTGATGATGGAAAAAAGGATGGCTAATGCCATCCTTTTTTTGTTGTGGGGAAAGTCTTTTTAGAGCCTGTTTTTATATCTAAATCTCTTTTTCTATGTTACAACTGGTAAAAAATTATCTGGAATGCGTATTAGTTTCTGTAGAAGAATTATTTCAGCAAGAGCATTTACTGCGTATGATAGTAAATAACTATAAATTTGTATTCTTCATTGAAATAGGGGAATTTTTTTCAGATAGACCTTGAGTAACATCTTTTTTGTTAGCATTGTTGTTGGAATTTTGTACGTTTTGAGATGATGTTTCTAACAGTTGTTCTTGTTCCTTACTAGGGGTATTCAGAGCATCTGAGGGGATGCTAGTAACCTGCTGGCTTAATAGGTTTTCTTTATCCATAGTATACAGCTCCTTTTTGGAATTCGATAAAAAGCAATGTAATTATAAAATGACCACTTATATATATTGTGTTTTTGAATGAAATTATATACAAAACTTATATTATAAAGTTAACTAAATAACGAATTGTTAGTGATGGATAAAGGTGTACAAATTTGAAGTGTTTAATAAAAATTAAAAGCGAGTAACAAGTACAAATACTATTTCTCATGTTTTATATAAGGATCATATACAAATCAAAAAAGATGTAGAGAATCTTGGAAGAAAATATAGTTGTTTTTTAGGATGAAGAAGAATAAATAAAATGATACTACAAATGTAAAAAGGCATTCCATAAAGGAAGGCCTTTTATTGTTCTTGCTCTAATTTTTTCTTCTCACGTTTTTTACATTCTGGACATTTTGATTTACGAAATGGTTTGGAAAAGAATAGAAGAATGAAAAATAAACCGAATATAATACTAGCTGAGTTTTTCACGATAATGACGCTGCTATTTTTCATTTGAATCGATGGTTGGATTTCTTTTTCTTCCATAGTGGCCCTCCATATATTGGATTTATATTTTAATTATAGCAAAGTTAGTTGTTGTAATGATGTGAAATGAGGAAGTGATTTCAAATATTTATAGTAGTATAAATGTTTTTTGTGTACATTATTATCTTTTTATTATTATATAGTTAATTTTAAATTTAAAGAATGGTTGATAAATAATAAATCTATGTAAAATAGTGGAATATGCAATCCGTTTTCTTTTCATAGGTGCTAAAATTATATATGCAGCTGCTAATATAAATGGAAAAAAGGAGATAATAGAGCATGGAAAGTAAAGTGGAACGCTATGTCGAAAATTATGTTGTAACGAAAAATACGATGGCCTTACTTCCTGTTATTCTAAGTGAAAAGAAAATTGTTACTCGAGTCGTTGAAATGAATGATTCTTTTTTCGTATTTCAAAAACCTCTAGATATTATAGAAAGAAGTTGCCGCAAGCATGGCTCGAGTTTCTTAGGCAGAAAAGAAGGAACGAAAGAGTTAACTCATATTACACATAAAGCACCAATTGCGATTAGTCCTACAGATCAACTTTATTTTTTCCCTACCTATTCTTACTCTAGAAAAGAGTGCGCTTGGTTGTCTCATTTTTATATTGAAAGTAATAAAGAATTAAAAGATGGAAATCTTATTATTAGATTTATAAATGGCTTTGCTGTGAAATTAGAAATATCAAAAACTAGTTTTGAAAATCAACAAAATCGTACAGCGAAATTACGTACTGAATATGAAGATCGTAGGAAAAAACAAGGGAATCCGTGTTTTAAAGAAATTGATAAAAGTGAAGAATCAACATTAAGACCAGCTTATGAGAAAGTGTATGTTGTTAGAGAAGAAGAAGTGTAATATAGAAAAAGCTGCCTCTAGAATGTTGCCGTAAGTGGCATTCTAGGACAGCTTTTTTTGCTATTTAAATATTAATAAGTTTCTTCCTTACGGGCAGCATCCATCATAATGAAGATAGCTGATAAAATATGCAAAATCATTCCTACAAACGGAATCCATGCAAGGCAAGAAGTTACAATTCCTAGCACATTACCGTTAGCACTCATATTAACTTTTTTAGCCAATACTAAAGTAACGATATGTAATACTAGCATGAAAAGAAGTGGTAACCAAAGTAAAGAAACAACAATAGTTCCTCCGAGTACAGGTATTCCCAGTAAAGCCTCTAAGGCACCAGTAACCCATTTTAATAATTTTACTGTGTCTTTCAAAGTATTTCCTCCTAAAAACATAAAATAAATATATTGCGATATTTAGTATAACAGATTTATGTTGTTATTTTAATAAAAAATGTAAAAAATACTATTTTTTTATATTTAAATAAATTATTTGTAATATACTATTTTTGAAGAGATATAAGGATATTGTTGGATAGGGTGTTATTAATATGTAATATATTGTCAAATATTGATAGATTATCATAGCTAAATAATGAAGGAATTCTTATGAAAGATATGGAAACTTTAATAAATACATCTCCATATGTCGTATCTACCATTTCCTCTTTCATATAAGCAATGATACAGTAGGGATAGTATTTAGAGTAAAGGGGTAAAGTGTAGAATGGATTTTCAGACAATCAAAGAGTATTTTTCACCAGAAAATATGGATCATATTGTTGAGAGTTATAAAGCGTTCGGACCACTTCTTGGTATTGGTTTACCGATGATAGAGGCGTTGATTCCAGCATTACCGCTTATTGTATTTGTACTGGCGAATGCTGTTGCATTTGGCTTTTGGCTCGGTTTTCTTTATTCATGGATTGGATCAGTAATGGGTGCATTACTTGTCTTTTTCATCATCCGCCATTTTGGCCGCAGCCGTTTCTTTTCGTTTGTAAATAAGCATGAGAGAGTACGAAAAGCAATGGGGTGGATTGAAAGGAAAGGATTCGCACCGATTTTTGTTATATTTTGTTTTCCGTTTACACCGTCAGCGCTAATAAATGTTGTCGCTGGTTTATCCCGAATTAGTGTAAAACAGTTTGGACTAGCGTTAGCATTCGGAAAACTTGTGATGATTTTTATTTTAACGTATATCGGTCATGATTTAATGTCATTTATTCATAATCCGGTGAAATCAGTCATTGTAGCGATTGGTATTTTTATTCTATGGTATGTCGGTAAGAAAATTGAAGTAAAATTAGAACTACATTAAGAATAGTCTTCTTTGTAAAGGAAAGCTTCAGTATTAAAGGATAAGGGGAGAAGCAGATGAAGAAAACTTTGAAAAAAGAAGGCATAGAGTGGATACGAACAATTTTAATTGGTGTATTATTAGCTGTATTTTTTCGAACGTTTTTCTTTTCAACGTATGTTGTAGAGGGGAAGTCAATGATGCCGACATTGCAAGATGGCAATATGCTCGTTGTAAATAAGGTGAGTTATCAAGTTGGGGACTTGAACAGATTTGACGTTGTGGTGTTTCATGCGAATAAAAAAGAGGACTATGTAAAGCGAATTATCGGTTTACCTGGAGATCATATTGAATATAAGCATGATAAGTTATATATAAATGGACAATTTATTGATGAGCCGTATCTAGAGAAGTATAAGAAAGAGATAAATGGAAGGCAACTAACAGGCGACTTTACATTAGAAGAGTTAACGAAAGAAAAGCTGGTGCCACCCGGGTTTATTTTTGTAGTAGGTGATAACCGGCTCGGGAGCTGGGATAGTAGACACTTTGGCTTTGTAAAAGCTGATACAGTCGTCGGTAAAGTTGATTTGCGATATTGGCCAATTCAAGAGGTGCAAACGAATTTTTCAAAAGGTTGATATAATGAAGTAGAAGTATAGAAAAGACAAACAACTCAGTTTGTCTTTTTTCGTGTACTATAATACAATTATAGTAGCAAACTAACGTTCGTTATGTAAGTGAAAGGTGGGGTTACATGTCACTTCGATTTGTGATTGGTAGAGCGGGAAGTGGAAAAAGTACACTTTGTTTACGCGAAGTGCAAGAAGAGTTAAAACAGCGCCCGAGAGGGAAAACAATATTATATCTTGTGCCAGAACAGATGACATTCCAGACGCAGCAGGCGTTAATTGGAAGTGAGGATGTAAGAGGTTCTATTCGGGCACAAGTTTTTAGTTTTTCACGATTAGCGTGGAAGGTGCTGCAAGAAGTTGGCGGAGCGAGTCGTCTTCATATTGATGAAGCTGGTGTACATATGTTACTCCGTAAAATTGTAGAGTTTCGTAAAGATGGATTATCGGTGTTCCAAAAAGCAGCGGAGCAAAACGGTTTCTTTGAACATCTTGGCAGTATGATCGCGGAGTTTAAACGTTACAATGTAACGCCATCTAACGTATATGAAATGTGGCAACAATTAGATGCGCATAGTAGCAGTGCCGAACAAAAGTTACTAGCGAATAAAGTGTATGATTTACAGTTACTATACGATGATTTTGAACGTGCTTTAATTGGAAAATACTTAGATTCAGAAGACTACCTGCAATTGCTAGTGGAAAAGCTTCCGCAGTCTGAATATGTAAATGGTGCGGAAATTTATATAGATGGATTTCATTCATTCTCCCCGCAAGAGTTAGAGATTGTAAGACAGCTTATGATTTGCGGAGCGAAAGTTACGATCACGTTAACGATAGATGAAAAAACGTTAGCACAGCCAGTAAATGAACTCGATTTATTTTATGAAACGACGTTAACGTATGAAAAAATAAAACAAGTAGCGCGTGAAGAGAAAATACAAATTGAAAAAACAATTCCACTTATGGAACAGCCGCGTTTTCATTCTCCAGCATTAGCGCATTTAGAAGCTCATTATGAAGCGCGTCCGAATGAAAAATTTAACGGTGAAGCGAGTGTAACGATTAGTACAGCTGCGAATTTACGAGCGGAGGTAGAAGGTGTTGCTCGTGAAATTCGTAAACTTGTTGCGGACGAAAAATATCGTTACCGAGATATTGCAGTGCTTCTTCGTAATGGGGAAAGTTATTACGATGTGATGCGAACGTTATTTACAGATTACAATATCCCGCACTTCATCGATGAAAAGCGCCCGATGTCACACCACCCATTGGTAGAATGTATTCGTTCTGCACTCGAGATTATTAGTGGGAATTGGCGTTATGATGCGGTGTTCCGTTGCGTGAAAACAGAGCTTTTATATCCATTAGACGTAAGAAAAGAAGCGATGCGTGAAGAAATGGATGAATTTGAAAATTACTGTTTAGCGTACGGTGTACAAGGAAAGAGATGGACTGCTGAAGATCCATGGATGTATCGCCGTTATCGTTCTCTTGATGATACGAACGGGATGATTACAGACAGTGAACGTGAAATGGAAGAGAAAATAAATAGGCTACGTGACGTTGTAAGAACACCTGTTATTCGCATGCAAAAAAGGTTAAAGCGTGCAGGAACAGTTATGCAAATGTGTGAAGCAGTTTACTTGTTTTTAGAAGAACTGGATGTTCCGAAGAAACTAGAAGAATTACGTATACGTGCAGAAGAAAGTGGAGATTTCTTATTTGCGACAGATCATGAACAAGTATGGGAAGAAGTAATGAGCCTTCTTGATACATTTGTAGAGATGCTTGGGGAAGAGAAAATGTCTCTTTCTATGTTTACTGACGTTATGTCGACAGGTCTTGAGGCACTTCAATTTGCTAACATTCCGCCGTCATTAGACCAAGTGTTAATTGCTAATATTGATCACTCCAGGTTATCTGATGTGAGAGCAACGTTTATTATAGGTGTAAATGAGGGTGTCATTCCAGCAGCACCTATGGATGAAGGTATGCTTTCTGATGAGGAAAGAGAAGTTCTTGGTGCAGCAGGGATTGAATTAGCGCCAACGACGAGACAAACTTTGTTAGAAGAACAGTTCGTTATGTATCAAATGGTAACGAGAGCATCTGAGAAGTTATACATTTCATGCCCGCTTGCAGATGAAGAAGGAAAGACGTTACTTGCGTCTAGCTTTATTAAGAAAATAAAAAGAATGTTCCCTAATGTGAAAGATTCGTTTATTACGAATGATGTAAACGACTTATCACGCTCAGAACAAATTTCATATGTAGCAACGCCAGAAGTGACGTTATCTTACGTTATGCAGCAACTACAAACGTGGAAACGATACGGATTTGAAGGGAATTTAGATTTTTGGTGGGATGTATATAATTTCTACGTAACGTCAGATGAATGGAAACAAAAAAGTAGTCGCGTGCTATCAAGTTTATTTTACCGAAATCGTGCGCAGAAACTAAGTACAGCAGTAAGTAGAGATTTATACGGAGATACAATTAAAGGAAGCGTCTCTCGTATGGAACTATTTAATCGTTGTGCATACGCTCATTTCGCGCAGCATGGTTTGTCGCTTAGAGAGCGTGATATTTTCAAACTTGATGCGCCAGATATCGGCGAATTATTCCATGCGGCATTAAAGAAAATTGCGGACAAGTTATTGCGTGAAAACCGCACTTGGGCGGATTTATCAATAAAAGAATGTGAACATCTTTCTGTTTTAGTAATAGAAGAAATTGCACCGTTATTACAACGACAAATTTTATTAAGTTCAAATCGTCATTTCTATTTAAAACAAAAACTACAACAAATTATTTTCCGCACGTCAATCATTCTTCGTGAACATGCGAAGTCGAGCGGATTCGTACCAGTTGATTTAGAGGTGCCGTTCGGTATGGGTGGTACAGGGTCACTTCCGCCAATGGAATTCTCATTACCAAATGGTGTAAAGATGGAAGTAGTCGGTCGTATTGACCGTGTTGATAAGGCAGAAGATGAAAACGGGACGTTCTTACGTATTATTGATTATAAATCAAGTTCAAAAGCGTTAGATTTAACGGAAGTGTATTACGGATTAGCACTTCAAATGTTAACGTATTTAGATGTTGTTACTTCGAATGCACAGACGTGGATGAAAAAAGGCCACGCAGCATCACCAGCTGGTGTATTGTATTTCCATATTCATAACCCAATCGTTGAGATGAAAGGTGACGCATCTGAAGCTGAAATTGAAAAAGAAATTTTAAAGAAATTTAAAATGAAAGGACTCGTATTAGGAGATGCTGACGTTGTTCGTTTAATGGATAACAAACTTTCAACAGGAAGCTCAGATATTATTTCTGCTGGCCTGAAAAAAGACGGTAGCTTTAGTGCGCGTTCAAGTATTGCAAGTGAGCAAGAGTTTAACGTACTGCAAAAATATGTACACCATACGTTTGAAAATATTGGAAAAGATATTACAGAAGGTGTTATCGATATTGCTCCTTATAAAATGGGAAATAAAGCAGCATGTACGTTCTGTAACTTCAAATCTGTTTGTCAATTTGATGAGTCACTTGAAGATAATCAGTTCCGATCGTTAAAAGATATGAAAGATAGCGAAGCGATGGAGAAAATAAGAGAGGAGGTTGGCGGAGAATGATAGAAAATTGGCCTAAAAAACCAGAAGGTAGTCAATGGACAGATGACCAGTGGAAAGCTGTTGTAGCGAACGGACGTGATATTTTAGTTGCGGCTGCAGCTGGATCAGGTAAAACAGCAGTATTAGTTGAACGTATTATTAAAAAGATTATTAATGAAGAGAACCCAGTCGATGTCGACCGCCTGCTCGTTGTAACATTTACGAATGCAGCAGCGCAAGAGATGAAAAACCGAATCGGGGAAGCGTTAGAAAAGGTATTAATTGATGAACCAGGCTCTCAACACGTAAGAAAGCAGCTGAGCCTATTAAATAAAGCTTCCATTTCAACAATTCACTCATTCTGTTTACAAGTAATTAGAGGATATTACTACATGCTTGATGTTGATCCTCGTTTCCGTATTGCGAATCAAACAGAAAATGAATTGTTAAAAGAAGAAGTGCTAGATGACATATTAGAAGAAGAGTATGGCATCGAAGATAATACGATATTCTTTGAACTCGTTGATCGTTATACGAGTGACCGTAGTGATGATGACTTACAACGTATGATTTTAGCGCTTCATACAGAATCAAGAGCGCATCCAAATCCGGAAAAATGGCTTGATAAATTAGTAGAAGCATATGACGTAGAAGGAAAGACAATTGAGGATTTAGTATATGCTTCTTATTTATTAGAAGATGTGAAATTCCAGCTTGAAACAGCGGAACAGCATATTCGTAAGGCAACTGAACTCGCAATGCTTCCTGACGGTCCAGCGCCTCGCATTGAAACCCTGCAAGCAGATGTAGCTTTACTTGGAACGCTATCATCAGCTGCTCGTGAGTCGTGGACAAGATTGTATGAAGCGATGCAAAACGTATCGTGGCAAACGTTAAAGCGTATTAAGAAAAGTGATTACAATGAAGATGTTGTAAAACAAGTAGACTCTCTTCGTAATAAAGCGAAAGATGAAGTGAAGAAATTACAGGAAGAGTTATTTAGCCGCAAACCGGAAAGTTTCTTACGAGATTTTCAAGATATGCACCCAGTATTAGAAAAGCTTGTTCAACTTGTAAAAGTATTTACAGAGCGTTTCCAAGCGATGAAGCGAGATAAAGGAATGGTCGATTTTACAGATTTAGAGCATTTCTGTTTACAAATTTTAAGTGAACAAAGTGAAAATGGTGAAATGAATCCGTCAGCAGTGGCGCTCCAATATCGTAATAAATTTGCTGAAGTATTAGTCGATGAATATCAAGACACGAACTTTGTACAGGAATCCATTATTAAATTCGTAACGAAAGATTCTGAGAGTGAAGGAAACTTGTTCATGGTTGGTGACGTAAAGCAGTCGATTTATCGTTTCCGACTAGCCGAGCCAGGACTATTCCTAGGAAAATATAAACGCTTCACACAAGAAGGATTGGGCGGCGGAATGAAGATTGACTTAGCGAAAAACTTCCGTAGTCGTCATGAAGTACTAGCAGGTACGAACTTTATTTTTAAACAAATTATGGGCGAAGAAGTTGGGGAAATTGACTACGATGCTGACGCTGAACTAAAGCTAGGTGCTACCTATCCAGAAGGTGAAGATGTAGCAGCAGAATTACTATGTATTCAGCAAACGGAAGAAGAAGTAATGGATGGAGAAGAAGGTGCAGAAGTCGAAAAAGCACAGCTAGAAGCTCGTCTTATGGCGCAGCGTATTAAAGCGATGGTTGATTCAGGTTATGAAGTGTATGATCGTAAAACGGATAGTATGCGTCCTGTACAATACCGTGATTTCGTTATTTTACTCCGCTCGATGCCGTGGGCGCCGCAAATTATGGAAGAGTTAAAATTGCAAGGAATTCCAGTATATGCTGACCTTGCGACTGGTTATTTTGAAGCGACAGAAGTAAATATTATGATGAACGTATTCCGCGTTATTGATAATCCGATGCAAGATATTCCGCTTGCAGCTGTACTTCGTTCACCGATTGTGGGACTAAATGATGAAGACCTTGCGACGCTTCGTGCTCATGGGAAGAAAGGGTCATTTTATGAAGTAATGAGCTCGTTCTTAAAAGGAGCACCGCTTGAAGAAGAGCAAGAACTTCATGATAAATTAGAGTGGTTTTATAATTTACTTCAAGGATGGCGTGAATTTGCCCGTCAACAATCCCTTTCTGATTTAATTTGGAAAGTGTACGGTGAGACAGGTTATTACGACTTCGTTGGCGGTTTACCAGCAGGAAAGCAAAGGCAGGCAAACTTGCGCGTGCTATATGACCGTGCAAGACAATATGAAGCAACATCATTTAGAGGGTTATTCCGCTTCTTGCGTTTTATTGAACGTATTTTAGAACGCGGTGATGATATGGGTACGGCAAGAGCTCTTGGTGAACAAGAAGACGTCGTTCGCATTATGACGATTCATAAAAGTAAAGGGCTAGAGTTCCCGGTCGTATTTGTAGCTGGACTCGGTCGTCGTTTTAATACACAAGACTTAATGAAGCGTTTCTTACTGCATAAAGATTTCGGTTTCGGTTCACAATTTATCGATCCGCGTAAACGAATTAAATATACGACATTATCACAGCTTGCGATTAAGCGTAAAATGAAAATGGAATTAATTGCAGAAGAAATGCGCGTATTATACGTAGCGTTAACGCGTGCGAAAGAGAAGCTAATTTTAATCGGAACAGTTAAGGATGCAACTAAGGAAATGGAAAAATGGCTTGATGCGAGGGAACATAATGAATGGTTATTACCAGATCACATACGTGCCGGAGCGTCTTGTTATTTAGACTGGATTGCACCTTCATTATATAGACATCGTGATAGTGAAATGCTTCTTGAATTAGGACAAGGAAGCATTCCGGATGAAATTTACGGGTATGACACTAGCTGGAAAGTAGAAGTTGTGGACGGTAACACGCTACTTGCACCAGAGCCAGTTCAAGAAGAGAAACAAGAATTGTTAGAAGCGCTTCGTGAGAAAAAGGCTGTTCCCCTGCAAAGTAAACGGAAAGAAGAAGTGTACGACAGATTAATGTGGAAGTACGGATATGAGGATGCGACATCTCATCGTGCGAAGCAATCTGTTACAGAAATAAAGAGAAATTATCAATCTGAAGAAGGTAGCGATAACGCCTTTATTAAAAAACTACGTGCACCAATTAAAACACGTCCGCGCTTTATGGAGAAAAAAGGGTTAACGTACGCAGAGCGTGGAACAGCAGTCCATGCCGTTATGCAGCATGTAGATTTGAAGAAACCGATTACGGCCGAAACGCTACAAGAACAAATCGCAGGAATGGTAAATAAGGAATTATTAACATTCGAGCAGGCGGAAGAAATAGCAATTGAAAAAGTAATTTCATTCTTTGACAGTGACTTAGGTAAAAGGGTATTAGCGGCGAAAAGTGTTGAGCGTGAAGTACCATTTACGATGATGCTTGCAGCAGAAGAAGCATATCAAGATTGGCAAGGGAAGAGTGAAGAAACGATTCTTGTCCAAGGGGTTATCGACTGCATGATTGAAGAGGAAGATGGCATTACGTTAATCGACTTCAAAACAGATACGATTGAAGGGAAATTCCCAGGCGGATTCCAACAAGCAAAACCAATTTTAGAAGATCGATATAAAGTGCAACTTTCGTTATATGCAAAAGCACTCGAGAAAAGCTTACAACATCCTGTCAAAGAGAAATGTTTATATTTCTTTGATGGGAATCACGTTGTAAATATTGAAGGATAGACAACAGAAGGGGGCTATAAAAAATGACAACGTTAAAAACTTGTGAACAGGGACACGAGTACTATAAAAGTAGCGATTGTCCAACTTGCCCAACCTGTGAGAAAGAGAGAAAACCAAAAGAAGGTTTTCTCTCTCTTCTTTCAGCGCCAGCAAGAAGGGCATTAGAACACCATGGAATTCAAACTGTAGAAGAACTCTCAAAATATAGTGACAAAGAAATTTTAAAACTGCATGGTATGGGACCTGCGTCTTTGCCGAAGCTTAGACAAGCTTTGGAGGAGAGCGGATTATCATTTAAATAAAATGAAATAGTGCCTCTTCACTACTTACTTGTTTATACCACTATTTGTGAACAGTAAAGCTCTTGCTGATTAAAATTTCATTTTAATAATTTGAATTAGATAAAAGAAAAAAGTAGGAGAATATCTCCTACTTTTTTTACGCTGTTCCAATCTGATCTTGATCCGCCACATCAGAATCAAACGTATTTGTTGCACTAACACCGTTAAAAGTATTCACGACAAATCCAACATTAGAAGCTCCGGATCCATTATAAGCTTTCGTGTTTTCTTTCGGAGATACGTTATAAAAATCTCCTAAGTTGAAAGAGCCGTTACTGTTTTGAACGACGAGATTTCCTACAACCGAAGGCATACCATCCACCTACTTTACTAAGCTTTTTAATTACTATATGAATTATTGTGCGGAAGGTTCATCTGTAATATATTGGCGGATTTGCATAATACGAGAGTTATTAAAAACATAATCAACATTTCCAATTTGAAAGCAACCAGAATTTAAAAGTGTCCGTAATTCAACGTTATTAACTTCAATAAAAGGGCATTCATTTACAATATTTAAATTTACATCTGTCGTTCGTTTTGGAATTGTAATGTGTTCATCTGTAAAGATTTCAAAAGCATCAAAACGACCTTCTCCCCTTATATAACAAGGAATTTCACGGTGGACGGCAAGAGCTCTACTTTTTAATTCCATTTGGTTTGCATCTCCAACTTGCAATACGGCAGTAATTCCTAAAGAAATAATAGAAACATTTTGGACAATGGACACATGATGCAACATAATTTCTCAGTCTCCTTAACCTGGAGTAGGAGGGACATCTGTTACTAATGGTACAAATGGACCCTCTGTAACTGTTTCAAATGGTGTATCGAGAATAGAAGATAGAATGAGGAGATTTGCATCTCCAATTAAAAAGAGTGCGGACGACGATACACCGTTCATTTTAATCTGTCCGACTTTTAACTCACGGTTTACAACGTTAAGGTTCATACATACTTACTCCTTTCGGAAATTTCCCGGTATGTGCTGAATAAAGGAGAGAAAGGCTTTGTCAATATCTTGTTTCATTGCCTGAATAATGATATCTCGTAAATAATCTGGATCTGTTGAAATACCTTCATATGATTGCGCTTGTGATAAATAATAAGGGAGTCGATGCTCCATCTGTTTTTTTATGTCATCTACCATCATTTGTCGATACATTTCATCAAGCGGTGTTCTCTCTTCTTGTTCAAAATGGAGAATACGATTATATGCTTCTTCATCTAAGTATCGATGCATTTCTTGGAGGATACCTTGATAAAAGTCTGGGTTTGTTTCGGTTTCAGGGTTTACCTTCAATGTTTCTGTATCCACTTGAAAATCTTCAATTTGTTGTCCTTTTGCTGAAAATGGGTTTAAACCAATATTTAAAGTACCATTTAAATTTTCGACTTTTAATTGATCGAATTTGTATTCCACTTTTCCTACAGAAGAGGAGGGGCGATTTTTTAATTCGTTAAGCTCTTCTTGGAGTTGGCGCACTTGTTCTTCTAAATTTAGGATGGCTGCTTGTTGTGTTTGAAGAGCTTGTTGAAGTTGGTGTAAGTAAGTATATATATCTTGATTCATTTGTGAAACCTCCTTTTCAATAGGGAGGGTAAAAATATTCCTGCTATATATTTATGACAAGGATGTCTTAAGAAGAACTAGTTGATGGTTTGATAGAAATAATTTGTCCTTTTGCCTGTAATGGGCGAAGCGGCTCCGTAAATCCGCCCGTATTTGAAAATTTAGATAGGGCTTTAATACTTCCGGCAGTACCAATTTGGAACACAGAAGAGGTTGTAATACTATCAATTTTAATACTGTTGATGATGATACTTTGGTTTACATAAAAATTCAATGCAATTGCCTCCTTTAAGTTGAGCCAATTATCGCTTGATCGATTACATCTGAATCGTTGACAGTCGTTGCACTTTGATAATTGTAGACAGAAACATTATCTCCAACGTTGAAAGAGCCGGCCCCGGCGAAAGCACGTGAGTAACTAATAGGCCTAATCGCAAATACATCTCCAATATGAAAAATACCACTTGATCCAATATTGACGATACGAATATGTCCGACCATAGCTGGCATACAAAACACCCTTCGTTTTTAAAATTTTCTTTTCTACTATTGTATGGGCGTTTCCAATAAAATGTGTGTTTTTTTGAAATAAAAGAAACACACGCGTTATTGCGTGTGTGTGTTGAACGTTTGAGTAGGGTGTAAATCCGTATGTACATGACAAATTACATTTAAGAGCCTGTCCAGTTCTTGGCTACAATCCACTGTTCTTTGAGAAGTCATTCCATAGCGTTCAGCAAAATAGATCATTTTTTCACGTTTTTTTTCAATAGCTTGCTCAAACATTGAAATCGGCTCCATCTCTAAATGAAATTTTTAGTATATATGTAGTACATATTATACAAAAACTCCATAAAAAAGAAATACCTTCGCTAAAAAAAGTAAAATTTCTACATTTTATGCTAAATAATGAATAAGTAACGAATAAGTGCGAGAAGAATATTGTAAAAATTAGCGTGCATGAGAAGGTTTTTTTCTTGCGGATGCGAATACAATTAAAAGGTATGAGTTTTAGGATGGAGAGTGGAAATATTGCGTTTTGTAACGGCGAAGAAAGAAGAAAAGGTATTTGTAGGTATTGTGGATGAAGAAGAAGAAAAGGTATTACACTTAAGAGAAGCGCAAAGACAAAAAGGGGAAAAGGTTACAATCCCTATTACAATGTTAGAGTGTATTGAAAGAGGGACTGAATGCTTTGAGAAAGTATGTGAAATTGTAAATTGGGCAAAAGAGAACGGGGAAGCGGCGTATTATCCGTTAACAGAGGTGAAAATATTAGCGCCGATTCCAAGGCCAAGAAAGAATATTTTGTGCGTTGGAAAAAACTATCGTGAGCATGCGGTAGAAATGGGCGGAGTAGAGTCTATTCCAGAAAATATAATGATCTTTACGAAAGCACCAACAACAGTTATTGGCATAAATGAGCAAATTAATGGTCACCCTCACGCAACGGACGAACTAGATTACGAAGGAGAACTAGCTATCATTATTGGTAAGCGAGGGAAGCAAATTAAAAAAGAAAAAGCGCTTGAGCATGTTTTTGGTTATACGATTATAAATGATGTAACAGCTCGAGACATTCAAAGAAAACATAAACAGTTTTTCCTTGGGAAAAGCTTCGATACATTTTGTCCGATGGGACCGTATTTAATTCATAAATCGGTGGTTGAAACGCCGAATGCATTACACATTGAAACGGTAGTAAATGGAGAAGTAAGGCAAACTTCCAACACAAATAAAATGATTTTTTCAATAGAAGAAATTATTTCAACGATAAGCAAAGGAATGACTTTAGAACCAGGCGATATTATCGCAACAGGAACGCCGGCTGGTGTCGGAAAAGGTTTTACACCACCGAGGTTTTTACATGCTGGTGATGAAGTGGTCATTACAGTGGAAAGAATTGGTACTTTGCGAAATGTAGTGAAATGAGAAAAGAGCTATCTTGTATAAAGATAGCTCTTTTCTATGGTCTCGGATTATAGAGATAATCTATAACGGCAAAAGTGTAAAGACCAATTAATGCAAGTGTACAAATGCCAAATAATATAACCGCAAGTGCGCTTTTTTCTCGTCCAAAATGATGCTTTCAGTAGTGTGAGTGTAGTAGGAGTTGAGTAATGAAGCCATGTTGTGGAAAGTAGGAAACTAAAGAATGTAACTAAAATAAACGCTGTAGCTAAATAGTTAATATGTTTACCATATCTTAGTAGCATATCGCACCTCCTTTATGAATTTAAAATACAGAAAATTACAATTTTATCTTAATATAATTGAATATAAAAAGAAAGAGGTTGTCCCAACATGTTGGACAACCTCTCTATTATTACGATAATACAGCTTTAATTTTTTGGAATGCCCACTCTAAATCTTCTTCAGAGATTACTAGAGGTGGTGCGATACGAATTACGTTTTCGTGTGTTTCTTTACATAGTAGACCAGCTGCTTTTAGTTGTTCACAGTAAGGACGAGCTGGCTCGTTTAATTCGATACCGATGAATAAACCTTTACCGCGAACTTCAGTAATCATTGGGTTATCAATTTCTTTTAATTGCCCAACTAATTTTTCTCCTAATTGAAGAGAACGCTCTGTTAATTTTTCTTCTTCTAAAACTTCAAGAGCTGCGATAGAAACAGCACATGCAAGTGGGTTACCGCCGAATGTAGAACCATGAGAACCTGGCTCAAATACACCTAAAATGTCGCGGTTTGCTGCAACACAAGAAATCGGGAACACACCGCCACCAAGGGCTTTACCAAGTATGTACATGTCAGGAGTTACATCGTCCCAGTCACAAGCGAATACTTTACCAGTACGGCCTAAGCCTGTTTGGATTTCATCTGCTACGAATAAAACGTTTTCTTTTTTACATACTTCAAGAGCTTCTTTTAAGTAACCAGCTGGTGGGATGTTAATTCCTGCTTCACCTTGAATTGGCTCTAAAATGAATGCTGCTGTGTTTGGTGTAATTGCGGCTTTTAATGCTTCTAAATCACCGTAAGGAATTACAACGATGCCAGGAAGCATTGGACCAAATCCACGCTTGTACTCTTCATTTGAAGACATAGAAACAGAACCCATTGTACGTCCGTGGAAGTTATCTTCACAAACGATGATTTCAGCACGGTTTGCTTCTACTTTCTTCACATCATAAGCCCAGCGACGAACTGTTTTAATTGCAGTTTCAACAGCTTCAGCACCTGTATTCATTGGAAGTACCATTTCTTTATTAGTTAGTTTCGCAACTTTTTCGTACCAAGGACCTAATTGATCGCTATGGAAAGCACGAGAAGTTAACGTAACACGATTAGCTTGGTCAATTAAAGCGTTAATAATTTTCGGGTGACGATGACCTTGGTTTACTGCAGAATATGCACTTAATAAGTCCATATAGCGGTTTCCTTCAGGATCTTCTACCCAAACACCTTCTGCTTTAGAAATAACGATTGGAAGTGGGTGATAGTTATTTGCTCCATATGTGTCTGTAAGTTCGATAATATCCTTAGTTTGAATCATGATTGTTCCCCCTTTTGTTATTACAAGAAGTTTGTAAATACTCTAAATATTATAGCATTTAAATGTAAAAAAGCGAAACATTTCCTGAAAATAAATGAACATGTTATCATATAGAGTGAAAAAGTGTGAAAAGAGGAGGTAAGGGATACGATGGTACATATGCATATTACAGCATGGGCGTTAGGTTTAATTTTATTCTTCGTTGCGTATTCACTTTATTCAGCAGGAAGAAAAGGTAAAGGTGTACATATGGGGCTTCGTCTTATGTACATTATCATTATTGTGACAGGTTTCATGTTGTACATGGGGATTATGAAGACTGCAACAAGTAACATGCACATGTGGTATGGTTTAAAAATGATAGCTGGTATTTTAGTTATCGGTGGAATGGAAATGGTTCTTGTGAAAATGAGCAAGAACAAAGCAACAGGGGCAGTTTGGGGGCTATTTATTGTTGCATTAGTAGCAGTATTTTACCTTGGACTGAAATTACCGATTGGTTGGCAAGTATTCTAATAAAGAAAATAAAACCACCTTATAATCTCAAAGACTTGGGAGCTAAGGTGGTTTTTACTTTTTATGTCGCATCGATATGTAACTCTTCTCCATTTACTTTCGTAAAACGGAACATGTTTTTATTGGATGTAGTGTGACGGACGAAATGATGCTGTAGTGTACAGATCATCTCTTCGTTATCAAACAAAAGAATATTTACTCCTTCGCGTGACTCCTCTTTCGGTAAGAAAGATAAATAATTATGACAATACATGCAATCATATAAAGAGTAGTGAAGTGATTGCAATGATTCGGTTAATAATGTGAACACAGAGTCAGGTAATTCCTCGAGCCATTCATTATAGCTAAGAAGTAATTTTTTTCGAATACGTATCATTTCCCCGTTTTGCAGGTGGTGCTGTTCGTTGGCGATTTGTAATATATCTTGTTCATAGAAACGGGCTGGTAGCCAGTTGTTGTTATATAAAATCTCAAAACCATCTTCGGCAATATCTTCTAATAAAAATGCTTCATCATTTTCATCATCAAAGAATACCCATTCATTGTTTATATATTCTACATTACCGAATGTATGAGCGCGGGGCTGGTTATATAAAATATGGTTACGTTGTATCATACATGATTTCTCCTTTATAAAAAGTAGTTATTCCTGTTATAGACAGTTCGTGCATTCTTTATAACTAGACACATCTAGACATAGGTGGGCATACAATAAAACACGTTTTACTGAGTGAGAATGCTATTCCATATGTGGATAGTAGGTTATCGTCAAGTTTTCCATTTTTTGATCCGCACTCTTAGGGTGGGGATTACTGCACGTTCAAGAAAAGAAATAAGATGGAAGGATGATTTATATGTGCGGGATTACAGGATGGGTGGATTATAAACGCTCATTAGAAGGAGAAAGAGATGTCGTTACGAAGATGGCTGAGACGTTAGCCAAACGTGGGCCGGATGATAATAAAGTTTGGATTAAAGGCAATGTCGCATTTGGGCATAAACGTTTAATCGTTGTGGACCCTGAGGGCGGGAAACAACCGATGACTTGTTTAAAAGATGAAACGAATTACGCCATTTGCTATAACGGTGAACTTTATAACACAGAAGACATTCGAAAGGAATTATTAAGAAGAGGATATACGTTCAAAGGTCATTCTGATACAGAAGTATTATTAGCTTCTTATATTGAATGGAAAGAAGAATGTGTCGATCATTTAAACGGTATATATGCGTTTGCTGTATGGGATGAACAGAAAGAACAAGTATTTATTGCGCGAGATCGACTAGGTGTAAAACCGCTATTTTATAAATATGATAGTGGGCGATTACTATTTGGTTCAGAGTTAAAAGCGATACTGGCTCATCCAGATGTGAAGGCGGAAGTAACGTTAGAAGGGTTATCCGAAATATTCGGCCTCGGACCGTCAAGAACGCCTGGCCATGGTATTTATGCTGGTATAAAAGAATTACGTCCAGGTCATGCGATGACATTTTCAAAGAACGGTTTATGTATATGGAGATATTGGAATGTAGAAAGTAAAAAACATGAAGACTCTTTTGAAGAAACCGTAGAGAAAACGCGCTTTTTATTACAAGATGCCATTACAAGACAGCTTGTTTCTGATGTACCACTATGTACTTTTTTATCAGGTGGTGTAGATTCGAGCGCTATTACAGCTATCGCAGCGAAAGAATACGAGAGATCAGGAAAAGGGCAATTACACACGTATTCTATTGATTACGAAGATAATGACAAATACTTTAAAGCGAATGCGTTCCAGCCAAATTCAGATGCTCCGTTTATTAATTTAATGACTGAGACATTTCAAACAACCCATCATCGCTGCGTCATTTCGAATGAAAAATTAGCAGAGTATTTAACTGAAGCAGTACTCGTTCGTGATTTGCCTGGTATGGCAGATATCGATTCGTCATTATTATGGTTTTGTCGTGAAATTAAACAAGATTTTGTCGTCGGTTTATCTGGGGAATGTGCAGATGAAATATTTGGTGGATATCCGTGGTTTTATAGAGAAGATGATTTACAATCGAGTGCCTTTCCGTGGATGCGCTCTACAGAAGCACGTGAACAACTGCTAAAGAAAGAATGGAGAAATAAATTAAATTTACAACAATATGTGCAAAGGCGCTATGAAGAGTCGATTCAAGAAGTTCCTATTTTAGAGGGAGAAAGTCCGCTAGAAGCAAAAAGACGCCAATTATTTTATTTAAATATGGTATGGTTTATGACAACATTATTAGACAGAAAAGACCGCATGAGTATGGGGGCAAGTTTAGAAGTACGTGTTCCATTTGCAGATCATCGCCTTGTCGAATATGCGTGGAATATTCCTTGGGAAATGAAAATGTATAAAAACCGCGAAAAAGGTCTATTACGTAAAGCGTTAGAAGATGTACTTCCACATGACATCTTATATAGAAAGAAGAGTCCTTATCCGAAAACGCACAATCCACACTATACAAAAGCAGTAACAGTATGGCTTCAAAATCTATTAACGGATAAAGGTTCAATTTTACACGAATTGTTTGATAAAGAGCAGTTGAACGGATTAATTCAGTCTGGTGGCAGTGCATTTCAAACACCATGGTTTGGTCAATTGATGACTGGGCCACAGCTTTTAGCTCATTTAGCACAAATTCACGTTTGGTTTAAAGAATATGGGGTAAATATTAAGGAATAAGGGAAAAGCGGCTTACAATTATGTAAGTCGCTTTTTATTAAATAAATTTTCATATAAAATTCAAAATCACCTTATAAATAATACTTAATTAGAATTATTATTTTGACGTACTTATTATTGCTTGTTATAATTGGAAACAAACGTTCTGAAAAGGATTCTCATTTATAAAATTGAGGTGTTATATAGATGACAAAGAAAAAAATAGGTTTACTCGTAATGGCGTATGGAACACCAGAATCATTAGACGATGTAGAGGCATATTATACACATATCCGTCACGGGCGTAAGCTGTCAGAAGAAGCGCTTGAAGATTTAATTGAGCGCTATAAAGCGATTGGTGGAATTTCGCCGCTTGCAAAAATTACGAAAGAGCAGGCGCATAAATTAACAGATTCAATGAATAACATATTTACAGAGTATGAATTTACTTGTTACTTAGGTTTAAAACATACTGCGCCATTTATAGAAGATGCTGTAGAGGAAATGAAGCGAGATGGAATTGAGCAGGCGATTAGTATCGTATTAGCACCGCACTATTCTACATTTAGCATTAAAGCGTATAATGATCGTGCTATTCGTCTTTCAAAAGAAATCGGTGGTCCTGTTATTGAACCAATTGAACAATGGTATGATGAACCGAAATTTATTTCGTATTGGGCAGACAAAATAAAAGAAACGTTTACAGAAATTGATGATAAAGAGAAAGCAGTCGTAATTTTCTCAGCGCATAGTTTGCCAGAAAAGATTATTACAGCAGGAGACCCATATGTAGAACAACTAAAGTATACGGCAGATTTAATTGCAGAAGCTGCAAATATTCAAAACTATACAATCGGTTGGCAAAGTGCTGGGAATACTCCTGATTCATGGATTGGTCCAGATGTGCAAGATTTAACGAAAGATTTATATGCAGAGCATGGGTACGAATCTTTCGTATATTGCCCAGTTGGTTTTGTAGCGGAGCATTTAGAAGTTTTATATGACAACGATTATGAATGTAAAGTTGTAACTGATGAATTAAATGCCAAATATTTTAGACCAAGTATGCCGAATGCACAATCTGCATTTATCGACTGTTTGGCTGAAATTGTTTCAAAAAAAGTGAAGGAAATAGTTGACAAAGGTTTAGTTTTGAATAATAATTAGTTTATAATAATTTTAAATAAATAATAATTACTATGAAAGAAAGAGGAGGATCCCCCTAGATGAATCCAAATAATCGCTTAACAACAAACCAAGGTGCTCCAGTTGGAGATAACCAAAATTCTCGTACAGCTGGTCGTCGTGGACCAGTATTATTAGAAGACTATCATTTAGTAGAAAAACTTGCGCACTTTGATCGTGAACGTATTCCGGAGCGTGTTGTGCATGCACGTGGTGCAGGTGCTCACGGTGTATTCGTAACGAAAAATAGTATGAAGCAATATACGAAAGCGGCATTTTTACAAAATGAAGGAACTGAAACGCCTGTATTTGTTCGTTTTTCAACGGTTATTCATGGTCAAGGTTCTCCTGAAACAGCACGTGACCCACGTGGGTTCGCTGTTAAATTTTATACAGAAGAAGGAAACTACGATATCGTAGGTAATCATTTACCGGTTTTCTTCATTCGTGATGCAATTAAATTCCCTGATATGGTACATTCTTTAAAACCAGCACCTGATACGAATATTCAAACGCCAGATCGTTACTGGGATTTCATGACGTTAACTCCAGAATCTACACACATGATGACATGGGTATTTTCTGATTACGGTACACCAGCAAGTTATCGTGAAATGGAAGGTTTCGGCGTCCATTCATTTAAATGGATTAATGAAGAAGGTAAAATTGTTTATATTAAATACCACTGGAAACCACAGCAAGGTGTACGTAACTTAAATGCGAAAGAAGTGCAAGAAGTACAAGGGAAAGACTTCAATCATGCAACTCGTGACTTGTTCGACGCAATCGAAAAAGGAAATCACCCGAAATGGGATTTACACGTACAAGTTATGCAATTAGATGAAATGGACTCTTTAGACTTTGATCCATTAGATCCAACGAAAGTATGGCCAGAAGATCGCTTCCCATTAATGGAAGTAGGGACGATGACGTTAAATCGTAATCCGAAAAATTTCTTTGCAGAAGTAGAACAAGTAGCGTTCTCTCCAAGTGCAACTGTAAATGGTATTGAGCCATCGGAAGATAAATTATTACAAGGTCGTTTATTCTCTTACCCAGATACACAGCGTTATCGTCTTGGTGCAAATTACTTACAAATTCCTGTAAACTGCCCATACGCAGCTGTTCATAATCAACAACGTGATGGTGCGATGCAAGTAAATCAAAACCCATCTACAATCAACTACGAACCGAGCCGTCATGCAGAGAATCCGGTTGAAGACAAAGCTTACCGCGATTCAACTATGAAAGTAGAAGGCTATGTATCTCGTGAAAAAATCGAGAAACCAAATGACTTCAAACAAGCAGGTGAGCGTTACCGTTCATTCTCTAAAGAAGAGCAAGATAACTTAATTGCAAACTTAACAAATGATCTAAAAGACGTAAATGAACGCACAAAATTATTAGCTGTTTGTAACTTCTTCCGTGCAGATCAAGAATACGGTATGCGTTTAGCGCAGGCATTAAATGTTGATATTACGCAATATGTAGGAAATGCTCCGAAATAAATAGGAAAAGACGACCGGGTTTCGGTCGTCTTTTTTGTATAAAGTTATGTGGGGTATTTTGCTTGTAAATTATGTCGGAATTTGTTTGTAAATCGATATGTTGTGTCGAACCGTTGATATATTGAAAGAAACAATCGATATATTTGAAAAATCGTTGATATATCCAAAAAACCGTTAATATATTTCCAGTTATACTAGGTGGGGTATGTTGCCCGGTGCGCAAAAAAGAGATGCAATCTATTACTAATAGATTGCATCTCTTTTTTAGTTTGCTCGCTCTGCATGTTCATAAGCTTTCTCACCATGCATCGAAATATCAAGTCCCATATGTTCCTCGTGCTCATCTACCCGAACAGGGAGGAAGAAGTTAATAACTTTAATAATGGCATAAGTCATTATTATTGTGAATGCATATGTTGCTCCAATTGCTACCAGTTGTTTAAACAGTAAAGCGGCATTTCCGTAAAATAATCCGTTTGCACCATCTCCGTTTATGGTAGTGGTTGCAAATAGTCCTGTTGCAATACCGCCCCAAGTTCCTCCGATGCCGTGGCATCCAAAGGCATCAAGTGTATCGTCATACCCGAATTTTGTTTTTAAGAAGAAAACAGCGCCAAAGCATAATATACCACCAATTGCTCCGATAAGAAGAGCGGAGAAAGGTGTAACGAACCCGCAAGCTGGTGTAATAGCGACTAGACCAGAAACAACTCCGCAAGCAGCTCCCATCGCAGTCGGTTTTGATTGGAAGAACCATTCAGAAAGCATCCAAGTTAGAGCTGAGGCAGCAGCGGCTATATTTGTATTAATAAATGCAGTTAAAGCTACGTCGTTTAAGGATAATGCGCTGCCGACGTTAAAACCGAACCAGCCAAACCATAATAAGCCTGCGCCTAACATTGTAAATGGCAAATGGTGAGGAGAAGAACCATTTATGTTTTTTCGTTTTCCAAGGAAAATAGCTAATACAAGACCAGCAACTCCGGAAGTGATGTGAACGACGTTTCCGCCAGCGAAGTCTAGTGCCCCAAGTTCCCTTAGCCACCCGCCGACGCCCCATACCCAATGAGCGACAGGATTGTAAACGATCGTTGTCCATAGAAGGATAAAAATAAGAAAGGCAGAAAATCGCATTCTTTCAGCGAATGCACCTGAAATTAAAGCTGGAGTTAAAATGGCGAACATGAGTTGAAACATCATGAATAAATTGTGAGGAATAGTAGATGAGTAGTCTGGATTTGGTGCGTAGGTAACTCCGTTTAGACCGAACCAATCAAGTGTACCGATAATCCCGTGCCAATCTGGTCCGAATGATAAAGAATAGCCGATAACAATCCATTGAATCGAAACGATAGCCATTGCGCTATAACTATGCATCGTTGTACTGAGTACATTTTTGCTGCGAACCATACCTCCATAAAAAAGTGCCAATCCTGGTGTCATTAACATGACCATTACTGTCGTTACAAACATAAAAACCGTATCTCCCATATTCATGAGCTCTCCTCCTATAATGTTAGAAAAAATAACATCGTTTTGTTATGTTTCATATCATATTCGAAATTAAACTAAAAATCAACTAAAAATTCAGAAAATTATATAAATGATGTTAGGAAATCTAACATGTATTATTTTGTGAGGGTTGAAATCGACATATGCATTTCATCCGGAAAATTGGTATAATATTCTTGCAATTAAAAAACTTGGGGGATGCGTGTGGGAAAAATACGGACTAGGAAACTATTCATTTGTTTTTGCTTAGCTGTTGTTTTGTTTGTACCAATACATACTTTTGCAGACGAAAAAAGAGAGTGGCGAGACGAAGTTATCTATTCCATTATGATTGATCGCTTCAATAATGGAGAACCGAAAAATGACAAACAGTTAGAAGTTGGTAATTTAGAAGGGTATCAAGGCGGGGATATAAGAGGAATTATAAAAAGGTTGGATTACATAAAAGAAATGGGTTTTACTACCGTTATGCTTTCGCCACTTTTTGAAAGTGGAAAGTACGATGGATTAGACGTGCGAAATTTTAAAAAGGTAAATGAACATTTCGGGACAGAAAATGATGTGAAAGAACTTGTAAAAGAAGCTCAGGCAAAAGGAATGAAAGTTGTATTTCAATTTCCGCTTGGAGAAAACGAACAACAGGTAATTGACGCAATGAAATGGTGGATAAAAGAAGTTGATTTAGACGGAAGCTATGTTATACATAGTGAAAAAAAGCCGCGTTCCTTTTGGGATAACGCGCAAAAAGACATGCAAGTGATAAAGAAAGATTTTCGTATTATGACAAAGGAGGATAGCGAATACAACGAAAAAATAGTAGAATCGTTTTCCAAAGCGGATGTATCGGTGAAATCGTTATACGATGTGAGTAAAAAAGAAGGGGAATTTGTTACGTTTTTAGATGATCAAGAAACAAAAAGATATGCGCGTATTGCAAAAGAAAATATGTATTATCCGCCATCACGTTTAAAACTGGCGCTTACATATTTGTTAACATCACCTGGGATTCCGAATTTTTATTACGGAACTGAAATTGCATTAGATGGAGGAAGTGTACCCGATAATAGACGATTAATGGATTTTAAGTCAGACGAAAAATTTATGCAGCACATAACAAAACTAGGTGAACTTAGGCAGGCGAGACCGTCTTTACGACGCGGTACGTTTGAGCTTCTATATGATAAGAGCGGGATGAGCATACTAAAACGAAAATATAAAGATGAAGTAACCTTAGTAGCAATTAATAATACGAAAGAAACACAAAAAGTCTCCTTACCTGCAAGTGCAATTGGTGAAAAACAAGAGTTAAGAGGATTGTTGCAGGATGAAATTATAAGAGAGGAAAACGGAAAATTTTATCTCGTTTTAAAGCGTGAAGAATCAAACGTGTATAAAGTTAACAGAGAAACAGGTGTGAATTGGTTATTTATCTCCTTAATCGTTGGTGTGAATGTATTATTTATTGCGTTTTTAATTGCAGTTAAAAGGAAGCGTAGATGAGATGAGAAGTTACGCACTCTATGTTCATGTCTTCTTATTGGATTTGTAAGTTTGTTCGGTGGGGCCAGGTTAGGGAGAAAGTCTTCTTCCTAGCCTGTTTTTGTGTCAATACGGATAGAGAAAGACCTTTGAAACAAACAATAATTGCAACTATATTAATTTTACATTACATTAAAAGTTAGAGAATACTCTTATACTAATATAGTACTAAATAGTAGGTGGGAAAATGGAATTTTACGATTTGGGTATTACCATTAAAGAGCTTAGAATTAAAAAAAATATATCACAATCCGAATTATGTCATGGAATATGTTCGCAAAGTCAAATTAGCAAAATAGAAAAAGGTATGATTTATCCATCTAGTATATTGTTATATCAATTATCAGAAAGACTTGGTATTGACCCAAATAATATATTTGCATTAACTCAAAACAAAAAGTTAAAATATGTAGAAAATGTAAAATGTGTAATAAAAGATTGCTTAAAGCAAAAACAATATAAAGAACTTTATGAAATCGTGAAAAAAGAGAAAGATGAAAAAAATTTCCAGGCAAAAGAAGATAAACAATTTCTCCTATGGCATGAAGCAATTGCTGTATTTGAGGTGAACAGATCCATAAAAACTGCTTTAAAGCTTTTAAATAATGCATTAAAACTAACTTTAACCAATGTTGATTTTTTATCAGAAAGAGAAATAGATATTATGCAGACAATGTCTATATTTTATGCGGAAAATAAAGAATATGATAAAAGTATTACTATATTAGGAAGATGTTTAACTAATTTTAATAAGTTAGATTTTCCGAGAGATAAAGCGATTAAATTAAAAATCATTTTTAATTTAGCGAAATGTTTAGGTATGACCTATCAATATGAAGAAGCGGTAAAATACATTGATAAGGGCATCAAATTAGCTATTAATCTAAATACTCTATACTTATTAGGTGAACTTTACTATTTAAAAGGATGGAATTTATTAAGATTTAAACAACAGAATGAAGAAGATATTGCAAATAACATGAAAAAAGCATTATTTATATTTGAACTAACAGAAAAAGAAAATCTGATAAAAATGGTTAAAGAAAAATATTTTGAAAACCAAACTGAAAAAAGCCACTCATAATACATTTGGAAATCACTTGAAATATAATAAAACCTACAGGGGAAATCCCTGTAGGTTTTACACTTATAAACTTGCTTCTAAAATATTAGTGTTTAATATAAATTTTTGAATAAGAGTTTACTTAGTGTACTTTTTATTTTGAAGTCTGCATCTTTATTAACAATTTATGCTTCTTTTTAATTACAACCAAATATTGTTAAACTTGAGATGATTCAAGTCGGAGGAAGGCACTTTGAGGTGTCTTTTTTTATGACCTTTATCATTAACTATTTAATGTTTTTTTAAATGATTACATGACATATTTTTTTTGTACCAAGCTTTGTTGATACAGTTAGACTTATCCGTTAGTGTATTCGTATTATTAGAACATCCTACAGTATTTAGGGAGAATGTGGCCAATAAAAACCATAATATTAATTTCTTCAAATAACCACTTCTAACTCTTTTTTAATTAACATTTTTTAAAATACTTATTAATTTTACATTACATTAAAGGTTGGAAAATATTCTTATACTCATAAATTGTTACGTTTTGGCGAGGAGAGGAATTATGAGTTATAGCAATTTTTAAGATGACTTTGGCCTAGGATGTAATTACTAAGAAAAGTAATTCAAATCGAAGGGAAAACGTCTTAAGGTGTCTTTTCCTTATTTTCAATTTACTTAGCGATTTTTACCGCACATACCCTTTTTTCTATGGTTTGTTCTTGTAATATTGTCTCTACAAGACAAAAAGAAAACTCCTCTAATTAAGAGGAGTTTTCTTTTTAGCGGTAGTTAATGAACTGTACGTCGATTGGTAAATCAGCGCTACGAACAGCTGCGATTACGGCTTGTAAGTCATCACGGCTTTTCGCTGTAACACGTACTTGATCGTCTTGTACTTGTGTTTTTACTTTTAATTTCATTTCTTTAATGATGTTGTTAATTTTTTTAGCGTTATCTTTATCGATACCTTGTTGAAGTGTTGCACGTTGGCGAACAGTGTTGCCAGTTGCAGCTTCAACTTTTCCGTAATCTAAGTTCTTAATTGGAACGTTACGTTTTACAAGTTTAGAAATTAAAACGTCTTTTACTTGGTCTAATTTGAACTCGTCGTCAGAAGTTAAAACTAGTACTTCTTTTTCTAATTTAATATCACTTTTACTTCCTTTAAAGTCATATCGGTTTTGGATTTCTTTTAATGCGATATTAATTGCGTTTGTTACTTCAGGTAATTCTACTTTCGAAACGATGTCAAAAGAACTATCTTTTGCCATAGTTAGCACCTCCAAATAAATTTCTAATCTTGTTATGTACTGTACATACTAAAGTATAGCTGAAAACGAGTCTAGACTTAAGTGTTTTCGTACTTATATTCATGGAACCTCATTTTATTATAGTGAATTTTGGGCAGTTGGACAAATACAGGAAAAATCATGTTATAATTAACTTTTGTTTGGAATGATAAAAAAGATAATTTTATATATATAGAAGGGAATTAAAAAATATGTATTTGCAAATAGGATCGATTGAACAGGTAACTGTTTTACGCGAAACGGAAATCGGATATATGGTTGGGAATGAAGAAGAAGAAATTTTCCTACATAAAAACGAAGTAGCTGGAGAAATTGAAGAAGGTGATACGATTGATGTATTCTTATACCTTGATCACCAAAATCGTATTTCAGCAACAATGAAGGAACCGATTATTACAACTTATGATTGGAACTGGGTAAAGGTTGTAGAAGTCATTCCTAGTTTAGGTGTGTTTGTTGATATTGGTGTATCAAAAGATATACTAATTCCAGCTGATGAATTCCCAATTTATATGCCGGTATGGCCAGAAGTTGGAGACGAATTATATTGTACGTTAAAATTAACGAATCGTGATCGTTTAATTGCTCTTCCAGCAAGAGATAGTGATATGCAAGAAATCGTTGTAGATGCGACACCATCTATGCGTAATAAAAACGTAAATGGACGTGTATATCGTTCGCTTCAAGTTGGTTCATTCGTACTAACTGATGAGCATTTCCGTGCTTTCTTACACCATACAGAAAGAAAAGAACAAGTCCGCATCGGTCAGCGTGTAACAGGACGTATTATTGACGTAAAAGATGACGGTACAATTAACATTTCACTTCTTCCTCGTAAAGAAGAAGGAATGGAAGACGATGCGGCAGTAATTTATGCATATATGGAAGAACGAGGCGGAGCAATGCCGTTTTGGGATAAGAGCCATCCGGAAGATATTAAAGAACGCTTTAACATGAGTAAAGCTGCATTTAAGCGCGCACTTGGTAAATTGATGAAAGAAGAAAAAGTTTACCAAGAAGAAGGTTGGACTTACTTTAAGAAATAAGATAGAAGATTAAAAAGCACAACCTTATTTAAAAAGATAAGGTTGTGCTTTTTTAATTTCCTTGCGGTGAAACAAGAGTAAACGTATCTTTCAAATCACTATCATTTATTTTAATATTTGCCTTTTTTAATTCCTCTTGTAACAATTTTTTGCTGAATACAGGATCAGCAGTACGTTCTTCCTCTAAGTTTTTGCGAATAGAGTCTTTCACTTCATCATAAGGCTTTAAAGCTTTTTTATCAGTTAATTTAATAACGTGATAACCGTTTGATGATTTTACGGGATTGCTAATTTGTCCAACATTTAGTTTGTAGGCAGCGGTTTCGAATTCAGGAGCCATTGTACCTGAATTGAAGTATCCAAGGTCTCCACCTTTATCTTTTGATAGCAGATCTTGTGATTCTTGTTTTGCTAATTCTTCAAATGAAGCACCAGCATCTAGTTTACTCTTTATTTCTTTCGCTTCATTTTCGTCACTTACTAAAATGTGACTCGCTTTAATTTCTGGCTTATAGTGGTCTTTTACGTCTTTTTCTGTAATGCTTTTCTTAATCGCTTCATTCATAGCAAGTTTGAACTTAATTTGATTTTTGAAATCCTCTTCATCTTTTAAACCATAATTTTCTAATACTTTTTTGAATTGATCTCCATATTGTTTTTTTACTTTTTCTACTTCTTTATTTACCTCTTCATCAGGTACTTTATATTTTTTTGTGATGACGTCTTGTGCCATCATTTCGTATAGCATGTCTTTTCCGTAACGATCTTTCAATTGTTTTTCGAAGTCGTCCTTCGTAACAGTCGAGTCTGTTGCTGTGGCGACTGTAGCTGAGCCGTTTTTTTGTCCGCAAGCAGATAGCATCAATATACTTATTAGTGCAGTAATAATGAAAATATGTTTCCCTCTCATGCCAACACCTCATCCGAATATGTTATCGCTATTGTAGAATATAGAAGTGAACATGAAGTGAATTTTTAATGTTTTTTCCTTTAAAATGTAAAAAAGTACATCAACATAATTGTTGATGTACGATGGAATCAAAGGTGATCGGTCTTTTTAGAGTATGCACGTTTACCTTGCTGAATATTTTTTTGCTCTTGCTCATTTTTTTGTGTGCGTTTTGCATTATTATCGCGTGCTTTTTTGTCGTTATCACTCGTATGTGGCATATGTATCAACTCCATTTCTAAACGTTGTACGTTTATCATTTCCTTTTTCGTAAAGACTATGTATAGCGGTGCATTTATGAAGGGTAAAGGTGGATTCGAAATGGATTTGAAGTTGAATTATACTGAACTTATAAAGAAGTTAATCGTTGTAATCATCGCAGGTTTATTAAACGCGATTGGGATGAATTTATTTTTAACGCCAGCGAAAGTGTATGCGAGCGGCTTTGCTGGATTGTCTCAATTATTATCACAAATATTAGGTGATTTTTTATCGATTCACATATCTACGGGAGTATTGTTTAGCTTATTTAATATTCCTGTCGTTATTTTAGCGTGGAAAAAGGTTGGAAAGGCCTTCACCTTTTTTAGTTTTCTTTGTGTTATATTTATGACTTTGTTTCTAGAAATCATCCCTGTTAGAGCGGTTTCGAATGATATCATATTAAATGCGATTTTTGGCGGGATTATTTCGGCAATTGGAGTAGGGATTGCTTTAAAGTGGGGTGCTTCTACAGGTGGATTAGATATTATCGCTATGATTTTATCAAAAATAAAAGATAAGCCTGTCGGTACATACTTTTTCTTTTTTAATGCAATTATCATTATCGCTGCTGGCTATGTATATGGATGGGAAAAAGCGTTGTATACGCTAGTGACTTTATATGTATCAACGAGAATTATTGATGCAATTCATACTCGTCATGTAAAGATTACAGCATTAATTGTTACGAAGAATGGGGCAGACGTAAGAAAGGCGATTCACTCGCGATTAGTAAGAGGGATTACAACGATACCAGCAACAGGTGCTTATACGAATGAAAATAAAGAAATGTTAATGATGGTTATTACCCGTTACGAGTTATACGAATTAGAGAGGATTATTAGACAAGTGGACCCAGGTGCATTTACAAATATATTGCAAACAGTTGGGGTGTTCGGATTGTTTCGGAAAGATTAAAGAGGACCAAAGTTGGTCCTCTTTTTTAATGTAAATTCGTAATGTTTTGCAATTGCTCTTGCATTTCACGGAGCTGAACTTTTTCAGCAGTTGAAGAGTTTGCGTAAGCGGATTGCAAAGCATTTTTTGCTCTATACACGAGATCTTGTTGCTCAGTACCGCTTGAACAAGATACGGCATTTTCAACAGCATCTCTAGCTTGTTGGAATAGTAAGTTCCCCATTTAAACCCCTCCAAAAGAAGAGTTACTTCTTGCTTTTTCTGCCTCAGCTAATGTACCTCTGTACGGGAATCTTGCATCATGCTTCATAACAGCATCGGCTCCTTGTTGGATAAAACGTTTTGATTTGTTCTTTTTACCCATTCGAAAAACCCCCTTTATTTAGCTGAAAACAATCGACGCGATGTCTCTTGCGTCTACTTATAGTATGGACATTTGGCAGGAAACTATAAGTAGGGAATTTTTAGATTACAACCCAAGAACCTCTTCTAAATATAAAGCGATACCATCTTCTTCGTTCGTTAACGTCGTATGGTTTGCGAGTGATTTTAATTCAGGGATGGCATTCCCCATTGCGATGCCGTGACCAGCAAATTCAATCATTTCAAAATCATTATCTTCGTCACCGAAAGCGATAATTCGCTCTTGTGGAATGTTGTAATGACTAGAAATTTTTTGTAATCCAACCGCTTTATTTAATCCGCTTTTCACAATCTCAATAATCGGCCAAGGTGCGCCCCATTTTCTATGATCGATTACTTCCGCGTGCATATCCGTTAAATGTTGACGAATTGCAGTGGAATGCTCGTCATGTGCATCAATTAATAAGCAAGTTGGATGATCGTTTAAAATATTTAATAAGTCTCCCGTAAAAATCTTAGGAGAGCCGAATTCGAAAATATGTTTTTTATCTTCATCAATTTCACGAACATACACATCGTCCATTACTTCCGCGTATATATTTTTTACGCCGAAATCAAAGCAAGCTCGTACAATTTCTTGCGCTGTTGCTAGCTCAAGAGGAGAGTGATGTGTTCCCCAGCTTGAATCAAGAGGATGATGTACGTAAGCACCGTTAAAGTTTACGATAGGTGTGTTAAGAGCAAGTTCTTTATAGTAATCATAACTAGCACGGAATGGACGTCCTGTTGAAATAACAACAATATGTCCCTGTTCCTTTGCTTTTGCAATTGTATGTTTCGTTCGAGTGGAAATTATTTTGTTGTCTGTTAATAAAGTACCGTCTAAGTCTAATGCGATTAAATGTTGTTTGTTCATAATTTCACCTCTTATAATAATTTTTTTGTATCTATCTGTATTTCCGTTTTTAATATGCAGAAATAAGAGGTTAGACCTGGTGAAATGACCATAGATGAAAATTTCACTATATATCCATCTTACGTCTCAAAGTGCTGCGGTGTCTACTATTTCTCGTTGGAAATTAAGAAAAGTCAACATCTTTTTAGAAAGTTCAAACAATGTTTCTTTCATTATGTACAAATTGTGAAAAGGGTTACATTGCCCGTGTGATGAGACTTATAATGAACATGTAATCTTCTCGTATATGTTTGACTCTCCTTTGAAACTAGCCTAGAGTAGGTTGGTTTCTTTTTTTTCTACAAGTAGGAAAGAAATCCCTGCTTACGCTTGTGTCATTCATATATATGTACAAGAACGAGATGTAGTACTGTTTCCTAAACATGACAGAAAAGCTTTCTTTTAAAATGGATATACTAATGAGGCAAAGACGTCATGGAAGGAGAATGAAAATGGGACAAAATCGCAGGTTTCGTTCTGGACAAAAAGCGCCAAATGATGGGGTTTATGTAGAAATTGGTGAAACGGGAAGTATGGTGAAAAATCCGCAAATGGTACAATTAACTGCCGGTGAAAAGTTTCCAGATAATACGAATCATAACCGTCAGTGGACATATAAAAGAAAACCGTAACAGAAGCCGCAATCTTTATTGCGGCTTTTTTGTCATGACACATTATAATTTCATTTACCGTACTGTTTTGAGCAGCGTAATGAATGTTCCTGTTTTCTTTTTCCAATAATAAGTTTGAAAATACATAGGCAAAATTATTGTATAAAAAAGTCAGTTGGCGTATAATCAAATCAAAGGTCAAAGAAAGTCAAACTTTTGGAGGGCTGTAAAGATGGACTTAAATCAAATGACAACAAAAACACAAGAGGCGATTATGAGTGCCCAATCTTTAGCGGTATCTCATCATCACCAAGAGGTGGATACTGTTCATCTATTACTTGCATTATTAGAAGAGCAAGATGGATTAGCAGTACGTATATTTCAAAAAATGAATGTTGATATAGAAGCATTAAAGCAAGGTGCTGAAAGTTTAATTAAAAAGAAACCTTCTGTAACGGGGAGCGGTGCAGAAGTTGGAAAATTGTATGTAACGAGCGCTCTGCAACAACTGCTTGTAAGAGCAGGGAAAGAAGCAGAAAAACTGCAGGATGATTACATTTCAGTAGAACATGTGTTGCTTGCTTTTTCTGAAGAAAAAGGCGATATAAATCAATTATTTACAAGATTGCATATTACGAAAGATAACTTATTACAGTCTTTAATGACAGTTCGGGGGAATCAAAGAGTGACGAGTCAAAATCCAGAAGCAACTTATGAAGCGTTAGAAAAATATGGTCGTGATTTAGTGGCGGAAGTGAGAGCAGGGAAAATCGATCCTGTAATCGGCCGTGATAGTGAAATACGACGTGTAATCCGTATTCTTTCACGTAAAACGAAAAACAATCCGGTTTTAATTGGGGAGCCAGGTGTTGGTAAAACAGCAATCGTTGAAGGGCTAGCCCAGCGTATTGTGAAAAAGGATGTACCTGAAGGATTGAAAGATAGAACGATTTTTGCGTTAGATATGAGTGCACTCGTAGCTGGTGCGAAATTCCGTGGTGAGTTCGAAGAGCGTCTGCAAGCTGTATTAAATGAAATTAAAAAGAGTGAAGGACGCATTTTATTATTCATTGATGAACTTCATACAATAGTTGGAGCTGGTAAAACAGAAGGAGCCATGGATGCAGGAAATATGTTAAAACCGATGCTTGCGCGTGGTGAACTGCATTGTATCGGGGCGACGACGCTCGATGAATATCGCAAATATATTGAGAAAGATCCAGCGCTAGAAAGACGTTTCCAACAAGTATTAGCAGAAGAACCAACTGTTGAAGATACAATTTCAATTTTACGTGGATTAAAAGAACGCTTTGAAATTTATCACGGTGTAAATATTCATGACCGTGCGATTGTAGCAGCGTCAGTTTTATCAAATCGATATATTTCAGATCGATTCTTACCTGATAAAGCAATTGACCTTGTTGATGAAGCGTGTGCAACAATTCGTACAGAAATCGATTCTATGCCAACAGAATTAGATGAAGTAACGCGCCGCATTATGCAGCTGGAAATTGAAGAAGCGGCTCTTGGAAAAGAAACGGATCGTGGTAGCCAAGAGCGTCTAAAAACATTGCAACGTGAATTATCGGATTTAAAAGAAGTTGCAAGTGGTATGAGAGCAAAGTGGGAGAAAGAAAAAGAAGACATTCACAAAGTTCGTGACTTACGTGAACATTTAGAACGTCTGCGTCGTGAATTAGAAGAAGCAGAAGGTAATTACGATTTAAATAAAGCAGCCGAACTTCGTCACGGGAAAATTCCAGCAATTGAAAAAGAGTTAAAAGAAGCGGAAGAAATGGGCGCGCATAATAAACAAGAAAATCGTTTATTACGTGAGGAAGTAAGTGAAGAAGAAATTGCAGATATTGTTTCACGCTGGACGGGTATTCCTGTTGCGAAACTCGTGGAAGGTGAACGCGAGAAATTATTACGCTTAGAGCAAATCTTATCAGAGCGTGTCATCGGACAAGAGGAAGCAGTAAGCTTAGTGTCAGACGCAGTTCTTCGTGCTCGCGCTGGTATTAAAGATCCGAACCGCCCGATTGGTTCTTTCATCTTCTTAGGACCAACAGGTGTTGGTAAAACAGAACTTGCAAAAACGTTAGCGCAGTCTTTATTCGATAGTGAAGAGCAAATGATTCGCATTGACATGTCTGAGTATATGGAGAAACACGCAGTGTCACGCTTAATTGGTGCACCTCCTGGATATGTAGGATATGAGGAAGGTGGTCAATTAACAGAAGCGGTAAGACGTAAACCATATTCCGTTGTTTTATTAGATGAAATTGAAAAAGCACATCCAGAAGTATTCAACATTTTATTACAAATGTTAGATGATGGGCGCATTACAGATTCGCAAGGTCGTACAGTGGACTTTAAAAATACAGTTATTATTATGACTTCAAATATTGGATCTGCTCATTTACTAGATGGATTAGAAGAAGATGGTTCGATTAAAGAGGAATCAAGAGATCTTGTAATGGGACAATTAAGAGGACATTTCCGCCCTGAATTTTTAAACCGTGTTGATGAAATTATTTTATTCAAACCTCTTACAACGAATGAAATTAAAGGCATTGTTGATAAAATTGTAAAAGAACTACAAGGTCGTCTAGCTGACCGTCACATTACAGTAGAATTAACAGATGCAGCAAAAGAATTTGTTGTAGAAGCTGGTTTCGACCCAATGTACGGAGCTCGTCCATTAAAACGATACGTACAGCGTCAAGTGGAAACGAAATTAGCACGAGAATTAATTGCAGGAACAATTACTGACAATAGTCACGTAGTTGTTGATGTAGAAAATAACGAATTAGTCGTTCATGTGAAATAAAAATAAAAAAGAGTTCGGATAAAATCCGGACTCTTTTTTTAGTGTTGTTCTACTGGCTCGTTTGGAATTGCAGCTGAAATTGCTAGTACTAACACAGCAAGAACAACTGAGAAAATAGACGCTTGGTTAAAGTCGTATGTACCGCCAGTCATAGAGCCGATTACATAGCTCATCATATGTACAAGTAAGAACGACCAAATTAATGCCCAAATGAAACGCATATTTTACACCTCTATTCGTTCAATCTGTCCTTATTGTAACACAATTGAAAAAAGAATATAGAAAAATATTTGTAGATTTTTCAACGCAAATTTGCATTCCGTTCATACATTATAAAAGAGTACTTTTATATGTTTAGAAAATAAGGCGGGGGAAAAATGAGTATTACGGAACGTTTTTTTTACTTAGAAAAAGAACCATGTGTCATTTATTTACCGGAGAAGCCAAATGGATTTTCTGTTATGCTCCTCGGTGATTATAACTACTTTATTGAGAATGGTACAAGTTTATGGACACAACATGCGGGTAAATCTTATTTTTTACATGGTCTTATTGAACAAGGCTACACGGTCTTTTCCTCTAATTTATACGGAAGACATTGGGGAAACGATCAATCTGTTCGTCTGGCAAAACGTTTATATGATGTTGTTTTGAGAAAAGAGACGTTAAATGCGAAAATGCACATTATGGCAGATGGTATGGGAGCGCTTGTAGCACTTGAAATGATGAACAAATATCCTGAATGTATTCGTTCTGTTGTTATGCTAAATCCGTGTTTGGATTTACCGGAATATGTAAGTTTTGAGAAAGAGCATAAATTTTTTTACAAGAGACTCGTGAAGGAATTAAGTTTGGCGTATGATGCCAAAGAAGAAGAATTAGAATCAAAAATAAATAAGAAATCATTTACGCTTCTTCCATCTTGTGTACCTGTTAAAATTTTCGTATCAACACAAGAAAAAAGAGGAAGAAAACAGCAGTTGCGTAGATATGAGAAAATGAGGCAACTAAATCAATGTGATACTTCTGTCTTGTTCCATCTGCAAGATGTGAAATATAAAATGGTTAGGCAAACGACTGATTTCTTTAAAAAATATGAAGAAGAATTATGAAGCTCCCATATACATAAATGAGGAGCTATTTGTTTCAGAGGGAAAGGGTTGGTGGTATGGAACGCGTGCTGATAATAGGTGCACTTACGTTTGTAGGTTATCACCTTGTAAATAAAATGATTGCAGAAGAAGTGGAAGTCTATGGTCTTGATTTTGATGAATTCGATAGTATGACCAAAATTAATGAAGAGAAGTTATTATTAATTGGGCGAAATGCGTTATTTACGTATTATTCGATAAGAGATGAAGATGGATGGAGATCGGTTGAGGAAGAGAGATTCGATACTGTTTATTTTTGCTTATATGAGCCAAATCAGCAAAGTGGATTTCGGAATGAAAGAGTCATATTACAATATTTAAAGCGAATTATAAGAATGTGTGAAGAACAAAAAGTGAAGTTAAATTTAATTTCTTCTATTGAAGTAGGCAGTACAGATGAATCCGAAAATAAGCGCCTATTTTTGAAAGTAGAAGAAGGATTGAAAAAAGGGAATTTACAATATAGTGTATTTCGAGTTCCAACATTATATGGACCGTGGCAACCGTCCTTTATGATGTTTCATCAGCTTATTTTATCAGAATTAGTTGAAAAAGAGTGCCGTTGTACGATTGAGGAAAAGGGGAATGATTTACTTTACGTTGAAGATGTATGTGAATACTTATGGGAACATGGAACGAACGGGGCGCATCTTGGTATATACAATTTACTTAGTGGTAAACAGTCATTATGGGAAAAAGGTATGAATCTTTTACGCGCGGATGATAAAGTAAATAAAAATAATAGCGAAGTAAGAGATGAGGCTATCGAAGTAATTTCGATAAAAAGAAATACTCCGTTAGAATACGGTTTAAATAAGCAACTGGCACACATGAAAAAATATAAAGAGTTATACGAAGGGTAGTACGCGTGTTACACTATTGTATGTGAAAGTTTTAATGGAGAGGAAGAGTATAATATGAACGAAAAAAGCATGCAGTTTTTACAAATCGCAATGAAGCATTTACCGGAAGCAAAGGCAATTTTAGATGATAATGGAATTGCACTTGATATGGAGAAGGCACAGCCGGTGTTAGAGTTGTTAATGAAAGTTATGAACGAAGCTTATGAGCTTGGGAAAGCAGATAAAGAATAAAAAGCATCTTTTTAAGATGGAAGAGAGGCCCGAACCGTGGATAGAAGCGGTCAGGGCCTTTTTTATTCTCGCCTGGGGGAAAACTAGAGATATGAATAGGATAAAGGAAAAGTAGTGAAGAGAACTCTCTAGTTTAGAAGAAAAGCAGATCAAGAATAAAATCCTTCTTTTTTGATGGAGGGGAGGCTCGAATCGTGAGTAGAAGCGGTTCGGGCCTTTTTATTTGGAATGAAACACGAAAAGGTATGATTCTGTTTCTTTTAATGAAAAATAAAGTGGATAATGCGTTAGCTTTCTGTTTTATGCGAAATATATTCTAGACAAAAATACATTTATGTTTTAAAATTAGTACCAAGTCATAATAATTGATATAAAACGGAGGGCTGCGATGTGAACGTGGGCATTTTAGGGATCGGAAGATATGTGCCAGAAAAAGTAGTCACAAATCACGATTTAGAGAAAATAATGGATACATCCGATGAATGGATTCGTACGAGAACGGGAATTGCAGAAAGACGCATTGCCGATGATACAATAGATACTTCATATATGGCCGTAGAGGCTGCGAAAAAAGCACTTGAAGATGCAGGGGTTAGCGGAGAAGATATCGATCTTATTTTAGTGGCGACAGTAACACCAGATCGTGCGTTTCCAGCAGTAGCTTGTGTCATTCAAGAAGCGATTGGAGCGAAACATGCAGCTGCAATGGATGTAGGTGCAGCATGCGCTGGTTTTATGTACGGAATGATTACAGCGCAGCAATTTATTCAAACGGGGACTTATAAAAACGTATTAGTAGTTGGTAGTGATAAGCTATCTAAAATTGTAGACTGGAATGATCGAAATACAGCGGTATTATTTGGAGACGGAGCCGGTGCTATCGTAATGGGAGCAGTTTCAGAAGGAAGAGGCGTTCTATCTTTCGAATTAGGAGCAGACGGAAGCGGCGGTAAGCATCTATATCAAGACGAGTATGTTATGATGAATGGCAGAGAAGTCTTTAAATTTGCCGTTCGTCAACTTGGTGAATCTTGTCTTCGCGTGCTGGATAAGGCTGGTCTTACAAAAGAGGATGTAGATTTCTTAGTACCGCATCAAGCGAATATTCGTATTATGGAATCTGCAAGAGAGAGATTAAATTTACCACAAGAAAAAATGAGTATGACAATTGAAAAGTTTGGTAATACATCAGCTTCTTCAATTCCGATTGCAATGGTAGAGGAATTGCAAAATGGACGTATTCAAGATGGTGATTTAATTATACTTGTTGGTTTTGGCGGCGGATTAACATGGGGAGCAGTCGCTCTTCGTTGGGGTAAATAAGGACTGAGAGAAAAAAAGGAGTGTATTTTGTATGGAAAAAAAGAGGGTCGTAATTACAGGACTAGGAGCTGTTACACCGGTCGGAACAGATGTTGAAACAGCATGGGAAAACATTAAAAAGGGTGTATCTGGAATCGGGCGACTTACAAGAATTGATCCAGAACTATTTCCAGCAAAAGTAGCAGCGGAAATTAACGACTTTGAAGTCGAGAAATATATTGATAAAAAAGAAGCGCGCCGTATGGACCGCTTTACACAATATGCAGTAGCAGCAGCGAAAATGGCAGTTGCAGATGCAAAGCTTGAAATTACAGAAGAAAATGGACCTCGAATTGGTGTATGGATTGGATCTGGTATTGGTGGTATGGAAACATACGAAGAACAATTTAAGATTTTTACTGAGAAAGGCCCGCGCCGCGTGAGTCCATTCTTCGTACCGATGATGATTCCAGATATGGCAGCAGGCCAAGTATCAATTGCAACAGGAGCAAAAGGAATTAACACTTGTTCTGTAACGGCTTGTGCATCTGGTGCAAACTCAATTGGTGATGCATTTAAAGCAATTCAGCGTGGTGATGCTGATGCAATGATTACAGGTGGAGCAGAAGCGCCGCTAACAAGTATGGCATTCGCAGGATTTAGCTCAGCGAAAGCATTAACATTTAATGAAGACCCAGCAACGGCTTGCCGTCCGTTTGATAAAAACCGTAGCGGTTTCGTAATGGGTGAAGGTTCAGGTATTTTAATTCTTGAAGAATTAGAGCACGCATTAGCTCGTGGTGCTCACATTTACGCGGAAATCGCTGGTTACGGTGCAACTGGTGATGCATTCCATATTACAATGCCTGCTCCTGGTGGTGAAGGCGGAGTGCGTGCAATGCGTCAAGCTTTAGCTGATGCAGGCCTACAGCCAGAAGATATTGATTACATTAATGCGCATGGTACAAGTACGGATGCGAATGAAAAATATGAAACGATGGCAATTAAAGAAACTTTCGGTGAGCATGCGTATAAAGTAGCAATTAGCTCAACGAAATCAATGACAGGTCACTTATTAGGAGCAGCTGGTGCTGTTGAAGCGATTTTCTCTATTAAATCAATTACAGACGGAGTAATTCCTCCAACAATTAACTATGAGACACCAGATCCAGAATGTGACTTAGATTACGTACCGAATCAAGCGAGACACCAAGAAGTAAATGCAGTATTAAGTAACTCATTAGGATTCGGTGGTCATAACGCAGTGTTAGTATTTAAATCGTATAAATAATAGATAAAATAAGGAGTTTTTCCGCATTATATTGCGAAAAAACTCCTTATTTATTTTTACGTCTTTTTCTCCTGTAGCATATACATAAGAAAAAGGAGGGATAAAGATGGGGATTGTTGAAACAGCTGAATGGCTACATTTATATTATGGACGGCCAGAGAAACTTTGTGAGAAATTTACGAAGTATATTCCGTTGCCAAAAGAAAGGTTGTATCGCTTTTTAATTTCAAAAGGGATGTATCGCCCGATCATGCGCGGGGAAAAGGAAATTAAAGAATTAGAGGAAAAGGAAATTTGGAAAGAGTTGAGCCTGGAGTATGATAAATTGAAAAATTGGTTGAAAGGTCCGGATGTCCCTGTCTTTATTTTATTATCAGATTCCTATAATCGAACTGTGCAAGAAGAGTATAACGGTAGGGCTGGATTATCTATGCGTCATGTTATTTTCTTATTCGTATGTGGACGGAATTCGGTAGAAGAATTAAAAGTGTTATTGGCGCATGAATACCATCACATATGCAGGTTACATCAAATTGAGACGAAAGAAACAGAATATACATTACTTGATACAATGATTATGGAAGGGCTAGCTGAGCAAGCAGTGACGGAAAGATATTCAGAAAAAAACAATGCACCGTGGACGGCGTATCTTTCAAAAGAAGAGGCTATTTATTATTGGAAAAATGTTGTACATGAAAGAATAAGTATAAAACGAGGAACAAGGGAACATGACATCTTATTAAATGGCTTTCACTCTTATCCGAAGATGCTTGGCTATGCGCTTGGATTTCATATTGTCAAAGATTGTGTAACTTTGGAAGGAGAAGATACACTTTCTTTATTATCTATAGATGCAAAAGAAATATTGAATAAAGCAAATACATTTCATATATAAAAAAACAGGGGCTCTATTTCCTGTTTTTTTTAGTATTAATAGAAGAAAAAATAATAATTAGAATATATTTCCTCAAGTGGAATAAAGTTAAGCAAAAATGAACATAATGATTGGTACAAACAGTAGTGAAGTGAGGGGTAGTGAATGTTATATCTACATGATGTATGGGTAAATTGGTTTGAAGGTGAAGAGAATGGGTATAACGTTTGTCATTTTTACGAATGGCGGAAAGATGATACGATTGAGCTATTAGATCAAGTGCCATTATTAAAAGTAGATGCCACATTATATCATTACATCGAGAACGAATTGTTAGAGCTTCCGCAAAAAATGCTGGAAGACGTACATCATAAGGCTTATATTCGTAAAAATCATGAACGTTTGCAGCAAGAGTATTGCTTTGTTATTACAGATGGAAAAGGAATTATTGCGATTGACACAATTGGTTACAATGTACCAATTCGCAAAAGCAGACTTATACCACGCCAAGAGCAGATGGTATATGAGATGGTAGAAAACGTACAAGCAGAAAAGTATGAGTTCCAAGTAGAAGAAACAGAAAAAGAACATCACATTTTATCACCATCGCCTTTCATTATGAATGGCTTGACTCGTAAAGAAAGACAGCTAAAACAATTATTATTTATGGCGTTAGATCAATTACATACAACGAAAAATACAGCAGAGATTCGCTATTGGTACACAGAGTGGGATCCATCAGCATATGGAACGGTTCAACATATGGAGTTCGAGGATATTTGGGCTAGACTGTATGATGAAGCGAAAGCTGGCTGGTCTGAGAAACATGAACAATTATGCGAGCGTCTCGTAAAAGGACAGCCATTTTTTGAAAAGTTATGGGAAATGGAAAATGAGCAAAAGGTAAATTAAAAAACCGCCAATTGGCGGTTTTTTTAATTTGTTGTAACTTAGCTTCGGCACGAAGGGCTAAATAGTCGCCTCCGCTTTATATAGAAATCCAGCTCCGGCTCCTAGCCCTTCGCGTCTAAGAACCTTCCCCACGAGAAGGTAAAAAGCACCTTCTGTGGGAAAGAACCTTAGCCGTCAGGGCTAAGCAGTCGCCTCCGCTTTATAAATTACCTACGTTTTCTGCTTAGTCCCATTGCGTTTTCTACTTTGCGTAGTTGTTTGAATGCAACGCGGTTTGCTTTTTCTGCACCTTTGTCTAGAATTTCGTCTAGTTCTGGTGAGTTGATTAGTTCGTTATATTTGTCTTGGATTGGACGAATTGCTTCTACGACTACTTGCGCTAGGTCGCCTTTGAAGTCGCCGTATCCTTTTCCTTCGTACATTGCTTCAATTTCTTCAACTGTTTTTCCAGAGAATGAAGAGTAGATTGTTAATAAGTTAGAGATACCAGGTTTGTTTTCTTTATCAAATTTTACAATACCTTCAGAGTCAGTAACAGCACTCTTAATTTTCTTTTCAATTGTTTTTGGCTCATCAAGCATACTAATCATTGATTTTGGATTCGGATCAGATTTGCTCATTTTTTTCGTAGGTTCTGTTAATGACATAACGCGAGCTCCTACTTTTGGAATACGAATTTCAGGCATTGTAAAGATTTCACGGTAACGTTTGTTGAAACGCTCTGCTAGGTCACGTGTTAATTCGATATGTTGCTTTTGATCATCACCAACCGGCACGATTTCAGTATTGTAAAGTAAAATATCAGCAGCCATTAATGGTGGATACGTAAGTAATCCAGCTGGAACTGAATCTCTACCAGAAGCTTTATCTTTATATTGCGTCATACGCTCTAATTCTCCAACGTAAGCAACAGATTGCATGATCCAACCTAGTTGAGCATGTGCTGGTACTTCTGATTGTACAAATAAAGTAGCTTTTTCAGGGTCAATGCCACATGCCACATAAAGTGCAGCAAGACTGCGGATGTTTTTACGAAGCCCGACGGGATCTTGAGGTACTGTAATCGCATGTTGGTTTACAATACAGAAATAACAGTCGTGTTCATTTTGAAGCTCTGTAAACTGCTTCATGGCTCCTAAATAGTTTCCAAGTGTAATCGTTCCACTTGGCTGAATACCAGAAAAGATAACTGACATAAGTAATTCCTCCTAAAATTGAATGCGTGATGGGGGAAGAGAAGGCAAACAAAAAAGCCCATTCATCCCAAAAACTATAGGGACGAATGGACCGCGGTACCACCCTAATTATTTCACTACTGTGAAATCTCTCTAATCCATAATAACGTTTGGATATAACGCCAAAGCCTACTACTTTCGGTTCGGTTTGGTGCTCAAAAGCCCATTCCATACTGTACAATTACTTGTTCACACCGACCACAAGCTCTCTGAAATTGCCTCAATATGTACTCTTCTTTATCATCGCATACATATAAATTTATTTATTGTTACTTGAGCTCTTTTAATATGAAAGAACTAAAGTTTTATAACAAAATGTTTTGCTGATTATTATATCATATGGGATAGTGTTTGCAAACTACATCAAAATAGTAAAGCTAATAAGGGTCGAGAACAACCCAAGAACGATACCTGTAATACAAATTGGATATGTCCATTTGAATGAATATGTTTTATAAATACGTTCTTTCTTATCTGTAGGTTCCTCGACTTCTTCAATTAAAGAGTCAATCTTTTTATTCGTACCAAATACTCTTTGGAATGCGTAAATGGTTACATTGAAAAAACCATTTTGAAATATGTATAAAAAACCGCCGATAAGAATAAAAAACAGTGCAATATAAAACAAGATGTTGACAAAATTCAACAAAAATTGCGATGAAATGAGGAATGCGCCAATACTAGAAGCGATTATCGCTATGAAAATTAGTATACAAGTATGAAAAAAAACTTTATTCAAAATGTTCCCCTCCGTCAAAATATTACTAGAATTATTATACTATAAAAGCTATAATATGTACTAGAATTAATTTTTTGAAAATTATACGCAATTAAAGGTCTGATTTCAAGATGATGGTATCAATGTTAACGTATCCCTTTACAAAAAAATAAAAATATAAACATTTTATTAAAAATTTTAACAAAAAAACAAAAAACTATATTCACAATTGTTATATTATATGTATAATGAAAATTGTAGAAACTTGGAGATTATTCTTTCAATTCTACTTTTTAACAAGTGAGGGTACAGGAAGTGCAAGTAGGGGAGGCAACACAACATGAAGAAAAAGATACCGTTATTAGTTGCATCGACGTTGACAGTCAGTATGCTAGGGGCTTGTAGTTACCAAAAAGAGGACAATAAAGCAGGCGCAAAAGAAAAATCCTCAAACAAACAAGTGTTAAATTTAACCGAAACAGCTGAAATTCCAACTATGGATACGACGTTATCAACAGATGCAACATCTTCTAACATCATGAATAATACAATGGAGGGATTATATCGTCTGGGGAAAGATGATAAACTTGTTCCAGGTGTCGCAAAATCTTATGAGAAATCAGAGGATGGCAAAAAGTATGTATTTAAATTACGTGAAGATGCGAAATGGTCTAATGGTGAACCTGTAACAGCGAAAGACTTCGTTTATTCTTGGAGAAGAGCTGTAGATTCAAATACGGGTGCCAAGTTTGCTTACATACTATTTGATGTTAAAAATGCGGAGAAAGTTAACAAAAAAGAATTACCAATTGAAGAACTTGGTGTAAAGGCAATTGATGATCATACACTTGAAGTGGAATTAGATAACCCTGTTCCTTATTTTGTAAGTTTAACAGTCTATCCAACATTGTATCCTTTGAATGAGAAGTTTGTAACAGAACAAGGAGCAAAATTTGGATTAGAATCCAATACGACACTTTATAATGGTCCATTCGTATTAAATGAATGGAAGCATGAACAAAGCTTCCAACTTAAGAAAAATCCAACGTATTGGGAAAATAAAGAAGTAAAACTTGAAGAAATAAACTTCAATATTGTTAAGGATCGTTCAACTGCTATAAATTTATATGAAACGAAAGCAATTGATCGTGTAGTGTTAACATCAGAGTTTGTAGATAAATACAAATCAGATGCTGATTTCAAAACGATTAAGAGGCCATCTACACAATTTATTCGCTTAAATGAAAAGAATAAATTTTTAGCAAATAAAAATATCCGAAAAGCAATTGCAATGTCCTTTGAACGTGAAAATATCGGAAAAGTTATCTTAAACGATGGTTCAGAGGGGATATATGGTTTTGTTCCGAAAGGCTTAGCAAAAGGTCCGAATGGAAAAGACTTCCGTGAAGAGAACGGAAAGCTTATAAAAGAGGATATTAAAGAAGCTCAAAAATATTGGGAAGCTGGTAAAAAAGAACTTGGTGTAGAGAAAGTAGAGTTAGAGCTATTAAACTTTGATACTGATGATGCTAAAAAAATCGGAGAGTATTTAAAAGGCCAATTTGAAAAGAACTTACCAGGTCTAACAGTTCCGACAAAAATGCAGCCATTTGCACAAAAATTAAAACTTGAAGCAAGTGGAGATTATGCGATGTCGTATGCAGGATGGAGTCCAGATTATATGGATCCAATGTCATTCCTTGAAATGTATACAACAGGTAATGCGCAAAACAAAGTAAATTACGCAAATTCAGCGTATGATGATTTAATTAAAAAAGCAAAAACAGAAGTTGATGTACAAGCTCGCTGGGATGCACTATTAAAAGCGGAAAAACAACTGCTTGAAGATGCTGCGATTGCTCCAGTATATCAACCTGGAAAAGCATATTTACAACGTGGCTCAATTACTGGCCTATTAGAACATAAATATGGCGGAGAATTTAGCTATAAGTGGGTTGAACTCAAAAATTAAAAATGGTTTCCATCATGAATAAGGGTATATGCCTATGATGGGCATATGCTCTTATTTTAAAAAAATAAAAGTAAGAATATTTTAAACTATCTTATTGCTTTTGAGAAAAACGGGGAGGTGCTTGACTATGGGACGTTATGTATTAAAACGTTTCGTGTACATGGCTTTGACATTATTTTTAATTACTACGCTGACTTTCTTTTTGATGAAATTACTTCCGGGTTCTCCGCTTAAAAATCAGGAGAAGCTATCACCGGCACAAAAAGAAATCATTCTTGAAAAATATGGTTTAAATGATCCAGTACCAGTTCAATATGCACGTTACTTAGGTAACTTAGCAAAAGGTGATTTAGGGGTATCATTCCAATATGATAACCGTCCAGTAACAGATATGATTGTGGATCGCATTGGACCATCAGCACAGCTTGGTTTACAAGCGATTATATTAGGAACATTTATCGGTTTAATTTTAGGAATCGTTGCGGCACTTCGTAACAATACATGGGTCGATTATGGAGCGACAATTATTTCCGTACTCGGGATGTCGGTACCATCATTCGTATTCGCCGCTTTACTACAATATTTCGTAGGGGTAAAACTTGGTTGGTTCCCAGTAGCGTTCTGGAAAGGACCAGAGTTTACAGTAATGCCTACAATTGCTTTATCGATGGCAGTTATTGCAACAATCGCACGTTTCGCTCGTGCCGAGTTAATTGAAGTTATGCAAGCCGATTACATTTTAACAGCAAAGGCGAAAGGGATTAGCCAAGGCGTTATCATTATCAAACACGCACTTCGTAACGCGTTAATTCCAGTAGTAACAATTTTAGGACCAATGGTTGCAGGTTTAATCACAGGTACATTAGTTATTGAGCAAATTTATGCTGTACCAGGACTAGGGGAACAGTTCGTTAAATCTATTACAGTGAATGACTATACAGTTATTATGGGAACTACAATTTTCTATAGTGCAATCTTCATTTTAGTTATTTTCATTGTCGATATTTTATACGGAATTATTGATCCTCGAATTCGTTTAGCGGGAGGGAAAAAGTGATGAAAGATGTACAAAAATTATCTCCAGATTTATTTCAACAAGCCAATCAAAATAATGTGGATAATGAAGTCATTGCCCGTCCAAGCTTAACGTTTTGGCAAGATGTAAGAAGACGTTTGTTCCAACATAAAGGCGCGATGTTTGGTTTCGTATTATTAAGCCTTATTATATTACTAGCAATTTTTGGACCGATGGTAAGTAAACACTCGTATAAAGAGCAAGATTTAGGTCGTGCGAAAATGCCACCGAAAATTCCTGTTATTGAAAATGTTCATTGGTTACCATTTGACGGTACAGATCAATATGGTGTTAACCAATATGAAAAACGTGATATTAAAGAGTATTTCTGGTTTGGTACAGATGATCTTGGTCGTGATTTATGGACAAGAACATGGGAAGGTACACGAGTATCATTATATATCGCTCTTTTAGCAGCAGCAATTGACTTAGTAATTGGGGTTGCATACGGAGGTATTTCAGCGTTTTATGGCGGCAGAGTAGATAATATTATGCAACGTATTATGGAGATTATTAACGGTATTCCATACTTAATCATCGTTATCTTAATGGTAATCATTATGGGATCTGGTATATGGTCAATTACACTCGCAATGGCAATTACAGGTTGGATAGGGATGTCGCGTATCGTTCGTGGACAAATCCTGAAATTAAAAAACCAAGAATATGTGTTAGCATCTCGTACATTAGGTGCAACAAATACACAATTAATTGTAAAACACTTAATCCCGAACGTAATGGGACCAATTATCGTAATGACAATGTTTACAATTCCAACGGCGGTGTTTGGTGAGGCGTTCTTAAGCTTCATCGGTTTAGGTATTCAGCCACCATTCGCGTCACTTGGTTCTCTTGTAAATGACGGTTATAAATCTATTCAAACGTATCCGCATATGATGTTCATCCCTGCGGTTGTCATCAGTATATTAATTTTAGCGTTTAACTTAATGGCAGACGGATTACGCGATGCGTTAGATCCAAAAATGCGTAAGTAAAAGAGGGGAGAGGCAAAGATGAAAACATTGTTAGAGGTAAAAGATTTACAAGTCTCCTTTGATACACATGCAGGTGAAGTACAAGCTGTACGCGGCGTTACTTTTGATTTGAAAAAAGGAGAGACATTGGCGATTGTAGGAGAATCTGGTTCAGGGAAATCAGTTACTTCTAAAGCGTTAATGGGATTAATTCCGAATCCTCCTGGACGCATTAAAAATGGTGAGATCGTATTTGAAGGTCGTGACTTAACGAAATTAACAGAAAAAGAAATGCAGCAAGTACGTGGTAAAGATATCGCGATGATTTTCCAGGATCCAATGACATCATTAAACCCAACGATGACAATTGGAAATCAAATTATGGAAGGCCTTATTAAACACCAAGGGATGAGTAAAGCAGACGCACGTAAAGTTGCTTTAGAATTAATCGACCTTGTAGGTATTCCAAATCCAGAAGCTCGTTTAAAACAATATCCTCACCAATTCTCAGGTGGTATGAGACAGCGTGTAGTTATTGCGATGGCGTTAGCTTGTAACCCGAAATTATTAATTGCCGATGAGCCGACAACAGCGCTAGACGTTACGATTCAGGCACAAATTTTAGAACTTATGAAAGACATTCAGCAAAAAACAGAAGCGGCAATTATTTTCATTACGCATGACTTAGGTGTAGTAGCAAACGTTGCTGACCGAGTGGCAGTTATGTATGCTGGTAAAGTTGTTGAAATTGGAACTGTAGATGAAATTTTCTATAATCCGAAACATCCATATACTTGGGGCTTAATCGCATCTATGCCAAGTTTAGATGGCTCAGAGGAAGAGTTATATGCAATTCCTGGAACGCCTCCGGATTTATTAAAGCCGCCAAAGGGTGATGCTTTTGCACCACGTAACCCACAGGCACTAAAAATTGATTTTGAAATGGACCCACCTTTATTTAAAGTAAGTGATACACACTATGCGGCAACTTGGTTACTTCACGAGCAAGCTCCAGAGGTAAAACCGCCGGCAGTCGTTGAAAAACGTATTCTTCAAATGAAAGCAGGTGAACAACATGACTAAACAACGTGAGAAATTAATTGAAGTAAAAAATGTAAAGCAGCACTTCGACGTGAGTGGTGGTGTTGTCAAAGCGGTTAATGATATTTCATTTGATATTTACCGCGGAGAAACATTTGGTCTTGTAGGAGAATCAGGTTGTGGTAAATCAACTACTGGAAGAACGATTATTCGTTTATATGATGCAACTGCTGGTGAAGTATTGTTCGATGGTGAAAACGTACATGGTAAGAAATCACGCGCAGAATTGAAGAAATTCAACCGTAAAATGCAAATGATTTTCCAAGATCCATACGCATCATTAAATCCTCGTATGACAGTAGGGGATATTATCGCAGAAGGTATTGATATTCACGGATTAGCGAAAAGTAAAAAAGAGCGCATGGACCGTGTTCATGAACTATTAAACACAGTTGGTTTAAATAAAGAGCACGCGAACCGTTTCCCGCACGAATTCTCAGGTGGACAACGTCAGCGTATCGGTATCGCTCGAGCGCTTGCTGTAGAACCAGAATTTATCATTGCGGATGAGCCGATCTCAGCACTTGACGTATCGATTCAGGCGCAAGTTGTAAACTTACTGAAAAAGCTACAAAAAGAAAAAGGTCTAACATACTTATTCATTGCCCATGATTTATCAATGGTAAAATACATTAGTGACCGCATCGGTGTAATGTACCGTGGTCAAATCGTTGAGCTAACAACAAGTGAAGAGTTATATGCGAATCCAGTTCATCCATATACGAAATCACTATTATCAGCAATTCCGCTACCAGATCCAGATTATGAGCGCAATCGTAAACGTATCGTATACGATCCATCGCAGCATGATTACGGTAGCGAAGTGCCAACAATGCGTGAAATTCGCCCAGGACATTTCGTACTATGTTCTGAAGCAGAGTATAAGAAATATAAAGAGATTTATCAATAATAAAAAAAGCCATTCTTCCATTAAGGAAGGATGGCTTTTTTCTATACTATATAAATGAGTTGTCGGTAAGTCGATATAAATTGCATTTATTAATAAATACATCATGATCAAACAAGTACTACTGTGCCTGAACAGAACCAATCTCGTCTTGCTCTTCTGGTTTCACAAGTGCGTAACGTTCCCACGCCCTGCTTTTCCAGCGGAAGAACATAATAATGGCACGCGTCCATTCGTCGATGGCGATCGCTAGCCAAATACCAACGAGCCCCATATCTAAATGAAAGGCGAAAAAGTAACCTAGTGGTAAACTCATTAACACCATAGAGAATGCACCGATTAAAACAGGATATTTTGCATCACCAGCTGCACGAAGCGAATTAATGATGACGATATTCATCGTACGTCCCGTTTCAAGTAGTACACTTAGTAAAAGAACACTTGCGCCTAACCCGATAATGTGCGGATTATCTGTAAACAGTCCCATTAATTGTGTACGGAATGTAATAACGAGAGCGACCATACATAGAGTTACACCAATCGCCCATTTTACACTTTTCCATAAGCGTTCGTATGCTTCATCCTTTTCGCCACCACCAACAAGGCGGCCAATAATAATGGCTGTTCCCATACCAATCGCAATTGCAAATAAATAAGTGAACATGGAAATGTTAGTAGCGTATTGTCTAGCAGCTAATGATTCCGTTCCTAAGTACGTTGCGTAATAAAGGAAGACGATTTGACAAGCTTGATACATCACTTGTTCAAATGCAGATGGAATACCGATTTTTAAAATTTTCCCAATGTATTCTTTGGATAAAGTGAAGTAATATTGTAATTTCACGCGATATTCCATAACGCGGTATAGTAACCAGAAGAAAACAATAAGTGCGATCAATCGACTGATAGCGGAAGAAATTGCAGCCCCTTGTACACCGAGCTCAGGGAAACCAAATTTCCCGAAAATGAGTACGTAGTTTCCAGCGATATGAATAATATTCATTCCGAGTGAAATAAACATCGCTTGCTTTGTGAAACCGTGTACACGGATAATTGCGGCTAATGAGTTAATAATAGCTTGTAGGAAGATGGCTCCTCCGACGATAGATAAGTAGTTTTGCGCATACGTTAGTACATCGCCTTGTAAGTTCATTGCGAGCATCATATGTTTCGAAAATAAAAGAAAACCAGCGCTTATAACGAGCCCAACTATTAAATTTAATGTGACGGCTAATGCTGATATTTTAGATGCTTCCATAAAGCGTTTGGAACCGAGGTATTGAGATACGACGATAGCTGCGCCGTTCCCGATGACTTCTAATACCAAAATAGCGATATGGAGGTATTGATTCGCTGCACCAACCCCAGATACAGCATCGTCTGATAATGCACTTAACATGAAAGTATCAGCGATCCCCATCAACATAAAAAGAAAAACTTCTAGAAAAATAGGCCATGTTAATAAGAATAAACTTAATTTCTCTGTCGGCCCATTTTTTTCCTGAATTGCTGTCATGTCCGTCCCCTCTTTACCGATATCTATTTTTAGCAAAATGTATCGTAACATACTTTCTTATCCTTTGCACTCATTTTAGCCTACATATTTTTAATATGAAGGGACTGCTATTTTATGTTAAAAAGGTTGGGATAATTATACATAAAGTATTATAAAATATAAAATTTATTTTTCTCTGATAATTTAGAAAAATATAAAAATAATTATTTTTGGTACTTTAGTAAAGATAATCAGCAATATAAAACGTTTACAAAGATATATTTTTTTACATAAAATTTTAATGAAATAGAAATATAAATATACAAAAAATATATTTGTGTGTATAATATGAATTATTAGAACATATATATATTTCTTTCTGTTTGAAAATGAAAGGGCTAACATTTTTTTGGAGGGTGGAAGTATGAAAAAAAAGATACCAGTTTTTGTAGCATCAACAGTAGCGATGAGCATGATGTTAGGGGCATGTAGCTATCAAAAAGATGAACCGCAAGCAAACGCAAAAGGGGATAGCGGGAAAAGCGGTGCGAAGCAAGTTATTAATCTAACAGAAGTGTCTGAAATTCCGACAATGGATACAACACTTGCCTCGGATGCTGCTTCTTCAAAAGTTATGAATAATACAATGGAAGGGCTGTATCGACTTGGAAAAGGCGATAAGTTAGTTCCAGGTGTGGCAAAATCTCATACAAAATCAGAAGATGGTAAAAAATATACGTTTAAATTGCGGGAAGACGCTAAATGGTCGAATGGTGACCCTGTAACAGCAAAAGATTTTGTCTATGCATGGCAAAGAGCTGTTAATCCTGATACGGCAGCAAAATCAGGATATATTATGTTAGATGTAAAAAATGCAGAAAAAATTAATAAAAGAGAGCTATCACCGGATCAATTAGGTGTTAAAGCAATAGATGATTATACATTAGAAGTTGAATTGGATAATCCAGTTCCATACTTTCTCGATTTAACTGTGTATCCACTATTTTTCCCATTAAATGAGAAATATATGAAAGAACAGGGAGAAAAATTTGGTTTGGAAGCAAATACAACTCTGTATAACGGTCCATTTGTATTAAATGAATGGAAACATGAACAAAGTTTCAAATTAAAGAAAAATCCAAATTATTGGGATCAAAAAGAAGTGAAGTTAGAAGAAGTTAACTTTAATGTTGTAAAAGATACAGGAGCAGCTGTTAATTTGTATAATACGAATGCGATTGACAGAGTTGGTTTATCAGCGGAGTTAGTTGATAAATATAAAGGACAAAAAGACTTTAAAACAATTAATGATCCAACTGTATTCTTCTTGCGTTTTAACCAAAAAAATCCATCATTAGCTAACAAAAATATTCGTAAGGCTATTTCTAGTGCATACGATCGAGATGGTATTGGAGAGGTTATTTTAAACAACGGTTCTAAGGGAGCTTATGGTTTAGTACCATCTGATTTTGTTAAGGGACCAGATAAGCAAGATTTCAGAAAAGAAAATGGAAAGCTTTCGAAAGTCGATGTGAAGGAAGCTAAAAAATTCTGGGAAGCAGGCAAGAAAGAATTAGGTAAGGATAAAATAGAACTAGAATTTTTAAACTTTGATAATGAAGAATCTAAGAAAATTGGTGAGTATGTAAAGGGAGAATTAGAAAAGAACTTACCAGGTCTAACAGTAACAATTAAGATGCAACCATTTGCGCAAAAATTAAAACTTGAAGATAGTGGACAGTTTGATATTTCATTTACTGGATGGGGACCTGATTTTCCTGATGCAATCACATTCCTTGATATGTTTATAACAGATGGTTCACAAAATAAAATGGCTTATTCTAATGCTCAGTATGATGACATTATTAAAAAGGCAAAGCAAGAAGGCTCAGATGTAAAAGGACGTTGGAATGAACTGTTAAAAGCAGAGAAAATTTTATTTGAGGATGCAGCAATTGCGCCAGTATTCCAACGCGGCAGATCTATATTAGAAAGAGAAACGATTAAAGATGTGTATATCCACAAATATGGCGGTGAATTAAGCTTTAAGTGGGCATCCGTAGGAAAATAAAAAAAGCAGGCTAACCACCTGCTTTTTTTAATACGTGCGTTTTTTATAAATGCCTTTTCCGCCAACTTGGTTCCAGCCAGATTGTACATCCAAACTTTTGTTAACAAACTTCATTTTTTCTTTTCCACCAAAGAGCTTTTCGCCGATGCTATTTGTAATGACACCGATTAATGCTGTTATTCCGATGATGAGGGTAGCAACCGTAATAAAATCAATAAAAAACGCAATCATTTGAAAACTCCCCCTTTGCCTGTCTGTATGTTTATTGTATGAGATAAAAAATGAAAAAGAAAGAAATGTCAGAAAAATATTTAATTTACTTTAGAAATCGTGTAGACAGGAGAGAGAATGTTTGTTAGAATAAGAACAAATGTTCCTTTTTATTCTCATTTGTATAGTCTTACATTTCTTAATTGATTTATCAGGAAAAAGTAAGAAAACGTTCTCTTTTTCATAGGGAAGATTATAGATAAATAACTATATATTATATGAAGAATCTAGAGGAAGTGAGTACTAAAAGGGTTGAAAGTTATTGTTCAAGTACAGCTAAATTGAGCGTAATCATGTTGCATAGCAGTGGAATACACGGAAGAGTTTTCTCAACTAGCAGGAAATTTACTGTATATTTCTTGCAAAATCTATTGTATAATGATTATAGAAGTTACTTATTAAAAGTAATTGTTGTTTATTATAAGTTGTTGCTTACATGAAATGCGATTTTTGTACTTTTCAATAAGACAAGTTATCGCGAAAAATTGCTTAAGTTAGAAATTAAAACTGTATGTAGTACAGAATTTGTACTCTTTAAGGAGAGTGAGCTTTGTATGGTAACATTATATAGTTCTCCAAGCTGTACGTCTTGTAGAAAGGCGAAATTATGGCTAGAGGAAAATCATATTCCCTATACAGAACGTAATATTTTCTCAGATCCATTAACGATTGAGGAAATTAAAGAGATTTTACGTATGACAGAAAGCGGAACGGATGAGATTATTTCTACTCGTTCGAAAGTTTTCCAAGAATTGAATGTAAACTTAGAATCTTTACCACTTCAAGATTTATATAAGATGATTCGTGACTATCCGGGGATTTTACGTCGTCCAATTATGATTGACGAGAAACGCCTTCAAGTTGGTTACAATGAAGACGAAATTCGCCGTTTCTTACCACGTACAGTAAGAACGTTCCAATTACGTGAAGCACAACGTCTTGTAAATTAATTATAATAATATGAAAACCTTCTACCTATTATATAGTAGAAGGTTTTTTTTAATGTTTCACATTGCGTAATCGAACTTGTTTTACGATAAAGCCGATGCATAAAATAGTGAAAATGAACAAATAAGGAATGCTTGCGGTGAAACTTGGGTTGTTATGAAAAAAGATTGCAAGTCTGTCTTCATGTGTAACCATTTTCCCTGCAGTATAGGCAAGAATTGCTGCACCGCAATAAATGAGGAATGGAAATCGTTCCATAAGTATTAAAATAAGTTTACTGCCCCAAATAATAATAGGGATAGAAATGAGTAAGCCGATTATGACGAGTAAAAATCTCCCGTGAGCTGCACCTGCAATGGCAATAACATTATCAAACCCCATAACGAGATCCGCGAAAACAATTGTCCGCACAGCTTGAAATAAAGTTGTTTTTCCTTGAATGGCAGAAAGGTCATTGCTATCATCAGTTAATAAATTGATTGCAATTAATGTAAGTAAAACCCCGCCAATCAATTGTAGAAATGGAATGTCGAGTAAATAGACAGCTAGTATAGTAAGGACAATTCTTAGTACGATTGCTAAAAGAGTACCGATCAAAATAGCTTTATTTCGTTTCGATTCAGGTAAATTTCGGCTAGCTAGTGCGATGACGATTGCATTGTCACCACCTAATACAACATCGATACCGACAATCATTAGTACGGATGTTAAAAACTCTAAGTCCATTCGTCTGCCTCCATTTATGATGTTTTAATAAGCGAACTGTATGTATGTGATGAAGAAAGTTGTTGTTAAATAATCTCTTTCAATAGAAGTTTCACTTTATTACAGTGTACGGGGGAATGTGGAAATGTATGTCCAAATTTTTTGTAAGTAAGAAATCGCTATAATAATATATTTATGTAGTTAATCGAGTAAAGATAGGCATATAACTATTTTTGTAAAATAAATCGATTTTATTTCCATTCTGGAGAATCTTATCATAAAATGAGAGTACAAGAATCTATTGATTTGTCATATGAGTGGGGAATCCCTTCATAACAATTCTAAGCAGGAAGGGAGAGTTGTATTTTGGATATTGAAAGAATTAATGATCATACGATGAAATTTTTTATTACGTACATTGATATAGAGGATAGAGGATTTAATCGTGAAGAAATTTGGTATGATCGCGAACGAAGTGAAGAGCTCTTTTGGGAGATGATGGACGAAGCTCGTGATCATGACGATTTCTTTATTGATGGGCCGTTATGGATTCAAGTGCAAGCAGTCGATAAAGGGATTGAAGTACTTGTCACGAAAGCAGAGCTTTCAAAGGACGGACAAAAGCTGGAACTACCGATAGGGGTAGACAAAATTATAGATATTCCTCTAGATGAAGGCATCGAATCATTATTCCAACAAGAGTTAGTCGAAGAGGTAGAAGAACAAACAGGAACAAACTTTAATGAAGATGGTACGTTTGGCTTTTTAATTAAATTTAATGATTTTGAAGATGTCATTTCATTAAGTCATCGTCTTATCTTTGAAGATATAAAAGATGAGCTGTATTCATTTGAGGACCGCTATTATGTATATGTGGAATTCGATGAAGTGCTACATGATGAAGAAGAAATCGATCGTATTTTAAGTATTGTTTTAGAATATGGGGAAGAATCAACTTTAACAATTCATCGTGTAAGTGAGTATGGAAAACAAATTGTGAAAGAGCATGCGCTTGAAACGATTCGCAATAATTTTCCTGCTAAAACGTAGGCCGATTTCTGTAGTATGAAATCGGCTTTTTATATGAAGAATAGGAAAGCTTTCTTAGTTAGGAGGTAAGAGATGAAAAATACGTTAAAGCTGATTTTCTTTATCCTGCTATTGTTCGCATTATTTGTTTCGTTACGTATGTTTATTGATGTAGCATTTTATTCAGATGTGATTGGGATAAAAGATGTTTCGATTTTAGGTATTATTAGTATTTTATTTACAGTATCTGCGTTTTTAATTGGTTGCGTTATTTTCTTAGAAAATCGCCACCCATCTAAAACACTTACATGGTTAATTGTGTTAGGGATTTTTCCTGTGTTTGGCTTCTTTGCTTATTTATTATTTGGACAAAATTTTCGGAGAAAAAGAATGTTTCAAAAGAAGGCGTTACTTGATGAACAGGCATTTTTACAATATAAAGGGCATGAAGATTACGAAGAACGAATTTTACGCAATCATAAGCATCAAGAACTGTTATTTCGTTTAGCGGATCGATTAGGTGCTTTAAATATTTCATTTCAAACTGAAACGAGGACATTAACAAATGGAGATGAAACGTTTCAGGCCATTTTAAATGGGTTAAAACGAGCGAAACATCACATTCATATGGAATATTACATTGTGCGTGATGATAAATTAGGAACAGAAATTAAAGATATTTTAATACAAAAATCAAAAGAGGGCGTTGTTGTTCGCTTTTTATATGATGCGGTTGGAAGTTTTAAGTTATCGAAATCGTATATTGAAGAATTAAACGATGCAGGTGTAGAAATGATTCCGTTCTTTCCTGTGCGCTTTCCGATTTTAAACGATAAGATTAATTATCGAAATCATAGGAAAATTGTTGTGATTGATGGGAACGAAGGGTTTGTGGGCGGATTAAATATTGGTGATGAGTATTTAGGAAAAAGTAAATATTTTGGCTTTTGGCGAGACACTCATTTGTATTTACGTGGTGAAGCGGTTCAAAGTTTACAGCTTATTTTCCTTCAAGATTGGTTTTATATGACTGGAGAGGCTGTGCTAGCTCCTGAATATTTACAAGCAAAAGCAGTTGAGGGTGATCATTGGGGAGGAGTGCAGCTAGTTGCAGGCGGCCCCGATAATAAGTGGGAAACGATTAAGCATTTATATTTCGCAATGATCGCTTCTGCTCGGAAATCTATTTGGATTGCAACGCCGTATTTTATTCCGGATGATGATATTTTATCCGCATTAAAGGTTGCTGCACTTGCTGGTATTGATGTCCGTTTGTTGATGCCGAGTAAACCTGATAAGCGCACTGTCTTTTACGCATCGAGATCGTACTTCCCAGAGCTTTTAGACGCAGGAGTAAAGATATATGAATACGAAAAAGGTTTTCTTCATAGTAAAATTGTCATCGTTGATTCTGATTTAGCTTCAATTGGGACAGCTAATATGGATATGAGAAGTTTTCATTTGAATTTTGAAGTAAATGCCTTTTTATATGATACAGATAGCATTAAAAGACTTGTTCAAGACTTTAAAGACGATTTAGAAGAATCCAGTGAAATTCACGTCGATCGTTTTCATAAAAGGCGTCTGCATAGACGAATTGTTGAATCAACGTACCGGTTATTATCGCCATTATTATAAAAAGAGATGTCCGAAATTGGGACATCTCTTTTTTAAAAGGAATTTGTAATAAATTGTAGAATATAAGGAGCTGAAAGGGTGTGATTCCGATATTTATAGCTAAAAGAGAAAACGGAGAAAAAATTCATTTACTCTATAATTGTAATGAAGAGCTTTTGCGCCGTATGCGCCAACAGGAACGATTCTTTTGTGTAGCTTGTGGAAAGGAAGTGCAAATGAAATTAGGGAAACAAAAAAGTTGGCATTTTGCTCATAAAAAAGTGGATTCATGTCTTGCCTTTTATGAAGCGGAATCAACGTATCATATGCACGGTAAAGAATTGTTATATAGATGGTTCAAACGTCAAAACTTTCAGGTGGATATTGAGTACTACCTTCCGGAAATTAAGCAACGACCAGATATTTTTGTAGAGAGGGCGGGCAGAAAAATTGCAATTGAATACCAATGTGCAAACCTTGCTATAGAGCAGCTGTACAAAAGAACCTATTCATATTGGCGAGCTGGTATACAGGTCATTTGGATCGTTGGTGGAAATCAATTGAAAAAGCAATCGGCATATTGGATGAAATTCTCCTCACTTATGGCTTTCTCCTTACAATCTTATCCTCAACCATTTCTTATTTTCTTCTGTTCGAAAGAAAAATCATTTATGAAATGTGCATTTATCACTTCATTTTCTACAAGCGTCTCTTTCTCACATATTATATATTTACCAATTGAAACGACTACTTTTGAAATGCTTTTTTCTCCTGTTCCTTTCAAAAAGGAAATATTAGAACGAGAATGGAAGAAGCGAAAGGATTATTTTCGGCAAAACGCTCTGCCTATTTGGAATTATAACTATAAGTCATTATTACGCCTCTTATATCAATTTAAATGTACCCCAGCGAGCTTTCCTTCTGAAATTGGTGTTCCACTCCCTTCTGGATTTGCTTTTCAAACAAACCCATTTATATGGCAAGCTTTTCTATATATGAAGTGTATAGGGGGGCTTGCAGTAGGAGAGTGTATTTCTCTTCAATATGTGTGTAGTTATGTAAAAAGGTATACGAAAAGGCGGATACTTCCGTACTTTTCACAGCACACATGGAAAGTGGCAGTTACTGAATATATGACATTTTTATGCTATATAGGTGTATTGCATAAAGTGGGAAGTTATACGTACCGAAAAATAAGGGATGCCGTGATGTTAAAAACAGAGGAGGAAATTATGAAACATGATGAGATTTGCTTAATACATGCGCTATCTTTATTTGAGGCAAATTTTAACATGAGAGGAGGAAAAGGGGATATAATAAAGAATGATTGTGAAGGAATTACATAAGAAAAAACGAATTGTACTTAAGTAGAGATATTTAAAGGAGGGCTTAAAGAATGTCTGAACAAAACAAAGCGAAAGCATTACCAGATCGCAACGAGATTGAAGAAGCAAGTACGTGGCGATTAGAAGATATTTTCCAAACGGATGCAGAATGGGAAAAAGAATTCCAGGCTATTAAAGAGCTATTACCGAAGTTAACTGAATTTAAAGGGAAACTTGGTGACTCTGCGGACAATTTACTTGAGGCATTGCAATATGAAGATGAAATTTCAATGCGATTAGGTAAGCTATATACATATGCTCATATGCGTTACGATCAAGATACAACAAACTCTGTATATCAAGCATTAAATGATCGCGCAACAAATTTATATTCACAAGTATCTAGTAGCACAGCGTATATTGTGCCTGAAATTTTATCGATTTCAGAAGATACAATGCAAACATTCTTGAAGGAAAATAGAGATTTAAGTGTATATGAACATGCATTAGAAGAAATTACACGTCAACGCCCGCACGTATTATCAGAAGCTGAGGAGGCTTTATTAGCGGAAGCATCTGAAGTAATGAGTTCATCAAGCAATACATTCGGTATGTTGAATAACGCGGATTTAAAATTCCCATCTATTAAAGGTGAAGACGGAGAAGAAATAGAAATTACACATGGCCGTTACATTCAGTTTTTAGAAAGTGATGATCCTCGTGTTCGCGAAGATGCATTTAAAGCTGTATATGAAACGTATGGGAAATTTAAAAATACATTCGCAAGTACGTTAAGTGGAGCAGTAAAACGTAATAATTTCAATGCGCGTGTTCGTAAATATGATTCTGCTCGCCAAGCTGCACTGAGCAATAATAATATTCCGGAAGCAGTATACGATCAACTCGTTGAAACGGTAAATGACAACTTACATTTATTACACCGTTACATCGATATTCGTAAGCGTGCATTAGGACTTGATGAGCTTCATATGTATGATTTATATACACCACTTGTACCAGAAGTGAAAATGAATGTGAAATACGAAGAAGCACAAGACCTTTTATTAAAATCTTTAAACGTACTTGGTGATGAATATGTTGATATTTTGAAAGAGGCATATGAAAATCGCTGGGTAGATGTGTATGAGAATAAAGGAAAACGAAGCGGGGCATACTCATCTGGTGCATATGGAACAAATCCGTATATTTTAATGAACTGGCATGATAATGTAAATAACTTATTTACACTTGCTCATGAGTTTGGTCATTCGGTGCATAGTTACTATACAAGAAAAACACAACCGCACGTATATGGTGATTATTCCATCTTTGTAGCAGAAGTGGCATCTACTTGTAATGAAGCGCTTCTAAATGATTATTTATTAAAAACGACAGAAGATAAGAAAGAGCGTCTATATTTATTAAATCATTATTTAGAAGGGTTCCGTGGTACTGTATTCCGTCAAACGATGTTTGCAGAGTTTGAACATATTATTCATAAGAAAGTACAAGAAGGACATGCTGTTACGCCAGATATGCTAACGGAAATCTACTATGATTTAAATAAGAAATATTTCGGTGACGCTTTAGTAATCGACGAAGAGATTGGTTTAGAATGGTCTCGTATTCCACACTTCTACTACAACTATTACGTATATCAATACGCAACAGGATTTAGTGCAGCGACTGCTCTATCTAAACAGATTTTAGAAGAAGGACAACCAGCAGTAGAACGTTATATTAACGAGTTCTTAAAAGCAGGAAGCTCTGATTACCCAATTGAAGTGCTGAAAAAAGCAGGAGTAGATATGGCATCTCCTGAACCAGTAAAAGAGGCACTACAAGTATTTGAAGAGAAATTAAATGAATTAGAAGCATTATTATTTGAAGAAAAGTAATGAAAAAAGACGAGGGATTGTATCCTCGTCTTTTTTTGAATAGATTAAATGTCGATATATGTCGAAAAAACAAGGTGAATTTCTTTGTTTTTCTAACTGAAAGGATAGTTTTATGGCTGATTTTTGAAATTAAAACCCTTTGAATCGTTTTTTATGATTGAAATAAGAGAGAGTGATAACGATGATTCCGAATAAAAGAGGTAAGGCAATAATTTTAGGAAAAGCTTGTAGTAGAGAGAGGATGTACAAGAAAAAAGAAATGATGACAGCTAGAAAGAGAAGAGCAATATAAGATTTTTTCATAAATAAACCCCCTAAATGACCTTTTTTATAGCTTATTCAAAAATGAAAACGTTTAGAATGTGACAAAAGTGTGAAATTCGACAAAAGGGGTTGTCATCTGACGTCGAATCTTGTAATATAATAAGCGTGAACGAATTCACATACAAACATATACCCCTTTGTTTGAACGTGAAAATTTCTCCCATCCCCTTTAATATTTTTATAAGCCGTAAAGAAGAAGACCTGGTGTTTACACCAGGTCTTTTTCTTTTGCTATCCATTTCCAATAACGTTCGCATTTTACTTCAATCATTTGTACTTTTCGTTTCAGTTGTAATTTTTTAAGCTCGCGCTCAATTTCTTGTTGCGGACAGTCATAAATAAATGCTACTTCTTTTGAAGATATAAATTGTGTTGCTTCTAGTAGCACTTCTAAAGGTGGTAATGGTTCTGGCTCAATTTCACATTTTACAAGTTCTTTCAATAATTGTACGTATACATCGTAGGAATAATTTCCAGCGATTTTAATACCTTCTTCATCTGAGTTCGCATGAAAAAAGACGAGGGAGGGTATTTCTGTAATATGCATTTCATTCGTGAATTTCAAGTCACATTGGAAAGCTTTTTTTGCACTAGCAGAATGTAGATCTTTTTTAAATTCTTCTACATCAATATTGCTATCTTTCGCACATGCAAGTAATAGTTCGCAGTCAGGGGTTGATACATTTTCAAGGAAAATGTATTCTTGGAGTTTTCGCAAAAACTTCGAACCTGCTTTTCGGCCCTGTAACTCCGCTGCCTTAATCGCCATCGAAACTAAATATGGTGTTGACGATGCTTCTTGCATATGTACCTTTCCATCACATGAAAAACCTTGTAAACTTGTTGTCTTTTCCCACACAAATCGAATATTAGCAGGTTTATTCCATTTGTGTGAGGAAGCGTTCGTTCCATCCACTTTTCCTGTTACGATATGACGAATAGAGAAGTATTTCCCGTATTCAAGCCATAGTTTAATAATAAAAGGCTCAATTTCCCAGCAATCTTTACAAAGTGGATCAATAAATAAATATGCTTCTACAGACTTATGCTCGCATGCGGAAGGAGATGGCATATTTATATGCTTTGCTTCCTGCTTATCCATTACACTTCACCTGTTTCGTTTGGAGTATTAACCATATGCTGAGCGGTTAATGCTAAACGTTCAAAAACAAACTCTCTTATATGACCATGCACTCCAGTATCATCCATTGCTTGCTCCATACATGATAGCCAAGCCTCTGCTCGTTTTGGAGTAATCTCAAACGGAAGATGGCGTGCTCTTAACATAGGATGACCATGTTCTTCAGTGTACAAATTAGGACCACCTAAATATTGTGTTAAAAATTGCTTCTGCTTCCTAGCGGTTTCTGTTAAATCTTCCGGGAAGATGGGAGATAAGTCAGGGTGTTTACTGACATAGGAATAAAATGTATCTACTAATATTGCAATGCATTGTTCACCGCCAATTGCTTCAAATGGTGTCATCGGTTGCTTGCTCATCCTTTATAAACTCCTTTTTCCATGAAATGTATATCTATTGTAGCAATGGAATGTTCGAGAGGGCAAATAAACAGCCTTCTCAAAGATTCTTTGCTTATTCTACGGATGTAAATTTTTTTAGTGAGGTATATCCACTAGCGAAACATATTCACTAGTGGAATTTTCACTTTAGCGTGCTTTGTTTTGTTTGGCAAGGAAAAAGCGTTTTACTTTGTTATTTGTATGACGAACAGGTATGTTATGTTGCGTTAATAAATGAATAAATGCAGCTTTTCCTGTTTCTTCATCTTGCACTTCAAATTCAATTTCATAATCATCGTGATTGTAATAGAAACTATGATCAAAGACAAGCGTTCCGCCTTTAAATAATGTTTCTGCTCTTTCTGTTGTTAAACTACCCATATATGTTAAAGCAGAAACAGGAATTTGTAATTTGTGTAATTGATCTACTACTGCTCCTTGAATGATTGTGTTTGTTTCCATCATCATTTTTGCTTCGTCTTCTGTTACGATTTGATGCGTTTCTAATAAACCGATTTCTGCAGGTTGTTTCAACGTTAACGTATAAGTTTCTCCTTTATGACGAATACGAAGTGCAGAGCCAGCTTCTTTTAACGAGAAGTCAGGTGTTTCAAAGTAGTGATTCACTTGTTTCGTAAATGCTTCAATAGAAAACGATTTGCATAATGTATCGAATTCTTCTTTTGTAACGATATTTTTGAATTCAATTTCAATTTCTTGTGTCATTGTATAATCTCCTTTTGAAAAATAATTCTTTACACATTATCGCTTTTTCATAAATTTGGTTCAATGTTTTATTTGTTTGCGTCCATGTTATGATACAATAATACTGTTAAGTAAGACAGGAAGTTGAGATGGAGGAGTTAGAGCATGCAAAATAAAATCCAAGTTAAGAGCGTAGAAAAGAGAGAGAATGCTCTTATTTTTTGTGCGGAAAATAGTGAAATAGAGGTAAAGGAGTTAAGTGCACGTAATCACGTACTTGTAGACTCAGACAATTTATCATTTTTATATATCTTAGAAAATGAATCATCTTTTATTTATGTAAGTATTCCGCACACATGCTGGGAAGCAATGCATGAAGCGATGAATAACGATGTGGTTATGTTCGTTAGCGTGAATGACATTGAAATGGAATTAGAAGGATTAAAAGAAGAAGTAGAATATTTAGTTGAAAATATTGAAGGTAATGCAAATTACGGAGAAGAATTAGTAACTGCTGTAGAAAAAGTATTTCTATAAGCAAATGGATTGATTTTGGTGGTGGTTGAAATGAATCGAAATTGGGAAGAATTTTTAGCACCTTACCACCAAGCGGTGGCAGAGCTGAAAGTGAAACTAAAAGGAATGCGTACTCAATTTGCAATGTTAACAGAGCATTCTCCAATTGAGTTTGTAACAGGAAGGGTAAAGTCGGTTGCAAGTATTATTGATAAAGCGGAGAAGAGAAATGTACCGCTAGACCGATTGAGAGAAGATATGCAGGATATTGCTGGGCTTAGAATGATGTGTCAATTTGTTGATGAGATTAAGCCTGTTGTAGAATATCTTCGAAAACGAAATGACTTTGAAATCGTGGAAGAACGTGATTATGTCACGCAAAAGAAAGATAGCGGTTATCGTTCTTATCATGTTGTCATTAGTTATCCTGTTCAAACGATTCAGGGTGAACAAAAAGTATTGGTAGAAATCCAAATACGCACGCTAGCAATGAACTTTTGGGCAACAATTGAGCATTCTTTAAATTATAAATATAGTGGACGTTTTCCTGAAGATATTAAAATACGCTTGCAACGTGCAGCTGAAGCGGCGTTTTTATTAGATGAAGAAATGTCTTCTATTCGTCTTGAAATTCAAGAAGCGCAAAAGGCTTTTTCAAGAAAGCAAGAAACGAAAGATTCCGAATCATAAACTAAAGGGTGTTGGGCGATGAAATTTACAATTATGTCAAAGGGAGATCAATCATCAGATACACTGGCAAGCACGATGAAAGAGTACTTGCTAGATTTTGGATTTATAATGGATGAAAAGGAACCCGATATTGTAATTTCTGTTGGGGGAGATGGAACGCTTTTGTATGCGTTTCATCGTTATTATAATCGATTGGATGAAACAGCATTTGTTGGTGTACATACAGGACATTTAGGTTTCTATGCAGATTGGTTACCGACAGAAGTAGAGAAATTAGTAATTGCGATTGCAAAAACACCATTCCAAGTGGTGGAATATCCGCTTTTAGAAGTTATTATTCGCTATGTGAATGGAAGTAAAGAGTCACAGTATTTAGCGATGAATGAGGCGACTGTAAAAAGTGCAGAAGGTACATTAGTAACAGAAGTAGAAATACGCGGAGAATATTTTGAAACATTCCGCGGGGACGGTCTTTGTATTTCTACTCCTTCAGGAAGTACTGCGTATAATAAAGCGCTTGGCGGAGCAATTATTCACCCATCTATTGAAGCGATTCAAATTGCAGAAATGGCGTCCATTAACAATCGTGTGTTTCGTACTGTAGGATCGCCACTCGTATTGCCGAAGCATCATACATGTGTGTTAAAGCCGGCTGCAGGAATGAACTTACAAATTACAGTGGATCATTTAACAATGGTCCATCAAGATGTGAAATCAATCCAGTATCGCGTCGCAAACGAGAAAGTACGATTTGTTCGTTTCCGCCCGTTCCCGTTCTGGAAACGAGTTCGTGACTCGTTTGTTGCAGATAAATAGAAAGGGTTATATATTTGAACAGATTTACATTGAAATGGGATATAGGGCTGGCTGAAGAGGGAACTTTAGTTAGGGAATTTTTGAAAACGAAAGGTATTTCTAAAGCCGCTTTAACGGATATAAAGTTTCACGGCGGGGCAATTGAAGTAAATAGTCAACATGCGAGTGTTCGTCATCAGTTGCGCGCTGGTGAAGAATTAAGTGTCTTTTTTCCAGTCGAGGAAAGAAGTGAAGGGATGATGGCAGAAGATATCCCTTTATGCATTGTATATGAAGATGATGCGGTTCTTATCATTGATAAAGAGGCGAACATGTCAACGATTCCGTCTAGAGAACATCCGACAGGGAGTGTTGCCAATGCGATTTTATCTCATTATGATAAGCAGCATCTTGCAAGTACAGTGCACATTGTAACACGGTTAGATCGTGATACTTCAGGGCTTATGCTTATTGCAAAAAATCGTTTCGTGCATCATCTTTTATCGAAGCAGCATCAACAAAAAGCTGTGAAACGAACGTATGAAGCAATTGTTCACGGAAAGATTGTAGAACGAGAAGGAATGATTGATGCACCAATTGGTCGAAAATCTGATAGCATTATTGAGCGAACGGTTTGTGAAGATGGACAAAGGGCAGTTACTCATTTTAAAGTAATTGATAGTACATATGATAAGACACATGTAGGGCTTGAGCTTGAGACAGGAAGAACGCATCAAATTCGTGTGCATATGGCTCATATAGGACATCCATTACTTGGTGATAGCTTATATGGAGGGAGAAGGGATGAAATGAAACGGCAAGCACTTCATAGTAAATCTTTGACGTTTTATCATCCTATTTTAGAGAAAGAGATGTCTTTCACTATAAAGCTTCCAAGCGATATGCAAGAAGTGTTGCGGCATACTTAAAAAGGGAACAAAATTCTTATATTATAAAGAATTTTGTTCCCTTTTTTCTTAGCGGAATAATATTAAAATTTGGTTTTCACCCGTACGCTTTATAACGAAAAATCCACTTTCGGCTTTTGTAGCAATGCCATTGTCATTTGGACGACAATATCCATGTGCTTCGCAAGTGCCGTCATCACGTACTAACATTTGTCCAATTAATCCGACAGGAAGCCACTCGGCGCGATCTTTTCTTGCTACATATTTGCAAGCTGGATCCCATTCTGTATTTAAAAGAGGTTGTATTTCTTCTGTTTCCGTCCATACATATTGGCGTTTTCCAAAGTTATCTGTTTTATAGCGTTTTTGCCAACTTAAAGCCCCGCTATTTCCTATAAGTGCAGGGGTTGCACTAGATATTCCTAAAATGAAAGAATCGTGTGAAGTAGCTATCCGAATTTTTTCTTCGCTACTAAATGCAACGAAATAACCGACATCAATAGGTTTATGACCTTCTGTTTCAAACATTTGTGCAAAATCCGTTCCGCTTGCATTGTAAGACGCGCCCTCAATGTACATTTCTCCATTATGGGCGAGCCATTTAGCCCCGATATTATGGTCGGTGTCGTTTACACCATTTGCAATAAACCAAGAATAAGCTTCTTCTGCAGTGCCGAAGCGCCCCATAATATGGCTACCTGCAAAATGAGCTGTTGATGTATGATGACCTTCCGCATGAGAAGAGGATCCGTTAGCGATAGTTGCGGTTCCTTCTGCGTGTGCTGCTTCGCCTAAAGCAATCGTCTGTTTACCCTCCGCATGAGAATAAGCACCGCTTGCTGTCGTTTCACTTCCCTCACTATGCGAACTATGTCCGGTTGCTTTTGAGTTTGATCCTTCTGCATGAGAGAAAGAACCTTTTGCGTGTGTTAATAAGCCTTCCGCATGTGCTGCCATGCCCTCCGCATGAGAGTGAAGCCCCTCCGCATATGCATATCGGCCGCCCCTTTTAACTTTTGTATTTTCAGGTGTAGGTGTCTCAATTATGAGTGGTTTTTCAGTTTGTATATCATTCGATGAAGCCAATGCCTCTTTTATTTTTTTTACTTTGTTTATAATAGCAGCTGGAATTTCTGGTTCCACTTTTTTATTTATTGCTACAGAAATATTTTCTTCGGCCTTTTCTTCTGTTTGGTTAGAATGTAGTACCTGTTCATCTTGATTTGAGAGCTGTTTATTTTTTTGTTTCATCTTTATTTTTTTACGATCGATTATGCGGCTCATCACAGCATTTTCTAAAGAGACATATGTTGGTTTTACTTTGCTTTTTTTTGATGACTCTTGTTCTTCCAGTTCTTCTATCGCTGCAGCCCGAATACTACACCAGTTGTTAATTCCGTACATGGGCAGATATAAAGGGGGAAATTTTCTTTTTTGTTTAGAAGATTTTTTCTTCATTCTGTCACCTCCTGCGACATTATATGTAGGGTAATTAAAAAAAGATGCACTTTATTGCATCTTTTTTTAATTACTTTACCTAGTTTTATATGAAATCTGCCTAAATAATGCTAAGTAAGGTAGTTATGAAATTGGACGGAATTTCTCAGCGACAAAAGGTAACGAAGAAGGGACAGAGATAGTCTCCATTTCAGGATAACGTAATCCGGTTAATTTGCCACCAAATACAGCACCAGTATCAATATTGACTGTCTGATTGACGAATCGAGGTTCTGCTACTGGTGTATGTCCATATACAATCCAAGCTTGCCCCTTGTACTCTTGCGCCCAATCGCGACGGACAGGTGAGCCATCGGCATGCTTTTCTCCTGTAATATCGCCATATAATACAAAGGTTTGTACTTTTTTATCTCGTCTTCCTATGTAATCTTGCCGAATCCCAGCGTGACATACGATTACTCTTTTTTCATCTAGTATGTGGTAGAGCGGTGATTGTTCATAAAGAGTGATAAACTTTTCTTTTATAATGTTTTGCTTATGAGAAGGAAGTGCCTCATATTCAGCAACAGTTGTTTCAAGTCCGTGAGCGACTGTTACATTACGCCCAAGGAAAAATCGATATAGTTTATTACAGTGATTTCCAGGAGCGTAATAAGCTTCTTTTCTATGTATGACAAGTTCCCATACAATTTCAATCATACGTAATGAATGAGGACCACGGTCTGTAATATCGCCAACGAATGCAAGTTTACGTTGGTCAGGGTGAACCGGTAGACCGCTACTCCAGTTATATCCTAGCTTCTCTGTTAAATTTTGAAACTCTTGGAAGCATCCATGAATATCTCCTATAATGTCATATTTCATATTTAAACCTCCATCGTATTTTTCATTAGTATATCTAAAAAAGGATAGAGATAAAAATATAGCGTTTTTGTGTTGTTCATTTAAACATAAAGATTTTCGTTCTTGAGCGAACATTTAAAATGAATCCAATCGCAATCATGTATGTAAGCAGTGAACTTCCTCCGTAACTCATAAGAGGTAATGTTATCCCTGTAATGGGAAGTAATCCGATTGTCATCCCGATATTTTGGAATACTTGGAAAGTAAACATTCCGATTGTACCAGCGCAAATGTAACTACCGAAGGGGTCATTACTTTCTAAAGCAATATGAATCATTCGAAAAATGAGTAAGAAAAAAAGAGAAATAATGACACTTGCGCCTAGAAATCCAAATTGTTCAGCGACATTAGTGAAAATAAAATCTGTATGTGGTTCTGGAAAATATACTTGTCCATTTTCCCACCCTTTTCCTTGCATTTCTCCGGATCCAGTCGCTAAGAATGCTTGTCTTAATTGATAGCCTTGTGCATTATATTTGTAAGGTGCTAACCATCCGTAGAAGCGATTTAATTGATATTCTTTTAAAATGTGTGCTTTAAAGAAATCTGTGTGAGTAAAAAAAATATATATTAATGTAGATCCAGCAACGAAAGTACCTGAAACTAATCCGAAAATAAAACGCCATCGTATGCCAGAAACTAGTATCATTGCTGCAAGCATCGCTGAAATGACCATTGTGTTTCCTAAATCTGGTTCTTTTGCAATAAGTAGTAGTGGTGGCAAGCTTGTCGCAAATATTTTTCCAAGTAATAAAAAATCATCACGCATTGTTCGGGGAAAATATTTCTCATTATGATTTGCTATAATTCTTCCAATGACGATAATTAAAAACAATTTCATAATTTCAGAAGGCTGAAAATTCCCGATGCCTGGGAGCCTGTACCAAGCGGTAGCGCCTTTAATTGTAACGGCACCTGGTACTTGAAGTTCTAGTCCAATAAGTAGTACCATTGCAAAGCTATACAAATACCAAGCAATTTTTTGATAACGATCGAAATCGATAATCATAATAACACCAATGGCTATAAATCCAATGAAATACCATTGGATTTGCTTTAGTACAAAATTGACGTTTTGTAAAAATGGCGGTAAAGAGGCTTGCGCACTTGCAATAGCACAACAACTAACAATCCCAATGGCAAATAAAATAAATAGTAATACGTAGTCTATTTGATATTGAGAATTTGGATCTTTCAATGTAGGTATTCCTTTCTAATGCTCTTTATAGTAATGGATTTTATAGTATGAGAAAGAATGTATGAACTATACGAATGATTCGCATATAGCCCATACACTTTTAATTTTGCAGAGTAATTTAATTGTTTAACTCTTTAATAATTATATCCAAACAATGGGAAAGACGTACATGTGCGTCAGGAAAAATATCTAGTTGATGAAGATAGTATTTTAAGGAACTTTTACACCATTGGTAAGCACTAAGTAGAGCTGCTCTATAGTCCGTAGTATTTTGTAAAAAGCCATATTCTTTTGCTGTTATAACGAGGTGTGTGAAATCTTCACAACCTTGAAGGAGCTTATTGTGTATTTGTTGTCCAGCATGGTAGCGAAATTGACTTAAAGGCTCAGAAATGTATATTGCATTTCCTTTAGAAAGTAAAGAAATCCATGAGGCCATATCAACACTACAAGAATATTGTCGCTCTTTAAGAGTACCAAAAGGATCAGTGAGCAATTCTTTTCGGAACAAAGTAGTTGTAGGCTCACCGATAATATTGTGCCCGCCCTTTAACATCCAATTACCTAAAAATATCCCGTTTAATGGAGTGTCTTCACTATATAACCTTTGTGTTGGATGGGAATCACCTATTAGATTTCCATGATCATCAATACGTACTCGATAAGAAGTAACAAGAGCAAGATTTTTATTGGGATCTTGCTCAAAATAGGTCATCATTTTTTGTATTTTATGCTTATAAAACACGTCATCGTCCATTAAAAAATTTATATACTCACCATTTGATTTTTCTATGAGCATAAGGTCATTGTGAAATTGTCCTAGAGTAGGGATATTTCGAATGTATGTTATATTTTTATAATTTGGTAAGTATTGTTCGCGTATTAAAGTTGCTGTTTCATCATTTGTACTATCATCTCCGATAATGATTTCAATATTTGAATAAGTTTGTGCCAATGCACTTTCTAGAGCAATTTTAAAATAATGAGGCCGATTATAAGTGGGAATAAGGATGGAAACGAGAGGTAGATTTTTTTCATTCATCATACATAACTTCCTTTCAGAAGTTTTTTTTTGTAAGAACAATATCTTGGTAACTTGTATATTCATGTCTGCCGCACCATAAACCGTAATGCGGCTTATTGATTATTTCTAGGCCGTACTTATTCAATAGATTGCAAATATCTGTCTCAGGATAAGCAACTGCAAAATTTGGAATATCTTTATTCACAACGTAGCAATTTTCAATTCGATGATAAAAACCTAATGTACTTTGTCCTGCATTTAAATAATAGGACGATTCAGGATTTATTAGAAAGAATGTAATGAAACATCTCCCGTCTTTTTTTAATACACGTACAATTTCAGATACGTAATGTTCTAATTCTTTTGGGAGAAGATGTGTAAATACAGAAGTTAAAAAGATAAAATCGAATGTCCCATCTTCATAGGGAAAACGATATTGAGAGGCATCTTCTGTTCCTTCTGGATTATAGAATTGATTGTATATGTCAACATGTTCAAAGTGAAAATTATTACGCATAGTTGAAATGTTATTTTGACACCAAATAATTCCATCTTTAAACAAATCAAATCCATAATACGCTCCATCATCATTTAAGTAATTCAATAATGGTACAGCCATTCGGCCGACGCCGCAGCCTACATCTAATACTTTTTCATTTGATTTTAAAGCGCCAATTTGAATAAAATGCTTTAGGAACTCTTTTCCAACTTTTTTGAAGTCGCCACCTACATACTGGACGAGTTCAGGAGGGGGGAGTAAAGTCATTTCTTTGTTAAGTTCGCTCATGAGTATACCCCTTTCTTGTATGAGAAGATGCAGTAAATCTATTAATAAAATTTTCAATTTGTAGTGAGAGAACACAGGAAAACCATTGTTATATGTAAGGAGATTCCGAAAAAGAATACTTAATTGGATTAGAAGTGAGAGAAGGATGAGTAGAAATGGAATCTCCTATAGATTAAATCTTTTTTTATTCTTTTCTCCAATAAACGCCAAATACATCAATTTTAGTAATAGGGGCTTTTAAATTCCGTTGATTTCTAAAGTCTGTCACAGCCTCAGCGCATGGCGGTAGCCCGTAGTCATCGATAATTATATAGCCACCTTTAGAAACTTTATCATATAAGTTCACGAGACCATCCATTGTAGATTCGTACATATCACCATCAAGCCGTGCAATTGCTATTTTTTCAATTGGTGCTGTTGGTAAAGTATCTTTAAACCAGCCTTTTAAAAATTTCACTTGATCATTTAGTAAATCATATTTTTTGAAATTCTCTTGTACTTGTTCTAAAGAGACGCGTAAGTAATCGAATGTGTGTAAATAATCACCGTAATCTTTTGGATATTGTTCTAGATTCGGTGCTGGCAAACCTTCAAATGAATCTGCGACCCACACATTACGATTCGTAATGTTGTTTGCTTGTAAAAAACCATTCATAAAAATGCATGATCCTCCGCGCCATACACCTGTTTCAATAAAATCTCCTTCTATATTTTCACGAACAACGGTTTCCATTGCCTCTTGTAATTGGTTCATACGTTCTCGACCAATCATGCTATGTGCTGCTCTTGGCCAATCCATTCCATCATGACGTTCACTTTTTGAAACATTTGGTTTTACAATTTTTAAGTTATGGTTTTCAGCATATTGCTTAATGAATAAAGGGAGGGGGACTGTAACTGGTTCGAATTCTAGTTCTTTCGAAATATGTAGAGATGCGGGTAAGTATGCCTCATATTCCAACCATATTTCAAATAAAATTGTCTTCTTTAGCAATTCGAGATAAAGCTGAACCGCAGATTTACTTTCCATATTTGTGCCTCCTGCAAAATGTCATACAACAATATGATTATGTAGATAGCGAATGTTTCATGATTGAATTTAAAATTGAAAAAGCAGTAAAACTGATAACAGTTTTACTGCTAAGTAAAAAATTAAGCAACTTTTTCAATAATAATAGATGCATTTGTACCAAGAGCTAATGATAGCCCAAGTCCTGTAACGATTACTTCAACTAATGATGGAGTTGTCGTAATTTGCGTAATTGCTTGAACAACGATAGGTGCTCCAACTGAGATTAAAGTAGCCCCAGTACCTGGTACAGATACCCCATTTACTTGGATTGTAAGCCCCCCTAATACACTTATTGCCGCAGTATATACGATAACAGTGATTTTATAGAATCCAGTTTCAGCAATAACGAAAGTATCAGCATCTAATTGAGAAATTGCTGTACCAAACTGAGATCCAACAGTATTAAATGGTACTGGAGCATTAAGTCCAAGATCTAAAGAAATTCCAGCGGAGTTAAATGCATACAATCCTGCTGGAAGTCCTAGTCCGGATGGGCCAGTCGGTCCAGTAGGTCCAGTAGCCCCAGTAGGCCCCGTAGGTCCAGTAGCTCCAGTGTCACCAGTAGGCCCCGTAGGTCCAGTAGCCCCAGTGTCACCAGTGTCACCAGTAGGCCCCGTAGGTCCAGTAGCCCCAGTGTCACCAGTAGGCCCCGTAGGTCCAGTAGTCCCAGTGACACCAGTAGGTCCAGTAGGTCCAGTAGGTCCAGTAGGCCCCGTAGGTCCAGTAGGCCCCGTAGGTCCAGTAGGTCCAGTCGGCCCGGTTGGCCCAGTCGGAAGGGTAAACGGTGGTATCGGTGGTAATGTAGGTCCTACAAGATTAGGGTCAAATGCACTAGCTGATAAAGATTCATCGGGATTTAATCCATTTGAATAATTATTATTTGACATAAATTCACCTCCATAAAGCGTTCATTATATAGTAGATGCAAAACCGAAAGAAAATGACACGGACATTTGAATTATTGAAAAGAAATCTTAAACTACTTGAACAATTTAAAAAAATGGAAAGTTTAGTATATGTATAACATATGATTGATTTGGAAGAGGGTGATTATGTTGAACAAGCAAGGAATTACAATTAGTTTATGTATGATTGTTCGAGATGAGGAGGAGACAATAGCCCGTTGTTTAGAAACAGTTGAAAAAATTGTGGATGAAATTATAGTAGTTGATACAGGTTCCGTCGATCGAACGAAAGAAATCGTAGAGAAATACACTTCTAACATATATGATTTCCAGTGGATTGATGATTTTGCAGCAGCAAGAAATTTTTCTTTTTCAAAAGCGACGCAAGAGTATATATTGTGGCTAGATGCAGATGACGTATTATTAGAAGATGCTCAAGAAGCATTGAAACTTTTAAAAAGAGAATTAGATCCTAAAATTGATGCTGTTTCGATGCCTTATCACCTTGCAATGGATTCTAACGGGAAACCTTTATATTGTACAAAAAGAAATCGACTTGTAAAGCGTGAAAAACAATTTCAATGGTTTGGAAAGGTTCATGAGTATTTGGCTATTTCTGGTGAGGTTTTTAGTAGTAATGTTGCTATTACACATAAAAAAGAAAAAAAAGTAACAGATCGTAATTTGAAAATTTTTCAAAATACTGTAGCTGCAGGTGAAGAATTGAGTCCGAGAGATTTATTTTATTACGCAAATGAATCTACGGATAACCAAAAATATGATGATGCAGTTCTTCTATATGAAACATTTCTTAATCAAGACGAAGGATGGTATGAAGAAAAAATTTATGCATGTGGTAAGCTAGGAGATTGCTATGCGAAGCTCGGAATGTGGGAGAAGGCAATCGAATCTTGTGTGAAGTCGTTTCGGTATGACGTCCCTAGAGGAGAGAATTGTACAAGAATAGGATATATATATATGGAACAAGAAAAATATAATGAAGCGATATTTTGGTTTAAACTTGCAACGGAAGTACCGATGGCAACGGAAAGTCCTTTCCATAGTCCAGCTAGCTACACATGGCTACCCTATTTACAAATGTGTATTTGTTATAGCAGGTTAGGAGAGCAGGATAAAGCGTATTATTACAATGAATTAGCAGCTTCTTATGTTCCGAATAATGCTGCAATTGAATATAACCGTAAATATTTTCGGGGGGTTTTTGATAAACCGTATAAAGTGTAATAGGTTTCGTTTCTTAGAAATGATGTATCTTTATTCTAACTCTAATAGATTGGTTATATATTAGAGTATCGGTAACGTAACCAATATAGATAAAAGATTTTATACTGCTATTTGTGGGCTAATAATCAGTGGAGGATGAACAAAATCTGCACTTTATAGAATTCATATGAGATTTATATTTCTAATTCAATTTGCATAAGGAGTGTGTGAAATGAATCGCGAAAAAAGTTCTTTATATGAAGAAAAATCCGAGCATTATTATAATGCAGCGAATCCGAATTTATTAAAGCATATAAAAAAGGAATGGAAAGAAGTTCTTGATATTGGTTGCTCGAGCGGTGCATTGGGAGCGGCTATTAAAGAAAATGGTACACGTGTATCAGGAATTGAGGCATTTCCAGAGGCGGCAGAAAAAGCGAAAGAAAGACTAGATCATGTTATTTTAGGGGATATAGAAAAAATAGATCTTCCTTATGAGGAGGGGCAATTTGATTGCGTCATATTTGGGGATGTATTAGAGCATTTATTTGATCCGTGGGCTGTAATAGAAAAAGTAAAGCCATATATAAAGCAAAATGGTGTGATTTTAGCAAGTATACCAAACGTTGCTCATATTTCAGTATTAGCTCCCTTACTTGCTGGAAATTGGACGTATACAGAATATGGTTTATTAGATAAAACACATATTCGTTTCTTTACATTCAATGAAATGCTAAGAATGTTTTTAAAAGCAGGATATTCAATTAGTAAAGTAGATCGTGTATATGTTGATCATAAAATGTATGAACCACTTATTGAGGAGTTATATGGAATTTGTAAAAAATATCGTCTTGGAAGTGGCTTCATGGCTGAGACAGTTGTATTTCAGTATATTATTGAAGCTGAAAAATCACAATTATGAGTGCTGCAGACAAAACAATATTATTTGTTACATGTATAAATGATCGGAAATTGTATGCAAACTGCGTGCGACATATATTGCAATTGTTAGTACCGCCAGGATATATTGTCCAATTTATGCCGATTCGAAATGCGAAAAGTATGACGAGTGGATACAATCAAGCCATTTCGCATCCTGCGAAGTATAAAGTTTATTTACATCAAGATGTTTTTATTATAAATAGGGCTTTTTTATACGGATTACTTCAATTATTTGAGGAACATGAACACCTTGGGATGATTGGGATGGTTGGAGCGCAATATGTTCCTCCGACTGGTGTATGGAACGAAGGGCGTGGAATTGTAGGGAAGGTCATTGGTTATATGAATGATTTGTTTTATATGGCAAGTTTAGAACAACCGTATCATGAATCAAAAACATTTATTCCTGTAGAATGTATTGATGGTTTATTAATGGCGACACAATATGATGTTCCGTGGCGAGAAGACTTATTTGACGGATTTGATTTTTATGATGTATCTCAATCGTTTGAATTTAAAAAAGCAGGATATACAGTTGGTGTACCTGTACAGCGCGATGCTTGGTGTATCCATTATCATTTTGATGTGAATATGACGAACTATGAAAAGTATCGAAAAATATTTGTGGAACACTATATGTCAGATGTAAATAAGGAAGAATAAAAGGGGGGACAAAAATGAAAGATCATACAATATTAGTCGTTGTTTGTGTAAATAATGAGGAGCTTTTCAAACAATGTGAGAGCCAAATAAGAAATATTTTTGTTCCCCCTGGTTATGTCGTACAAATTTTTCCGATACGAGATGCACAAAGTATGGCGAGTGCATACAACCGAGCCCTTTCATATCCAGCGAAATACAAAGTGTATATACATCAAGATACATATCTTATTAATCGAGACATGTTTTCTACACTTATATCTCTTTTTAAAGAAAATGAAAAGCTTGGTTTAATAGGAGTCGCTGGAGCTCAGTTTTTACCGAATAACGGGATATGGTGGGAAGGAAAAAATTTAGTAGGGAAAGTGATTGAGTATAGAAGACAGAATTATCAATTATTAAATTTAGATCAGGTTTTTTATGGTAATCAACCATTTTTGTCAGTTCAGGCAATTGATGGTTTATTCATGGCAACGCAGTATGATATTCCGTGGCGAGAAGATTTGTTTCAAGGGTTTCACTTTTATGATGTGTCACAGTCTTTAGAGTTTCAAAGGGCTGGTTATTTAATCGGTATCCCAAATCAAGCAAATTTATGGTGTATTCATTACAACGGGGATGAGTTTGATGCGGATACATATGAGAAGTACCGGAAAGTGTTTGTAGAACATTACAAAGATATATTATCTCCATCATAAAGGAGAGATGCAAAGTGAAAGGAATTATTTTAGCAGGTGGTACTGGATCTAGATTATATCCAATAACGAAAGTAACGAATAAACATTTACTTCCTGTTGGTCGGTATCCGATGATTTATCATGCGGTATATAAGCTAAAACAATGTGATATTACAGATATTATGATTATTACAGGTAAAGAGCATATGGGGGATGTTGTTAGCTTTTTAGGAAGTGGTCATGAATTTGGAGTGTCCTTTACGTATCGTGTGCAAGATAAAGCAGGCGGTATTGCACAGGCGTTAGGGCTTTGTGAAGATTTCGTCGGGAATGATCGTATGGTAGTTATATTAGGGGATAATATTTTTTCAGATGATATTCTTCCGTATGTTGAAGAGTTTGCAAATCAAAAAGAAGGTGCGAAAGTGCTATTGCAATCTGTAGAAGATCCCGAAAGATTTGGCGTAGCACATATTCAAAATCGAAAAATAGTTGAAATTGAAGAAAAGCCGAAAGAGCCGAAAAGTTCTTATGCGGTTACGGGAATTTATTTGTATGATTCGAAAGTCTTTTCTTATATTAAAGAATTAAAACCTTCTGCACGGGGAGAACTTGAAATTACAGATATAAATAATTGGTATTTAAAACGAGGGGTACTTACTTATAATGAAATGAGCGGCTGGTGGACTGATGCGGGAACTCATGCTTCGCTTCAAAAGGCGAATACGTTAGCGCGGGATATTAACTTTGGGAAACAGTTTAACGGAGAATAGGTGAGAATATGAAAGTTATAGAAACAAATTTTACCGATGCAAAATTGTTAGAACCGAGGTTATTTGGAGACGAGCGTGGTTTTTTTTCAGAGAGTTATAATAAGCAGGTGCTAGAAACATTAGGGATTACGTATTCATTTGTACAGGATAACGTATCTTATTCGGCTAAGGCTGGAACGATTCGAGGACTACACTTTCAAAAAAAACCGAAAGCACAAACGAAACTCATTCAAGTTATGCAAGGGGCAATTTATGATGTTATCGTTGATTTACGAAAAAAATCACCAACATTTAAACAATGGAAAGGGTATATTTTAAGTGCAGATAACCATCGGCAATTACTAGTGCCAAGAGGGTTTGCACATGGATTTTGCACGCTTGTCCCGCATACTATCGTTATGTATAAAGTAGATGAATATTATAGCGCAGAGCATGACTCTGGATTACTTTGGGAAGATAAAGATCTAGCAATTCCTTGGCCAGTAACCGATCCTATATTGTCCGATAAGGATCAGATATTACCATTATTAGAGGAATATGAAGATAGTTTTTAAGTAGGAGCGTTGTTTATGAATATATTAGTAACAGGTGGGGCTGGATTTATTGGAAGTAATTTCGTTCATTACATGCTACAAAGTTATGAAACATATAAAATTATTAATTACGATGCATTAACATATAGCGGGAATTTAAATAATGTAAAATCTCTTCAGAATCACCCGAATTACTTTTTTGTAAAGGGAGAAATTCAAAATGGAGAGCTATTAGAACACGTTATAAAAGAGCGGGACGTACAAGTGATTGTAAATTTTGCAGCTGAATCACATGTGGACCGTAGTATTGAAAATCCGATTCCTTTTTATGATACAAATGTAATTGGGACGGTCACTTTATTAGAACTAGTTAAAAAATATTCGCATATAAAATTTGTGCAAGTATCAACGGATGAAGTGTATGGCTCTTTAGGAAAAACAGGGAAGTTCACAGAGAAAACGCCGTTAGCTCCAAATAGTCCATATTCTTCAAGTAAGGCGAGCGCGGACATGATAGCTCTATCTTACTATAAAACATATCAATTACCGGTTATAGTAACGCGTTGTTCTAACAATTATGGACCGTACCAGTATCCTGAAAAATTAATTCCATTAATGGTTACGAATGCACTAGAAGGAAAAAAACTACCGTTATATGGTGATGGTTTAAATGTAAGAGATTGGTTACATGTAACGGATCATTGCAGTGCGATTGACGTTGTTTTGCATAAGGGACGTGTAGGAGAAGTATATAATATAGGTGGAAATAATGAAAAAACAAATGTAGAAGTTGTGGAACAAATTATTACTCTTTTAGGAAAAACAAAAAAAGACATTGAATATGTTACAGATCGTTTAGGGCACGATCGTCGTTATGCGATTGATGCAGAGAAAATGAAGAATGAATTTGATTGGGAACCGAAATATACGTTTGAACAAGGATTACAAGAGACGGTGAAATGGTATGAAAAGAATAAGGAATGGTGGAAACCACTAAAAGACCAGTAAGGGGCATGTTACATGAAAGAGAGGGTTATCATAACAGGAGCAAACGGTCAATTAGGAAAGCAACTATTTGAAGAGTTAAACTCTGAAGAATATGATATATATCCATTTGATAAAAAGTTATTAGATGTGACAAATATATCCCGAATACAACAAGTGGTACAAGAAATAAAACCACATATAATTATTCATTGTGCTGCCTATACGAAAGTAGATCATGCGGAGAAAGAACAGGATCTTGCATATAGAATAAATGCAATCGGAGCTAGAAATGTAGCGGTTGCTTCACAATTAGTAGGGGCGAAGCTAGTTTATATTAGTACTGATTATGTATTTCAAGGCGCTAGACCAGATGGATACGACGAATTTCATAGTCCAGCGCCGATAAATATATATGGAGCCTCTAAGTATGCGGGGGAGCAGTTCGTCAAAGAGTTACATAATAAATATTTTATCGTTCGCACATCGTGGCTATATGGTAAATATGGAAATAATTTCGTGAAAACGATGATGCGATTAGGAAAAGAAAGAGATGAAATATCTGTTGTAGCGGATCAAGTTGGCTCGCCTACGTATGTGGCGGATTTAAATATGGTTATTAATAAGCTCATTCATACTTCTTTATACGGTACATACCACGTATCAAACAGAGGCTCATGCTCTTGGTTTGAATTTGCACAAAAGATATTTTCGTATGCAAATATGAAAGTGCATGTATTACCTGTTTCAACGGAAGAATTCGGGGCTGCAGCTGCGAGGCCCAAATATTCTATTTTTCAACACAACATGCTACGATTAAATGGTTTTTCACAAATGCCTTCTTGGGAAGAAGGATTAGAGCGGTTTTTTATAGAAACCAAAAGTCATTAACAAATTTCTGTTAATGACTTTTTTGTTTGCCTTTAAGCGGTTTTATGGTACTATAATTATAGTATCAGGTACTAATAACAAGTATAAGTATTTCTGGGAGGATATATCATGGAACTATTACAAGGGAAAACATTTGTTGTTATGGGCGTTGCGAACCAAAGAAGTATTGCATGGGGAATTGCTCGCTCTTTGCATAATGCAGGTGCAAAATTAATATTCACATATGCAGGAGAACGTTTAGAAAGAAACGTTCGTGAATTAGCGGACACATTAGAAGGACAAGAATCACTTGTATTACCTTGTGATGTAACGAATGATGAGGAACTTACAGCTTGCTTTGAAACAATTAAACAAGAAGTAGGTACTATTCACGGTGTAGCACATTGTATTGCTTTTGCAAATCGCGATGACTTAAAAGGTGAATTTGTAGATACTTCTCGCGATGGATTTTTACTTGCACAAAATATTAGTGCATTCTCTTTAACAGCTGTAGCAAGAGAAGCGAAGAAAGTAATGACAGAAGGCGGAAATATTTTAACGTTAACATACCTTGGCGGCGAGCGCGTTGTGAAAAATTATAACGTTATGGGTGTTGCGAAAGCTTCATTAGAAGCGAGCGTGAAATATTTAGCGAACGATTTAGGTCAACATGGTATTCGTGTCAACGCTATTTCTGCAGGACCAATTCGTACGTTGTCTGCAAAAGGTGTAGGCGATTTCAACTCAATCTTAAGAGAAATTGAGGAGCGCGCACCACTTCGTCGTACAACAACTCCAGAAGAAGTTGGCGATACAGCAGTATTCCTATTCAGTGATTTAGCACGTGGAGTAACAGGAGAAAACATTCACGTTGATTCAGGGTATCATATCCTAGGATAAATATAATATTAATTTTTAAAGGACAATCTCTAAATGCTGAGATTGTCCTTTTTATTTGTTCTGAGAAAGAACGATTTTTAACGAAAGTTCTTACCACGTGATGAATATAACTATAATAGTACACGATTTATTCAGCTACGTATGGAAGTGGGAGGGACGAGTGTGAAGAATAAAAATAAAAGTTCAACAGTTGGAAAACCGTTGTTATATATTGCGCAAGTAAGTTTAGAACTTGCTGCACCTAAAATAAAAAGGATTATCCTGACAAACTTTGAAAATGAAGATCAAAAAGAGCAAAGTGATAGACAAGAAAATATTGTAAGCGGTGCTGTGGAAGAGGTAACAGAACAAGAACAACAAGAACAACAAGAACAACAAGAACAACAAGAAGAGCAGCAAGGGGAAGAAAAAATAGAAGAAGAAAAAGAAGAACACGCAGAACAAGAAGAGCAAGAAGAGCAAGAACAACAAGAACAACAAGAACCAGTAAGAACTGTCCCGTATAATAAATCATTTAAGGATATGAATAATGATGAAAAAATTCATTTTTTATTAAACCGCCCTCATTATATTCCGAAAGTAAGGTGCAGAATAAAAACAACTACAGTTTCTTATGTTGGATCGATCATATCGTATCGTAATGGCATTGTATCTATTATGCCGCAAAATAGTATGAGAGATATTAGGTTGTCTATAGATGATATCCAATCGATTAGTATGGCTGGCTTTTAAATATGTAAAGGTGGTAGAAAGCTTCTACCACCCCAATAGTTTTTTAGTTTACTTAACGATAGAAACGTCGCGTAAGCATTGAATCGCACAGAAACAGCTTAAATCAACAGTAATACAAGTAGTTGTAGATATTAATCTTGCATTTGGTACAGCTAAAAACGTACAAATTGGATCGTCACCAGGTGGTACCGGAGAACTGTCACCTAAAACTACAGTTAATACACGTAGTACAGCACAGCTATCGTCATCTACACTTTCCACACGGAAAATTGGAGATCGGCAGCTAGTAAGGCTTGCAGATGGTGCGAATGCTTCAAAAGGTTCTCCAGTTTTTGTGTATAAAATAAAAGGGCGTGTATTAGCTACTGATGCAGTATTGTGTGCACCTAAGAATGGGATTTCACAACCAGATCCACATGTTGTTGTAGAACAATCTTGTAATTCATTGATGAATTTTACAACGTCAACTACACAATGAGAAGAGCCATGGTGTTTATTTTCGTTACAACTCATTAATGTCACTCCTTATCTTCTTGTTTGTATTTACATTAATAAGATATTGGAGTCGAGGAGATTTGGTCACAATCTCAAGACCTTTTTTTTTAAATAGGCGAAAGAGGATAAGGGAAGGTGGAATTATGCTGTTTACAAGCTGGCTTTTATTTTTTATTTTTGCGTTAGCTGCTTTTAGGCTCACTCGTTTAATTGTATATGATAAAATAACAGCCTTTTTGCGAAGACCATTTATTGATGAATTAGAGATTACGGAGCCGGATGGAAGTGTATCAACATTTACAAAAGTAAAAGGTAAAGGATTAAGAAAGTGGATTGGTGAATTGTTAAGCTGTTATTGGTGTACAGGTGTATGGGTTAGTGCTTTTTTATTAGTTTTATATAATTGGATTCCTATCATTGCGGAGCCGTTACTTGCATTATTAGCCATTGCAGGTGCAGCAGCAATCATTGAAACGGTTACAGGATATTTTATGGGAGAATAATATTTTTTCATAATAAGAGAAAAAGCGGAGTTTAAAAGAATCAGGGAACGGAAATAAAGAGTTGTTCATATAGTAAATAGACAGAATTGACAGTAGAGGAGATGTTTGCTGTGAGCAATAATCCAAGGCAAAATTCATATGACCTGCAGCAGTGGTATCATATACAGCAACAACACCAAGCACAACAACAGGCATATCAAGAACAATTACAACAACAAGGATTTGTGAAGAAAAAGGGATGCAATTGTGGGAAAAAGAAGAACGCAATAAAACAATATGAAGAATGAAACACTCATGCTACTGTGAGTGTTTTTTATTATATAAAAAGCGGTATTTCTGTATTAGAAATACCGCTTTTTACTAACTAATTTGTGCAACTGTTAATGCTGCTGCGCGGATGTCTACAGTTCCAATTAACTGAACTGGCACAATTTGAATTAAGTCACCAGGATTTAAGTTAATAAGAATAACACCACTGGATACATCTACTTCACCAGTACCAATAACGTTAGAACGAACTGCTGTACCTGATCCAGGAATAATGTTAGCTGGCGTATTTAATGATAAGAAGAAACGACCAGCTTCTGGTGCAACAGGTGAGTTATCAAGACTAATTGTTAATGTATAACTGATTTGATAAATACCAGCTCGTAGAATTCGAATGCCATCTCCGACACTTACTGTATCGTTGATTACAGGAACAGTAATATTTGGATTTGGACTTACGCTAGGTAATAATAGTGGTGTAAATAGTGAAGCAAACTGAGGTGCAGAAGCATTGAAAGCAAAACCAAAGGCAGGTAGTGTACTAGCTGGCTTCGCCTCACAATCGATTTTAGTAAATTCGCAATCAGAAGAGAACATGTTTTTCACTCCTTTATCTGTTTCTACTTTCAGTTAATGAAAAGGACAGGTTCTATGTTCTAGACAAGTTCCCAATTTTAAGAAATTTACATAAGAATACTCTTTAAGCATGGATTGGGTGGCAGAATTATCTGCCACCCAATCCATGCTTAACTCATTATTTAGTTTTAAATAGAAACATCGCGTAAGCATTGAATAGCGCAGAAGCAACTTAAATCAACAGTAATGCAAGTGGAGGTTGATATTAGTCTTGCATTTGGTACAGCTAAAAACGTACAGATTGGGTCGTCACCAGGTGGTACAGCGGTACCATCACCTAAAACTACAGTTAATACACGCAATACAGCACAGTCATCATCATCTATACTTTCTACGCGGAAAATAGGAGATCGGCAACTAGTAAGGCTTGAAGATGGTGCGAATGCTTCAAAAGGTTCTCCAGTTTTTGTGTATAAAATAAAAGGACGTGTATTAGCTACTGATGCATTGTTATGTGCACCTAAAAATGGAACTTCGCAACCAGATCCACATGTTGTCGTTGCACATTCTTGTAGTTCATGTATAAAACGAACAACATTCGATACACAGTTGAAATCACACTCATGTTGATGATCTTCATTACAATTGCAGCTCATTATGTTCACTCCTTCTCGTGAGTTCTGACATACACTATTACAATATGAGTGGGATATGGTTGATATTACGTTAATTCTTATGATAAAAACAAGGAATTTATATAGGAGGGATGTACATAACGCATTATAAAAAAAGACATCCTTATTTAGTGGATGTCTTTTCAGGTAAATCTTTTCGCACAGTATATAAAAAACGAGATATATCTAATTTCTTTCCTCTGAAAAATTGCGGAGAAGAAATGTAAAGTTCTTCTTTCGCACGTGTAATGGCGACATAAAGTAATCGGCGTTCTTCTTCTAATGCTTCAGAAGTTTCCGTAACACGATCATTTGCATCTTTTAAAGAAGAAGTATGCGGCAGGATCCCATCACTCGCTCCAAGTAAAAAGACACATGGAAATTCAAGGCCTTTTGCGTTATGAATTGACATAAGTGAAACGGCATCTTTTTGCGGCATTGTTTTTAATGCTTCCATTTCTTTTTGACCTTGAATTGCTTCGTCAATAAATTGTAAATAAGCTGGAATATCGGTGAAACGAGTTGCAGACTCCATTAATTCTTCCAACATTTCTTCTTGTATGTCTTTATGCATCGTAAAGGAAGAACGATCGTTACTTTGTAAGTACTCTAAATATTTTCCTTTACCATGAATGATTTCTTTTAATGCTTTTTTCGGTTCTAATTCTTTAATAAATTTAATAAAATCAATACGCTCATTTACTTTTTTCACTTGAAAAGGTTTTAAGCTCGGATTTAATAATAAGAAATGAAGAAGAGAAGGAAAACGGCCTTCACCATATTTCCATTGTTCACGCTCAATAAATGAAATACAATCATCACGTCCGATATACATCGTCGGCAATATGTTTGAAAGTGATTCTAGTCGAAACGGCTCAATCACGAGTCTTAAATGATCTAATACAGGCTTAATTAAAGAATGTTCATAAAATGATTGGCTCGCCCCGTGTTTAATAAACGGGATTTTATGAATGGTAAGCTGATCAAGTAACGAACGGCTTACAGAATGTGTGCGATACAGTAAACAAAAATCTTTATAGTTTCGTTCACCGCTATCCACTTTTTCTTGAATGAGCTGTAAAATTTGATTTGCTTCATCAAGAGTCGTAGCAGGTCTTGAATAAAAAGGTTGTACACCTTCCTCACGAACGGAGTATAGCTCTTTATCAAAACGTTCTTGATTTAATTTTATAACTTCATTTCCAAGCCCGACGATAAAGGGATTGGATCGATAATTCGTATTTAGTGCAATGATTGTTGTGTTATCAAATTCTTTTGGAAAAGATAAAATAATTTGGTGACTTGCCCCTCGCCAGCCATAGATAGCTTGATCATCATCACCTGCGATGAACAAATTATTTCTTGGTGTGGCTAACAATTTTACAATTTCATATTGTGCATACGATGTATCTTGAAACTCATCTACTTCAATGTAGTGAAAACGTTGTTGTAATTGAGTTAGTAAAGGAGCATTATTTTCTAACATATAATATGTTTCCAATAAGATGTCATCGAAATCAATATAATTGTATCGTTGTTTTACTTCTTCAAAACGTTCATATACTTCTTTAAATTCTTGTTCCACTGGTGTTTTCGCTTTTACATCTTTCGGACGATTTAATTTGTTTTTCTCAAGTGAAATCATCGCGAGTATCGTTTCCGCATCATAATCGTCTTTTAAACGCAATTCTTTTAAGATTTTCTTTATCATAATTTGTTTATGTTTTTCATTTGCTAAAATTTGCTGATTATACCCTTGACTACGAAGCAATTTTAAGAAAACAGAGTGGAATGTACCAGCAACAACATAGCTACTTGCTGCATGATTCATACCCGGTAACTTCGCAACACGACTTCGTATTTCTTCAGCTGCTTTTTGTGTAAATGTAAGTAATAAAATATTTCGTGGATGAACTTGTTTTACATTTACTAAATAGCCAACGCGAGTTGTTAAAACAGATGTTTTCCCGCTTCCAGCACCAGCTAGTGTGAGAACAGGACCTTCTGTTGTGCGCACGGCTTCTAATTGTTTTTCGTTTAAAAAAACATTTTGTTGTTCGAGAGCGCGGAAATAAGCCGCATCTACATCTTCTTCCATAATTAAATGGGTAGATGTTTTCGGAATATGATATGTCGCACGCGGAATATCGGCGTGTGTTAACGATTTTTGTGAAAATTTTTCTTGTGTCATATGTTCACCTTCAAAACTATAGCATCAACATTTAACTTTAGCGGAAGAAAAAGAAAATAGCAATGTAAAAAACAGGAGGGGTCACCTCCTGCTTTCAAATTACAATTCTTTTATCATTACGACGTGCGGGATATTTGCTTCCATAAATACATCAGAACTCGTTACATAGCCAAGTTTTTTATAGAAATCTTCAGCATGTGTTTGAGCATGAAGTTTCAATTTTGGTAGCGAATTTTCTTTTGCATACGCTTCAAGCGCATCCATAACAATTTTTCCGATACCTTTTTTACGATGGGAACCTAGCACGCAAATGCGTTCCATTTTCCCTATACCATCAAGGGTGCGAAAACGTCCAGCACCAACTGGAACATCATTGTCATATATAACAACGTGTGTTGAAGTTTCTTCAAACTCATCGTACTCTTCTTCAGCAGAGACACGTTGTTCATTTACAAACACTTGTTTACGTACAGAGAATGCATCTCTTAGTTGTTCGTCCGTTTGTACAATCTGTGCGTGCAAATTAGTTGTTCCCCTTTCCAAGGTGGAATGTTTCGTGTACAGTCCATGTTCCATTTTCTAATTGATATAGAAGATGGAAACGATCAATTGGTTGTTCATAATAGAAATCTTTCATACGTAATCGACCCAATACATCAGCATGCTCTGCATCTGATAAGCCTTGTCCGATTGTTAAGTGAGGTACGAAAGCATATTCGCGTTCTTGTGTGAATAACCCGCCATGCATTTCTTCATTTAAGAAAGTAAGTTCAGGTGTTTTTTCTACTTTAAAATAAAGGACGTTATTAACAGGTGCGAATGAACCAACTTTCCCAACATGAAGGGTGAAAGGATTCGTTTTACCTGCGATTGTATGTAGCTCGTTTACAATCGATTCTAATTGTTCATCTTGCGTCTCAAAGGGTGTTTTCAATGTAATATGTGGCGGAACTAATGCGTAGTGCGGGTCATAACGCTTACGCAATCCGTTCGCTTTATCTTGAATCATTTTAGATGGAAAAATTACAATGCCTAATTTCATGTTCCAATTCCTCCCTTTGTAAGTCTAGTTAGATTTTGAGATAAATAAATCTCTTTATCTATTATATCAAATTATTCTGAATACTGCTCTCTATTATTTCATTGATAGAATATGAGAGAAGGCTTTCGGTAAATCAGTTTGCCAATATTTCCAAGTATGATTACCTTCAAACTCCTCGTAATGCGTAATGAAATTTCTATCTGTGAGAAGTGTATTTAACTCACGGTTTGGTTCTACGAAATCAGATACTTGTCCATCAGTACGCTTTACAGCCGTTTCTTCTGTACCAATGACGTGATACAGTTCTAATGCTTGTGGATCTTTGAAGTCTTTTGCTAAGTTCATCACTGTCTCATCCACAAATGGTGATTGCATAACGACTTTACCGAATGTATGCGGATACATAAGTGCAGTCATAAAGGAAACTGTTCCGCCAAGAGAATCACCAATTAAAACACGACCTTTTCCCATTTGGTACGTTGGATAATTTTCATCAATATATGGTGCAAGTTCATGAGCAAGGAAACGAATATATGCAGCATTTTTCACTTCACTTGGGAAATATTTTTCTTTACGATCCTGTACATTTTTATATGGAATACCGACAATAATTGTACGGTCAATTTCTTCAGTTTCACGAAGGCGCTCAATTACACGGTGCGCTTTACCAAGCTGAAAATAATCTCTACCATCTTGTGCAATTACAACTGTATGTTTGTGCAGTGGTGTGTAATTTACTGGCAAATAAACGAGAAGCGTAACGTCTTCTTGAAGTGATGCGCTATAAAATGAAATTTCTTCAATTCTCCCTATTGTTTGACTCATGTAGATCCCCCTAAATAAAAATTTACTGTAACGATTGTAAGAGCGACGCTTGTAGTGAAAAAGGAAATAAATATTCACTAATTGGTGCCTTAATTTCTATTTTACCATAATGGTACGAAGAATCTAAAAAATTAGTATTTAAGTTACGAAAGAAAACGGATATAATGAAGTGGGATTTTTGACAGGTGAGAGGGGAGACAGGATTTGAAACAAGAAAAATCAATCGCACTACCATTGGCTATTTCTATAATTGCTATTTCCTTTGCAGCAGTTTTTGTAAAGATGTCCTCAGCACCATCTTCAATATTAAGTATGTACCGCTTATGGATTATCGTACTTATTATGCTGCCTATCGTATGGAAAAAAAGAGAGGAATTTAATAGGATTCAAATGAAAGATTGGGGCTTTTTAATTGGATCTGGTTTCTTTTTAGCACTTCATTTTCTTTTATGGTTTGAATCTTTAAAGCATACAACAGTTGCTAGTTCAACAATTATTTTGGCACTTCAACCGATCGTATCTTTAGTTGGAGGTTTTTTTCTGTTCAAAGAAAGAACAACATATTCAGCCATTGCAACGATGGGAATCGCTATTCTAGGCGTAATGTGCATTGGTTGGGGAGATTTAGGTTTAAGTAAGCAAGCAATTTATGGAGACATATTATCCTTTCTAAGTGTAATAGCAGTTGTCGGTTATTTATTTATCGGGCAAACGACAGTAAAGAAAGTATCACACTGGATTTATAGCTTTACAGTCTTTGCATTCGCAGGTCTTTTTATGGGGATTTATAATGTCATATTGCAAGTCCCCTTTACAGGTTATACGAAGTGGGATTGGACCGTTTTTCTTTTACTTGCGGTTGTGCCGACAGTGTCACATGTAATTAATAACTGGCTATTAAATTATGTAAATGCAACGACAATTTCAATGAGTATTTTAGGAGAACCTGTTGGAGCATCTATACTTGCGTTCTTCTTACTTGGAGAAAAATTAAATGCAATGCAAATTATCGGTAGCATGCTCGTATTGTTTGGTGTATCTGTTTTCTTACTGCAGCAACAAAAGCGAACATCAAAAAATGTCGTAAACGAGCCGGTGTACACACAGGAATTATAGTGTTAGGGGAGAAAAGAGAAGTTGTGATACTTCTCTTTTTTTTTTTAGAAATACGGGCGTAGAAGGGGGAGGGAAATGGAGTTTCCATCAAAAAAAGATACATGGTTATATCCAATTTTTTTATTGTTTTGGGTGCTTGTTTTGCACCAATTTTTGTAGGGAGAGAATATTTTCTTTTGCTTTTTACAATTCCATTAGCAATGTTGTTTAGCTGGAGTTGTTTTTTGGCAAAATATATTGCCCGGGAAGAAATAATTACGATTAGATCGGGTCACGTTACAAAACGTATTTTTATACGAGATATAAAACAAATTTCAAATACGAAAAATCCAATAGCAGCCCATGCATTATCATTTGACCGACTTGAAATTGTTTACGATACATATAAAGCAGAAATTATTTCTCCAAGAAATAAAGAACAATTTATTAATCTTGTAAAAAGTAAAAACTCAAATATTGAAATCAAGTAAAAGAGTGGCTACAAAGCCACTCTTTTACTTTGGATTTGTCATATAAGGTTGTACATGAATGACACATAGGTCACGGAATTTGCCTTCAGCAGTTGTGACAATTACGACTGCTCTACCTGCGCTTTTTCCAGTAATTGTCACGGTGTCGCCTTTTGGATATATGGTGATGATATCAGAATTCATATTTGACCAAATAAGCTCTTTATGCGTTGCTTGTATTGGCAAAATGGAAGCTGATAACACAATGTTTTGTCCCGTTTTTATTTTTAATTTATGTTTTTCCATATGAACACCGATGACTGAAATAACAGAAGGAGCAATTGAAATTTTAGGCGGGTTAGGTTGCATGTTTAAACAAGACGCAGAAGTATTTGTGATAGGTGAAAATTTTCGTGTTTGTTGTTGCTGGAAAGCTGCTAACATGTTGGAGTCCCCTTTCTGTATAAGTGCTGATACTCATACTATAAAGGAGTAGTGTTATGTTAAATTTAACGAAACATAAAGAATTTGTTAAATTTGATAAGAAGATTGTCGAACTGTAAAAAATCTCTGCTGTTACGATAACAGCAGAGATTTTTTTTATAAATTATGACGATGTTGTTTTTCGAAATCCTCAAATTGCTCTTCAACTTCTTTTGAAGGTTGTGTTAGTAAACTAACAATTACGATGGCTAGTAAACTAATAGCGAAACCTGGAATCATTTCATATAAGAAATCTTTTAAGAATTTGAATTGAGTCCATATAATAACAGTAGCGGCACCAGAAATCATACCAGCAAGCGCGCCCCATTTCGTCATACGTTTCCAATATAAGCTTAATAAAATAGCAGGTCCAAATGAAGAACCAAAACCAGCCCAAGCGTACCCAACAAGAGCTAAAATCGTATCATTTTGTTTAAACGCTAAAGCGCACCCAACTAAGGCAATAACAAGCACAGCCATACGACCGACAAATACAAGTTCTTTATCAGATGCAGAACGTTTGAAGAATGTACGATATAAGTCTTCCGTTACGGCACTAGAAGTAACGAGTAACTGAGATGAGATTGTACTCATGATCGCTGCTAAAATAGCGGCTAATAAAAATCCAGTAATAAGTGGGTGGAATAAAATTTTTCCAAGTTCAAGGAAAATTGTTTCTGGGTTAGATAATGTTAACTCTTGTTGTGAATAGTAAGCAATACCAATAAGACCAGTAAACATAGCTCCAACAACAGAGAAAATCATCCAGCTCATACCAATTCTTCGTGCACTTTTAAGTTCTTTTACAGAAGAAATTGCCATAAAGCGTACGATAATATGAGGTTGTCCGACATAACCAAGGCCCCATGCGAATAGAGAAATCATTCCTAAAGTAGAGGCACCTTTAAAAATATCTAGACGTGTTGGATCTACAGATCGAATTGTATCAAATGCAGGTCCAAGTCCGTTCGAATTCATAATTGTTACGATAGGAACAAGAATAAGAGCGACTACCATAATGATTCCTTGTACGAAGTCTGTCCAACTTACTGCTAAGAAACCACCAAATAATGTGTAAGCGACAACAACGCCTGCAACAATGAATAATCCAACATGATAGTTCATGCCAAATGAATTTTCAAATAATACAGCGCCTGAAACTAATCCTGAAGCTACATAAAAAGTAAAGAAAATCATAATAACAAGTCCGGATACTAAGCGTAGCATATGAGATTTGTCGTGGAAACGGTGTTCCAAAAATTCTGGAATAGTAATAGAGTTGCTTGCAATTTCTGAGTAGGTACGTAAGCGAGGAGCGACATAAAGCCAGTTTGCATATGCGCCTAGTGTTAGGCCGATCGCAATCCAACTACTACTTAATCCAACGCTAAACATTGCACCGGGTAATCCCATTAAAAGCCAACCACTCATATCGGATGCTCCAGCACTTAATGCTGTTACTGCGGGGCCTAGTGTACGCCCGCCAAGCATATAATCTGTTAAGTTGGACGTTCGTTTGTAGGCGAAATAGCCGATTACTAACATCCCGAGCATGTAAATAGAGATAGAAGTTAAAGTTAACATCTGCGTACTCATGTAGTTCCCCTTTCTTTTGTCAGGTCTTTTGATGGGTTATGCATATTTTTATCCCGCATTAACGGGCAGCAAAACTCCCACCTTAAAATTGGCTGGGCAAGGAAGTTAGGTGGGAGATCAACTGTCCGTTAATGCCCGATTGGTTCAACTAATAATCAGTGGGGATGAACACCCTCTACTGATTAAAGTTTCACTTTATAATCTATCATGATTATTCTGAAAAATCCATATAGAAATACGAATTTTCAGAAATGTAAGCGTTTTTTGATGTTATTTTACTTTTTTAATATATAATATTCATACAAAAAACCTTATTTTTAATAGAGTATTTATTATATTTACATAAAAAGAGGTTGTTTTGTCAATATAATATTGAAAGGAAAGAAAAATAAAATTTTTAAAAAAGTATTGACTTGTGAAAAAAGTCAGGTCTATAATGAGTGCAACTTAAAAAAATGCAAGCGTTGATGAAGAAGAGTACACATGATGAACATGTCAGAGAGCTGATGGTTGGTGCGAATCAGTATGGAATTGATGTGGAATGGGCTTCGGAGCTTCCAAACCGAAACGAAAGAAGTAGGCTTTGGCGACATGATCTCATCGATACAAGAGACACGTATTGTTTTTGATACGGTAAAGTGCGTTACATTTGTAACGAATTAAGGTGGCACCACGGGAGTACCCGTCCTTTCTATAGGATGAGTACTCCCTTTTTGTGTATAAAAAATTAAATAAATGAAATCGTTTAAGTAAGAAGAGTACGTATATTGGAGACGTTACAGAGAGCCGGGAATAGGTGGGAGCCCGGTACGGTGCCATATACGGAATGGGCTTACGAGAGGTATGCTGAACAATTATTTTTAGTAGGCAACCCGGGTTCCGCCGTTACAAGGATAAGGTATAAAATTTGTACCTGAACAAAGCGGGATGCTTTTGCATCCAACACGAGGTGGTACCGCGGTATATTTATCGTCCTCTACATATTTTCGATATGTAGGGGACTTTTTTATTTTTCAGAGTGAGGTGAAGGACATGATGACGAAAGAAGAATTTATAAAACAAAAAAGAGAGAGAAAGACATTTTTAGTAATTACTGAAGAAGAAGGAGATAGCATTACGCCAATTTCTTTATATAGACGTATGAAAGGAAAGAAGAAATTTTTATTAGAAAGTTCACAGCTTCATCAAGATAAAGGGCGTTATTCTTACTTAGGATGTAATCCTTATGGAGAAGTAAAAAGCGTTGGTACGGAAGTAGAACGAACGATTTTCGGCCGGGCAGAAAAGTTACAAGGTAACGTACTACAAGTGTTAGAAGAAATAATCGCACCATCACAAGTAGACAGCCCATTTCCATTTTGCGGAGGAGCAGTTGGTTATATTGGATATGATGTCATTCGGCAGTATGAAAACATTGGAGCGGATTTACACGACCCATTAAATATTCCGGAAGTACACCTCTTACTATATCGTGAGTTTATCGTTTACGATCATTTACGCCAAAGGTTGTCGTTTGTATATGTATGCAGGGAAGATGATTCAGCAGATTATGAGGAAGTATACGAAAGGCTACGAGTATACAAAGAGGAAGTGCTACAAGGAGAAGAAACTGAAGTAAATGCAATACAATCCACATTATCATTCACTTCTTCTATAACGGAAAAAGAGTTTTGTGAGATGGTAGAAATGGCGAAAGAACATATAAGAGCCGGAGACATATTCCAAGTCGTACTGTCACAGCGTTTACAAAGTGAATGTATTGGTGATCCATTCGCGTTATACCGAAAACTTCGAATTGCAAATCCATCACCATATATGTTCTATATCGATTTTCAAGATTATGTTGTACTCGGTTCTTCACCGGAAAGTTTGCTATCAGTAAGGGAGGATAAAGTAATGACGAATCCAATTGCTGGTACAAGACCGAGAGGGAAAACGAAGAGGGAAGATGAGGAAATCGCAAAAGAACTGTTAGACAATGAGAAAGAGCGAGCAGAGCATATGATGCTTGTAGATCTTGGGCGAAACGATATTGGTAGAGTGAGCGAAATCGGCTCGGTTACGATAGATAAATATATGAAAGTAGAAAAATACTCTCACGTTATGCACATTGTATCTGAAGTTTACGGAACATTGCGAAAACAAATGAGTGGATTTGATGCATTAGCGTATTGTCTACCAGCAGGAACAGTGTCGGGAGCTCCGAAAATTAGAGCGATGGAAATTATAAATGAGCTAGAGAATGAAAAAAGAAATGTATACGCGGGTGCAGTTGGATACGTTAGTTTTTCAGGGAATCTTGATATGGCGCTCGCTATTCGAACGATGGTCGTAAAGGGTGAAAAAGCATACGTTCAGGCAGGAGCGGGAATTGTTTATGATTCAGACCCAGTAGCTGAATATGAAGAAACGTTAAATAAAGCGAGAGCACTATTGGAGGTAATGAAATGATTGTACTAATTGATAATTATGATTCATTTACTTATAACTTGTATCAACTGTTTGGTGAATACGAAGAAGATATTGTAGTCGTAAGAAATGATCAAATAACGATAGAACAGCTAGAAGAGATGAATCCAAGAGGAATTGTACTTTCACCAGGACCAGGAAAACCAGAGGATGCTGGCATTTGTATCGATGTCATCCGCCATTTTTATAAGAACGTTCCCATATTAGGGATTTGTCTAGGCCACCAAGCGATCATAGCTGCATTTGGAGGAGACATTGTTAGAGCAGAACGTATTAAACACGGAAAAACATCGCGTGTGAAACATAACGGAACGTCAATCTTTTCATACGCTACACAGCCGCTAACGGCGATGCGCTATCATTCCCTTGTTGCAGAGCACACGAGCTTGCCAAAGTGTTTTGACATACTAGCGACAGCGATGGACGATGGAGAAATTATGGCAGTTCGTCACAATTATTATCCGCTCTTCGGATTACAGTTTCATCCGGAATCAATCGCAACAGAAGAAGGCGGAAAGTTAATACTTGCCTTTTTAACAGAAGTAAAAGGGGAGGAAAGAGTATGAATAACTATCTTCGTAAATTAGTGGAGGGTCAACATTTAACAGAAGAGGAAATGTATAAAGCAGGACTACTTTTATTAAGTGAAAACATATTAGAAAGTGAAATTGCAGCTTTCTTAGTCTTACTGAAAGCGAAAGGTGAAACTGCAGAAGAAATATACGGCCTTGTTCGAGCTCTTCGCGAAAAGGCATTGCCGTTTTCGAACCATATACAAGGAGCAATGGACAATTGCGGGACGGGTGGTGACGGTGCTCAAACGTTTAATATTAGCACAACTTCAGCATTCGTACTGGCAGGAGCAGGTGTAAAGGTTGCAAAACATGGTAATCGTGCTGTTTCTAGTAAAACAGGAAGTGCGGACTTATTAGAAGAATTAGGTGTAAATATTAGCAGTACGCCAAGCGAAATTGATTATTTACTAGAGCATGTGGGCATTGCATTTTTATTTGCACCAGCGATGCATCCAGCACTAAGGCGCATTATGAAAATAAGAAAAGAGTTAAACGTGCCGACGATCTTTAATTTAATTGGCCCTTTAACAAATCCAGTGAATTTAGAAACACAATTTGTCGGTATTTATAAACGAGATATGTTATTACCAGTTGCGCAAGTATTACAAAAGTTAGGCCGGAAACAAGCACTTGTCGTAAATGGAAGTGGTTTTTTAGATGAAGCATCATTACAAGGGGAAAATCACGTAGTCCTTTTAAAAGATAATGAAATAGTGGAAATGAGTATTGATCCAGAAAAGTATGGTTTTTCAAGAGTGAAAAATGAAGAAATTAGAGGGGGGAATTCAAAAGAAAATGCAAAGATTACAGTCGGCGTATTGAGCGGAGAAAAGAGTGTTTATCGCGATACCGTTTTATTAAATGCAGGTCTAGCTCTTTTCGCAAATGGAAAAACGGAAACGATTGAAGAAGGAATTAAACTCGCGGCACATAGCATTGACTCTGGAAAAGCATTAGCCAAATTAAACTTATTAATTGTAGCAAGCAACGAAAAATTAGAAAGGGTGAACTAAAGTGGGGACGATTTTAGATGAAATTTTAGAACAGAAGAAAAAGGAAGTTGCGGAGTTATATGAAATATATACACCAGTAAAAACAAAAAGAAAGACACATTCACTTGTAGAAGCGTTACAGCAGTTTACTGTCATTGCAGAAGTAAAGCGAGCATCACCATCAAAAGGAGATATCAATTTACACGTTGACGTACGAAAACAAGTGGGAACATATGAGAAATGTGGTGCAGGAGCAGTATCTGTTTTAACAGATGGTCAATTTTTTAAAGGATCGTTTCACGATTTACAAACAGCAAGAGAAGAAAGTAACATTCCGCTTTTATGTAAAGATTTCATAATCGATAAGATTCAAATCGATAGAGCGTATGAAGCGGGAGCAGATATTATTTTACTAATCGTAGCAGCGTTAACGAAAGAGAAGTTAAAAGAGCTGTATAGCTACGTGTTAGAAAAAGGATTAGAAGCGATTGTTGAAGTTCATGATGAACAGGAATTAGAAACTGCGATTGTATTAAATCCGCACGTTATTGGCATTAATAATCGTAATTTAAAAACGTTCGAAGTAGATTTAAGCCAAACTGAAAAGCTTGGAAAAAGATTGAATGAGGAGAAACTACTTTGGATTAGTGAAAGTGGCATTCATTCAAAAGAAGATATTATTCGTGTTAAAAGAGCTGGAGCCGAAGGTGTATTAGTTGGAGAGGCGCTTATGACATCATCTTCTATTAGTAGTTTTTTTGAAGATTGTAAGGTGAATATATGAAAGTGAAAATTTGCGGCATCACTGATGTGGAAACAGCGAAAAGTGCGTGCGAATATGGCGCAGATGCACTCGGATTTGTTTTTGCAGAAAGTAAGCGGGAAATCACTCCAAAGAGAGCGGAAGAAATCATTCAGGAGCTTCCAGCCAACGTGTTAAAAATCGGTGTTTTCGTAAATGAATCAGTAGAAGTGATCCAGAAAATTGCAGATGAGTGCGGGTTAACACATGTACAACTACATGGGGATGAAGACAATTATCAAATTAGAAGATTGAATATTCCGTCTATAAAGTCACTAGGAGTAACTTCAGAGAGTGATATGAAAAACGCCCAAGGGTATGAAGCGGATTATATATTATTTGATAGCCCGAAAGAAAAGTTTCATGGAGGAAATGGAAAGACATTTTCATGGGAACTACTTAGAGATATGCCAAAAGAATTGCGAAAGAAAATGATATTAGCTGGTGGATTAAACGCTCTTAATATAGAAGAAGCAATTCGAACTGTTCGGCCATATATGGTCGATGTGAGCAGCGGAGTAGAGACAGAAGGAAAGAAAGATGTAGAGAAAATAAAACAATTTATTATAAAAGCGAAGGAGTGTTCCAAATGAACTACGCATATCCAGATGAAAAAGGACATTACGGTATATACGGAGGACGATACGTTCCAGAAACGTTAATGCAATCTGTACTAGAACTAGAAGAAGCATATAAAGAAGCGATGCAAGATGAAGCATTTCAAAAGGAATTAAATCATTATTTAAAAACGTACGTCGGAAGAGAAACACCGCTATATTATGCTGAAAATATGACGAAGTATTGCGGTGGTGCAAAGATTTATTTAAAACGTGAAGATTTGAATCATACAGGAGCTCATAAAATTAACAATACAATCGGTCAGGCACTACTTGCAGTGCGAATGGGCAAGAAAAAAGTTGTCGCTGAAACAGGAGCTGGACAACACGGAGTTGCAACAGCTACTGTATGTGCTCTTCTCGGATTAGAATGCGTCATTTTTATGGGAGAAGAAGATGTAAGACGTCAAAAATTAAATGTGTTCCGAATGGAATTACTCGGAGCGAAAGTAGAAAGTGTAGCGGCAGGTAGCGGTACATTAAAAGATGCGGTAAACGAGGCGCTTCGTTACTGGGTTTCACATGTGCATGATACGCACTACATTATGGGATCTGTTCTCGGACCACATCCATTCCCGCAAATTGTCCGTGATTTCCAAAGTGTAATTGGAAATGAAACGAAAAAACAATATGAGGCGTTAGAAGGAAAGTTACCAGAAGCAGTCGTTGCTTGTATTGGCGGTGGTAGTAATGCGATGGGGATGTTTTATCCGTTCGTACACGATGAAGAAGTTGCTCTTTACGGCGTAGAAGCAGCTGGAAAAGGCGTTCATACAGAAAAGCATGCAGCAACTTTAACGAAAGGAAGCGTTGGCGTTCTCCACGGATCAATGATGTATCTTCTGCAAAACGAAGAAGGACAAATTCAAGAAGCACACTCTATTTCAGCAGGACTTGATTATCCAGGTGTTGGTCCAGAACATAGCTTGCTAAAAGATATTGGCCGCGTTTCTTATCATTCGATAACAGACGAAGAAGCATTAGAAGCATTTCAATTATTAACGAAAAAAGAAGGCATTATCCCGGCGTTAGAAAGCTCGCATGCTGTCGCATACGCATTAAAATTAGCTCCGAAAATGAAGGAAGATGAAGGACTTGTTATTTGTTTATCTGGCCGTGGTGATAAAGATGTAGAGAGTATAAAACGTTATATGGAAGAGGTGTAAAAAATGGGAGTAGAAAAAATTAAAGCAGCGTTTGAAAATGGTAAGAAAGCATTTATTCCGTACGTAATGGGCGGAGATGGTGGCTTTGAAAAATTAAAAGAAAGAATTCGTTTTTTAGATGAAGCAGGAGCGAGCATCGTTGAAATCGGCATTCCGTTTTCGGATCCAGTCGCAGACGGTCCAACGATTCAAAGAGCAGGGAAACGAGCGCTAGATAGCGGTGTAACAGTAAAAGGTATTTTTCAAGCATTAATAGAGGTAAGGAAAGAAGTGCAAATTCCGTTTGTACTCATGACATATTTAAATCCAGTACTCGCATTCGGAAAAGAACGATTTGTAGAGAAGTGCTTAGAGGCCGGTGTGGATGGTATTATCGTTCCAGACTTACCGTATGAAGAACAAAATATTATTGCGCCGTTACTTCGAGAGGCAAACATTGCGCTTATTCCACTCGTTACCGTAACGAGCCCTATTGAAAGAATTGGAAAAATCACGAGTGAATCAGAAGGGTTCGTTTATGCTGTTACAGTAGCGGGCGTAACGGGAGTACGTCAAAACTTTAAAGAGGAGATTCATAGTTACTTAGAAAAAGTAAAATTACACGTCAACTTACCAGTAGTCGCTGGATTTGGCATTTCAACAAAAGAACATGTAGAAGAAATGGTTACAATATGTGACGGTGTTGTCGTTGGAAGTAAAGTGATTGAGTTATTAGAAAATGAAAAACGAGAAGAAATATGTGAATTAATACAGGCAACAAAACAAAAAGAAGAGGCGTAGTCTCTTCTTTTTGTTTTGCGTAATAAATGTTAAAATATACAGAAAATACATATAATCTAGAGGGTGAGAAGGCATGCTAAGACGTAAACTACTATATCTTCTTTTAACTGTACCGCTATACGCTTGGCTCATTAGCATGACGAAAATAGAGTTGATGGCTCTATTTTTAGGATATGTATTTATCTTTTCCAACTTAAATCGCATTCAAGAACAGTCTATTTTAGAAATATGTCTATTTTCGATTAGTATAGAATTATTTATTATCGTTTCGATTGTATTATTAAACGAATTATTTCTACGGATTCATTCATTTACATTAATGAAATTTTGGAATATTGCATTGCAAGCAATATGTACTTACATTGTGTTTGTTGTGTTGAAAAAAATAATCGGACAGCAGACAGTTTTTCAGGATAATAGAAAATGGGAGTGAATGAAAAGGGGCCGTTTGGCTCCTTTTTTAAATCTGTCTTAAAAACAATTGAAAATTACAACATCTGTTATATAATAGTTAAAAATTGTATTTTAAACGAAATGAGATGATAACATGGCCATATTGTTGGCACTTATCCCAATTATGATGATTTTCATTTGTTTATTTTTATTTAAACAAACGTCATTAAGGTCTTCGTTAATTTCTTATGCTGTGTCTGTTGGAATCGTTTTACTCTCGCCAATGTTTCAATTAGGGATAAGTGAAACTGTGCACGCAACGATTAAAGGATGGTTAATTTGTTTTATTGTCGGGTACGTTTTATTTTTCGGTATTTTTTTATTTCACCTCATGAACAAAATGGGGTACATCGACCAAGTAGCGCGTTTTTTAGAAGAAGTGACGCAAGATCGTTTATTACAAATGCTTCTTATGTGCTTTGGTATTTGCCCACTAATTGAATCGGTAAGTGGATTCGGAATTGGCTTCATGGTTGCAGCACCTATTTTTCTTTCACTAGGATATAAACCATTTCAAGCTGTACTGCTCTCATTTATCGGCTTACTAGCTAGTTCATGGGGCGCAATGGCAACTGGTACGATTATCGGTTCGCAGCTAATAAATATGCCTCTTACAACACTTGGTACAAATACAGCGCTATTAAGTATTCCGATGTTTGCTTACTTTGTTATTCTTTCTTTACACGTTGTTGGCGGCTGGCAAGCGGTTATAGAAAAGTGGAAAGAAGGAGTAGGATTCTTTCTATTATTTTCTCTCGGAATCTATCTTTCTAATGCGTACGTAAGTGTTGAACTAGCCGGGATATTAAGTTCTATCGTAACGATTACATTTGGCTTTCTTATCATTAAATTAAAAGGAAAAAGTGGGCAAAATCTTATAACAGAACATGCGGCTGCAACGGAGAGAGAAGTATCCATTATAAAAATTATTAGCCCTTATATATTTCTAACAGTTTGTATTTTACTTTCTCGCCTCGTTCCAGCATTACATGATTTGTTCAGATCATATGCGGTTCTTGATTTGAAATCATACTCTTACAAACTAGAGTTACTATATTCACCAGGATTTTGGCTCGGTATGACTTGCTTATTTACTATTATTTTCTTCCGCATCCCGTCTAATATTATTAAACAATCACTCTCGCAAACAATCAAACAATGGATTCCTTTTGCTATTACTACGACAATGTTTATCGCCATTTCAGAACTAATGGGTGCATCAGGCATGCATTCATTACTCGCAAAGACAGCTGGTGATACATTTGGAACCTTTTTCGTTTTCGTTGCGCCGTTTATTGGCGCTATTGGTGGATTTTTAACAGGTAGTAACGCAGGATCAAATGCAATGTTTATAAAACTACAAATGCAAACCGCACAAAACGTAGCACTCCCGTGGCAATATGTCACAACACTTCAAAACACCGCATCATCAGTAGCGACAATCGCTTGTCCATCACGGATTACACTAGGTGCTTACTTATGTAATATCCCTTACCGTGAAAATGAACTATTAAAGAAGACGACGTTAATGATCTTTGGTGCGGTTTTGCTTGTATTGGTAGAGGTTATTGTTTGGTATATGTTGAGAAATTAAAAATCCTCCTAACATAGGAGGATTTTTTTTATGAGTGGATAATGATTTAAATATGAATAGCTTCTACTAAATGAATAGGAGATGAAATGTATGCCCCTAAAAAACTACGGTGTGTTAAAAGGTACAGTTATACAATCAAAGATTGGAAAAGGGAAGACACCTCATTATCAAGTTCATTTACAGGGCGAGACTGGAGTAGATTATCGTATTGCTATTAACGTAAAGTCGCAAAGTTATCCGTCAGAAGTTTTATATTTTGCGAATAACAATATTAGGTCAGAGGCGATTCATATTTTACCGACATTACCATTTGGTTTTACGGAAGTAAAAAATAATGAACCGAAAGTAGCTTTAGATTATGTAAGAGGAAATCTATTTGACTCAAAACAAATGATTCCTTTGCCTCCCGAAAAAGCAGGAGCAGATAATGATTTAAACGAAAAAATAGAACGTTATATAAAGCGAGCGATGGAAGAAAAAGCAATTATTTACGCGTTTGGCGAAAGATGGGGACCAGAAGAAAACACATCAGATTCTTATTTTCATTTCAAACCAGGAAACGGTATACATGATATTCACATGAATCAAGGGAATGTAGAAAAATGGCAAGGTGATGATGGCATCTGGCAAGATGGAGGAATACTTATTCACTTTGAAAAGGAAGAAGAATGGATTGGTATCTTTCTTGCATTCCAATCACAGTCATGGTGTACCGATGAAGAGGGGCATGCTCGTGTGCCTGTTGAGTATTGTGATTATAAGGGGAATAATTAATAAGAAGAGGGCGTTCAAAAAGAACGCCCTCTTCTTATTTTATAAAACGAAAAACTAACGAGTGTAGAAAGACAAGAGAACAGCAGTGCCACACTAGAAAACGCAATGAGATACATATTATATTTCATAACCTGTCCAATTATCTGATTACTGTCGTATTGAAACAGTCCTGCTATTATGTTGAATAAAAATAACACGATAAACATGACGACAACACCGTCTATTGATCCTTTAATGTCTGGTTTACTTAAAGCGATATGTGCGGAAATGCAAATGGCGATAAATAAAAATAACCAAAAGGAAGGATTCAATAAATTGCCGATTGTAAATAAGCTTTTCAATAATACAAACGTCGACAAGAGCATGTTTTGAATCATTTCTACATTAATAGAAGTAGAAGCAATCGTTTTTTCGAGAGTTGTATTAAATAAAAAATATGATTCTGGTACGAAATAGCGCATTAAAAGGATTAATGCAGTAATACCAGAAATAATAGGCCCAATGCCGATGAAGAAATTCCCAATTCGTTGATACACACTTTTTTGATTGTATTGATGTTGTATATAACCTAAAGCCCCTTGACTTGTATCTGTTGGGAAGAACTGAGTCGCCACAATTTTATGACGGAACAGTACGCACATAATGGCATGTCCAAGTTCGTGAATCGGAACACCGACCCAAGCCGTTAATAGGAATCCTTTTCTTCCAAAAGCTCTCGACCAATACATGCGTGTGAGAGATTCTAAATAGCCTAATAGAAATCCAATTACAATGATAACGCCAATTAAAGATAATAATTGGATTACGCTTGTAAGGAGTATTTGAAAAATTGAGTTTACCAATTCCATTTTCTTTCATCCAATCTGTTAAAAATATTATTTATTCTGTTTCATAATAGCATTTTTTTTCAAGATTGCTAGCACATATATTTTCTTTCGGAAGAAGGATTTCAGAATCTTTTTCTTGTAGTCATGTTTTATGTACAAATTCATATATTGAACTTGTAACACCCTATAAGGTATATGCTTAAGGAGGGATAAGAGAATGAAATGTCCGTCATGTCATACAGAACATGCAGTAGAGGCAAAGTTTTGCGGGAATTGTGGACATTCGTTAACGGAAGAAGTAGTGGCAAGTAGTGGCAAAGAAGAAGGGCCGGAACAAGCGCGCGCGGCACAAGAAAAGGAAACGCGTCCAAATGAAACGGTAGAACAAGCGAAGCGGTTTGCGAGCGGCTATTTTCAATTTTTTAAACATGCATTACAAGCACCGACAGCGATTATGAAAAGCGGCACTATTGAAGTGCGAAATGGAATTTTAAGTCTTGTTCTTATTTGTTTTTTAGGAGCATGTATTTTTTATAGAATGATGAGTGCAGCATCAGCAGTTACGAGAACATTTGCACCAGATATATCTACTCCCACGTTTTTTGGAGAATCTATAACGGTCTTTTTCTTTTTATTAATTTTAACTTTATTTGTTGGATTTATTATTTTTGTAAGTGGTAAGATGATGAAATCATCTTTTTCGTTTCTTGAAGTATTTGGTATATGGGGAACGATAGCGACGCCGGCTATTGTCATATTAGTTCTTTCTTTTCTTTTTAGTTTTTTATTAATCTTTTTCTTACCGATATTATTATCGGTAGTTGCAACTTATATAGGGATTAGTATAACTGTAGCCGTATTAAAACTAGACAATGGTGGATTAGATCTCGTTTACACACTTATTATTGCAAATGTTTTAATTGGAATTGCAACGTTCATTGTACTTTGGTCTTACATTAGCACGATAATTCAAGCCTTAACACAGGGGATAACTGGCTTCTAATGAAAAGGTGGTTGACTGAATGAATGTATGTACAAAGTGCGGAGTTCAGTTTGAAGATGGTGTACAATTTTGTCAAAACTGCGGGATGAAGAGGGGAAGTCCTGTAGTAAAGAAGAACATGAGCAGTGGTACAAAAGTTGGCATTACACTGTTAGCACTATTTGTTATAGCGATTATTGGATTGTATTTGTACGGATCATCGTATTATACACAGGTGGCACAAGTAGACCGGATGATTACGATTTTACAAGAGCGGGACGGAGAGAAATTAGCTGAGATCGTTACGGCAGATGATCCGTCGGTTATGATAACGAGAGAGAGTTTAACGCCTCTATTTTCATATATAAAAGAAAATCCATCTTACGTAAATGAATTAAAAGGATATTTGAGACAAGGTGAAAAACAACGGGACGGAATAGAAAGAGCTGATTTTTCATTAACGAAAGACGGAAAGTATTTCTTTATATTTGATCGGTATAAATTGAAAGCGAAGACGTACTATACAACTTTGCTTACAAATGAAAAAGGCGTATCGTTAAAAATGAACGGAAAAGAAATTGATAAGACAGATGACAAAAAGTTTGAGAAGCAATATGGGCCATTTCTTCCGGGAAATCAAGTGTTTCAATCAGAATATAAAAATGACTATGTAAAACTATCACGTGAGGAAAAGGTTGTACTTATGAAACAAAGCCAAAATAACGTAACGATAGATTTAACGTTGCAAGGTCAATATATTACAGTTCAAACGAACGCGCCTGGTGCAACATTGTACGTAAATCAAAAACCAGTTACAGCGCTCGCAGGAGAAGAAATTACATGGGGGCCTGTAGCGACTGATGGAAGCGCGAAAATTTATTTAGAACGAAATGGAGAAAATGGACGGGAAACGACAAAAGTAGAGACGGTAACGGCACTTTCGTCTTATAATCTTCCATTCCAAACGAAAAGTGCAGAAAAAACAGTTGTTTATAATGTTACTCCAACGCCCGCGACTGGGTATGTATATAATGGTTTCATCTTTCCTGATAGTGATATTCGAAAATTAACGAGCACAGATTTAACCTATTTATCGAAAGAACAGTTGAAAATTGCTAGAAATGAAATATATGCAAGGCATGGACATATTTTTCAAACGAAAGATATGCAAGCGTATTTTGCAACACAGTCTTGGTATAGAGAAAATCCTTATTTTAAAGGAAAGTTAACAGATATCGAAACTTATAATATTGAACTAATCAAATCAAGAGAATAGAGCGCGTGAAAAAGGTACAGTGCATAACTGTACCTTTTTTATGGTTTTTTATCTGAACCAGGATCCCTTGAGAAAAAGATATGAAAGAGGAATGTGACTTTACTTGCTCCTCCTGATGTACTTGCTTGCACGTCAGATAATGCGTTAGATGTTAAAACACCTTCAGAATGAGGGGGTACGACTATTTTGAGAGTATCATCTGATTCTGATGATGCAGTAACTGTTATTGTATCATCAGATAAGTTTAAAATTTTTACAGTACCGATTGGTAAGATGGACTTGCCAGCGTGTGATGCGGAAGCAAAGCGAGAGCCTTTCCAAATCGTTTGTGGAAAAGTTTCATCATTAGATAACCAAGCACGAGCACTATAAATGGTTGCGTTAATAGAAAATTCTTGATCAAGCGACAAGGCGGGTTTTGGTTCTTTCGGTTCCTCTGGAAACTGAGCGAGAAGACCAGCGCACATGTATATTTCACCTACTTTCAATTGGTTACTGTTATAGCATATTAAACATGTTGTTTATAAGACACGACAGTTACCTATTTATACATAAGTTTGTGCACCAAATTTGAAGATGAAATTCTCTTTCTTTACAATGGAAGTAGGTGTTATTTCTATAAAATATGGAAAACGTAAAGAGTATGTAAAAAAGAAGGAGTGGTAAAGTGAACTATGTCATTATTGGCGGAGATGCAGCTGGTATGAGTGCAGCTATGCAAATTGTTAGAAACGATGAAAATGCAAATGTTGTAACTTTAGAAAAAGGTGAAATTTATTCATACGCTCAGTGTGGATTACCGTATGTCATTAGTGGTGCTATCGCTTCAACTGAAAAGTTAATCGCGCGCAACGTAAAGACGTTTCGTGAGAAATATGGAATTGATGCGAAAGTGCGTCATGAAGTAACGAAAGTAGATACGGAAAAGAAAATGGTGTACGCAGAGCATACGAAGACGAAGGATGTCTTTGAATTTCCATATGATCGATTATTAATTGCGACTGGAGTGCGTCCTGTTATGCCAGAATGGGAAGGACGGGAATTACAAGGCGTTCATCTTTTAAAAACAATTCCTGATGCTGAGCGCATATTAAAAACGCTAGAAACGAATAAAGTTGAAGATGTAACGATTATTGGCGGTGGTGCTATTGGACTTGAGATGGCAGAAACATTCGTCGAACTTGGTAAGAAAGTAAGAATGATTGAGCGAAATGATCATATCGGTACGATTTATGATGCAGATATGGCAGAGTACATACATAAAGAAGCAGATAAGCATCATATTGAAATTTTAACGAATGAAAATGTAAAAGCATTTAAAGGAAATGAACGAGTAGAAGCAATCGAAACGGATAAAGGTACGTATAAAGCAGATCTTGTTTTAGTGTCGGTTGGAGTGAAGCCAAATACTGATTTTCTTGAAGGGACAAATATACGTAAGAATCATAAAGGAGCAATCGAAGTAAATGCATATATGCAAACAAATGTGCAAGACGTATATGCAGCCGGTGATTGCGCAACACATTACCACGTTATAAAGGAAATTCATGATCATATCCCGCTCGGAACGACTGCCAATAAGCAAGGGCGACTTGCTGGACTGAATATGCTTGATAAACGAAGAGCTTTTAAAGGTACGTTAGGCACAGGCATTATTAAATTTATGGATTTGACACTCGCAAGAACAGGGTTAAATGAAAAAGAAGCAAAAGGGCTACACATTCCGTATAAAACGGTCAAAGTAGATTCTACAAATATGGCGGGCTATTATCCAAATGCAAAACCACTTTACTTGAAATTACTATATAGCTCCGATACGAAACAATTATTGGGCGGGCAAGTAATTGGAGAAGAAGGCGTAGATAAACGTATTGATGTGATCGCGATGGCACTTTTCAATAAAATGAGCATTCATGATTTAGAAGATGTCGATTTAAGTTATGCACCACCATATAACAGCGTGTGGGACCCAATTCAGCAAGCGGCAAGGAGAGCAGAATAGCACTTTTTAAAGTGCTATTTTTTTGTTAAAGGGGAATTATCATTTTTGTCGAATGAAGAGGATCGGGAAATAGTTACATATGAGGAAGGGGAGTTTTTTTATGATTGTAGCACTTCAAAAGGTTCAAGAATCAGAAAAAGAAATATTACGTAATTTGTACGCTTTATATCTTCATGACCTTTCTAAGTTCACTATGAATATAACTATCGGAGCGAACGGATTTTTTGAATACGAAGATTTGCATATGTTTTGGAAAAATGACGGAATCACGCCGTATTTTATAAAAGTTGATCATAGTATTGTAGGATTCTTATTACTACTGGAACGTCCGTTTTTGAAGAAGGAAAATGATTTTGGTATTAATGATATTTTCATATTGAATCAATATAAAGGAAAAGGAATCGGTAAACAAGCTGTTGAGAATTTACTAGAAGAGAAAAGAGGACAATATTTCGTTATCGAACTTCTAAAAAATGTACCAGCAGTGTCGTTTTGGAAGAAAGTATATAAAAAACTGAACATTGAATTTGATGAGAGAGAGCAGTTAATTGATGATGAAGAATGTCTCGTTCAAACGTTTAAAATTTAATGAAATTGGTTTTCCTTTTATATTACTTTGAAATTTAACTTTATCCCGCTATTTGCGGACAGTAAGACCCCCACCTCAAAATCCAGCGAAAGCAAAGAAGTTAGGTGGGGGATCAACTGCCCGTAAAAGCCCGATTGGTTCAACTAATAATCAGTGGGGATGAAGACCCCTATTGATTAAAGTTTCGCTTTATTTTGAATATACCGTTCCCCCTTGAAAACATATTACTAATCGCTTATATTTTCATATAGTATTTATTTTTTTAACGAAGCAATGAACGAACCAGGGGGCGCAGTATGGCAATTAATATGAAAACAATCGAAGAATGGATTGTTGAATCAAATACAAGACATGAAGAAGACTTTGGACACGTTGTGGAAGAAATGAAAGAAGTATGTGTCGGACTTGATAACGCGACATTAATTTATACGAAAAATGTATTTTGTTTCGGTAAAAAAGTAGAAGTATTTTTCTTCTTCCAAGACCATGTCGTGATCGGACAAGAAAAAGACGAATATATTGAGATTGAAAAATTAAAGTATGATGCCATTACAAATAGTAATTTAAAAACAAATGACAAAAATACAACGTTAGAATTAAAGTTTGCTAACGGACAATCTATTAATTTAGATAGTTTAAATGATAACTACGGTACGAAAAATTGGTTATTTGCTAGACAAATTAAGAGTATTTTTAAGTTAATCTAGTAAAAAGCAGACCTCAAAGGGTCTGCTTTTTACTTAATTCCTATTACACAAAGGCAACCTCTTTCTTCATAGCATTTCACACTTGTAAATCCTGTTTTATAAAATAGGTTTATTAATTCTTCATTCGTTTTCCATTTCTCCATATGATGTTGAATTTTGAAAGTTTCAGCTACTAATAAAAAAGATCCATTCGGTTGTAAGACGCGAAATATTTCTTTTATATCTTGTTCCACATCGGGCCAAAAGTAGTGTGTTTGAAAAGCGGTTATGAGATCGAAGAAGTTTGTATTGTAAGGAATAGAGGAGACACTTGCCTGATGAATGATTACTTTTCCTTTTTTTACGTCCTGTATATTGGCTTTCTTTGAGTTTTCAACAGCTTGATCTGAATAATCAATTCCATATATTTTCCCAAATGGAATTCGTTTTGAAAGAGTATGTATTGTTTTGCCGCCGCCACAACCAATATCTAAAGTAATTGCATCTTTACGTATATGTATTTTTTGTAATCCCCAATTTGTTAGTCTCATATGTGCAGCGTTCATAATACAAAGCATGGAAGAACCAATTGTCCCGCGAGGGTTTTTTGCTTGCTGAATTAATCGTTGTAAAATGTTCAAGTTACATTCTCCTTTTATGTAAGAATATATACTCATTTCGCTTTTTATAAATTAAGTCCTTTAAAAAAAGCACGCCGTCTACCGGCGTGCTTCTAATTATGCAAAGCCCCTTTTAACCAATTCCGCGCCCGATATGCCCCAACTGGAACTTGAATAAGAGACGTTTCATTCCCAGCATCAATTCCGTACAATTGATCACATGAATTTGTATCAAAACTTAGTAAAGGATGCCCGCCCATCCCCATAGCAGTTGCAGCAAAAACGAGTTTATGAACGAGGATACCAGCTTCCATTTGGTGAATACGGTATCCTCTATAGCCTAATGCATTTGTATAGTAATCTTTCTTTCCGACTACATGTAAGCAAAGTGGTACTTGAAAAAGGTTTACGTTATCCATCGTCATACTAGATTGAAGGAGATAACGAAGGTCCCCATACCGAATTGGTTGTATGGAATGTGTTTTCCTGTTATAAGTGTAAGCACCGTTTTCTATATCTTTTACGTTATAGAAACATCCATATAATGAGACGCGTGCATTTTCATTTACATACTTACCATCAAGGTCGCTGTAATAGGGGAAGGAGAGGCTCGCTTCTTGTAGTAAAGTAGCGAGCTCAGCTGCATCCCATTTCGTTAAAATAAAGTCCGCATCAGGAGAATATCGTTTTTTACAAAGTTGTAGGAAATCATACGATAACCGTTCTACTTTCGGTAGCTGTACAGCGTACGTATTATGTTGATAGTGCTCTTCATGATGTAGTGTTTGGAAGTGTTCTGTCGATTCAATCATAGAAGCTTCATTTATTTTTGTTATCATCGGATGTTCATTTACATGTTTTGAGCGAACGAAATGTTCATGTGCGAGTGGCGGAATTTGTTGCAACAACTCATGAGAAGTAACTGTTTTATTTTCACGGTAATCATTGTGAAACCAATTAGTTTCTGGCTCTGTACTTAAAGGAATAACGGCATACACACTTTCTTCACCTTCTGACAATCCGAGTAAATGGTTCAGTGCACGGTCTAGAAATTGAAAGTATACGCCGTTCGTATAACCGAACTGTTTTGCACATTCTAGTAATTGTCCAATGAGAACCCCGCTATCTAATCCTTGAAGGCGATATGAAAAGTTATTGTATTTAAAGAAGTTTTTCCAAAACATAGTGGATACGAATGCGGCACCGAAACAATCATGTATATTACAGCGATTACCGAGTGCGTCTGCTAAATAAGAATCGAAATTTCCTTCGCGAAGTAAAATAAGTCGGTGATGCGCGGCGTCATAATGGTAAATGCCGTCTGGATAATCGTCAATCTTTAAATAGATATACAATTCATTCGGATATAAAGCACCGCCTGAAGGAATGGATCTGCGTAATACATTTCTCTCGCTATTTAGCTGACATAATTGTGTTACACCAAATGAATACCAAAGGTAGTGACCAATCTCATTTAGAGTAGGTGTAGTAGAAGAGTTCGATAAAGATAACGGGATTTCTAAGGAGAGCGGGATGGTAGGTACATTTCGATATAATTTATAAGGAAGCGGTGCGTCTTTCCAGTCCACCTCATGATTCGGCATAATTTCATCAATAGAGAAATGGAGATGATGTAAAAAAGTATCTAGCTGCATGAAATCCCTCCTTTACTATGGAAACGGGTGCGGATTTGGATTTAATTGTTCATTTGTTAACGGTTCAGTGCTATATCCAAGTGTCATCGGTACGGTATAGACTCTATCTAATCCTGTAACACGAGTAAGGTGATGGCCGAATGTCATCGGTAACATGCCTGGAATAATGACTTTTACACAGTGTAGTCCGTTCTTTTCTATAAGGGGAACGGTTTGATCTACAACGATTATTTCAAGATTAGATTGATGCAAACGATTTAAAAGTTGGTGGAGATCGGATGTTAAATCCATATCAAATGACTGTGATACATTCATTTCTTGGAACGTTTGCACCGGTGCATCTTCTCGTAAAAGGAAGTGAAGACGTTCTTCCGTTTCTTTCAATCCATACAGCATACTATGGTCTTCCATTTTATTAACGAAATAAGGATCTTGTAAGCATTTTTCATAGTATTCTCTTTTGTGCTCGAGCTCATCGTCTGTTATAAGTAACATGCCTGCTATTTCTTGAATGGCACTTTTTAAAGCTCGAATAGGATCTAAATGAGCGCCTCCCGCACAAACAACGTTCATTCCATTTTCACGTGTATTTTTTGCAATTACCCATAAGCTCGGGATGCCGTGTTCCATCGTCGCATTAAAAGCGTGTAATTCATATCCAGTAATCGTACGTAACCGCTGAATCATTAATTGTAATTCTGTATCATTTGCTGAACTCAGATCAAGGCGGGGAAGAGGTAATTCGGCATACCAAGTGAGTAAGAAGGCATCACGCTCTACAATTTCTAAAATGCCGTGAAAAATCGCTTCTTCTAAACTACCGCCAATTGCACATCCATTTGATGTTTCATACACGAAAGCATCTCGATGACCGAGGCTATAATAAGCAATTGATTCAGGAACTAAAAGCGGTCTGTTTTGTGATAAAGAATATCCCCATACCCAGTTTTGCTCATAATCAGGATCAAACGGCTTAAATGGAAAATTATCACGATTGTAATGTTCATTTGTATGTACACCGAGTGTGAGGGGATTTAGTGCATGTTCCTCTAAATCATGAAAACTACCATGCACATTTGTCTTTTTCCCGCGAGGCGACATACCGCAATATCGTTCTAAACCTTCTAAAATAGCAGTTGCTTCACTCACTGCAAATGAATGAGTTCGGCCTGCAACACCTTCATTTCCAAACATTAATGGCATGTTTATAATGACGTCAGCAAATGGCAATAAAGAATGCTGCATTTTGCCGTTCAACATACCGATCCGATAATCTAAATAGTCTTTCGTTAAAAATGTGTTTAATTCATGAATGGAACGGCAGCGATACGTTTCGGTGCTTACTTTTAAACTCGGTTGTAAAGAAACTTCCGCCGCATCCGCAGTATCATCAGGTAAATTGCTACATACAGGACAGAGAGGATCTGGAAGAAAAGAATGCCGCGTACATTGTAATGTTTGTAAGTTTAGTAAAATAAGTTCATTTTCTAAAGAAGAATGGTTATGAGTTAATATTTTTTCTGTTTCTGCGCAAATAAGATGGCACATTTGTAACATTCCATTTTGGGTGGCACGTACATCACGCCTCGTTCCATTTTCGGCTTTAAAGGCATATTTCCGCTGTAGTTCCCACATTTCTTTTTGATCAAAGCCAGCGATAAAACGGCGTCCATCAGAACAATGGGAACATCCGGGCGTAAGAGGATGAATGTAAGGACCGATAATACCTTCGCCAAATGAAGTGAAACCACGAAGCCACGGAATATGATTTGAGCGAAAAATAAGTTCGGCATCATGATGAATAGTAGAAGGAGATCCGTCATGTAATACGAGAGCGAGATGAATATTTTCAGGGAGTTCTTCTGTAAGGGTATGTTGACGAATGATGGAATATTGTTCGCATAATTGATCATGTACATAGTCTGCAAGTAGGCCATCTCCTATAAGCAATATATTTTGAATCATAAACCGTCCTCCTTTGCAATTAATACTCCGTACACACCGTCTAAGTTTTCTTTCAAAAATGGTTCAATCGCTAAATCAAATACGAATGGATAAAAATTATGTTCTTCTAAATGTTGTAAGGCGAGTTGCAAAGATTGTACGCTTGGAATTTCTTCTTCCGCTTGTATTTCCACCCTAAAAGAATCAGTGTCATATAAAATAATAGATGAGTCATACAAAATATTAGCTCTGTAAGGAATTTCTTCATTTTGAACGTGAAAGAGTGATAGTTGTAGTGCGTTTCGTAACGCTAACGTCATATTAATATTAGATGCACCGTACCATCTATCATTTATACCAACCCAAACGGCTGGAAAACTGAGAATCTCTTCACTCATTGCGATTTTAGGTGTTTCATGAATTGTAGAGAGAGCTTCGTAATAAAATCTACAATGTTTATCGTGAATATCAGTTAAATCAATCGTTGTAAGTTCTTCTAGCATATGTGACTGCCGCTCATACAATTTATTGTTTAAATGTTGCTGTAGTGCCCGGTAAAATCCTTCTGTCATCGTTTCTCCAGCACCGATACCGATATCGTTATGTTCAGGAATAAGGCGGTGAATGATTTCTGCTACATATGTTTCAATTCCTGTTAAACCGGCTTCTCGGCGTGCTTCATTATGAGTCAATCCACTGCAAGTCATAAGAGGCAGAAGGTGAGCTGGGCCATCTGATAGTGGAGTGGCTACTTGAATATAGCACTGTGATAACGGTAATTGATATGAATCTTGTTCATCCCATACATGGAATATACCGGCTTCTTTAGAAGTTAATGAGTCAAAAAATCGGAATACATCAGTTGAAGTATGTTGGTTCGACCGATGCTCAAGTTTTTCAGAAAGATTTTCTATCGTATCAATTGTAAAACTTTCATCAGTTGCAAGAGGATGTTTTATAAAAGAATGCCACGTTCCTTCAAGTGTTTCATAGTTTAATAAAAAGAATTGTGCTTCTTTTTCCCGATGTGAATCATCTGCGACATGCTTAAATAATTCAAAAACGATTACATTTGTTAACATTGCAGATGTAATTGGTGAGAAGGAATCAGATGAATTTTCATTTTGTAAATTCGTTTCATGTAGTCGATGCCATGCGGATTCCCAGCATTCATCACGATTTTCCGTTACGACAGGCCCAGCTATACCGAGTGTAGATAAACAAATAGCTGGTATGAAATTCTTTTTCGTTTCTCTACAAATAGTGTGAACTGTTTGTAAACCATCAATGTCTCCATTTTGGGAAACATATAAAATCCAATCAAAAGGTTCGAACACTTCATGCAAGGGACGGTCAATTGTAGTATCGATTTCTTGAAGGAGTACACTGTTATCAACTTCATATGCACGTTCTATTAGCTCATGTATTCTGTCATAGTTTGTTTCATCCCGATCTGTAACGAGGTAATGAAATGTAGGTAAACCAGATTCTAATAAAGAAGAAACTAAAGAAGTAAGCATATCCCCAGAACCAAGTACAAGTACATTTGCCCCGCGGTACGTTTCGAATTTTAAAGCACCTGAATGAGAATCAGCTTCTAAAAATTCAATTTGTGAAGCATATCTGTCGAGTAATGTACTGTTTAATTCATGAGGTGCATCTTGATTTGCATCACGAACGAAACCATTTTCATATAAAACCTCTCCAATTTCAAATACACGATTTTGATAGGGGAGAGGGAGTCCATCAGTTATTTCTGCTAAAGAATAATTACCGTTAAACATGGGCATTAATTTTTCAATCCAGTCATAAATTCCATCACCGTCCATGCGAAATGAACTGGCGTTATTTCGAAAATAGACACCCCCGTTTGAATCGGGGAGGAAGAAAGTGTCCTTATTTACTTTAAGTTTTGCATGAATTGGAAGGTTATTCATTTTAATCCTCCTTACGTTTAGGCATACATTATTACTTTATGTCATGAAATTTGTCCCGTATGAACACAATAAAAAAAGGCTGTAGAATGATTCATTCTACAGCCTTTAATAGATTTTAATCTATCAACCTTCTAATAATAATGACTTTGGATCTTCAAGCATATCTTTAACAGCAACAAGGAAGCTAACTGCTTCTTTACCATCAACAATACGGTGATCGTAAGATAAAGCAATGTACATCATTGGGCGGTTTTCCATACGCTCGTTATCAATTGCAACTGGGCGTACTTGGATTTTATGCATTCCTAAAATACCAACTTGAGGGCTATTTAGGATTGGTGTTGACATTAGAGAACCGAATACACCACCGTTTGTAATTGTAAATGTACCACCTTGTAGTTCTTTTAATGAAAGTTTGTTATCGCGTGCTTTCATACCTAAATTACGAATTTCACTTTCGATTTCAGCGAAGTTTAATTGGTTAGCATCGCGTACAACTGGAACAACTAATCCATCTGGAGCTGCTACTGCAATACCGATATCATAGAATTTTTTGATGATAAGCTCGTCACCTTGAATTTCAGCATTTAATAATGGGAATTGTTTTAATGCTGCAACAACTGCTTTTGTGAAGAATGACATGAAGCCAAGACGTACATCATGTTTTTTCTCGAAAGCATCTTTGCGTTCTTTACGTAATTCCATGATCGCGCTCATATCAACTTCGTTAAATGTTGTTAACATTGCAGATGTTTGTTGAACTTCTACAAGACGTTTTGCAATTGTTTGACGGCGGCGGGACATTTTCACGCGCTCAACTGGTTTTTCGAATTCAGTTTTTGCAACTGGAGCAGGAGCTGGGCTCTTTGGAGCAGCTGGTGCTTCTTTTGGTGCTGCAGCATGAGCTTGTACATCATGTGGTCTCACGCGTCCAAGTGGATCTGTGCTACGTACGTCGTTTAAGTCGATTCCTAATTCACGAGCCATTTTTCTAGCAGCTGGTGATGCGATAGGACGGTTCGTATTTGGTAAGCCTTGTAGACCCGTAGTTTGTTCAGCATTTGGAGCCGCAGCTTTCGGTGCTTCAGCTGTTTCTTGTTTTGGTTGCTCAGCAGCTGGAGCAGGTGTACTTACTGCAACTGGTGCTCCATTAGCATCTAAAATTGCGATAGTTGCGCCAACTTCAACTGTATCCCCAGGTTCGCCTAGTAACTTCGATACAATACCTGAATCTTCTGCAATGATTTCTACATTGACTTTATCAGTTTCAAGCTCAACAACGCTGCCACCTTTCTCAACTTTGTCGCCTACGTTGATAAGCCATTGTGAAATAGTTCCTTCGGTAATAGATTCTGCAAGCTCAGGTACTTTAATTTCGATCATTTTAAATGTCCTCCCCTTATTTGCCTAACGGTGTGTTTTTTCTTCTTTTGTCTTCGGTAATCTCCATTTGTTAGCCTGGCCTTGGGCAGATATTCTGCCCAAGGAACAAGCTAGAAACCTTCATTGTTACTTTTTAGTTGCTGTAAACTTCAATTTCTTGTTTATCTTGACGGAAGTTATACTTCACATCTAAAGCATGTGCAACAATTAGTTCTTGCTCAGCTTTGTGAGCGAATGGATCGCCTCCAGATGGACTAGAGCGATCAGGACGTCCAATGTAACCTGTTTTCACTTTATCTCCAGCAAGTTCGAACAGAATTGGAGCCATGTAATGCCATGCGCCCATATTACGAGGTTCTTCTTGAACCCAAATGATTTCTTCTAAGTTTTTAAAGCGTTTAATAATAGATTGAACTTTCTCAGCAGGGAATGGGTACAATTGCTCAATACGAACGACATGAACTTCGTCTAAGTTGTACTCATGTTTACCAGACTCGATTTCTGCTGCTAAGTCAATCGCCATTTTACCTGTACTTAAAACAAGACGTTTTACTTTATTTGGTTTCATACCAAGGTTTTCTTGTTCTAAAGCAGGTTGGAATCGTCCTTCGCTTAACTGATTAGCAGTTGAAAGCGTAAGTGGGTGACGTAATAAACTCTTCGGCGTCATCAGTACTAATGGTCGAACAGCTTCTGTTCCTAAGATAGATGCTTGACGACGCAGGATATGGAAGTATTGTGCCGCGCTCGTTAAGTTTGCAACTGTCCAGTTATTCTCAGCAGCTAACTGTAAGAAACGCTCTGGACGTGCACTAGAGTGCTCTGGTCCTTGACCTTCATAACCGTGTGGTAATAGAAGAACTAAACCAGATTTTTGACCCCATTTTGCTCTTCCAGCTGAAACATATTGATCAAATAATGCTTGCGCAGTATTTGAGAAGTCACCATATTGCGCTTCCCACATAACAAGAGTTTCTGGAGCGAATACGTTATAACCATATTCGTAACCAACAACAGCAGCCTCTGATAACGGACTGTTATGAACAGAGAACGAAGCATTAATGTTTGGTAAACGGTGTAATGGTGAATATGTTTCGTTTGTATCAGTATCGTGTAATACGATATGACGGTGTGCGAATGTACCACGCTGTGAATCTTGACCAGTTAAACGAATTGGCGTACCTTCTTGTAAAATAGAAGCGAATGCTAACGACTCAGCAAGTGCCCATTCAATTTTACCGTTCTCTTCAAGAGCATCTTTACGGCGCTCAAGAATTTTCTTCACTTTTGGATATACGTTAAATCCTTCTGGCCAAGATAGTAGACCTTCATTAATTGCACGAAGTGAGTCAATCTCAACACCAGTATCGATTGGTTGAATACCTTTTGCAACAACATCTGGCACTTTAACGTGAATTGTTGCATCACCCGTATCAGCTGGTGGTACTTGTGCATAGTCGGATTTTAATTGCTCTTGTATAAACTGCGTAATTGTTTCAACTTCATCTGCATTTAGAACATCAGCAGCTTGTAATTGATCTGCATAAATTGCTCTTACAGTTGGGTGATTTTTAATTTTTTTGTACACTTGTGGTTGCGTAACTGCTGGGTCATCCATTTCGTTATGACCGTAGCGGCGGTAACCGATTAAATCGATTAAGAAGTCTTTTTTGAACAACATGCGATATTGAATCGCAAGGTTAGCAGCAGCAAGACAAGCTTCCGGATCATCAGCGTTCACGTGAACAATAGGAATATCGAAACCTTTTGCAAGGTCACTTGAATATTTCGTAGAACGAGAATCATAACTATCAGTCGTAAAACCAACTGCATTGTTTGCGATAACATGAATCGTTCCGCCTGTTTGATACGCGTTCAATCTGCTTAAGTTGAGTGTCTCAGATACAATACCTTGACCAGGGAATGCAGCATCACCATGAACTAAAATTACGAATGATTTTGAAGTATCTTGATCTGGAAGACCAGATTTTTTACGATTCTCTTGAGCAGCACGTGCGAAACCTTCTACTACAGGATTCACGAACTCAAGATGACTCGGGTTATTTGCTAATGTCACGCGAGTGCTAACTTCTTCGTTACTAACGACTTGTTCTCTACCTAGGTGGTATTTTACGTCGCCAGTCCAGCCAGAATTGGCTACTGCGCCTTCTATTTTTGCATGTTTGAACTCAGCAAACATGTGACTATATGGTTTTTCTAATACGTGAGCAAGTACGCTTAGACGACCGCGGTGAGCCATACCAATCATGACATCCTCTACGCCGTTCTTAGCACCTTCTAGAACAATTTCATCTAAAACAGGTACAAGCATATCAACGCCCTCGATAGAGAAACGTTTTTGCCCAACGAATGTTTTATGCAAGAATTGCTCGAAACCTTCAACAGCTGTTAAACGTTTTAAAAGAGCAGTTCGTTTTTTATTTGATAGTGGTTGACGCAATGAATTTGATTCCACCATTTGATGCAACCACGCGCGTTCTTCACTATCTTGTATATGAGAAAATTCATAAGCTAAAGATTTTGTATAAACGTCTTTTAATCTATGAATCACATCAAGTGCAGTGTGAATACCTTCTGGTGCATCTTGCCATACTGTTTTCGCTGGAATCGCTTTCAAGTCAGCATCGCTCAGTTCACTCATTGCTTTCTCAAGAAGTGATTGTCCATTTGCAGCATCTTCCATCGGGTTAATGTGAGCCAACGTGTGCCCGAAAGAACGAATTTGCTCAACAAGTTGAACGACTTTAAGAATTTTTTCAATGTTACCTGTGTTTTGAGGAGAAAAATGTGTTGCTGTGTTGTCCCCTGTTACGACATCATCTTGAAACGAAGGAGCTCCAAAAATTTCAAAAAGCTCTTGTAATTCCGGATCAACAGAACCTGCTCCAGTTACGTAAAGATCATACTGCTCAATAACATAACCAAGGTTCGGACCGTGGAACTTGGCCCAAGGGTTTGTCGTTGTATTCTTCCTCGTCATTTGTTTAAACCTCCCAATGCATATAATCCTTTTCCATACAAAGGTGCATTTTGCTCTTTTTCAATAAGTAATGAATCAATAATCAATGTAAATGTTTTCTTTACTCTTATGTTATTACAATAATTTACATAATACCAAACACTATTACTTATCTGTTTTGTAAAAAAACATTCACAATAACTTATCACCCAAGTTAATCTTTCACTTTATAAAGTAATTTTACAGAAAAATGGGGTGGATATATTTGGTATGCCTATACTAATAGCTATAATTGTTGCATTTAAATATAGGTATAATAGTTAGAATGTTTTGATGAAATTTAGTTTGAATTATGTATATTGAAATAATAAGCGCTTTCATAGATATTATACAACAATATAACGGAATATAGTATAAAAAATAAAAAATTATGAATTTATCGTAAACTTTATTTCGATAGTGTTAAATATCGAAAGGAAAATGAAGGATTTCTACAAAAAAAGTTGCTAAACATAAAAAATGGTTCATAACCCGTTAGTTTCTATAAATATGCCAAAAAACACCGTAAAACCAATAACACATTTCATCTAATAAAGAAGAGAATGAAATATTTTAAAAGGATAAAACAAATATGAAGATATTAAATTTTAAAAAAGGTGAGGAGGAAATATAGTAACGATTACATACAGTGTTCCATGTTTTATTACAAAATAGACGTGCTCAAATCGAACAAGTTTCTTCTATATAAATAGAGTGAAAAATGATTGGAATAAATGTAAAGGAACCTTGACGTAAAGTTTACTTTACATATATACTCGATATATGGAAGGAGGGAGAAATTTCCTTGGAAAATAAAATGGTCGAATACCGAAAAAAATTTGGACTATCTCAAGAAAAGTTGGCTGAGAAACTTGGAGTTTCCAGACAAACCATCATTTCAATTGAAAAGGGGAAATACGATCCATCACTTCCGCTAGCATTTGAAATAGCGAAAACATTTCAGACAACGATAGAACATGTATTTATTTATGAAGGAAAAGAAGAGGGGGAATAGGGATGAATTATTCACAAAAGTACTTTGTAATTATGGGGATTATTTTTCTATTTATGAGTGGATTTATGATATTAACAGGTATAATGACGCATTCTGCACCGCCAGCTATAACGTATCCATTGCTTGGGATGATGATTATGAGTTTCTGTCTAAGCTACTTGCACCCGCAATTTAAAGAAAAAGACGAGCGAATGAAACTTATTCGTTATAAAGGAATGTTTGTAACCTTTTTTGCATTAACAGCATATTATCTTCTTTTCTCTATCGGCTTAAACTTAAAAATACTTACACTATCTGCTACTGAATTATTGAATATACTTATGGCACTTACGATGAGTACCGTTTTTATCTCATTTGTTGTTTTGGCAAAAAGATATTAAGATGGAAGAGAGAGAGGAAGATTAACATATGCAAATGATGTATGCTTTTGGCATTGGGCTTGTATTATTTTTAGCAGTATTCTTATTTATTCGTAAAGACGTTCAAGGCGGGACGTTAACGAAAAGAGGCTTTTATAAAATGATCGGCTGTTTAGTTGTTATGTTTATTGCGATTATTGTAATGATTGTTTTAATAAGTCGGTCACTATAGAATGTAAAAACGGAACCTTACTGCGGTAAGGTTTTTTTATTGTTAAACCTAAAAATTACCACTAAATCCATTTACTATAAATAACTTATATTATATAATCCAATGAAATGATAGATAAGGAGTGTAGTATATGAATAAAAAAACTATCTTCTATTTATTAACTTGTCTACTACTTGTAGCTAGTACTGCTTATTATAATATGTAACAAACGAGAACAAGTGCCACCTATATTAGTATGGGACGAACAAGAATACTATGTTACGAATGAACCTGCCAAAGTAGAAGAAGTTGGGCAAAAACTTGGCGAAGTAACAAAGAAAATTAAAACAAGTAAAAAACCTACTAAAAATAAAGAATCTAATACATTACAAGAGAAAACAGAAGTATTCACAATGATTGAGGAAGAAAAAAGTGATTACCCGCCTTTAATCATAAAGGAAGCTTATAGTGATAAATATAGGGTAGTGAGGCCGATGTTGAAGCAAGTATTATGATGAAAAGGAGATTCATATGCAGACAGTAATTTCGTATCCGTGGGTGTTAAGAAAAATATTTGTCTTTTTCCTCCTATCGGTGCTGTTTACATTTTGATGAATAGAGGAGCGATACAAAAGAGAGATTTTATATTTATTATTTGCTGCTATGAATATATCACTTTGGTTATTGCTTATGATTTTTGATTGGAGTATGTGGATGGTAGTAGGGCATTATTTGTTTGGAGCAGTTGTTATTGTTTTTTCGAATATGAATAAGAGCTAAGCCAGCAACCTTAAAGTTGCTGGTTTTTATTTTGCTATTTATAATGAAGAAACAAATTTTTAATAGAGAGTAGTGGGCGTTATGAGATGGAAAGAGGGAACGTTTGAAAAAATAGACACGATTGACTCATCTGTTGAGCAACTTATAAACACGTTTAAGGAACAAAACTTAATTGGTGGAGCAATAATAAGCTGTTTTAAAGTGCATAACGAAAATTTTTTTAAAGAAATACCACATTCGAAAGATGGACATGAGCACTTCTTTAGAAGAATCTTCAACTCTTTAGATATAATTAATAACTTAGAAGAGTTAAAAATACATACATCAGACAAATATAAGTTTCGTTTTAAAGAGCAGCTGGCAGTTATGCTTGATGGTAGCATTGCTGCGCAAATTTTGTGGGGCGGAGCATATGAAGGGTTTAAGGAACGACCAGTTATCGCAAAACAATTAGCAGTCAATGTATGTCAATATATGTTCCAAGATCGATACGAAGATATTAAAGTGATTGAAAGCTATCGCCCTTGGACAGATTGGTTTTACGATGTTGCGTGGGATGTTACTTGGATGGTGTTAGATAGTAGGGAACAGAAAATGTGGTTCATTTGTGCTACGGATACAGATTGATGGGGGAATGGACAAACAATGACATCAGTTGTCATCAAGCAACTTGTGAAATTGAATTTTAAATAAAGACAAGGAGTGCGACTGTGACAACTTTGGAGAAGCTGCTTGGTTGGAAGTGATTGACGTGTATAAAGAAGAGAAAGCATATCACGTAGAAGGTTGATATGCTTTCTCTATTTATGAACCCGGAGAGGCTCGAACTTACGATGTTCTTCATTTTGAAACATATATTAAATTACATAGGCATATACGGAGTATCTCGTATAGTTTTTAATTTTAATTTTCTTGTAAAGCTCCTTTGTTATTCCTCATAAAATAAAATCAGACCATTTTGAACAGAGCGTTGTAATCGTTTAAGTTCAAGTTCTAATACTTCTTTGCCTAAAGGGGTAAGCATGTAACATCTCTTTCTATCTATCGATGCTACCTCATCAATTAATTCTTCGGTTAATAGTTTTTTAATAATCCCATACAATGTGCCTGGTCCAAGTTTGACTTCTCCATGGGTAAGGTTTTCAACTTCTTGCATAATTCCATAACCATGTATAGGTTTTAGTAATGACAGTAAAATATAGTATTGTGGTTCTGTTAATGGGATGTATTGTTCTACTGCGGGCTTCATTATAACCACCTCCGATATATCGTATGTCGATATATTAAGCCGTTTTTTCAATAAATGCAACCAAGGAAATGGACTTACATATATATAGGGAGAAAGTAGAATAGAAGTGTACAATATGTGTAATCAATTTATGAAAAATTGGATTTTTTTTGAAATATGCAGTATTGCATATTTATACTTCGTAATCTTATGGTATCCTGAAATTGTTAGATATGGTATATATTTTATTTTCCTCAATGCCAGTTGAAACGTAGTAAATAATAGTCATATCTAATATCGCTTATTCTGTTTATTTACATAGTATGTATAAGTGATTTCAAAAATAATTGAGTAGACATAATGAAAGGAGATGAAAACATAATGTTAAATTTAAAATTCATGGAAATCGAAAATGAAGAATTAAACTGTGGTTGGTGTATGGCAGGTGGCGCGGTTGTAGGTGGCGGCGCAGCAGTTGGAATTGGTATTCTTTTAACTTAATAAAAGGGGTTTCGTCATATGAAACAGTTATTCTATACAGAAGTTGAATTAGAAGAATTGAACTCAGCAACTAGTTGGGCTCAATCGGTAGCTATGGGCGGCGTTGGAATTTACGTCATTTTAACTTGATAATATAAAAAATATCATTGTTTTAGAAGGTGAAAAGCATGAAAACATTATCTTTTAAAGAGGTTGAATTAGAAGATTTAAACGTGTGGGACATGGTCGCTTTAGGTCTTGGTGCTGGTGGACTAGCAGGTGGAGCACTAATTATACTTACGTGATTTAAACTGAGGGAATTTGTATTCTGAAAATTATATAAGGAGGCGAATAATATGAAAACATTATCTTTTAAAGAAGTTGAATTAGAAGATTTAAACGTGTGGGACATGATCGGTTACGGTATTGGTGCCGGTGCGGTAGTTGGTGGCCTAATTGTAATTACATGATTTTAGCAAATAAGCTTATTATTTTGATTATTAAATAAGGAGGTGAAAAGTATGAAAACATTATCTTTTAAAGAGGTTGAATTAGAGGATTTAAACGTGTGGGACATGATCGGTTATGGTCTTGGTGCTGGTGCGGTAGTTGGTGGCCTAATTGTAATTACATGATTTTAGCAAATAAGCTTAGTTTTTATGACTGTTAAATAAGGAGGTGAACAATGTGAATACATTACACTTCAAAGAAGTTGAGTTAGAAGAAGTAAACTCTTATACGGATGCTGCTGGATTTGCAATCGGATTTGGTATTGGAGTAGCTCTTGTAGTAACTTGATCTAAAATAATGATGTAAATAATTCGAAAAGAGGGTAAAAGATGAGTACATTACACTTCAAAGAAGTTGAATTAGAAGAAGTAAACTCTTATACGGATGCTGCTGGATTTGCAATCGGATTTGGTATTGGAGTAGCTCTTGTAGTAACTTGATCTAAAATAATGATGTAAATAATTCGAAAAGGGGGTAAAAAAATGAATACATTACACTTCAAAGAAGTTGAGTTAGAAGAAGTAAACTCTTATACGGATGCTGCTGGATTTGCAATCGGATTTGGTATTGGAGTAGCTCTTGTAGTAACTTGATCTAAAATGATAATGGTAATAAACTAAAAAATTTAAGTGAGGAGGCAAAAAAGATGAAAAAATTATTCTTTAAAGAAGTTGAATTAGAAGAATTAAATTCACATGGTACAGATTTCTGGACTGGAGCAGGTATTGGAGCAGCTGTAGTTGGTGCTGGAGCTGCAGTAGCTGGTGCACTAATTGTGACATGATGAATGTTGAGTGTTTAACATCAATTTTGATATTGTAGCTTTCAATTACATGATATTTTTTGTATATTAAGTTATTAAACGAATATGCAATATTGCATATTCGTTTTTCTTCATTTCATGTTATTCTCAAATAGTTATATATGGTATTTAATGGTACCCCGTATTTCTAAGACATAAAAGTTATTAAAACCATCTATAATTTCATTTATTAAGTATTTTTATATCTATATATACAACTATGATTTTTTAGTTGATACCTCTGAAAACTTTATGAAGGGAGATGAAAATAAAATGTTAAATTTAAAATTCTTAGAAATTGAAAATGAAGAATTAAACTGTGGCTGGTGTATGGCAGGTGGCGCGGTTGTAGGTGGCGGCGCAGCAGTTGGTATTGGTTTGATTTTAACTTAATAAGATAGTGAACGATTAATGCTGTAAAGTTAGGCACTACATCATTGATCATACTTACTTGACTATAAATATGATTAAACTTTTTGGAAGATTAAAACAAGGAGGCGGAAAATATGAAAACATTATTCTTTAAAGAAGTTGCATTAGAAGAATTAAATTCACATGGTACAGATTTCTGGACTGGAGTAGGTATTGGTACAGGCGTAGTTGGTGCTGGAGCTGCAGTAGCTGGTGTACTAATTGCTGTGACGTGATGGATATGAATAAAAATCTACTTTTTATTATAATCCCAGTAGTAATAGTGTTTGGTTTAATTGTTCTTGTTAATAGTAGTAATTTATATATGAACATTGCTTTAGCAACTACAATAACGCTAGCTTCTGGCATTTTAGTGGGCAGAGTACTACAATTACGAAAAAATTAAATAGTAACACACTATAACATAAAATCTTCCAAATATTCACTGTGTAATCACTGGTTTAAAGTGCCTGTTTCGTTACTTTAACAAAATTCACATGATTTCACCTGTAAGAATTTTTATATTCAAAACGAGAGGTGAAGAGTATGAAGAAATTGCACTTTAAAGAGGTTGAAGTAGCAGAGTTAAATTCATTCTGGACTGGCGCTGCTGTTGGGCTTTAATTTCTGGTGGTGGAGTAATTTTACTTACATGATCTCAGCCGTAAAAATAGAATTTTCTTAATGAAAAACGTGAGGTTAAAACATGAACAAACTACACTTTAAAGAAGTTGAATTAGAAGAATTAAATTCAAAAACTGACATCATTTACTGGGCTACAGGAGCAGTTCTTGTTGCGGGTCAAGTAATAATAATAACTTGATTTCTGTAGTTAAATATTGATGATTTATAAAATAATAATTTTCAGAGGTATCAACTAGAAAACCAGGGGGACGAACTAATGATTGGAATTTCGTGCATAATTGAAGAAAACGGTTTATTTAAAAATATCAATGAAGGTAATGCAAAAGAGCTATTTTCTGCTGAAGCCAAAGATATACACTTTGATAAATTTGATTTTGAAAATAACACTTTTATTGATTTTGTTGACTATCTAGACTTTCAAGAATACCAAAAGTATATATTTTTCGTTGGTGGGAGCTTGCAAAGAATATATAAATTAGTTCAATTTTTAGAAACTGAGTTAGAAGAAACAGATTTTTGTATAGTCGATGATAATTTAGAAGTAAAACATGGGGATTTTGAATTGATAGACATGTTACAGCCGTTAAAAGATATGTTCCAACTAGAGAAAGAAAAGGCTAAGTTGTCTCACATGCAATATTTAAGAAATGGGTTAATGACATTATTTTCAGGCGTATATCCAGCTGTTATTAATAAAAGAATGCTAAAACATCTCTATGTAGAAAATTGTAATGTCATTCAGAATATCGAACCAGATGTGTATTATAACATGGCTGTAAACAGTTCAATTTTTATTGATCAATCTAGTGAAGAAATTGAACTAAATAGCAATGACTTGAAAGACATACCTAACATTATATTATTAAATAATTCTGTTCCGAGTTTTCAAAAAGAAGATTTGACGTCATTAGATGTAGAAGAGTTAGAAGAATTAATAAGCAAGTTTAAAAATTCAGGTGTTATTGATAACAAAGAAAGTAAAAAAGCGATTTTTGATTACGCAACTATGACAAAGACTAGTACAAATAATAGATTGTTTGTCTATTCTGATGGGATTTTTAATGATTACTTGAAAGAAAATATAATTTCAAAAAACATTAAGCTTCATTACTTTGATATTGTTTCAAAATATCAAAATAATGAAGAACAAGATAAAGTAGAGGCGATGATTAAGAACATCATTCCGATGATGTTTAATTTGGCAGCATCATTTAAAGGTGGGGCAACTACTTTTACTACGCCTTATACGAAGAACAAACTGGATCTAGTAGTAGATTCAATCGTTGAGTTCAAATTAATTGGAATTCAAAATAATAGAGGTTGTTTTGTTTATAATATCCGCACTAATAAAGTTTTTGAAACGGATGAAACGTTCCTTGAAATTTTAGAAGCCGATCTTAAAAATAACCAAAGCTACCTAAAAGATCGCTTCAAAGAGCAATATGATGCAATTATGAATGAATATAAGGGGTTGGTGGAACATGCATAGTAAGTATATATTTGGCCCCTTTTTACGAAAAGTTAAAAGAGGAAACGTGGAAATTTCGGATGATATTTATTCAGATACTCACTTCGCTGATTTTTATAACCGCTCGATAAATGAAAAATTTGAAATAAATGATTTAGATTTCTATAGAGAGAAAATCAATAAGGAAGATGTAGTACTAGAAATAGGATCAGGTAATGGTAGGGTATTTAATGTTCTATCTAGAGAAGGTGTCAATATTTACGGGATTGAACCACAATTGGAAATGATTAAATATATCGACACTAGTTACAGGGATAAGATTTTTAATATTGGTATAGAGGACCTGGAAACGATTAAAGGTATTAAATTTACAAAAATTATTATACCAGCCACGACTGTTTCTTTATTTTCAGAAGAACAATTTAAAAGCTTTTTAATTAAAACAAAAGATTTATTGGATATTCATGGCTCCATCATTTTTGATTTCCTTAAACCTTCGTGTATAAAAGAAAATTGTGATAAAGTTTTAAATTTTAAAACAGATGATAGTGTGTTTTTTGTAAGTAATGCCATTATAGAAAATAAATATGTTTTAAATATATTTATGGAAGGAAATGGTATTAAAAAAGTGGGATATTCAGTGAAAAATCTACACACTATTGAATATTTTGAGAAAGTCTCTGAAGAGTTACATTATAAATTAAATATATTATATAGCGGAGAAAATATATATTTCTTGGAGTTGGAAAATTGTGAAGAATAATACCTATGTTGTTCCAATGGGGGATATTACGCAATCCCCTTTTTATAATATGATAATCGAAGAAGCTAAAGATAGTTTTTTACTAGATACAAATGGAAAAAAATATTTAGATCTTAGAAGCGGTTTATGGAATGTTTCATTGGGATACAAGGAAGAGTTATACCAAAGAATTTCATCTCAATTTAATGAGTATTTACAAAAATCATTAACTTTTTTAGATATCCATGCATACAATCATCCTTTGTATAATGATTATAGTAATGCCTTGCTACAGTTTATTAATGAAAAAGATTCTGCGTATACTAAAGTTTTTTTTACAAATAGCGGTTCGGAAGGAACAGAGTTAGCAACAAAGGTTGTAAGACATTTAAACAACAAAGATAAAAAAATTATTACGTATGATAAAAGTTATCATGGTACCTTTTTTGCAGGGGTATCAGCTAGTGGATTAGATGAGAAAATTACGGAAGATTATCAACCAAAACTAGATGGATTCTTAAGTGTAAAAACTCCTCAAAATCGTGATGATGAAGATCATGTGTTGAATTTTATAGAGGAAAATCATCAAAATATATCTGCTTTTTTATTTGAACCTATTATTGGTTCAGGCGGAGTGTATATTTTTAATAAAGAATTTATTAAAAAACTACACAGCACATTAAAAAAATTCAACATACTACTAATTTTTGATGAGGTGGCAACAGGTTTTTATAGAACGGGCAATCGCTTTTTCTTTAAAGAATTAGGGGTGACGCCAGATATTTTAATTTTGAGTAAATCGATTAACAATGGAATTCTCCCATTTGGAGCAGTCGTAATTTCAAAAGAAATTGAAGACGCTCTCAAAGGTAAGCATATCGAGCATTTCTCTACTCAAAACGGAAATCTGCTAGGGGTACTATCAGCAAAAGTTACATTAGATTACATTTTAGAAAATGAGACAAGTATTATTAACAATGTTCGAGAAATCGAAAATATAGTAACAAATACGCTAAAGATGAAAAATATTGCATACACGGGTGTCGGGGGAATGTATTCGATTCCTGTGAATGATCCAATTAAAACTATGGAAATAGTTAACGGATTAAAGGAGCTCGGTATTTTAGTCTATCATTACATGGATAATGAAGAAGGTAATGGTATTACACTATTTCCTACCCTTTTAATAGATACGAAAGCATTTTCAAAAGCTATGAAAATAATTGCAAAGAGGGTATTGGTTTGAAAGAAGTAAATAACTTAAATGTTTGCAATGTAAATCTTGAATACCACATAGACGACTATGTTTATATATATAACCCTAAGAATGAGAGAATGATACAAGCGGATCAGAATACACTAGAGTATCTTAGGAGTTATAATACTGAAACAAGCGAAAAAGTAGAAGGTTTAGAAAGATTTTTACATGGCAAAAAAAAATACAATCTATTAAATTTTAAATTGCTAAAACTAAGTGTAAGTACAAAGGGATTTGAGACGTTATATAAGATCGAAAATATGAAGATTTTCAAATACTTATTCGTCTGTTTACTTTTATTTTTTGCAATTACATTTCCTGTTGTAGTGAAAAAGGGTTATACGATCTTCAATAGTGGTGCAATGAACTTTAATGTATATCATTTGATATACATATACGTAGCACAGTTGTTTATCGTTTCGTTCCATGAATTTTCGCATTATTATACTTACAGGAAATATATTAGATCTGACAAAATGCGTTTTGGAATAATAATTCGATATTTCTTTTTATTATTATTCTTTACAAATGTTAATTATATGAGGACGCTAGATAAGAGGAAAAAAATAGAAATCATGTTATCAGGTGTTATGGGACAAATGATTTTAGGAAGTCTATTAGCTATAATGTATCTTTTGTCAAGTTCTGACGTGATATTATACATATATATTACTAATTGTATAATTATATTTACTAATATGATGCCATTTTTAAAGTTAGATGGTTATTGGATTATAAATCAAATGATAGGTTCAGAAGATTATATGAATAGTTTCAAACAATTTATATTCAAACGACAAAAGATAAAATCTTCTGAGTTACTACTCGGACTAGTAAATTGTATTCTCATAGCCGCAGTTATTTTAAGTGGTGTTTATTGGGTATTCGATGTTGTAAGGAGAGGAATAATTTGAGTGGTAATATACTGATACTAGGCGCAGATGGATATATTGGTAAAGACTTACAAGCGGTAATAGATGATGCCAAGAATATATACTGTATCGATAAAACGTATAAAGAAAAAGTATTGAAAGATACCAATAAAGTCTATTTTAATTTAGATGTTAGCCAAGAAGAAGATATTAGATTTTTATCCGATTACTTAGAAGAGAACAATGTAACAATAGATGGTGTTATCAACCTAATCGGGGTTAATACGTTATCTAATTTTTATAATGTGACAAATGAAGCGTGGGATAAAACATTTGATATAAATATTAAGAGTTTTGTATTTTTACTCAAATCCATTTATAGCTCACTTTCACACCGCGTTTCAATTGTAAGTGTAGCTTCACAAAATGGTATAGTGGCACATGAGGATAGAATTGCTTATGGTACATCAAAGGCAGCGCTGATTCATTTAACAAAAAATTTAAGTATTGATTTTTTGAAGGATCAACAGAGAGATATTAAGGTGAACTGTGTGTCACCGTCCTATATTATCAATAATAATAACGAAAGCTATTTGAAGTCCTTTGAAGGAAATAAGTTATTAAAAAAGATTCCATATAGGAAATTTGTTGAAATTTCAGATGTTACAAATGTCATCTTATTTTTAATGTCTGATAAAAGTGATGCCATTAGAGGGCAAAATATTGTGGTTGACTATGGATATACAATTGTATAAATAAATCATCTTGGGAATTAAGGATGTGGATAATGAGTTTACTAATTAAAGATTTAACAAAGAAATTTGACGAGCATGTTGCAGTGAATAATTTGAATATCGAGATACCAAAAGGTGAAATATTTGGATTCTTGGGCGGGAATGGAGCAGGTAAAACGACTACATTTCGAATGATACTTGGCCTTTTATCGAAATCAAGCGGAACCATTTCATGGAATGGTAAGCCTATAAATTATGATGTAACGGATAAGATTGGGTATTTACCCGAAGAACGTGGGCTTTATGCGAAAATGACTGTCAAAGAACAAGTTAATTTTTTTGCAAAATTAAAGAACATGAAAAGTAAAGATGCAGAAAAAGAACTTCACTATTGGCTGGAGCGTTTTAATATTACTGAGCATCTGAACAAAAAGGTAGGAGAACTTTCTAAAGGGAATCAGCAAAAAATTCAGCTGATAACAGCGATTATACATAAGCCTGAACTTTTAATTTTAGATGAACCATTTAGTGGTTTAGATCCAGTAAATGTTGAAATGTTAAAAGAAGCTGTTCTTGATATGCAAAAACAAGGGGCGTCGATACTTTTTAGTTCACATCGTATGGAACATGTGGAAGAGTTATGCCAACACATTTGTATCATGCACAAAGGAGTACCTGTTGTTCAAGGAGATATTGCCAAAATTAAAAGTGAATTTGGTAAAAAGAATGTTGTAATCGTTGGCGATCATGACTTTGATCATTTGAAAGAAATAAAAGGTGTAGAAAGTATGAAGAAACGTAAAAATGCAGTTACTCTTAAAATTTCATATGAAGAAGTTTCGCATGTTTTATTTAAAGAGATAACGAAATTAGGTTTTGTTAAAAAATTCGCAGTAGAAGAACCTACATTAAATGACATCTTTATTGAGAAAGTAGGTGCACAGCATGAATAGTTTCTGGACGATTTTTTTACAAAACTATAAATCTAAGGTAAAAGCTACATCATATATTGTTATTACAATCATGATTTCTATGTTAATTATAGGAATGATGAATTTTGAAAAAATTTATAACTATTTTGTAGGTAACGAGGAAGAGCAAGTTGTCGTTGTTACAGAAAAAGAAGAATTATATACAACAATTCAACAAGTGTTTAAAAATGTCGATAGTAAGATACATGTTAAACATAGTACGGATAAACAAAAAGCAGAATCAGGTGTTAAAGATGGTAATTATACATATGCAATCGTTGTAGAGGAATTGGATAATAAGCAACTAAAGGCTACGTATATAACTGAGACAGATACAAATCAGCAAGATGTTAGTAAGGTTCAAACGATTTTATCTCAAATACAATCTTCTAATTTCGCGCAGCAATTAAATCTATCACAAGATGAATTAAAGGTGTTAACAATGCCAGTAGAAATTCATACCAAAACTATATCAGATAAGGTTAAAGATGGAAAACATACAGAGGGTGTAGGGATTTTAATTAATACCTTTATCATGCTAAATTATTTAATGATATTATTGTATGCTGCACAATTAGCTACAGATGTTGCAACAGAGAAATCTTCTCGTGTCATGGAGTTAGTTGTTTCAAGTATTTCGCCTACCAAACATTTATATGCGAAGCTATTTTCAACATTATCAGCAGGTATTACGCAAATCATAATTTGGTGTTCGGTCGCAACTGTTGGGTATAAAACATCAGTTAATGATTCGGAAAATGATATTTTAAACAGTATTGATTTTAATTCTATTGCTCCTACTTTAGTGGTGTATGGGATTCTATTCTTCACATTAGGATTCTTATTATATGGCTCATTATCTTGTCTACTCGGCTCTATTATTAGTCGTATAGAGGAATCTTCTCAAGCTGTTATGCCGTTAACATTTATGTTAATTGCTGCTTTATATATCGCACTTTATGGAATGTCAAATCCAAGTAGCACGGTTGTTACCATTACTAGTTATATACCTTTCTTTACTCCTATTGTTATGCTCGTTCGAATTGGATTCCTCAATATCCCAGTATGGGAGATTGCGCTTGCATTAGCGATTCTAATCGCAACAATATGTATGATGATTGGTTTAACGAGTCGTGTTTACCGCGGTGGCGTATTATTATATGGTAAAGGCGCATTTAGTAATATCAAAAGGGCAATCAAGTTAGGGGAAAAATAAGATTGGTTTATTCATATTTAAAAAGACTACATAGTTAATCTATGTAGTTTTTTGTTGTTACGATAATTTTTATATATAAATTATCGTATTAAGCTATTTTTCAAAGAGAACTTTAAAAAGATCCCAAAAGAGAGTAAAGAATCGAGTTCTGGCGAACAACGCAGAGCGATGATTGATATAATTTATGTTTTTCTCCAAAATGAAGACAAGAAGTAGGGGGGGAATTTAGTTTTAATAATAATCATTTATTTGCTACATAAAGAAAACCCCTTGAATATCAAGGGGTTTTTCCTATGATCCCGACTGGCCTCGAACCAGCGACCGCCACCCTGTCAAGGTGGCGCTCTCCCTGCTGAGCTACGGGATCCCAACTATAAATGTTACCATCAGCAATGTGTTTTCATTTCATTCGTGTAATTGGAGGATTTGTATAATTTATTGAATATTGTAACATTTGATGTATTCCTATAATAGCAACAAACTTTAATAGTGTAAAGATGTAATTTTCTGAATGTTATCATTCCAATTTGTATATAAAAAATAAGCCCCGAAGAGCTTATTTCAATAATAATAATATCACTGCAATTATCAATGATATCATCAAAAATACAAGTATAAATAATGGAGCTCGTTCATGAGCTATCTTCCTGTAAGTGTCATTGAAGCTGTATAAATTGTATCTACAGAACCGTCAGCATTTGTAATTTTAACTTTGTAACGATATTCCCCGTTTTCTGGAAGTTGTCCACCCCAACCAGTTGTATTGTAAAATTCTTCGTTTGTTCCAGCTGGTAATTCGGAGCCGAAATTGAAGTCAGTTTCATAGTAACCCCAGCCACTTGCCCATTTCTTTTCAATAGTTACACGATAGCGCACATCTTCAGCTCTATCATTTGTGATTTTTGCAATCATATTTTGGCCGTAGCTGTACTCTGTAGCGTGTAATTGAATTGTGAAACCATTCAACGTTTCGCTAGGACCACAAATATAACGACAGAACTCGCTTGCTCCGTCAGCATTTGCCTTCGGTGTATCAATGTTCATAGCTGTTAAACCGCCTAAAGTTAAAGCTCCTGTTAATAATACTTTACCAAATGCTTTCACTTAAAATTCCCCCTAAGTATATTTTCAATTCGTTCGATAGATATCACATTAAGTAGTTTTATAACATTAATCTAATCGAACACTTTTTTCCTCGAGTGCATTCGCTATGAATCTTTCATCTTGTAGTAATCTAATCTCTACATAAAATTTCATAGTTTTGATTCCATATATGTATCATGATTTACATAGAACAAATCTGTTAATACGTTTTGGTTAATTGCTTATCCCACTACTTTTTATTACCTTTTATTGGTAAAACATTGGTTTTATTATATACCATTATTATCTATTTACAAGAGAAAATAATCCTGTATGCAAAAATGCATAATAAAAACCACTACTTGTATTCTGAATTACAGAATACAAGTAGTGTTGGGTTTCAATTAATATTTAATTGGAACCTAATGCTAATTTTTTATGTTTAACAGTATACATATATCACTGTTTTTTTTAGTCATAATTGATAAAATTTGTTCAGGGGACGCTCTTCCTGTTGAGCTATGGGATCTTTAAAAGGGAAAGTATAAGCGATTATGAGAGTAATGTATGAAGGGATAATGATGAGAAGCGAATTTAGTAGAAAGTAGTCTTTGGATGTAGAGGTTATATTATTTCCGATACCAATCGAAAGGACCTTCATCACTCAAATCAACAAGAAAAGGTAACAAGAAGTGTAAAGGTAAGCTTATAAGTTCTGGCATAGCGTTCACTGTTTTCTTTGATAGATATTGCCTCCCAAAACAATACGGACAATCTTTTTCAAATGCCAAGAGTATCGACCATACGTCTTTTACTTTCCATTTCGTTTTACAATACGTACAACGCGCCATTGAGTTCCTCCTCAGTTTAAGGTGTTTTCTAATATATTCTACTTTATTGTACGAAAGTCATTTGAATTTGATGTGGTAAAATGCAAAACAAGCCTAACCTCGTTCTACATTCAGGAAGGGGCTAGGCTTGTTTTAATTCCGTTCAAAGTCTCTTTGTATCAGGCTGTTTATACATTGCCTAGATAGCTTCGTGTTAAATTCGGGAGAATAATTTTTCCGTTTTTACTGTATTTTTCGAATAGCTCTGATAGGAGAAAAATAAAATTTTTATACTGTTCGTCATTTTCTTTCGGAGCATAAGATGCTGATAAATTCCTTCCCAAAAACCCTTCATAATCAAAAAGTAAATCATTTTGATATTCTTTAAAATCATACTTTCCATCTTTAAAAAAGTTGTTAAATACTTCTGGAGTTTCATCTATTCCACCGCTAAAGCCTTTAAAGTTTGGACAGGTTTTCTGGCAAATTTCTGCATTCTCTTTAATAAGTGGACTAGTTAAACCTCTACTATTCCAAACAAGTGCAACATTTGCTTTTTGTTTTAAAATTCGTTGGCATTCGATTTTGAAAGCCTCTTTATCAAACCAATGAAATGCTTGGGCAACAGTTACTAAATCTACACTATTTTCTTTTAAAGTGGTATTTTCAGCAGTTGCTTTTATGGATTGAAAACGAGAATATAGTTTTAACGATTGCTCAGCCATCTTTCTCATATCATCATTTGGCTCAACTCCAATAACATGTAAACCACTTTCAAGCAGCTGGTGGCTAAATATCCCCGTACCTGAACCAATATCAGCCACAATCCGATTTCCTTTCAGTTGGTTAGCTGAAAGCAAGTAATCAATATATTCATTAGGATAACTAGGGCGATATTTTGCATATATATCGGCCCTGTCAGTAAAATTTTCTGTTGTTTTCACAGTACTACCTTCTTTCTTACGATATTATGTACAGAAATAGAAATTAAATATGAATTCCGGCATCAGTCTCTAAGTCTACAACTTAAGAGTCCAGCTAAATAGAAAGCCTCAGTTTCTTTATTCAAATATCCTTTATCCGTTTAGTATACTATTTTAGATAATATCTTCCAAAAGACTAGAATGGCTTACTCAATTATGTTTTAAAGTGTATATTTTTATGGATTTATTTAATAATTTATGAGCGATTGTATGTCGTATTACGTTTACGTAGGTAAGAGATTTTCATTTTTGCTATTTAAATTGGCCAATATATCCTTTTTACAATTTACTGAAAATCATGTATAACAGAGATACATGATTATTTTATCTCGCTATTTGCGGGCAGTAAGATCCCTTACCTCGAAATTTAGCAAAAGTAAAGAAGTTAGGTTGGGGTCGGGATGGCCGTAAAAGTCCGATTGGTGAGGGTTGATGAAAGTTTCACTTTATAAATATTCAGAAGTAGAGGGAGAAAAGTTGTAATGGTAAGAAAAACGTTCAAGATGCGCGTGTCTAAAAATAGAACGATTTCGATTAATGGCTCGATTCTTGATGTGGATGTTACACATGATGAATTTTTACAAGAGTTTGTTGAGTGGGTTGATTCTAAAGGTTGGTCGTTTATGGGGATAACCGATGAGATTACGCCCGAGGAAGCTAGTCAAAAGTTAATAGATTCGTTGATAGATGAGAAGGATAAGAAAGAGTAATTCCTTCTTATTTTTATTGTATATTTATGTTCTTTATCGTAAAAATATGATATAGTAAAAAATAGTGAAAATTCTTCCAGTTTAATACAAATTACATATGATTGGTAGATTTCTTATTTTGTTAGAGGAGTAAATGGAAAAGGGAGAGTCATATGGTAAATTTTAAGAAAATTTTGGTTTTTATTACAGTTATTTGTTTGTTTTTGTTGACACCTATGACATTGCGTGCTGAGACGAATATTGGAGTAAATCCAGAACAAGTTGCACCACCACCTGCAGAAGGACCGAATGTTTTTAGTCAGTTTGCAACGACAATTGATGCGAAAACAGGAGATGTTATGTATGACAAAAACGCATATCACCGAGCATATCCTGCTAGTACGACGAAGGTGTTAACAGCGATTTTACTCATGGAGCATACAAAGCCAGAGGATCAATTTACATTTTCACAATTAGCATTAGATCAAGAGAAGAGTAATTATCAAATTGAGTTTCAACCTGGAGAGACAATTAATAGAAATACTGCGCTTATGATTTTAATGGTGCTGAGTGCGAATGATGTGTCGTATGCGATTGCGGAGCGGATTGGCGGGAGTGTTGAGAATTTCGCTAATATGATGAATGAGAAAGCGAAGCAATTAGGGGCGAAAGATAGCCACTTTGTAACACCGAATGGACTGCATGATCCGAACCATTATACGACGCCGTATGATATGGCTATGATTACGAAGGGTGTGCAAAAGTATCCTGAAATTTTACAAGCGATGAATACGAAAAGAACGACAGTTACGACGTCTAGGCAGACGGTGTCTATTTTTAATAAATCTAATTTTTTTGAAAATCCATATAGCATTGGCGGTAAGACAGGGTTTACGAATGAAGCGCGTAATACGCTTGTTTTATTAAATGAGAAAGATGGAAACCGTATTATAAGCGTAGTAATGGCTTCTCAAAGACCTGAAATTTATGAAGATTTGAAGCAGATGGCGGAATATTCTTTCGGTCAATTTACGAAGCAAATGGTGCTGGATAAACATAATTGGCATCAAAAAACAACATATTTAAATAAAGATGTTAATTCTGAGTTGGAACAAAGTGCGGAGCTTATGCTTAAGAAAGATGAAGGAAAAAATGTGAAAACTATTTTCCGGGCGGCTTCATTAGATAAAGAATCTTTATATCATAAAGGAATACATCGTGGTGAGGTAGTTGGTGCAGTTGATATTACGAAAAATAATCAAACAATTGCGACGGTAAATGTTCTTTCAACAGAAGATGTCACTTTTGCGATGCCTAAAAAAGATACAACTATGCCTGAAGTAAAAGACTCAAATGTTAAAGTAATAAGTGTTGGGATAGGTGCGATTGTATTATTTGGAGCAATTTTATATGTAGTGTTGCGCCGAAATACAAAAGGAATGAAATCAGAAGGTAAATAAATTACTAATAAAAAGATTGTGTGAAATTTTGGCACAGTCTTTTTTTTATACTTTAAATAACTAATAATTGTAAATTTTCTTATTGCAATAACTTAAAGTTCGTTATATCATTTACTTGTGTTCTTGTTAAAGAACATAATGGATATTGCATACTTCAAATAATATAAAACAACGGAGAGGGAGAGAGACGATGAAATTAATTTGGAAGGTAATTAGCAACGCGATCTCATTTGTTTTATTTGCATTGATGGTTTTTTTAGCTTTTGTAGTTATTTCTTCAAAAGCGAGCGGTGGTGATCCGACAGTGATGGGATATCAATTTAAGAGCGTTCTTTCAGGATCAATGGAGCCGACGTTTTTAACAGGATCAATCATTGCAATAGAACCAAACAAAGATGGTTCTAAATATCAAAAAGGTGATGTTATTACCTTTAAAGAGAAAGATCAAAAAATTATCACTCACCGTATTATCGGTGTGAAAGATACAAATGGAAAAGTAATGTATGAAACAAAAGGGGATAACAACAACGGACCAGATTTAGAGCCAGTACTTGCAGAAAATGTAGTTGGAAAGTATGCAGATATTACAGTTCCGTACGTTGGTTATTTACTGAATTATGCGAATTCAAAAGCGGGAGCAGCATTACTTCTTATTATTCCAGGAGTCTTTTTACTTGGATATTCCGCGATTTCTATTTTTGGGGCTATTCGTAGCATTGACGGAGAAAAGAAAGATAAAAAAGTAGAACAATCCGTCTAGTTCGTTTGGTTATACTTTCCGTTTAGGAAGTTAACAAATATATATATATTAAGGGGATATGGACATGACTTTAAAGAAAAAATTAGGAATGGGTATTACATCAGCAGTACTAGGAGCAGCGTTAGTTGGTGGAGGAACATTTGCATTTTTCAGTGATAAAGAAGTGTCAAACAATACATTTGCGGCTGGGACACTGGATTTAGCATTAAATCCATCAACAGTTGTTAACGTATCGAATTTAAAACCTGGGGATACAATTGAAAAAGAATTTAAACTAGAAAATAAAGGCTCTTTAGATATTAAAAAGGTTTTACTGAAAACAGATTATAATGTAGAAGATGTAAAGAAAGATAATAAAGATGATTTTGGTAAACATATTAAAGTAACATTCTTAAAAAATGTAGATAAGCATGAGACAATTGTGAAACAAACCACTTTAGATAAATTAAAAGGTGACACACTTACAGCTGTAGATAATGATTTATCGGCTTGGTTCTGGGATGAAAAAGGTATTTCAGCAGGTAAATCTGATAAATTCAAAGTGAAATTTGAGTTCGTTGATAATGGAAAAGATCAAAATCAATTCCAAGGCGATAAGTTACAATTAAATTGGACGTTTGATGCACAACAAACAGCAGGTGAAGAAAGATAATAACAAAAAGGGCTATCACATGGATAGCCCTTTTTCTATTTTTCTAGTATTTGTCTATCAATTTTAATAGTTCTTTACTATAATATAGATAATGTTCTGTATAAAGAACGTAATGTTCGATGGGAGAGATTAAGATGCTGAAAAGACCGCGTAATTTTAAAAAGATGCTTATATTGCCGTGTATGTGTTCTATTACGTTTTATTTAGGATCTCAAATTATGACGCATACAGAAGCGGCGTTCATTCATGAAACGAAAGTAGAAGCGACGTTTTCTACAGCAATTATATTTCCGAAAACAGTTAATACGTTAAAAGAGCAATCTGAGAAACATAAACAGTTTATTGAGCGTGAGTATGGAACGATGAAGGGAAAATCGAAAGCAACTTCTATTGAAGAAATAAAACAGGCGATTTCTGTATGGCAACAAGGGCGTGAGAAAATTGTTGCTGAGAAGGAAGCTCTGCAAAATGTATATACTGAAATAGAAGCTCCTTACAATCAAATACAAGAAGAATTAAAGGTAAATAAAGATGAGTCGATGCAGCAAGTGTCCGTATATGTAAATGAAGGCTTTCGCAGTATCAAAGAGAAACGTGACTATATTGAGAAAGAAATTAGCTTGAAAGCTATTGATGAGCAAATTCAGGCTCTTCAGCAACAATTAAACGTTGCAATTGAAGCGGAAGGACAAAAGAAAGTAGAAGAACAGAAGAAAGTAGAAGAACAGAAGAAAGTAGAAGAACAGAAGAAAGTAGAAGAACAGAAGAAAGTAGAAGAACAGAAGAAAGTAGAAGAACAGAAGAAAGCCGAAGAACAGAAGAAAGTAGAAGAACAAAAGAAAGTAGAAGAACAGAAGAAAGCCGAAGAACAAAAGAAAGTAGAAGAACAAAAGAAAGCCGAAGAACAGAAGAAAGTAGAAGAACAGAAAAAAGTAGAAGAGCAAAAGAAAGCGGAAGAACAGAAAAAGCTAGAAGAGCAGAAGAAAGCGGAGTAACTGCTTTAGTGAAACAGTCAGAAAACAAGAATGTGGTGTAAGAGAGAGTGAACGAATAAGTAAGACTAGTAATATTTATACGAGTGTGAGGGAACGTTAGCCCTCACTTCTTTATTTTTCTTTTTTCTTATAGTATTAAATGATTTGAGTGTGAAAAAAGATATAAATCATCATTCGTTTTTCTGAAAAGTCTAAATAATATTGAGAAATAAAAATAACTGAAAATATTAATAAATATGTGTTGTGTTTATATAGGTTTGTTCGTTATAATGAACATAAGGTTTTTAAAAAAGAACACATATTAGCTAAGCTAATATAGTTTTCTTTACATCTCTTATTGAAAAATAAGTGATAAAAATATAAAAAAAAGCTAGGGGGAATTGATTGTGAGTCTGAAAAAGAAATTAGGTATGGGAGTTGCATCAGCAGCATTGGGGTTAGCTTTAATTGGTGGAGGAACATTTGCATTCTTTAGCGATAAAGAAGTATCAAACAATACATTTGCAGCTGGGACGTTAGACCTTACATTAAACCCTAAGACGCTTGTAGATATTAAAGATTTAAAACCAGGGGATTCTGTTAAGAAAGAGTTCTTATTACAAAACAGCGGTTCGTTAACTATTAAAGACGTTAAATTAGCAACAAAGTATACTGTTAAAGATGCAAAAGGTGATAATGCTGGTGAAGACTTTGGTAAGCACGTTAAAGTAAAATTCCTTTGGAACTGGGATAAACAAAGTGAGCCTGTATACGAAACAACTTTAGCAGACTTACAAAATGTGGATCCAGATCTTTTAGCTAAAGACATCTTTGCTCCTGAGTGGGGAGAAAAGGGTGGATTAGCAGCTGGTACAGAGGATTATCTATGGGTGCAATTTGAATTTGTAGATGACGGAAAAGACCAAAATATCTTCCAAGGTGATACATTGAATTTAGAATGGACATTCAATGCTAACCAAGAAGCTGGGGAAGAAAAATAATAAAAAAGCGGGTATTCCCGCTTTTTTTTATAAAGAAAAAGAAGTGCTGGTTGTAAGCACTTCTTTCTATTATTATTTTTGATTTTGCTTCCACTTTGTAAATTCAAGAAATTCACGAAATTGTTCTTTGGAGACACCAGAGTTCATTGCATCTTTAACGAGTTGTGTCCATTCGGAGTCTAGGTTAGTTTCCTTTGTTGTTTCATCATGAAGTAAAGTATCAACTGGAATTTGTAGAACTGCTGCGATTTTTTCAAGAAACTGAATGGAAGGGTTTTTTTGTAAATTTCGTTCTATAGAACTAATGTAAGATTTAGCAACGCCAGCTTTTTCGGCAAGTTCAGTTAATGAAATACCTTTTTGTAAACGAAGGCGTTTTATACGTTCTCCAATCATATTTGCGCACCTTTCTATCAATATGTAGTTGTCTTATGATGTCATTATTATAACATAAACTTCGTTAAAAAGAACAAACCTATTGAGCCTGACTGGATGGCTTCATACGTTGGAAAAATTGCTCAATGTCTTGCATGGCGATACCGGCATCTAGAGCTTCAAGTATTAAATCAATCCATTCTTGATCCAGTGCGTCTGTCTTATCTTTGTACAAATGTAATTCCTCCCTAATTATCGGTCATAATTGCTGCTACAGAATACATGATAATGCAATCGGATTTTGTGTTTTATATAGTGAATTATCAAATATTTTGTAGATGAAACAAAGATAAAATCCCCATTAAACTCCCTCTATGGAAATTATAAATTGTTCGATAAAAACTTTCAATATTTTCAGAAAACATTGTTGAATTGTGATATATTCGTATGCTAACTATGAAATTTTTACAAATATATTAAAAACATTACATAATATGACTAAATATTGAAAAAATATTGAATTTTTAATAAAATTCAATTTGTAATACATATTATTTATTAGGGGAGGAAATATGGGATGAACAAGAAACCGTTCAAAGTTTTGTCATCAATCGCTTTAACAGCTGTATTAGGCCTTTCATTCGGAGCTGGCACTCAATCTGCATATGCTGAAACACCTGTGAATAAGACAGCTACGAGCCCAGTCGATGATCATTTAATTCCAGAAGAACGTTTAGCAGATGCACTGAAAAAACGTGGGGTAATTGATTCTTCAGCTTCAGAGAAAGAAACAAAGAAAGCTGTTGAAAAGTATGTAGAGAACAAAAAGGGTGAAAATCCTGGGAAAGAAGCAAAAAATGGGGATCAACTTACGAAAGAAGCATCTGACTTTTTAAAGAAAGTGAAAGATGCGAAAGCAGACACGAAAGAAAAACTAAATCAGCCAGCAACAGGGACACCTGCAGCGACAGGCCCAGTTAAGGGTGGTCTAAATGGTAAAGTACCAACTTCTCCAGCAAAGGGAAAAGAATATAACGGTGAAGTTCGTAAAGATAAAGTACTCGTTTTACTTGTAGAGTACGCTGACTTTAAACATAACAATATTGATAAAGAACCTGGTTATATGTATACTGACGATTTTAACAAAGAACATTATGAAAAAATGTTATTTGGTAATGAGCCATTCGCATTAGAGGATGGTAGCAAAATCGAAACGTTTAAACAATATTACGAAGAGCAATCTGGCGGTAGTTATACAGTAGACGGAACAGTTACAAAATGGTTAACAGTTCCTGGTAAAGCTGCTGATTACGGTGCAGATGCTGCTACAGGTCATGATAATAAAGGACCAAAAGGACCACGTGATCTAGTAAAAGATGCATTAAAGGCAGCTGTAGATAGCGGTCTTGATTTATCACAGTTTGATCAGTTCGATCAATACGATGTAAATGGTGATGGAAATCAAAATCAACCTGACGGTTTAATCGATCATTTAATGATTATTCATGCGGGTGTTGGACAAGAAGCTGGCGGTGGTAAATTAGGTGATGATGCAATTTGGTCACATCGCTGGACAGTTGGACCAAAACCATTCGCAATTGAAGGTACACAAGCGAAAGTTCCATATTGGGGCGGAAAGATGGCAGCATTCGACTACACAATTGAACCAGAAGATGGCGCAGTTGGTGTATTCGCGCATGAATATGGTCATGATTTAGGTCTTCCAGATGAGTATGATACAGACTATACGGGTCATGGTGAGCCAATTCAAGCTTGGTCTGTTATGAGTGGCGGCAGCTGGGCGGGTAAAATCGCTGGAACAACACCGACGAGTTTCTCACCACAAAATAAAGAGTTTTTCCAAAAAACAATCGGTGGTAACTGGGCAAATATCGTAGAAGTAGATTACGAGAAATTAAATAAAGGTATCGGTCTAGCAACATATTTAGATCAAAGTGTTACGAAATCTAACCGTCCAGGTATGATTCGTGTTAACTTACCAGATAAAGATGTAAAAACAATTGCACCAGCATTTGGTAAACAGTATTACTACAGTACAAAAGGTGACAATCTTCATACAACGTTAGAAACACCACTGTTCGATTTAACGAATGCAACGAATGCGAAATTTGATTTCAAATCGTTATATGAAATCGAAGCAGAGTATGATTTCCTTGAAGTACATGCTGTAACAGAAGATGGTCAAAAAACGTTAATTGAAAGACTTGGCGAGAAAGCAAATAATGGAAATGCAGATTCGACAAATGGAAAATGGATTGACAAATCATATGATTTAAGTCAATTCAAAGGTAAAAAAGTAAAATTAACGTTTGAGTACATTACGGATGGTGGTTTAGCATTAAATGGTTTCCTACTTGATAATGCTTCATTAACAGTGGATGGTAAAGTAGTATTCTCTGATGATGCAGAAGGTACACCACAATTAAAATTAGATGGTTTCGTTGTATCTAGCGGAACAGAGAAGAAAAAACATAATTACTACGTAGAGTGGAGAAACCATACTGGATCAGATAGCGCATTGAAATTTGCTCGCGGTCCAGAATATAACTCAGGTATGGTTGTATGGTATGCAGACTCAGCTTACGCAGATAACTGGGTTGGTTTACATCCAGGACATGGTTTCCTTGGTGTAGTTGATTCTCATCCAGAAGCAATTGTAGGGACTTTAAATGGTAAACCGACAATTGAAAGTAGTACACGATTCCAAATCGCTGATGCTGCATTCTCATTCGATAAAACGCCAGCTTGGAAAGTTGTATCTCCAACGCGTGGAACGTATACGTATGATGGCTTAGCGGGTGTACCGAAATTTGATGATTCGAAAACGTATATTAATCAACAGATTCCAGATGCAGGACGTATTTTACCGAAGCTTGGTCTGAAGTTTGAAGTAGTAGGACAAGCTGATGATAATTCTGCAGGTGCTGTTCGTTTATATCGTTAATACTGTGAAACTACCGAGAGATTTTCTTTCGGTAGTTTTTTTGTGAGCAATGAATTTTATATAGCTGAAAAAGTCATATATAATGTAACTTTAAGAATAGAAATTTGTTATATATGAAGTCTATATAAATAATGAAAGAATTGGATAAAAATAGTGGGAGAAGGTGAGTGAATGAGTATTACCTCTATTGTAAGTAGGCAAAAGGAATATTTTTTAAAAGGGCATACGAGAAGCATCGAAATGAGAAAGAATAATTTGAAGAAGCTTTATGAAGGCATTCAGCGTTTTGAAGAAGAAATATTTCAGGCATTGAAATTAGATTTAAATAAGTCAGTTCACGAGTCGTTTACAACGGAAGTTGGATATGTATTAAAAGAAATTTCCTTTCAATTGAAACATATGTCATCGTGGAGTAAACCGAAGCGAGTTCGAACAGCACTCACTCATTTTGGATCAAAAGGAAAAGTAGTGCCAGAGCCGTATGGTGTGACGCTTATTATTGCACCGTGGAACTATCCTTTTCAATTAGCAATTGCACCACTTGTAGGAGCACTTGCAGCTGGAAATACAATCGTTTTAAAGCCGTCAGAGTTAACGCCAAGCGTTTCAAAAGTGCTTAAGAGAATGTTAGGTGGATTATTCCCAGAAGAGCTTGTAGCGGTAGTAGAAGGTGGCGTTGAAGAGAGTACATCTTTGCTGAGGGAACCAATTGATTATATTTTCTTTACTGGTAGTGTTGGCGTTGGAAAAGTTGTAATGGAAGCAGCAGCGAAACAGTTGACGCCGCTTACGTTAGAACTTGGCGGGAAAAGTCCTTGTATTGTACATAAAGATGCAAAGATAGAGATGACAGCAAGAAGAATTGTTTGGGGTAAGTTTTTAAATGCAGGGCAGACATGTGTAGCGCCTGATTATATGTACGTGCATTCTTCCGTGAAAGAACAGCTAGTTGAGGCACTGCGACATGAAATCACAGAGCAGTATAGTAAAGAACCTTTGCAAAATGAAAATTACGTGCGTATTGTAAGTGAGCGGCATTTTGAACGATTATGTGGATTTTTACAAGATGGTCAAGTCGTAATTGGTGGAAACTATAAGAAAGATACATTACATATTGAACCGACAGTGCTAGCGGATGTTACATGGCAAGATGCTGTTATGGAAGATGAAATTTTTGGTCCGATTTTACCAATCATAGAGTACGACAATATAGAAGATGTAATTGGCACAATCCAGCAACATCCGAAGCCGTTAGCGTTATATGTATTTTCGGAAGATAAAGAAGTACAAAAGAAAGTGACGAGTAATATTTCATATGGTGGAGGCTGTATTAATGATGTTGTCTACCATCTTGCCACGCCATATTTACCTTTTGGGGGTGTTGGAAGTAGTGGATTAGGGGGTTATCATGGGAAAGAAAGTTTTCGGACTTTTTCACATTATAAAAGCATTTTAGCCCAATCTACAGCATTCGACATGAAAATTCGTTACTCTTCTACAAAAAGTGCTTTAAAATTCATACGAAAGTTGTTAAAATGATGATGGTGTTTATCAGTAGGCGTAGCCGTATGATAATAGCCCCTTCGCGATGGAAGGGGTTTTTCTGTTCGACGTTATGTATCATGCGAAAATGAATCAAACATACTACATAAAGAATAGAAACGAACGCTTGCTAAATAACCATTTTTGTTTGGATCGAAACAAAAAATAGTCTATAGAACATAAATATTTATTCATGAATATAAAAATTTAAAATTTAAGGTAGATAGGACGGGAAAATGAAAAAGATTATTAAAGTTGAAGCAGTTGAAAAACATTTTGGAAATCAAGTGATTATCCCACCTCTTTCTTTAGATATTAAAGAGGGAGAGTTTTTAACAATTTTAGGGCCGAGTGGCTGCGGGAAAACGACTTTACTTCGTATGATCGCAGGATTTGAAACTCCAACTAAAGGGAATCTTTTATTAGATGATGAAAGAATTAACGATTTGCCGCCATATAAGCGTCATATGAACCTAGTGTTCCAACATTACGCACTATTCCCGCATATGACAGTAGAGAAGAATATTTGTTTTGGTATGAAAATGCAGAAAGTATCAGCAGCAGAGCAGAAAGAGCGTGCTGAAGAGGCAATGCGTTTAACGCAGTTACTTGAGTTCCGTAATCGTAAACCTGCTAAGCTTTCTGGTGGACAACAGCAGCGTGTTGCAATTGCAAGAGCGATTGTAAATAATCCGCGTGTATTACTATTAGATGAGCCACTTGGAGCGCTTGACTTTAAGTTACGAAAAGACTTGCAACGTGAATTGAAAAACTTACAACGTAATTTAGGAATTACGTTTATATACGTAACGCACGATCAAGAAGAAGCAATGAGCATGAGCGATCGTATCGTCGTTATGAATAAAGGCCATATCGAACAAATTGGAACGCCGAAAGAAATTTATAATAAGCCGAAAACATTGTTCGTTGCGACATTCATCGGTGAAAATAATATTGTGAAAAATGGGGAAGGCTATGTAGCAATTCGCCCTGAAAATGTGAAAGTACGTTCGGTTGAAGAACCAATTTTAAAAGAATACCATCTTGGACATATTGAAGATATTGAGTTTGTCGGAAATATGGAGAAGCTTTATGTACGTGATGAGAAAACATCAGAATTACTAATGGCATATCAAACTGCTGAAGAGGCAGCGCAGTGGAGCATTGGAGATAATGTATATGTAGGCTGGGAGCAAGAGGACGAGGTGACCTTAAATTGAAAAAAGGGAAATTACTCGCACTACCTACAGTCGCGTGGCTGTTAATTTTCTTCCTAATCCCGCTCGTATTCGTATTAGGATTCGCCTTCATGCAGCGCGGAGCTTACGGGACAGTAGAAATGCAATTTACGCTGGAGAATATATCCCGTGTGTTTGATCCATTGTACTTAGGAACGTTATGGGAAACTGTTAAGATTGCAGTTATTACTACAGTAATATGTTTATTAATTGGTTATCCATTTGCGTATACAATTACAATTGTTGACCGCAAATATCGTTCTATTCTTTTATTATTGGCAACGATCCCGTTTTGGATTAACTTTCTTGTTCGTTCATACGCATGGATTGTTATTTTACGTTCACAAGGTCTTGTGAATACGTTGTTATTAAAACTCGGCATTATTAGTGAACCGTTAAATTTATTATATAATACGCCTTCTGTAATACTCGGAATGGTCTATTCTTTATTACCATTTATGATTTTACCAGTGTATGCAGCAATTGAGCAGCTGGATAAGCGTAAGCTAGAAGCGGCTTATGATTTAGGAGCAACACCAATAAAGGCATTTTGGAATATAACAGTGCCGATGACAATGTCAGGAATTGCGACTGGTTCTATTTTAGTATTCGTTTCTTCTATCGGAATGTTTGTTGTATCAGACGTGATGGGCGGATCGAAAGTAGCATTAATCGGAAACGTTATTCAAAACCAATTCTTAGGTGCACGTGACTGGCCGTTTGGATCTGCGTTATCGATTATCGTTGTTCTATTCTCTGTTCTGTTAATTTACTTATATTATCGTGCAACGAAAGTATATAAATATAATGAGAACGGAGGGGAATAGGCAAAGATGAAGAAGTTTTTAGTTTCTTATTCTTGGTTAATTTTGTTATTCTTGTATTTTCCAATGATGGTTTTAATGGTCTATTCTTTCAACGACTCTCGCATTAATGCGGAGTGGGAAGGTTTTACATTCCATTGGTATACAGATTTATTTCAAAAACAAGATGTTATTGATGCATTTGTAAATAGTATTACGATTGCAGTTATAACAACGATTGTGACAACGGTACTTGGTGTATTCTTTGCGATTGCTTTACATCGTTATAAATATCGTTTCGAAGGGGCTATTAATGGCCTTGTATATTTACCAATTTTAATTCCTGATATTTTAATGGGATTATCTTTACTAATTCTTTTCAGTCAGCTAGGAATGGAACTTGGACAAACAACGATTATTATTGCACATATTACATTTAGTATTTCGTTTGTTGTTGTTATTTTAGCTGCGCGTCTTTCAAGTATGGGACGTGACTTAGAAGAAGCTGCAAATGATTTAGGAGCAACGCCTTGGCAAACGTTTCGTTTTGTAACGTTCCCAGCAATTGCACCGGGAGTTATTTCAGCAGCATTATTAACATTCACATTATCAATTGATGATTTTGTAATTAGTTTCTTCGTATCAGGACCAGGATCAACAACATTGCCATTATACATTTACAGTATGGTTAAGCGCGGAGTATCACCAGAAATTAATGCTCTTTCTACAATTTTAATTGTTGCTATCGTAGGATTAATGGTTCTATCTGAAATCTTCCGTAACAAAGGTGCAGATGGTGAAGAAAACTCTGGAGGACACCTTCCTTTATAATACGAACGATATAGAAAGTACGAGGGGGTAATAAACCGATGAAATTAATGAAAAGAATAGCTGGCGCAGCAATTAGCTTTAGCCTTGTTGCTGGTGTGCTTGCTGGTTGTGGTGAAAAGAAAGAAGAATTAAATATTTATAGCTGGGCTGACAATTTTGATGAGCAAGTGCTAAGAGATTTTGAAAAGAAGTATAATGTGAAAATTAACTATGATAAGTACGCAAGTAACGAAGAAATGCTTGCGAAATTACAAGCTGGTGGCGCAAAGTATGATTTAATTCAACCATCTGATTACATGGTTAAAACAATGGCAAAAATGGATTTATTAGCGCCGTTAGATAAAAAGAATATCCCAAATATCGAAAACATGGTTTCTAATTTCAAAACACCTGCGTTTGATCCAGAGAATAAATATTCTTTAGTGTACACTTGGGGTGTAACAGGGATTGCATACAATAAAAAGTATGTGAAAGAAGCACCTACAAGCTGGGCTGACTTATGGAATGAGAAATATAAAGGACATGTAACGTTATTAAACGATTCTCGTGAAGTATTAGGAGTGGGTCTTAAGAAGCACGGGTTCTCAAACAGTACGAAAGAAGATGCAGAGTTAAAGACAGCAGCAGATGATTTAAAGAAGCTGCTTCCAAACTTATTAGCATTTGATACAGATAACATTAAACAAAAATTCATTACAGAAGATGCTTGGATCGGAACAGTTTGGTCTGGAGATGCAGCATTTATCGCAAAAGATAATAAAGATGTAGAATACGTTGTACCAAAAGAAGGCGGCACAATTTGGGCTGATACGTTAGCAATTCCAAAAGGTGCAAAACATAAAGAGCTTGCTGAGAAGTTTATGAACTACTTACTTGATGAAAAAGTAAGTGTGAAAAACTACGAGTCAATTGGTTACAGTAATCCAAATGAAAAAGCTCATCCTCTTCATAGTAAAGAATACCGTGATAATCACATGATTTTCTTAACGAAAGAAGAGTTAGATCGTACAGAATGGCTTGTTGATGTAGACGATAAGTTAAAAGACTATGATCGTTACTGGACAGAGCTAAAAACAAAAGGTAAATAAGTAAGAAAATGCGGTTTCTAAAGTAGAAATCGCATTTTTTCATAGTAGGAGGAAATCGTTTGAAGAAGAAGTTACATCAGTATGAGGTAATATGTATCGGTTTATTATTTGCTGTATTTAGTATTGTTGCTTGGCGCGTACATGCAGGTGGCGTTACAGTAATGGATACATATGTCCGCGGATTAGTAAAAGGGCTACAAACGGAAAGTTCCCTTACATTTTTCTCGTACTTTACAAAATTGGGGTCAGCAATTGGGATAGCTGCTACGCTCGTTATAAGTTTGCTTGTTTTTTGGAAGAAGCGTTATTATGCTGCGATGATTGTGTATCCAATGGGAATTTTAATAACACATCTTGTGAATAAAGGGATAAAAGAGATTGTAAAGAGAGAACGTCCGTCATTAAATGAAGCGTTAGATGCACTTGGATATAGTTTTCCTAGTGGACATGCAATGCTATCGATTATGACATTTGGATTTCTTGCTTATATCATTGCTGCTAATTTGAAAAGCATAGCTGGGAAATGTGTCATAACGATTTTGATGGGTATAGTAATCCTATCGATTGGATTAAGTAGAGTCATTTTAAATGTACATTACCCAACTGATATTTTAGCTGGTTACTGCGTAGGTGGTATTTTGTTAGTTATCGCTATTTACTATCATCGTTTACTTACTGAGAGATTGGGGCTTAATAAAGAGAGATAGAAAAAACGCCTGGAAAAACTATCATTATAGTGTTCCTAGGCGTTTTTTGTTTGTATAAAGATATGATACAGTATAAGTGACAATTGAATTATTTAAAGTAGGTGAAAATGTGTGAAGACAAATGTTCATAAAGTTGATAAGTGGGGGAAGTTAGGAGCTTTTTTGTATCAATTTCGTTATACAGTAATTGTAGCGTTACTGTTGCTTGCAATCGCACTTGGGATTTTTGCTCCAAAGCTACCGGGAGTATTAGGTGGTGACGGTTTCCAAACGGAAGGAGACTATCAAAAAACAAAAGAAATTTTAGATAAAGATTTTAAGAAGTCTCAAGATACGCTTCTGCTCGTTTTTGAGAAAAATCAAGATGCTTCGCATGAGGAATTTAAAAAGCGAATAGATGAAATTGTAAAGAATGTTCAAGAGAAAGAGAACTATGAATCTTTCCATCACCCAATCCAAAATAAAGAAATGCTACAAGATGACATCGGTTATGCGACAATTTTATTTTCCGGGAAAACAAATAAAGAAAGAATGGAAAAGACATTACAATTTGCTAATGAGATTGAGAAAGAAAGTAATGTAGCATTAAAAGTAACACCTACAGGATTTCCGAAAATTAATCAAGAGATTAATGAAAGAACGCAAAATGATTTAAAAGTAGCAGAAATGATTGGATTACCAATTGCGTTTCTTGTATTACTATTTTCGTTTGGTAGCCTTTTGGCATCAATTTTACCGATTTTGAATGGAGCGCTTAGTGTTATTAGCACGATGGGTATATTGTATTTCATCGGTGTGGATAAAGAACTATCTATTTTCGTGTTAAACGTTGCACCGATGATTGGACTTGCACTATCTATTGATTTTGCGCTATTATTTGTGAACCGTTTTCGAGAGGAAGTTGCTAAACGAACGGTAAAAGAAGCGATAGCAATTACATATCAGACGGCAGGACGTGCAATTGTATTTTCAGGATTATGCGTATTTGTTGGGTTATCCGGTTTGTTTTTCTTTAAGATAGATTATATTCAATCTGTCGCAATTAGCGGAATGATTGTTGTGATTATGAGTATTTTATTCTCATTCACACTTCTTCCAGCGTTATTATCGTTAATCGGTAAAAAAATATTAAAAAAGAATCAAGTAGCACATACGCCGGCAAAAGCATGGCGTAAATTTGCACAATTTGTGATGAAACATCCAATTGCAATGATTGTTGTTGTTACAACATTTATTGTTATTTGCTTATTACCGTTACGTACAGCTAATTTGCAGTTCCCTAGTGTTGAAGCTTTACCTGAAAAGAGTGATACAAGGATTGCATATGAAAAGTATGAAGAAGCATTTAATAAAACTGTCAAAACACACGCTGATGTTACGTTAGTTGTAGAGACGAAAAAAGATATGAAAGAAAAAGAAAGTCTACAAAAGATAGAAGAAGTCGTTCAAAAGTTAAAAGATGATAAAAAAGTACATGAAGTAAGAAGTTTATACGACGGGTTAACTGGAATGAAAGCAGATCAAGTTGCTGGAATATTGCAGTCGCCAGAAGCAGCAAAACTAACTCCTGTATTTGAAGCATACACAAAAGGGAATAAGACGACGATAGAAGTTTTTTTGAAAACAAAACCACGTACAGAGACTGCAAAACAGTGGGTGCGTGACTTTAAAAAGAACTATAAAGAAACGAATGTTACGTATTATCTAGGCGGAATGACGACGTTTCAACAAGAATTAGAAGATGAAATTAAAGATAAAGTTGTAATTGGTATGTCTGTTATATTTGGATCGACCTTTGTTATATTATTATTTGCATTCCGATCTATACTCATTCCAATTAAGGCAATTATTATGAATATACTTAGTTTGAGTGCAACCATTGGAATTGTTGTTTGGTTATTTGAAGGTGGTCATTTCGGTTTAGAAGCGAGTCCGGTTCTGTTTGTCTTACCAATCTTCATTTTTGGCCTCGTATTTGGGCTTAGTATGGATTATGAAGTATTTCTTATTTCACGTATTCACGAGCTCTATGAAGAAACAGGAGATAACGATCAAGCAACGTTAGAAGGGCTCGTTTCAACAAGTAGAATCATTACATCAGCTGCATTAATTATGATTGTTGTAACGGGTGCATTCGCATTTACTGATATTTTACCAGTAAAGCAGATGGGGCTTGGCGTGGCATTAGCAATATTTCTTGATGCAACAATTATTCGTCTTATGCTCGTTCCAAGCTTAATGAAGTTATTTGGAGACTGGAATTGGTGGTTACCATTTCGAAAAAAACGAGAAAAATCATCGTAAAAAAAATGCTCATCATATTGATGAGCATTTTTTTATGAATAGCAAGACCTACATTTTGCAAATAGTATGTGATAAGAACATTACATACAAGTAGGTGAAGGCAATGTTTCGTTATTTTAAGTTTAAGTTAAATGATACAGTACAGTTTGCAGAAAACGATGGGCATATGTATCGCATTGTCGGTTATCGGTTAGAAAAGGGATTTTATCCAAAAGATGAATGGACTCATATCATTTATGAACTACTTAGAGAATTTGACGGGTATACGATGGATGCAGAGGAGGAAGAACTTGTAAAGGTCGTTCAAGTAGAGGATGAGTATTACAAAATAAAAGAAGTATCAGGTTATCGTTATCCAGTAAAAATGAAACAAAAACAACAAGTGATGAAAATAGAAAGGATGGACGATTTATTAGATGCTTACAATGACTATAAAAGGTTGGCGGATTTCTTTAAAGATTTATCGTATGAACAAAAAGCTGAAGAAGTATTGTTAGAAATGAAAAGACTTAGAGCTTGAGGGGCAGTCTATTATAAGACTGTCCTCTATTTTTGACGGTGCACCAAAGTGTGTTTTCCGTTACAATGAGAGAATCAATAGAAATAAGGTGATAAACAGTATGGAAACAAAGAAAAAGGGCGAATGGTGTGAAATTACCGTTCCAGCTAAATGGAATGGTATAAGTATTGAATCGGTATTAAAAGTAGAATGGGAAATACCGAAAAAGCTATTACATCAGCTTCGTATGGAAAAAGGTGTTACGGTTAACGGAGAACAAAGAAGATGGAATGAGCTTTTAAAAGAGAACGATAAGTTACAAGTTCATATGTTTGCGGAGGAAGAGTACGGTGTGGATCCAGAATATGGTGAATTGCATGTAGTATACGAAGATGATCACGTACTCATCGTAAATAAACCAGAGAAAATGGACACACATCCTGCTGAAAAAGGTGGAACCGGGACGCTTGCAAATCTTGTTGCTTTTCATTTTCAAATGCAAGGTTTAGAGGCGAAGGTGCGTCATATTCATCGTTTAGATAAAGATACGACAGGTGGTGTCGTATTTGCTAAGCATAGAATTGCTGGTGCAATTATGGATCGTTTATTAATGGAACGAAAAATTAAAAGGACGTACGCAGCGCTCGTTGAAGGGAAAGTAAAGAAGAAACAAGGAACGATTGATGCTGCTATTGGAAGGGATCGCCATCATGCTACAAGGCGTCGTATTTCTCCAAAAGGTGACCAAGCTATCACATATTATAAAGTAGAAAAGTATTTTAAGAAGCAAAACACGACTTTCGTAACGTTACAATTAGAAACGGGTAGAACGCATCAAATTCGTGTTCATATGAGCCATAATGGTAATCCACTAGTTGGGGATGTATTATATGGTGGACAAACAAAATATATGTCCAGTCAAGCATTGCATGCGATGAAGATAAATTTCTTGCATCCAATTACGAAAGAAGCGATTGAAGTTGATGTGCCGTTTCCTACAAAGTTAGATAATAAAATAAGAGAATTTCAAAAAGAAAATGCGTAAAGTATAAGGTTTAATTTGAAAAAAGTAGATTTTTGCAGGGATTTCTCTAAAAGGAGCGAAGCCGTTAAGAGAAAAGAGAGGTGAGAATCACTTGATCAAATATAAGTATGTACTTGGAATATTTTTCGCTTGTCTTTTAGTTACTCTATGTCTCTATCCCTATTTACCAACTCGTATGGCAGTACATTGGAATGTAAATGGTGAGCCAAACGAGTTTATGAGTAAACAAGTTGTTGTAGCATTTATTCCTTGTTTTATTATTTTTTCATATGGATTTTTGTATATTATTTCACATAATATATTTAAGTTTAATGAAAGAGAGCATGGTATTATAGACGGATTTATAAAGAAAATTACGTTATTTATGTTGTTTATTCATATGCTTATCCTCTTTATTAATTTTGAGGATTTGATATCCTTTCAAACAGGATTAACGATTGGGATTAGTATGTTTCTTTTTATGCTGAGTAAAGAATTTAAGAAAATAAAAGGCAAAGAAAAAGACCCAATTAAATTACAAAAAATTCGTTTAGTAAGTAGACAGATTTTTCAAGTGATGGCATGTGGCATATTGTTTTCATTGTTTTTGAACTTAGAGTGGGGATTTTATGTATTGCTTAGTGTAATAAGCTGTGGATCTATGCTATTTATGTTATATATTTTCTATTCATACATAATAGAAAGTTATGAAACTTAAAAAAGAGTCTTCTCATTATGAGAAGACTCTTTTAATCTATTTACTTTGTAATAAATTGTTGTGTCCAGTAGTTGCCGCTTTCTACATAACCAACACCGATGTGAGTGAAGCCGTTATTTAAGATGTTTGCACGGTGTCCAGCGCTGTTCATCCAAGCTTGTACCACTTCTTCAGGTGTACGTTGGCCTTGAGCGATGTTTTCACCTGCAGATGTATAAGAAATACCAAATTTCTTCATCATGTCAAACGGAGACCCGTATGTAGGGCTGTTATGATCAAAGTAGTTGTTTTTTTGCATGTCTTCAGACTTAATACGTGCTACTTTGCTTAATTCAGTATCGATTTTTAGTGCTGGTAAGCCTTGTTTTGCACGCTCAGCGTTTGTTAATTCAACAACACGTTGTTCGAACTCGCTTAAAGATTTTGCTTCTTCAGCAGGCTTTTGCTCAGCAGGTTTTTGTTCAGCAGGTTTTTGCGTATTGTTGTTTTCAGCAGGCTTTTGAGCTTCTGGTTTTTGAACTTCTTCAGCAGGCTTTTGCTCGGCAGGTTTTTGCTCAGCAGGCTTTTGAGTTTCTGGCTTAGCTGTTGGTTGCTCAGTTACAACATTTTCAGTAGGTTGTTGACCAGGAATGAAGCAGTTTGGTTGGAAGTTTCCTTGTTGCCATTGTGCTAATGATTCAACTCCCATAGATTGTAAGAATGCTTGTAGTTCTTGTTGGCTCATTTGCTTCATCATCATTTTTGAATGCTGAATATTTTGAACCTTTATGTTAGATGGTTGTACTGTTGCAGCTTGTGCATCTAGAGAAGATACTCCTAAAGTAAGAGCTGTTGCAGCAGCTACAGATAATAAAACACGCTTTTTCATGATGTGTGTCCCCCTATATAAAGTTTTAATTTGTTTTCACACGATTTGTTTTTGACAGCCTGTCTGACTGACAAATTCATCGTAGCATACAATTTGCGAGAAAAAAGATGGAAAAAAATTCATAGACTTTAAAATTACCTAATTTATCCTAAGAGAAGAAGGGAGCAAAAATAAGAGAAATATAGAGTATAAAAGGAATTTATAGTGTTTTTATACTTGGCTTTAAGAGGGGGTTTTTGGATAAAGTTACCTAAATAGAAAATGAAGAATCCTATTGTATCAATGGTTTGAGCAATTTTTTGAGGAATATAATGGATTGATTTTTACAAAACTGTAATGTTTCTGTTGTTCTTTTTTATAATAAAGTAACATATTTTTAATGTTGTAGCAGACAAAAAAGCGGCTATCTCTTTACATAGACGAAGGAGATAGCCGTTTTCCTATTATTACGTATGTTACGAGTTATTACGAGTTAGTTTCAATTGCTTCTAATAATAAATCCACAATGTGAATTCCTCTCATTTTATGAGAAAGCCCTTCTCGCTCAATGCCCAATTTCATTTGTAATAAACAACCTGGATTTGCAGTAACAATGGTTGCTGCGTCTGTTTCATGCACACGGTCCATTTTGTAATCTAGAAATTCCATTGATAACTCTGAATGAACAATATTGTAAATACCAGCAGAGCCACAGCAGCGGTCGGCATCTTTCATTTCTCGATATGTTGCACCTTGGATAGCCTCTAGTAACATACGAGGTTCAGAAGATGTGCGCATAACATTGCGTAAATGACAAGAGTCTTGATACGTAATAACTTGCGGTGTGAGTCGTAAGTCAGTTCGCTTATGGAAGTCTAGTTCTACTAGTATAGCAGTAATATCTTTAATTTTAGAAACAAACTGCTTAGCACGTTCAGCCCAATCCGGATCATCCTTTAAAAGATAATCATAGTCTACGAGATAAGCCCCGCAACCACCTGCATTCGTAATAATATAGTCGATGTTTAAATCTTCGAATGCTTTTATATTTCGCTTTGCTAATTCTTTTGCGCCACTCTTTTCACCAGCATGTCCATGCAATGCACCGCAGCAACTTTGTGTTTTCGGAATAACGATATCACAACCAGCTAATTGAAGAAGTTTCATCGTTGCGTTATTTGTTTCTAAAAACATCGTATCCATTAAGCAGCCTGTGAAGAATGCAACTTGTTTTTTCTTTGTACTTTCTGCAGGTAAAAATGAAGGACGATCTTTCATGGCTTTCATTTTAGGGACTTTTGGTAAAACGAGATCCATCGTTGCAAGTGTTTCAGGGAATAACTTCATAATACCTGTTTTATGTGTTAGCGTTTGTAAACCAGAACGTTGATAAAATCCGATTAGTCCGGTTAATGTTCGCATTCGATTTTGATGGGGGAATAATCCTTCAAAAACGACTTTTCGAACAGCTTTCACTGGCATTGAGAATTTTTTATTTTGATTAATAATATCTCGAGCCTCTTCTAATAAATGTCCATAATTTACACCAGATGGACAAACAGGCTCACAAGCACGGCAACCAAGACAAACGTTTAATGTATTTTCAACATCTTCATCTGGTTCGATTAAACCATCAACGACTGCTTTCATTAATGCGATACGTCCGCGTGGTGAATGTGACTCTTTATATCCGGATTGAATGTAGGTAGGACAAGTAGGTAAACAAAAACCGCATCGCATACAGTTAAGTAGCTCATCTTCACTTAATCGTTCTTTAAATTCTTTTTGAATATTTTCTTTATTTAATGTGGTCATCGCTCAACCACCACTCTTTTTCGAGTGTCTTTCGCGAACATTTTTCCAGGGTTCATAATGTTGTTTGGATCGAAAGCTTGCTTTATTCCTTGCATAGCTGCAATACCTTCTTTACCTAATTTCATTTCTAAATATGGAGCTTTCATTGCACCAACACCATGTTCACCAGTAATTGTGCCACCAAGTTCAATTGCTTTCGCAAATATTTCAGCAAAAGCTTGTTCAGCTCGGTGCATTTCTTCTGCATTACGAGCATCTGTCATACAAGTTGGATGTAAGTTACCATCACCAGCGTGTCCAAACGTACAAATAGGAATATTATATTTTTTTGCAATGGCATTAATAGCTTCAACCATTGGAGCGATTTGTGAACGTGGTACAGTCGCATCTTCTAATATTGTAGTAGGTTTTAATCGTGCGAGCGCTGATAGAGCACTACGGCGAGCAGTACGAAGCGCATCTGCTTCTGTTTCATCTTTTGCAATGCGAACATCAACTGCATTCATAGAGCGGCAAACGTTAGCCATGTTTTCAATATCTCGATTGACTACTTCGGGCGGGCCGTCTTGTTCGATTAATAAAATTGCTTTTACGTCAGTTGGTAAACCGATTTGCGCAAACTCTTCTACTACTTCAATTGTCGGTTGGTCTAAGAACTCCAGTGTTGCTGGAATGATTTTATTTGCAATAATAGAAGAAACAGCACGTGCAGCTTCATTAATATCTTCATATAGTGCAAGCATTGTTTTCTTTGTTTCAGGCATAGGAACAAGTTTTAATATAGCTTCTGTTACCACGCCAAGTGTTCCTTCAGAACCGATAAATAACCGAGTTAAATCGTAACCAGCTACATCTTTTGCTAATTTACCACCAGTGCGAATAATATCGCCATTTGGTAAGACAAGTTCAAGCCCCATTACATAATCACGTGTTACGCCGTATTTCAAACCGCGTAATCCACCTGAGTTTTCATTAATATTACCGCCGATTGTAGAAATTTTCATCGAGCTTGGATCTGGTGGATAAAATAAACCTTTTTCTTCTACCGCTTTAATAATATCAAGTGTAATGACACCAGCTTGTACAGTAATTGTTAAGTTTTCTTCATCAATTTCTAAAATATTGTTCATATAGCGGAAAATAAGGACGATACCGCCTTCAAGTGGACATGTTCCTGCGCAAAGATTTGTTCCAGACCCGCGCACATACACAGGAATTTTGTGAGTGTTACATACTTTTAACACTTCAGCTACTTCATTTGTATTACGAGGAGCAATGACTGCATCAGGCATTGCTTGGAAGTTTGGAGTGGCATCATAACTATAAGTTAAACGCCCCATATTGGATGTATCTACATTATCTTCGCCAACAATAGATACGAATGAATGAATAATTTGCTTTTCTAACATTGGAAATCCCCCTCAAACTGTTAACGTGTTTAGTTATAATAAACAACGTGGTAACAGTGCTTTCATTATAATGATAAAAAAGTCGAGGGATTCTTTCTATGTATAATCATCTAAAGATTAATCTGTTTTATCGTTCTTTTTTGTATGATCATCTAATAGGAGGAGTGCGAAGTATAAAACGTTTAAGTCTTTGAATTGTTTTGGATCAAGTCCTGTATGTTCTTCAATCTTTTTTAGCCTGTAATGTAATGTGTTAATGTGTATATGTAATTGTTTAGCCGTCTGTTTATAAGATTGGTTATAATCGATAAATAAGCGCAAAGTATGCATAAGCTCAGGAAATGATAATAAGTTTTCGATGGTACGCTCTAGAAATTGTTCACGCGTTTCGGCAGAAATATCTTGTAAACACATTTCTAAACGTAAATCTTCATTAAATACAATTTTTTTCGTTTCCAATGATACAGAAAGAGCGCGTAATGCTTGTTCGTAACATATGTTCATATTGTTTGAGGTAACTGTTTGTCCAATCCCGATATATAAAGGAATAGAAAATAAAGTTTCGCAGTCTTGTTTTAAACGTTTTAAAAATTGATAAGTTTGCTCTTTGGAGCTCGTTGCTGTAAATAAAATAAAACGATCATTTCCCCAACGAACAAATAGATGCTCTTTTGTTAAAATATTACGTATGTGTTGCCATATTTTACGCTGGAGCATCGTGTCATTTTTGTCAATAGAAAACAAAATAAGTTGTTTTTTCTTATATAAATCAATGCCAAGTGTTTTGGCGCGATCAAGAAAACTCGGGGACCACTCTGTATTTTGAAGCCAATCAAAGACGAAAGCTTCATAAGAACGGTGCTCAAGTTCTAGTTGCTCTAAAAAGTAGTTTTCATGAATTAATAATTCGGTCATCTTACGCAATATTTCGCCGTAGCGTGAAATATTTTCAGGTTCTCCTGTAATTCCAATGACACCAATTACTTCATCATGAAATAATAAAGGAAGATTCATCCCAGCCTTTACACCTTGCAATCGCCTTTCATCTTCTTTTGTAATGATGACGGTTTTCTTTTGTTTGGCGCAGCGGAGTGCACCTTCATGAAATTGACCAATTCTTTCTGTATCTGTACTTGCGATAATAACGCCTTCTATATTAATGATAATAATATTTTCTGTAATTAGTCTGCGTACTTCTCGTACAATTTTACTCGCTAAATCAGGAAATAGCATAATTGACACACCTCAAATTCTATTTGTTGTACATTATATATGTAAATTGAGTAAGAAAGGAAAATTTCACACTTTCCACACATTTATTTGTTATTTTACAATTATAACGAAATCATCCGAAGATGGAGGGAATCTTTTGAGGAAGTATGTTTTTCTTCTCTGTTTTTTATTTCTATTAGTAGGGTGTCAAGGAAGTTCGTATACACCAATTGCTAAAGATAAAAATGTTATTATAACAACGAATATAAAAGAAGGCAGTATTAGTTTTATTGATAAAAAAGATAAAAAGTTAATCACGACATGGGAACTAAATGAGCCAATGGCCGGAATCACACTGCTTCCAAATGGTGAGGAAATACTTGTATACGGTAAGCAATTAGAATATATGTATGTATATTCACTAACGGAAGGAAGGCAAGTGGAAAAATATAAAACTGGAAAAGGCATTGTAAATGTGGTCGTATCAGCAGATAAAAAACAATTATTTGCTGCTGATCAAAATGCTCAAAAGGTAAGGTTCTTTACGATAAATGGGAAAGAGACAGGAAATGTTTCAACAGGAAAAGGGCCTATAACGATGGTAGAGTATCAGAATCGGTTATCTGTACTAAACTTTTATGATACGAAACTAACGACAATTGATACGAAGAAAAAAGAAGTTATTCAATCCTTTATGATTCCGCCAGCATCAACAGGAGCGACGATTAGTCCTGATGGGAAAGAAATATGGATTGGCGGACATGGTGATGGAAATCAAGTAAATGAGAAAGTGTTAGTGTATTCTTTACAGAGTGGAGAAATGGTGCGTTCTTTACACGCTCCATTTATGCCTGTGAATATAACGAAGGATAGTAAGTACGTATATGCACTCAGTCATGGATCGAATACACTTAGAAAGTTTGATATTAGCACATATAAAGAAATAGCTTCTGTAGAAGTAGGGTCGAATCCATTTGCATTTTTGGAGAGCGGAGCAGAAGGATATGTAGCCAGTTATGATAGTGATGAAGTGTGCGTTATGGATATGAAGAATTTGAAAATAAAACAAACAATTAAAGTCGGAAAAGGACCGTTTCAACTCATAGAGAGGGAAGGGAAGGACAATGAATAAATATAGAGTACTAGTTGTAGATGATGAAAGTGATATGAGGCAGCTTGTTGGAATGTATTTGGATAACTTTGGATATGAGTGGGGAGAAGCTGAGAATGGAAAAGAGGCTCTTAAAAAACTAGAAACGGATCATTATGATTTCGTTGTATTAGATATTATGATGCCAGAAATGGATGGACTTTCAGTTTGTAAAGAAATTAGAAAAACGTCAGATGTACCGATTATATTTTTAACCGCAAAAGGTGAAGAGTGGAATAGGGTGAACGGTTTACGTATGGGAGCAGATGATTATATTGTAAAACCGTTTAGTCCTGGTGAATTGGTTGCCCGTATGGAAGCTGTGTTAAGAAGATATACAAAACAAGAACAGCAAGAAGAGATTCAATTTGGACCAATTCTTATCAATGAAAAAAGTAGAAGAATCGAGGCGGATGGTGAGTCGATTTCTCTTACTGTAAAAGAGTTTGATTTACTATATTTTCTTTGCCAGCATACAGGACAAGTATTTAGCCGGGAGCAATTACTTGAAAAGGTATGGGGATATGATTATGCCGGAAGTACAAGAACAGTAGATACGCACGTGAAAACGATGCGCTTGAAGCTTGGAGAAAGTGGAAACTACATTCAAACTGTTTGGGGTGTAGGCTATAAATTCGAGGTGTAACGTATGTTTACAATGGTACAAAAACTTTGGCTTACAGTAGTATGTGCAGTATGTGTAACAGTGTCCTTTCTTTATTTCGTATCTTTATACTCGTATGAAAAACTATACGTTGATAATTTAAAAGGTTCATTAGTAATGGAAGGAAAAAATCTTGCTGCTCAATATGATAAGCACGAAGGAATATCAACTTTTGAAGAGAAAGTAAGATCGTTTGATCAAATATCTAGTTCAGACGTTATTTTCGTGTCTAATCCGCGTGATTTAAGTGCATGTTTACCTTTTGATGTGCATCATCATTCCCTTATAAGTGAAGGAGATAGGCAAACGCTATTAGATGGGAAAACTGTGACAAAAATAGGATATGAAGAACATTTTGACCGTAATATTATGGGGGTTGTCATCCCTGTATTGGAAAATAAAAAATTAGTCGGAATTGTCTATTCGTATATTCCTTTAAAAAGTATAAAAGATTTAATCTATGATATGGGTCTTATTTTAGCACCGTTAGCAATTGCTATGATTTTAATTACTATATGGGTTGGAAGAAAAATTATAATTGCAATTACGAAGCCACTTTCGCAAATGGAACGGGTTGCAAATCATTTGGCTACGGGAGATTTCTCGGAGCGGATTACAGTTTCTTCAGAGGATGAGATTGGACGACTAGGAAAAGCATTTAATAAAATGGCCAATTCATTAGAAACAGAAGATGTAAAGCGTAAGGAATTTTTAGCAAATGTTTCGCATGAACTTAGAACACCACTTAGTTATATAAAAGGGTATAGCGAGGCTATTTTAGATGGCGTTGCCAAGGGACCGCAGCAGGAAAAAGTAACGCAGCTAATTCATAAAGAAGCAGGTCGTATGCAGCGTCTCGTTCATGACTTGTTAGACTTAGCACAATTAGAAGGTGAGCACTTTCCGTTAAAGAAGCAACCTATCGTTTTTTCACAGCTGATTGAAGACGTATTAGATACGTATGAGATTAAGTTTATAGAAAAGGAACTTCATATTTCAACCAATTTAAATCCAGAGATCATTGTCATGATTGATGAGGATCGTATGCAACAAGTGCTTCATAATGTGTTAGATAATGCGATACGGTATACAAATCAAAACGGAAATATCGTTATAACTTTAGAGCAAATCGATGATTACTGTGAATTGAAAATAAAAGATACAGGAATTGGCATTGATATAGAGCATTTGGAGAATCTTGGGGAACGCTTTTACCGAGTTGATAAAGCGAGAAGTCGTCAACACGGTGGAACAGGTTTAGGCCTTGCTATTGTGAAACAAATTGTTCATATACATGGTGGACAGTGGAAAATTGAAAGTGAAAAAGATAAGGGAACAACGGTTATTATTAAACTGAATGTACAGGATGAGGGGGGCATGTTCTAATTTTTAGGACATGTTCTTTATATTGAAGAAAATATTTATCCCGCTATTTGCCGGACAGTAAGACCCTCACCTCAAAATTCAACGGAAGCAAAGAAGTTAGGTGGAGGCCCTGCTGTCCGTAAAAGCCCGATTGGTGAGGGCTAATAATCAGTGGGGGATGAACAAAACCCCTACTGATTAAAGTTTCACTTTATACGTAAAAATATAAATTAATATGTAATAAATATCGAAAATTTGACTATTTTATGAACAAAACATTTGTACTTCTTATCAATTCGGTCTAAAATAGTTATGATGCAAAGTTCTTATAAATCGTTTCAATTGTTGTTTGGAAGATACTGAGGTGATTTAACTGGAGTACAAATCTATTAAACCGAAAAAAATTTACGAAGAAGTATCTGAAGCTATTTTAACAATGATTAAAAATGGTACGTTAAAACCTGGTGACAAACTACTCCCTGTGCATCAATTAGCTGAGCAGTTTCAAGTTGGTAGATCTGCTGTTCGTGAAGCGCTAAGTGCGCTAAGAGCGATGGGCTTAATTGAGATGAAACAAGGAGAAGGTACATATGTGAAGAACTTCGATTCTTCTTCATTAACGAAATCATTAAACAATAGATTATTAATGAAGAAAGAAGATATTTTGAATTTATTAGAAGTACGAAAGGTGCTTGAAGTGGGGGCAGTTCGAGTAGCGGCGGCAAAACGTACGGAAGATAATTTACAAAATATGAAACATTGGTTAGATGAAATGGCAAAGAGCATTGGAGATGAAAAGGCTGGCGAAAAAGCCGATTTTCAATTCCATATGGGAATTGCAGAGTCTTCGCATAATAACATTTTGCTTGAACTCATGAATCATGTTTCAGAGATGATTGCTGAAACGATTGGTGAATCAAGACGCATTATTTTATATGGTGAACAAACGACATCAGAACGACTTATAGAAGAGCATCAAGTTATATATGATGCGGTGTTAAAACAAGATGTAGAATTAGCGCAGCAAGCAATGCTAGATCATTTAACAAATGTAGAACATATTGTCACAGGTAAAAACGATATAAATTCGTAATTTAATCTTTTAAAAATTTAATTTTCTGATAAAATAGAGAAAGATTAAGTAAGCGTTTTCTTTAGGAGAGGGAGAGGATAGGCCATGGTTGAGCCTATTTCTTCTCTACTAGGTCATCTGATGACCATATGTTTGTTGGTGAAGTTGTAAAAAGGGGGAGTAATAGTTATGAAAGTTACTTTATTTGTTACTTGTTTAGTCGATATGTTCGAAACAAATGTCGGCAAAGCAACAGTTGAAGTGTTGGAGCGTTTAGGTTGTGAAATTGAATTTCCAGAAGCACAAGTTTGTTGTGGCCAGCCTGCTTATAATAGTGGCCATGTAGAAGCAGCAAAAGAAGCGATGAAACATATGATTGAAACTTTCGAAGATGCAGAATATATCGTTACGCCATCTGGTTCGTGTGCGACAATGTTTCATGAGTATCCGCATGTTTTCAAAGATGATCCAAAGTGGGCTAAACGTGCACAAAAAGTTGCTGATAAAACCTATGAATTTACACAGTTTATTGTAGATGTTTTAAAAGTTACAGATGTTGGTGCAAGTTTACCAGGGATAGCTACTATTCATAAATCATGTCATATGACACGTATGCTCGGAATAAAAGAAGCACCAGGAATTTTATTATCAAATGTAAAAGGATTAACTGTGAGAGATTTACCAAACGTGCAAAATTGTTGCGGGTTTGGGGGAACGTTTTCAGTTAAGATGACTCCAATTTCTGAGCAAATGGTAGACGAAAAAGTAGATAGTGTAATGGAAACAGGTGCAGATTATTTAATCGGTGCAGATTGTGGGTGTTTGTTAAACATTGGCGGACGTATTGAGCGTTTAGGAAAAGAAGTAAAAGTAATGCATATTGCTGAGGTACTGAATAGTCGCTCATGAAGGGGGAACATAAGCTATGTCTATGAAAATCAGTGAGAAAAAATTTAATGATCGCGTTGGTGATGGAATTCAAGATTCGTTTATGCGCGGAGCAGTTTCTTCTGCACAAACGCGTTTATATACGAATCGCTTAAAAGCCGCAGATGAATTAGGAAACTGGGAAGAGTGGCGAGAACTAGGTGAACAAATTCGTCAACATACGTTAGAAAATCTTGATTATTATTTAATGCAGTTAAGTGAAAATGTATCAAAAAGAGGCGGACACGTGTACTTTGCGAAGACGAAAGAGGAAGCAGCAAAGTATATTCAAGACGTTGCCAAAAAGAAACAAGCGAAAAAAGTAGTAAAATCAAAGTCGATGGTAACAGAAGAAATCAGTATGAATCATGCGCTTGAAGAGATTGGCTGTGAAGTGTTAGAGAGTGACTTAGGAGAGTATATCTTGCAAGTAGATAACGATCCACCTTCACATATTATTGCACCTGCACTTCATAAAAATAGAACGCAAATTCGCGATGTATTTAAAGAAAAGCTAGGCTATGAAAATTCTGATGACCCGTATGAAATGACAAAGTTTGTTCGTAAACAACTTCGTGAGAAATTTATGGATGCAGAAATTGGTGTAACTGGTTGTAATTTTGCTGTTGCAAATACTGGCTCTCTTTGTCTAGTAACGAATGAAGGTAATGCAGATCTTGTTATGTCAATTCCGAAAACACAAATTGCGGTAATGGGTATGGAACGTATGGTTCCGACAATGGAAGAATTAGATGTTTTAGTTGGTTTACTATGTCGTAGTGCAGTAGGTCAAAAATTAACAAGTTATGTAACGGTAGCAGGACCAATTCAAGAAGAGGAAGTTGATGGACCTGAAGAATTCCATTTAGTTGTTGTTGATAATGGTCGCTCTCAAATTCTGGGATCTGAATTCCGTTCAGTATTACAATGTATTCGTTGCGCTGCTTGTGTTAATGTATGTCCTGTATATCGTCACGTTGGTGGACATTCATATGGATCGATTTACTCAGGACCAATCGGTGCGGTATTAACACCGCTTCTAGGTGGATATGATGATTACAAAGAGCTTCCTTATGCATCTAGTTTATGCGGAGCATGTACAGAAGCTTGTCCAGTAAAAATTCCATTGCATGATTTATTATTAAAACATCGTCAAGTTATTGTTGAGCAAGAAGGTCGTGCACCACTTGCAGAAAAACTAGCGATGAAAATGTTTAGTATGGGTGCTTCTTCAGCTGCTTTATATAAAATGGGGTCAAAAATGGCACCAGCGGCAATGAGTCCATTTACATCTGGTAATCGTGTATCAAAAGGTGTTGGACCACTTAAAAACTGGACGGATATTCGGGAATTCCCAGCTCCAAGTAAAGAGCGATTCCGTGATTGGTATAAAGATCATAAGAAAGGCGGGGATAAATAATGACAGGATTAATTCAAAACCGTGATGCCTTTCTAGATAACATTGCAAAAGAACTTGGGCGCGCGCGTAAAACAGAAGGTGTAGAGCGACCAGTATGGAAAAGTAATGTGAATATAGAAACGTTAAAAGATTGTTCACAAGAAGAATTACTAGAAGTGTTTAAAAAGCAATGTACAAACATTCATACAACTGTAGTAGAAACGACAAATGACCGATTAGGTGAAGACCTTCAAAAAGTAATCATGGAAAACGGCGGTGGACCTATTTTATTATCAGCAGATGAGCGTTTTGATGCATATGGTTTAACATCTTTATTTAAAGAAGAACTTCCAAAGCGAGACGTTGAAGTAAACGTATGGGATCCAGAGAGAAAAGACGAAAATATGCGTTTAGCTGAAAAAGCGAATATTGGTATTGCATTTAGTGATTATACATTAGCTGAATCTGGTACAATTGTTGTACAAAGTCATAAAGGGCAAGGACGTTCTTTACACTTTTTACCGACTGTATATTTTGCTATTATTCCACGTGAAACACTTGTGCCTCGTATTACACAAGCAGTTCAGGATATGAACTTACGCGTAGAAAATGGGGAGACAGCGGCATCTTGTATTAACTTTATTACAGGGCCAAGTAACTCGGCTGACATTGAGATGAATCTTGTTGTCGGAGTACATGGACCATTAAAAGCAGTATATTTCATCGTATAAAAGAGGGGAAAGCAGGCCAGAAAATGGCCTGCTTTTTAGTAGAATAAAGGATAATATGAAGTAGAAGTTCTCTCCTTTTTTTGCTATGTTTTTTGGGAAAGGAGAGGAAGGGATGTTCACTTATTTATATGCACTGTTAGCAGGGATGGTGTTTGGTTCTTTTTTTATGCTAGTTGCGATGAGGGTTCCATTAGGTGCGTCTATTATTACCCCGCGTTCACATTGTTATTATTGCAAATATGTGCTAAGGCCAAAAGAACTAATCCCCATCATTTCATTTTATATACAAAGAGGCTGTTGTACGAATTGTAAGAGGAAAATTCCAATTATGTATGTAGCATTTGAATGTATAACAGGAAGTATATTTCTTCTTACCGTGTATATGATTGGAATAGAACGAGAGCTTATTATCATTTTATCCCTTTTTTCGCTACTTCTTATTATTTCAGTTACAGATTACTTATATATGTTAATTCCTGATTGTATTTTAATTTCGTTTGCCATTTTACTCATTCTTGAAAGTGTTTTTGTACAATTAGTTACTTGGACAGATAGTATAGTTGGTAGTGGTGTTATATTCATTTTGTTATATTGCATGCAAAAGATATATCCAGAAGGGCTTGGCGGAGGTGATATAAAACTACTTTCGTTACTTGGGTTTATAGTAGGAGTGAAAGGCGTTTTTATCATTTTATTTTTAGCATCTTGTTTCAGTCTTTGTTTCTTTGGGGTGGGTATCGTATTAAAACGTATAGAAGTACGAAAACCAATTCCATTTGGTCCTTTTATTAGTCTTGGGGCAATATGTTATGTATTGGCCGCATATTCAAATTAGAGAGGGAATAGAAAATGAACGTATATATGGATGATCAAAGAAGTTGCCCGTTCGGGTATGTGCCCGCAACTACAGTAGAATGTGCTTTGCAAATGGTTCGGGATTATGATGTGAATATTCTTTCCCTTGATTTTAATATGGGGTGGGGAGCAAAAAATGGACTGGATTTTGTAGAAGCTTTTTGTACAGAGGGGTTATATGTAAATGAAATTCACCTTCATACGAATGATGTCATCGGTATGCACAAGATGAAACAGAGAATGGATAAGGAAAAGGAAGAAGGAGAAATTAATCCTCACCTTGTTGTTAAATACGTGGGAAGCTAAAAACTCCAAAGTAAAACTTTGGAGTTTTTAATGTTTCATATGTGCTTGTAAAGGAATAATCTCTTCTTGTTGAGCTGCTGCGATTTCAGTTTCTTCCTGTTGAACTTCAGGTGTTTTTTTTGTTAAGTAGTGGTATACCATACCGACAAATACTGATCCGCCAATAATGTTACCGATTGTAACAGGAATTAAGTTATGAATAGCACCTGAAAAAGAAATTGTCTCAGGATGTGGTGAAACTAAAGATAAAGCAAAGAGTGACAAGTTTGCAATACTATGTTCGTAACCAGATAAGAAGAATGTGAAAACAAGTAGCATCATGACCATTATTTTTGCCGTGTCGCCTTTAACCTGAGATGGTAAGAAGCAAGCAAGACATACGAGCCAGTTACATAAAATGGCTTTAAAGAATAACTGCATTGTAGGTGTGTTCATCTTTCCTTCAACGACTTTATTCATTAGGTGACCGTGATCAATTGCTTCAAAAATTCCAGTTGCGTAAAATAGTAAGGCAAAGAATAACGCGCCGGCTAAGTTACCTGCATAACAAGCAACCCAGTTACGAAGTGTATCAGAAATCGTTGTTTCTTTTCTTAAAGTTGCTACAGTAAAGTACATTGTGTTTCCAGTAAACAATTCAGCACCGCCATATATAATAAGTACGAGAGCAATCCCGAAAAACATAGAAGCAGCTAAATAAGTTGCTGGTGAATCTGCAATGTGAAAAAAGTTACCTAATTTAAAACATAGTACAATAATAAAACCGATATAAATACCCGCAAGTGCAGCACGAATAAAATATTGCATTGGGTTTGTATCTAGCATTTTCTTTTTGCTTTTAGCCAGTTTGACAACATAATCTAGTCCTTGTTCTAGCATGAGTAATACGCTCCTTTAGTAAATCTTCTATAAATACTCCTTATATGAATAAAGTACATGGAATTGTTCTCACTTTCAATAAGTTTGTGCAATGTTTCACAAAAAGGACATACATACGTTAAGAAAACGTTTACAAAAGGTAGTATAATGGAATTTTTTCTGGACATTGAGAGGAAGAAAGGAAAAAGAAAAAGCGCTGTAATTACAGCGCTTTTTCGTCTAAATTCTTTTCTACTTTTACTTCTACTTCTTTTGAGAAGAACCAACCACCAACTGCGATTCCGACTAATACAATCCAGAATGTAAGCTTCCACGGAGTGGATTCTGGGAATGAATGTGGAATTACATTTAATGCAGGGTGTGCTAATGTATAAACTGCTAGCTTCACACCAACCCAACCTACAATTAAGAATGCTGCAGTTTCAAGTCCTGGTTTACGTTTTAAGATTTGCACGAATGCAGTTGCTGCAAATCGCATAATGATTAATCCGATAAGTCCACCTACAAAGATAACAACGAATTGCCCAGTATCTAGACTACCAATTGTACCTAATCCTGTTTTTGGTAAAGTCATTGCTAGTGCAACCGCAGCTAAAATTGAATCAACTGCGAAGGCGATATCAGCAACTTCAACTTTAAATACAGTCCACCAGAAGTTCTCTTGTTTTTTCTTTGCTTCTTTTTCTTCTGTTTCTTCATCTGTATTCTTTTTAACATATGTTTTAAATAAGTGATTACCAGCGATAAACATAAGGTAGATGGCACCGATTGCTTGCACTTGCCATACATCGACTAAGAATGAAATCATAAATAACGATCCAAATCGGAAAACAAATGCCCCCGCTAATCCGTAAAATAGTGCTTTCTTTCGTTTTTCTTCTGGTAAATGTTTTACCATAATTGCAAGAACAAGAGCGTTATCAGCCGCTAAAATCCCTTCAAGTGCAATTAGGATGAGTAATACCCAACCATACTCCAATAATAATGATACATCCATGTACATTCTCCTCTCATCTCTATAAGTTCTAAATAAGTGAAGAATTTCCCCACTATTTAGTTTCCCCATACTCCTGCCTATTAACTTTGGAAGAATTTGGAAATGAATACAAAAAAGACCTCTGCCGTTAATAGGCAAAGGTCTTGCTAGACATATGTAATAAAAATGCCAACAAAGCCGGAAGAACTAAGTTCTACGTAATGACGACTTTGTTTCCAAGAAATATTCTTGGACGCTACTCCCCTTTGGAGATATGTTATTGTATTCTCATTATATGGATAATTGATACGGTTGTCAACCTGTTAAAATATCTTCATTAGGATATTTTATTTTCCGGTTCTTTTTACGAGCAAATGAAAAAGCCAATGTTAAAGGCCCCATTTTCCCAAAAAACATCATAAAGATAATAATAGCTTTTCCGATTATAGTTAAGTGGGGTGTTAAGTTCATACTGAGGCCAACAGTCCCGAATGCTGAAAATACTTCGAAAGCACTCATCAATAGAGGAACTCGCTCAGTAATACTCAAAATTAAAATAGCAAAAAAGATAAATGAAATGGAAATAATAGTAATGGTTAATGATTTGACAATGAGAGTATCTTTAATGGATTTTTTAAATACGACAATATCCTCTTGTTCTTGTAAAAATTTAAATACGCCAAAAAATATGATTAAAAATGTTGTTAACTTAATCCCACCACCCGTTGAAGCACTACCAGCACCAATAAACATAAGGAGCATCATTAATAGGAGGGAAGGTTTTGACAATGTAGAAATATCAACAGTATTAAACCCGGCAGTTCGTGTTGAAATTGCTTGAAAATAAGAGGCCATTCCTTCTTCAAATGGGGTAAAACCTCTCATAGAAAGGGAGTTATGGAACTCGAATATAAAAATAAAAAGGGTAGCAATAATGTTGACGATTAGAGTAGAAGTGAGCATAAGTTTTGAATGTAGTGTAAGGTTTTTAAAGTTTTTCTTTCTTTTTATGTCTACAATTACTGTAAAACCAATTCCACCTAAAATGATGAGAGAGGAAATGACGAAATTGACAAGAATGCTATGAGAATGGGACATTAAATTATCGCTCCACACAGAAAAACCAGCATTGTTAAAGGCTGAGATTGAATGGAAAAAACTATAATAGATCCCTTTGGTAACCCCATATTTGGGTACCCATTCAAAAGAAAGAATTAAAATAGCGATACATTCGACTGTAAAAGAGAATAAAAATAATGCTTTGGCAAGACGGATAACGCCGCCGATATTCGTTTGATTTAATGCTTGTTGTAATAAAATACGGTTTTGAAGACCGATTTTTCTTCCGAGCATAATAGCAATTAAGACCGCAAAGCTCATAATGCCAAGCCCGCCAACTTGTATAAGCGTTAAAATGACACATTGTCCAAATAAAGTAAACACTTTTCCAGTATCCACAACACCAAGCCCAGTAACAGTACAAGCGGAAACGGTTGTAAATAAGGCATCGAGCCATGAAATGGACGTTGTCGTAGCAATTGGCAGTTTTAATAAGCATGTGCCGACAACTGATAATACAATAAAAGATAAAGTAAGAACGCGGGGAGGGCTCATGCTAATATTAATCCGTTTCATGTCACATATTGCTCCTTTCGTTTTGCTTTGATTAGTATGTGAAAAAGCACTATTATGTATGTTGAAAATAGAAAGAGGCAGATAATATCTGCCTCTAAGCCATATGTTATATAATTATCCACGTAATTGTTGTTGAGCTAAAGCAACAAGACGTTTTGTTACTTCACCGCCAACTGAACCGTTAGAACGAGATGCTGTATTAGAACCTAAGCTTACACCAAATTCTTGTGCAATTTCATATTTAAATTGTTCAAGCGCTTGTTCTGCACCTGGAACTAATAATTTGTTTGTTTTTACCATGTTGATACACATCCTTATGAGTAGTCCAGTTCAGCTAAGTTCTTATCTAAACTGGTAACGTTATTTTATGTGGAAATGACATACTCATACGCGGAAGTAATCGGTGCGATTAGAAGTTCTTGGATAGAAAAAAAGAGTAGCAACTTTGCTACTCTTTTTTTAGTATTGTCGCTGTTCCTTCCACGACAATATCATCTGATTGATTATATATGTTTGTTTGCAACGTAATGATTTTTTTATCGTCACGCTTCTTAATAACCTCTGCCACAACGCGAAGTGTATCACCGATTTTGACAGGGGCACGGAATGAAACATTTTGGGATAAATAAATCGTATTTTTGCCTGGGAGTTTCGTTCCAAGGATGGTAGAAATAAAACTCGAAACGAGCATACCGTGAGCAATACGTTCTTTAAACATTGTCGTTTTTGCAAAAGAATCTAAAATGTGAATAGGATTCACATCTCCAGTCAATTTTGCAAAATTGATAACATCTTCATCTGTAATTGTTTTTGTAAGGGATGCTTGATCACCGACTTGAATCTCATCATAACGAAGCTCCGGAACAGTTTGTGCTTCTTGAAATGGATTCATTTTGTCCTCCTTCTTTTCCATATCGAAAAATGTTAGCCATCTTGATGTAGTAGGAGGAAGAAAGAGTTTTGTTTGTGCTGCAGTTAGCTCCCACATTTTTCTTACTTGATGGAAGTAAATAGATTTTTTGAGTTTTCCTCGAACTTTTTTGCGAGTTCCAACTGTTTTGACTTGAACTCTTCCAAAAAACCCTCTAACTGTTTTTGAGCCTCTTCACGTTGTAATTGTTGTTGCTCAATAAATTGTTTTGTTGTTTCTTCAAATTGACCGCTTGTTTGTGTAAGAATTGACAAAGATGTTTTTGTAGGAGAAACAGTAAGCTGCTGCATATGAGCAGAAAGTTCTTTCCACTTGTCTTGCCACTCGTTAATTTGATCATTTAAGGAGTTACCAGTTAATTGTTTCACGTAATCTGTATATTGGTTATTGAACTGAGCAGTGATTTGTTGTAGTTCTTTTTCTAGTTCATCTACTCCTGATGTTAATTTATGCAAAGCGTCTTGTTGTTGTTTTAATGTTTCTAAAGTAAGTTGCTCTAATTGTTTCCCAGCTGAAGAAAAAAGGGAAAGTGATTGAGACCAGTTTTTCCAAAATGCATCGACTAATTCGTATGGTTTAGTTTCCATTGTTTGACCCCCAAATGTTTTTTTACATATTGTGAACGCAGATTACTCTGCTGTACCACCAGGTGAAGATGAAGAATCCTTTTCATCCTTTTCTGGAGAAGTAGAAAATGGAAAGAATGCATTGGTGTATAACGTGAAAAACGTCCGCAACATATTTTGATAATGTTCAAAAGAAGTCGCACATGTTGTTAAATATTGCTCTCCATATTCAGTTAAAGAATAAATTCTTTTTGCCGGCCCTCCATCGCTTGTATCCCAAGTAGAAGAAATAAGGTTTTCTTTTTCTAATTTGCGTAGTGTTCTATAAACATTACCTTGGTCAACAGAAGAAAAGCCGATATCCATTAGCATTTGAATAAGTTTGTAACCATGAAGACTCCAGTCTTTTAGACAGAGAAGTAAGAAGGGAACTAAGAAGTTTTTTGGCATGGAGTTTGGTTGTTTCGCTTGGTTGTTCTCCAAACTTTCGCGTTGTTCTGGTTCATTTTGTAGCATGATTGTGCATCACCTCATGAATCAGTTAGATGGAATTTTTTGCTTATAAGTGCAATTTACACCTATCTGTTTTTAAAGTCAACACATTTGTTAGAAAATAGAAAAAAATAAAATATAGACTTGAAGTTTTATTCAGAATATTAGAAAATAGTGAATAGGTTGAATTGTTTCAAAAAAGAAAAAGGGAGTGTAGGTAAAGTGATTGATCAAAAATTCGATCCACTACAAGCATGGAAAAATGCTTATGAACAAACCGAAACATTTTGGGGAAAAGCGCTCAATGAAACAATTAAAACAGAAGAATATTCTGCTTGGATGGGCAGCGTTCTAGATTTGAATTTGTTTTATCAAAAAGCATTAAATGATACGACAAAAAACTATTTAGAACAAGTAAATGTGCCGACGAAAGAGGATATCGCAAGAGTGGCTACGCTTGTTATTAACTTAGAAAATAAAGTAGATAACATTGAGGAGTTTCTAGAGGAGAAAGTAGATTCTTTAGGACAAGCTCCTACATTAAAGCGTGATGTGACAAAAGTGAAACAAGATATTCGTACGCTTGAAACAAAAGTAGATCAAATTTTAGAATTGCTAGAAAAGCAAAATGCAGTACTAGCTAAACTACAAGTACCTGTAAAAGAAGAGATAAAGCCTGCGAATAAGCCGGAAAATAAAAAATGATAAAAGCGCTTGTTTATAACAGGCAAAAGAGAGAGGGAGAATCTCTTTTCACATGTAAACGGCGAAACATAATTATATAGGGACTCTACAGTATGAGTACCAAAATGATTCATAACAATCGTTCACAAATTCATTTAAGGGGGAAAAGAAATGGTTCAATTAAATGGAAAAGTAGCAATCGTAACAGGTGGAGCAAAAGGGATTGGAAAAGCAATTACAGTAGCGTTAGCACAAGAGGGCGCTAAAGTTGTTATTAACTATAATAGCAGTAAAGAAGCAGCTGAAAACTTAGTAAATGAACTAGGAAAAGACGGACATGACGTTTATGCAGTGCAAGCGGATGTTTCTAAAGTAGAAGATGCAAACCGACTTGTAGAAGAAGCTGTGAATCATTTTGGTAAAGTTGATATTCTTGTTAATAATGCTGGTATTACAAGAGATCGTACATTCAAAAAGTTAAATCGTGAAGATTGGGAGCGCGTAATTGACGTGAATTTAAGTAGCGTATTTAATACGACAAGCGCGGTTCTTCCATACATAACGGAAGCGGAAGAAGGAAGAATTATTAGCATTTCTTCTATTATTGGTCAAGCAGGTGGATTTGGCCAAACAAACTACTCAGCAGCAAAAGCGGGTATGTTAGGATTTACAAAATCATTAGCGTTAGAACTTGCAAAAACAAATGTCACTGTAAATGCAATTTGCCCAGGATTTATTGATACTGAAATGGTAGCAGAAGTGCCAGAAGAAGTACGTCAAAAAATCGTTGCAAAAATCCCGAAAAAACGTTTTGGTCAAGCTGATGAAATTGCAAAAGGTGTAGTATACCTATGCCGTGACGGTGCGTATATCACAGGTCAGCAATTAAACATTAACGGCGGATTATATATGTAATGAAGTAAGAAAAAAGTGCATATCCATAGCAGGAATGCACTTCTTTTTTTAAGAAGGAAATCGACCAAAAAGGAGATAAAAAAATGACTACATTCGCAACAGAATGGGAAAAGCAATTAGAGCTATACCCAGAAGAGTACCGAAAAGCATACCGCCGAGTGAAAAGGGCGAGTGAAATTTTATTACGTGAACCAGAGCCGCAAGTAGGATTAACGCCGAAAGAGGTTATTTGGACGAAGAATAAGACGAAGCTTTATCGCTACATTCCAAAACAAGAAAAAACACAAAGAGTTCCAATTCTGTTAATATATGCTCTTATCAATAAACCATATATTATGGATTTAACTCCTGGAAATAGTTTAGTGGAATATCTAGTGGATCGTGGTTTTGATGTGTATATGCTTGATTGGGGCACATTTGGTTTAGAAGATAGTCATTTGAAATTTGATGATTTCGTGTTTGATTATATTGCAAAAGCAGTAAAAAAAGTAATGCGAACTGCAAAATCGGACGAGATTTCTTTACTTGGTTATTGCATGGGTGGAACGCTAACTTCTATTTATGCAGCACTTCATCCGCACATGCCAATTCGTAATTTAATTTTCATGACAAGTCCTTTTGATTTCTCTGAAACAGGATTGTATGGTCCTTTGTTAGATGAGAAATACTTCAATTTAGATAAAGCGGTTGATACATTTGGAAATATTCCGCCAGAAATGATTGATTTCGGAAACAAAATGTTAAAACCAATTACGAACTTTGTCGGTCCATATGTTGCTTTAGTAGATCGTTCAGAGAATGAGCGCTTCGTCGAAAGCTGGAGATTGGTTCAAAAGTGGGTTGGTGATGGTATTCCGTTCCCAGGTGAATCATACAGACAGTGGATTCGTGATTTTTATCAAAATAATAAACTGGTTAAGGGTGAACTCGTTATTCGCGGACAAAAGGTAGACCTTGCAAATATTAAGGCGAATGTCTTAAATATTTCCGGGAAACGTGATCATATTGCTTTGCCATGTCAAGTAGAAGCATTACTAGACCATATTTCTAGCACAGATAAACAATATGTATGTTTACCGACAGGGCATATGTCTATCGTTTACGGTGGAACAGCTGTAAAACAAACATATCCGACGATTGGAAATTGGCTTGAAGAGCGTTCTAATTAAAAATAAAAAATCCAACTAGCCTATGTTAGTTGGATTTTTTTATGGAAAATAACAAAACATAGAAAGGAGAAACTTATATTTTAGGAGTATAATTATGAAACTTATGAATGGTAAGTTGTTTTGGAATAAAGGAGTTTCTGTACCTTGTTATCCACTGTTAGAAAATGATATGATATGTGATGTGCTCGTAGTCGGAAGCGGCGAAGCTGGTGCTCATATAGCGCATTCGTTAGCGAAAATTGGCATGAGTGTTACGCTTATTGAAAAAAGAGCAATTGGGTGTGGTAGCACAGCTGCTAATACAGGTTTACTACAATTCCTTCATGATAAATCGTTAACCTCCCTTATCCATACATTTGGTAAAGAAAAAGGGGTACGAGCATATAAGCTTTGTTATGAAGCGCTAAGAACAATGGAAGAGGTTATACCGACTCTTGATATTGATCCCCATTTTATTCCGCGAAATAGTTTATATTATGCAAGTAAAAGTGAGGATGTCTCATTTTTACAAGAGGAATATAATACGTTACAGAATTATGGATTTCCAGTTGAATATTTTACAGAAGCTGATATTAAGAAACGTTATTCTTTTGCAAAACAAGCAGCGTTATATACGCAAGGTGATGCTGAGGTGAATCCGTATTTATTAGCGCATAGTTTTTTGCATAAAGCAAACCAAATAGGAGCTAATATATATGAACATACAGAGGCAATACATATAAAAAAACGCCAAAATGATTTAATTTGTTACACGAAAACAGGAAATCAAATTGTAGCAAAGAATATTATTATGGCGACAGGTTATGAAGCGCTTTTTGGAAAGAAAGAAAAAAATACAACAGTAGAAACTTCTTATGCAATTGTAACAAATGAAATAGATCAGTTTGAAGGCTGGCATGAGCGATCGTTAATTTGGGAAACGGAACGGCCTTACTTATATTTTCGAACGTATCGAAACCGCATTATTGTAGGCGGATTAGATGAAGCGATGCAAATTCAAACAATCGGTGATACGAAATTATTGCATAAGCGTGATATCCTTATTAATATTGTAAAAGAGATGTTCCCGCAGTATAAAAATATACAGGCAGACTACTATTGGGCAGCCGCATTTGGTGGTACTCATGATGGTCTCCCCATTTTAAAAGAAGACGAAAAGATACATAATTTGTTTTACGCATTGCCGTATGGAGGTAATGGAACTGTATATGGAATGGTCTTTGCCAAATTATTTGAACAGTTATTTACAAATAAAGAAAGGGAAGATTTTTCTTTATTTAATCGATAGAAAAAAGGTAGCGAAGTGATGGAATGAGAGATATAAAAAAGTTTTTACAAAAATTACGTCCAGTACAACTCATTGTTTTATTTTATTTATTAGCAGTAGTTGTATCGGTAATCTTGCTTAGTTTACCGTTTGTTACGAAACCTGGTGTGAAATGGACATTTATAGATGCCCTTTTTACATCGGTTAGTGCGGTAAGTGTTACGGGGCTGTCTGTTATTACGATTTCAGATACGTTTACTACAGCAGGAATTATTGTTTTAGCCCTTATTTTACAATTAGGCGGCTTAGGAATTATGGCGCTTGGTACATTTGTTTGGATCATTACGGGGAAAAAGATTGGTTTGCAAAGAAGAAGATTAATTATGGCAGACCATAATCAAGGAAATTTATCGGGTCTTGTAGAATTGATGCGTTCTATTTTAATTGTAATTATTTCGATAGAACTTATTGGAGCAATCCTATTAGGTACAAGATTTTTACTTTACTTTCCGACTTGGCAAGAAGCTTATTTTCACGGTTTCTTTGCAGCAGTTAGTGCGACTACGAACGGTGGATTTGATTTAACAGGACAATCGTTAATTCCGTATAAAAAAGATTATATTGTTCAAATGATTCATATGTTACTAATTATTTTAGGGGCGATTGGTTTCCCTGTGCTAATGGAAGTGAAGCAATTCCTTAGTAAAAGAGGACAACAATTATTTCGTTTTTCATTATTTACAAAATTGACGACAACAACATTTTTTGCACTCGTTGTTGTTGGTACAATTATGATTTTTTTACTGGAGAGAAATCACTTTTTAGTAGGAAAGTCATGGCATGAAACGGTATTTTATACATTATTCCAATCTGTGACGACGCGAAGTGGTGGACTTGCTACGATGGATATACGTGAATTGTCACAACCGACGCTTTTATTTATGAGTATATTAATGTTTATAGGGGCATCTCCAAGTTCGGTTGGGGGCGGAATACGTACAACTACATTTGCTGTTAGTATATTGTCACTATACACCTTTGCAAGGGGCGGTAGAACAGTTAGAGTCTTCAAACGTCAGCTACATGAAGAGGATGTACTAAAAGCATCTGTCGTTATGACGATGGGGATTTTGTTATGTGCTACTGCGCTATTCATTTTATCTATTACGGAAAATGTACCGCTTATGAGCTTAATTGTTGAAGTTTGTTCTGCTTTCGGAACGACGGGACTATCAACAGGTGTTACGCCTGATTTAACAACTGTTGGGAAACTTGTACTCATTGTGCTTATGTTTATCGGACGCGTTGGTATTTTAACATTTATTTTAGCTAGTGGTGGAAGGGAACAACCACCTCGCTATAAATACCCGAAAGAGCGGATTATTATTGGATAGTATGAAACCATTCTACCTACGTTAGGTAGAATGGTTTTTTAGTCGTTAATACCAAATTGTGGATGCATAAAAGCTTCATTTTTATTATCCACTTCGTTTTTTAGTAACTCTTGATTTTCTTCTGAAATCCACCCAATATCATTTGTCGGATGGATCCACTCATCGCCAGCCATAATGGCAGGATCTACTTCATCACTCCAATTGTTAAGCGGACTGTTCTCGGAATTATATTTACTGTCTCCAATTACAACATTATATTGATTCACAAAAGGTTGTTGCATCGTTTTTCCTGTTCCTTTAAAAGATGGAAAATTCATTTGATGCGGGAGCGTTTCGTCTAAAATTGGTGATTGAATCTTTTCTTTTTTCTTCAAAATTATCGCTCCTTTTTATAATGATTTCTTCATATGTAGTATTTCCATCTAACGCCCCTTATGTACTTGTTAACACTTGCCAGTAATAATTATTTTAAGTTGTTTCAAACTAGAGTAGAAAGTGATTTCTTGAGAGCAGGTGAATGTATTGGTAAAAAGAAAAGTGAAACAAAATGCGGCAATCAATAATAATAAAACTCCGAAAGAAAGCTTACCAGATGCAGAATTTGCATTAGAGTATGAAGGAGAAAATAGCGCAAAGTATGCTAATCGTAATTCAAAAAAAGGGAAACAAAAATGAGGCGTTTTTTACAAACGCCTCATTTTTTTGTGGGATTATAAAGGTTTTTTTAATTATTTGTAAATTTAGTGTTTTCTATTAGCAGAAAAATGCGAAAAAACATAGAAGTAGCAACGTATTACACAAAAACAAACAACAAACAAAAGATTAATGTTGGTTTAATACTGCTTTTACACTAGTTGTTTATATTTGAGTTGTACATAAGATTTGTAAAAGGAGAGAGAAACAGTGAAAAAAACAATCTTTAAAGCTGTAGCGACTGGAATGGTATTTTCGTTATTAATGGGGTGTGGTGCAAAGAAGGAAGAAAGTGCTGGAGCGAAAGTGAAAGATGACAAATTATCTGGATCATTAACTGTTTACACAGCAATTGAAGAAGAGCTTGTACCAATTTATCTTGATTCCTTTAAAAAGAAATATCCTGATGTGAAATTGAACATTGTACGTGATTCAACAGGAGTTATTACTGCGAAATTGCTAGCTGAAGGGAAAAATACACAAGCAGATGTTGTATGGGGAACTGCGGCATCAAGTCTATTAGCTTTAGATAAAAAAGATATGTTAAAAGGATACTCTCCAAAAGGAGCAGATCGTGTTCTTCCACAATTTAAAGATGATAAGCAACCTGAAAAATGGGTAGGAAATACTGCATTTATGACGGGGATTGCTGTAAATAAAGAAGAGTTAAAGAAGAAAAATTTACCGATGCCAGAATCATATGAAGATTTAACGAAACCAGAGTATAAAGGAACACTTGTTATGCCACATCCAGCGTCATCTGGAACAGGATTTTTAACAGTTTCTGCATGGCTACAAATCATGGGTGAAGATAAAGGCTGGGATTACATGAAGAAACTTCATGATAATATGGCAAGTTATACGCATTCAGGATCAAAACCAGCGAAATTAGCAGGAGCAGGTGAATATCCAGTCGGTGTATCAATGGTTTATAGTGCTTTAAAAGAGAAACAAAAAGGTGCACCAGTTGAAGTTGTACTGCCGAAAGAAGGATTAGGGTGGGAAGTAGAAGCGAACGCACTTATTAAGAAAGATAATGCGAAAAATGATAAATTAGCACAAGCATTTTTAGATTGGGCAATTACTGATGATGTAATGAAGTTATACTTTGAGAAAAATGGATTTGCGACAATTAAAAATGATTATAAACTTCCAGAGGGATTCCCGAAAGATGTTACTGAAAAATTATATAAAAAGAATGACTTTAAATGGGCAGCAGAAAATCGTGACAAAATTTTAGAAAAATGGGAAAAAGAGTTTGGCCAAAAAGCAGAACCGAAAAAGTAAGTGAGTGGGAGAGAGAAAAATGAGCGAATATTTATCAATTCAACACATTCAAAAACAGTTTGATGCATTTACAGCGTTAAAAGATATTTCTTTTACTGTGAACAAAAATGAGTTTGTTTGTTTATTAGGCCCGAGTGGCTGTGGGAAAACGACGTTGCTTCGCATTTTAGCGGGACTAGAGGAACCAACGACTGGCAGTATAGCTGTGAATGGAAAAGATATTACAGCATTGCCTCCTGGGAAGAGAAACTTCGGAATGGTTTTCCAATCGTATGCTTTATTTCCGAATTTAACAGCACTTGAAAATATTGAATACGGCTTAAAGACAAAAAAATATGGGAAAGCAGAAGTGAAAGAGAAAGCGCTAGATGCGTTAAAACTTGTAGATTTGCTGAATGTAAAAGATAAATATCCTGCTCAAATGTCTGGTGGACAACAGCAGCGAGTAGCACTTGCACGTGCGCTCGCTCTGTCTCCAGATATTTTGTTACTCGATGAGCCGTTATCAGCTTTAGATGCAAAAGTGCGTGAAAAATTACGTAGGGAAATGCGTGATTTGCAAGAGAAAATAGGAATAACGACGATTATGGTAACGCATGATCAAGAAGAGGCATTAACGATGGCTGATAAAATTGTTGTAATGAATCATGCGGAAATTATGCAGATTGGAACACCAGAGGAGATTTATCAAAGACCAGCCAATCCGTTTGTGGCAGATTTTATTGGTTCTATTAATTTCTTTTCGAAAAATAACGAAGAACATGCAATTCGTCCTGAACATGTAACAATTGTACAAAAGGACGGTATTAAAACAGTTGTGGAAAGTATGGAATTTCGCGGATCTGTATATCGGACGGAAGTACGAGTCGTAGAAGAAAACACACACCTTTATAATGAGAAAATTGTAGTGGATATATTAGCATCAGAAGTAGAAGCAACGGCTATTAGAAAAGGAAAGCCGATTCAAATCTCTTTCTCAGAAAATCATATGTTGTCATATGGAAAGAAGGTCATTGTATAGATGGAGATGTTAGAAAACTATAAGGTAGAAAGTACGAAAAAAAAGATTAAGAGAAGTATAGGGAAAGAGGAATGGATCCAAAGGCTCGTAATTATCGGTATGATTCTTTCCTTCCTTATCATACTTGTATTACCGCTATTACAACTATTTACACAAGCTTTTTATAATAAAGATGGAGTTTTCATTGGTTTAGCGAATTTCAGTAAATATTTCACAACACCAACTTTAGTTCAGTCTTTACAAAATACAGTATGGATTTCGGGCGCAACAACAATGATTTCAGTTGCAATCGCATTCGTTTACGCATATGCAATTGCCCGTACGAATGTTTTTGGAAAGCGCGTATTTCAGTATGTAGCGTTATTACCATTGTTTGCACCAACGATGATGCACGGTATAGCACTTACATATTTATTTGGTAATCAAGGGCTAGTAACGAAAGGAATGTTTGGTTTATTTGAAGGTATACAAATCCCTTTATATGGACCAATAGGAATTGTAATAGCTGAAGTTATGTATACATTTCCGCAAGCCTTTCTCATATTGCTAATTGCCTTTCAAGGATCTGATTATCGTTTATATGAAGCTTCTAATATGTTAGGAGCCAGTAAAACAAAGCAATTTTTCACGGTTACTTTACCTAGTGTAAAGTACGGATTAATTAGTGCAATGTTTGTTGTGTTTACACTTAGTTTTACTGATTTTGGGGCACCAAAAATTGTTGGTGGGCAATATAATGTGCTTGCTACTGACGTATACAAACAAGTAATTGGACAGCAAAATATGCCGATGGGTGCAACTGTCGGAATGATTTTATTAATCCCAGCTATATTCGCATTTGTAGTTGATCGTATTACGCAAAGAAAGCAGGCGAATTTCTTATCTTCAAAAGCAGTACCATACAGAATAATAGCTAATAAGAAAAGAGATGTAATCTCATTCATATATTGTAGTGTGATTACCCTTATGATCATTCTATTATTTGTTGCAGTTGGTATTGCTGCAAGTGTGAAAGTATGGCCATATAATATGAGTTTTACATTTGAGCATTTTAATTTTTCCAGTTTAACAGGAGATGGACTTGAAGCATTTAAAAATAGCGTAATTGTTTCAGCAGTTACAGCAGTTATTGGGGCGATCTTAACATTTGTATTCGCATATGCAATTGAGAAAATAGACCAGCTACAATTTTTTAGAAAAACAGGTTACTTTTTCTCTATAGTGCCGTTAGCGATACCAGGTTTAGTACTCGGATTAGGATATGTCTTTTTCTTTAGTCAACCAACGATTCAAATTCTTGGACTATCAGTAACGAATCCGTTTCATTCTTTATACGGAACAATCGCTGTATTAGTACTAGTAAATATCATTCATTTTTATTCTGTAACATTTGTCACGGCAACGACTGCCTTAAAGAAATTAGACCGAGAGTTTGAGCTTGTTTCGCAGTCGATGGGTATTCCGTTTTATAAAACATTCTTCCGAGTAACAGTACCAATGTGTTTACCAGCAATTTTAGAAATGGTAATGTACTACTTCGTAAATTCAATGGTAACTGTATCGGCAGTTGTGTTCCTATATGCAGCTGATTTTAAACTAGCTGCCGTATCAATCGTAAATATGGATGATGCAGGAAATGTAGCGCCAGCAGCTGCAATGAGTGTACTTATTGTTGTTACAAATATTGTAGTGAGAGTTGTATATGAATGGGGAACGAAAGCACTTCGTAACCGAACTTCACAATGGCAAAAAAGATAAGTAAGAAGGGTGATGGACAGAATGAAAATTGAAGCAGTTATTTTTGATTGGGCAGGTACGACGGTTGATTACGGATGCTTTGCACCACTAGAAGTATTCATGAAGATTTTTCATAAACGCGGCGTTGAAATTACAGCAGAAGAAGCACGTAAGCCAATGGGATTATTAAAAATAGATCATGTAAGGGCACTAACAGAAATGCCTCGTATTGCGGATGAGTGGAAGCGTGTCTTTGGTCACTTACCAACAGAAGCAGACATTCATGAGATGTATGAAGAGTTTGAAGAAATTCTCTTTTCTATTTTGCCAAATTATGCTAAGCCGATTGATGGGGTAAAAGAAGTAATCGCTTCTTTACGTAAGAGAGGCATTAAAATCGGTTCAACAACTGGTTATACGAGAGAAATGATGGATATTGTAGCAAAGGAAGCAGCGTTACAAGGATATAAACCTGATTTTCTTGTTACGCCAGATGATGTTCCAGCAGGCCGCCCATACCCATGGATGTGCTATAAAAATGCAATGGAACTTGGTGTGTATCCGATGAACCATATGATAAAAGTAGGGGACACAGTATCAGATATGAAAGAAGGTAGAAATGCTGGAATGTGGACAGTTGGTGTAATTCTTGGAAGTAGTGAGCTCGGTTTAACGGAAGAGGAAGTGGAGAGTATGGATTCGGTAGAGCTTCGTGAAAAAATAGAAATAGTTCGTAATCGGTTTGTTGAAAATGGGGCTCATTTTACGATTGAAACGATGCAGGAGCTCGAAAACGTAATGGGACATATCGAGAAACAAGAACTTATTATTTCATAAAAGGGGTACGGGATCATGAATGAAAATCACTACTTATTATTAACACCAGGACCATTAACGACAACAAAATCAGTAAAAGAAGTTATGCTATACGATTGGTGTACGTGGGATGTTGAATATAATACGATGGTGCAAGAAGTAAGAGCTAAACTTGTATCGTTAGCGACGAAGGAAGAAGAGAAATATACAACAGTGTTAATGCAAGGAAGCGGTACGTTTTCAGTTGAAGCAGTAATTGGTTCTGTTATTCCGGCAAATGGGAAGCTTCTCGTTTGTACAAATGGTGCGTACGGTAAGCGCATTGTACAAATGGCAGAGATGTTACAGATTGATGTAGTGGTCAGCCAAACAGAAGAGTGGGAACCTACTAATATTGTAGAAGTAGAAAAGTTATTGGAAGAAGATAAAGATATTACGCATATTGCAGTTGTTCATTGTGAAACAACGACAGGCATTATAAATCCAATTGTAGATGTATGTAAATTAGGAAAGCAGTATGGAAAGGTTACAATTGTTGATGCGATGAGTAGTTTCGGCGGGATTGAAATAGACATTGCTGATTTACAAATTGATTTTTTAATTAGTAGTGCGAATAAGTGTATTCAAGGGGTTCCTGGATTCGGATTTGTAATCGCAAAACGTGATGAATTATTGAAGTGTAAAGGGCAAGGACGCTCTTTATCTCTTGATTTATATGATCAATGGGAAACGATGGAAAAACAAAATGGGAAATGGCGTTTTACTTCACCTACACATGTTGTACATGCTTTTTATCAAGCACTACTTGAACTAGAAAAAGAGGGTGGAGTAAGAGCGCGTTACAATCGATATTACAACAATCAAAAACTACTAGTGAATAGAATGGGAGAAATCGGATTTAAGCCACTAGTAGATGAGAAATATCAATCTCCTATTATTACATCTTTCATTTATCCAAAAGGGGAGTTCGAGTTTCAACAGTTATATAACGAATTAAAATGCTATGGATTTGTTATTTACCCTGGGAAAATTTCGAAAGTAGATACGTTCCGGATTGGAAATATAGGTGATGTACATGAAGAAGATATTAATCGCTTAGTTGATAGTATTGCTAAAGGAGCTGTTATTGGGTGAAAGTATTTTGTTTAGGTGGAGCAGGTAAAATTTGTCGTGAAGCTATTTTGGATTTAGTTCAATTTTCATCTTTTGAGACGATTACTGTAGCCGATTTTAACGAGGAAGAGGGCTGTAAAGTAGTAGAATGGCTCAACGATCCTCGTGTTGATTTTGTAAAAGTAGATGTAACGAATCACGAGGATACGGTTGCAAAAATGAAAGGTTACGACATTGTAATGGACGGTACGACGATAAAGCTAAACGGATTGTCGACTCGCTGTATTGCAGAAGCAGGCTGCCACGGTGTGAACCTAAATGGATTTGGTGAAGAAAATGAATCGCATGCTATATTTGTTCAAAATGAAAAAACATGTTTGCCTGGGTTTGGCATGACGCCAGGTGTAACGCAAATGATGGCAATGCATGCAGCAAATCAACTGGATACTGTAGAGTCTGTCCGCGTAAGTCACGGTTCGTATCGTCCGATTGCTTTTTCTGCTTCAATTACAGAGACAACGACATATGAATATGATCCAGATTTACCATCGCGTACAGTGTATGAAGATGGTGAATTTAAACAAGTACTTCCGTTTGCGCGTCCGAGAGAAATAGAATTGCCAGCGCCTTATGGTAAGGAAACGCAGTATATCATTCCGCATTCTGAAACGATTACGTTAGCAAAGGCACTAGAAAATAAAGGTGTCAAACTGATAGAGACGAGAGGGACTTGGCCGAAGCAAAATATGCAACTTGTACGTGCTTTATATGATTACGGCATATTGCGTAATGATCAGATTGAAATAAACGGGAAAGAAATAGGCATTATGGATTGTATTTCGCAGTATTTATTGCAATCGAAAGAAGGACAAGAAACAGAGCTTTATGGTTATGCACTTCATGTAGAAGTAATAGGTATGAAAAATAATGAGAAGCAAAGACATGTGTTATATCATACACATCCGTTATCTGATGGTTCTGTTGTAGGATGGGAAAAATTAAGGGCGTATACGAGAAACGTCGGTATTCCATTTGGGATTGCTGCAGAGTTAATTGCAACTGGAAATGTAAATAGGGTGGGTGTTGTTACGCCTGAAGAAGCTTTTGAAAATCCACAATTAATTTTTGATGAACTAGCAAAGCGCGGTATTCATATTCATGAAGAAGTTTCTACTTACAAAGAAAATTATAACTTTGTATAAGCAAGGAAGCTTATGAGGGAGATATAAATGAGGTGAATCTATGTCTGTAGTAGGAGAAGAAAGAAAGCGAACCATTCTTGAAAAGGTAGAATTTAAAGGAAAAGTAAAGGTTTCAGAATTAGCGAGAGAATTTGCTGTATCAACAGAAACGATTCGTCGATATTTAGAAGAATTAGATCGTGAAAAGAAGCTGAAAAAAGTGTATGGTGGAGCTGTTCAACTTCCAGGCGCTGGGGTAGAGGCGCCAATGTTAGAAAGAGAAATGCTACATATAGAAGAGAAGAAAAGAATTGGTTATAAAGCAGCGACATTTGTAGAAGATGGTGATGTCATTGCAATTGATGATGGAAGTACACCGCTTCAAATGGTTCCATACCTTGTTCATCGTAAAAACTTAACGATTGTAACAAGTTCATTTCCAGTCGCAACACAATTAATTTCTTCTATTAATAAAAAGATGTTTCACGGTGAAGTTTTATTTATAGGTGGAAAAGTATCTCCAAAGCATTCGCGTGTATCAGGGTCTATTTCTCAGCAAGTAATACAGCAATTCCATTTTCATAAAGCGTTCGTTTCGATTGATGGGTTATTACCTAGCTTTGGAGTTTCCAGCTTTGAATTAGAGAAAGCGAAATTGTCAGAGGCGATGATGAAATTAGCTGAGAAAACATATATTTTATGTGATCATACGAAGGTAGGCGTGAAAGGGAATTATCGTATAGCAGCATTTTCACGTATTCAACATGTAATTTGTGATAAAAAAATGCCATATAGTTTTGAAGAAGAACTTATGAAGCATAATATTCAGTGGACAGTTTGTTAAATAAAGTGAAAGTACCTAAACTCCCGCCTAATTTTTAGGAGGGAGTTTTATTGTCTGCAAATCGTAAAATAAAAGATTTGCATTTATGCAAAAAGTGGACACATTTTCTCATCTCTTTCATATAATTTACCAATACAAAAAAAGTTGGTCGAAGGAAAGAAGGGAGAACATGTCAGAACGAATATATAATAAACTTGTATTGTACGCGAATATTTTGCAAAAAATTGGTGTCATCAATGAGAAGGAAAAAAGTGAAATTCTTCATACGATAGGTAAAAAAGCCCTTTGAATAAAGGGCTTTTTATTTTTATCTTTAAAAATATAAATTTAATGTAATATTCTCATTGACAATGATAATGATATTCATTATCATTTATTTGTAGGTAATTGATAAGGGTTATCAATTATAAAAATTGTATATGATAGGGGATATTATTTTGAAAAAAAATTATATGAAGGCGCTAGTAGTAGCGACAACATTAGCAATTCCATTTGCTACGTATTCTACTCCAGCATTAGCGGCATTAAAAGTTGAAGCAAATCAATCGGTAGCAGCAGCGAGTGATCGCACGTATGATACTGAAATTAAAATATATAAGGACCAAAAAGACGAGCCATCTATGGTTTCTCAATATATAAAAGATCCTAAAGTAACGATTGCAGCTGGTAAAAAAATTGTCACTGTAACAATGCAAGATAGCGATTATTTTCAATATCTTAGAATAGAAGATAGAAACCAGCCTGGTGTATTTCATGATGTGAAGGTTTTGTCAGAAGATAAGAGGAAGAACGGAACGAAAGTAGTCCAATTTGAAATTGGCGAGTTTGAGAAGAAGCACAATATGCAAATGCATATACTTATTCCAGCTATTGGATATGATCACAAATATCAAGTTCAATTTGAAATTAAAGATCCAACTGTAGGTAACAAAGAAACAGAGAAACCAGATGATAACTCTAATTCAGGCAATACGGAAACGGATAATCCAGTTGATAATCAAAATATGATAACAGATAACAAATTAAGAGAACTTGTGAATAAAAAAGTATTTAATAGAAAAGATTTAAATACACCAATTACGAAAGAAGAGTTATTACAAGTAAAGGATTTATTTTTAAATACAAATGAGATACTTGATTATAGTGCATTAAAATATATGCCAAATTTAAAATCTTTAACAGTTGCGAATGCGAAGATAAAAGACCCGTCGTTCTTTGCGAACTTAAAGCAATTAAATCATTTAGCTTTGCGTGGTAATGAATTTGCAGATGTAACGCCACTTGTTAAGATGGATAATTTAGAATCTCTTGATTTAAGTAATAATAAAATTACAAACGTTACACCACTAACTGAAATGAAAAATGTAAAAAGTTTATATCTATCAGGCAACCAAATAGAAGATGTAACAGCATTAGCGAAAATGGAACAACTAGATTACTTGAATTTAGCAAATAATAAAATTACGAACGTTGCTCCATTAAGCGCTTTGAAAAATGTAACATACTTAACTTTAGCAGGTAATCAAATTGAAGATATTAAAGCGTTATATTCATTACCTTTAACAGACTTAGTATTAACACGTAATAAAGTTAAAGATTTATCCGGCATTGAGCAAATGAAGCAATTAGAAGAATTGTGGATCGGGAAAAATGAAATAAAAGATGTTACTCCTCTAAGTAAGATGACACAGTTAAAACAATTACACTTACCTAACAATGAGTTAAAGGATATTACGCCATTATCAAGTCTAGTAAACTTACAAAAGCTTGATTTAGAAGCGAATTATATTTCAGACTTATCACCAGTGAGCAATTTGAAAAAATTAGTATTTCTAAGTTTTGTTGCAAATGAAATCCGTGATGTCCGACCAGTTATAGAACTAAGTAAGACGGCTTATATTAATGTCCAAAATCAAAAAGTATTTTTAGAGGAAACAGAAGTAAATAAAGAAGTAAAAGTACCTATATATGAAAAAGATGGTGAGGTTTCTACGAAAATCCGTCTGAAGAGCGATAACGGTACATATAGTAATGGTGTAGTGAAATGGAGTACACCAGGTGAGAAAGTATATGAATTTGGTGTGAAAGATCCATTCGCGGATACAGGAATTTTCTTTACAGGATCTGTTATTCAAAATGTAGTAGAAAGTAAAGACGGTAATACATCTAAAGAAGATGAGAAAACAGAAGTGGTAGAATTTAAAGATGTACCAAAAGGACATTGGTCAGAAGAAGCAATTAATTACTTAGCGAAAGAAAAGTTATTTATAGGCTATGGAAATGGTGAATTTGGATTTGGGGATAACATTACTCGTGGACAAGTAGCACTTCTAATACAAAGGTACTTAAAATTAGAAAATAATCTAAAACCAAAAACGACATTTACAGATACGAAAGGAAATATGTATGAAACGGCTATTGATGCAGTAGTTCAAGCTGGTATTATGACAGGGTATGGAAATGATACATTCCGTCCAGATGGAGTATTAACTCGATATGAAATGTCAGTAGTACTACAAAGAGTATTTCAGTTAAAAGAAAATGAAAATAGTGCAGAGAACTTTAAAGATATACCAAATGGCCATTGGGCGAAAGGATATGTGAAAGCTTTAGTAGATAATAAAATATCAAAAGGTGACGGGGAAGGGAACTTTTTAGGAGATAATTTCGTAACACGTGAACAATACGCACAGTTTTTATATAATACAATAAAGAAATAAGGTGAAACTTTAATCAGTGGGGGTCTTACTGTCCGGCAAATAGCGGGATAAAAAATGAGGGAAATAAGCTATTCTTTAATTAAAGAATAGCTTATTTTTTTATGTGCAAAATGAAATAGGCAATAGATAGAAGTATAGACATATGAATAGCCTATTTTAAAGAAGAACCACGAAACTATATTGACAAAAAAGCGTTCTCATGTGATAATTCAATTAAATTTTTAGAATAATCAAAAAATATTCCTTTTACATAGAAAGGATTCGAACCTTATATGAATATTATGCCGGGGGTGACGAAATGTTATTTTTTCTGAAGAAATGGAATGAATTAAAAGATGTGAAATCTGAATTGGCACTTCGTGATTGGTTTTATGGTACCAAAATTAGTTTATCGCTATGTACGTCAAAAGAGCCGTTAACATTCTTAGTAAATATTGAGGGAAGAGATAAAGGGCTATTTTCGGAAGAAGATTTTATTGTCGTAAATTGCATGTGCGAGTCAGTATTTGAAAATGAAGAAAAACCAGCTGCAGAGTCATTTATGCATGCAGATATTTATAAAAAAAGTAGTGCAGGATGTATTTTACAAGTGCAGACTGTAGATAGTCATTTAATATCAGAGTTATATGGAGAAGAAGGAGAAGTAACGTTCGATAAACGCAGTGTGGAGCGTGTTTTCGGAAAAGAAGGTATAACAGAAATGACAATTCCAATTGTAGAAGATGAAAAAAAATTCGCTGATTTATTAGAAAGTAATGTTCCGAATTTCATTGAAGGTGGAGGAGTAGTTCTTGTTCATAATTATGGCATGATTGTGTGGGGGAAAACGCCAGAAGAATCGAAAAAATGGCTAGAGGGTATAGAATATTTAATGAACTATCATGTAAAGTTATTAATGATTAAAGGCGCAAGGAGCTCTGTTATATAAAAATGTATGTGATATGGATACAAGTTAATAAATAAATGAAAGCGTTTTAAAAATAATTTCACTCATAAAATATAGGTCTCCTTATTATATATAGATTACATGTTGACATGTAAGGAGGAACATATTTTGCGAGTTAAATATCATTTTCTGCCAAAGCAGCAAGTAACATTTTGCAAAATAAATGATTCTGGTGAAGAGGCACTGCAAATGATGAACGAAACGGGATTTCGAGCCATCCCGGTATTAGCAGAAGATGAGAAGAAATTCACGGGGATTATTTATAAAGTAGATTTATTAGAAAAAAAATGCAATAGCGGATTAGATCATGTAAGTGCAGGAGATATGCTTGACAATTCCGATGCATTTATTTTTGAAAAGGATTCCTTCTTCAGAGCCTTTTATGTAATTCGTCGGCTTCCGTTTTTAGCCGTGCTAAATGATTATAATGAATTTGTCGGTATGTTAACGCATTCGAATATATTTGATGTTATTGAAGATTCATTTGGTATGCGAACAGGTGGTTATATATTAACAATTGCAACACAAGATTGTAAGGGGACGATTAAAGAGCTTGGGACATTGTTAAAAGCATATAATATCGGTGGTTTGTTTACACTCGATAACGGTGATCAATATATCCGTCGGGTTATTGTAAATATATCAGATGAGTTAGATGAAACAAGATTAAAGCAATTAATCGGAAAAATAGAGAAAAAAGGATTCAGAGTGAGTCATGTAGATTATATTTAAGTTAAAAAAAAAGTACCTATCTGTTATATACAGATAGGTACTTTTTTGTCCCGTTATTTGTGGGCGGTAAGATCCCCACCTCAAAATTCAGTGAAAGCAATGGGGGGCTTCCCGTAAAAGCCCGATTGGTGAGGGCTGGTTATATGTGAGTAATGAACTTTATTTTGAAACAGGAGGCGGGGATAATGCTAGATCAGATAAAAAAATAAAGTCTGCATGCTCACGAATTTTAGGGATAGAAGTTTCAATAACGCGTGATGTAATTTCACCTGGGGGGCCCACATGCCCGATAGCTACCATAATAGGCTTTTCTTGAATTTTTTTGATGAGTAATTGGGCTTGTTTTGAAATATGTCCTGCTGTATACACATCATCAAAAAATAGTTGGTTTTCAATAATAGGAACTCCTAATTCTTTTCCTATTTTTGGGACGACACTATTAGGATTCGTTTTACTATCTAAGTAAAATAAACCGTGTTTTTTACAAGCAGCAAGTATAAGGCGAACAATTCTTTCATCTGCTGTTACTTTTGACCCCATATGATTGTTCATTCCAATTGCATGCGGAACTTCTTGAATTGCTTGTTCAAGTCGGTTGTTTATTTCTTCATCGCTTAAATCGGTTGTAATGGCTTTTGGTCCAAGCCATTCTTTTTTACCTTTAATAGGTTCCATTGGCATATGTATAATAACTTCATGACCTTTTTTATGGGCAGCTATTGCATCTTCTTTTGTGGAAGGAAGAAAAGGCATAACAGCAACAGTTAGTGGAATTGGAAGTGACAACATTTGATTAGTCCCCTTCATATTATTGCCGAAATCATCAATGACAATAGCAACTTTATTCGTATGAGCAGTTGCTTGAATAGGAAATAAGAAGGACGGTAAAAACAAAATAATGATGAATAATGCAATCGTATATTTTCGCATATAAATATTTCCTTTCTCTTGTTATCCCGCTATTTGTGGGTAGTAAGACTCCCACCTCAACATTGGGCTGGATAGGTGGGAGATTCACTGTCAATAAACGCTCGATTGGTGAATGCTAATAATCAGTGGGGCTGAACAAAAAACACTGATGAAAGTTTCACTTTATCAATCATCATTATGTTTTGCTTTTTTATATAAATTAAACAAAAAATGTCGAAGAAAAGTAGGTGGAAAATTAAGAATCCCCGGTTTACGTAGAATTTGTAAAAAAAGAAGATGAAAAAAATGTCTATTATTGCGAATGTATTTACAAAGATAGAATAATTTGTAATAATTCTCAAAGTGAGGGTAAAGATTTGTAAATTACAGGGAGAAAATGTTAAATTTTCTGATTCTTCAAATTTGCATATGATTAAGTAGTTAAAAAAGTCAATGGAGAAGTGAACTTGAGAGCATGGAAGTATAATAAGGGGGATATGGATGTTTACTGTAAAAAGGAAGTACACATTAGAAAAGCTTTCACGTGATATTCATATGAAACGTGAAGAAATGATTCAACTAGGATTAACAAGTGGGCTAAATAGTAAGGAGACAATTCAAGTTAGTCAAGAATTGGACAAGCTTATTTTACAATATCAGTGTTATAAAGAAAAACAAACACCGAAATGGTTTTCAATTATAAAAATACCTATTTTCCAAATCGGGTATGAAGGAAAATCAAATAATTTTTGGCGAATGCTTGTCGCTGGTTTTATGAAATAAGTATAATTACCCTTATAGGATAAGGATAATTATACTATGTGTAACGGAATTTCGATATGAACTGTCGTTCCTTCGTTTTCTGTACTGTCAATAAAAATATGCCCATTATACATCTCTACAATTCGTTTACATATGACAAGTCCAAGACCTGTTCCAGTATCTTTATTAGTAAAGAACGGATGAAAGAGGTGTTTTTGAATATGTTGTGGAATCCCTTTCCCAGTATCTATAATCTGCAATTGTGCATGTGTTTCATTGTTTTTTACTACAATGGTTAGTGTATCATTAGAAGTCATAGCCTCAATTGCATTTTTTGTAATGTTTAAAACCACTTGTTTCATATGGTCTTTCGAACAACGGATATGAACAGGATGGTCTGGCAAATGTAAATGGAATACAATGTTATGTAAATTCGCCTCAGATTGAATAATTAATGCTACCTCATTTAGAATTGTTCTTACATCATATGTTTGTTCGATGATGGCGGTTGGCTTTCCGAGAATAAGAAATTCACTTACAATTTCATTGATTCGCTCTATTTCTTGTTCAATTACGGAAAAGTAGAACTGATCTTGTTCATCTTTATATTTCTCTTTTAATAGAGCGACGAGTCCTTTAATTCCAGTAAGAGGATTACGGATTTCGTGTGCTGTACTTGCTGCAAAAGTTCCAACTAATTCAATTTTCTGTAGTTCGTTTTGTTGTCTTTCAAGTTTTGTTTGACGTTTTAACAACATATATTGAGCAAGTAAAAATAAAATAGACATTAAAAATAAAGTAGCGATACACTCTATTGCAACCCACTGGTATAAGGTTTTCTGATGAATAGGTAATGGAGAAACAGAGACCTTCCAATTTAATCTTTGGAGTGGGGTAGTAAGCATATTAGAATGCGTATCACTTGTGTCGTTATTATCATCGGTTAGAAACACTACATCATGTTTATCAGTTACCTCAAAATGGTATTGTGGTTTAATGGCATTTAAAGAAGATGAAATGTAATCAAAGCGTAAACTAGCTAATAATAATCCTGAGAGCTCTTTCTGTTTATTGAATATGGGGGTAGCAATCATAATAGCTTTATGTCCAAGAACGCGATCAGTAATGACTGATGATACAGTGGTTTTTTTAGTTTGTAGCACGTCTTGAATATATTTACGGTCTGAAACATCTATAGGCTTTGATTCATCTTCAGATGCGATTGTAATGACCCCTTCTGGTGTAGCGTAATATAAACCAGAAAAGCGTGCATCGTTCCCATCTGTATCATGTACAATTTGTTTAATGCCGTTTATATTACCAGTCTCGGTGCCTACAACTTTTGCAAGCATGTCTAAAGCAGAAATTGCTTCACCAAGATGATGATCTAAATAATCTCTATATAAAAAGAGAACTGTATGAGCGGATAATTTGTTTTCCTGTTTCATTTTATATGTATGATACGAATAAAATGTAGCACCAATCCCTATTGTCGGTAGGATAACAAGCAATATATATATAATTATGCTTTGGAATTTGACTTTCAAATGTGGTACTCCTTCTTTTTTTATTATCATTATATATAAACTATGTTAAAATTGTCATGTTTTTATTCAAGAATGATTCTTAATATATTAGGGGAGAGGAAATGGATGAGTGAATGCTCATTCGGAATTCACATGAAGTATGAAGTGGCATTTTCTTTTTATTGGTGAGAATTTAAGTGAAGGGTTGAAAGTTGTATGACATCAAATAATGAACGAGAAGATATTTCTCAATCTTTAAAAGTATTTATTGCATTATCTCGTGTACATCGTTCTGTTATGGATACTACAAATAAATCTATACAAAGTAACGGATTAAATCCAACTGAATTTGCTGTATTAGAACTGCTATATCATAAAGGCGGTCAACCACTCCAGCAAATTGGTGAGCGCATTTTAATAGCCAGTGGCAGCATTACATATGTTGTAGATAAGCTGGAGAAAAAGGGATTAGTAAAGAGAATCCCATGTCCGAATGACAGACGTGTTATTTACGCGCAATTAACTGAGTCTGGCGAGAGCTTTATTGCTTCTATTTTTCCGGGGCATGAGAAAGTTATACATCAGTCTTTTGAAATGTTAACGAAAGATGAAAAAGATGAATTACTTGATCTATTAAAAAAAATTGGGAAGTATGAAAAATAATAATATGTTCCAAAGGAGCTTTGGATAAATAAATCCAGGGCTTTTTTATTTGCAATGAACTCAGAGTAGTCACTGCCGAATTTTGTTGAAAATTAAGAGGGAATTCGAGAATACGTATTGAATTATAATAAAGGTATGTAATGGAGAGGAGGCTCGTTCATGTCATTTAAAGACTATGAATATAAACGCCCAAATATTGAAGAGTTAAAAGAGAAATTTACTGTTGCTTTAGAGAAGTTTGATAACGCAAAAACTGTAGAAGAACAAAAACAAGTCATTCATTCAATTAATGAAATTCGCAACGATTTTGGTACAATGGGAAACCTTTGTTACATTCGCCATTCTGTTGATACGACGGATACTTTTTATAAGGAGGAGCAGGATTTCTTTGATGAATTCTCTCCAGTTGTACAAGGATATGGTACAAAATATTATAAGGCACTTATTAATTCTCCATTTCGTGAAGAATTAGAGGCGTATTATGGAAAACAATTATTTGCTCTAGCAGAATGTGATTTAAAAACATATTCAGATGAAGTCGTGAAAGATTTACAATTAGAAAATAAATTATCGTCGCAATATACACAGTTATTAGCATCTGCAAAAATTGACTTTGCTGGAGAAGAAAGAACGTTATCGCAATTGATTCCGTTTATGCAAGGAAAAGAAAGAAGCGAACGTAAAGCAGCAAGTGAAGCATACTACGGATTTTTAGCTGGAAATGAGGAAGAACTAGATCGTATTTATGATGAGCTTGTTAAAGTGAGAACGAAAATCGCAAAATCTTTAGGTTTCAAAACCTTTGTTGAACTTGGATATGCAAGAATGTACCGTACAGATTATAATGCGGAGATGGTGGCTAATTACCGTCAGCAAGTGCTGGATTATATCGTTCCCGTTACAACGGAATTAAGAAAGCGACAACAAGCACGTATCGGTGTAGAGAAGTTAGCTTATTACGACGAAAACTTTGAGTTTGCTACAGGTAACCCAACTCCAAAAGGAGATGCGGATTGGATTGTTGATCATGGAAAGACGATGTATAAAGAGTTATCGGCTGAAACAGATGAATTTTTCAATTTCATGCTAGATAACGATTTATTAGATTTAGTTGCGAAAAAAGGAAAAGCTGGTGGCGGATATTGTACATATATTGAGAATTATAAAGCGCCGTTTATTTTCTCAAACTTCAATGGAACATCTGGTGACATTGATGTATTAACACATGAAGCAGGTCATGCTTTCCAAGTATATGAAAGTCGTAAATTTGAAATTCCAGAATATAATTGGCCAACATATGAGGCATGTGAAATCCACTCTATGAGTATGGAATTCTTTACATGGCCATGGATGAAGCTATTCTTTGAAGAAGATGCAGATAAATATTACTTCTCTCACTTAAGTTCAGCACTTCTGTTTTTACCTTATGGTGTATCTGTTGATGAATATCAACATTATGTATATGAAAATCCTGAAGCATCACCTGAAGAGCGTAAGACAGCGTGGCGTAACATAGAGAAGAAATATTTACCGCATCGTGATTATGAGGATAATGATTATTTAGAGCGCGGTGGTTTTTGGCAACGTCAAGGGCATATTTATAGCTCACCTTTCTATTATATTGATTACACGCTTGCTCAAATTTGTGCGCTACAATTTTGGAAACGTGCAAGAGATAATAGACAAGAGGCATGGGAAGATTATGTGAATCTGTGCCAACAAGGTGGAAGTAAATCGTTCTTAGAATTAGTAGAAGTTGCAAATTTAACATCACCATTTGCTGAAGGCTGTGTGAAAAGTGTTATTACAGAAATTGAAGCATGGTTACATGCGATTGACGACACAAAATTGTAAAAAACATGCGCTTTTTTTCACATGTTTAACATCGACATAATGGGAAAATGATGAGATAATAAAAGAAAATTCAGAATACTAAAGAGGTGTTTCTAATAAGGAGCACCTCTTTTCACCAACAAAAAGGGGGGAAAGAAGTATGCTTCAATCTAATATGGATGTGAGTTTAGAAAGTTTAGTAAGCTCATTACAGTCTACTCGAAGCACGCTATTATCAGAAATTGAAATGTTAAATGATACAGAAGTGAATGTAAAGCCACGCCGTGATAAATGGAGTATTATTCAAATTTTACACCACTTGCATTTAGTTGAACAATCTGTCACGTCTGCCCTTGTATATGCTTTACAAAAAAATGAAAGAAACATGACTCCATTTAAAGACCTCCAACTTACGCTTGATCGCACACATAAACGAGAAGCTCCTCAGCAAATGCAACCAACAGAAACTTTAATGAAAAAACAGCAAGGAATTCAATTACTAGAACATTCACGACAAGAACTATTACATGCGCTTCATAGTGTTATAGATGAAAAAGATCTATTTGAAAATGGATTAAAGCATCCTGTTTTTAATGATCTGAATTTGTATCAATGGGTTCAATTTCTTGATTTGCATGAACAAAGACATCTTACGCAATTAAAAGAGGCGAAACATGCAATTTTGCAGCGCTAAAGTGGAAGAAGTGGGAAACCACTTCTTTTTTTGATACGTGCATAGTTTTCTTTCTTATTTTGGAATACTACATGGAGAAAGAAAAGAAGGAGTTGAAAAAATATGTCTAAGAAGAAGCGAGAAGAAGAGCGCGCCTGGAAAGCGCGTAAAGAAAATCAACAACCGCACGGAAAAGTGAAAGCTTTTGCTGAATTAGTTGAAGGAACAGAAAAAACGTGATGATTATTTCATCACGTTTTTTGTATGAGTGGAAAAGTTAATAAAAAGGTTGTACCGATTCCTTTTTCACTTATAATATCAATTTTTCCATTCATAGCTTGAACAACACTGAATACGACCATCATTCCAAGTCCAGTGCCTTTTTCTTTCGTTGAATAGAAAGGCGAGCCAAGACGTTTTACTTGTTCTGAATCCATACCGACTCCTGTATCTTTTATATATAACTGAATATGCTTATGATCAGGAACTAATGTGAAATAAAGATCACCGCCTTTTGGCATAGCCTCAATACAATTTTTTAAAATATTTAATAAACATTGATTTAGTTTTTGCTTTTCTCCAGCGATAAAAAAAGAAGTGCTTTGCTTTATATAATGAGTACGTACATTTGTTAAATTAGCAAGCGGTGTAATTAACGACAATGCATGTAGTAATTCTTCTTCTAACTGTAATGTTTGTTCTTTTTCAATGCTTGGTTTAGCAAAGGTTAAATAATCTGTAAGAACATGATTTGCTTGTTCAATGCCGTTAATGGCAATGTCGATATATAATTTTCGTTCCTGCTCAGTGCATGTATCTGATTGTAACAGTTGTAAAAACCCTTTTGTTGAAGTTAATGGATTGCGAATTTCATGAGAGATAGACGCTGCCATTTCACCAATTAAATGAAATTTTTCAGCATTTATAAGTTCGTTTTGGAGACGAACTTGAGTTTGTAATATGTGTAGTAAATATAAAATTAGAATCGTACCAAGCATTGAACATAACTCATACACAATAATATGCGGTATATAATCAGTCTTATTTGTAACCTTTGAAAGGAAGAAGGGTATCCAACTAAATCCGTATGTGAGACTGTAGATAATAGCAAGTGTTATTTTTATACGATTAGAAGTTCGATTGAAAAATTTATATGTTAATAGTAGAACAATAAATAGAAGAACAGAACCGATAAGAGATGGGAAAACACCGATCCCACCTAATAATAAGCGATATATGTTTAATACAACTAAGATAGAACCACCAGCAATAGGCCCTCCCGTTAATGTACCGACAATTAATACAATATGGCGCATATCAAATTGAAAACCATTATTTGTTTTTGCTGCAAATGTAATACAGAGTACGGTAGCGAGGCAACAGAGTACAATGAATATAGCTGAATTTAATTTAGGAGAGCGTTTCCCTTTTTGATTCCAAAATAAATGATATACGAGCATTGTAATCAGGATGAATAATATATTTAAAAAGAGATAAATAATAAAGGATTTCAGTGGGATGCCTCCTCTCTTCTTATATTAAATTAATCATACTATAAAATGAAAGAAATGAAATGATAAATAGCGGAAAAATCAGAAATTTTTACGCTAGTATACAATATGTTACAATAAGCTGTGTCAATGAAAGAAGAAATTCCGTGCACCGCGCGGGAGAGGTTCGCGAACTCCCTCTATAAAAAACTATGGAAACAACAATATCCTTAGGTATTGTTTTGTTTTTTTATTGTGACAGTTCAAGAACGTTCTTTCTTCTTATTTATAGTAGAGAAGGAGAATGAGTGAAATGAAAAAAGAAAAAGCAGTTGTTGTTTTTAGTGGAGGACAAGATAGTACGACATGTTTATTTTGGGCAATAGAGCAGTTTGCGGAGGTAGAAGCTGTAACATTTAATTACAATCAACGTCATAAGCTAGAAATTGATTGTGCAGCGGAAATTGCAAAAGAGCTAGGAATAAAGCATACGGTACTAGATATGAGTCTATTAAATCAACTTGCTCCAAATGCGTTAACGAGAACGGATATGGAGATTACACATGAAGAAGGTGAATTGCCGTCGACATTTGTAGATGGACGAAATTTACTCTTCCTATCATTTGCTGCTGTATTGGCAAAACAAGTTGGAGCACGTCATATTGTAACCGGTGTATGTGAAACTGATTTCAGTGGTTATCCAGACTGCCGTGACGTGTTTGTGAAATCGTTAAACGTTACTTTAAATTTATCTATGGATTACCCGTTTGTCATTCACACGCCACTTATGTGGATTGATAAAGCTGAAACATGGAAATTATCAGATGAACTTGGAGCATTTGAGTTTGTTCGGGAAAAAACATTAACATGTTATAACGGAATCATTGGTGATGGTTGCGGTGAATGTCCAGCATGTCAACTTCGTAAAGCAGGATTAGATACGTACCTACAAGAACGCGAAGGAGCGAACAACTAATGGATAACTTTTTTGGATTTCGCATCGTAGAGAATTTGCAAAAAATGGACAAGGATATTCAGCGTAAACAACTCAAATACCATAATAAAAGAGTAATGGTCAGCAAGGAATTTACATTTGATGCAGCACACCATTTACACTGTTATGAAGGGAAATGTAAAAACTTACATGGTCACACATATAAAGTTGTATTTGGAATTAGTGGATATGTAAATGAAATAGGTCTTGCAATTGACTTTGGAGATATAAAAGAAATTTGGAAGAATGAAATCGAAATTTATTTAGATCATCGTTATTTAAACGAAACGTTACCTGCAATGAATACGACTGCTGAAAATATGGTCGTTTGGATTTATGAAAAGATGGCAGAAGCACTAACAAAAGAGAATCGAGTGAACGAATATAAAGGAGCTCGCGTTGAATTTGTTCGTCTCTTTGAGACGCCGACTAGTTATGCGGAAGTAAGACGGGAGTGGATGCTTGATGAGTAAAATCCCTGTCTTAGAAATATTCGGTCCGACTATTCAAGGTGAAGGAATGGTTGTAGGGCAAAAGACAATGTTTATCCGTACAGCTGGTTGTGATTATAGCTGTGCTTGGTGTGATTCTGCTTTTACGTGGGATGGATCAGCTAAAGATCAAATTAGACAGATGACACCAGAAGATATTTGGGATGAGCTTGTTGCAATTGGAGGAGAAAATTTTTCTCATGTTACGATTTCAGGCGGAAATCCGGCATTACTGAAAAATATTGAGTTTCTTCTTTCAATATTAAAAGAAAATGGAATGCGAACGGCAATTGAAACGCAAGGGAGTAAATGGCAAGATTGGTTACTTCAAATTGATGAGGTAACAATTTCTCCAAAACCACCAAGTTCGACGATGAAAACAGATTTTCAGAAGTTAGATGCTATTATTCAGAAACTAGCAGGAAAAGATATTAGTTTAAAAGTAGTAGTATTCGATGATCATGATTTTGAATATGCAGTTAAGATGCACGAACGTTATCCAGGTGTACCATTTTTCCTGCAAGTAGGAAACGATGATACAAAAACAGTGGATGATGCGATGCTTATTAAAAAATTATTAGATAAGTATGAGTGGCTGATTGATAAAGCTGTAAATTGTAAAGAGATGAATGATGCAAAAGTATTGCCTCAGCTTCATGCGTTAGTATGGGGAAATAAACGCGGCGTATAACGAGAAGGGATGTTTAAAATGACTGGAAGATTAGATGAAGATTTAAAAGATGTAACATTATTAGGAAATCAAAATACAAAATATTTATTTGAATATAGCCCAGAAATATTAGAGGTATTTGATAATAATCATCCAAACCGTGATTATTTTGTAAAATTCAATTGTCCTGAATTTACAAGTTTATGTCCGAAAACAGGACAACCAGATTTTGCAACAATTTATATTAGCTATATTCCAGAGCAAAAAATGGTAGAGAGTAAATCTTTAAAGTTGTATTTATTTAGTTTCCGCAATCATGGTGATTTCCACGAAGATTGCATGAACGTTATTATGAACGATTTAATTAAATTAATGGATCCACGTTATATTGAGGTATGGGGGAAATTCACACCACGTGGTGGCATTTCAATTGATCCATACTGCAACTACGGTCGCCCAGGGACGAAGTATGAACAAATGGCTGACTACCGCATGATGAACCACGATCTATATCCGGAAACAATTGATAATCGTTAATAGAAAGAAAGGGCCTGTATACTATACAGGCCCTTTCTTTCTATTATATTATGCATTTTGATTAATGACAGTATAGTTTTTATGACTTACAACTGTAAGAGGTTCCATATCTAGTTCTCTAAAATTCTTCATAATTGTTATATCAACAATAACAGAGTTTTGATTTACTTTTTGAACACGGCCTTGCATTCCACCTTTAAATTCGATGATATCTCCAGTTTCTGCGATCTGCATAAGCAACTCTCCTTGTTACAGTTTTCCCAAAAAAAGAATAAATTTGGTTTTTTTTTATTTCCTCCTATTTTGAACCATATTTCCTACTTTGTAAATGTTTCCAAAGTAAAAATTCGAAAAATATTCACTTTTTGTAAGAAAATATGTAGAAAATCCATGTTATTTGAAAAAAATAGCAAAAATGCGGGAATCTTTATATCGAGGTATAATGAAAAAGTAGAATAACCTGCTGAAGTGGGAGAAATTAGAGGCGGTAAAATGATGTTTGAATTTGTGGGGAGTGTTATAGCTTTAATTTTATTTTTATTTTCTTATATGCATTTAAAAAAGATTCGTCAATATGATACGAGTACATATTTTGATGGGATGGATGGTATCCATGCTTCGATACCGCATGATAGTGGTGGGGAGATGTAAAGGTATATGACTTTCTTTTCTTGCGTGGTATGATGTTTAGAACTAGTGCATAATAGAGTTCGTAAGTGATGAATGGAGAGTGAAAAGAATGAAGATTTCTTTTATTCGTCATGGTTGTTTAGGTCGTATAAGAGAACCGATGACAATTAATTCATTTCACGAATGGATGAAACAGTATGATTCCGAGTCAATGATACAAAAAGCTAAAATGCCGATAGAAACAATAGAGGCAATTGAAGCAGCGAAATTTGTCTTAACAAGTGATCAAAGACGTGCTGTACAATCAGCAGCTGAATTAACGGATTCTTTATCTTTTATGCAAAACTCTCTTTTTAGAGAAGCTGAAGTTCCTTCATACTTTTTTGCTCCGAAGTGGTTGAAATGCACAATTAAGGTATGGATGTTCATTGGGCGCACATTATGGATACTTGGCTACCATAAAGATGTTGAGTCTTATAAGGAAGTAAGAGAGAGGGCAAAGCAAGCGGCTTACCTGTTACATCGTTATGCTCTCGTACATGGAAGTATTGCTCTTGTAGGTCATAATTATTTTAATTCGATGATTGGAACGGAGCTGAGGGCAATGGGATGGTCTGGTTCTCCTATTTTGCATAGAAAGCCATGGGGATGTACAACATATACGTTTCACGAGGCGATGGATGGAAATATATTAAATACGAATTTAACATAAAAGCACACGATTTATATAAATCGTGTGCTTTCTTTTTAAGATATAGAAATTTTGACGTTTAATGGTTTTACGAGATGAGCATAAGGTTCGCCTACTAGCATAACAATTTCATCTTTTTTATAACCTAACTTTTCGTATAGTGAATAGGCGCGTGTGTTTTCTAAATTAACAAGTAAAGCGATTTTTTCATGCCCTTTTTCAGTTGCATAGATTTCGGCAGCTTCAATTAATTTAGAACCAATACCTTTTCCACCGTGTGCACTTGAAACTGATAATGTATCAATGTAATACTCATCAAGCTCAGCTTCTTTTTCTAACGTAATTGATTCATCTTTATGTAATTCTCTTAAGTGATGTACAATTGGTGCGTCAAGCTGTGTTGCTTCACTACCGTGATAAGCGACAATAATTCCAACTGCACTCTCGTCTTGTTCATAAATAAAACAGTTTTCGTAGCTCAGACGGTTATTTTCTTTTGAGAACCATGTCTCAAGTCCTAGTAATACTTCTGCTTCAACTGTGCTACCTGTGATTTTTTCAGCAATTTCATGCAGAGCATTATACAATAAAGGAGCTATTGCCATTGCATCTGTCTTTTTTGCTTTCCGAATCATAGTATCCCTCCTAGTTCTATTTGTATATTGTAGCATAGTGGTATGGAACTTTGCATAATTGAATGCCGAAATGTTTGATATAGAGAAGTAGCTATGTTAGTATATGATATTTAGTGGACATATAGTAAAACGATATTGTTTGCGAAATAACGAAAATAAAATCATGGCATAACAACAAGATAAAGTGAAATGTTAATCAGTAAGATTTTTTGTTCATTCCACGACTGATTAGTAGTCAACACCAATCGGACTACCCGCAAATAGCGGGATAATTTTACAGTTGTTGACCTATAGAATATACGATAGAATAAAATATTGCAGAGAGGTGAAATACATGGATAAAGAATTAGCAAATACAATTTTAGATCAGCTGAAAAATGGTGAAATAACGGAGTATGTTGTTACGAAAGATGTATTTTATACGTTCAGAGAAGTTGTTGTAAATAGAGAAGACTTTAAGCATTTCATTGGTAACGCACAGCGAGGCGGGCAAGTGATTTATACATATTCAGAAACGCCACGTTCATAAAGGGGAATTTTGATCAGCAGGGCATCCTTCACCAACTGGACGTTTAATGCGGGATAAATAAAAGATAAAGGAGAGGGGAATTATGGGCGATTTTAAACAAGGCATTTTACCACATTGGGATTATATGTGGAAAGATAGAGCCGGCAATAGATTTATGGGAATGGTTATGTATCCAGAGAAACGAAAATGTTCAGCAAAAATGCTTCAGAAAATAAAAAGAGCATATGAAGAAGCGATAGAAATTAAAGTAACTGTACAAGTTCAACATACATATCAGTATGTAGAAGGAATGATTGTATACTTTGATGAAGAGGCTCCTGTATGTACAATGCTTGATAAAGATGAAAATCCACATCACATATTTGTAAAAGATATTTTGCGTATTGAGCACTCTGAATAAACTTTTCATAAATAAATTGAAGTTCCATAATAATAATCTTTTTCTATAATAGTTATCTTTTAGTATGTAACGAGAGACGAAAGTATATGTATAATATATTTAATAAGGTAAATTTGATAAATGTAATCGTTTTTTAGAGCAGATTATCGTTTCATATCTGTTCTTTTTTGCGTGATGCTAGAGAAATATATTTCTTCAGCATCTACCGTTTTATGACAAAATATATTGTTAACTTTTTTAAAAATAAGGTTAAATTCGTTGACAACTTTTTTGAAAAGCACTTTATTGACATGAGTTTTAGAATGTTGTTTCATAGTCATTGTATTGAAAAAAAACGGCTATCATGTCGAAAAGTAAAAGTTAAAAAAAGAAAGAATTTATACATATATCTTGTGTCTTATTTTGAAACGTAATACAATATATAGAGAAATCAAGAACAACATATAGAGAATATAGATTTGAGAGGGAGGGTCGGAAATGTTAGTTGCATATGATTCTATGACAGGAAACGTGAAGCGTTTCATTCACAAATTAAATATGCCGGCCGTTCAAATTGATGAAGATCTAGTAATAGATGAAGACTTTATTCTTATTACGTATACAACAGGTTTTGGCAATGTACCAGAACGTGTTTTAGACTTTTTAGAGCGCAATAATGAAAAATTAAAAGGCGTATCTGCAAGCGGCAATCGTAACTGGGGAGACATGTTCGGTGCAAGTGCTGACAAGATTTCTACTAAATATGAAGTGCCTATTGTATCAAAATTTGAGTTATCTGGAACAAATAACGATGTAGAATATTTTAAGGAAAGGGTGCGGGAGATTGCGACACATTGAACTGAATAATGAAATCACGCAAATGCAGGACGGTTTTTATCAGCTTCATAAAGATAAAGAGGCATTAGAAGTCTTTATGGAAGAAGCTAGAGAGAATACCGTTCCTTTTAATAGCGTGGCAGAGCGAATGGAGTATATGAAAGAACATGATTACTATTACAACGTTCTGGACGAGTATAGCTTGGAGGAAGTAGAGGAAGTATATAACATCGCTTATGGTGAAAACTTCGAGTTCCAATCTTATATGGCAGCATCTAAGTTCTACAAAGATTATGCGTTAAAAACGAATGATCAAAAACAATACTTAGAAAGCTATGAAGATCGTGTAGCAATTGTTTCATTATACTTAGGACGCGGTGATGTTTCGAAGGCAAGACAATTCGCAAGCATGATTGTAAAACAAAACTACCAACCAGCGACACCAACCTTTTTAAATGCGGGAAGAAGCAGAAGAGGAGAAATGGTGTCTTGTTTCTTGTTAGAGATGGACGATAGCTTAAATTCGATCGGCTTTAACATTAATACTGCGATGCAATTATCGAAAATCGGCGGGGGAGTAGCTTTAAACTTATCTAAGCTACGCGCACGTGGTGAGCAAATTAAAGGTATCGACAATGCTGCAAGTGGTGTAGTACCTGTTATGAAATTGCTTGAAGATTCGTTTTCATATGCGAATCAACTTGGCCAACGAAAAGGTGCCGGTGCAGTATATTTAAACATTTTCCATTGGGATATTATTGAATTCCTTGATACAAAAAAAATAAATGCCGATGAGAAGAGCCGTATTCAGTCTCTATCAATCGGAATTATCGTTCCAAGTAAGTTCTTTGAGCTTGCTGAGAAAAATGAGCCTTTCCATGTTTTCGCACCTTATACGGTTTATAAAGAATATGGCAAGCATTTAGATGATATTGATATTGATGAAATGTACGATGAATTAATGAGCAATCCGAAAGTGAAGAAGAAGCCACTAGATATTAGTGCACGTGATATGCTTATTAAAATCGCTATGATTCAGCTTGAGTCTGGTTACCCATACTTAATGTTTAAATCAAATGCAAATAATCAACATCCATTGAAGGATATTGGAACTGTGAAGATGTCGAACTTATGTACAGAAATCTTCCAGCTTCAAGAAACTTCAGAAATAAATGATTACGGTACAGATGACATTATCCGTCGTGATATTAACTGTAACTTAGGATCGTTAAATATCGTAAACGTAATGGAAAATAAAGAAATTCGTGAAGCGGTTCATGCAGGAATGGAAGCTTTAACAGCTGTTTCTGATATGACGATCATTCCGAATGCACCAACCGTGAAAAAAGCAAATGACGAGCTTCATTCAGTTGGACTTGGAGCAATGAATTTACACGGGTATTTAGCAAAAAATAAAATCGCTTATGAAAGTGCAGAAGCGAAAGAATTCGCTCGTACATTCTTTATGATGTTAAATTACTACTCTATTGAGAAAAGTATGGAAATCGCTACAGAAAAAGGCGAGACATTTAAAGACTTCGATAAATCTGATTATGCGAATGGCACATACTTTGAAAAGTATGAAACGACAGATTACAGCCCAGTAACTGAAAAAGTTCAGCAACTATTTGAAGGAATTCATATTCCAACAAAAGAAGATTGGACAAGTTTAAAAGAGCAAGTGCAAAAGAATGGTTTATACAACTCATATCGTCTTGCCATTGCTCCAACACAATCAATCAGTTACGTTCAAAATGCAACTTCAAGCGTAATGCCGATCGTAAGTCAAATCGAATCAAGAACATATGCGAACGCGACAACATATTATCCAATGCCGTATTTATCAAAAGATACGTTCTGGTACTATAAATCTTCTTACGATATGAATCAGTTTAAATTAATTGATTTAATCGCAGAAATTCAAGAACATATTGACCAAGGAATTAGTACAATTCTTTACGTTAATAGTGATATTTCAACACGTGAATTAGCACGTTACTACATCTATGCACATAAAAAAGGCTTAAAGAGTCTGTATTATACGAGAACACGTAAATTAAGCGTGGAAGAGTGTGTGGCGTGTACCGTTTAATGGCATATTGCCATACTAAATGAATAACCCAATAGTATGAGCAGGGTTATGAACCCTGCTCATACTTGGTTTGTTCTACTAAACGGTTAGCTTTTCATTGTTAGATGGAAATTTAACCGTTCAGTAGAACAATAATAGATATAGGGGTGATTCAATGCGCGCTGTTAACTGGAATAAAAAGGAAGATGATTTCAGTTTAATGTTTTGGAAGCAAAACATCGCTCAGTTTTGGACAGAAGAAGAAATCGCGGTTTCGTCTGACAAAAATACTTGGGTGCAATTATCGAAAGAAGAGCAAATTGCTTATAAGCGTGTATTAGGTGGTTTAACACTTTTAGATACGAAACAAGGTGGCGAAGGAATGCCACTTGTACTTGTTCATCTTGAAAATTTACAAGCGAAAAGTGTATTAGCTTTCATGGGAGCTATGGAAGAAGTACATGCGAAAAGTTATAGTCACATTTTCACAACATTAGCTACAGAAGAAGAAATTGATGATATTTTTGACTGGGTAGACAATCATCCGTTACTTGAGAAAAAAGCTGGTATTATTACTAGTTACTATCGTCGTTTATTAAAGCCTGAAGTAACGAAAAAAGAGTTATACATGGCAATGGTAGCAAGTGTGTTCTTAGAAAGTTACTTATTCTATAGTGGATTCTTCTATCCACTTTACTTAGCTGGTCAAGGTAAACTGACGGCAAGTGGTGAAATTATTAACCTTATTATCCGTTAACTTATGGCGGCTTTTGGTAGAGATACCAATTGAAAAACCCTTTTAATTGCTGGGACCCCCTATTGTAAATTTATCTGTATTATTATTGATGAATATATGCATTCAGGTTATTCTCTAACTATCAATAGATGGAAAGGAGAATAGCTGATAGGGCAATCAGCAGCGAAGCCTTTATCTAGCGATAACATGTACGGAATTTACTATTTAAAAATCAATGGGAAGTATTATATTGGTAAAGATGTGAACGTTTCAAATTTAAAACGAATTAGGGAACATATGTGGATGTTAAAGAGTGGTACACATTATAATAGGTATTTACAAGCAGTATATTGTAAATATGAATCCACTTTAGAATATGGAATTCTAGAGGAAATAGAATGTTCATTGGAAGAATTGAGTGAGATTGAGCAACAGTATATTTGGCTATATGATTCTTATAATAATGGCTATAACTTGACATTAGGCGGAGAAGGATTGGATGGAATTAAATTCACTGAAGAACAATTAGAGAAGAAAAGGCAACGTGTTATAGGTGAAAAAAATCCACAATCAAAAATTACAGATGCACAATTTTTTGAGATTGTAGAACTACTAAAGTGCGGAAAGACAAATCCAGAAATTGCTGATATGTATAATCTTCATCCTAATTATGTATCTTTAATTCGACATAAGAAACGTTATAAATATCTTTGGGGAAAAGTACAAAATTATTTGCCGGTTAAATCTGAACACCAACTGAAAACAAGGGGACGTGTTACTCTTGAAATGTTTTTGGATATCGTTCAGATGCTACAAGCCGGTGAATCTAATGCATCCATTGAAAGAAAACATGGGTTATCGAGCGGCACAGGAAGCCGTATTAGACATCGAAAACTGTATAAACAGTGGTGGGTGCGATACGTAGATAAAGGAACGTTCAACGACTATCCCAATGGCGGTGAAATTCCGCAAGAGGAGTAGGGCCAAGCGGTGGGTGAGAATCCCTTAAATCGAAATGGAGGGCTACCTGAGAAGGTAGATGATATAGTCTCTTCTTACAGGAAACTGTAAGCTGTATAAACGGCATAGGAGTAGCGAACTTATGTGAAGGTAAAGGATGAGTCAATTCACGGCGTATTCGTCGGTATTTTAGCACAACAAATCTTCGCAGAACTTTCTGCAGAAGAGCAACAAGAAGTGCAAAAAGAAACACAAGAGTTATTAATGGAACTATATGAAATTGAAATGGCCTATACAGAAGAAATTTACACTTCTATCGGTCTTGTAGAAGATGTAAGTCGTTTCGTTCGTTACAATGCGAATAAAGGGCTTATGAACTTAGGACTTGAGCCGAAGTTTGAAGAAGAAGAAATTAACCCAATCGTTTTAAATGGTTTACGTACAGATACGAAAAACCATGATTTCTTCTCTGTAAAAGGAAATGGTTACGTAAAAGCAACGAACGTTGAAAAGTTAGCTGACGATGACTTCGTGTTTAACTTTTAATATAGGATTATAAAGAAAAGCTGTCTTATTCATTGATAAGACAGCTTTTCTTTATAATTTTGTTTACATAACACTATTATTTCTATATAGCGATTTATGTTTGGGAAGTTCTATTCGGTTAACGGATAGAACTTTTTGTAATTAAATGGGTATTTACAAACTTTTTGTATCAGTGTATTATTTAACTAGTACACTGATACAAAAGGAGGGAAGAAATGAAAATAGAGTTTTCTCCAAATATACCAATTTACATTCAGGTAATGGAATACATAAAAAAAGAGATCGTAACAGGACATTTATTGCCTGGTGATAAAATTCCCTCTGTCCGTGAATTAGCGAGTGAATTACAAGTGAATCCAAATACGATTCAGCGTACATTTCAAGAGCTAGAACGGGATGGAGTTGTTGTCACACGTAGAGGAATGGGACGGTATGTAACGAATGAAGGGGAGAAAATTATGGAGCTGCGAAAAGAGATGGCGAAAGAATTGCTTCATTCTTTTATAGATGGAATGGACAATTTAGGTTTTTCAGAAGAAGAAATTCTTACAATTCTTCGTTCTTCATTACATGATAAGGGGGAGGAGAGCCAATGACAGAGCTATTGAAAATAGAAAACTTATGGAAGAGATACGGATTAAAAGCAGTGATCCGTGAATTAAACATAGAGATTACGGAAGGGAAAATCGTTGGGCTTGTTGGAGATAACGGGAGCGGGAAAACGACGTTATTGAAAATGATTGCAGGCTTGCAACACCCTTCTGAAGGTAGTATTACAATAGACGGTAAAAAGGTAGGGTTACAGACGAAAGAAATTGTTTCATTTATGTCCGATAAGCCAATCTTTGATGATTGGATGACTGTAAAAGACGCTTTATTTTTCTACCGAGATTTTTATAAAGACTTCGATATTCAAAAAGCGGTAGATACGATTGCAGAATTTAAAATACCGTTAGAAGAAAAAATTACAGCATTGTCAAAAGGTATGGTTGAGAAGCTGCAAATCATTTTAACATTTTCTCGAAAAGCGAAGCTATACGTACTGGATGAGCCATTGGGCGGGATAGATCCTCTTTCTAGAGAACATGTATTGGATCTAATTCTACAGTTCTATAGAGAAGATTGTACGATATTAATTTCCACTCACTTAATAAATGAAATTGAAAATATTTTTGATGAAGTGATCTTTTTAAAAGATGGAGAAATGGTTCTATATGAAAATGTAGAAGAAATTCGTTTTCAGAGAGGAAAAGCAGTTCATGAATTGTTTAAGGAGGTGTTTAGTAAGTGAAGTCAGTACTTTCCTATTTATGGAATGTAAATAAGAAAAGATATATTGTTACTTTTTTATTCTTTGTGCTAATTGAAGCTGTGTTATTTTCACAAATGATTGTAAGAAAAAGTGATGCGGCTATCAGTAGACAAGAGGGTATATTTGGAATCATTATGATTATATTTTTCTTTTATATTGTTTATATGTTTATACAAACAATGAAATCATATTCACGCTTACTAACTAATCCGATGTTACGACTTACAGCAATATCTGGGAAACAATATGTAATTTCTATGCTTATTTTCTCATTTATCGCAATGGCTATATGGTATGGGATATGTGGAATTCTTTTCTACGTAAGTTATATATTAGCTTTTCCTACGACTTCTGTATATGTAGAGGCAAAAGAGATTATGCAAGTAGGCATAATTAATAATTTAATATATACGATAAGCGATTTATTTGAGTTTTTGTTTAGTGTGTTACAAATCATATTAGTAATTACTCTAGTTAAGTTACTTACGAAAAAGAAAAAGGCGCAAAATATACTAATCGTTATTATTTTTCTAGTAATAAATATAGCGATTACTTTAGCGACAACCTTGCTAGGAAAATTAGCTCCAGCTTTCCAAGTATTGCGAAGAGTAGAATATCATAGTGAAAGCAAGAGTCTGTTTATTAATATGTTTCAAGAAAATGGATTTAACATTTTTAATATAAGTTTCATGGTAATGGTTAGTGCTCTAATAATATATGTAATTGCTTATATTATCGATAAAAAACTAGAAGTCTAAAGGAGGAATCAGCATTGGGAAACGTAGTAGTAAAGTTAGAGAATGTTCGAAAAAGGATTGGTGGAACGGAAATTATTCGTGGTTTATCATTTGAGGTTCGTGAAGGAGAAGTATACGGATTCCTTGGGCCGAACGGTAGCGGTAAGACGACGACGATCCGTATGATGACAGGTCTTATTTCAATGACAGAGGGCGATATTACAATTTGTGGATATAGTATTCGCTCGGAGCGTGAAAAGGCACTAGAGCAAATTGGAGCGATTGTAGAAAATCCTGAACTATATGATTATATGACAGGAATGCAAAACTTAAAGCATTTTGCGAACATGGCCATTACTCCAATTAGTAAAGAGCGCATTGCTGAGATTGTAAAGCTTGTTGAATTAGAGCATGCGATTCATAAAAAGGTGAAAACATATTCACTTGGTATGAAACAACGTTTAGGAATTGCACAAGCATTACTTCATCAGCCGAAAATCTTAATTTTAGATGAGCCGACAAATGGATTAGATCCAGCTGGTATTCGCCAAATTCGTGATTATTTACAACGTTTAGCGAAAGAAGAGAATATTGCTGTAATCGTATCAAGTCACTTATTGAGTGAAATTGAATTAATGTGTGATCGCGTTGTTATTATTAAACAAGGTGAGTTTGTACAAGAGTACAACTTACATGAAAAAGTGAAACATGATGAGGCAGTCGTTGTAGCGTTTGAAGTAGATGAAGTTCAGAAAGCAAATGAAATCATTAAAGGTAAAGCAAAAGGGAATGTAATTGTAGCATCTGTAACAAAAGACAACATTCCGCAACTTGTAAAAAAACTTGTTCATGCTGATGTGCTTGTATACGGAGTTACTGTTCAAAATAAAACGTTAGAGGATGAGTTCTTAGCGATTACTGGGGGAGTGAAAGCGTAATGTTTAAATTAATTCAAAATGAATTTTTAAAGTTGCATGCGAAAAAAGGTATGTATATTTTAATTGGTGTCATTGCGGCACTCGAAATTTTAGGTACTTTAGCAATGTTGAAGTGGGGAAAAGGTGATGAGTTTAAGGGATCATATTTAGATTATGCAAACTCAGAGATTGGCTTAATTGTTTTATTTACAACGATTTTTGGGATTACACTTGCTGCCCGTACTCTTACTGATGAGTTCCAAAAAGGTACAATTAAACAATTGTTAATCCGTCCAAGAAAAAGACTTGCAGTTTTATTTTCTAAATATATTACAGTGTTATTAGCAATGTTATTTATCGTATTAGCTGGTATGCTAATTGCAATGATTATTGGCGGTATTGTAATGGATGGTAGTAAAACAGAATTAACGTTAGGAATCGTAATGAAGTCCACTTTATATCAACTACTTTCACCATTCTTTTTTGCAACACTTGCATTTTTCCTAGCAAATGTCTTTAGAAAGTCTGTATTACCATTAATTATTACGATGTTCCTATTCTTCTTACAAGGTGCAATTAACATGGTATTAATAATGTTTGCAAAAGGTGTAGCGAAGTTTGTAGTATTCAACCATTTGGATTTAAGAGCTTACGATAGTAATAAATTAATCAATGGTGGAATGGAACCAACATTTACAGAATTTACGTTTACAACTTCATTATTACTTGTAGCTGCATACTTTGTTGTGTTACTTGTAGCATCAAGTGCATTATTCCAAAAACGTGACGTATTATAATAAAAGAAATCCCCGCTTGTAAAAACGGGGATTTTTATTACATAAATTTCACTTGGATTGCAACTTGAAGAACAGCGATATGGTATTTTAAGAGCTATGCTGTTTGAAATGATTTGAGAAAAATAGGAAGGATTTCAACTATATTCATATTATAATTTAGTTATCCTGCTATTTATAGGGAAAGGATTGCCTATAAAGTACTGATTAAAGTTTTATTTTATTTTTACTATCTTTGGGGGTGTTCTATATGCACTATGCATTTTCACGTATAAGGCTACGTAGCTTTTTTGGATGGATGATTATAGGGGTGTTCCTTATAATGATACCATTAGGTCTAGCAAATGTTTCTGAGAATACGATGGAGGTTATTTCACAAATAACTGTATTTTTTGTATTTCCGTTACTTTGGCTATACGTAAAAACAAATAAAAATAATGTTGTATTTAACAGTTTTTTTGATAAGCCAGGACGTTTATCTTGGGGATTAATTGTATTAGCAACGATAATGGGGATGATTTTTTCAGTTGGCATATCTCAGATTCAATTTTACATATTAGCACATACGTTACCGAATTTCTTAGTTACTATGCTAGAAGACGGAAATGTTATTAATACGAGTAACGTATATATGACGATATTTACTTTCATTTCAGCATGTGTGTTAGCACCTATTATGGAAGAGGTTATTTTTAGGGGATTTTTCTTACAGCGGATGGCTCATAAATGGGGAATTAAAAAAGCTGTAATTATATCTTCAATTATTTTTGGCCTAGGACATTTTGATGTTATTGGTGCGTTCATGTTTGGTGTCGTTATGTGTCTTTTATACATAAAAACAAAAAATATATGGACGAATATAGCTGTGCACGCTCTAAATAATTTGATTGCAACAAGTATGCAATTTTTCGGTGGAGAAGAAAGTGGTACAATCTCAATTACTGAATTACAAGCGCAAAGTAATTTATGGATTGGTATCGGTCTTACAGTTGTTGGATTACTATGGTTAATTCCGTATGTTTGGAAACAATGGCGTACAGTAAAAGAAGTTGGCGTGCCACCAGTACGTTTTATAAATGAGCAAAAAGTAGTGAATTCATCACAAGAAAATGAAGTGTATAGTCAAGTGATCGTAACCGATAGATTGATGGCCATAGAGTTACCAGATGAGGCTGTAAATAAGCTTCGGTTAGAAGAAAATGATTATGTAACAGTAGCTGTAGAAGAAGATAAAATCGTTATAAAGAAAGCACATAATAGATAATTAAAAAGTAGCTCTTAGGAGCTACTTTTTAATTTGTAATAATTTCTACACGAAAATTATTACCGTTCTTTACATATTTAATATCTGTAACAGTGCGGACTGTCTTTAAAATCTCCACTTTTTCACCAATTCGCGGGATGGTCGGAACATTGTCCCAAATACCAAGCAAGTCATCTAATTGTGCCGTTTTTTCATAAAACCAGATTTTCAATGTAAAGCCCCTTTCTCGAACTTTATGTATTTTAATACATAATATATTATTTTTATTCTTATTGTAAGGGGTTTTTTTATATTTTATGAATAAAAATAAATTAATCTTCTGGGAAGATATGTTCAATATCAGGAGTAAGAGATACTTCTGATAATACGATATGAGAAACTGTCGTTGCATATGAAGAAACATCATTGATAAATTCTTCAAGTTCAACGAGTGAAGGAACAGAAATTTTTACAATGTAGCATAAGCTTCCTGTTACTCGGTAACAAAAACTTGCAGATGGATAAGACTGAATAAATTGTTGCATACGTGTTGTATCACCATTCTTTAAGGTGATTTCTAAAATACAATCTAAAACTAGTCCTGCCTTTTTATAATCAATATCAATTGTGTATTTTTGAATAACACCTTCGCTTTCGAGCTTACGAACACGTTCTGAAGTAGACGGAGCAGATAAGTTTACTCGTTTAGCCAATTCACGCATCGAAAGGCGACTATCATTATATAATTCATTTAAAATTTTTCGATCAACACGGTCTAATTGCATTTGTAAATATACCTCCAGTAAAATAATGATTTTTGTAAAGGGAAAATATAAATTAAGATTCATATGAAATGTAAAGTGAACGTTATTTATTTTACAATAAAACAGAAGGAAATAGGAGGGGAAATGATGGAGAGAATTTCATTATCAAATGTAGGAGATACAAAGTTTCAAAAGTTATTAGGGCATAATTCGGATATATTACACTCGTGGAGTAAGTTAGAAGATACACTGTACAATAAAGGAACTCTTTCAGCAGAGTTGAAGGAGCAAGTGAGAAGAACATTAGCGTATGGGAATGAATGTCTGTACTGTATGGCAAAGGGAAGACCAGATGATGTGCAAAAGGCAGAGGAGATTGGTGTAGCCGTTACTTTTGCGCATACATTTGTTCATGACCGAAAAGCAATAGATGATACTATGTTTCACGCATTAAAACAATATTGGACAGAAAAAGAAATTGTAGAGCTTTGCGCCTATGTTTGCTTTATTACTGCGTCACAACAACTTGGTTTTCTATTTCAATTACAGCCAAATTAAGGGGGAAATGATGACAAATCAAATAGCACTTATCATAATCGATGTACAAAAGGCATTTCAATTACCAGATTGGGGCGAGAGAAATAATATTTTTGCTGAAGAAAACATGAGAATTTTGTTAGAAGAATGGAGAAAAAGGAAACGACCAGTTTTTCATATTCAACATGTAAATAAAGAAAATGCTCAGTCAATGTTTTATGAGAGAGCGGAAACGGTAAACTTTAAAGAAGAAGTGCAACCACTACTTGGTGAAGTGGTTATTCAGAAATTCGTTAACAGCGCGTTCATTGGGACAAATTTAGAAGAGCGATTAAGAAAGAACAAATGTAATGCAGTAGTGGTTGTAGGATTAACGACAAATCATTGCGTGGAAACTACGACACGAATGGCAGGGAATTTAGGATTTACAACATATTTAGTGAGTGATGCAACGGCTACTTTTAACCGTAAAGGTTTAGATGGTAAGGAGTATAGTGCAGAGGATATTCACAATATGACACTTGTAAATTTACATGAAGAGTTTGCTACGATTGTGACGACAAAAGAAGTGTTAAAATTATTTTAAGAAAATAATTGCGAATTATGTAGAAAAAAATAAGAATATTTCGTATAATCTAAGTACAATCATTTTGAAAATAGGGGTGGCATCATATGGAGCAAATTTCAGTAAAGAAATTAGAAGAGGTACTTGTTGTAGCAGGGGATGATAAACAGAAGCAAAAGGAATTTTATGAATTGCTCTTATCTACTGAGTTTTATGTTGCTGGTTCACTAGAAGCAGAGGACGGGGCAACAGAAGGAATACTTCGTTTGCGTCATTTCCAAGGAGAAGGTAGATGGATCGTTCCGTTCTTTACACAAATGGAATTTGTAAAAGATGTGTTGCCAGAAGGAACGCCCCTTATTACGATACGTGGGAAAGAGTTATTTGGTAGCATTGAGAAAGATGCTACAGCTGTATTAAATGTTGGCACTGATATAAGTAAAACATTTATTCCAGAAGAAATTGCAGATATCGCATCTGGACGAATTTTTAATTATTATAAGTAAAAGTAAAAGGAAAAGCGTAATCGCTTTTCCTTTTACTTTTTAATTTGAATATGAAGTGGCTATACCAGAAGAAATAGAGACTGTTTTATTATTCGTGTTTATTGTCGCTGTAGCTCCAAGTGGAATACCGATGTTTGGACTTATATGTCCAATTGGTAAATCGAATAGAACAGGTATATGATATGGCGCGAAATATTCATATAATATTGTTTGCAATGATTGAGATGGCTTTGAAGGAGTGCAGTCGTGACAACGTGTGAAAATAACGCCCCTGCATTCATTAAACTTTCCAGATAAAAGTAGCTGATTTAACATACGGTCAATGCGGTACGGTTCTTCACCAATGTCTTCAAGTAATAAAAGTGTATTGTCCGTATTTATCTCGTAGGGCGAGCCAATTATACTTGCTAACACAGCTAAATTTCCTCCAACTAACGTACTTGTAACTGTACTGTGAGAGCTAGGTACGATACATTCTGATGCAGATAAAATGGTTGAATACGGATGAAATAGCTGATTAAAAGAGGATAAAGATAGGGAATCAATACCTTTTCCTAGTTCTTCAATCATCGGACCATGAAATGTTATAAGCTTTGCATAACGTGAAACAGCAGTATGTAAAGCTGTAATATCGCTATATCCCCAGAAGATTTTTGGATTCTGCCTAATAACTTCATATTGAATGTGAGGAAGAAGACGAGCACTTCCATAACCACCTCGTGCACAAAAAATTGCCTTCACTTCATTATTTGTAAATGCTTCATGTATATCGTCAAGCCGAACTTGATCACTTCCGGCTAAAAATCCATATTTCTCGTAAACACTCTTCCCGATTATTACGGATAACCCCATCTCTTGTAATACATTCACACCTTTTAATACATTTTCGATTGTAGGTGGACCAGATGGTGCAATAATCATTACTGTATCACCTTGCTTTAATGCATTTGGATAAATCATTAAGCTCAGCCTCCTTCTCTTTCAATATATTCGCTTCATTTGAGGTCCAACCCTTGCATAAGCAGGGGAAAGCTTATCAAATAAAGAAGATATAAGGGAAATAGGAGGGAAAATGATGTTTACAAGTCGAGTAACAGACATATTAAAAATTGAGTATCCCGTTGTTCAAGCCGGTATGGCAGGCGCGATTACGACGCCAGAACTCGTTGCAGCAGTAAGTAATAGCGGAGGATTAGGGACGCTTGGAGCGGGCTATATGAGCCCAGAACAAATTCGTGAAGCGATTTATAGAATAAGAGAACTAACAGATAAGCCTTTCGGTGTTAATTTACTTGTAACGAAAGAGATACAAATAGAAGAAGAGAAGGTAAATGAGGCGAAAGTATTACTAAGCGGAGTGAATAGAGAATTAGGTATAGAAGTAGAAGGAACGTTAAAGCTTCCAAAAAGCTATAAGGAACAATTACAAGTGCTATTAGATGAAAAAGTACCAGTCGTTAGTTTTGCATTTCAAACGTTAGAAAAAGAAGAAATAAATGATTTAAAAAGAAGTGGAATAAAAGTTATCGGAACAGCTACCCATGTGAAGGAAGCGAAAGTACTTGCCGAGCTAGGAGTAGATATTATTATCGGACAAGGTAGCGAAGCAGGAGGGCATAGAGGAACGTTTATTGGGAAAGAACGAGATGCTATGATTGGTACTTTTGCGTTAGTACCTCAGTTAGTAGAAGCTGTTCCGCATATCCCAATTGTCGCAGCAGGTGGTGTAATGAACGGACAAGGGCTTGTTGCGGCATTGGCACTAGGAGCAGAAGGTGTTCAAATGGGATCGGCCTTTTTAACAAGTGAAGAGAGTATTACGCACGATGTGTATAAAGAAGCGGTTTTACATAGTACAGATACGAGCACAACGGTAACTCGTGCGTTTTCCGGGAAATATGCACGGGGTATCCGGAATGACTTTATAGAGAGACATGAAGGAAAAGAAGAAGGGCTTCCGATGTATCCAGTGCAAAACGTATTAACTTCTAAAATACGCCAAGAGGCAGCGAAGCAAAATAAGGAAGAATATATGTCACTTTGGGCAGGACAGGCAGCATCGTTGGCACGAATCGAATCAGCTCAGCATGTAGTGGAGCGAGTTATGAAAGAAGCGGAGAATGCAATCGAGCAATTACAAAATATATACAAAAAGACCACTTGAGTAATTCAAGCGGTCTTTTCATTAGTTTGCTTTATAAAATTGTTGGATGGCTTCGTCGATGTAAACCCAGCCTTTCCAACCTAAGTGCATATGATCTTTTAAGAAGTATTTATCGTATTCATGATTTGAGAAGTCGGCAATTGGATAACCAGCTTTTTCGATTTGCTCATGAACTTTCTTATAGTATGCTTCGCGGCGTTCTTTCGGGAAGCCAGCGTAGTCGTACCAAGGACCTTTGACAGGAACAGAAATGAAGAGCGGTTTTGCACCAGATTGTTTTAATAAATCAAGTACAATTTGTAAATCTTCATATTCTGGCGATTGGTCATAAGCATCATTTTTTAAGTAACCTTCACGTTGCTTTAATTTTTTCTTAATTTTGCTATTGAAATAATCATCTTCAATACCGTATTCATTAGATCCAGATTCTACTGCACCTGTTTGATCCGCATGTTTACGAGCCTCTTCCCAGTTCATTTGTTTTAATGAAGGATCAAGCTTTTCTTTGTGCGGTTTAATATTAAACATAGCTGTAAATAAATCTTTACGATCTAAAATGTTACGATAAATATAAGCGAAAGGTTTAGCAGCAAGTGCTTTTACTTTATACTTCGTATCATCATAAGCAATGCCTTCAAGCGAAATTTTTAATAAAGTTTCTTTTTTTACAATCTCAAAGTTTAATAAACGCTTTGCAATTTGTTTTTTTATTTCAGGTTTTAAATCATTGTTGAAAATGAAATGGTAACCTTGTTGCTTTGAAAAGTTAGGTGCAAAGTGCGTTTCATCAATACCTTGTGGTACAAACCATTGCGGAGAAAGAACGAATATCATTTTCTTATCTTTCAATTGATCCATTGTAGATGCGAAGTTTAACACATGTACAAGGTCTTGTGTTCCGCCGCGTCCAAGAAGGAATGGTGTGAACCCTTCAGGCTTTACTTTAAAATAATTAGATGGATGGAAAGCATCCATACGTGCGAATTCCGATGAACCGTACATCGGAAGATATTTTGGATTTGCTAACATCTTTTGCTGTAAAATCATACTTTGAATTTTTTCTTCTTTTAAAGAAGTAGCAGCTTGTTCTACTTTTTCATCACTTAAAAGTGGAAGTAGGAAGCGCGTTGGAATAAGTAAGAATACAGCAAAAAGGGCCAATGCTAAAAGCATCGGACCAAATTTTGCTTTGTTCATCGGATTTCTTCCAACTTTTTAATAACCATGTTTGGTGTAGCCCACTCGTCACGGTCAAAATCAGAAATAGAAACTTCAATATCTAAACGCTCTTGGAATTCAACTAATAAAGATACTACAGCGAAAGAATCAAGAATACCTTCTTCAAATAATTGAACATCTAAGTTTTCTTTCACAATATCGTTTTCACATACTTCTTCTAAAATATCTAATACTTGCTCTTTGAATTCTGCCATTTTTAAAATCTCCTTTATATCCGAAATATATTATATGTGCAACTTCTTAATGGAATAAGAAGGGTGCATTAAAAGTATCTGTTAAGGTGTCCAGAGAAAATTAGGAAACCGAAACATACAACGTGGAACGTAATTACAATCGCAAGGACGTGTGTAAATTTATTGTTTGGCCAAAACTTATGCTTTTTGTTTTTTCGTTCGAAAATATCAAATAAAATAAACAGTGCGGCATGATATAGACCATAAATAACATACTGCGCAACAGCGCTTCCTTGGATGTGCCAAATTCCCATAATGAAGAAGTTTAAAAATGCACCGATATACGAAATTGTGTAACGGTTTTTAATTAACTTTTTCTTCGTTGCAAAAAAGACGAAACGCATGTAAATAAAATCACGGAACCAGAATGATAAACTCATGTGCCAGCGGTTCCAGAAGTCTTTAATATTACGACTAAGGAATGGCTTATTAAAGTTTTCTGGCGTTTTAATTCCCATCATATAACTGATACCAATTACGAACGCACTATAACCTGCAAAGTCAAAGAATAATTGCATGCTAGTAGCGTACATAAAAATCACATTAGATAAAAGTGTATCTTGATTGGCGAATACAGCCTTTACAAGATATGTTGTTATCAAGTGCGCGATTATAAATTTATACAGGAAACCTTGGAAAATACGGTTAAACCCTGTATATAGTAACTTTTGATATTCCTCAGCACTAGGCGGCTTTTGAATATCTTTTTGGAATCTACGGTAACGATCGATAGGTCCACTTGAAATCGCAGGGAAGAATAAAACGAATTCCCAGAAATTAAAGAAGGAAAGTTCTTTAATTAAATTATCACGAACTTCAAAGACCATTTGTACAGCTCTAAATGTTACATAAGACATACCTGCGAAAACAATAAAATGCAATTCAGGTACAAATGGTGCGACTTTTGCCAAAATAAGTGGCAAAATCGATAAAATAACAGCTACACAAAACATGAATGTACTATTATTTTGTTTTCTTAAAATTAAATAGCCTTTAATAAGGGCATATTGCCAAATAATAAATGCGGCTAACATAATCGCTTGCTTCGGTTTATCCGAGAAGATAATAGCAATCATGACTAATGTTAAAACGGCATTATATTTACGCAACATTTTACCTTTTAATCCAGCTATGATAGTAGGTATTAATAAAATGCCCACTATAGCGAAAAAATAAAATGATCCATATGCGGTCATGCTGTAACCTCACTCAATAATTTTTTGCGATCTACCTTTCCATTTGGTGTCATTGGAATAGAAGATTGATACATGAATTTACGTGGAATCATGTAGTTTGGTAATCGCTCATTGAGTTCTTTTTTGATTGCAGATGTTAATTTGAATTCTTTTTCAAACGAATGTTCTCCAGGAACAACAACCGCTAATAAATAATCGTATTTCTCACCTTTTTTAATTGGAACGATAACTGCACCTTCTACGTAAGAACACGCACGAAGGTGATGCTCAATTTCTTCTAATTCCATTCGATAACCATGCAGCTTAATTTGGAAATCAAGACGACCATTATAGAATAGAAGACCATTTTCAACATAGCCAGCATCGCCTGTTTTATAGGCGCGCTCACCGTCAATCATAGTAAATGCTTTTTCTGTTAATTCAGGGCTGCCTAAATATCCAACGCTTACGCTTGGACCGACAATTACGATTTCGCCTTTTTCACCATCAGGTGCAATCGTACCATCTTCTTTCATAATAAGAAGGCGACAGTCTGATTTACAGTAGCCAACTGGAAGTGATTTGTATTGATCAAGCACTTCTTCTGTCACGTGAATACCTGTTACAGCGACAGTAGCTTCTGTTGGACCATACGTATTCATAATTGTTGCATTTGGGAAACGCTCAATTAATTTTCTAGCTACTTCATTTGGTAACACTTCACCGCAGAATAAGAATGTTTTCATGTTTGGTAGCATATTCTCAGAGAAAGATGCTTCCATTAAACACATCTCTGCGAAAGAAGGTGTGGAAGTCCATACTTGTATATCCGATTGCTCTAAAGAAGCAAACAAGTCTTTTGGACGCGCAATCATATCTTTATCGATTGCCCAAAGCGTACCACCTGTTACTAATGATGGGTAAATATCCATAACAGATAAATCGAATGAGAAAGGTGCTTGGTTTAAGAATACTTGCCCTGTTTGTAAGTTGAAATCTTCTACAGCCCATTTTGTAAAGCTAACAAGGCAGTTATAAGTAATCTGAACCCCTTTCGGATTACCTGTGCTTCCTGATGTGTAAATAATGTAGAAGTTCTCATCACCTTTTACCGCATGTTCAGGATTTGGAGTGTTCCCTTTATGAGTAAAGAAAATATCTTTTAAGTTGTCTTCACTTACGATGCGAACTGGCAAATCAGTTACAGTTACTTCTGCTGCCGATAAAAGCAATTTCGCACCAGAATTTTCAGCGATACGTTGTACACGATCAGCTGGGATAGATAAATCTACAGGAATGTAAGCATGTCCAGCTTTTACACATCCTAAAAAGTTAATAATCATTTCAGGTTGCATATGGCCATACACCATAATTGGTGAACGATCGTCTGGATACTCAGAAGAAATCCAATGTGCTAACGCATCAGAATCTTCCTTTAATTGTTTGTACGTAATTTTCGCATCTCGCCAAACAAAAGCGGTTTGATCAGGCGTTTCTGCAGCCCACTTTTCAATTTGTTCTAATAACTTCATAACGTTCCCACCCTAGAATTCATTGTAAATAAATGTACTTGTGTTTGTATCATGGAATCCATACAACCAAAGTAATGCAAATAAAATTGCAAGGTAATAAACCGTCTTTGCAACCCATTGTGTGAGTGGTCGAGACCATATCTCTTTTAATCTTTCCATGTCTTTCCCTCTCTTAATGAAATAATAGCTCTTTGTAGGTATCATGTCCTACATTATTGTGAAAAAAACAAAATCCCACATTTTAGGTAAAAATAAGTCAAAAGGCTCTTTTCTGATATTAGCACTAAATACTAAAAAAGAAAATCCCTAACTTAGCAATTATATTACATTCAGCATGAATTTGTAATGGGTTTGACATGTAAATAGAAAGTGGATTGTGTGAATACATAAAAGTGGACTATAAGAATACGTAAAAATGCAGTATTTGTTTTTATTAATCATTTAAGACGGAGTAAAATTTAAAATTTCTAGTTCTTTTGAAAAGGAGGAAATTATCATGAATAGAGTGTGGAAGAGTCTAATTTCGGAAGAAAATATCGTGAAATGGAGAAGGCATTTTCATAAGTATCCGGAATTATCATTTCATGAAAAAGAAACTTCGCAATTTATATATGATACACTATGCTCATTTTCTTCTTTTGAAGTAACGAGACCGACGAAGTATAGTGTACTAGCAATTAAAAGGGGTGTGAAGCAAGGGAAAGTAATTGCGATTCGAGCTGATATAGATGCTTTGCCAATTCAAGAGGAGACAAGTAAATCTTATACATCTGTGAAAAAAGGAATGATGCATGCATGTGGGCACGATGCTCACGCAGCTATTTTATTAAGCACTGCAGAGGTGCTTAATAATATGAAGGAAGAGTTTGTAGGAGAAATTCGTCTATTCTTTCAGCATGCAGAAGAAGTATACCCTGGTGGTGGACAAGAAATGGTTGAGGCTGGTGTTATGGACGGTGTTGATTATGTAATAGGTTTACATGTTATGTCTGGCTTGGAAAGTGGGAATGTAGGAATTGTATATGGACCGATGATGGCAGCACCAGACGTATTTACAGTTGAGATCCAAGGCAAAGGAGGGCATGCGGCGCGGCCAGAAGAAACGATTGATCCTATCGCTATCGGAGCGCAGATTATTACAAATCTACAACATATCGTATCTAGAAATACAAGTGCTTTCATGCAAAGAGTCCTTTCAGTTACGCAGTTTCATGGGGGAGTGGCTGACAATATTATTCCTAGTACAGCAACTTTAATGGGAACTGTTCGTTCATTTAATCAAGCATTGAGGGTGGAAGCAGAAGGGAAAATCGAAAAAATTGTGAAAGGAATTACAGAAGCACATGGAGGATCGTATACATATACGTATCGATATGGATATGATCCGGTTATTAATGATGAATATATTACGAAAATAGTAGAAGAAAGTGCACTACATTTGTTTGGGAATGAGCGTGTTGTGAAGCTTGAACCTTCTATGGGTGGGGAAGATTTTTCAGCATATTTAAGAAAAGCACCCGGTTGTTTCATTAAATTAGGAACAGGTAATGAAAATATATATACTTGTTATCCACATCATCATCCGAAATTTGACGTGGATGAATCAGCATTAATTTGTGGAGTGGAGCTATTCTTAGAGACTACTATAAGATTACTAAAATCATAGAAAAACAAAAAAAGGCAACTGCGCTCTATCGCAGTTGCTTTTATTTCTTTCCGTCAGAGAGGGCTGAGAAAGAACTATGCTCATTTATAGTATATGAATAGCTAACGGACAAGCTTGTACATTTTAATCATTTTTTTAAAAATAGTTATTGACATTGATAATCAATGTCAATTAATCTAAATATAGTTCAAATTGATAATTATTATCAATAGGATGGATGCGACATGTTAATGAGAAAAAAATTTCACCTTCTACGGAGGGGATTAAAAGATAAAAATAAAGATGTTAATCAGCATATGGAATGGCAACGAAATGTAATTCGGTCTGAATATGTAGATGAGAAGAAGAGCATTCAAACAGAAAAAGAGATACAAAGTAAAGGGAGAGGTTCAGTTGAGTAAGTTAGTAATGATTTTTGCAAGTATGAGTGGAAATACAGAGGAAATGGCTGACCATATTGCCGGCGTAATTCGTGAAACAGAAAATGAAATTGAAGTTATTGATATTATGGATTCACCAGAAGCTTCTATATTGGAACAGTATGATGGAATTATTTTAGGTGCATACACATGGGGAGATGGTGATCTTCCTGATGATTTCTTAGATTTTTATGATGCAATGGATTCTATTGATTTAACTGGGAAAAAAGCGGCAGTATTCGGATCATGTGATTCGGCTTATCCGAAATACGGAGTGGCGGTTGATATTTTAATAGAAAAGCTACAAGAGCGCGGAGCAGCAGTTGTGTTAGAAGGACTAAAAGTAGAATTAACGCCAGAAGATGAAGATGTAGAAAAATGTTTACAGTTTGGAGCTGAATTTGTAAAACACCTTTCTTAATGGCAGAAGGGAGCTGAAGAGCAAGTGCATGAGAAAATCTCAATCAAAACGATGACAGATTATCATTTGTATGATTTTATGCGGTGTCCGCATAAATTTTATTTTCGTCATATAAAAAGAAGAGAACCTTCTTCATTTGAATGGCAACAAATAGCGCAAATGATTGTGAATCAAATTATTAACGAGTATTACACGCTACCTGCGGGTCAACAAACGAAAATTGTACTTTTAATATTAATAGAAAAGTATTGGAAAAAAGTAAGGATTAATATGTTTGCTTCGAAGACGGAGTACTATATTGTATTAGCGAAGCTAACGGATCACTTATTACAGTTTGTTGAAAGGGATGATAGTCAGACACCACCGTTGTTTTTATACGAGAAGTTTCAAACATATATGGAAGAGTTAGGTGTCCACATGTCATTGACATTTGAAGTTGGTGAGTGGAATGCTGAGTCGTTTGTAATTAAAAAGTATGTTGTCGATGCGGATGAGGAAATGCTTGCTCTTTGTCAGAAGCTAATGACAGTATTCAGTTATAAAGCTTTCGGCGTTCTTCCAGGAAAAATTGAAGTTATTAATTTAATAGAAGGAACTAAGTATGAGTACATTCCGAAACAGGAAGATATTATAACTGGAATGGCTGATTTATCTAGAATGAAAGAAATGTTACAGCAACCTGAGCACTATACAGAGCGTCATTTTCGTTCTGAGTGTATAAGTTGTGCGTTTCGTAGTGAATGCCAAGGGGAAGAAGTAAAGAAAGAAGCGAAACAGAAGAAAAATATAGTTCATTAAAGGATGCAACTTTGCATCCTTTTTTGTTATTGACATGAAAAGCTTTTCATCATTTACGGTATATTTGTAGCAGATTTTAATAAAGTGAAACTTTAATCAGTGGGGGTCAATCGGGCTACCCGCAAATAGCGGGATAAAGGGAGGAATAATCAATGAAAGATGAAACGAAAGTATTTCAATGGTTAAAAGAACAAAATGCTCCTTTTGAAATTCAACTGCAAATTTTACAGGCATTTCAATTGTATAAAGTTATTGTTGAAATGGATAAAAAGTTAATGATGTATGAGGAGAGAGTATATAGGGAGAGAATGTAATCTCATCCCTGTAATATCGTTTTTAGTTGTTCTGTACTTGTAATGAATTCGAGTTCATTCTCTGATTCAAAGTTATAAATAATATTATGTAGTAAAGGACTATATTGATAAAAGGTAGTAATGCGGTGAATGAGTAATGGATCATGATGAGAAATAAGTGTACTGTACTGTTCATATACAGATGTAGTAAACTCATGTCCGAAATCATAATATAGTCCTGCAAAATCAAAAGCAGGATCGCCAATTTGCGCATCACCAAAATCGATAACACCTGAAATGCGTTTGTTCTGCTTGTTAAATAAAATGTGATGATGTGTAAAATCAGCGTGAATGATTGTATTTTGAAATTTAGATGTAGCTAGACAGGCAAAGAAATTCTCGAATAAACGATTTAAGGCTGATTTCTGGAACGAAGTAAGATTGTTAGTAACATACTGATTTAATTTAGTTTGTAGCTCTTTCCAGTAGGTAAGTGTTTTTTCAATAGGGAATCCTAACGCTGTAACACTTTTTAGAGGAATACTATGTAGAGCAGCAAGGAAAGTTGCTAATTGTGTAATAAGTGCTTTTCGTTCTTGTTTTTCTAGTGTAGTAACTATTTCTGTTTTTAAAGGTTTACCATGAATGAGAGTATAGTAACTACAAAGCGGAATAGCATCAGTCTCCTTTTTATAGAATAGGTGATACTTTGGAACTTTAATTTCATGTAGTGAACAAGAGAGAAGTGTGCATAGTTCTTTTTCTAACGGAATTCGCATTGCATATTCCTGTTTTCGCGGGAAACGAAACAGTAGCTCATCATTTACTATAATTGCTACATTATCCCAACCTTCTTCATTTTGTTTATATGAATGTATAGAAAGATTAGGCAAAGCTTCTTTTATATAATGTTTGTAAGAGTCCATAATTGTTCCTCGTTTCTGAGTTAAGTTATTCTACTTTATGATATCAGAATTTTCTTTCTATATGTTAAAATATAGCTATCATTATGAAGAAGGGCGGGAGTATTACGAAAAAAAGACTGTTAATCATTTCTCTATGTATCGCTTTTGTATTGTTTTGGTCATATAAAGAGGAGGTTTTTGCTACCTTTAAACCGATTGATCAGTACGAGTTAAATAAGGAATTAAAGAACAAAAGTATAGAAAATTTAACTCATAATGAAATGAAAAAGGTAGGAGAGCATTTTGTGACCGAGCAACTATCCGTGTTTGAGTTTAATAATAAAGAAGATGTGAAACGAAAAGGTGAAGAACTATTTTTAAATAGAGGGTATGAACCATTAATAGAAAATTATTATCCCAATCGTTTTCAAGATTTAGAGTATAAATTTACAAGCGAGGAGATACGTGAAGAGACAGATGAGAGTTTTCTCTATCAAGCTGTAGCGTACGTTGCGGGTACTGAAAATGGTAAGAGAAGCGAAATGAAATTGAATTATGAAGTGAAAATTGTAAAGGTTAATAATATATTTATGGTGCTAGAACAAAAGCAGCGCGTACAATAAAGGAAATTCATTGCTCAATAGATCATTTTGGGGTGTACTACTTAATGCGGAATAAAAAGGCCCTCAAGGAATCAAGGACCTTTAAAGATTTTCATTTTGTTGACCAAGTTCTTTTTGAGCAATATATAAATTTCCTTGCTCCACTTGTTTAAGTGTATGAATAGAATCGCCTGCATATCCTTTTTGTGTTTTAACAGTTCTTTTGGAACGATTGGAATTTTGTTTCTTCATATAATAGGCCACCTTTCATCAAAAATAAACGAAAATGATAAGTATGAGTAATACAGCTGCGAAAATGGTAATGCCCATTAAAAACGAAGTGTTTTTATATTTAGGTGGCTTATGTACATCTTGCCGATATCCAGGTGAAATTTCAGGGGCAAATTCTTCATCGAATGATTGCTTTTTTTCTTTGTCGTCCATATGTACCCACCTTTCTTTTTCATTATATTATACGTTACAAGAAAAAATATGCATAAAGAAAACAGCCGCTTTATTATTAGCGGCTGTTTTGTGTTGTATATTTTCGTTGTACTTGAAAGAGACGGATAAGGAGGAAGGCAGCGCCAAATGCTAGACCGATAATAAGACCGATCCAATAACCTTTTGCGGCCCATTCTGTATATGTTGCTAATATGTAACCTAGTGGTAGACCTATTATCCAATAAGCAATTAAAGTCATAATTAGAGCAACATTTACATCTTTATACCCACGCAGAGCTCCTTGTACAGGGGTTGCAATTGCATCTGAAATTTGAAATAAAATCGCAAAGATAAGAAATTCTTTTGCTAAATGATGAACTTTTGCATCTGTCGTATAAATAGAAGCAATTTGATTATCAAAGAAGTAGAGAAGAATTGAATATAATAAAGCAAAGGCAAGGGCTAATCCAATTCCAATCAGTCCGTATTGTTTTGCATTATCGTAACGTTTTGCTCCAACTTCGAATCCGACTGCAATAGTCATTGCCATTGCTAAACTTAGCGGAGTCATATATAACAAGGAAGCAAAGTTCATAGCTGCTTGGTGAGCTGCAATAGTTGTCGTACTAAAATTACTCATCATGAGCGTTACCGCAGCGAAAATACTCGTTTCAAAAAAGATAGCAAATCCGATAGGAACGCCAAGCTTTAAGAATGTTGTCCAACTCGAAAGAGAAGGGCGATATAATTGTTTGAAAATGTTGAAAGAGGCAAAAGGCTCTTTCGTCTGAATAATAATGACTGTAATAATTAAAATGCACCAATATGTTGCAGTGGAAGCAATTGCTGCTCCGACACCACCAAGCTTTGGGAAACCGAAGTTACCAAAAATTAATAGGTAATTTAATATTACGTTAATTGGTAATGATAGTAATGTAATAATCATCGTTGTGCGAGTTTTTCCTAATGCATCAATAAATCCACGTAAAACAGTGTAAGTGAATAAAGGTATAATTCCTATTGCGATAATACTTAAAAATTGAGCTGCAATTCGTTCCACAGGTTCTTCTAAGCGCATGCCGTTTAAAATAGGTGAAACGACGAAGAAACCGATGAGGATAACAACGAAGCTAGCACAAATTGCTAAATAAACTGCTTGTATGACAACGTGGGGAACGTCCTTTTTTTTCTTGGATCCGACGAGTTGTGCAACAATGGGAGTAGTAGCCATTAAAATTCCTGTTAATCCCGTACTAACTGGAAGCCATATACTTGTTCCAATTGCAACACCTGCTAAATCAGTTGGACTTGCATGTCCTGACATTGTTGTATCAAAAAAACTCATCGCAAATAATGACATTTGCGTTACGAAAATCGGAAAAAATAGTAATACAAATTGCTTTAACTTTTGTGAAAATGAAGTAGTTTCTTTCATAAAATCCCCTTTCCATATAAAAAACAAACTCTTACTATCATACAATTTAATCAAAGATTAGAAAAGAAATACGCGCCTACAACATATGAAACCAATAAAAAAAGGATGCACTTTGAAAAGGGATAAGGTATTATGATAAGGTGTGAAAAAATTACATATTATTTGTTATTAAGGAGGCACTACTTGTGGCTGATTGGTTAATTGGTTTAATCATGGGTGCTGTTGAAGGGTTAACAGAGTTTCTACCAGTATCATCAACAGGACATATGATTTTAACAGGACATTTAATTGGATTTGACGATGAGAGAGCGAAAGTTTTTGAAGTTGTTATCCAATTGGGATCGATTTTAGCAGTTGTTGTTATATTTTGGAAGCGTCTATGGTCGTTAGTTGGAATAGGTAAAGTAACAGACGGACCATCGTTAAATTTATTACATATTATTATCGGGATGATTCCTGCCGGGATACTTGGCGTATTATTCCATAGCACTATTAAAGAGGTTTTATTTGGTCCAGGACCAGTTGTTATTAGCTTAGTAGCCGGTGGTATTTTAATGATTGTTGCTGAGAAGTTTTCAAAACCAAGTACAGCAAGAACGTTAGATGAAATCACATATAAACAGGCATTTACAATTGGAATGTTTCAATGTTTAGCTCTTTGGCCAGGATTCTCTCGTTCTGGTTCTACAATCAGTGGTGGTTTATTAGCTCGCGTGTCGCATACAGCGGCAGCTGAATATACGTTCATTTTAGCGGTACCGATGATGGTAGCTGCAAGTGGATTAGATTTAATTAAAAGCTGGGATGTATTAAGCTCAGCAGATATAACGCTATTTGTAACAGGATTTGTAACTGCATTCGTTGTTGCGATGCTTGCAATTGTTTCATTCTTGAAATTATTATCTCGTGTGAAACTAACACCGTTCGCTTATTATCGTTTCATTTTAGCTGCGGTATTCTATTTCTTCATTATGTAATAAAAAAACCTGCCGAGCTCGGCAGGTTTTTTATTTTACTATTTTTTCCACCATATTTTCCATTACATGCTCCCAAAGAGAAGTATCATCAGCTAATGTAGCACGGAAATTAGCATACATTTCTTTTTGTTTTTCTTCGAATGTTGGATCTTCTTTTTCAGGTAATGTAGCGCGCATTGAAGTTACTAATTCTTGTACTTTTGGAGCGCGTGGTCCAAAGACGGCTTGTTCATTTCCATCTTTATCAATGAAAATAAAGATTGGAATCGCACGTGCTGTTCCATTTGTTAAATATTGATCCATTAATTCTAAGTTTTCGTCGCGAATTAATAAACTCATTTCAATATTTGCAACTTCAGAAATTCGTTTCATAACAGGTACGCATAAAAGAGCATCGCCACACCAATCAGCAGTTAATACGATAACACGCCAGCCGTCATTTTGACGTTCTTCTAATACAGGAAGTAATTCATTTGGAATTAAAAAGTTATTGTAAATGTGTAGTAGCTCGTATTGGTTTACTTGCATTTCATTCACATATGTATCAAAGGACATACCTTTATCAGCCCATTGTTGTAAGTTCATAATTAACACCTCTTTAGTAAGATTTGCTTTCATTGTACCAATTTTTATATAGAAAAGCTTGTATTCTTACTCTTTCTCGTCACTTAATAATTTATTTAAGAGGAAAAAGAATAGTACGACACATAATTCAGCTATGTTGGACATTTGTACGCTTTCTATCCAATCATCAGCAGTATGAATGACGAACCAATCTAGTGTAATTTCAATGAATGAGAAAAGAGTAATAGAAATCCAATTTGGCATGTTTTGTGTTAGTGGATATAGCAGCGCTTTGAAGAAACTGAAGATGAAAAATGTAATACTGTCTAAGAAAGTGATTAATAAAAAAAAGAGAAGTAACGCAGTACGTGAACTATACTCTATACCTGTAATTTGAAAGATTCCTACATATACAAAAAATATAAATGCAAAAATTATAATGAGAAAAAGAGCGATAATACTAATGATAATCGTTTTATCTTTTAGGCTGAGATTTGAGAATTTCTCCTCCTCATGCATTAAAATACCCCCTTTTTCTGGAAGTTAACTTCATTTTATCATGAAATACATATTAAAAAACTACGAATTATGGGAAAATAAGGTGACAAAAAGTAAGATTTCATGTAAAATTATTAATAAGGTTTTTATTTAACTAAATGAAATAAAAGGAGCTGTCAAAGTTGTCTCAAAATCGAGAGCAATTAATGGAAGAACTATCGACAAATGTGTTTGCTATGTTTCGCACATTGCGTAATGATATCGGAAAAATATTCGGTGGTTACATACCGTGGAATGAATTCATCGTCCTGAGAATATTAAATCGTACGAATAAAGAAATGGTATCGCGTGTAGCAAATGAATTAAATGTGTCGAATAGTCATATTACAGCTGTTACAGAAAAATTAATTAATAAAGGTTTTGTAACTCGTTCACGTTCTACATCAGATCGCCGAGTTGTGTATTTAGAGATTACAGAACAAGGGAAAGATTTAGTTGCGAAAATGGAAGATGCGAAAAAACAATATTTACAAGAAAGATTCTCTACACTTTCAGAAGATGAAATGAATGTAATGATTTCGATTTCCAAAAAACTTATTTAAGTGATTATAAACAAGAAAACGCTTACGTGATGAAAGAGAAGATCTTCCTTATATATGGAAGGTCTTCTTTCGTGTGTAATAGATGTTAAAAAATAAAATGTGTATGAAAAAAGATAGAGCGCCATACTACTAATACAAGGAAGGGAGGGAGAAATATGACGAATCGTAACGGTAGTAAAGGGAGCGGTAATCAAGGATCACCAAAGTCCGGCCAGTTTAATCAGGAATTTAGCACTGAATTTGAAACTGGTAATGATAATAAAGGGAAAGAATATCGTTCTAAAAAAGGGAGTAAATCAAAAAAGGAGTGAATATATTCACTCCTTTTTTGATTTACGATGCTGCCGATTGATCAGTATTATATTTTTCTTCTGATTTTGCGACAATCATTGCGCAAATTGCATCCCCAGAAATGTTTACAGCTGTTCTAGACATATCTAGAATACGGTCAATACCGATAATTAAAGCGATACCTTCTACTGGTAGATTTACTTGATTTAAAACCATTGTAAGCATTACAAGTCCAACACCTGGTACACCAGCAGTACCGATACTAGCTAGTACAGCAGTTAATACGACCATAGCTAATTGCGGTAATGTAAGTTCAACTCCGTATACTTGAGCGATAAATACAGTTGCCACCCCTTGCATAATGGCAGTACCATCCATATTAATAGTTGCCCCTAGTGGTTGTACAAATGAGCTTATCGCTTTTGGAACGCCAAGCTTATCTTGTGCTGTTTTCATTGCAAATGGAAGCGATGCATTAGAGCTAGATGTACTAAATCCAATTGCCATTACTGGTCCGAAATGTTTAAAGAAACGAACAATACTTTCTTTTGCTAATACCTTTAATAAGCCACCATATACAAAGACCCCGTGAATAATGAGTACTAACATAACGACAATCATATACTTGAACATCGCAGCGACGCCTGCAAGCCCCATTTTACCAACGGATGAAGCGAGCAAACCGAATGTTCCAATTGGAGCTAATTTCATAACGAGATTAACGAGATACATCATTAATTCGTTGCCCTGTTCAAGTAATGAATGGATACCTTGAACTCGTTTTCCTAAAATAGCTATACCGAGTCCAATCAATACGGCAAAGGCAATGATTTGTAACATGTTTCCGTCAGCCATCGCTTTTGCTGGGTTATCTGGTACGATATTTAGCAATGTGTCGACGAAAGATGTTTCAGTTTTTGCACCTTCATACTTAAGACCTTCTGTTTTAAAATTACCGCCAGCTCCTGGTTTTATAATAAGTGCAAATGTAACCGCTATAGAGATGGCAACCGCAGTTGTTACGAGAAAGAATGAAATTGATTTTAAACCGATTCTTCCAAGTTGTTTCGGATCTCCAAGGCCGGCAGCACCAAGTACGATAGAAATGAATACAACAGGAACAACTAGCATTTTAATAAGTCGAATAAACAATTGACCAATTGGGTTGAACACATATTGATTTAGTGGCTCAAAGATAGATGGAGCGGCTAAATTTAGAGTGAGTCCAACAACTAGACCTAGAAATAATGCGATTAAGATTGCTTTTGTTTGTTTCAATAAAATCCCCCTTTTGTTTTTGCGAAATTCCTTCCTAAAGTAATTATACCGAAAAAATACCTAATTTGACAATATTTTCTGAATTTTTAGGTTTTTATTTAAGTACAGATAGATTGATTTTGTGTTTGGAAAATAAAAGAGACCATCACATAGGATGGTCAAGGGAAGGGGACAATTTATGTCAATTTAATTAGGGATGGAAGTTGCTTTAAGACACTGGGGAATGTCTTATAAATTAGGGAGGAACAACTTCGATACATATACTATAAAAGATAGGTGTGACTCTCATGTGAACATCGAGTGAAAGAGAGAGGGAGTTTTAAATAAAAGATAGAAAGACAAAAAAATAAGACCATCATTTATAAGATGGTCAAGGAAGGGGACAATTTATGTCAATTTAATTAGGGATGGAAGCTGTTCAAAGACACTGGGGAATGTCTTATAAATTAGGGAGGAACAACTTCGATACATATACTATAAAAGGTAGATGTGACCTCTGTGTGAACATCGAGTGAAAGAGAGAGGAAGTTTTAAATAAAAGATAGAAAGACAAAAAAATAAGACCATCACATAAGATGGTCAAGGGAAGGGGACAATTTATGTCAATTTAATTAGGGATGGAAGCTATTCAAAGACACTGGGGAATGTCTTATAAATTAGGGAGGAACAGCTTCGATATATATACTATAAAAGGTGGATGTGACCTCTGTGTGAACATCGAGTGAAAGAGAGAGGAAGTTTTAAATAAAAGATAGAAAGACAAAAAAATAAGACCATCACATATAAGATGATCAAGGGAAGGGGACAATTTATGTCAATTTAATTAGGGATGGAAGCTATTCAAAGACACTGGGGAATGTCTTATAAATTAGGGAGGAACAGCTTCGATACATATACTATAAAAGGTGAATGTGACCTCTATGTGAACATAGAGTGAAAGATATGGGGATTTGAAAAATAGTACATATGAAATTGTTATTGCTAGCAATATTGAGTTAGGATATATAGTTTTCCAGCATAAAAGAAAAAGAAGTCTGAATATAAATAAAAGTTGTAATCTATGAAAAAAAGGATTATGCTCAACTATATTATAAGAATATAAGGTTTGTCCCAATTCTTTAAGGGCTTTTAAAAAGCTTTTTATTTATGAGGGGAAAGCTTCACTTTAATAAGGGAGTTAGTGATATGGAAGTAACAAAAAAACAAGGGCTGTATAATCGTCTTATACGATTAAACCCACCACAAATATTAGCGTTAGGTTTTTTCTGCTTAATTGTGGTTGGCGGTTTGTTATTAAAGTTACCATTCGCAACGAAAGCACAAATTAGTTGGGTAGATGCTTTCTTTACAGCAACGTCAGCAGCGACCGTAACTGGTTTGGGAGTAGTGGATACAGCAAGTACATTTACGATGTTTGGCGAAATTGTTATTATGTTTTTAATTCAAACAGGTGGTCTAGGTCTTATGACAATTGCCATTTTAATTGTTTGGGTATTAGGCAAAAAAATCGGATTACGCCATCGTTTATTAATTGGAGAAGCGTTTAATCAAACAAATATAGGTGGTCTTGTAAAATTAGTAAAGCGTGTCTTTATATTTTCGATTTGTATTGAGCTTATTGGGGCCATCTTTTTATCGTTTCGCTTTATTCCAGAGTTTGGTTTTGGAAAAGGTTTATACTATAGTATTTTTCATGTAATTGCATCTTATAATAATGCAGGCTTTGCTTTATGGCCAGATAATTTAACAAGATATGTAGGAGATCCCATTATTAATATTGGGATTTGCTCTTTAATTGTAATAGGTGGACTCGGTTTTACCGTATTAATTGATATATGGTATAGTCGCAGTTTTCGAAAATTATCACTTCACTCAAAAATAATGATTATTGGAACAGTAGTGCTAAATGTTATAGCAATGATTGTAATTTTTGTATTGGAATATAATAATGTGAAGACGTTAGGGAATTTATCTTTAAATGAAAAACTATGGGCTTCCTTCTTTCAAGGTATTACCCCGCGGACAGCTGGATTTAATACGGTTGACTATGGAGGTATGGAAGAATCATCTATATTATTTACGATGATTTTAATGTTTATTGGTGCAGGAAGTGTATCAACAGGTGGAGGAATTAAATTAACAACGTTTGTTATCTTAATTACATCTGTCCTTTCTTTCTTTAGAAAAAAGGAGGAAATTGTTTTATTTCAGCGTACAATTAAAATTTCGACAGTAACGAGGGCCTTAGCGATTGCTGTTGCCAGTCAAATACTTATTTTTGCAGCGGTATTTATATTAATGCTTACAGAAAACTTCAGCTTTATTCAATTATTATTTGAGACAATATCAGCGTTTGGTACAGTCGGATTAACGATGGGAATTACTGCAAAGCTATCGGCATTCGGAAAATGTATTATTATGTTTGTTATGTTCTGCGGATTAATTGGACCATTAACACTTGTGTTCTCTTTAGCGCGACCAGCAAAACAAAAAATAAAATATCCATCGGAAGATGTGTTTACAGGATAAGGTATCCCGCGTTAAGCGAGATACCTTTTTCTTTTTTAGAAAAGGGAGAACAATAAACCAATAAGTGCTACTCGGAATAAAATTGCGATAAGTGCAGCAATCCCACCGACAACTGCAGCGATACCGCCAGTTACAGTAGCTCCGCGATTATAAGCGTAAATACCGAGTAAAACAGAAACAAGACCAAATAGTGTTGGGAATGTAAATAGCGATAAGATAGATAGCGCAAGAGCGATAAAACCAGCAGTTGATCCAGCAGCGGACGATTTTACAACATCTTTATCGTCTTTATCATCGTAATCGTAATCAATGCGTTGTGGTGCAACCTCAGCGGCATACTCTTCTTTATAGTCACTATAATCACTATCTATTCTATCTCTTCTTTTATAATCATCAAATTTCTCAGTCAAAGTCATGGCTCCTTTCATAACAAGGTTCAATAGTAGTATGTATCTCTTTTTCTTTTTTATCCCGCATTAACGGGCAGTAATATCTATTAAAAGGAGGAAAATGTTTTCTTGAAATAGGAAAAGTTAGTATGACTTCCTCTATTTTGGAAATTATAAAAAGGAATAATGAGGAAAGGGTGCAATACATAATGGAACATCCAATTGAAAATTTAATGAAAACGGCAATGACAAATTTAAAAGAGATGGTAGATGTAAATACAATTGTTGGGAGCCCGGTTTCAACAGCTGACGGAAATGTTGTATTAACAGTATCTCAAGTGGCTTTTGGTTTTGGAGCTGGTGGAAGTGATTTTAAAGGGGGTTTCATTACTGAAAAACATAACGGTGGGCAAAATCAGCATAAAGAGAACAAGCAAGGGCATCCATTTGGAGGAGGAAGCGGGGCTGGGGTTTCTATTAGTCCAGTAGCTTTTTTAGTAGTTGGTTCTAATGGGGTGCAAGTATTACATCTCAACAGCAGTACACATTTAATTGAAAAGGCTTTAAACACTGTACCAAGCACTGTAGATAAATTTGTGAATGGTCGTCAAAAGTGAACTTGCATTTTTTAGGAATTATGATATATTAGAAAAAGTGCGCTTTAGGATGATCGGAATAATTGAAATGTAAATATATATGATGTGTGGAATAAGGGAGAGGAATTTATGATTAATATCAAAAACTTAGTAGTTGGCTTATTTATGTTAGTAAGCGGCTTTGTTGTATATGTAATAAAAGAAAAAGCTCCATTCTAAAACAGACAAACCGTTAATGTCTGTTTTTAATTTGCGGAAAAATATTGACAAGCTATTGTATTGGTGTTATAATTTTAATTCGTGTCTCGGTTACAGCTAGTGTAAAGTAAATATCTCTTATGAATGCAATACGAAAAGTTTGCGAAAGATCGGGTAATTTTATCAACAACTTTTGTGAACAAACCCTATAAATTGTATTTGTAAGCTATATATGTATACTAGTGAATCAAGGAGCGGTCAGTGGAACCGTAATGATGAGAGAGAGGTAGGGCTTTCATCCAGTATATGTTACTTTCCCGTTAGGTGAATATAAAAAAGAGGACTCCTTTTAAAAGGAGTCCTCTTTCATTTTTTAAGTGCGACTTTCAACTTGTTGACAAATTTCATCCGTTGTTAAACCGTGAGCTGTAATGACTGATCCTTTAATTGATGCATCTGCAATGCCCATCACATTAGAATCTTGCCCAGTTACAACGCAACAATCACACCCTTGTGCATCCTGTTCTGAGTTAAGTGTAACAACTTCATGACCTTGTTGCTGAAGAGCTTGTTGAACGTCTGTTAATGAGTTTTCAACGCCAATTCTAGCCATAATTCTCACCTCCTACCATCTAATTGCTAGTATGCTCAAGTTCACTGCATTTATGAAAAGACGGTAGGAAGTAAATCTTTGTTTAGTCGTTATATACGCCAGTAAGCATTTGACTAACGAATTGATCGTTTAATGTATCTTGGGCAGAAGAAGTATTTGAATGGATGTCGATTGAAGCAATAAAATGATTATGTTCTTGCGTATTTGGTTCTACCTCTACGTAATTATCGAATTTACAAAAACCTTTCGTATCCATTAGATCAAATAATTGCAGCATTTCTACTACCTCTTGTCTCGTTCCTTTAATTTGTACACACGCCATATTTATTTCCTCCTTCATTTTGACAAATTGTTTTTTAAAAATAGGATTATGATTACGAAATGAAAAATATGAATGTTATTTTTAGACAGCGCTATTTTTGTTATTTCCCCCCTTTTTCAGCAAAAGTCGTTATATATTCCCGGATTTATAAAATCGGACGTCCGTTTATTGAATACAATAGATTCGTATCAATTGATGAAAATCCTTCTTTTAAACAAATATTTTTTTAGTGGAAATTGGCGAAAAAAATTTTTTGACTTTTTGTAAACGTTAACAATGTTGTTAAATCAATATAAGTAAAGAAGTACGTACGATTAAAAATTATAAATTTTCTAAAAATTAACTTGATTTATTTAGAAAGGAGAGTAAACTAGGAAACAATAAAAAATTCATAGAACATAGGAGGCGCTTCTAGTGAATGAGCAATGGATTTTCTTAAATGGAGAATTTGTTCCAAAAGATGAGGCAAAAGTTTCAGTATATGATCATGGCTATTTATATGGCGATGGAGTGTTTGAAGGAATTAGAGTTTATAGCGGTAATGTTTTCCGTTTGAGAGAGCATCTTGTCCGGTTGTATGAATCAGCAAAATCAATCCTTTTAGAAATTCCATATTCATTAGATGAAGTAACAAATATTGTTGTTGAGACGATTCGACAAAATAAATTATCTAATGGATACATTCGCCTTGTTGTATCAAGAGGAGCAGGAAATCTTGGATTGGATCCCGATTCATGTAAGAAGCCGAATGTAGTAGTAATTGCAGAACAATTATCTTTATTCCCACAAGAATATTATGAGAAAGGGATTCCAGTTGTAACAGTTGCAACGCGCCGAAATCGTCCCGATGTTTTATCCCCTCAAGTAAAATCTTTAAATTACTTAAACAATATTTTAGTTCGTATTGAAGCGAAATTAGCTGGAGTACAAGAAGCACTTATGTTAAATGATCAAGGATATGTAGCTGAAGGCTCAGGAGATAACGTGTTTATTGTTAAAGGAAATAAATTAATTACACCACCAAGTTCTGCTGGAGCGTTAGAAGGTATTACACGAAACGCCATTTTAGAAATCGGCGAAAAACTTGGATATGACGTAAGAGAAGAGTTATTTACAAGACATGATGTATATGTAGCTGATGAAGTGTTTTTAACAGGAACAGCTGCTGAAGTTATTGCTGTTACGACAGTAGATGGTAGAACGATTGGCTTAGGGCAAACAGGTCCACATACGAACCGTTTATTAGAAGAGTTTCGTAAGTTAGTTGTAGAAGATGGAGAGAAAATTTACGAAGAAAATAAAGTTGGATAACAACTTTTTTAACATAAGAAAGCGTTGATAGGGAGGAGTAGTTGATTGTGAAGCCTCACAGAGAGTCGGTGGTTGCTGAAAACCGATGGTTCACGTCGACGAACATCGCCCTTGAGTGCTAAGCTAAAGCATTTGTCTAGGCTTAGACGGTAGCTCCGTTATTAGCTAGATCCATTTATGGATCACTGAGGCAAGAGTATTCTTGCAAAGAAGGGTGGTACCGCGAAATCTTTCGTCCCTTCAGCACATAGCTGGAGTGTGGACGTAGGATTTTTTTATTGTATAAAAGTTTGAAAAAGGGGGCTTATAAGAACAATGTCTTCAAAAACGGAAGAGAAACTGGCAACTGGTGCACAGCTATTGTTAGAAGCGCTAGAAAAGGAAGGCGTAAAAGTGATTTTCGGTTATCCGGGTGGTGCCGTTTTACCTCTCTATGATGCACTGTATGATTGTGAAATTCCGCATATTTTAACAAGGCATGAGCAAGGGGCAATTCACGCTGCTGAAGGGTATGCCAGAATTACAGGGAACCCAGGGGTTGTAATTGCAACGAGTGGACCAGGTGCTACAAATGTAATTACGGGTCTAGCGGATGCGATGATTGATTCATTGCCACTTGTTGTATTTACAGGCCAAGTAGCAACAACGTTAATTGGGAGCGATGCTTTTCAAGAGGCGGATATTATGGGACTTACGATGCCAGTGACAAAACATAACTATCAAGTGCGAAAGGCCTCAGATTTACCTCGAATTATTAAAGAAGCATTTCATATTGCTAAAACAGGAAGACCAGGACCAGTCGTTATTGACCTTCCGAAAGATATGGTAGTCGAGAAAGGTGAGCGATGTAGCAATGTACAAATGGATTTACCAGGATATAACCCTAATTATGAACCGAATCTACTTCAAATAAACAAATTACTACAAGCAATTGAAACCGCAAAAAAACCGTTAATTTTAGCTGGAGCAGGTATACTGCATGCGAAAGCTTCGAAAGAATTGACAAGTTTTGCCCGTAAATATGAAATCCCTGTTGTGCATACGTTACTTGGACTTGGTGGTTTTCCGCCAGATGATGGGCTATTTCTAGGGATGGGGGGAATGCACGGTTCTTACACAGCCAATATGGCGTTATATGAATGCGACTTACTCATTAATATAGGTGCGAGATTTGACGATCGTCTTACTGGGAATTTAGCTTTTTTTGCTAAAGGGGCGACTGTTGCACATATCGATATTGATCCAGCAGAAATCGGGAAAAATGTGCCAACAGAGATTCCTATTGTTGCAAGTGCTAAGCAGGCGTTAGAAGTATTGCTTCAATCAGAAGGAAAGAAAGAAAATCATCATGAATGGCTCTCTTTATTAAAGAGTAGAAAAGAAAAGTATCCATTCTCTTATAAACGAAATTCTGAAAGTATTAAACCTCAATACGCGATTGATATGCTATATGAAATCACGAAAGGAGAAGCGATTGTAACAACAGACGTTGGGCAACACCAAATGTGGGCAGCCCAATATTATCCGCTGAAAAATCCAGATAAATGGGTAACTTCTGGTGGATTAGGAACGATGGGGTTTGGATTTCCAGCAGCAATCGGTGCGCAAATTGCAAAGCCTGAAGAATTAGTTATTGCAATTGTTGGTGATGCTGGGTTTCAAATGACTCTACAAGAATTAAGTGTATTAAAAGAACACGCTTTACCCGTTAAAGTATTTATTTTAAATAATGAAGCTTTAGGAATGGTAAGACAGTGGCAAGATGAATTTTACAATCAAAGATATTCACATTCTTTATTACCATGCCAACCAGATTTCGTCGCTCTTGCGAATGCATATGGCATAAAAGGTGTTCGTATTGACGATCCACTTCTTGCAAAGAAGCAAATCCAGCATGCTATTGAATTACAAGAGCCAGTCGTAATTGATTGTCGTGTACTTCAATCAGAGAAGGTTATGCCGATGGTTGCGCCAGGAAAAGGTGTTCACCAAATGGAGGGAGTGGAAAAAGGGTGAAGAGAATTGTTACAGCGACAGTTCGAAATCAAAGTGGTGTTTTAAACCGAATTACAGGGGTTATGACACGAAGACATTTTAATATTGAAAGTATTTCAGTAGGTCATACAGAATCATCAGATATATCGCGAATGACGATTGTTGTACACGTTGAAAGTGAACAGCAAGTGGAGCAGTTAATTAAACAACTGCATAAGCAAATTGACGTACTGAAAGTATCAGATATTACAGAAGAAGCGATGATTGCTAGAGAGCTTGCTCTTATTAAAGTAGCAACTTCTGTAGCGAGGGCAGAATTATATAGTTTAATTGAACCGTTTCGAGCCGCTGTAATAGATGTTGGGAAGGATTCCATAGTTGTGCAAGTAACAGGTACGCAAGACAAAGTAGAAGCGTTAATTGAATTACTTCGTCCATACGGTTTGAAAGAAATTGCTAGAACAGGTGTAACAGCATTTACACGTAGTATGAAAAAACAAGATAAGCAAGTTATGTTAATTCAATAATCATTTAAATATAGGGGGAAATGAAAATGGCAAAAGTTTATTATGAGAAAGATGTAACAGTAAATGTATTAAAGGAAAAGAAAGTAGCAATCATCGGATATGGCTCGCAAGGTCATGCACATGCGCAAAATTTACGTGATAACGGATTTGATGTAGTAGTAGGTTTAAGAAAAGGTAAGTCTTGGAATAAAGCGAATGAAGATGGATTTTCTGTATATACAGTAGCAGAAGCAGCGGAAAAAGCTGATGTAGTAATGATTCTACTGCCTGATGAATTACAACCAGAAGTATATGAAGCTGAAATTGCACCAAATTTACAGGCTGGAAACTCCCTCGTGTTCGCACATGGATTTAATGTTCACTTTGATCAAGTAAAACCACCAGCTAATGTAGATGTATTTCTAGTAGCGCCAAAAGGACCGGGGCATCTCGTACGCCGTACGTTCGCCGAGGGCGGGGCTGTTCCTGCATTATTTGCAGTATATCAAGATGCAACAGGAGTTGCGACTGAAAAAGCACTTTCTTATGCTGACGGAATTGGAGCAACGAGAGCTGGTGTACTAGAAACGACGTTTAAAGAAGAAACAGAAACAGATTTATTTGGAGAGCAAGCTGTACTCTGCGGCGGAGTGACTGCACTTGTAAAAGCAGGGTTTGAAACGTTAGTTGATGCAGGATATCAGCCTGAACTTGCATATTTTGAATGTTTACATGAACTGAAGCTAATCGTTGACCTTATGTACGAAGGTGGACTTGAAAATATGAGATATTCAGTTTCAGATACAGCGCAGTGGGGAGACTTCGTATCAGGACCACGCGTTGTTACTGAAGATACGAAGAAAGCGATGGGGGCAGTATTAGCAGAAATTCAAGATGGTACATTTGCAAGAGGCTGGATTGCAGAGCATAAAGCAGGAAGACCAAATTTCCATGCGACAAATGAGAAAGAGAATAAACATGAAATCGAAGTAGTTGGACGTAAATTACGTGAAATGATGCCTTTCGTACAGCCGCGAGTAAAGGTAGGGGTTAAATAATATGAAGCAGGTTTTGTTCATGGATACAACGCTTCGTGATGGCGAACAATCACCAGGAGTAAATTTAAATGAACAAGAGAAATTACAAATTGCTAGGCAATTAGAGAGGCTTGGTATTCATGTAATGGAAGCTGGATTCGCGGCAGCTTCCGAAGGTGACTTTCAATCGGTAAAACGTATTGCGAATACAATTCAAAATGCTACGGTTATGAGTTTAGCTAGAGCGAAAGAAAGTGACATTCGAAGAGCATATGAAGCTGTGAAAGGTGCTGTATCTCCTCGTCTACACGTATTTTTAGCTACGAGTGATATTCATATGAAATATAAACTTTGTATGTCAAAAGAAGATGTGTTAAATAGTATTCATCGCTCGGTTACGCTTGGAAAATCATTATTTCCGACAGTACAATTTTCTGCAGAAGATGCGACAAGAACATCGAGAGCATTTTTAGCTGAAGCAGTAGAAATTGCAATTCGAGCAGGAGCGAATGTAATTAATATTCCGGATACAGTTGGATATACGAATCCAGAAGAATATTATTCTCTTTTTAAATACTTACAAGAATCCGTTCCATCATATGAAAAAGCGATTTTTTCTTGTCATTGTCACGATGATCTTGGTATGGCAGTAGCAAATTCGTTAGCTGCGGTTGAAGGAGGAGCATTGCAAGTAGAAGGAACGATTAATGGCATTGGAGAAAGAGCAGGGAATGCAGCGTTAGAAGAAGTTGCGGTAGCTCTTCATATTAGAAAAGATTTTTATAAAGCAGAGCCTTCAATGACTTTAAAAGAAATTAAGGCGACGAGTATATTAGTAAGCAGGTTAACGGGTATGGTTGTACCGAAAAATAAAGCAATCGTTGGAGCGAATGCATTTGCTCATGAATCGGGCATTCACCAAGACGGGGTTTTAAAAGAAGTAACAACTTATGAAATTATCGAACCAGCGCTTATAGGAGAATCTCAAAATCTCTTTGTACTTGGGAAACATTCTGGCCGTCATGCGTTTACGGAAAAAATGAAAGAGCTTGGTTATGAATTTACAAATGAAGAGCGAGATGCGGCATTCGAAGCATTTAAAAAATTGGCTGATCGTAAAAAGGAAATTACTGAAGAAGATTTACGCGCACTTATGCTTGGTGAAGCAGCATTTGCAGCTCAGCAATATAACATTACGCAATTACAAGTGCATTTCGTATCAAATAGTACACAATGCGCAACAGTTGTGCTGAAGGATGAGGAAGGAAATGTATATGAAGATGCAGCCACTGGTTCTGGTAGTATTGAAGCGATATACAATGCGATTCAAAGAATTTTAGAATTAGAATGTGAATTGGCAGATTATCGCATACAATCTATTACACAAGGTCAAGATGCACTTGCTCACGTTCATGTTGAATTAAAAGAAGGTAGTCACCAAATATCAGGTTTCGGAGTTGCGCAAGACGTATTGGAAGCGTCGGCGAGAGCTTATGTCCATGCAGCAGGGAAATTAAAATCTCTTATAGCGCTTGTGAAATAAATATTTGATAGGTGAGAGAAGCTTTCCTCACCTATCAAATTAAAGTTCTGAAAATTCAGTTAAAAGGAGTGTTAAAAATGGAAAAACGTATCGTTTGTTTAGCTGGTGATGGTGTTGGTCCAGAAGTAATGGAAAGTGCGAAGGAAGTATTGCATATGGTAGAAAGGCTATATGGACATCATTTTCATTTGCAAGATGAGTACTTTGGTGGTGTTGCTATCGATTTAACTGGGCAACCATTACCACAGCGAACACTTGCCGCCTGTTTAGCGAGTGATGCGGTTTTACTTGGAGCAGTAGGTGGACCAAGGTGGGATAGTGCGAAAGAAAGGCCTGAGAAAGGATTATTAGCATTAAGAAAAGGACTCGGTGTATTTGCGAATGTTCGCCCTGTAACGGTAGAAAGTGCAACTGCACATTTATCACCATTAAAAAACGCTGATGAAATTGATTTCGTTGTCGTTCGTGAATTAACAGGCGGAATTTATTTTTCTTATCCGAAAGAGCGAACGGAAGAAGTGGCGACAGATACACTTACGTATCATCGCCATGAAATTGAACGTATCGTTTCGTATGCTTTTCAATTAGCGAATAAGCGGAAGAAAAAAGTAACATCTATTGATAAAGCGAATGTTTTAGAGTCTAGTAAATTATGGAGAACTGTGACAGAAGAAGTAGCACTTCGCTACCCAAATGTGGAAGTAGAACACATTTTAGTAGATGCAGCAGCTATGGAATTAATTCGGAATCCAGGAAGATTTGACGTTATTGTAACGGAAAATTTATTTGGTGATATTTTAAGTGATGAGGCTTCAGTATTAGCTGGATCATTAGGAATGCTTCCATCAGCAAGTCACGCTGAAAAGGGGCCTTCATTATACGAGCCTATTCACGGATCAGCACCGGATATTGCGGGGAAAAATAAGGCGAATCCAATTGCGATGATGCGTTCTGTTGCAATGATGCTTGGGCAATCGTTCGGATTAACGAGAGAAGGATATGCAATTGAAGAAGCAGTTTCTGCAGTCCTTAAATCAGGAAAATGTACAGCAGATATCGGGGGGACTGAAACGACAACTTCATTTACAAAGGCAGTTATTCAAGAAATGGAAGAGCAAGCGTTAGTAGGGAGAGGAAGATAATGGGGAAAAGGTTACTAGATAAGCTTTGGGAAAGACATGTAGTTGCGACTAATGAAAATGGATTGGATTTATTATATATCGATCTACATCTTGTTCATGAAGTAACGTCACCGCAAGCCTTTGAAGGCTTGCGGCTTACAAATCGAACAGTCCGCAGACCAGATTTAACATTTGCAACGATGGATCATAATATTCCAACGAAAGATGTTTGGAATATTACCGACCGCATTGCGAAGCAGCAACTAGATACACTTCGGGAAAACTGTAAACAATTTCAGGTGCCATTAGCGGATATCGGAGATGAAGAGCAAGGGATCGTTCATGTAATAGGACCAGAACTTGGACTCACACAGCCAGGAAAAACGATTGTTTGTGGTGATAGTCATACAGCAACACACGGTGCTTTTGGCGCACTAGCGTTTGGTATTGGTACGAGTGAAGTGGAACATGTATTGGCGACGCAAACGTTATGGCAACGAAAGCCGAAAGCAATGGGCATTGAGTTAAAAGGAAAGTTACCGCAAGGTGTTTATGCGAAAGATATTATTTTACACCTTCTTTCAAAGTACGGAGTAGCAGTTGGAACAGGTTACGTAATGGAATTTTACGGAGAGGCCATTCATGCTATGGATATGGAAGAGAGGATGACGCTTTGCAATATGGCAATTGAAGGGGGAGCAAAGGCTGGCATTATTGCACCAGATGAAAAAACGGTTGCTTACGTAAAAGGGCGTAAATATGCACCGAAAGACTATGAATCTATTAAGAAAAAATGGTCAGAACTTTATACAGATTTAGATGCAGTTTATGATTTACATATTCTAGTAGATGTTACGGATTTAGCACCGTACGTTACGTGGGGAACAAATCCTAGTATGGGTGTTCGGATCGATGAGAAATTGCCAGAAAAGCATGATGCAAATGACGAAAGAGCGTTTTCTTATATGGGATTGAGTCCCGGACAAAGTACGTATGAAATTCCAGTTCAACATGTTTTCATTGGATCTTGTACAAATTCCAGGCTTTCTGACTTAGAAATTGCTGCATCTGTCGTGAAAGGTAAAAAAGTAAAAGAAGGTGTGCGAGCACTTGTTGTACCTGGATCTCAAAGGGTAAGAGAAGCAGCGATGCATAAAGGATTACATCGCATATTTGAAGAAGCTGGATTTGAATGGAGAGAGCCCGGATGCTCAATGTGTCTAGGTATGAATCCAGATCAAGTGCCTGAAGGGGAACATTGTGCCTCTACGTCAAATCGCAATTTTGAAGGAAGACAAGGAAAGGGAGCACGAACGCATTTAGTTAGCCCTGCAATGGCGGCAGCGGCTGCGTTATATGGTCATTTTGTTGATATTAGAAAGGAGAGTTATGATGGAGCCATTTCGTATTCATAAAGGTACTGCCGCAGTACTGATGAATGATAACATTGATACAGATCAAATTATTCCGAAGCAATATTTAAAGAGAATTGAAAGAACTGGGTTTGGGAAGTTTTTATTTGATGAGTGGCGATATGATAATAATCGCCAAGAAAACCCTAATTTCCCGCTTAATGCACAAGAAAGAAAAGGAGCCAGTATATTAATCACAGGCGATAATTTTGGATGTGGCTCGTCAAGAGAACATGCTCCATGGGCACTTGCTGATTATGGTTTCCGCGTTATTATCGCTGGAGGATTTGCCGATATCTTTTATATGAATTGTATGAAAAATGGCATGTTACCGATTGTAATGGATAAAGATATGCGTGAACAACTTGCTAAAACAGATGCGAGAGAACAAATCATAGTTGATTTAGAAAATGAAATAATGACAACGAATACGCATAGATTCCATTTTACAATCGAGAAAATGTGGAAAGAGAAGTTATTAAATGGTTTAGATGAAATTAGTATTACAATGCAATATGAACAAGAAATAAAAGAGTATGAAAGAAAAGTGGCTTTACATTAAAAAAATGACGGAATATTAAAAATGTATTTACATTCAAAATTAACTGTTATATACTATGTGAAAATCAGAGGAGAAAGGGAGTAAGTATTATGAATATCGTGCAATCTATTACAATGCTTACACAACTACATCATCATACATGAAACCCTTGAACCTAGCGTGAAAACGTGTAGGTACAAGGGTTATTCCCGTTGTACCTACACTCTACTGAAGAGCCTTGTAGGTATTTTGTCTACAAGGCTCTTTTTATTTTCGGCTTAGGGGAATGAAATAGGCATACATTAGAAGGGGAAAGGTGTGAAAATTTAGATGACAAAATGGAAACGGGCAAATCCGAATGGAACGAGAGATTATTTATTCGAAGAATGTACGTTAATTGAAGAAGTAGAACAAAAATTAAGGCTTACTTTTTTAGAGAGAGGTTATGAAGAAATAAGAACACCTACAATTGAATTTTATGACGTTTTTGCATTTCAAAATAGACCGATAGATGAAGAGAAGATGTATAAATTTTTTGATGAAAAGGGAAGGATTATCGTTTTACGTCCAGATATGACAATTCCTTTAGCGAGAGTTATTGGAACACAGAGATGGGATACGCCACTTAAAGTGACGTATAGCGGGAATGTATTTCGAGCGAATGAATCCCATTCTGGAAAATATAATGAAATCGTACAAAGTGGTATTGAAGTTATCGGGATTGATAATGTAAGAGCTGAAATTGAATGTGTAATAAGTGTCATTCAAGCACTTCAAAAGTTGAAGGTGCAATCTTTTACAATTGAGATTGGGCAAGTACAGTTATATAAATGTATTGTAAAAAAACTCTCCATCCATGATGAAGAAGAAAGGGTACTTAGAACGTATATAGAAAGTAAAAATTATGCAGCCCTCTCAAATTTTATCGGAGAAAAGAAATTAAATCGATGCGATGAGACAGTAAGGTTACTTGAGAAATTGCCAAGGCTATTTGGAAATTTAGAAGTTATTGAGGAAGCAGAAAAGCTTGCTTCAAGTAATGAAATGAAAATGGCAATTGCAAGAATAAAAGAAATGTATGAAACAATTGAAACGTTAGGATATGGTTCTTACATATCAATTGATTTGGGCATGATTCAACGCTTAGATTACTATACGGGTGTTATTTTCAAAGGATATATATATGAAATTGGAGAAGAAATCGTTAGTGGCGGAAGATACGATGAGCTAATTGGCAATTTTGGAGAAATGCTGCCAGCTGTTGGACTCGCGGTACAAGTAAATCAAATTGTGAAGGCGCTGCAAGAGCAGCAAGAACCATATGAACGAAATCAAATTGATATTGTGATTCATTATGAGTTAAATAGATTAGCGGAAGCAGAAAGGCTACGAAATTTACTTCGAAAGGATGGGAAAAATGCTTGGTTATCTCTATTCTCTAATTTAAGCGATACCTTTCAATTCGCAAGAAAAAATAAAATAGGAACGGTCGTTGAGGCAAAGAATGAATACTTAGTGGAATATGTATGGAATGAGAAATGGGTAGTCCAGAAAGAAGGAGAGGCTTCATGCGTAACATTCAAATTGCGTTAACGAAAGGAAGATTAGAAAAACATGTCATTCCACTTTTTGAGCAGATTGGAATTGATTGTTCCGAGCTCAAAAATAAAGGTCGAAAGCTTGTATTTCAAAGTAAAAATACAAATGTTTCATTTATTTTAGTAAAAGCGGTTGATGTTGCTACTTATGTAGAACATGGGGTAGCTGATATTGGCATCGTTGGAAAAGATATTTTAATGGAAAACGAGAAAGATATTTATGAAATGCTGGATTTAGGAGTGGGGATTTGTAAGTTTTGTGTTGCTTCTATTCCTACGTATAATCCGAAGAGTTACCGGAAGAAAAGAATCGCTACGAAATACCCACATATTACTTCTACTTATTTTCATGATAAGGGAGAGGATGTAGAAATTATTAAAATAGAAGGTTCTGTAGAAATCGCTCCTCTTCTTGGATTGGCAGATGCGATTGTAGATATTGTTGAAACAGGAAAAACATTACAAGAGAATGGACTCATTGTATTTGAGGAAATGTACTTTATATCGGCTCGGATGATTGTAAATAAGGCAGCCTTAAAAACTAAAAAAGACGAAATATTCAGCATTATAAATATGATGGAGCAAGAAATCTTATCAGGGAAATAGGAGGATTTAAAATGGAAATCATTTATGAAGACTTTAAGGAGGCATTATCTAAAATAAAAGTGCTAAGAGAAAACGCTAATATAATAGAAGAAACTGTTCAAAGAAGTGTAAGAGAAATCATTAGACATGTAAGGGAAGGAAATGATGAGGCTTTATCTTTCTATACAAAAAAGTTTGATGGTGTAGAGATGAAAGATTTTCGTGTAAGTGAAGAAGAAATACAGCAAGCGAGTATGTTTGTAGAGAATTCATTTTTAGAAGCTTTAAAAGAGGCGAAGAAAAACATTGTTTCGTATCACGAAAAGCAAAAGAAGCACTCAATATTCGATTGTGAAAGTAAAGGCATAATTAGAGGGCAACTCATTCGGCCGTTAGAAAATGTAGGTGTATATGTACCGGGTGGGACAGCCTCATATCCTTCTTCAGTATTAATGAATGTATTGCCGGCGAAACTCGCAGGTGTGAAAAAGATTGTAATGGTAACACCGCCGAGGAAAGGGGGAATTGATCCTCATATATTAGCTGCTGCAAATCTTGCGGGAGTAGATGAAATTTATACGATAGGTGGCGCGCAAGCAATTGCTGCTTTAGCATACGGGACGGAATCGATTCCGAAAGTGGATAAAATAGTTGGACCGGGAAATTTGTATGTCGCTCTAGCGAAGCGAGAAGTATACGGAATAGTAAATATCGATATGATTGCTGGTCCATCAGAAATTGTAGTTGTCGCGGATGAAACAGGTAATGCAAAATATATCGCAGCGGATTTATTATCGCAAGCAGAGCATGATGAGAGAGCAACGGCGATTTGTATTACAACGAATATGGAACTAGCTAAAGAAGTAGAAAAAGAGATAGAAAGACAGTTAGAAATGTTACCAAGAAGTGAAATTGCACGTGAATCAATAAATAGAAATGGAGCCATCTTTATCGTTCCTTCTTTAGAGGAGGCACTAAAGTTATCAAATGAAATTGCTCCAGAACATTTAGAGTTACATATAAAAGAACCGATGAATGCTCTAGATTATGTGAAACATGCAGGTTCTATTTTCCTTGGGTCATATGCACCTGAACCGCTCGGGGATTATTTAGCGGGACCGAATCATGTATTACCAACGAGCGGAACGGCAAGATTTTTTTCTCCGTTATCAGTCGATGATTTCGTGAAAAAATCAAGTTTTATTTCTTATACGGAGGAAGCATTAAAAAATGTACAGCATCACATTGTAGAGCTTGCAAATAAAGAAGGGTTACATGCACATGCGAGAGCAATCCAAATAAGGTTTGAGGAGGAAAAATAATGCGTCAGTCCAGTCAAGTACGTGAGACGACAGAAACAAAAATTAAATTAAATTTGCAGCTTGATGAAAGTACAAATGTATCTATTCAAACAGGGGTTGGTTTTTTCGATCATATGCTTACTTTATTTGCTAGACATGGAAGATTTGGATTGCAAGTTGAAGCAGAAGGGGATGCATTTGTCGATGCACATCACACCGTTGAAGATGTTGGAATTGTACTCGGAAATTGCTTGAAAGAAGCATTGCAAAACAAAGAGGGAATTAATCGTTACGGTTCTGCGTATGTACCGATGGATGAATCTTTAGGATTTGTCGCAATTGATATAAGTGGACGCTCATATTGTGTATTTCAAGGGGAATTAACAAATCCGAAGCTTGGGGATTTTGATACAGAATTGACGGAAGAATTTTTTAGAGCAGTTGCACATGCTGCCAATATTACATTACATGCGCGCGTTCTATACGGAAGTAATACGCATCACAAAATTGAAGCAGTATTTAAAGCTTTTGGTAGAGCGCTTAGAGAAGCGGTCGAAAAAAATGCCAACATTACTGGTGTAAATTCAACGAAAGGGATGTTGTAATTGATTGCCATTATAGATTATGGAATGGGGAATATTCGCAGTGTAGAGCAAGCATTAAAATATATTGGGGCAGAGTACATTGTAACGAGTGATAAAGAAGAGATATTGAGAAGCGATGGCGTGATTTTACCGGGAGTAGGTGCATTTCCGAAAGCGATGGACGTATTAGAAGAAAGAGATTTAGTGTGTGTACTAAAAGAGGTTTGTGATATAGGAAAACCTCTCCTCGGTATATGTTTGGGCATGCAGCTTTTATTTGAACGAAGTGAGGAACTAAAAGATTGTAGCGGGTTAGGTTTACTACCAGGGGAAATTCGTAAGTTAAAAGTTTCGTATAAAATTCCTCATATGGGATGGAATGAATTAAGGAAGGAAAGAGAATTTCCGCTTTGGAATGGATTAGTGGATGGTTCTTTCGTTTATTATGTTCACTCATATTACGCGGATTGTCCAGATGAAATTGTATGCGGAGTAAGTGATTATGGAATGCAAGTACCAGGGTTTGTAGCGAAAGGAAATGTATTTGGTGCACAGTTTCATCCAGAAAAAAGTGGTGAAATTGGCATGCAAATATTAAAAAATTTTCAAGGGGTGGTAGAAGCATGGAAATCTTCCCAGCTATCGATTTAAAAGAAGGACGATGCGTTAGACTTTATCAAGGAGAGTTTAGTAAAGAAACGGTGATGAATGAAGATCCGGTAGCGCAGGCAATCATATTTGAAAAGCTTGGAGCGGAAATACTACACATTGTTGATTTAGACGGTGCAATTGCTGGCGAGTCGTTAAATTTGCCCGTCATTGAAAAAATCTGTAAGGCGGTACGTATTCCTGTGCAAGTGGGAGGAGGAATTCGTTCACTTGTAGCGGTGGAGAAGTTATTGTCAGTAGGTGTAGAAAAAGTGATTTTAGGAACAGCAGCTCTTTATGATAAGTCATTTTTAGAGGAAGCAGTTCGTCTATATAAAGAGAAAATCATTGTTGGAATTGATGCGAAAAATGGCTTCGTAGCAACGAGAGGTTGGCTTGATCTGTCTGAAATTTCTTATATTAGTTTAGCGAAACAAATGGAAAGTTTAGATGTTCAAACGATTGTGTTTACAGACATTTCGAAAGACGGGACGCTTGCAGGGCCAAATTTTGAACAATTGGCGTTACTTCAAAAAAGTGTGGGCATTCGTCTCATTGCCTCTGGAGGAGTGGCATCTATTCAAGATGTGAAAAAGTTAAATGATATGAATATATATGGTGTCATAATTGGAAAGGCGCTTTACGAGAAAACGATTGATTTAGAAGAAGTGTTACAGGTAACGAAGTTATGTTAGCGAAACGAATTATTCCATGTCTAGATGTGAAAGAAGGGCGAGTCGTAAAGGGTGTAAATTTTATAGGATTACAAGATGTCGGTGATCCGGTTGAAATAGCTGAAGCATATAACGTGGCAGGGGCAGATGAAATCGTATTTTTAGATATTACAGCGACTCATGAAGGAAGAAAAACGATTATAGATGTTGTAGAAAAAACAGCAGCTAAAGTATTTATTCCTCTTACGGTTGGCGGGGGGATTTCAAGTGTGAAAGATATGTACAATTTACTAAGAGCTGGAGCAGACAAAGTTTCAATAAACTCAGCGGCAGTGCGAAATCCGAAGCTAATCGAAGAGGGCGCAGAACACTTTGGATCACAATGTATTGTCGTGGCAATTGACGCTAGAAAAGTAGCAGAAGATAAATGGAACGTATACGTCAACGGCGGAAGAGTTGACACAGGAATGGATGCCATAGAATGGGCGAAGCGTGTTGTTAAGCTCGGGGCGGGTGAAATTTTGTTAACGAGTATGGATGCAGATGGAACGAAAAGTGGATATGATCTTCGTTTAACAGAAGAAATTTCAAAAAGTGTTTCCATTCCAGTCATCGCATCAGGAGGCTGTGGTCATACGGATCACATTATAGAAGTTTTTCAAAAGACAACAGTTGATGCAGCATTAGCGGCATCCATCTTTCATTATGGTGAGGCGACAGTGCAGAGTGTAAAGCGAAAATTAAGAGATGCAAATGTTGAGGTGCGGTTATGAAACCTAATTTTTCAAAAGGATTAATACCGGCAATTGTCATCGAAGAAGGTACGAAAGAAGTTTTAATGCTAGCTTATATGAATGAAGAAGCATATGAAAAAACGTTAGAGACGAAAAGAACATGGTTTTACTCTCGTTCGAGGCAGTCGTTATGGAATAAGGGAGAAACATCAGGGAATGTTCAATATGTGCAATCTCTATACTTAGATTGTGATCAAGATTCAATTGTTGTGAATGTGAAACAAGTAGGACCTGCTTGTCATACGGGGGAGAAGACATGTTTTCACTATCAAATTATATAGGGGGATACATATGGAAAATGCCTTTAAGTTGCTGTATAAAACAATTGAAGAACGAAAGGAAAGCCCACTTCCTGAATCGTATACAAATTATTTATTTTCAAAAGGAGAAGATAAAATTTTAAAGAAAATTGGTGAAGAGTGTGCTGAAGTAATTATCGCATGTAAAAATAATGATAAAGAAGAAGTAGTGAAAGAAATGGTTGATGTATTTTATCACTGTTTCGTTTTATTAGCTGAAAAAAATATCGCATTGGAAGATGTCATGCGAGAGGTGAAAGAACGAAATGGAAAGCTTTCGAGAGTTGGGGATAGAAGGGAAATAGATACATTATAAGGGGGAATGTATATGAAAGTAGATTATCATCTTCACTTAGAAGAAGGACCGTATTCAATAGGATGGCTTGCTAAAATAAATGAAGCGTTGGAATGTTATGAACCGCTTCAAGAAAGGCATTCTATGGATTGGCTTATGAAAACACAAGAGCGTTTGCAAAAACGTGTGAAGGAAGGGCCATTTACAACAGAATGGATAGATCTATATTTAGAAGAAGCTGTGCGAAAAGGAATAAAAGAAGTGGGAATTGTTGATCATCTATATCGTTTTCATGAAGCGAAAGGATATTATGAAAAATATGTAGATATTAGTGATTCTAAGCTCGGTCGTATACAGAAAGAATGGTTAGATCAAGTAAGGGTAGTTTCACTGTATGATTTTACAAAGGCAATTGAAGAGGCGAAAGAACGATGGAGTAAAAGAGGTGTCACACTTAAACTTGGAATTGAAGCGGATTATTTTATTGGTTGTGAAGGAGAGTTAAAAGAATTATTAGCGCTAGGAGACTTTGATTATGTAATTGGCTCCGTTCATTTTCTAAATGGCTGGGGATTTGATAATCCAGATACGAAAGAATATTTTGAGGTGCATGACCTACGCGCATTATACGATACGTTTTTTAAAACAGTTGAGAGTGCGATTCGTACCGAGTTATTTGATATTATCGCTCATCTAGATAATATAAAGGTATTTAATTATCGATTGGATGAGAATGAACAGCTTTCTTATTATAAGGAAATTGCCTGTGCGTTAGTAGAAACGAATACGGCAACAGAAATAAATGCAGGATTGTACTATCGTTATCCTGTTCGTGAAATGTGCCCAAGTCCACTATATTTACAAGTATTAGCTAAGTATGGTGTTCCAATTACGATTTCTTCGGATGCCCATTATCCAAATGATTTAGGGAACTATGTACAAGAGAATGTACAAACATTACGAGCGCACGGTGTTACTCAGGTTGCAACATTTACGAAGCGAGCAAGAGTAATGAGGTCGCTTGAAGAAGAAGTAACAAATTCAAAATGAAACGCAATTTTTTGATGAAAACCACCCTTTTTGTTCAAAATAAGAAAGAATGAAAAGGAGGGTAAGAAATGGCGAAACAACAAAATAAACAAAATGTACAAGTTGCACAGCAACAAGCTTATACTTCTGAAACGAATGCTGCATCTCAATCGGTTATTGAGGAGCAAATTAGCGATACGGTTGCAGAAGGAACTATTGATGTGAAGCTCGGAAAAGAATCGCAGGAAAAAGCGTAAGAAGAGGGGAGAGTTGCATCTCCTCTTTTTTCATGGAAAAGTGTCGATTTTCAAAACTATAATCAAATTCCTTGGTTTTTATATGTGGATTTCTTACAATGAAATATAAGAGATATCTTATTTTCTATAGAAGAGGTGTTAGTAGTGGCAAAAATATTAGTAGCGGGAAAAATTCCGGAAATTGGATTAGAACTATTAAAAGATCATGATGTAGAAATGTACGATAAAGAGGAATTAATTTCTATAGATGAATTAACAGAGCGTGTAAAAGATAAAGATGCATTGTTAAGTTTACTTTCGACAAAGGTGCCAAAAGAAGTTATTGATGCAGCGTCTCATTTAAAGATTGTTGCAAACTATGGTGCTGGTTACGACAATATTGATTACACGTATGCGGGTGAAAAAGGAATTGCAGTTACGAATACACCGAAAGTATCAACGGAAGCGACTGCCGAATTAACATTTGCACTTCTTTTAGCAGCGGCGCGTAGAATTCCTGAGGGGGATACGTTATGTCGTACGACTGGATTTAACGGATGGGCACCGTTATTTTTCTTAGGACGAGAAGTCCACGGTAAGACAATCGGAATTATTGGTCTTGGAGAAATCGGGAAGGCTGTTGCAAAACGTGCGAAAGCATTTGGAATGGATGTTTTATATACAGGGCCAAATCGTAAGTTTGAAGCTGAAAGTGAACTGGGAGCAACGTATGTGACGTTGGAAAAATTATTACAAACAGCAGATTTTATTACAATTAACTGTGCTTATAATCCGAAATTACATCATATGATTGATGAAGAGCAGTTTAAAATGATGAAGAAAACAGCGTATATTGTAAATGCTTCACGTGGACCAATTATGAATGAAGCAGCACTTGCTTATGCATTAAAAACGAATGAAATTGAAGGGGCAGCTCTTGATGTGTTTGAATTTGAACCGAAAATTACAGAAGAGCTAAAAGAGTTAAAGAATGTAGTACTTGCTCCACACGTAGGGAATGCAACGTTTGAAACTCGTGATGCGATGGCTGAAATGGCTGTCAGAAATATTTTAGCTGTATTAAACGGCGAAGAGCCAGTAACACCTGTAAATCAAAAGGTATTAGTCACAAAATAAAAAGAAACCTTCCGGACTCGGAAGGTTTTCTTATTTTTCTTTATTCGCTTTTTTAGACGGTCTTTGTCTAATGAATTGAGATAACATGTACAAAATATATAGTGGAATGGCAATGAATAAGAAAACAGAAAAATTGCCAAATCCTGTTTGATACATTGTAATAATGATTCCAACTAAAAATAGTGTAATAATGATGCTATATCGTGGAATTGGTACATCTTTTAAACTTGGGATACGAATGCGGCTCACCATTAAAAATGCGAACGTTACAAATACGGTAATAAGAACGATTTTTGGAATGGTATGTGAAAATAATGTTAAGAAAGCAACAAGCCCTCCCGCTGCTGTAATCGGTACTCCAGTGAAATATTTCATTGAAGTAGAAGATGGTGTTACATTAAATCGTGCTAAACGATATGCTCCGAAAAGAGGGAATAATCCCGCTATGTATAATCCGATGATTCCGTAGTTTGAGAAAGATGTGTAATACATTAAAACAGCAGGTGCTGCACCAAATGTTACGACATCTGCAAGCGAGTCGAGCTCTTTTCCCATTTGTGAATCAACACGTAATAAACGAGCAACACGACCATCAAGACTATCTAACATCATCCCGATAAGTACTAAAATAGCAGCTGATTTATAATATCCTAAAGATGCATAGCCGATTGATAAAAATCCGCTATATAAATTTCCGAGCGTAAATAAGTTTGGAATAGCTGCTCTATACAAAATCTGATCCCTTGCTTTCTGTAATAAATTCTTAATTAGTGTATGAAAGTTTACTTATTTTATCATACCATAAATTTATTCCTCATACGAAAGAAATTACCAATTTGTGAAAGATTTCATAGAAGGATGATTTAAAAATTAAGTGAAAATAAAAAGAGGAAGCAACTTGTATAAAGTTGCTTCCTTTACTATTCAAATTTCGTTGTCATCGTTCCAGTTTTATATTGATTATTAGGATCGAAACGTAATAAATCTCCATAAATTAATTTATCGGAGAGTTTTAATTCTGTTTTTGCTTTTTCAATATACGGCTGACATAGCGTCATATCAGCTTCTTCACCCGTACTTCTTTTGTAGCACATATTTTTTGTATAAACATACTCTTCAGAAACAAAGCTACCATCACGCATTACCATAAGCGGGTCTTTTTCTTTAATAAATAAGTCAGTTCCAAATTCAACGGATTTATTTGTTTTAATACCAAGTAAATGAAGGAGCGTTGGTTTAATATCAATTTGACCAGATACTTTAGAAACAACTTTTCCTTCTTGACCAGGCACATGAATAATAAGAGGAACTCGTTGTAATTGCATAGAATCGAATGGTGTAATAGTATCTTTTCCTAGGAACTGTGCCATAGCTGCGTTATGGTTTTCGGAAATACCATAATGATCACCATAAATGACAATAACGGAATTATCATACAGTCCTTCTTCTTTTAATTGTTTAATAAATAATTTAAGAGCTTCATCTGTGTAACGAACAGTTGGGAAGTAGCGGTTTACAACACCACTTTCTGAGTTGAATTCATCAACATATTGGTCTTCCGGATTTAGAAGAAACGGAAAATGATTTGTTAATGTAATAAATTTTGTATAGAACGGTTGCGGTAAAGATTTTAACTTTGGAATAGATTGTTCAAAGAACTGTTTATCTTTTAATCCCCAACCGACAGACATTTGTTCCGTTCCTGCGTAATCATTTAAATTAAAGTAACGATCATATCCAAGCGCAGGATACATTACATCCCGATTCCAAAACGTTTTATCATTTGAATGGAAGACGGCAGAAGAATATCCGTATTTCTTTAATTGTTCTGGTGTCGCTGTGTATTCGTTTGTTGCATGAGTAAAGAATACAGAACCACGATCTAACGGATAAAGTGAGTTTTCAACGATAAATTCAGCATCAGAAGTTTTGCCTTGTCCAGTTTGATGATAGAAGTTATCGAAATAGAAACTATCCTTAATAAATTCATTTAAAAATGGGGTAATTTCTTTTCCATTTATTTTTTTATTAATAACAAAGCTTTGTGTAGATTCCATTGAAATTAAAATTACATTTTTACCTTTTGCAGCTCCAAATAAGTTTTTATCAACTTGTTTGTCTTTTGAGTCTGTATAGTTTTTGATTTCAGAAAATCCATCCCCACTTGCAAATACACGCTCAGCTGAAGACTTGGATTGAAGTGTAATATCAAATAGATGATATGTGTATAAACCTAAATTCTTTACGACAGTTTGACGGTCAAATGAGCGCGAGAACATTTGTGGTTTATAAATAACTGATACAACAATTTGTAGTGCTAATAAAGCTGTTACACCGCTAAAGAAAGTTCGCTTCTCTGAGCGGGAAAGTGGTGTTTTGTCGCCAAATGATGGGAATTTACGCGAAATAAACATTAAAATAATTGCATCTGCAAATAAAAGTAATGTTTTGTACGTAAAGAGTTCTTTTATACTTGTCCCTAAATCAGCCATATTGTTTGTTTGGAATAAAACCGGGAAAGTAACGAAATCGTTATAGAACCCATAAAACATTGCGTTTCCAAATAAAATAAATGACAGTATAAAACTGATTCCAATTATAATTCGGTTTCGGTGCTTAGATGCAAGTAAAGCTAAGCCGAAAAATAAAAGTAACGCAGCTAGTGGATTAATAAAAAGCATGAATTCTTCAAAGAAATTATCAATTTTAATATCAAATGCTAGCTTGTACACAATATATGTTTTAATCCATAGTAAAACGACTGCAACGAGTGCAAATCGCAGTTTTGGAAACAGATGTTGTAGCATAATATACTCCTCTCCTAAAAAGCATGACAGTTCTTGTGAGTCAGTTTGCTTAACGACTCATTTTATATATACGAACAGTCCTTTGTTATTATGATTATTATACTATGAGTATCATTATACGAAAATAAAAGAGAGTTGTGGGCTTTTTTATAATAATCGAGTAGAAAAAGAGTGGTGGGAGACAATAAAACAGAATTTCTATGTATGATAATTATCGTACGCAGAAAGAATCGCGTGATAATACGGAGGTTATAATGCGAAAATTATTATATTTTATAGCATGTAGTAGTGTTATACTTTTTACCTCACCGAGTGTGTCAATAGCTCAATATGATGCACCTCTTATGGAAGATGCACTTTATTCTGTTTTATTTCCAAAAATAAATAAAGCAATTGAAAAACAATATGGAAGTTTGAAACCGTATCAATGTCCTAAAATTATTAGTTTAAAAAAAGTGTATAGCGGTACATATTTATTTCAAGCAAGTATTGAAGTGACAAAGTATGAACGTGTTGCTGGGAAAATTGCTCCCCCATTTGAGAAGGTAACGATTACATTTAATAACGAAGAAGGCGAATGGGAAGTGACAAAGATTTCAGTAAAGCGCTTACCAAATGATACAAAATTAAACTGTAAAAAAACAATATAAAAAATTGTTTGACAAATAAAATGGTCCTTTGGTATTGTTAATAGCAACAATTAGATGTTTGAAAATTAAATAGACTTACCTCATCTACTCTCAAAGGTAGAGGCCGCGATAGGAAAGAGTAAGCTATGGGAGATTTCATGGAATCTGTGATCATAGGCTGAAAGGGACTATTGCCGAAATATAAGAATAACCATCTTATTCATATATTGGGACTACATTGAATAAATGTAGTACTGTCATAAGATTTATTTTATGGAGAGCTATTTGGAGATGTTGATGCGGTTTCTTATTTTGAGGAGATAACAACTCGTTTATTTTTTCAATATATATTTTTCCTAATAAGAAACGCGTGTGAACATTGTTCCGCGCGTTTTTTGTCTATCTAAAAGCGTGCTGCAATGAATAGAAGATTGGGGTTATGAGTTTTAGAGGAAATAAGGGAGGAATTTAAATGTATTTACACGGCACAAGCCGAATTAATGGGCAAGGACACTTAGAAATTGGAGGGTGCGATACGACGCAGCTAGCAAAGCAATACGGAACACCACTTTATGTATACGATGAAGAGTCTATTCGAGGAAAATGCCGAGCATTTCATCGTGCTTTTAAAGAAAGTGGTTTCTCTTATCAAGTAGCATATGCAAGCAAGGCGTTCTTGTGCATGGAGATGTGCCGAGTAGCTCGTGAAGAGAATATGTCATTAGACGTTGTTTCTGGAGGAGAATTATATACTGCGCTCCAAGCAGGATTTCCAGCATCACGTATTCATTTTCATGGAAATAATAAAACAGAAGAAGAGATAGTGATGGCTCTTCAGGCGAATATCGGTTGTTTTGTCGTAGATAATTTCTTTGAATTAGAAGTTTTACACGATTTAGCGATGCAACATGGAAAGTTTGTGAACATATTAATTCGTGTAACGCCTGGAGTAGAGGCGCACACACATGAATATATTACAACAGGCCAAGATGATTCGAAATTTGGATTTGGCGTTTCAAACGGTCAAGCGATGCAGGCAATTGGATTTGCTTTACAAAAATCTAATTATAATGTGCTAGGGATTCATTCACATATCGGATCGCAAATATTTGAAACAGCTGGCTTTGTTCGAGCGATTGAAGTTCTTCGCCAATTTTTAGAAGAAGTGAGAGAGCAAACAAACTATGTAGTAAAAGTGTTAAATGTAGGCGGGGGATTTGGAATACGCTACACAGAGTCGGATACACCGTTAACTCTTGAGACATATGTGCGAGCTGTAACAAGTGCAGTGAGAGAACAATTTACTGTATGTGAATATCCATTGCCAGAAATATGGATTGAACCAGGCCGTAGCATTGTAGGTGATGCTGGGACAACAATTTATACAGTTGGATCTGTGAAAGATATTCCTGGTATTAGGAAATATGTATCAGTCGATGGTGGAATGACAGATAATTTAAGACCTGCTTTATATAGTGCGCGTTATGAAGCAATGTTAGCGAATCGAGGGAATGATGAGAATGAGGAACTCGTTTCGATTGCGGGGAAATGTTGTGAGAGCGGAGATATGTTGATTTGGGATATTCATTTACCGAAAGTCGCTTCTGCTGATTTACTAGCAGTTTCCTGTACAGGAGCCTACGGGTACTCGATGGCGAATAATTACAATCGGATTCGAAGACCAGCCGTTGTCTTTGCAAAAGGCGGAACATCGCAAGTAGTTGTGGAACGCGAAACATATGAAAATATTATTGGGAACGATCGCATACGTATTAAAGAGCTTGTTTAAATAGAAAAAGGAGTTGTTCGGATGGGCAATTCCTTTTTTGTAAAATAAAATAATTAAAATATATCGGAAAACTAGGATTGAAAAAAATCAGAATTGTGATAAAATACAAATACAAAGCTTATCAAGAGAAGCGGAGGGAACTGGCCCGAAGAAGCTCGGCAACCTGCTTATAGAAAGCAAGGTGCTAAATCCAGCAAAATGGAATCCATTTTGAAAGATAAGGTAAAATATATTACCGAACAGTCTTTTCGAAATGGGAAAGATTTTTTTTATGAATAAAAAGGGGGGCTGTTCGCGTGGGTGTACGGGAACATTTTGATGAAGTATCCGAGAAGATTGAAGCGATGCTTGCTGATATGAAATATGGCTCAATTACAATTGTTGTGCAAGATGGAAAAGTAATTCAGTTAGAGAAAAGTGAAAAAGTACGTTTAAAGTGAAAAGCGCTGACTAGAAAAACTAGAGGCGGTTTTAACCTATTTTCATTAGGTTAAAACCGTCTTTTTGCTTTTACAGGGGGAAAAAACATGTTGACGTATGAAACGTGGGAAGAAAATGTTGTTTCGTTTTCGGAAGAAGATGAAACAAAAGGCGCGTTATCAGTATTAAATTGGGCTTATGAAGAGTATAAAGATGAAATCGTCTACGCATGTAGCTTTGGGGTGGAAGGTATGGTATTGCTGCACCTTATAAACCAAGTAAATCCATCTGCTAAAGTTGTATTTTTGGATACAAATGTTCATTTTCAAGAAACATATGAATTAATTCAAAGAGTGAGGGAACGATTTCCTTCATTGAATATTATAGAAAAGCAGCCAGAACTTACACTTGATGAACAGGCGAAGTTGCATGGTGAAAAACTGTGGGAGAGCAATCCGAATCTTTGTTGTAAGATTAGAAAAATTTTACCTTTAGAAAAATCATTAGTCGTGGAAAAAGCATGGATATCGGGCTTAAGAAGGGAACAATCAGAAACACGTAAGCATACAAAGTTTATAAATCAAGATCATCGTTTTCAATCTATTAAAGTTTGTCCACTCATTCATTGGACGTGGAAAGAAGTTTGGCGATATGTATACAAACATAGCTTGCCGTATAACCCGTTGCATGATGTTGGCTATCCAAGTATTGGGTGTGAGAAATGTACTTTACCTGTAGGGAATGGTGGCGATTCAAGAGATGGTAGATGGGCTGGGAAAGTGAAAACCGAATGTGGTCTTCATTATCAATAAGATGAATCTTGAAATAAAGCTAAGAGGGGATATAGAAAATGAGCACAGTAAACGAATTAGTAAACCGTATAGATGAGACATATGATATATCACAAATTGAAAAAGAAATTAAATTAGACAACATTGCTTTAAGTGATTTAGAACTATTGGCGACAGGTGGATATAGCCCGCTTACTGGTTTTTTGGGGAAGGAAGATTATGATTCAGTCGTAGAAACGCTTCGTTTAGCAAATGGTAGTGTGTGGAGTATACCAATTACATTACCGGTAACAGAAGAAGTCGCAGAAAGCCTGAAGACCGGAGAGGAAGTAAAGCTTGTCAACAATGGAAATATATATGGTGCTATTCAAATAGAAGATATTTTCGTACCAGATAAAGAAAAAGAAGCGTTACTTGTATATAAAACAACGGATGAGGCTCATCCAGGAGTGAAAAAATTATATGAACGACCAAACGTTTACGTTGGAGGAACTATTATTCTAACAAAACGCTTTGAAAATAATCAATTTCCTTCTTATCATTTAGACCCAATTGAAACGAGAGAAGAATTTAAAAAACGTGGGTGGAAAACAGTAGTCGGATTTCAAACGAGAAACCCGGTACATCGTGCCCATGAGTATATTCAAAAATCTGCTCTTGAAATTGTAGATGGTCTCTTTTTAAATCCACTCGTTGGAGAAACGAAATCGGATGATATTCCTGCTGATGTAAGAATGGAAAGCTATGAAGTACTCCTTCAAAACTATTATCCGAAAAATCGTGTCTTTTTAAGTGTATTTCCTGCTGCAATGCGTTACGCAGGACCAAGAGAAGCGATATTTCATGCGTTAGTAAGAAAGAATTTTGGATGTACCCACTTTATTGTAGGACGTGATCATGCCGGAGTAGGAGATTATTACGGAACATACGAAGCGCAAGAAATCTTCACGGATTTTACGATAGAAGAGTTAGGCATTACACCACTATTCTTTGAACATAGTTTTTACTGCACGAAATGTGAAGCGATGGCTTCAACAAAAACATGTCCGCACGGAAAAGAAGATCATGTTATTTTATCAGGTACGAAAGTAAGAGAATTATTAAGAAACGGTGAGATTCCGCCAAGTACATTTAGTCGTAAAGAAGTAGTAGAAGTGCTAATTAAAGGTTTAAAAAAAGAAGTAGTAACAGAATAGGGAGAGAACGAGATGGATACGAATATTACTTGGCATACAGCTTCGGTTTCAAAAGATGAGAGAAGAGTGAAGAATGGACATCACAGTTTTGTAATTTGGTTTACTGGTTTATCAGCTTCGGGTAAATCTACAGTAGCGAATGCGGTCGCTCGTAAACTGTTTGAAAAGAATATTGGAAATTATGTGCTGGATGGGGATAACATTCGCCACGGTTTAAATAAAGACTTAGGATTTTCTGAAAGTGATCGCATGGAAAATATAAGACGTATTGGCGAAGTGGCAAAGTTATTTGTAGATCAAGGAACAGTTGTCCTTACAGCATTTATTTCACCATTTCGAGTAGACCGCAAACAAGTAAGAGATTTATTAGCGGCAGATGAATTTATTGAAATTTTTGTGAAGTGTCCGATTGAAGAGTGTGAGAAACGTGATCCGAAAGGGCTTTATAAAAAGGCAAGAAAAGGTGATATTAAGGATTTCACAGGTATTGATTCGCCTTATGAAGAGCCAGAGCAAGCAGAATTAATTGTAGAAACGCACAAATATTCTATTGAAGAATGTGCAGAACAAATCGTGCAGTACTTACAAGAGCGTAGTTTTATCCCGCTATTTGCCGGGAAGTAAAATTCCTACCTCAAAGTTCGGTTGGGGCAAGGAAGTTAGGTGGGGGTCGGGCTGCCCGTAAATACCCGATTGGTTAAGGCTAATAATCAGCGTGGGATGAACAAAACTCTACTGATTAAAGTTTCACTTTATATAGGGGGATTTAAAAATGAGTTATGAAAAAGTATGGGCTAACAATGAAAAACTAAATCAAACGGAGAAAAATAAATTAGAAAAAGATGGATTAGAAATTTTTAATGATATTCCTTACTATGCGGAAAATGGATTTGAATCTATTCCGAAAGAAGAGTGGGATGCCTTTAAATGGGCAGGATTGTATTTACAACGTCCAAAAGAAGCTGGTTATTTTATGATGCGGGTAAATATTCCGTCAGGGATTATTACAAATGCGCAGGCAGAAGTACTTGCTTCTATCGCTGAGGATTATGGACGTGATGTAATAGATATTACTACGAGACAGGCGATTCAGTTTCACTGGTTAGAAATTCAGCAAATACCAGATATTTTTAAAAGATTAGCAAGAGTTGGATTATCTTCAGCGGGGGCTTGTGGTGATATAACGCGGAATATTACAGGTAATCCGCTTGCTGGAATTGATGCAAATGAACTATTTGATACGACACATATTGTGAAAGAGGTATATGACTATTTCCAACATAATGAAGAGTTTTCTAATTTGCCACGTAAATTTAAAATGTCTATTAGTTCTAATATTTATAACTCAGCAAACGCAGAGATTAACTGTGTTGCATTTACACCTGCTACGAAAGAAATAGATGGTGATAAAAAAGTTGGTTTTCATATAAAAGTAGGCGGAGGATTATCAGCCCGTCCATATTTAGCTGATGAATTAGATGTGTTCGTTTTACCAGAAGAAGTGAAGGCAGTGGCAATTGCGATTGCTACTATATTCCGTGATTTTGGATATCGTGAGAAACGTCATTTAGCCCGTTTGAAATTTCTTGTTGCGGACTGGGGAGCAGAGAAATTTAAAGAGAAACTAATAGAGTATACAAGGCCTTTACAAAGTAAAGGGGAAAGTGCACTCAAAGGATGGAATGCAGGCTATTTTTATGGTGTTCAAGACCAAAAACAAGAGGGATTAAAATATGTAGGTTTTAATGTACCGGTAGGTCGTTTACATGCAGAAGAAATGTTTGAGATTGCAAGAATCGCAAAGCAATATGGAAATGGACAAATTCGTACATGTAATTCACAAAATTTCATTATTCCGAACGTTCCTCCGGAAAATGTAAAAGGATTACTTAGTGAACCGTTGTTTGAAGCGATATCTGCAAGCCCAAAATCATTTATTGGTCATGCGGTTTCATGTACCGGTATTGAATATTGTAATCTTGCACTAGTAGAAACGAAAGAAAGATTACGAAAAATTGCAGAATACTTAGATACACAAATTGCACTCGATGTTCCAGTTCGAATTCATATGGTAGGCTGCCCTAATTCATGTGGTCAACGTCAAATTGCTGACATTGGGTTACAAGGGGTGAAAATGAAAACGAAGGAAAAGGGAATTGTTGAAGCATTTGAGATATATGTAGGTGGAACGTTGTTAGATGGCGGTGCCTACAATCAAAAGTTAAAAGGAAAAATAGATGGCGAGGATTTACCTGATGTACTCGCATCATTTATAAGTTATTTCAAAGAGAATAAATTACCAGCCGAAACATTTTATGATTTTGTAGGTCGTGTTGGTGTAGACACATTACAAATAGCGTTAAATAACGTGTTAGAAGAAGTCATAGCGTCTTAGGGGGGGACAATATGGATTTATATCGATTTGAAGCTGTATTAGTGAGTGATATTGTTCCGATTGTTGTTGTTGCTCAAAGTGAAGAACAGGCATTTAAGCTTGCGGAGATTGAGCTTGAAAAACATTTTTTACCGTTGCCGGAGGTAAAAGAGATTTCTTTGTTTGAAAAAAAGAAGATTCGAAAAGGTGCAGCATTTGTTATTCATGAGTAGAGATTAGTAATACGAAAAAATAAAAACTTCCATTCTTATATACGAATGGAAGTTTCATTTTAATAGTAGAAATGAGGAGAGATGATGGGGAAGGTTTATATTGTTGGAGCGGGTCCTGGCGATCCAGATTTAATTACTGTTAAAGGGTTGAAATGTATTGAGAAGGCAGATGTTATTTTATACGATCGCCTTGTGAATAAAGAGCTGCTTTCACACGCAAAGCCTGACGCGGATTTAATTTATTGCGGGAAACTCCCGAATTATCACACGATGAAGCAAGAAACAATTAATACATTTCTTATTAAGTATGCGAAAAAAGGGAAAGTTGTAACGAGGCTTAAGGGCGGCGATCCATTTGTATTTGGTAGAGGGGGAGAAGAAGCGGAAGCATTAGCAAAGCAAGGTGTATCATTTGAAATCGTCCCAGGTATTTCGTCTGGAATAGCTGCACCTGCTTATGCTGGTATTCCAGTGACGCACCGTGATGCAAGTGCAAGTTTTGCTATTGTGACTGGGCATAGGAAAGAAGGTGCTGAAGAAGAAGTGAAATGGGAAAGTTTAGCGAAAGGTGTAGAGACTTTAGCGATATATATGGGGGTTAGTAATTTGCCCTACATATGTGAGCAACTTATGAAGCATGGAAAAGATAAAAGTACGCCAGCTGCTATTATTGAGCAGGGGACGACGTCTATGCAACGTACAGTTGTTGGGACATTAGGAACAATTGTAGATGTTGCGAAAAAAGAGCAAATTCAAAATCCGAGCATGATTGTAATTGGAGAAGTTGTCCGTTTTAGAGAAAAAATCCATTGGTTTGAGAAGCAAACGGAAAATGCTTATCAAGTAAGTGGAGTGTTGTAAAATGAAAGCCGTCTTATATATATGTCATGGAAGTCGTTTGAAGACAGCGAAAGAAGAGGCGATTCAATTTATTACATCGTGTATGAGTCGTATAGAAGCGAATATTCAAGAAGTTTGTTTTTTAGAGTTAGCGAATCCTTCTATTGAAGATGGTTTTCGTACATGTGTGAAGCGTGGGGCCACGGAGATTATTGTCATCCCTGTTTTTTTATTAGCGGCAGGTCATGTGAAGAAAGATATTCCATTTGAATTGGTAAAGCTCAAGAATCAATATCCGAATGTTAAAGTGACTTATGGTAATCCGTTTGGTGTATCAGAAACACTGATCAAATCAGTATATAACGGAAGTGGTATTGAAAAGGAAGGGAAGGCTGAAGTGACCCTTCTGCTCGTTGCAAGAGGAAGTAGTGATCCTGAAGTATTACAAGATATAAAATGGATCGCCTCTTTATTTCAAGCTGAGGAGAAAATTAAAAAAGTTGAGGTTTGTTATTTAGCGGCTGCGGAGCCGAAATTTGAGAGGAAATTGAAGGAAGTTGTAGAACGGGAAGTGGAGAACATCGTTGTGCTACCTTATTTGTTATTTACAGGTTTACTTATGAAACATATTGAGAAAGAAGTGCGCCAATATGCATTGGAAGAGATAAAAATCAGTCCATATTTAGGGAAGAATGAAGCGTTACAAGATATGTTAATTCAGAAAACGACGGAGTTATTGAAAGGAGATCAGTATGTATCCACTTACAGTGCGAGTTAATGAGAAACGCGTTGTTGTTATTGGTGGGGGAAAAGTTGCAGGATTTAAAATTATTCCTTTACTCAAACAAGGTGCGGATATAGTTGTGATCAGTCCAGAATTAGATGCGAATTTAGTAAAACTTGTGGAAGAAAAGAAAATTCGTTGGTATCAAAGAGAATATGAAAAAAGTGATATTAAAAATGCTTTTTTAGTTGTTGCAGCGAGTAGTGATTCAATATTAAATGAACAAGTTGCTGAAGATGCCGCAGAGAATCAATTAGTAAATGTTATTACAAATCCGGAAAGTGGTAATGTTCACTTTCCAGCAGCGATTCATCGTGGTTTGCTTAATATAGCAGTTTCTACTGGGGGAGCGAGCCCAAAGCTCGCAAAAAAAATTCGAGATGAGATTGCAAATAAATATGATGAGACATATGAATGGTATTTAGATTTTTTATATGAAGTAAGGGTGAAGTTAAAAGATTTACAGTTAGAAAAGAGAGAACGAAATATATTACTCCAAGAAGTGTTGAAATCAGTATATGTGCAAAACGAGAGAGAAAGAGAAAGTTTTTTGCGAGAATTAGAGGGAAAGGTTTTAAAATAATAAAAGATAAAGTGCGCTTTACAAATATAAAAATATAATTTATAATCACAAGTAACTTCAATAGATGAAATCGATGAGCAAGAAGAGTACGTATATTTGATGCGTTCAGAGAGCTGGGGTTAGGTGGGAGCCCGGTACGATAAATTATACAGAATGGGCTTGCGAGAGGTATGTTGAACATTGTAGTAGGCAACCCGGGTTCCGCCGTTAAAAGGATAGAGTATCGGAATTATTCCTGTACTTGAACAAGTGGGATTTATCAATCCAATTGAGGTGGTACCACGGTATTTACATTACATATATCGTCCTCTACATGCATATTTGCGTGTAGGGGACTTTTTTATTTTCTAAAGGAGGTGTGCGAGTATGAAATGAAAGTGTATAATTAACAAAAGTTTAAATATTCAGAAAAGGAGAATTTATGATGAAAGAAACACAGCAATGGACGTCGAAAATAGGCTTTGTACTCGCAGCAGCCGGAGCCGCAGTAGGTCTTGGTGCGATATGGAAATTTCCATATGTTGCAGGTAATGGCGGGGGAGGCGCATTCTTCCTTGTATTTTTACTGTTAACTTTATTTATAGGTATGCCTCTTCTAATAGCGGAGTTTGTTATTGGACGTAGCACGCAAAAAGAGGCGGTCACAGCTTATAAAGTACTAGTGCCAAATAGCAAATTATATCCTTGGATTGGTCGTATGGGAGTTGTTACTTGTTTTAGTGTACTATCTTTTTATAGCGTTGTAGGTGGATGGATTTTACTTTATTTATATTATAGTGTGACAGGAAGTTTCTGGAATGGAGTAGCTGATTATGGACAATTGTTCGGTGAAACGATTTCAAATCCGTTAAGTGCGATTGGAGCGCAATTTATCTTTATGCTTTGTACGATTTTTGTTGTAAGTAAAGGTGTAGAGAAAGGTATAGAAAAGGCAAGTAAGTACATGATGCCGCTATTATTTATTTTATTTATTGCGATTATTGTTCGTGCGTTAACACTCGATGGTGCTTTTGCTGGAGTAGAGTTCTTCTTAAAACCAGATTTTTCAAAGCTTACAGCAGATACAATTTTATATGCGATGGGACAATCTTTCTTCTCGCTAACTGTAGGTGCCTCGGTAATGGTAACGTATAGTTCGTATTTAAAGAAAGAGGAACATTTAGCGAAATCGGCAACATCTATTGTAAGTTTAACTGTTTTTGTTACAGTACTTGCAGGATTAGCAATTTTCCCAGCGATTTTCGCATTAGGAGTTAAACCGACTGAAGGACCGGGATTACTGTTTATCGTCCTTCCAGCAGTATTTGCAAAAATACCATTTGGTCAATTTTTCTTTATTATGTTTTTAATTCTATTCTTCTTTGCGACTTTAACATCAGCAATTTCAATGCTTGAAATTGTAGTAGCATCTGTTGCGAAAGGTAATGAGAAGAAGCGTCCGTCAGCATCATTATTAATTGGTATTCTTATTTTTGCAGTCGGTATTCCATCAGCGTTATCATTTGGGATTATGAGTGACGTGAAAATATTTGGGAAAACATTCTTTGATTTAGTCGACTTTTCGGTAAGTAACGTATTGCTGCCGTTAGGAGTACTAGCTATTTCATTATTTGTACCGAATAAAATGAGTAAAGAGTTGTTGATGAAAGAATTAGAAGTGACGGAAACGAAGGGGAAAACGTTATTTAACATTTGGTTCTTCTTACTTCGTTATGTCATTCCGATAACTGTAATAATTGTATTTTTAAATGTGATAGGTGTATTTAAAATGTTTGCATAAAAAAAGGCGGGGATCTCCCGTCTTTTTTTATGTTGTTGAATGTAATAGACGATTATACGCTTTATAGGCTGTGGTGACTGCGAGGAATGAACCGATTAAAAATAAAACTGATCCGCCAAATGTAAATATCCGGCCGATAAATGTCGCTCTAGCTTCTTCTATTTTTTGTTGTAATTGCGTATTCATATTGATCACCTCGTAAACTATAGGCATTTAGTTATAGTCTATGTAGAATGCCTATATTGTGTGAAGTGTAAATAAAAAACCTCGGTAGGTACCGAGGTTTTTTATAATCCGATATAAGGAGATGGGTCGACTGCGTTTGTCTTGCCGACATTCCATTCTCCAAGATGAAGTTCGAAGTGTAAATGTTGTCCGTATGATTGGCCCGTGTTCCCCATAAATCCAAGCTGATCGCCTTGTTTTACAGTTTGTCCATTCGATACAGAACGGCTATTCATATGAGCATATACTGTCGTATATGTTTTTCCGTTTATACGGTGAGATAAATACACTACGTTTCCGTAACTAGATGATAATTCTGAGCGAATAACAACGCCATCTGCAGCAGCGATAATTGGAACCGTTCCCGAAGCGGCGATGTCAATTCCTTTATGGTTATCTAAAGAACGTACACCAAATCCGGAAGTTTTTGATCCAGCTGCTGGTTTGATAAAGCCACCGATGTTTGTATCATGTGGTGTTGGAGCTGCTTGAGTTGCTTGAGCAGATTTAGTAGCTTGTTGTTTGCGAGCCTCTTCTGCCTGGCGAGCTTCTTCCGCTTTACGAGCTTCTTCGGCCCGTTTTTCTTCTTCAATTGCTTTTTGCACAGCTTGACGTTGATTTTCTAAAATGCCTTTGGATTCTTCTAATCCTTCAATCTCTGAATCTACTTTTGCTACTTTCGTATGTAGATCGTTAATAAGAGTCTGTTGCTGCTGTTGGTTATTTTGTAATTCTTGTTGTTTTTGTTCTAGTTTTTGCTCAGATTCTTTCAGTTGTTGTTCTTTTTTCTCAACAGCTTCTTTTTCTGTAGTTACAGCATTTTGATCAGATGTTTGTTTTTTTACAATATCTGTATCGTTGTTTAATATTAAACTTACGGAGTACATATTATCAACAAGATCAGCAATGTTTGTAGAGTTTGTTAATACTTCTGTAATGATATTTGTACGCGGTTTTTCTTGCATAGATTGTAATCGTTGTTTAATAACTTCCTGACGTGTATCTATGTTTGTTTGTAATTGTTCTATATGTTTCTTTTTGTCAGTAATTACTTGTTGTGTTTTGCTAATTTCTTTTTTTGTATCGTTTAATTCAGCCTCGTTTTTATTAATAGAAGTAGTTAATTCATCGATTTTCTTCTGTAATTCTTGAATTTCTTTTTCTATTTGTTCTTTCTCGACTGATTTATTTTGTAAGTCACTTTGTTTGCCTTCTAATTCAGATTGAATGTTAGATAATTTATCTTGATTTGTTTCAGCGTATACGGGTGAAAGTAACGGGGAAGCAAAAATCGTTCCTGCTGCTAAAACACTAAACGCTGCAAATTTCTTTTTCATAGTTGTCTGACTCCTTTCCCTATGAATGTTATATATCATAAGAAGAAGAGTGTCTATCGTTGTAATCATAATGTAAAGAAAACTTTATAAAATTGCTAAGTTTTGTCGGAATTTATCATTTTTCAACTTTAATTGTCATAGTACTTACATTTTATTTATGGCTGTAATAAAGGTATATTTTGGAATTTATCTGTAAAATACAGGAGGAAAGTAATAGTTTTTATGGGGTGAAATAGTACTTAGAAAGCTAATAAAACACTAGTAAGGAATCGTTCTCATGTGAGGTTTTCTAACATGGGTTTATTTTTTGTCAAGAAAATTATTTGCATTCGGGGAAAGTTATTTTGTTGTCAGATTTTAAATTTTGATTTATGATTTTTAACAGGGACAAAATGTAGTGAATTGTCGAATAATATGTAATACTCTTAATTTCTTAGTTTTATAGAGATAGAATGAGAGATAGAGTGACACATCGAAGAGGGGGTTACAACAAATATGAAAAGAATAGGACTTGCATGGCAAATATTAATAGGGCTTGCGCTTGGTATTGCGGTTGGGGCGATTTTCTTTGATAATCCAGCTGTTGTGAAGTACTTACAACCAATTGGTGATATTTTCATCCGATTAATTAAAATGATCGTTGTACCGATTGTTGTAGCAAGTATTGTTGTTGGGGTTGCTGGTGTTGGCGATGTTAAAAAACTAGGTCGACTAGGCGGAAAAACAATTATTTACTTTGAAATTATTACAACAATTGCAATTATTGTTGGTCTATTAATAGCGAATATTTTCCAACCAGGAAAAGGCGTAAATATGGAGCAGTTAACAAAGACAGATATTTCGAAATATACACATACGACAGAGCAAGTACAAAGTCATTCATTTGCAGATACGTTTGTAAATATTGTTCCAACGAACATTATGAAGTCATTGGCTGACGGAGATATGCTTGCTATTATCTTCTTCTCTGTACTATTTGGTTTAGGTGTAGCAGCAATTGGTGAAAGAGGAAGACCAGTTCTTCAATTTTTCCAAGGTGTAGCTGACGCAATGTTTTATGTAACAAACCAAGTTATGAAATTTGCACCATTTGGTGTGTTTGCACTAATTGGTGTTACAGTTTCTACATTTGGTCTTGCTTCATTAATTCCATTAGGGAAATTGCTAATTGTCGTATATGGGGCAATGATCTTCTTCGTCGTAGTTGTCTTAGGACTTACAGCGAAAATATTTGGAATTAACATTTTCCAATTCTTTAAGATTTTAAAAGACGAGCTGATCTTAGCGTATTCTACAGCAAGCTCAGAAACAGTTTTACCAAAAATCATGGAGAAAATGGAGAAATTCGGTTGTCCGAAAGCAATTACATCTTTCGTTATTCCGACAGGTTATTCATTTAACTTAGATGGATCAACTTTATATCAAGCAATTGCGGCTATTTTCTTGGCGCAAATGTACGGTATTGATTTATCTATTACACAACAAATTACATTATTACTTGTATTAATGGTTACATCAAAAGGTATCGCAGGTGTACCGGGCGTATCATTCGTTGTATTATTAGCGACACTTGGTACAGTAGGTATTCCACCTGAAGGTTTAGCGTTCATTGCTGGTATTGACCGTATTTTAGATATGGCTCGTACAGCAGTTAACGTTGTAGGAAACTCTTTAGCAGCTGTAGTTATGTCTAAGTGGGAAGGTCAATATGACGCTGAAAAAGGACAAGCTTATTTAAAAGAGATTTCTGAAAAGGGTCAAGCTGCTTAATTATAATATGAACAAGCTCTCACATAATATGTGGGAGCTTTTCTGTATATAGAAGAGGAGTATACATAATGAAACGTAAATATGGTGACGGTTCTTCGTGGAAAAGACTAATAGAAAAGAGTTATAGGCTTAAGCAAGTGGAAGAGGGAATGCTCGGAATACTGGATATAAAAAAGGTGAGAGAGCCTAGTTGTAAAGAATATGATGGTAAAGAAATTTGTATTGCAAGTGATGGGTATACGTGGGTTCAATATTTCATTAATGGAAAGAACTTTGCGATTACAGTTATGTTAGATGATAGGCACAATTTAGTGCAATATTATATTGATGTGACGAAAGAATATGAAATAGACGATCGTGGTTTACCGTATTTTGATGATTTATATTTAGATGTAGTATTATTACCTAGCGGTAAGGTGTATGTATTAGATGAAGAGGAGCTAGAGGATGCTTATAAAAGTGGCGATGTCACGAAGGAAGAGTATGAGTTAGCTTGGTACACTACGAAATGGATATTAGCAGCAATAAAAAATAGTGAATTTTATTGGATTTCAATATTGGAAGAAGAAATCGAAAAGTTAAAATGATTATTGTATTCAAATTTTTGTATAATTACCAAAAAAATCTATACAAAAAATAATTGACTTTTGTTTTGTAAGCGAGTAAAGTTAGGGAAGAAATTATTATTAAAAAATAAATATGAAACCTTCTTATAAAGAGAGGCGGAGGGACTGGCCCTACGATGCCTCGGCAGCGGACTCGATTTCAGAGTGCTGTGCCAAATCCAGCAAGCATGTGCTTGAAAGATGAGAAGAGCGTTTCTTATAGATGTATAAGACCTCTTCTCACCGGAAGAGGTCTTTTGTTATTCATTAGAAAAAGGTTGAAATTAGGGAGAGATGGTACTTTGAAAGAAACGAGAGGAAATGGTTTAGCTTTATTACCACTTGGGATATTTTTGGCGCTATTTATTGGTTCTGGAATTATTACAGGTGATTTCTATAAATTGCCGATACTTGTAGCGATTTCAATTGCTGTAGGAGTCGCTTTAGTGATGAATCGTAAAGAAAGTTTTAATGTGAAAGTAGAGCGGTTCGCTAAAGGTGCAGGAAATCCGGATATTATGATTATGGTATTAATTTTTGTGCTTGCAGGTGCATTTTCTGAAACTGCTAAAGGAATGGGCGGAGTAGACTCAACTGTTAATTTAGCGTTAACTATTTTACCGCCAGGATTTATCGTAGCTGGAATCTTTGTTATTGGTGCATTTATTTCATTAGCAATGGGAACTTCAATGGGAACAATTGCAGCATTAGCGCCGATTGCTGTAGGTATTAGTGGTCAAACTGATATCTCAATTGCGCTTGCAATGGCTACTGTTGTTGGGGGAGCGATGTTTGGTGATAATTTATCATTTATTTCAGATACAACAATCGCAGCTGTTCGTTCACAAGGAACAGAAATGAAAGATAAGTTTAAAACGAATTTTTTAATTGTGTTACCAGCGGCTATTATTACAATTGTACTATTAGTAATAGTTACTTCAGGAAGTGACACGCAAATTAAAGCACATAGCTTTGATTGGATAAAGATTTTACCGTACGCAGGAGTACTTATTACAGCGCTACTTGGCTGGAATGTACTTATTGTATTAACTGGTGGAACTGTATTATCTGGTGTTATCGGTCTTATAGATGGAAGTTACACGTTAGAAAGTTTCTTTAAAAGTGTAACGACTGGAATGGGCGGTATGATGGAGTTAGTATTACTTGCTATATTAATTGGCGGTATGGTTGAATTAATCCAATATAATGGTGGTATTCAATATTTAATGAATGTATTAACACGTAATATTCGTTCGAAAAAAGGTGCAGAATTTGGTATTGCTGGTTTAGTAAGTATGACTAATATGTGTACAGCGAATAATACGATTTCGATTATTTTTACAGGCCCGCTTGCAAAAAATATTGCAGATCAATATGAAATAGACCCTCGTAAATCAGCGAGTGTATTAGATCTTTTCTCATGTTGTGTACAAGGATTAATTCCGTACGGTGCCCAAATGTTAACGGCAGCAGGATTTGCAGCGTTATCTCCGGTTGAATTGTTGCCATATGCATTTTATCCAATCTTAGTTGGAGTATGTGGGATTGTTTCTATTTTAATTGGATTTCCAAGATTTTCTAAAGTAGCTGAGAAAAAAGAGTATCATAAAACAGCTTAATTTAATATGAATGTTAGTAATTAAAAAAACGTGCAGAGAATAAACTCTGCACGTTTTTTTGCGTAAAGGGCTGAATATGACTCGGTCTTAAGTCTGAGTTAAAAACGGTTCTTAAGCTCGTTATGAAAAGATGAAAAAATAGTTAAGATAAGAGTATCAAATCGAAGGGAGGCAAGCACAAGATGAAACAATTTCTAGCGTTTATCGCAGCCGGTATTTTGGCTTTAATTGCTCTTGGTAGTCTTGCTGGTATTGTAGGATTCGCAATCGGAGCAGGAGTTGTATATTGGAGCTATAAATCATTTGTGCGAGCTAAGTCATTTTTTGGAAAGTTAGCTTGGGGTATTGTTGGTTTAATCGGTTTATCCATTGCGCTTTCTCATTCACCAGCATTAATCGGTATCGCTGCTTTAGTGGTTTTATACTACGGATACCGTGAGTGGAAAAAAGAAAAAGATGTAGTTGTTGAATCTGCTCCAGAAAGTTCTAAACCATATAGCAACTTTGAAGATGAGTGGAACAAATTAATGAAAAACTAAAACAATAAATCAAATTATAAATAAAGTAGAAGAGAGGAAGATTTATAATGAAACAATCTTTATTCGGACGTGTACGCGATGCAATTTTAGCTGATTTTCATAACGTGTTAGATGAGAAGGAAAGAAAAAATCCAATTGCGATGTTAAACCAATATTTACGTGATAGTGAGCGTGAAATAACAAAAATTGAGAAGTTAATTGAACGTCATAAAACATTAAAATCTAACTTTGCTCGTGAGCTTGAGCAAGCACGTTATTTCGTTAACAAAAGATCAAAGCAAGCTATCATTGCTCAAGAAGCAGGCGAATTACAATTGCACGAACGTGCGTTAGAAGAGGTAGCTTATTATGAAGGGCAAGTAACTCGATTAGAAGAAATGTATGCAGGTGTTGTAGAGCAAATTGATGAGTTAGAGCGTCGTCTTTCTGAAATGAAAAATAAATTAAAAGAAATGCACGCAAAGCGTATGGAACTAATGGCACGTGAAAATATGGCACATGCAAATCGTCGTATGAATACTGCGATGCATAAAATGGATGAAAATAATCCGTTCTTACGATTTGAAGAAATTGAAGATCACATTCGTGACTTAGAAACTCGTATGAATGAAGAACATGAGCGTGACACATTTGATATGAAAATTGCAAAACTTGAGCGTGAAATGAAAGAAAAGAATGATGTATCGTTAACGAAAGAGTTAACAAAATAATAGTAGTATATTATAAAACAGGCTTATGATATAGTGATAGGAGAAAAGGTGTTGGAAAGCAATGCCTTTTCTTCTATGTATATGTGACAAGAAGGGGGGAGCTGAAATGAAGAAACATTTTTCAAAGACACAATTAATGGGGATGCTCCTCATCATATTTGGATTCGGTCTTTTTCTTGATATGATACTTGGACATTTTGAACCAGGTGGTCTCATTTTTGCATTTATTATGCTTATGTTTGGAAGGCATTATCGTAAAAAGAATCGTTATGTACGGGGAAATGTATTTTTATTTGTTGGTGGTATCGTATTTTTATTCTTCTTATTTTCATCAGCAGCATTTGTTCTTGTCGTATTTGCTTGTTTAGCTTTAATTGGTTATCAATTGATTCAACAAGGGCATCAGCAAAAAGCAATGAAGGTTGAAATTAAAGAAAAAGGGATTATAGACGAAGAGAAGCAAATATATCGTACAGAACCATATTTGAAAAATATGTTTGTAGGCAATGTACGAATGATGGATCATATTTATGAACTTGAGGATATTAATGTTCAATACGGTGCTTGTGATGTGGAAATAGATTTAACTACTGCTATGATTCCAGAAGGGGAAACGGTAATTGTTATTCGGGGTGTCGTTGGTAATATTCGTTTATATGTGCCATATGATATTGAACTTTCTTTAAATCATTCTGTTATTGTCGGACGTGTGCTCTTGCCAGGTCATGAAGAGACAGGGTTTAACCGCAATGTTACATTTAGAACAGAGCAGTATAAAGAGGCTCCTCGTCGTATTAAAATTATTTCTTCGCTTGTCGTAGGCGACACGGAAGTGAGGAAAGTATAATGAAGAAACAAAAAAATATTTCGTGGATGTATATTCGTTATTCTATGTTGTCCTCAGTTAGTATCGCACTCATTTGTACAATTGTATATGTATGGAAAAGCGAGCAACAAGTGTATGATTTATTATGGAAGGAATCCATCGCTTCTGTTCCAATTGGCTTGTTTATTATGACTACAAGTTTACTTATTGGGGGAATTGTAGGATATGCAATCGGTTACTATATAGAGCAGCGTATACAAGGATTAAATACGTTTCTATTTGAAGTAGAGCGAGGGAATTTTCCGAGCGATGTTTCGTTTACTGCAGATGATGAATTTCATGAAGTGGAACGAAAAGTGATCGTTCTGGCTCGTCGATTAGAGGAGCAAGCTGGACTCTTTCAAAAAGTAACGAATGAACGAGCTCATTGGAATGAAGAGATGAGACAAGAAGCAATTTCTCAAGAAAGGCATCGTTTAGCAAGGGAGTTGCATGATTCAGTAAGTCAGCAGCTTTTCGCAATGTCGATGATGATGTCAGCGATTAATGAACAAATAACTGAATTTCCAGATGTGACAAAAAAACAATTACAACTTGTTGAAAATATGGTTGTAAATGCTCAATCAGAAATGAGAGCATTGCTCCTTCATTTACGTCCTGTACAATTGGAAGGTAAGAAACTGACAGAAGGTATAGAGGAATTATTAACGGAATTATCGCGAAAACAACATATGAAAATTGAATGGCTTATTGAGCCAATAGAATTAAAAAAAGGTGTAGAAGATCATTTATTCCGTATTGTGCAAGAAGCGTTATCAAACACGTTGCGACACGCGAAGGCAAAGAAAACAGAAGTGCGCCTTCGAAAAATTGATCAATATGCGATTTTAAAAATTATTGATGACGGCGTTGGGTTTGAAGTAGGCGTTAATAAGGCAGGTTCATATGGCCTAAGATCGATGCAAGAGCGTGTTCATGAAATTGGTGGGACACTCAAGGTGCTTAGTTTCCCGGCCAAAGGTACACAAATAGAAGTAAAAATACCGATTATGATTGAGAGAGGGGGAGAAGTATGATAAAAGTATTGCTTGTCGATGATCATGAAATGGTTCGTATGGGTGTATCGGCATATTTATCTACACAGCCAGATATTGAAGTAGTAGGGGAAGCTGAGAATGGACGAAAAGGATCAGAATTAGCATTGCAATTAAGACCGGATATTATTTTAATGGACCTTGTTATGGATGAGATGGATGGCGTCGAAGCAACACGTGCTATTATTCAAGAATGGCCAGAAGCAAAAATTGTAGTTGTAACAAGCTTTTTAGATGACGAAAAATTGTACCCTGTTATTGAGGCTGGTGCGACCAGTTACTTATTAAAAACATCAAGAGCAAGTGATATTGCTGATGCTGTACGAGCTACTTATGATGGAGAAACAGTATTAGAGCCGAAAGTTACCGGGAAAATGATGTCCCGTATGCGTCAAAAGAAAGAGCAACCTTTGCATGATGACTTAACGGAAAGAGAATTTGAGATTTTGTTATTAATTGCAGAGGGAAAAAGTAATCAAGAGATTGCGGACGAGTTATTTATTGCACTGAAAACGGTAAAGACACATGTGAGTAATATATTAAATAAATTGAATGTAAGTGATCGTACTCAGGCAGTTATTTATGCATTTAGGCATCAATTAACGAAGTGATAAAGTGAAGCTTTAATTGGCGGGGAATTCCTCGCTGATTATTGGCTCGCTACAATATAGATTTGGCGTTAAAACCATCGAATGTTTTTATTGACGATAAATAATGTAAGCGTTATCATTAAGGTGTTAACAGTACATATAAAGGGGAGAATGTATATGTTAGTTCAAACTATATTCGGAATGGATAAGTCTAAAAAATTAGGGGAGTATGTGAACGCATTACAAGCACTTTGTGAACAATATAATGTTGAAACAGATAAAATTGCGATTATTGAGGCAACAGAGGAATACTATTTATTTTTAGTAAAGCAAGAAGAGCGCTATGATGTTGTCAAGGTAGAAACAGTTGATACAAATATTGAATATTATACGAAAGCTTATAAAATAAGCAGTTTTAATCATACTGCTTATCAAATGTAAAAAAACTCCCTTTTGGGAGTTTTTTTAGGAGGCTTTTACTTCGTTAGATTCGATTAGTAATGGAACTTTTTTCGTACCGCTTAACTTAGCGATTGTAAGGCCAAGAAGAGCTCCTGCTAATGCTGGTATTAGCCAACCGATTCCTTCATTATATAAAGGGATAAATTCAAAATATGGTGTGATGAATGAAACTGAAATACCACCTTGTTTTAATCCATCAAATACGCTCACTACAGCTGATCCGATTAAAGCACATACATAAACAGAGCGATATCCACCGAAGTATTTATGAAGTAACGATAGTAGTACGAGTACAATCGCAATTGGATACACAACAAGTAGAATTGGAACAGAGATTGCGATAATTTTCGTTAAACCTAAGTTGGCAACTAATAATCCTAATGCGCAAATGATACTCGCGAATGTTTTGTATGAAAATGTAGTCAATAATGTTGAAAAATATTGGCTGCACGCAGATACGAGTCCAACGCATGTCGTTAAACAAGCGAGTGTAACGATAAGAGATAATAGGAGCAAACCATACGGACCGAATAATTGTTGTACGATAACAGTAAGTAGCTGTCCACCATTTTTTGCATATCCGAGAGAGACACTAGTTGCCCCCAGCCAGCCGAGTGCACCATATACAAGTACGAGTCCTGTAGCGGCAATAAGCCCTGCTTTTGCTGTGGCGATGGCAATGGACTTACGATCATTCACACCTTTAGAGCGAATTGCATTTACAACGATAATTCCAAATGCAAGTGCTGAAATGGTGTCCATTGTTAAGTACCCTTCCATAAAGCCTTTGAAGATTGGAGAAGTTTGATACTCTTGCATAGCTGGTCCTGATTGCCCAATTGGTGTAAAGACACTTTTAACAAACAATAAGAAAATTGAGAGTAATAAAATAGGTGTTAATATATTTCCAATACGATCGACAAGTTTAGATGGATTTAAACTCAGCCAAAATACGAAAGTAAAGAATATGATTGTATATACAAATAGCACTAGGCTGCTAGAGCGGATTGTTTCTGGTAAGAAAGAACTAACACCCATTTCATAAGCGACATTTGCAACACGTGGGATGCCCATGGATGGACCGATGGCAATGTATACAACTACTGTAAAGAAAATTCCGAATAATGGATGGGCATGACTCGCGAGTTGCTGCATCCCATTTCCTGATAGAGAAATTGCGATAACAGTTAGTAGTGGTAAGCCAACTCCTGTTAGTAAAAATCCAATCATTGCTGGCCAAAAGTTTTCACCTGCGTTTTGTCCAAGCATGGGAGGGAAAATTAAATTACCTGCCCCAAAAAATAAAGAAAATAGCATAAGACCCGTGAAAAAAATATGTTTTTTTGATACAGTGTTCATTGTTTTTCCTCCTTTTTTAAATTCATTTGTAAGAACACAAAAAACTCGTCCCTAAAGAAAGGGACGAGTTATATTTACCCGCGATACCACCCTAATTTACACATGTAGAAATAAATCTATATGTATACGGCTTTGCAACGTACAACATGATACGTGTTCCTTGTAACGGGGGACGGCCGGTAAGAACTTACTGTAACATTCGGTTCTACTTCTCGGAGATGATTTTCGGTTACGCACTGAACGTTGGCTTTCAGCAAATCGCCAACTCTCTGGGGAACAGTTCTATAACGTACTCGTTCTCGTCAATGAATTTTTATTCAAGTATTCTGACAGTATTGTTGCATGTTTTTTTTAGAAAGTCAATATGTTTTTTGAAAGATATATTTATATACGGAAATATCGAAAGTAATATTCGTTGTTGCAAAAGGAATAATGAATTGTAAAATGGGAGTAAAAATTTGTGGAGAATTGTAAAATTTATAGAGAAAGTTGATATTTATAGGATTAAAGAAGGGATTATTTGAATTTACAGAGAATATTACAACAATCCACTTGCTGGAAAGAACAAACCAAAAGAGGTGACTGAAATGCTTGCGATGGGAGTATTATTTGGCATTATTGCTATAATTGGTTTTATGTGGTTATATTATTCGCGTTCGTTTAAACAAGCAGAAGTTTTACTCTTTCAAAAAGGTAGTTTGTTGACAAATCAGTCTAGATATTTAGTATGTCCGAAGTGTGGAAGTGCACAGGCCAGAAGTGGAGGATATCAAGAGTGTTGCAAAATTAGATTATGAAAGAAAGGAAGCCTCACATTATTTTGTGAGGCTTCCTTCCTTACAACTTCATGGCGCTCCAAATTGTCCATCGATCTCTTTCAATAATAGGAGAGACGTTTTGTAATGCGGTCTGTATATGTTGTAGAAGTTGAGAAAGTTCATCATCTGTTAACTCATATAGAATGGATCGACCTGTTCGAGGAGATAAATCTTGTAGTAATGCTTCTACAGAATCATGTATTTTTCGTACTTCCCATTGTGTTTGTGTGGGAAGCACGTGAAGAGAATGTTTTTGTAATTCTTTCTGTATCGTGTTGGTTTTTGGACGTCTTTTTGACTCTATTTCAATGAGTTTTGGAAATATAGAGAAAAAATATCCACGAATGTATTCGGGACTTCCTGGAACTGTACAATCTTCAATCGTTCGATCTTGTAAAATAAGTACACCGTTTTTATTTAATATACGAGAAGCTTCACATAAAAATGTAGGAATGTCTTGTAAATGATGAATAACTGCACGAGAAATAACTATGTCGAATGTTTCATTAGGGTATGGGATATTATGTGCATCACCGTGGATGAAAGAAATATTTGGAATGTTGCCGCATTTTTCTTTTGCAGCTTGTAATATTTCTTTTGAAAAATCAAGTCCCACAACATTTTTGGCTCCCATAAGAGCAAGTTCTTTCGTATAAATCCCGCCACCGCAGCCAATATCAATTATTTGCTTGTTTTGTATGTCTGTAATGTTTTTTACCATTTCAGCCCAAGAAATATGAGCGTTTCTTGTTGCGTATGTGTATTTATTATTTGGATCATGAAAATTAATGGACATGATAAAGACCTCCTTTCAATGATTAGTATAACTTATTTAATAGGATGTCACGTTTTTGTTTTATGTATGAAGATTATAAGAATTTCTTATCGTAAAAGGAGGATTAATTTGAAAGGGAAATATGTATTGTTGTTATTTGTTATGTTACTAGCAGCTTGTGGTCAAGCTGAGCAAAAAAAAGAAACAAAAAAAGTAGAAGAGACGGTGAATGAAGTGAAAGAAACAATTGGGGTAACCGTTATACAAAAAAAACATAAAGAGAAAAAGTTGCAGGAATCAGAAGCGAAGTTAGTAATAGACATTTTGGATAAAGCTGAGAAACAAGAAATAACCGGAAGCTTCGGTGAACCTGAATATGAAATACAAATTAGTAGAGATGGGAAAAAAGAAACTTATTATGCATGGTTAAGGGGAGAAGATAGACGAGGATGGGTGCAATATAAGAAAGCTATGTATATGTTGAATGAAAAAGATACGGAAAAGCTTTTGGCTATATTTCCAAATGTTTCAGAACAAAAAGAAGATGAGATGCAGGTAGGTCCTTTAACGGAAGTAACAAAAAAAGATTTGCAGATTACTGCGTTTCATATTAAAGCGGGCGATCAAAACGTGAATTATATGGTACGGTATACGATTTCACAATCACTATATAACAAGTTAGTGAAGGAACGAGAGTATTATTTGCAACTCACTTTCCCAGAAAAAGTTCAAAAATTAATTGGAGCAAAAGAGAGTGAAATGATTTTAGGTGAAAAAGTAAAGGAAGGGTATAAGCAATATGAATTGCATGCTACTGTTCCGATAAAAGGTGCTTCAGAATCACAATTAAAATCATTAGAAACATATTACGAAAAGTATGATTTGAAAATATTAAACAGTGAAAAAGAAAAAATAGGCGTGTTTCAAAATATAATTCAAATCGTTAAAGAGTATGGTGAAAAAATGAATTTTCAAAGATAAAGTGAGACTTTAATCGGCAGAGGATGCTCATTTTTCGTTGATTAATAGTCTTTGCCAATTCGGCGTTGATTCCCGCTTAACTTCTTTGTTCCAACTGAATTTTGAGATAAGATCCTTATTGGCTGTAGCTGAATTGAAATTGTATGTAGCCTTTCCTAGGAAATGATAATAGAGAGGGGGGAAGAACACCCTCTCTATTATTTTGCTTTTGCAGATGGCTCATTCATTGATTTTCGTGTAATAAGAAATGAAATCATAAGAGCGGAAAGAATGATAAGAGTGATAAGTAAGTGATTTGGCAACCAATCTAATAATAATACATAGCTCACTGTATAAAAAATAAGAGTTGAAGCTAAAAATGATAAAACACTTATTATGAGAGATTGTAAATTCATTCGTATATACCTCCTTTATTTATATTTTTGGCTAAAAATGGATTAAATAAACATTATTTCTAACAATAGAAAAAAATATGTCATAATAGAGAAAAGAACAAGCTTTGATGAATGAATATGATTCATTAATGAGAGATAAAGGAGAGGAATATGAAAAATAATAAAAAAGGATTATGGGGAATTATTGTTGCGATAGGTCTATTTTTACTGTCTAAGTTAAAGTGGGTATTTGCAATTTTTAAATTAGCAAAGTTTTCAACGGTATTTAGTATGTTTCTATCGCTTGGCGCATACGCAGTTCTATATGGTTGGAAATTTGGAGTGGCGCTCATTTATTTGTTGTTTGTTCATGAAATGGGCCATTTATGGGCTGCGAAAAGAAAGGGGATCCCAACATCGCCAGCAATCTTTATTCCGTTTATGGGGGCCCTTATTGGAATGAAAGAGATGCCGAAAAATGCGAAAGATGAAGCTTACATCGCCTATATGGGGCCGCTTTTCGGACTTCTTTCATTTTTACCAGCGATCCCACTTTATATAATGACGCAAGAGCCGTTTTGGGCGCTTGTTATTTTGCTTGGAAGTATGATTAATTTCTTTAATTTAATTCCTGTTTCGCCGCTAGATGGTGGGCGAATTATTTCAGTTGTCAGTACTAAAATTTGGGGAGCAGGCCTTATTTTATTACTTGGCTATTCAATTTACTTTAAAAGTATTTTGGGAGGATTTATTGTTATTATCGGTTGTATGGAATTATACAGAGTGATAAAGAGAGATGAGCCGATTAAGGAATTAGGGCATAAAATTGATGGAATGAAAGAATATGTTGCTAGGCTTGAAGAGGAATTAAAAGAAACTGGAGCTGTACATCGGACTATATACATGATGCATCATGAGATGAATGCATTAAGACAAAGTGAACGGGAAAAAGAGTTACAAATAGGTGAACTTCAAAAAATGGAAGTGTTAGAGTATCTTTTACCGAAGTTTGAACCGTTAGATTATGTTCCATATGAAGATGAAATAGATGAGTATACTATTCACATAAGAGAAGCATTTGAAGCGTCAGAAAGAAAATTAAATGAATGGAAAACAGAAAAGGAACAACAAGAAAACTATTATAAAGTGGATACGAAAACGAAATGGACAGTATTTGCTTGTTATATCGGATTAATAGCTATACTTGGTTATACAGCTTATGAAGGTTATATTGTTTTACAGGAGCATTTGCCAAGACGAAATGTGTAGAAAAATATTGTCGAAATGATAGGAAGAATTAATACAGGAATTATATTTCTACGAGAGAATGTTACAAGTATAGTCATACATTGTAATATCTTTAGTAGAGAAGGAGTTCTGTATATGAAGAAATTGTTAAGTGTATTCGGGATTATTATCGTAATGATCATTGCGAGTTATAGTCTTATGAAAGTGCTGTTACATTATGCGAATAAGCCTGCTGAGGTAAATACAATAGCTCAAGTAGAAGATGTGCAAGAAGAGACAAAAGTGCTAGATTTTATTCGAATGACACATGAAAGCTATAATAATTTCTTAAATTACGGTAAAGCAGAGAATTATACAGACGGGGATTGGAAGCAATTTAAGCAATGGTTTCAACAACAAGAACCATCTTTAAAAAATATACATACGGAAATAAAGAATGAAAAAATAAAACGCGATGTAAATAGAAGTTATGAAATTGTAAAAAAAGGTGTGGAACTTCAAAATATTGAGTATGTAGTGTATGCCCACCGTGTATATCATGATTTGGATATTATCGTAAATAAATATAGAGGTGAAACGAATATCTGGGGGTATACGGAGTTTGGTGATGGGAAAGATAGAAAGGTAATTGAACAAGCTATACAAACAAAATAATAAGCTAGCTAGAATTCTAGTTAGCTTATTTTCTTTTGTAAATGCAATGTTCATATATTATTCACAAAAACAACGTGTTAATAGTGATTAAAATCACAATCTGCATTATAAGATTCAGTTAAACTAAAAACAGTTAAGGAAATAGAGGAGTGGGATACAATGTTAAGTGCAAAAACAATTGAAATCGTAAAGTCAACAGTACCATTATTACAAGAAAAAGGCGTTGAAATTACAACGAGATTTTATCAAATTTTATTTTCAGAACATCCGGAGTTATTGAATATTTTTAACCATACGAATCAGAAAAAGGGAAGACAACAACAAGCGTTAGCGAATGCTGTTTATGCAGCTGCAACGTACATTGATAATTTAGAAGCAATTATTCCAGTTGTAAAACAAATTGGTCATAAGCATAGAAGTTTAGGTATTAAAGCTGAGCATTATCCGATTGTAGGTACATGTTTACTACGTGCCATTAAAGAAGTCGCAGGTGCACCTGATGAAGTTTTAAATGCATGGGGAGAAGCATATGGTGTCATTGCTGATGCATTTATTAGCATTGAAGCAGAGATGTATGAAGAAGCTGCACATAAAGAAGGTGGATGGAAAGACTTCCGCAACTTTGTGATTGTTAAAAAAGTGAAGGAAAGCGATGTTATTACGTCATTTTATTTGAAACCTGAAGATGGAGGGAAAGTTTCTTCATTCATCCCAGGTCAATATGTAACGGTTCAAATCAATATTGAAGGTGAGACATATACACATAATCGTCAATACAGTTTATCCGATGCACCTGGGAAAGAATATTATCGTATTAGTGTAAAGAAAGAAAAAGGTGTAGATACACCAGACGGTAAAGTGTCTAATTACTTACATGAACATGTAAAAGAAGGAGATGTTTTACCAGTAAGTGCACCAGCGGGAGATTTCGTGTTAAATATGGATTCAATATTACCAGTTGTACTAATTAGTGGTGGAGTAGGGATTACACCGATGATGAGTATGTTAAATACGTTAATTGAACAAGATTCAAAACGTAATGTATATTTTGTTCATGCAGCAATAAATAGTAATACACATGCAATGAAAGAACACGTTAAGGCAGTAGAAAATGAATATGAACAAGTTAAAGCATATACTTGTTATTCTGCACCGACTGAAAAAGATATAGAAATGAAGAACTTTGATAAAGAAGGTTTCGTTGAAAGCGAATGGTTAAAAACTATTATTCCGACAACTGAAGCAGAATTTTATTTTTGTGGTCCAGTAGCATTTATGAAGCATATAAATGCTACACTAACTGATTTAGGTGTGAAACAAGAGCATATTCATTATGAATTTTTCGGCCCAGCAACAAGCTTACAATAAGACGAATGAGAATAAACAAAAAAACGAGGTATTTATTTTACCTCGTTTTTTATTTGTTCTCGTAATAAACGGTTAACTGTTTCACGGCGTATGCCTATCAGTTGACCAATTTCAGTTTGTGTTAATATTTCATATATAGGAATGTCACCTAAATATAATGTGAACCATTCTTGTAAACGATGAAGACGTTCTTTCGGAGAGACGGTTGTCAATTGATCAATTCGTTGTTGCATCATTCTTAATTTAGATTGCAATTGCATAGCGATGTTGGCATATGATTCGGGATTTGCTTGAAGTCTCTCATACCATTCACTACTAGTGATCGGTTCAACTTCTGTTTTTATTAAAGCGATAGCTGTACCGTGATATTCTTTCGGTGAAATCAAAGAATGATGAGGTATCGTTTCACCTGGAACGATAATGTTGAATAAAAATGGTGTTCCGTCTTCCTCTAGCCGAACTACTTTTAATAAGCCTGTTTTTATAAAGTATAAAGGACCGTCCTCGCCTTGACGGAATAGTACATCTCCTTTGTGTAGAATCAATGTTAGCCCCCCATTAATATGTTTCTATTTCTTCTATTTTAGCGTATATGTATATAGACAATATGCTATTTCAACAGCAATTTCATTGACGAAATGTATGCTATTACAGTAGTATACTATTTAGTGTGTAATAGTACTAGCAATGAATACGCTGTAGGGGGTTTAGTATATTGTTAGATGCGATGAGAATGACGGATATGAGAATTCCGGCGAATGCTATCATTCATGTAGAAGAGATGAAAGGTGGAGTCGTTTTATCCGTTGAAGTAGACGGCCAAATTATTTATACGATGGCTTATGATGAAGAAACAGATAGTTATGCTGAATTATATGATCGAAATGATAAGAGGGCGTGCCAAGTACATGAAGACTTTATGGGATGGTCACTTCTTCACTAAAAAAGATGTCAATATGACATCTTTTTTTATTAAATCGATAGAATATACAAAGAAATGAAATATAAGGATAAAATTTGTAATAATTGATTTTGCATTGTTAGCACTCTGTAACTGCAAGTGAACTATTTTTTCGCTATCATAAAGATAACAGTCGCAGTTATAGGAGTGGTCAACTTGAAGAAAGTACATATTTCAAATTATATGTTATTATGTGTTTGTTTAATTTTATTTGTTCTCCTCGGAGGATTTTTATATTCATGTGTATAAGAAAAACGCATTCTAAAAAGAATACGTTATAAAAGGGAAATAATGATTAATCTAGTTCCAAGAATAATTAACGTAATACGTAATAAATTAATTACGGCGTTACCACTTAGTTTTGTATTAATGTAAGCCCCGATTTTTCCGCCGATCCATGCACCAGGAATAAGGATTAATGCATAAATCCAGCTGACATTTCCAAGTGAGATGTGAGTTGCAGAACTTACAATTGCTGATAGAAATACGATGAACATTGAAGTTGCTACTGCAATATGTGCTGGGAATGCAAAAAGAAGCATCATTGCTGGAACAAGTAAGGCACCGCCACCAATTCCAAATAACCCAGATATAAACCCAACTATAAAGGCAATAAAGATAGCAAGAAACGGTGGGAATTGGTAGTGCACAGTATTTCCATCATTATCTGTAAAAGAACGCTTAATTACAGACGTATTTGAGAGGGAAAGCGGTTTTAATTTGTCTCGAAGCATAAGTAGAATTGAGACGAATATAAGGAAAACCCCAAAGTATAAAGAAAATGTGTCTTGGTTTAAAAATTTATTTGCCCATGATCCGATAATACCACCAGGGCCGCTTCCGATAAATAAAATAAGTCCACTTTTATAATCTACTCGTTTATGCTTCATATAAGTAAGGGTGGAAGATAGCCCTGTAAAAACGACTGTTACCATAGAAGTCCCTACTGCAAGTTGTGGTGATAAACTGTGTAATCCAATTAATAATGGAACAATAATAATTCCGCCTCCAAGCCCAACTAGGCTGCCGACTGTCCCGGCGATTAGTCCGATGAAAAGTAACATGATGTATTCCAAAATTGCCAACTCCTCTAAATAACTTATCCACCAATTATTATACACGCTTTTTAATGAGAAATAGGCTTGTTCACAAAAAAGTCGTCTTCCTAGAAAAATAAGGAAGACGACTTTTGATTAGAAAACAAAATGTAATAGGTAGTAAAATAGAGCAGCTAAAGAAGCTGAAATAGGAAGTGTAATAACCCATGTAATTAACATACGTTTTGCAGTTCCCCATTTTACCCCTTTCACACGGTGAGAAGCACCAACCCCTAAAATAGAAGAAGAGATAACGTGCGTCGTACTAACCGGTAAGTGAATGAATGTTGCACCGAAAATAACAAGTGATGATGATAAATCGGCAGCTACACCATTTACAGGACGAATTTTCATAATTTGTCCACCGACAGTTTTAATAATTTTCCATCCACCGACAGAAGTACCAAGCCCCATTGCGATAGCACAAGATAATTGTACCCAGAACGGAATATCGCTAGAAGTATGATAGTTATTAGCCATAAGAGCCATCGTAATGATTCCCATTGCTTTTTGTGCATCATTCGTACCGTGTGTATAGGCTTGTAATGCTGCAGTGAAAATCTGGAATATACGGAAGTTTTTGTTCGTTTTCGTTAAGTTAAAGTTTTTAAAGACCACTTTAAAAATACTGTATACGATATAACCAATAACGAAAGCGATAATTGGTGAAATGATTAAAGCTTCAAGAATTTTAATGAATCCTTTAAGGTTTAATGAGCTAATACCAGCAGCAGCAATGGCTGCACCTGCGATTGAGCCAATAATTGCATGCGAAGAACTACTTGGGATACCGTAGTACCAAGTAATTAAGTTCCATGCTATCGCCGCAAGTAAAGCAGCTAAAATTACAAGAGAACCATTTTGTAAAGCAAATGGGTCAACGATATCTTTTGTAATCGTTTTTGCTACACCTGTAAATGTCATTGCACCTAAAAAGTTCATAATAGCTGCCATAATAATTGCATGTCTAGGCTTTAGAGCTTTCGTTGAAACAGCCGTTGCAATAGCGTTTGCTGTATCGTGAAATCCATTGATAAAGTCAAAAGCTAAAGCGCAAATGACTACTAAAACGGTCAGTATCAAGAGTGTATCCATGATCAAACTCCTTACGCATTCTTCATAATAATTGTTTCTAATACGTTTGCAACGCTTTGACAGCTATCAGCTACTTCTTCAAGCTCTTCGTAAATCTCTTTAAATTGAATAATCTTAATCGGATCTTTCTCACGAGAGAATAAGTGCTTAATCGCATGACGACGAATATCATCGCATTGTGATTCGTAATCCTTAATCTTAATCGCGTTCGTACGAATGTCGACTAACTTCTTTTTAGACAGTAGTTCAACAGAATTTGCAATTTCAATTGCACATTGATTAATTGCTTCTACGAATTTAATCATGTATTCATCAGCTTCTGTAATAGAATACATTTCGAACAGACCAGCACTGTGATCTAATCCGTCTAATACATCATCCATACTCATTGCAAGTTGTAGGATGTCCTCACGTTCAATCGGAGTAATAAACGCTTTGTTTAGCTCCATAATGATTTCGTGAATAAATGAGTCACCTTTTGACTCATACTCTTTCATGCGCATAGAAAACTCTTTTAAATCGCTAGCATTTTTAATTTTATACTCCACGAAAAATTGCGCGCCTTCTTTTAAATTTTCGGAAACATTCATTAACATTTCAGAAAATTTATCTTTTTTTGATTTAAAGACCATTATTGTTACCCCCACAAAAGTAATATATGTAAAATATATTGGCTAATCAATTCTAACAAAAAACTGTCGTTTTTTAAAACATTTTATCGAAAAGTTTACAAAAACTTAACATAACTCTTGTTGTTCTATTAATAATATTAATATCCAATAGTGAATATCTTACTTGTAGAATGTCCTTTTCTTGCAAAAAGTATGAATGTAAAAGAAAAGCTTTACACTATAGGAATGACTACGTTATTATAATAAATTTAAAAGGCGGTATATTCTTCCTTTTAAAAAGAAGAGTGTAAATAAATGAAGGAAGTGAACGAATGAAATTGAAGAACACTCATTTTAAAAAAATGCTTGAGTGGTTCAATAAGAGGAAGAAACTTCGTAATTCATTAATTGTATTGGGAAGTGTACTCGTTACTCTATTTATTGCTGTAAATATAATAATTTCCATTCAAGACATATCTGAATTAAAACAAGCTGTTCCACAACCGACTTTAATTTATGATGCAAATAATGAGGTCGCAACTAAATTAGCTTCTTCGAAAACAGAAGGCGTTAAAAGAAAAGATATTCCTGATATTATGGTTCAGGCAATTGTTGCAGTAGAAGATAAGGGATTTTTTAACCATCATGGTATTTATTATAGTGGAATTATAAGTGCAGTTTTTAAAAATATTACAGCAGGAGAAGTTGTAGCAGGGGGAAGTACGATTACACAGCAACTCGCGAAGAATGTATTTCTGACACAAGATCGTACATTTTCTCGTAAAATAAAGGAATACTTTTTAACGAAAAAAATAGAACGTACTTATACAAAAGATGAAATTATTGAAATGTATATGAATCAAATTTATTTTGGGGAAGGTGCTTGGGGGATAAAGAGGGCAGCTAAATCTTATTTTGATAAAGAGGTAAAAGATTTATCAATTTCAGAAGCTGCAACGATCGCGGGCTTAATTAAAGCGCCGTCTGCGTATTCGCCTTATAAAAACTTTAATAAATCAATTGAACGACGTAATGTCGTATTAAGTTTAATGAAGGAACAAGGATATATTTCTGAAGAGCAATACAATAAAGAAAAAGAGTCAGGCCTTGTATTAAAACGTGGGGTTGATGATAAATATAAAGGTAAATACTCCCAATATGTAGACTATATAGTTAGAGAAGCGATGGATAAGTATGAATTAACACAAAATGAAATTTTAGCAGGTGGTTATCGTATTTATACTGAGCTGGATCCGAAAAAACAACAAGCTATAGAAGATGTTGTGAATAATGATAGTTATTTCAAAGATAGTGGCTCAGATCAACTTATGCAAACGGGTGTAGTCCTTATAAATCCCAAAACAGGCGGTGTTCCAGCTTTAGTTGGGGGGAGAGGACCATATCAGTTTTTACAATTTAATCATGCTACGCAATTAAAAAGACAGCCAGGTTCAACATTAAAGCCTCTAGCTGTATATGTACCCGCTTTAGAACAAGGGTATGAGGTATACGATATATTAAAGGATGAACCATTTCATATTAAAGAATATGAACCTAAAAATAGTGATCAGGCTTTTCATGGTAATGTGACAATGTACGAAGCGGTAGCAAAGTCGTATAATGTTTCTGCTGTGTGGTTATTAGAACAAATAGGATTAGATAAAGGATTGAAATCTTTAGAGCGATTTGGTATTCCATTAGTACCAGAAGACCGTACGTATCCAATTGCTTTAGGTGGGATGCATGTAGGGACATCTCCATTTGTAATGGCCCAAGCATATAGTACATTCGCTAATGATGGGGTTCAAGTAGAGGCTCATGCAATTAGAGAAGTTCAAAATGCTGAAGGGGAGATAATAGGGAAATGGTATAAGAAAGAGACACGAGTGACGAGTGAGAAAATCGCTCAAAAGATGACGTATTTATTAAAAGGTGTTGTAGAAAAGGGAACAGGTGGAAAAGCGAAAGTTAATAATGTTGATACAGCAGGAAAGACAGGGACGACTCAACTTGTAAATGGCCCGAGCGTAGGGGCAAAGGACTCGTGGTTTGTAGGATACACACCAGATTTAGTAGGTGCGATTTGGGTAGGATATGACAAAACAGATAGCGAGCATTATGTTCCGGGTGGTAGCCAAATTACAACGACGATGTTCCGGGATATCATGAAAAAAGCAAATGCAAACCCAGCCCAAAAAGCGTTCCAATTGTCGTTAATATCTGAGGCGGACTATAAAAAACAATTGCAAACAATTGAAGAAGAAAAGCGAAGAAAAGAAGAAGAAAAGAAAAGGCAAGAAGAAGAGCAACAAAGGAAAAAAGAACAGCAAGAGTGGTTTGATAAAGTGAAAGAGTGGATTCCATCATTATGGTAAAAAAAGAGGCGAATTTCATTATTCGCCTCTTTCTCGTGTGAAAAATAAAGTGAGCTCATAATGAGTGAGATAAATGCTACTATTCATTAAGAGTAATGTTCGTAATGCCAAAAGATTGAGAATCGTATGTGACGATTATTGTTCCTTTACTAATCGGTTCGTAAGGTAATTCTTCTTCATAACTACCATTATTTTCATTATGGATAGACAGCGTGATTTCATCAATTCCTTTATTTGTATACTGATCTTTAATCGTTTCAGCAATTTGAAGTAGAGTTTCGTAGTTAGAAGCTTTCGTAATAAGCATTCCTTTTATAACTTTTTTTTCATTATTTGTGGAATTGGAATAAGGGATGTCGTTTTGTTTCGTATACAAAAGTTTGTATGGAACTGTTTTTCTCTCCGCTTTTGAAATAGTGGAATATTTTAGAGTTAAAAAAAATCCTACACATAAAATAATGCATACCATAAGAGCAATCCAAATGCGTATCAGTGACATAACTCTCATTTTTCATCCCTCTTTCATATCTTTGACTTCATTATTTATCATACAAAATGAGGATTAAGATAGAGTAAATTTGAGGTAAAGAAACGTAAAGAAGGAGCACTTATCCTCCCAAATAAGTGCTCCTTTTTATTAAAAGAGAGATTTAATAGACAATCAAAATCACATCTATTACTTATAAATGTGCTTAGTTCTCCCAAAATATTTTCGGAAATTGTGGTTAGTAAATTCGGAAGACAGATAGTGTCGCAGTTGTATCGCCCGCAGGTCCTTGAGCGCCTTGAGGCCCTTGAGCACCAGTAGTCCCCGTAGTTCCTCCACCTAGGCAACCAGATCCATATTGAACTAGAATAGCTTGACCAAGAGCTTGAAGAAGTCTAACAAATTCTGTAAGTTCTGACTTAGGGATGTTAATATGGCTACATGCTCTTACTTCTCAACAATCATTACCATAAAATACTTTTCCTTTATTTTTATTGTTCATCTTTTCATTCCTTTCTTTCATAGAATAAATAGTCGTTACTATATATTAAAATGAAATTCAAATTAAATTCGTGATGGACAAACTACTATTTCTCAAAAAATAAGAAGTTTACCTACCTAACACGAACAATAAAAAAGTAGAGAAAAATCTATATGTTTTAAAGAGAATAAATTAGCATAAAAAAACTCCCTTTAATTGTTAGAGTTTGCTTAACAATTAAAGGGAGTTCATAGAACAGCATTATCATTTTATAAGTTAATTGCTTCACGATTTACTTTAGGTAAAATCGGAATAGAAATAGTGAAGGTTGTACCGTCTGGAGCACTAGTCATTTTGAGCGTACCGTTATGATTTTGGATGATTTTTTTTGTTACTGACAAGCCTAGTCCTGTTCCCGAATCCTTCGTTGAGAAGAATGGATCAAAGATATATTCTTGAATAGCTGGAGGAATACCAATTCCATTATCTGTGAAAGTAATCCGAACGAAGTTATCAAGGCGATAACTAGTGATTTGAATAGAAAGAGGTTTGTCGCCTTGAGCATCGACGGCATTTTGAAATAGATTTAAAAACACTTGAACAAGTTCATGTCGATCAATATTGACTAAAATATCATCTAATTCATTAGAGAAGTTATAATCAATTGAAATGTTATGCAAGGAGACTTCACTAGCTAGTAACTGTTGAATATAGTCACGTAAAAATGTATTGATCGGAAACGGTTCTCTTGTAAATTCCCGTGTTTTTGAAACAGCTAAAAATTTTGTAATAATATTATTTGCACGATCTAATTCAGGGATAAGCAAGTTTTTAAATAACTCTTGATTTGATGTAGAAACGCTTTCTTGTAAAAATTGTAAGTATCCTCGTACTGTTGTAAGAGGATTTCGTACTTCGTGTGCAATTCCAGCTGCGATTCGCCCTGCTAACGAAAACTTCTCTGCATCACGTTCTGTATTTAAATAATGAAAGACACTAATAACTCTAAAAATCTCACCGTTATAATCACGAATAATTCGGTTATTTATAATACCGTAATTTTTGTCTAAAACTTCTTCATTATATATTTCTGTTCCCGTTCTTAATGTTTCAATTGCTTTAATTTTTTCTTCCGGCAAGTTTAGTAATTGTTGAATTGGTTTTCCAATAATATCATTACGTATTACACCGAAATCATCTGCGGCAACTTGATTACATAAAGTAATATTCCCTTTACTATCGACAAAGGTTACATGATGTGAAAAGGCATCAAAAATATGAACAAAGTGTTTTTCAAGTTGTTCAAATAAAAATAATGAATCACAAGTAAGTTGAAAATTAGCTTCTTTATTTTCTTTTGGTATTTCTTGAATGGAATGAGTTGTTCTGGTTTTCTTTATTCGTAAACCAATATGTGGATTTTTGTATGTGAAATGATGTGGTAATTGATTCACAAGTTCTTCATAAAAACGTACTTTATTTTCTAGTTCTTCAATTCGTTTTTCATGAGATACAGTAGCATCGTTTGGAAGCATAAATAAATAACCCCTCATTTTAAAAATTCTTCCATATAGTATATCATATTTTTATAAGGATACTCTTAAAGAAAAGGCTACATGATGCAAAGTGTTTGGAAAGTGAATAGAAGATGAAGTTAAAAAGGGAGGGATATATGTGCTGTTCATTGGAGTGACAGGATGGGGAGATCATAATTCTTTATACATAGATTCCTATGAAAATAGAAATAAATTACGAACATATAGCGAGTATTTTCCTATTGTGGAAGTGGATAGTTCATTTTACGCGATGCAACCTGCACGAAATTATATAAAATGGGCAATGGAAACGCCGAAAGATTTTTCTTTTGTCGTAAAAGCGTATCAAGGAATGACAGGACATATGAAAGGTGAAATTCCTTTTTCTACGTTCGATGAGATGTTTGATGTGTATAAACAGTCTATTCTTCCTTTATTAGAAGCTGATAAATTAAAAACAATTTTATTTCAATATCCACCATGGTTTGATTGCAAAAAGAAAAATGTAGATTTTCTTCGATATACGAAAGAAAAAATGGAAGGTTTACCATGTGCAATAGAATTTCGAAATCAAACATGGTTTTATCCAGAAATGATAGATAAGACGTTACAGTTTCTAGAACAGGAGAAATGGGTTCATACAATTTGTGATGAACCACAGGCTGGGATAGGTTCTGTGCCACTCGTGTTAGAGGTTACGAATTCAGACATGGCATTAATACGTTTTCACGGTCGAAATGTTCATGGTTGGCTTGATAAAGGGGAAAATTGGAGAGCGGTTCGCTGTTTATATCGCTACAACAATAAAGAACTGGAAGAATGGGTTGAACGACTAGAGCAATTAAAAAAGAAAACAAAGGATATATACGTACTGTTTAACAACAATTCAGGTGGGGATGCAGCAGATAATGCGAAACAGCTTATGAAAATGATGAACATTACATATGGTGAGCCGAAGCCGGAGCAATTAAATTTTTTTGAATGATAATAAACAAGAAAGGCACTGTACAAACAGGGGGAATGTACAGTGCCTTTCTATATGAAAAAGAGGGGTAACAATGTTACTGAGCGTTTGGTTGATTCATCAATTGTTGGCTTCATAATAAATGATAATGGTTATCATTATCATTGTCAATGGTTTTTCTAAAAATATATAAAAAACTTTGTATATTTTAAATAGAGATAAAAAAAGAACAGCATTAATGCTGTTCTTTTCCGTTGACAAATTGTTGTAAATCAAAAGGAGTTATCGCCTGGATAAATTCTTTTGAGATAAGTGTTTGAACGAGAGTGCTCTCAGAGATAGAAGCACCTGTTTTCTTTTCATAAGCTTGTTTTAATAAATCAAGTTTTTCAGCCGTTTCTTTTGGTAATTCAATTGTAAGTGTGTTCATAATTTCTCCCCCTTAGTATTAGAGTACCACTACAGTATAGGAGAGACAAGAAAAGAGAATATGAAATATAAAAAAGGTTACCAAATTTTCAAATGGTAACCTTTTTTATGTATAAGAGTTATTAAGCAATACCGATATACTTTAAAGTTTTTGATGGAGTACTGTGATCAAAGAAGTGTTGTAAAAATGCAATATCAACACCTGATTTGTATGCACAATAACCCCAAGTTTTTCGAAGTGTATGTGAGCTAATCCCTTCTAATCCAACTTCTTTTGCAGCTTTGTTTAAAATGTACCATGCATGTTGTCTCGTAATAGATTTTGTTCCTTTTTGAGATTTTAGCAATGGTTCATTACGTTTCCAAGTTTTACGTTCTTTCATGTAGTCTTCGATTGCGTGCTGTAAGTCTTCATTTACAGCAAACCATTTATGTTTCTTCACTTTTTCATTGTAAAATAAAATGGAATGGCGAACATTTTCATTTTCATCGATTACATCACTAACTTTTAATTGTAAGATTTCACTTACTTTTAAGCCAGAATTTACAGCTAATACGAATAATAAGCCATCACGTTTCGAAGATTGTAAAAGTATATTTTTGATAGTTTCTAATTGTTTTTCATTTTGAATAGGTTGTCCTGCTTGTTTCATTTCACGCACTCTCCTCTTTTATATGTGTAAAGGAAAGGATTAACTTGTTTCTTACTATAAAGGGAGAGTGTGAATTTCATGTGAACTCCTAGTGAAATTAAGACAAATTATTTGACTTCTTTTACTTTTTGTAAATTGAAATAGAATACAACACTGTTAGTCGTATTATACACACCGTATTCGGCATGATGGAGGTCTAAAATGTTTTTAACAATAGATAATCCGAGACCGGTACCTCCAGTGTGACGGCTACGTGATGCATCTAGACGATAGAAGCGATCCCAAATTTTTTCAAGACTTTCTTCAGGGATAGGGTTTCCTGTATTTTCGATTTCGACTTTTACGGTATCTTCTGCTTCTATAATAGAGACTTGTATTTTTTCTCCATCTGGCGTATAACGGATTGCATTACTTAGTAAGTTCACAACTACTTGCTCAATACGGCTACGATTTGCTTTAACAAGTATAGAAGGGTCTGCATCGACATTCACTTGTAAATGTTTTTCTTCCATGCTAAATAATAATTTTGTGTAGACTTGTTGCGTTAATTCACCGATTGAGAACGTCGTCATATCTAGTTTGTAAGTACCAGATTCCAACTTTGCTAATTCTAACATTTCAACAATCAGCCTGTTCATATTTTCTGTTTCTTCTAAAATAACATCAGTATAATACGAAGTATCCTTACTAACACCATCTTTAATTCCTTCTGCAAAACTTCTAATTACACTCAGTGGTGTTTTTAATTCGTGTGACACGCCAGAAATGAATTCTTTTCTTGTTTTTTCTAATTGACGTTCACGTTCAATATCTTGTTGTAACTTTGTATTAGCGACATTTAATCGATCGATTCGATCTTTTAAATTTACAGATAATGTATTGATACTGCCAGAAAGCCCGCCAATTTCATCGTCAGCTGTAACAGGTAATTTCTCGCTGAAATCAAAATTAGCCATTTTTTTTGTAACACGATTTATTTTAATTAATGGCTTAACAATGATTTTTGAGTAGTAGAAGGATAACAAAATAATAACGAGAAACACGATGATTAAGGCATAAACATAATAGTCTTTTAAAACGAGCATCGCTTCATTAACGGGCTGCAAAGATGCTATCGCAAAAGCATATTCTGTAATCTTTCCGTTTTCTATAATCGGTTTTACAAAGATACTATTTTTTATATTTTCGCCACCATCTAATATGAACGTGTTTAATTGGTTCGAGTTAGAAGTGCCATCTCTAATAATATCTGCAAAATATTGAACGGCTTGTAATGTTTCAATATCATTTGCAAGACGAACCTCAGCTTTTGATGGGAGCTGTAACTTAGTTATAACACCTGTAAAGACGATGCGAGTTGTAGATTTGTATCGGCTCGTAAGTCTATTCTTGGAAGGATTACCATTAATTGACTGAAAGTCCGAATAGAAATGTTCGTTTTGCCATTGATTATAATTCGTTCCTAATTTTTGTGGTGTAATTATATTATTCTCTTGTACGACTCCATCAACATTAATTATTACATCTTTTTTTAAACCTAAATTTTCGAATTTATTATATTCTTCTGGTGTTAAAAGATTATTGAGTGGAATGGAATACTGTTTATTATTGTTGGGATTAAATACATCGATATAGTAATTGTTATCACTTTTAATAATACCGTTAGAATCCAAAAACTGCATATCGGCATTTGTTTTATCATGAAATTCTTGTTTTAGTTTTCTAACTTTCTCATAACTTTTATCACTTTTGTCATAATTATCTACGAATTTTTCAAAAGCAGTTTGAACTGTTTTTACTTTTTTATTAATATAAAATTTCTCTAAAAATAGAGATTGTCCTAGGAAAAAAAGTAGGAATATTATTGTAAATAAAGTTGATGTTAATAAAAATAGTTTAAAGACGATACTTCTGTTTTTCACTGCGTCACCTCTTATGAGAAATACTGTAAATGATTTCTTTATCCCGCCTTAACAGGTAATAAGACTCCTACTTCAAAATTCGGCAAATACAAGGGAGTTAGGCGGGAGATCAACTGCCCGTAAAATCCTGATTGGTTCAACTAATAATCAATGGAGAATGGGAAAAATCCCCACTGATTAAAGTTTCACTTTATTATAACAAACGTTACAAGAAAGTAGAGGGGAGAAATCTGTCTCTTTATAAAATAGTTATTTATAAAAAGTCACATAAAAAGAACTCGCCAGACGTATGACAAGTTCTTTAATGTATTATTGTTGAATTGCTGCATCTAAAGCGATTTCAATCATTTCGTTAAATGTAGTTTGACGCTCTTCAGATGTTGTTTCTTCGCCAGTGAAGATGTGATCGCTAACTGTTAATACAGATAATGCATTTACACCGTATTTCGCTGCTAATGTGTAAAGAGCAGTTGTTTCCATTTCTACTGCTAATACACCGTAATCTCCAAGTTTTTTAACCATGTCCATGCTTTCACGATAAAACACATCTGCTGTTAAAACGTTACCGACACGAACGTGTAATCCTTTTTCAGTTCCAGCATCGTAAGCTTTCTTTAAAAGATCAAAGTTTGCAGCTGGTGCAAAATCAAATCCTGGGAATGTTAAACGGTTCATATTAGAATCAGTACAAGCCGTCATTGCGATAATAACATCACGAACTTTTACATCTTTTTGAATTGCACCGCAAGTTCCAACGCGAATTAAATTTTTAACTCCGTAGCTTTGGATTAATTCGTTTACATAAATAGAAATAGAAGGAACACCCATACCTGTACCTTGAACAGATACACGTTTTCCTTTATAAGTTCCAGTGAAACCTAACATACCACGTACGTTATTATAGCAAGTAACATCCTCTAGAAATGTTTCAGCGATATATTTTGCACGTAATGGATCACCAGGTAATAGAATAGATTCAGCGATTTCGCCTTGTTTTGCTTCGATATGTACACTCATGAAAAGTCCTCCTTATAATGTATTGATAGAAATCAATATCATTTGCATTATACACTACGAATCCTTTCAATTAAAATCTTTTTATTATTTGTAATATGTGCAAAATAGGAGGATTTCATAAATCATAATCTAGAATATATACCTTAAGAAGTTTTGTATGAACAGAGACAATAAAAATGGTAGGTGATGTTTTGAAAAATCTTGTCATTGGACTTATTGCGTTAGTACTTATTGTGGCAGGAGGATTTTACATAAAAAAATATCAAGAAAACGAAGAGACTGTAGGAGATGTTCAGGAAGTAAAGTGGGATGTGTCAAATGGAAAGGGAAATGAGAAAGTAGATATTGTATTTCAGTTGTTAAACAAAAAGAATAATGAAATTCGTGGTGTAAATGATCAAATTCGGGCAGTGATTGTAGATGGACAGTTAAAACACATACAACAAATTAAACCTACATTTGCAGGGAACGGGTCATATAAGTTATCTTCCAAAATAGCGAAAGACGAAGAATATACAATATTTTTATACGAAGATAAAAATAAGTCCGTAGAGTCATTCGCTAGGAAAGATTTTGGTAGAACGAAAGAGGAGAACAATAAGAAAAAAGTGAAATTTCCAATCGACAGTGTACTTACAAAAAAAATAGGAGAGTATGAAGTTTCTCTTTTATTTGGTGCATTATATCCGAATGAACCAGTTACGTTAACATTTCAGTTTCAAGCGAAAAAGGGTGAAAAATTGAAATTACATTCAGAGAGAGGAGAAGTAGAGTCACTCTATATCGTGGATGAAACGAAGGAGAACTTTTTATACGCTATGCCTGTAGATACGGATGAGCAATTACAATACCGGATTACATTTCCTGCCGAGGGCACGTATAAAATGTGGGGGAATTTCTATATAAATGGTAAGAAGTATGAAAAAGAATTTATTGTACAAGTTCAAAAAAGAAAAAACAGCTAAGAATTTAGCTGTTTTTTCTTTTTCCTATTAATTTTGTTACAGAGAGCATTGTAATTGGTAAAGAATGATTCTTCCTAAATGCTAAATATTTACCGCTCCATGCTGGTTTATATTTTTCTTTAAAATGGCGTAATCCGCTGAAACTATACGTATAACGAACGTTATTAAAGATTGCAGCAGCCACTCGTTCAGACCAGAAAGACTGTGTGGATAAACCAACATTTGAAAGTGGTGCCATACCAATATTAAAGGAGTGGTATTCATTTTCTTTTGCCCACTGGAATAAGTGGATGAAAATTGCGTCCATAATGCCGCTAGGCGCATCTGGATAATATCGCATTAAATCGACAGATAATGATCCGTTTTGATATACGGGCATGAATGTTGTGAATGCAATAATTTTTCCATCTGCATCAGATAATGTTGCAATAGGAGCACGACTAATATATTCACGATCGAAGTATCCGAGTGAAAAACCTTTCTCTTTTTTTCCACCAAGCCATGCATCTGAAACTTTTCTTAACTCTTCATATAATTCGTCTGAGAAAGGTGGCTCGTGAATAGAGAATGTATAGCCTTCTCTTTCAAAACGGTTGAAAGTAGCTCGCATGCCAGCGCGTTTCTTTCCTGTTATTGTAAATGTATTTAAATCAACAACAGCTTCTTCACCGAGCTTAAAGAAGTTATAACCAAAATCGTGATATAAACTCATCCATTTACTTTCAATTTGGTAGAATACACAAATGTATCCAAATCGATCAGCCTCAGCTAAAAACTCTTGCAGTACAGTACGATAGGAGGAAGGGTCCCCAATTGGATCACCTAGTACAATAAGTCGTTTTCCAGTTATTGAGAAGAGAATGAGTGCTTTTCCATCACTACTGAAAAAGAACTGCTTATCTCCTAGAAAACCTAAATGACTAAGTACGTTTCCACCATGTTCATCTAAGAAGTTTTGTAATCTTTTATCATTAGCTGGTTGCCCGGGAAATTCATTTCGATAACGATTTGCAATGAGTGAACCAATTAGTAAAAAAGTAGGAACAAAAAAGGCAGCTGCTAATGCACTTCGTTTCACTTGTGTAATATTACGAACGACAAAATCAGGTTTGAAAGCTTCCTTTGCACCTGCAAATAAAATACCTAAGTTTTTATATAAATATAACGTTACAAGTAGGAATATAAAAACTTTTACGATATCGGAAAGTGAGACTTCCATTTTCTCACGTACAAACCTTTTACGAAGCATATACAATACAGCGAGTACGATTAATAAAATAAACGTTTCTTCAACATCAATTCCTTTTAGTGTATTAAAAATAGCCGCTCCAATTAAAGAAACAATCGTCATATAATAAGAACGTTTTGTTCCGTAATATATCCCCCGTGAAAGAATGAGTAGGAGAATACCGAATGTTAGCGATAAGCTAAAAGAAAATTGAATAAGGTGTTTTGGAGCTAGAATATGTAAGGCGTGTGCCCGATTTATACTTGTCGGTAGAATGGTTGATAAAATAACCATTAAGCCAGCAAATACTGTTAAAGCAGCAGATGCCCAAGAACCTAACTTTCCTAGAAAGTCACGCTGCAAAGTCCATATAACACCAGTTGTCTCTAATGCAGGCGCAATAAAAGGTTTATCTTCAAACTTTTTAATGGCTACTCCTGTCATTTCAAAAGCTGCAAAAATGAGACCAAGGCAGAATGGTAAGATGTAATAGACGAGACGATATAATAACATAGCAGGGAGTAAAACACCTGTATCGATGCCGTATTGCCCAAGCCCAGTTAAGAAGACAAGATCAAATGATCCAAGGCCACCAGGAACAAGACTAACGACACCAGCTAAAGCAGCAATGACATATACGCCTAAAAACTTTTGGAATTCGATTTCAATGCCAAATAATAATAATATGACGTACATAACAATACCAGCAGATACCCATTCGACTAATGAAACTAATGAGTATAAAACGGTTGGGTTTTTCTCCTCTTCTTCTTGTCCCTCTGTTTGCGTCGCTTTTCTATTTTTTAATTTAGAAAACCCGATATATATAGGAACGAAAAGAGCAAAGAAGATAAGAACAGGCCATAGCCATGGTTTTTCATGCAAAATAAATCTCGTGTCTAATATTCCGATAAGACCAAGAAATGAAAGAATGGCTAATCCATTAATAAAGGCAGTTGTCATCCAAGCGATACTTTTAATAAGTTTTCCATTTTCTTTTATGTATGGACGATAAAGCATTGTGCGTACGCCGGCTCCAACGAGACCACCAAACCCGATAAATCCATTTAAAGTATTAGCAATCCACGAGATACGGAAAATCTTTTGGACAGGAATATCAGCTTTTAAGTAACGAAGCATAACATAGTCATAAAAGAACATTGTTGATACAGCGAATGCACCAAGTGTAATTGCTAAAAAGACTCCTCCAGTTGGAATGTTTTTAATTGTATCAATCGCTTCTAAAAAAGAAATGCCCGCTAATTCTTTTTTTGCTTGAAAGAATACAATTGTTAATACAACAAATGGGAAGATAATTTTCCCGATTTGTAAGAAACGTTTCCATGAAAACGACATAAATACAACTCTCCTTGTGTAAGAAAACTGAGACAATAATATTATTATGACAAACTTCAAGAAAAATAAAAAGGTAAATTCCTGTATAGGGGAGCTATTTTTTATATAGGTATATTTAAAAGAATATTTTGTTTATCAGAAAATTAAGTTAGAATAAGATAAAAGAAGGAGGAGGGGGGAGTATATGATTATAAAAGGTTATGTAGGATATGAGTTAGAAAAAGCGAAACCTAATACATCAGAGGATTTTTTTAACAGATCTGAAGTGACATATATATTAAATGATAAAGAGAAAACTTTTTCGGTTTTATACGTTCGATATTTTGAAGAAGTTTTACAAGAAATTACTCCTTTTGAAGGAAATCCAGTGTATAAAGTAGAAGAACAAAACATATATTTGCGCGATATTGTAGCGATATGTTGTTTAGTGAAAGATAGGGAGCTTCGTGCGCAAAAACGTTTGTATTTAAATAATATGGAAGAATTTCAACAATATTTTGATGAGGGAACGGTGTTGAAAGTACAAGAAATATTGGCTGAATTACATAAAAATAAAAGAGTAGAAATAGCGTGAAATGGCAAAGGAGAGAGAAAAAATGTCTAATTTGATGGTTGAAAATCAAACAGAACAAGTTTCTATATTTTTAGAAGATGCTATTCATTTAATAACCAATTATGTGAATTATCATACGTTGCCTTCTTTATTAGAGGAGACACCGGCAGGGAACGAGCAATATTATAAAGGGTTATTAGCATCAATGAGACGACTTCTCGTTTTTTGCGAAGAAGGACATGATGCATGTTTTGTTTTGTTGAATAGTCAGCCATTTCGAAAAACAGCAGCTGAAAAAATTTTATATAAGATTTACCATCAAGTAATTGCAGAGTTTTTTTCACCGAAGAGTGATTATTGGTATGAAAATAGTCGGTCTGCATATACAGGAAAAAATTCTATCGTTTTTCAACAAACACCACCTGCATCTTTGGGGCAAGTGATGAAGAGTTTAGAAGGTAAATTTCAATTGATGCGTGAAGAACTAGAATATTATGAGACGGATTATCAGACAAAGATGTTACACAAATATTGATTGCGGAAAAGAAGCTAAGGTGACTTAGCTTCTTTTCCTTTTGTACAGTTATATAAGGGATTTTCATTGAATATAGTTAAGTGGATAGCATTAGGGAGGTGCAACATGAATCAGCAAGGTGTATTTACAGATTACTTTCATGAAGTAGAAAATTGGTGTGAAAGTGTTCTTCACGTATTAGATAGCCGCGCAATGGAAGTGTATGATGTCCATATGCTTGCTTATAAAATTCAGACGTTGTTAGAGCGTATGAAAGAGCATGAGTATGAAACAGATGCAGAGTTTATGTATGAAATAAGTGATGATGTAGAACATATTCAGCATCACTTGCAGGAAGTATTTATGCAAGAAGAAGAGGAATATGAATTATATGAAAGAGGGGATAGCGAACGAGCTGTTCCAATTGGAGGACATACACTACCGCCATTACCTTATCCGTATAATGCGTTAGAACCGTATATTTCTAAAGAAATTATGATGTTACACCATGATAAACATCATCGGAGTTACGTGGAAGGGTTAAATAAAGCAGAGAAGATGATGGAAGAAGCGAGAAAAACAAATCAATTTGATTTAATTAAGCATTGGGAAAGAGAAGCGGCTTTTCATGGGTCAGGTCATTACTTACACACGATATTTTGGAATAACATGAAAAAAGACGGTGGTGGAAGTCCAAGAGGTGCTTTTTCACAACAAATCGAACAAGATTTTGGGAGCTTTTTACGTTTCCAAAAACATTTTACAGAAGCGGCCTCTAAAGTAGAAGGTTCAGGCTGGGCAATTCTCGTTTGGGTGCCCCGGTCTGGAAGGTTAGAAATTTTGCAAAGTACACTTCATCAATTATTTACACAATGGGATACGATACCACTCCTTGTACTAGATGTCTGGGAACATGCGTATTATTTACAATACCAAAATCGAAAAGATGAATATATTAAAAACTGGTGGAATGTTGTAAATTGGCCTGATGTAGAAAAAAGGTTTGAAACTGCGAAACAAATTGAATGGACACCATATTAGACGCAAATTCTCTGCGTCTTTTTTAATGGAAGCAGAAGGAAGATTTCGTTCATATTTTAAAAGGCCAAGCATACACTTGTACAAAAAGTGCCAAAAGGACGTGGGGGGAAATATGAGACGAATTTGTGTAATCATTACGCTTCTTATTATGTACGCAAGCGTTATGCCAATTCCTACATATGCAAAGATGAACAGCAATGTCAGTGCTCGAAATGCTGTATTAATGGAGCAACAGTCTGGTCGTGTATTATACGGAAAAGCAGAACATGAACCTCAAAAAATTGCTAGTATAACAAAAATTATGACTGCCTTGTTAGCTGCTGAATCAGGGAAGATGAAAGAAATGGTGTCAGTTAGCAATGAAGCGGTGAGGGTGGAAGGATCAGCAATCTATTTAAAGCCTGGACAAAAAGTGAAGTTAGAAGATTTAGTATACGGACTCATGCTTAGATCTGGTAATGACGCAGCGCAAGTAATTGCTGAAAGTGTGGGTGGGAGTATAGATGGATTCGTATATTTAATGAATGAAAAGGCGAAAGAAATTGGAATGAAAGATACTCACTTCTCAAACCCTCATGGTTTAGATGGAGATGGATCACATTATTCGTCGGCTTACGATATGGCGTTATTAACGAAGTATGCAATGGGAAACGAGTCATTTAAAAAAATCTTTGGAACAAAAACGTATAAATCCGATTCTTGGGATTACCCGTGGAAAAATAAACATAAGTTGGTAACGTCTTATTATGAATTTGCAACAGGAGGAAAAACAGGCTTTACGAAGAAAGCAGGAAGAACGCTTGTTACAACGGCATCAAAAGATGGACTAGATTTAATTGTCGTAACTTTGAGTGCTTCTAGTGATTGGGATGATCATATGAATCTATTTGACAAAGGATTCGAACGTTTCAAGCAAACGAAAGTTTTAGGACAAGGAGCAATTGCTGAAATAAATGAAAAGAAGTATGCCAACCATGTTTATACGAAAAATAGTTTTTCCGTGCCGTTAACTGAAGAGGAAAGAAAGAACGTGTTATTAAAAGTTGAACTGGATAAAAGTATAACGCTTGAGGATGGAGTAAAGGTTGGAAAGACAGATGTTTATGTTGGCAATGAGAAAGTTGGAGAACGGAATTTATTTTATAGTAAACGGAAGTTAGTAGCTACAACGGGACTTTACTGGAATAATGTGAAAGAAATTTTTTCTTACATGATAGGTGTTGGGAACGATGGTTAATCTCGTATGGGTAGCGATGGCTGTCATTGGGATTGTATACGCCATGATAAATGGAACGATGGAAGAAGTGAATAAGGCTGTATTTGACGGAGCAAAAGATGCAGTAACGATTTGTATAGGACTTATTAGTGTTTTAGTATTTTGGCTTGGTTTAATGAAAATTGCAGAGGAAGCCGGATTGTTAAAAAAATTAGTTTCACTTTTTATGCCGATAGTAAAAAGGTTGTTTCCAGAAATACCAAAGGACCATCCGTCCATGGGATTTATTCTATCAAATATGATGGCAAACTTTTTTGGTCTAGGTAATGCAGCAACCCCTCTTGGTATTAAAGCGATGGAACAACTAAAAGAGTTAAATGGAGGAAAGGATTCGGCGAGCCGTTCTATGGTGACGTTTCTAGCATTAAATACATCAGCTATTACATTAATTCCTACGACAGTCATTTCAATTCGAATGACGTATGAATCAGCCAATCCTACTGAAATTGTTGGGGTAACATTTATTGCACAAGTACTTTCTATGATTGGAGCGATTTGGATTGACCGCTATTTTTACCGAAGAAGGAGTAGAAAGGGGCGGAAAAAATGAGTATTGTAAATACAATTTCCTTATGGGTAATCCCTTGTGTAATTGGTTTTATCCTTTTATATGGCACGATAAAGAAAGTGCCGACGTATGAATCGTTCGTTGAGGGAGGAAAAGAAGGGATTCAAATTGCAATTTCCATTTTACCGTTTATGGTTGGAATGCTTGTTTCTATTTCTATATTCCGATCTTCAGGTGCGCTAGATGCAATGATATCAGTAATGAAGCCAATGCTAGATTTAATTCATGTTCCAGCAGAAATTGTTCCATTAGCACTAATACGCCCTATTTCAGGTTCTGCTGGTCTAAGTATTACGACTGATTTAATTGCCACATATGGGCCAGACTCATTCATTGGGAGATTAGCTTCTACGATGCAAGGGAGTACAGATACGACTTTTTATATTTTAACAGTATACTTCGGAGCTGTTGGTATTAGAAAAATGGGAGATGCATTAAAAGTAGGTCTTTTTGCAGATTTAATCGGAATTATTTGCTCGATTGTCTTTGTTTCCCTATTGTTTCAGTAAAGCTATTCATTTTTTATGCTATTTCGCGTATAATACGTATACGACCACTATTAAGGTGTAGCTTAATAGTGGTTTTTTTTATGTGGTATTTTTGACAAAATGATGAACTTTTATTGTGAGAAATATGAAAAATATGGACAATAATAAAGGATAAAAACATGATTTGACCTTTATATGTTTAATATCATCGCTATGTTGTTTAAGTGAGATGGAGCGAATAACCGTAAAGCGTATGCGGTTGCCAAGTCTTTCTAATGTAAGGTAAGATAAATTCGAGGTGAAAAAAAGAAATGGAACGATTACAAAAAGTGATTGCGCAAGCAGGTATTGCATCGAGAAGAAAGGCTGAGGAATTAATTCAGCAAGGAAAAGTGAAAGTTAACGGAAAAATAGTGAAAGAGTTAGGAACAAAAGTAACTCCTCAAGATAAAGTAGAAGTAAATAACATCCCTCTTGAAAAAGAAGAACCTGTTTATTTTTTACTATATAAACCAACTGGTGTAATTTCAAGTGTATCAGATGATAAAGGTAGAAGTGTTGTAACAGACTTTTTCCCTGAAATTACACAACGTTTATTCCCAATCGGACGTCTAGATTATGATACGTCAGGAGTATTATTAATGACAAACGACGGGGACTTCGCAAATATATTAATGCATCCTAAATATAAAGTTGAAAAAACGTATGTTGCAAAAATAAAAGGCCCATTAACAGGTGAGAAAATTCGCATGTTAGAACGCGGTGTTGCACTAGAAGACGGTAAAACAGCACCAGCACATGTGAAAATTATTTCTTGGGACAAGCGTAAAGAAATGGCTATTGTACAATTAACAATTCATGAAGGACGTAACCGTCAAGTACGTCGTATGTTTGAAGCGTTAGACTGTAAAGTAGTGAAATTAAAACGTGAACGTTATGCTTTCTTAGAAGTAGGAAGCCTGCGACCTGGTGATGCGAGAGAATTGACACCACATGAGGTGAAACAATTACGCGCGCTTGCTTCTACAAAGCCAAGATAAGCTATAGAGTTAAAAATTCACCAGTGGAGTGCTCTGCTGGTGATTTATTCAATACAACATTTACAGAAGATAATACATAACATTTACCGAGGAGAGGAGAGGTAATATGAAGAAAAATCGCTTATTATTTCGCGTTATTATTCTACTCATTTTATGTGGTGCTGTAGGATTTACCCTTTATCAAGGATTCTTTGCTAATAAAGAGAAAATGCAAATCGGAAAAGAAGCACCTAACTTTGTTGTGACGGATTTAGAAGGGAAGAAAATTGAACTAAAAGATTTAAAGGGAAAAGGTGTATTTTTAAACTTTTGGGGTACGTGGTGTAAACCTTGTGAAAAAGAAATGCCTTATATGAATGAATTATATCCAAAGTATAAAGAAAAAGGCGTTGAAATCATAGCGTTAGATGCGGATGAAACGGATATTGCAGTAAAGAACTTTGTGAACCAATATGGTTTGAAATTCCCAGTTGCTATTGATAAAGGACAAAAGATTATAGGAACATATGGAGTAGGTCCATTACCGACAAGCTTTTTGATTGATAAAGATGGAAAAGTAGTGGAGCAAATTATAGGTGAACAAACGAAAGAACAGTTAGAAGGGTATTTAAAGAAAATTACTCCGTAATAAAGAAAGCCTTTACATAAGAGGTGCGTGTCTATAGTGCCTCTGGTTTAAAAATTCTGAGTATTGCGGTAACTCGAGGTTAGAATATACAATAGTACATATAGAGACAGGGGCGGTGAGAGTGTTGAAAGAAATTAAATGTGAATGTGGACATGTTAATCCGATAGGAACCGTTTTTTGTGAAGCTTGCGGGAAACCATTTGAAAGCAATGAAAATGCAAAACTATTGGATATGCGCTATGAGGGGAGTGCACGGAGATCTCTCACGCAAACAAAAACGATAGTCGATAAAATTTGGAGCTTTTTCTCTTCTGTAAAAGTGGGTGTATGGCTAATCGTAATAACTTTAGCTGCATCAGCGATAGGAACTATTTTTCCGCAAGAAATGTACATAACTCCAGGGATTGCACCAGCTGAATATTATAAACAAGAATACGGATTTTTAGGGCAATTATACTATCAATTAGGATTTAATAATTTATACGGTTCATGGTGGTATATGATTTTGATTGCTTCTATCGGTATTTCACTTGTGATATGTAGTTTAGACCGCGTTATTCCACTTTATAAAGCTTTAAAAAAGCAAGGCGTAAAAAGACATCCTAGCTTTTTAAAGAGACAGAGATTATATGGGACTGGTACACCGAAAGATGGTGACCTGGAAAGAGTGCAAAAGAATTTAAAGAAAAGAAACTATAACGTGAAAGTGGAAGACGGAAACGTTTTAGCAGAAAAGGGACGCTTCTCGCGTTGGGGTCCATATGTAAATCATATCGGTCTTATTATCTTTTTATTCGGTGCGATGCTTCGTTTTTTACCGAGTATGTACGTAGACGAAGCACTTTGGTTACGTGATGGTGAAACGAAAGAAATACCAGGGACGGATGGACAATACTACTTAAAAAACGAGAAATTTATAAAAGAAGTTTATGATAAAAGTAAGGACAAGGAAGTTTTTGAGGAAGCGATTGATCGTGTAGGCGATAAAATGATTGCGAAAAACTTCCAAACGAATGCTGTATTATATAAAGCTGTGGGCGAAAATATAGCAGGGCAAAAACCAAAGTTGGAAAAAGTAAAAGAAGCGGAAATTCGAGTAAATGAACCACTGAAATTTGATCAATTTGCAGTGTATCAAGTGGATTATAAAGAAAGTGAATTTAAAAGTATGTCCTTCAACTTGCAAAATAAAGAAAATAATCAAAAATGGGGACCGGTTAAAGTAGATTTAACGAATCCTAAGGAAAAATATGATTTAGGAAATGGTTATTCTCTAGAACTATTAAGCTATTTTCCTGATTTTTATTTCGATGAGAATGGAAAACCAAATACAAAAACGAAATTACCGAACAATCCTGCATTTGTATTTAAAATGTTTACACCTGAAACACCAGATGGTGAAGTGAGTTTTGTTGGTATTCAGCAAAATATAGAACCTGATGGAAACAACAAATATAAAATGTCGTTTGCAGGTGTTGAAATGCAAAATGCAACAGCACTTACTGTAAGAAAAGATTTAACGCTTTGGATTCTCGGTATTGGAGGGTTTATATTTATGGTTGGTGTCATTCAAGGTATGTATTGGAATCATCGCCGTATTTGGATACAACGTGTTAATGATGAATGGTGGATTGCAGGGCATACGAATAAAAATTGGTTCGGTTTAAAGAAAGATATTGAAAGAGTAATAGAAGGTACAGCAATTCCACAGCCAAATGATAAAGTAATCGATAAAAAAATTAGTTAAGGTGGGGAAACGATATGGTGCAAATAAGTAGTAACTTTCTCTTTACCGCATTTATTTTATATTTAATTGCGACTCTATTTTTTGGTGGAGCCATTAAAGAAAAGGGTCATAAATGGGCAAATGTAGGAATAACAATTACAATTTTAGGGTTTATAGCACAAACAGTATATTTTGTTACAAGGTGGATCGCATCAGGGCATGCACCAGTTAGTAACTTTTTTGAATTCGGTACATTTTTCGGCATGATGCTTGTAGGAGCATTTATTGTAATGTATTTTATGTACCGTGTAAGTATAATTGGACTATTTGCATTACCAGTTGCGCTTTTATTAATTGCCTATGCAAGTATGTTTCCGAGGGAAATATCTCCGCTTATTCCATCTTTAAAAAGTAATTGGTTACATATTCACGTGACGACTGCAGCAGCAGGACAAGCAATTTTAGCGATTAGTTTTATTACGGGCGTTATGTATTTATTAAAAAATGTAGATCAATCAACGAGAAGTAAACGGACATTTTGGCTAGAGACGGTAGTATTTACACTTGTTTGTACAGTTGGATTTATTGGAGTAACAACGGTATTTTCTAGTATGAAATATGAAGCGAAGTTTCAATGGGTTGATAAAAATGAACAGCAACTGGAAATGAAGTACAATCTTCCGGCTTTAGTTGGACCGCATGAAGGGAAGTTACTGACAGAAAATAAATTAGAACCGGCAGTTGAAGTTCCAGCGATTGTAAATGCGAAGAAATTAAATACTGTTATTTGGTCAGTGTTAGTTGGAACATTACTTTATATTGTATTAAGACTTGTTTTACGGAAGCGAGTATCGGCAGCACTTCAGCCGTTAGTAAAGAATACGAATAGTGATTTACTAGATGAAATCGGATATCGATCTATTGCAATTGGATTCCCAGTTTTCACATTAGGAGCGTTAATTTTTGCAATGATTTGGGCTCAAATAGCGTGGACGCGTTTTTGGGGCTGGGATCCGAAAGAGGTTTGGGCACTTATAACGTGGCTCTTTTATGCTGCAGTACTACATTTACGATTATCTAAAGGGTGGCATGGAGAGAAATCAGCTTGGCTTGCAGTAATTGGTTTTGCAATTATTATGTTTAACTTTATTGTAGTAAACTTAATTATTGCCGGTTTACATTCATATGCATAGAGAAATAAAATAGGAGAGTGCATGTCACTTTCCTATTTTATTGTTGTCAACTTTTCTTCTTTTTTGAGAAAAACATGACAAAGTAGCGGTTGATTTTGTAAAATGATGTCGAGGACATTATATACTGTTCAAAAAAAATACATAGTTTTGGAAAAAAATTGAACAAAATTTATTATTCTTGTGAAGCATAATATGGGAAGTGAAACATTTAGAAGATTGCTTAAATAAACGAGAATAGCGCAACATAATAGTAAAGAAGGGTAGGTGTGAACCGCTGAAGTGAGAGTACGCAGCGGGTAGAGATGGAAAATGAATCAAGAATTTTAATTGTAGATGATGAGGATCGTATTCGTCGTTTATTGAAAATGTACTTAGAAAGAGAACAATACACAATTGAAGAAGCAGATAATGGTGATACAGCTTTAGAAATGGCGTTACAAAATGATTACGATTTAATCTTATTAGATCTTATGATGCCTGGTAAAGATGGCATTGAAGTATGTAAAGGGGTTCGTGAGAAGAAAGCGACACCAATTATTATGCTGACAGCAAAAGGTGAAGAAGTAAATAGAGTACAAGGATTTGAAGTTGGAACAGATGATTATATTGTAAAGCCATTTAGTCCACGTGAGGTCGTGCTACGTGTGAAAGCGGTATTACGTCGTGCTGTACCAACAACATTCTTTACACAAGATACAACGACAAAAGATGTTACTGTATTCCCGCACTTAACAATTGACAACGATGCACACCGTGTTACTGCAGATGGTAATGAAGTAAACTTAACGCCGAAAGAATATGAGTTACTATTATTTTTAGCGAAAGCTCCTGATAAAGTATTCGATCGTGAGCAACTGTTAAAAGAAGTATGGCAATATGAATTCTTCGGAGATTTACGTACAGTTGATACACATGTAAAGCGTTTACGTGAGAAGTTAAGCAAAAAATCACCAGATGCAGCGAAAATGATTGTTACTGTTTGGGGTGTAGGTTACAAATTTGAGGTTGTGAACGACTGATGCTTTGGAGAAGTGTAGTAGGGAAGTTATGGATGACCATATTACTTCTCGTTTCGTTTGTTCTTGGATTTGTTGCGATTTTACTTTCACAGTTTTTTAGAACGTATTATGTTGATATGAGTGAAGCTAGGCTTCAAAAAGTCGCAACAAGTGTTTCAGAGTTAATTGAAGAAGGTGCCGATGTAAAAACGATTGAGAATATCGCTTACAAATTCTCTGATCCACTTTCAAGGATTATTATTGTAGAAGATGGTAAAGAAATCTCTTCTTCACCGAAACAAGAAGGCTTAGTCACTCTTACAATGGATGACTTAAAAGAAGATAAAGAATTAGCGGCTGTGTTTACAGACAAAAAAGAAATTAAGAATAACATTAGAAAAGCCTCTAATAGTAGAAAAAATAAAAATACTGAAAATGATATTATGATTGTCGGAAAACCAGTGCAATCAAAAAATCAAAGTGCAGTGTTTGTATACGAATCTTTACAAGTGCCGATACAAGGTATGGAAAGAACGACTGATTTTATATTCTTATCAGCAGGGATTGCGATTATATTAACAACTTTCTTTGCATTCTTCTTATCTACTCGAATTACAGCGCCACTTCGTAAAATGCGTGAGGTTGCTTTTGAAGTGTCGCGTGGGAAGTTTGATGCGAAAGCCCCTATGGTATCTCAGGACGAGATTGGTGAGCTTGCAACGGCCTTAAATCAAATGGGGAAACAGTTGAAGTTTAATATGAATGCCCTGCAGCAAGAGAAAGAACAGTTAGCAAGTATTTTGAGTAGTATGGCAGATGGGGTTATTACATTAAATCAAGAAGGTGAAGTTGTAGTAATCAATCCGCCGGCTGAACATTTCTTACAAGTTTGGCAAGAAGAAAAAGAGATAGAGCTCAGTAAAAAACTGCCTTCTGAACTTGTTGAACTATTCCATCTCGTTGTAGAAAGCGAACAACAACAAGTTGTTGAAATTAATTTACAAAAAGGGAACTATGTAGTTCTTATGACGCCGCTCTACAATCAAACGAAAATTCGCGGGGCTGTAGCAGTACTGCGAGATATGACGGAAGAACGTCGTCTTGAAAAGATGCGTCAAGACTTTATTGCGAATGTATCGCATGAACTTCGTACACCGATGGTCATGCTGCAAGGGTATAGTGAAGCAATTTTAGATGATATTGTGCAAACGAAAGAAGAAATTAATGAGTTTGTTCAAATCATTTATGATGAATCCGTTCGTTTAGGTAAACTTGTAAATGAATTATTAGATTTAGCACGCATGGAAAGTGGTAATGTAGAGTTACATATAGGTGAAGTGGACATACATCCGTTTGTTGAAAAAATTGGTCGTAAATTCCAAGGGATTGCAAAGGATAAAGAAGTTGAACTAACAGTTGATTTCAAAAATCCAATTGAACAATACCCGTTTGATGCAGATCGTATGGAACAAGTATTGACGAATTTAATTGATAACGCAATACGTCATACGAACGCAGGTGGACATGTAACACTTGTAATTGATACGAAAAATAATGGTCTCATTTTTGAAGTACAAGATTCGGGCGTTGGTATTCCAGAAGAAGATATTCCATTTTTATTTGATCGTTTCTATAAAGCTGATAAAGCAAGAACACGTGGAAAAAAAGGTGGAACAGGACTCGGGCTTGCGATTGCGAAAAATATTGTTCAAGGCCATGATGGTAAAATTTCTGTATCAAGTGTTGTTGGAGAAGGAACTACATTCTCTGTCTATTTACCGAATCGTATAATTTAGATATACGTTTTTAAAGTTGATAATGAATAAAGTTCTGCTGTTTTTTATTTTTTTGTAAACTCAATTAAATAAAGAATGGTAGAACTTTTTTCTATGTTGCTCGAATAAAGAATAACAAGAGAGGTGCTGTGAAGAAATGAAATTATATACAAAAACAGGAGATAAAGGAACGACAAGTGTAATAGGTGGTAGGGTTGATAAAGATGATATTCGTGTGGAAGCGTATGGAACAATAGACGAGGCGAATTCTCATATCGGATATGCAATGACTAAACTACAAGGCGGGCCTTTCGGAGATATTTACAATGAACTTGAAACGATTCAACATGAACTATTTGATTGCGGGGGAGACTTGGCGATAGTAGGTGAGAAGATACCTTATAAAGTAAAAATTGAAATGGTCGAAAACTTAGAAAGTAGGATTGATTCGTATATAGAAGAAGCACCGCCGCTAGAGCGCTTTATTTTACCAGGTGGAAGCGAGTCGGCAGCTGCTATTCATATTGCACGTACAGTTGTAAGGCGAGCAGAACGATGTATCGTGTCCTTACAAAAAGAAGGAAAAATAAATGAAGTTGTTCTAAAGTATGTAAATAGATTATCTGACTATTTATTTGCAGTAGCTAGAGTAATAAACGCTCGATTACAAGTAAAAGATGTAGAGTATAATCGCAGTGCAATCGTTTTTCGTGATAAGAAAGAGAAGGAAGTGGAGTGATTCACTTTCTTTTTTGTATACTTTTTTCTGTAATATACCAAAATAGAGAAGGTATGGTGGTAATTAGAAAACGGAGGATGTATATGAAAGTTTTAAAATACGGCGTTATGTTATTGACAGTACTGTTTTTATCTCAATTACATGTGTACGCAGAGGGAAATCAATGGGCATGGCCTGTTGAAGGACAGATAAGTGATTATTTTGGGACAAGACACGGAAAACACTACGGTATAGATATAGCGGCACCGATCGGCACGCCTGTGTCAGCTATTCAAGAAGGGAAGGTAACAAAGTCTTATTATTCAAGTAGTTATGGAAACGTTATATTTATTAAACATGGAGAATATGAGGCTGTGTATGCACATTTAAATAAGAGATATGTAGTTCAAGGGGATTATATTTCAAAAGGAGAAAAAATTGGAGAAGTAGGGAACACGGGAGAATCGCGAGGTGCACACTTACATCTAGAACTTCATCAAGGAAGATGGACGATGGCGAAAAAGAATGCGATGAACCCATTGCTTGTTTTAAGTGAACAAAGAAATGAAGTTGTTTCTTCATCATTATATGTCGTACAAAAAGGGGATACTTTAGTTAGTATTGCACGGAAATTTAGTATGACACTTAAGGAAATTAAAGAAAAAAATGGATTGCAGCAAGAGCTAATTTATCCTAATCAACAATTATATGTTAAGTAAAGGCAACGTCTCAAAAATTAAACTTTGAATATTCTTAAATAAGGTTCAATGTAAATGAAATTATATGGGCGCTTCTCCTAGAAGTATTGAGTGAATTAGAGTATCTATATTTAAAAGAAAACCGTCCCAAAATTTATTTTGGGACGGTTTCTTTTACCAAAAAATAAAGACACATATAAATCCAGAAATAGCTAAATAGCTATATAAGTAAAAAACTTTTGTTCTTGTTTTCTCTTTTGTTCGAAACAGTACGATAGTCGGTTCAATTAAACCAATTGTCAAACAAAGTAGGCCAAGAAGCATACAACCAATCGAAATAGAATACAGGGCGATTTGTGGTGCTTGAAATGGAATCATCCATTTTAATAAAAATGCAATAAGTGCAGTGTAACAAATGCTACCGATGTATTTATTCAGTGGTGTATTAGAACGAAAGCCAGGAAGTTTTTTTAAGAAAGAGCGGGAAACAACTTCTGTTTGTAAAGATGTATGCTCTTCAATAATTTTTTGAGCTTCTTTTCCTTTTTGAAAAAGAGATAAGATCCAATTTCGCTCACCCTGAAAAATAAATTGAGAAGTTGTCAAATAGTGATCAATCTTCACTTTACTCCAACTCTTCCACGGATGACGCTCACACAATTTTAATTTACTTTCTGTTTTCTTATCATACTGATAAATACTGATGCCATCTTCATCGAAAGTAGCATAGTATGTCTCGTTTGAGAATGTGCCTAAATCAATTGGGCAGTAGAAAAGTAATTCTTTTTTTAAGTAAAAGTATTCTTTTCTTAAGTTTTTTTTCATTGCTTCTCGAATAGAATGTCTCTTTTCTTTTTTCATGACATTTCCTCCATAACTCAGAAAATGTTCTTATCTTAACAATTCAATATCTTATCACTTTTAATTATATATGACTAGGTAATTCAAAAGAGAAATGCCGAATAATAAAAAATATGGATTGTATTGTAAAATATTTCGCAATTCATTTGTTGTTACGAAAAATAAATAACTAATTTTAAATAAGTTACAATTTTTTAGTTCACAATGTTATGAGGTTGTTGTATAATGAAGGGGAAAATAGAATATCGGTCTATCTTCGGGGCAGGGTGAAAATCCCGACCGGCGGTGATGAACTATTTATGATTTTGTTCTAAGCCCGCGAGCCGTTAAGGCAGGATTTGGTGTGATTCCAAAGCCGACAGTATAGTCTGGATGGGAGAAGATGGAGGTTCAAGCGTTCAAAAAAGATATGGATTTGAACGTCTGTTTGATGTGCCTTAAATTCTCCCTTTGTGTAAAACACAAAGGGTTTTTTCGTTCTATGAAAAAATAGGCATAGCAGAACCTTTCCACTTTCCATGAGATGATCGATGGAAAAGGAGAGAGAAAGATGAAACAAAAAAACAGTGTAGTGCAGATGGTGAGTGTAGCGATGCTAAGTAGTATTGCATATTTACTAATGATGTTGGATTTTCCGTTCCCAGGGCTTCCGCCATTTTTGAAAATTGATTTTAGTGATGTACCAGCTCTAATTGCAGCAATTATCTTTGGACCAGTAGCAGGAGTGATTGTAGAGGCGATAAAGAACATTTTACATTACGGGATTCAAGGAAGTTTAACAGGAGTACCAGTTGGAGAAATTGCAAACTTTATTGCAGGATGTTTATTTATTGGACCAGCAGCTTTCTTATTTAGAAAGTATCGTACTGTGAAGAGTTTAACGACAGGATTAATGCTAGGGACAATTACAATGGCACTTATTATGAGTGTATTAAACTACATCATCATATTCCCGGCTTACACTTGGTTTTTAAATTCACCGGCTATGTCTAGCGAAGCTATCAGAACAACGGTTGTAACGGCAATCTTACCATTTAATTTAATTAAAGGAATTGTTGTAACAATTGTATTTGTAGCATTATTCTCACGCCTGAAAGTATGGGTGTTTGCAAAAATGAAAAATGCATAATATATATTAAAACCATTAGTAGTGTGGAACTACTAATGGTTTTTTATTAAGGAAAATAAAATTTAGATACAAAAAACGCCCCTCATCAATATGAGGGGCGTTTTTTGAAGTTAATAAAAGACTATTCGAATTTTAAAGCGTCTCCGTCGAATGATTCGTCAGCAACTTTAATTGAGTCAGTTGGACAGCCTTCGAATGCATCCATCATATCTTCAATTAATACATCTGGAATTTCAACGATACCTTGGTTATCGTCTAATGTTACAAATGCAATACCTTCATCATCATAGTCATAAATGTCTGGTGCAGCAGCGCCACAAGCACCACATGCAATACAAGTATCTTTATCAACGATTGTATATTTTGCCATCTTTTTTCCCTCCTGATAATATGTATGTGAAAAGCTCGCCATAAAAATTATAACCTTATTGTAAAACGGTTTGTGAAACTTTTCAACATAAAATTATAATGATAATGCTTATCAATTAGAGTGTCAACTTATTTTTGAATTATGTCATAAGATTTTCAAAATACGTAAATGTGATTTCGTTTGATACAATAGAATATATACAAGTATATAGTTCTTATATGATAAGTTTAATGAGCGACAGTAGATAGTGTAATTGTACTGAAAAGAATGAAGTTAAGATTGGAAGGTGGAAGCGGTCATGCAAATACAATATACTTTGTTGCATTGTTTAAAACAATTGAATGGTGAAAGAACCGTTTCTTCTATTTATTATTTACTAAAGGGCAAACGTTCTTCGCAAACTTTACAAGATGGAAATATGTTCCGGATTTCTTTTTTATTCGGAATATATAAATCATTAAATAGAAATGACTATGATGGTGAAGTTGTAAAGTTGTTGCAAGCGGATTTTATTCAAGAAATACATGAAAATACATATGTGTTAACACCTACGGGTAAAATGCAGTTACATAAATGGGAGGAAGTTTATGCTTTTCCAGCACATTTGCATGGTTTACATTATGGTGAATTAGGTGAAACATTTTGGAAAAGATTATCATTGATTATTCAAACCATATCAAATTTACAACAGAATAATACGAAGTTTATCCCAATTCAACAAGATACAGAAATAATGATGTGGGTAAAACGTTTTCTAACAGGAAGGCCATATAAAAGAAGTGAGTTGGCGAGGAAACTATGGACGGAAGTACATAATCTTTTGGAAAAGAGTAATGCGATAGAAGCGACGATTGTAACATATCGACTAACGGGCTATGAACGTATTGGTTGTACATTGCAACAATTAGCAGAAATTACGAAACAAGATATATTCAGGGTGTATTTTTTATTTTGGGGTACAATGCATTTCTTTATACAAGAAGTTCGTGATAAAGAAAATGAATTTCCACTATTAGCTGAAATTATATCTTATCCAAATGAGAGAGCTGAATTATTTAGTTTATCCACGAAAAAAACATATAATTTTTGGAGACAAGGGCGTTCTTTAGAAGAAATAGCGACGATTCGGAATTTAAAGGTTGCAACGATAGAAGATCATTTTGTTGAAATTGCTTTGCGAGAAAAAGATTTTTCTATTGAAATGTTTATGGAAAAAGAAAAGATAGACAAAGTAATAAAAGTAATTGAAGCATTACAAACGCGGAAGTTACGTGTTTTGAAACAAGCGGTTGGAGAAGATATCTCTTATTTTGAAGTTCGTCTTGTATTAGCGCGGATGGAGGGTGTAAATGAAACTTGAAGAATATTTATATAAGTGGTTTGGATATTCTGAATTTCGTCCAGGTCAAAAAGGAGTTATTACAGATTTATTAGAAGGAAAAGATGTGATAGCAATGCTTCCGACTGGAAGAGGGAAATCTATGTGCTATCAGTTTCCGGGGCTTATGCGAGAAGGAACAGTGCTTGTTGTATCACCGTTATTATCTTTAATGGAAGATCAAGTGACACAATTAAAGTATGTTGTGAAAAACCGAGTGATAGCATTTAATAGTTTTCGGACATTAAATGAAAAAAGAGAAGCGATGAAAAAATTATCTTCATATAAATTTATTTTTGTTTCACCAGAGATGTTACAGTCGGAGTTATTAATTAGGGAATTGAAGAAAATTCATATTTCATTATTTGTTGTTGATGAGGCTCATTGTATTTCTCAATGGGGTTATGATTTTAGACCGGACTATAAGAAACTAAATGTAGTTATTGAAAATATTGGTTCTCCTACAGTATTAGCATTGACAGCCACAGCGACAAAAGGGGTACTACAAGATATCGCAGACAGTTTAAATTTAAAGGGTGCCGCGGAACATGTATACTCTATTGACCGTCCTAATATTGCAATGGAGGTGCAATTTGTAGAGACGATAGAAGAAAAGAAAGAGGCGCTTTTGGAGCAGGTGATGTATTTACAAGGGCCGGGAATTGTATATTGTTCAAGTAGAGCGTGGACAGAAAGGTTAACGGAATACTTGAGAGGAAAAGGTGTTACTGGTGTAGCTTTTTATCATGGTGGTATGGAACATGAAGAGCGTATGTTAATTCAACAACAGTTTATGAACGATCAATTGCAGCTTGTAATATGTACAAGTGCATTTGGTATGGGGGTAAATAAGGCGAATACGCAATATATTATTCATTTTCATTATCCAACTAATATAGCTTCTTACTTACAAGAAATCGGAAGAGCTGGAAGAGATGGCGAACCGAGTATAGCTATTTTATTGTGTAGTCCGTTGGATCATGATTTACCAATTTCAATCATTGAGGATGAATTGCCAAGTAAGTCGCAAATACAATTTTTATTTTCTTTACTACAAGAAAGAATGTTTCAAACGAAAGAATTACCAATAGAAGATGTAGAAGAAATTTGTTATAATGCAGCAAGATTTAATGAGCAATATTGGCGTTTCGTTCGTTATCATCTCGAACAGGTTGGAATTATACAACAACGAAGATTATTATTAGAGAGTTTGTCAGATGAAATTATGAACCGATTAATAGCTGAAGTAGAGATAAGGTTGCGTAATAAATATAGTGAGCTAGAAAATATGAAGTCATGGATACGAGTTAAAGGATGTAGACGTGAATATGTGTTGCAACAGTTCGGTTATAGGAAAGAGAAAGAGTTAAATAATTGCTGTGATTATTGTGGTATTACAAAAGAAGATTATAAAAAAAGACGAGCGCAACAATCGGATTTCGACTATAATTGGGAAACAGAGTTACAAAAGCTTTTCGGCCTAGAAAAGATGGGGGAATGATGAACATTCAAAGGCATAATGTTGAAGATATGAGTCCGCAGGAAATAAGGCTGAATCTATATATAACACAGTTAATTATTATCGGTATTGGCTGTTTACTAGCATATATATTATTTCAAGATGTAAAAGAAGTGTTTAATTTATGGAGATGGGAACCAGTATCTATACTTATTATAGGTGGTTTGTTAGCGATTGGTATTGTGTTATTAGATTATGTTGCAATGCGAGTGTTTCCAGAGTCTTGGTTTGATGATGGTGGTATTAACGATAAGATGTTTCGAGGAATGTCGGTTCTGCATTTACTCATTATTACGTTCGTAATCGGTTTTGCAGAAGAATTTTTATTTAGAGGTGTAGTGCAGACTCATTTTGGAATTGTAATTGCGAGTTTCGTATTTGCAGTGTTACATATTCGTTATATAACAAAGCCATTTTTGTTTTGTTTCGTCTGTTTCATTAGTTTTGTCTTTGGTTATGTATTTGAATGGACAGGGAATTTGTTTATAACAATCTTTGCACACTTTCTTGTTGATTTTATAATGGGACTCCAATTAAGAAAATAAATGGAAGGTGGTGGTGAACAACATGAGGAAACGAATTCCTGATTTTGAAGAGGAATTAGAAGTTGAGCGAGTAGAAGAAAAAGAAAGTTTACCGCCGCGTAGTGAAATTCATAGAAATAAAGAGAAAAAACAAAAGTTTAAAATAAATCATATTTTCGTCCGGGTTTTAACATTTCTATTCATTCTGCTGCCGATTAGTATTTTGTGGTATACGGATAAATATATTCAGGTGAAGGGCGATAGTAATAATGCCGGGAAAAGTGCGTTTGAAGTAATCTTCTTTGATTCAGCTAAATCTGAGTCGCAGAAACAGTCTGAAAAAGCGATAACGCATACTGTGAAAGAGGGAGAAACTTTAGAAAGTATAGCGAAGCAATATTTTTCAGATGAAAATGGGGTTGAAGTAATTAAAAAGTATAATAACTTGCAAGAAGATGAAGTGAGTGCAGGTCAAGAATTAAAAATTCCGATAAAAGATAAGTCCACAAAGCAAGAGAGCTAGTGAATTAGGCGAACGCAGTTTGTTATAAAAGCCTAGGGTTATCTTTATGATGAGGGGAGTAAAAAATATGATATGGATTATATTATTCAGTACTCTCATAGGAATGGGGATTTTATTACTTCTTGTGATGTATAAAGAAGCGATGCGTAATACAGTGTTGGAACATACTTTAGTATTTAAAGAATTTCCGAAAAGTTTTCAAAAAGTAAATGTGTTTTTTATTTCTGATATTCATAGAAGAGTCATTTCGAATTTGTTAATTGAACAAGTAAAAGGAAAAGTAGATCTCGTAATTATCGGAGGAGATTTAGCAGAGAAAGGAGTCTCTTTATCAAAAATCTCTGCCAATATTCAAAAGTTAAGAGAGATAGCTCCTGTATATTTTGTGTGGGGAAACAATGATTATGAGATAGAATATCATGAATTAGATGCTTTATTATTAGAAAATAACGTAAAAGTTTTAGATAATACAAGAGTGGTATTTGAGTCTGAATTAGGCGAGAAAATTTGTTTGCTCGGTATAGATGATGTTGGATTGCACCGTGATCGTTTAGATTTGGCATTGGCGGATTGTAAAGAAGATGGTTTTCGTATCTTAGTTAGTCACAACCCTGATATAATAAAAAAGATGTCTGGAAATGAACAGATTTCACTTGTATTAAGTGGACATACGCATGGAGGACAAATCCGATTATTCCCATCTAAAAAATATTTAAAAGGTGGCGTATATAACCATTTGAATACGATTCTCTTTGTTAGTAATGGGTACGGAACAACATTGATACCACTTCGTTTCCGAGCGCCTGCTCAAACACATATTATTACATTGTGCGGAGGGAAATGATGCCAACTCTTAGTGGAAAATATAATATAAAAGCTGTTTCAAATATAATTGGAGTTCAGCCGAGTACGCTTCGCGCATGGGAAAGACGATATCAAATTATTGCCCCAAAGCGGAATCAAGCTGGGCATCGTTTATATACAGAAGAGCATATTCAAATTTTAAAATGGTTAATGGAAAAAGTTTCTTCCGGTATGATGATTGGACAAGCAGTTCAGTTATTAGAAGAGAATCGTTTGCAGAGTACAGTTCAAAAAGAGATACATTTCGATAAAGAAGTTGTTTTAGTGGACGATTTGCTACAAGCTTTGTTAAAATTTGATGAAATTACAATTGCTGCATTATTAAACGAAGCTTTTAGTATATATTCAACAGAAAAGGTTGTTGCCAGTATCGTTCTTCGAGTGACAGACAAATTATTAACGTCAAAAAATAATAATGAGATTTCAATGGTGCAATTTCAATATGCACTATCATTTTTACAAACGCGTCTAGGGATGGTGTATCACAATGCCTCAATGTTTTCTTCTTTACACAAAGTTATTGTGTTAGAAAAGAATGCATTGAAAGGATTTATTTTTTCAATTTATTTACGCTTAAAAGGATATGAGGCGATATATATTAGGACAAGCTTAGCTGAAGATGGTATGTTGTCAGCGGTAGAGGAAATACAGCCGAAATATGTATTTGTATCTTTTGCTGACGAACTAGAAATGAAAAAGACGATGAACTTTATAAATGTATTACAAGAAAAAAGGGAATCTCTTTCTGTTGGATTTATCGGAAAGCTAGGCGTTCTAAACCAGTTGGACATTGAAACAATCTTAATTGGTGATACGAAAGAAGAATGGGATGAATGGTTAAAAATGTCGGAATAGTTGTTCGAAAAGAACCATCTATTTTCTATTTCATATAATAAAAATTAGATGCATTGGTTACGTAGGGAGGGTATGAGATGAGGCTGGAACGATTAAATTACAATAAGATAAAAATTTTTCTAACATTTGATGATTTATCTGAAAGAGGATTAACGAAAGAAGATTTATGGAGAAATGCGCCGAAAGTACAGCAATTATTTCGTGATATGATGCAAGAAGCAAATAAGGAATTAGGATTTGAAGCAGATGGTCCGATTGCAGTTGAAGTGTTTTCTCTACAAGCACAAGGGATGGTTGTAATTGTAACGAAAGAAAATCAAGAAATTGATACGGATGATGAGTTCCGTGACGAGTTTATTGAAATGCAAGTGACTCTAGATGAAAGTGAACATATATTATATGAGTTTGCTACGCTAGATGACATAATTAACCTGTCGAATCGCTTATATAACCTTGGTGTAACTGGCGGAAAGCTATATACGTGGGATGAGCGCTTCTATCTTTGGGTGGAAGAAGAGGAACAAATTCAATTGTTAAAAGCGGATTTTATAGCTATTTTAGCGGAATACGGCAATCCGTCTACAGCAACTATTTATCGCATCATGGAGTACGGTAAAGAATTAATGGATTTTAACGCGATAGAACAAATACACAATTACTTTGTGAAAAAACAAAACCTCAGCTAATACAACATAGCTGAGGTTTTGTTTTTATTTGGATAAGGGAAGGGATGATAGTAAATACGCGAACATACTTTTTGAAAATAAAATATGCAGTTTTATGGGAGCGTTGCTGAGGAAAATAAAAAATATTTAAATATTTAAGTATTTTACTTTTCTAAAAGTAATAAAAGGACTATAATAATAGTGAAAACGCTTGCAACAGAAAATAGTTTGTATATATTTGTTAGCGTTTTCTATTGCATTCCAAATTTAAGGGTGTATACTAGGCAATGAAGGTTTACTAAACAAGTGAAATTACAGGGGGTTTACTTACTATGGTAGCCGAAAAGGGAACTCAAACAAAAACACAACAACAAAGGGAACAACATTTTGAACTATTGAATTCAACACAAATTGTTATTAGTGAAGCGTTAGAAAAATTGGGTTATCCAAACGAAGTATATGAATTATTAAAAGAACCAATTCGTATGATGACAGTGAAAATACCAGTTCGTATGGATGACGGGACTGTTAAAATATTTACAGGATATCGTGCACAACATAATGATGCTGTTGGTCCAACGAAAGGTGGAATTCGCTTCCATCCGAATGTAACAGAAAATGAAGTGAAAGCACTTTCAATCTGGATGAGTTTAAAATGTGGTATTGTTGATTTACCATATGGTGGAGGTAAGGGTGGGATTATCTGTGATCCACGTGAAATGTCATTCCGTGAGTTAGAAAGATTAAGCCGCGGTTATGTACGAGCAATTAGCCAAATCGTAGGTCCGACGAAAGATATTCCAGCTCCAGATGTATTCACAAACTCTCAAATTATGGCATGGATGATGGATGAGTATAGCCGTATTGATGAATTTAATTCACCAGGATTTATTACAGGTAAACCGCTTGTATTAGGTGGATCACATGGACGTGAAACAGCAACTGCGAAAGGTGTAACAATTTGTATTCGCGAAGCTGCGAAAAAACGTGGCATTGATATTAAGGGTGCACGCGTTGTTGTTCAAGGGTTCGGTAATGCTGGTAGCTTCTTAGCTAAATTTATGCATGATGCAGGTGCGAAAGTTATTGCAATCTCAGATGCTTACGGCGCTTTACATGATCCAAACGGATTAGATATTGATTATTTATTAGACCGTCGTGATAGCTTCGGTACAGTAACAAAGCTATTTAACAATACAATTTCAAACAAACAATTGTTAGAGCTTGATTGCGATATTTTAGTTCCAGCTGCAATTGAGAACCAAATTACAGAAGAAAATGCTAATGATATTAAAGCGAAAATCGTTGTTGAAGCTGCAAATGGTCCAACAACATTAGAAGCGACTAAAATTTTAACAGATCGCGGAATTTTACTTGTTCCAGACGTATTAGCAAGTGCTGGTGGTGTAACGGTATCTTACTTTGAGTGGGTACAAAATAACCAAGGTTACTACTGGACTGAAGAAGAAGTAGAACAACGTTTAGAAAAAGTAATGGTAAAATCATTTGATTCTATTTATGAAACAGCACAAGTTCGTAAAGTGAATATGCGCTTAGCGGCGTACATGATTGGTGTTCGTAAAATGGCTGAAGCAAGCCGCTTCAGAGGTTGGGTATAAAATATTATATATTGAGAAAACGTGATTTCCTTTCGAGGGAATCACGTTTTTTTGTTGAGGTATTAAATGAGGTGTTGTATATGAAGAATGAAATGCTGGAACGAGTAGAACAATTAGAAGAAAAGGTTAAGAGGTTAGAGGGAGAACTTGCAAGAACGGTGAAAGCTCGAAAAATAAGTACTGTCCGGATGTTCGGGGAAGGGCTACTGTTTTTGATATTTGGTGTGGTTGTAGTAGGGCCGATTATTGCCGTTGTAATCTCAATTTTTACTTGGCTTGCTGAAAAATAAAATAAAAACAAAAAGAACGCTTGTTCTATACGAACAAATGTGCTATACTCTCCTTAGATAAACAAAACGGAAATGATTTTAAGGAGAGATAAATGATGAAAATGACAGTAGACCAAAGATTTATGATGCCAGCAGATGTTGTAGAGCGAGTGGAAGTATTACGAAACAAACAAAGCAAGCGTGGCACATTATTACAATCGGTAAACAAATTTTTCGGTTTAGATACGAAAGAAGATTGTGTTTGGTTTTACGGTTTTTATGGAGTGGCTGTAAGTATCTTGTTGTTTATGGTGTTCACTTCAAATATTTTCGATTTTCTCTTTGCGTAAGAAATATGCGATAAGGACATTGCTACCGAATACATATATAAGGAAGTAAGGTAATCTTCTAGAGCGGGAGTTGGTAGCAATGGCGATGTTTCCTATAGAGCGTAACTATATAGGATATGGAAGTTCACGACCGGGGATTCCTCTAACTAAAGTGAGATTTATTGTAAGCCATGATACGGGGAATCCTGGAAGCAATGCGATAGGAAATCGAGATTACTTTAATGAATTACAACCGAAAGCTTCGGCGCATACATTTATAGATGATAAAACAATATTGGAGATTATTCCTATAAATGAAGTTGCATATCATGTTCGATATGGTGTGCCGACGGATAATGACTTATACGGCTATGACGCGAATAAGGCGGCCATTGGAGTGGAACTTTGTTATGGCGGTGATGTTAACTTTTGGGAAGCATATAATCGTTTTACATGGTATCATGCGTATTTATGCCAAAATTTTGGCTTAAATCCGAAAAAAGATATCGTGTCACATAAAACGCTTGATCCAGCTAGAAAGATTGATCCTGAGAATGTATTAGGGAAACAAGGTATTAAATTTCAGCAGTTTTTAGCAGATGTCTATCGGATGTACGTTTCGTTTAGATGACAAATATATGAAAAATGAATACAATAAAGATAGGTGCCTACTGCTGTAAGTAGGTTTTTTCTTGTTTTTATAAATAGTGTATTGGTAGAAGACTAGGAGTGGACGAGTATGCAGAAAGAAACAGTTATTATAATCGGAGGCGGTCCGTGCGGATTAGCGGCAGCGATTTCGTTGCAAAAGGTAGGGATGAATCCGTTAGTAATTGAAAAAGGAAACATTGTAAATGCCATTTATAATTATCCAACTCATCAAACATTTTTCTCTTCTAGTGAAAAATTAGAAATTGGTGATGTAGCTTTTATTACAGAAAATCGTAAGCCAGTTCGAAATCAAGCGCTTGCGTATTATCGTGAAGTGGTAAAACGTAAATCTGTACGTGTAAATGCTTTTGAGCGAGTGGAGAAAGTTCAAAACGATGGAGAAGTTTTTCAGGTTGAGACGACAAAGCGTGACGGAAGTAAAGAAATATATATAGCGAAATATATTGTTGTAGCAACTGGATATTATGATAATCCAAATTATATGAATGTTCCAGGTGAGGAATTGAAGAAAGTAGCTCACTATTTTAAAGAGGGGCATCCTTATTTTGATCGAGATGTAGTAGTTATAGGTGGGAAAAACTCGAGTGTAGATGCCGCGTTAGAACTTGTTAAAGCTGGTGCGCGTGTAACGGTACTGTATCGTGGAAGTGAGTATTCACCAAGCATAAAGCCTTGGATTTTGCCGGAATTTGAGGCGTTAGTACGAAACGACACAATTCAAATGCATTTCGGGGCTCATGTGAAAGAAATTACTGAGCATACATTAACGTTTACAGTTGATGGTGAAGATTTTACAATCCAAAATGATTTTGTATTTGCGATGACTGGTTATCATCCTGATCATAGCTTCTTAACAAAGATGGGTGTTAAGATTGATGAAGAAACAGGACGTCCAATTTATACAGAGGATAGAATGGAAACGAATGCTGAAAATATTTTCATTGCAGGTGTCATAGCTGCTGGAAATAATGCAAATGAAATATTTATCGAGAACGGTAGATTTCATGGAGATGCGATTGCACAAACTATTGCATCAAGAGAAAAATAAAAAGGAGCTGTCGGGAAAACCTCGACAGCTCCTTTTTATTCGTGCATAAACATATTTTGAATGGATTCATGAGAATTTGTATTCTCTAATGCGACAAGTAATTTAATGCGTGCTTTTTGTGCATTTAAGCCGTATGTGAATACAATGCCCATATCTTTTAAGTGTTTACCGCCACCTTCATACGAATATACGTCTTGAACGATACCGTTGAAACAGCGAGAAACTAATACGACAGGAATACCTTTATTTAATAATCGTTCTAGACTAGGAAGTGTTCTTGGAGGTAGATTACCTTGTCCAAGCGCTTCGATAACAATACCGTCTACAGGAAGATTTTCGATTGCTGCTAATAATGTATCATCCATGCCGGCATATGCTTTTAGAACAACTACATTTTTAGATACTTTGTTTATCGTATATGTTTCGTGATGTACTAAAGCGTGATGGAAGACAACACCGCGTTTTGTTACCATTCCAATTGGTCCATATTGTGGGCTTTGGAATGTTGCGACATTACTTGTATGTGTTTTCGTTACATTTGTAGCGCAATGAATTTCGTCGTTTAATACGACTAAAACACCTTTTTCTGCAGCTTCATCACAACTAGCAACTTTTACAGCTGATAAGAAGTTATATAGACCATCAGCACCTAACTCATTGCTAGAGCGCATTGCACCTGTCACAACAATCGGAATGGTTGCTTGTACTGTTAAATCTAAGAAATAAGCTGTTTCTTCTAATGTATCCGTACCATGCGTAATGACTACGCCATGAATGTTGTCTTGTTTTACTCTTTCATCAATGATGACTTGTAATTGTAACATTTCGCTCGGTGTCATATGAGGAGATGGTAGATGGAACACATCTTCAACGATTAAATCAACATCGCCTTCTAAATCAGGAATGAATTTTAAAAGAGGATTTTTTTCACCTGGTTGTACGACCCCAGTTTCTTTATCTTCCTCCATTGCAATTGTTCCACCTGTGTGTAAAACTAGGATTCTTTTCAATGCTTATACCCCTTTCAAGTAAAAAAATACATTTAGAACATAACATGTTTTGAGTAAATTCGACAATGGAAATGTATAAAAGTATGCCTCGAAAATGACAATAAAATTAACTGCTATATGTACGATGTATAAAATCACGAAACGAAATGTGCAAATATAGTATAGGAGGGGGCAATTATGTTGAAAAAGATGGAGAGAATTTTTATTCGTATATTAATAATACAATTCATTTGTCTTTCTGTTGTACAATTGTTATTTATACATAAGTCATCAGTGAAATATTTATCTAAAATTGTTTATTACGAAGGTGTCATGGTAAAAAATAAAGCAGAAATCTTGCAGGTGAATAGGTAGTTTTCATTTTCTTCTATGAAGGATTATGCTACAATAATTGAGGATTTAATGACGTGAAGCAAATGAGAAGAAGCAGGGTGAACACCTGCTTTTCGTTTTGTTTTATAAGTGAAAAAATGAGGTGTTACAATGGATAAACGAATTTCAATTGCTATAGATGGTCCAGCAGCTGCTGGGAAAAGTACAGTGGCAAAAGTTGTTGCGAAGGAACTTTCTTACGTTTATATTGATACAGGCGCGATGTACCGTACACTTACATATGCAGCCCTTGAACAAAAAGTAGATATTGAGAATGAAGAACAGTTAATGGAAGTTGTAAAGAATGTAAATATTGAATTTCAGCAAGGAGAAAATACGCAGCTTGTATTTTTGAATGGACAAGATGTTTCTGAAGTAATCCGTACACCTGATGTGACGAATCGAGTATCTATTGTAGCGAAGCATCGCCTTGTTCGTGAAGAAATGGTACGTCGTCAGCAAGAGTTAGCGAAAAAAGGCGGCGTTGTAATGGACGGCCGTGATATTGGTACACATGTATTACCGGATGCTGAAGTGAAAATCTTTATGCTTGCTTCTGTTGAAGAAAGAGCGGAAAGAAGGCATTTAGAAAATTTAAATAAAGGTTTCGATTCTAATTTAGAGCAGCTAAAAGAAGAAATTGCTCAGCGTGATAAATTAGATTCAGAACGCGAAGTTTCTCCACTAAAAAAGGCTGATGATGCATTGGAATTAGATACGACTTCTTTATCAATTGAAGAAGTTGTCCAAAAAATTATGAGTATTGTTTCAGGAGTGTTTGCGAAATAAAGAAAGGGGATAATCCTCTTTCTTTTTTTGTTGAAATAGAAATGTAAAGGATACGTGAATTGTGAGTCTCTTTCCTTGACAAATGAGCTGATTTGTAAGAAGTTAGTTAAAGAGGAATAAAACTGTCAGAATATATTCGCTATTATATTTCAAAACATACTTTTTTCAAGCTGGTTTTGCTGTATACTATTTATATAGGTTTAATATATTTTCTTGTGAATGGTATTGAAAAAGAGTGTGTGATGAGAAATTCTTAAACATGCAAATGAAAACTTTGTTTTCATTTCGTATATACATAAAAAAATGCTTTGTCAATTCTGTAGGGAGGTATTTCCATGGTAGAGAAAATGAATGAAGAAGTTATGGATTCAAAAGAATTACAAGTTGGTGACGTTGTTACAGGTTCTGTAACGAAAGTTGAAGAGAAACAAGTGCTTGTAAATGTTGGATACAAAACAGATGGCGTAATTCCAATTAGTGAATTAGCTAACGTTCATATTGAAAAAGCAAGCGATGTTGTAGAATTAGATCAAACACTAGAGTTGAAAATTATTAAATTAGAAGAAGATGATCTTGTCTTATCTAAACGTGCTGTTGATGCAGAAAAAGCATGGGTAGAATTACAAGAGAAATTTACTTCTGGTCATGTATTTGATGTTACTGTAAAAGATATTGTGAATGGCGGATTAGTTGTGGACCTTGGTGTTCGCGGTTTTATTCCAGCTTCACTTGTAGAAGTACATTATGTAGAAGACTTTACTGACTATAAAGGTAAAACATTAGCGGTGAAAATTGTTGAATTAGACCGTGAAAAAAATCGTGTAATCCTTTCGCATAAAGCGGTAGTAGAATTAGAACTAGATTCTAAGAAAAAAGAAGCAATTTCTTCATTAAAAGAAGGTGACGTTGTTGAAGGAACAGTGCAACGATTAACTGACTTTGGTGCTTTCGTTAACGTTGGTGGCGTGGACGGTTTAGTTCACATTTCACAAATTTCACACGAACGTGTAGAGCAACCTTCTGAAGTATTAGAGCAAGGTCAAAAGGTTAAGGTAAAGGTGTTATCTGTTGATGCTGATACACAACGTATTTCTTTATCAATTAAAGCGGCTCAACCAGGACCTTGGGAAAACGTTGCTGGCGAAATAAAAGCTGGAGATATTCGTGAGGGAGTAGTAAAACGCCTTGTTACATTTGGTGCATTCGTTGAGATTTTACCTGGCGTTGAAGGACTTGTACACGTATCTCAAATTGCAAATCGTCACGTGAAAAACCCGAATGAAGTATTGGAAATGGGACAAGAAGTAAAAGTGAAAGTACTTGAAGTTCACGTAGCAGAGAAACGTATTTCTTTAAGTATAAAAGAAGCGCTTGAGGAAAATAATGTAATTGAAGATTATAGTCAGTATGAGCCAAATGCTGATTCTGCTACTTTCCAATTAAGTGATATTATTGGTGAACAACTGAAAAAATTAAAGAAATAATGAGGGGTACAAGTGGTAAGGGCAAAACGTAAATTAGATCATATTGAATACGCTCTTTCTACTGGTCAGTCTCGTACGCATGGCTTTCATGATATTGATTTTGTGCATCAAAGCTTGCCAAATTCAAATTATGACACAATAACATGTGAAACAAAAATCGGCGAACTTTCACTAAGTTCGCCGATTTTTATCAATGCGATGACTGGTGGTGGAGGAGAGAAAACGTTACATATTAATGAGCAATTAGCATATGTAGCGAAACAGCATAACCTTGCTATGGCTGTAGGGTCGCAAATGGCGGCGTTAAAAGATGAAAGTGAGGCTGCTTCTTATAAGGTGATTAGAAAGGTAAACCCGAATGGTATTTTCTTTGCTAATTTAGGTAGTGAGGCAACTATCGAGCAGGCAGAGCGTGCCGTTGATATGATTGAAGCGAATGCATTGCAAATTCATTTAAATGTCATACAAGAGTTAACGATGCCAGAAGGAGACCGTGACTTTACTGGTGTACTTCAGCGCATAGAGAAAATTGTTTTAAATAGTAAAGTTCCTGTCATTGTAAAAGAAGTTGGATTTGGGATGAGCAAGGAAACAATGCAACAGTTAGCGAACGTAGGTGTAACGGCAATTGATATTGGTGGGCAAGGTGGTACGAATTTTGCTGCTGTTGAAAATGAAAGAAGACAGCGAATGCTTTCTTATTTTAATAACTGGGGCATACAAACAGCAACCTCGATTATTGAAGCAACCTCTACAAATAATAACCTCTCTTTTATTGCATCAGGGGGTATACAGACAGCGCTTGACGTAGCGAAAGCAATCGCATTAGGGGCGAATACAACTGCGTTTGCTGGTTACTTTTTACGTATTTTAATGCAAGATGGTATCGAGAAATTAGTGGATGAAATTGAGCTTCTACATACAGATTTGAAATTTATTATGACAGCTCTTGGTGCGAAGACGATAGAAGAGTTGCAATCTGTACCTCTTGTTGTAAAAGGTGAAACATATCATTGGTTAATGCAGCGTGGTATTGATACTGCGCATTATAGTAGGAGATAAAAAATCAACCGTTCGGTTGATTTTTTTGTTTTGTTTTCTTTCTCGTAATATAAAATGGAATTGGTATTTTATAAAAATTGTAATTGAAAAAAGGTTAAAAAATGAAGATGATTAGTTACTAGATTTTTGGAGAGGGCTTGATTTTCTAAAGGAAATAGGTGGAGGTAAAAAAAGTGATAGGAGGATATAGTACACAAAATATTATTTCGATATAAATAAAAATCATTAAAATGATTATGTAAAAGACGGTTTCGTACAATATCGAAACCGTCTTTTTGTATTCATTAGTGCTGGTTTTGTTTTCGAGCCTGCTCTGGTGTATCAAGTCCAGTTGCACCTGGATATTGTAGTGATTGATCACGATCAGATTCAACGCGGCGTGATTCTCGTAGTTTTCGTTCTTGGCGATCTTTACCCATAATGAATAACACCTCCTTGTTAAAAGTGTTGCTGTTATAAGAAAAAACTATGCGTAAATAAAGTGGATTAACTTTCATAAAAAATTCCCATAATGGAAAACATAGGAGGTGAAGTAGATGGATGGAAGTACTTTTTATTTTATAGCTTGGATAGGGTGGGTTGTCGTAACCTTTTTTATGAAAAAGGACCATATTCGGTGGAAGTTAGGCGCTTGTATATTGATTTTTATAATTTGCTCTCCGTTACATGTAACGATCGCCTCATTCATGGTATCAGTAAATGCTCTTTTACTTTGTATTATTTCTTTTATAGGGATCGCGCTGTATTCTGTTTGGAAAAAATTATATAGCTTACTTTCGGCACTTATTATTGCGATGTTATATACAAGTTTTCATCTGTTAGAGATATATGATCCGATTTGGATTGTGGTGGATAGAGTGTTTCTGCTAAGTAGTGCTCTTGTGTATGCATCGGTGTTATTGCATGGGGATCGCATATTACGATTATGTTCCCTATATGTAGGGATGTTACAAGGAGAGTTGCTAGTGACATTTATTTTTCGGAAATTGAATTTTCCATATGATTACGGTAGTTTAGCATTTTTTGATATCGTCGCCGTTTCTACATTATTCATGGCAGTATTGTTTTGGATTGCAAAAGCATCAGTATACATGGAACAGTTTAAGAGAAAAACACGTAAAAGAAAGGCGAGGGTAATACATGACTGAATATACACCAGCCATTTTATGCGGCGTAATAGCGGGGACAGTTACAAGGGTGTTAATGCTTCGGACGGATACACGGCAATATCCGACGAGGCTACATGGAAAGATTATTCATATTGCAATGGGGTTAATTGCAGCAGCTTTAGGAGCGATTGCAATCCCATCTATTTTGAAAAAAGATTTTTCTGCCATTACATTTCTTACGTTAGCAGCGACACAATTTCGTGATGTACGTAATATGGAAAGAAATACACTTCAACAATTAGATGGATATGAGCTCGTACCGCGTGGAAATACGTACATTGAAGGGATTGCATTGGTTTTTGAAAGTCGCAACTATTTGGCGATGTTAACGTCGTTTGCAACGACGTTTGCGTATATAGGGTTCCGTTCATGGATTGCTGGAGTAATTATGGCTATAATCGCATTTTTTATTGCGAAAAAATTAATGTCTGGTAGAAGACTCCATGACCTTGTAGATATTGAGCATGTTCCGCTGCGTTTTGAAGGAGCAGGGCTTTATATCGATAATATTTATATTATGAATATTGGATTGCCAGTGAGGCAAGAAGAGATTATGAAATATGGCATGGGGTTTATATTAAAACCGAAATCAATTGATGCGATGGTGACAATCTCAAATTTAGGGCAACGGCAAGCTATTTTACACGATGTTTCGGTGGCGTTAGGCATTTATAGAGATTCTGGTACACCAGCGCTTGTACCGTTAGCAAAGCGTGATTTAGAGGATGGCAGGGTTGGGATTTTTGTCTTACCGCAAGATCAAGATGCAGAGAAAGCGATAAGTGTCATAGGAAATGTACCAACGTTAGAAAGTGCTGTCCATATGTCATCGGAAGCCCCGAAAGGAAGGGGAGATAAGAGATGATGTTAGAAAGCGTTATCCTGGCAGTTATTACAACAGCGCCAGAAAAATTTGCAGGTGGTGCTCCTTTATTTGTTTGTGAGTCGATGGAGGAACTAGAATTTGTTGCAAATAATTTAGAGGCAATTTTAGATGGTATTGCGCATCGCTTACAAGAGAATGTATATATTATTGTGAAACATTAGGAACGTGTGTTATAATGTGAGGTGTTTTGATACGTTGAGAAATATTCTGGAATGCAAATCCCTTCTTGCACAAAGAAGGGTTTTTTACATAATAAACAGAAGCAAGTTGAAAGGATGAAAGTATATGCCGAAACCAGTAATAGCAATAGTAGGCCGCCCGAACGTAGGAAAATCTACTATTTTCAATAGAATAGTTGGAGAAAGAGTTTCAATCGTAGAAGATATCCCAGGTATAACTCGAGACCGTATTTATAGTGCGGGAGAATGGTTAAATCATGAGTTTAACATTATTGATACAGGTGGAATTGATATTGGAGACGAGCCGTTCTTGACACAAATTCGTCAACAGGCGGAAGTTGCGATTGATGAAGCAGATGTTATCATTTTTATGACGAATGGTCGCGATGGTGTAACTGCAGCGGATGAAGAAGTTGCTAAAATTTTGTATCGTTCTAAAAAACCAATTGTACTTGCGGTAAATAAAGTTGATAATCCAGAAATGCGTAGTGATATTTATGATTTTTATTCATTAGGATTTGGCGAGCCATTCCCGATTTCAGGTACACACGGTTTAGGACTTGGTGATTTGTTAGATGAAGCTGCAAATCATTTTCCAAAGATTGAAGAAGAAGCGTATGACGATGAAACAATCCGTTTCTCTTTAATTGGACGTCCAAACGTAGGGAAATCATCGCTTGTAAATGCACTTCTTGGTCAAGAACGTGTAATTGTAAGTAATATCGCAGGAACGACGCGTGATGCTGTCGATACACCATATAGTAAAGATGATCAAGATTATGTAATCATCGATACAGCTGGTATGCGTAAAAAAGGAAAAGTATATGAAAGTACAGAAAAGTATAGTGTACTTCGTGCACTTAGAGCGATTGAACGTTCTGACGTTGTTTTAGTTGTTTTAGACGGAGAAGAAGGAATTATTGAGCAAGATAAAAAAATCGCTGGATATGCTCATGATTCAGGACGAGCTGTTATTATCGTTGTAAACAAATGGGATGCAGTGAAAAAAGATGAAAAAACAATGAAAGCATTTGAAGAAAACATTCGTGCTCATTTCCAATTCTTGGATTATGCACCGATTGTATTCTTATCTGCAAAAACGAAAAAACGTACACAAACGTTATTACCGGTTATCAATGAGGTAAATGAAAGCCATAGTATCCGTGTACAAACAAACGTATTAAACGATGTAATTATGGATGCGGTAGCGATGAATCCAACACCGACTCATAATGGTAGCCGTCTGAAAATCTTCTATGCGACACAGGTTGCGGTAAAACCACCGACATTTGTTGTGTTTGTAAACGATACAGAATTAATGCACTTTTCATATGAGCGCTTCTTAAAGAATCGTTTACGTGAAGCGTTCGGTTTTGTAGGAACGCCGATTCACATTATTGCTCGAGCAAGAGACTAATGGAGAGGATGTGATTTTATGACAAAAATCACAGTAGTAGGAGCAGGTAGCTGGGGAACAGCGTTAGCGATGGTATTAGCTGACAATGGACATGATGTACGTATTTGGGGAAATCGCTCAGAACTTATGGATGAAATGAATACGAAACATGAGAATAGTCGATATCTCCCAGGCATTACATTGCCAAGCACAATCGTAGCCTACTCTTCTTTAGAAGAAGCATTAGTAGATGTAAATACAGTACTGCTAGTAGTACCGACGAAAGCGTACAGAGATGTATTACAAGAGATGAAAGAAATTGTTACAGAACCGATTACTTGGATTCATGCGAGTAAAGGGATTGAACCTGGTACGTCAAAACGTATTTCGGAAGTAATCGAGGAAGAAATTCCAGAGAACTTAATTAAAGATGTTGTTGTATTGTCTGGACCGAGTCATGCTGAAGAAGTTGGTTTACGACAAGCGACAACAGTTACGTCTGCAGCAAAGCGTATGGAAGCGGCTGAGGAAGTACAAGATTTATTCATGAATAGTTATTTCCGTGTATACACAAATCCAGATATTGTTGGAGTTGAACTTGGTGGTGCGTTAAAAAATATTATCGCATTAGCTGCTGGTATAACTGATGGTCTTGGATTAGGTGATAATGCAAAAGCGGCATTGATGACACGTGGTTTAACAGAGATTGCTCGTTTAGGAAGAAAAATGGGCGGGAATCCGTTAACGTTTGCTGGTCTAACTGGTATGGGAGACTTAATTGTAACTTGTACAAGTGTTCATAGCCGAAATTGGCGCGCTGGAAATATGCTTGGAAAAGGACATTCTTTAGAAGAAGTGTTAGAAAGCATGGGTATGGTTGTGGAAGGTGTAAGAACAACGAAAGCTGCTCATGAATTGGCAGAGAAAATGGAAGTTGAAATGCCGATTACAGCTGCTTTATATGACGTGCTGTTCAATGGGAATAACGTAAAAGATGCGGTAGGCTCATTAATGGGACGTGTTCGAAAACATGAAGTGGAAGCTATACCTGACTTACTGTAAAGAAAAGCGACAGAAGTACATTTGTACTTCTGTCGCTTTTTTATTTTATGGGTCTTTTCACCATTTATTTATTTTTGCATAGGATGAAGAGTAACTTGAGGAGAGGGTGAAAAGAATGGATAATAACATTTTTAATAATATTGAGAAGGAAGCGAAAGTAAATAAAGAGGATATTTTTAAATTAGCATCATCCGTGCAAAATGCGAATTTACGTGATGAAACTGTACTTCGTCAATTGATTCATCAAGTGGCTCTTATGGCGGGACGTGAAGTGCCGAAAGAGCAAGAGGATCAAATTGTAAAAGCGATTATTAATAATAATATGCCAGCGGATTTTGGCTCGTTAAGCAAAATGTTTAAAAAATAAATTATGAGAAACAAAGAGTTTGTAGATTGCATATGATAGCCATGAAAGAATGGGAATAGAGCTGTTTTTGGGCATATTTGGTCAACCGAAGCGAGAGATATAATCGCTTCGGTTTTATTTTTATCTAGATTGGTGGAAGATGCTGAAAAACCTATTGATTAAAGTTACATATTTGCGATTTGTAGTAAAATGTTCTTTTTGTATTTGTTTAAAGATTTTAATTTGTTAAAATAGTATAAAAATAGATTAATAAAAAGGGGTGTGTATATGTCAGAAGGGCTTATGAAAATGTGGTTGGCTTTAGGGGCAATTGGATTTATGTTTTTTGCAGTAAGTTTTATTTTATTAAGTAGACATAAAATAAAGAATAAATTTTTGAAAGGGATTACAGCGTTAGTAGCGTACACCCTTATGGTTGTGTCAGGAATTGTTATTTTTCTTGTTGTATTTAGTGGACCTGTACAGCAGTAAATGGAATGGTCTCGAAAATACTACATACGGAGCAAGTTATATTAGTATGAAAAGGTGATGCTAGTGAAAAAAGTCCATATTATTTTAATATTTTGTTGTATGAGCCTTTTAACGGGGTGTCTGTATCCGAAAGAAAATATGAAGCAAAATGCGGTTCCTTATGAAGATCAGCTACAGGTTGTTCAAAAAGCTGTTGTCACATTTAAGGAGCAAAATGATGGGATATTGCCAATTAAGACGAGGGATATGAGTACACCTATTTATCAAAAGTATCCAATCGATTTTCAACAGATTGCTCCGCGTTACATACAAGAAGCGCCAGGGAATGCATATGAAAGTGGAGGAGTATATCAATACGTATTAATAGACGTTGAAACAAATCCAACAGTAAAGTTAATTGATGTTAGGATGGCTGAACAAATTCAGGAATTATCTTTAAAACTTAGGATGTATCGTGATGAACATCAATATCCACCTTTTAAAAAAGTAATTTCAGATGGTGTATATGAATTGGATTTCAAAAAACTAGGATATAAAGATGTGCCACAAGTGACAAGTCCATATTCTGGTAAAGGACTTCCTTTTGTAATTAATGAAAAAGGAGAAGTTTTTGTTGATTATAGAATCGACTTATATGACGCTTTGAAAAAAAATGAAGGGCAGTTTACGGAGGGAGAAGATATTCGAAATATACTTTCGAAAGGTTCCCCGTTTGTACCAGCTTATTCTTTACCGTACACAGTAAAGAACGGAGAACCAATTTTTTTAAAATCATAAGTCATGAACCTTTCTTTTAGTGAATAAGTTCTAGAAGAAAGGTTTTTTATGTTATACAACTTACGATGCAAACAAAAGATATTTTTTAATAGTCATATGAAATTGGACAAAATTATATGATATATTGTCCGAACTTCTAGAATACCATTATATTATATCAGATATTATAGGCAACGTTAGAGAAGGTATTAGTTGACTATAAACGCGGAATTATTCCCAAAAATTTTGAGGGAGGGAATCACTTGGAAAAGGTAGATATTTTTAAAGATATTGCAGAACGAACAGGCGGTGATATTTATTTTGGAGTTGTAGGAGCTGTTCGAACAGGGAAATCAACATTCATTAAAAAATTTATGGAACTTGTAGTTATTCCAAATATTGAGAATGAGTCTGACCGTCAAAGAGCGCAGGATGAATTGCCTCAAAGTGCTGCTGGTCGTACAATTATGACGACGGAACCGAAGTTTGTTCCAAACCAAGCGGTTTCTATCGAAGTAGATGAAGGACTTGAAGTGAACATTCGATTAGTAGATTGTGTTGGATATACGGTTCCAGGAGCGAAGGGCTATGAAGATGAGAATGGCCCGCGCATGATTAATACCCCTTGGTATGAAGAACCTATTCCATTCCATGAAGCTGCAGAAATCGGCACGCGTAAAGTAATTCAAGAACATTCAACAATTGGTGTTGTAATTACAACAGATGGAACAATTGGTGAAATTCCAAGAAGAGATTATATAGAGGCAGAAGAACGCGTTGTAAATGAGTTGAAAGAAGTAGGAAAACCTTTCATTATGATAATTAATACGGTACAGCCGTATCATCCAGATACAGAGCAATTACGCCAAAGTTTATCAGAAGAATATGATATCCCGGTTATTGCAATGAGTGTGGAGAGTTTAAGAGAAACAGATGTATATAATGTACTTCGTGAAGCGCTATTTGAATTCCCTGTATTAGAAGTGAATGTGAACCTTCCGAGCTGGGTAATGGTGCTAAATGAAGGGCATTGGTTGCGTCAAAGTTATCAAGAAGCAGTTCAAGAAACTGTGAAGGATATAAAACGTCTTCGTGATGTGGATCGCGTTGTTTGGCAGTTTAGTCAATATGAATTTATTGATCGAGCGAGCCTAGCTGGCATTGATATGGGGCAAGGTGTGGCGGAGATTGATTTATATGCGCCAGATGAATTATATGATCAGATTTTAAAAGAAGTAGTAGGAGTAGAAATTCGAGGGAAAGATCATTTATTGAAGCTTATGCTCGATTTATCTCATGCGAAAATAGAATACGACCAAGTGGCAGATGCATTGCGTATGGTTAAGCAAACAGGATATGGTGTAGCAGCCCCTGCGCTAGCGGATATGAGCTTAGATGAGCCAGAAATTATTCGTCATGGTTCAAGGTTTGGTGTGAAGTTAAAAGCGGTAGCGCCATCTATTCATATGATTAAAGTAGATGTAGAGTCAACGTTTGAGCCGATCATTGGTACTGAAAAGCAAAGTGAAGAATTAGTTCGTTATTTAATGCAAGATTTTGAAGATGATCCGTTATCAATTTGGAATTCTGATATATTTGGACGTTCGCTTAGCTCGATTGTTCGAGAAGGAATTCAGGCGAAATTATCTTTAATGCCAGAAAATGCTAGATATAAATTAAAAGAAACGCTAGAAAGAATTATTAATGAAGGATCTGGCGGATTAATTGCGATTATACTATAAGAAAAATCCCTCTCACTGTAGAGGGATTTTTTGTTTTTCCGATTATAAAATAGAAAAATAAACAGTCATTATCTAATACATTGTTGTAAATTGTCAAGTTTCATCAGATTTTCACATTTATTGTCAAGTTTCATCAGATTTTCACATTTTCAGAGTAACAATTTCCTTAAAAATATTGAATTATAAAGGAGAATCGTATAATATAGGCGTTGATAATGATTTATCTACATCTTTGTAGTATAGAATTTGTAAAAATTGCCTACAAATGAAAGTAAGACTCATTTTATGATCATTATACAGTCTTATCTTTGGGAGGAGGTGAATGGCATGAACAAGACAGATTTAATCAATGCTGTTGCAGAAGCAAGTTCCCTTTCTAAAAAGGACGCAACAAAAGCAGTAGACGCTGTTTTTGATTCTATCTTAGAAGCTTTAAAACAAGGTGATAAAGTACAACTGATCGGATTCGGTAACTTCGAAGTTCGTGAGCGTGCGGCTCGTAAAGGTCGTAACCCACAAACAGGTGAGGAGATTGAAATCGCTGCAAGTAAAGTACCTGCATTCAAACCTGGTAAAGCGTTAAAAGATGCGGTTAAATAATCCTTACATATTAACAGGGAAGAAGAGTTTCCTTTTTGGGAACTCTTCTTTTTGCTTTTAAAAACATAAATATGCTAGAATGTGTTCGTATCACTTTTAGGTTTTCGGGAGGGCTAGCGGATGGCAAAAGTTAATTTAGAACAAATTGAACATGCAGTACGCCTTATTTTAGAGGCGATTGGGGATGATCCAAATCGTGAGGGAGTACTTGATACGCCAAAGCGTGTTGCAAAAATGTACGCAGAAGTGTTCTCAGGTATGCATGAAGATCCGAAAGAGCATTTGCATAAAGTATTCGGAGAAGATCACGAAGAGCTTGTACTAGTAAAAGATATCCCATTTTATTCGATGTGTGAGCATCATTTAGTTCCATTCTATGGAGTTGCTCACGTTGCATATATTCCGCAAGGTGGAAAGGTGACAGGGTTAAGTAAATTAGCTCGTACTGTAGATACAATTGCACGTCGTCCACAACTGCAAGAACGTATTACATCAACAGTAGCGAACTCTATTATGGAAGTACTAGAGCCTCATGGTGTAATGGTAGTAGTAGAAGCAGAACATATGTGTATGACGATGCGTGGTGTGAAAAAACCAGGTGCGAAAACAGTAACGACAGCAGTGCGTGGTGTGCTTGAAAATGATGCTGCAGCGCGCAGTGAAATTTTATCGTTTATTAAAGCGAAGTAAAGAAAAGCGGGAAACTGCTTTTCTTTTTTTTTTTAGTAAATAAATGATATAGTTTTAGCTAGACAGAGTGAGATTAGAAAGATTGCTTACATGAATGGTAGGTGTAGCCAAGTTTTGGTTATAGAAAATAGAGTGTATGTGTTATAATAAGTTTTATGAATTAGAAAACAAGGGTGATTTTTTGTGTGTGACATCTACGGAGGGTATGCGGGTATAAAAGAGAAATTGATGGAGAAATTACGCCATCCTTATTTTATAAACTATATTGAAGAACCATTTATTGATGAAGAAAAGATAGCATTGTTATATGGTGCTTTAAAGAGTGCAAACTTACATATAGAACAAATTGAGCATTACGTAGTAACAATTATGCTTGTACAAATTGCGCTTGATACGCATGAAAGGGTATCAAATAAAGCAGGCGAGGAAGAGATTGAATTCCATAAATGTCGTCAATTAACAGTACTTGCAGGCGATTACTATAGTGGACTATATTATTATTTATTGTCTATGAATCGTGATATTGTTTTAATTCGTGCACTTGCTGAAGGAATTAAAGAGATAAATGAACACAAAATTATGTTATACCAAAAAGCGCATGAAACGACGGATGACATAATGAAAAGCGTAGTAACGATTGAGTCTGCGCTCCTTCAAAAAACATGTGATCATTTTCATTTATCACATTGGAAGCCATTTATCACATACGTATTAGGTGGAAATCGCCTTCAAAAAGAAATTCAATTGTATGCTGATAAACAACATTCACCTGTTTTTCAAGCGGTGCAAGATGCTTTAGGGGATAAAGCAGAAGTAGTGATTAATGGTTGGATGATGGAATTGAGAAAGAAAGAAAAACAATTTTTAGAAAATCACACAGACGTAAATGAAATAAATTCTGTGTTAAGGGATAAATAGAAGACATAAGCAATTTTACATTGGAAGAAGGTACGAGCATGCAACAATCAAAAGAAGAAAGAGTACATGACGTATTTGAAAAGATTTCTGATAAATACGATGTGATGAATTCTGTAATTAGTTTTCAAAGACATAAAGCGTGGCGTAAAGAAACGATGCGAATTATGGATGTACAACCTGGCAGTAAAGCGCTTGATGTATGCTGCGGAACCGCAGATTGGACAATTGCGCTAGCTGGAGCGGTAGGTGAGCAAGGAAAGGTTGTTGGCTTAGACTTCAGTGAAAATATGTTATCTGTCGGTAAGCAAAAGGTAGAGGCGTTACAATTAAAACAAGTAGAACTTCTACATGGGAATGCAATGGAGCTTCCATTTGAAGATAATACGTTTGATTATGTAACAATTGGGTTTGGTTTACGTAACGTACCGGATTATATGCACGTATTAAAAGAAATGACGCGTGTAGTAAAACCAGGTGGAAAAGTAATCTGTTTAGAAACATCTCAACCAACAATGATTGGTTTTCGACAAGGGTATATTTTATACTTTAAATATATCATGCCGTTATTTGGAAAGATGTTTGCGAAAAGTTATAAAGAATATTCATGGCTTCAAGAATCTGCTAGTGCATTCCCAGGGATGAAAGAATTGGCCCAAATGTTTGAGCAAGCTGGACTTGAACGTGTGCAAGTGAAACCATTTACTTTTGGGGTAGCAGCGATGCATTTAGGTATTAAACCAGAATCAAAATAGAAAAAAGAAAAAAGAAGTTTTAGGTTAAGGTGAACAATATGAAGTTACAACTTATGTACTCTTTTTTACGATCGGATATTAATGTGATAGAAAAAGAATTAAAAAAGACAGTTGCTTCTGAACAGCCATTAGTAGAAGAGGCAGCATTACAACTTATTGAAGCTGGTGGGAAGCGAATTCGTCCTGTATTTGTGTTGCTTGCAGGGAAATTTGGAGATTATAAGTTAGATGCGATTAAGCATGTTGCTGTTGCGTTAGAGCTTATTCATATGGCTTCTCTTGTTCACGATGATGTTATTGATGCTGCATTTTTACGACGCGGCAGTGCGACTGTGAATGCGAAATGGGGAGATCGTATTGCGATGTATACAGGGGACTATTTGTTCGCTAAGTCTCTTGAATGTATAACAAATATCGAAATCCCAGAGGCGCATCAAGCGTTATCACATACTATTTTAGAAGTCTGTAAAGGTGAAATTGAACAAATTAAAGATAAATACAATTATGACCAAAATTTAAGAACGTATTTAAGAAGAATAAAGCGAAAAACAGCATTATTAATTGCCGCGAGTTGTCAATTGGGAGCGATTGCTGCTGGTGCTAATCGTGATACAGTAAATCGTCTATTTTGGTATGGGTATTTTGTAGGAATGTCTTATCAAATTATTGATGACATTTTAGACTTCGTTTCCACAGAAGAGAAACTTGGAAAACCTGCTGGTGGAGATTTATTACAAGGAAACATAACGCTCCCTGCTTTATATGCGATGGAAGATCCAGTACTTCGTCAAAAAATCACATCTGTACATGAAAATACAACAGCAAGTGAAATGCAAGAAATTATTGATGCTGTAAAAAATAGTCCAGCAATTGATCAAGCATTTGCGTTTAGTGAACGTTATTTACATAAAGCTTTAGAAATAATAAAACCACTCCCACGTGGAAAAGCAAAGTATGCATTACAAAATGTTGCAAAGTATATTGGAAAACGAAAATTTTAATGTTTATTCTAAAAAATAAAATAATCTCTCTATTTCAAAACTATTGCACAATTGTGATAAGGGTGATAATATGTGTGTGGGGATATACAATTACATACATAATTCAGAAGTGGAGAGATTTTTTATGGAAAAAACATTTCTAATGGTAAAACCAGACGGTGTACAACGTGCCTTCATTGGGGAAATTGTAGCTCGTTTTGAGAAAAAAGGATTTCAATTAGTTGGTGCAAAATTAATGCAAGTCACTCCGGAAATTGCTGGACAACACTACGCTGAGCATAAGGAAAAACCTTTCTTTGGTGAGTTAGTAGACTTTATTACATCTGGACCTGTATTCGCAATGGTATGGCAAGGTGAAGGTGTAGTAGATACAGCGCGTAACATGATGGGGAAAACAAGACCACATGAAGCAGCTCCTGGAACAATTCGTGGAGATTTCGGTGTAACTGTTGCGAAAAATATTATTCATGGTTCTGATTCTTTAGAAAGCGCAGAGCGCGAGATTGCTATTTTCTTTAAAGAAGAAGAATTAGTTGACTACTCAAAATTAATGAATGAATGGATTTACTAATTATTTTGAAATAATTTGTAAACGCTTTAATCACTGTGATAATAGTAAAAAGTGCAAGGAGAATAGGGGTATTCTTCTTGCACTTTTTTTATTTTCAATTAGTTACGAAGTTTGAGCTGTTATGATATATTGATATTTAAATTAGGCCTATCGGAAATATAGAATAAGAAAATGGTCGATTTATGATATAATTTCTTTAATATTTTTAGAATGATAAAAGTTAATATAGTGAGATAAATACATATACGAAAAGAGGAATAACGTATGCGATATATTACGGCTGGTGAATCTCATGGTCCGCAACTTACAACGATTATAGAAGGTGTTCCAGCAGGATTGTCTTTAGTAGCGGATGATATAAACGAAGAGTTAGCTAGAAGGCAAAAGGGATATGGGCGTGGTAGACGCATGCAAATTGAAACGGATCAAGTGCAAATTTTAAGTGGTGTTAGACATGGAGAAACATTAGGTTCCCCTATTGCACTCGTTGTTGAAAATCGTGATTTTGCCCATTGGACAAAAATTATGGGGGCAGAGCCTTTAACTGAGCAGGAAGAAAAAGAGATAAAAAGGAAAGTGACAAAACCAAGGCCTGGGCATGCTGATTTAAATGGTGCAATTAAATATGGTCATAGAGATATGAGGAATGTACTGGAACGTTCGTCAGCGCGCGAAACGACGGTGCGTGTTGCTGCTGGTGCGGTTGCTAAAAAGGTGTTAGCAGAACTTGGTATTAAAGTGGCGGGCCATGTAATTGAAATTGGCGGTGTACAAGCTAAGGAGGTTACGTATAGTTCAATTGAAGAATTAAAGAGTATTACAGAAGCATCTCCTGTACGTTGCTTAGATGACGAAGCTGGTAACCAAATGATGAAAGCGATTGATGATGCGAAAGCAAATGGTGATTCAATTGGTGGAATCGTTGAAGTAATTGTGGAAGGAATGCCAATTGGAGTAGGTAGCTACGTGCATTATGATCGAAAACTGGATGCGAAATTAGCAGCTGCAATTATGAGTATTAATGCTTTTAAAGGTGTCGAGATTGGAATTGGTTTTGAAGCAGCGCATAGACCGGGAAGTGAAGTTCATGATGAAATTCTATGGAATGAGGAGCATGGATATACAAGAAGAACAAATAATGCAGGTGGATTAGAAGGCGGTATGACGACTGGAATGCCAATTGTTGTGCGCGGTGTGATGAAACCGATACCTACACTTTATAAACCTCTTCAAAGTGTAGATATTGATACGAAAGAGCCTTTTACAGCGAGCATTGAACGTTCAGATAGTTGTGCAGTGCCAGCAGCTAGTGTCGTTGCAGAAGCGGTTGTGGCTTGGGAATTAGCAACAGCTTTAATAGAACAATTCGGATTAGATCGTATGGAACTAATTCGTGAAAATATTGAGAAACATAATGAATATGCGAGGGGATTTTAATGGGAAACATACATATTCAAACGAAATCAAAAGAATATGATGTACATGTTGGTAAAGAAGCGTTGTCAAACTTAACAATGATCGTTCAAAATATGCAGCCAGCTGTATCTAACGTAATGATCATTTCAGATGAAGCTGTTGCATCACTACATTTACAGACAGTTATCGATGCATTACAAGTGGAGCAGGACGTGTTTTCGTTTGTTGTACCAAGTGGCGAAAAAGAGAAGTCTTTCGAAAATTTCTATGCGGCTCATACGTCAGCTCTTGAAAATAAATTAGATAGAAATTCTTTAATTCTTGCACTTGGAGGCGGAATGATTGGAGATTTAGCTGGTTTTGTTGCCGCATCTTTTATGCGGGGTATTCGCTTTGTGCAGGTTCCGACGACTTTATTAGCGCACGATAGCGCAGTAGGTGGGAAAGTAGCGATTAATCATCCGTTAGGTAAAAATATGATTGGTGCATTCCATCAGCCAGAAGCGGTTGTATATCATACACCGTTTTTACAGTCTCTTCCTGAAAAAGAGTGGCGTTCAGGTTATGCAGAGGTGATAAAGCATGCTCTTATTGGTGATGTGGAGCTATATCATTGGTTAAAAGAAGAAGTGCAAACATTAGCGGATCTTCGTGATGAGAAGTTAATCCATATATTAACGAAGGCGATTCCTGTAAAGGCAAATGTTGTGTCACAAGATGAAACAGAGAAGGGTGTACGTGCCCATTTGAACTTTGGACATACGTTAGGACATGCTCTTGAAAAAGAGCTAGGGTATGGGAATATTACTCACGGTGACGGCGTAGCGGTTGGAATGTTATTCGCCATATTTTTAAGTGAGCAAGTGTACAAGGTTGATCTTGCTTATGAAGATATGAAGCAGTGGTTCTTGAAATACGGCTATCCAAAAATGCCAAGAGATTTGAATGTAGAGCGCCTCGTTCAATTGATGAAACAAGATAAGAAAGCAAATGCAGGAGCAATTCATATGGTGCTTATGCAGGAATATGGGGTAGTGAATGTCGTATCTATTTCAGATGAGACTGTTCATATTGCGTTAGAGGCATTTCAAAAAGATATGGTTTAAAATGATAGCGAAGTGTTGTGAAGTGCTCATTTAGAGGTATTCTCGTAATAGTGACGGTTATGATAAAAGATTACAGTAAGGGGCTATAACTGTATTGTAATCAAATTGAATGAAATGACTGGGGGAAGAAAAATGAGAGTGAAAGAGCAATTGTTAACTTTGAGAGCGTATGTGCCTGGGAAAAACATTGAAGAAGTAAAAAGGGAATATGGATTATCGAAAATTGTGAAATTAGCATCGAACGAAAATCCATTCGGTTGCTCAGCGCGTGTGACAGAAGCATTAACTTCTTTAGTGAGCCAATATGCCCTTTATCCAGATGGATATGCCTTTGAACTTCGGACAAAAGTAGCGGAACATTTAGGTGTAAAAGCAGAACAACTACTATTTGGTAGTGGATTAGATGAAGTCATTCAAATGATTAGCCGAGCGTTACTACATGAAGGAACAAACGTTGTAATGGCGAATCCTACGTTTTCACAATATCATCACCATGCTGTTATTGAAGGAGCAGAAGTTCGTGAAGTATCACTTAAAGACGGTATTCACGATTTAGATGCAATGCTAGAGCAAGTAGATGAAAAAACGAAAATTGTATGGATTTGTAATCCGAATAATCCGACAGGTACATATGTTGAGAAACAAAAATTACTTTCATTTTTAGAATCAGTTCCTAAGTCGGCTCTCGTTATTATGGACGAAGCATATTATGAATACGCGGAAGCAGAAGACTATCCGCAAACATTGCCACTTCTTGAAAAGTATGAAAATCTTATGGTTTTACGCACGTTTTCAAAAGCATATGGTTTAGCTGCTTTTCGTATCGGATATGCGATTGGGGATGCGAAGTTAATCGGACAGCTAGAAGTAGCGAGGTTACCATTCAATACATCAACTGTAGCGCAATCTGTAGCACTCGCTGCATTAGAAGATCAAGCCTTTTTACAAGATTGTGTGAAAAAGAATGCTGAAGGTCTAAATCAGTATTATGCATTTTGTAAAGAATATAACGTATTCTATTATCCATCTCAAACAAATTTCATTTTCTTAAAACTTGGTATACCAGGTAATGAAGCTTTCGAACGATTAATGAAAAAAGGATATATCGTTCGTTCTGGTGCTGCATTTGGTATCGATGATGGTATTCGTATTACTGTCGGTTTGAAAGAAGAAAATGATGAAATTATAGAGTTGCTGAAAGAGCTTGTAAATGAGCAAGTACAGAAAGAAGAAACATATTCTTAAGAGATTGTGAAGGCTCCTATTATAGGAGCCTTTTTTATCGTATTAAAAATAAAGGTTGAAGACTGGTAATTAAGTTGTTCTGTAAATCACGGTTTGTATGGCTTGATAATTAGTGAGAGAAGTTATTTGCACGGTCATAAAAGAAAGCGGTACAATAGAAGATGATGATAAGGTATCGGTGTCATATCCGAACCTTTTGAACAATTACCTACTCTGTAAGAAGAAGTATAAGAAGAAGCATGCTCATTCTAAAGGTTGCGTTCTAACAGTGAGTTGCTTATGATAAATGAACAGAAGAGAATATTTTTTAGAATTAAAGGAGACGTTTATGCAAAAGTTTGAACAAGCTGTTTCATATATTGAAAATGGTGAAGCGGAAAAAGGATTACAATTATTAAAAGAACAATTAAAAATTGCAAATGATGAAGAGAAGTATGATATCGCTCGTTACTATCATACACTTGGATTTACAGATGAGGCATTAGCGATTACTGAAGACTTACGTTTACTGTATCCGGAAGAAAGTGAATTCACTGTATTTTTAGCAGAATTATATATTGATTTAGATAAAGAAGATGAAGCGATTGAAGTACTTCATGATATTCCAGAAAATGACGATTTATATGTTCAATCTTTATTACTTGTTGCAGATTTATTCCAAATGCAAGGTTTTGATGATGTAGCAGAGCAAAAACTATTAAAGGCAAAAGAAATGATGCCTGATGAACCTGTTATTACGTTTGGGTTAGCAGAATTATATAGTAGTAAAGGTGAAGAACAAAAGGCAATTACTTATTATGAATCGCTATTAGCTGAACATAAAGTAATGGGTGGTGTTGTGATCGCACTTCGCCTTGCAGAAACGTTAAGTGCGATTGGAAACTGGGAAGAGGCGATTTCTTATTATGAAGCAGGCCTAGAGGAACAAAAAGATATTCACTCATTATTTGGATATGCCTTCACATTATACCAAGGTGAAGAATATCAGAGAGCAATCGGTGCTTGGCAAGAACTAAAAGAATTAGACCCTGAGTACGCATCACTGTACATGTATTTAGCGAAAAGCTATGAAAAAGAAGGAATGCTTCAAGAAAGCTATGAAACGCTTCATGAAGGAATTAAAGTAGATGAGCTTTCAGTTCCGTTTTATGTAGAGTTAGCGAACATTGCGGCGAAATTAGGAAAAATAGTAGAAGCAGAGGAAGTTCTTCAAAAAGCACTTGAGTTAGACCCAGGGCATTTAGGCGCAACATTAAAATATGCGTATATCTTAAAAGGACAAGAAAAGTACGAAGAGTTAATTGCAATTGTAGAGCGTGCTATTGATAGTGGAGAACCAGATACACAACTACTTTGGGACCTTGCGTATGCAAAAAAACAATTAGAAATGTATTCGGATGCATTAAAACACTATGAAAGTGCATATACTTCTTTTAAGAATCATCCAGACTTCTTAGAAGAATACGGTTATTTCTTATTGGAAGAAGGAAAGCGAAAAGAGGCGAAAGAAGTATTTACCCAGTTATTACAACTAGACCCGACACAAATTCATATTGAAGAGTTGTTATATAATTTAGAGGATTTTTCATAAGTTGGAAGGAAACTGAATGCCGCTTCTTGAATCTAAAAAGAAAAGAGAAAGACAGAGGAGGGACTTAATTGCTATGAATACCCCTGTTTCTGTAAACGAGAAGAAGGATTTTGTAAAATGGTTTTTGAATAATTACCAACTGAAACAGCGTGAATGTGTATGGATTCTGAATTATTTAATGAGTCACGACCAATTGATGCATAAAGTCCACTTCGTAGAGCATGCAAAATATTGTCCGCGTGGCTTAGTGATGTCAGCGAATTGTGTGAAAGACACACCGTTTCACTTTTTTAAACAAAATGTTATGACAACAGATGCTGAAAAATCGTTTCATGATATTCGTTTAAATCGAGATGAAGATATTTATATTCAACTCAACTTTAAATCATCGTTTCAAAATGCGAATTATGTAGCTGTATTAGAAGAAAACCCATATCTACCAAAGCATATTGAAGTAAATGAAAAAGATCGTTTACTTGCAGAAAGGTTTTTGGAAGAAAGTATATTTTCATTTAGGAGAGAACGCCTTTTGAAACAAATTGATGAAGCGTTAGATAAGCAAGATAAGGAAGCGTTTCATAAATTAACGGCCGAGTTAAAGACTTTATAGAATTTATTTGGATTAATAAATTTTTACAAATTTCAGACTTTCACCAAGAAAAACTACCTATATTGGGTAGTTTTTCTTTTTTTACCTCTTTTAGTATGGTTTAATATATATAAAGTGAAAGTTCTGTCATTTGTAAGTGAAGGAGGGAAGGAATTTGAAGTGGAGTGTAAAAGATGTGGAACAGTTTGAACAAGCAAGAGAGTATGTTGATACAGGAGTAATACCGCTTTTATCAATTTCGGCAGCACAAGAAATGAAAATGGTTGTAGAACAAGGTGAATTTATCGAATTGTTGAGCACGGAATTGGAAAGAGAGTATAAAGGAAGAGTGCTTTTACTACCTGCGTTTACGTATTTGGTAGAAAGTCAAAAGAATGAAAAAGGTCGTTTGCAAGAATGGACAAATCATTTACGAAGCGAAGGTTTTAAGCATATTGCTTATGTTACAAGTGATTTTTCATGGAAAGAGGATATGCAAGAGTTACAGGGAGATTTATTTTGGTTTCCTTCATTAGCATTAGAACAATTTAGTGATCAAGCAAAAAGAGAAGTTATTCATGCGCATATAAAAAATATAATGGTGATGTTGGAAGAGAAGTGGGGAAACTCGTAATAAACAGAAAGTTCTTATTATTATGAGTAGTATGATATTGACCTGTGCATGAGCGTATTATATCATGATAGTGTCCTAGTTTTTATTTTTTATATAATTTATCACGAGGGGACAATTTCTGATAGAGGGGGGAAATTTTCGTGAGCGAGAAAGAACATCGCGTGTCAAGAAGACAATTTTTAAATTACACACTCACAGGGGTAGGAGGCTTTATGGCTGCCGGTATTTTAATGCCGATGACGCGATTTGCGCTTGATCCGGTGTTAAGAAAAGAAGCCGGAACAGATATGGTTGCTGTTGCGCAAGTAAAGGATATTACAACAGAGCCGAAGCGTTTCGATTTTAAAGTGAAACAGGTTGATGGTTGGTACAAGTCTGAAGAACCAAAATCGGCGTGGGTTCATAAAGATGAAAGCGGAGACATTGTTGCGTTCTCTCCAGTATGTAAACATTTAGGATGTACAGTTAACTGGAATTCGGACAAAGCACATCCGAATCAATTCTTTTGTCCATGTCACGGGGGTCGTTATACAAAAGATGGGATGAACATTAAAGGTACGCCACCCCTTGCTCCGCTGGATGTGTACGAGTCTAAAGTGAAAGATGGAACGCTGTATCTAGGAAAAGCGAAGCCAAGAGGGGGTGCAAAGTAGATGTTAAATAAAATTTATGATTGGGTAGATGAAAGGTTAGATATTACACCGATATGGCGTGATATCGCTGATCATGAAGTACCTGAACATGTAAACCCGGCACATCACTTTTCTGCATTCGTCTATTGCTTTGGAGGACTTACCTTTTTCGTTACTGTAATTCAAATTTTATCTGGAATGTTTTTGACGATGTATTATGTGCCTGATATTAAAAATGCTTGGGAATCAGTTTACTATTTACAAAATGAAGTTGCTTATGGGCAAATTGTTCGTGGTATGCACCACTGGGGTGCTAGTCTCGTAATTGTAATGATGTTTTTACATACACTCAGAGTTTTCTTCCAAGGTGCGTATAAAAAGCCCCGTGAGTTAAACTGGATTGTTGGTGTTCTTATTTTCTTTGTTATGTTAGGTCTTGGTTTTACCGGATATTTATTACCGTGGGATATGAAAGCTTTATTTGCTACAAAAGTAGGGATTCAAATTGCAGAGCAAACACCTCTCATTGGTCCTTATATTAAAACATTACTCGCTGGTCATTCCGAAATTGTTGGCGCTCAAACATTAACTCGCTTCTTTGCTATTCACGTCTTCTTCTTACCAGCAGCACTTCTAGGTTTAATGGCCTTCCACTTCATCATGATTCGCAAACAAGGTATTTCCGGTCCACTATAAGAGATTGCTAAATTAAAGGGGAAAGAACTAAAGGAGGGAGATTATGCATCGCGGCAAAGGGATGAAGTTTGTAGGAGATTCTCGGGTACCGGTAGCTCGGAAACCAAATATTCCAAAAGACTATTCTGAATACCCAGGGAAAACAGAAGCATTTTGGCCGAACTTCTTGTTAAAAGAATGGATGGTTGGTGCAGTTTTTTTAATCGGTTATTTATGTTTAACAGTGGCGCATCCGTCGCCGCTTGAGAGAATGGCGGATCCAACAGATGCTGGATATATACCACTTCCAGATTGGTATTTCTTATTCTTGTATCAGTTATTAAAGTATTCTTATGCTTCCGGTTCATTTACTGTAATTGGAGCGTTTATTATGCCAGGGATTGCGTTTGGTGCATTACTGTTAGCTCCATTTCTTGATCGAGGTCCAGAAAGACGTCCATTGAAGCGTCCTGTAGCAACTGGATTTATGCTTTTAGCAATTGCATCGATTATCTTTTTAACTTGGGAATCTGTAGCACACCACGACTGGGAAGCTGCAAAGAAACAAGGAGCAATTGTAAAAACCGCGCCAGTTGATAAAAATGATGATGGCTATAAATTAATGCAAAAAAATACTTGTTTAACATGTCATGGTGACAACTTACAGGGCGGGGCGGCAGCACCAGCACTGCAAAACTTAACTTTAAAGCCAGAAGAAATTGCTAAAATTGCGAAAGATGGAAAAGGTTCCATGCCTAAAGGTGTATTTAAAGGTACAGATGAGGAACTGAAGAAGCTTTCGGAATTCGTTGCAAAGTATAATAAAAAATAATAAAAAGCTGACTACAAAATTTGTAGTCAGCTTTTCTATTTAGTTGGATGAAGTTTGTTATAATAGAGTAGGATTTAGTGAATGAATTACTTTGCTTGAAAGGTGTTGGACATACAGATTGGTGTACTTGTATGCAATGTTAAGACAACGCTCGATATTATTATTTTTATTGGTTGTTAACATATTAGGTACAATTTACGGGTTTATATGGTACGGAAATCAACTGAAAGAAACGTCACCTATATTTTGGCCGTTTGTACCAGATAGTCCTATGGCGAGTCTCTTTTTTGTCTTTGTTTTAATTGCTTTTTTGACAAAGAGAAACTGGGGATTAATAGAAGCGCTAGCGATTGTTACTTTAATAAAATATGGTATTTGGGCTGTTGTTGTAAATGCGATTATGATTTACGTAAAAGGTCCTATTGGCCTTATGGGCTACATGTTAATGCTTTCGCACTTTGCGATGGCAGTGCAAGGTGTTTTATATGCTCCATTTTACCGTATAAAAAAATGGCATTTTATAGTAGCGGGTGTGTGGACGTTGCATAACGATGCAATTGATTATTTATTTTGGCAAATGCCACGATATGGAATTATGCATTTGTTTGTAGAGGAAATTGGTTATTTTACGTTTTGGTTAAGCGTTGCTGTACTATGTATTACATATTATTGTTGCTTACGTGAGCACAGGAAACAATTTTCTTTATGATGGTTAGAACATTTAGGGGGAGAACATGGAGAAAAATAAGAGTGGTACAAAAATATTGGATCGATTGATTACTTTAGTTGTTTCATATAGCATAGCATTTTCTATTTTTGCACTCGCAACAACGGCAGTTGTGTATGGAAAATGGCTGTATTATTTTGAAATTGATTTTTTAAATATTCCTGATTTAGCGGATATGACGAAGGATGAAATTAAAAGAAATTACGATGTGCTTATTACATATTTATCCCCGTTTTATGACGGAGCATTACATTTGCCAACATTAGATATGTCTACAAATGGCCGTATTCATTTTGTAGATGTTAAAAATATTTTAGTAAAGATTCAATATGTGATGTATGCGACAATTATGATTGCAGTGATAGGTGGAATTTATTTATTAAAAAAGAAAAATGAAAAGTTTTTACTGCACGGATCGATTTTAACAATCATTTTTCCGATAGCGCTTATGTTACCAATCGCTATTAATTTTGAAAAGAGCTTTGTATTATTCCATAAGCTTTTATTCAGTAATGATTATTGGATGTTTGATATTGAAACGGATCCAGTTATATTAATGCTACCAGAGGAGTTCTTTATGCATGCTGCGTGTGCTATTTTATTATTCATTTTAGGTGGTAGTATACTTTGTTATAGCTTATATAGATATTTCGTAAAAAAGAAAAGGATGTCAAAGAAAAAATTCTCTGCTTAAAGAGAATTTTTTCTTTGTAAAACGATAATATATTTTTCGGTTTAGTTCTGTTCTATTCTTGTCCCAATTAACATATTTTGTACTAGTAGTTATAGGGGGGACCGGGATGAAGAGAACATTAATTGGATTGATAGCATTTCTAATTATAATGTTTCCGTTACGTATATATGCTGAAGAGTGGAATGAGCTAACAGGGTTGTTAGACGACTCGTTACAGTTAGTGAAGCGTAATGAAGATGAAAAAGCGGTACAAGTATTACAACTTTTCTCAGAGCAATTTTTAATGAAGGGGAATGAAAAGAAGCATGAAGTAACACCAGATCAAGTTAGAGTTATTTCTTTAGCTTACGACAAGGCGCAGCAATCGCTCTCTGAAGAAGGTTTAGGTAAGCAAGCTAAAATGGATAATGTGTTGGCATTACAACTTGCTGTTGATGCACAAGTATCGAAATATCAACCACTTTGGATGGAAAGAGAAAGGAAAGTAATGGATGCCTTTTCTCAAATGGAAAAAGCGATGGAAAAAGAAGATGCTGGGCAGTTTCAACAAACATTAAATACATTTTTAAATGAATTCAATATTATTTATCCAAGTTTAATGATTGCTTTGCCAGAAAACGAGGTACAGCGTGTAAATGTTCATTTATCTTATTTGGATGAATTTCGTAACGTTATGTTAAAAACGAAAGGTGGCCAAATGCAATTAGGGATTATTAAAGGGGATTTGCAAAAGATATTTCACACAGTAAAAAAGGATGAAATTGCACCTTCTCTCATTTGGTTTATGACAATTACTGGGGGACTTATTTTATTCACATTAACTTATGTTGGATGGAGAAAGTATAAAGGAGAGAGAGAAAAAAGAAAAAGTAATGTGCATTCTAAAAATAGATAATGTAATAAGTAAAGATATGGATTGTAAGGTTTATTCATTGACAATAGTGGCAGAAGAAAATAGAATGAGAAGTACTATAATTAAAACTTCAATGGAGGTTCATGATGTTTTATTTAATTTACTTCGCGATCATAATGATCATACCGTTGTATGCACAGTCAAGAGTACGAAGTGCCTATAGCAAGTATTCACAAGTTTATTCAACATCAGGTATGACAGGAGCGGAAGTGGCTCGAAAAATTTTAGATGAAAATGGATTATACAATGTAGCTGTGGAAGAAACACCAGGTCATTTATCAGACCATTATGATCCAACGGCCAAGACGGTTCGATTATCAACAGATAACTATTATGGACATTCAGTTGCTGGTACAGCAGTGGCAGCACATGAAGTAGGACACGCAATTCAAGATGCGCAAGATTATAACTTTATGCGTATTCGTCATTCGTTAGTTCCTGTGGCGAATTTTGGATCGAATATATCATGGGTATTTATTATGATTGGTATATTTGCGACAATGTCGAAACTATTGTTATTAGGAATTATTTTAATGGCTGCAGGTGTTGTGTTCCAACTTGTTACATTACCAGTTGAGTTCGATGCTTCAAAGCGTGCAATGCAACAAATTGAAGCGTTAGGTATCGTATCAACAGATGAATATGGCCAAGCTCGTAAAGTATTAAATGCAGCAGCATTAACATATGTAGCAGCTGCAGCTGTAGCGGTATTTGAATTATTACGTCTCGTATTAATGTATACTGGTATGCAGCGTAGCGACGACTAAAGACTATCAATTTTGATAGTCTTTTTTTGTTGTGTGGATTGAATTATATAATGTATTACAAATAGAAATAATAGAAGTAATGCGGAAAGGCGGTGGGGGAAATGAAATATCCAGACCATTTAGTAAAACAAGTGAAAGAGCGTAGTGCTCCTTATCAACTAGAAGGTTTTTTAAGTGGACAAGGTCCTGAAAATCCCAAATTTATGTTGTTAGGAGAAGCGCCTGGTGAAACAGAAATTCATAATGGGATTCCGTTTAGCGGGAGGTCGGGAAAACAATTAATGGGTTTTTTAGAGCGTATTCACGTTACGAGGGAAGAAGTATATATTACGAGCGCTGTTCGGAGTAGACCTTATAAATGGCGAGAGAAAAAAGAACGAAATGGTGAAAGCATACAAAAAAAGTATAATAGAACGCCAAATCAAGGAGAAATAGTTGCCCATGCGCCTTTGTTAGATTATGAATTAGAGAAAATAGATCCGAGGCTTATCGTCACACTTGGAAATATTGGTCTTCAACGTTTAACAGGAAAAAATAAAAAAATCACAGATGTACACGGGCAATTATTAAAACAGCCCATTCAAAAATTAAAGGATATGCAAAGTGCAGAGTTTACATGGTCAGAGAATGAATATCATGTTTTTCCAACTTTTCATCCAGCTTCCATTTTTTATAATCGGAGTTTATTGGAGCTTATTTATGAGGATTTGGAGAAGCTTAAAAGACTTGTAATAAAAAACTAGAAAAGCTAAGGCGCTTTTCTAGTTACATTTAATTATGTAAAGGGTTTTTATTTTCATCTAACGTAAATCCTTCACCAACTACATCATGTACGTCACTTACTGCAACAAATGCATGAGGATCTACAGAAGTAATAATATTTTTTAATTTCACGATTTCATTTTTAGCAACAACGCAATACAATACGTTCCGTTCCACTTTTGTATACGATCCAACAGCTTTTAAAAAGGTTGCTCCGCGCTCCATCTCAGATAAAATCTTAGCAGCAATTTCATCGTTTTTCTCTGAGATAATAGTCGCTCCTTTGGCGGCATAGGCTCCTTCTTGCATAAAATCAATGACTTTAGCCCCGATAAAAACAGCAACTAACGTATACATACCCTCGCGGTATGATAAATAGGTAAGAATAGAGACGACGATAACGACAGCATCGAACATAAACATCGTTTTACCCATACTCCAGCCAACATATTTGTGAGCTAGTCGTGCGATAATATCTACACCGCCAGTAGTCCCGCCATATTTAAATATTATCCCAAGGCCGATACCGATAAATGCTCCGGCGAATAAAGCTGCGAGTGTCATATCATTTTGCAAGTTTAAATGTAAGTTGAGCACTTCGTAACGCTGGAAAATCCATAGAAATAAAGATACGCTAAATGTGCCGATTAATGTATATAAAAATGTCGTTCTGCCAAGTAACCTCCAACCAATAAAAAATATAGGGATATTTAAAATTAAGTTTGAGTAGGAAGGATCAAACTTAAATAAAAAATACAATAATAGTGTAATACCAGTAAACCCACCTTCTGCAAGGTGGTTTTCAATATTGATATTGACAATACCGAAAGAAAATATAGCGGAACCGATTAAAATAAAAATAATATTTCGCATCTTCAATTTTGATGTCATATAGAAATCCCCCTAATTATGTAATGATTACATTGCTCCGCTGAAACGGTAAAACATAATAATAAGTAATTTCTAGTTGCTAGTGAAAATAGTAAGAACTCGATTAGTATGGGCTAATCTTTTGCAAAAAGCGCAAAAGAAAGTTTCACTTTACCCCGTTCCAACGGCTGGTAGGAGATAAAGCTCTGAAGAAAGGCGAACCAGCCGTAGGAACCCGATTGGTTCAACTAATCTTTTGCAAAAAGCGCAAAAGAAAGTTTCACTTTATTATAGTCTATCCAAAAAAGGGTCGCAAATAGGTGTTTGGCGGGGAATAATATTTGTCAAATCGCGATGAATTGGCTAACATGAAAGAGGAAGGATTAGAGGTGAATAGTATGGAAGCAAAAACGATGAAAGATATGCAGAAAGAAGTAGATGCATATATTGGTCAGTTTAAAGAAGGTTATTTCAGTCCGCTTGCAATGATGGCTCGTTTAACGGAAGAAATGGGAGAGCTTGCGAGAGAGGTAAATCATTATTATGGTGAGAAACCGAAGAAAACAACTGAAAAAGAAAGAAGTATTGAAGAAGAGCTTGGAGATGTATTATTTGTTATGATTTGTATGGCAAATAGTTTAAATATTGATTTAGAGACAGCACATAACATTGTAATGAATAAATTTAATACACGTGATAAAGATCGCTGGACACGTATTGATGAGGGAGAGAAAGAATAATGAAAGAAATTAAAGTAATTATCGCCGGACCAAGAGGACGTATGGGACATGAAGCAGTCCTTCTTATGGAAAGAACGGAACATTTTAATTTAGTAGCAGCAGTGGATTATAAGCATGGTGGTGAGAAGATTTCTGATTTACCTGGCATGCCAGCATTACATGCACCGATTTACGCTGATTTACATACTTGTTTAGATGAAGTAGAAGCAGATGTGTTGTTAGATTTAACAACACCAGAAGTTGGGAAACAACACGTTACACTTGCAGTTGAGCGTGGACTTCGTTCTGTTATTGGTACAACTGGATTTACAGAAGAAGAATTGGCACGTTTAACAGAGAATGCAAAAGAAAAAGCAGTAGGAACAATTATTGCTCCAAACTTTGCAATTGGTGCAGTTCTTATGATGAAATTCTCACAAATGGCAGCGAAATATTTCCAAGATGTTGAGGTAATTGAATTACATCATGATCAAAAATTAGACGCACCATCTGGTACAGCTGTAAAAACGGTAGAATTAATTCGTCAAAATCGTGAATCAAAGCAGCAAGGTCATCCAAATGAAGTAGAGCAACTAGCAGGTGCACGTGGTGCAAATGTAGACGGTATTCACATTCATAGTGTACGTTTACCAGGGCTTATTGCACACCAAGAAGTAATGTTTGGTGGAGATGGACAAATGTTAACAGTTCGTCATGATTCATTCAATCGTGCATCATTTATGTCAGGTGTAAAACTATCAATCGAGACAGTAATGAACCTTGATCATCTTGTGTACGGTTTAGAAAATATTATCGACTAAAGGGGAGACAACGGATGAAAATTGCCTTAATCGCACATGACAAAAAGAAAAATGATATGGTTTCGTTTGCATACGCATATAAACCAATTTTTGAGCAACATGAATTATTTGCAACAGGAACGACAGGGCTTCGTATTATGGAAGCGACTGGATTAGTTGTAACAAGATATCAATCTGGCCCTCTTGGTGGAGATCAAGAAATTGGTGCAATGATTGCAAAAAACGATTTAGATATGGTGATTTTCTTCCGCGATCCATTAACAGCACAGCCGCATGAACCTGATGTGAATGCATTGCTTCGTTTATGTGATGTATATGCGATTCCACTTGCAACGAATATGGCAAGTGCTGAAATGTTGATGCACGCATTAGAGCGAGGAGATTTAGATTATCGTAAGTTAAGAAAATGAGGGGAACAATTATGAGTGGATTACATATATTAGCGTTTGGTGCTCATGCCGATGATGTTGAAATCGGCATGGCTGGTACCATCGCTAAATATACAAAGCAAGGGTATGAAGTAGGTATTTGTGATTTAACAGAAGCTGATCTTTCTTCCAATGGAACGATAGAGTTGAGAAAAGAAGAAGCAGAGGTCGCAGCTCGTATAATGGGAGTAAAAACGAGGCTGAATTTAGCGATGCCAGACCGTGGTTTGTATATGAAAGAAGAGTATATACGTGAAATTGTCAAGGTGATCCGTACATATAAACCAAAACTAGTTTTTGCGCCATACTATGAAGATCGTCATCCAGATCATGCAAATTGTGCAAAGCTTGTGGAAGAGGCTATTTTTTCAGCAGGAATCCGTAAATATATGCCGGAACTTTCACCACATCGTGTGGAGTCTTTTTATAATTATATGATTAATGGTTTTCATAAACCGAATTTTTGTATAGATATAAGTGAGTACCTCTCTATAAAGGTGGAAGCATTAGAAGCATATGAAAGTCAATTTTCAACAGGAAGTGATGGTGTTAAGACACCGTTAACAGAAGGATACGTTGAAACTGTGATTGCTCGTGAGAAGATGTTTGGAAAAGAAGTTGGAGTCTTGTATGCCGAGGGATTTATGAGTAAGAAACCGGTTTTATTACATGCTGATTTATTAGGGGGATGTAAATGAAATTAAAAATAGGTATTACATGTTATCCTTCTGTAGGTGGTTCTGGAGTTGTTGGAACAGAATTAGGAAAGCAATTGGCGGAACGCGGGCATGAAATTCACTTTATTACATCGGGTTTACCATTCCGGTTAAATAAAGTATATCCAAACATATATTTTCATGAAGTGACGGTAAGCCAGTACTCTGTATTTCAATATCCACCATACGATTTAGCGTTAGCAAGTAAAATGGCAGAGGTTGCACAAAGAGAAAACTTAGACATTTTACATGTGCATTACGCAATACCACATGCAATTTGTGCATATTTAGCAAAACAAATGATCGGAGAGCGTATTAAAATTGTTACAACCTTGCATGGAACAGATATTACTGTGTTAGGTTCCGACCCTTCGTTAAATAATTTAATTCGTTTTGGTATTGAGCAATCGGATGTTGTTACTGCTGTCTCGCATTCATTAATTAACGAAACGCATGAGCTTGTAAAACCAAGTAAAGAAATTCAAACGGTATATAACTTTATAGACGAACGTGTATATTTCAAACGTAATATGTCTCAATTAAAGAAAGAATACGGTATAAGTGAGAGTGAAAAAGTACTTATTCATATTTCGAATTTCCGTAAAGTGAAACGTGTGCAGGATGTTGTTGAGGCATTTGCTAAAATTGTTAAAGAAGTAGATGCGAAGTTGCTTCTTGTTGGAGACGGACCAGAATTCTGTACGATTTTACAGATAGTGAAGAATTTACATATTGAAGATCGTGTTTTATTCCTAGGGAAGCAAGATAATGTTGCAGAACTACTTGCGATGAGTGATTTAATGTTGCTTCTATCAGAGAAGGAAAGTTTTGGTCTTGTTTTATTAGAAGCAATGGCGTGTGGTGTACCTTGTATCGGAACACGGGTTGGAGGTATTCCAGAGGTTATTCAACACGGGGAAACAGGATATTTATGTGAAGTTGGCGATACAACAGGAGTGGCAAATCAAGCTACTCAGCTATTAAAGGACGAGGAACTTCACCGTAATATGGGAGAACGAGCAAGAGAAAGTGTTTATGAGCAATTTCGCTCAGAAAAAATTGTTTCACAATATGAAACGATTTACTATGACGTACTAAGGGATGACAAAAATGGAAAGATTTAAAAAAGCTAGTTCTATTATTGAGACATTAAAACAACAAGGACATGAGGCTTACTTTGTTGGTGGGAGCGTACGAGATCTTATTATCGATAGGCCGATTGGAGATATTGATATTGCGACATCTGCTTTACCAGAAGAAGTGATGGCTATATTCCCAAGAAATGTTCCTGTTGGTCTTGAGCATGGAACTGTAATTGTTTTAGAAAATGGTGAGCCTTATGAGGTAACTACTTTTCGAACAGAAAGCGAATATGAAGATTTTCGAAGACCTAGTAGTGTTCAATTTGTTCGTTCATTAGAAGAGGATTTAAAACGTCGTGATTTCACGATGAATGCAATTGCTATGACAGAAGAAGGCGAAATGGTTGATTTATTTGCTGGACAGGAAGCCATTCAACAGAGAGAAATTGTGACAGTTGGAAATGCTGCGGATCGTTTTCAAGAAGATGCCCTGCGAATGATGCGTGGTATACGGTTTGTAAGCGCGTTAGGTTTTTCATTAGAAACGAAAACGAAGCAAGCGATTGAAACGTATGGACATTTGCTAGAACATATAGCAATTGAGCGCATTACAGTAGAGTTTGAGAAATTGTTAACTGGTACATATTGTGTGAAAGGTCTCAAAGAATTAGTAGAGACGAAGCTATTTTCTCATTTGCCATATTTACAAATGTCAGAAGAGAGACTGTTAAAAGCTACGCAGTATAAATGGGATTCTTTCGAAACGGATATTGAGGCGTGGGCATTTTTCTTATATTGTATCGGAGAAGAACATCCATCTGTCTTTCTACGTCAATGGAAGTTTTCGAATAAAAAAATAAAAGATATTGTTGCAGTTTTATTGGCAATCCGTACTAGAAAGGAGAAGGATTGGGATACAGTCCTTCTTTATAAAACGGGAATTTATATCGCTGAAATGGCAGAGAGAGTATATGAAGCGATGATTGAAAGCTATGATCCTACATCTGTTAAACGAGTACAATCAATGTTTCATGCATTGCCAATCCAGGGTCGTCAAGAAATGAATGTGACTGGTAATGATTTATTAAACTGGGCAAACAAAAAGCCTGGTCCGTGGGTTGCTGACATGCTTCAGAAAATCGAGGAAGCAATTGTAAAAGGAAACGTAGTTAATGAGAAAGAGCGTATAAGGGAGTGGCTGCAAGGATGCAATCTACTATAAGAAAGCAGTTATTACAAGTTTTTTCTGAAGCGGATGGCGAGTTTGTATCCGGCCAAACGATTAGTGATAAACTTGGTTGTTCAAGAACTGCTGTGTGGAAACATATGGAAGATCTCCGGAGTGAGGGATATGAACTTGAAGCTGTGCGCCGATTAGGTTACCGAATTGCAAGTAAGCCAGACAAAGTGACTGCTAATGAAATTCAGTTAGGGCTACAAACGAAGCGAATTGGTAGAACAGTGTATTTTGAAGAAACTGTTGAATCAACGCAGCACATTGCAGCAAAACTTGCTTATGAAGGTGCAGAAGAAGGAACTATCGTTGTAGCAGAAGAACAAACAGCGGGAAGAGGTCGTTTAAGCAGAAAATGGCATTCACCAAAAGGAACAGGAATTTGGATGAGTATTATTTTACGCCCATCGATTCCAGTTCATCATGCACCGCAACTTACTTTGTTAGCGGCTGTTAGTGTTGCACAGGCAATTGAAAAATGTACAGGTGTAGACGTGGGAATAAAATGGCCAAATGACATTTTAATTCAAGGTAAAAAGGCTGTAGGTATATTAACAGAAATGCAAGCGGATCCTGATAAAATTAATGCTGTCATTATGGGCATCGGTATTAATGCGAATCAAAAGCAAGAACATTTTGATGAAGAAATTCAGCACATTGCTACTTCATTAGCGATTGAATCAGGTAAGCCGATTGTTCGTGCAGAACTTATGCAACAAATCTATTTACAACTAGAAAAATTATATGAAGAGTATTTACAAAATGGTTTCTCTGTCATTAAAATTCTTTGGGAAAGTTACGCTGTGAGCATCGGGAAAGAAATTACCGCTCGAACGATGAGAGAGACGATTACGGGGTTAGCAAAAGGAATCACAGAGGATGGTGTATTACTTCTGGAGGATCATGAGGGGAAAGTACATCATATTCATTCTGCAGATATCGAAATTAAGTAAAAGAAGTTCCTCTTTTGGAACTTCTTTTTATTTCAATATTTTTGAGTTAAATTTGTAACATGATAATAAATCCTTTTCATATTTAAAGTTCATTTCAAGATATCTTCCGTCTAGTTGGCCTGGCGTGTTATTTGACGATTACTTTGCCTTCCATTCCTTTAAGGAGATGGTATCGACAAATTAATTCATATGTACCAGTATTTTTAGGTTTCACGGTAATATTCTTTTCTTTTCCTGACTCAACTACGACGTCAATGCCGAGTTTTTTCACTGTAAAGGTGTGCTCGTTTTTACCTTTATTTTTCAATAGTAATGTTGTTGATCCTTCAAGCGGAATCGTGATGACATTTGGATTAAAGTAATCATCATTTAGTTCAACCTCAATCACGTTCATTACATCGGTGGGTTGTGTTACGACATTAACTGAGGCAAATACATGAAAGGATCCTAAAGACATCCACCATACAATCATTACAAGCAAACTGCTGAATCGAAATAACCACCTGTTCATAGACATCTGCAATTCTCCTTTGTTAAGTACTTTTCCTCAATTAACCTGCATCATTAGTTTAAGAGTTATACTATACAGTTAAATTGATTACAGAAGAAATTAACTTGGAATTTTTTAACATGCGTTGAAAAAACATGTATCTTTTCAGGATTGAATTATCTATAAAAACTTTATCCCGCTATTTACTGGGCAATAAGACCTCCACCTCAAAATTCAGCGGAAGCAAAGAAGTTAGGTGGGGATCGGGCTGATTAAAGTTTCACTTTCTAGCATATATACTCTCTTATTAAATTTCATATACCGTAATAAGAATAAAAAATTATTTTTTCAAAAAAATGTAGTAATTCCCTTTTGTAGTTTGCTATAATTAGTTCGAATGTGGGCAGTATCAGAGCGAACTGCACCATGATTCGAAGTAATACGAAAAATAATAACTTGGATTCTGCCTTGATCCAATAACGGACTGGGACAGAGGGATGAATAATGCCGACTAACACACAACCCTTCTGCCCTTTTATGGCCAGAGGGGTTTTTTATATGATTGCGGCCATCTCCTCTCTCCTGCATAAAGGAGGAGTAGTTTTTGAAAACAAAAACAGATTTTTTGAAGATGAAAGAGCAAGGTGAGCCGATTACAATGCTAACGGCGTATGATTATCCATCTGCTAAATTAGCAGAAGAAGCTGAAGTTGATATGATTTTAGTTGGAGATTCTCTTGGAATGGTTGTACTCGGATACGATTCAACAGTACCTGTAACAGTAGAGGATATGATTCATCATACGAAAGCTGTACGCCGCGGAGCGAAAGAGACGTTTATTGTAACTGATATGCCATTTATGTCGTATCACGTATCATTACAAGAAACGATGGTGAATGCACGCCGCATCGTTCAAGAGAGCGGGGCGCATGCACTGAAGGTAGAAGGTGCTGGAGAAGTTATATCAACGATTCAATATTTGACGAACGCAGGAATTCCTGTTGTAGCGCATTTAGGTTTAACCCCTCAATCTGTAGGAGTGTTGGGTGGATATAAAGTGCAAGGAAAAGATGCGGAGAGTGCAAAGAAATTAATAGAAGATGCAAAGAAATGTGAAGAAGCTGGTGCAATAGCGCTTGTGTTAGAATGTGTACCAATGCAGTTAGCAGAACTTATTTCAGAGCAACTAACAATACCGACAATTGGGATTGGTGCAGGACAAAAAGTAGATGGGCAAGTGCTTGTTTATCATGATCTTATCTCATACGGCGTGAATCGTGTGCCGAAATTTGTAAAGCAATATACATCTGTTCAAGAGGAGATTGTGCGTGGGATTTCACAATATGTTACTGAAGTAAAGACAAGGCAATTTCCTGAAGAAAAACATTCGTTCACAATGAAAGAGGAAGAATGCTTAGCGTTATACGGAGGAAAACAATAATGAAAATCGTAACTACAGTGCAAGAGATGCAGCAAATTACAAACGAACTTCGTGCAAGTGGAAAGAGTATTGGTTTTGTTCCAACGATGGGTTATTTACATGAAGGGCATGCTACCTTATTACGTAAGGCAAGAGAAGAAAATGAAATTGTAGTTTTAAGTGTATTTGTAAACCCGCTGCAATTTGGCCCAAATGAAGATTTAGATCGATATCCTCGTGATATTAATAGAGATGAAAATGTAGCAAAAGAAAACGGTGTAGATTATTTATTTTATCCGAGTGTAGAAGAAATGTATCCAGCAGAACAAACAACAACAGTAGAAGTTGTGAAGCGCACGAACGTATTATGCGGTCAACAAAGACCTGGTCATTTTGCTGGTGTTGCAACTGTACTAATGAAACTATTTAATATTACGCTGCCAACGCGTGCTTATTTCGGTATGAAAGATGCTCAACAAGTTGCAGTAATTGAAGGATTTGTAACTGATTTCAATATTCCGGTTACAATCGTACCAGTTGATATTGTAAGGGAAGAAGATGGATTAGCGAAAAGTTCTCGTAACGTGTACCTATCACAAGATGAACGTGAAGAGGCTCTTCATTTATACCGCAGCCTATGTATAGCGAAAGAAAGAATTGAGGTAGGTGAACGTAATCCGGAAATCATTACAAATCTTGTGAAAGAGTATATTGAGACGCATACGAAAGGCACTGTAGATTATGCGGATTTATATGCATATCCGTCATTAACAATGGTAGAGAAAGTCGAAGGACGAATCATTTTAGCTATTGCAGTTAAGTTTGAAAATGTAAGATTAATTGACAATATAACATTAACGGTTAAATAAGGGGGAGCACCTATGTTTCGCACAATGATGAGAGCAAAGTTACATCGTGCAACTGTAACGGAGGCAAATTTAAATTATGTAGGTAGTATTACAATTGATGAAGATTTAATGGATGCAGTAAATATTGTAGAAAACGAAAAAGTCCAAATTGTAAATAATAATAATGGTGCTCGTTTAGAGACATACGTTATTAAAGGGGAACGCGGTAGTGGTGTTGTTTGTTTAAACGGTGCTGCGGCAAGGCTTGTACAACCAGGGGACAAAGTAATTATTATTTGTTATGGGCTAGTTACGGAAGAAGAGGTTCATAAACAAGAACCCAAAATTGCAGTACTAGACGATAATAATCAAATTATTGAAATGTTAGGTGCTGAAAAAGCGGGTACGATATTATAAGTAGAAAGGCTATCTCCATTGCGGAGATAGCTTTTTTGTGCATCTTTTCATTAAGATGAGATAAAACGTGGTATAGTAACATTATATAAATTATTGTTGTTTGAAAGGTAAGAAATTGAGGTGTTACATATATGAGTAAGCGTTATGTCGTTGTTGATTTAGAGACGACAGGGAACTCCTGGAAAGATGGGAAGGATAAAATTACCCAAATTGCAGCTGTTGTAGTAGAAGATGGAGAGATATTGGAGATTTTTTCGTCTTTTGTTAACCCAAAGAGAGAGATCCCACCATTTATTACAGAATTAACAGGGATTGATGAAAGTCTTGTAAAACAAGCCCCGTTATTTCAAGATGTAGCCCCGATGATTGTTGAGCTATTACAAGGTGCGGCTTTCGTTGCGCATAATGTTCACTTTGATTGGAATTTTTTAAATGAAGAATTAAGACAGGCTGGATATACAGAAATACATTGTCCTAAAATCGACACGGTTGAATTGGCTCAAATTCTTTTGCCGACAGCTGATAGTTATAAATTACGTGATTTAGCTAAGAAGCATGAACTAGAACATGATCAACCACATCGTGCGGATAGTGATGCTCTTGCAACAGCGGAATTATTTTTACAATTTTTAAATGAAATTGAAAAGTTACCACTTGTCACGTTGCAATCGCTTTATGAATTAAGCGATGTGTTCCAAAGTGATATAGCTGATGTGCTTTCTGAAAATATTTTAAAGAAAGTAATGAATGGTAAAGAAGATATAGCGGAGTATGAAATACATCGAAATATTGCGCTGAAAAAGCGGAACTATTCCTTAAACCTTGGAGAAACGTGTTCATCAAAGTTTGATGCTTTCTTGAATAAAACGATGGATAAATTGGAATCACATATGCCAAAGTTTGAAAGAAGAGAAAGTCAACAACTGATGATGAAAGAGATATATACGGCGTTAAGAGATTCTCGTTTTTCACTAATTGAAGCCGGTACAGGAACAGGAAAGACTCTTGCATATTTGCTTCCTAGTCTTTATTTTGCAAAGAGAAAAGAAGAACCTGTCATTATAAGTACACAAACGGTACAACTCCAACAACAAATATTAGAAAAAGAAATACCGTTATTACAAAAAATAATGCCATTTTCATTTGAGGTAGCTCTTCTTAAAGGAAGAAAGCATTATCTTTGCTTACACAAATTTGAGTATGCTTTACAAGAGGAAGAAAAAAATTATGATATGGCACTTACGAAGGCGAAGATTTTAGTTTGGCTATTGCAAACTGAAACGGGTGATCAAGACGAATTAAATATTCCTGAGGGCGGAAAGTTACTTTGGAATCGTATTTGTAGTGATGCGTATAGTCCAGGCGGTATGCAAAGTAATTGGTTTAGTCGTTGTTTTTACCAGCGAGCGAAGAATAAAGCTTTATTTGCAGATATCGTTATCACAAATCATGCGTTATTATTTCAAGATTTTTCAAGTGAAGAACCGCTGTTTGCTTCATGCGAACATATTATTTTTGATGAAGCTCACCATATTGAAGAAGCTGCGAGTAGAACATTGGGTGAACAGTTCTCTTGTATGTATTTTCAATTGGTTATATCTCGTCTTGGGACGCTAGAAACAGAAGATGTACTCTCCAAAGTATATAAAATGATGAAAAAATCAGAGCAAGCATCTCGTTCAACTTTCCGTATGATAAGTTATAGTTTGAAGGAACTTAAGTTTGATGCGGATGAACTCTTCCAAATGTTACGTACTTTTATATTTAAACAAACAAAGCAAGAACAAGGAACGAATAATATGCCGCTCATCTATAGGTATAACGCAGAACTAGAAAAAGGTAAGTTGTGGGATAGTATCGTTGAATTAACAAATCGTTTTATATATGAATTAAGAAGGGTAGTAACTGCTCTTGAGAAGCAAGTGGATATATTGCAAAGTAAGTTAGAATGGGAGATGCATGTTGTAACAGGTGAATTTATGCATTTAATTGAGTTGCTGAGAAAGATGGCAGAATCATTACAGTTACTCGTATTAGAAAAGAATTCGTATGTAACTTGGATGGAGACTGAAACGAAAGGGACGATTCATTCAACAGTTCTATATGCACAGCCTGTTCATATTGGTGAAAGATTTGCTGATGAATTTTTAACAGAAAAAAAGAGTGTTATTTTTACATCCGCAACACTAACAGTTAACGATACGTTTGATTATATAAAAGAGGAACTTGGTTTACATGATTTCGCTCCAAATACTTTAAAGGTTCCATCGCCATTTCGTTATGATGAACAAATGAAATTAATGGTTTCAACGGATGTACCTTTTATTAAGCAAGTAAGTAATGAGCGATATATTGAATCTGTATCGGAACATATTGCAAAGATAGCGAAAGCCACAAAGGGCAGAATGCTTGTTTTATTCACTTCGTATGAAATGTTAAAAGAAGTGTATGCGAATTTAAAAAATAATGATGAATTAGAGGGTTATTTATTACTCACACAAAGTGTGAATAATAGAAGTCGAAGCCGTTTAATTCGAAAGTTTCAAGAGTTCGACAAATCAATTTTATTAGGGACGAGCAGTTTCTGGGAAGGGATAGATATTCCAGGAGATGCCTTAAGTTGTCTTGTTATTGTCCGTCTACCATTTACGCCGCCTCATCAGCCGATGATGGAAGCGAAAGGTGAGTGGCTAAAAAATCAAGGTGAGGATGTATTCGCTAAATTAGCGCTGCCACAAGCAATATTACGTTTCAAACAAGGATTCGGCCGCTTAATTCGAACGAATACAGATACAGGAACGGTAGTAGTGTTAGATCGTCGTTTGACGAGTTCTTCCTATGGAAAACGATTTCTACAATCGATCCCTAACGTACCTCTTTATGAAGGACCATTAGAAGAATTATTAGTACAATTAGAAGAACCATCAAATGAATAAAAATGGAAGAAAAATACGCCTGAAGTACTTATAAACTTCAGGCGTAAAAAATGTGGGTAGGAGGAATTTTATTTTTCTTACTTCTTGTATACAAAATGTGTTGGTTTTCGACTTGAAACCTTTTTTTGCTGTACATGTCCTGCTATAATAGATGGGTGATGAAGCAGGGGGTGTAAAGAATGTACTCTTATTGTAACCGCATTGCGTTCTTCTATAATTAGAAATTTTTGTGTAACGGAGGAGTTTTTTCATGGAGAAGAAAATCGAAGTACTATCAACGACGCGTATTAAATATTCGTCTGATTTGTATAAAATTGTTGATAGTTTGAATCGTACGTTAAAAGAGCAGGACCTCATGTTCGGACTAGCATTAGACGAAAAAGATAAAGAAACAGCTGTATTTACGATTTACAGAACGTAGTGATACAATGAAAAAGTGGATCTTTGCAATCATTATTGTTATCGTTGCTAGCGGAATATATGGGGCGTATGTTTATAATAAAGCAATGGGGAAGAAAATTCCAAAAGAGTCGAAATTTGTAGAAATTGCTAAAGAAAAAGCAAAGCTTACAAAGGTGAAATCTGTTGATTATTACAACGGAAAATCTGCATATATAGTCGTGCAAGGTACAGATGAAAAGGGAGAACAACTTATCGTTTGGGTGCCGGAGAAAAAAGGGGATACTGTAGTCAGGAAAAAGAGCGAAGGTATTTCTGAAAAAGAGGCTATACAAAGAACATTAGAACAAGTCGGCAATGAAAGTAAGGAATCAAAAAGTAAGCCGAAAGAGATTATGAAAGTGAAATTAGGCTTTGAAAATGATGTACCACTATGGGAAGTTACATATATTGATGATGACAATCGTTATAGTTATTACTATCTTGAATTTAAAGATGGAAAATTTTTAAGACGATATAGCATTGAAAAATAGATGTAGGGGGAACTACAAATGAAATTAGCAAAGCGAGTAGCTGCTTTAACACCGTCTTCAACTTTAGAAATTACAGCAAAGGCACAAGCATTAAAAGCAGAGGGTCATGATGTAATTGGATTAGGGGCAGGGGAACCTGACTTTAATACACCAGAGCATATTATGGATGCTGCACATAAAGCGATGTTAGAAGGGCATACGAAGTATACACCAACAGGTGGATTACAATCGTTAAAACAAGAAATTGTGAAGAAATTTACTCGCGATCAAGGTATTGCGTATGATCCATCTGAAATTATTGTATGTAATGGCGCAAAGCATGCATTATATACATTATTCCAAGTATTACTTGATGAGGGAGATGAAGTTATCATTCCAACTCCTTACTGGGTAAGCTATCCAGAGCAAGTAAAGCTTGCTGGCGGTAAGCCGGTTTATGTAGAAGGTTTAGAAGACAATGAGTACAAAATTACAGCAAAGCAGCTGCGTGAGGCAATTACAGAGAAAACGAAAGCAGTTATTATTAATTCACCGAGCAATCCAACAGGAATGATTTATAGCAAAGAAGAATTACAACAGCTTGGAGAAGTATGTTTAGAACATGATATTTTAATCGTTTCTGATGAAATTTATGAAAAATTAATTTATGGTGGCGTAGAATATACTTCAATTGCCCAGCTTTCTAATGCATTAAAAGAACAAACACTTATTATTAATGGTGTATCTAAATCTCATTCTATGACAGGATGGCGTATTGGATATGCAGCAGGAAATAAGCAGCTTATTAAAGCGATGACGAACTTAGCGAGTCATAGTACGTCAAACCCTACTTCAATCGCTCAATACGGCGCAATTGCGGCATATGCAGGCTCACAAGAACCTGTGGAAACAATGCGTCAAGCCTTTGAAGAGAGATTAAACATCATTTATGATAAATTAATTCAAATCCCTGGCTTTACTTGTATTAAACCGCAAGGTGCATTTTACTTATTCCCTAACGTAAAAGAAGCTGTAGCTTTATCAGGATATGCAACAGTTGATGATTGGGCAAAGGCTCTATTAGAAGAGGAAAAAGTGGCTCTTGTACCAGGTACAGGATTTGGTGCTCCAAATAATGTTCGTTTATCATATGCGACATCTCTTGAACAAGTAGAGAAAGCATTAGAACGTATCCATACATTTATGAAAAGTAAAGTGCAAGCTTAATTTTATATTTCATTCATGTAATATAAAAAACCTCCCTATTGATGGGGAGGTTTTTTTGACGAATTGTGGCAAAAAGAAATAGCTAAAGGTGTGTTATACTAGAGAGCGAGGTGTTTGGTGATGAAAAAGAAAATGATGCTACAGTGGTTTGAGCAGGGAAGCATTGCAATTCCAAAATTGCTTATGATGCATTATAAAAAATTAGGTTTAAATGAGACGGAATTTATGGTTGTACTTCATGTACACACATTTTTAGAATCAGGTAATTCGTTTCCGACTCCTTCAGAGATTTCTGAACGGATGACGATAACGGAAATGAAATGTATGGAAGTAATTCAAGCGTTGATTCAAAAAGGTTTTTTATCACTAGAAGGTGGACAAAGATCAGAAGCGATGATGTGCGAAAGTTATTCTTTACAACCGTTATGGGAAAAAATATTACATTTCTTAATGGATGAATCAATAGAGGAAGAGCAAAAAGAAAAAAAACAGCTGCAAGTAAATTTATATACAGTATTTGAAAAAGAATTTGGAAGACCACTTTCGCCGTTCGAATGTGAAACGTTAGGAATGTGGGAGGACCAAGATCAACATCATCCAAATTTAATTCAAGCAGCTCTTAGAGAAGCTGTAATGAGTGGGAAACTAAATTTCCGATATATTGATCGTATTTTATTTGAGTGGAAAAAGAATGGAATTAAAACGGTAGATCAGGCTCAAAATCAAGGTCAAAAATTTAGAGCGAATCAACAAAGAGCACAACAAATGACAAAACAAGAGACGAAATTTACTGGAAAAGTGCCTTTTTATAATTGGTTGGAGCAGTAATATAGGAGGAGAAATATGCTTAACAAAACGCAAATCCGTTATTGTTTAGACACAATGGCGGATATGTATCCAGAAGCGCATTGTGAATTGGTTCATGATAATCCATTTGAACTTGTAATCGCGGTGGCGTTATCTGCACAATGTACAGATGTACTTGTAAATAAAGTGACAAGAAATTTATTTCAAAAATATAAAACACCAGAAGATTATTTAAGTGTTTCTCTAGAAGAATTACAACAAGATATACGCTCTATCGGATTGTATAGAAATAAAGCAAAAAACATTCAAAAATTATGCCGAATGTTATTAGATGACTATAATGGGGAGGTACCGAGCGATCGAGATGAACTTACGAAATTACCCGGTGTAGGAAGGAAAACAGCGAATGTTGTAGTTTCCGTAGCGTTTGGGATTCCTGCAATTGCTGTTGATACACATGTGGAGCGAGTGAGTAAACGATTAGCGATTTGTAGATGGAAAGATTCTGTGTTAGAAGTAGAAAAAACGTTAATGAAGAAAGTACCGATGGATGAGTGGGGGGTTACGCATCATCGTATGATTTTCTTTGGACGTTATCATTGTAAAGCACAACGACCGCAATGTGAGGAGTGCAGACTGTTAGAAGTATGTCGTGAAGGAAAGAAGCGAATGAAGGTGAAATAAGGGATGGAGCGAGTTATAGAAATACCGAAAGAATTTCACTGCTTACCATTTTTTAAAGAAAGCGTAAATTCAATTGAGTATCATACAGACGAGTCTTTTGAAGAAATAATACAAAATACTTACTTTATATTTGATATTGAAAGACAGTATGAGCCATGGAAGGAAATTGAAAACAGTATTCCAGCGATGTTGAATGTATGGAAAAATAAGCATGAAGACATTGCTATACGGTTTCGAAATAGAAATAAGCAAGAGGCTGAGGGGCCAATGATTCTTTTTGCAGCTCACTTGTTATCGGTTGTCTATTGGCTAAATGAGCAACCTGTTCATAGTTTGAATGAAATGCAAATAAATACGAATAAATTAAAAGTGCAACCTGTTAATTTTATGGAAAGATATTCATTCATAATAAAGAAACCGAGTAATTATCATTCTTATATTCAATTAGCGCAGTTGTATATCGAAATAGAAAAGCTATATGTAAAGAAAATGATAACAAAAAAGAAGTCCGCTTCTCGTTAAGAGAAACGGACTTCTTTTTTGTTTATTAGGACTCTGTTGTAATAACAGTACCGTCTGCGTGAGGTGTATCTCCTCCGGTATTTTGCTGTTGCTGTTCTTGTTGTTTCTTAGCTTCTTCTTCAGCTTTTTTCTTGGCCTCTTCTTCAGCTTTCTTCTTAGCTTCTTCTTCAGCTTTTTTCTTAGCTTCTTCTTCAGCTTTTCTTCTAGCTTCCTCATCAGCTTTCTTTTGAGCTTCTTCTTGCTGTTTACGTTGTTGTTCTTGTTGCTGTTCTTGTTGTTTCTTAGCCTCTTCTTCAGCTTTTTTCTTAGCTTCGTCTTGTTTTACTTTATCTTCATTAGCCTTTTTCTGGGCTTCCTCATCAGCTTTTTTCTTAGCTTCTTCATCGGCCTTTTTCTTAGCCTCTTCTTCAGCTTTTTTCGCATCTGGAGTTCCGCCAGGCGCAGTGAAGGATGCACCAACTGCTGGGCTTGTGCCAGTGCCTTTTTTCGCTACTACAGAGAAGCTGTAAGTAACACCTGGTTTAATACCACCAAGAGTAGCTGTCGTACCACTTATTGATAGGCTACCACTTGAACCGTCAGTTGCTTTATAGCTGGCTGCATATGCATCAACTTCTGCTGGTCCAGACCAGTTTAGTGTAACTGTGCTAGCGCCATCGAAAGTGACATTCAGACCACTAGGGGCATCTACTTTAATTTCTTTAATTGCATCTTTTTTCGCACCTTTTACGTATAGTTCTCCGTTTATTTCTTGAACAGAAGAAGGACGTTCAAAGCGTGATTTATCTGTAGCGAATTTGCTCATCATTACTTGGAACATTTGCTGTGCAATTTTAGTATAACGATCACTAATGTAGTTTTCTGGACCGTTCTTTACGTAACCCGTCCATACAGCCATCGTATATTGTGGTGTATAGCCAGCGAACCAGCTATCCCTGTTTGCATCAGCTGGAATGCCGTATTTCTTTAAATCTTTTGCATCAAAGTTTTGCGTTCCAGTTTTACCTGCTACGTCAACACCTGAAACATATGCTGTTGGTCCTGTACCACCAGAACCAGGTTTTACTACGTCACGAAGAACGTCAGTTACCATGTAAGCTGTGTAGTCTTGCATAGCACGTTGTTCCTTCGGTTTAAAGCTTTTCTTTTTCCCGTCCGGGAAGATTACTTCTTTTACGAAATGAGGTTTATTATACACGCCGTTATTACCAAACGTTGCATATGCACCTGCTACTGCTAATGGAGAACTATCGTTACTACCAATTGCAGTAGATTCATGTACTCCATCTTCAAATGTCATGCCTAAACCTTCAGCAAACTCTTTTGATTTATTAAGCCCAACTGTTTGAGCTGTTTTTAAAGCCGGAATGTTTAATGACTTCTTCAATGCTTCACGAAGTGAAACGTCACCTTTAAAACTTCCTGTAGCATTTTTAATCTTTGTGCCATCAGAATAAGTATATTCAGAGTCATTTAATTGATGATAAGTAGACCACTGAAGATTCTCAATCGCTGGACCGTAGTCGAAAATAGGTTTCATTGTTGAACCAACTTGGCGTTTTAAATTAGTTGCCATATTATGACCTTTGAAAGTGGACTTATTTTCTTTACGTCCAGCACCAATTGCTCGAACTTCTCCAGATTGTGTATCCATAAATACGAATGATCCTTGGAATTGATCGTTTGGATACTTAATAAGATTTCCATCCATAATTTTTTCAGCGTAATCTTGAGCATCTTGATCAAGTGTTGTATGAATCGTTAAACCATCTGAACCGATATTTACATCAGGATATTCTTTTTCAACTTCTGTTACAACCGCATCTAAAAATGCTTGATACTTCATCTCAGTTACTTCTGAAGACGGTTGAAGGCCCTCTGTTACTGGGATCTTAACGGCGTTATTCATTTCTTCTTTTGTTATATAACCATGTCGATTCATTAATGACAATACGACATTACGACGATTTGTTGCTCGTTCAACATTTTCCTTTTTTGTTGGATCATAAATGTTTGGACCTTGGGGTAAACCAGCGAGCATAGCAGCTTCATGTAATTGCAAGTCTTTTAAATCTTTACCATAATATTTTTGCGCTGCTGTCGCAATACCATATGAACGGTTACCTAAATTAATCTTATTTAAGTACATTTCTAAAATCTCATGTTTAGAGTATTGTTGCTCTAATTTATAAGATAAGTACCATTCTTGTACTTTTCTCTTAGCGGTTTTATCCATCGTTAGAAAATAGTTCTTAACGACTTGCTGTGTAATCGTACTACCACCTTGGGAACCGAAACCACCAGTGACATTTTCCATAACTGCTTTTGTAGTTCGTTTAAAGTCAATTCCATTATGATCATAGAAACGCGAATCCTCAGTTGCAAGGAATGCATTTTCAACTACTTTTGGAATTTGATCATAAGTAACATGCGTTCGTTTTTCAGCACCGTATTCATAGAAGAAATTTCCGTTTTTATCAAGAAACTTTGTTGATAAAGGATTAACAAGTTTGGATTTATCTAATTTTGGAGCGTCCTTTACCATAACAAAGAAAGCGGAAACGCCGGCTACAAGACCAACGATACCAAGAAGTAGACAACCTATAAGGAATTTCTTGAAAAAGGAGCCTTTTTTCTTTGGTTTTTCTTCTTTATTTGTTTTTTTCTCTTGATTTTTTACATGATTTCGTTCTGTACGAGAACGATAATTATCTGACATTATACTTTCTCCTACCTTTCATTCTCTCCCCCAAAAGTCGAAAAAAGAGCCTTAGTGATGACTCTATCACGAAAAATAAACCGTGTCTAGTACACGGATATAGTCAATCCGAGGGTGATAACCGCATGATAATAAGGATCCATGCTCTTCTATTTCTTCTTTCGTAATCGACTTGCGTCCACCTGTATTTTGACGATTCCAAAATGCAATAATATGTTTTGCATCTAATAAATAAAATTCATCAAAAAGTGTAAATTTAATAATGACAAATGCAATTCCATTATGAGCAACCACTTGCTTCATATGTTCTATTTGATGAAGGTGGAAGTTTTGAAGTGGGAAACTAGTTTTATTTTTTGTTTCCTTTGCTTCAAAATCGATGTATTTCCCTTTGTATACACCGTTGTAATCTGTCGTAGAAGGTTGTTTAAAATACGCTTCTTTTACCACTGCAGCACTTCGAGCGGGGTAATCTACTTTTACAATTTGAAGAGGTGTAGGCTTTTTATGTACACATGCAATATTATGGGTTAAGTAATATTGATTTGTTTCATTCAATTCCTCTTCAAGGGACATACCTCTATTACTATAAGTATGTGTTTTTATAGGTGTTTTTTGAGGTTGTGAAGCTTGATTATACCTTTTTCCATTTGGGTAACGAATGGTCATAGTGTGTCCACTCCCAACTTGCTAAGAATTACTTACAAAGGTGATTATATCAAAAAATGAAAAAAGATGTGACCTTTTTGATGAAAGGTATGATGACTTATTTATGTTTACATGGAATGATTATATGAAAATTAAACAAAATCGAGAAAAAAATTTTTGTACAGAGAAAGAAAAAGCGATCATTCGCAATATTAAAAAGAAAACAGAAATAGCTAATGTGGACAATATTTCTCGGACACAATCTTATCAAGAATATTATTTAAGAAATAGTGAAATCAGGTGGGCCTTTTTAGCGAGTATGGTTTCGAGAAATGCGGGATGGAATATGACTGATTTAGAAGGGAGATATTATGCCACTGTATTACCTGAAACGGTAAAAAAACATTTATTTCTTCTGTACGAACAAGCTAATTGGATTATTTTCTTAGATGCATTTCCTCAGCTATTATTGTATGAGGAAAGTAAGAAGAGACGGGCACCTCTCTTTCATTTGTTGCAATATTTCAGCGTATCAATTTTTATGGAAAAAGAATGGTTACTTTTCTGGGAAAGAAGAGATATGAATAGGCTTATGACGGCGCTTATTATAAATGAACAAAATAAAATTCAAAAACCAGTCATTGAGAACACATATTTTAAAAAACATGTATTCCATACTGCACTTTTTAAAGTACAAGAAAGATTTCATATTAGTGCAGTTATCTTCCCAACAATTGAAGGGAGGATGTATGGATTTTCGGTTTATCAATTTGAAACGTTACAACAGCGTATAGAACTAGGAAAAAGATTAGCATGGTTATTGTTTCATCCAATTTATAATGGTTCGTTTTATAAGTTTGCATTGCAAACTACACATACTGGGTCTAGAGAAGATTATGAAGTTTACGCACAGGAAACTCGAAAGTCTTATACGCCAACACTTAGAGATATTTATCCTGTTATTTTACATGAAGAAATAAAAATGAGAGATTGGTTTTGTGCAAATATGAAAATGAATGTGCTATTTGTACTTGAAGAACCTAAAGAGGAAGTTAATATAACAGAATGGTATAGAAGAAAGAGAGAACAAATCTATAGGCTATCTATCGTAAATCGTTTTGCTAAAAGGATGGATGAGTTCATGATATAATAAAAAAGAAGTCCCGTCTTCCATTTTGAAGACGGGACTTCTTAATTTGAAACAATCCTGCTATGCGTGCTACAACTTTAATTTCAAAACGTAATGCTAGTAGGAGATTAAGGATGATTTGAAATCTACCTGTTCGTAATAAAGTCTCGCTTTATGTAGCAGGGAAGTTTGGACCATCTAGCTTTGGATTGCCAGTCTCAGGTTTATTTTGTTGTTTGTTTTGGTTTTTCTTTTTTTCATTTTTGTTCTTTGCCATTGTAATACACCTCCTTTTTGTATTGTTACCATTTCTATAAATGACATACGAAATGATTTCTTTGACGAATAACAACTAGTTTTGTCATGTGGGCAGGAGTGGTGAATCATTCGGCGAAATTACATGACAAAGGAAAAGCAAAGAAGGAGGCGTTTTGTATATGGCGATGGTTCAGAAGGAAGATGTAATGAAAAAAATGGATCAAATGTTAAGTTCTCTCGATTTGCTGGAAATGAATATAGGGATTAGAATGAATCATGCATTAAAGGATGCGAGTGAAAAAATATGCAATAAGATAGAAATAACAGAAATGCATATTGAACATATGGAAAATAAATTAGTGCATCACGAAGAAAAAGGGAATTGGGTAAAGACATTTCAAAACGTCGTAGTGAGTGCATAATAAGGTGGGAAAGAAATGAAGAATGAAGCATTAATACAGTCTTCAGAAAAACTCATGCAGTATAATAATGAAGCGAATGTAAAAAAAAGAGAACTGATTGAATACGATTTTTATAAGGATATGAAACCGTTTGTAGATATGGTAGATGAGGAATTAGAGAAGTGGAAAGAATTAGCTTATACGTGGATTAAAGAAGAAAAGCCAAAGTATATACATGTACAGCAAATTGATCAAGTATACGATAATTTACAAACGAATGTGTTACAATGCTTTGTAAATAAAGGTAAAGGTAAACGATTCTTTGAAACACACCAAGCCGTTTCGTATACTTTGCAAAATATAGTTGAGCAATGTAAATAACAAGAGGGAGAACCCTCTTGTTATTTTTATGCTTCTGTCATTGTTGTAGGTTTTGTTGCGCCGTTTATTTCTAATTCTTTTATTAATGTTCGATAATCTGATATGCATATTTTTCCTTCGAGATACCAATGTCTCGCAAAGTCTAATAATTCATTTGCATTCTCTGTGCAATACCCCTTTTTTTGAGAAAACGCTTGTTTTAAATCCCCTAATACCATGTTGATTCCTCCCCCATGAGAATCTTCTTCTTAATTATCATAGCATGGAAGGGTTTTCTTTTTTAATTTTTTAAAAATTTAAACTTCCGACAAAAATAGACAGATACTCCATCACACATATTATTTTATAGGTACATATTATATATGTAGAAACTTATGTAAAGGAGGAGAGAATGCATGTTTCAACAATCTAACGTATATCAGCAAACGTATCCATATGCACAGCAAAATATGTACCAATATAATACGGATACATATTTACGGTATAATATGTATCCTTTCGAGCCTTATTATGGAAATCAAAATTATTATCAACCGTTTGAAGTGTCATTTATGAATCAAGCTCAACAACAGCAGCAACCTTATGTAAATCAGGCTCAACAACCACAACAGCAGCAACCTTATGTGAATCAAGCTCAACAATCACAAGCTCAGCAACCATACATGAATCAACAACAGCAGCAGCCTTATATGAATTCACAATATTATATGCCACCACAAGCGCCCTATGCTAATCAACAAGGGATGTTTTATCCACCAAAACAACCGTATCCGACACAGAGTAAACAAAAGCAACAACAGCCAAGTCAGTTTTCTAGTTTTGTTTCTCAATTTAAAACATCAGATGGTAACTATGATGTAAATAAAATGATGAACACAGCTGGCCAGATGATGAATGCGATGAATCAGGTGACAGGTATTGTAAAACAAGTTGGAGGCTTCTTTGGTAAGTAATGTTGAAGGGTTGTCTATGAAAGTATTGTATATGAAATAAAGGACTAGACAAATTTCCTTGTAATAAATGGGTATATATAACAAACGGCTTTCTCTCTTTTCTCATACTGTAAAGTGTAATCAGATTTTTTTAACGAGAGAGGAGAGAAAAAACTATGCATCATTGTCATCCTTGTTTTGGAGGGCATAAGCCTGTAGGACCTATTTGTACAACTGCTCCTGTCGTTCATCCGACGAAACAATGCGTAACACACTCTTTTTCAACAACGGTGGTGCCACACATTTTCCCAACACATACAACACATGTACATCATCAACAAATTAAAAACCAAAACTTCTTCCCACAAACAAATTCAAATGTAAATGTTGTGGACCCAATCGACCCAGGATTCGGCGGTGGATGTGGACCATGTGGCCATGGTCATCATCACCACGGGCATCAAATATCTCCATTTGGGCCAGGACCGAATGTATCACCGTTTGGACCAGGACCAAATGTATCACCGTTTTTACCAAACAATGTATCACCAGTAGGTCCAAATATCGGACCAAACGTTGGTGGAATATTTAAAAAGTAAATGATATGTTAGAACTAGCGAAATGCTAGTTCTTTTTTTGTAATTGGAGTGTTGATATGAAAGTTATTGCAGTAACAGGATATAAGCCATTTGAACTTGGAATATTTAAAAATGATCATCCAGGGGTGGAGTGTATAAAAAAGGCATTACACCGCAAATTAACCACTTTTGTAGAAGATGGTTTAGAGTGGGTTATAATAAGCGGCCAGTTAGGTGTAGAATTATGGGCTGCTGAAGTTGTTTTTGAAATTCAAGTAGAATATCCAGACTTAAAATTAGCGGTATTTACTCCGTTTTTAGAACAAGAAGAAAATTGGAAAGAAGATAATCGTGAATATTATGAATTTATTCTTTCTCAAGCAGACCATGTTGATAGTATCACGAAACGGAAGTATGAAAGCCCAGAACAATTTAAATTAAAAAATCAATTTTTTATTGAAAAAAGTGATGCGCTTTTAGCGGTATATGATGAAGAAAAACCAGGAAGTCCCAAATATATTGTAGAAGCAGCAAAGAAAAAAGGGGAAATAGAAAATTATCACAGTTATTTCATTCTTTTTTCTGATTTACAAGATATAATAGAAGAGGAACAGTGGAATAATGCAGAGTAATATGTAATATAGTACTCGTATATATGATTGACAAAAAGCATTGTTTCTGAAAAAATTTAGTTAATGAAAGTTTTGGTAAAAATTTGAGGTGAAGAAAATGATTTCGGATAAAATTAAATTAACAGCGAAAGATATTTTAGAAAAAGAATTTAAAACAGGTATGAGAGGTTATCAGCAAGAAGAAGTAGACAAGTTTCTTGATATGATCATTAAAGACTATGAAGCTTTCCACAAAGAGTTTGAGCAATTAAAGCAACAAAATGCTCGTTTAAAGCGTGAATTAGAGGAACAAAAACTAGCAGTAACGCAAGTTCCACAACAACCTGTACAAACACCAGTTGCACAACCGGTTTATAACAACACGAATACGGATATTTTAAAACGCTTATCTAACTTAGAAAAAGCTGTATTTGGAAGTAAGTTATACGAATGATGTAAGGTGGGAAAAGGTTTAAGCGTTTTACATAGAAAAAAACGTTGCAAAATCTTTTTGTTTCCACTATACTAATGGATGTCATAACGTTTGGGTAATCGCTGCAACGCCAACGTTGTAGAGGAAAGTCCATGCTCGCACGGCCTGAGATGGCTGTAGTGTTCGTGCCTAGCCAATTCATAAGCTAGGGTATTCTGGCTGTAAGGCTGGTTTAACGGCAGGGAAAAAACCTAAGTCCTTTCGGATACGGTTTGACTACCTTTAAAGTGCCACAGTGACGAAGTCCTTGAAGAAATGATAGGAGTGGAACGAGGTAAACCCCACGAGCGAGAAACCCAAATAATGGTAGGGGAATCTTTTCCAAGGAAATGAACGACGGGAAAGGACAGGTTTTATAACCTGTAGATAGATGATTGCCACCGGAGTACGAGGCGTGGGCCGTTTGTAGTACAAAGGAACAGAACATGGCTTACAGAACGTTATGAACCAACTATGAAATAACTCAGCTCTCCTTTGTTAGAGGAGGGCTTTTTATTTGTATGAAGTTATAAAGTATGAGTTAAAATGGTTAATGAGAAAATTTTTCGTAAAATGTAATGATTAATAGGACCAATTGCTATTAATTATTGTTTGAATATACATAAGAGGTGAATGCAAATGGGAAAAGTTACTTTAATTGCAACAGCGGCAATGGGTATTGAAGCGTTAGTTGCCCGAGAAGTTCGCGATCTTGGTTATGAATGTCAAGTAGAAAACAGCAAAGTAACATTTGAAGCAGATGAAAAGGCGATTTGTCGCACGAATTTATGGTTACGCACTGCGGACCGTGTAAAAATTAAAGTTGGCGAATTTAAAGCAACAACATTTGATGAGCTATTTGAAAAAACGAAAGCATTAAACTGGGGAGATTATATTCCAGAGAATGGCGAGTTCCCTGTTATCGGTAAATCTTTAAAATCTGAATTATTCAGTGTTTCGGATTGCCAACGTATCGTTAAAAAAGCTGTCGTTGAAAAATTAAAAACAACATATAAACGTACAACTTGGTTTGAAGAAGACGGTCCGTTATTCCGTATCGAGATTGCAATGCTCAAGGATATTGCAACATTAACAATTGATGCGAGTGGTGTTGGACTTCATAAACGTGGATACCGTATGGATCAAGGGGAAGCTCCGTTAAAAGAAACATTAGCTGCGTCTTTAATTAAATTAACAAACTGGAAGCCAGATCGTCCATTTGTTGATCCATTCTGTGGATCAGGTACAATTCCAATTGAAGCAGCATTAATTGGACAAAACATTGCACCAGGATTTAACCGTGGTTTCGCATCTGACGAGTGGGGCTGGGTAGGTAAACAAAACTGGCGTGAAGCTCGTCAAGAAGCTGAAGATTTAGCGAACTATGATCAACGATTACAAATCATTGGATCAGATATTGATCATCGTATGATTCGAGTTGCTCAAGATAACGCAGAAGAAGTGGGCTTAGGCGATTTAATTACATTTAAACAAATGCAAGTAAAAGATTTCACAACAAAAGAGGATTATGGCTACGTTGTAACGAATCCTCCATACGGAGAACGTTTAAGTGAAAAAGCACTCGTTGAACAACTGTATAAAGAAATGGGACAAGTATTCCGCCCGTTAGATACATGGTCAGCGTATGTATTAACAAGCTACGAAGCATTTGAGAAGTGTTACGGAAAAGATGCGTCGAAGAAGCGTAAACTGTTTAACGGATTTATCCGTACAGATTACTACCAATACTTCGGAAAACGTCCACCGCGTAATTCATAGTATAAAACTCCTCCAGCGCGCATATACTGGCTATTATGTAATGCGTAAAGGAGGAAGTGATATGGATAATTTCCAATTATCAATGATTCAAAAAGCTATTCACCGTACGTATGATGAGCTCGGAAAAGAAGTGGATAGTCAAGGTGCGATTGTAGATGAAATACAAAAAGCACAAGAAGAATATTTGTCAGCTCTTTCACATGAAACAGCGATTGATAAACGGTATTTAAAGTCATTAATATAGAAGAAAATTTTCCTTTTTCGAAAGGAAAATTTTTTTTCGTGAATTTCTATGTATTGCAACAGGGGAAAGCAAATGCATACATATGCGTAGCAGTTGCTATTATCTTTTTATAGAAAAACTTTTTGGTTGGAGGCTAAGGATGTTTACTGAGAAGAGATTACCATTTGAAGTAGGAAAACAAGATAATTTTTATGATAAGTTGAATGAGTGGATTGGAGATGTGTTTTACGACATCCTTCCGGAAAAAGGCTTTGAAGAGCGTGATGAACAAATTTTTATGGCGTTTCAGTTAGAACGCGCTTTTCAAGAAAAGAAAGTTATGTTCGCAGAAGCTGGTGTAGGAACAGGGAAAACAATTGTATATCTTCTATATGCAATTTGTTACGCGCGTTATACTGGGAAACCAGCTATTATTGCTTGTGCAGATGAAACGTTAATTGAGCAGCTTGTAAAAGAAGAAGGGGACATCGCTAAGTTATCTGAAGCATTAGGACTATCTGTTGATGTGAGGCTTGCAAAATCAATGGATAATTATTTATGCTTACGTAAACTTGAAGATGTTATGAGTGGACGAGCTCCAGAAGTAATTGAAGACGTATATTACGAGTTACCACAGTTTGTATTCGATCATGGTACGATGCAAAACTTTACTCACTATGGTGACAGAAAAGAATTTCCACTTTTAAATGACGAAGAATGGTCAAAAGTAAATTGGGATTACTTCCAAGATTGCTTTACTTGTGATTCTCGTCATCGTTGTGGACAAACTCTTTCTCGTGAACATTATCGTAAAGCAGCAGATTTAATTATTTGTTCTCAAGATTTCTATATGGATCATATTTGGACGTACGATGCTCGTAAGCGTGAAGGGCAAATTCCGTTATTACCAGAAAGTAGCTGCGTTGTATTCGATGAAGGACATCTAGTAGAATATGCAGCTCAAAAAGCTTTAACATACCGTTTAAAGCAAACGATGATGGAGCAACTTTTAACGAGATTGCTACAAAACGATATTCGTGAGGAGTTTGCACATTTAGTAGAAGAAACAATTTGGCAAACAGAGCGATTCTTTGATGTGTTACAAGAAAACAAAAAAGAAATTGCTGGTTCTGATCGTTTAGAAATTACTGTGACAGAAAAAGTAACAGCTGAAGCGAAACGACTTTATGCAAAAATCGGTGAAGTTGGAGATGCATTAGTATTCGAAAGTGAAATGCATACAGTAAACACGTATGATTTAAATATTGTTGATGAGCATTTAGATGTATTAGAACATTCACTTCGTCTGTTCATGCACGAGAAAAATGTAATTACTTGGGGTGAAGAAGGTGATGGTGCCTTCACGTTAGTGATTATGCCGCGTGCAGTTGAAGAAGTATTACAAGAGAAAGTGTTCTCGAAGAAAATACCGTATATTTTCTCTTCTGCGACATTATCGAACAATGATTCATTCGCGTTTACAGCTAATAGCCTAGGGGTAAAAGATTACTTATCATTCTCAGTTGCTTCACCGTTTGATTACGAAGAGCAAATGGCAGTAAACTTACTATCGCATACGAAAGAAAATGAATGGGAAAGAAAGTGTCAATATACACTTGAAAATATACAAAAAACAAATGGACGTACGCTTGTATTATTCCGTACAACGCAAGAGCTTGCAGCGTTCAAAGAGTATGTAAGTAAGGAGCAAATGTCGGTTCCGTTCTTATATGAAGGAGATCAGGAAATTAGCCAGCTCGTTTCTCGTTTCCAAAATGAAGAAGAGACTGTACTTTGTGCGGTTCATTTATGGGAAGGTTTAGATATTCCTGGTTCATCATTATCACACGTTATTATTTGGTCATTACCATTCCCTCCAAACGATCCTGTGTTTGAAGCGAAACGTAAGCACGTAAATGATCCATTCTGGGATGTAGATGTACCATATATGATTTTACGACTTCGTCAAGGAATTGGGCGTTTAATTCGTACAAGTGAAGATAAAGGTGCTATATCAATCTTCTTATCTGATTCAGAAGATGAGAAAGTAGTTGCAGCTGTGAAAAATGTACTGCCAGTAGAAGGTAAAGAATTATAAGGAGAAAGCTTGGCGCTTGCCAAGCTTTTTTTCTATTATAAAAGGAATTTATGTTTCCGTGTCGAATTAAGTTTGAGGTAGAAAAAGGAGGCTTTTATACGATGACAGTTGCTACATATGAGGTAGAAAAACAATTTTTAACATACGTGAAGAAGATACAGAATTACGGAGAAGCATTAAGTTTAATGTTTTGGGATTTAAGAACAGGTGCACCAAAAAAAGGTGTAGATCAGCGTTCAGAAGTAATTGGTATGCTTTCGTCAGAAGTGTTTGCTATGTCGACTTCAGATGAGATGGGAAACTATTTAACAGAACTTGAAGCTTTAATACGTGAAGATAAACTTTCTGAAACGACAAAGAAAATGGTTGAAGAGTGTCGGAAAGAATATGATAGAAATAAAAAAATTCCACAAGCTGAATATGAGGCTTATGTGAAATTAGAAGCGAAAGCAGAGAGTGTGTGGGAAGAAGCTCGCGAAAAATCTGATTTCGAAATGTTCCGCCCGTACTTAGAAAAAATTGTTGAATTTAAAAAGAAATTTATTACATATTGGGGTTATGAAACATATAAATACAATACATTATTAGACATGTATGAGCCAGGTATTACAGTAGAAGTTTTAGATCACGTATTTGGTCAACTTCGTGAGCGCATCGTGCCGCTTGTAAAAGAAATCTCTGAGTCTAAAAAAGGATTAAAAACAAGTGCTTTATCGGAACAGTTTTCAAAAGAAAAACAAAAGAACTTTACATTAGAACTATTAAAGCAATTGAATTATGACTTTGAAGCAGGTCGTCTTGATGAAACAGTACATCCTTTCGAAATTACATTAAATAGAGGGGATGTTCGTATTACGACACGCTATGATGAAAAAGATTTCCGTATGGCTGTATTTGGAACAATTCATGAATGTGGTCATGCAGTATATGAACAAAACATTGCAGAACAATTTGAAGGTACACCACTTTGCAGTGGTACATCTATGGGTATTCACGAATCACAATCATTATTCTTTGAGAACTTTATCGGCCGTAATAAATCATTCTGGAAGAAAAATTATGATTTATTAAAAGAGTATAGCGATGGTCAATTTGATGATATGTCAGTCGATGAGTTTTATGATGCAATTAACGAATCGAGGCCGTCATTCATTCGTATAGAAGCAGATGAGCTTACATACCCGCTTCATGTTATGGTGCGTTATGAATTAGAGAAAGAATTATTTGATGGTACATTACAAGTGAAGGACTTACCAGCAGCTTGGAATGATAAGATGGAAGCATATTTAGGAATTCGTCCGGAAAATGATGCGCAAGGTGTATTGCAAGATGTTCACTGGGCTGGTGGCTCATTTGGATACTTCCCATCTTATGCGCTTGGTTACATGTATGCAGCGCAATTTAAGCAAAGAATGTTAAAAGACATTCCGAACTTTGATGCATTATTAGAAGAAGGAAACGTAACACCGATTCGTGAATGGTTAACAGAACATATTCACCAATATGGTAAAACGAAAAAGCCGCTTGAAATTTTAGAAGATGTAACAGGTGAAGGCTTAAATGCAAACTACTTAGCCGATTATTTAGAAGCGAAATATAGAGCGATTTATGAGTTGTAAAAAAAGAGCTGCTTAATTGCAGCTCTTTTTATTAAAGGGGATGGGAGAATGGGGTATACATATACAGTAATGAAGCAAGAAGAAGCGGAGGAAATTGCGTATAACTGGCATTATGAAGGGAAATATTCTTTTTATGATATAGAGGCAGATGAAGAAGATTTAGCTGAATTTTTACAGGGTGAGAGTAGAGGAGATCATACATTTTCTGTGAAGCAAAATGGCATTCTCATTGGTTTTTTTACTGTTTGTAAAATGAATGATGGAACGGTTGATATAGGACTTGGAATGAGACCTGATATAACTGGAAATGGATTTGGTTTACAGTTCGTGAATGCTGGACTAGCTTTTAGCAAAGAAAAATACGGGTGCAATTATATAACACTATCAGTAGCGACATTTAATAGGAGAGCAATCAAAGTGTATAAAAGAGCAGGATTTGAAGTGGTTGGAACGTTTATACAGAAAACAAATGGTAGTTGTTTTGAGTTTTTGAAAATGAACTGCATATGTAAACGTGATTAAAAAACAGAGGGGTCTTCTGTTTTTTATTTTGATTTAGAAATATATGATACATATTTTTTTACTTGTTGTAATTGAGGGTTTTGAAATTTTGGTAAAGGATGTGTATGATAGAAGTTTAGTAGCGAATAGTAGGTTTAGCAAGGAAAGGTAGAGGTAGTATGATTACAATTAAAACGAAAAATGAAATAGATTTGATGCATGAATCTGGAAAATTACTTGCTTCATGTCATAAAGAAATTGCGAAAATGATAAAGCCAGGTATAACGACGCAAGAGATTAATACGTTTGTTGAAATGTATTTAAAAAAGCATGGTGCCACATCTGAACAGAAAGATTACAATGGTTATCCATATGCGATATGTGCATCTGTAAACGATGAAATGTGTCATGCGTTTCCGGCCGATGTTCCTTTAACTGAGGGTGATATTGTAACAATTGACATGGTAGTAAACTTAAATGGGGGTCTTTCAGATTCTGCTTGGACGTATAGAGTTGGAAAAGTTTCTGATGAAGCAGAAAAGTTGTTGCTAGTAGCTGAGAATGCTTTATATAAAGGGGTTGATCAGGCGGTAATCGGTAATCATGTAGGAGACATTGGCTATGCAATTGAAAGTTATGTAACAAATGAAGGTTTTTCTGTCGCAAGAGACTTTACGGGACATGGAATCGGTAAAGAGATTCATGAAGAACCAGCAATTTTTCATTTTGGGAAACAAGGACAAGGGCCTCAGTTACAAGAAGGGATGGTGATTACGATTGAGCCGATTGTCAATGTAGGTATGCGATATTCGAAAGTAGATTTAAATGGGTGGACTGCACGAACGATGGATGGGAAATTATCAGCTCAATATGAGCATACACTTGCGATTACAAAAGATGGGCCAATCATTTTAACGAAGTTGTAATTGGAAATGAAAGAGTTTACAAAACTCGAACGAAAATAGTAGTTTTTAAAAATTCGTACGTGTTTTTTCGATAAATGCTTTTCAAAGTATAAAAAGTGCGTTATAATCCTTCTATAAAATAAATAGTTAGCTACACTCATATAATCGCGGGGATATGGCCTGCAAGTTTCTACCGAAGTACCGTAAATACTTTGACTATGAGTGAGGACGAATATAATTGCTTGTTTGGCATTCTTTTTTGCGAAACTCCAAAAGCGCGTCTCTCACTTGTAACGAGTGGTGGCGGCTTTTGGAGTTTTTTTATTGCATAAGAGGGGGAACAAACATGAAAGTATTACAAGAAAAGATTTTGAATGAAGGAAAGGTTTTATCTGGTGATGTATTAAAGGTGGATGCATTTTTAAATCACCAAATTGATCCAGTACTTATGCAAGAAATCGGAAAAGAATTTGCTAAACGTTTTAAAGAAGAGAACATTACAAAAATCGTGACGATTGAATCTTCAGGCATTGCACCATCTGTTATGGCTGCATTAGAGCTTGGTGTAAAAGTAATCTTTGCAAGAAAACGTAAATCGTTAACGTTACAAGATAATATGTACGTTGCAAACGTATATTCATTTACAAAACAAGAAACAAATGAAATTTCATTATCTCGAAATCATATTGATGAAAATGATCGCGTGCTAATCATCGATGACTTTTTAGCAAACGGTCAGGCTGCTTTAGGTTTAATGAGTTTGGTAGAGCAAGCAGGAGCAAGTATTGCAGGAATTGGAATTGTTATTGAAAAAGCATTTCAAGATGGAGGAAAGAAGCTTCGTGAACAAGGCGTTCGTGTTGAATCACTAGCAGAAATTGCATCACTTGATAACGGCACAGTTACATTTGTACAGCAAGAAACTGCGGAGGTGAAATAAACGATGAAGCAGCATCCATTTAAAATTGCATCGCTTGGTATGCAACATATGCTTGCAATGTATGCTGGAGCAATTATCGTTCCGCTTATTGTGGGCGGTGGACTTGGTTTAAATCAAAAAGAATTAACATATTTAGTCTCAATTGATTTATTAATGTGCGGCGTTGCAACAATTTTACAAGCATTATCAAATCGCTTTTTCGGTATTGGACTTCCCGTTGTACTCGGTTGTACATTTACAGCCGTTGGACCGATGATTGCGATTGGAAAACAATACGGTGTGTCTTCTATTTATGGAGCAATTATTGCTGCTGGGTTATTCGTTGTTATTTTTGCGAAATTATTTGGAAAGCTTGTAAAACTATTTCCACCTGTTGTAACAGGATCTGTTGTTACTGTAATTGGAGTTACACTTGTTCCAGCAGCAATTAATGATATGGCTGGCGGAGTAGGAAGTAAGGATTTCGGTAGTCTTGAAAATTTAGCATTAGCATTTGGTGTGTTACTATTTATCATCATTATGTATCGTTTCTTTGATGGATTTATTCGTTCAATCTCTATTTTACTAGGTCTATTGTTCGGTACAATCGTTGCAGCGTTTATGGGGAAAGTAAGCTTGCAAGCGGTTGGAGAGGCTGATTGGTTCCATGGTATTCAACCATTTTACTTTGGTACACCAACATTTGAATTAACACCAGTTATTACGATGATTCTCGTTGCTTGTGTAGGGATTGTGGAAGCAACGGGTGTATACTTTGCATTATCTGATATTTGCAATAAAAAAATCGGTGAAAAAGAATTAACAAAGGGCTATCGAGCAGAAGGATTAGCGATGGTGTTAGGTGGCATTTTCAACGCGTTCCCATATACAACTTACTCTCAAAACGTAGGACTTGTTCAATTAACTGGAGTAAGAAATCGCGTTATTATTTATACTTGCGGTGGTATGTTAATCGTTCTTGGATTCATTCCTAAAATCGCAGCTATTACAACAATCATTCCGAAATCAGTACTTGGCGGTGCTATGCTCGCAATGTTCGGTATGGTAATGGCATATGGTATTAAAATGTTAAGTAGCGTTGATTTTGGCAAACAAGAAAACTTATTAATTGTTGCATGTTCTGTCGGAATTGGGCTTGGGGTTACAGTTGTTCCTACATTATTCTCACAACTTCCTGAAAACATTCGTATTTTAACAGATAACGGAATTGTACTTGGAAGTGCGTCAGCAGTACTTTTAAATATCGTATTTAATATGGTGCCACAGCGTAAAGTGAAAGTAAAAGAAGAGCCGGTGTCTATGCAAAGTGCAGTAAGAGAAGCGTAAAAAAGCAAGGTCTCGTTATGAGACCTTGCTTTTCTTTTTAAGTGGCATCATTTTCCCGTAAGTACCAAGACGCCAAATGTACTCAAGTGGTCCGTATTGGTAATGTGAAAGCCACCAGCGGCTAATAAAGATTTGTAACGTGTAGAAACTAATGCAGAATAGTGGTCCAACCCATAGTGGAGCCAGATAATCATTTTTAAACAATAGCCCGAATACAAGTAATGTAACAATTGTATGCGAGATGTAATTTGTTAATGCCATTCGTCCAACGTATTGGAATGGACGTAATAACGTTTGCCATTTTTCTTTTTGTAATAAACGCATTAACGTGACAATGTAGAAGATGAACAATGTCTTTCCGCTTATCATCGTAATGCCCATAAGTGAAAATGGTGTGTATGGTTGATTGTTCATAAAGAAGTAAACCATAATAAACCACATCGGTAATGTTAAAATGAACATAATGATTTGCCATTTTTTAAGTTTTGGATCTAATTCCTTAGCACGGCGGAAAATGTCTTTTTTACCGGCATATAATCCGAGTAAAAACAATCCTAGTGTTTCAGGAAGCATAATAAGACTGTTACTTATTGCTTCAGAATAGAATGAATAGAATCTGTCTGTAATTTGTAAGCCCCAGTTTTCTAACGGCATAATGGCTATGGAAAGGCCTAGTTCATCTACCGGCACTAATAACATGACAAGAGAACCTAATAATGTGAACAATTGCATGAAACTTAATAGTACAATTGACCATATTAAAATAGTACGTGTCTTTCTTTTGTAAAATAAAAATAAGAAAAACCCGGTAATTGCATAAGTATGTAAAATGTCACCGTCCCATAAAAGAACGTAATGTAAGAACCCGAATAATAATAAGATAAGTAAGCGGCGAACAAACAAAGTTTTTGGACGATCGGTCTTCGCCTCAGCACGATTCATAAAAATATAAAAACCTAATCCGAATAAAAACGAAAAAATTGTATAAAATTTCGTTTGAATAAACATATCGTAAAATAGGCGAATATAGCTGTCTATCCCTTCGTAAATTCCTGTAATATCACGTGAGTCAACCCCGGCAATAATTGGCCAGTTAACAAGAAAAATACCTAATACAGCTATTCCTCTAATAATATCAATGGAGTGTATCCTCTCGCCTTGTGTGAGATTTTGTGTCATTTTTTTCCTCCTTGTTAAGTAATTCCCTTTTAGTATACAAAATGTAAGATGGAGGGGATAGGGGATATTTCCATTTTTTTAAACTGTTAAGTTATGTAGGATGAGATATAATAAGAGTGCACAACAAGTTTTAACCTTTTTCAAAACAGGCAGTAAAGCTCCTTCTTATAAGGAGCTTTCTTTATGAAAAGTGTTGATAATGATTCTCTTTAATGATAAAATGTATTCAAAAGTGATAATCATTATCAAAAAAAGGTTGGTGCATGAGTATGGTATATGCATTAGTAGCAGGTACAGTTGCTGTATATGCAGTTATTGCAAAGTATGTTTTAAATGGAGTAGGAACAGCAAAATGAGTGATATGACATAAAATCCCTTTCATTTGTAAAAAGAATGAAAGGGATTTTTTATTTTTAATGAGAATATGCTGAAAATTTAGTATGATAGTAAAGTGAAACTGTAATCAATGGGTAGGTGTAACTCTCACTGGTTATGAGCTCGCAATTAGCGGGGAAAAGTATATACATCTTGGATAAAGGGGAACAAGGGGATGACAAACATAGTACAGACAAACGGTATGAAAAAACTTGTTTGTTTTTATGAAGAGTGGCAAAAACACGGCGATGCAGAGAATAGCTTAAAGTTGTTTGAAGTAATTCAAAAATATAAACGAGAGCAGCTTATGATAGCGTTCTGCGGTCACTTCTCAGCAGGGAAATCAACGATGATGAATCATCTATATAAAGCGCAGTTGTTACCAACAAGTCCAATTCCGACAAGCGCTAACGTCGTTAAAATTGAAAAGGGATTTGATCGTGTTGTTGTAACGATTAAATCTGGAGAACAGTACGAATATGACGGTGCATATTCAGCAGAAGAATTAAAGCAAATTTGTAAAGATGGCGATGAGGTAATTGGTGTTCATATTTATCGGAATGATGCACCAATTCCTGAGGGTGTTATGTTAGTTGATACACCAGGGATTGACTCAACAGATGATGCCCATCAACTAGCAACAGAATCAACGCTACATCTAGCAGACGTAATTTTTTATATGATGGATTATAATCACGTCCAATCGGAAGTGAATTTGCAATTTGTTAAAGAATTGAAACAACGTAATAAAACGGTTTATCTCGTTGTAAATCAAATAGATAAACATAAAGAAAATGAATTATCATTTGAGGATTATAAAGATAGTGTGAAACAATCGTTCTCTAACTGGGATATTGAAGTAGATGGAGTTTATTATACGTCATTACGAATGATGAACCATCCACATAATGAAATTGGAAGCTTAGAAACATTAATTACTTCTATTATGAAAGAAAAAGAGCAGTATGTAAGAGAGGGAATGGAGCGAGAAACAGAACATTTAATGGGAGAACATTTCTCGTTTATTGTTTCTGAAAATGAAAAAGCTCTTTTGACATATGAGGAAGAGTTAGCATCACCGCTTTTGATTTCAGAAATAGTTGAAAAGAAAGAAGAGCTAACGGAAACTAAACATCGCGAGGCTAGTAAAGAATCTCATGTGAGAAACGAATTTATAAAAGGTTTACAAGCTATATTAGATAACGCGTATTTAATGCCATTTGAAATGAGAGAATTGGCAAATGCATATTTAGAAACGAAATTAACAAAGTTTAAAGTTGGTTTGCTATTTGCGAAAGGAAAGACGGAGCAAGAAAAACAAAGACGTGTAGAGGCGTTTTATTCTGCCCTTCAAAAGACTGTTGAAACGCAACTTGATTTTCATGTGAAAGAATTTATTGTAGCCTTCTTAAAAGAAGAAGGATTGTTCACGGAGGAAATTGGGAAAGACATATATGCTTTAGAAATCGCTTTTGGACCAGAAATGTTAGCTGAAGTCATTAAACAAGGTGCAGGTTTCACAGGTGATTACTTACTTCTTTATACAGCGGATGTAGCGAATGAACTGAAGAAACGTTATTTTACAAAAGCACAGCAAATTTTTGATAAAAGTGCAGTTGTTTTAAAGCAAAAAGTGAAGGAAGCAGTTGCTCGTATGGAAGAAGAGATTGAAAAATATACGATGTTGCAAACGGCAAAAGAGACGGAATTACAATACAGTAACAATTTAGAGACATATGAAAGTTATTTACAAAATGTTTGGCACGAGCGTGTTGCTACACCAGAAGGATTGCAAATAGAGGAGATATTGCAACGTGAAAAACAAATTGTTAGTGAGAAATTCACACTACAAGAGCAGGAAATGGTAAATGATAACGTAGCGGCTCATGAAGAAGAGATAAAAGGAACGGCAGCTTTAAATATTCAGCGTATATTAGAGAAAGTGAAGAAAGCTGAAATGATATTAGAGCCATTGCCAGCGCTGAAACATGTACAGCAAGAGGTGATAGAAAAAAGGCGTCGTGTGGAAACGAAACAATTTACAGTAGCGTTATTCGGAGCTTTTAGTGCTGGGAAATCATCATTTGCCAATGCCTTACTTGGTGAGAAGGTACTTCCTGTATCACCAAATCCGACGACGGCAACGATTAATCAAATTTTGCCGGTTACAGAGGAAAAACCACACGGAACAGTAATGGTTCAATTCAAATCAAAGCAAGCTCTATTAGAAGATATGAAAGCTGTTTATAAGCTGTTTCATTATGAGATTACTACGTTAGATGAGGCGTTAGCACAAATTGATAAAGTTATGAAATATCCTTCACCGACTGGGAAGCAAAAAACAACATTTAGCTTTTTACGAGCGGTACAAAAAGGGTATGATGCAGTTTCTACTTATTTAGGAGAACAAGTACAAGTCACATTAGAAGAGTTCTCTGATTATGTAGCGAATGAAGAAAAATCATGCTTCGTTGAGTATATGGAGCTTTATTATGATTGTGCTTTAACAAGGCAGGGAGTAGCGCTTGTAGACACACCTGGAGCGGATTCTATTAATGCTCGCCATACGGATGTTGCATTCCAGTATATTAAAAATGCAGATGCTATTTTATTTGTAACATATTATAACCATGTATTCTCTCGTGCTGATCGTGAATTTTTAATTCAGCTTGGGCGTGTAAAGGATACTTTTGCCCTTGATAAAATGTTCTTCTTAATTAATGCGGCGGATTTAGCAGAGTCTGAAGAAGAACTTGAAATGGTAAAAGGTTATATCGCAGATCAGCTACTGCAATACGGTATTAGAAATCCGCGTTTATTTGCAATTTCAAGTTTATGTGCGCTTGAAGAGAAACAAGGAAAGAATGTTGAAAAAGAGAAGTATGGTATTTTACAAAACTCTGGAATTACTAAGTTTGAGGAATCATTTACGTCCTTTATGATGAGAGATTTAATGCTTGTTTCTGTGCATGCTCTATATGGTGCGTTGCAAGGGGCAAATCAGCTTTTAGTAAACATGATAAATGGTGCAAAGCAGGGGAATGAAGAGAAAGAGAAGCAAACGAAAAAATATGAAGCAGAGCGTGATCAACTACTTCATATTATTTCATCATATAGTGTACTTGCTGAAGAACAGGCGATGCAAAATGAAGTGAAAGAGTTGCTTTATTACGTGCAACAGCGTCTATTCCTACGTTATAACGATGTGTTTACTGAATTTATTAATCCGGCGTCACTTCGAACGGATGGAAATGTGAAAACACAATTGCAACAGTGTGTTATGGAATTAGTAGCATTTATTCAGCATGATTTATTACAAGAAATGCGTGCGACATCATTACGTCTTGAAAAATGGATAGACGAAGTGATGAAGCGTGCAAAGGACGAAATTGTAGTGAACTGTAAAGTAGAAAATCAATCAATTTCTATGAATGGAACAGTTGAGTATGAATATAAAGATATTACACATAAAGAACCGTTCCCTTCAGTTGAAATAAAAGATTTCAAAAAAGCACTGGCACATTTTAAAAATGAGAAAAGCTTTTTTGAAAAGAATGACAAAGCTTTTATGCAAGAAGACGCTAAATTTGTATTAGAACCGCTTGTATCAAACTATGTAGCCGATGAAAAAGATTTATTTGTCCATCATTATAAGCAAGAATGGGATATGAAGTGGAATTTATTCCAAAAAGTGATGCAACAAGATGTAATGAACTATTATGAAAGTATATTGTTTGCATTGGCTGAAACGATCGATGTATCTCTATATGAACAAAGTAAAGAACAATTGCACAATCAGTTAGTAGAGATTGAAAAAGAAATTTATGTTATATAGTCGTTATGAGAAAAAGATTCGTTCAATTTTCTTTTGCAGTACAGTATCTAAAGATTTGACAAATCCAGCAAATTCATCGGTAGAAATCATATGAGTAAGAACGAGTCGTCTGCCATCTGGTGTTTCACCGCATAAGACGAATGAAGAAAATTCGTATGTTTTATTTTCAACTACTAATTTTGGATAGGAATACGTGTCGCTTTTCTTCTTCTTTCCATCAATAGAGATGACGTTGCATTTTTTCTCATTGTTGTCCATGGTGAATCCCTCCTTTCTATTATTTATGGTAGACAAGGAGGGTTTAGAACAATAGAGATGGGGGGATTTTTTATGTCTTTTGTAATAGAACGTATTTTAAAAGAGGCTATACCGAAGTCTTTATTGCTACTTGCTGATCCAAGTGAACGGCAAATAGCTATATATGTACAAAGAGGGTTAACATACGTAGCAAAGCAAGGGGGCAGCATCATCGGTGTGTATGTTCTTTTGGAAACAAGGCCGAAGACGATGGAAATCATGAATATTGCGGTTGCAGAGCATTTGCAAGGAAAAGGGATTGGGAAGAAGCTATTAAGGCATGCCGTAGAAACTGCTAAAGGATATGGTATGTCAAAACTTGAAATTGGTACAGGAAATTCTAGTGTTTCACAACTTGCTTTATATCAAAAATGTGGATTTCGTATTTTTTCTATTGATTTTGATTACTTTTCGAAGCATTATGAAGAAGAGATTATTGAAAATGGCATTGTATGCCGTGATATGATTCGGCTTGCAATGGAATTGAATTAGAACGTATAACTTATTTAGGGGGAAGAGAAGATGGAAGTACATAAAGCAATTACAGCACATTCTCGTAAACAAAATGAAAGTGTAAAAGCATGTTTACAATTAGATGCGCAGCGTGAAGCAGCTATTGAAGCAGCCGTATCTCTTGCGTCAAATGGGAAAGAATTTTCGGTTGATGTCATTAATGTTGTAACAAAGCAAATTAATGATCTTGCAAAAAATGGTGTTACCTTGCAGCGTAAATATGTTACAGAAGAAATGGTTATGGAGTATGTAAGTCGTTTACAAGAGAAAGAAGGTCGTTAAAGATGATAGTTACAGTCGAATGGTTACGTGAGCATATAGAAGATGAGAACGTCCGTGTAATCGATTGTCGTTTTGATTTAGCGAATCCTAATTGGGGTAGAGAAAAGTATGAAGAAGAACATATTCCTCATGCGTTATATTTTGATTTGAATTTAGATTTATCAAGTCCTATAGCAGAACATGGTGGCCGCCATCCGTTGCCAAGCATTGAAGAGTTTGCGGACAAGCTTTCGGAGGTTGGTATTGATGAACATACGACAGTAATTGCGTATGACAGTCAAGCTGGTGCAAATGCTGCTCGTTTATGGTGGTTATGTAACTATGTAGGACATGAGAAAGTATATATATTAGATGGTGGTTTCCCGGTTTGGAAAGAGAATGGACTACCGACAACAACGGAAATTCCTGTTGTTATACGAAAAACATTTAAAACAAACATACAAGATCATATGCTTGTATCGATGGAAACAGTAAGAGAGAATATCCAAGCAGGTGCAGATGTTACGTTAATTGATTCAAGAGAGCCAAAACGTTATGCTGGTGTAGAGGAACTTGTCGATCATAAAGCAGGACATATTCCGACAGCAACAAACTATTTTTGGAAGGATGGAATGTTGCAATCAGGACAATTTAAGAATGAAGCTGAGCAACAAGAACGATTCCAAAATCTGTCGAAAGATAAGGAAACCATTGTATATTGTGGTTCTGGTGTTACGGCATGTCCAAATATCATTGCGTTAAAATTGGCTGGATTCCAAAATGTTAAATTGTATGCAGGTAGCTGGAGTGATTGGATTTCTTATCCAGAAAATCAAATTGCAAAAGAAGAAGATTAATCACTTGCATGCAAAAATAATTTGTATTAAAATAAGGTCACAAGCAAGAGGTTGCTCGAAAAACTTTGTATTTTACACATTGGAAACAATGTGATAATATAACGACAAGTAAATAATACATCCTGCGGTGTACGTAACTTATTTATGTCTAAAACCGATGTTAGTTATACGGAAGCTCAATATTTAGCGACCATCATCAAGCCTTCCTTGTGGAGGAAGATGTACGGTAACTGTGAGGGCATCCACCTGCGAGTAGCGGGTTTTTGGACATTTACGAGGAGCGGCACGTGCGGGGGTCTTATTTCAACTAACCTTATATAAAATTCCTACGGTGTACGTAGCTTATGCATGTCTTAAACCAATAAGTTTAATATGGAAGTTCAATATTTAAATGTAGCTAACAAGCCATCTTTTTAAGAAGGAAGTTACAAACATTTGTGAGAGCATCCACCTGTGAGAGCAGGTTTATGGACATCTAGAGAGAACGGCATATGTGGGGCTATATAAAAACCTTACGTTTTATACGTAAGGTTTTTTTGTTGCATAGATATATCAATATTATCTTGATTCACCTGTGAAGTTTCCGTAATAAATGTAGCACTTTCTGTCTTCATCAATCTCTCTTGAATCCAAGGAGAATTCCATAGACATGCCGTCTCGCTGAATATATATAATATCTGAATGAAGAGATGGTAAAATTTCTTCGTAGTTCCATACATCTTGACTATCTACTAAGCTTGAACTCGTTTCACTTAGTTCTCTAATTTCAAAACCGATGTGGGAGTATGTAGGGTCTGAAGGGTCATTGGCGAAAACTTCTTTTTGAATATAAATAACTGCTGTTCCGTCTGGATCAACCGAAGTTGCAGTAACAACATAAGTATTTTTCTCTTTAATAAAATATTCACAAGTCATGCGTGCGATAATTTCAGAATTAGAAATATTGGCGTAGTTCCATAAAGCAGGATACCCTTTCGTTTCATCATTAAGTCGATATTCTAAGCGCATTTAATCCCTCTTCTTCCTTTTTCTTCTACTTTATCATGCCATCCTATATAATAGGAATAGAATTTAAAAAGGGGAGTGCGAAGGTGACAAAAACGAAATGGCTAGTAGGTGGTGTCGTAACGTCTTTAATGACTGGCACTTTATTTGGCTGCGCACAAGATCTTCCCCCAAAACCGAATGATAATAGTTGTTCTGATTGGGATTGGGATGATGAACTTGGGGTATGGCAGTGTGATGATAGTAGTTCAGGTTATCGTGGGCATTATTTCTATGGTGGGCGATACTATCAAAATAAATCCACTTTTAAAAATTCATCGGCGTTTAAATCGTATCAATCGTCTGCTGAATTTAAAGGTGGAATTGGAAGCGGTTCAAAGGGAGGATTTGGGGGCTAAAATATGTCGCAATACATAAGGGATCGAAAAGAATTTTATTTAAAATATCCGAATTTTTGGTCGGATTTATATGAATGTGAGTATAGTTTGTTTCATGTTTTTTCTATAACAAATCAGACTTTGGACCAATTACACTTAGCGACTGAACGAATGGGGAAAATATTTTTTAAGACTGCTAGACTGCTGCGTAATTTAAGTGACGAACAGCTTCTAGATCTTGGCTTTCCATCCGCGAGTTTATCATTCATTAGAATGAAAGGGCTTTATCCTGAATCTGTAATTTCGCGATTTGATTTTGCTGTAACAGAGGATAATAAAATCAAAATGCTTGAGTTTAATAGTGATACACCAACTTTTATTGTGGAATGTTTTCGAATGAATGGGAAAGTATGTGAAAATCTAGGCTATGATAATCCAAACTCGGATCAAGAACGATTGCTATCTTCTGGTGTAACGAAAGCAGTAATGGAAGCGACAAAGGGATTAGATAATCCAAATGTTGTTTTTACAGCACATCATGAACATATCGAGGATTGGAATACCACTATGTATTTAAGTCAGCTATGCCATGTTGAAAATAAAGTAGTGCCAATGTCAGAACTTAGAATTACAAAGGATGCTCTAGTCGATAAAGATGGGGCGAAGATTGATGTTTTATATCGCCAAACATATCCGATAGAAGATTTAATTGAGGATCAAGATCCTGAAACAGGAGATTTGGTAGGTGTGGAACTGTTACAACTTGTAAAAGCCGGAAAGCTTTTTATAATAAATCCTTTGTCAGCATTTTTACTTCAGCCAAAATCAATTCAGTGTCTTATTTGGGGGTTAGCAGAAGAAGAGGTCTTTTATACAAATGAGGAACAACAGTGGATTAAAGAATATATGTTACCTACATATTTAGAACCAGATTTATTTTTAGGAAAAGGTTCTTTCGTTCAAAAACCTTCATTTGGGAGAGAAGGAGATACAATTACGATTCGCGATAAAGATGAAAATATTATGCTTCAAAATGCACATGAAACGTATAAAGCGTCACTGCCGATATTTCAAAAGTATACCGAACTGCCAGTCGTATCCTTGGAAACAGAAAAAGGGATCGAGAAACTGTCATATGTGTTTGGTTCGTTTTTAATTGCTGGAAAAGCGAGTAGTATCGGTATTCGTGCGGGAGAAAAGATTACAGGAAATGAATCGTACTATTTACCGGTAGGTATAAAAAGGAGGGGGAAAAATGATTAATTTTTTATTATATTTAGCAGTAACACTCGGCCTTTTATGTATAGGTCTGTTCTTGATGGAAGTGACAACGAAAGTAAAGGAATTTAAGTTAATGGCTCAAGGAAATAAGGCGGTAAGCTATGTGCTTGGAGGACGATTACTTGGGTTAGCTGTTGTTTTATATTCGACAGCAGCTAATTCAATTTCACTTCTTGATATGATTTCGTGGGGAGCAGTTGGGATTTTGGCTCAAATTATCGTCTTTTATTTAGCTGAGTGGCTTACACCACGCTTTAATATAAACAAAAGTCTCGAAGAAGATAATCAAGCAGTCGGTCTTTTTCTTATGTTTTTATCGCTTTCAATTGGGATTGTAATCGCTGGTTGTATAACTTATTAAAAACTTTACGTTTAAACGTAAAGTTTTTAATTTTATCCCGCTATTTGCCGGGCAGCCCGATTGGTGAGGGCTAATAATCAGTGGGGGATGAACAAAACCCCCACTGATTAAAGTTTCACTTTATATACGTTAGTTTGCCATACCTTTTGAAAAAATTGTAGGCTACGGTTGACATCTATTTTAAATAAGAGTAACATTTTCAATGTAATGAAAATAAGTCTCTGTTAGGTGAGGCTCCTGTATAGAGAAATGCTACTGCCCAAAAATGTCGAGAGACGCCAATGGGTCAACAGGAATGATCGAATTAAGGTTTTTCTTAACGTAGCTGGTAATGTACCTATGCTATACAGTGCTAAAACTCGGCGAGGGAGAGGTCCGTAGATTTCTAATTATATTAGAAATCGTTTATTTGTGTATGTAATGGCCACTACTCTCTTAAGGGTAGGGGTCTTTTTTGTTACCAAGCTATGAGTAATTTCATAGTATAAACTATAAAATTAAACGAGGAGGTGAGGAGCATGTCAAATTCTGACTCGGTTCCGTTACCCATATACTTCAAATCAAAAATATATGATGTAGGCAGGAAACGATTTGTTCCTCCCTCTATATTTATCACAATGTAGCGTTTATAAAGCGCTAGACACTTTCACAGTAAAGTGGATAAATTGAGAAACAAAGCGTTTCTTCCTATGTTGTAAAGGAGGAGATGATAATATGTTATATGCAAACAAAACTGTGGGTAACACGTCATATAAACTAAATAAAAAATCAATAAAAGAACAAACAATGCTCCAAAAAAATAAAGATTTATTAATTGAAATTGCAACAAGAGATGTAAAATCTGTATTTGCATATTTTAAAACAACAAGAGACGGACTATCAATGAAAGAGGCGCAAAAACGTATTCAAGTATATGGCCGAAATGAACTAACTTCAAAAAGAGCAATTCTTGCAGAAGTAATGATGAAGCTTGGTGGCATGATTCCAGGTTTTTCAAAACAACGTGTGTGTGATGAATTACAACGTGAAACGATTACTGTATCTAGAGTAGAATGTTCTAGTAGTACAGGGCTAAATAGTGAACTGAAAATGATGGAGATACCAGTGCAAGAACTTGTACCTGGAGATATGATTTTTCTTTCGGCTGGAGATGCTGTGCCAGCTGATGTACGTATTATTTATGCAGATGATTTATTAGTGAATGAGTCTGTGTTAACGGGAAACGAAGCGAGTATAGAGAAGTTTGAAAGCTGCTATCACCTTGAACGTAAACGATTTATTCCATTAAAACGGATGAAAGATTATAATCCACTTGAGCTTGAAAATGTATGTTTTAAAGGTTCACATATCGTTAGTGGAAGTGCAAAGGCTGTCGTTGTTTCTACTGGAAAAAATACGTATTCAGGCATATTGCATACTTGTTGTAGTAGAACGTCTTAATGTGTTAATGGTGCTAAATATACAAAAACAATGTATAATAGACAAAGTTGAGCAAAAACGTAGAATGGTAATCTATTTATATAACCTTACGTGATAACGTGAGGTTATTATTTTTTTAATAGGAGAGGAATTATGAAAAAAGTATTATTAGTTGATGGTATGGCACTATTATTTCGTGCTTTTTACGCAACAAGTGTCTACGGACAATTTATGAAACGACAAGATGGAACCCCTACGAATGGGATTCATGGTTATATGAAACACTTGTTAACAGCTACGCAAGCGATTGAACCAACACATATCGTTACATGCTGGGATATGGGAAGTACGACATTTAGAACAGAATCGTTCTCGAATTATAAAGCAAATCGTGCAGCGCCACCAGAAGAATTAATTCCTCAATTTGATTTAGTGCAAGAAATGACTGCGAAATTATCCATTCCAGTTATCGGTATGAAAGGCTACGAAGCGGACGATTGTATCGGTACGCTTGCAAAACAATACTGCAATGAAGCTGAAGTTTATATTTTAACTGGTGATACAGATTTACTTCAACTTGTTGATAAGAACGTTACAGTTATGCTTCTGCGTAAAGGAATTGGAAATTACGAATATTACACACCGGAGAAAATCATGGAAGAAAAAGGTGTAGAGCCGTGGCAAATCGTCCATGCAAAAGCTTTCATGGGAGATACAAGTGATAATTATCCAGGTGTAAAAGGTATCGGTGAAAAAACAGCGTATAAGCTTATTCAAGAGCACGGAACAGTATCCGCTGTACTAGAAAATGTAGAATCATTAACAAAAGCGCAGCGTACGAAGATTGAAAGTGATTTAGAGAACTTAAATATTTCGTTGCAATTAGCACAAATTCACTGTGAAGTTCCAATTTCATGTTTACTAGAAGAGGGATTACACACAATGGATGAAGAAAAACTTAGATTTGTTTGTGAAGAAATGAATTGGGGAAGACCTGAAATATTAATAAATATGCTATAAATAGTTTGGAAAGAGGGATGTTGCATAAGTCGAACTTTGACTTGGTGACACCTTCTTTTTGTTTTTGTAAACAGTATTATAGTAAATAAAATTATGTCGAACCCAATTTTAAATATATAAATGTTTCGACAAGATATAATGATAAAAGTTGATGGAAATAGTAATTTTTATAATGAAGTGAATTAATTTTAACATAGTTTTAGAGAGTCTTTTTTTCGTGTTCACAAAGTTGTCAGAAAATAAACGGAATTTTCATATGAAGTTCAAATAGAATTCACAACAATCAATTATTATAAGGACACACAGATAATTCTTTATCTTTTATATAAACCATCCCCCAAGGAGGACAATGAAAATGAGAAAAAAAGTGAGAAAATCTTTTAAACAATTATTAATTGAAAATAAACAATCACTATTAAATAATAAAGAAAATATGAAAGAAATTGAAGAGAGAATTGAGAAACGACATGTAGCATATAGTGATGCCAGTAATTAAATAAAATAAAAAAGATAGCCTATATAGGCTATCTTTTTTATTTTATTTTGAAAAAACGCTATTCATCTCTTTAATTTATGTAAATATGCAAGATATTTTTATAGTGTTTTTCTATCAATATTACTCATTTTTCGAGGTTGAAATTGGTATATACCAATTTTTGAGATTCGCTATTCATAATATTACAAAAAATGTTACAATACACTCAAATTTATACTATAAACTCATTTTAATATGAAAAATTGGAATGAAAAGAAAGGAGAGGAATATGAATAAAGATGTCGCTTTGAAATGATTATTATCATTTCATTAGGAGTTGATGTAAAAAGATGAAGAGATACGAAGAATTGGATTCTATAAGAGGGATTTCTTCATTAATAGTAATGATCGGTCATCATTTAATGATTTTTTCAGCATTTCAAAATTACAGCTATGAAGATAATAAACCATTTGCTGTGTATCTATTAAAAGAAACGCCTGCTCGTCTTATTTTTAGTAGTGGTAACGAATCTGTTATTATCTTTTTTGTTTTGAGCGGATTTGTTTTGTATGAATCTATTCAAAAAACCTATAGTAGCTATGGGTCATATCTTTTAAAACGTATATGCAGAATATATATTCCCTATATTGTGGCAATAATTATAGCTATTATATGCCAAGCTACAATTAGTGAATATGGTATTTCTTATTTAAGTGAATGGTTTAATCGCTCATGGACGATTGAAAGTTCTCCAAGCTTAATAGCGCAACATATTTTATTGGTTGGGAAATATAATACAGATGCATATAACGGTGTGATTTGGTCACTTGTCCATGAAATGCGAATATCAATAATTTTTCCGTTAATTTTGATGATTTGTTTACGAAAAACGTTAAGGTGTTCATTACTATTATTGTTTAGTTTTAGTATATGTTCTGTCGTAATATTATTTTTGTTTCGCTCGGGCTTAACATTAACAAGCTATGCATTAACGTTGCATTATACAGTGCTGTTTTTATTGGGGGCACTAGTTGCGAAGTATAAAAATAATTTAATAGTTTTTTATAGTAATTGTACTAAAAATACGAAAATTGCATGGTTTTTATTTGCGATTTTACTTTTTATGTATGAAGGACTTATTGGAGAAATGAAAGTACTCAATAATTTTATATTTCGAGACTACGTAGTGGCGATAAGTGCAAGTCTATTTGTCATATTAAGTTTGTCAATATCAACTTTGTCATCCTTGCTACGCAATAAATACTTGTTATATTTGGGTAAGATTTCTTACAGTCTTTATTTATACCATATTATATCGTTGTTTTCCCTTATATACATGCTCCATGAAATATTACCGTTGCCTATTATTTTAATTTTTTCACTTATATTTTCGTTTATATTTGCAATACTTTCGTATATATATGTAGAAAAATTTGCATTCAGAGTCGGAAAGTATGTAACAAAACAAGTGGATAGAAAGAAGAGAGGGGTATCTGTAAAGAGTGACTCGCAGGATGTTATTCAGAAAAGGGCGGTGAAATAATTGAAGCAAGAAATGAGTATAAAAGATTTTCAACAATTATTGAAAAGAAGATTCGTAACGATTATTTTAACGATGTGTTGTTTAACCGCTTCTTTAGTTCTTATCTCTATGTATGTTTTAAAGCCGTCATATCAATATTCAACGCAAATTCTTGTTGGGAATTTAGATGAGTTTAATAAGGAAAATTCAACAAATAAAACACAAGAAAATAAGCAACTAGTAACATCGTATGTCGATATTTTAAAAAGCCCATTAATTATTTCAACAGTTAAAAAAACTTTGAAATTAGAGCAATCAAGTTATGAATTAGCACAAAAAATCTCGGTAGTGAATACGGACAACTCACAAATTGTAACTGTTACAGTAAAAGATTCCAATCCGAAAGTCGTGAAAGACATTGTAAAGACATTGGCAGAGCAATCACAAAAAAGTTTTCAACAGTACACAAATGTACAAGGTGTGAAAGTGTTGACGGATCCTGAGTTACAGGAACAGGCTGAAAAATTGTTTCCGAAATTTCAACTGATCATTCCTATTTCTTTAATTGTTAGTTTTTTTGTTGGGATAGGTTTAGCTGTATTTCGAGATTATTTTGATGAACGTATATACACGGAACAAGATTTAGAGAAAATAACAACAGTTTCTGTTATTGGTTACATAAATATGAAACCGAATAGAAAAAAGAAACCTACAGAGGTTGATAAACAATCATCTTTATATCGAGGTGAACATGTCGATGTTTAGGACAAAGAAACAGCTGCCATTCGATCTGCATGATGATCTGATGAAAGAGCAGTTTTATACGGTGTATCACGAGTTAAAAAAATCTGGAAAACAACTGTTCACAGTTAGTTCAACGAAGGACAGAGGTGTTGTTGCCTCACTTATAGTAAATATGGGTCTAGTGTTTGCAGAAATGAAGAAAAAGGTGTTACTTATTGATGTGAATTTTTCTGACCCTAAATTACATGTATTATTACAAAGTGATCACATGATAACAGTAAACGATATAATAAGCTCTTTCCCCTGTAATTATGAATCTTTTTCTAGTAATTTGTCTAAATACTTATATTGTATTCCTGCAAAAAAAACAGTACACACAGGGACGCCCTTAGTTGCTATGGATGAATTTGATAATGCGATTGCTAAGTGGAAAGAAGATTTTGATTACATTTTCTTTTATTCTTCTGAAGTATTTGATCTTCCTGCTACGCACATTATTGCAGAGAAATGCGATGGAGTGGTCTTAGCAGTTAAAAAGCGAAAAGATTCACTACGTACAGTGCAAAAAGTAATAGCGGATATAAATAGGAAAGAATGTGAATTAATAGGTATAATTTTATATTCTTGAATGTGGGGGTAACGATCCATGATTCGTGAAACAAATCAAGCCAAGTTGTATACGATTCCGGCTCAAGAAAAGCCTAGCATATTGAATCGAAGTGTAAAACGCTTGTTTGATATTATATTTTCAATCATATTGTTACTATTAACGATACCAATTATGTTGTTCTTTTGTATTATGATTACTTTAGAAACATCAGGGGCTCCAATTTACTTTCAAGAACGTTTAGGTATAAACGGGAAGAAGTTTAATGTATTTAAATTAAGATCAATGGTAAAGGATGCTGAAATAAATGGCCCACAATGGGCAAAAGAACATGATTCAAGAATTACAAAAGTTGGATTGTTTATAAGAAAAACGAGAATTGATGAATTACCACAACTTTTAAATATTTTAAGAGGAGATATGTCTTTTGTAGGCCCTAGACCAGAGAGAGAGTTTTTTTATAATGAGTTTGATACGTTTATTCCAGAATTTAAGGATCGTTTAATGGTAAAACCAGGATTAACAGGATGGGCACAAATAAATGGAGGATATAATCTTGATCCAAAGGAAAAGTTGAGGCTGGACATGGAGTATATTGAAATGAAAACATTTCGGATGGACATCCGTATTTTATGTAAAACCGTTTTAATTGTATTGAACGGTAATGGTGCAAGATAAATATATATGTAAACAAACAACATATGTAAGTAGGTTACTTGCAAAGGAGAACTTGTATGGGTAGATCTATTCTAAACAATATTATCCATCTATTTTATAGTACGATTTTAGCTAACCTTCTTCAGGCCGTCAGTTTAATTGTTTTAGCAAACTTTTTTAACGCACAACATTATGGGATGTTTAGTGTTGCCATAGCAGTGACGTTTGTTATGTTATTTTTTACAGACTTAGGACTTAGTAATACGTTTCTTCGAGAAGGGGCAAAGGATGGAGCAGATTTAGAGAAGATTTTATCATCGTATATAAAAATAAGGATGATTCTACTTATTCTTATTTCTATAATCGGTTATATTGTTATTCATTATATGTATGCGGATAAAAATTTAATTTATATGATGATAAACGTAATGTTTTTCATGTTAATAGGATTAACTTGGCAAAACATAGGAATTGCCTATTTTCAACTGACGGAACGTATGAAGTATATAGCGCTCATTAAAGTTGTATCAGCATCGGTTGTCATTATAATTACATGTTTTTGTATTTTCGGAGAGTTACCGGTGTATGTAACGGCTCGCTTATATGCTTTTGGGTATATGATTGGTGGTTTATTCAGTATATATATCATGAGAAGAAAGACGAAAATGAATATGAAAGTCGTAATTCATAAAGCGTTATTTTGGCAATTAACTCCCTTTATTATTAGCGGTTTTTTAATAATGAGTACGCCACAATTAGCACCTATCTTGCTTAACTATACATTGCCATTAAGTATGGTAGGTGTTTTTGCAGTGGCGTACCGGATGCCGGCAGCTTTATATCAAGTACCAGGGGTAATTGCAGGTGCATTTTTTCCAGTGCTCTTTAAGCATTATAACCAGAATAATATAGAAGAGCATACGAAATTAAATTTGCTTCAAATTAAATCAATGGCGATTGTAGGGATATGTATGACGATCGGTTTATATCATTTAGCACCATACTTTATTTCTATATTTTTTCATGAAGAATGGAGCAATGCAGTAGAGCCACTCCAAATATTATCATTTCTTATTGTGCTACAAAGTTTAAATATTGCTATTGCTGACGGTTTAACGACGAGTGGATGTCAAAATAAGAGAACTGTTGTGCAGTGTGTAGCATTGGTGATAGGTGGGGTTATGCTTTATAGCTTTAGTAGTATTGGTGGAGTGATAGGAGCGGCATATGCTATGGTTTTATTTGAAATCGTCGCTTTAGTGGGATACATAGCGGTAAGTGTAGTGAAGAAAAAAATTGTATTCCAAATTGTAATACCGTATACAATTTATTTTGGTGTAACCTTTATTGGAGTGCAATATATATTGCATACATATCATTTAATTGCGCTTGTTCTTAATATATTAATCGTAGTAGCTGCCATATTCCTATATGATTATGAGCTGAAAAAACTTCTTCTTTCTTTTATAAGAAAAATACGCAAAAAGGATTATATTACGAAACAGGGGATATAGCCTATGGAAAATAATATGAAAGTATCGATGGGATGGATTATTCTTCTAATATTATTTGTTATGTTAAGTAAATACAATTTATATATTGGATTTTCATTGAAGATATATATGATTTTTTTAGTCATATATTTTTGTTTAACAATTAAAAACTTTCATATTCAAAAGTTATATTTTCATGAAGTTGTATTTTTACTGTTTTATTTCATTTATTGTTTAAGTGGAATTCTTTCTATGTATTTAAATGCTAGTATTCGTATGATTTTTGGCGTGCTACTCGTTTTAGGATGCTATTTTATAATGAGGAATTTATTGGGGAATACTGAAATAGTGGTACTTGAATCATCTATTGCTTATGTAGGAGTAGTATTTAATGTTGTAAGTCTAATACTATATATAATTGGTTTACAATACTTTAGTTTATACGGTGGAGAAGAGAGAGAAATTTTTGCTGGGTTATTAGTGGATAGAGGATATCCACGATTAATTGGATTGCTAGATGATCCTAACATTTTTATTTTTTATAATACAATATTTTTTATGTACTATATGACGAATTTACAAAATATTACTAACATCTTAGGATTGATTTTATGTGTTACAACAAGTCTATTAACCTTTTCAAGGGGCGGTATATTAGCGCTTGTACTTGTCGTTTTTATATATATATGTATGTCTAGTTTCGCCAAAAAAATAAAAATAATTATGAGTTTAGTATTGTTTAGTGTAGTTATTTTTAGTTTATCGAATAGTGTAATGGGGGGCCAATTAGATGATATATTAAATAAACGAATTTCTGATTTTTCCCATGATAATGGAAGTGGTAGATTTACATTATGGGAAGCTGCTTTTAAATATTATTTATCTAATCCATATATTGGAATCGGCGCTTTTAACTTTTCGAATTATTATGAGTATCAATTTAATGAAAAATTATATGTACACAATACATTTTTAGAAATTTTGTCTGAATCGGGTACAATTGGTTTTCTTCTATATAGCGCGTTTTTATTCATATTAATGTTCAAGCTAGCGCAGCATACTTTGTTTCGTGAAAAACCATATCTTCTATTGACTATGATTGCATTTTTATTTCAGATGATGTCATTGTCACTCATTATTAACGAAGCGTTCTTTTTATTTTTAGCAGTTGTTGTGAAGTATATTTCAATATATGAAGGAAGGGGAAAGATAGATGGTAAAATGTCTATCAGTACATAACGAGCCGCCTTATGTTTCTGTAATAACACCTTCTTATAATAGTATACGATTTATAGGTGAGACAATTTCATCTGTACAGAATCAATCGTATGAAAACTGGGAAATGATTATCGTTGATGACGGTTCAACCGACCAATCTGCCGCAAAAATTAAAGAGATAATAGAAGGAGACTCACGAATTAGGTTATTATCATTAAAAGAAAATGTTGGTGCTGCTAAAGCTCGGAATTTAGCGATCCAAGAGGCAAGAGGAAGGTACATTGCCTTTTTAGATAGTGATGATATATGGTTGCCGCATAAATTGAAGACACAATTGTTATTTATGGAAGAAATGAATATTGCTTTTTCATATGCGTCGTATAGTTTAATTGATGAAAATGGTAATGAATTAAATCGTGAAGTGAGTGCACCAAAATCTGTTGACTATCATTATTTAGTAGGAAATACAATTATCGGTTGTTTAACAGTGATGATTGATCGTGAAAAAATTCCATATGTCGAAATGCCTAGTATACAGCCGGAAGATACAGCGTTATGGCTGAACTTATTACATGAAGGGTATGAAGCAAAAGGGATACAGCAAGTGTTAGCGAAATATAGAATTGTTACAAATTCTGTTTCTAGAAATAAAATTAGAGCAGCTTTCCGGTATTGGAAATTGTTAAGGGAACAAGAACGACTGAATTCGGTGCAAATTTTTTACTATTTTAGTAAGTATGCTTATCATGCTTATAAAAAAAATAAAATTAATGTAGTTGGGAAGACGCAATTATGAATATACTGTTGATGACAGATAAATTGATAACTGGCGGAGCCGAGAGCTATTTCTGTAAATTGGAAAGTAATTTGCGTTATGATGATTTTAAGATTTATACAGCTGCAGGTGATGGAGAACTATATGAATCTCTTACTAGAAAAGAAAATTTTATATTACTTAGTCGATGGAATCATTTGAGAAATATTTATTATTTACGAAACGAAATTTGTAAACGAAAGATAGAACTTATTCATGCAAATAGTTTGCGAATGGTATTATATGCTTTTCTAATTCAAAAGTTTATTAAAAAAAAGATGAAAATTGTTTATACGAAACATAATGTAACGATATTAGAAAAGAAAATGCCAACGCTTTTTCGTTATTTCATGAATAAATATGTAAACAATATTATTACAGTAAGTGAGTTTGAAAAGAATAATTTAATTTCAATTCATGTAGCAGAAGAAAAAATAAATACAATTTATAACGGTGTCGATATTGAAAAGTTTTTATTCCAGCAGAAGAAGAAAGAATCTACATATAAAATAGGGATATTAGCTAGATTATCCAAAGAGAAAAACCATCAACTATTTGTCAAAATTGCAAATGTGTTGAAAAAGAGAAATGATTTTATGTTTTATATTGCTGGTGATGGACCAGAGAAAGAATCGATTATGAAAGAAATAGAAAAATATGGATTGCGGCAAAGGGTGAAGATGCTAGGGAATATTTCAGAGCCGCATGAGTTTATAGGGAATATGGATGCCTTACTTTTATTATCTTTTCGTGAAGTGTTTCCAATGGTAGTAATTGAAGCGATGGCTACAGGGACACCAATTGTTTCAATAGATGTTGGCGGAATAAATGAAGCGGTAATAGATGGAGAATCAGGTGTTTTGATATCTGAATATTGCGAATCCGAATTCGCAAGTGCACTTGAAGAACTACAAGGGAATGAAGAAAGGGTAAATGATATTAGATTGAAAGCACGAGAGAAAGCAGTGAGGTATTTCTCGTTAACTAAAATGATAGAAGAAACGAAAAATATATATGAGTTAAACAAATGACCGGGTAGGTCGTTTGTTTTTTTTATTATAGAAACTTTTAAGAGAGAACTCACATATTATATGAAAAAAGGTAATATGAGGAGTGAATTTATTTTGTCAGAATATATTTCTTCCCAAGAAGATTGTGCGCCAGAAAGTAGCGTTCACATTGATTGTTTTGGCGCAGTTCCAAACTCGGTAAATGATAGCTCATTAGCAATTCAACAAGCTATTGATTATTGTGTAGCTAACCGAATTTCGACAGTAAAAATTACAGGAGTAAATACGTACAAAATTGTAAAGCCGATTGTTATTAAATCAAACGTAAGATTAGAGTTAGATCCTACCGTAACGCTGCAAATTGATGGAGATTTTAATGCATTTGAGCTACAAAGTAACGCTTCGATAGTTGGTGGTACTATTCAAGTTATAAATCCATTGTTTCAATCTGCTGTTATTTATGTTTCTGGTTCACAACAAATCGAAGTACCTAATCAATCTGTTATATCAAATATAAATATAATAAATACAACTCCATCGTATAAAGGAAAAGCTATACATTTTTATTGTCAAAAGGCATGGGATTATATTAGTTTCTTTCAAGTTAAATTTATTCAAATTAAAAACTTTCAAACTGCAATATATTTGAAAACAGAGTATATAGATGATATCAATACACCTTGCTGGATTAACGCCAATGTATTTCAATCAATATTTATTGATGGATGTGTGTATGGGATTGAAGTAGATGGAAATAGTGATTTGCCAAATGAAAGTTCAGGAAATACGTTTCATGATATTCAAGTGCAATGTAGACAACAAACGAAAAAAGCAATTCGTTGCTCAGGTGCGTATAATACATTTGATTGTATGATTTGGGATACGTACCGGATGAGTAGTGAACAGATTGTCATTGAATTTTCTTCTAATTCGCATCGTAACTACCTTTTTTCAAATTTACTTTCTACAACTATTGTAGATAAAGGACAATACAATGTTTGTAAGTCTACCTATGAAGAATCTCTTCGAATTCAGTTACCGATTACGTTAAATAAACCACATTTAATAGGGAATCAAGATGATATTTTAGTAAATGCTCAGCAGAAGTATACGATTAAGCAAGTAAGTGGGAAAGTGCCTTACGGGGGGAATCTCGCAAATTGCTTTAATTTAATAGATGAACAAAGTGTAAACTATATTGACGTTCCAGATAGTAATCCAGTTGTAATTGAACTGGATTTTACGAAAAAACCAATACAAATGTTAAATTGTTTTGGAATGTATTTTGGGTGGGGAGAGAGCCCAAAGAAAATTAAAATTGAATATGCATTAAGCGCAACTGGAAGCTGGGTTATCGCGTTGGATGTTCCATTAAATGTTGGCGATACAATTATATCGAATATGAAGGCGAGTCAGTTATATAAAGTTAGAATTACATTAAGTGGTTATTCTCAAGATCATAAGCGTTTTCGAATTAATCGTATTTTTGCAAGGTCTTCTATGGAAAACGGGAACGCTTGGTTAGCGACAACTGGTGGAAGAATGTTTGGAGATATTGAAATAGAGGCAAGTAAAGGTATAATCATGAAGACTGCTAGTGGAGTGAAATGGAAAGTTACTATTAATGAAGCTGGCCAACTTATTACGACTAAAATAACTTGAGATGGTGTTTAATCGTATATCATTGGACGAGTTACAACGTAGTGGAATATAGGTAATGAAAAAGAGATTGTAATTTGGTTTCAACCAAACTACAATCTCTTTTTTGTTTCAATTACTTCCACCAAATCCAAGTCCAAAGGTAATTTCGTACATTTCGAGGAGTAATACGAATGAAGCGCTCACCGTCAAAGAAGCAATTTAAATTTGGAAGTGTTTCATCTGGATTTTCTGGAACAAAGGTGACGATGTTTTCGTTACTTGTAACGGTTACTGTAATTGGTGGGTCGGTAGGTGAGACTTGAAGTTGTAACGAAATATTGGCCGTATTTTTAAATTCATTATTAACAGGTGGACTTATTACTTGTACTGTGAATAACACGATAATTGTTTCGTTTGGTTCCAAATTAGTAGCGACTAGGAAACCGATATTCGGATTCGCTAGTGGAGAGCGTTCACTGTTAATAAAGACAGTGCCGTTTATAAATTGTAAACCTGCTGGAATAGTATCTTGTAATGAAATATTTGAGAGTGAAATTTTGGAAGTATTTGTAATGCGCACCGTGTAATCAAAATATTGATTTAAATAAGCAGAGCTGACGGAAGCATTTTTCGTGACTGTTGTAGTTATAAATTGAACTGGTATACGAACGATATTTGAATTAACAATGAAAGTAATAATTGGATCCTGTGGTGTCAATTGAAAGGCAGCGGTAACTGTTGCAGAATTTATAATTGTACTGTTTGAAGGAATAGAAGTTACGAGGACTTGAAATGTTATAGTTGCTACTGAATCTGCAGGTAAAGAGCCGATATTAATACCAGTGTCTGGACGAACATTTGGAACGGGAGTACCGTTAATTGTTACGCTGTTTTCTATAAATGTTGTACCAGCTGGAATTGTGTCTATAACAGAAGTGCTGATTGTCGGAATTGGGGAGTGATTAAATACCGCTAATGTGAATGTAATGATATCTCCTATAACGACAATAGATTTGTCAGTTGTTTTTTCAATACGAACCATCGGATCAATGACTGCCGTTGTAACGGTATTTGTTTGCTTTGTAATTGTAATAGGTGGTTTTGTTGGATCAATGATAACGGTATAGGAAACAGAAGCATCGTTATTAATTGTAGGTTGAAGAGTAGAAGAAGATATTGTCACTTGGAACGTAATAAAGACAGAGTCATTAGGAGCAAGATTTCCTAACGTAATACCATTTTCAGGATTCTCATTAGGCTGATTGATTCCGTTAATCGTAACACTACCAGCAACAAAAGTCGTATCTATTGGTACGGTGTCTATGGCAAGAAGGTTTTCAATCGTTACATTACCGCTATTCGTAATCGTAATTGTATACGTCAAAGTTTGAGCAGGTAAGGCATTCGTTACATCAACAGATTTTATGGCAATGACATTATCATTTTGGACAGTAGTTGTGACGGTATTTGTTGTAGTCGTATTTGTAACAGGTACGTTATTTGGGTTGACTATATAGTTAAAAGTAGTAATTGCGTTGTTGTTTAGTTCATTTGGTGTTGGAATAGAAGTCACAGTTACTTGGAATGAAACGATAGCATTTCCATCAATAGTTATAGTACCAAGTGGTATGCCGCTTACTGGATTCGCTCCTGGAAGAGTTTCTCCGTTTACAATGACGCTATTTTCTATAAACGTAGTACCTTGAGGAATAATATCTTGAATGATCACATCATTTGTTGCAACATTACCGGTTTGATTTAGTGTAATCGTATATGTTAACGTATCACCAACCGTTGCAAATGCAAGGTCAACAGCTTTATTACTATTCAAATTTGCGTGATTAATTTCTGTTGCGGCAGCTGATGAAATAATAGTTTCGGTAATAGGTGGTCGATCTGGTACCGTGTATTCATATTTAATTGTACTCGTGTTAGAGATTGGATTTGTTTGTGGAATCGAAGTAACCCGTACTTGGAATAGAATAGTTGCTGTCGTATTAGGTGGAATGGTATCAATTTGTATACCGTTAAGAGGGTTGTCATTTGGCCGAGCGTTGCCGTTCACGATAACACTATTCTCTATAAAGCTCGTATTTACTGGGATGACATCTGAAGCAATAATGTTTTCTACTTGTATATTCCCATTGTTTGTAATGGAAATGGTATAAGGGATAATAGTTTGTAGGTCAGCATATTGGATAGGCGTTGTTTTTGTCGCAATTACATTAGCAGAAATAACTTCAGTGGAGGTAATATTGCTAGTCGATATTTGTTTTTCCACGTTTATTGTATAACGAGAAGTTGATTGATTTTGAACATGGCCGCTAGCAGGAAGAGCTACGACAGTAACAGAAAATGTGACTGGGATAGAAATATTAGGAGCAATCGTTCCTACAAGTATACCTGCACCTGGATTGGCGTTAAGCTGAGGAATGTTATTTACTAAAACGCTACCGTCAATAAAGGTTGTTCCATCGGGTATATTGTCTGTAAATACAACAGCAGTGGCATCCGTATTCCCTGTATTCGTTAAAGTTGTTGTATAAGTTAAAATGTCACCAATTGTTACAGAGGTCAAATCAACAGTTTTAAGTGAAACGATATCAGCATCATTAATTTGAACGAAAGTAGTATTGGAAGTAGTAGATTTTTGAATTGGTGCAAAGTCAGGATTGAAAATAAAGTCGTAGACGATGTTTGCAGTATTAGGTGTTGGATTTACAGCAGGTAAATTCGTAACGGAAACTTGGAATGTTATTGTAGCCATTTGACCTGCTGCGACATTAGGAATGGAAAAGCCGATATTCGGATCTGCTGCAGGAAGTACAGTATTGTTAACTATTACACTTCCTGGAATAAATACTGTTCCATCCGCTATAGTATCTGTAAAAAAGATGGAGTTAGTTGTAGTCGATCCATTATTTTGAATGAATACTGTATATTCAATGGTTTCATCAATGTTAGCTAATACAGTATTAGCAGATTTTGTAGCAATAAGAATAGCATCAATAAATTGTATATTTGTACTATTGGAAGAGGTTGTTTCTGAAATTGGTGGTCCGCTTGGGTCTGGTCGATACTCATAGTGAATGACGGCGATATTATTAATGTTATTTTGTGGCGGTATAGAGACTACACTTACTTGGAACGTAACAATAATTGTATTATTTGGAAGAATTAAATCAAGATTGATACCGGTAATTGGATTTTCGTTAGGTCTTGGTACGCCATCTACAAGAATGCTATTTGGAACGAATGTGGTGCCAGCAGCAATTGCGTCAAGTAGGAGAGTATTTGTAATAGGTATTGTACCGGCGTTTGTAACTGCGACTGTATATGTGATGATTTGACCGATACGTGTAATGGATCTGTTAGCGGATTTAATTGCACTAACATTTGCCGTTCGCACTTCAGTATTTACTGCATTTGATAACGATCTACGCTGAATAATTGGAGAACTAGGGTCAATTTGGTATTCGTACGAAGTGTCTGAAATATTAATGACTGTATTGCCCTCTGGTATATTTGTAAGTTGTACTTGGAATGAAATAGTGACTGTTTCATTTGGTTGTATCGTGCCGAGAGTTACTCCGTTTTCAGGATTAGCGCCAGGCTGAGTTACATTATTTATTGCTAAGCTATCCTCAATGAATATAGTACCTTCTGGAATGTTATCAATGAACACGGTATTGTTAGCCGGAACGGTTCCTATATTTTGTAGTGTATTTGTGTAGGTAATAATTTGCCCGATTGATATGAAATTTACATCCGCGCTTTTAACAGAAATAATATTTGCATTTTGAAGTGATGTTGTAACAATGTTAGAATTTGCAGAGCGATTTACTGGTGGGGCTGTAGGAATACTTACATATTGGTAAGTTGCTGAAGATTGATTTGCAATTTCGGTTTCAGTAGGTGGATTATTTGTTTGCACTTGAAATAGTATCGTTTTGGAACTGTTTGCTGGAATTGTTCCAATCGGTATTCCGTTTTCAGGATTTACACCTGGCTGAAGGACACCATTAATTGTGACACTATCGGGAACGAATGTAGTCCCAGCTGGAATAAAATCTGTGAAATTAATATTTATTGCGTCAACATTACCGATATTTTTCACTTCAGAAATATAAAGTATAGTTCCACCGATATCTACAGTTGTTGGATTGGATGTTTTAGTAATTGTCAATTGTGCTTGCACGAAATTTGTAATGACGATATTACTAGTAGATGTTTCAGTAATAGGCGGTTGCCCTGGGTCTGGTTGGATTGTATATGTTGTATTGGATTGATTTGTAATCGATTCTTGCGAGAATGAATCGTTAATAAGAATTTGGAACGAAATAAGATGAGTAGCGTTTGCTGCTAGGGTAGGTAAAGTAACACCTACATTTGGATTAGCACCAAGTATAGTTGTTCCGTTAAGTGTAAAACTATTTTCTACGAATGTAGTATTTTGGGAGATAGTATCTGAAAATATGAGATTAGTAGCTGGAATATTTCCGGTATTTTCTAGTGTTATTGTGTAAGTCAAAATATCACCTGTTGTTGCTTGTTGTGAATTGACTCCTTTTAAAGAAAGGATAGTCGCATCCGAAATTTGTGTGAAAGCAGGATTAGACGTAATTGTTCGAGAGATGATAGGGGCAGTTGGATCGGCGATAAAAGTATAGTCAATACGGGCTGTATTAGAAATTGGGTTCACGCTTGGAATAGATTGAACGATAACTTGGAATGTTACAGTGACGTTTTCTGACGGTGCGATGGAGTTTAATGGTATTCCTACGTTAGGATTGGCACCTGGAACGGAAATACTATTAATAGTTACGCTATTCGGAATAAATGCAGTTCCTTCTGGGACCAAATCTGTTAAAGTAACTGTATTTGCAGTAGTATTTCCGTTGTTTTGAACGACTACTGTGTAAGTGATTGTACCGTCAGTAGATTGTACGAGAGAATCTGTACTTTTAATTACGGATAACGATGCATCAACAACAGCTGTATTAACCGTATTAGACGAGGATGTTGCCGTAACAGGAGGTTGACTTGGATCGACAATATACGTGTAACTTGTAAGTGCTTGATTTATAATCGCTCCTTGCGGTGGAATAGAACTTGCAAGAAATTGGAACGTAATAGTAGCGGAATCACCTGGTGCGATAATACCAACTGGAATACCGAGAGTTGGACTTGCATCTGGAAGTGAAATCCCGTTGAGCGTAACACTATTTGGAACAAATAATGCTCCTTCAGGAACTCCGTTAATGAGTAATACAGAGTTTGCAGGGAATTTTCCAGTATTCGTTAATGTTGCTGTATACGTAATTATATCCCCGATAGATACAATTGAACGATTTGCTTGTAAAACAGTTGTAACAGTCGCGTTATTAATTTGTGTTGAAGCGCTATTAGAATTTATTGTGCCTGTAACAGGAGGAGAGGTCGGATCAACGATGAATGCGTATTGAATAGATGCTACGTTTGTAATCGGATTTGAAGGTGGAGTTGATGTAACTATGACTTGGAAAGTAACGGTTAAGGAACTACCTGCGCTAACTGTTCCGATATTAACTCCGTTATTTGGATTTGCGCCTGGAATGGTATTTCCATTTACAGCAAAACTATTTTCAACAAAGGTCGTTCCAGTTGGAACTGGGTCTGAGAAATTTACATTCGTAGCGTTTGTATTGCCGTTATTTTGAATCGAAACTGTATAAGTGATCGTATCTCCAATATTTGCAAAGGCTGTATTAGCAGTTTTTACAGCTGAAAGTATGGCTGTATTAATAGAAGTAACGAAGACATTCGTTTCCACATTGCCAGGCTGAGCCAGTAATGCATTGCCTACGTTATATTGGAAGTTAACAAATCCTAAGTTTTGGAGTTCAGGTGTGAACGTTGTTGGATTACTTATGATTTGTACTTGGAATATGATTGTAACAGTTTGATTTGGATTGATTGTATTTATACCAACACCGTTAATAATCGAAGCGGATGGTAATGGAGTGCCATCAACAATAACTGATCCTGCAACAAATTGTGTCCACGATGGTAAAGGGTCTGAGAATATAGCGTTGTTAGCAGGAATATTGCCTGTGTTCGTAATAGTCGTTGTATACGTAATCGTATCACCAATCGTTGCAAAAGTTTTATCTCCTATTTTAATAGTATTTAAAATAGCACTTTCAATTTTTGTTGTAACGTTGTTAGAAATAATATTTTTTGAAACTGGAGGATTAGCTGGATTAACGATATGTTGAAAGCTAACGCTAGCTTGATTAGTAATTGGATTTATAGGTGGAATTTCATTGGCGATAATGTGAAATGCTACGATGACAGATTCGTTTGGCGCGATATCACCGATTGGAACGCCTGTAATGATATCTGCATTTGGGATGCTAGTTCCGTTCAGTGTAAAGCTATTCGGTTCAAAGGAAGTTCCGTCTGGAATAAGGTCGGTAAAAATAACATTCGTTGCACTCACATTTCCGCTATTTGTAATTGTAACGGTGTAGGTAATATCCTGCCCGATATCTACCGTAGATACATTTGAATTTTTTTGTGCAGTAAGGATAGCGCTATTAATTTGTGTTGTCGTTGTATTAGATTGATTGGAAATTGTAATAGGTGGTTGGCTAGGATCAACGACATAATGATATGTGGTAGAAGCAGAGTTAGAAATGGGATTAAGTGTTGGAAGTGTAATAACAGTTGCTTGAAATGTAACGATTGCCGTATTACCACCATTAATGGAACCAATATTTACACCAGTTGATAAATCGGCGTTTGGAATGGTTTGCCCATTAACTGTGAAACTATTTGGAACGAAACTTAAATTGCTATCAAGAATATCGATAATAGTTACATCAGTTGCGGTCACATTCCCGGTATTAGGAAGGTTAAGTGTAAATGTTATTGTATTACCAACATCTGCAAAAGTAAGATTTGCTGTTTTGGTGCTAATAATAGTTGCGTTGTTTATTTGAAGAAGTGTAGTGTTGGAAGTAGCTGCACTTGAAATGGGAGGATTAACAGGATCAACAGTAAATTCATACGTCGTTGTTGCTGTATTTGGTGCAGGATTAATAGGTGGGATGCTGTTCACCGTAACTTGAAAGACGATACTATATATTTCATTTGGTGGAAGTGTTGCAAGTAATACGCCTGTATTTGGATTCGCATTCGGTTGTAAAACGCCATCGACCGTTAATGTGTTAGGAACAAATGTGAGTCCACTTGGTAATGCATCTGTGAATACAATATTAGTTGCATCGGAATTGCCTACATTGGTAATAGAAGTAGTATAAAAAGCAGTTTGCCCGATATCTGCAAAGGATACACTTTCATTTTTCGTCATAGATAATATTGCTTCTTTAATTTGTGTTGAAACAGGATTACTAATAGAAGTTTCTGCATCAGGTGGTGAGACTAATTGGTACGATGTTGATGAGAAATTTACAATTGGGTTTTGGGTTGGTAATGAGGTCACATTTACTTGGAATGAAACAGTTACTGTAGCCCCAGCTGTTATCGGCCCAATATTTACACCGTTTGTTGGATCTGCACCACTTTGAGGAATTCCATTAATAGAAAATGAATTTGTAATAAATGTCGTTCCGCTCGACATAGCATCTGTGAAAATAACATTTTGTGCGGAGGAATTTCCATTGTTTGTTAAAGTGACAGTATAAGTGAGTGTATCTCCGGTGTGGCTAAAAGCTTTATCAACTTGTTTCGATGAAAGAATGGTAGCAGTATTAATTGTAGTAAACGTTGTGTTTGAAGTAACATTTCTTGAAACAATCGGTGCATTTGGATCAGCGATAAATGTGTAAGAAGCAGTAGCGGAATTGGCAATAGGATTTTGAACAGGGGTAGAAGTAGCGTTAACTTGAAATGCTATAGATATTGAGCTGTTAGGGGCAATTGATCCAATCGTTATGCCTGTATTAGGATTCAATCCAATTTGTGTGAGTCCATTTATTGTAACGCTATCGGTAATAAATGTTGTACCATTTGGTATAAGATCCGTGAAAGTAATATTCGTTGCATTTGTATTGCCGTTATTCGTTAAAATTGTCGTATAGGTAATGGTATCGCCTAGTGTTACAAGTGTTTGATCGACCGATTTTACCATCGTTATCATAGCATCTAATACAGGATTTGTAGCAATATTTGTTGAAGTAGAGGTAGTAGCAGGAGCGCTGTTAGAATCAACAGCATAAGAATATAAAATTGTGTCATTATCCATAATCGAATTTGAAGGGGGAACAGAAATAACATTTACTTGGAAAGTAACAGTTACTGTTTCACCTGGTGCGATATTTGGTATATTGACTCCAAGTGCTGGTTGTGCACCAGACTGCTGAACGCCATTTATTGTGACTGAATTTGGCATAAAAGTAGTGCTAGCTGGAATAGCGCTTGTGAAAGTAATATTCGTTGCGGCTGTATTTCCTGTATTTGTAATAGTAGTTGTATACGTAATTGTATCTCCAACTGAAACTATAGATTTATCAGCAGTTTTTTTGGTTGATAAAATTGCACTATTAATAGTTGTCGAAACCGTATTAGATACATTCGTTTGTGATACGGCAGGTTGGCTAGGGTCGACCACATGTGCAAATTGTACAGAACTAAAATTAGAAATTGGATTTATACTTGGAATGTTTGTAACAAGTACGTTGAGGGTAATAACGGCCGTTCCATTTGGGTTTATATTTCCAATCTGAATCCCGTTAGCTGGATTTCCGATTTGCTGTGTACCAGAATCGTTTGTAAGAGTGCCAGATATGAATGTTGTTCCGTCAGGTAAAATATCTGTGAAAATTATATTTTGTGAAGTGACATTTCCAGGGTTATTTAATGTAATCGTATAAGAAATTGTATCGCCAATTGTCGCGAAAGTTTTATCTACAGATTTGATTGCCACAATTTCCCCAGAATTTATTTGTGTCGAAACGGGATTAGATGTCGTATTTCTTGAAACGAGTGGTAAATTAGGTCCTGTCATAAATTGATAATCAATGGAAGCTCCGTTTACAACTGGTGAGTTTGGCCCCCCAGGTCCAATTGTGAAAATTGGATTTGGAATGCTAACTACTTGCACACGGAAGGTAACGTTTGTAAAATCTCCTGCAATAATATCCCCAATTGGTATCCCATTCGCGGGATTTACCCCAGGTAATAAAACCCCGCCTACTCGAACGCTATCCTCTATAAACACTGTATTATTTGGAATTGGATCTGTAAAAATGATATTCGTAGCAGTTGCGTTTCCTATATTCTCCAATAAAACAGTATACGTTAAAAATGAATTTCCAGGTGCTACGTCAGAAAATAGTCGATCCACACTTTTCGTTGCTTGAATAATTGCTTCGTTAATTTGAACTAAAGTTGGATTACTTGTAGCTGTTTCTGTCACAGGCGGCTGGGTAGGATCAACAATGATCAAGTATGTTGTGCTAGATTGGTTCAAAGTTGGATTGGTAGCTGGTATTGAGCCAACGATAGCTTGAAAGCTAATTGTTGTCGTTCCTCCAACTGGAATTGAGTCTAAAGAGATCCCGCTATCTGGTCTAAATCCAAGTTGTGGGATGGTATTAATTTGTACGCTATCAGGAACGAATGAAAGTTCAGGTGGTAATATATCGATAAAAACAGGTGTGTTTGCGGTAGTATTTCCGCTATTGGTGAGGGTAGTTGTATACGTAATTGTATCTCCAACAGCAGCAAAAGCACTGCTTGCAGTTTTTGTTGCGATAACAGAAGCAGTATTTACTTGTGTAAAAGTTTTATTAGATTGAACTGTTCGGGAAACTGGCGGTTCATTTATATCTACAATAAAGCTATATTGAAGCGATGATTTGTTCGGGATGGGATTCGGGTTTGGAAGTGTTGTAATGTTTACTTGAAAACTGAGTGTAGCAGATGCATTTGAATTCAAGTTACCAATATTGATACCGTTTTGTGGATTTGCATTCGGAACGGTTACACCATTTATCTTAAAGCTATTTGGGATAAAGGTAGTACCGTTTGGAATTGTATCAGTAAAAATAATGTTGTTCGCAATAGTATTTCCGGTGTTTGTAATAGATGAATTGAATGTAATTGTATCACCAATTGTAGCGAAAGTTGTACTAGCGCTTTTATTTATTACTAAAGTAGCGTCAATAATTGGTGTAACTGTTGTATTTGTTACGGTGCTACCAACAGCAGGAGATTGGTTTGGGTTCACGGTATATTCATAATTTACAAGAGCATTATTTGTTAATGTGCCACTAGGTGGTATCGCTAAAATTTGTGCTTGAAAAGTAATGAATACAGTATCTCCTGGCGAAATATCTGCCAAGTGAACACCAAGTGATGGATCTAATCCTGGTTGTGGAACATTATTGATAGTTACGGAGTTTTGGATAAATGAAGCTCCTGCGCCAAGCCCATCTGTTAAAACAGTTGCACTAGCAGGGATATTACCTGTATTTGTTACTGCAATCGTATAGGTAACAATATCACCAATTGCAGCTGTCGGTGTATTCACAGACTTAGTAGCGACAATAGTAGCGTTATTAATTTGAGTTGTTATTACGTTACTTAACGTATTGGCGGATGCTGGAGGTAAGTTAGGATCTACGACATACTGGTACGTTGTATTGCTTTGGTTCGGGATTGGATTTGGGTTCGGGATAGAATTTACTTGTACTTGGAATGAGATGATTGTATTTGCATTCGAATTTATTGGGTCGATTGCAATTCCGCTTGCTGGATTGACATTAGGCAGTGTATTCCCGTTTACAGTAACACTATTAGGAATGAACGATGTCCCGTTTGGAATTACATCTGTAAATATTACATTTGATGCAAGTGTGTTCCCGTTATTCGTTAAAGTAGTTGTGTACGTAATAATATCATTTACGTTAGCAAACTGTTTATCTGCCGATTTAGTAGCGGCAATTGAGGCGTTATTAATAGTTGTCTGTACAGTGTTAGAAGCAACCATCTGCATTACAGCTGGTTTGGATGGATCATACGTATATTGGAATGTTGTGCCTGATTGATTTGTAATTGGGTTTACAGCAGGGATAGTTGGTACAAAAACTTGGAATGCAACAGTGCGTGATGAATTCGCTCCTATCGTACCAATCGAAATGCCGTTAGCAGGATTTGCATTAGCTATAGGGACATTATTAATCGTTACAGTATTAGGAATGAAGAGGGTACCCGCTGGAATGATATCTGTAAATGTTACATTAGCAGCAGGGATATTCCCGTTATTCGTTAAAATAGTCGCATATAGTATGACATCACCGACATCAGCGAAGTTCGTACTCGTTAGTTTTGTAGCAACGATATTAGCAGTATTAATTTGTGTAGTTACTATATTGCTAGCAGTGTTTCTAACAAGAGCAGGTAAGTTTGGATCAGCGATAAAGCTATATTGAAGTGCAGCGCTGTTTTGAATTGGGTTTGGTGAAGGTAGCCCATTTGCACTTATTTGAAACACAATCGTTGTAAAACCACCCGAAGGAATGGAGCCCACTTGAAGACCGGCACTAGGGTCTGCACCTAGTTGTAAAGCACCACCTATAAAAATACTATTTGGAACGATAGTGGTGCCATTAGGGATTATATCGGTAACAATAACATTATTTGCTGTAGTATTGCCAAGATTAGCTAAAGAAATTGTATATGTGATTGGTTGCCCGACGTCGGCGATAGTTAAATCTACTTCTTTGACAATAACGACATTTGCTAAATTAATTTGTGTACTTACAGTGTTACTTACAGATGTTTCTATAGTTGGTGGATCGCCCGGATTTAAAATAAAGCTATACTGTGTACTAGATGAATTTAATGTTGGATTTTGTGTTGGTAAAGAGGTGACGGTTACTTGATAAGAGACGGTAAGTGAACCGTTAGCAGCAATGGAAGGTAGCGGAACACCTATATTTGGATCTGCGTTATTTTGAAGTACACCATTAATAAGAAAAGTGTTTGGAATAAAGGTAGTACCGTCTGGATTCGTATCTACGAAAGTAGGGCTATCAGCAGAAACACTTCCTGCATTCGTCAAAGTAACAGTATAAGTTAATATATCCCCTACGGTAGCGAACTCTCGATCCACTGTTTTGGCTGAAATGACATTTGCATCGTTTACTTGAGTAAATGTAGTGGTTGAAGTAGTGTTCTTACTTACAGGTGAAGTGTTTGGATCAACGATAAAGTTATAGGAGATGGAAGCGCTATTTGAAATAGGGTTTGGATTTGGAATGCTAGTTATTACTACTTGGAATGAAGCTGTAATTGTAGTATTAGCATTGATGCTACCAATATTGATGCTAGCTGGTGTAACGCCTGGCTGAGTAACACTGTTAACTATAACACTGTTTAGGACAAAGGCGGTTCCATTCGCAATTGAATCAGATAGTAATATATTGTTCGCTGCAACATTTCCATCGTTAGTAAGGGCAAAGGTGTAAGTTAATACATCACCAACTTCCGCAAACGTTTTATCTACAGATTTATTAACGTGGAGATTTGCTAGTCTAATTGTTGATGTAACAGAATTAGAATTTGCTGTTTTTGAAGTCGGTGGCAAACTTGGATTTACAGTGTAAATATAAGAGGCGAAAGCGTTATTAATGATAGGATTTTGGGCAGTGATGTTAATGACTGTTACTTGAAAGGATAAGGTAAAAGTAGCTCCACCAGGAATTGTGCCGATAGGTAAAGCAACGAGAGAATCTACATTCTGCAAAACCCCGTTTAGTGTTACAGTACCAAGAGTCAATATCGTTCCGTTTGGAAGTGGATCTGTTAGTTGAACGTTATTAGCGGCTGCATTTCCACTGTTTGTAATAAGGATTGTATAACTTATCGTTTCGCCAATTGTGGCAAATTGTTTGTTAGTTGATTTTGTTAATGTTAAATTCGCATTGTTAATTTGAGTGGAAACGAGATTAGAAGAAATGTTTTTTGTAACGGGAGATTGGCTAGGGTTGACGGTATATTGATAAGAAGCGCTTGATCCGTTAGATACGACATTTGACGCGGGTATTGTGTTTACTACTACTTGAAATACAACATTTTTTATTGTGCCGCTTGGGATGGATCCAATGTTCACGCCGGTAGCGGGATTTGCGCCCACTTGTGTCGTGCCATCTATTGTTAAACTGTTTAGAACAAAAGTTGTTCCAGTAGGAATGATATCTGTAAAAATAACATTGTTCGCATTTGTATTACCTGTACCTGTAAAGGAAACGGTGTACGTTAGTGTATCACCAATATCTGCGAAATTTTTATCTACTGCTTTTGCCATTGTTACAGTGGCGTTATTCACTTGAGTAGATACGATATTGGTCGTATCAGTCCCACTTACTGCAGGTTGATTTGGTACAGGAATGTATTGATATGTTGTTGTACCACTATTTAATATTGGATTTGTTTGGGGGATAGAAGGAACGAATACTTGAAATGAAATAGTAGTAGTAGAATTTGCGGCAATTGATCCAATTGATATACCATTAGCGGGATTTGCGCCAGCTTGAGTAACTCCGTTCACAGTTACACTCCCTGGAATGAAAGTAGTCCCGCTAGGAATCGGGTCCGTATATATAACATTTGTTGCAGCGATATTTCCTATATTAGCTAAGGCAATACTGTAAGTTAATGTTTCACCAATATCGGTAAAAAGTTTGTTAACTGATTTTGTTCCATTAATATCTGCCAGGTTAATTTGTGTTCCAGCAGAGTTGCTTGTTGCAAGACCGTTAAAAGTTGTTCCTCCGGCAATTGGTGTATATTGAAATGTAATATTAGCAGTGTTAGAGATAGGATTTTGACTTGGAAGAGAAACGACAGTAGCTTGGAAAGTTACTGTGCGAGAAGCACCATTATTAATTGTTCCAAGTGATATACCAGCCGCGGGATTTGCATTTGTTTGTGGTACGTTATCTACTGTTACAGTGCCGGGTATAAAAGAAGTACCGTTAGGGAGACTATCTATAAAAATAGCGTTATTGGCAGGAAGAAGTCCAGTGTTAGGGATAGTAACTGTATAAGTGAGAATATCTCCAATTGCAGCAACACTTTTATTTACGCTTTTCGTTGCTTGTATATTTGGTGAGTTTATATTAATTTGTAAGCCTACTGTATTCAACATATATGCGTCTCCGTTAGTAGTTAAACGGATTGCGGCGGATACTTGTGAGTTTGTTAAATAAGGAGAAATATCAATAGAAGTAATATCCCAGCCCTGTCTTCCAGCGGAGATGTTTGTACCTGTAGAAGCACTTTGATTTCGCGTTCCAAATGTCCCAGTTGTATCTAAATTTCCTGCAGCATTATTAACTTGAGAACCGAAGAAATTATTTACAGCATTATTTGGCCCAGATAAAGCATTTAATGAACTGAAATTTGGTCCAAATAATGCTTGATCCCCTATTAAATCTGCATCTCCTTCAATAGAACTTAAAAATAATCTCCCGCTTACAGGTCCTCCTGAAGGTGTTAAAAATCCAGAAACAGCTACATCGGCACTACCGGTATCAGCAGAAACACGGTTACCCGCTACATAAATGGTTAAGTTTCTTGCTGGCAATGTCCCGTTTTGATAAGCGACGATAAGCGTCCATCCAGCCGAATTAATTGTTCCATTAGAAGCATCTATAGGATCTACAAGTCCAGGAACCGCGCCTGTAGTATAGGAACCAGCACCTCCCGCTTGAATAAGGGTTGTTACGTCTGTTGAACGAGTGTAAAAGCCAAATGTAATAGAGTTTGAAACGAATGTTTGGTTTGAAGCCGTAACAGCTGAAGGAGTAATCGAGTATGTTGAAACAGGTGTTGTAAAAGAAACTGGGTTTCCTAATACACTCGTAATGTTTTGATCACGAGATAAATAGTTTCCACCCCAAACGAGTTCTGCGTAAAGAATAGTACTACCAGCAGGGATATTTAAAATAGCGGTAGAACTATTTTGTGTATAGTTTAACGTTGTACCAGCAGGAAAAGTAGGTACTTGTAAAGCAGTATTCGTAGTTGCGAATGCACCAATTGCCCCGATTGTACCAGCACGGTTTTGATTACTAATTTTGCTTAAGCCTAAAGTATTTCCAGTAATAGCGAGTGCGCCGTTAGTGGTGGTAGAAAATCGATTCGTAATGGGCATGTTGTCACCTCATTTACAATATAGTCTTGGTCAAAATAACATATGTATGTGACAAATGAATGGAAACATGTACAAGTTGATTTAGTAATAATGATTTAAATGTCTAGATAAGGGGATGGAGTATGATTGAATTGGAAATTAGGGTGGAGCGTCTTAGGAAAGAACAAATAGGCGATATTGTAGCATTATCTTCTTATATTGGCTGGGATTATAACAGAGAAGAAATTGATACAGTTTTTAACTCAGGTATTGTATACGGCGTATGGAATGAGCGAAAGGAACTTATTGCTAGCGCAGCAATAATATTATACGGGGAGGCGTTGGCATCTATCGGAATGGTAATTGTACATCAAAATTATAAGGGAAGAGGAATTGGAAAGGTGATAACGAATTCATGCATGAGTAGCGTATCAGCTCAAACTCCAATTATGCTTATTGCTACGGATGAGGGAAAGCCTCTATATGAAAAATTAGGATTTAGAGTAGTAAGCTATGTTTCTAAATACATATGTAACTCGTACAATGTGAATGATTATTGTGTAGGAAATGAAGATTATATGGTGAAGTATGAAGAGTGTGATTTAGAAAAAATAATAAAAATAGATGAAAATGCGTTTGGAACAAATCGAAAGGTGTTTTTAAAGAAAAGGATTATGCAAAGTGAACAATGCAATGTTGTGAAAGATAAGGAGCAAAATGTACTAGGATATGGTTTGAGTATACAAACGCCAGAAAATAAAATAATAGGACCAGTCGTTGCTAAAAATAATGCGATGGCAATGAGAATAGTACATGATTTAGCAAGAGGGCATAATGGAAAATTAAGAATGGATGTACCAGAAGGAAAGAACGATTTTATGAAAGAATTAGAGATTGCTGGTTTTAAAAAGGTGAATACACCACCAATTATGATGAAAAATAGTAATCGGTTATTAAAAAGAAATGGTGAACTATATAGTATTGCAGCGCAAATTTTTGGATAAAGAAAGAATCCTTTTAAATGAAGGATTCTTTTTTGAGCTAATTTAATCACGATATTGGTCATGAGTTGGCTGAAAGAGGTCTTCCTCGATATCTCTCACCATAGAAAAATTATCAACGTTATAATGACCGTGTAAAGTTTTATTGTGATGACCAATAATTTGTTCTGCAGACAATACGTTAGAATCAGTTGTTGAATGCCCGTTTTTAATTAATGTAACGTCAAATCCTTGTACAGTTGCTGTTCTAACGGCAGTGTCGATACAATGTTCTGTTTTACATCCGCCTATAACAATATGATTAATGTTTTCTTCTTTTAAAAGTTCAAGTAAAGAAGTGCCGTAGAATGAATTGGTTGCTGCTTTATTAATAAGGATTGCAGACTGGGGTACTTGAATTTGATTATGTACTTCAAATCCTTCGCCACTACCAGAAGCAACATCGATATCTCTTACGAAAACAATAAGAGCATTTGAATCTATTGCTTTCTGCAGTGCTATATTTAGTGTAGATAATAGCTCGGTTTTACGAAAAACTTCATTTTCTTGCTCATTTCCATCAATTAATTCTTGTTGAGCGTCGATAATTAATAGTGCTTGTTTCATCGTGTCTCCCCTTTAATATGAAATAAGTTCCACTTTACATATTCCTTCAGATTGTTAGAAAATCCTCCATTGTAAGCGAAGTAGAAGATTGATTTACAAAGTTTTCAAAGAAATTTCATTCTCATAGCGTGTAAAAACATGTATCATAGGAGATGGAGAATTTTTGAGTAGGTGGGAATAACATGCAAACAGTAGAAGATTATCTTTCATTCTTACATACGAAAGGATTTAAATTATCAGAGGAAGCACAGGGGTTTATTATGTTTGGACAAGGATATACTGGTGCGTCTGATGGGATTGTGAACGCAGCAATAGAAGCGACAATTAAACATCAATTGCAGTTTGATGGTAGTTATTTCGTTGCGTTATTAGAACGATTGAAAGAAGAAGAAATTACCGATAAAAAAAGCGCTAAGGCTTTTATGCGGAAGTTACAAGCGTAACTTCACGCAGCCTGCGCTTCTTTTTTTGTTTTGGAAGGTAATTCAACAAAAATCATGCCTAGAAAAATACATAGACATCCGATAATAGCAGAAATAGAAAGTTGTTCATTTGCAACGAGAACGCCTGTTAAGGCAGCAAAAACGGGCTCCATTGCGAAAATAATTGCTACTCTCGTTGGAGAAGTGTGTTTTTGTGCCGATGTTTGAATGAAAAAAGCAATAGATGTTGCAAACAGGGCAGTTAGAAAGAGTGCGAATAAAAAGGATTGATTCGTCCATAGTGATACTGAAAATAACTTTTCCCAATCTTCAAACAAGAAAGCGCAAATAGAAGAAAATATACCAACAGCTAATACTTGAGATGTGCTTAATAATAAAGGTGATATTTTTTTAGAAAAGAAGCCGTTAATAAGAATATGGGCAGCGAAAGCGACTGCACAACCGAGAACAAGTATATCTCCTATATTTAATTGGAAAGAATCAGCAGCTGTTAATAAGTACAAACCTGTTGTAGCTACAGCAATACCAAGTACGATGAAAATGGTAGCTTTTTGTTTTAAAAAGATAAATGATAAGATTGGGACCATAACAATGCTTAGCCCAGTTAAGAAACCTGCTTTTGAAGATGTTGTATAGAGTAAGCCAAATGTTTGCAATAAATAACCGACAAATAAGAAAAAACCAACGATTATCCCTGCCGTGCTACTATGTTTTATATCTTGTTTTGAAGTTTTTTGTGAGAAAATAATTTGAACGAATAATAAAATAATTCCAGCGAATAAAAAGCGAATACCATTAAACGTAAATGGACCAACGAAAGACATAGCGTTTTGAACGACAACAAACGTAGCTCCCCAAATAAAAGAGACAAATAATAAAGCAAGAGGAGCAATCCACTCTTTTTTCACACTCATACCCCCGTTAATTTTGTAAGATAGCTTTTCTAGCTAATTCATCAGCTACTTTATTTTGACTACTTGGAATCCACTTAATAAAAAAGAGATCGAAGTTTTTTATGTACTGCAGCGCTTCATCTAAAAGAGGTGTAAATATTTTATTTTTTGCGTATTCCTTTTCAACAGCCCGTTCGACAAGCTGGGAATCTGTACGAAAAGAGACAGTGCTATAATTATGCTCGATGCAATATTTTAATGCTAGAAGTAAAGCGCGGTATTCTGCTTCATGATTGGACATTGTTCCAAGTGGTAATGATAATTGTACAGGCGGCTGAACGCCTTTAATAAACACTCCTGCACCAGAAGGACCAGGATTTCCTTTTGATGCACCATCAATATATACTTCAATCAAAATGAGAAACCTCCAAATTATAAGATTATCCCCTACTTAAATGCTTTTTGAAGTAGGGGATAGAGTAGTTATCCGATTGTGATGCTATAACGACATGTAAATGTTTCATTCGCTTGTAACGATTGAATTCCCTTTTTGTCCTTGAAATCTTTTGCTGGATTTATTTCATCAGCGATTCCATACCAAGGTTCAATACATAAGAAAGGTGCGTTATCCCCTGGTGTCCATACGCCGACAAATGGGAAGCCATCAAATTCTACTTTTACAAATTTATTATGTTTATGAGAACGAATCGAAATTTCATTCGTATTCATATTTTCAAAAATAAGCGCATCATTTTTGAATAAATCATATGTAAGTGGCAATTCAGTTGTATTTTCAGCGATTAATTGCTTTTTGTTTGAAAGATAAGGTCCTTCTAATACGCTTGTTTCTAAGCGTTCCGAACCATTAAACGATAAATGATAATCTGTAAATGATTCACCATCCAATAAAGGGAAGTTGAAGCCAGGATATGCTCCGATTGAGAAGAACATCTCTTTTGAAGTAGGATTGTTTACTTCATATGTTACATGAACGATTTGTCCATCTAGCTCATAAGAAACGAGTAGTTCGAATTCGTATGGGTATTTTTTTAATGTTTCTTCATTACTAGTAACGATATAAGTGATTTTTGTTTCGCTTTGTTCTTTCACAGAGAAAGTAAGATCACGAGCGAAACCGTGTTGTGTTAATGAATATGATTTACCGTCTACGTAGTATGTATTATCTACTAATCGGCCGACAATTGGGAACAAAATTGGTGCACGGCGTCCCCAATAAGTAGAATCACCTTGCCATAAATATTCTGTGTTGTCTTCTTTTAAGCGAACGCTCTGTAATTCTGCACCTTTGTCAGAAATGGAAACGATCACTTTTTCATTTTGAATTGTTGCTGTCATGAAGTGAAACCTCCTAAATCTTTCATATGTTTCATTATACGTTGTCTAAAAGGAAAAAGGTAGTTTATGATAGGAATCTATTGACGAAAGAGGGGCTACCACGTAAAATATAATCTTGTTGCTTAAAAAACGAATAACGTGGTTCGAAACCATCCCACGTAAAAAAACTAAGGAGATTTTGTCATGAATATTAGAACTTTAGTCGGTAATGGTATTTTAGCGGCATTATATATTGCTGTTTCTATGCTTATTCAGCCATTTGGCTTTACGAATGTACAATTTCGTATTTCAGAGATGTTTAATCATCTCGTTGTATTTAACAAGAAAGCAATTTACGGAATTGTATTAGGTGTATTTTTAACGAATCTCTTTTTCTCACCTATGATCGCTTACGATTTAGTATTTGGAGTAGGGCAATCTATTCTTGCGTTAGTTGCAACGATTATTTCTATGCGATTTATTAAAGGTGTTTGGGCTCGTATGATTTTTAATACAGTTATCTTTACGATTACAATGTTTATGATTGCAATTGAACTTCATCTTGCATTGGGTTTACCATTTATGTTGTCTTGGTTAACTTGTGCAATTGGTGAATTTGTTGTCATGGCGATCGGTATGCCTGTAATGTACTGGATTAATAAGCGAGTACAATTTGAAAGATTTATGTAATAGATGAAAGAGCTATTCCTATAGGGATAGCTCTTTTTGTATGTAATCATATTGAATATAATGCTGTGACTCTAGATAAAATATAATAAAATAAAGTGAGGCTTCAATTAGCCGGATATATATAAGAAGTCTTACATAAGGGGAATGTAGTATGAAATATAAAATTCATTGGTTGTATAAAACGAAGCGTGGATTGCAGACGCAATTAACAACAGAGTATATGAACATAGAAGAAGTACTTCAATTTGCAGAGGATTTTGAGAAAACAGGAAGAGCTAAGGAACTTTTATTTTACGATGAAATGGACGCAGAATGGTCATTAAAAGAGATGAAAAAGTTAAGTAAGCAAGTAGAGGAAGAGCCCCAAGAAATACTCGTTTATTTTGATGGGGGGTATGATGTGCAAACGAAAGAAGCTGGCGCTGGTATATGTGTGTATTATAAGAAAGGAAATACAAACTACCGCATTCGCCGCAATGCATATATAGAAGGTATATATGATAATAATGAAGCGGAATATGCATCATTATTATACGGTATGAATATACTCGAGGAACTAGGGATTAAGTATGAAGCAGTTACACTTCGCGGAGACTCACAAGTGGTACTGCAGCAATTAGCCGGAGAATGGCCTTGTTATGATGAACATTTAAATCATTATTTAGATCAAATTGAACAAAAGGCGAAGCAAATGAAATTAAAACTTTTATGTGAGCCGATATCTAGAAAACAAAATAAAGAAGCACATCAATTAGCAACGCAAGCATTAGAAGGAACAGTTATTGATAGTCATAAAGAAATAACCGAATAGAGAGGTGCAAAGGTGGATAAAAAGCAACTCATTACAGAGGTAAATGACTTATTAGAAACGTATTGTGAAGGATGTTTTTTGCGAGAACATAATCGAAAGACAAATAGTAAGTATTATGCTCATTCATTTTGTATAAGACAATGTACAGTTGGAGAAACATTGAAAAAGTATGGAGAACAGTTATCATAAAAAAACATCCAGAGAAAATTCTCTGGATGTTTTTTAGTGCTTTGCTTCGTTTAATTGCTGCTCGCATTTGCTTAGTTTCTTTTCCTCGTTCATTAAAAATGGTTCATCTAAATCTACTGCAACAGATTTCATAATTTCAAGCTGTGAGCGAGCTGCTTCTACTGCAGTAGTAGCATGCTCTAATGTATCTGGATCCATTGAAATTGTTGCTGATCCTACCATTTTTTGTGCTGTTTCTACACGGAATTTTACTTCTTCAAAATCATTTACTTCTGATCCCATTGTTACTGCCTCCTTTGTATATTGCGCATTTCACATAGTTTTTGCTCTGTAAAACGGAAATATACAAAGGAATAATAAAGGAGGTTACCAAGTAAGGTAACCTCCTGTTATATGTTGGATTAAAGTTTTACTACGTTAGCAGCTTGAGGTCCGCGGTTACCTTCAGTAATGTCGAAAGATACTTCTTGACCTTCTTCTAAAGCTTTATAGCCGTCTCCTTGAATAGCAGAGAAATGTACGAATACATCGTCAGCGCCTTCCATTTCGATAAATCCAAAACCTTTTTCGTTGTTAAACCATTTTACTTTTCCTTGCATGTTATAATTCCTCCTAAAAGCGTTTACTATTTTCATTTAGTGAAATTCATTTAAAAAATAATATAAACTAAAAATGCTATATTCTTGAATATTCTGCTAAATGATTAATTTAAATATACACGAATTGGGAGAATTTAGTCAAGTAAGCGATTTTATTTTTTGTATTTTTAAATAATTTTTCAGTCGAATTTTTAAATAGGTATAGGACAGGCCGAGTATGTAATATTCTTAATTGAATGCTATACATAATGAGGTGAAAGAATGAATAAGTCTTATTTATTAGATAATGAAGGAATAAGAACGAGAACCGACATACCTGATTGGGTTGCAAAAGAATTTGAGATTTTTTCAAGTGTCGTGTTAGAACCAACTTTTCCATGTTATTTCGGTTTAACAGCTTTGAAAAAGAATGAACTTCGTTATTCATTTCTTTCTCATAATGATTGGAGTCATTTGCCGCATACAATGTTATCTTTTTTAGAGTTAATGAAAGAGAGGCCGATTGTAAGAAGGGGCTTTTTCCTTTTTATAGAACCGGAATGTGAAGAACAATCACTCGAATATTACCGTGATTCCTTTTGGAAAGTGTTACAGTATTTACATGAAAACGATGATCAAGCATGGCCAAAGCAGATTCCTGAAGATCCAGACCATCATTTATGGGAATTTTCATTTGGTGGTGAACCAATATTTGCATTTGGAAATGCGCCAGCTTATAAACAACGAAAAACTAGACATTTAGGGAATGCTCTCGTTATTGGGTTTCAGCCACGCACTATTTTTGATGGATTAGAGGGAGATCGTCCTAAAGGAGCATATTCAAGACAAATGGTCCGTGAGCGAGTTGAAAAGTGGGATCAATTGCCGAAACATCCTAACATTAGTCATTATGGTGACCCAGAGCATCGTGAATGGAAACAATATTTCATAGGAGACGATGTAGAACCAATAAAAGGGAAATGCCCTTTTCTTCATAAGATAAAAAAGTAAGAGCCATCACCTAGATGGCTCTTTTGTATATTTTGGATAAAAAAGGGTATTTTATTACGAAAGCTAGTCTATTTTTTCAAATTACATCATTAACTAGTAGTAAAGAGAGTAGAAAGGATAGAGCGATGATTGGAGCAATTATACAGCAAATTGTATTAGGTATATCATTAGCTGCGCCAGTAGGGCCGATTAATATTGAAATGTTAAAACGAGGAATTGAACGTGGGTTTTGGCACGCTTGGGTTGTTGGAATTGGTGGAATGACTGCAGATGTTTTATTTATGCTTCTCATTTATTTCGGTTTATCTTCTGTGTTTATGTATACATATGTACAAGCCTTCATGTATTGCACGGGTTTTTTCTTGTTATTTTATTTAGGATTTCAAAGTGTAAAACAAGGAATTTTCGAATCGAATATGGAATATAAAAAAGAAGAGGTAGGTGGCCTTAAGCAATCGTTTATGGCAGGGTTTTTAATTGCGATATCCAATCCATTAAATCTTGTTTTTTGGTTTGGTATATACGGAAGTACACTTAGCTCATTACTTACGAAGGTAACGAAACAAGAAGCTTTTTTGTACAGTCTTTGCATTATTGTTGGTATTATTTTATGGAATTTAAATATTGCATTTTCTGTACATTTTGGAAGAACTTTATTAAAACCAAAAGCGCTGGGCTACATAACAGCCGGAGCAGGTATTATTTTAGTAGGTTACTCTATACATTTTGCATACAAAGCTTTACAGTTGTTCACATAAGATTGAAGGGGAGATTTTTATGTATCGAACCACTATTGACGGAAAAGAAATTATCATTACGTTAGCGCCAAAAATCCGAAAAGAAATTACTGATAGAAATCCACTATATGAAGCGGTATTTCATAATGCTGCAAGATTGCTACAAACAAAGCAACCGACGTTTGCAGTAAATCATGAAATATTTGGTCTCATTATTGGAGAAGTGCAAAGAGGAGAAGTAACAGTGTTTGCAGTGGAACATATTATTCCGAAGCAAAATATATTTGGACCAAATAATTTTTTCTCGACAATAGAACAGCAGGCAAATTTGTAAAGTGAATAGAATAAGAATAGAAAAGAAATAGTCGTAACGATATGTTGCGGCTGTTTTTTGGGAAAAGGGGGAAACAAGATGAAGAAAGTGGGGAAAGAGTTCTTTTTACAACATGATATCGTTATTATGTATAGCATTCTATTTATTTTCATTATTATTTTAAAAATGCAATTTTTCTCTTGGGTTGGCATGTTAGCATGTATGTTTGGGATTGTTTTCTATACACTTAATGAATATATGACACATCGTTTTTTATTCCATATAAAGCCACCTAAAAACACATTTCTATTAAAAATGTTAAGAAGATTACATTATGATCACCACGTATATCCAGAGGATTTAAAACTTTTGTTTTTACCTGTATGGTTTAGTATACCTAGTTTTACTATTTATTTGCTTATAGCATATGGTATTACAAAAAGTGTTACTATTACACTTTCATTTGGAATCGGAATGATTATCATGCTGCTCGTTTACGAATGGAAACATTATATTGCCCATAGACCGATTCGTCCCGTCACTAAGTTTGGAAGATGGCTAAAAAAACAACATATATTACACCATTATAAAAACGAAAAGTTTTGGTTCGGTGTTTCAAATCCAGTATTCGATTTTATATTTGGAACACTTAAAGACGGAAAAGATGTTGAGTTAAGCGAAACAGCTCGTAATTTGGAAAAGGAAAAAAAGACAAAAGTAGTGCGTTAAGCACTGCTTTTGTCTTAATGAAGAAAAAAAGTAAGGTGTCACTTTATTTTGAAAAAGTATATTAAAAATTTGGGGAAATTTGCCGAAAAATGTCTATCGAAAAATCTTTGCATGAATGTATGGATTGTCTAAAATGAGTATAAGTTTCTGAATATTTATAAAATTTAGTCTTTAGGTATGCGAAGGGGAAGTGTATTTCAAGTAAGAGAGGGGATCGGTTAATGAAACGAGATGATACGTCAGCACGTAAGTTGCAAAATGAGGTGAATTATACAGAGGTCGTTCAGTCGGAAGAATTTCAATTGTTATTAAATACGAAAAAGAAGTTTATCGTTCCAATGAGTATTTTCTTTTTTAGTTTTTTTATTGCACTGCCTATTTTAACGTCGTATTCAAAGGTGCTTAATACACCTGCATTTGGTGACGTTACATGGGCGTGGGTATTTGCTTTTTCCCAATTTATCATGACATGGGCACTATGTATGATTTATAGCAAAAAAGCAGAATCATTTGATGAAATCTCCCGAAAAATTCTGCAAAACATGCAAAAAGGGAGGGGCTGAACTTGAATACTACTGCGTTTGCACTATTTTTAATTATCGTTCTTGGTACGCTAGTCATAACCTATTTTGCATCGAAAAAAACGAAAAATGCGAGTGAATTTTATACGGCCGGAGGGGGATTAACTGGTTGGCAAAATGGTCTAGCCATTGCTGGAGATTACATGTCTGCTGCTTCATTTCTTGGTATAGCCGGAGCAATCGCATTAACTGGGTTTGATGGATTCTTTTATAGTATCGGTTTTTTAGTTGCTTATTTAGTTGTACTGTATCTTGTTGCAGAACCGCTTAGAAATTTAGGGAAGTACACTTTGGCGGATATGATTGCAGCACGCTTTGATGCGAAAAAAGTTCGCGGAGTTGCAGCTCTTAATACGATGACGATTTCTATCTTTTACATGATTGCACAATTAGTTGGCGCGGGTGCACTTATTAAATTATTATTAGGGATTGAATATACGACATCTGTATTAATCGTTGGAACACTTATGACGGTGTATGTTATTTTTGGAGGTATGACAGCAACGAGCTGGGTACAAATTGTAAAGGCTGTATTACTTATGGCTGGTACGTTTATTATTTCTGTTATCGTTTTCGCAAAATTCAACTTCAGCGTGACTGAAATGTTCGCCCAAATGAAAACAGCTACACCTTTAAAAGATTCATTTTTAAATCCAGGTGTAAAGTATAAGGATGGTCTTGATACACTTTCTTTAAATTTAGGACTAGTACTTGGTACAGCTGGATTACCACATATACTAGTCCGCTTTTTTACAGTACGTGATGCAAAAACTGCACGTCAATCTGTCGTATATGCGACGTGGTTAATTGGTGCATTTTATATTATGACGATTTTCTTAGGATTTGGTGCGGCAGCGTTTGTAGGAAATGAAGCGATTATTAAAGCGAACCCAGCTGGTAATATGGCGGCACCTTTATTAGCCAAAGCGTTAGGTGGAGACTTCTTATTTGCTTTCGTATCAGCAATTGCTTTTGCAACGATTTTGGCTGTAGTGGCAGGTCTTGTATTAACAGCAGCATCAGCATTCGCTCATGATTTTTATAATGAAATCATTCGTAAAGGAAAATCAACGGAAAAAGAGCAAGTATCCATGGCTCGTTATGCATCTATTGGAGTAGCGATACTATCTATCATACTTGCATTATTTGCCCAAACATTAAACGTAGCATTTTTAGTATCATTAGCATTTGCAGTTGCAGCGAGTGCAAATCTACCAGTAATTTTATTTACAATATATTGGAAGCGTTTTAATACAACGGGTGCTATTTCGGGTATGATTGTAGGTCTTGTATCAGCAATTGTTCTTGTAGCGTTGAGTCCGAATGTTTGGAACCCTGTAGCTGGAAAAGCTATTTTTGTTGGGGAAGCGTTATTCCCATATACGACACCAGGAATTATTTCAATTCCACTCGGATTTCTTGCAGCATATTTAGGAACGGTTTTATCTAGTAAGAAAGAAGATGCAGCGAAATTTGATGAAATTCTAGTGAAATCTAATACTGGTCATGGCATTAGCGATGCGTCTTCACATTAAATAAAAGAGGAGCTTTTCGTGAACTGCACCCCAATTGTTAGACACAGTCTAACAATTGGGGGTGCAGTTTTTCTATGGCTAAATTTACAGCTGATGAAAAAATACAAATCGTTCTACGTTATTTGAACGGAAATGAAAGTTATCGAGAAATAGGTAAATCGCTCGGTATAAGTGACACAATCATTTTGAATTGGGTAAACCAATATAAACAGAATGGTCTGGAAGCTTTTCTAAAACGATGTACAAATTACACACAACAATTTAAACTAGACGTACTAAACTTTATGATTGAAAACGGTATGTCCTTATTTGAGACGGCAGCTATCTTTAATATTCCTGCCCCTTCAACGATTTCTGTTTGGAAAAAACAGCTCGAAACACAAGGAATTGATATTGATGCCCTTCAATCTAAGAAAAAGGGGCGTCCATCCATGAAAAAAGATTCAAATAAACAATTAAAACAACCTTTAGCTGAAGGGTCAGTCGAAGCACTTGAAGCACGCATTAAACAGCTTGAGATGGAAAATGAGTACTTAAAAAAGTTAAATGCCTTAGTTCAAAACAAGGAAAAATCACAAAACAAGACAAAGCGCAAGTAGTCTACGAATTAAGGCATAAATATTCGGTCAAGGCACTCGTGGAGCTAGCTACTATTCCTCGAAGCACGTATTATGATTTAGTAAAGAAAATGAATCGTCCAGATCTAGATGCCGATTTGAAAGCTGAGATTAAAGCGATTTATGAGGAAAATGAAGGTCGTTATGGTTACCGTCGCATTCGTGATGAATTAACGAATCGTGGCCAGAAAGTGAACCACAAGAAGGTTCAGCGCATTATGAAAGAGCTTGGGTTAAAGTGTGTTGTGCGTATGAAGAAATATAAATCCTATAAAGGAAAAGTCGGTAGAATTGCACCTAATATTTTAGAGCGTAATTTTTATACAGATGCACCGAATCAAAAGTGGGTAACAGACATCACAGAGTTTAAATTGTTTGGAGAAAAACTGTATGTATCACCTGTATTAGATTTGTATAATGGTGAAATTATTACCTATACAATTGGTTCTAGACCGACGTATTCGCTTGTTTCAGACATGTTAGAGAAAGCATTGGAACGTTTACCTGAAACCCACCAGCTACTGATGCATTCGGATCAAGGATGGCATTATCAAATGAGACAGTACGTCCTTACACTTGAATCAAGAGCTATCGTTCAGAGTATGTCTCGAAAAGGCAACTGTTACGACAACGCAGTAATAGAAAATTTCTTTGGGATTATGAAGTCGGAGTTCCTCTACATAAAAGAATTTGAAAATGTAGAGCACTTTAAAATAGAATTAGAAAAATATATAGATTATTATAATACGAAACGGATTAAGGCAAAATTAAAAATGAGCCCAGTACAATACCGGACTCACTTTTATCAAGCTGCCTAATGAAATAACCGTGTCTAACTTTTAGGGGTCACTTCATCGATAGATAAGAAAAGCTCTTTTTTCTTTTGTCATTTTCTTGTAAATATTACTGATTTGTAAGTAGGATTTGTCTTAATTTTGTGGAATGAAAATAGCAGGGAGAAATTTAAGTCATCATGGCACCAGCGCAGCTTTTGTGAAAAATAAGTTGTTATGGAAGGTGGAAGTAATGATGAAAACGAAGCAAACTGATGAATTATTAGCAAAAGATGAGCAATATGTTTGGCATGGAATGCGTCCCTTTAGTCCAAATAGTACAATGGTAGGGGCAAAAGCTGAAGGGTGCTGGGTTGAAGATATACAAGGAAAAAGATATTTAGATGGTATGAGTGGCCTTTGGTGTGTGAATAGTGGATATGGAAGAAAAGAGCTCGCAGAAGCGGCTTATAAGCAATTACAAACATTATCATACTTTCCAATGTCACAATCCCATGAGCCAGCTATAAAGCTTGCTGAAAAGTTAAATGAGTGGCTTGGGGGAGAGTATGTTATTTTCTTCTCAAATAGTGGTTCAGAAGCGAACGAAACAGCTTTTAAAATAGCAAGACAATACTATGCTCAAAAAGGTGAACCACATCGTTATAAATTTATGTCACGTTATCGTGGGTATCACGGGAATACAATGGCGACAATGGCAGCGACGGGACAAGCGCAGCGTAGATATCAATATGAGCCGTTTGCTTCAGGTTTTTTACATGTAACACCACCGGATTGTTATCGTATGCCTGAAATTGAAGGGCAGCATATTTATGATGTAGAATGTGTGAAAGAAGTCGATCGTGTTATGACGTGGGAATTAAGTGAAACAATTGCTGCGTTTATTATGGAACCTATTATTACAGGCGGGGGCATATTAATGCCACCACAAGACTATATGAAAGCTGTTCATGAGACGTGTCAAAAACACGGTGCCTTGCTTATTAGTGATGAAGTGATTTGCGGTTTTGGGCGTACAGGAAAAGCATTCGGATTTATGAATTATGATGTGAAGCCAGATATTATTACAATGGCAAAAGGTATTACGAGCGCATATTTACCATTATCTGCAACAGCTGTGAAAAAAGAAATATATGAGGCTTTTAAAGGTAAAGGAGAATATGAATTTTTCCGCCATATTAATACATTTGGTGGGAATCCAGCAGCTTGTGCATTAGCACTTAAAAATTTAGAGATTATGGAAAATGAAAATTTAATTGAGCGATCTGCACAAATGGGTTCCCTTTTATTAGAGCAACTAAAAGATGAAATTGGGGAACATCCACTTGTTGGGAATATTAGAGGAAAAGGTCTATTAGTTGGGATTGAATTAGTAAATGATAAAGAGACGAAAGAGCCAATTGATAATGATAAAATAGCAAGTGTTGTAAATGCTTGTAAAGAAAAGGGCTTAATTATAGGACGAAACGGTATGACAACAGCAGGATATAATAACGTTTTAACATTAGCGCCGCCTCTTGTTATTTCAAGTGAAGAGATTGCTTTCGTTGTTGGAACGTTGAAGACAGCGATGGAGCGTATTTAATAAATAGAGAGAGGAGCGAGCTGTAATATAAGGCTCGCTCTTGTTTAGTAGGAGGGGACTTTTAATGGAGAAATATGATCCTAACAAACATTATCACATCGGATATTATGAAGACGGATATGATTTAGAAGTGACGGCGTACAAAAGAATAAATGAACCAGTTTGGGATGCTTATATTCCGCACTATGAGGCAGACGATTTTTATAAGAAAGTGGAGGGAATGAAGCTAGGTAAATATATAGATGATTATGGCATTATGGTGTATTCATTTGGGAATGATATTGATGATGATGAAGCACGAATTATTTTTGAAAAATGGTTAAAAAAGAACGGGATTGTTTAAAGATAAAACAAAAAGGAGATTGCTATCTTATAAAATAGCAATCTCCTTTTATTATAGTAAATTTATTTACTTGCTTTCATTGCTTTATCTTTTGCACCAAAAGTGTATTTTAACATTGGTGGTGTAATCATTGTAGTTAAAATAACGACAATAACGATTGCTGTAAAGTAATCTTGTGCCAATAGACCTGAAGAAAGTCCTGTTCCTGCGATGATAAGTGCAACTTCACCACGAGAAACCATTCCAGCACCGATAATTGCAGAAGACTTAGCGTCAAATCCAGTCATTCGAGCACCGAATCCACAGCCGATTAATTTCGTTAATACAGCGATAACAGTTAATGCTAAGATGAACCAAATTTGATTGCCGATACCGTCAAATGTAATATTCATACCGATACTAACGAAGAATACGGGAACGAACATAGCGTAAGCAATTGGTTCTACTTTCTTTTCTACTTCATGTTTGTAGTTTGTTTGAGAAATTGCAATACCAGCAGCGAAAGCACCGATAATACCAGCAATTCCTAATAATTCGCCGAAATATGCGAATGAGAAACAGATGATAAGAGCCGCGCTCACGATAGACTCAGATACGCGCAGTGGTGATAACCAGCGCATAATCGCAGGAACACCTTTCCATCCGATTAAAATAATAGAAGCGAAGAATACTACTTTCTTCAAGATAACCATTGTTAAGTTAACATCATCAGTACCTAAGAAGCTCATTGCAAATGCTAATAAAATAACAACAAGAATGTCATCAAATACAGCGGCTCCAAGCATCGTCGTACTTTCACGTGTTTTCATTTTACCTAAATCACGAAGTGTTTGTACGGAAATACTAACACTTGTCGCACATAGAAGTAATCCTAAGAATACAGCGTTTCCTTGTTCCATTCCCATCACAAGACCGGAAACGTAACCACCTACGAATGGAAGAATGATACCTCCGAGTGCAACTGCTAAAGAAGAATTACGATTTGCGTTTAATTCTTCTAAGTCTGTTTCAAGTCCAGCCATAAACATTAAAAGAATAACTCCGACATTACTTAATTGAGTTAGAAGCTCTGAATTTTCAATCCAACCTAATACAGCTGGACCGATAACGATACCGACAATTAATTTACCTAGTACAGAAGGTTGACCTAATCTAACACTAAGATCACCAGCAAGCTTTGTACTTAATAAAATAAGTGCAATTTGAAAGAAAAATTCGAATTCCATCTGATCCTCTCCTCGTCATTTTTAATTTTATCATACGATTTCTCGGAATTTGCCTAATGAAAATATGTAAAACCCATTAAACAAAAGGGTCTGATTACAAGTTCTTTTGAACTCGTAATTTGAACCTGTAATTAATATATAATAAAATTTATTAAAAATCAATGAAAAAATAGCAGATTTTCATGATGGAATTTGATTTAGGTATGAAGGGAATGGCTATATAATAAGAAGAAATAAGGCAATATTTTTAATGAATTGGAGAAGGAAACATGTTATTAAATAAACGCTTTACAATTGGAGAAATGGCAAAAATGCATAATATCGCAGAATCTACATTGAGGTATTATGATGAAAAAGGAATTTTTCATCCGTCCATTGTTGATCCTCAAACGAATTATCGTTATTATACAATCGATCAATTTTCACTGTTAGATACGATTAAATTTTTACGCCAGTTAAATATTCCGTTAAAGGAAATTAAGAAATATATTGATGAAAGAAATCCAACATACGCACTCAATTTACTGGAAAAACAACAAGAAATGATGCTGAAGAAACAAAGAGAAATTGAATATGCCTTAGCAAAAATGGAACATAGAATTCATTTAATTAAGGCAGCAACAAAAGCAAAAGCTGAACAAATGGTAATTAAAGAGATTCCGCAGCGGAAAATTACAGCAATTGCGGTTGCTCCAAATACGACGGATGATATGTTTGAGTACTACATCCATTCGTTGCAAAAAAATATGAGGCAAATGGATGATAGTTTATTTTCTGGAGATATTGGTGTAACTGTTGCGAAAAAAGGATTAATGCAAAATGAGTTTCAAGCATATAGTAGTGTTTTCATTCTTTTGGATTACATGCCCTTTCAAGTGAATAGTTCAGATGAAATTAAAGCAGGTATATTTGCCTGTGTATATCACCACGGGCCATATGAAGAAACTGATGAAACATATAAGAAATTAATAAAATATATTGATCAAGAAGGATATGAAATAGACGGAGATTCGATTGAGATTGCATTAATTGATTGGTCTGTAACAGAAAATCCAGAGGAGCAAGTAACAGAAATTCAAATTCCTATAATGAAAAAACAAAGCAATAAGTTATAGGACTCGTATAATTACAAATGAGCATCAAACGCGATAATTAAGTTACCTATTTTTTAATTCTCTATTGACCTTCAAGTTACTTGAAGGTTTAAACTGAGGAAAGAGAGTTGAAAAAAGGAGCATATTAGAGTATGGAAGCAACAGAAAAATTAAGAGAAAAACCGATAAAAAGTTTATTTATTTCTTATTTAATACCAGCTGTTCTAGGAATGGTATTAATGTCAGTTAATATTGTAATTGATGCGGTCATGATTAGTAGAGGAGTTGGGGCGAACGGTTTAGCAGGAGTAAACGTGGCTATTCCAGCGTTTTCGATTTTTTTCTCTATTTCATTATGGATCGGAATGGGCGGGGCAACGTTATATTCCATTGCATTAGGTGAAAATAAACGAGAAAGAGCAAGGTCTATTTTTACTCAATCCATGACGGTAGCAGTTGTTATCGTAGGTGTTTTAGCGGCTATTTGTTTATGGAGAATAGAAGATTTAGCGTACTTATTTGGTGCAAATGAAGTGATTTTACCATATGCGTTAGACTATTTACACGTATTATTAACATTTGGAATGATATACGTTTTAGAAAATATTTTAAGTACATTTATACGAAATGATGGAAATCCTAATTTAGCAATGGCAGGTCTTGTTGTAACGGCTGTATTAAATATAGTATTTGACTATATCTTTATTTTTATCTTTGGATGGGGGGTAACAGGTGCTGCTTCAGCGACTATTCTTTCGGCAGCGATTGGTTTCCTTGTATTATTAACTCATTTCTTTAGAAAAAGTAGTATTTTAAAATGGACGAAATTCCATTTTGAATGGGATACTGTCAAACAAATTATGGTGATTGGTTTCCCAAGTTTTACAGCAGAAAGTACGGTTGCAATCGTAACGATTGGTTTTAATATCGCATTCGTCCAATATGCAGGAGAAGTAGGAGTAGCTTCCTATGCGATGGTGAATAGTATTCATGCAATGGCATTACTACTATTCTTCGGTGTAGGTGCTGCATTGCAACCGATTGCTAGTTTCCATTACGGGGCAAACTTATCAGAAAGATTGCGTGAAGGATTGCAGTTTGCTGTGAAAATTGCTGTTGTACTTGGGGGCATTGCGATAATTGTCGGATTATTCTTCGGGAAATATATCATTGGTCTATTTGATGTCCAATCTCCAGAATTATTGGAGTTAACATTAACGGGTATTAGCTTATTCTTTATTCAATACGTATTTTTAGGCTATAACATTGTGTATGGAGAGTACTTCCAATCAGTGCGACAAACGAAGAAATCAGTACTGATTATAATGAGCCGAGGGTTACTATTTATCATTCCATTGTTATGGATTATGCCGAAATTATTTGGGATAAACGGAATTTGGCTCGTTATGCCAGTTGCTGAAGTAATGACAGCAATTATCGTATTTACGATGAATCGTATGAAACATCCTGTTCCATTAAATATGGCAGGAGAGAAAGAAGCGATATGATGAAGAAAATCCCCTTAAGCAATTAAGGGGATTTTTTTATTCCTTTAAACTAATCGCAAAAGATCCATCCGTTTCTTGAACAGAAGCGAAAGCAACGTTTTTAATATTTGTAATTCCTTTTTCTTTTAATTCTTTATATAACCATTTTTCATCTTTATGGATTAACTTTAAGTTATCGTATTGAATTTGTGAATCGACGATAAGTGCAATTGGTAATCCAGCATACTTAACATCTATGTTTAAATCTTTTGGAGTTAATGGTACAAGTTCTCTTTTTGGTAAAATACTAATAGCTCCGTTCGCTTCTAAAATGGCGTATTCAATTTCATGAACACTCGGATATCCTGCAACGCGAAGATTAGAAAGTAGTTCGGCAATGGGATATCTACTTTTTTGTAAGTTCTCAAAAATAATATCACCATGTTTAATTAAAATGATAGGGTGTCCGAGAATAAAACGATTTAGTTTGTTGAATAGGCTTAATTTTGTAAGGAGTAAATGTAAACATGTAATAACAACCATACCGAGAAATGCTTGTAAAGCACCAGAGACGGGTATGGCCTGGAAAGCTAAATAAGATAAAAAGATTATAGCCCCAAAATCATGAGGAGTTAGTTGTGCTAGCGCGGATTTACCGAGTAACTTAAGCGATAGTAAAAATAAGATGAAAAAGAACGACACGTTACATAAAAAGAGAAGCAATAGAGACACTCCTTGGTGTAAAGTTGTACTTACTATTCCCGAAAGTAATATAAATATTACCTTTCAGAGGATAATTTAGGGTTTATTGGAATTTGTCTGTATACAAACAAATAAATGGATATTATCATGAAGGAAGTAAAAGAAAATAGGAGTATATGAGTATGAGAAAGAAGAAAATAATAAAGTGTATTTTAGTTGTTATAATGATTTGCGCCGTATATGCGGGGTTTTTACAATATCACATTTATAAGCATGGACATATGAATGCAAGTGACGATGCTGAGTACATAATTGTACTAGGATCGAAAGTAAATGGAACGAAACCATCTTATTCATTGCAATATCGTATTGATAAAGCAGCTGAATATTTAAAATCACATGAGAAAACAATCGCTATCGTATCTGGAGGACAAGGAAAAGGTGAAGACATTTCAGAAGCATTAGCAATGAAACAAGGACTAATAAAACAAAACATCGCAGAAGACCGTATTATAATGGAGGACAAATCTACGAGTACAGATGAGAATATTACATTCTCAAAACCGTTAATTCCAGCCGATATGAAAAAAGGTATGATCGTAACAAACGATTTTCATATGTTTAGAGCGAAAAAAATAGCTGCCAAACAAGGTTTACAATTAGAAGGTCTTCCGGAAAAAACACCGAAACCAATCATCATTCCATCGAATGTACGAGAATATTTAGCCATTACACAGTATTGGTTTATGAATCGAATATAGTGAAAGTGATCCCGTCTGAAACTTCAGACGGGATTTAATTTGAGGAAAATCTTACAAATATGTCACGTTAGTGAAAGGTAAAGCGATAGTTTCTAGAATGATTTCCTGACATAATGAAAGTAACAAAAACTATTTAGAGGTGAATCGGATGAAAGGAAATAATATTTTATCTTCGTTATGTTACTTTAGTATCTTTTTTGCACCATTTTTACTACCAATTATCGTGTACTTTGTTGCAGAAGATGAAGTGAAATATCACGCGAAAAAAGCATTTTGGTCACATGTTTTCCCATACGTAATCTTATTTGGAGGACTAGCAGTATCAGGAATGTACGGTTTAGGTTTCAATCAATCTGACGGTGCTGGAATTGGAATGATTATCACATATGCAGTGTTCATTCTTGTAGGAATTTACTACTTCATTTGGAATATCGTAAAAGGTATTAAAGTTTTGAAAACGGCGTAATAAGACAATTGTAATTTCATTTACCGTATTCATAGACGTTTTAAAAAAAGAGCAATTCAAAATGAAGTGACCCCTAAAAGTTAGACACGGTTATTTCATTAGGCAGCTTGATAAAAGTGAGTCCGGTATTGTACTGGGCTCATTTTTAATTTTGCCTTAATCCGTTTCGTATTATAATAATCTATATATTTTTCTAATTCTATTTTAAAGTGCTCTACATTTTCAAATTCTTTTATGTAGAGGAACTCCGACTTCATAATCCCAAAGAAATTTTCTATTACTGCGTTGTCGTAACAGTTGCCTTTTCGAGACATACTCTGAACGATAGCTCTTGATTCAAGTGTAAGGACGTACTGTCTCATTTGATAATGCCATCCTTGATCCGAATGCATCAGTAGCTGGTGGGTTTCAGGTAAACGTTCCAATGCTTTCTCTAACATGTCTGAAACAAGCGAATACGTCGGTCTAGAACCAATTGTATAGGTAATAATTTCACCATTATACAAATCTAATACAGGTGATACATACAGTTTTTCTCCAAACAATTTAAACTCTGTGATGTCTGTTACCCACTTTTGATTCGGTGCATCTGTATAAAAATTACGCTCTAAAATATTAGGTGCAATTCTACCGACTTTTCCTTTATAGGATTTATATTTCTTCATACGCACAACACACTTTAACCCAAGCTCTTTCATAATGCGCTGAACCTTCTTGTGGTTCACTTTCTGGCCACGATTCGTTAATTCATCACGAATGCGACGGTAACCATAACGACCTTCATTTTCCTCATAAATCGCTTTAATCTCAGCTTTCAAATCGGCATCTAGATCTGGACGATTCATTTTCTTTACTAAATCATAATACGTGCTTCGAGGAATAGTAGCTAGCTCCACGAGTGCCTTGACCGAATATTTATGCCTTAATTCGTAGACTACTTGCGCTTTGTCTTGTTTTGTGATTTTTCCTTGTTTTGAACTAAGGCATTTAACTTTTTTAAGTACTCATTTTCCATCTCAAGCTGTTTAATGCGTGCTTCAAGTGCTTCGACTGACCCTTCAGCTAAAGGTTGTTTTAATTGTTTATTTGAATCTTTTTTCATGGATGGACGCCCCTTTTTCTTAGATTGAAGGGCATCAATTCCTTGTGTTTCGAGCTGTTTTTTCCAAACAGAAATCGTTGAAGGGGCAGGAATATTAAAGATAGCTGCCGTCTCAAATAAGGACATACCGTTTTCAATCATAAAGTTTAGTACGTCTAGTTTAAATTGTTGTGTGTAATTTGTACATCGTTTTAGAAAAGCTTCCAGACCATTCTGTTTATATTGGTTTACCCAATTCAAAATGATTGTGTCACTTATACCGAGCGATTTACCTATTTCTCGATAACTTTCATTTCCGTTCAAATAACGTAGAACGATTTGTATTTTTTCATCAGCTGTAAATTTAGCCATAGAAAAACTGCACCCCCAATTGTTAGACTGTGTCTAACAATTGGGGTGCAGTTCAAAAAGAATTGCTCTTTTTGTGCTTATAAGTTGTGAATATTGAAAAAGATGTGTTAATTTTTCATTATGAAGAGAAAAAGGAGTGATTTTCATGAATGAGATAATACATAAGATAGAGCAACACGTTTCAGTTCGTAAATATAAAGAAGAATCAATTCCGAAAGATGTAGTAGAAAAAATGGTGCACGCTGCACAGCATGCGGCTTCATCACATTTTGTACAGGCGTATTCTGTCATATATGTAACAAATCAGGAATTAAAGGCTAAATTAGCAGAGCTATCCGGAAATCGCCATGTGAAAGACTGCGCAGCATTCTTTGTTTGTTGTGCAGATTTAAAACGACTTGAAATTGCATGTGAAAAACATGGTACAGAGATAAAGCATGAAGGGGTGGAAGACTTTATTGTTGCGACGGTAGATGCTTCACTTTTTGCGCAAAACTTAGCGTTAGCAGCAGAGTCATTAGGATACGGTATTTGTTATATTGGTGGTATTCGTAATAATCCGAGAGAAGTGAGCGAATTGCTTCATTTACCAGATAAAGTATATCCTGTATTCGGAATGACAGTCGGTGTACCAGATGAAGAACATGGAGTTAAACCACGCTTACCGGTAGCAGCGGTTCTTCATGAAAATGGATATGATGAAAAGAAATATGATGAATTATTAAATGAATATGATGAAACGATGAACTCGTATTACAAAGAAAGATCATCAAACAAGAAAAGCGTAACATGGACGGAATCAATGAGTTCGTTTATGTCTAAAGAAAAAAGAATGCATATGAAAGAGTTTTTAAGTGAAAAAGGATTAAATAAGAAGTGAGTAAAGAGGCAAACCTGTGATGTGGGTTTGCCTTTTTTGAAAGGAGAAATACCTAAGGCCAGAAAGTTGTTTTTCTTTCTGAACTTAGGTATTTTGTTTGTTATCATATACATAGAAATAAAAATTAATAAATTTTTACAAAAGTGATAGAAAATGAGAATGAAATACCAATAGTAAGTAAAGGCAGCTGCTAAAGGGGGACTGAGGAAGGAAGATGCATATGATTTTCGATTCTGAAGAGGATTTAATTATAGCTATGAAAAAACATGATCAAGATGCTTTGAAAGAAGTGATTGATCAATATGGAAAATTAATTTTGTACATTATTCATAAATCATTAAGTACCCCTACTGAAAAACAATATGTGGATGATTGTTATAACGATGTATTTACTGTTATTTGGTTTAATATCGACCAATTTGATACAGAAAAGGGAAACTTAAAATCTTGGATGATTGGTATTACTAAATTGAAGGCATTGGAATATAAAAAGAAAGTATATAAAGAGAATAAAATCGATAAGGACGTAGAAATAGATACAAGTGTCCATGATAGGTATGAAATAGAACAAGAAGAAGAGATTATGGAAATTGTTCAAGATTTAAATAAGAAAGATCGATATATCTTTTTAAAGAGGTATATTGATGGGTATTCCATTGACGATATTGCAAAAGAATTAAAAGTAACGGCAGATTATATATACAATCGAATTTCTCGTGGGAAGAAAAAACTTCAAAAACTGTGGAAAGGGAGTGTGTAATATGGATAAAAGATTATTATCGATGTTAAATGAGCTCCAATATTCAGAGGAAGAAATTACACGTTTAGAGAAAGAAGCAAATGAGTCTATCGATATAGATAAGTATTATGTAAGAAATGGAGAGTTACTAAAAAAATTAACTTTACAAATGTTAGAAGAGTCAATTCGAAGTGAATTACAAGTTGATGAAGAAATTAAGAAGGAACTGTTAGTAGACGAAGGGTATATGACAAATAATAAAGTCATACCAAATATATATTACGTAGGAGCTACTTTCTATTATTATCTCGTTTTAACAAATAAAAGAGTGATTATGAAAGGATTAGATTGTTATTTTAAAAAGACACATGAACATAGCATGCCAATAGAGGATATACAATCCATTTCGCAACATAAAAAAATGAAAAATGTCTTTGAGATTAAATATAATAACACTCATATACAATTTGGAAGTATTAAGTATGCACGTGAAGTTGCAATGATAGTTATGGAGTTAAAAAAGCGAGGAGTAAAAGTAGAAAAGTATACAGATTTTGAAAAAGGGTTTTTCTTATTTTTTAATATATTTGTGATAGTAAGTGCAGGTCTTTGTTTTATAAAATATTTAATGTAAAAAGCGGCATAATAGCCGCTTTTTATCGTTTTATCACGCTATTTTCCGGGCAGTAAGAACCCCATCTCAAAATTCAGGGGAAGCAAAGAAGTTAGGTGGGGATGAACAAAACCCCCACTGATTAAAGTTCCACTTTATTTAGTATTTTGATTTGAAAAATTGGTCTTATGAAAGAACGATGATTGCTAATTGTAAACTGCCAATAAGGCCATATAAGTTTTGATATGGAATACCCCGCCGGAAAATACAGCAATAATTTCGTTTGAACATATCTGTTATTGTACGATTTAAAGCACCTTCTATAACAAGTTCAAACTTTCAATAAGAAGATACCCTCCTGTACAACTTAAAAGAATATACGTAAATATTTTGAAAATCCGTTGATTAATCCATTTAAAAATAATTTGTCCTATAAACAAACCTAAAAAGACAATTGGAATGGCATAAAAAATTGATTCCCAAATGGTTTTGTTTGTGCCAGTAAAGAGTATTTGAGTTACTAGACTAATGAAATATATAAACAGATAAAAAGCTAATGTAGTTGCTCTTAACTTCTCTTTTTCAGTAGCAGTTCCTGTAAAATAAAGTAACAGTGGAGGACCTGGCATACCGATACTGGTCGTTAAAAGACCAGATAATCCGCCAACTATGAAATCTCTAGATTGTGTTGATCTAACCTTAACGTTGCATATTAGCAATAATGTTAATAGTAAGAGTAGGATGCTAACTGCTAATTTAAAAATGTTTATGTTAACGGAAATGAAGATTAAAATGCCAAAAGGAACACCAACTATACTTCCAAGAATAAACCTTTTCAGTAGAACAAAATCAACGTCCATTCTTATTTTCCAAATGAGTGAAATGGAGATAATTAAAGATAAAATAATGTTTATTTGTATAGCTTCTTGTGGTAGAAATAACATAAGTAAGAAAGGGGTTGCCATTATGGAAAAGCCAAAACCTGTACTTGCTTGCAGAATAGAAGCCACTAATATAATACATACGAAAATGAATGTGATACCCAAAACAGCCCTCCTATTTAATTCAGTTTAACTAGTTAAAGTCTATTATTTAAGTGCAATATTTCACAAACTTGTTTATATTTTAACATAAATATCTAGTTTTTTCTCAAATAGTGTTGCCATATAAGGCTCTTTAACTAAAAAATTCGATTTACATTTTTAAACAATTTTATTATGGGGAAACAAATAATGAATGGGATCAAAATTTATTGATTATCATTAAATTATTCACTGAGATCCCCACGATAAAACAAGAACAGCCATATAAAACTTACAAAAATACAACATATAGCTAATAAACTGCCAATCATTTGAGGAGAAAGAATTTCTAACAGCCCTCCTGTAAAAAACATCGATAACTGAATAAGAGATCCGTAAATGGAGTAATGGAATGAAAAAACTTTACCCATCATATTTTCGTGTGTGTAAGTTTGAAGTAATGTCGTATCAAGTGGAACGATGATTCCTCCTGCTATGCGCATACAGAATAAAGTAATGATACCGATAATAAGTTGATCGGATAGAATGAATCCGAGAAAGAAAATTCCTTGTAATAAGTAGGCCCAACCGAATACTTTTTTCATTTTTTCTTTATTATGAGACATATAAAGATTAACGAGGAGGCTGCCAATCATAAGCCCAGTGCCTTGAACTGTATATAAAATTCCAATGTTAGTGTGGAAAATTCTCTCGGCATAGATCGTTAGAAGTAGTTGATAAGCACCTCCAATAATCCCCCATGAAATGCCGACAAGAATTAATGTTAAAATGATTTTTGTTTGTAATATGTATGTATAACCACCTTTTATATCAGTGAAAAATGCTTTGTTCTTGTTACAAGTATCATGAGCAGGAATACTCATGTTATAAATAAAATAGGCTGAAATAAAGTATGATAGGCTATTTACTAAAAAAGCGAACTCAATATGTAAAGATTGTGCAATTACTCCGCCCAAAGAAGCCCCCATAATAGACATAAAACCATTAATTGTACTAGAAAGAGAGTTAGCAGTTACGAAATGATTTTGGTGTACGATATTTTTTAAGGTTGCTTGTTTAACCGGTTCAAATAAACAAGAAAGTACAGATAAACATATATTAGCAATGAAAATAATCTCAATTTTATAGCCTGCGAGTAAGTATGTAAGGACTAGAATTCCCCGTGTAATATCGGTAAAAATCATAATATTCTTTTTAGAGAAACGATCTATAATTCCGCCTATGAATGGACTAAGAAGAAGCTGTGGTAAACTTTTACTTATAAAAGTAAGTGCGATCATAAACGGCGATTCCGTTATGCTGTAGACAAATGTTAATAAAGCTACCGTATGGAACCAATCCCCAAGTACACTGAATGTTTGCCCATAAAATAGTTTATTGAAGTTTTTATTTGTTTTAAGAAGTGTGGAATAAGAAACTGACATAAATAGATTAATCCTTATGTAATGACGATGTTTGAATTTGTTCTTTCCACTCACTTAAATACACTTTTTCCGCTGTGGGAAGTCCAACAGGTAATTGTGCAATCAATTCTAAACTATTTCCATCAGGGTCGTTAAAGTATACGGCTGCATGTGCTAATTCCGGAAAAACAATCGGTTCAATTGGTTCCATTCCAAAGTCTTTTCGTGCTGAAATTCCTTTTTGATTTAGCCAATGAATCGCATTTTCTAAATCATGTAAACTTACTTGAAAGGCGATATGTCGTAAAGAGGGGTGATAATTCACTTTGTATTCTGTGCCTTCCCAAAGGCCGAGCCAACTCTCATTTTCTTTAATCCAAAAGAAAGCAATATTATCTCCTCTTTTATATAATTTTAGCCCTAGTGATTCATAAAAAGGTATTGATACTTTTAAGTTGCGGACAGGTAAATGTGCTTCGTAAAGACCTCTAATCATTGTAATCCCCCTTAGTAAAAATGTTTCTTATTCCATAGTAAACAATATGTTGCTAGTTGAAATCGCAAATAAGAGGGATATAAATTCATACGAAAGTATGAAAAAAAACAGCTCATATTTGAGCTGTTTTTCTATAGTTTTTAGTTCATTTTTCAAGGATAGGATATATTAATATCCGTATCCGCCACCACCCCAACAGCTACATCCGATGATGATTAGAAGGATGAATAGTACGATAAGCAAAGCAAATCCACCGCCGAAACCAGCGCAACTTCCACCATAACTCATATGTTTTCCTCCTTTTTAGTAAGTTAATCTATATGGTTCATGGACTACTATATACAGTATGTTTTTTGTATAGAAAACGAGCCAGTCTCATTTATAATTAGACAAATGCCTGTAGATTCATTAGGATTGCATGTTAGTGATTTGTAAATAAACCTTTACGTAATTCATAATTTAGGCATAAAAAATAAAAAATTGTAAAAAAAACCATTTTCTTATTTTTTTATGAGAGAATATGTACTATAATTTTACAAGTAATATTATGGGAAAAGGGAGTTTTAGTATAGAGATGGAGATGGGACAATTAAAAAATAAAATAGAAAACAAAAAGAAAGAGTTAATTCAACTTGTTGCGAGACACGGATTGGATCATGATAAAGTTTTGTTATTTAGTCGTGATTTAGATATACTTATTAATAAGTTTATGAACATAAAAGACAAAGTGCATAAATAAAAAATTTATAGTTTTTTATATTAAGATGTTTCACAGAAAGGAGAGGACAGTAATTGGAACATTTACAGGAAGAATTGTATAAACAAATAAAAGAAGAAAAAGGTACAGTTACAATTTTCTTAAAGAGTGGCGTTAGAATAGTAGGAGAAGTTGTTGGAGTGGATAAATTTACAGTTTTAATCTTAGTGGATGGAAAACAACAGCTTATTTATAAGCAGGCTATATCAACAATAATGAAATAAGACACTCTTGTTGAGTGTCTTATTTCATTATTGCTTGCATGCCTCAACATCAATGCCGGCAGCAATTAACTTCTTTTCTCCATCTTGTTCAATAATTTTTTGTAATTTAGATAGGAAAGAATCAAAGTTTGTATGCTTTGCTACTTGGAATGTCATTTTATGTTCAATTGGTAGCCACGTATCAATATCAGCTTCGTTATGCTGGATTTTTACCTCAAGTTTATCGAGTGCATTAGCAACTTTTGCTTCGTACGTTTCTTTCGCTTCAAACTCCATCCATAAGTCATATAATTCTTCGCCGAGAGAACCTGTTAACGTTTGTTTAATATTTAAAATAGCTTCTAGTTCATTTTTTTGTTTTTGTAGCTGTAATTCGTGACTATTCATCGTATCGAATGCAGGGATATCACCAGCTTCGGCTTCGACTAGGTCGTGAATAATAACCATCTTAAGTAATTTCTCAATATTTACTTTTTGATCCAAATAAGGTTCAACTAAAATGGCCATTAGAGACATACGCCATGTATGCTCGGCAACACTTTCTTGACGTCCGTTGGAAAGCCAGCTGTGTCGCATTTCATATTTTAATTTTTCTGCTAATGCAATGACTTGTAAAATGTTGTGTTCCATCGTGAGCCTCCTCATGTTTTTATACCATAATTCTAATATAGAAATGAAATGTGTCAATTTCATGAGTATATTGCGATAAACAGATGATAAGCGTATAATACATGTTATATGTGAAAACGTATTATTAAAATAAAAAAATGTTATATGAAAATGGAAAGGAAAGGGCAGAAATATGGGAGAAAAAAATCAAGTATTAGTTAGACCACAAAGAAGAAAAAGGAAGTTTGATATTTCTAGCCCAGTGGGCATCATAGTAGGTTTCATCATAGTGATAGCGGCAATTATGCTTGGCGGCGGTGGAATAAAAGCTTTCAAAAACTTTTTAGATATTTCATCTATTTTAATTGTCATAGGGGGAACAACAGCGACAATTGTTGTGGCATATCGATTTGGAGAAATAAAAAAATATACGAAAAGTATTTTCACTGTTTTACATAGAAGAGAAGAAGATTTAGAACAGTTAACGGATTTGTTTGTTGATTTTTCGAAAAAGTCTAAAAAGAATGGCTTGCTTTCTTTAGAGGTTGATGGAGAGCAAGTAGACAATCCTTTTATTCAAAAAGGAATTCGATTAATGTTAAGCGGTTACGATGAAGAAGAATTAAAAGAAGTGTTATTGAAAGATATTGAAACGGAAGTGTATGAGTTAAGAAAAGGAGCGGCATTATTAGATAAAATTGGTGATTTTGCTCCAGCTTGGGGAATGATTGGTACGTTAATCGGTCTTATCATTATGCTCCAAAACTTACAAGATACATCGCAAATTGGTACAGGGATGGCAGTTGCGATGTTAACGACATTATATGGGTCTGTACTTGCGAATATGATTGCAATCCCTCTGTCGGAAAAAGTATACCGTGGTATTGAAGATTTATATACAGAGAAGAAGTTTGTAATAGAAGCAATTTCAGAATTGTATCGCGGACAAATCCCTTCTAAATTAAAGTTGAAACTGGATACATACGTATACGAAACGAAGGTAAAAGGAGCAGCCTAATATTTCAAGGAGTGGTATGATGAGTAAAGGACCGCAAAAGGGATCGCCTCGTTGGATGACGACTTTTACAGATTTAACGATGTTATTATTAACTTTCTTTGTATTACTAGTTGCTACATCAAAGCAAGATGCAGTAAAATTGTCAAAGATGCTTGAAAATTTTAGTGATATGGGGCAAGTAGATGCAAAAGTAATGGAAAATACAATACCAGATATTTCACATGAAAAAAATGATGAAAAAATGATCTCAAAAAAGAGAATGGATGAATTATATAAGAAGTTGAAAGCGTATGTAGATAATAACGGTATTAGTCAAGTGAATGTATATCGAGAGGATACAGGGGTAAGCGTCGTTATAGTAGATAATTTAATATTTGATACAGGCGATGCGAACGTTAAGCCCGAAGCGAAAGGGATAATAAGTCAATTAGTTGGATTTTTTCAATCCGTACCTAACCCAATTGTTGTAGAGGGACATACAGATAGTAGACCTATTCATAACGAGAAATTCCCTTCTAATTGGGAGTTATCTTCAGCACGAGCGGCAAATATGATTCACCATTTAATTGAAGTGTATAATGTGGATGATAAAAGGCTAGCTGCGGTAGGATATGCAGACACAAAGCCAATTGTACCAAATGATTCACCGCAAAACTGGGAAAAAAACCGTCGCGTTGTTATTTATATAAAAGAGTAGTATATTATTATTTTAATAATAAAATAATAAAAATACGAAAATTCTTTTAAAAAAATATTAAATTTTATCATTTTATTTTGTATAATGAGTGAGAATGATAAGGTGAAATATTAAGATATATTTATACATAGAAGGAGAGAATTAAAAAGAATGGCACATAAAATTTTAGTAGTAGACGATGCGATGTTTATGCGAACGATGATTAAAAACTTATTAAAAAGTAGTGATGAATTTGAAGTTATCGGCGAAGCAGAGAATGGGGTAGAAGCAATTCAAAAGTATAAAGAACTTCAACCTGATATTGTAACATTAGATATTACTATGCCAGAAATGGACGGGCTTGAAGCATTAAAAGAAATTATTAAAATTGATTCAAGTGCAAAGGTTGTTATTTGTTCTGCAATGGGACAACAAGGTATGGTATTAGATGCAATTAAGGGCGGGGCAAAAGACTTTATTGTAAAGCCATTCCAAGCGGATCGTGTAATTGAAGCTTTAACAAAAGTAGCAAATAGTTAATATAGAAGGGGTGCCACAAGGAATCAAAACAGTGATAGCGGATCGACGTGTGGCCCCCTTTTTTCTCATTATAAAACACTAAATTGTTATACATAAATGAAATGTTTGTTAGACAGGTAGGGGATAAAAATGCAAACAGATCTATTAAATATATTTTTCGAAGAGTCAGAAGAACATTTACAGTCGCTAAATGAAAATGTGCTAGTGTTAGAGCAAAATCCTGCTGATATGGATGTTGTAGGAGAAATATTCCGCTCCGCTCATACATTCAAAGGTATGTCTGCGAGTATGGAATTTACAGAGATGGCTGATTTAACGCATAAGATGGAAAATGTGTTAGATGAAATTCGTCATGGAAATATAGTTGTAAATGCGGATATTATTGATGTGATTTTTGAGTGCATTGATAATTTGGAGAAGATGGTTGCAGATGTGCAACAAGGTGGAATGGGCAATATTGATGTAGTCTCAACTAAACAGAAATTAGAAGCATTATTGAACGGCAATGTAGAAACTCCTACGGAACATATAGAGCAAAATCATATAGACAACGATGATGCAGTTTCACATGAAGTGCATATAACAGTTGAACAGCAAGCAATTTTAAAAGCAGTACGTGCCATTATGTGTATTGAAGCATTGCAGAATGTAGGGAATATACAAAAAACCGCTCCGAGTATTGAAGAAATTGAAGCAGATGCTTTCGGATTTGAATTTACAGTATTTATGGATACTGATTGTAGTATAGAAGAATTGAAACAAGTAGTACTTCATGTTTCTGAAATTGAGAAAGTGGAAGTAAAGCAAGGAGAACCTATATCGAGGGAAGTAGCTTCTAAAAAAGTCGTTACACAAGAAGTTGTGCAAGTAGAAGGAACGCTACAACCAGCTGTGGCTACGCAGGTAGAATCACAGATAGTGGCAACGAATCAACCTACAAGTGCTATGCCAGCTAAAAGTACTACAAAAACGAAAAATGCTAAAGTGGAGAATCGTTCAATTCGTGTTCAATTAGAGAAAATCGAAAGATTAATGAATATGTTTGAAGAAAGTGTAATTGAACGTGGGCGCATTGATGAATTGGCTGAAACGATTCAAAACAAGGAGTTAATTGAACATTTAAATCGATTAGGCGATATTTCAAAAGATATTCAAAACGTACTATTAAATATGCGTATGGTGCCGATTGAAACTGTGTTCAATCGTTTCCCACGTATGGTACGTATGTTAGCGAAAGATTTAGGGAAAAAAATCGATTTACAAATTACAGGTGAAGATACTGAAGTAGATAAAATTGTTATTGATGAAATCGGTGATCCGCTCGTTCATTTAATTCGAAATGCAATCGATCATGGTGTTGAAACTGTTGAAAAACGACGTGATGCAGGTAAAAATGAGACAGGTACTATTAAATTAGAAGCCTTTCATAGTGGAAATCATGTCGTTATTCAAATTGCGGATGATGGAAACGGTATTAATAAAGGGAAAGTATTAGAAAAAGCGATTAAAAATGGCGTTGTAACTGAAGCAGATGCAAATAGATTAACAGATCGTGAAGTGTTTGATCTTATTTTCCAACCAGGATTTAGTACAGCTGAAGTTGTATCAGATCTTTCTGGACGCGGTGTCGGATTAGATGTTGTAAAACATACGATTCATAGTTTAGGTGGACATTTAATCATTGATTCTGAGGAAGGAAAGGGAAGTACATTTAGAATTGAACTTCCGTTAACGTTGTCTATTATTCAATCTATGCTTGTTCAAACGAATGATAAGCGCTATGCTTTACCTCTTGGAAATATCGTTGAAGCAATTCGAATTAAGAGAGAAGACATCCAATCCTTACAAGGAAAAGATGTGTTAAATTATCGTAATCAAATTATTGAAGTGAAACATTTAAGTACTGTATTTGGTGAAAAAACAGTAGATGAGGCGTTTGCGTCATATGATGGTCAAATGGTTCCTGTGTTAATTGTTCGTAATACACATCGCAGCTATGGACTTATTGTAAACACAATTATCGGTCAAAGAGAAATAGTCTTAAAGTCATTAGGTGACTTCTTTGCAGAGAGTTCTAACTATTTCTCTGGTGCGACGATTCTCGGTGATGGACGAGTGGTCCTCATTTTAAACCCAGAAGGTTTATAATAGGAATGAAGGAAAGCTCCCCACTTGTATACAATTGGGGAGCTTTTTGGCTAATCGTTACCAATCTAATAATGGGAATACATACATATTAACGTTTTATATAATAAGTTTGCTAAAATCAAATGAGAGTTTATATTATTTGATAGAAAAACAGAAATGAGGAGGCAGGGAAAATGCCTGAGCAACACACAAAAGGGGATACGAGCACGATTGTGCTAGAAAAAGAAAATGAGCATTTAACGCCTCAAGAATGCGATATTCTTGGCGAAATTGCAAATATATCATTTGGTTCAGCTTCGACTGTATTATCAACGATTTTAAATAGGCAAGTAAGCATTACTGCTCCTCGCATAGAGTTGGTAGATTTATATGATTCAAGAGATGTCGAAGTTCCACATGTTGTATTAAACATTCATTTTACAAAAGGATTAGATATGGAAAACCTTCTTGTTCTTAAACAAGATGTTGCATTGTCCATCGCTGATTTAATGATGATGGGAACAGGTGAAGTGGAGGATGGAAAAGAACTTGGTGAATTAGAACTAAGTGCTGTACAAGAAGCGATGAATCAAATGATGGGATTCGCAGCTACATCTATGTCGGAATTCTTCCAAGATACAGTAGATATGTCTCCGCCGACGATTAATGTTGTAAAGTTATCAGAAGAAATGGAGAAAATCTCTGAAATCGATGGGAATCATACGATTGTTAAAGTGTCGTTTGATTTAAAGATAGATAATCTTGTAAACTCTAAACTTGTACAAATTGTTTCAGTTGAGCATGCGAAACAAATGGTAAATAAATTAATGCAATTATCTGGTGGAGTAGAAGAAAAAGACGAGCCAGCAGAAGTAGTGGAAACTGAGATTGTAGAAGAAGTTGAAAAAGAGCATTTAACACAAGAAGAGAAAGATGTGCTTGGTGAAATTGCAAATATTTCAATTGGTTCCGCTTCAACAGTATTGTCAACGCTTTTAAATCAGCCAGTTACAATTAGTACACCAAATGTGGAAGCAATCAATGTTCGTCATTATGATGGAGTACCAGTGCCATTTGTTATTTTAAATGTTGACTTTGTTGAAGGGCTAAAGAATGAGAATGTATTCGTATTTACGAAAGATGTCGCCTTAACAATGGTAGATTTAATGATGATGGGAACAGGGGAAGTTGATCCGGAAAAAGAGCTTACTGAATTAGAACTGAGCGGTATTAAAGAAATTATGAACCAAATGATGGGTCACGCTGCTACGGCGATGTCAGAAATGTTCCAAGAAAAAATGGACATGACGCCGCCAAATGTTAAATTTGTAACGTTAAAAGAAGAAATGGAGTATTTGGGAGAATCAATGGAAGTGGACGAACTCGTTCAAATTACGTTCAATCTTGAAATTGGTGATCTGCTTCAATCGAAAATGTATCAAATTTTGCCAATTTCTGAAGCGAAAGAAATGGTAAGGCGACTTCTGTATCCAATGGTGGAAGAAGAAGAGATTGCCACAGAAGAAATTGAAGAAGAAAAAATTGTAGAACCAGTTGTGCAACCTATTGAATTTAAAGAAGTAAAACAAATGGAACCAGTATATATGGACACGTCCATTCTACAAAATGTAGAAATGAACGTGAAATTTGTATTTGGAAGTACAGTGAAAACGATTCAAGATATATTAAGTTTACAAGAAAATGAAGCAGTTGTACTAGATGAGGATATTGATGAACCAATTCGTATTTATGTAAATGATGTATTAGTGGCGTATGGTGAACTTGTAAATGTAGATGGATTTTTCGGAGTAAAAGTGACGAAATCACTATAAGGCATTGAAATAGGAGTTTGAACTAGTAGATGAAAAACGTAAAGTTTTTTCTAATGAGTTGGCTATGCATACATGTGTGCTTGTTCTTCCCCTTGCAAAGTCAGGCTGAGGAACAAATTGAGCCAGATCAAAAAATAAATGAAGTGAATGTACAAGAAGAAAATAAGGAATCTCAAGAACCGCCAGAGCAAGTGGAAACGAAACAAGATGAAGAAAAACAAAAAGAGGAGAAACAAAAAGAAGCAGAACAACAAGAAGTAGCAAATAAACAATTGAGTGAAAGAAAGATAGAAACAGAACAGGGAATTATTACAGTAAATAAGCTGGAGCTTAAAGTTGGCGAAGAGGTGCGAATTGCTGTAGAACCAAATCGGAAAAACATTCAAAGTATGAAAGGTATATTGCAGTTACAAAAAAATGGCGAGCAATATGCGCAAGAAAGAATGTTATCTTTTGAGTATGATGAAGAAACGAAGGGCTGGGTTGCTAACTATAAAGCAGGGGATTTTGATTTGCAAGGTGATTGGAATCTTCAGCTCGTTCAAAGTTACAAAGAGAATGAGAAAGAAGAGCTCATAAAAAATGAAGTGAAAGTCCCGCTCATTCGTATTAAAAATGAAACGCCAACTATAGATAAAGAATTGCCAAAGTTACAGAAAGTTACTATTGATGAAGTAAAAGAGAACTTAGTTGAACGAAAACAGGGAGATTCTATACATATACGAGTAAAAGCGTCAGATATAGAATCGGTTGTAAAAGAAGTGCGCGTTACATTAAAAGGGAAAGAAAATAAAGAACTTTCGTTTTTATTAGACTACAACAAGCATGATATGGATTGGCAAAAAGTATTTGAAATAACAGAAGCATTGCCGGCTGGGCCATATGAATTACTTGTAGAGATAATAGATGCAGCAGGTAATAAACTTGTTGAGGAAAGTGAATATACCATTTCTGTTTTGGCGCCAAAAAACGAAGATGATAAAAAGATAGAAGAGAAAGAGAAAGAAAAAGAAGAAAAATTAGATAATAAACTAGAAAATGAATTAGAAGATAAGAAAGAAAATGAGAAGCAAGAAGATTCGAAAGTCAAAAACCCGCTTCCAGAAGAAAATTTACCAGTCGTTCAAATTCCGAAGCAAGATGAGATAGTAAATAAGTTTATAAAAGAACCGTTGAAAGAGAAAGAGGAATTTACTTACGTTATAAAAGAGCCGTTCGAAGACAACAAGGAAGTACATAAGGCGAAGGACCAAAAAGAGAAAAATAACAAACAAGTTGCCTCTAAAAAGAAAGAACAAAAAGAAGAACCGAAAGACAAGAAAGAAGAAAAAGGTGAACAGGGAGTGCAAGCTTCTGATGTGTTTACTATCATGTCAGGTTTATTCGTACTGTTTTTAGTTTTAAAGAGTAATAAAGAATGGGGCTAATTATTTCATAGTAGTGGAGGCGCTTAAATGGAGATTAAACGTACGACAATTGAAGATAAGGCGTTACAACCATTAAAACAGCCTGCAGCTATTTCGGAGCATGAAATCCAGAAAGAACGAAAGCGTAGCAATTTAGTGTTTACTGGACAGTCTAAAATTATTTCGAAAAATAATGAAATAGGTATTTTACTTGCAAGTTTAAGTGATGGAAAGATTATGAAGGAAATGCTTTCTAAAGAGATGGATACAGTGTTACAACTTTTTAAAAAGTTACATACGTTATCCGGAGAAGGTAAGCAAACAGAAAAAATATTTGAACAAGTAATTAGAAGCCTACAAGGGCTTGTTAAGCAGGCGCATATAAAAGAACTTCCTTTGTTAGATGGAACATATGATTTCGCTGAAGTACAACTATCATTTGGTAGAAAAGTACATATTCCGTTATTAGATGTGAGTGCACTTATCTCTAGAGTGGAAAGTGATTCTTCAGAAGGAAATATAAATTTGATGGTAACGGTTATTACTGCTTATATAACGAAATTGTCTAACGAAACAATTTTAATTAGCGTTACAGACCGCATTGCTAAAGATCGGGATGTAAGTGTATGGAGAGCGCTTGCGGAAATGAACATGACACAATTGTCACAGGCGTTGAAACATACGGTGCAAGAACATAAATGGTCTATGACGTTTCTTTTTCTCTTTATATGGATTGTCGGTATTATTTTAATTCGAGTTATGTAAAAAGGTCGTCACTCCATTGTGACGACCTTTTTTATATTTTTTCGTAGAAGAATGTATCAAATCGCTGAAGATTGTAACGTTCGGGTGTTAAAATTTGTTCCGTACTACCAACAAATAGTACACCGCCTTTTCGTAAAGAACGACTAAATTTTTCATAAAGTTTTACTCTTGCTTCTTCTGTAAAATAAATCATTACGTTACGACAAATAATCAAATCATAATTTGTATCGAACGACTGCATTAAAAGGTCGTGCTGTTTGAACGTAACGTTTTGTTTAATGTTTTGATGCAATGAATATATATCATTCTCTTTTGTGAAATGACGTTCTTTCAAATCATTAGGTAATTCCTTCAGAGAACGTTCTGTATATTGACCGCGTTTTGCGGTTTCTAAAATATGAAAATCAAGATCTGTTGCTTGAATTTCAAAACGAAATGGAGCTAGATGCTTTGATAAAATTAAAGAGAGTGTATAGGGTTCTTCACCAGCAGCGCAAGCGGCACTCCATACCTTTAATTTTCCGCTATTTTGTTCGAGTAATTTTGGTAGTGCTTTCGACTCTAAAGTTTGCCAGCGTTCTTTATTTCTAAAAAACTCTGAAACGTTAATTGTAATATAGTCAATAAAATTTAAAAATAAATTTTGATCAGCGCGTAATTTGTTTAAAAAATTAGTGTAGTTTTCGAAGCCTTTTCTCGAAATGAAAGCATCGATTCTACGGCGCATTCTATCTTGTTTATAAGAAGCGATATCCATATTGAATTGTTGTTTAAAACTCGCGATAAAATGATCATAATCTTGTTCAATTATCATATTTACAATGGGCACAATAATGATATTGTGCCTCCCCCTTTACATCATACGAATTTTTTGTTCAAAGCTTTTTTTCATTTGCTTTTCATGTAATCCTGGTAAATCATAAATGACAGCATCAATACCTGCTTCTTTTGCAACATCGACAGGGATGACAGATGTATGTTTGTCCCCATTATAAAAACAGAGAACTAAATCAGTGTCTTCAATAATTTGTTTAACAAAAAACATATAATCTGATCGGTAAATGGAGTCAGAAGGATGATCGAAAGCAACATATTCGGCTCCGTGTTTTTTTAAGTAATCAACGACTTCTTGAAATTCATCTGTTATTGCTTGCAATGGTTGCAGCGTGTAAAGGCATAAATTTTGAGCGAGTCTTTCATTCTCAACGAAAAAACGAAGAACCTCATTTTCAATAGATTTATAACATAATATGTAAATTTTATGTTTGTGAGCATAGTCAGTTAAAAATTTTTTAATTTCTTCTTGATCTAATGCTGTTAATTGATTTGAACCACAAAGGAAAATATTCATAGAATTGTGCCACCTCATGCTAAATTGTAACATATCTTTTATAAAAAATAACTGCAAAATATTACTGTTCAGAGTATAATTATAAATAACTGGATTTTACGATTAAGTTTAGGAAGAAATAAAAAAATAAATAGGTGATATATATGCTACGTTCTATCTCGCATAATCCAATTTTATCGCATATACCGCCTGCTACTCAAATGCCGAAAGAAGCAAATGTCAGGACAGGACTTGCATTTTCGGATAATTTGCATGCAGATCCGAAAAAAGATAAATTACTAGAACAAATGGAAGCGTTTGTCGATAATATTGGAGAAATTAAAGAGAAAATTGAAATGGAATTAACGCTTGATAATGTAATGGAATACAAAAATACAGTAAAATCATTTTTGAATTTTTACGTTGATAATGTATTGCAGTATAAAGATGTCATGTCTCGTCACCCACGTTACGGATATTCACAGAAAATGACGATTGTGAAACAGGCAGAAATGGGATTGAATGAATTAGAAGATGTTATGAATTTAATTAATACGAAAACAGGACATTTAGAAATGTTAAATCAAATTGGAGAAATCCATGGTTTAATTGTGAATTTAGTCTTGTAAAAGAAAGGAAGCTATATGTACATACAATTATATGAAAAACTCGTTATTATTCAAAAAGCGTATGAAAATATTCAAGCGCTTGGAGAGCAAATATATGAGAATTTAAAAAATAAAAATGTAAATGCAGTTCAAAAGTTACAAGTAGAGCAATTGCAGTACATTGATGGTTTAAAAGGGTTATCAAGCTCATTTGAAGAAATGGTTGTTCATTTCTGTAAAGAACAAGGAGTTGAATTGTTTCGTGTAAGTGCGTTATTTTCGTATTTTTCTCAAGAAGAAATTGAAAAAATGGAAGAATTACAAAAAAACGTAACTGAATTAGAAGAGAATGTAAAAATGATTCTTTTGAAAAATCAATATTACTTAAACGTACTATTAAAAACTACAGAAAGTATTGTGGATTCTGTTTCTGAATATAACTTAGAGCGAAACAATAATTCGCAAATCTTTATGAACGAACTATTGTAAAGGAGAAGTGAAGCTTTATGAGATTATCTGATTATAATACACCGCTATCAGGCATGTTAGCGGCTCAAATGGGGTTACAAACAACGAAACAAAACTTGTCTAACATTCATACACCGGGTTATGTGCGTCAAATGGTGAATTACGGATCTGTTGGAGCAAGCAATGGTCATACGCCAGAACAGAGAATTGGTTACGGTGTACAAACGCTAGGTGTTGACCGTATTACTGATGAGGTAAAGACGAAGCAGTTTAATGATCAATTATCTCAGCTCTCTTACTATAACTACATGAATTCGACTTTATCACGTGTAGAGTCTATGGTTGGAACGACAGGAAAGAATTCATTATCTAGTTTAATGGACGGTTTCTTTAATGCCTTTCGTGAAGTGGCAAAAAATCCAGAACAACCAAACTACTACGATACATTAATTTCTGAAACTGGGAAGTTCACAAGTCAAGTGAATCGTCTTGCGAAAAACTTAGATACAGTGGAAGCACAGACGGCAGAAGATATTGAAGCGCATGTTAATGAATTTAATCGTCTTGCTGCTAGTTTAGCAGAAGCGAATCATAAAATTGGACAAGCAGGTACACAAGTGCCGAATCAACTTTTAGACGAACGAGATCGCATCGTTACAGAGATGTCTAAGTATGCAAACATCGAAGTATCTTATGAATCTATGAATCCTAATATCGCGAGTGTTAGAATGAATGGTATTTTAACAGTAAATGGACAAGATACATATCCACTTCAATTAAATAAAGAAAAAGACCCAATGTCAGTTGAGATTTACGGTTCAGAAATCAATGTAACTAGCGGAGCGATAAAATCAGCGATTGACACGAAAGCGAAGATTGTTGATTATAAAAAAAATCTTGAAGACTTAATGAGTTCAGTGAAAAATCAAGTGAATACAGTGATGGGAAAAGATTTCTTCGTTGGAGATCATGCGAAAGATATGAAGTTAAATCCAGAATTTCAAAAAGATATTTCGAAAATGAAAATATCTGCTGAAACAGCAAATAAACTAGCAGCAATTACAGATGGAGACTATAAAGAAGGTCTTTCTTATAAAGCAGCATTAGACCAATTTATAGTTCGTGTAGCTTCTGATAAAAGTGCAGTGAATGCTTATCAAAAAATTCATGGGGACTTATTAGAAGGCATTCAGCAAGAAAAGATGAGCGTTGAAGGGGTAAATATGGAAGAGGAAATGGTAAATTTAATGGCTTTCCAAAAATATTTCGTGGCGAACTCTAAAGCTATTACTACGATGAATGAAGTGTTTGATAGTCTATTTTCGATTATTCGATAGGTGATAGTAATTGATTGAAAATATATAAGGAGGAGATAGAAATGAGAGTATCTACATTTCAAAATGCAAACTGGGCAAAGAATCAGTTAATGGATTTGAACGTGCAACAGCAATATCATCGAAATCAAGTAACTTCAGGGAAGAAAAACCTTCTTATGAGTGAAGACCCACTTGCGGCAAGTAAGTCATTTGCGATTCAACATTCATTGGCGAATATGGAGCAAATGCAAAAAGATATAGCGGATTCGAAAAATGTACTAACACAAACTGAAAATACTTTACAAGGTATTTTGAAATCTCTAACGAGGACAGATCAATTAATGGTGCAGGCATTAAGTGAGCAAAATGGTGAAAAAGAATTGAAGGCCATTGGTGCAGAGATTGATCAAATTTTAAAACAAGTTGTATATTTAGCGAATACGAAAGAGCAAGGTCGTTATATTTTCGGTGGTGATAGTGCAGAAAAACTGCCATTTACAGAAAATGGTACGTATCAAGGTGGACAAAATGATGTGAACTGGCAACTAAATGACGGTTATGAAATAAAAGCATTTCGAAACGGAGAGGCATTATTATCCCCGGTTATAAAGACGTTAAAACAGATGAGTGAAGCGATGCAAAAAGGTGATCAAAAAGCGTTACAACCGTTATTAGGAGAAAACAAGAAAAACTTAGATGGCATCATTAACCGTACAACTGAAGTTGGTTCAACAATGAACACAATGGAGACGTTTAAAACAATTTTAAGCGAACAAAATTTAGCGCTTCAAGAAAACCGTAAAGAAATTGAAGATGTCGACTTAGCGGTAGCAATTTCCGACTTAGCATATATTAATGCAACATATGAAGCAACGTTAAAAGCTGTTAGTACGATGAGTAAAACGAGTATTTTAGATTATATGTAAAAAAGGAGTGGTAGTTAATGGCAGTTACATCAACAGGTATTGGTAATAGACAACAAATTTGGAATCTAGGTAATAATATAATAGATACTTCAAAGCTAGTAGAATTAGAATTACAAGCGTTGGATATGAAGAAAACTCCTTATAATAATGAAAAGGAACAACTTACACAAGAAAAATTATTATATGCAAGTTTGAAAAAGGAATTTAGTTCTCTAACACAAACAATGAAAGATTTATCTAGTTTTAAAGGGAATGAAAAAAAAGTAACACTCTCTCAAGAAGGATATATTAGTGTGACAGCAGATGCTTCAGCAATTGCAGGAACCTTTAATATTGAAGTCAAAGAATTGGCTCAACGCCATCAAATTTCAAGTGAAAAGATAGCGGATTTAGATGCTAAAATTGATATGGAAGAAACAATAAAGATTAACAATCAGGATATTGTAATTACAAAGGATACTACATACCGTCAATTAATAAATAAAATTAATAGTGGAAATTATGGAGTTTCGGCATATTCTCTTGGAAATAAGATATTCTTTTCTTCTTCAAAAATGGGCGAAAAGGGAGCTATTAAGTTAGAAGATAGCGGTCAATTTTTAGAAAAGATGGGATTTGTAAAAACAGATGGTACACTTAATGAAATAGAAAAGGCTAAAAATTCAACATATGTAATTAATGGGGTTGAAGAGCATGGAGAGTCAAATACAATAGAAACTCTTCCAGGTGTTAAAATTCAACTAGATAAATCTGAGGTAGGAAAGAGCGTTAAATTTACAGTAGAAGATTCAAATGTAAAAGAAGCGAATGAACTTATAAAAAAAATGGTAAGCAATTATAATCAAGCGGTATCTACAGTAGAATTATTTGGTGGGAAAAATGGAGCGCTTCAAGGCCAAAATATTATGGGTGATATTAGAAGGATTATGAATAATATTGTAACATACTCACAAGATGGAAATTATTTGTTTTCGTATGGTATTCAGGTGACAAAAGAGGGTACATTACAAGTTGATGAAGCAAAATTAACAAACGCTTTGAAAGAAAACCCGGATGTGGCAAAACAATTCTTTTTTAGTGCAGATGGTCTTGGAAAACAAATAGATACACAATTTAATAAGATATTCGGTGACGTGGGAATCATAGGAGAAAGAATAAAAATTATAGATGACCGTGTGGGGAAACTAGATCGTAAAATCAATGATATTGACATTCAAAATAAGCAAAAACAAGATGATATTGTAAAGAAATATCAAAAATTAGAAAGTACATTAGCGGCGCTTGATAGTCAGCTAAAAACAATTAAAGCAATGACAAAACAAAAAAGTGATGATTAATGAAATCTAAGGAAGTGATCGTATGCAAGCATGGCAACGTTATATGCAAAATGATATTATGACGAGTAATCCGATTAAAAATACAATTTTTATTTATGAAAGATGTATTGTAGAGTTTCGTAATTTAGAAGAGCTGTTACATACTTTTAACTTACAAGAAGGAGATGCGCTTCTTGAAAAGTTAGAACGTATTTTTGAAGAATTAAAACTTCAATTAAACCCTGAAATTACAAAAGATTTATATGATAGTTTATATGGCTTATACGATTGGATTAGCATTCAAATTCAAACGATGAAAGTGACTCGTGAGGCAAAAGACATGGATGCAATTGTGAAAGTATTACAAGATTTAATAGATGGTTACCGCGGAGCACTTGAAAATGAACAATGATATTTATCGGACGTTTGTCGGCTGTTTTAATGAAATCGGTGAATTGCAAGTGTCAGATGGAGAGTTTGCTGAGAAGAGTGAAATGTTAAATCGCTGGATGATGACATTGGATGAAGAAACACGTGCACAAGTTGCAGCAGAAGTAAGCCCATTCATTATTAAGGCAGCTCAGCATATTCGAGATAAGCAAAAGATTTTGGAAGAAATGATAATGGAAAATGATGGGCGGATGAAAGCTAATTCATTTTACGGTAAATATTAATGATAGAGTTTGGAAACGGATTCCCCTTTTAAAAGGGGATCCATTCCTTTGTTTAAATAAAGAATTCCGCTGATTGAGGTTTCACTTTATGACTGTAATAAAAAAGTAGTAATCTAAATAATATAAAAATGAACTTAGTTTGTAGTTCATATGTTGAAATGTTTCATGAATTACTGCGTGTATACAGTTTTTTCGTATTCTTTTTTATATTTTTCTAAAGACAACAATGGAAAAATGGAATAAAATATGTAAGGGTACATAATAGTTAATATTTTAATAAATACATATAAGAAAATAAATAATGAAGTGAAACTTCCATCAGTGGATCATTAAGTTAGAAAAGGAAGGGTGTGGAATATGCCAGATTTAGTGAGTGATGTAAGCCATTATATGAATTATTTAGTAACGAAACGAAATACGGTTTCTAGTAATATTGCAAATGCGAATACACCTGGCTATAAAGCACAAGATGTAACATTTGCTGAGCAGACGAATAAAAGTAGTGCATTATATAAAAACAATGCGGCTGATTTAAAGAGCAATCCAGATTTATATCAAACGAATGAAATGCACTTGCCGACAGTAAATATGAAAAATACATATGCAAAGATTCAAACAAAATCAATGCAAACGAATAAAGACGGAAATAGTGTGGATGTAACGACAGAAATGCTAGATTTAATGAAAGCAAATCAGTTATACGGTATTTCAATTAACGCGATTAATACACAATATGCAATTAACCAAGCGGCACGCGGACGTTAAGTAGAAGGAGAGACAACGGATGTTTCAGGCAATTAATGCAAGTGGCTCAGGGCTAACGACAGCGAGAAAGTGGATGGAAGTTACTTCTAACAATATTGTAAATGCGAATACGACGGCGGCTCCGGGGGCAGATTTATATGAGCGTCGTAGTGTGGTGCTAGAATCAAACAATAGTTTTGCAAGTATGCTAGATGGGGCTCCTACTAACGGAGTAAAGATAAAAAGTATTGAAGCAGACAAAACGGAAAATTTAGTGTATGATCCGACGCATCCGCACGCAAATGAAGAAGGATATGTACGTTATCCAAATATTGATGTAACTGCTGAAATGACGAATGTTATGGTTGCTCAAAAAATGTATGAAGCAAATACGAGTGTATTAAATGCAAATAAAAAAATGCTTGATAAAGAGTTAGAAATCGGCCGAGGATAAGGGGGAAGATGGTAATATGAAAATCCAACCAATGTTACATACACAACCATTTGGAGCAATTCAGTCAATTGGTGCACCGAAAACTTCTGAAACATCTGTAGCTCCGGGGAAAAAGTTTATTGATTTATTGGAAGATATGAATCAAACGCAAAACAATGCACAAACAGCAGTATATGATTTACTAACTAAAGGGGTAGGAGAAACACATGACGTTTTAATTCAGCAAAAGAAAGCTGAGTCTCAAATGAAAACGGCTGCTCTCGTACGTGATAATCTTATTGAAAATTATAAGTCACTAATTAATATGCAAATTTAGGAAAGTGGACGGGTGTGTTTAAATGGAAAAGATGAAAAATGTTATCCAATCGTTAAAAACGTGGCATAAGTTAGTAATTGGTGCTGCGCTTTTAGCGATTGTAACAGGAGCACTTTTATACTTCACCTTGCCAGATAAATATGTTGTTGTATATCAAAATTTAAATGATACAGATAAACAAGAGATTACAGCAGAATTATCGAAGTTAGGTGTCGATTATCAATTAGCGGCCGATGGTTCGATTCGTGTGCAAAAGAATGATGCTCCATGGGTTCGAAAAGAAATGAATGGGATGGGCTTACCGTTTAATTCTAAAAGCGGTGAGGAAATTTTATTAGAAAGCTCGCTCGGTTCAAGTGAGCAAGATAAAAAAATGAAGCAAATTGTCGGTACGAAGAAGCAATTGGAGCAAGATATTGTAAGGAACTTTGCGACAGTTGAAACGGCAAATGTTCAAATTACATTGCCTGAAAAAGAGACAATTTTTGATGAAGAAAAAGCAAAAGGAACAGCGGCGATTACGGTTGGAGTGAAGCGTGGCCAATTGTTAACAGCTGATCAAGTTGCAGGTATACAGCAAATGATAAGTGCAGCAGTTCCTGGTGTAAAGGCAGAAGAAGTAAGCGTTATTGATAGTAAAAAAGGTGTTATCTCAAAAGGGACAGATGAAGCACATTCTAGTAGTTCTTCTTCTTATGAGAAAGAAGTAGAGATGCAGCATCAACTTGAAGGTAAATTAAAGCAAGATATTGATGCAACGTTAATGACGATGTTTAAACCGAATGAATATAAAGTGAATACGAAAGTATCTGTAAACTACGATGAAGTTACACGTCAGTCAGAAAAGTATGGTGATAAAGGTGTACTTCGTAGTAAACAAGAGCAAGAGGAAAGTTCTACTGCGCAAGAAGGGACAGATACGAAGCAAGGTGCTGGTATTACAGCGAACGGTGAAGTGCCAAACTACGGTACGAACAATAATCAAAATGGTAAAGTTGTCTATGATAATAAAAATGGTAATAAAATCGAAAACTATGAAATAGATAAAACAGTTGAAACAATTAAGAAACACCCAGAATTAACGAAAACAAATGTTGTTGTATGGGTAGATAATGATACGCTAGTAAAACGTAGAATGGATATGACAACTTTTAAAGAAGCAATCGGAACAGCGGCAGGACTTCAAGCTGATCCGAACGGTAACTTTATAAATGGTCAAGTTAACGTTGTAACTGTTCAGTTCGATCAGCCGAAAGCCGAAAAAGAGAAAGAGCCAGAAAAAAGTGGTATGAACTGGTGGTTATTCGGTGGAATTACAGCTGGCTTATTAGCAATCGGTGGTCTAGTATGGTTCTTATTAGCAAGACGTAAGAGAAAGAAAGAAGAAGAGGAATATGAAGAATACTTAGCAGAAGAGGAAGTGGCTGCAAGTAATGAAAGTATCTTGGAAATTCCTGAAGAAAAAATAGTGCCAGAGCCAAAACCTGAACCAGAAGAACCGAAAGAACCAACGTTAGATGAACAAGTGCAGGATGCTACGAAAGAACATGTAGAAGGAACTGCAAAAGTAATTAAAAAATGGTTAAACGGACAGTAAGGGAGGAACAACGATGTTAGATGAAATCTCCTCCAAAGAAAAAGCTGCCATCCTTATTCGTACATTAGAAGAAGGGGTGGCAGCAAAAGTCATTGAATATATGACAGCTGAGGAAAAAGAAGTATTACTTCGTGAAATCGCAAAGTTTCGTGTATACAAACCAGAAACGTTAGAAAATGTACTAGGAGAGTTCTTATATGAACTAAATGTAAAAGAATTGAACTTAGTCACTCCAGATAAAGAATACATTCGTCGCATATTTAAAAACATGCCAGAAGACGAACTGGAAAAATTATTGGAAGATCTTTGGTATAACAAAGATAATCCATTTGAATTCTTAAATTCACTTACAGATTTAGAACCACTTCTTACAGTGCTTAATGATGAGTCACCACAAACAATTGCAATTATCGCTTCTTATATTAAACCGCAACTTGCGTCTCAATTAATTGAGAGATTGCCAGATCATAAACGAGTAGAGACGGTAATGGGTATTGCGAAGTTAGAACAAGTTGATGGCGAATTAATTAATCAAATTGGTGAGTTGTTAAAATCGAAATTAAATAATATGGCATTCAGTGCAATTAATAAAACTGATGGCTTGAAAACAATCGTAAACATTTTAAATAATGTTTCACGTGGTGTTGAAAAAACAGTCTTTCAAAAGCTGGATGAAGTCGATTATGAGTTATCTGAGAAAATTAAAGAAAATATGTTTGTCTTTGAAGACTTACTTGGTCTTGAAGATCTTGCGCTTCGCCGTGTATTAGAAGAAATTACAGATAACGGTGTTCTTGCGAAAGCACTTAAAATTGCAAAAGAAGAAATTAAAGAGAAACTATTTACATGTATGTCTTCAAACCGTAAAGAGATGATTCTAGAAGAATTAGATGGCTTAGGACCGCTTAAGATGACGGATGCTGAAAAAGCACAGCAAACGATCACTGGTACAGTGAAAAAGCTAGAGAAAGAAGGAAGAATTATCGTTCAAAGAGGTGAAGAGGATGTCCTTATTTAAAAACAGAATTCCGAAGAATTCTGTTTCTTTTTCTGAAGAAACGTATGAATTACAATTTCCAAAACCAGCTTCAGTTCAAATAGAAGAGGAAGAATTACAAGCTGATCATGCAGAACTTCGCGCCCAGCAAGAATCATTACATATGGAAATGAATCAGCTAAGGCAAGAGAAGCAAATGCTAGAACGAGAGCAGCAGCAGTTATTACAAGATAAAGAACAATTTCAAATGCATATTCATGAACAAATGGAACAGATGGAAGCAGCGCGTGTGCAGTTTCAAAAAGAACAACAAGAAACAGCATATGAATGGACAGAGTTATTATGGGATCAATCTTTTCATCTAGCAGAAAAAATCGTGAATCAAGCGGTAGATTCACGATCGCTTGATGTGTTACCTATTTTAACTGGAATCGTGCAAACATTGCCAACTTCGTTTGAAAAATTAATCATTACAGTACATCCAGAAACGTTTGAACGTATTCAAGAAGAGAAGGAGAATACGAAAGAATATTGGTTACTACAATTAGTAGAATGGAAATATGATTTCTCCCTGCAGTTTGGTGAATTTGTTCTGGAAGAAGAGAAAGAGTTCTTTGAATTTAAATTTGCACCTATATTTGCGAAACTTCGTCAGAAATGGGAAGAAGAGAAGTTATTTGAGGAGCAAAATGTATGAGCCGCCTGTTAATGAATGAGAACGAAAAATGGAATAAGTTCATTGAAACACCACTGTATACGAAAGTAGGCAAAGTTCATAGTGTACAAGAACAGTTTTTCGTAGCAAAAGGGCCGAAAGCGAAGATCGGAGATGTTTGTTTCGTTGGAGAACATAATGTCTTATGTGAAGTGATTGCCATTGAAAAAGAAAATAATATGCTACTTCCATTTGAACAGACAGAAAAAGTATGTTATGGAGATTCAGTGACTTTAATTTCAGAAGATGTTGTTGTACCACGTGGTAATCACTTACTCGGAAAAGTGTTAAGTGCAAATGGTGAAGTGTTAAATGAGGAAGTTGAAAACATTCCATTACAGAAAATAAAACTAGATGCACCGCCTATACATGCATTTGAACGTGAAGAGATTACCGATGTATTTGAAACAGGAATAAAATCAATTGATTCTATGCTAACAATTGGTATCGGTCAAAAGATTGGTATTTTTGCTGGGTCAGGTGTTGGTAAATCTACTTTACTTGGAATGATAGCAAAAAATGCAAAAGCTGATATAAACGTTATTAGTTTAGTAGGAGAACGTGGCCGGGAAGTAAAAGACTTTATTCGAAAAGAGTTAGGCGAGGAAGGGATGCAAAAAAGCGTCGTTGTTGTAGCGACGTCAGATGAAAGTCATCTTATGCAACTTCGTGCAGCGAAACTCGCAACGTCTATTGCTGAATACTTCCGTGATCAAGGCAATAATGTATTACTTATGATGGACTCTGTTACTCGTTTTGCCGATGCACGAAGAAGTGTTGATATTGCTGTTAAAGAGTTACCGATTGGTGGTAAAACACTGTTAATGGAAAGTTATATGAAGAAGTTGTTAGAGCGGTCTGGGAAAACACAAAAGGGATCTATAACAGGTATTTATACGGTGCTTGTTGATGGGGATGATTTAAATGGTCCTGTACCAGATTTAGCACGTGGTATTTTAGATGGACATATTGTATTAAAGCGTGAGCTTGCAACGCTTAGTCATTATCCTGCAATTTCAGTATTAGATTCAGTAAGTAGGATTATGGAAGAAATCGTGTCGCCACATCATTGGCAACTTGCAAATGAAATGAGGAAAATTTTATCAATTTATAAAGAAAATGAATTGTATTTTAAGTTAGGAACGATTCAAGAAAATGAAGAAAATGCTTATATTTTTGAATGTAAAAATAAAGTAGAAGGTATAAATACATTTTTAAAGCAAGGTCGATCGGATAGTTTCCAATTTGATGATATCGTTGAAGCGATACACCATATAGTATAAGGCCTCTGCCCAAGAGGTCTTATTTTTTTGTTTTTTAATATTTCACAGATTTTTTTGGAAAAAAACTATATAATAGAAAAAGAGAACGTTATAATAGGAAGGGGCTATGAAAACAGGTGGATAAACAGCAGTACGACACAATAAAATTGCAAATAAATCAAGAAAAAGAACATATTTTAAAAGAAGTGTATGAATTAACAGCTGAAAAAAGAAAAATAGAACAAAAAAAAGAATATGATTTATATGTTGTGAAATCGCGTAGTAAAGTCGTACAAACTGGGCAACGTATTATGGCTGGCATGCTTTCTTCACATACGTTTTCACCTGAAAGAATAGAAGAATGGAATCGAAAAATTAAAAAAACGGAAGGTTTTATTCAAAAAAATGAAAGCCTTTTAGAGCAAGTAAAAGAAAAAGAACGTGTCATTGATGAGATGTATCAAGAAAATTGCAAAAAGCTTGCGAAAGCACAAGAAAAGCTGGAAGAAAAAATGCTTCTGGATTTGAAAATGTGTATGAATGGATGAGGTGAATGTAGTGATACAGTCTGTATTACCGGTGCAACAAAGTTTACCTCCGCAAAAAGAAAAAGGGCTAGAAGTACAATCAAAAAATGAAGATTCTTCATTCGATCGTACGATGAGAATGGAAAATAAAAAACAGCCGCAAACGGAGAAAACGAAACGAGAAGAAGCACCAACAGAAGAGAAAAAAGATTATATTCTTTCTAAAAAATCGGTAACGAAAGAAGAGCCTATTGTAAAGAAAGAAGAAAAAAAAGAGACAGAACAGTTGTTATTAGCTGTATCTGAGCAAATGGTTGCAATTGAGCAATTACATGTGCAGCCGGAATTGTTATATCAATACATACAAAAAATACAAGAGCTATATAAAGAATATGGCAATATTAAACTTAATGAATTACCTGCAGCTGAATTACAACAATTACAAGAACTTCTTTCAAATATGAATATCAAAAATGCTATATGTTTAGAAGATACAATGCAAATGGTATTAGACAAAATGAAGATGCCAGAGCAAACGATGCAAGCATTGAAAGTTGTAGAAACAGAAACTTGTAATATTGCAAAGAAACAAGAAGAGTTTAAAGACGTAGATCTTCCGAAACTTGAGAGCGATGATGCAAAGGTAGAGTTGCCAGAGGTTGATGCATTAAATGATTCGAGCTCTGCAGGTGCAGAGTTATTAAATAAAACGACGAGTACCGAACAAATAGGGAAATCAAATAGTGGTGCTGAGAAAGTTTCATTACCTGACTTAGGAAAGAAAATGGAAGCGCAAGTAGAAGCGCTCCAAAAATTTGTAGTGAAACAAGAACGTGTTTTATTCCAGTTAAATCCAGAAAAACTTGGTACATTAACAGTGTTTATGAAAAAACACGGAGATCAAATTGACGTTCACGTAGAAATGGAAAAACACGATGCGAAAAAACGTGTTGAAATCATTTTTGATGAATTGAAATTAAAGTTAAAAGAAAAAGAAATAAACATTCAAATTAGTTATGCAGATAAAGATGAAAATCGTAAAGAACAGCGAGAACAAGAGCAAAGGCAAAAACAGAAATTAGCAAATACAAATCATGAAAAACAACAATCAACAGAATTTGCGGGATTATTGGAGGAATAAAGAGTGCCAACAGTTGGATTAAATACAACGAGTACAAATCATATTCCGTTACAAGCAGGAGCGCAAAAAAGTAATGTACCTGTTAATGGTGTACAATCGCCAGTGCAACAAAGTAATGGAGTTTCGGCAGGAGCGCAAAAGACTCCTGGGGTAATGGGGAAAGATGATTTCCTAAAATTGTTTTTATCAAGTTTTCAACATCAAGATCCATTTAATGCGATGGATATGAATCAAATGATGAATCAGACAGCACAGTTATCTCTTATGGAACAAGTACAGAATATGACGAAAGCAGTAGATAAGCTGCAATCAACGATGTATTCAACAGCACTTGATGGTGGAATGAAGTTTTTAGGTAAATATGTAAGAGGTGTTGACGGTGACGGAAACAAAGTAACCGGTCAAGTAGAAACGGTTCGCCTTGCGGAAAATAACGATGTACAGCTCGTTATTAATAATAAGGTTGTATCTCTTCGTTTCGTTGAGAGAGTGTCTGATAAACCGATTGGGGAAACGAACCCAGAAGACGCAAAGAAAGACGATCAAAAAGTAACTGAAGAAGTAAAAACTACAAATTCATAAGGAGTGTCCATACGTTATGATTAAAGCGTTATATACAAGTATTACAGGGATGAATGCAACACAAAATGCATTAAGTGTAACTTCAAATAATATTGCCAATGCACAAACAGTAGGTTATAAAAAACAAAAAGCAATGTTTGATGATTTACTATATAACAATTCGATTGGTGCAAAAGGTGACGGTAAATACGCAGGAACAAATCCGAAAAGTATTGGTAATGGTGTGAAAATGAGTGGTACAGTTACCGATTATAGTGATGGTACAATTACGTTAACAGGTGGCAAAACACAAGCCGCAATGGAAGGTAATGGTTTCTTCGTTGTAGGTGATTCAAAAGGCGGAAATATGGAATTTACTCGTAAAGGTACGTTTGGGATATCTTCAGATTACTATATTACGAATACTGAAGGTCAATATGTATTTGCATACCCTGCGAATGAGGCAACTGGTGAAGTTGATTTATCTGGAATTCCAGGACCGTTGCAAATTCCAATGGGAACAGCAATTGGTGGTATTCGAACATCGAAAGGGACAATTAAAGGTAATATTCCAACTGGTGAAAAACAAATTACACAAGATTTACCTGTATATGATAATGCGGGGAATACATGGACAATGCGTGTCGAGTTTAAACAAACGAGCGAACATAATTATACATATAAAGTACAAATGCGTAATGACTCGAAAAAAGAAACAGAGTTTAAGGATGTTCCAGGTGCAGGTGGTAATATGACATTTGATGCTGTTGGAAATCCAAATCCGAAAGAGCAAGGGGCCAATATTCCATTTGATGGCGGCTCTATAAAATTAGACTTAAGTCATTTAACAAACCATCCAACAGATAAAACATTATCAGTAACAGACGTAGATGGTAGAGCAGCAGCGACGGTTAAAGATTGTTTCATTGCTGACGGTGGATATGTGATGGTAAAATATTCTGATGGAAGTATGAAATCAGCTGGTCAATTAGCTGTTGCGATGTTCCCGAACGAAGGCGGACTAATGAAAACAGGTAATGGTAACTATACAGCGACGAATACAACAGGTATTTTAGCTCTTGGTGCATCTGGTCAAAACGGTGCGGGTAAAGTACGCGGTGGTGCACAAGAAGGTGCCAATGTAGATTTATCTGTAGAATTCGTTGACTTAATGTTATACCAACGCGGATTCCAAGGAAATGCGAAAGTGATTAAAGTTTCAGATGAAGTATTAAATGAAGTTGTAAACTTAATTCGATAATATATCGTAAAGAAAAAATGTAATGGAGTAGAAAGGGTTTTTTATTCGTATGACAAGACAAGAGCGAATTTTACAATTGCCTTTTTTCGAAAATAAACGTGAACTTGCCGAGCAAGTATTAAAAATAGAACGAGAAGAGCATGTATATTTACCAGATCAATTTGAAATTAAGCAAGTGCCTCCATATTCATTTGGCGAAAAACAAGCAATCATTGGCCGCATCCATGAGTTTTATTTCATAAGTGTTGGTAGCGATAGCGTTTGGAAGTATCAACTGTTTAAGGATGAGATGAAGTGTCGTGAGTTTTTTGTTATGTTGCCAAATATTACGGATCAGCAGATAGCGTTTTGGTTTAATAACATAGAGTTATTGAAAAGTTCTTAAAAAGATCTAAAAAGCTCTTTTTAGGATTGACGAGAGGGCCCAGCGTTGTTTTGGAGCGGTTAGTGCCTAATAGGGACTCGACTGGTGTGTAAGGACAGAGGTATGGAGAGCTACTAGGGTAGTATAAGAAGAGGTAAGCAAAGTTTAGTGTGGATAAACAGTTATGGTCCAGAAGAGCTCCTAGTAGTAAGAATAGAGCTATGGAGGCGTACTGAGATGGTTGGGGATGAGATAATCATTTCATAGTAGGCTAGTGCCTTCTGGATAGTATGTGACGATAGATTTTTATAAAAGGAGAGGTGAGGAGGATGGCGCAAAATAAGTATCGCGTTACATTCATTTCGCCGAGTGAGGTTGAACAGCGGACTGTAATGGCGGCGAATAGTTTGCCAGATTTAATTCGTAAAGTAGAAAGTATTATCGCAGATCCAAACGGTTATTTTGTAAATGATAAAAAAAATAATTGCTATTTTAAAGTGATTAAAGAAAATGTTACGTTTATTCAATATGAGTTACTATTTTCGGATAAGGAAATTCATATTGAAAAATTAAAACATATAGCACCGGTGGTATTAAAACGATTATTCGAAGAAATAAATGACCCGGAATTATATGCACTTGCGCTACTTGATGTTGATATAGCAACGAAAGAATATGTGCTAGCAGAAATGAATTCTGAGCTGAGAATAAGAGTAGAGACAGAGCTTTCGAAAAAATGGGAAGCAATGCCGACGGAAGTTGTAGGAGCACAAGAAGTGTTATTAGAGGCACTTGCTTCGTTTATACAAGATTAATTGTTTTTTAATAAAATGAATCGATCGACTATCTATATTTTTTATATAGGTAGTTGACTTTTTCTCTTTTATAAAGCTTAATAATTAGATATACGGAATTAATGGAAGGGGAGCGACACCTTTATGTCACAAGCACAAAGTATTTTATTAGAAAGCGGAACAAATGAATTAGAGATTGTTACGTACACTGTTGGTGAAAACCTATTTAGTATTAATGTAATGAAAGTACGTGAAATCATTAATCCATTCCCTGTTACAACTGTGCCAGAATCTCATCATGCAGTTGAAGGTGTTGTTCAAGTACGTGGTGAAATTTTACCTGTTATTAACTTAGCAATGGCTCTTAATTTAAAGTCAACAAAGCCACTTGATCAAACGAAATTTATCATCTCAGAATTAAACCAAATGAAAGTTATTTTCCGCGTTGATGAAGTGCATCGTATTCAACGTATTTCGTGGGAACAAATTGATGAACCAGCTTCATTATCTATGGGACTAGAAGAAACGACATCTGGTATTGTAAAACTAGATGGCAAAATCATCTTACTATTAGATTATGAAAAAATTGTATGTGAAATTAGCGGCACTGGTTATGACAATAAATCAATTGCAGGGTTAGAACAAAAAACAGATCGAGCTGAAAAAGTAATTTATATTGCAGAAGATTCAGCAATGCTTCGCCAAATATTAGAAGAAACATTATCATCAGCTGGATATACGAAAATGAACTTCTTCAGCAATGGTGCAGAAGCGTTAGCGCAAATTGAAAAATTAGCGAAAGAGCAAGGCGAAAAAATGTTTGAACATATTCACCTGCTAATTACGGATATTGAAATGCCAAAAATGGATGGACATCATTTAACAAAAGTAGTTAAGGATAGTGAAGTAATGAATCGTTTACCAGTCATTATTTTCTCTTCATTAATTACAAATGAATTATTCCATAAAGGTGAAGCTGTAGGAGCAAATGCTCAAGTAAGTAAGCCAGATATTCAAGAGCTAATTGGTTTAGTTGATAAGTTAGTGCTTTAAAAGCTTCTTTTTAGCCGGAATAGAAGCTCTAGCTAAGTGTTGAGCGGTCAGTGCTTAATAGAGCCCTATGCGATGTTGAGACCAGAAATATAGAGTGGTTATAGGTAAGTAGAAGAGCTGGTGTATAACATTTTTCTATTTAGTAGGAATAGAGGAACTACTTATGTAAGGAAGTTTTCAATGATTAATAGAGTCTCATGCAATGTGAGTTCAGAGGTATGAAGTAGTTTTAGGTAAGAAGAAGTGAGACTTTGATTGAGGATCTGAAGACTGGATTTATAACTCTATTCTGTTAGAGAGGGGAAGGAATTAGCCAATGCTACATATGGCTAATTCCTTTTTAGTATTCTATACTTTAAGCTGGTAGAAAAATGAAAGGTTTCTTGGGTGTTTGTCGCTGTATGTATGAATAATCTTTATTTAGAGATTTTTGATTTAAAAATATAAGCAAACGTATTTTCGATGGTTATTTTAGTAATATTTCGTGGTAACGCAAATTTTTTCGGTGAAAAAATATTCAAAATACCATATAATATAATTAAATGTAATTAATATGCAATTTTACATATTAATAAAAAACATTTTCCAAATTTTTATACTTTCTATACATTTTTGTATGTTAATTATTTGACAGATAATTTCGAACTGTTATAATATGGATATGTAAAAATTGCTATTTTCTTAAAAGACATGGGAGTCAGATGAGAATTGTGAAAGGATGAGGGGGAGTGGCACAGATTATGTATCACCACACAGCAATTAATGTATTAGGTCTTTTACAAAACATGTCAAATAATAAAATGAACGATATGCAACTAGAGGTGGAATTTAAAAAAATAGAAAAAGAATTCCAAGTAAAGTATGAAGAATTACTTGATTTACATAATAGAATGGTATTATTTCAAATAGATATAGAAAAAAATGGCGGAATGCGAGCGTACGAAAAATCAGCAATTACATGGCTAAAATCTGAACTAGAGCTACTGTATGAAGTGTATCAATTTTGTCAGCGTCACGGTTTAAACATTTTAAATATTTCAAAATACGTAAGTAAAAATGAACTAAATCTTTTTCCAAAAACAGAAAGTCAATTGCAAAATACGTATTATAAATTGAAAAAACGTGAAATACCGTTTGAAAATATTGAAAAACAAAAACCAGGACGAAAGCGAAAATATATACCAGTAAAAGAGACAATCGTTGCAAGAAAACAAGAAAACGAGTACGAATTAAAAGAAGAAATCCAGCATAAAGAGGATGAAAAAAATCTTGTAACAGTTATATCTGGTATCGTTGATAATTTTGAAACGATTAATCAATGTAGTGAAAGGAAAGAAGACGAACTACATCAGTTTATGGAAGGTATTTATAAGCTTTCTAGCATGGCAGCAGGGCGTTCTAGGGAAGCGAAGAATACACGTAGTCTAGAAGGTGAATTGCAGTCGTTACAACTAGAAAATGAAAGGCTAAAACGAGAGAAAGAAGAGCTTGTACAAGATATTAAAGGCATGACGCAGCTTTTAATTCATTTCATTACAAGTTCTGATATCGATCAAATTCGTAAATTACCAACTTTCGTACAAGATTGTAAAATGGAATTACATAAACTCGGGCTATATAATGCACAAGACGGAAAAATGAAAATAATGGTTGACCGTAGCGGACAAGTTATGACGGTAACACAGTAAAAAAATTTGGGTACAAAATAAAAGGGAGATACATAGTTTATATGTATTTCCCTTTTGTTTTGTGTGGAATCGTTCCGTAAAAGGAAAAGGTGTTTTATAAAAATATGCTTAGTGTAACTCGAATTAATAATTTGAATTTTAAATAACGATAAAGAAATAAGAAAAGAGTATGTTCTTCATAATCTAAAAAACATGTATCCTAAAGTTATCATTGATAACAATCCATATGAAGATTCTTCTACGTTCACAAATCTAGAGCGATTATCGGAACTGTTTAACAGGATTAAAGAAAAGGAAGGATTATGTGTATCCGGATTTTTCTTTTTTATGAGGCTATTTAAATAGTTTTAAAGATTATAATTTAGTGCAAATTTAGTTGAAAGTTTAAGCTTTTAAAAATCGCTCATCTCTTGCACCATATTCGCATTTTTATTGGGAAAGTCACATTTGAAAAGTCTACATTGTGGTTATTTAAATTTCTGCTGTCGAAGCTATTCAAATGATATTTAATTTTCAATATTTATTAGTAGATTGTGTTACTTTCATTAAATATTTCACTTCACTCATTCTGTATTACGTAATATTAAGAGATATAACAAGTTTTAAAAAAATTCACTAGCATATTTTTAAAAAAAGTACGATAATATAATCTGTTAATATAAAAATATCCTTTAATAGGGATATTAAATTATAAGGAATAAAATAATAGAAAAATAATCTTTGGGAGGATTATGAGAATGAAAAGTAAAAATTCGAAGTTTTTAGCAAGCGTTTGTGTAAGTTCAGCATTACTAGTCTCTGCTACATATCCATCAATTACTGCTGTTGCAGCTGAGGTTACATCAGCAAAAACAGCAGCACTTTCGGTAGAAAAGGCGAATATTATAAATAATAAAAAAGGTGAAACTGACACAATCACAGTGTCAGAATTGAAAAAAGGCGACATTGTGAGAGTGTACGAAGCATCTAAAGGTGGAGAAGCGATTGCGACATCAGAGGCGGTAGCAGAAGGTAAAGTAGAAGTTACAATTACAAAAAAAGATTTACTAAAAGCAACAGGTGGCACAGTGTACGTAAGTGTACAAAGTGAAAATGAATTAGAAAGTACACGTACAGCGATGAAATATGAATCGGAAGTAACAGTGGCACCAGCGGTGGATACAGTAAAAGTATTAAATAATAAAGCTGGGGATGAAGATGCAATTACAGTAAGTGAGTTGGCTCCAGGAGATATTGTAAAAATATATGATGCATCAACAGGAGGAAACTTGAAAGCAACTTCAGCTGCTGTGGCCGAGGGCAAAAAAGAAGCAACAATCACAGGAAAAGATTTACTAGTATCAACAGGCGGCACAGTATACGTAACAGTAACGAAACCGAATAAAGATGAGAGTAAGAGAGTCACAGTGAAGTACGAAGCGGAGCCAACAACAGTGGCACCGGCAGTAGAAAAAATCACAGTGTCAAATAATAAAGTTGGAAATGCAGATGCAATTACAGTGTCAAAATTGAAAAAAGGTGACATTGTCCGTGTATATGAAGCGTCAAAAGGTGGAGCACCCATCGCGGCCTCAGAAGCAGTAGCGGAAGGAAAAACAGAAGCAACAATTTTAGGGAAAGACCTTTTAAAAGTAACAGGTGGAACAGTATATGTAAGTGTACAAAGTGAGAATGAGCTAGAAAGTGCTCGTACAGCGGTGAAATATGAATCACAAGTAACAGTGGCACCAGCGGTGGATACAGTAAAAGTAGCGAACAATAAAGCTGGAGCTGTGGATACAATTACAGTGAGTGAAGTAACTGAAGGTGATGTTGTAAAAGTATATGATGCATCAACAGAAGGAAAAGAGTTAGGAAAAGCAACAGTAGCGAAAGATGCGAAGGAAGCAACAATCACAGGAAAAGATTTACTAGTATCAACAGGCGGTACAGTATACGTAACAGTAACGAAACCGAATAAAGATGAGAGTAAGAGAGTCACAGTGAAGTATGAAGCGGAGCCAACAACAGTGGCACCAGCAGTAGAAAAAATCACAGTGTCAAATAATAAAGTGGAAGCAGAAGATACAATTACGGTGTCAGAACTGAAAAAAGGCGACATCGTCCGTGTATATGAAGCGTCAAAAGGTGGAGAAGCGATCGTAACATCAGAAGCGGTAGCTGGCGAAGCGAAAGAAGTAACGATTAAAAAGGCAGATTTACTGAAAGAAACAGGTGGCACAGTGTACGTAAGTGTACAAAGTGAGAATGAGCTAGAAAGTGTTCGTACAGCGGTGAAATATGAATCACAAGTAACAGTGGCACCAGCGGTGGATACAGTAAAAGTAGCGAACAATAAAGCTGGAGCTGTGGATACAATTACAGTGAGTGAAGTAACTGAAGGTGATGTTGTAAAAGTATATGATGCATCAACAGAAGGAAAAGAGTTAGGAAAAGCAACAGTAGCGAAAGATGCGAAGGAAGCAACAATCACAGGAAAAGATTTACTAGTATCAACAGGTGGAACAGTATACGTAACAGTAACGAAACCGAATAAAGATGAGAGTAAGAGAGTCACAGTGAAGTATGAAGCGGAGCCAACAACAGTGGCACCAGCAGTAGAAAAAATCACAGTGTCAAATAATAAAGTGGAAGCAGAAGATACAATTACGGTGTCAGAACTGAAAAAAGGCGACATCGTCCGTGTATATGAAGCGTCAAAAGGTGGAGAAGCGATCGTAACATCAGAAGCGGTAGCTGGCGAAGCAAAAGAAGTAACGATTAAAAAGGCAGATTTACTGAAAGAAACAGGTGGCACAGTGTATGTAAGTGTACAAAGTGAGAATGAGCTAGAAAGTGTTCGTACAGCGGTGAAATATGAATCGCAAGTAACAGTGGCACCAGCGGTGGATACAGTAAAAGTAACAAACAATAAGGCTGGAGATGCGGATACAATTACAGTAAGTGGGATTGCCGAAGGTGATCTTGTTCGCGTATATGATGCATCAACAGAAGGAAAAGAGTTAGGAAAAGCAACAGTAGCAAAAGAAGTGACAGAAGTGAAAATTGAAAAAGCAGATTTACTAGTATCAACAGGCGGTACAGTATACGTAACAGTAACGAAACCGAATAAAGATGAGAGTAAGAGAGTCGCAGTGAAGTACGAAGCGGAGCCAACAACGGTGGCACCAGCAGTAGAAAAAATCACAGTGTCAAATAATAAAGTGGAAGCAGAAGATACAATTACGGTGTCAGAACTGAAAAAAGGCGACATCGTCCGTGTATATGAAGCGTCAAAAGGTGGAGAAGCGATCGTAACATCAGAAGCGGTAGCTGGCGAAGCGAAAGAAGTAACGATTAAAAAGGCAGATTTACTGAAAGAAACAGGTGGCACAGTGTACGTAAGTGTACAAAGTGAGAATGAGCTAGAAAGTGTTCGTACAGCGGTGAAATATGAATCACAAGTAACAGTGGCACCAGCGGTGGATACAGTAAAAGTAGCGAACAATAAAGCTGGAGCTGTGGATACAATTACAGTGAGTGAAGTAACTGAAGGTGATGTTGTAAAAGTATATGATGCATCAACAGAAGGAAAAGAGTTAGGAAACGCAACAGTAGCGAAAGATGCGAAGGAAGCGACAATCACAGGAAAAGATTTACTAGTATCAACAGGCGGCACAGTATACGTAACAGTAACGAAACCGAATAAAGATGAGAGTAAGAGAGTCACAGTGAAGTACGAAGCGGAGCCAACAACAGTGGCACCAGCAGTAGAAAAAATCACAGTGTCAAATAATAAAGTGGAAGCAGAAGATACAATTACGGTGTCAGAACTGAAAAAAGGCGACATCGTCCGTGTATATGAAGCGTCAAAAGGTGGAGAAGCGATCGTAACATCAGAAGCGGTAGCTGGCGAAGCGAAAGAAGTAACGATTAAAAAGGCAGATTTACTGAAAGAAACAGGTGGCACAGTGTACGTAAGTGTACAAAGTGAGAATGAGCTAGAAAGTGTTCGTACAGCGGTGAAATATGAATCACAAGTAACAGTGGCACCAGCGGTGGATACAGTAAAAGTAGCGAACAATAAAGCTGGAGCTGTGGATACAATTACAGTGAGTGAAGTAACTGAAGGTGATGTTGTAAAAGTATATGATGCATCAACAGAAGGAAAAGAGTTAGGAAACGCAACAGTAGCAAAAGAAGTGACAGAAGTGAAAATTGAAAAAGCAGATTTACTAGTATCAACAGGCGGTACAGTATACGTAACAGTAACGAAACCGAATAAAGATGAGAGTAAGAGAGTCGCAGTGAAGTACGAAGCGGAGCCAACAACGGTGGCACCAGCAGTAGAAAAAATCACAGTGTCAAATAATAAAGTGGAAGCAGAAGATACAATTACGGTGTCAGAACTGAAAAAAGGCGACATCGTCCGTGTATATGAAGCGTCAAAAGGTGGAGAAGCGATCGTAACATCAGAAGCGGTAGCTGGCGAAGCGAAAGAAGTAACGATTAAAAAGGCAGATTTACTGAAAGAAACAGGTGGCACAGTGTACGTAAGTGTACAAAGTGAGAATGAGCTAGAAAGTGTTCGTACAGCGGTGAAATATGAATCACAAGTAACAGTGGCACCAGCGGTGGATACAGTAAAAGTAGCGAACAATAAAGCTGGAGCTGTGGATACAATTACAGTGAGTGAAGTAACTGAAGGTGATGTTGTAAAAGTATATGATGCATCAACAGAAGGAAAAGAGTTAGGAAACGCAACAGTAGCGAAAGATGCGAAGGAAGCGACAATCACAGGAAAAGATTTACTAGTATCAACAGGCGGCACAGTATACGTAACAGTAACGAAACCGAATAAAGATGAGAGTAAGAGAGTCACAGTGAAGTACGAAGCGGAGCCAACAACAGTGGCACCAGCAGTAGAAAAAATCACAGTGTCAAATAATAAAGTGGAAGCAGAAGATACAATTACGGTGTCAGAACTGAAAAAAGGCGACATCGTCCGTGTATATGAAGCGTCAAAAGGTGGAGAAGCGATCGTAACATCAGAAGCGGTAGCTGGCGAAGCAAAAGAAGTAACGATTAAAAAGGCAGATTTACTGAAAGAAACAGGTGGCACAGTGTATGTAAGTGTACAAAGTGAAAATGAGCTAGAAAGTGTTCGTACAGCGGTGAAATATGAATCGCAAGTAACAGTGGCACCAGCGGTGGATACAGTAAAAATAGCGAACAATAAAGCTGGAGATGCGGATACAATTACAGTGAGTGAAGTAACTGAAGGTGATGTTGTAAAAGTATATGATGCATCAACAGAAGGAAAAGAGTTAGGAAACGCAACAGTAGCGAAAGATGCGAAGGAAGCGACAATCACAGGAAAAGATTTACTAGTATCAACAGGCGGCACAGTATACGTAACAGTAACGAAACCGAATAAAGATGAGAGTAAGAGAGTCACAGTGAAGTACGAAGCGGAGCCAACAACAGTGGCACCAGCAGTAGAAAAGATCACAGTGTCAAATAATAAAGTGGAAGCAGAAGATACAATTACAGTGTCAGAACTGAAAAAAGGTGACATTGTCCGCGTATATGAAGCATCAAAAGGTGGGGAAGCGATCGTAACATCAGAAGCGGTGGCGGAAGGAAAAACAGAAGCAACAATTTTAGGGAAAGATCTTTTAAAAGTAACAGGTGGCACAGTGTATGTAAGTGTACAAAGTGAAAATGAGCTAGAAAGTGCTCGTACAGCGGTGAAATATGAATCACAAGTAACAGTGGCACCAGCGGTGGATACAGTAAAAATAACAAACAATAAGGCTGGAGATGCGGATACAATTACAGTAAGTGGGATTGCCGAAGGTGATCTTGTTCGCGTATATGATGCATCAACAGAAGGGAAAGAGTTAGAGAAAGCATACGTGGCGAAAGATGCGAAGGAAGCGACAATCACAGGAAAAGATTTACTAGTATCAACAGGCGGCACAGTATACGTAACAGTAACGAAATCGAATAAAGATGAGAGTAAGAGAGTCACAGTGAAGTACGAAGCAGAGCCAACAACGGTGGCACCAGCAGTAGAAAAAATCACAGTGTCAAATAATAAAGTGGAAGCAGAAGATACAATTACAGTGTCAGAACTGAAAAAAGGTGACATTGTCCGCGTATATGAAGAAACGAGAGACGGAGAAGCAATTGCAACAGCGAAAGCAGAAACTTTTGCGGAGGAAAAAACAGAAGCGATAATCAAAAAAGCAGATCTATTAAAAACAACAGGTGGAACAGTGTACGTAAGTGTACAGAGTGAAAATGAGCTAGAAAGTGCTCGTACAGCGGTGAAATATGAATCACAAGTAACGGCGGCGCCAGTAACTGGAAATATTGTTGTTTTAAATAATGACGGAGCGGCTGATATTGTTAGAGTGACTGGTTTAACAGCAGGTGATAAGGTAAGTGTATATAATGAAGAGACAGTCGAAGAAGTAATTGGAACAGCAACGGTAGCAGAAAATAAAACGGCGGTAAATGTTGTAATCCCTCAGTTAGGGGAAGCAGCAGGAAAAATCTATGTAAGTGTTACAAAATTAAATAAAGATGAAAGTAAACGTGTTGTAATAAATTATATTGCTGAATAATTTGTGCAGTTAATGAATTAGATGGAATAAAGGGAAGTGCACTAGTAAATAGTTGACTAACTATTTACTAGTGCACTTTTTTTATTTAATAAATAATTTTTAAATAGAAAAATATTTTGTTAATAACGATTTTTAGAATGTTGAATGTGAATATTCTGGTAAAAGCTATTTAATAGATAGTAATAAGTTAATATATTTTTAAGTTAAAGGAAGAAAATATATTTATTTCTAAATTATATAAAAGCGTTTTAAAAGTGATATTATCCTCTGATAGTAGACGGGTGAGAGAAAGGTACTTTACTGTTTATTTATGAAGGGGATTTTTTTGAAAATAAAAGAACTTTCTCAATGGATTTTAAAATGAAAGCTATTGAATTGTACTCACATAGAGGAATTGGAATTGAATTATTTGGAGAGGAATTAGGCGTTATATATTCAGTTATAGATAGGTGAATTAAAAAATATAAAAATGAAAGGATTCTGGGCCTACAAGAAAAAAGAGGAAGAACTAGACAAACACATGAAATAAATCAAGGTGCTAGAATATAACAATTAGAAGTGGAAAACGCATGCTTAAAAAAGCTATTAGCTACGAAAAAGGGGATGAAATCAAAAAATTAAATCAGTAGAATACGAACGCATTCATACCTTAAAATAGAACTTTTCAATCGTATTACTTTGTGAAATTGCAGGTGTTTCAAGGAGTAAATATTCTAAGTGGGAAAAGAGAATCAACGATCCCTCTGAAAAGATGAAGGAGGACCAATTTATCATCTTTAAAATAGTAGAATACGAGCGAGGTTCAGAGATAAATGGTAACTATAGTTACCGAAGAAGTTGTATATGGATGAGTCAAAATGTTGCTACAAATTCTTTAAATCGGTGCTTAAAAGCATCCACAGAAGGGCTGAAAAAGTAGCCGTTTAGTTTTTACAACATATATTGACTAAACTTCTAAATAAAAAATCAACTTCATCTATACGAATTTTTTCTCCATACACCCCTGTTTCCAAGCAGATCCGTATTTTAGATTCAACTGCATTTCAGCTTCGGGATATATTTTCATCAATTTATCTGGGCGGGAGGATGTAGCCATACAGAAAGATATCTAAGAACTATCAAAGATTACTATTCAGCTATTCAAGCTCCTACAGCAAAACGAGCGAAAATCTCATCGGTATGATAAAAAACAGTCATTGATATATTAGGTTTCGTTTGCAATTATACCATGTCTGATGATCAAGTGGCCCAATTCAAAAAATGAAACACCCTTTACTATATTTGATGTTGTATGAACTTAATTTGATGGACATGGGATAAGATCAGAATACAGAAATTATCTGCTTGATGTTATCTAGTTTTTTTAAAAAATGCCCTTTACAAAAGGCTGGATACAGATTAGTTAGGCTATTCCTTTTTTATGATGTGATAAATAGTTGTACTTCTAATAGTTATTATGGTTTGTAAATGATGTTGTGTCTCTATTAAGAATGGAAGAGGATATAGATTTTATAGAGTTGAATGATAAGGTATTTAGCTAATTGTAAGTGATATGAACGAGTTCTTAATGTAAAATACACAAGGATCCTGTGTCCCTTTATAATTCTACTATTGTTGGATGGATTTAAATTATAATAATTAAAGTTGTACAGGTCCTCCAATAAATTTAATTTATCTGATGAAATGATTAAAAGAGAGAAAAGTATAGTTTTGGGGAGGCATTAGACACATTGAAATAGCTATGCCAAGTTTGTAAGTATTCAAGCTGCGAAGGGATATTTGGTTCTTAATTGTTAGGGGGGATTGATATATGAAAACACGCCTCTCAATTTGTAGAGAGGTGTGTTTTCATAGTTGCTAAATGGATTATTGTAATAATTTACTTACCATTTGTGGAGTTTGGTTTGCTTGAGAAAGCATGCTGATACCAGCTTCGTTTAAAATTTTGAACTTAGTCATTTCAGACATTTCTTTTGCCATATCAGCATCTTCGATTTGAGAAGCAGCGTCTGCCATGCTAGTTTCTTGACTCTTTAAGTTATTTGAATTAAATTCAAAACGGTTTAATGTTGCACCAAGCGTAGCACGTTGACCAGCAATTTGTGTAATAGCAGCATCGATTGCATCAATTGCCTTTAAAGCCTCAGCTGGGTTAGCAGCCTTTGTACTATCAGCTTTTGTATCATCACCAATTTTTACTGTGTCAGAAAGTTTTAAATCGTCTACTTTTACGCTATTAAGTGTAATTGTCATTTGAGTATTACTTTTGCTTCCAGTGTCAAGTGTTTGAATCTTAATCTCTTTACCATCACTATCTAATAATTTTTGATCATTGAATTGTGTATTATCTGCAATATAATCGATTTGTTGTTTTAGTTGATCAAATTCTTTTTGTAAAGAAGCCTGGTTACCTTCAGTGTTTGTTCCGTTTGCAGATTGGTTTGCAAGGTCACGCATACGTAATAGGATATTAGAAACTGAGTTTAAAGCTGAGTCAGCTGTACGAATTAAAGAGATACCGTCTTGTGTATTACGTCCAGCTACGTTTAAACCGCCTTCACGCGCTTTCATACGAGTTGCGATTGCAAGACCTGCTGCATCGTCAGAAGCGTTGTTGATACGTTTACCGCTTGATAAACGGTCCATAGCGTTGCTCATTTTAGCTTGGTTTTGGCGCATGTACTCTTGAGTACGCATGCTGTTAATGTTTGTATTAATTCTCATGTTAAGAAACCCCCATTTTTTTATATTGACTTTTCTGCAAATTGAAAAACGGTAATATGCGAAAAAATCAATTTCGAGATTTATTGTAATCCCTGTCATAGCGGGTGTCAACTAAAAATTCGAATTAATAAATATAAAAAAATAACAGTTTAACAATATATTCATTTTTTTATTACATAATTATTAAAAGGATTATTGCAAACTTAAAAAAAAAACTCTAATATTAGATTATCTTTGTTTACCGAAAAGGTGATATTATGATAGTTGGAAATATAGTAAAAGAAGTGCTTGCATATAAGAAAGGACAAATTCAGCAAAAGCTAAGTAGTCCACAAGCATTCGTTAGTAGTCGTTTTCAAGAGAAGTTACAGAGTGAACCTGTGAAGGAGACGAAGGCTACTACTCAGCCGGCAAACATAGAAGATATGAGTCAGCCGGTACAATCTACGAAAATAGAAGCGGTTGTTAATAAACCCGTAGAAACTATTAATAAAGTAGAGGAAGCGAGTAAGCCTGAAGAAAAGGCTGAAACGAAGAAAGCAGATGAAGTACAAGTTGCGCAAAAAGAGTTTGAACGACGTTTCCCAGAAACGAAAAATGAGGCCGCTGATACGTGGGGATTAACGAAGAAGTATAATATTCAAAAAATACGTTCTTCCAATGAAGGGAAGTATGAGGATATTATTGATCGTGTAAGTCGTACATACGGAATTCCGAAAACGTTAATTCAAAAAATGATTGAAGTAGAGTCTAATTTTAATCCGAAAACGGTGTCACATGCAGGTGCGATGGGTCTTATGCAGCTTATGCCAGCGAATGTGAAGGAGATGGGTGTGAAGAATCCATTTTCACCAGCTGAAAGTATTGAAGGTGGCGTAAAAGAGTTAAGCGGTTATTTAAAGAAAAATAACGGCGACTTAGTATTGGCGCTTGCTTCTTATAATGCTGGTCCTGGGAATGTGAGGAAGTACGGAGGCGTACCGCCATTTAAAGAAACGCAAGGATATATTAAAAAAATATTAAATATCGACGTTTCAAAATAAGAAGTTTCATATATAGGGAGAACATGAAATTTACGTGAACATGATATGGGAGTTGGCTAGATTTGAAATTACAAGATGATATTCCGTTAACAATTTATTTTGAAATCGGAAATACGAAAAAGAAAATTGAAGATCTGCTTCATATTACGAAAGGTACATTGTATCGTCTTGAAAATTCAACGAAAAATACGGTGCGTCTTATGCTTGAGAATGAAGAGATTGGAACCGGAAAGATTTTGACGAAGAATGGGAAGATGTACGTTGAAATCGTTGAATTGAAAAGGTAGGGAAGGGGATTGTCATGAGTGGCGAAAAATTAAGCCAAGAGCAAATTGATGCCCTGCTGAAGGCGGTAAATGAAGGCGAGGAAATGCCAGCTTTCGCACAAGAAGCAGGAAAGCAAGAGAAATTTCAAGAGTATGATTTTAATAGACCAGAGAAGTTCGGTGTTGAGCATTTACGTAGTTTGCAAGCGATTGCTTCTACGTTTGGAAAACAGACGTCACAGACGTTATCAGCGCGTATGCGTATTCCAATTGAACTAGAGCCTTCAACAGTTGAGCAAGTTCCATTTACGAGTGAGTATGTGGAGAAAATGCCGAAAGATTATTATTTATATTGCGTGATTGATCTCGGTTTACCAGAGCTTGGAGAAATTGTTATTGAGATTGATTTAGCATTCGTTATTTATATTCATGAATGTTGGCTTGGCGGAGATAGTAAGCGTAACTTTACGATGCGCAGACCGTTAACAGCGTTTGAGTTTTTAACGCTTGATAATATATTCTTGCTTCTTTGTAAAAATTTAGAGCAATCATTTGAAAGTGTTGTTGCGATTGAACCGAAATTTGTAACGACGGAAACAGATCCGAATGCATTAAAGATTACGACAGCGAGCGATATCATTTCATTACTTAATGTAAATATGAAAACAGATTTTTGGAATACGACGGTGCGTATCGGGATTCCGTTCTTATCTGTTGAAGAAATTATGGATAAGTTAACGTCTGAAAATATTGTCGAACATTCTTCGGATAAACGTAGGAAGTATACGTCTGAAGTGGAAGTGAAAGTAAATCAAGTGTACAAACCTGTTCACGTTGCAATTGGTGAGCAGAAAATGACAATGAGTGAGATTGAACAAATTGAAGAAGGCGATATTATTCCGCTTCATACGAAAGTTTCGGATGAATTACTTGGTTATGTAGATGGAAAGCATAAATTTAATTGTTTTATTGGAAAAGATGGAACGCGTAAGGCGCTCCTATTTAAAAGTTTTGTAGAGTAGGAGGATCCATATGAAGCATGAAGTATCTCCCGTGTCATTAATGGGATTAGAAGATTTTGCAGGAAAGCGAAATGAAGCAGGTAAAGCACATATTGATACTGTTTCAGATATTTCGATTGAACTTGGTGTAAAGCTTGGAAAGTCATCTATTACGCTTGGTGATGTGAAGCAGCTAAAGGTTGGCGATGTTCTTGAAGTAGAGAAAAACTTAGGACATAAAGTAGATGTGTATTTAAGTAATATGAAAGTCGGCATCGGTGAAGCAATCGTAATGGACGAGAAATTCGGTATTATCATTTCTGAAATTGAAGCTGATAAGAAACAAGCGGCGCTTATGAAAGCGCAAAGTCAAATGCAAGATAAAGAGTAGAGGAGGAGTCATATGTCGTATATGACGACCTTATTTCAAGTCGTTTTACTGTTTGGTGCGCTCGGTTACGGTGCATATTATATGACGAAAAAGACGCGCAAACAGCAGTTTTTTAAGCAGGGTGAAAATGGCCATATTCAAGTAAAAGACGGCGTTTATTTAAATCATCAAACGAGTGCCTTTTTATTTGAAGTGGACGGAAAGCAAGTGTTCACTGTTATTAGTAATAACGGTGTACAGTCTGTGCAATTAACCGGAACAGGAAATCAGTTTCAACAAGCACTAGAAGACGCGGTGAAGACTGAAACGAAAAAAGTAGAGGATCCATCATGAGAATAAAGAAACAGTTATCATTATTAGCCGTTATTTTCGTATTTTCTATCGTTTTTTCAATTATTTTTGTAAATCCAGCGTATGCGGCCCCGAACGGTTTTATTAATTTCGAAAATGGAAAAGAGTTTACGAGTAATTCAAGTGTACAACTATTTGCGCTCGTTACCCTTTTATCATTATCTTCTTCTATCGTTCTATTATTTACACATTTTACTTATTTTATGATCGTTCTTGGGATTACACGTCAAGGACTTGGGGTAATGAATTTACCACCAAACCAAGTGCTTGTTGGACTTGCATTATTTTTATCACTCTTTACGATGCAGCCTGTACTCGGGCAACTGAAGAGCGATGTGTGGGATCCGATGACGAAAGAGAAAATAACAGTAAGTCAAGCTGCGGAAACGACAGCTCCTATTATGAAAGAATATATGTCAAAGCATACGTATAAGCATGATTTGAAAATGATGCTGAAAGTACGCGGAGAAGAGTTGCCGAAAGATTTGAAAGATCTTTCCTTATTTACACTCGTACCATCCTTTACGTTAACGCAAATTCAAAAAGGTTTACTAACAGGAATGTTCATTTATTTAGCGTTTGTATTTATAGATTTGATTATTAGTACACTTTTAATGTACCTCGGGATGATGATGGTACCGCCGATGATTTTAAGTTTACCGTTTAAAATACTCGTTTTCGTATATTTAGGTGGATATACAAAAATTGTCGATATTATGTTTAAGACGGTCGCCTGAAGCGTTTGATGCTATGTGATAGGAGTCATATAAATGAATACGTCACCAATTATAGATATTTTCCAAACCTTTTTTTATAAAGGGGTAATGATTTTAATGCCGATTGCCGTTGTAAGTCTGATTGTCGTTATTATTATCGCGGTTATTATGGCAATGATGCAAATTCAAGAGCAAACGCTGACGTTTTTACCGAAAATGGCGAGTATTGTGCTCGTTATTATCATTTTAGGTCCGTGGATGTTCCAAGAGTTAACGATGCTTATTTTAGATTTATTTGATAAAATCCCATCGCTATTGCGTTCGTACTAAGATAGGTGAACTGAAATGAATATGGAATTATGGGCGGCGACGTTTTTTGCGTTTTGTCGCATTACTTCATTTTTATATTTTTTACCGTTTTTCTCAGGCCGATCCATTCCGGCGATGGCAAAGGTTACATTTGGACTTGCTCTTTCAATTACAGTGGCCGATCAAGTGGATGTCTCTCACATCAAGACAGTTTGGGACGTTGCAGCTTATGCAGCAACGCAAATTGTAATTGGTTTATCACTTTCAAAAATTGTAGAGATGCTGTGGAACATTCCGAAAATGGCAGGGCATATTTTAGACTTTGATATCGGTTTATCACAAGCAAGTTTGTTTGATGTAAATGCGGGCTCACAGTCTACTTTACTATCAACCATTTTTGATATATTTTTTCTCATTATTTTTATTTCACTTGGCGGCATTAACTATTTCGTTGCCACGATTTTAAAGTCGTTTCAATATACAGAGGCGATTTCAAAATTGTTGACGACTAGTTTTTTAGATAGTCTACTCGCAACGTTATTATTTGCGATAACATCAGCGGTTGAAATTGCTCTGCCGCTTATGGGAAGTTTATTCATCATTAACTTTGTTCTAATTTTAATTGCAAAAAATGCTCCGCAATTAAACGTTTTTATGAATGCATACGTAATTAAAATTACGTGCGGTATTTTGTTTATTGCGATGAGTGTACCGATGCTCGGTTATGTGTTTAAAAATATGACGGATGTATTACTTGAAGAGTATACGAAACTATTTAACTTTTTCTTAACGAAGTAGGGGGACGCGCATGGCAAAGGATAATAAAACAGAAAAGGCCACCCCGCAGAAGCGTAAAAAATCGCGTGAAGAAGGGAATATTGCCCGGAGTAAAGATTTAAATAATTTATTTTCCATTCTCGTATTAGCAGTTGTCGTTTACTTTTTCGGAGATTGGCTAGGTTATGAGATTGCAAATTCCGTAGCGGTGCTGTTTGATCAAATTGGAAAAAATACAGATTCAACCGAGTATTTTTATTTAATGGGGATTTTATTACTGAAAGTATCGGCTCCGATATTAATACTCGTATATGCTTTTCATTTATTCAATTATATGATTCAAGTCGGCTTCCTATTTTCTTCTAAAGTCATTAAACCGAAAGCGTCACGTATTAATCCGAAAAACTATTTTACGAGATTGTTTAGTCGTAAAAGTTTAGTAGATATTTTGAAATCACTGTTCTATATGGGATTAATCGGTTACGTTTCGTACGTTCTTTTTAAAAAGAATTTAGAGAAAATCGTCAGTATGATTGGTTTTAACTGGACTGCGTCACTTACTGAAATTATTAGGCAAATTAAATTTATCTTCTTAGCAATTTTAATTATTTTAATCGTTCTTTCTATTATCGATTTCATTTATCAAAAATGGGAGTATGAACAAGATATTAAGATGAAAAAAGAAGAAGTGAAACAAGAGCATAAAGATAATGAAGGGGACCCGCAAGTAAAGGGGAAACGAAAAAACTTTATGCATGCGATCTTGCAAGGGACAATCGCGAAGAAGATGGATGGTGCAACGTTTATTGTAAACAACCCGACGCATATTTCAGTGGTGCTTCGGTACAATAAACAAGTTGATGCGGCGCCTATTGTCGTTGCAAAAGGGGAAGATGAGCTCGCATTATATATACGAACGCTTGCCCGTGAACATGAAATACCAATGGTGGAAAACCGTCCGCTTGCTCGTTCTTTATATTATCAAGTCGAGGAAGATGAGACAATTCCTGAAGATTTATACGTAGCTGTAATTGAAGTTATGCGCTATTTAATTCAAACGAATGAACTTGAAGTATAATAGCGCGTTTGGAGGGGATCTCTTTGTTTAAGATGGATTCTGCAAGAACCTATTTTTCTATCTTTTTAGCAGCGTCATTCGTTGTGGCGCTCTTAATTCCACTTCCACCATTTATACTTGATATCGTTATCGTTTTTCTACTAAGTATGTCAGTGCTTATTTATATGCGAGCGACAAGTATTAACGAGTGGGATGAGTTAAAGTCATTTCCGACGATGTTGTTATTAATCGGGATTTTCCGCGTATCGATTAACGTTTCGACGACGCGAGCGATTTTAACAGACGGAAATGCGGGTCATGTTATTGAAGAGTTTGGCCAGTTCGTAATTGGCGGGAACTTATTAATTGGTATCGTTATTTTTATAGTTTTAATCATATTCCAGTTTATCGTTGCAAACGGTGCATCTCGTACAGCTGAAGTAGCAGCTCGTTTTACACTTGATTCTTTACCAGGGAAACAAATGTCTATCGATGCTGATTTAAACCAGCGTATTATTTCAGAAAAAGATGCACAGGCAAAACGTAAAAAATTAAATATGGAAACAGAGTTTTACGGAGCGATGGATGGTGCCGGGAAGTTCATTAAAGGGGACGTTATTTTCGGGATTGTCATTTTATTCGTAAACATTATTTTCGGTTTAATTGTCGGCATGATGCAGCAAAGAATGAGCTTTGCAGATGCAGCTCTTCATTATACACAGTTAACTGTCGGTGACGGAATCGTAAACCAAATCGGTTCATTAATGCTTGCAATTTCAACAGGTATTATCGTAACGCGTGTATTTGACGGCTCACCGGATACAGTAACAGAAGGTATCTTTAAAGAGTTATTAGCGCATGAAGTCGTTGTATATGCACTAGGTGGTTTATTTATCGCAATGGGTATTTTTACTCCGCTACCGTTTCTACCATTCGCACTCGTTGGTGGAACGATTATCTTCTTAGGCATTCGTAATAAAAATCGAATAAAGAAAGAAAAAGAAGACGAGCTTCAAAAAGAATTAGAAATGATTCAAGGTGAAGATGAGCAACTGCAACAAGTGGAAGATTCATTCGGAGTATTTACGGATAAATATCCAATTATTGTAGAACTCGGTTTAGATTTAGCAGCACTTGTAAAGCAGAAAATTAACGGGGAAACAGCTCGTGATAAAGTTGTTCTTATGCGGAAGTCGATTATTACTGACCTCGGTATTAACGTTCCTGGAATTAACTTTAAAGATAATACGAGCTTTAGACCACGTGGTCGTTACATTATTCGTATTAAAGGTGCGAAGGCGGCTGAAGGTGTTTTAAAATCAGGTTATTTATTAGCACTAAAAACACCGAACGTAATGGCTGATTTAGATGCAGAACCAGCGAAAGATCCAATTTTCGGCGAAGATGGATATTGGATTTTAGAGCATATGGTGCAAGATGCACAAATGAAAGGCTATCAAGTGTTAGAGCCACTTAGCATATTAATTACACATTTAGATGTTGTCGTTAGACGTAATCTTCATGAATTAATTCAGCGTCAACATGTAAAAGACTTAATTAACTCGCTTGAAAATGATAATGGCGTTCTATTAGAAGAGATTAAGAAGAAAGAAATTGATTTATCACTCGTTCAAAATGTTATTAAACAACTTCTAAAAGAAGGTATTTCTATTCGTGATTTACCAACAATTATTGAAGGTATTATTGACGGCAAAGAAATTTATCAAAACCACGTTGACGGTGTGACATCATTTGTTCGTGAATGTATTTCAAAAGTTATTTGTGAAAATGCGAAAAATCCGGACGGAAAAATATATGCAGCGCTCTTCTCTGATTCAATTGAGTTAGATGCGGATGTTGTGAATAATTCATATCAAGGTTACTTATTAAACTGGGATTTAGATTTAGAAACACGTGTCGTTGAGCAAGTGCAGCGCGTCTTTAAGCAAGCACGTTTAATGGGAAGAGAACCAGTGTTATTAACACGTAGAAAAGATTTTAGATTTGCAATTGTAAGACTGCTAGAACGTTATCAAGTAGAAGCACAAGTACTTTGTATTAGCGAATTAGCACCAGAAATTGTTGTGGATCAAATTGCCTATATTGAATAGTAGGGGGTGAAGTAATGGAAAGTACAGAAAAGAAAGAAGCGTTAATGCGAATAAAAGCAGCTTCGAAAAATGAATTGTATCGAAAGTTATTTGACCAATATGGTACAGATTATTATTACGTCGTCGATGAAAGTGTAAAACGAAATATACCGTTTTTCTGGAAAAAGGATTATGAAATGTTAGTTGCTTTTCCAGAAGAAAAACAGGAAGAAGTGAATGAAGGTACAGCTCAATTTCATGAACAGTTAATGGATGTTGTGAATGATCCTTCAGAACAAATTGTGAAGGCGAATGGAATTCAATCAGTACTGCACAATTTAGAAAACGTAACGACTTCTATGTCATACGCGGCAATGCAAACAGGAAATAGTGAAGAATGGGCAAGAAAAAAAGAAAAACTATTAAAGCTGTTTGAAAAAGGAATTGTCGTGGTGAAACAGACGAAAGAAACGGAAGTACCGAAAAAGAAAAAAGTTGTGAAACAAGTCGTTCCGGTAAAGAAAGAAGAAGTAGTTCCAAAGAAAGAAAGTCAAGAATCTGTACCGTTTATTATTCAAAAGGTAATTCGGATGCTAGAACAAAACGATGTGGAACAATATTTCATTTATGCATATGCTGAAAAGTTAAAAATAAAGTTTGAAAATGCAACGATGATTACGGAAGAAGAAGTTATTAGGTACATATTGGAAGATATGAAATCTCATTTCAATACGGAAAACGTCTTTGAAAAAGAAGTACAAACAATTGCATTAATCGGTCCAACTGGTGTTGGTAAAACGACGACGCTTGCGAAAATGGCATGGCAATTTCACGGTAAGAAAAAAACAGTTGGTTTTATAACGACAGATCATTCGCGCATAGGGACAGTGCAGCAATTGCAAGATAACGTAAAGACAATTGGATCGGAAGTAATTGCTGTGCGTGATGAAGCTGCAATGACAAGAGCGCTTACGTATTTTAAAGAAGAAGCGCGCGTCGATTATATTTTAATTGATACAGCCGGAAAAAATTATCGTACGACAGAAACAGTAGAAGAAATGATTGAAACGATGGGACAAGTAGAGCCAGATTATATTTGTTTAACGTTATCAGCTTCGATGAAAAGTAAAGATATGATTGAAATCATTACAAACTTTAAAGATATTCATATAGATGGTATTGTGTTTACAAAATTTGATGAAACAGCAAGTAGTGGTGAATTGTTGAAAATTCCAGCAGTATCATCAGCTCCTATTGTATTAATGACAGACGGCCAAGACATAAGGAAAAATATACATATCGCTACAGCTGAACATTTAGCGAAACAAATGTTACAAACATCGTAGAAAAGAGGTGAAGAATAAGGCGCTTGCCTTATTCAAACGAATATGAACGGTCTTTATATAGGTTCTATGGGTATGATGAACTACATGCAGCGAATTAATGTTCATTCGAATAACGTTGCAAATGCTCAAACGACAGGATTTAAAGCAGAAAATATGACGTCTAAAGTATTTGATGTACAAGACACATATCGCCGCGGAGATGGGGCGGTAACAAATATCGGTTCGGTCGATTATGCTGTAGTACCAGCTGCAACACATGTGAATTTAGTACAAGGAAATATACAAATGACAAATAGCGCTACAGATTTCTTTTTAGATGACGGCGCAGCCGGCACAACATCATTTTTCATTACTTCTAAAAATGATGAAACGTTTTTAACGAGAGATGGTAGTTTTACATTAAATAGTGATCGTTATTTACAAACATCTTCAGGTGCTTTCGTAATGGGAGAGAATAATGAGCGTATTCGTATTCCGGAAGGAGCAAAGGTTGCTGTACAAGCAGACGGTACATTATATGATGAAGTAACACAAAATAATATTGCTCGTTTGCAAACAAAAACAGTAGATGCAGAAACGAATGCTCGTCTCGTGCAACGTGAAAATAAAAGCTTTACACTAGCAGAAGGAAACATTGCTAATTTACCGAACGGAACAGGAATAGTAAAAAATCATATGCTAGAAAATTCAAATGTAGATATGACGAAAGAGATGGCCGATCTTATGACGGATCAAAAGATGATTCAAGCATCACAGCGCGTTATGACGTCATTTGATAAAATTTATGAAAAAGAAGCGAATGAAATATTGAGATAAAGGACTTCCAAAAGTGGGAGTCTTTTTTGTTATTGCTTTTATTACAGTTACATCATAAAATGATAATGATTATCAATATCATTTTATCTATTTTCATAAGAACAGAATTTCATAATGACAGCAATATTTGTTTAACTAAGTGAATTAAAAACAAGGGGATGGTGTATATATGTCTACAAAGAATCAACTTTGCATTGGATTATGTTTAATTTCTAGAAAGAAAGAACAAGAGAATGAGTTTAATTCCGGAATTGATGAACAAGTAGAGTTGGCACTACAGGCAGAAAAGGCTAAGTTAGATTTTGTTTTTAAAGCCGATTATTTAGTGGCGCACCCAGATTTAATTGCTCGTAATAAAGGGAATGTCATTTTAGACCCGACGTTACTGTTTACTGCTATTGCTTATGCGACAGAAAAAATTGGAGTCGTTACAACTGCTTCAACTTCGTTTTATCCACCATATATATTAGCAAGGCAATTACAATCGTTACACTGGATTAGTAACGGCCGAGTAGGGTGGAATATTGTTACATCCATTGACGGTGCTGAAAACTTTGGTGAGGAAGGGATGCCATCATCTGAGGAACGATACGCGAAAGCGGCAGAATGTACAGAGTTAGTAAGAAAACTTTGGAGGAGTCACCCTAATGAAGTATTGAAAGTAGATAATCCTGATGTTATTAGAGAGATGGTAAAGCCTATTGAGCATAATGGTGAGTACTTTAAGGTAAAAGGTCCACTTAATATTCCGCAGCATATATCAGGAGAAATGCCATTATTTCAAGCCGGTGCTTCAGAGTCTGGTCGGAATTTTGCTGCTTCTGTTGCTGATGCAATTTTTGCCGCAACGCCAGATGTAGAGTCAGGAATTGAACTTCGTCAAGATTTAAGAAGAAGAGCAGAACAGCATGGCCGCAAGCAAGATGCTATACGTGTATTACCTGGATTATATTTCTTTATAGGTGATACATATGAAGAAGCGTTAGAAATGCATAGACAAGCTCATCAACATCTCACAAAAGAGAAGAGATATACGTTACTTGAAATGGTTCTCGGATTAGATGCGAGAGGGATTCCGTTAGAAAGTAAAATTACAGAAGAGATGCTGCCAAGTCGGGATCAAACTGTACGTAGTAAAACTCATGCCGAGTTATTACGGAACTTCATTATTAAAAATGAACCAACAGTTGAACAAATACTAGAACGACCAGAAGTTGTTGGATCGGCTCATTGGGTTGCGGTTGGTACACCACAAGACGTTGCGAAGCAAATTATGGATAGGTTTGAAGCCGGAGCGTTAGATGGATTTATTGCTATTCCAGGAGGACCTCCAAAGTCACTAGATCTATTCTTTAGTGAAGTCATTCCTTTATTTGTGAAGGCGGGTGTATTTAGGGAAGAGTATACAGGTTGTACTTTACGGGAGCATTTGGCGGGGAACATATTAAATACTTTACAGTTAAAATAAATAATAATATGTAGAAAAAATCCTTATTATAAAAGGCTTTTTTTATTTAAAATTAAAAATTCTGAAATATAAGTTGACTGTATGAATGTTATTTTTTATATTAGTAGGTATAACTATAACTACTAAAGAGGTGAGAGTATGACAACGGCATTATATTTAGAAGATGCATACAAAACGAGTTGCGAAACAGAAGTGATAAAAGTAGAAGGGAATAAAGTATTTCTAAAAGAAACAGTTTTTTATCCAACTGGTGGAGGGCAGGAATGTGATACGGGTGTCATTGTACAAGATGGGTCTGTATTTGAAGTTGAAAAAGTAAAGAGCGAGCAGGGAGAAATAGTTCACTATATAAAAGATGAAGCTCAAGTAAAATTAGGTCCAGTTAAATTAGAGATTAATTGGGAAAGACGTCATAATTTAATGCGTCATCACTCTTTACTGCATCTTATCGGAGCTGTTGTTTATGAAAAGTATGGAGCACTATGCACCGGAAACCAAATTTATCCTGATAAAGCACGTATCGATTTTAATGAGTTACAAGAGTTATCGAGCGTGGAAGTAGAAGAAATTGTTGAGGAAGTGAATAAACTTATTGAGCAAAATAAAGAAATTTCCACTCGCTATATGAGCCGCGAAGAAGCAGAAAATGCTGTAGGAATGATTAAAACAGCAATAAATCTCCTGCCAACGACTATCCAAGAAATCCGCATTGTTACAATTGAAAATTTAGACGAACAAGCTTGTGGAGGCACACATGTGAAAAATACGAGTGAAATAGGAACACTTGTTATTGATAAAGTAAAAAGTAAAGGGAAGCAAAATCGTCGTTTTGAAGTAAGGGCGATTTAGATTGTGAGGGGTTACCGATGGATGAAATTATAAAGGAATTACAAAAGTTAGGATTTTCCCAGTATGAATGTAAAGCGTATATTGGATTGTTAAAACACTCCCCAGTAACAGGCTATGAAGTGAGTAAACAAACAGGAGTACCTCGTTCTATGATTTACGAGGTACTCGGTAAGTTAATGGATAAAGGAGCGGTGCATATTGTACCTTCTGAACCAGTTAAATATGTACCAGTACCAGCTACCGAATTAATGAATCGAATGCGAAAAGACTTTGAAAAGTCCTTTGAATTTTTAGATGAGAAATTAAATTGTTTAGAACAAGAGCGACAAATAGATGTAATTTCGCATATTCGCTCAAATGATCGTGTTTTAAAAGAAATATGCAATATAATTAATAGGGCAAAGGAAGAATTATGGATTTCTGTATGGGAAGAACAAGTGCATGAAATTGAGCCATACATTCATCAAAAGGAAGAGGAAGGCGTACATATATTTTCAATCTTATTTGGAGCTCCAGAAACAAAAATAGGAGCGACGTTTCACCATAATTATATGACGCCCCACGTTGTTGAAAAGAGAATGGGTGGTCATTTAACTGTTATTGCTCGTGATGGAGAGGAAGTATTAATTGCGAACTTCTCAAATGATAGCACTTCATGGGCCGTTACAACGTATGACCCAGCGCTAGTTCTCGTTGCGACAGAGTATGTGCGGCACGATATTATGGTTGAAGAAATCACAAAGGAATTTGGAGCTGATAAGTTAGATACGTTATGGCGTGAAAATATAGATTTAGTTCATGTCGTAACAGGAAAACGAACTTTAGAAGGAATGGAGGATGATAAGGATGAGTAAAGCTGAGGCACATGTAGCTTTGCAGAGCGATGATACATTTCAGCAAGGAGTAAAAGATTGTTTACCAACTGTATTTGGTTATTTGAGCATCGGTATAGCAGCTGGTGTAATTGCAAAAACAGCAGGTTTTTCTATCATTGAAATTGCATTTATGTCCACTTTAATTTATGCAGGTTCTGCCCAATTTATATTAGCTGGTATGTATGCAGCCGGTGCTCCTGCTTCCGCAATTATTTTCACTGTATTTTTTGTTAATTTACGCCATTTATTAATGAGCGCAGCGCTTGCACCGTACTTTACGAAAATTCCTCTATTTAAAAACTTAATCATCGGTTCTCAAATTACAGATGAAACTTTCGGCGTTGCAGTGCAGCATGCAGCGCAAAAAGGATATTTAGGTGAAAGGTGGATGATTGGGCTTAACGTAACAGCGTATTTAAATTGGATTCTTGCTACTATTATTGGTGGGCTGTTTGGTGAGTGGATACCAGATCCACATACATACGGGATGGATTATGCATTACCAGCGATGTTTATCGGATTATTTGTTCTTCAGCTTATAAGTAGTAAACCAACACTAGTAATTCATTTAAGTGTTGCAATTGTAGCGATTATTATCGCATACGTTTCACACCTATTTATGCCAGATAGTATAGCGGTTATTATCGCAACATTACTAGCTGCGACGATTGGAGTGGTGATTGAAAGATGGAAATGAGATTAGATGTATTATTACTTTTACTAGCAGCAGGAGCTGTTACACTCGTGCCACGTATTTTACCTCTACTCGTATTTAGCAAACTACAAATTCCTGACTGGGGTTTAAAATGGTTAAATTACATACCAATTGCGATATTAGCAGCGCTTTTAGCACAAGTTTTATTTATGCATGAGACGATGCAGTGGGATTATCTTATTGCAGCAATTCCAACATTTCTTGTAGCGATATATACTCGTAGTTTATTAGGTACAGTATTAACGGGAGTGGTTGTGATTATTTTGTTACGTTTCTTTTTCTAAAAAGGATTACGCTCATATAATAGCGAAAAGTGTAATAACATGAAAAATATAGGGGTGGTGTTATGATACTTTTAACGATAGGAGCAATTTTGTTAACGTTGTTTATTTTCTTTATTCTCGGTTTTATTACATTTATGATGTTTGTTGATAAGGCGACGCCTCAAATATATTATACACCTTGTGAATCAGTGACAGTGAAAGCTAAAGGTAAACATAGAAGGAAGAAAAGTTGAAAGTTGGCTTTTCTTCCTTCTTCTATTACATCCCCGAAAGAACTAACAACAATAACCAAAATAGAAAACTAATAAAGGAAAGAAAACCAATACATATCGAGAACACACGATTATTTCTCCATTCGTGCCAAAAAGCGATAAATCCTAAAATACAAAGGAAAAACCAAATGGGCAGGAATATGAACTCGCTAACTTTCTCGGGGAGTAACGAATAAAAAGTTGTTACATATAAGATCCAATTTGTAAAAAATAAAATGCAAATGATAATAGATTGTAAGTAGGGGCGGTTGAAAAATATCCTTTTTTTACGGTTTTAAAAATGATAGTTAGCGCTGAGATAAAGGCAATGAGTATGAAAACAAGTAAGAGTAATGTCAGCGTCATTTGATTCTCCTTTATAAGATTGTTTTTATCACGCATGGGCAGTAAGACCCACACCTTAAAACTCAACGTAAGAAAAGAGATTAGGTGGGGGATGCCCCCACTGATTGAAGTTTCACTTTACAAGAAATGAATCTATTAAATTGTATGCTTGTTTTGTAGAGTGCCTGTTATATTTTTCAGTGTACGGATTTAGAAATCCATGTTCACCGTGTAGTTGTTTTATTTCTAATAAAGGATTATTTTGTTGCTGCAATGTTTGAATTAAAGAGGATACTGAAAAACTAGCTTCTTTTTCAGGAAATATAAGTAGTGTAGCGCATGTAGGCTTTATGTGAACATAGTCGCGTATACGAGAACCGTAACATCCGATAATAAAATTTATTTTCGGATTGTTACTACATAGCCATGAGATGGTAGCTCCAACACTAAAGCCGATAAGTCCAATATGTGTATAACTACTAGAAAGATGAGAAATGAATTCTTCAATTTGCTTTTTTCCATAATCAAATCCAATATGATTTATAAAATGTTCATATGCTTTTTCTTCATCACGATAATGAAATGCATGTTGCGATTGTAGAAGATTAGGACAGAATACGTCTATATGAGATGAAGTAAAGTGGTTGGTAACGTTATGCATATGGTCGTTCACACCATATATTTCATGAACAACAATGAGAGCTACTTTTTTGTTCATAGTTATAAAGTACCTCTATGAAACTTAAATTCTTTCTCAACAAGGCAGATACGCAGGTGGAAGTTTTCATACCATTGCTCACGACCTCTTTTTTTCGCTTCTTTATGTAAGGTGTTCTTCTTCCAATTTTCAATTGCATCAAGTGATTCCCAATAAGAAATTGTTATTCCGAGTCCAGAATTACCTCGTGCACTTTCTACACTTAAAAATCCAGGTTGTTGCTTTGCAAGTTCCTCCATTTTTCCGGCAACGGTATTATAGTCTGTTGTATCATTTGATAAATTAGAAGTGAATATAACTGCATAATAAGGCTTGTTTTTTTCTAAATTAGATGCCATTATTTTTCCTCCTTAATGTATAGTACGAATAATTAATCCATAGTTTGTATTTTAGCAGGTCATAAAAAGAAAAGAAGTAGAAAATTCTTATTTTTTCAGCTCATGTAAAATAAAAGATTGAAGAAATTTATAATAAGTAATCTGAAATAAGAAAAATGCCACTTCAAAAGAGAAGTGGCATTTCTTATATTTCCTCTAAGCTATTAACTGGAACAGTTAATTCGCGTCCTGGGTTTTTTACTTCATATATGCGGGCGGTTTCATTGCTTTCATCGACGTGTTGAATCATAACAGGCATGCCTTGAAAACTGACATTGGCTTGTTCCGCTGACACAGAAAGCTCTATTGCACGTTGTATATTCATTTATATTCCTCCCATCATTATTATCTTTGCTAAAAAAGAGGAATAATATACCATTTAGAGACATTCTTAAAGTTTTTGTATTATTTGTAATGTTTCTTTAATAAATGAAGAAAAGATGGAATCAGGATAACCATCTATCGTTTGAACTGCTTCTTTTGCTTCTTTCAGAGCAGCTGGTTTATCTTGAAGTTCTATATGACACAGGGCACGATATGAGCCAGCTGTTAATAACCATGACTGATCAAGTGGATGACTCATATAATCTGGAATATTAGCACGTTTTAATGTTTCCAAAGCTTCCTCGTACCGTTTTAAACCATACAGAGATTTTCCTTTTTCAAGATAATACAATCCATCTTCTTGAAAAATCGGTACATCTTTTAGTTTTTCTCGGAATTGTTCTAAATGTTCTAATGCAATTGTATATTCATTTGTAACGGTATTGTAGTAATAAGCTTTTAATATATCTATATTTGCAGCGGATAAAGTATCTTCTGTAAAAATGGAAAATTGCTCCGATTTTTTTATGTAATATAAATATCGTTCTTTATCGGTTGTAATGATTTTTTGATAAGATAAAATACGGTAAAATTCATCTGTTTTATAATACACTTGATGTTTTTTTGAAAATGCAAGTGCATCTAAAATGATTTTTTCACATTTTTCATAATTACCATATGCGAGTAAAATAATTGCTTCTTTTAAATATAATTGTATATGTGTAATAAGATCCATTTCTAAATTCTTCGTTTTATATTCATCGCGAATTTTGGTAATCAACTGTAAACATTCTTTATATTTTTTCCGTTTGTAGAGCATATAGTAAAACAGTAATTTCGTTTCGGTACTTTCACGATACAAAGTATATTTTTCAAATATAGAAACAGCTGTTTCAACGTAATATTCAATATTATAATCGTTCATAATGGCCGCTCCAGTTATGAATTGTTTATATAAACGTGCTGTGTTTAAAGTAAGGGATAGTTCTTTTTGAACGATAGGTAGTAAAGTCTTGTATACTTCATCGCATTTATTTGATTTTATTAATGGCTCCATTTTTTGAATGAGTTCCACAATTTCTTCTTCATCTTCTTCTAATAAAAAGCTAGTTTCACATTCAAGTTTTTCCGCAATATATTGTAATGTTTTCATAGAAGGTGTAGCTTTTCCATTTTCAATTTGACTAAGCATACTTTTTGTCAGTTCCGAACCTGCCAGTGCTGTTTGCGTAAGCTTTTTATCTTTTCGTAATGCTTTAATTTTTTCACCGAGAGTTGCCATATTATTGCTCCTTTATATTTAAAAAGTTTAATTGTATTTAACTTTTTGTTGTGGAAATTGGAAAGTTGATTATATAATAAGTTTAACACAATTTAACTTTTAAGGGGAGAGAGTCAAAAATGGGAGATATAAGTATAGGACAACATGATTCAAGAATGAAGATTGCAACTAGAAATATCATTTTAATGATGATTGGAAAAATGACGTCTTTATTAGGCGCAGGTATTTATACGTTCGCAATGGGGTTATATGTATTAAAGACTACTGGTTCAGGGATGGGGTTTGCAATTACGCTCGTTTGCGGATCACTTCCAAGGATGATCTGTGGCCCAATTGCTGGTGCTGTAGCAGACCGTGTGAATCGAAAATGGCTTGTCATTGGTACTGATTTATTAAGTAGTTTAACGATGCTTAGTATGTTTATTCTTGCTACTATATTTGGGCCATCACTTCTTTTTATTTATATTTCAGCAGCATTATTATCAATTTGTGCAAGTTTTTATTCTGTTGCATTAACTTCGTCTATTCCGAGTTTAGTAGATGAAGGACGTATTCAAAAAGCGAGTGCTTTAAATCAAACGGCGGCTTCTTTATCAAATATTTTAGGACCGATTATTGGCGGAGTTGTATATGGTTTCTTTTCAATTAAATCGTTTTCCTATTAAATAGCATTACGTTCTTTTTAGCGGTTATTTTGCAATTATTTATCGTATTTGATTTATATAAAAAAGAAGTGGCTGAAAGTACAGAGCATTTCTTGACGAGTATAAAAGAAGGTTTTTTATATGTAAAAAGACAACGTGAAATATATGGTTTAATGAAAATAGCATTGTGGGTAAACTTTTTTGCGTGTGGTCTAACAGTTGCACTTCCGTACATTATCGTCCATACATTGCATTTATCTTCAAGGCAACTCGGTACTGTAGAGGGAATGTTAGCAGTCGGGATGCTAATGGGAGCGATTGCTTTATCAGTGCGTAAAGAAGTGAATAATCCATTTCGTTCTATTTATACTGGACTGTTTTTGTTTGCAGGTTTAAGTTTATGTACAGTCTTTCCGTTGTTAGTTGTCATTCCAAAAGTAGCAAGTTTTATTTACTATATTGCTTTTATGATGTTAACTGGTATAGCAATTATGATTGTAAACATTCCAATGCAAGTACATATGCAAAAAACGACAGATCCGAGCTACCTAGGGCGTGTGTTTGGCCTACTTGAAACAATTGCGACTGCAATCGCACCACTTGGTATGATTGTATATGGACTACTATTAGATATGTTGCCAACTAGCATTGTTATGATGACAATAGGCGGAGGGTTATTGTTAGTTGTATTAGTTGGAGTAAAGCAACATATGGCGAAAAAACAAGTAGATGTGTCCGCTTAAAAATAAGAAAATAATAAAAATTTGACTTATTATTATAAAAATGACTAAATTGGTATTTTAGTTTTTGAAACTCTTTTTCATGTATGTTAAAGTAAAGTGAGCTTGCAAAGAAAAGGAGACAACAGCATGAAAAAATTAAGTTTTGTTATGCTTTTTCTATTAGTCGTAATGGCTGGATGTAGCAATTATGACACATATATTGAAACAGGTATGCAATCATTGAAAGATGAAAAATATAGTGATGCAGCAATGTGGTTTGAAAAAGCAGAAAAAGAGAAGTCCGGGAATGAAGCGAAATCATATAAAGAAATGGCCGAGAAAATGGATCACGGAGCAACATCATTAAAAGACGGTAAGTATTTAGAAGCGAAAGACATTGCAAATGAAGTGTTACAAAAGAAAAAAGACGATGCACTTGAAAAAGCTGTAACATCAAATGCAGAGAATATGCTTCAAAAAGCAAAAGATGTGGAAGAGAAAGTAAATGAAAGAGTGGCAAAGCGTAGAAAGGTAGAAGAAGAAGGAATCGATAAAATTATTAAAGCTGTCGATAGTATAGATGAAGTGAAAGAAAAAGAGAAGAAAGTATCAGAAGCATTAGATAAGGCTGAAGAGGCGCAAGCAAAAATTGAGGCAAAGAAAAATAAATAGATTTATAGTTTAAAAGGCTGTCGTGCATAACGACAGCCTTTTAATTTTTTGTTGCAAATGAAGTGATGCTCTGTAGTAAAAAAGAAATGATTTTAGAATTCCATCTGTCCTCATGATGAATCGTATAAATATTACGCTGAAATTCAAATTCAGGGATTGGTATATAGCATAGCTCATTTCGTTGTATTTCTTGCTCGATAGCAAGTTTAGAAATCAAGGCAATTCCATTACCATATTTTAAAATTTGTTTCATCGTTTCTAATGAGTCTAATTCAATTTCTGATTGGAATGTAATGTTATGCGCTAACGTCCATTGTGTAAGTAAATCTCTCGTTGTAGATGGATTACGATGCAATAGTATGCGTTCCTTTTCGATATTTTGTAACGATACATTGTCTTTCTTTGAAAAATGATGTTCTTTGGAAAAGGCAAGAACAAGTGTATCGGGCATTATATTCGTTTGTTTTAAAAGTGGTTCATCAAATGGAGCAGCGGAAATTATCCCAAGATCGATTTCGTGATTTTGTAGCATCATTCGAATTTCAGGGGCTGTTTTCACTAGTAGCGTTATTTTTATATTGGGAAATTCACATTGAAATTGATGAACGACTTCTGGCAAAAGATAAGTCGCTGGTACATAACTAGCGCCGATTGTTATAGCACCTTTATGAAAATCTTTAAACTCTTGCGTGACACGTCTAGCTTCTTTCATAAGCGCATCTATTTTACAAGCATAATGGTGCAAAGCCTCACCAGCCTCTGTTAAGAAATACCTTCCAGAACGTAATTCGAATAGAGATACACCGAGTTCTTCTTCTAAGCTTTTTATATGAAATGTAATAGTTGGTTGTTTAACGCCAAGTTTTTCTGCAACGATTGTAAGCTTTTTGTATTTCTTAATAAGTACTACAATTTCTAATTTTAAGAGATTCATTATGAATTGCCGCCTTTTTTATTTTAACTATAGAAAAAATCTATAGAAATAAATAGTTTATTAGAAGTTTTTTAATTTAATCTTTACAGTACATTAACATTCAGTATAAATCTTCCATATAGAATGAAAGCAGGTTAAGAATGAGGGGAGAGAGGTGAAGCAATGGATATTACAATTAGTGGATTAGAAAAGACATTTGGAAAAATACAGGCGTTAAAGCCGTTGCAGATTGTAATGAAACAAGGGGAATTTACTACACTTTTAGGACCTTCGGGATGTGGGAAAACGACTTTACTTAGAATGATAGCAGGGCTTGAAGAACCGGATAAGGGAGAAATATATTTTGGAAACCAGTGCATGTATTCTGCTGCAAAAAAGATAAAGACATCTCCTCATGAACGGAATATCGGTATGGTATTTCAAGATTTTGCTTTATGGCCGCACATGACTGTTTTTGAAAATGTTGCATTTGGTTTAAGAGCTACAAAGCAAACGAATCAATTGCGAGAAAAAGTAGAAGATGCGATAAAGCGAGTTCGCCTGCAAGGTATGGAGAAAAGGTATCCACACGAACTTTCTGGTGGACAGCAACAACGTGTCGCATTCGCTAGAGCAATTGTAACAAAACCTCATTTTATTTTGTTTGATGAACCGCTAAGTGCACTCGATGCAATTTTGCGAGAAGAAATGAGAATAGAGCTTATGGATATCGTTCATTCCATTGGTTTAACTGCACTGTATGTCACTCACGACCAAACAGAAGCAATGTCAATGTCAGACCAAATTATTGTCATGAAACAAGGAGAAGTATTACAAAAAGGAACACCGGAAGATATTTATGTGAAACCGTCTCATGAATTTGTTGCCAAATTTGTTGGTAAGGCGAATTGGCTTGTAGAGGGTAAAAAAATGGTTCGTCCAGAGCATGTGAGCTGGACGAAAAATGAAGTGTGCGAAATGTATACAGGTGAAATTCAGCACGTTACATATGTAGGAGAACGGTATGAAATAAAAGTAAACATGGGGGCACTCGGAATATGGACAGCTTATCACAATAGTAAATTAAGCATCGGTAAACCAGTATCGTTATATGTGCCAAAAAAATGTATTCATCATATAGGGGGAGAATCGTATGAAGAAATTCAGTTCGCTTAAGTCTTTATTTGTATGTACTTTATTATTTTCGGCTGTAGTAACAGGGTGTAGTTCAAAGACAGGCAATGCAGATGCAAAAAGTAAAAATACGACTGAAAAGAAAATTGTTGTATATAGTGCAGGGCCAAAAGGGTTAGCAGAAAAAATTCAAAAAGACTTTGAAAAGAAAACTGGTATAAAGGTGGAAATGTTTCAAGGGACAACTGGTAAAATTTTAGCCAGAATGGAAGCTGAAAAGCAAAATCCAGTCGTTGATGTAGTCGTACTTGCATCATTACCAGCGATGGAAGGATTAAAGAAAGAGGGTCAAACGTTAGCTTATAAAGAAGCGAAACAAGCTGATAAGCTGCGTTCTGAATGGTCAGATGATAAAGGACATTATTTCGGGTATAGTGCTTCAGCATTAGGGATTGTGTACAATACAAAAAATGTGAAGACAGCGCCTGAAGATTGGAGCGATATAACGAAAGGGGAATGGAAAGGAAAAGTGAATCTTCCAGATCCAGCACTTTCAGGTTCAGCTTTAGACTTTGTAACTGGATATGTGAAAAAGAATGGAAAAGATGGATGGAATTTATTTGAACAACTTAAGAAAAATGAAGTTACAGTAGCAGGAGCAAATCAGGAAGCGTTAGACCCAGTTGTAACAGGTGCGAAAGATATGGTAATTGCGGGTGTTGATTATATGACGTACAGCGCAAAAGCAAAGGGTGAACCTGTTGATATCGTATATCCAAAAAGCGGAACAGTTATTAGTCCACGCGCAGCGGGGATTATGAAGGATAGTAAAAATGTAGAAGGCGCAAAAGAGTTTATTGATTATTTATTATCCGATGATGTACAAAAACAAGTTTCTAAAGCGTATTTATTGCCTGGTAGAACAGATATAAAAGCTGAAAATAGACCAAATGTAGAAGAGATTCCAGTATTAAATATTGATTGGAAAACAGTTGAGAAAGAGCAAGATGAAATAGGAAAACAATTTAAGAAAGTATTTCAATAAGATGGTGATTCCATGGTAAATCGATTCGTATCAGTAAGACAAGTTGGAATGACGGTAGCGTTATTGCTTGTGGCGATGTTAATCGTCATTCCCCTTTTTCTTATTTTATTTTCTAGTATATATGAAAATAGCAGTTGGAACTTTTTAAAGCCTTTTGAAGTGATGCAGAGTGGTGGATTAGCTGGGATTTTTCTGAATTCGCTGCTTCTAGGTGTACTCGTTGTAATAGGAGCTACAATATTTGCATTTCCATTGGCGTTTATTATGAGCAAAACAGATGTAGGAAAGTATAGTAAGTTAGATATTGTTTTTATGATTCCATTTATGACACCGCCGTATATTGGATCAATGGGCTGGATTTTGTTCATGCAACCTAACGGCTATTTTGAACAATTTTTTCCGATGCTAAAGACAGTTTCATCATCGTTTTTTAGTTTAGGAGGTATGGTCTTAATTATGAGTCTGCATTTATTCCCATTCCTTTATTTCATGCTGAAAAACACGTTACTTCAGATTGGGAGTAGTAAAGAAGAAGCTGCAGCAGTTCATGGCGGAAGTTTTTTCTATCGTTTAAGAAAAATAATATTGCCGTTATTAGTATCAAGTTATGTAATGGGTGCTTTACTCATTTTCGTAAAGACGATTGCTGAATTTGGAACACCGGCTACATTCGGACGTAGAATAGGATTCCACGTGTTAACATCAGAAATCCATAAATTTATTTCGAGTTGGCCAATTGATTTTAGTAGTGCAACAGCATTATCTTCTTTATTACTTAGTGCTTGTATGCTTATTTGGTATATGCAAAATGTATTGAATCGAAAGTATTCATATGCAATGGTTAGTGGAAAAGGTGTGAAATCTAAAAGATATACTTTGTCTATATTTACGCGCGTTGTAGCATGGATGTATGTAATTGGTTTATTAATAGTATCAATTGGAATTCCATACTTTTCTATAATTATTGCTTCTTTGTCAAAATTAAGAGGCGGCGGTTTACATGTAAATAACTTTACAACAAGCCATTATGAGGCATTGTTTACAATAGGATCTCCGGGATTAGAGGCTTTATGGAATAGTTTTCTTTTTTCACTCGTAACAGCGATTATCGCGGTAATGATTGGAGTCTTTTTGGCACTTATGATTCGAAAGGGGAAAAAAACCTCTGAAAAATGGCTTGATATGTGCGGTATGTTACCGAATATGGTACCAGGAATCGTTATGGTTGTAGGTCTTATTCTATTTTGGAATTCACCATATATGCCTATGTCAATTTACAATACACCAATCATGGTTATCGTAACGTATGTTGTTCTGTTTTTACCTTACACGGTGCAATATGTAAAATCATCACTCGGACAAATTGATGATTCTCTCATGCAGGCAGGAAGTGTTTTTTCTGGAAATTATATTTATATTTTTAGAAAAATAATAATGCCTCTTATTATCCCAGGCATTCTTGCTGGATGGGCGATGACATTTACAATTTCGATAAGAGAGTTAGTAGCATCGCTTCTCGTATTACCTCCATCAGTAGAAACGTCAGCAACGTTTATTTTTGCTCAATTTGAACAGGGTGAAGTATCTATAGGCATGGCGATGGCCGTTGTTTCTGTTGGACTTACAACAATGTGCTTATTACTGCTGCAACATATGGAGCAAAAGCGAAAAGGGGTAGCATGATGAGAGTGGAAGTGTGGGGAGGAGCAGGAGAGTACGGTCGCTCCTGCTATTTTGTAAAAAATACAGAGGTGAAAATAGTATTTGATTGTGGTATTAATCGATCTTATGAGGATAGTTATCCAAAAATAGAGAGAGAAGCTGTTCCATTTTTAGATGCGGTATTTTTATCACATATCCATGAAGATCATACGATGGGTTTACCTTTATTAGCGAAGTATGGCTATAAGAAAAAAATTTGGACGACTCGTTATACGAAGGAGCAACTGCCGTTATATTATGAAAAATGGAGAAACTATAATGTGATGCAAGGGTGGGATTTACCTTATAGCGACCAACACATAAAAGATTTAAATTATGTATGTATTGATGAGATTAGTAATCCAAATGAATGGGTACAAATTACTCCTACATTGCGGTTTCAATGGGGATATAGTGGGCATGTATTGGGAGCTGTTTGGTTTTTAGTTGATATGTGTAATACATACGTATTTTATTCAGGCGATTATTCAGCAGAGTCTAATATACTACGAGCTAATTTACCTGAGAAATTGGGCCATAATATAAAAGTCGCAATTGTGGATGCCGCTTATCACACAGATGATGTTTCGCAAAATGAAAGATTAGACGATCTATGTGCAGAAATTGAACGAGTTATGCAGAATAAAGGAATAGCATTATTACCGCTGCCACAACTTGGTAGGGCGCAAGATATAGTATTGTATTTATATGAACGATATAAAGAATTTCCGCTTATAGTAGATAAAGAAATCTTGGCTGGATTTGAAGAGATGTTCGTATATAAAGATTGGATAAAAAATAATGAAGAATTTAAATGGATTATGGAGAGTTTAAAAAGAAACATAATAGTGATGGATAATGATATTAGTATGCAAAATAGTTACGGAATAGTTGTAATGAGTGATGCGAATATGCAAACGAAACGAGCACAGTTATGCTATGAACAGCTTCGGAATGAAAAGCGGAATGCCGTTATTTTTACTGGGCACATTGCGAAAGGGAGTTTTGCAGAAAGAGTTATGAAAGAACCTGTAAGGAGTACATGTAGGGTGAATCGAGTTCCGTATAAAGTTCACCAAAGTATAAGAGATGTTAAAGAGATGTTAAATACATTATTACCAGAACATACGGTGCTAGTACACGCTTTGAAAGAGGATACAGATCGATTACAACAAAAGCTAAGTACAGCAGGATATGAAAATGTATATTCACTTGCAATGGAACGTATAGAAGTCATTTAAAATACAAAGGGGATAGGTATATGAAAAAAGTATTTGTATTCGTAAGCATTTTCTTTTGTTGTTTCCTTTATAACGTTAAGGAAGGGTTTACTGCTAGTCCAATGAAACCTAGTTTTGAAGTGAAGTTATTATTAAAGCCAGAACAAGTATTAGGTTATAACAAAGAGATGAAGCAAGAGGTGCTAGAACATTTCCAGGCTGGTACAAAATATGAAAGAATACAAGTGCAATTTTTAGATACTGCAAATAAAAGTTTAAGTGATGAAGGTTGGTTTGCTAGAATTCGAAAGAAAGAATTTAGTAAAGATTTTGAACTAACATATAAAAAAAGATATCCTATTCAAAATGGTGTAATTCAAGATGCACTAGAAGTAGCTAAAAAAGAAGGATTCGATAGTAATACGGATAGTTATGAGGCGGAAATAGATTGGGGATTTGAGAAGAAAACATTAAGCATTTCAAATAAGAAAAGTTACAGTGCTAAAGGATATGGGATACTTGATTTACCAAATGAACAAGCTGCTCAAAACATGTTAATAGAAAAATTACCAGGGAAAATGAACAAATGGTTGTATACAAATTGGGGAGAAGAGATGTTAAAGAATTCCCGTATTTACGGTCCTGTATTAATGAAGCGATATACAGGAGAGTTTGAAAACATAAAAGCAAATATTGAAATTTGGCCATTAAGTAATACTGGGAAATTAGAAGAGGACTTCGTAATAGAAGTGTCATTTAAAACAAATGAAGAAAGTATTGCGACAAAACAAAGGGAATTATTAATGGGGAGTTTAGAGAAAAAAGACTGGTTGTTACCGAAAGATAGTTTAAAGACAGAGCTTATTTTTCAGTAAATGAGAAAAAAGGAATCCATATTTCGTGGATTCCTTTTTATATATGAGTATTAAGCTAAATCATGTACAGAGATAATAAAGTTGTTTAATTTACAATAAAGTCATTTAAAAAATAATATAGTTGTTTAAAAATCCTTCTTCTACTAACGAGGCAGGTTAGTGGAAGAAATAGCAAGTGGGTTTAACTAGGAGAAGTGTCTTCTGTTTTTTAAATTAAAAATATCGATAAATTAGGATTTATTTACTTAACATTATACTTATTTTCGGAACGAGGCATCTAATCGGTGAGTATATACAAACCAAGTAATGCTTGCTGTTAATAATGTTGACGAAATTAAAGCTGTAAGAACACTATATGTTTGCCAAATAAGTATCGTTGACCAATCGAGGGCAAAAAACATTATACACTGGGCAATCGTAGCGATTAGGAAAATAATTGTTACGATTGTTCTCTTTTTTGTCATTGGCTGCTGCTCATTCGTTTTCCTTTTTCTTAATCCTAAGAAAAATAACAGAACGGCTAATAGGCAAAGAATAATTGTGGTAGACGACAAAATGATGTCCAAAAGCTGTGTGCCGCTTATCTCATATGACTGAGTTAGATTGCCGTGTAATATATTTTTAACTTTTAGTACCAGGTTTATATTGGTATTTGCGCCGTTGCTCAGTAAGCAGATGGCTGTTCTTTCATTTGGCAGTATGGCTACTTTGGTACTAAAATTTGGATTACCCCCAGTGTGTTCTATAAACGTTTGTTCGGCGTTTACCGACCAACCTGCCGCATAATACATATCATTGACAGCCGAAACAGACATATCACCCCTATGTGATTTTTCGATAGCCCTGTGAAATATTTCGGGTATGTCCTGCACAATACCCATCTGTATGCCCATCCAACGCGCCATATCTTTTGTATTAGAAATGATATAGCCGGCAGGTTTATTCCCAGCATAATCCGGAGCGTTAAATGGAGTTGTTATAAAAAAGGAAGAACGGTAGCCCTGTGCTAACTGTCCAGTGGCTTGAGCATCTTCTTTATAAACATACGTCTGGTGAAGACCTAAGGGTATAAATACCTGCTCCTTCATAAAGTCTTCATAGCTTTGTCGTGATACAATCTCAATAACCAAACCCAATACGTCATAATTAACGGTTCCATAGTTATATTGTTCACCGGGAGAGAACGCCAATTCTGCATCTACCAGCGTTTCCACGGTCTTTTGCAACATATCAGGCGTATTACCTTGTGGAATATTTTGAAGATGTCTAATATTTGTTAGGCCGCTGGTATGGTGAAGAAAGTTATTTAGTGTAAGGTTTTGCATATCAACAGGTTTACCTTGATACTTTAACGTAAACCAAGGTAAATATTTTTGGATAGGGTCAGTCATTGATAGCAGCCCTTGCTCTTCCAATAGCAAAATCCCCATACCAGTAAAAGCTTTACTCACCGAGGCCAACTCATAGAGTGTATTTTCACTTGCAGACAGTCCCTTTTCAAGATCTGCATACCCAGAAGAAAAGTAGAACACTTCACCATCAGCAAGTATTGAGAGTGACATTCCAGGCACACCTGACGTACGACAGGCATCATCTAGCAATGCTTGTATTGCCACAGATTTCGAATCTGACAACGCATAACTTTGTGTTGCGAATCCTGAGAATAATATAAATATCGTTAATACAAAAACAATAGTCTTTTTCATACACTCTCCTTTCTGAAGAATTATAAGGGTATAAATAACTTATTTTTATAACTATAAACTAAATTCTGATTTATATTTCTGTTTATCTATATAATATCAAATAATTGTGAAGAGTTACACTTAAACTAACGGGGGCGTTAGTTTAATAAGAAGTAAACAACTTTATTATTCATTTTTTAAGCATTACATAAGCAGATGGATATAATTTGAAACAACTTTAAAGAGCCTTGCTGCATATAGAATGTAGTAAGGCTCTTATCTTTTTTAGTCAAAATTCAATAACTTTATTATCACTATACAAATCAGCTGATACGAACATATCACTGTTTTGAAGATTTTTAGAGCGTAAACTATAAGCAACTACCTTCTTTTTATATTGTTTTACAACATCAACATGCTCTTCATGACTGTAAATATAAAATGTGAAATCTTTTTTACCACGTTTTGCATTGATAATTAAAGGAGTGCCTTCATTATGGGGTGGTGCATAATAGCGATCTAAAAATAAACCTGCGTTAAAATCATGAATAATTTTTGATTTCTTTTCGCCTTCTACGTTATTTCCGTGAATTGTAATAGTCACATTCTCTTCGTCAAGTTGTGGATGTGTTTCGTACTTGCTAATAATGGATTCAATAACAGTGTTAGGAAGGCTAGAAACGATAATTTTAAATGCTCCAAATACAACTAACATCACAATAAACCAAGTCGTCATAGTATATCATCCCCTTTATTCTATTTAATAATATAACTCATATGGTAATAGTACATATGGTGAAGTTTTGTATAATTTGTGAAAAATATGCCATTTTTACGAACGAAATGTTAGAAAAATCAATTTTGTTACAAAAAGTTGAAATCGAAGTATTTTAAAAGAAAAAGGTTTATAATAAAAATATAACTAATAACCACATTACTAATTATAAGGAAGTGTAACTATGAGTACTGTAGCAATCGTATATGGTATTATTCTTTCCACAATTATTGTTTTGTTTTTCGTTGGGGTTTCACGTTATATTCATAAATGGAAAGAAGGCGTTGCGAAATTAAATCACATTGAAGAAGAACTTAGTGATTTAATGTTACATCATGGTAAATAAAAAGATAATTTTTTAACGAAACAATGTGAAGAATATCACAAAACATGCTCTCATCATGAAAGCATGTTTTTTTGTTATGTGAATGTTAGACATATTCATGAGATTTTTTCGTGCAATACAGTGTGAAATAAAATAATAATTCTTTATGTGTAGGAAGAGTTATTCTGTTTTGTATAATTTTGTAATTTAGTTCGGTATAATTATGATATAGAAGGAAATTTGTTAGAGGAGGTATATTGTGAACATATTAAAGATTATAGGAATTGTTGCAGGAGTGATTATAGTAGCAATTATAGCTTTCTTTGTCATAATGAAGTATTATTTGTCAAAAAAAGATTCTGATTACGTATTAACCTATATAAAAGAACATAAAGACGATGAGACATGTTCATTACTGATTAGAAAAAATGGTGAGATATTAACATCTATAAATGAAAATAAAAAATTGCCATTAGCGAGTACGGCAAAAATCGTAATAGCAGTTGAATTTGCTAAGCAAGTGTCAGAAGGAAAAATAAGTCGTGATGAACAAATTTCATTGCACGAGCTAGAAAAATATTACGTTAAAGATACTGATGGTGGAGCACATCCTAACTGGTTAGAAGATGCCAAAGCGAGAGAATTAGTGAAAAATGGACAAATCGCTTTAGAAGAAGTCGCTAAAGGAATGATTCATTATAGTTCTAACGCAAATACAACATATTTGTTAGATAAGCTTGGAATAGAAAGAGTAAATGAAAGTATAAAAGAGTTAGAGCTTACTAGTCATGATAAGTTCTCTTCGTATACAGCTTCACTATATATGAGAGGGTATGTAGAAAAAGAGCTTCATAAGCCAGAAAATCAATCATTAGAAATGATACGTAACATGTCAAAGGATGAGTATAATAAACATGTGTTACAAATTCATGAATGGATGAAAGGTGAAGAAGAATGGAAAAAACGTGAAATTCCATTAAAGGTAGATATGGAATTTCAGCGAATTTGGTCAGATCGATTAGTGAGTGCAAACGCTAAAGATTATATGAGTATAATGGGAAAAATAAATAGTAGAAATTATTTTCCTAAATTAATGCAAGAAGAAATCGAGAATATTTTCAAAGGAACAGTTAATAATAGTAAGTTAGAATTTGCGGGGCAAAAAGGTGGTTCTACCGCATTCGTATTGACAAAAAGCTTGTATACTACAGATAAGAAAGGGAATAAAGTAGAAGTTGTAATTATGTTTAACGATATAGAAGATCAAGTTGTATATCAAAAGCTGAGAAATAATATAAATTATTTTATTCAAGATGCTATAACAGATGAAGAGTTTAGAAATAAATTATAATAAAATAATTTTATTATGTAAACAACATGCTATTAAAGGTAGGTATTGAGATGAGGTTGAATGAGTATATGCTTGAAACGTTTCCGAATTTAGAACTTAGACCACCTCTATTTTATAATTGGGATATTGGTATTCGTTTTAGATTAGGTGTGGACTATGATTGTAATAACATTTATGAAAATTGTCTATATTTAGAAGGCGTTTATAAAAGGACGATTACTTTATTTCAGTCTTTACATTCAACAAAAGATGATATTTATATTGTAGTGGATGTAAATGACTATGCAAACGGTGAAATTTTCAAACAGAAATTGAATATCTTTTCTAAGTATGTCAAAGAGAAGTCCGATTTGTTTAAGTTACAGAAAAATACAATCCCTTATGTTTTTCCAGAAGAAGAAGATGAAGATGGAGCATATAAAACACATAGATATACTTTGAAATGTAAAATCTCTGACTTTACATACATTCCTATGCTAAAAGCAATTTGTAATCAAGATATGGGAATAAAACCGAGTATTTTTCATAGGGTGTATTTTATAAATGTTAACAAGAATACTATATTTCACGTTTATGATGATAGAGGTTGTGATGTATTAGCTACCTCTCCTGATACAATTAGGGATATTTATAATACATATAATGATTGGATATTAGAATACGATAGAAATAAAATTGATAAAGTATTTAATTGAATGTAGTCTATTTTAAATGAGGGAAACACCATATGGGGTGTTTCCCTTTTATTAATATGAAAATCAACATTTAAATTTGAAAGCACTTATTATAAAGGTAAAGGGATTTGATGGTAATGTATTGAATTTGGGTAGAAACGGAAAAAGGAGATGAATAAATGACAACAATCTATTTCGTTCGCCATGCCCATTCTACCTATACAAAAGAAGAACGGGAGCGACCTTTATCTGAAAAAGGGTACTTAGATGCAGAGAATGTAACACGCTTATTAAAAGATAAACATATTGATGTTGTGATTTCTAGCCCGTATAAAAGAGCAATCCAAACTGTACAAGGAATTGCGAATACATATAAATTATCAATACAAACAGAAGAAGATTTGCGTGAAAGATTATTGAGCACAGAGCCGGTATCAAATTTTAATGATGCTATGCAGAATGTGTGGGAAGATTGGAGTTTTGCATACGAAGGCGGAGAATCGAATGATGTCGCACAAAGGCGCGCTGTAATATGTATGCAAAATATATTAAAACAATATGAAGGTAAGAATATTGTAATAGGTACGCATGGAAATATTATGGTATTACTCATGAATTATTTTAATTCGAAATATGATTTAGAGTTTTGGAAAACACTTCATATGCCTGATGTGTATAAATTAAATTTTGATAAAAATCGTTTCATTTCTGCTGAAAGAATAGAGAAAACAGGTCATCGGTTAAATATTTTGTAAAAGTTTATCAAAAAAAGAGGAAAGAGAGAAGTTATTGTAGAAGTATGACTTTGTAACATAAAAAATATATGTTAAAGGAGGCTGTTTACATGTTTGAGAAAGAGAAAGAAGGGCTTATTGAAGTTCAAAACGTATATGAAATTGCACCAGAAGATGGAACAATTATTGGTATGGCAACGGAAGAAGAAATGGAAATTGCTGCTGAACTAGAGTTACAGTACTATGCCCATTCTCGTTTGTTAGAAGCAAATATTCAGTTAGACGGTTCCTCCTACAAAGAGTTACTTCAGGAGTTCCAGGAGTACGAAAGAAAATCAATGAGCTTTTGGCGAGCGATACATAAACGTTTAGCTGTGCCATGGGCGTGGGTACTACGTATTGATGTTGCGAATGGCCCTATATATGTAAGTAATGGAAGTTCATATTACGAAGAAATCGATGATGAAGAAGATTATGAATAGATAAGTAAGGAAGCAGCTTTAGTTGCTTCCTTTTTTTATTTGTAAGAAATGAATCGCCTCAATAATAATATCTGGTCGATCATTTTCTATACCGTGACTCGCATGTTCGGCAAGAATATATTGGTTGTTAGTTGAGAGGTGTAATTGTTCGTGAATTAGTTCTTGCCACATTGCTTCAAGTTGTGTTGCTTCCTCTTTAGGCATGCCGCCATTAGTCAATTGAGTAATAGAATATTGAGGATCTCTACCGATAACGATTAATGGTATTTCTAATGTTTTACATAGCTCTTTTAGTGAGAGAGCACAGTTTTTCCACTCCGATAGTTCAGAAGCTGTCGCTTTATATAATGAAGGCGAGGTAGAGAATTCAATTTGCTGTTTTGATTGATCGGTGAGCATAGGTTTTAGTTCATTATAAAGTGTGTCTACATCCATTTTGGAATATATATTATATTTTTGAAACCAAACATCATCAGAATCAGTTTGATCAGAAATTGGTAAATGAAGTTCATCTAAACGGTGTAAGTTCATCGAAGTAGAATCAACTAAAATAAGTGCTTGCAGCTTATCTTCATGTAACATCGCAAAATGTTGTGCACATAATCCTCCATAGGAATGACCGATTAGAATAAATGGCTCTTGAATAGCTAGTTTGTTTAGTAACATATGTAGCTCTTTTGTAACTTGCCTTATTGTACGCGGCTGATTGCCTAAATCACTTTTTCCGTAACCTGGGCGATGGTATGAAACGACTGTAAAGTGCTCTGAAAGCTTTTCTATAATAGGAAACCAATCATAAAATGAGCAAGTCATTCCGGTTTGAATGACTACAGTTTGTTTACCAATTCCTTTTATATGTACTTCTATATTTTGCCCCATTATTTCTACAAATTTATGAATGTTAATTCCTCCTAAGCTTGAAATAATTTTTGACAAGCAAAAACGATACACCAAACACCTATACCAAGTAGGACAGATGTACTAAGTGTAAATGAATTTTTTAAACCAATATAGACGATAAATAATAGTAGTGCTGATGCGGGGAATCCATATAATACCCCTAAAGCAAATTGACTCAATTCTTGTTTATTTCCGCCTTCGAATGAAATCCAAAATAGACTAAGTAAACTCACGAGAGGAAGGGCAGCAATAAAGCCACCTATCGTACTGTAATGTTTAGCGACTTCAGTGATAATGCCAATAATAAGTGCCGAAACGATTACTTTAACGAGGAAATGCATATTTTGCCTCCTTCGCTAATAACGAAAATGCTTTTTCAATTAATTGTTGTTCTTCTTTTGATAACTGTGATTCTAATATTTTTATCTTTTCTTTATCTAGTAAAGTATGTTTTTCTAATCCTTCAATTCCTTCAATTGTTAAAGTAAGGTTTACCACTCTTTCATCTTTTTTATTTCTCTCTTTAACGATGAAACCCTTTTGAATAAGGCGTTTTATATGTTCAGACGCTGTGTTATGAGAAAGACTAAGCTCAGTAGCGACTTTTCCAATTGTTATATCTTTCTCACGAGAAACGATTTGTAAAATACGAATTGCTTGGTGGGAAAGGTTGTCCTCGTATTCGTATCGTAAGTGATAATAAATGCTCTCCCAATGTTGATTAATGTTGTTCATAATAATAAATCCCCTTTTTTATATCGTATAGTAAGATATATTCGTTGTTTTAGAAATAAAATCCTTTTATTTGGATAAAAAATGTTGAAAAAGTTTATTTTTATTGAAATATAAGGTAATCTATGTGTAAAGGTATACATTTAGCAAGAGAGAGGATGATAGCTGTGAATACATTCAAATGGATTAGTCATGAACAGATGTATGTAGATGAAATACATGTTGAAAAATGTGGTCCTCTTTCAGTCGGCGTATATGGGGGAAATCAAGAGAGTGATGCATATGAACGAGGAGATGCGGTGCTGGCTTGGTGGGATCCTGAATTACAATTTGAATTTGTTATGATTTTTGATACACATCACAAAACAAAAAATATAGATTATATAATAGAAGCGATTTCGGAAAGAAAAGAAAAACTAAAAGAGTTATTCTCATATCCAATACATTTAGCTTTCCATCATACACATATGTACCTATTAGCGTTATTTACAGATGAGTTATTTATTAAAAAGTGTGATCAAGATGATGAGGAACTCGCTTGCTTAATTTGTTTACGAAAAGGCGAATTTTTATATTGGTTATCAGTTGGTGATTGTTTCGCGTATTTATTCCATTCTGAGAAAACGAAAAATGGAAAAGGACGATTAAATAAACGGAAGAATTACGAATATATTGGCAGGAAAAATATTTTTGCAGCAAATACACCTTGCTTTACGTCAGGTGTAAGAGGATTAGAAAAAGGAATGAATCACATTGTAATGGCAACGGACGGTATTTTAGAGTGTGACAAACGAAGGTTTGATGATGATCAATCTTTAGTAGAAATATTACACGACGGAAATAGCTTGCAGATTGAGCCCGTATTAACAAATGTACTGCAGTGGAAAGGTAGAGACTGTGCCACGATTATTGGATGGTCTATTGATACTGATAATAAACAATGTGCTAATTAATATAAAAGGAGTTCAAGGTTTTTATCCTTGAACTCCTTTTTGTTAAGCGATATGGATGTGATATGTTTTCAACCATTCATTTACTTGTAGCATATACTCCATGGCACTTCTTGCCTCAAAATTGTTAATCTCTTTATTACTTTGATCAGCAATTGAAAGTAAGATGGAATGGTTAATAAGTGAGAAAATAGGATTGTTTTTATTGTTACACATATCAAGTGTTAAATTACGGATTGTTTGTAAGTAGAGTGGATCTTGTGAAGTTGGATAAGCGCTTTTTCTTCTATTGCGTACATCGTCAGGTAAAGCTGGTTGTAGTGCTCTACGTAAAATGCCTTTTTCAATATTATCAATACTTTTTATGTTGAAAGGAACATTCCATAAATATTCAACTAATCTATAATCACAAAACGGTACACGAACTTCAAATCCAACAGCCATACTCATGCGATCTTTACGGTCAAGTAAGAAAGGAAGGAATCGTGTTAAAAATAAATAAAACATTTGACGTTGTTTCACGGATTTTTTACTTTCGCCTTCAAGAGTAGGTACTTCAAGTATCGCCTCTTGGAATCGTGTATCAATATAGTCTTCTAGATTACATTGGTTACTTACTTCATTTAGTAGAAGAGGAGATGTATTTTTCCAATTTTTTAGCCAAGGAAACTTATCTACATATAGTAGTTCTTCTTGATGAAACCAAGGATATCCACCGAATACTTCATCAGCCGATTCGCCGGATAAAGCTACGGTCGCATCTTTTTTCATTTCGCAAAATAGTAAATATAGTGAAGTTTCCATTTCACCAGCACTCGGTAAATCTTTTGCATGAAGGGGAACGAATAATTGATTTGCTAATTCTTCAGCATTCACAATAATATCATGATGCGCTGTCCCGACATGTTCAGAAACGCGTTTTACCCAAGGTGCGTCTAAACCAGTGCGAGCAAATGTCAGTTCGAAATCTTTTGCGCTATTTACAAAGTCAACAGAATACGTATGAAGTGTTTTATTTTCAGCAGCAAATTCTTTACCCGCAAGTGCAGTAATACCGCTAGAGTCTAATCCGCCTGATAACATACAAACGAGAGGAACATCGGCAATTAATTGTCTTTTTACTGTATCTTGTAAAATAGATAAAATATGCGAAGATGTATCTTCTATAGAGTCTGTATGGAACTTACTTTCTAAATTCCAATACTTCGTAACTCCTTTTTTATGACGTGTAAATGTTATAGAATGTCCAGCACGTACTTCTTGAATATGTTTAAAGACGCCACATCCTGGAGTGCGAAATAAGCCTAATCCAAATATTTCATTTATTCCATCCGCATCAATTTCAGCAGGGACAGATGGATGCGCTAATAATGCTTTAATTTCAGAGCCGAAAATAATACTGCCATTTCTTTCTGTAAAAAAGAGTGGTTTTACACCTAAATGATCTCGTGCTAAAAACAATTGTTGCTTCTGATCATCCCATAAGGCAAAAGCGAAAATTCCGTTTAAATGTCGTACGCAGTCTTCTTTCCATTCTAAATAAGCATGTAGTAATACTTCTGTATCTGAATGGGTTTCAAATGCATGCCCACATTTTTGAAGCTGCTCTCTAAGTTCACGGAAATTATAAATTTCTCCATTATAAGTAAGAGCATACGTATAATCACCAGCACGAAATGTTTTTGGCTGCGTTCCTCCTTTAGGATCTATTACGATTAATCGGCGGTGTGCAAAAGCTGCGCGAGGTGAAAACCAAAATCCTTCAGCATCCGGACCACGATGCTGAATACTATTTGCCATCTTTTTTAAAATAACATGTTGATTTGAAAGGTCTTCTTTCCAATCTACCCAACCTGTAATTCCACACATACATATCTCATCTCCTAATTTAAAATAGTAGATTAACGAAATAAAATGTACATCAAGTTAAAAAATGACTATATAAATAGTGTACTACATGAACCAAATTGTAGACTTGAGAAAATTTTCTTTGAACGCATAGTTATGTGAGACAATGGCTAAGGAAAAGTATTCCATTACATACAAAAAATAAAAAAGATGAGAGAAAAAATTTTCTCAGACGTTATATAGGGTGTAAAAGCTTTTACAAAACAATAAGGGGAATCGCTACATGAAATCAAATGAGAAAAATTTTATAAAAAGATTACAACGGCAAAAAGAAGACGCGTTAGAATTTGTTGTCGATACATACTTACCACTCATAAAGGGAATCACGCATAAAGTTCTACTTCCAATTCAAAATGATGGACTCATAGAGGAATGTATAAACGATATATTTCTTTCCATTTGGAATAACGCAAATAAATTTCATGGAGAGCCGAGCGATTTTAAAAAGTGGATTGCAGCGATTGCGAAGTTTAAAGCAATTGATTATTACCGGAAATCGACTAAAACAGTAGAAATCATTTCAGATGAGTTTCATATCAGTACAGAAAAATCAGCAGAAGACGAATTAATCGTTATGGAAGATAGGGAAGAATTATTGAAGCTCATTAATCAATTAGAACCGCTAGATCAAAAGGTGTTCATTATGAAATATTTACTTGGTATGAAGACAGAGGAAATAGGTGACAAGTTAGGATTAACTCGGGCAGCAATTGATAATCGAGTGTACCGGGGGAAAAAGAAACTACAACAAAATGCTACGAATATTAGTTTTGGAGGTAGTGCAATATGAAAGACATTTATGAACTATTAAATGATATTGATATAGACGAAAAAGAACTAGAAGAAATTGAGGCTTCTGAAATTGAAAAAGAAAAAGTAAAACGAAATGTAAAACAATCGATACGTACGAAGAAAAAGATGAAAAGTTGGAAAAAAGGTGTCGCTGCTGCATCTATTTTAGTAGGATTATCAGTTGCAACACTCGGTATCGGATTTCCTACATATGCTGGGGGATTGCCAATTGTAGGTGACATATTCCGATTTTTAGATAATGGTAGAACAGGGTTATATGAAAATTATAAAGAATTTTCGACTGAGTTGAATATGACGAGAGAGAGTAATGGAGTTAAGGTTACAATTAATGATGTAATTTCTGATGGCAGAACATTATCTATAACGTATTCACTGGAAAGTGAGCAGGACTTAGGGGAGGATCCTATCATATTAGGTGGATTGGATATAATGGACGCTCATGGTAGTTCAGGCAGTGGTAAAATGACTAAAGTTACTGAAAAAAAGTATGTAGGTATGGTAACAACGACGCATCATGATAGCAATAAAAAGGACAAAGTAAACTTTAGATGGAATATAGAGAGAATAGAGATGCCAGATAGGAAAAAATCAATACAAGGTAATTGGAATTTCGCCTTAACTGTAAAATCAGTGGATAGTAAAGAGAGAACAATTGGTGGGAGTTCGGAAAAAGAAGGTATAAAAGCAAATATGGAAAAGGTCGCAATATCGCCAGTTTCATTTATTCTTTATTACAATCAAGAGGTTTCTAAGGGCACGAGGAAAGAATGGGATAGTGTAGATGTTGAATTGACGGTTAAGGATGATTTAGGGAATATTTATTCGGGTGAAGGAAATGGGGGAAGTGGCAACGATCCTTACAATATCCATTGGAGTGCCACCTTCCAAAAACTAAACGAAAATGCAACAAAGCTTATCGTTACACCTCGCGTGCACTTGCGAGTACATACACCTGAAAATCATGGTGGGGTAGAGTATGTGAATGGGAAAGAGAAGAAAATAGAAGTGCCGAAAAAAGAAGCGAAGAGTAAAGATATTGTGTTAGATGATATTGTCATTGATTTAAAGAAATAAAAGAGAGACTGCCTAAAACCATTTAGGCAGTCTTTTTTTCGTTAAGAACTAGTAACGAGCAATGCATGCGGATGCTGCGTTTTATATTCATCTTTCCACGGAATATTTAGTTGTTCCCACGATTCACCGCTATCATTGGATTGAAAGACGCCATTGTTATTTAACGTGTAAAACGTATGTGGTTCAGCCTTGTTTGTCGCAAACATCGAAATGACTGTACCGATTGCAGATGGTAGTCCTTGTTGTACCTGCTGGAACGGAGTATCTTTCGTTTTTTGATAAATATAAGATTCATAAGGGATACGGTGATGAGCCAGATCAGCACTCGGTGCAGCTGAAACGAGAATCGTATTGCAATCAGCTGGATCAATTGCCATGCTGTATAAATAATGATGTTCAAGTCCTTCACTACATGAGATCCAGCTGTTTCCATTGTTATAACTTTCAAGATAAGCACGATCAGGTCCGCCCATAAATCCGTCACCACATGATGCATAAAGACGATTTGGTGCTTCAGGGTGCATAAGTAATTGATGAGCATCGATAGGAGCACCGAATTTTTTATCAATCCATGTATGCCCTTTATCATTACTTTGAATAACAGCACCAGCTTCGATTGAAACGTGTATTGTATTAGGGTTGTTTGGATCAACTGTAATCCAGCGTACGTGATGGGTAAAAGGTCTAGGCGGGAAAGCCCACGTATAAGAAGATAATAATGATTTCATATTTTTAAGTTCAGTCCACGTTTCACCACCATTTTCAGAGCGAAATAAAGCGCTCGGTTCTGTGCCGACATAAACGACCCCATATCCGTTCACTTGTTCATTTGAGCTTATTGTTATGGAAGTGATAGAGGAGTGTAAAATACCATCTTCTTTAGGGAAATCAAAGTAACGATAAGAATCTCCAATTGGTCTCCATGAATCCCCGCTATCGTCACTTAACCATAGACCTCGTCCAAATGTTCCACAATATACACGGTTTGGGTGGAACGGATCAACAGCGATACAGGTAGGTTGCATATTTTGTAAGTGGTAAGTCGTTTCATAGTTATCATATTGTTCTTTCACTACAACAAGTTCACGTTCCATACAGAGAAATAAACGTTTCATTTAAGTAACCTCCTTAAAATTCTTTCATTAGTAAACAATATGAAAATAAAAAAGAAGTAGTCTTGTTTTATTTGAGAAAAAGGGATTGTCTAAAAAATAGCGAAGTGTGTATACAGAGGAAGCGGGCGTTTACAATCAGTCGATTCGGGATAAAGATGGGGAGTTTGTTTCATACTAACATACAGATATTGTACTTAAAGGAGTATAAGTATGGGACATTCGCATGATCATGGTCATTCAAAAAATAAAAAGGCGTTACTAATTGCCTTCCTACTAACAACAAGTTTTATGATTGCAGAAGTTATTGGTGGATTTGTAACAAATAGCTTAGCACTACTATCTGACGCGGGGCATATGCTAAGTGATGCAGTATCTTTAGCTTTAAGTTTACTTGCGTTTAAGCTCGGAGAAAAAACAGCAACAACTGTGAAAACATATGGATATAAGCGAGTCGAAATGTTAGCAGCATTATGTAACGGTGTCGTTCTTATTGTCATTTCGGTATACATTTTTATTGAAGCAATCCGTCGTTTTAAAGAACCAGTTGAGATTGCTAGTAATGGGATGCTCATTATTGCAGTCCTTGGTCTGCTTATTAATATTTTATCAGCTTGGATATTAATGAGAGGCGGAGATGTGAAAGGTAATTTGAATTTAAGAAGTGCTTTCCTGCACGTACTAGGCGATCTATTGGGTTCCGTCGGAGCGATCATTGCTGCGTTACTTATTAAATTTTTCGGATGGACTGCTGCAGATGCGATTGCTAGTATTCTTGTGTCTATTTTAGTCATTATTAGTGGATGGCGTGTAACACGTGATACGGTTCATATATTAATGGAAGGTGCACCACAGCACATAAATGTTGAAGAGGTAAAAAGTACGTTATTAAATATTCCGATTGTCAAAGAAGTTCATGATTTGCACATATGGTCTGTCACATCAGATTTTCAAGTATTAACATGTCATCTTATTATTAAAGGGAATGAAACGCAAAGTGTATTAAAAGAGGCTACGTATGTATTAAAGGAGAAATTTCATGTAGAACATGTCACCATTCAAGTAGAAATAGATGGTGAATTTAATCATGATGAGACAACTTGCAAAGTATGAAAGAAAAAGGATAAGAAAAAGTGTCATAACATTTTTCGCACGGCATACATATATATAATGTGGCCACAAATACTTTGCAAGGTAAATATTTCATGAAATTACTTTACTTATAAAGAGTCATCTTTTATAATCAAAAGTGGTAATTGATAAAGATTATCATTTTCAATGATCGTAGAAAGGAGTTTTTTAAAAGATGAGTAGTCAACTCCGTTTTGCTGTTGAAAATCGTAAGAGGCATTTAATTGATGAGTTAATTGGAGCAGGTGTGTTTAAGATTCGCGACCGACAATTATACGAGCTGTCTTTAGAGGAATTGGAAAAAGAGTACGAAGATATGGAAGATTATGCAAATATTCAGGCGTAGCTATATAGATTAGTAAAAGGAGAGCTGGTTACGATTTTGTGTAACCAGCTCTCTTTTTATTTCGTAGAAATTATTTTTTGTATTTCTTTCATGGGACGGAGCCAGTTTTGAGTCATTATTTGTTCCATTTGTTTTTCGTCCTGCTTCTGCAATGCTTGAATGATAGAGTGATGTTCTTCAATAGATTGACTTGCTGGAACAAAGTTTTGGAAAAACAAATATTCAAGACGTAAAACGTGAAGTTGCATATTTTCTAGAAAGGGTTCAATATATTGATTTTTAGCAATAGAAGAAATTGTATTGTGGAATTGTATATCTAATTCTAAAGCTTGTTTTGCGTTTTTTTTCTCTATAGAGTGCTGAAAATGATCATTTATTTCAGAAAGTAGTTGAATATCAGCGTCTGTAATGTTTTGAAGAGCTTGCTTTCCTATAATAGAGTGAAGACCAGCCATCGTTTCATAAATGATAGATACGTCGTCTAACTTAATAGGAGCAATTTTTGTTTTTTGCCCTGGTACCATTTCCACTAATCCAGAAAGCTCTAATATTTGAAGTGCTTCCCTTACAGGTGTTCTGCTTACTCCTAGTGCCTCAGCCAATTCCCCATCATTAATTTTTTCATTGGGCTTCAGTACACCTTCAATAATCCAATTCTGTAGTTGATTTAAAACGAGTGATTTTGCTGAAATTCTTCCTGGTTTTTTATAATTTTGAGGGACAGGCATAGTGAATTCAATCCTTTCATTGTATATTTTCCTTTTTTGCATGAACAAGCTTTAATTTTTGTTTCCCTTCATCCGGCTTTTGGCTTAAGATGAGCACCATTACAATGACACAAAAAGCGCCTAATAACTGAAAAGATTGAAATGGCACGTGCAATATAAGTACAGAAGAAATAATAGCTGCGAGTGGTTCTGTGCAACCAAATAATGTTGTTTCTTTCGGAGTCAGGTATCGTATGCTGTCTAAGTATAAATAAAAGGCAATAAGTGTCCCGAAAATGACGACAAATGTGATGAGCGGTAGGGTACTTAGTTTTACATATTTCATAGTTGATAATAAAATGAATTCGTTTGTAGAAATAAAGTGTACAATCGTTACACCAATACCCCCAATAATCATGCCCCATCCAACGATAACGGAGGAAGACCATTTTTCTAACAATTCCTTTGAATATAAACTATAAAAAGCGAGAGATAATCCAGATAAAACACCCCAAATAATAGCTGGTGTAGAAACAGCCAAGTTATGAACAGACCCGTTTGTTAGTAAGAGAAAAGTGCCTACTAATGAAAGGGTAATTGAAATGAAATCAATTTTTGATGGACGAACGTTCCATTTGAAAAGTAAGTATACAGTGATGAATATAGGAGCTAAATATTGTAATAATGTTGCCACGGCAGCATTTCCTTCTTTAATTGAAGAGAAATACGTATACTGTACAGCAAGCATACCGAATAGACCAAACAAAATCATTTTAATAGCATTAGATTTTTGTTTCCAAATGCCAAATATCTCTTTTTTTCTCGTTCCGAATGAGGAAATAATGAGCAAAATAATTCCAGATATAAGTAAACGGATCGTAACTAACCATTCGGTTGAAACATTGTCATATTGAAAAAGTTGTTGTGCAGCTGTACCAGACAAGCCCCATAAACAAGCACCGATTATGACCATTATAATTCCTTTTAATCGATTTGAATCCATATGATCTAAAATTCTCCTTTCTAAAAATATAAATTGAATACAATATGCAATATATCACAGAATAACTCGTTAATAAACTGAAATTTCTAATTTGTTTTTTATGTATAGTAAAATATTGTAGAGGAGGGGGAGTATATGTTAGCTGGATTTTTAGTTTGTTTATTTGTTGGGTTACTTATCATTTTTTTAGTGTATCAAATACATGTGAAAAAGAGGTTGTTTTTGTTGGCAGGATATCAAGAAGAAACGTTTGTTGGAGATAAAAATAAATTAGCGAAGCTTTCAGGAGCATTTTCTTATATAGTCGGAGTTGCTACTATAATATTACCGCTTAGCTTAGAAAAAATAGGTGATGTAGTTGGTATCATATATGCTATATTAATTGTTTTAGGTACAGTTGTATTTATAATTAAAGCAAACCTATTAAATAAGAGTGCTATAAAATAAAAAGGCTTCATTCTACTGAAGCCTTTTATTAATTATTATGAAGTATAAGTAAAAGCCGGAATAGGATCAATAAATGTATTCCACTTTTGTCCCATTTCCTTTTCTGTTAATAGACAATCATCTAATGATTGTTCAATCACAGAACGATTCATATCAATACCGATAAATACGAGCTCAGTTATTCGATCTCCATATCGCTCGTCCCAGTTTTTTAATACTTCTGGTTCTTCTGCAATCATTTGATTTCTTTCAGTTTCAGGTAATGCGGCTATCCACTCACCGGCTCCTTGAATTGTAATAGAGGAACCTGCTTGAGATAGAAGCCCTATCATATTATTACGAGATGCGAGCCAGAAGAATCCTTTCGCTCTTACAACATCTAAAGGCCATTTTTCTAGCCAATTCATAAGGCGCTCGGGATGGAAAGGATATTTGCGACGGTAAACAAAGGAATTGATACTGTATTCTTCCGTTTCCGGTGTATGATGTTCACTATTTAATTCTTGTATCCAGCCGGCCGATTGACTAGCTTCTTCATAATTAAATAGATTTGTGTTTAAAATTTCTTGTAATGGTACTTTGCTAAACGAAGCTTCAAGAATTTTTGCATTAGGATTTAATTTTTTTAGTAAATAATGAAGCTCTATCACATCTTCTTTTTCTAGCAAATCTATTTTATTAAGAATAATTACGTTTGCAAACTCAATTTGATCTATTAATAAATCAATAACTTCCCGGGTATCATTCTCATCGATTGCTTGTTTTCGGTCTAATAAACTTTCTCCGTCTGCAAAATCATCCCAAAACCTATTTGCATCTACAACTGTAACCATCGTATCGAGGCGACAATTTTTCGTTAAATCAATGTTAAGAACTTCGTCTGTATAAGTAAATGTTTGAGCAACTGGAATAGGCTCACTTATACCAGAAGATTCAATAATAATATAGTCAATATCACCATTTTCAACAAGACGATTCACTTCTATCATTAAATCTTCTCGTAGTGTACAACAAATACAGCCATTTTGAATTTCTACTAGTTTTTCCTCCGTACGTGAAAAACCACCCTTTTTTATAAGAGATGCATCAATGTTTACTTCGCTCATGTCATTAACGATGACAGCTACTTTTAAGTTATTCTTATTAGTCAAAATGTGATGTAGTAAGGTAGTTTTTCCAGATCCTAAAAAACCACTTAATACAGTGATAGGTACTTTTTTCATGAAATGATCTCTCCTTTAAATCGTAATGATTACGTTTTATGTTAAACGATGGGAAAAGAAAAAGCAAGAATAAATCATAATGATTACGATTTAAGAATAGAAATAGACTATAAAATTTGTGCTGTAGTATGGAGCATTTGGACAAGCACATGTTTACATATAAATAAAATGGAGGCGAGAAGCTTGGTCTTTAATAGAGTTTCAAAAGAATTAGTAGGCATAGCTCTTATCGCTATGTTTCTCTTTTTATTATTTTTTGTAGATTTTACAAGTCTAGCAAATTTGCACAAAAATATGCCACAGGAATGGTTGAATGTAAATACAGTATTTTTAAGTATCATTTTTGAAGCGATACCCTTTATTTTATTAGGGGTAATTGTTTCTTCATGTATTCAAGTGTTTGTGACGGAAGATATGATTCAAAAAGTAATGCCGAAATCTCCGATTGTTGCAATGATTCCGGCAGTATTTGTGGGAGTTCTTTTTCCAATGTGTGAATGTGTCATTATACCAATTGTAAGAAGGCTCATTCAAAAGGGGTTACCACTTCATGTAGGCATTGTTATTTTACTGAGTGCACCCATTATGAATCCAGTTGTTCTTTTATCTACTGTATATGCGTTTCAAAAAAATGATTACGTTGTATATGCACGCTTTGGGATAACAATTTTAGTTGCTCTATTCATAGGTCTAATTGTGTATTATTGCTATCGCGAAAGAAATGTTTTAAAAGACGTAGAGGTTTCAGTTCAAACAAGCAATAAAAAGAGTTGGAAAGATGTTATGAATCATATTGTAGATGAGTTTTTTGATACTGGTAAGTATTTATTGATTGGTGCTTTTTTAGCAAGTGTATTTCAAACGTTTTTTGATCGGAATGTACTGGATGCAGTAGCACATAACGAAGTAATTGCCCCCTTTATTATGATGGGATTTGGTTATGTTTTATCAATTTGCTCTGCAGCCGATGCTTTTATAGCGGCATCTTTTGGACATGTTTTCTCGGTAAAGGCACTTCTCGCATTTCTTGTATTTGGGCCTATGCTTGATATGAAAAATACGTTAATGCTATTTGCATATTTTCAAAAGAGATTTGTATTCTTTTTGATAGGAATTGTCATTGCATCTGTGTATACCATCCTGCAAATCATAATGTTATAGGAGGTGAGAAAGAATGGAGAAAGAGGAGCAGAAGGCGTATCATCGCTATATACGTGGCATTATTTTAATTGGTTTAGCAATGCTCTTATTTAAACTACTTGTAACAGGTAATATTTATAATTTTATCGCTCCAAAAATGATCAAATTTACGTATATAGCTTTTGTAGTAATTTTAATTTTTGGTACTGTACAAGTTTGGGGAGATGGAAGAGAGAAACAGCATGATTGTAATTGTTGTAAACATCATACAACATCAAAATCAGGGATAAAAAGTTTCTTTGTATATGTTTTATTTGTCGTTCCGATAGTTAGTGCTTTTCTCTTTGGAAGTGTAACAATTGATGGAAGTTTAGCAGGAAAAAGGGGTATGAATCAAAGTGTACAGTCGAGAAGTCTGGAAAGGAATGAAAAAGAGGGGGAACAGGTTAATTTTGATGGGCGAGAAGTATCCGTTGATCCAGAAGAAACATCAAATTTATCAACGACTTATAAAACGGAAGAGCAAGTAGTAAAAAGTATGTTAGGACAGCGTAAACTACAAGTAAAGGATAAGGACTATGTTCAAACAATGAATGTAATTGGTCAAAATGTTAATTGGTTTAAAGGGAAAGAAATTACATTCTTAGGGTTTATATATAAGGATAAAGATGTGACGGGTAATAAAACAGTAGTGGCTCGATATGGCATAACTTGTTGTATTGCGGATGCATCAGTCTGGGGGATGATTGTTACCGGGCAAAATGTTGAAAAAATTCCAGAAGAAACATGGGTGGAAATAACAGGATTATTAGGTGAAACGACATATAAAGGAACAGTCTTTCCACTTGTAAAAGTAAACAAAATCAAGAAAATTAATAAGCCAACTGACCCATATGTATATGATGCTTTACCTCAATAGAAAAGAATAAATTCTTCATATTTTCATGAAATAGAATCATAATCATGGCGATAAAAAAATAAAGATAAGAGTAATTTGGTTTGTTAAAAATATGTGCAGAAGGAGTTATGCGATGAACTGGGTTACTCATAAACCATCATTTGAATTTGAAACATTTAGTCCTATTATTCGGTCACAATCTGCGTGGAGTGGACATTTAGATTTTGCATATGACTTAGTACGATTTGAAAAACCAGAAACTTTAGTTGAGTTAGGTACACATCTAGGTGCTTCTTTCTTCAGTTTTTGTCAAGGAGTAAAAGATGGAGGGTTATCGACTAAATGCTTTGCAGTAGATACTTGGGCTGGAGATGGGCATACAGGTCCATATGGAGAAGGGGTTTTTCAAATAGTAGAAAAAGTAGTGAGCGATAACTACCTTAATATAGGAAATTTAATTCGATCTACTTTTGATGATGCTGTAGAGCGGTTTCAAGATGAAACGATAAATCTTTTGCATATTGATGGCTATCATACGTATGAAGCTGTTTCTCACGATTATAATACATGGCTACCGAAAGTCGCGAAAAACGGTATTGTATTATTTCATGATATTGAAGTTAGAAGTGGTGATTTCGGCGTATATAAGTTTTGGGATGAGGTAAAAGCGAAGTATCCTCATTTTCAATTTGCGCATTCATATGGACTGGGAGTGTTATTTCCGAAGGGTTGTAGTGATAAGTTTGAAGAAATACTTAAAAATAAAGAAGAAATACAAAATATGTATAAATAAAGGTAGGGCATGCATCATTTTTATGATGTGTGCCCTATTTTTTATGTAGAAAATAATGGTGTGAATTAAAAAGTTAAGATAGTTGTAAAAAGTTTTGTTGCAGCAAATATTAAAAAAGTTAGTATGGGATTGTTCCTTGTAAATAAAATAAAGCTTTAATACGTTCATATCAATCCGGGATTTTACAGTAGTTAATTTCTTAACTAGGTACTTTGCACTTACTAAATTTTGATACAAGGGTCTTATTGACCGAAAATATCGGGATAAATAAAAATACAACATTTTTTATATTTTTCATTGCGAAAAACGTAATCTACTTTTACAATAGAAAGGGTTGTGAATATATTATACTGGAAAAATAAATCGAAATAATATGAAAATTTTGTTTTGTCTTCGCTAATTGTATATTACATACATGTAAGACGACATACGTCATGTTATCGACTTGTAAGGAGAGAAAAAAATGAAAAGTGTAAGATTACCATCGATGCTAGAAATCATAGTTCTTTTATTACTATTTCTTGCTGTTGTCTTTTCCTTCCAAACGATTTTTGATCTCCCAATTCAATTAGCGCTATTTATTTCATGGTTTTTAGTAATTGCGCTTGGATTAAGATTAGGATTTCGTTATCAAGAATTGCAAGATGCAATTACGAAAGGGATTTCTAACGGATTAGAAGCAATACTGATTTTAGTTGCAGTAGGTGCTTTAATTGGAACATGGATTGCTGGTGGGGTAGTACCAACATTAATCTATTATGGATTAGAATTTATTCACCCTAGCATATTCCTATTAGCAACATTAATTATTTGTTCTATAACTTCTATCGCAACAGGAACATCTTGGGGAACAGTGGGAACAGCAGGTATTGCTATGATGGCGATTGGTGAAGGACTTGGTTTACCACTTCCGCTTGTTGCTGGTGCAGTTCTTTCAGGAGCTTATTTCGGCGACAAATTATCACCACTTTCTGATAGCACAGTTCTTGCAGCTTCTATGGCGAAAGTAGATGTTATTGCTCACGTTCGAGCTATGCTCGTATTAGATGTTCCGGCTTATATTATTACTAGTATTATGTTTACTGTAGCTGGTTGGATGTATGGCGGCGATAATGTAGATTTGAATCGAGTAGAATTTTTAAAAGAAGCTTTATTAAAGCAATTTGATATTAAAATATGGATGCTTATTCCAGCGGTCATTGTTATCGTTCTATTAGCGATGAAGAAACCGTCTATGCCAACAATTGCAATGGGAGCTTTAATTGGTGCAATTTGGGCAACTCTTTTCCAAGGGATGAACTTTGGAGAGGCGATTGGAACAGCTTATAACGGATTCTCAATTCAATCTGGTGTTGAGTTTGTTGACAAGTTATTAAACCGTGGTGGAATTAACGGCATGCTTGGCTCAGTAGCCGTTATTATTTTCGGTTTAGGATTTGGTGGATTACTTGAAAAACTAGGTGTTTTAAAAGTAATCGTATCAAAATTTGAGAAGAAATTAAATTCTGCAGGTAATGTAACATTGTCTACATTAATCGTGGCATTCTTAGCTAATATATTTGGTTGTGCGATGTATGTATCACTAATTTTAACACCAAAAATTATGGAAGATAGCTATGATAAATTAAAAATAGACCGTCGTGTATTAGCACGTAACTCAGAAGTAGGTGGAACGTTAACTTCAGGTATGGTTCCATGGTCTGATAATGGTATTTTTATGGCTGGTATTTTAGGTGTAGCAACGTTCTCATACGTTCCGTTTATGTGGTTAAGCTTCGTATCGTTAATTTTAGCAGTTATTTACGGATATACAGGCAAATTCATCTGGTATGTAGATGATGCAGATAAAGGAAAGCAAGCATCATAAAATAAAAATCACCTTCTACAATATGTAGAAGGTGATTTTTTTATTTTTTAATAGCATTTTCTGAAGTTATTTCATTCTCATATTTAGCAATTTTTTGTTGTATCTTTTTTAAGTTGTTTTCAGTGTCTTGAATGAGCTGTAAGACATTGGTCTCCTGTTGTTTCATTAATTCTAACCTTTGAAGGATGGTAGATTCTCCTTCCATAGACCAGTCGATAAATTGTTTTATTTTTTGAATTGGCATACCAGTGTTTTTTAAACACAAAATCATCTCTAAATATTTCAGTGCTTCTTCATCAAAAACTCGATCTCCTTTTTCGTTTCTTTGCAGAAAAGGAAACAGTCCTTGTTTATCGTAATAACGTATTTGAGAAATAGTTAAGTGTTGCATTTTGGCGACTTGCCCAATTGTATAATACATATCATTCATCCTTTTATTACCAAGGTATAATGCCATCTTTGTTAAATATTTTACCATTATAGTTTGTTTCACTTAATGCATATTTAATAATAATTTTAGCACTTTCAGTGGTTGTATGGCCACCGGGGGAATTTCCATTAAGATCCGTAGTTGTAAAACCAGGAGTTACTCCAAATACTTCTGGACCGTTAGTGGCAAATTCTTTACTAAAAGCTAATGTTAAAGCATTAATAGCTGTTTTGGAAGAATTATATCCTAGTGTATTAATTGGATGTGTTTCACCATTAGCAAACATTGTTAGTGAGGCCATGTCAGTTGTTACATTTATGATTTTACTGTTGCTTGATTTCTTTAATAATGGTAAAAAGGCTTGCATCATTTGGAAAGTTCCAAAAAAGTTAACTTCAAATCCTTGGCGTAAAGTTTCAATATTTAATTCACTAGGTAGCGTATTGAAGTCTAGCGCTATGCCTGCGTTATTAATTAATAAATGTAAGTGGTCAGTCGTTTCGTAAATTTTCTTTGTTGCTTCTTGAATGGATTGTGAATTTGAAATATCTACTTGAATATAGGAAACGTTTGAAACATTTAAAGATTCTACGGCTTGTTGTCCAAGTTGTTCATTACGAGCACCTAAAAATACGTGGTAATCTTTTTCTGCTAATTGACGAACAAGTTCATATCCAATTCCTTTATTCGCACCTGTTATAAAAGCATATTTTTTCATATTGAATTCCTCCAGTAGTGTTATAGTAGGTTACAATGGAAAGGATACAGCCTAAACTTAAGTTTAGGTCAAGAGGAATTTTTTAAAATAAATATAGAATATCTATATATAAGAGTGAGAATTCTTATCATTTAAGAGAAAGTCTGTTATTATAAGAGATGTAGGTATTATATTTTCAAGGGGATGAAAACATGGAGTACAGAATTGAAAGAGATACATTAGGAGAAATAAAAGTTCCAGCTGATAAATTATGGGCAGCACAAACACAACGTAGTAAAGAAAACTTTCCAATTGGAACAGAGCAAATGCCGCTTGAAATTGTAAAAGCATTTGCAATTTTAAAGAAGAGTGCAGCGCTTAGCAATCAAAAATTAGGAAAGCTATCAGAAGAAAAAGCAGAAGCAATTGTAGAAGCTGCGGATGAAGTGATTGCAGGGAAATGGAATGAACATTTTCCGCTTGTCGTATGGCAAACAGGTAGTGGTACACAGTCAAACATGAATGTGAATGAAGTAATTGCAAATCGTGGGAATCAAATTTTGAAAGAGAAGGGATCTGACGTACATATTCATCCGAATGATGATGTGAACATGTCACAAAGTTCAAATGATACATTTCCAACGGCGCTTCATGTAGCTTGTGTAATCGCAGTAGAAAATCACGTATTACCAGCAATTACGAAATTAAAAGAAACTTTAGCAGAAAAAGTAACTGCATTTGAACATATTATAAAAATTGGTCGTACACATTTACAAGATGCAACGCCGTTAACTTTAGGGCAAGAAATTAGCGGATGGCACCGTATGCTTGAAAAAACAGAGCGTATGATTGCAGAGAGCAATACATATATGAAAGAGTTAGCAATTGGTGGAACTGCGGTTGGAACAGGTATTAATGCTCATCCTAAATTTGGTGAGATGGTATCAGAGGAAATTAGTCAATTTACAGGTAAACAATTTGTTTCTGCACCAAATAAGTTCCATGCATTAACGAGCCATGATGAAGTTGTATATACTCACGGTGCATTAAAAGCATTAGCTGCGGATCTAATGAAGATTGCTAACGATGTACGTTGGCTTGCAAGTGGTCCACGTAGTGGTCTTGGAGAAATTATTATTCCAGCAAATGAACCGGGAAGCTCTATTATGCCAGGTAAAGTAAATCCAACGCAAAGTGAAGCGTTAACGATGGTTGTAGCGCAAGTAATGGGGAATGATGCAACAATCGGATTTGCTGCGAGCCAAGGTAACTTTGAGTTAAATGTATTTAAACCTGTTATTGCTTATAACTTCTTACAATCAGCTCACTTATTAGCGGATGCAATTGTTTCGTTTAATGACAATTGTGCAGTTGGTATTGAAGCAGATGAAGAAGTAATTAATGAAAATGTGAATCGTTCACTAATGCTTGTAACAGCGCTAAACCCACATATCGGATATGAAAATGCAGCGAAAATTGCGAAGCATGCTCATAAAGAAGGATTAACTTTAAAAGAAGCAGCGTTGCAATCTGGACTACTAACAGAAGAGCAATTTAATGAAATTGTAGATCCAAAGAAAATGATTGCTCCAAAAGAGTAATAGAAAAAGCCAAGATTCTTAGTATAGAATCTTGGCTTTTTTGATGTTCATTTTTAAGTTTCATCTACTTGCAATAATGCAAGCTTCAAAATATATTATTTGTTAGCAGGCGTATTCATTACTTTCATCTGTGGGCAGTTCTCTTTTAAGAGTGAAATGAATTTTTCTTCTTCTTGTGGTACGAAAGTGGTCACTGAGTCAAATAAATTATAATTAATTTCTAATTGTTGCCTAGTCCATTTTTTTGAACGAAGTTTTTTGCCAGAGTACTTAATATGGCGAATGTCTTTAAATGGGATTTCAGTACGAAGTATGAAACCGTGTTTTACAACAAGAGATGATTCCGTTACGTTGTAGTGAGAGAAATAGAATGAAGAAAGGTTCACGATATTTAATAGCATCATGAGAGTGAAAAAAATAGAATTTTCATTTTGGAAGAATAACGAAACGAAAAAAATAATTATAAATAATGTAATGAAAATGACGTGGAATGGATTTTTTTTCGCTTTAAACTTCAAGTTAGTCACCTCGGTATACTTGTTCTTTAACTAAATTAAATCATAACATTGTGATAAAACGTGTGAATATGCAGAATTGCATATTCACACGTTTTATTATTCATGTAAAATTTCTTGATGGGATAAATTCAAAAGAAGTTTTGTAATAGTGGAGTGGCATGAAGTGACTTACAAGAATAGAAAGATAGCGTTAGTCATAATTAGTTGTATGATGATTATGAGTAGTTGTGCTAATAAATTTGTTGAAGATAGAAATCGAAAGCATACATTTGTACAAGCAAGTAAGGTTTTAGTAGAGACTGTAAATAGAATATATAAAAAGTAAAGGATGTTTTCTTATACGAAAACATCTTTTTTGTAGTTAAAATTGAATACTGAAGTTTTGGAATGAGTGAATACCAGTTCCATATTCACTAATCGCATATGTATTCTGTGCAATTTGTTTAACGGTAAACTAAGGGTCTTGAAGAATATTTATGTTCTATTTCACATCCTATAAAATGAATTTGTATAAACATATTCGCTTTTCGTTGTATTAAACCCTATTGTTAGATGTTTTTATAAAAGTTTATAAAATGGGTAAACGAAACATTGAAATGTTTGTTTGCGTTGTGATAAGATGGTGAAGTGGTAATAAACGTTATGCTGATTTGTTTGGTTTTAAATAAACATTTTAAAGGAGTGTTTAGTATGAGTGATATTTCAGAGAAGTTTTGGGATGCGTCAATAGAGGAATTAAAGAAAGGGTATGTGTTTGATGAAGAAAAAGAGGAGTACATTTGCTTAGCTTGTGGTGAAACATTTATTAAAGGTGTTATTTATCAAGATAACCAAATTTTGTATGAAGCAGAGAAGTTCGTCCAATTGCATATTCAAAATGAGCATACGTCTATGTTTGATTATTTGTTAAATATGGATAAGAAATTTACTGGTTTAACGGATTTACAAAAGAAAATGGTTCAGTTTTTCCATATGGGACTGAATGATAAAGAAATTGTAAAAGAAATGGATGGCGGAAGTACATCAACAATTCGTAATCATCGATTTACACTGCGAGAGAAAATGAAGCAAGCAAAAGTATTTTTAGCGCTAATGGAATTATCAGAAGAAAAATCAAAAGTACAAACGAAATTTGTGCCAATTCATAGAACAGCAACGATGGTGGATGATCGATACAATATTACGGAAGAAGAAAATGATGAAGTATTAAAAGCTCATTTTACAGAAGGATTAGATGGACCTCTCTCTAAATTTCCGAAGAAACAAAAGCGTAAATTAATTATATTGCGCCATTTAGTGAAGAAGTTTGATAGTAATAAAAAGTATACTGAAAAAGAAGTAAATACAGTGATAGAAAATGTATACCCTGATTTTGTAACATTAAGAAGATATTTAATCGAATATGGATTTTTAGATCGAACAGCCGATGGAAGTCAATATTGGGTGAAGTTATAATCATACGAAAAGAAAATGAATAGAAGCACAGTATTATAACAACTATACAAAGAGATAGAGATTGAAAATAGATGTTTAATAAAAGGAGAAATGAAATTTGAAACCACCTGCAGATAACAATAAAGAAGGTGCGGAGTCACATAAGTTGGAAAGTGAGAGTAAACCGATTTGGAAATCGATGTCGATGTTTTTAGTACCGTTATTATTAAGTAATGTACTACAATCAGTTGGACAATTATTTGGTATGGTAGTAGTAGGAAGATGGCTTGGAGTTAGTGATTTAGCGGCTATATCAGCATTCTTCCCATTATTTTTCTTGCTCGTTTCATTTGTAATTGGTATCGGTTCAGGAAGCTCTATTTTAATTGGTCAGGCGTTTGGTGCTAAAAACGAAGATCGTTTAAAAGCTATCGTTGGTACGACGTTGACGTTTACCTTTATTATTGGAGTTGTGTTGGCGATAATAGGCAGTATTTTTGCGATGGATATTATGCGTCTAATGGGAACGCCAGAAAATATTATTGAAATAAGTGTACATTATGCACGGATTTTATTTATATCGATGCCAGTATTATTTTTATATTTCGCATATACAACATTTATGAGAGGTACAGGAGATTCTAAAACGCCATTTTACTTTTTAATTGTAAGTACAGCGCTAAATATGATTTTATTACCAGTTCTTATTTTTGGATGGTTAGGAGCTCCGAAATTAGATGTGTATGGAGCGGCCTATGCATCTGTTATATCTACAGTTATTACGTTTATTGTCATGCTTGTGTATTTAAAGAAGAAAAATCACCCATTACAACTAGATGGCACGGTTAGAAAATACCTTCGAATGGATGGGGAGTTATTAAAGCTATTGCTAAGGCTCGGTATACCAGCAAGTATAAATATGATATTAGTATCATTATCTGAGATTGCCGTAATCGCATTTGTAAATCGTTACGGTTCGGATGCAACAGCTGCTTACGGCGTTGTGAATCAAGTTGCAAGTTATGTACAAATGCCAGCAGTTAGCCTTGGTATTACAGTTTCCATTTTTGCGGCACAATCGATTGGTGCGAATCAATTTGATCGATTGCAGAAAGTTGTGAAGGCTGGAATTATTATGAACTACGTCATCGGTGGTGTGTTAATATCTCTTATTTACTTATTCTCAAGAGACATCTTATCACTATTTTTAACGAGTCAAACTACAATTGAAATTGCTCATAGCTTAGTTATGATTACGTTATGGAGTTATTTAATTTTCGGTCATGCACAAATTATTAGTGCGACAATGCGAGCGAGCGGTACAGTACTTTGGCCAACTGTTATTGGAGTTGTTTCAATTTGGCTTGTAGAAGTACCCGTAGCATATTATCTTTCTTACCATACAAGTCTTGGAATAGAAGGCATCTGGATTGGGTATCCAGCAGCATTTATTGTCAGCTTAATATTACAGTATGCATATTATAAGCTTTCATGGCAAAAGAAACGAATTACACGATTAGTTAGTTAAATAGAAAAAATGTCCCTAAGTTATTAGACTTAGGGACATTTTTTCGTAAGTGCAGGTTTACAAATAGCTTTTTAAAGTGATATCAAAATGTTGTCTAATGAGTGTTTTATCACTCATATAAAACTCCCACGCTTTTTCCGGTTCACCGATAATCTCAAAGGATTCTTCTGTAATATATAAAGCGCAATTATCCTCGAGTGCAATTCCTTCTATATTCCCTTGATGATTTTGTAAAAAGGAATGGAAGGCGTTCATTCTGTTTAATTGATTATAATGTGGACAAAATCTTTTATTAACAATCCCCCATCCGTTACTTTCTATATAACCAGAACCTTCATAATCTGATCGGATACTAGACGTGAACCAACACATAGCACCAGCGCTATAACCAGCAATAAGTGTTCCTTGTTGCAGAGCCAATAATAATTTTTCATCGAGTCTATGTTCTTTCCATTGCGTAAGCATGTGAATATAGTTCCCGCCACCTAGATAAATTAAATCGGCTGAATGAATCATCTCGTCTATTTCATACTTAGAAGGTGAATCTGTTGTAGTACGTAAAATTTGTACTTCACAATGTAATTGTTTTTCAAACGTGTCTAAAAATAATTTTATATAGCTTTCATCATCATGACTAGCCGTTGGAATAAACAATATTTTGGGGTACTGTTTATTTGTTAATTCTATAAGGCGTTCATTAATAGGCAAGTGATTTGAATCTTGTAAATCACCGCCACCAATGACAGCTAATTTCATAGTAAAGCACCACCTAATCATTTTTGTTATATAAAAATTCGATAGAAGAGAGTTACATTCCTTCCGTAATGTAATCAATAATTAGAAAATATAGCTTAAGTATATCGGAATAGTAAAGAAACTACTGACTATATATACCAATGCATTAGAAACCATTCATTGATATATAATATTTCATACTAATGTTTCAAAATATGGAAAAAATATGTTTAAATAGATATAATGACGCATTCATTCATATTGAATTTATACTTATATTTTAAAAGGGTATCGGAAATAATAGCGATTTTCTAAAACAGTTTTTACTTTTAATAGGAAGTTGTATTACAATATGGTAAAATTATTTCAATATATTTATTTAATATGAAATACAAAGAAGGAGCGTGAAAAAAGTGGATTTTCGATTTGAATTTACAACGAAGCTGAAAGAATACTTAGACGATGAGAAGGATGAAAAAATAATAAAAGATGGACATAGAGATGTAATTTTTCACTATTTATATGCGTTAGAGACTGAAATTGGCGTTGTTAAAAATCCTAATTTTACTTTTTTTGCATCAGGAAGACGTTCACATATAGTGTTAGAAAACGTTGAATTTAAAACAGAAGTGAATGTGAAAAGTAATATAATCGAAATTGTAAAAATAGTGGATAATGTAGTTATTCCGTTAGATACTATCGTAGCGAAAGATCGGGAATTATTTGCCCTTGGGCGTAATGAGAAGTTTAGTGTACAAATATTAGAGCAGTACCTTTTTGATACATTTGGAGAAAAATTAGGTTTAAAATGAATGGAATAGCCTATGTATTTATAGGTAGTTAATTTTCTTATATATCATTTACGTTTGACCTTTCATTTAATTTATACTACAATTCGTAGTGTGAAAGGAGTTGTACAATGTTTACTCAAAACTATAAGTTAAATGAGCACGGGTTAAATCATTTCTTTGGACCGCTTGAAGCAAAAATTATGGAGATTGTTTGGTCTAGCGATGGTATTACGATTAAAGAAGTGCAGCAGAAATTAAGTGAAGAATCACCTGTGAATTTTAACACTGTTATGACAGTTATGAACAGGTTAGTAGAGAAATTACACTTAGAAAAACAGACTGTGAAAAGAAGTGGCATATATCGTGCTGTACAAACGAAAGAAGAATTCTTATCCAATCAAACGAAGAAAATGACACAGGAATTGATGGGGGAATTTGGAGATTTAGTTGTAAATCATATGTTAGATGAGTTAGAGCAGGCTGATCCGACTTTAATAAAAAAGTTAGAAGACAAATTGAGTCAGTTAAAAAAAGAGGATTAATGAAATGAAATGGCAAATGCGTAAAATCGTATTGTTAGCAGTAATTGTTAGTACCCTCTTTTTCAGCTTGTTACTGTATTACGTTACATATCCATTTCTGTTTCAAAATAAGATGTTCCTTCTTTCAAAATTTTGCTTGTTCCAGTTAGAAAAACATATGAAAGAATTATCGCTGATTCGTATAATAATCGCTGGATTATTATTACTTACTGTATTAATCGTGTGCAAAAGAATTTGGCGACAATTTTTCTATAGTAAAAAATTACAAAAAGTACTTATCCCTTTCATCCGAAAAGGAAAACAAATATATATATTGCCGACTACGGAAGTTGCGGCATTTACAATTGGGCTATTTCGTCCGAAAGTTGTCATGTCAGAAGGGATGCTTCAAACATTTTCAGATGAAGAAATGGATGCAATTATTTTCCATGAAGAATATCATCAAAAGAATTGGGATCCGCTAAAATTATTTTGTTTTACGCTATTAGCAGAAGGAATGATGTACATACCAATATTAAAAGGGTTGTTACAGCGATATCATACGTATCAGGAACTAGCTGCTGATAAATATGCGATGCAAAAAATGGAATCCTCACTTGAGTTAGGTAGCGCGTTATTAAAATTAATTAAAATAAAGACAATGGAAAATCGATGTGTTACAGCTTCATTTGCAAAAACAGCAATAAATTTACGAATCGAGCAAGTGTTAAATGAAAAGGTTGTTAAGCTTACTATTCCGTTACATACGAATTCGGTATATGTAACAGTAGGTTTATTCTGTATGTCGGTTGTACTTATTGTCGGAGAGTGCATATAGCCTCTTTTTTTTAGAATAAACACTACTCGTTGTAGTGTTTCAGGGGGAATAAAATGAATGCAGCAGATTTAACAATTTGGCTTGTGGCTGGGGCGGGAGTATTGTCATTTATATCACCGTGCTCTTTACCGCTATATCCATCTTATTTATCTTATATTACAGGTGTGTCTATTCAAGATTTAAAAGAAAATCGTGGGATTATGCAAAAATCAGCGATTATACATACAGTATTTTTTATGATTGGATTTTCGGTTATATTTTACGCGTTAGGTTTATCGGTAAGTTGGATTGGAGTAACATTTTCATCTAACCAAAAATTGATTCAACAAATTGGTGGGATTTTTATTGTTTTAATGGGGCTATTTATGACGGGCTTGTTTCAGACTCAGTGGCTTATGGCAGAGAAAAAGGTGCAGTATAGAAGTAAATCGACTGGATTTATTCGCTCGATTTTAGTCGGTATGACATATGCAGCGGGTTGGACGCCATGTGTTGGACCGATATTTTCAGCTGTACTCATGCTTGGCGCGACGAATCCTGAAGGGGCACTTCTTTATATTACAGCGTATACTCTTGGGTTTGCGGTTCCATTTTTCGTGATGGCATTCTTTATTGGGAAGGTAAAATGGATTGTTACATATGCCAATGTCATGATGAAAATTGGCGGTGGAATGATGATTGTAACGGGTATTTTATTGTATACAAATCAAATGACGAAAATTACAGCATTCTTTATTCGTCTATTCGGTGGATTTACAGGTTTTTAAAAATGAGGAGGAAGAAAAGTGAAGAAACTAATTGCTATTATACTAGTAGGTGCTCTCGTTTGGGCGGGGGTTAACTTTTATAATTCAAAGAAAGAAGAAAAGGAAAGAAAAGCAAAGCAAGCAGAGTTACAGGAGAAAGAAGTATTACCACAAGTCGGTTTTAAAGCACCTAGCATCACATTAAAAGGATTAGACGGAAAGTTGCAGTCGTTAAATGATGCTAAGGGAAAACCATATATTATTAATTTTTGGGCATCATGGTGTGGACCGTGTGAAATGGAGGCACCTGATTTAGTTCATATGTATGATAAATATAAAAAGGATGTTGAAATTTTTGCGGTGAATGCAACTGTTAGTGACCCAGTACAAGAAGCAAGCGCATTTGCTAATCGCTATGGGTTTGAGTTTCCTGTTCTATTAGATATGGACGGAGTAGCTGGACTAGATTATAAAGTATTCTCTTTACCGACGACATTTTTTGTTAATAAAGATGGAATTATAGTAGATCATGTACGAGGTGTATTACCACCAGATCAATTAGAAAAGAAATTTAAGAAATTGATTGAGAATTAAAAGGAGATTTCGTGACGATGGAGTGGATCGTGAGGTTACAACCCATATCTCTTATAATTGGAAGTCTATTTGGATTTGTGTTGATGAAACGAAAGATGAGGCATCAAAATGTATCATATGAAAAAATGATGGATGCCGTAACAAATGCTTTTCTTATCATCGTATTTGTATGGAAGTTTGCACCATCAATTTTAAATCCTGTATGGGCCTTTGGGGCGCCAGTGCAAGCAATATTAGCTGTTGGAAGTATGCAACATATTGTAGTAGGATGCGTGATTGCGAGTGTATACATTGTTTGGAAAAGTAAAAAGGAGCAATTTTCGCTTCGTATTTTACTTGATGCATTGCCTTTTGGTCTGTGTGTGAGTATTATCTTTTATTTTCTATTACATCATGAAGTAGGTGCACAAACGACACTACCATGGGGAATGAAAATATATGAATCTAAACTTTTATATCACCCTATTTTCGTATATGAAATCAGCCTTGCTCATTGTATAATGGGCTTGTTATGGATGAAAAATGAAAGGCTCGGAAATGGAAAGAATATAAGTGTTTTTCTAATTATTGAGGGGTTTGCTCATATTATTATTTCGCTTGTTAGTGAACAAAATTCGGTTCTGTTTGGTCTATCAGCAGAGCAAATAATGAGCTTTTGTATTATTAGTTTAGGGATTTTGTTGGTGCCGAAAAAATAAAAGATAGCCATGTACAGAGAGTATCTGTATGGCTATCTTTTATAAGCATATTTCTTCATCATATGCTAAATCATTATATTGTAGAAATCTAAAAACCCCATTATTAGGGGTTTTTAGGTTTCTATAGGTCTGCATGTGTTTCTTGTTTATCTGTATCCCATTTTGGAAGTTGTTTTGCTTGTTGACTTTCAGTAAAATTATTAAATCCAAAAGCAAGTATGCATGTAAAGGTTAAAATAGCTAAACTAATCTTTTTCATTATCTTAGTGCCTCCTTAGTTAATAATTTTTGTTTTGCTTCGTAAGTTTTGAAAAAATATTTTTGAGATTTCTCTATTTTATTCACTTTATGAAATTCTACTGCTAATAATTCGTAATATTCTTGTACATAATCGTATAATTCTTTACTGTTAAAATATGTAGTGCCTGCAATGATTGCGTTTTCTAAGTCGTCTAGAATACCAGTGTGTTGTGTTTTTAAGATAGTGAAATGGTGTTTATATTCTTGATTATTTAATTCATTACAAATTTCTAAGCCTTTTTGAACCCAATCGTTTGCAATTTCTTTTTCATTTAAACTAAAATGTTCTTTGGCTTGTAGAAAATTGGCTTTTAGGTGTTTAGGTAATTTGTTTGTAACTATTGTAAGATGTCTAATAGCAAGGGTTGATAGATTTTGAGAAGAGTAGAGCCAACCTAAGTTATTTCGGACTTTTAAGATTAGTGTATCGTCTTTCAGCTTTTGTAAAATATTGATTGCTGAATTATAGTTCTCTTCGGCTTGTTCGAATTGTTTTAAATAAACAGAACATGAGCCTAAAATGTTTTCGCATAGAGCTATTTTAATTTCATAACGTGGATATTTTGAGAAAATCTCTTTAGCTTGATTTGCATAATTGATTGCTGTAAGTGGTTTGTTTGTATGGTGATTAAATATAGCAAATTTATATTTATATTCAGCTTCTTCTAGTTCGCCTGGTACATGTTTTAAAAGGGATTCAGCTTTTTCGTATTCTTTTTTTGCTTCATCATAATTTCCAATAATGGTAGCATGTTCAGCTTTAAAAAAGTGATAATAATAAGTAATAAAGTCTTCAGTTATTGGATTGTCTAAACGAACAATTTGACTAAAAGTATCATACTTAATGTTTGTCCAATCGGTTAGGACCTTATATTTAAAGTTTAGTAGGGAGTAGTAAAGCGATAGATTTTGATCAGCTTCAATTTTATTAATCTGTTTCTCTATTTTTTCTTTTAATTGTTTCGCTTCAATTAATTGCTCCGCTACCATTACTTGATATAAAATGTTTAATTCGTTGACAATCTGTTCATGCCCTTTTAATAACACACTCATTATATATTCCCCCATTCGATAAAAGTATCCTAATTTAATTATTTCTATAATAGCAAAATAGAAGAAGTATAAGAGTGATTTTACCATATTTTTCAACAAAATTCTGAAAAATTAATTAATTTTTTCGTATTTCTTATTTTTATGTGAATATTACAAGTGCCTCTGGTAGTGGTGGGATGAATCTGACTCATGACACGTTAGCATCAATGGGAGGGATAGTTTCACTTGTAAATATGTTATTAGGAGGATTGTTCGGATTGGGTCCAACTGTTAAGTTTTTAACAAAAATTTCACTTTCTTATTTAATAAAAACAGGATAATCCTCATTTTATAAGAATCATCCTGTTTTTATTGATATATTAAAAAATCGGCGGAGTAACAGAAAATAAGACAATCGCGTTTTTTTCAAAATGATTCACCCATTTATGCTTTAAATAAGCAGGTATTTTTACACTGTCGCCAGTTTCTAATACGTATTCTTCCGCATTTAAATATAGTGTGATTTTCCCATCTAAGACAAATGCTAATTCTTCTCCTTTATGTTCTAGCACATTTTCTGATGAAGCTGTATTAGGCGGGACGGTCATAATTGCTGTTGCTAAATTTCCAGTGAAATCAGGTGAAAGCATTTCATATGATAAATTATCAATAATCATTTTCTTTCGTTTATGGGAACGTACAATTAAATCGTCTGTATTTGTATCTTCAAGTAAAAAGCTAAATGTTGGCACATCAAGAGCTTTAGCAAGTACTTTTAATGTTTGGATAGAAGGGTTAGCGGACCCGCGCTCAATTTGACTTAACATTGATGGTGTAATATCGGCCATCTTTGCTAGTTCTTTACTAGTTAAACCTTTTTCTTTTCTTTGTTTTTCAATTTTTTTACCAATATCTATATTTTCCATAATGAAAATCTCCTTAATGATTATTAAATTATATTTAAATAAATTAAATTTAAATTAACTTAATGGGATTATTTGTGTTAAACTATATTAAAATTAATTTAATTATAATTTATTGTATGGTGAGCTACAAGGATATAAGGAGGAAACAAAATGAAAGAAATAGGGGCATTACAAGCAGAATATCCATTAGTGAATAAGCTTATTGCAACAGAAGAAGTATTTTGGATAAATCCAAACATAGAAAAGTATGAAACAGCAATAAAAGATTCACCAATTAATGAAGAGAATGTAAAAGATGCGGAAGAGAGATTAAAGCGTTTTGCACCATATATTGCGAAAGTTTTTCCTGAAACGAAAGGGACGAATGGCATAATCGAATCACCTTTAGTGAAAATATCTTCTATGAAAGAAGCTTTAGAGACAAATTACAAGCAACCTATTTTAGGAGAATTATTATTAAAATGTGATAGTCATCTTCCGATATCAGGATCAATTAAAGCTAGGGGCGGCATTTATGAAGTGTTGAAACATGCTGAACAACTAGCTTTGCAGCACGGTATGTTAACAGAAGAAGATGATTATTCCATTTTAGATAGTGATACATGTAGAGAGTTTTTTGCCAAATATTCAATTGCGGTCGGTTCAACAGGAAATTTAGGGCTAAGCATTGGGATTATGAGTGCGAAACTAGGTTTTAACGTAACGGTTCATATGTCAGCAGATGCGAAACAATGGAAAAAAGATTTATTAAGAAGTAAAGGTGTAAACGTTATTGAGTATGAAGCTGATTATAGTAAAGCAGTAGAAGAGGGGCGTCAGCAAGCAGATGCCGATCCTAGCTGTTATTTTGTAGATGATGAAAATTCCCATGATTTATTTTTAGGATACGCAGTAGCAGCATCGCGATTACAAAAGCAATTAGAAGAGTTAGAGATTGTAGTAAATGAAGAGCATCCTTTATTCGTTTACCTTCCGTGCGGAGTAGGAGGCGGACCTGGCGGCGTCGCATTTGGTTTAAAGTTATTGTATAAAGACAATGTTCATTGTTTCTTTGCAGAGCCAACACATTCTCCTTGTATGTTACTCGGCTTAATGACCGGCCTTCATGACAAAATTTCCGTTCAAGATATCGGAATTGATAATGTAACAGACGCGGACGGACTAGCGGTAGGAAGACCGTCTGGATTTGTCGGTAAAACGATGGAACCATTTTTGAGTGGGAATTACACAGTAAGCGATAAAGAGTTATATAGATTGTTAAAAGAACTAGCTGACACGGAGAATATTTATTTAGAGCCTTCTGCACTAGCAGGTATGATTGGGCCAGTGAAAGTATGTAAAGAAGATGAGTATTTACAAAAGCAACAGTTAACAGAGAAGGTGAAAAAAGGTACTCATATTGTGTGGGGAACGGGTGGAAGTATGGTTCCAAAAGATGTAATGAATGAATATTATAGGAAAGGTTTGGAGTTAACGGTATAAGAAAAATGAGGCTAATTGTAGCCTCATTTTTTCATGTACATAAAAATCTTTGTTATTTTCACAATAGTTCTTTATAGTATATATAAAGGATAACTAATATTGAATAAATACAACAAAAAAGCTTTATTTTACATAATAAGAGGATGTGTATACGATGTCATTACAGACTAAATATATAGCGGGTATTTCGCTTGGGGTTATGGGTGTAGGCTTTGCGGCTTCTATCCCTTTTCAAGGAACGGTAGCAGGAGAGATTATACAAGGGGGGTTTGAAGCTGGATTGGTTGGCGGGCTTGCAGATTGGTTCGCGGTTACTGCTTTATTCCGTCATCCGATGGGAATACCAATTCCGCATACAGCTTTGTTACCTAAAAACCGTAAACGGGTAACGAAAGGGCTCATCAATACGTTAGAAAATGAATGGCTGACGAAAGAAAGTATTACCAATAAAGTAAAAGAGATGCAGTTAGCACAAATGGTACTGCAAATTGCTGAGAGAGAAATGCAGTCTGATGCTGTGAAAAAAGGCATTGTAACGATTGCTGAGAAAGCGATTGTTTCAATCGATACGGAAAAATTAGCGGTTATTATTGAAAAAGAATTAAAGACGTATTTACATACAATTAATACAAGTAACATTTTACAAGTGCTTGTTGATCAATTAGTAGTGCAAGAATATGATGAAAAGACACTTGATTACATATTAGTAAAAGTGAAAGAATGGACAGCGCAAGATGAAGCTCGATACCAGCTCGGAAGCTTAGGTATGAAGGCGATGGAAAATATAAAAGTAGATGGATTTTTACAGTTTACATTGAAATCGTTTATGAATATTGTAGATGAAGATAAAATTGGCGGCATTTTGCAGAAATTTATTATTAGCAATATTAACAGCTTACAAGATGCAGATAATAGTACGAGACAACTTATTTTATCGAAAATTCGTCAAGAAATTATCAATGTAAAAGAAAATGAAGCGTTACTACAAGAATTAGAAAATTGGAAAGAAAAATGGATTGCCAATTGGGATGCTACTGACAAAATAAAAGAGATGCTAGAGCAAGTACAACAAAGAGCAGTTGCTTTTGTAAATAATGAAGAATTTGCTCATAAATATGTTATTCCATTTTTACAAAAACAAATGAACAAAATAAAAGAAGATGAACAAACTGTTCAAAAAATAGAGGAGTGGTTACAAAAGCAAGTTGTTACACTTGTGGAAAAAAACCATTCGAAAATCGGTAAGCTTGTACAAGAAAATCTTGATAAGTTAGATGATAAAACGTTAATCGAAATGATTGAAAATAATGTCGGTAAAGATTTGCAGTGGATCCGAGTGAACGGGGCGGTTTGCGGATTTATGATTGGATTAGTGTTAGAAGGAATTAAAGCGATTATATGAGAAAAACCTTCCGCAATTGCGGAAGGTTTTTTATTTTTCGAGAACACTCATATTCAAATTATAAGCTTTCTCAATATTTAACTTGTACGTCCCATTTCCAGTTTTAATCGAATTTTTATACCAATGTTCTTGGTTGTTTAATTCTGGATGTTCTTCTGAAGAAGTATTTTCGTTTTTCGTTAAATCTTCTACTTGTTCCCAAGGTGTACTTCCATGTGTTTCTTTTTGATTCGTTACTGCTGTTAAAGATACATCACTTTCTTTTGCAAGATGGACAGACACTCTTGAGCTTTCCTGTACAAACCAATTATTTTGTAATTGACCTGGATAAAGAGATAGTTCGTTATTTGAAGCACGGATTTCCACATTTTTATTTTGCGGAAGAACAAGCGTTGGTTTCACCTGTGGTGCTGAATTAAATAACGTATGCTGAACAGGTAATGATTTTAAAGTGATATACATCGTTTCTCCAGCCGTTTGAACTGAGAGGAAATCATCTCGTTTTAAATTGAGTTTTTCATTTGCTTTCGTTGTCATTTCATAAGTTCCCAAAAGATGAATTTGATTTGTATTATTTCCCTCTATCGTTAGAGGTTGATGTCCTGCATCTACTACGATTTTTTTGATAGATTCAGGTATATCAAATTGTCCGTCTGGAATATTACTCGTTTGCCTCGTTGTGTTAATAGAGTGACGAACTTCTTCTAGTAATCCAGTTGATAATAAACAGTAAAAAGCAATTCCGACGCTTCCTAAAACGCCGATAAAGAAAATACTAAAAATATCATATTTAATAAATGATTGTTCCTTCTTAGAAAATAGAAGGTATAGTAAAACTTCGGCTCCAAGTATGATGAGTAAAACTGGCCACCATGCAGTTAGTGTATCTAATACTTGGATTCCTTTTACGACTGAAAATAGTAAAAAGCATCCTAACGATATAATAGAAAGCCCCATTGAGAATGTTCCAACACGCCAAGTCCTCATTCGCTTGTCCCACCTTTGTTTTCTTTATTTCCAAGTAACAATTTAAAGCCGCCGCCAATTAAAAGGAGCGCAACGATAGATGTTTGGAAATAGCGATAATATAGTTCACTAAGATGAATATTAAATATAGTTACAAAATAATCATTCAAAATAGGAAGGACTGTTTGATTTAATAAATAATAACCACCGAGTGTAATTAATCCGATACCGATCCATCTTTGATGATTTATAAAATAATCGATAATGGGTTCGTCTTGAACTCGTTCTTTTCCGTATTTTGCTGTTTGCTGTAACGCATCAAAAAAGCTATAGAACCAAATGATTGGTACTAAAAATAAAAACGCAGAAAGTCTTAATAAGTCGAGTAAATAAATAGATAGTAAGAAGGCCGCCATAAGCTGAAGACCACGGCGTTGTAAGCCTAAATACATATGACCTGCTCCAGGGAACATCGCTAAAATAGAAGCAAATGTTTTACTTTTCTTTCCCTGCTCGCGGTGCTCTTCAAAATCTTCGAAAATAGTACGGTCAATTAATTGCTCGCCACGTTCTTTTTTCTGTAGTTGCTGAACAACGTCAAAGAAATTATAAATCCATAAAACAGGTAACGTAATAAGGAAGATAAGAAAACTTTCTTGCGATGTTAAAAGTGCAACGAAAATGATCATACTTCCGATTCCTGTGCAAGCTACTAAAAATGTAAGTCCGCGTTGCATAAGTCCTAATTGGAAATGGCCAAGTCCAGGGATGATGGATAAGAGAATGATATAAAATCGTTCGCTCTCTTTAGAGGAATTTATCACTTCTCCAGCTTCTTGCTTTTTCGTTTGGTTTATAATGGTGATAACTAAATCTAGTAAGTTAATTACCCATAGAACAGCTAGTAAAAATAGAGAAAGAAAAGCAATATCACGTTCTCTTACTACTATGGTACAAAATACTGCAAAGGAGAATAGAAATAGTGATCCCCCGCTATATAAAATAAACCGTCCTAGCTTTTTTAAGTATAAATGTCCAAGCCCAGGAATTAGCCCTAATACAAGTGCTAAAAAGGGATTTTTATTCATGCTTTGAACCTCCGTCCTTTTTCGATGTGTCTACCGATTTGTTTACAATTTGTTGTGAAATAGAAGACTCGTTATGTTTTGAAGATTTCTCTAAATTTGATGTCGCTGTAAAAATATACTGAAATAAACCACTTACCATAAAAATAATTGTAGCCGCAGTCGCAATTATGTAATGAATAATCGTGCGCTTTAGTGAGGTTGTTTTTATATTTTCATTAGACTGTAGTGTTTCAAAATTAATTTGCGTCATAACTTCGTTCGTAAATGAATCATCATTTATCATTGGAAGGTTTTCATGTTGTTCATCAATACTTTCCATATAAAGTGTTAAACAATGATCACATTCGTAAAGATGTTCTTCCATAGATTCACGTTCATTGCTTTCTATAAAATCTAATGTATAATTGCGCCAATCTTCTTTTGAATAATGCATCATAGAAACTCTTCCTCCTTCCAATGTTTTTTAATCCATTTTCGTGCCCGATACAGTTTCATTTCAACTGTTTTCACTTCGATGTTTTCCTGTAAAGCAATTTCTTGATAGCTTTTTTCTTCTAAATAATGTGCGAGAACGACGTCACGGTAATTTTCCGGAAGTTCTCTCAGTTTTTGAGCGATGAGTAATTTTTGCTCTTTCGTCAATAATAAATCCTCAATATTATGAGAGGATTTTATATTTCCCTCAGTTTCTTTACATAAGGAGAGTTCTTCGTTTTCTCTAGCTTTCTTCCTCTTATAATCAATAGCGTGATTGGTGGCAATACGCGCCATCCACGTTTTTAATCCGCGAAATTGATAATTAGGGAGAGAGGCGTGAATTTTTACGAATACTTCTTGTGTAACATCTTTCGCATCTTCTTCATGTCTTAAAATAGAAAAGATAACTTGGAAAATATAATGACGATATGTTTGCACAAGGATACGAAAAGCATGTTCGCTTCCTTGTTGTGCTTTTTCAATTAATTGTTTTTCCTCAATGGGTCTCTCCCTCCTTTTTGACGCATTCTATTATATAGACGTAAAGAATGATAAGTCACCCTACACATTTTATAAAAAAAGAATAATATATTTTTTGTAGGAGAGCTAGATGAAAAAAGGTGTGAAAAAATGGTAAAGAGAAGTATATAATGAGCAAGTGGGAAATGTTACACGTAGAAAGGATGTGAATGTTAGTAGGAGGAAGGTCCATACTAACAAACATGAAAATTAAAATATTAATAGCGGATGATAACTCTTTTATTAGAGAGGGCATGAAAATTATTTTAAATACATACGAAGAGTTTGAAGTAGTAGATACAGTAAATGATGGGAAGGAAGCAGTGGAGTATTGCAAAAAGAACGACGTTGATATCGCTCTATTAGATGTTCGCATGCCAAATATGAACGGGGTAGAGGCGACGAAATTCATTTGTGAAGAGACGAAAACAAAACCGCTTATTTTAACGACGTTTGATGATGATGAATATATTTTGGATGCAGTAAAAAACGGAGCTAAAGGTTATTTATTAAAAAATAATGATCCGGAGCGGATTCGTGATGCGATAAAAGGAGTATATAACGGTCAAACTGTTATGCAAGATGTTGTCCTCGATAAAATTAAGTCTAATTTAATGGAAAGTAAAGAGGAAGAATGTAAAATTGATAAGAGTCTTTTCACAGAAAGGGAGCTTAGTATTATCGCATTAATTGCAAAAGGCTTCTCAAATAAAGAAATTTCGAAACAGCTTTTTATATCTGAAGGAACAATTGCAAATTATATTACGTCAGTTTTAGGGAAAACTGGACTTGAACATCGCACACAAATCGCGATTTATTACTTAACAGGGAAAGTAGATTAATGATATGGAATTTTGGTTAACTGTAAGTAAATTAATTGTTTTTTTATATATTGTGTTTAGTTATATTTACGCAAATGTAGCAAATTTACCGTGGGTTATATTTACTTTACTTATTTACATCTCTGTAAACGTAATGATTTCTATATTTAAAAAAGATACGTATAAAAAAATATTAATTTGTATGTCAATTGGCGTAGTTATGTTATTTACATGGAGGGTTCATCCATTTTTTATTTTGTTTTTACCTTTGAATTTATACGAAATTACATTCTATTACATAGAAAAGAATTGGCCACGCTTTGTCATTATGATGCTCCCAATTACAATTGCAGATGAAAGTATTCGAATGACTTATGGATTAATTGTCGCATTTTCTTTTCTCGTTTTAACTATTGCAGATCGATATATATCGCGTGTAGTAAAGCTTGAATCGCAAAATGATAAGATGCGAAAAGATATGCAACGACTTACGAAAAGCTTACATGAAAATAAAGAGTACATAAGACAATCAGAATACACGTTTAAGTTAGAAGAAAGAAATCGGTTATCACAAGAAATTCATGATAAAATTGGCCACTCGATGACGGGTGCATTAATTCAAATGGAAGCAGCAAAGAGATTAATGGGGATAGATAAAGAAAAATCAGCGGAGTTATTACAAAATGCAATTCACATTTCAAAAGATGGAATTGAAAGTATTCGCATTACATTAAAAAATATGAAGCCACCAACTGAGCAAATTGGCATTCACCGTATGAAATTATTCATAGAGGAATTTGCCGGTAAGAATGATGTGAATATTCCTTTTGTATACAAAGGGAACTTAGATATGATTTCTCCCATTCAGTGGAAAATTATCGGTGAGAATGTTACAGAAGCACTAACAAATGCAATGAAATATGCTGATGCGACAGTCATTTCTATAGATATTCATGTACTTAACAAGATGGTAAAGGTACAAGTGAAGGATAACGGAAAAGGGGTAGCTCTTATTAAAAAAGGTCTCGGTATTATGGGGATGGAGGAGCGAACGGCGTCTGTAAACGGAAAAATTATTGTAGATGGGAAAAGTGGTTTTTCAGTAACGATGTTGTTGCCAATATAAAGAGAATGGTACGAGGATGAACCATCTCATATGAAAAAAGTGAATATTCTCATGTGAAAAGAATGAACTTCTGCACTGAGCAGGTTCATTCTTTTTGTTTATACTAAAAGCAGAGAAACCAAAATAGGGGTGAAAATGATGAATACATTAGAAATTAAAAATTTAACGAAAAAATTTGGTGATTTCATCGCAGTTGATAATATGTCTTTATCTATTAAAGAAGGAGAAATATTTGGCTTTTTAGGATCAAATGGTGCTGGTAAGAGTACAACGATAAATATGATTGCTGGTTTGTTAAGAAGTAATGAAGGTGAAATTAGCATACTAGGAAAAAATATAAAGAAACATAATCGATTTGCGAAAATGAATATCGGTATTGTTCCGCAAGATATTGCGATTTATGAAGAGTTAACTGCCTATGAAAATGTGAAATTCTTTGCTGGATTGTACGGATTACGAGGAGCTGAATTAAAAGCTAGGGTAGAGGAAGCTCTTCAATTTGTAGGACTTAGTGATAAACAGAAAAGCTATCCGAAGAACTTTTCTGGTGGGATGAAAAGAAGATTAAATATTGCTTGTGCAATTGCACATAGACCGAAGTTAATTATTATGGATGAACCGACAGTTGGAATTGATCCGCAGTCAAGGAACTATATTCTTCAGTCTGTCCGGAAGTTAAATGAAATGGGAAGCACTATTATTTACACGAGCCACTACATGGAAGAAGTAGAAGAGATTTGTACGAAAATCGCAATTGTCGACCACGGTAAAGTGATTGCAGAAGGTACGAAAGAACAGTTAAAAGCGATTATTACAGATACGAAAGATATTTGGATTGAAGTGAAGTCAGTAGAAAATTTAGATGTAGAAAAGTTAAAAGAGATAAACGGTGTGAAAGCTGTTCAGATTGAAGAGAACGTAATCAAGGTAAACTCGGATGCAGGATTAAATAATTTAAATCAAATTATTCAGCATTTCATTAATCATGACATTGAAATTCGTTCGTTAGAGGAGCAGGCTCCAAACTTAGAAACAGTATTTCTTACGTTAACCGGAAGAAACTTACGAGATAAATAAAAGGTAAATGAAGAAAAGGTAAAGGGAGGTTCATCAATTGAACATCTTCAATATTGCAATTATGCATATTAAAAGAGATTTCAGAGACGTAAGAACTTTAGTTTTTATGTTAGCATTTCCGATTGTGCTTATGCTTGTGTTAGGAACAGCGTTAACCAACGCATTTAATAGTGATAGTCATTCGATTAAAGATATACAAGTGCTATATAAAGATGAAGCGAGTAGCACGTTTTCTCAATCATTTGAAGCATTTACGAAAGAAGTGGATAAATCAGGTATTCATTTTAAAAAAGCTTCCGAAGGTATAGATGGGAAAGAAGAAGTGAAGAAAAATAAATATGCTGCTTATGTAGAGTTAAATAAAGATGGTGCAAAATTTTACGGAAGTGACAAAAGTAGTATTGAGGGGAGTATTGTGGAAGGAATGCTTACAACATTTGTTGATAAGTACAATGTAGCGGTCGAAGTTGCAAAAGTAGATCCTACTAAGGTGAGCACAGTTATTTCAAACGGAAATCATAATGATTATATAAAAGAAACATCCTTACAAGCTGCGAAAAAACCAGGTTCTATGGATTACTATGCGGTTGTAATGACAACGATGATTGCACTATATGCTGCGATGGGAGCGAGTTCTTTAATTCGAGGAGAACGAATACGTAAAACAGGAGATCGTCTCATTGCTGCACCTATAAGTAAAGCTGAAATATTCATTGGAAAAGTACTTGGTAGCCTAGTAGCAAATGCCCTGTGCATATTACTCGTCATGTTATTTAGTAAATTTGTTTTTCAAGCGAATTGGGGCGACCATCTTGGAATCATATTTCTTATTTTATTAACACAAGTCTTTCTAGCGATTAGCTTCGGTTTAGGAATCGGATATATTACGAAAACAGCTGAAGCGTCTAGGGCAATTATTATGGTTGTTGTGCAATTAGCTTCTATTTTTGGAGGTGCATATTTCGTAGTAGAAGAAAATTTCGTTACGAACTTATCGCCATTAACTTGGGCAAATACAGCTGTTATGAAAATTATTTATGCGAATGATGTAGGGGCAGCACTACCAGTCATTTCTTTAAACATTGGAATTTCAGCACTCTTTTTATTAATTGCAATTATTGCATTACGTAGACGGGAGGGGCTATAGTATGAAGGATATTTTATGGCTTATACAAAAAACGTTATCTGTGCTTTTGAAAAATAAAAAAAGTTTACTCATTATAATTAGCTTGCCGATAATAGGGACGCTCATTTCCTTCTCGATATACGGAAATGCAGGGCAAGGAACGTTAAATATCGGGATTGTAAATAAAGAAAATGAGCCGATAGCAAATGATACGATAAAGTTTTTAGAAGGATTAAATCATGTGAATGTGAGTAAGGTTAAGGAGTCTGAAGTAGAAGATAAACTCACTTCCAAAAAACTTGATGGAGTTATTACATTAGATTCTGGTTTTTCAAAAAGTGTTCGAGAAGGGAAACCAGAGCATATTGAAATTTCATCGATTAAAGGTGATCAAGTAACAGGATTTATAAAATCATATTTATATAATTATATTGATAATATAGCAGCTATTAGTAAAGTAGCAGGAACAGATCAAAGTACATTCGACAATATGTACGCAGGGTATCAAAAAAGTTCATTTAAAATGAAAACTGAGACGCTAGAAGATACTTCGAAAAATAAAGATATGACAAATCAAACGATGGGTTACCTTATTATGTTTATGCTGTTTTCAGCAGCGAACTTATCAGGTCATATTTTAAAAGAAAAAGAGAATAGAACGTACTTTAGACTATTATCAACGCCGATAGATGGGAAGAAGTTCATATTATCTAATGTCGGGGTAAATATGATAATACTAACAGTACAAATTTTGATTACAATCCTATTCCTAACGAATGTTTTTCATACGAATATCAATATGCCTTTTATAGTGATGATGGGCGTACTAATGCTATTTGCATTAATCGCAATTGGAATATCATTAGTTCTTGTAGCTTTTTCGAAAAACTCAGCATCGGCAAATGCGATGCAAAACATGGTCATTGTACCAACATGCTTACTTGCTGGATGTTATTTCCCATATGATATTATGCCAAGTGCAGTACAAAAAGTAGCTAATTTTCTTCCACAGCGCTGGTTGTTAGACACAGTATCGAAACTACAGCAAGGAATTCCATTCTCTGAGTTGTATTTAAACATTTTAATTTTATTCGCTTTCGCGATTGCATTCTTCTTAATTGCGATTTATAAGTTTGGAAGAAATAATGATGCGAGGAATTTTGTTTAATGTGAAAAGGATGTGACGTTAAGTCACATCCTTTTTTGTATGAAGCATGAAATCTAAACTTGAATGACAAAATAGAAAGGTGGAAAGAAAATGATCGGAAGGAAATCAAAATGATTAAAAAAATATTGCGAGTTACTTCTATTGCTATTGCTATTTTCGTTTTTATTTTAATATGGATGCATATCGATGTTACCTTAGGTAGGAAAATGGAAGCTGGGAAAAACATGCCGACAGAGTATGCGCCTCATTATAGTGACTTTCAATTATATGTAGAAGGGAAGCCTTTTTATAAACAATTATTTACTGATATAAGAGAAGCTAAAAGCTCCATCTACACTTATTTCTTCATTTTGTCGGATGATAAAAGTAGCCATACTTTTTTAAACTTATTAAAAGAGAAGGCAAAAGAAGGATTAAACGTCTATTTATCAGTTGATCGCATTAATGATTTATCATTTGAAAGAAAGGTGATAAATGAATTGCGGGAAAGTGGTGTACATTTTACATATAGTAGAAAACCTACATTACCATTCGGATTTTATTCACTTCACCATCGTAATCATCGCCGTATTACGACGATTGATGGAGAAATTGGCTATACAGGCGGATTTAATATAGGAGATGAGTACTTAGGGAAAGATAAGCGATTTGGATATTGGCGTGATTATCATGTGCGGCTTAAAGGAGAAGGAGCAAAAGATTTAGAACAGCAATTCGCTTTAGATTGGAAACGAGATACGAAAGAAGAGATAAAGAGGAGTACGAATAAAGCTAGTAAAGGGAATACATTACATACTATGACTAGTTACAATGGGCATTACGTTGCTGAAAAATATATAGAGCTCATAAAACAAGCTCAGCACTCCATTGTAATTGCAACACCGTATTTTATAGCGAAAAATAAAGAATCTATGAATGCTTTAATCGCGGCGCAAAAGCGTGGTGTTACAGTAAAAATACTTTGGTCATATAAACCGGATCTACCTCTTATAAAAGAAGCGGCGTATCCATACATACGTCAAGCTGTTAATAATGGGATTACTGTATATGGTTATAAAAAAGGAATGTTCCATGGTAAATTAATGCTTATTGATAATGAATTAACCGTTATTGGTACAACAAACTTTACTTCGCGTAGCTTCAATATAAATGATGAAATGAATTTTTATATTTATGGTGGTCCTATTGTAGGACAAGTTAATAAGGCGTTAACAGAGGATTTTCATGATTCGAAAGAAATGACGAAAGAGTTTTTTGAAAAGTTATCTTTTTGGGAGCGTTGTAAGGAGAAAGTGGCAGGATTGGTTGACTTCTATTTGTGATGATGAATTAGGAAAGGGTGCCTACAAAAGGCACCCTTTTTGGTGGGGAATTATTATTTTTCATGCACCAGCATCGTAACATCATCATTGATCAACGTCCCCACATGTTCGCCTAAACATATTTTCTTCATGACACCAGGCTCATCAAAGTTAAAGACGTGTGCTGGTAAATTGTAGTCCCGGGCAAGCAGTAATGCCGCTTGATCCATGACTTGTATATTTTGTCTAACGACATCATTATAGTTTAGTTTGCTGTACATTTTTGCTGATTTATTATGCTTTGGATCACTTGTAAAGACGCCATCGACCCCTTGTTTTGCGACTAATATGGCATCACTATTCATCTCGATGGCTCTTTGTACACTTGGATAATCTGTCGTCACGAACGGTTGGCCGTTACCGCCTCCAAAGATAACGATATAACCGTTATCTAAATGGTGGACTGCACGCAAGCGAATGTATGGTTCAGCTACTGCATTAAATGGAATGGAAGTCATAACGCGTACTTCTCTATTTGTTTTACTTGTTAAAACACCGCGAAGCATTAAGCTGTTAATGATTGTACCTAACGTACCGATATTATCAGCTTCTACGCGATCAATTCCCCACTCTTCAGCTAGATGTCCCCTAAAAATGTTACCGCCACCGATGACGATGGATACTTCGATACCTAAATCAACAATGGATAAAATTTCGTTTGCGATATGTTCTAATCGTTTGGAGTTAAAGCTATTTCCAGTTTGATCGGCAAGTGCACCGCCGCTTAATTTAATTAAGACACGTTTATATGGTCTCATAACAATTCCCCCTATATAGATCGCAATAAAAAAGGAACAAAGGCGAATGCCTTTGTTCCTTTTTAAGAAAATGAAAAAGAAAAGAAGAAGATAGGACGAATTGCTTTGTATAGTTTTTCATAACATCCACTCCTTTTCATTTTGATTTGTTTTAAGTATATATCTTTTTGATTATACGAAACAATCTGATTACTTATCAAGTTTATTTTATCGTTTTTTAACAAAATGGTGTCAATGAAAAAAAGAAGAAAAATATATGAATTTTTTGTGACGAACTTGTAGGTTTTTGTATGATTTTGTAGGTTCGCTTATAAGATGTGTGAGTAGCTTTTATAAATCCAAATTGAAAGCGTTCGCATGAAGGGGATGAACATAAATGAAAAAATTCGGATTGGCAACACAAATTTTTGTCGCGCTTGTTTTAGGGATTGTAGTAGGGGCAGTCTTTTATGGCAATAAAACGGCGATTTCTTATATCACACCAATTGGGGATATATTTATTCACTTAATTAAGATGATTGTAGTACCAATTGTTATTTCAGCATTAATTGTTGCGGTAGCTGGTGTAGGAGATATGAAAAAGCTTGGGAAACTGGGCGGTAAGACAATTCTTTATTTCGAAATTATTACGACGATTGCTATTTTAATGGGATTACTTGCAGCGAATATATTCCAACCAGGTACTGGTGTTGATATGAGTAATTTACAGCAAAGTGATATTTCTTCTTATAAACAAACAGCAGATGCAACGGAGAAGAAAGGTTTTGCTGAGACAATTGTTCACATTGTACCAAAAAACGTATTTGAATCGATTGCACAAGGTGACCTATTACCGATTATATTTTTCTCAGTATTATTCGGCTTAGGAGTTGCGGCAATTGGGGAAAAAGGAAAGCCTGTTTTTAACTTCTTTGAAGGCGTACTCGAAGCAATGTTTTGGGTTACAAATCAAGTTATGAAATTTGCACCATTTGGTGTATTCGCATTAATTGCCGTTACGGTTGCAAAATTTGGTGTAGCAACATTACTTCCGCTAGGAAAACTAGTGCTAGCTGTATACGTAACTGTTATACTATTCGTTGTGATTGTATTAGGTATTAATGCAAGAATGGTTGGCGTAAACATTTTTACATTAATAAAAATTTTAAAAGAAGAACTGATTCTTTCGTTTACGACAGCAAGTTCAGAAGCTGTTTTACCTAATATAATGAGAAAAATGGAAGAGTTCGGTTGTCCAAAGGCAGTTGCCTCTTTCGTAATTCCGACAGGTTATACATTTAACTTGACTGGATCGGCTATTTATCAAGCGTTAGCGGCATTGTTTGTTGCACAAATGTACGGTGTGCACATGTCACTGACAGAGCAAATAACGTTATTATTCGTTCTCATGTTAACATCCAAAGGTATGGCGGGAGTTCCAGGTGCATCGTTCGTTGTTGTATTAGCAACGTTAGGTTCAATGGGGCTACCACTAGAAGGTATCGCGTTAATTGCGGGAATTGACCGCATTTTAGATATGATTCGCTCATCTGTCAATGTATTAGGAAATGCATTAGCGGCCATTGTTATGTCGAAGTGGGAAGGCGAATTCGATAATGAGAAAGCAAAACAATATGTAGAAACAGTCAAAGAAACAAAAGCAGCATAAGAAATCGTTAAGGAGTGAATAATCATGGCAACATTAACTGAAGTTAAAAATGGTGTTCGAATTGAAAAAGATTTTTTAGGTGAAAAAGAAGTACCAAACTATGCATACTATGGCGTACAAACAATGCGTGCAGTTGAAAATTTCCCAATTACAGGATACAAAATCCATGAAGGTTTAATTAGAGCGTTCGCAATTGTAAAAAAAGCAGCAGCACTTGCGAATACAGATGTAGGAAGATTGGAATTGAACAAGGGTGGCGTGATCGCAGAAGCTGCTCAAGAAATTCTTGATGGAAAATGGCATGATCATTTCATCGTAGATCCAATTCAAGGCGGAGCAGGTACTTCAATGAACATGAATGCAAATGAAGTCATTGCCAATCGTGCTCTTGAATTATTAGGAATGGAAAAGGGAGACTATCACTATATTAGTCCAAATAGTCATGTAAACATGGCGCAATCAACAAATGATGCATTCCCAACGGCGATTCATATCGCAACGTTAAATGCATTAGAAGGCTTATTACAAACGATGGGTTATATGCATGATGTATTTGAATTAAAAGCAGAACAGTTCGATCATGTGATTAAAATGGGTCGTACACATTTACAAGATGCTGTGCCAATTCGTCTTGGACAAGAGTTTAAAGCATACTCTCGTGTACTTGAACGTGATATGAAACGAATTCAGCAATCACGTCAACACTTATATGAAGTGAACATGGGAGCAACTGCAGTTGGTACAGGCTTAAATGCAGATCCAGAATATATTGAAGCAGTTGTAAAACATTTAGCTGCAATCAGTGAATTACCGCTTGTTGGTGCAGAAGATTTAGTGGATGCGACACAAAATACGGATGCTTATACTGAAGTATCTGCAGCACTTAAAGTATGTATGATGAATATGTCTAAAATTGCGAATGACCTTCGCTTAATGGCATCAGGTCCACGTGTTGGTTTAGCAGAAATTATGTTACCAGCTCGTCAGCCAGGTTCATCTATTATGCCAGGGAAAGTAAACCCTGTTATGCCAGAAGTTATTAACCAAATTGCGTTCCAAGTAATTGGTAATGACCATACAATTTGCCTTGCTTCAGAAGCAGGACAATTAGAATTAAACGTTATGGAACCAGTACTTGTTTTCAACTTACTGCAATCAATTAGCATTATGAATAACGGTTTCCGTGCCTTTACAGATAATTGCTTAAAAGGAATTGAAGCGAATGAAGATCGCTTAAAAGAGTATGTTGAGAAAAGTGTAGGAATTATTACAGCCGTGAACCCTCATATCGGTTATGAAGCTGCAGCTCGCGTTGCGAAAGAAGCAATCGCGACAGGGCAATCCGTTCGAGAACTTTGTGTGAAAAATGGTGTACTGTCACAAGAAGACTTAGAGTTAATTCTAGATCCATTTGAAATGACACATCCAGGGATTGCAGGAGCAACTCTTTTAAAGAAAAATTAAAAGAAGAGGGGGGACAAGCCCCTCTTTTTTGTTTACAATATAGAAATGCTATATATGAATAGAGGTAGGGATGTTATGAGCAAGTTTACAGTAGCTTCTAATGGTGCATTAGAAACAACATTAAGAGGAGCAGAAGTATTATCAACACCACTTTTAAATAAAGGGGTAGCTTTCACACAAAATGAAAGAGAAGAGTTAGGTTTAAAAGGGTTATTACCGCCAGCGGTTTTAACGTTAGAAGAACAGGCACGCCGAGCATACGAACAATTTAGTTCTCAGCCGGATGATTTATTAAAGAATGTATACTTAACTGCGTTACATGATCGAAATGAAGTATTATTTTATCGTATATTAACAGATCATTTACGTGAAATGTTACCGATTGTATATACACCAACTGTCGGTGTAGCAATTCAAAGATATAGTCATGAATATCGTAAACCACGTGGTGTTTATTTATCGATTAACGATCCATCAGGTATTGAAGAAGCATTCACCAATATTGGTGCAACAGCTGAGAACATTGATTTAGTCGTTGTAACAGATGGAGAAGGCATATTAGGAATTGGTGACTGGGGCGTTGGTGGTATTAACATTGCAATCGGAAAGCTAGCTGTTTATACGGCCGCAGTTGGAATCGATCCTAGCCGCGTATTACCGGTAATTTTAGATGTAGGTACAAACCGTGAGGAACTATTAAACAATCCATTTTATATTGGAAATCGTCACCCTCGTATAACAGGTGAAGCTTACGATGAATTTATTGATACGTTTGTACAAGCGGTAAATAAACAATTCCCGAAAGCACTTTTACATTGGGAAGACTTTAGCTCTCGTAACGCACGAAAAATTTTAGATAAATACCGTCATGACGTTTGTACGTTTAATGATGATATTCAAGGTACAGGTGCAGTTTCACTTGCGGCAGTATTATCGGCAGTGAAAGCTTCTGGTGTACCGCTAAGTGAACACCGCGTTGTTGTATTTGGTGCTGGTACGGCTGGAATCGGTATCGCAGATCAAGTTAGAGATGCGATGGTCCGCGTAGGTGTATCTGAAGAAGAATCATATAAGCGTTTCTGGTGTATTGATCGTAACGGGTTAGTTACAGATAATATGGAAGATCTTCTTGATTTCCAAATTCCGTACGCAAGAAAAGAAGCAGAAGTAAGTGAGTGGAAAGAAAATGATGTGATCGGACTTGCTGAAGTTGTGAAACATGTAAAACCGACAATTTTAATTGGTACATCTACTGTTGCAGGTGCATTTAAAGAAGAGATTATTAAAGAAATGGCTTCTCACGTAGAAAGACCAATCATTTTACCAATGTCGAATCCGACGCCACTTGCTGAAGCAAAACCAGCAGATTTAATCGAGTGGACAGAAGGAAGAGCGTTAGTTGCAACAGGAAGTCCATTTGAACCAGTTACATATAACGGTGTAACGTATGTGATTGGACAATCAAATAATGCACTTATTTTCCCAGGGCTTGGTCTTGGAACAATTGTAGTACGAGCAAGCGTCATGACGGATGGAATGTTCGCAGCGGCTGCTGAAGCAGTTGCAAGTATGGTAGATACAAGTCAGCCAGGAGCACCTATTTTACCAGAGGTCGAAGAATTACGTAATATCTCAGAAATGGTTGCAATTGAAGTAGCGAAAGTTGCAGTTGCAGAAGGTGTTGCAAGAGTGAACTTAAGTGATAACGATATCAAGATGGCAGTGCAAGAAGTAATGTGGAAGCCAGAGTATCGCCAAATAAAAGCGGTAGAAAAGGTTAGAATATAGAAAAAAAGCCCGTTTATAACAATAAGCGGGCTTTCACTTTTACTACTGAAAAAAAGTATAGGAAGTGTCACCTTTGAATTGGAATCAATTATGGAAGAAAGATATGTCCCTTTTAATTATATTAATGGTCGTTGTTCCGATTGCTGGGGAGCTGAACTTTCATCCCTTTAATGATACATTTCGAGTTAGCTTCGGTACACCGCTATTCTTCTTTTTATTATTATTTTTAAGAAGAGCACCAGCAGGAGTTGCAGGTATTCTTGTTGGTATATCTGTAGTCTTATTCCGAGTATGTCTTGACTGGATCATGCAAGGTTCATTTCATATGACAGAATCATTTTATTTGCGTTATCCTGTGTTCTTCTATTATTTTATTTATGGCAGTTTTTTTTCGCTTTTTAGGGTAAATAAGTTCCATCAGAAACCAATCATTATTGGATGCCTTGGAATTTCAATTGAAATTGTTGCAAGTATGTCAGAACTTGCATTTTATCACATGTTAGTACTAGGTACAACAATAACGATTTCTGAAGTGAATAAACTTATTATTATTGCTATTTTTCGTAGTTTCTTTGCACTTGGTTTTTTAAATATGATGAATTTATATGAAACGAAATTAAAAGAATCGCAAGTTCGAAAAGAAAATGAAAATATGTTAATGCATCTTTCTAATTTATATGTGGAATCTGTTCATTTGAAAAAGACGTTACAAAATGCGGAGTTAATTACACAAGAAGCATATCAACTATATCGAAATTTACAAGTAAGCGCTGATTCAAGTAGTAAAACAGCATTGAAAATAGCGGGGGAAGTGCATGAAATAAAAAAGGATAATCAAAGGATATTTGCAGGGTTATCTAAACTGTTATTAGATAAAAATGTGGCTGAATATGTAGAAGGACATGAGTTAGCAGAGATGATTGTTAGAATAAACGAGAAGTATGCTGAAATGCTAGAAAAGGATATACGTTTTTCTAAACATATAGAAGGTGAGCATGCTGCATACCACGTGTATACAGTGCTATCAATTTTTAATAACTTAGTTGCAAATGCAGTTGAAGCAATTGAAGATAAAGGTTTCGTTATTATTAAGCTATATAAAAGAAATCAGCATATATTTTTTGAAGTAATTGACGATGGGCCTGGTATTACACAAAAGTATAAGAAATTAGTATTTAAGCCAGGATTTACTTCCAAGTATGATCAAACGGGAACACCGTCAACTGGTATTGGGCTTTCTTACATAAATGAAATGGTAACAGAGCTAGGCGGAGAAGTGAGATTAGAAGGCCGAGAAAATAAAAGAGGATGTAAGTTTATCGTTTGTTTACCAGAGGGTAGTTTAAAGCGGGAAGGGGAATAGATTTGTTTTATTATATCGTAGACGATGATGAAGTTTTCCGTTCGATGCTTTCGCAAATTATTGAAGATGGAGATCTTGGAGAAGTAATTGGTGAGGCGGATGACGGAGCTTTTATTGAGGCGGATCAACTAAATTTTAAAAAAGTAGATATTTTATTTATTGATTTGTTGATGCCGATGAGGGACGGAATTGAAACAGTTCGTCACATTGCGTCAACTTTCACGGGGAAAATCATTATGATTTCTCAAGTGGAATCGAAGCAGCTTATAGGTGAGGCATATACACTTGGTGTAGAATATTATATTACAAAACCATTAAATAAAATCGAAGTTGTATCTGTTGTACGCAAAGTGATGGAGCGTATTAGATTGGAGCGTTCTATACACGATATTCAAAAATCATTGAATAACGTGTTTCAGTGGGAAAAGCCGCAATTGCGTACTGAACCAGTGCAAGAAGGAAAAAAGATAGGGGATTTAGGGCGCTTTTTACTATCAGAACTCGGTATTGCGGGAGAGAATGGAAGTAAAGATTTACTTAGTATGCTGGAATATTTATATGGTCAAGAAAAGGCACAGACATTTGAGTTTGGCTTTCCTGCGTTAAAAGAAATTTTTCATCATATTACGATAAGGAAATTAGGGGATCTAGCTTTAGAGGCGGATATTGATAAAGAGAAAAAAGCGTCTGAACAAAGAGTACGTCGAGCTATTTATCAGTCGTTAAATCATTTGGCTTCTTTAGGATTAACAGACTTTTCAAATCCAAAATTTGAAAGCTATGCTCCAAAATTTTTCGATTTTACCGTAGTTAGAAAACGGATGACAGAAATGACGAAAGATGAACTCGCATCTTCTGGTCATACGCGAATTAATACGAAGAAGTTTATTCAAGTGTTGTATTTTGAGGCGAAGAGGTTGATGGAGATAGAGTGAAGAAGATGCTTATAAATAAGCATCTTCTTTTGTTAAATCAACATTTTATATTTTCTCGTGGAGCATGTAAAATGTTAAGTAAGAGAAAATGGTTTTATATTAAGGAAGTGTCAAAGCGATGAGTTTCACATTGAATAAATCGATTATTAAAGAAGTGTGCGGAGAGACCTCATATAAAAGAGGTGAAGCCTATTATAAATCAAATAAAGTGATAATAGATCATTACGATGAAAATAAAGAAATTTGTGAGGCGACAGTAAAAGGGAACGAGGATTTCCATGTTACAGTAGCAAAAGCCAAAAAGGGTGATGTTGTTGCAAAATGTAGTTGTCCTTCATTAGCGTCTTTTCAAACGTACTGTCAACATGTTGCAGCAGTATTGATACAAATAAACTATAATCAACAAACAGGTGGAATGAGCTCCACTAGTAACAGAAATGATCAATTGACAAGTGGTATGTTTCAGCTGTTTGCAGACAAACCACTGAGGCCAAAAAGTAAACAACACCGTTTTGATACACGTGAAATATTAGATGTTGAGTTTATATGTACACCAGTAGCTACGAGAAGTGGTGGTGCTCTTCTTGGAATTCAATTGAAACTTGCCAAGTTGTATTTCATAAATCATATTAGAGAATTTCTTTCTAAGGTGGAGAAAAGAGAGTCTTTTCATTGTTCAAATGAATTTACATATACACCAGATGTACATAGTTTTAAACAAGAAACGGATGCAATTATTCAGCAGCTCATTAAAATGTATCATAACGAAAAAATGTATGAGGATGCGCTAGAAGTACATGCGAAACAAGATGAAAGTATGATATTTATACCACCAGCTTCATGGAAAGATATGCTCTCTTCACTTTCTAAAGTTGAATATGTACAGCTGAAACAAAATAAACAACTGTTTCAGGGATTACAAGTTTCAAAAGGTTTGTTGCCGTTACACTTTGAATTTACGAAGGGAAATAATGGCGGATTTACACTTCATATAGATGGTCTAAATCGTGTACAAGTTATGGATATGTATAACAATGCACTTTATGGTGGGAAATTATATCACTTACACATTGAAGATTGTATGCGACTTATTGAATTACAAAAGATGATGAGTCGCTCAAATAGTAATCAGTTTTATATTCCAGAAAGTAAGATGGAACATTTCGTCGCGAAAGTTGTACCAGGCTTAATGAAGCTCGGAACGGTACACATTGATGAAGTAATATCGGATCGTGTTGAAACACCTTCGCTAAAAGCGAAATTGTATTTAGACCGCGTGAAAAATCGCTTATTAGCAGGTCTTGAATTTCACTATGGGAACGTCATGATTAATCCGCTAGAAGAGGATGGACAGCCGTCTGTTTTTAATCGTGATGAGAAAAAAGAAAAAGAGATTTTAGACATTATGAGTGAAAGTGCCTTTGCAAAAACAGAAGGCGGTTACTTTATGCATAATGAAGAAGCTGAGTATAACTTTTTATATCACGTCGTGCCAACATTAAAAGGTTTAGTTGATATTTATGCGACGACAGCAATCAAATTGCGAATTAGTAAAGGGGATGCAGTTCCTCTTATTAGAGTCAGAAGAAAAGAAAGAATTGATTGGTTGTCATTTCGTTTTGATATAAAAGGAATACCAGAAGCAGAAATTAAAGGTGTATTAGCGGCCCTTGAAGAGAAACGTAAATATTATCGATTGGCGAACGGTTCGTTTTTGTCGCTAGAGAGTAAAGAGTTTAATGAAATTAATCAGTTTATAAAAGAATCAGGTATTCGGAAAGAATTTTTACATGGAGAAGAGGTAAATGTTCCGCTTATTCGGAGTGTAAAATGGATGAACGGACTTCACGAAGGCAATGTTTTAAGTTTGGATGATTCAGTTCAAGAGTTAGTAGAAAACATTCAAAACCCGAAAAAATTAAAGTTTGCTGTGCCAAATACTTTAAATGCAGAAATGAGAAAGTATCAAGTATATGGGTTCGAATGGATGAAAACACTTGCTCATTACCGTTTTGGCGGTATTTTAGCAGATGATATGGGACTTGGAAAAACGTTGCAAAGCATTGCTTTTATAGATTCTGTTTTGACTGAGATTCGAGAAAAGAAACTGCCAATATTAGTCGTTTCACCATCATCTCTTGTTTATAATTGGTTTAGTGAATTGAAAAAATTCGCCCCGCATATTAGAGCAGTTATTGCAGATGGAAACCAAGCAGAGCGCCGGAAAATTTTGAAAGATATAACGGAATTTGATGTCGTAATCACGTCATATCCATTACTGAGAAGAGATATAAGATTATATGCAAGACCATTTCATACACTATTTCTTGATGAAGCACAGGCGTTTAAAAACCCTACAACGCAAACGGCAAGAGCTGTGAAAACAATTCAAGCTGAATACCGTTTCGGACTAACTGGTACACCTGTAGAAAATTCATTAGAAGAGCTATGGTCTATCTTCCATGTCGTCTTCCCGGAATTATTACCAGGAAGAAAAGAGTTCGGTGATTTAAGGCGTGAAGATATAGCGAAGCGAGTGAAACCATTCGTATTAAGACGATTAAAAGGGGACGTATTAAATGAGTTGCCAGAGAAAATAGAGCACTTACAATCATCGGAGTTATTCCCCGATCAAAAGAGTCTCTATGCTGCTTATTTAGCGAAGTTAAGGGAAGAAACGTTAAAGCATTTAGACAAAGACACGTTACGTAAAAATAAAATTAGAATTTTAGCTGGTTTAACGAGATTGCGACAAATTTGTTGTCATCCCGCTTTATTTGTTGATGATTACAAAGGAAGTTCAGCTAAATTTGAACAACTGTTAGAGATTTTAGAGGAATGTAGAAGTACAGGAAAGAGAATATTAATTTTTTCTCAATTTACGAAGATGCTTTCCATTATTGGTCGTGAGTTAAATCGACAAGCAATTCCATACTTTTATTTAGACGGGAGTACACCAGCGCAGGAACGTGTAGAGCTGTGCGATCGGTTTAACGAAGGAGAAGGAGATCTATTTCTCATTTCTTTAAAAGCTGGTGGTACCGGACTTAATTTAACTGGTGCAGATACAGTAATATTATACGATTTATGGTGGAATCCAGCTGTTGAACAACAAGCGGCCGATAGAGCGTATCGAATGGGACAAAAAAATACAGTGCAAGTTATAAAGCTAGTAGCCCAGGGAACAATTGAGGAGAAAATGCATGAACTGCAAGAAAGTAAGAAAAATTTAATCGCTGAAGTGATTGAGCCGGGAGAAGAGAAATTGTCCTCAATCACAGAGGAAGAAATTCGAGATATTTTAATGATTTAATATAAAAAAGCTATGCCTTCGAATTTATGAGGGCATAGCTTTTTTATTGTAATAATTATATTTTGTTTTGTACAAAGTAAAGAAATCAAATGTTATTTAAATTACTTCTTTGTACCTTTACTTTTGTATGGTTTGGCAGCTGCCTTTTTCTTTGCACTTGATTGCCAACGGTTCCATCCTTTACTTCCTGTACCTTGTCCTACACCTTTTTTCGGTTTTGCTTTCGTTTTACTCATATGATCACTCCGTTATATAAAAATCTTATTTGATAATAGTCAATGATTTAGAAAATACTCTTTATAAATGACTATGATTGCTTTAAGTAAAAATAAACTGCTTGAATGCTATAGTATAACATGAATTTGCAAGTAAACTGAAAGGAATTATAAAGAAAATGAAAATAATAAGAAATACTGCGGATTCTATATTCCGAACGATCACATTAATTGTTGTGTATACGTTAGTTTCGGTCAGTGAAACATTTTTTGGATTGACGAGGCAGAAAAAGTAAAGATGTTAAATTAACAACAATCAATAAAGCCGTAAAATAAAGAATTGAAAAACATTTTAAAACTTTTTGTTGACTTTCTTTATTTTTTGTATAGAATAATCATTAATAAAATGTTTCAGAGATGTGACAACAAAACGACTATGAAAGGACGAGTAGTAGTAGGACGTAGTTTAAGCGAGTCAGGGGTGGTGTGAGCCTGATACGAAGCCTATTATGAAGAACCTCCTGGAGTTGCTAACCGAAATCCTTTATAGGAAAGTAGACTTAGCCGGGAACTTCGCCGTTACAAGAAGAACAGTATCGAGATATTTTATCTCCGTATTGTATAAGTGAGCAACCTCTGTTGCTAATTTGGGTGGTACCGCGGAACCAAAGCCTTTCGTCCCAGTTTTTTGGGAAAGAAGGGCTTTTTTTGTTGGCTTCTTTTCACAACATCCAAACATTTTAGGAGGAAACCACCATGTATCAATCATTAATGACAGTAAGAGAGACTCAAATCGCAATTAAGGAAGTTAAAACATTTTTCGAGGACCAATTAGCAAAACGCCTTGAACTATTCCGCGTATCTGCACCATTATTCGTAACGAAAAAATCAGGATTAAACGATCACCTAAACGGTGTAGAACGTCCAATTGAATTTGATATGTTACATTCAGGAGAAGAATTAGAAATTGTTCATTCACTAGCGAAATGGAAACGATTTGCATTACATGAATACGGATATGAAGCTGGTGAAGGTTTATATACAAACATGAACGCGATTCGTCGTGATGAAGAACTTGATGCAACGCATTCCATTTATGTTGACCAATGGGATTGGGAAAAAATCGTTCAAAAAGAATGGCGTACTGTTGAATACTTACAAAAAACAGTACAAACAATTTATGGAATATTCAAAGATTTAGAAGATCACTTATTTGAAAAATATCCGTTCCTTGGAAAGTATTTACCGGAAGAAATTGTTTTCGTTACTTCTCAAGAATTAGAAGATAAATATCCAGAATTAACACCGAAAGATCGTGAACATGCAATTGCAAAAGAACACGGTGCAGTCTTCATTATCGGAATTGGTGATGCACTTCGTTCAGGTGAAAAGCATGACGGACGCGCAGCTGATTATGACGATTGGAAATTAAACGGTGACATTTTATTCTGGCACCCAGTACTACAATCTTCATTTGAGTTATCATCAATGGGAATTCGTGTTGATAGTAAATCGCTTGATGAGCAGTTAACGAAAACTGGTGAAGACTTCAAACGTGAGTATGATTTCCATAAAGGTATATTAGAAGACGTATTACCATTAACAATCGGCGGTGGCATTGGACAATCAAGAATGTGCATGTACTTCTTACGTAAAGCACATATCGGTGAAGTTCAATCTTCTGTATGGCCTGACGATTTACGTGCAGCTTGTAAAAAAGAAAACATTCATCTGTTTTAATAGAAGTGAGGGAATAGCTTAAATATAGAGCTATTCCCTCTTTTTTTAATTGTGTAAACTAATGGTTTCTTTCATTTATATCTCTTTTTATGTAATAATTTGTTAAAGGAGGGGACGTTATGAGCATAGGAGAGCAGCTAAAAAAACTACGAGAATCAAAGGGGTTTTCGCAAGAGGATGTTGCTAAAAAGATTGGTGTGACGAGGCAAGCAGTGTACAAATGGGAAAATGATAAAAGTTATCCTGATATTGATAATCTAATTTTACTAAGCGAAATGTACAATGTTACGCTTGATAAGTTAATAAAAGGGAAACAGAATATTAAAGAAAAAATACATATTGATGAAGAAGATGAGGATTTTGAGAAAGAGAATGATTTTGGTTTTTATATTGGGTTTGGATTGCTAATTATGAGTGCATTCATTGATTATGAAGGAATACAAGTATTTGTATTAGGAGTTGCACTATTCATGATGGTTTTTTATTCGAATGTGAAGAAAGTTATTTTGAATGAATATAGATCGTTTTTTCAAGAGAAAGAGCGAAAAGATATATGTGATAAAAAGTGAGAAGAGTTAGTTATATTTCCTAGGAAAGGGTATAACGAATATTTTCATTGTATTATAATGATTTTGGGATATTGGTAATATGAAAGCTATTTGGGTAGATCCTTGAAGTCTATATGTAAAATGATAATAAAGTTATTTAATTTTAAAAGCTCAAACAAGCATAACCCCGTTCTAAAGCTAGGACGGGGTTCAAAATATAATAATAAAATCGCTTAAGAGTCTACGTTTTATTCAATGATAGTGCCTTTTTATAAAACGTCACTTGCTTATTTATTACCGAGTTCTTCCGCTAAACCGATTAAAATTCCTTCGACTCCACGAATGTAGCAGAGACGATACGAGTTCTCGTACTGAACTACTTCGCCAACGAGCTCTGCACCATGCTTAGTGAGTCTGGATACCATTTCGTCAATATCTTGAACGGTGAACATGACGCGTAGATAACCGAGGGCGTTTACAGGAGCTTTTCGGTGATCTGCTATAGTAGGAGGGGTGAGAAATCGCGAAAGTTCAATTCGGCTGTGGCCATCTGGAGTGACCATCATAGCAATCTCTACGCACTGAGAACCGAGTCCAGTTACGCGACCAGCCCATTCACCTTCGACATTGGCTCGACCTTCGAGATTCAAGCCAATCTCCCCAAAGAAAGAGATTGCGTCATCAAGGGATTCTACAACGATGCTGACATTGTCCATTCGTAGTAATTTGTTTTTTGCCATAGTCTTATCTCCTTATGTATAAAAATTTATTATTTAATCATCCTCATAATTATACTACTAAGTAGTTACAAATTCCTTTCAGTCAAAAACACCTTGTCATAGTATAGGAAAATGTGAGAAGGTGTTTTTTTATATGTCATATAGCATCTTGTTAACGAACAGCTTTTATTTAATAGGAAGGAAGTAGATTAATATGATTTTTTTATAAGTGTTACTGAGCATATCAAATTAGCTCATTTGTACTAAAGGCTCAATTTTCGCCATAAATGATTGATGCAGTGCCTCAACACCTGTTACTAAATGAAGGCGGTCAATAACGACAGACACTTTAATTTCTGATGTACTTACCATTTTAATATGAATATCTTCTTCTTTTAAAGTAGTAAACATATTTGCAGCAACACCAGGGTTAGATACCATGCCAGATCCTACGATTGATACTTTTGCTAAATGATTTTCATATTCTACTGCTTCATAGTGAAGTGCCTCTTGATTTTGTTCCAATACTTCTAATGTTTCTCTTAAATCATTAGAATGGATGGAGAAGGAGAGATGAACAGTTCCTTCATTTGTAATACTTTGAATGATGATATCTACATTAATATGTGCCGCTGCTAATGTAGAGAAAACAGTTGAAAGTGAACCTTGTTCTAATCCTTTCACTGTGATGCGTGTAATATTATCTTCAAATGCAATACCTTTAACGATTGATTGTTGTTCCATGTTACATTCTCCTTTTACAATTGTTCCGTTTTCTTGTTCCATACTTGAGCGAACTTCTAAAATGACATTATGATTTTTAGCAAACTCAACAGCACGCGGGTGTAATACACCAGCACCGAGGTTTGCAAGTTCTAACATTTCGTCATAAGAAATTTCATCTAATTTATAAGCATCTTTTACAACTCGTGGATCCGTCGTATATACGCCGGTCACATCTGTGTAAATATCACATTTTTTTGCGTTTAGTGCAGCAGCTAATGCGACAGCAGTTGTATCAGAACCGCCTCGTCCAAGCGTTGTAATTTCAAAATCTTCACTGACTCCTTGGAAACCAGCTACAATAACAATCGTGCCTTTAGTAAGATAAGACTGAATTCGATCTGTATTAATTTCAGTAATCCGTGCACTACTATGTACAGATTCTGTCGTAATACCAGCTTGCCATCCTGTTAATGAAATCGCGTTATACCCTTTTGCTTGTAGTGCCATCGTTAATAATGAAATAGTTACTTGCTCTCCTGTAGATAGAAGCATATCCATTTCACGTTTACTTGGATTTTCTGTAATAACGTTAGCGAGTGCGACAAGTTCATCCGTGCTTTTTCCCATTGCTGAAACGACAGAGACAACGCTATGACCTCGTTCATATTCTTCAATAATTAAATTTGCTACATGTTGAATGCGCTCGACGCTTCCGACAGAAGTGCCACCAAATTTTTGAACAATTGTTTCCATTACAAATTCCTTCTTTCGTCTATTTTTAAGAATAGATTAGGAAATATATAAATCCCAATACTCCTGTAGTTACCAGAAAGACAAACAAAAAACACCATCTCAAATAAGTGAGGATGGTGCTGTTACAGGAAAAGGGAAACAGAAAACGGAGCTAATAAAAAAACCGCCAAAAAAGGAATATCATAAAAAATGATATCTCTTTTTTGTAGATAGCTCTTCATACGTACACGTCTGTACATATGACAGTTCTGTTTCTATTCGAAAACAGCCCCAATTGATAAATGCAGAGAAACTTATCAATTTCGGCAATACTTCCTTTCATCTAAGTTCATAGACATCTCTGTGTCTCCATTAGAATACTCATAAGTATCGCAACCTCTATCTCACGTTTTAGGCGAGAGTGTTTGATTTATGAAGTTGTTGGTAACATTTGTTTTATAATAATTTAAATTTTTCGGGGAATCAAGTGTTTTATATATATTTTAAAAATTCTTTCTTTTTTCTGAGGAAGTTTGTGAAAAATGTAGCAAAATAAATTCATTGCATGTACATTAAACTTATAGTGCATAGGAGGTGGGAGAATGAAAAGGAAACAGCCTATTTATGTTGCGACAAAAATGAACACGATGATGGGAAAATTATGGGAATATACGCAAGAACCAGATATACATACAGAGTGGGATGCTCGCTTTACTGAAATTTCGTATTTAGAGAAAAAAGAAGGAGAACCACAGAAGTTTTTGTATAAAACAAAGATTGGATTTGGGTTTGAAATAGCTGGAGAAGGGGAATCAATAGGTGAAATAAGAAAAGATATTTTAATGCAGTTATGCAATTGGATGAAAAAGAAAATGAAATTGTAGATTATTTTGGCGAACCACATTTACTCGTTTCTACACTGCATTTTCATATCGATGAGTTAGGTGCAATGCATATTTCTTCAAAGAAACAATGGTTTTATATGTTTGGAAGAAAAATTCCGTTACCAAAATTTTTGTATGGTGAGGCAAAAATTGTTGAAAGTTATGATGCAACACTACAGTGTTTTCGAATTCACGTACAAGTACGAAACCCGTTAATTGGCTCGCTTTTTTCATATAAGGGAACATTTGTGGAAAGGAAATAAACGATATGAAAAATATAATATTTGGGCTTGCTTGTTATGTTGTTTTTCTAATATATGAGTGGTCGAATGTAAATCCTGTTGAAGCAATTATATTATTATCTGTTTTATTATTTATACCAATGTCACTTTGTATTATTGATAAAAGAAAAAGAGATGGATCGTATTTATTATTTTATAAATTCGTATCGTTTTTATATCCAATCGCAGCAATTTGTGCAATGCTAGCTTTCGTCACAAATCACTATGTATTTGCGCTAGTTTGGTTTGTATATACAGGAATTGTTGCGTTATTTGGTGTAAGTAGATTGCTAGAAAGAGGATGGAAGCCGCTAGAAGAGAACGCCATAGATAGTGCGTATATTTATTTGTTTTTAGGTGGTTTTTGGTTTTTTGCTTCAGTAGCAAAACTTTCAATTATGCATTTTAGCTCTGACATTGTTTTACTCACAGCTGCACATTTTCATTATTCGGCGTTTCTATTGCCATTATCAGCTGGTTTAATAGGGAGAAAAAGAGAAAAGAGAAGTAAAGTATATGATGCTATTATGTTTATCATCATGATTTCACCTATGACAGTTGCAATAGGAATTACATACTCGAGAATATTTGAATTTTTTGCAGTGCTTCTATATTTATGTGCGATTTATGGATATGGATTTTACGTTTGGAGAGCAAAATTTAATGCTATCAGTGCAAAGATTCTTTTAATCGTTTCGTCTAGTACACTCATGGTTACAATTATGTTCTCACTTATATACTCATACGGGAATTTGAAGCATGTAATGACGATTACAATTGCTCAAATGGTTTGGATTCACGGTGTTGTCAACGGAATTGGAGTAGCGTTACCGGCATTTGTCGGCTGGATGATCGAAAAGAGTGTTCCGAATTATAAATACTATGGGAAACCAATGAGTAAATTAAGAGGAAGTGTGGCAATTGGTGAGGCTTTTTTATATAGCGGCAATTTAGTGGGCAGTAAGGAATACAACGGTTTAGTTGATCAAATAACTGATTTTCATAGTGAGTCATTTGACGTGACGAAGGTACCTTTAAGTATTATTCGTTTTTATGAAAATACAACAGAGTATGAGTTGCAATCAAATATTAAATGGGCTCATTGGTTCCGCCTATTTGCATTTTGTTATGAGAAAATGAGCAAGCATGTAGGACAAATACATTTAGGAATGGGCGACAAGTGGGAAACGATGCATGGCTCTATCATTGGTGTAATGGATGAGGAAGATGGAAGAGAGAATGTAAGGGCTTGGCTAAGGAAAAATGAAGCAGGTGAATCTATTTTTGTAGCTCTTTATTCAAAGCATACAGATAAGGATGAGACATATATGAATATCGCCTTGCCTTTACCTTATTCGAATATGACTGGTATTTTGAGGCTATGTAATGATAATCATGATTTAATCATTACTAGTAAGTTAAGAGAAAATGGCCAGGGAGATGAGGGGATTTATTTACATACTCGGTTCTTAACAATCCGTTTACCGTTAGCAGAGACTTTCATCATTACAGAGGGTAAGGATAAAATGTTAACAGCTCATCATAGCATGTGGCTATTTGGACTTGAATTTTTACATATTCATTATAAGATTGAAAAAATTGCACAGAAGTAAGAAAGGCTTGGATGGGTTTCCAAGCTTTTTTATGTATGGGTAATTGTCATAGAAATTTGTTTATTTAGCTCATTATCCCAAACACGTTGAATTTCAAAAGTGCCTGTTTCAAAAAATAATGGGAATCTTTCTTTAAACCAAGTTTGCATAGGTAGCTTTAGTGCTGTATCGATTGGTATCCATAAGAAAGAATAAGCCCTAAAGAAATTAGGACTTATTCTTCATCAAATACAAATGTTTGTTTCATTTTTTTACCTTCATTTACCGGATGGCCGTTATAAGAGAAATTCTTTTCTTCCCAAGTGATCACAACTTTAAAATTATGACTATTAAAGTCTAATGGGAATACCATGTAGTCAAAGCTTGTATGACTTTTAGAAATATTTTCATTAGGTGTAGTAGGTTTAAAGGTAGCCTTAGAGGTAGGATTGTTATCAAGTATTTCCACGGATACGTTTGATACATCATGACCGATGTTTTTTACGAGTAAACTATACGTATCAAATACACCTTGCTTTGGCTGGATTGCTTGCTTGTTTGAGTTATGAGATTTATCAATTTCGACATACCATTGTTTAGACTTTGATGCAATCGGCAGTGACTGAAATGTGTAAGCACTAGCTTGCATTGGTAGTGCTAAACATATAAGCGTAAAGAGAGTTAATATTTTTCGTTTCATTTTTTTTAGAGCTCCCATTCTTTAATGGATTTACTTGTTATTATCTTCTTTTTACGAGTTAATATACCATATAATGTAAAGTGGTTATTGTGAGTAGTGAATCAATATCTTATTCACTACTCTTATAGCTAGCATAATTACGTATGAAGTAAGAAAGAATAAATTTGTTTTTTCTATACTTAGATTACTACCCTTTTTAAAAGGGCTATTTTTACGTTTTAATAAAAAGAATATACTAAGAATTCCGTATAAATTATTTGTTTTAATGTAGTTAAATGTGCTTGTATATGTGAAATTAGAGAGGGAAGCTGTGTAGAGATGTTTCTACACAGCTATTTAGGATATGAAAAAATTACCAAAAATATGTTAAAATAACATTGTCATACAACAAGGGGGATTTGTTTTATGGAAAATGGACATCTTGCTAAAGTAGACTTAACGAAAAAAATTGAATCAAAATCTAAGTACAACAAGAAACTCGAAAAATATCAAAGGCGCTTATTAGCATTACAACAAATTTTGAAAGAAGAAAAAATCGCGGTTATGCTTGTTATGGAAGGATGGGATGCGGCTGGTAAAGGTGGGGCAATTAAGCGGGTGACGGAACATCTTGACCCACGTGGGTTCCAAGTAAATCCAATTGGAGCACCTGCACCTCATGAAAAACGTTACCATTATTTGCAACGTTTCTGGCGCAAAATTCCACAGTACGGGCAAATCACCATTTTTGATCGCTCATGGTACGGTCGTGTGTTAGTTGAGCGTGTTGAAGGATTTGCTACAAAGGAAGAGTGGATGAGAGCATATGATGAGATTAATGATTTTGAAAAACTACTAACAGATGACCATTACATAATAGGGAAGTTCTTCTACCATATAAGTAAAGAGGAACAGTTAAAGAGATTTAAAGATAGAGAGAAAAATCCTTTGAAAAGATGGAAAATTACAGACGAAGATTGGCGTAATCGTGAAAAATGGGATGAATATGTTGAAGCAATGGAAGACATGTTTGAAAAAACAAGTAAGCCAAATGCGAAGTGGCATATTATTGAAAGTAACGATAAATTGTATGCCCGTGTGAAAACGTTAAAAATCATTATTTCATTCATTGAGGATTATTTCTTAGAACATGGTATAGAATTGCCTTCTTATTATTATGAAATGAAAGAGGATATTGAAGTTTTGCAAGATGTAGGTGTTAAAGAGTAAAAAAGAAAATGGTCCTGTGAATTGGTGAAACCAAATTATGGGGCTTTTTTATTTAGAAACATTTTACAATTAACAGAATAAGGTATATAATCAATAATCATATTAACATTGTTAATATGATTATTGATTATATACTATGTGGGGGTTTTACTTTGAAGGGAAGAGATGTTGTTTTAGGTTTATTAATGGAAAAGGAATTGTCTGGTTACGATATTAAAATTGTGTTTGAAGACGTATTTACTCATTTTTTTGATGGAAGTTTTGGAATGATTTATCCAACGTTACGACAATTGGAGAATGAAGGGAAAATAAAAAAAGAGGTTGTCATGCAAGAGGGAAAACCGAATAAGAAAATGTACTTTATTACAGATGAGGGGCGTGAAGAATTTTATCAATACATGCAGACACCTGTAGAGAAGGATGTTTTACGTTCGGATTTTTTAATGAGAATGTATTTTGGTAACTATAGTGATGATGTAACAATAAAAAAATGGATTAAAGATGAAATTGAAAGAAAAGAAGCGTACATTGCAGATCTTCGATTGAAATATGAAAAGTGGAGAGTAGGTATTACTTTCGTCGAAGAAATTTCACTAGATGTAGGTATTGCATCGTATAGTGCACAAGTGGAGACTTTGAAGAAAAAATTAGAAGAGTTAGAGGCGAAAGAAAACAATAAAACAGAAGAATGAAAAACGCGTTCACAATAAATAAAGGGGTATATAAAGATGGAGCAATCAAAGGGTATTAAGATTGTCTTTTTAATGTGTCTAGGTATCTTTCTTTGTATGATTGATACGACAATTATGAATATAGCTTTACCGGCAATACAATCGAGTGTAAATACTTCGTTAGAAAAGATGTCTTGGGTATTAAATGTTTATACAATGACGATTGCAGTACTTGCCATTCCGTTAGGGCGGATAGCTGATATCTTTGGAAAAGCAAAGATGTATATTCTTGGTCTGGTGATTTTTGGTGGTGGATCGGTACTTTGCGCTTTTGCTAATACAGGTGATTTTCTTATTTTTTCTCGTTTTATACAAAGTATTGGGGCAGCGATTTTATTTCCAACAAGTATGGTAATTGGTGTATCAGCTATGCCATTAGCTAAGAGGCATGTTGCGCTTGCAATTTTAGGAGTAACACAAGGATTGTCAGCTGCTATGGGACCAGTAATAGGTGGAATTATTACGCAAAATTTAGGATGGAGATGGGTGTTCTTCGTTAATGTTCCGGTTTGTATAATAGGAATCGTGTTATGTTGCATCATGCTACAAATAAAAAATGAAGAACGTATTATCTCAAAAATAGATTGGATAGGACTACTATTAAGTAGCACAGCAATTTTTTCATTTACTCTCATATTAGTAAAAGGTAATACATGGGGATGGCAAAGTAATATTGCTTTGTCTTGTTATGCAATTAGCACTATTTCTCTTATTCTATTTGTTTTAGTAGAACGAAAGATTCATAATCCAATGGTGAATTTAAAGTTATTTCAAGATCGAATGTTTGTCGGAGCGTCTATCGTTGTTATATTAAGTAATTTATTTTTAATTGGAGTTACTGTATTGCTTCCAACGTTCTTGACGAAACTACAAGGTCGAACGGAAATTGAAGCGGCTTTTTTAGTGACACCTATTTCAGCAATGATATTTTTTGTCTCACCAGTTGCAGCAACTTTAATTAAAAAACTCGGAAAAGTAACTATTATTTTGTCAGGATTTCTTATTATGGGGCTTTCCTACTATTGGTTGCAAATGATTGATGTGCATTCAACAAATATAGAAATTATTATTCCATGTATGATATTAGGTGTTGGATATGGTTTAGTAGTGGGGCCAATTACAGTTTTAAGTGCGTCTTCGTTTGAAGGAGAATTGTTAACTGCTTCTCAAAGTGTTGTATCAATGTTACGACAAGTCGGAATTGTATTGGCAGTCGCAATATTTGTCTCTAACTTAACTCACAATTTAACTGTAAATAAAGAAAAAGTATATCGTTATGCAGAAGAAAAGGTGCGTACTATTCATGTGAATAGTACTGAGCAAACTGAAATTTTACAAATGACTAAAGAGAAAATAGAGAATCAAAGTTTAGAGTCGAATATAAATAAGAAACAAAATGCAATGACAATGGGATTAAGTAAAGAGAAAAAGGAAGAATTGATTCGCGACAAGACGGATGAAATATTAAGAAAAGTTCCAGTAGAATATAGAGATGTAAAAAGAGAAGAAGTTATGAGGCAAGTGACAAAAGAAGTTGAAAAACAAGAGGAAAGTATAAAGAAAGAGGTACTCACATTTTCAAATGATGTGAATCATTATGCCAAGAATCAGATGGCTATGAGTTTTACAGATTTATATAAAGCAAGTGTGCCAATTATTTTAATTTGTGCTTTCGTAAGTTTGTTGTTTTGGGAAGGGAAAGCTTTGAGTAAAAAGAGAAGGGGAAGATTAGTAGAAGAAGCGTAAAGAAAAACAGGCTATAGCAGCCTGTTTTTTTCATTGTTTTCTCCTTGCATATTGTGAATAGTAGTATTTTTAATATAGCATGGGATAAGTCGAGTATGATTAGAAAGTTTTTTAGAATGAAAGGAAGGAATGGAAAATGCCATTGAATATGTAACGTTATACATAGTACATTAACAAGAGGGATTAATTTTAAAAGGAGGATGGGGAATTGCTAGATAAGGCAGGGGCTTTAATAGATAATCATGTGTACACAGAAGAAGAGCAACAAAAACTATACAAACGAACGTTAATAATCGTCAGCATTTCACAAATGTTTGGCGGTGCAGGACTAGCTGCTGGTATTACAGTGGGAGCACTTCTTGCGCAGCAAATGCTTGGAACAGATGCATTTGCAGGATTACCAACTGCTATGTTTACATTAGGATCGGCATTCGCAGCTTTCATAGTAGGGAAGCTTTCGCAACGATATGGACGCCGGATAGGTCTTGCAACAGGGTTTATAGTAGGCGGATTTGGAGCAATTGGTGTTGTAATGGCAGCTTTAACAAATAGTATTATTCTTTTACTTATTTCTTTACTTATATATGGTGCCGGTACAGCCACGAATCTACAAGCTCGTTATGCAGGTACAGATTTAGCAGATAAGAAGCAGAGAGCAACGGCTGTTAGTATTACGATGGTAATGACGACTTTCGGTGCAGTTGCAGGACCAAATTTAGTAGGGGTAATGGGAAGTTTTGCTCATTCAATTGGAGTTCCTAAACTTGCAGGTCCGTTCATACTATCGGCAGCAGCATTTATACTGGCGGGTCTAGTTCTTTTTGTTATGCTTCGTCCAGATCCTTTGATTATTGCTAACATAATAGAAAGATATAAACAGGAACATACATATAAAGGACAACCAATAACAGAAGAAGCGAAAGAAAATAAACGAGGTACTACAGTTGGAGCAATCGTAATGATACTTACGCAAATAGTGATGGTTGCGATTATGACGATGACGCCAGTTCATATGGGACACCACGGTCACGGTTTAAGTGCAGTAGGACTTGTGATAGGTTTTCATGTAGGTGCAATGTATCTTCCATCTCTCGTTACAGGAATGTTAATTGATAAAATTGGCCGAACTACAATGAGCATAGCTGGTGGAGTGATTTTACTTGCAGCGGGTGTCATAGCTGCGACAGCGCCAAGTGATTCTTTATTATTATTAATCGTTGCTCTGTCTTTACTTGGGCTAGGATGGAACCTCGGATTGATAAGTGGTACAGCACAAATCGTTGATTCCACAACACCGTCTACACGTGCTAAAACACAAGGGAAAATAGATGTTTTTATTGCGCTAGCTGGAGCTTCTGGTGGAGCAATGTCAGGTATGGTAGTAGCGAATTCAAGTTATGCGGCATTGTCATTGGCTGGAGGGGTGTTAGCGTTATTACTTATTCCTGTTGTGATATGGTCTCGAAAAGGGGCAAGAAATTAAATGAAAAAGAGGTTCTAGTTACTGACTAGAGCCTCTTTTTATACACTTAAATTAAATTCCACTCTACAATAAGCCCTAAATGCGTAAGTCCGCCACCAAATCCGTATAGTAAAAGTGTGTCTCCGTTATTTAATTTCCCTTCTTTTATAGCTAAATTTAAAGCGAGTGGAATGGTGACTGAAGAGGTATTCCCCATAAATTCCACGCTCGTTAATGTTTTTTGTATTGGAATTTGAGATTTTTCGCAAATAGATTCGATCATTCGTAAGTTAGCGCTGTGGGGTATGAACCAGTCTATATCATCTACTTGCATATTTACGGTATGTAATAAATTTTTTATGCCTTTTGGTACTGTGCGTGTTGCCCATTTATATACTTCTCTTCCATTTTGAACGATTTTTTCATTTGTTTGCAGTGGTGTGCCATTCATAGTAGTAGATAAGTTTGTTCTATATAGATGAATGCCGCCATCACCGTTTGTTCCCATGTGAGCAGCGATAAAGCTTTGGGTGTTTTCATCTCTTTCTAATAAAATAGCTCCAGCACCATCACCGAATAAAATACAGGTCGTTCTATCGGTATAATCAGTAACTTTAGATAATGTCTCTGTCGCTACGACAAGTACTTTTTCATGTGATCCAGAAGTGATTAAGCTATTACCGATGTGTAGTCCATATGTAAAACCAGCACAAGTTGCATTTAAATCAAAAGCTAGTGTATGAGGTATGTTGAAGTATTGTTGTATTTGGCAAGCAACACTAGGGAAAACGTAATCAGCAGTAGTAGTAGCGACAATGATACAGTCGACATCTTCTAAGTTTTTCTTATATGTTGTACATAAATTTTCAATTGCTTTAATGGCTAAGTTTGAGGAGTATTCTTCGTCGCTAGCGATTCTTCTTTCCTTCATTCCTGTTCTTTGTACAATCCATTCATCATTCGTATGGACCATCTTTTCTAAATCGTTATTAGACAATATTTGATCTGGAACATAAGTACCAATTGCAGTAATACGAGATTTAGAATGCATAGGAACATCTCCTAACTTTTATCTTTATAACCTGATACTAATATTAGGTTATAAAAATGTCAATAAAGATTTTTGTTGTATTAAAACGATAATACTTAACTTACTATGAAGGAATTTGGCGAGTGCTGTAAAAATAATATACGAGAAGTTTCTAAAATTGATAATTGCTTTTGTTATTTTTATTGTGAGAAAAATTCGCAAAAAATGACGATTAAAGTAAAAATATAAAGATTTTCTTTAGTGTGATATAGGTTGTTAAACCTTGTGAAAGCGAATTACTTATGCTACACTTTATGTAACTTAAAATGAACGGAGGGGCTTCCTTTGATCTTAATCAGATTACGTCTCAATACTTTGTGCCAATAATTGAATAGCGCTCAAAGGCTCTGTCTGTGTACAGAGTGAACGGGATTGGTCTGCCTATTTTAAAGGAACCCTTTATTAAGCTTATATGTGAAAAAGAGGGAGGGACGAATACGCCCTCTTTTTGTTTTGCCTTTATAAATAGAATGGGATTGTATAAGTGAACACTTACTGTGGATACGTATACAATCTTGGGACTTTTTGACTATAAAATAGGATGAAAGCATAGCTTTCTTCTATTTCTTTGGTGAACCCTTATCCGTTTACGAAAACACAGGCAGCGACCTGTGTTTTTTATTTTACGTAATCGAAATGGAGGAATAAATATATGGAAGAAGTATTACAAAGAGCAGTTTTAGTTGGAGTAAATTTAGGTAATGAAGATGATTTTGCATATTCGATGGAAGAGTTAACAAATCTTGCGGAAGCTTGTGATGTAGAGGTAATTGGGCAAGTAATGCAAAATTTACAACGAGTAAATCCATCGCATTATATCGGAAAAGGAAAGATTGAAGAAGTTGCAGCGTATGTACAAGAAATAGATGCGAATATGGTTATCTTTAATGATGAATTATCTCCTTCACAAATTCGAAATTTAGAAGAGGATTTAGATTGTAAGGTAATTGATCGTACCATTTTAATTTTAGATATTTTTGCGCAACGTGCGAAAACGAAAGAAGCACAGCTACAAGTAGAAGTAGCACACCTTCAGTATATGATGCCTCGTTTAATCGGTCTTCGTGAATCGTTAGGGAGACAGAGCGGCGGCGTTGGTACGAAAAATAAAGGTGTCGGTGAAAAGAAGTTAGAGTTAGACCGTCGTAAAATTGAAGAACAAATTTCAGTTTTGAATAAAGATTTAGAAGCGCTCGTTGCCCAGCGTCAAACGCAGCGAAAGCAGCGTAAGAAAAATGAAATACCTGTTGTAGCATTAGTAGGTTATACGAATGCAGGAAAGTCAACGACGATGAATGCAATGCTTGAAATTTATAATGGTACAGAAGAAAAACAAGTATTTGAAAAAGATATGTTATTTGCGACGTTAGAAACATCTGTACGAAATATTGATTTGCCAGATAATAAATCATTTTTATTAACAGATACAGTTGGATTTGTAAGTAAATTACCACATCATCTTGTGAAGGCGTTCCGTTCAACGTTAGAAGAAGTAGCGGAAGCAGACCTACTTATTCACGTTGTAGATTACGCAAATCCAAATTATGAACAATTAATTGATATTACAAATGAAACGTTAAAGAAAATTGGAGTAGAAAATATTCCAACGATCTATGCTTATAATAAATCAGATATGGTAGATGTTGAAATTCCGAAAGTGCAAGAAGATCGCGTTTATTTATCAGCGAAGAAACATGTTGGAATTGAAGAACTTGTAGAAATGATTGGCTCACACATCTATAAAGAATATACGAAGTGTGAAATGTTAATTCCATATGATCAAGGACAGGTAGTTTCGTATTTCAATAATCATGCACACGTTTTATCTACGAGTTACGAAAACGAAGGTACCAAATTACAAATAGAATGTAAGACGAGTGATTATGAGAAGTATAAGCATTTTGCAATTTAATGTAAGAGGCAACCCAGTATGTGATTGGGTTGTCTTTTTTTTGTACTGTTTTACCGCTGAAAGTTACAAGGATGCAAGCCAATGACGGGAGTTAAGTTATATTTCTGGAAAAAGAAATGAAAGCAGTATAGAATAGAAATGTTTCAAAAGTCAGAATTTATTACACCTACTGTAATAAATATATATTTTGTACAGAAAGGGGAGATTCACATATGCAGGCAGTTTCACACAAAAAAACTGTAGAAACACCGACAATATATCGAATTTTATTTGCGATTAGCTTTGGGCATTTTTTAAATGATTCGATGCAAGCAGTTGTGCCGGCGTTGTTTCCTATTTTGGAAAAAACGATGAATTTATCCTAGCAAGTAGGGTGGATTGCGTTTGCATTAAATATGACGTCATCGATTATGCAACCGGTGTTTGGTATGTATTCAGATAAGAAGCCGTCACCATTTTTATTACCACTCGGCATGTTTTCAAGTATGCTTGGAATGATTGGACTCGCGTTTGCACCAAACTTTATTATTGTTATTATTTCTGTTTTATTTATTGGTTTAGGTTCCGCGGTCTTTCATCCAGAAGGCGCTCGTGTTGCGTATATGGCGGCAGGTGCAAAACGAGGGTTAGCGCAAGCAATTTATCAAGTTGGGGGAAACACGGGGAATTCTCTAGCTCCTATTTTTACAGCGCTAATTTTCGTTCCACTCGGTCAAATTGGTTCATTAGGTTTTACAGCATTTGCAGCAGTAGGAATTGTATTATTAATTTTCGTATCGAATTGGTACAAAAATGAATTAGCAACGGGTGCTGTAAGAAGGAAGAAGAGGGCTGCACTTGAGGCGGAAAATGCAATTGTAAGTACACACATTAAATTCGTTATTATACTTCTTGTTTTTCTTACTTTTGTACGCTCTTGGTACGGTGCTGGTATCGGGAATTTCTATCAATTTTACTTAATAGAGCATTACGGTTTATCTATAAAAAATGCCCAGTATTTCGTATTCGCATTTATGATTGCTGGTGTGTTAGGAACTTTCTTCGGAGGACCGTTAGCAGATCGATTTGGTAAGAAAAATATCATCGTATTTTCAATGTTAGGTTCAGCGCCACTTGCACTGTTATTACCACATGTCTCACTTGTGTGGGTCGTACCGTTATTTTTATGTATCGGTTTTATTAGTTCAAGTAGTTTTAGTGTAATTGTTGTATATGCACAAGAGCTTGTACCTGGAAAAGTGGGAATGGTGTCAGGATTAATCGTAGGTCTTGCGTTTGGACTTGGAGCATTAGGTGCTGTAGTTCTTGGGAAATTAGCAGATATATATAGCCTGCAATTTATTATGCTATTATGTAGTTGTCTACCATTAATTGGACTCACTTCATGGTTACTGCCAAGTGATAAGAAAACGATAGAATAGGGGATGCGCTATGAAATTGTGTGAAAACGTTACGGAATTAATAGGAGATACACCTGTCGTCCGATTATCTAAATTTATTCCGGAAGACGCAGCAGATGTGTATGTGAAACTAGAAATGTTTAATCCATCGCGCAGTGTGAAAGACCGTGCTGCTTATAATTTACTTCACGTTGCAGAAGAAAATGGTCTCATCAAACCAGGAGATACAATTATTGAACCGACAAGCGGGAATACAGGGATTGGTTTAGCGATGAATGCAGCAGCTAAAGGGTATAAAGCGATTTTAATTATGCCAGATAATATGTCAAAAGAGCGTATTAATTTATTGAAAGCATACGGAGCAGAAGTAGTTTTAACACCAGCAGAACAAAGAATGCCAGGAGCAATTGCGAAGGCGTTAGAATTGCAAAAGCAAATACCGAATAGTTTTATTCCGCAACAATTTGAAAACCCAGCTAATCCGAATATTCACCGTTATACGACTGCGCTTGAAATTTACGAACAAATGGATGGAGAGCTGGACGCTTTTGTTGCAACGGCAGGAACAGGCGGAACGATTACAGGGACTGGTGAAACGTTAAAAGAGAAATTACCAAACTTATATATTGCAGTAGTGGAACCGAAAGGATCACCCGTTTTATCAGGTGGTGTGCCAGGTCCTCATAAACTAGTAGGAACAAGCCCAGGGTTTATCCCGAAAAACTTAAATACAGAAGTGTATAACGAAATTATTCAAATTGCAGACGAAGAGGCTTTAACGACAATGAGAAACTTAGCTAGACAAGAGGGATTATTAGTTGGGCCGTCTTCTGGAGCATCTGTTTATGCTGCAATCATGATAGCGAAACGTCTAGGCGCTGGTAAAAAAGTTTTATGTATTGCGCCTGATACAGGTGAACGTTATTTGAGCATGGGGTTATTTGAATAAAAAGGATAGAAACACCTTAATAGTGAATAGCTGCTATTAAGGTGTTTGTTTTATGGAATGAAGAGGGGGAGAAGAACAATGAAACTATTAAAACCAACCCATGAATATAGTGAGCATATTACAGCGTATAGACACGCGTTTTTACACTCAGGGGAACAACCACATGGAAGTAGTTCTTTACAAAACTTTGATTCTCTTGATGAATGGTTTGAAAAAGTGAGTAAACAAGAACTAGGAGAAAATTTACTAGCTAATCGAGTGCCATCTAGTCAGTTTTTAAGTTTTGAAAAAGAGGAACTTATAGGTTTTGTGAATATTAGACATAGATTAAATCCAGAATTATTACGGGAAAGCGGTCATATTGGATATAGTGTCCATCCAAATAAACGTCGCCACGGTTACGCTACGAAACAACTACAACTTGCATTAGCTGAAGCGCAAAAATTAGGATTGCAGAAAGTATTAATAACTTGTGATAAATCCAATATTGGTTCTGCTAAAACGATTCAAAAGGTTGGCGGTGTGTTAGAAAATGAAATAGTTTCTTCTCGTACTGGTGAAGTTATTCAGCGCTTTTGGATAGAACTATGATGTAGTAGGAATTTGAAAAGGTAATGCAAGCTGTAATATCGAAATAGATAAATGAAGTATAGGGGATTACTGCAATTTTAGGGGGAAATGAAATGGGATTAAAAGAGAAAGCAATAGAGATGTCAGAGATCTATAGGCAAAATCCGAAAGTAGAAGCCATTATTTTAGCGGGTTCAGTAGCTAGAAAGCTTGAAGATGAACATTCAGATATAGAATTACATATTTTATGGTCAACACCGCCAGAAGATGAGGATCGTAGGGCCCCTATTCATCATATTGATGGGACAATATTATCGTATTATCCGTATGAGGAAGAAGAATGGTCGGAAACGTATTTAACGAAAGAGGGAATTAAATTAGAGATTAGTAACTTTTTAACAGAGACAGTAGAGAAAGTGATTTCGGATGTGGTGGATCAATATGATATAAGTTATGAAAAACAATGTATTGTATCATCCGTTCATGATGGTGTTAGTTTGTATGGAGAAGAGAAAGTGAATGAATTAAAAGATAGAGTAGTGGTATATCCAGATGAACTAGTAAAACGAATGATTTCAGAAAATCTATGGTTAAGTAATCGTTGGCACAATCGAAAGGCGCTTTTAAAACGGAAAGATTGGCTTATGCTTTATGATGTTATTTGCGAAGTACAAAGGAACGTATTCGGTGTTTTATTTGGTTTGAATAAAATGTATGTACATCATCCAGCGTTTAAATGGATGCCTTATAATGTGGAACGAATGACTATTAAACCTGAAAATTTATATGAACGTATGGCGGACACATTAATAGGGAGTCCAGAAAATAGTGTGCAGGAGTTAGAGTTGCTAATAGAAGAAGTGTTGCAACAAGTTCATACATACGCGCCAGGAGTAAATGTGGATGAGCAAGAAAAATCGATTTTTTATTTTGTGAAATAGAAAACAGTAATAAAGGGGAAGTTATGGGTTTTTTTAATAGGTTTTTTAAAAAAGTTGAAAAAGTAAATGAGCAAGAAGCCACTCTTCATGAATTAAGTGAAGAATTGTATGTTGAATCACCGGTAGAGGAAGCGACTAGTTACTGGGTATCAATGGCACAAAATATAATTGTTAATGCTGTAAAGGCGGCTGACAATGATGTGGAACGTGCCTTCGTATTATTGAATTTGAAGAAAGGTGAGGCTTCATTTGATATTTTCTATCAAATAAATGGGCAATTGTATTTCTGGGATCAGCTAGAAAATGAGACGATAAGAAATAGAATTCAGAACGAGTTGTTACCGCAAGCTCCAGAAGTTTCAAATGCAGTAAATGAGCAATTTCATGAAGCTGATCACCCTATAATTTCGTTTGCGCAATTGCAGTTTGAATGGGAAACGAAAGCCTGGTTTTCACATATAATTTGGGAAGATAACCTTGCTGCTCAATTGCCCAAAACTCAAATTCTAAATGAATGGTTTCGTGTAATTAAAGAAGAAACGAAAAATAGACCACTGGATAGTGATGCGAAATTTTCTTGGTATCCATCAAACTCTTAAAAAATTAATACAGAGAGACAGGTTATGTTTCTAGATGATTTGTATTATTGAATAAGTATCAATAATACGTAATTCTTTTTCTATTGCCTGTTAGAATTCGTTATGTACTAATCCACTTGTTTTCTAAACTAAAAACTTATATTTCGAATTTTGAAATAGATTGTAATACATAAAAATTCAAAATATAAGTTGACACTATTTTTAATGTGTGATAAAAATGATAGTAATCAATTCGGAAAATAATATTTGGGCAATGAAAGGGTATAGTAGTGAATATCTCCCTATTTCAGAGAGCTGATGGTTGGTGTGAATCAGTATATAGATTATTCATGAAGTTCGTCCTGGAGCATCTTTCATAAATCTCGCATTATGAGGAAATGAAAGACGGTAGTTTATACCGTTATCAAATAAAGTGGTGAAGATTTTTTCACAACTAGGGTGGTACCGCGATATTTATCGTCCCTACGTATTTACGTAGGGACGTTTTTTATTTAGGTCCTAACTTTGGTGTGTCTTCATAACTAGGGTGGTACCGCGATATTTTATCGTCCCTACGTTTTTGCGTAGGGGCGTTTTTATTTAGGTGGTTTCTTAGTGTTCTTCACAACTAGGGTGGTACCGCGATATTTTTGTCGTCCCTACGTATTTACGTAGGGACGTTTTTTTATTAGGGAGGAAGTGAACGTATTAGAAAAGAGTATTGATAGAACAATATAAATACCGAATTGTAACAAAGAAAAAGAGATAGAGAGGAGATTAACAAATGAATTCACAGCAATGGACATCGAAATTAGGTTTCGTATTAGCTGCAGCAGGTTCGGCAATTGGTCTTGGGGCGATTTGGAAATTCCCATATATGGCCGGCATTGGAGGAGGCGGAGCGTTCTTCCTAATTTTCATCGGTTTCACATTATTAATTGGTTTACCGCTATTATTAGCTGAATTTGTTATTGGAAGAAGTACACAAAAAGAGGCTGTCGATGCATATAGAGAGATTGCTCCTAAAACGTTATGGCCTTGGTTAGGTAAATTAGGAATTGTAACATGTTTCATATTACTTTCTTTCTACAGTGTTGTAGGAGGCTGGATTTTATTATATTTATGGAATGCAATTACAGGTAGACTATGGGAAGGAAATGGAGCATACGAAGCTACGTTTGGTGAAATCATTTCCAATCCATATTTAGCAGTTGGATCACAGCTATTATTCATCCTTATTACTATTTTCATCGTAAGTAAAGGTGTACAAAATGGTGTTGAAAAAGTAAATAAATATTTCATGCCAGCATTATTCGTTTTATTCTTTGTATTAATCGTTCGTGCACTTACATTAGATGGTGCTGGAGAAGGCGTTCGTTTCTTCTTACAACCTGATTTCTCACATGTAACATCAGAAGTTATATTATACGCAATGGGGCAATCGTTCTTCTCATTATCTGTCGGGGTAGCCGTTATGGTAACGTATAGCTCGTACTTACCGAAAGAAGAAAGCTTACCACGTTCAGCATTTTCTATCGTAGCCTTAACTCTTGTTATTACATTACTTGCAGGACTTGCAATTTTCCCAGTTGTGTTCGCATTTGGAATGGAACCATCTCAAGGGCCGGGACTATTATTTATCGTGTTGCCAGCTATTTTCAGTAAAATGGCGTTCGGAAAATTATTCTTCATTGTTTTCTTATTACTATTCTTCTTCGCTACGATTACATCAGCAATTTCGATGTTAGAAATTAGTGTTGCATCGTTAACATCAAAAGGTAAAGGGAAACGTGAAAAAATGGCCTTAATTGTAGGGTTATTAATCTTCGTTGTTGGGGTACCATCAGCATTATCATTCGGTATATTAAGTGATCTGAAGATTTTCGGGAAGACAGTCTTTGATTTAGCGGACTATGCAGTAAGTAACGTATTAATGCCACTTGGTGTATTATTAGTTTCTATCTTTGTTCCTTTAAAAATGAAGAAAGATGTATTAATGAAAGAGCTAGGTGTAAGTAAAAATAAAGGTTATAAACTATTCGTATTATGGTTATTCTTACTTCGTTATATCGCACCAATTGCGATTATTATCGTATTCTTAAATGTACTTGGCATTATATAAAAAGAAAGGTAGCGTATCATACAAAGATACGCTACCTTTTTATTTTGCTCTTTTTTGCAATTCATTTACTGTTACGAACTGATAGCCCTTCTTAGATAAAGAATCTAAAATACCTTCAATCGTTTGTAAATTTTCATTAGACTCATCATACATAGAGTGCAGTAAAATGATAGAACCTGGTTTTACATTTTTATTAACGTATTTAATTTTATCAGCCGCAGATTTATAAAAAGTATCGGGCTCAAGATCCCATGTGATTGTTTCGATATTGTTTTTATTTAAATAATATGGCAGCCCTATTAACTTCTTACCGTTAGGGGGCCTAAAATCAATTTCGTCTGTAAATCCTGTTTGGCGGATTAATGAATTCGTTTTTTCTATTTCATCTTTAATAAAAGAAGGTGTTTTGAAAACCATTCTATTATGAGAATATGTATGGTTTCCAAGTTGGTGCCCAGATTGCGCGATAGCTTCTCCTAACGATAAATTTTGCTCTAATTCATTTCCAATTAAAAAGAAAGTAGCTTTAGCGTTGTATTTATCTAGTAGCGGTAATATTTGTTTTACATTGTTAGTAGGGCCATCATCAAAAGTTAAAGCAATCACTTTTTCATTTGTTTCTACGCGTTGTGTTAAATCTCCAAATAATTGAAAGCTTCTTGCGTTCATCAATTTGTATGTTCCGAATAATGCCGTGATAATAAAGAATAGTGTAACGATTGTAATGATAATTTTTTTCTTCATAATGTAACCTCACAATGATTTTTAATTCAGTTAAAAAGTATTATATCAAACTAAGTAATTTCGTGCTTTAAGAAGGGTGTGGATGCAAGGAGAAGGAATTTATCATATAATAAAATGCAAAAGGTATATTAGGAGGTGTTTATATGGCGATTATAATTCAATTGCCAGACACTGCAACGTCTCATGCAAAGCCAAGTATGGAAATGGCGATACTTTGCGTGAGGTAGACAAGTAATATACAATCGCCTATATGAGCTCGTATCATTTTTTATATTTGGCTTTGCACCTTATTGAAATGAAGCATAAAAAATAAGGGGCGAGCAGAAATGAAATACGTAAAAGCTAATGCTGTTTTACCAGAGAGTTTAATTACTGAAATTCAAAAGTATATACAAGGTGAAACAATTTACATTCCGAAACAAGAAACGAAACATTATAAATGGGGTACACGATCTGGCGGAAGAAAACAACTAGATGAAAGAAATAAAGCAATTAAAGAAGCGTTTAAAAGTGGGATTGCTATTCATCAACTTGCAGAAGAATATTTTCTTTCTGGGGAAACGATTAAAAAGATTGTGTATTCTAAATAAGAGGAAAAGAGTCTGATTCATATATTACTTTGAATCAGACTCTTTTTGTTTTATGTGTATTGGATATATGAGGTGTGAACGGGCATGATAATAGAAAAAATGTGCCGTTTTTTTATTAAATGGTATACAGAGCACTTGAAAAGTAGAAAGGTGAACATATATGAATCATATTGGACAAATAACGATAGAGCTTTTAGTTGGTTTTTTTGTTCTATTAATTGCTACAAAAATATTAGGGAAAACACAAATATCTCAGCTAACGCCATTTGATTTTATTTCTGCAATCGTCCTAGGTGAGCTCGTTGGAAATTCAATATATGATCCTAAAATTAAAGTATGGTCTATTTTATATTCAGTATTTGTTTGGGTAATTTTAATTTATACTATAGAAGTGATAACACAAAAAGTAAGAGGAACAAGAAGGTTTTTTGAAGGGTATCCTTCAATTATTATTCGTAACGGAAAGATTGATCGTGAACAATTAAGCGTAAATCATTTGGATATAAACCAATTACAACAAATGCTTAGGCAACAAAAAGATATATTTTCAATCCGAGAAGTTGAATATATGATATTGGAACCGAACGGAAACATAAGCGTTCTGAAAAAAAGTAAATACGAATCTCCTACTATAAATGATTTAAGTTTAAAACATAAGCCTGTATACTTACCAATTTCATTAATTAGTGATGGAAAAATAGTTAAGGATAATTTGAGGGAAGCGGGATTTGATGAAGGATGGCTTTATAAACAAATAAAGCAAAAAGGAATTACTAAATTTGAAGACGTATTATATGCGGAATGGAAAACAGATGATGGCTTCTTTTGTCAGGAAATGCAGCGGTAGAGAATAAGTGATATATGTAATGTTTGTTTCTAAGTTATCTTTTACATATCAAAAAACGTAATCATTGTATACAATAAAACTAGATCAACAATTTGTATGGAGTGATAAAGATGGAAGCGTTTATTAGAAGTGATCAATATAATTTTATAAAATCACAAGCTTATATTTTAGCAAACGGGCATGCAACGGCAAATGATAGAGGTGTAATTCAGGCGTTAAAATCGCTTGCGATTGAAAAGATAATACATGTATTTGAGAATTTAACGGATGAACAGAAAGAGTTAATTGATACGGTATTAACAGTTCAAAATAGAGAAGATGCAGAATCATTTTTAATGAAAATAAATCCGTATGTAATTCCGTTTCAAGAAGTTACAGCACAAACATTAAAAAAATTATTTCCTAAAGCGAAAAAGTTAAAACTTCCTGATATGGAAGAAATGGATATGAAAGAAATATCTTATTTAAGCTGGATTGATAAGGGGTCAAGCAGGAAATTTATTATAGCGAAAAATGATAAAAATAAATTTGTTGGTCTGCAAGGAACGTTCCAAAGTTTAAATAAAAAAAGCATTTGTTCGTTATGTCATGGACATGAAGAAGTAGGAATGTTTTTAGTTGAAATTAAAGGCGATGTACCAGGAACTTTCGTTAAAAAGGGAAACTACATTTGCAAAGATGGTGTAGCTTGCAATCAGAATATGAAATCGCTAGATAAATTGAACGATTTTATTGAACGCTTGAAGAAATAACGAGAAAACCTCTAGTATTTAAACTGGAGGTTTTTATTTTTTGAAGAAGTAAAATAAGCTTTCTTTATAAATGTAGATTTATAATGAAATTTGATAAAAATATCTATTATGATACAGTTGCTTATATGCAAGGAGGTAAAACATGGATTACCTTTTATCGAAAGAAAAAGTGAAGCGATGGCCCAAAGATATGATAGCGGCGGGGCGTTGTCATACAGTTGGCCTGAAATCGGATGGCACGGTAGTAGCGGTGGGCCGGAATAAAGAAGGGGAATGTAATGTAAGTGGCTGGCGAGATATTGAAGCAGTCGCAGTGGGCAATGTTCATATGGCAACGAACACGGGTAATGCTCATACAATCGGTCTTACATGTGACAGTACTGCGGTAGCAGTGGGTTGGAATAAGCATGAACAATGTGATGTAAACGATTGGCATAATATTGTAGCGGTTGCGGCAGGGTGGCGTCGTACTATTGGCCTGAAATCGGATGGCACGGTAGTAGCGGTGGGCCGAAATAAAGAAGGAGAATGCAATGTAAGCAGTTGGCAAGGTATTGTGGCAGTCACAGCGGGTGACTGGCATACAGTCGGTCTTAAATTGGACGGCACATTGACGACTGTGGGGAATAATCGATATGGTCAATGCAATGTAAGTAGCTGGCGAGGTATTGTAGCGGTCAAGGCTGGGTATCTTCATACTGTTGGTCTTAAACGAGACGGTACGGTAACAGCAGTGGGGAATGATAAACATAACCAGTGTGATGTAAGTGGCTGGCGAGATATTGTAGCAATAGCGGCTGGTACGAATCATACAATCGGACTTAAATCAAACGGTACCGTGGTGGCAGTGGGTTGGAATGAGTATGGTCAATGTAACGTAAGTGATTGGAGAGATATTGTAGCGATAGCGGCTGGTTGTGCACATACAGTCGGACTAAAATCAGACGGCACGGTGATCGCGGTAGGTAATAATGAATTTGGCCAATGCGATGTAGGTAGCTGGCGCGACATTCGGTTGCCTGGCAAATAGTCAATTTACAATAAATGATTAGTAATATTATTCTATTTTAGGAGTAATTATGGAATAGGATATGTAGAAAATAATTAAACTTAAATCTACTGAATAAGAATCTCTTTTGAAAAGGGATTCTTATTATTTTTCATAAAATGAGGGTCTAAATGGAATTTTTGAACAAACTATATTTCAAAATTACAGTAGAAGATATAAATAAAGTATAGAGGAGATAAAGAAATGCTTAAAAAGTTTTTGCTTTCTTTACCGGATGTTTTACTTATATGTATCGTTCTCTACATAACGTACACAAATTCTTTTAGCTTTGGACAGATGTTAGTAATTTCAATTGCAATCGGAATTATTGGTGGTCTTGTTATAAGGATTGGTAAGGATGTATTTATGTATATAAGGTGGACAATGAAACAGAGGAAATCTTGAATACGTTGTATTGCTATTAGGAGGAGATGAAATGACTAAGAAAAAGAGTAGAGTGAAAAATGAAGTAGCGCTTTGGGCATTAACAGCGGTTGTTCTCATCATTGTATGGTACTTTTATCAAAAATAAAAACGCATCGTATTAAAAAAGCACGATGCGTTTTTATTATTTTTTTTGCCAATTTTCTTTAATAAAGTCTTCACGACCAGATTCCTTTTGCTCAGTAGCATATTTCTCTGGATTCTTTTTATAGAAATGTTGGTGGTATTCCTCTGCTGCGTAAAAAGGTGCAGCAGGACGAATTTCAGTCACGATTGGATCTTTAAACATACCGCTTTCTGTAAGAGCTTGTTTTGATTTTTCAGCAAGCCCTTTTTGTGTTTCGTTATGATAAAAAATAGCGGTACGATAAGATGGACCACGGTCAAAAAATTGTCCGCCATCATCAGTTGGATCGATTTGTGGCCAATATAAGTCTAGTAATTTCTGATAAGGAAAAATAGAAGGATCGAATGTAATTTGAACAACTTCTAAATGTCCAGATGTTCCAGCTTTTACTTGTTCATATGTTGGGTTTTCTACATGACCTCCTGCATAGCCAGAAAGTACTTTATGAATACCAGGAAGTTCATCAAATGGTTTTACCATGCACCAAAAGCAACCGCCTGCGAAGGTTGCGAGTTCGTATGTTTTTTCGGACATTGCTGTAATCCTCCTAAATGTATATGTTTTATATAGTATTATATAAATTGTTTTATTGCGCAATAAAAAAGATTTGAAAATATATGTTTTTTATAAACAAGATCCTCCGCTCACATCAATTAATTGTCCAGTAACCCAGCGGCTGTCTGGAGAAGCGAGGAATGCAGCAGTATCGGCAATGTCTTCTACTTCACCTAAGCGATTGAAAGCGGAAATAGTAGTAGCGTACTGCTTCATCATCGGGTCGCTCAAGAGTTCTGCATTCATATCTGTTTTAATAAATCCTGGAAGTATTGCATTCACCGTTATTCCTCGTGCTCCAAGCTGTTTTGCTAGCGTAAAAGTCATTGTATTAATAGCGCCTTTCGTCATACTATATGCAACAAAATCAGGTAAAGAAATGCGGGTGGCAGCGGATGAAATATTAATAATTCGGCTATTGTCACGTAAACGTGGCAGTGCTTGTTGAATGATAAAGAATGGTGCTTTTGCATTTACTGAAAACATTCTATCAAAAAATTGTTCAGTCGTTTCTTCAATAAAAGCACCAGGACCAATGCCAGCATTGTTTATTAAAATATCAAATTGTGTTTCACCAGTGCGCTTTTGTAATTCAGTATCTAAAGCTTTATAAAGGTTTTCTACACCGTGTAAGGATTCTAAATTTGCGCCGATAGAAAAAGCTTGGCCACCATTTGATTGAATTTCATGAACAGTTTCTTCAGCGTCATCTTTTCGATTACCGTAATGAACAGCAACCAATGCACCGTCATTTGCTAAACGTTTAGCGATCGCTCGTCCAATTCCTCGGCTTGCTCCTGTAACTAACGCTACTTTCCCTTTTAACATAGTTTCCTCATCTCCTCATAAATTTTTCTTTATGTAGTAGTGCAAACATACTTAAGCAATATATGAGTGTATGTAAGTAATTCATTCCAATTTTAATTTGAGAAAAAATAAATAGAATGAATTTTGATTTTTTTGAAAAACATGTTGACAAGGAAAAGAACAACGTCCTATAATACGTGTAACAAATAAAAGTTAATTAAGAATTTTCTAACTTTATATGTTGTATATGCAAAGAAGAGGAAAGTAGATGATTATGATCGTTTCAGAGAGCTACTCCAAGGCTGTGAGGGTAGTAACAATCGAATCATTGAAGATCACCTCGGAGCATCGCTTGCGAAAGGGAAACTGAGTAGAGGGCGGCGGCATCGTCTCCGGTAAAAGGACGGAGGTCTGATTGGACCTACAAAGCTTATATTTCGTGAGAAGTATAAGGAAGCTGAGTGGTAACGCGAAACTCTCGCCTCAGCAATCAAAGCTACTAAATTGTAGTAGTTGATTGCTGAGGCGAGAGTTTTTATTTTTAAAAATAGAAGAAGATAATGCGTAGAAGAGGAGAGTAAATGATAAAGATTGTTTCAGAGAGCTGCCCCGAGGCTGTGAGGGTGGTAACAATTCACTCATTGAAAATCACCTTGGAGCACTACTTTTGAAAACTAGTAAAAAGTAGCGGGGTTGTTCCCGATAGAAAAACAAAAGTCTAATTGGACTTGCAGAGCTTATATTTCGTGAGAAGTATAAGGAAGCTGAGTGGTACCACGATTCCCTCGTCTCAGCAATGGATTGCTACAAGTATGTAAGTAATCGATTGTTGAGACGAGTATATTTTTAAGGTTTATATACTGAATATTCTGTTAAAAATACTCATCTCAGCAATCGATGTAGAAATAGATTGCAAAAAATAGAGAAAAAAGAGGAGCGATGTGAGATGGGAAACCAGTATATTTACATGAATGGGGAATTTGTAGAAAAAGAAAAGGCAGTTGTTTCAGTGTATGATCATGGTTTTTTATACGGAGACGGTGTATTTGAAGGGATTCGTAGTTACGGAGGAAATGTATTTTGTTTAAAAGAACATGTGAAACGATTATATGAATCAGCGAAATCTATTTTACTAACAATTCCAATGACGGTAGAAGAAATGGAAGAAGCAGTTTTACATACACTCCAAAAAAATGAATACGCTGATGCTTACATTCGCTTAATTGTCTCAAGAGGAAAAGGTGACTTAGGGCTCGATCCGAGAAGTTGTGTGAAGCCGAGCGTAATTATCATTGCAGAACAATTAAAGTTATTCCCACAAGAATTTTATGATAATGGGCTAAGCGTTGTATCTGTTGCATCAAGACGTAATACGCCAGATGCGTTAGATCCACGTATTAAGTCAATGAATTATTTAAATAACGTACTTGTAAAAATTGAAGCAGCACAAGCAGGAGTGTTAGAGGCTCTTATGTTAAATCAACAAGGATATGTTTGTGAAGGTTCTGGCGATAATGTTTTCGTTGTGAAAGATGGAAAAGTGCTAACCCCGCCATCCTATTTAGGAGCATTAGAAGGTATTACGAGAAATAGTGTTATCGAGCTATGTGAACGACTGAATATTCCGTGTGAGGAAAGACCATTGACTCGCCATGATGTATATGTAGCGGATGAAGTATTTTTAACAGGAACAGCAGCGGAGTTAATTCCAGTTGTAAAAGTTGATTCCAGAGAAATTGGAGATGGGAAACCAGGAAGTGTAACGAAACAATTGACCGAAGAATTTAAAAAATTAACGAGAGAAAGAGGAGTACGTGTTCCCGGGCTGACGGAAAGCTTAGCGTAAATAAGGAGAGGAGTTAATGGAAATGAAGCAGCAGTATACAGCGTATGAGAAATTACAGTATGAAGAAATGACAGGCGCTGGACATGTGATTCAATGTTTAAAGAGATTAGGTGTAACGACCATTTTCGGCTATCCGGGCGGAGCAATCTTGCCAATATACGATGCTTTATACGAAAGTGGTTTGAAACATGTTTTAACTCGTCATGAACAAGCTGCCATTCATGCGGCTGAAGGATATGCGAGAGCTTCTGGAAAGGTCGGGGTAGTCTTTGCTACCTCTGGCCCAGGGGCGACAAATTTAGTTACGGGTTTAGCAGACGCTTATATGGATTCGATTCCTTTAGTTGTCATTACCGGGCAAGTTGCAACGCCTTTAATTGGTAAAGATGGATTTCAAGAAGCGGATGTTGTCGGAATTACAGTACCTGTTACGAAGCATAATTACCAGGTTCGTGATGTGAATCATGTATCACGAATTGTGCAAGAAGCTTTTTACATCGCCAAAAGCGGGCGCCCGGGACCAGTATTAATTGATATTCCAAAAGATGTTCAAAATGCAAAAGTCACCAGTTTCTTTAGTGAAGAAGTTGATATTCCGGGGTACAAACCAGAACTTGTACCAGACAGCATGAAACTTAGAGAGGTGGCTAAAGCAATTTCAAAATCTAAGCGTCCACTTCTTTATATTGGAGGAGGTGTCATTCATTCAGGTGGATCCGATGAACTCTTCGAATTCGCAAGGGAGAACCGTATTCCAGTCGTTTCAACTTTAATGGGACTTGGTGCATATCCACCGGATGATCCATTGTTTCTAGGGATGCTTGGTATGCATGGGACATACGCTGCTAATATGGCGGTAACAGAATGTGATTTACTACTTGCATTAGGTGTTCGCTTCGATGATCGTGTAACAGGAAAATTAGAACTTTTTTCTCCAAACTCGAAAAAAGTACATATTGATATTGATTCTTCTGAGTTTCATAAAAATGTAACTGTAGAACATCCGATTGTTGGTGATGTAAAAAAAGCGTTACACATGCTGTTACATATGTCTATTTATACACAAACAGACGAATGGCTTCAGAAAGTAAAGACATGGAAAGAAGAATATCCACTTTCTTATAAGCAAAAAGAATCTGAGTTAAAACCACAGCATGTGATCAACTTAGTAAGTGAATTAACGAATGGTGAAGCGATTGTCACAACAGAAGTAGGTCAGCATCAAATGTGGGCTGCTCACTTCTATAAAGCAAGAAAACCTCGGACGTTCCTTACCTCTGGAGGATTAGGAACAATGGGGTTTGGTTTTCCAGCAGCAATTGGTGCTCAGCTAGCTAAAAAAGAAGAACTTGTCATTTGTATTGCAGGTGACGCTTCTTTTCAAATGAACATTCAAGAACTACAAACAATTGCTGAAAATAACATCCCTTTAAAAGTATTTATCATAAATAACAAATTTTTAGGGATGGTAAGGCAATGGCAAGAAATGTTTTATGAAAATCGTTTATCAGAATCAAAAATTGGATCACCAGATTTTGTGAAAGTAGCAGAAGCTTATGGAGTAAAGGGATTAAGAGCAACAAATTCAACCGAGGCAAAACAAGTGATGTTAGAAGCATTTGCTCACGAAGGTCCTGTCGTAGTTGATTTTTGTGTAGAAGAAGGTGAAAACGTATTTCCGATGGTTCCGCCAAACAAAGGGAATAACGAAATGATTATGAAGAGGTGGGAAGAATGAGTCATACTTTTTCACTCGTTATTCATAACGAGCCAAGCGTCTTATTACGTATAAGTGGGATTTTTGCTCGGCGTGGTTATTATATTTCTTCTTTACATTTAAAAGAAAGAGATACTAGTGGTGTTTCTGAAATGAAACTCACAGCAGTTTGTACTGAAAATGAAGCGACATTACTTGTTAGTCAGTTGAAAAAATTAATTGATGTTCTGCAAGTAAATAAATTATAAGGAGTGTATGGAATATGAAAACATATTATGAAAAAGATGCAAATGTAGAGTTATTACAAGGAAAAACTGTTGCAGTAGTTGGTTATGGATCACAAGGTCATGCGCAAGCACAAAATTTACGTGATTCTGGTGTAGAGGTTGTAGTTGGTGTTCGTCCTGGTAAGTCGTATGAAGTAGCGAAAGCGGATGGATTTGAAGTAATGTCTGTTTCAGAAGCGGTTCGAACCGCACAAGTTGTACAAATGTTATTGCCAGATGAACAGCAAGCTCATGTGTATAAAGCAGAGGTAGAAGAGAATCTTCGTGAAGGACAAATGTTACTTTTCTCACATGGATTTAACATTCACTTCGGACAAATTAATCCGCCAAGTTACGTAGATGTAGCGATGGTCGCGCCAAAAAGTCCAGGTCATCTCGTTCGCCGTGTATTTCAAGAAGGAAATGGTGTTCCAGCATTAGTCGCAGTGCATCAAGATGCGACGGGAACAGCGCTACATGTAGCACTGGCGTATGCAAAAGGTGTAGGGTGTACACGTGCGGGGGTAATTGAAACGACATTCCAAGAAGAAACCGAAACGGATTTATTCGGTGAGCAAGCTGTACTTTGCGGCGGGGTAACTGCACTTGTGAAGGCCGGGTTCGAAACGTTAACGGAAGGTGGATATCGTCCTGAAATTGCATACTTTGAATGTTTGCATGAATTAAAGCTAATTGTTGACTTAATGTACGAAGGTGGATTAACGACTATGCGCCATTCTATTTCAGATACGGCAGAGTTTGGAGATTATGTAACAGGATCGAGAATTGTTACAGATGAAACGAAGAAGGAAATGAAGCGTGTTCTGACAGAAATTCAGCAAGGTGAATTTGCGAAGAAATGGATTTTAGAAAATCAAGCAGGGCGTCCGACGTATAACGCAATGAAAAAAGCAGAACAAAATCATCAATTAGAAAAAGTGGGAGCAGAGCTTCGTGAAATGATGAGCTGGATTCATGCACCGAAAGAATTAGTAAAGAAATAGAGTAAGAGAGTATAAATGAAAAATATGTAAGAGGGGATTTGACAAGATGAGAAGTGACATGATTAAAAAAGGTTTTGATAAAGCACCGCACCGTAGTTTATTAAAAGCAACTGGTTTGAAAGATGAAGATTTTGATAAACCTTTCATAGCGATTTGTAATTCTTTTATTGAAATTATTCCAGGGCATAAACACTTGAACGAGTTTGGGAAACTTGTAAAAGAGGCAGTTCGCGCGGCAGGTATGGTACCATTCGAATTCAATACAATTGGAGTTGACGATGGTATTGCGATGGGACATATCGGTATGCGTTATTCTCTTCCAAGTCGTGAAATTATTGCAGATTCAGTAGAAACGGTTGTAAATGCACACTGGTTTGACGGCATGATTTGTATCCCAAACTGTGACAAAATTACACCAGGTATGATGATGGCTGCACTACGTATTAATATTCCGACTGTGTTTGTTTCAGGCGGCCCGATGGCAGCAGGAAAAACATCTAAAGGGGAAGTTGTTGATCTGAGTTCCGTTTTTGAAGGAGTAGGAGCTTATCAATCTGGGAAAATTTCAGAAGAAGAATTAAAAGATATTGAAGATCATGGCTGTCCATCTTGTGGCTCTTGTTCGGGTATGTTTACCGCGAACTCTATGAATTGTTTATGTGAAGTGTTAGGTTTAGCTCTTCCTGGTAACGGGAGTATTTTAGCAATTGATCCAAGACGTGAAGAGTTAATTAAACAAGCAGCAGAGAAATTGAAAATTTTAATTGAAAGAGATATTAAGCCGCGTGATATTGTAACAGAAGAAGCAATTGACGATGCTTTTGCACTTGATATGGCGATGGGTGGATCAACGAATACAGTATTACATACGCTAGCACTCGCACAAGAGGCAGGACTAGATTATGATATGAACCGTATTGATGCAGTTTCAAGACGTGTACCTCATTTATGTAAAGTAAGTCCAGCCTCAAATTGGCATATGGAAGATATTGATCGTGCGGGCGGGATTAGTGCAATTTTGAAAGAGATGAGCCGGAAAGAAGGAGTACTTCATCTTGATCGAATCACTGCTACTGGGCAAACATTAAGAGAAAATATTGCTGAGGCAGAGATTAAAGATAAGGAGGTTATTCACTCTCTCGAAAACCCTCATAGTGAAGAGGGGGGCTTACGTATATTAAAAGGAAATCTTGCTAAAGATGGAGCGGTTATTAAAAGCGGTGCAACAGAAGTAAAGCGTTTTGAAGGGCCTTGCGTTATTTTTAATTCACAAGATGAGGCACTTGCTGGCATTATGCTTGGGAAAGTGAAAAAAGGAGATGTAGTTGTCATTCGTTATGAAGGACCAAGAGGTGGCCCTGGTATGCCAGAAATGTTAGCCCCAACATCAGCAATTGCTGGAATGGGATTAGGTGCTGAGGTTGCATTATTAACGGATGGACGTTTCTCTGGAGCTTCACGTGGAATTTCAGTAGGACATATTTCACCAGAAGCAGCAGCTGGTGGAACGATTGCACTTCTTGAACAAGGGGATATTGTATGTATTGATGTTGAAGAACGCTTACTAGAAGTAAGAGTGAGTGATGAAAAATTAGAAAAGCGTAAAAAAGAATGGAAACGACCAGAACCGAAAGTAAAAACTGGCTGGCTTGGACGTTATGCACAAATGGTAACATCGGCGAATACAGGGGCTGTTCTGAAAATCCCACATTTTGATTGAGCCAATTTAAAAGAGATAAGGATGATATATAATGGTGCAAAAGGTAAAGGAGAGAGTGAAAATTGAAGATATCTTAATGGCGCATAATTGCCTGAAAGATATCGTTATTAAAACACCGTTACAACGTGATACAGTTTTATCTGAGAAATATGATTGTGACGTTTATGTAAAACGAGAAGACTTACAATTAATTCGCTCTTTCAAAATTCGTGGTGCGTACAATTTAATTCAAAGTTTACCGAAAGAAAAGTTACAAAACGGTGTTGTTTGTGCAAGTGCTGGTAATCATGCGCAAGGAGTTGCTTATACGTGTAATTTATTGAAGATTCCGTCAAAAATATTTATGCCCACAACAACACCGAAACAAAAAGTATCACAAGTACAATTTTTCGGTGGTGATTTCGCAGAGATTGTATTAGTTGGTGATACATTCGATAGCTCTTTCCAAGAAGCACAGTGTTATTGTGAAGAAAATAGAATGACATTTGTTCATCCGTTTGATGATCCGTATGTAGTTGCTGGTCAAGGGACAGTGGCAGTTGAAATTATGCATGATATGGAGAAACCGGTTGATTATATCTTTACAGCAATCGGTGGTGGTGGATTAGCATCAGGAGTTGGTACATATGTAAAAGGTGTTAGTCCTACTACAAAGGTTATTGGTGTAGAGCCAATGGGAGCTGCATCTATGAAAGAGGCTTTTCTTCAAAATGAAAATGTAGCATTGGAGAAAATAGATAGCTTTGTTGATGGGGCAGCTGTTAAAAAAGTAGGAAAGTTAACATTTGAAACTTGTAAAGATGTAATTGACGATATTATTTTAGTACCAGAGGGGAAAGTTTGTACGACGATTTTAGAACTGTATAAGAAAAATGCGATTGTAGCTGAACCGGCTGGTGCACTCTCTATTGCAGCGCTTGATTTATATAGAGATGAAATAAAAGGTAAAACAGTTGTATGTACGCTAAGTGGTGGAAATAATGATATTGATAGAATGCAAGAAATGAAAGAGCGTTCGCTCATTTATGAAGGACTGAAACATTACTTTATCATTGAATTTCCGCAGCGTTCAGGTGCGCTAAGAGAATTTCTTGATAAAGGATTAGGACCAGAAGATGACATTACGCGCTTTGAGTATATTAAGAAACATAATAAAGAAAATGGTCCAGCATTAGTCGGCGTAGAATTAAAACATAAAGAAGATTATGAGCAATTAATTACTCGCTTTAAAGAAAATAATATTCAATTTATGGAACTTAATAAAAACCCTGTTTTGTTTGATTTGCTTATTTAATAGAAGGAAAGAGTTAGAATGTAAATAAAAAAGATAGATACAAGCGAGGGAATATAGTGCTTGTTCTATCTTTTTTATAGTTAAACTAGGTACTCATTAAATTCAAGAAGAATAAAGCTAGCTAACCAAAAGAGTATCGCAATACGAATGATTACATACATTGTAAATTCAAAAGGAGTAAGATTTCTCTCTCGCTTTATTTTTTTAAATAGTCTCACAGAATAAAAGGAACATAAAAGTAGAACTGCTATAGACATTTCATAAACGTTCTCTAACAAACTTACATTTTCTAATAAGTCTTTCAGCATGTTTATCACCTATTCTGTAAAGTATATTACAGAGAAATAGATCTTGAGCTGTCTAGTTTCGTTTGTTTTTTATTTTCCCTGTATCATCAATTTCTACATCAGTTGAAATTGTTTGTAAATATTGAAGAGCTTTTTTCTTTTCTCCCTCATTTACAGGGGAAACTTGGTTGTTGCGAATGATATAAGGATTGAATGACATTTGGACATCCTTTCCTTTAAAAGTTAAAGTTAATACGCCAGTTTCAGCGCTTTTCCCATTCACATAACTCGGGAATAAAAAGTTACCTAATGAGTAAGCGATAGGAACTTTATTATAATACTCAAACCCTTGTAACCAATGTGGATGGCTTCCGACAATTGCGTTAGCTCCTGCTTCAACCATTTTAGGTACATATTGCTTTTGGTATTCTACCGGACGATTTGATTTTTCAACGCCCCAATGCATATAGACGATTAAATAGTCTGCATCTTGTTTTTGTTCTTTAATTGTTTTTGTTACAAGATTTAAATCATAGCCATTCGCAACGCCAGGTTTATTCTCACCAGCTACCCAATTAGAATCAGGCATAAATCGAACGAAGGAAAGAAATTTAAACTTTTTCCCTTTTACGGTCATTTCTCGTGCTGTATATGCATCTTTCGCATTTTTTCCGGCTCCAATGTAAGGGAACTTTAATTTTTCTACGTGAGAAATCGTATCTAATAATCCATCTTGCCCATAATCAAGTGTGTGGTTATTCCCAATATTTACGATGTCATATCCAGTGTTTTTAATAGCTTGTAGTGTAGATGGATCACTTTTAATCCAAAACAGTTGCCCAGGTGCTTTCTTTTCTTTCGTTGTAAATGCCGACTCTAAATTTACAAAAGAAATATCAGCTTTTTTTATTTCTTCTTTTACATGTTGGAATGGGTAATCAGCCCCATTCTTTTCGATTATAGGACGTAATTGCCAATCGAACATTGTATCACCAGAGAAGGTGAGTGTGATTTCTTGGTCTTCTATTTTCTTTTCGCTTTTTGAAGCGGTTTTACTAGATTTGTTTTGCAAATCGGGTTTGTCTTTTGCTTTTGAAATAAAAGAGTAATTGATTAATAAAACAATCGGTGTAATGAAAAAGGCTATTAACAAAAATCGTTTTAGTAAAGTTTTCATATATACCTTCCCTTTTAATATTATCCCGCAATTAAATTAACACTGAATCTATTAAAGGTAATTAAAGTTACAAAAAATAGCGGGTTATGTAGTGGAAAACATTTGTTAATATTCTCAATATTAAGTTAACATATAGATAACCTGTAAATCAATGTATAAACCAAAATATAGAAATAAAGAATTCGAAGGGTGAAGAATGAGAAATGGTTATATTAGGAGCAGTTGTAAATGGGATTTGTATTATATTTGGTACTTTACTTGGTAAATTATTTAGTAGGATTCCAGAAAGTATGAAAGGGACGATAATGCACGCAATCGGTTTAGCGGTTACTGTGCTTGGGGTTCAAATGGCATTAAAAAGTGAAAACTTTCTTGTTGTCATACTGAGTTTAGTGATTGGTACGGTAATTGGAGAATGGTTACAATTAGAAGAAAAGTTAAAACATTTAGGGGATTGGCTAGAAAATAAAGTTGGATCGAAAGGGAAAGGTAGCATATCAGAAGGTTTTGTAACAGCTACTTTAATTTTTGCAATTGGCGCGATGGGGATACTTGGTGCACTTGACAGTGGGATTCGCGGAAATCATGATGTTTTATTTACAAAGGCGATTATCGATGGATTTATTTCTATTATATTAACGACAACTCTAGGAATTGGCGTAGTATTTTCGGCGATTCCAGTTGTTTTATATGAAGGTGGTATTGCAGTTTTTGCAACACAAATTAATAGTTTTGTCCCGAAAGAATTAATGAACCAATTTATAGTGGAGATGACGGCTACGGGCGGCATTATGATATCTGCTATTGGATTGAACTTGCTTAGTATTATTAAAATCAAGGTGGCAAATTTACTTCCAGGTATATTGGTAGTGGGTGTAATTGTTTCAATTATTTATGGTTACGGTTTAATGGATTATTAACCAACTTCATTTAGTGGGAGTTGGTTTTATTATGAAAAAAATGAGGGATTGTAGTGATTTTCACTAGAAAATAGCGGGTTTTGTAGTAAATCTTACATATAAAGCAAATTACTAAACTTTTTACAAGAAAGGGTGTAGAATGGGTATCTAAAGAAAGAAGGTGTGAAAATGGCCAGCTGGAAACGGAATTTAATGATTTGTTGGCTAGGTTGTTTTACCACTGCAGCCGGTATGAGTTTAGTAATTCCTTTCTTATCTTTTTATATTGAGGAATTAGGAGTAACTGGCACTTCAAGCATTGCACAGTGGTCGGGACTTGCATTTGGTGTAACATTTTTAATGGGTGCGATCGTATCACCAATATGGGGGAAGCTTGGTGATATACATGGACGGAAATTGATGCTTATTCGTGCTAGCCTTGGTATGGCGATTATTATGACGCTTATGGGATTTGTAACGGATGTGTATCAACTAGTCGCACTAAGATTTTTAATGGGAGCAGTATCTGGTTTCCTTTCAACAGCGATGACATTTATTGCAGCAGAAACTCCGAAAGAACATTCAGGTTGGGCGATTTCCACAATTTCAACTGGTGGTGTGAGCGGTTCGTTACTTGGCCCGTTACTTGGAGGTTATTTGTCTGAGTTAATTGGAATGCGTCATGTCTTTCTTGTTACAGGAGCTTTTTTATTCCTTTCCTTTCTCATCGTTTTTTTCTTTCTGCATGAAGAAAATCACTCTGCTCAAGCAAAAAAAACACAGCCGAAAAAAGTATGGACGATGGTCCCAGCGAAGCATTTAATTATTAGTTTATTTGTAACAACATTTATTATTCAACTTGCTAATATGTCAGTTCAACCAATTGTTACATTGTACGTGAAAAATTTAGTAGGTCCTCATACTGCACATATTGAAACAATTGCGGGTGCAGTTATGTCAGCGACAGGATTAGCAGTTATTTTGGCAGCACCAAGACTAGGAAGATTATCAGATCATATCGGTCCTCAAAAAACGTTAGTTGTAGCGTTATTTGCAGCAGGAATTATTTTTATCCCGCAAGCATTTGTAACCTCAGCTTGGCAACTATTAATTCTTCGATTTTTATTAGGTATCGCACAAGCAGGATTATTGCCTTCCGTACAAACTCTACTAAAACAACATACACCAACCCATGTTACGGGACGAATATTTGGATATAATCAGTCGTTTCAGTTTTTAGGAAATATGATTGGGCCAGTGCTCGGGGGACAAATTGCAGCGCATGCAGGCTTCCAATATGTTTTCCTCTCTACATCATCACTATTATTTATTGCGTGTATTTGGGTTTATTTTCATAATAAGAACGAAGAAGTATCAGAGAAACAACGTTTGGAAGTTAGTTAACTAAGTGAATGAAAAAGAAAAAGGATGAAGCAACATGTGCTTCATCCTTTTTCTTTAAAATCGAAGACAGAGATAACTTAATGTACCAAGCTCATAACTACGGTGAATGACTTCACCGCTATTCTCGCCACTTCCCATTGCAATAAACAAAGGAACAAAATGCTCTGCTCTTGGTACGGCTAATTGTGCATGAGGAGCATTATTCTCCCAATTAAACAATGCATCTTTATCGTTATTCTGCATATGTTTAATAATCCAATCATCAAATTCAATTGCCCATTTTTCAGGTGTAGTTTGATTCCATTTCAGTGCTCGTAAATTATGAACGGTAACGCCACTACCGATTACTAAAATATCTTCTTGTCCGAGTCCTTTAAGTGCTTCTCCAATTTCAAATTGTTCTTTTGCAGAAAGGAATGGATTTACTGATATTTGCACGACAGGAATATTTGCTTCTGGATACATGCGGTGCAGGAGTGTCCATGAACCATGATCTAAACCTCTGGTCATATTATGATGGACTGGAATACCTTTGTTTCTAAATTTTGTTTCTAACATAGATGCAATGCTAGAAGAGCCTTTCGCACGATATTTGATTTCGTATAACTCAGGGGGGAAACCTCCAAAATCATAAATTGTTTCATATTCGTTATCTGATGAGGAAATCGTTAATACTTCAGTTTCCCAATGAGCAGTGAAAATAACAATTGCTTTCGGTTTATATGTTTCTCCAAGTGTTTTTAAAAATCGTGTATAGTCTGTATCTTGAATAGCGAGCATAGGCGAACCATGTGCTAAAAATAGTGATGGCATCATAATAGTAGAAACCTCCTAAAAATTATATAATTACTTTATGTAAGTAACTATATAATTTTATTTCTGGTTCGTCAAGAGATTAGTTTGAAAGCAAGTCTGAAAAATACATCATTTGTCATAATGAAAGCAATTACATATAATATAAAATAAGAAAAGTGAATGGATATTCATTTTTCTTAAAGGTATACATAATAAATTTGGGGGCTGACGAAATGAATGTACAGGAAAGTTTCGTTACGGCATTGGATGAATCGGAAATTTATTTGCGTAAATGGTTACCAGAAGGAGATCCGAGAGGAATTATTCAGATTGCACATGGCATGACAGAGCATGCAGGGGTGTATACAGAATTTGTAGATGCTTTATTGGAAGCAGGTTATGGTGTTTATGCGCATGATCATAAAGGACATGGGAAAACAGTAAAAAAAGAAGAAGATTATGGTCATTTTGAACCAAATATAGGGTGGAATCAAGTTGTATCGGATGTTATCTTTGTTTCAGAAAGGATAAAAGAAGAACAGTCAAGTCCTTTGTTTTTACTTGGACATAGTATGGGTTCTTTTTTATCAAGACGTGCTGTACAACTTAGGGGTGAACTATATGATGGATTTCTAATTTCAGGAACAGGTGGAAATCCAGGGCTTTTAGGAGCTATTGGTCATAAAGTAGCAACAATCGAAATGAAATTGCGCGGGGCAAAAACGAAAAGTCCAATGTTAAACTTTTTATCTTTTGGAAACTTCAATTCGAACTTTAAGCCAAATCGTACAAAATTTGATTGGTTATCTTCAGATAATAATCAAGTTGATAAATATATTGCGGATCCGTTATGTGGTTTCATTTGTACGACGAGTTTTTACCGAGAATTATTTTCTGGAGTATTAGAAGTAAATAAACTAGAAGAATACAAGAAGACGCCAAAGAATCTTCCAATACATATATTCTCTGGTGATCGTGATCCTGTTGGCGATATGGGGAAAGGTGTAAAAGAAGTATATGAAAACTATAAAAAATGTGGTGTGAAAGACGTGACACTACGTTTATATGAAAATGGTAGACATGAAATGTTTCATGAAGTAAATAAGGATGAAGTATTTAAAGATTTAATTTCGTGGTTAGATGCGCATAATAAATGAGAAAGATAATCCCAAACTGTTTGTAGTTTGGGATTATTTATTATACAGAAATAGGGGCAATAAATTCTTAAATTCACTTTACTTAATAAAAAATAAATTTTATTCTATAGTCGTTCAAAAAATAAAGAAATATTGTATGAGAGGAAACCTCACTTTTCTGAAGTGAGGTTTTTTGTAGTAACGAAGTAATAGTGAATAAAACTAATTTTAAAAGTAACTTAAAATCAAACTTTTTATAAAGCAACAGATGCCTGTTCATAATAGTAGTATAATAGTGAATGAGGTGTTAATAGAATGGAAGATAGAACGTTAGGTTTATTACTAGATGTTGTTGGGGAATTATTTTCAGATGAAATTTCAATTGCTGTTTCGAATACGAAAGAATATATTTACTATCGGCCAAGTAAACGAATTGATTTAAAGATTAGTGTCGGGGATCCTATAAAGGAAGGAACGATTGCTCATAAAGCGATGGTGATGAATCAAAAAACCTCTGAGTTTATTAATCGGGATGTTTTTGGTATTCCTTATCATGGAATGGCTGTACCATTTTCAAACAATGGAAAGCTTGAAGGGTGCGTAACGGCAATTTATCCAGCTTTAACGGATGGAAAGTCAGTTGTTACTTTAAAAACAACAGACGGCTGGATTCCGGTTCCTTTTTCAAAGGTTATGTATTTAGAGGCTAAAGATAAAAAGACGTATGTGAATTCAGAAGAGTTATCAGGAACACATAAATACTCTCTGCAAGAATTCGAATACTTGCTTCCGAAAGATTCATTTATTAGATGTCACCGTTCGTTTATTGTAAATGTTAATCATATTAAAGCGATTTATCCTGATACCCATTCTACTTTTGTACTTTCAATGGATAATGGTGAGAGAGTACCAGTTAGTCAATCATACGCTAGTTATTTCCGTAAACTTCTAGGATTCTAAATTTTTCTGCTTTAGAACCTAGATTTGCTGTTCTGTCTGAATTTTCGGCATTGTATACTAAAATCCCTATTTTGATAGTGTTAATGTGTAAAATAATTATGAATATTCAATGAGAGAGGGGTTACATATGGAGAACAATTTAGATAGAATCAGAGATCAACGTCTAAAAGATCGGGTAGTTACACCTGAAGAAGCAGCTTCCTGGATTCAAAGTGGAATGACTTTAGGCTTAAGTGGGTTTACACGTGCAGGTGATGTAAAAGCAGTCCCATTTGCGCTTGTAAACCGAGTTAAGAATGATGAATCTTTTAAAGTAAATGTTTATACTGGGGCTTCTTTAGGATCGGATGTAGACAAATTATTTGCTGAGGCAGGAATTTTAGGGAAAAGATTACCTTTCCAAGCTGACGCGACTATGCGAAAAGGAATTAATAACGGAGACTTTTTATTTGTGGATCAACACTTGTCTCATACAGCAGAGTTACTCCGTGCTGACGTTCTGGATATAGATTTCGCCATTTTGGAAGCGGTTGCGATTACAGAGGACGGAATGATTATTCCAACCACTTCAATTGGAAATTCCTTAGCGTTTTCCTTAAATGCTAAGTCTATTATTATTGAAATGAATATGGCTCAATCCGCGCAATTAGAGGGGCTACATGATCTATATGAACCAGGTAAACAAGGGGAGAGGCTTCCAATTCCGCTTGTGAAAACAGATGACCGAATTGGAACAATCGGTATTCCAATTGATCCTGAAAAAGTAAAGGGAATTGTGTTTACGAATCAATTGGATTCGCCATCGACAATTGTTCCTCCGGATGAAGAAACTGTTATTATGGCACAGCATTTAATAGAATTCCTTCGAGAAGAAGTCAAAGTAGGCCGATTAACAAATCGTTTAGCGCCGTTACAATCAGGAATTGGTTCAGTGGCTAACGCCGTATTGCATGGAATGTTAGATTCAGAATTTGAAGATTTAGAAGTATATTCCGAGGTTTTACAAGATGCAGTTTTTGATCTTATGGATGCTGGAAAAGTCAATTTTGCTTCTTGTTGTTCTATCACGCTTTCTGAAGAGAAAATGCAACAAGTATTTTCTAACTTTGAAAAATATCGTGACAAATTAATGATGCGTCCACAAGAGATTTCCAATCATCCTGAAATTATTCGTCGCCTTGGATTAATCTCAATTAATACTGCATTAGAATTAGATATATACGGAAATGTTAACTCTACTCACGTTTTAGGTACAAAAATGATGAATGGTATTGGTGGGTCTGGCGATTTTGCAAGAAATGCCCGCCTAGCTATCTTTGTTACTAAATCGATTGCGAAAGGTGGTAACATTTCAAGTATCGTTCCTTTCGTTTCTCATGTAGACCATACTGAACATGATGTAGATGTTATCGTCACTGAACAGGGGTATGCCGACTTAAGGGGACTTGCGCCAAGAGAAAGAGTGGAACTTATTATTGAGAATTGCGCACATCCAATGTATCGTGAACAGCTACGAGCTTATTACGAAGAAGCAAAAATAAGAGGTGGACAAACTCCTCATATTTTAGAAAAAGCTTTTTCTTGGCATACGAACTATGCTAAAAATGGAACAATGCTTGAAGCGGTAGTAGAAACTGTATAGGTTTGTATCGTACGAAATAGTAAAACGAATGAGTGAGCTTGAAGATTAAATTTTAGAAAAAGAGAACGCCAAGTTTTAGGGATGGCGTTCTTTTTCTTTAAAAAAATTGTTGAAAATCGTACTGATTATAATAAAGATTTATAAAATTAATTTCTAATTTATGGAAATTAAAGGTTTTTTTGAAGTGCTTTCCGAATCAATTTAGTAGTGTACATATTGAAAGTGAGGAAAAAGAATCATGAAGATAAGAGAAGCATTATTAAGTGAAGCAAATGAATTAAGTGAACTCGCACTACATTCAAAAGCAACGTGGAATTATAGTGAAGAATTCATACTTGCTTGTAAGGAAGATTTAACAATTACGGAAGAGTACATAAAAAATAATTTTGTATATGTTTTAGTAAACGATAATGCGAAGATTGGTTTTTTCTCATTTTTACGTAATGATAAAGCTCTCGATTTCTTGTACATTCATCCTCATTACAAAGGAAAAGGTTACGGGAAAATACTTTGGGAGTATGTAATAGAAAAAGCCAATGAACTAGGATTAAAAAGTTTTACAATTGATAGTGATCCGAATGCAAAAGGATATTACTTGAAAATGGGAGCACAGTTAATAGGAGAGACACCATCAACTGTCTTTAAGGGGCGTGTACTGCCTCTTTTGAAATATGATGTGTAAAACTATTAATAGTAGGGGAAGATTAGAATGGATGATGTAAAGGAAAAAAGAATATATGAAGCACTAATAAAATCGTGGTCGATTGAAACGAGTTCAAAGTGGACAATTGAAAACCCAGCAAAGGGACAATGTGGTGTTACAGCTCTTGTCGTTCAAGACATATACGGAGGAGAAATTAAAAAGACAAAAGTAAGAGAGGTATGGCACTTTTATAACTTTATAGATGGGCAGAGATTTGATTTTACAGAGACTCAATTCAATGGGAAATTGAATTATATGGATGAAAAGTCAAATCGGGAAGAAGCATTTGCAGATACAAATGAAAAACAATATAGCATTTTGAAGGGAAAAATAACGAAAGAATTAAAATTATCTTTTGACTCTTAATCTTTAATAAGTTACTATAATGGTGGTAACTTATTAAAGGGAACTTCATAGAGTTGAAAGGGGAAATACTTTTGAAAACAACTTATGTAAACGCTACAATTGTAACGATGAATGAACAAAACGAAGTGATAGAAAATGGATATATCATTGTAGAAAATGATCAAATTATAGATGTAAAGAGCGGAGAATTTGCAAATGATTTTGAAGTAGATGAAGTAATTGACATGAAAGGAAAGTGGGTTTTACCAGGGCTTGTAAATACACATACACACGTTGTAATGAGTCTCCTAAGAGGTATTGGAGATGATATGTTATTACAGCCATGGCTTGAGACGAGAATTTGGCCACTGGAAAGTCAATTTACTCCAGAGCTTGCGGTCGCTAGTACGGAATTAGGATTACTTGAGATGGTGAAAAGTGGTACAACATCATTCTCTGACATGTTTAATCCAATTGGAGTAGATCAAGACGCAATTATGGAAACGGTATCAAGGAGCGGGATGCGAGCTGCTGTTTCAAGGACTTTATTTAGCTTCGGAACGAAAGACGATGAAAAGAAAGCAATTGAAGAAGCTGAGAAATATGTGAAGCGTTATTATAAAGAAAGTGGCATGTTAACTACGATGGTTGCACCACATAGTCCATATACATGTAGTACAGAATTGTTAGAAGAGTGCGCACGGATTGCAGTAGAGAATCAAACGATGGTTCATATCCATCTTTCTGAAACAGAGCGTGAAGTACGTGATATTGAAGCACAATATGGAAAACGTCCAGTAGAATATGCAGCGAGCTGCGGATTGTTTAAACGCCCAACAGTTATTGCACACGGTGTAGTATTAAATGACGATGAGCGTGCATTTTTAGCAGAACATGATGTTCGAGTAGCTCATAATCCGAATAGTAATTTAAAACTAGGTTCTGGTATAGCGAATGTAAAAGCGATGCTAGAAGCAGGAATAAAAGTAGGAATTGCAACAGATAGTGTTGCGTCTAACAATAATTTAGACATGTTTGAAGAACTGCGTATAGCAACTTTATTGCAAAAAGGTATACACCAAGATGCAACAGCATTACCAGTTGAAACAGCTCTTTCTCTTGCGACAAAAGGAGCTGCGGAAGTCATTGGGATGAAACAAACAGGGTCACTAGAAGCTGGTAAGTGTGCTGATTTTATTACGATTGACCCGTCTAATAAGCCGCATCTACAACCAGCGGATGAAGTGTTATCACACCTTGTATATGCTGCGAGTGGTAAAGATATAAGCGATGTAATTATTAACGGAAAACGTGTCGTTTGGAATGGTGAATGTAAAACGTTAGATGAAGAGCGTATTATATTTGAAGCAAGTCGTTATAAACGAGGTTTACAAAGATAACTTTTTTAGGCTGTGGAGAGAATCTTCTCCACAGCCTATTTCTAATTTGTAAACCTCACTATATTTTTTAAAACTTTGCAACAGAAGTGATAATGCTAACACTACCCAAAAAATTAGATGTTGACGCTAGTTTTAGAGTACATTGATAGTTAGGACATGTATTTATTTTTGGTTTTTAATAAACTTATTGTATTATTGTGTATTAAATGAACTATTAAGGCGATTAAAGGTAAAGCAGCTCCAATGAGTAAAGTTACTTCACTATTAAATTTATAGTAAGTATAACTTCCAATCCATGAACCAAAGGCTCCTCCCAAAAAGAAAATAGTCATATATAATCCATTAAGTCTGTTTCTTATCTCGGGATTCAAACCAAAGATAATTTTTTGACCTAATAATAAATTTCCTGCTACACCAATATCAATGCAGATACCTGAGATAAGAATTAAAATTATGCTAAATAGTGAATGATCTTGAACAAAGAATAATAGTACGATCGATAATAGTACGAGTGCCAATGATACATTAGTCATTGTAAAAATATAACCTTTATCTGCTATTTTACCAATAGTAGGAGTTAATAAAGCTCCAGCAATTGCAACAAAGCCAAATAATGCAATTTCATTATTTGAAAAATGTAATGGCTCTGATCTTAATAAAATTGGAATAGCTGTCCAATAAAGGCTAAATGCAGCAAATAAACATGAGTGATAAAAAGCTCTTTGTTGTAAAGGAGAAGTATTTATTAGTAGCTTTACCATAGAAGTTATTAAATTTGGATATGTCATGTTACTAGTTGAGATAACTTCATAGTTGGGTAAAAATTTTAGAATTAACAGTAATACGGTAACTAGGGTTATTAATGAAAAAAGAAATACCATTCTCCAGCTAAACCACTCTGTTATTCCGATAGATAATGGGCGAGCAATCATAATCCCAATCAATAAACCACTCATCACTTTACCCACATATTTACCTGCCTCTTCAATTGGCACGATTCTCATTGTTAGTGGAACTAACATTTGAGCTGCACAGGCCCCAATGCCAATTATAGTTGTTAATAGTAAAAAAATAATTCCGTTTGTCGAAATTAGCGTACCAATTAATGAAAAAATAGTTAACCCGATAAGAATTCCTATTATTTTCTTACTTTTCAATAAATCAGCCATCGGTACGATAAAAAATAACCCCAATCCATACCCAATTTGTGTCAAAGTAGTGAGCAATCCAGATAAATCAGAAGAAATGTTCAGATCTTTTGCAATGAATTGTACAATTGGTTGTGCATAATAAATATTTGCAGCAAGTGAACCACAACTAATTGCTAAAATAAATATTAGAAAATTTGTCTTTTTAGTCAATTTTATCATTCCTTTCTTTTTGGAACGTTCATTCCGAAATCATTAAAAAAGAAAGACTATAGGTCTGCAATAGTCTTATCTACTAGATGATAGGCTGAATTTTTCTCTTTTTTATATTTAGACATTACATTCAAACTATGATTTAAACTTAATAAAGAATATGCAACTAATTCAGTATCAACCTCTTGTGAAATTTCTCCTTTCTTTTTTCCTTCTTCGATAACTTGCTTAAATACTTTTTCAAGTTCATTAAAATCATTTATGAGTATTTCTTCTATGGCAGGGTCAATTTGTCCAATAAGCAGTGAAGAATTAGTTATCATACAACCTTTTGGAATTTCACCTGAATAACATTTTTCAATATGTTGATAAAAAAAGGATTTAAGTGATGCTTTTGTGTTTATACCACTAAAAAGTAAATTTCTCTTTTGAGAGCCATAATTTTTATAATGTTCCAAAACTAGTTTAAATAGTGCATCCTTATCTCCAAAGCTATCGTAGAGAGTAGATCGACTTATACCCATCGTTTCAATAAGATCTGATATATATGTAGCATCATAACCTTTTTCCCAGAATAAATGCATAGCTTTATTTAAAGCGTGTTCTTTGTTAAAACTAATACTTCTACCCAATTTATAACACCTCCATTCATGTAACTTAGTATAAATATTCCGGAACGATAAGTCCAGAATATTCGTCTTAATTTCCGAAAGTTTCGTAAAATATCCGTAAATGTTAATTTGGTATTTTGGTATTTAGATGCTATAAAATAGAAAGTATGTATTGAAGCGACAATTAAATTCGATTTTATTGATGAAAAGTTGAGCTCCTATTAGTTTATATGTTTTTTTCGTTAAAAATTGAAAAGATTCCAAGGTAATCCATATCCTTTTAAAAGGATAGTTTTTTTCTTGAACGAATAAATATTCAAAAGAATGTCGCGTCTTTCTGTTAGTATTTCTGCTATAATATATTACGCTTTATAATATTTTATATTTAAGGAGAACAACTCATGAAGCGAAAAAAGAGTCATTTAATGGTAATGGCACTTGTTACATCTTTATTATTAACAGCTTGTAATAATAAAGCGGATAAAAGTGACACAGAGGTTAAAAAACAAGTGTTAAATGTAACAGTATCAGAAGAAATTCCTTCTCTGGACACTGTGAAAACAACAGATGGTACATCAGCACACATTATGCAGAATATATTTGAAGGGTTATATGTATTAAACGATCAAGATCAGCCTACTCCAGCCATAGCAAAATCGTTTAAAAGAAGTGAAGATGGTAAGAAATATACATTTGACTTGCGTAAAGATGCAAAATGGTCAAATGGGGATAATGTAACAGCAAATGATTTTATATTTGCTTGGAAACGTGCAATTAACCCTGAAACAGCCTCTCAATATGCGTCCATGCTCTTTTATGTAAAAAATGCGAAAGAGATCAATAAGGGAACAATGCCTCTTGATGCACTTGGGGTTAAAGCGATAAATAATTATACGTTAGAAGTTGAACTCGAACAGCCAGTTCCGTATTTTTTACAGTTGTTAGCACTACCTATATACTTACCACAGCATGAATCATTTTTGAAAGAACAAGGAAACAATTATGCATTGGAACCTAGTAATCTCATATATAACGGTCCATTTGTATTAGAAAAATGGAAGCATGAACAAGAGTTTCAATTAAAGAAAAATACTACATATTGGGATCGAAAGAAAGTGAAATTAGATGAAATAAACTTTCATATCCTAAAGGATACAATGACAGCTGTAAATTTATATGAAGCCGGAGATTTGGATCGAGTACCTATTAATTCGCAAGTTGTAGACAAGTATAAAGGGAATAAGGAATTACATATGTCGAGTGATCCTGGAATTGCTATGCTTCGTTTTAATGAAAAAAATAACGCGTTAGCAAATAAAAAGGTGCGTCAATCTATTTCATTAGCGTTAAATAAAGATGATTTCGTTGCTCACTTTATTAATAACGGAGCAAAACCTGCAAGTGGACTTGTACCAGTTGGTCATGTAAATGAAGTGACTGGTAAAGATTTTAGAAAAGAAAATGGAGATATTTCCTCATATGATTTGCAAAATGCGAAAAAACTTTGGGAAGAAGCGAAAAAAGAGCTTGGGGTAGAACAAGTAAACCTAGAGTTCTTAACGTTTGAACAAGATAATGCAATACGTATGGCAGAATATATAAAAGGTGATTTAGAGAAGAATTTGCAAGGGTTAACGATACAAATTAAACCACAGCCATTTAAGCAAAAATTACAGTTAGAACAAATAGGTGATTACGATATAACTATGGCAAATTGGGGACCTGACTATAAAGACCCAATTAGTTATTTAGAGTTATTTACGACAGGGAATCCGAATAATAAAATGAATTATTCTAATGTTCGTTACGATGAATTAATAAAGAAAGCGAAAACGGATTTTGTACTAGATACGGAAAAACGATGGGAAGCGTTGCGAGAAGCCGAGCAGGTATTATTAGAAGATGCTGCGGTGGCGCCGCTTTATCATATTGGCTCAGCATATGTACAAAAGGATTATGTAAAAGGAATTGAAAAGCATCAATTTGGTGGTATTTATACTTATAAGAATGCTTATATTGCTAATGAATAAATACAAAAAACCTTACTTTTTAAAAGTAAGGTTTTTTTACAGGGGGCAGGGAAATCCTTTGGTGGTGTTCCCTGCATATAAAGAAGATAAATGCAAAATTGTAGGTACACATTCATAAGAAGTTGCAACAAATAAGATTGAGCAGTTTGTTTAAGTAAAAAGAAGAATAGAAATATAGCATACAAGGAATAAGGAAATGTAGTACAGATCAGCATACAAACATTCTTTTTCTGTAACTATGTTTGTTTTTAATTATATAAAAAAAATATTAGATTATATATTTTGTCCTTGGTATACTTAAAAGGTAATTTGGGGTATTAAGATGATTTGATAGAGGTGTTTGTGTGGAATTATTTGAGTATTATAAAAAAAGGGGACGGTTTAAGTGTTTAATTGGGACAGGGATTTTTCTCTTTGGATTATATTGTCTGTATAATAGTTGGAGTGATGTTAATTGGGGAGAAATAATATTTATGGTTATAGCTTCGTTTGTTTTTGGGGGAATTGGATTTTGGCAATTAAGAAAAGGGAATTTATTAAAAGAGAATATAGCTAAAAATGATTTGAAGTTTTGGGATATTGATACTTATGTTTTACTAGAATTACCTCAAAATAATAAACATTACGGTTTATATACTCCCGATGGCGCCTATATAGTAGGAACAACTATAGTTCCAACTGATATAATTTCTTCAAAATTACCTTTTTTAAAAAACAAGCAAGTTGTTGGATTGGAAGCAAAGGATGGGGAAATTCTTGCATATTTTCATAGTGAAGTTGAAAACTATGATTGGGCTATTTATGACTCAAATTATAATTGTGTAGGGATGTTTAAAGAAAATATGATACAAGGATTTGGAATGGTACGTGGTTCTTTAATGAATGAAAAAGAGATGAAAATTTGTGAAGTAGAAGTTGAATTTGATTTTTTCGAAACTTCTTTTCGGACAATGGATAACCGGATATTAATAAACTGTAAAAGAGGATATATGCCTTTGGAATGGAGCGAAAGATTCGGATTAAATGTACCTATTATTAAATTAGGTAATAATATTTCTAATGCTGAAAAGATATTTGGTTTAGGGATTCTTTTCTACATTTTAGAAACAATTAAAGTAAGAAAAAGTAGGGTTTTTAATGATTAGGATTAAAAATTTGTGTGATGAAATTTTTTGAATGCGTTATTGGGATAGGGGGATATCCATGGGGAATATACAAGTTAGACCGGAAGAATTGAGAAGAATTGCAAAGAATTTTAAATATGCTAGTAATATAGAATCAGATCGTCATTTTAAAATTCAAGGGGAATTATTAAAGCTTCAAATGAGATGGGTTGGTGCTTCCAGTTTAAGTTTTTATAATGATCTACCTAGAATGAATAAAGCACATGAATCTTTTCTTAATATTATAAAGCAAATAGAAGATGAATTACTTCGTATAGCAGAGAAATTTGAAAAAGCTGATATGGAATACTCGTCTAAAAACTCTAAAAATGATTCACTTTTGATGAATTCAAAGTCAGCAGTTGAAGCGGGAGCTGGAGTAGTTGTAAAAGGAATTGGTTATGTAATTAATGGTGAAAAATATGAAAAATCACTTGTAGATGAAAAGGGAACTGGTGGTCTATTTATTAAGGGGCTTACAGTTGAAGCTGAGCCATTTGTAAGTTCTCGTACTTATGATAAATTTGATGTGAAAGATAAAAACAAGAGGGAACAAACTTTTGGACCAATGGCTGGTTTTACGGTAGCTCAAGCTGGAATAGAACTAGAGAATATTAAAGGATCTAATGTGGGAGCTGAAGCTAAAGTAGCACTTGCTACTGCAGAGTTAGGTGCTCATGTAGAAAATGGGAATTTACATATAGGAGCTGAAGCTACTCTGGTAAAATATGAGAGTGCTATAAAAATCCCACTTCCATTTTCTGATAAAAAATTACAAATTGGAGGATCGGCGTCACTTGGGACAGTCGGGGGATCTTTAGAAGCTGGAAAAAGTGGAGTGAAATTCCATGTACCATTTGGTCCTGGTGTAGGTTTATGGGGATTTGGTGGAGAATTTGCTATTAAAGAATAAAGGGGAAAATTAGTATGAATAAGAAAGTGAAAATTTTAAAATATTTTATGGTTATATTAGCTTGCATTGCAATTTTTGGGACAGTTTTACCTAATGCATTAGATCCAAATGAATCATTAGCAGGGAAAATTTCAATTGCAACTTTCGGTACAATTGGAGCTTGTTTACTATTCTCTATTATGTATTTTATTGTAAAAAAAGCTATTTTAAGAGGTGGGAAATAAGATGGGACAAAATTTAGAGTTAGAATTACTTCCAATAGGTTCTGTTGTAATGTTTAAAGATTGGGAACATCCATTAATGGTTTATGGAAGAAGACAAATGGATTCTGAAACAAAAACAACATGGGATTATGTATGTTGTTATTTCCCTCATGGTAATATTTCTTCAGAGTACAATTTCTTCTTGAATCATGAAGATATTTCTAGTGTGTTACATCTTGGTTTTATTAATGAAACAGAATTAGAGTTTCAAAAATTATTTAAAAAAGAAATTGAAGAAAAGCAGTGATTCTTTTTAGGTGTTGGTGTTTTTGAAATAGTTAAAGAATGGATTTTAATTCTCATATACATAAAAAAAGGGGAATTTCTATGAAATCATTACGTTTATTTATGATTCTCACTCTTGTTGTATTGTTAAGTGCGTGCAATACAGCAACACAAGTTACAAAGGTTCAAAAAAATGGCGAAACGACTTTGAAAATTGGTTCTCTGCAAGGGTATTACGATGTACAAACGCTTAAAGCTGAAAAAGGAAATGTGGAAATCCCTTATGAAGCAGCTGTTGAAGAAGGTACAATTTTATTACAAGTTACAAAAGATGATAAGGTTATTTATGAAGAAGAAATCACTTCTCAAAAAGAAGGTTTGCTTTCTTTTGAAGCTCCAAAATCCGGATCATATGATTTAATTGTACGCGTGAAGGGTGAAAAAGAGAAAGCAAAAGAAATTCAAATACATACTAAGCTATGAAAAAATGGCAAGTGGAGTGCACCCGCTTGCCTTTTCCATTTTCAGTTGATTCTGTTAAAACAAATGAAGTTAAAATAAGAGATGAACAAAAGAATATGTTACAACCTTGGCATGTTAGTAACGAAATTGATATCTCTCTTTTACATGATAAAAAGACTGGGTTTGATGCATTTTTATTCGAAAGAGATGTAGATGGTAAAAAGCAAGTAGTAGTATTTAGGGGGAGGGACATAAGGTGATGCTCTTTTTGGAGAAGGTGTCCCAGACTTTACTACAGATATTGATTATATATGGAGGGAAATAAGTTGAAAAGCATTGAAGTTCTAAATACATACATTGAAGGGATTTCTGTTGCAATCCCTACGTGGTTAAAACATCTAATTGAGGCAGAAGAGATACATCAAAACTATGAGAATGTACAAGCACTTGGTGCATTAAAAACAGATGCAGTGTTGTACTATGTACACCGTACGCTGCAAGTGCTAGATGGATTGCCTTTAGCTGAAGAAGCGTATCATATTATTGAAAAGGTACTAACGTATAGTGAACTTGCAAAGGTAGGATCTTTAAAACAGCGGGAGCAATGGAAGAAAAAAGGGATTAATCTATTGGTACATAATGAGGGTTCTGCTGATATCTTTAGTGACATTCAGTTTATTGAACGTGTAGAGACAAACTTAAACGCTATTGAATATTTGTTTATTCGAGATTTAATTAGAACACATGGATTAATCGGGCAGTATATCCGCGGAGAGGCTCGTTTGGACTCCCATATTGATTTAATTAACACATATAAAGAAGAATACGGAGACGTTAGGTTAAAGGAGATTCTATACTATCTTAACCAATGCATTATTGAGGGCGTATCAAAAGCTTTGTGGAGTGAAGTGAAGAACGATGTGAAGATTACAATTGATGGTTTGTTTGATGGTTATATGGAACCATTTACTTCTCACATACATAGACTCACGCCAAAACATAAGGAGTCAGCATTTGAAAAAGATATAATTATGGGGAGCGAGAAGAGTGACGTTCAAACATTCTTATTTGATAAGGATTTATGGTATGTAGAACCGTCTATGCATGCTCTTAGCTTTGAGGATATTTGGACAGTTTTTGTTATGTTAAAGAATGAGATAGGCACTAGAAAAGTTCAGCATATACATTTCGAGAAATTGATGCAACAGCTGCATTATGATTTTAAAGGCGAAAAAAAGGACAACGTGTATCGTAAGCGGGTTATTGAGAAGTATCTACGGGAGTACCGTGAGAACGAGAAACCGAATACAACGCATGTTTCTTTTAAGGTTAAAGTCGATGAAGATATGAAGACTGCGTATGTGTCGTTTCAGTTTTCTGCTGTAGGTGAGGCGTTAATTACCTTCTGTGTAGAGGCAGAAAAGATAGATATGATGCATGCTCGGGCAAATGTGCTGCTGTTTGATTTCTTCGGGTTACGAAAGGATGCATATGATAGATTCCATAACGAAGAAGTGTATTTGGAGCATATGAATAGCTCGGCTGATGATAAACGAATTATTCTTGATTATATAAAGGGAGATACGATTGTAGATGTCGGAGCTGGTGGTGGTGTCATGCTAGACATGATTGAAGAAGAGACCGAGAATAAACGAATCTACGGTATCGATATTTCTGAAAACGTGATTGATACGTTGAAAAAGAAGAAGCAGAACGAAGGGCGTTCTTGGGACGTCATTAAAGGAGATGCAATCAACTTAAGCAGCTCGTTTGAACAAGAATCGGTTGATACGATTGTATATTCTTCTATCCTTCATGAGCTGTTCTCTTATATCGAGTATGAAGGTAAGAAATTCAATCATGAAGTTATTAAAAAGGGGCTGCAGAGTGCCTATAAGGTGTTAAAGCGAGGAGGTCGTATTATCATTCGTGATGGCATCATGACCGAAGATAAAAAGTTAATGCGGTTGATTCGTTTTAAAGATGCAGATGGAATGAAGTTCTTAGAGCAGTATGCCCATGAATTTAAGGGGCGTACAATCCAGTATGAAGTAATTGCAGAAAATACAGTCAAAATGCCTGTTAACGATGCAATGGAGTTCTTATATACGTATACTTGGGGCGAGGACTCCTTCGTTCATGAAGTGCAGGAGCAGTTTGGAATCTTTACGCCAAACGATTATAAGGATTTTGTAAAGAGTATCTTTGGAGATAAAGTAAACATCGTTCAAGCTATGAACTATTTGCAGGATGGATATACAAACCATCTTAGCGAGAAAATCGAGTTTACAGATGAGTCTGGGAATGCGGTTGCGCTACCAGATAGTACTTTCTTTATGGTTTTAGAAAAGAGGCAATGATGTTGAAAACCTTTAAAAATATAATTTTAAAAAACTTAATTTAATAATCTTCAGTTAAAGAGCGTGTTTTTAGAGTAATGAAAAATTCCTAATTTCTTAATTTTATACTGAGAAACATATCCAAATAAGGTATTGGTAATTAAAACCGGGAACATTAGAACAACATCGCTAGCTGAAATTTATCGAAACTCCCCTGTGTTTCAAAACCTTCGTAATCCAGATAAGGATAAGGGGAAGTGTGGTATTTTTGAGTTTCGGTATGTTTGTGGGGAATTTCGTTCTAGAGCATATGCGATGACGGGGGATTAAATGGAAAGTGAGCCGTTTGCGTACATATTCCAAAAGCATTGCGAAAACAGAAAAAGAACATAAAAAGGGGCATGAGTAAAAGTTTACTCATAGCCCTTTTTTAATGTTTTATAATGTATAGTACTTAGCATCCTTCATTAAAAATTCACTACCTATATCTAGTGTACTAAAACAAGTTTTTTACACATGAATTCTATTAAACCGATTTTAATAAAGCGTAAAAATTCGTATCATATGGGATATCATCTTGATACATATAATTTTTTAGAACGCCTTCTTTTTCAAAGCCTAATTTTAATAGTACTTTATTGGAAGCTTCATTTTCAAGAAATACAATTGCTCCAATCCGCTTTAAATGAATCGTATGGAAACCGTATGATATAACCTCAGAAACAGCTTCAGTCGCATATCCTTTTCCCCAGTGTTCAGGCAAAAAGGCATAACTTATATTGGCTCGTTTATGCTCAGAAGACCAATCGTGAAAACCAATGGTACCGATAAGTTCTTTCTTGTCTTTTAATTCGATCCCCCATTTTATACCGCTTCTTGCATTGTAACTCAACTTAAAGTTATGAATGATTTGTTTCACTTGATCAACATCTTGTAACGGTTTTTGGCCATAATAGCGCAGTACATTAGTATTAGAAAAGCATTGTAGTATACGCGGTGCATCTTCTTCGGTAAGTTCTCTTAAAATGAGTCTTTCAGTTTTTAATAAAGGAAACATATTTTCGCTCCTTTTCACATGAAAATAGAATGTATTTGTTATTATATAATTTAATCTGAAAATAAAGATTATTCAAGGCGTAAGGGAATTATTGTCTGGAAATAGATTATATAATTTATCTTAAAAAGAGTTTATAGGATTAATACAAATAATGAATTGAAAAAGGGTATTCCAAATAAAAATTGGAATACCCTTTTTTCATTACCCTACAAATGTTTGATACAGTAAGAAGATATTTAAAACGATAACGAGAGCAGCAATTATCCATGCGATAAATGTTGTTATACGGTGGTTAACGAGTGCACCCATAATCTTTTTATTACTTGTAAACATAATAAGTGGTACAAGTGCAAATGCAATACCGAATGATAAGACAACTTGACTCATAACTAGAGCGTAAGTTGGATTTACACCTAAAGCGATAATAACTAGTGGTGGAATCATTGTAATAAATCGGCGTAAATATAACGGAATATGCATGCGAATGAATCCTTGCATAATAATATCGCCTGACATTGTACCGACAGAAGAGCTTGATAAACCGGCTGATAACAGACCAATTCCAAACAAAGCAGCTGATATAGGACCTACTAAGTTGGTAAATTGAGTGTAAGCAACATCTAAATCTTCAACGTGCATACCATTTTTAAAAAATAGTGCAGCTGCAACAATTAACATACTCGCATTAATTGCTCCAGCGATAACCATTGCAATAATAATATCGATAAATTCGAAACGAAAAATCTTTTTCTTTTGTTCGTCAGTTGTTCCGATCACACGGCGTTGTGTTAATGCAGAATGCAAGTATATTGCATGCGGCATAACTGTCGCACCTAAAATCCCTGCTGCAAGTAAAATACTGTCTACACCTTGGAATTTTGGAATAAATAGTCCTGAAAGAAGGGGACTTAATTCTGGTTTTGCATAAAAAACTTGAATCCCAAAAGCAATTACTACAATGAAAATCATTCCTGTAATAATAGCTTCTAGTGGACGAAATCCTCTACGTTGAAATTCAAGGATAATAAATGATCCAGCTGCTGTAATTAAAGCGGCAGGTAGCATCGGGATTCCAAATAGTAAGTAAAGCCCCAAAGCAGCTCCAATAAATTCCGCTAAATCTGTAGCCATAATAACTAGTTCACCTTGTATCCATAAGCCGATAGACACAGGCTTTGGAAAGTTTTCACGAGCTATTTCGGGTAAATTGTTTCCTGTAGCAATTCCTAATTTAGCCGATAAAGTTTGGATTAATACAGCCATTAAGTTAGAAGCGAGTATAACCCATAATAGTAAATATCCATATTGTGAACCAGCTGCGATATTTGTAGCAAAGTTGCCAGGATCAATATAAGCAACGGACGCGATAAAAGCGGGTCCTAAAAATGGTAACAGTCTTTTCCAGCCTTTTGTTTCTCCACTTAAAGCTAAGTGAGCTGATTGTACAGTTGTACTTTCAGAAGGGAGATGTTTATCTTTTGTTATATCTTTATTCATAGTAGTTTTCCCCTTTAAAATGTTAACTTGATGAAATTATTGTATTTATTCTTACTCATTATTTCAATACATTTAAATATATTATGTGATAATTTCATTTGAACACGAAAGTTTCCTTAATGCAAATTATATGCCTTTATGCAATGGATGGTGTGATAATGTAAAATGAATTGGGAGTTTATGGTGTGATGACATGGGGAAACATAGTGAATTAAAGGGCTGTTTTTGAAATTTATGTGAACATAAAGCTGATAATACAGCATATTAATTGATGGAATTGCAATTGTATGATATATAATATATTGGGATTACAACATAACCATAGTGTTATGATGTGTAATCTTGTTTTTTATTTTTGTTAACTGATAGAAAATAGTATAAAGAAAAGAAAATGGGATTCATTTTCTTATTATATATGTTTTGATATGAACGTTAACTTATACATGATTTTAAAAATTAGATAGGTGGTAGAAATACATTGGCAACTACAAAACCATACAGAGTATTACTATATTACATGTACACAACAATTGAAAACCCAGAAGAATTTGCTGCAGAGCATTTAGCATTTTGTAATTCACTTGAATTAAAAGGAAGAATTCTTGTAGCAAAAGAAGGTATTAACGGAACTTGTTCTGGAACTGTAGAGCAAACAGAGAAATACATGGAAGCAATGAATAATGATCCACGTTTTGATGGTATCGTATTTAAAATAGATGAAGAAGAAGGGCATGCATTCAAGAAAATGCACGTACGTCCTCGTCCAGAATTAGTTACACTTCGTCTAGAAGATGACATTAACCCACACGAAATAACTGGGAAGTATTTAGAGCCAAAAGATTTTTATGAGGCAATGAAACAAGAAGATACAGTTATCATTGATGCACGAAATGATTATGAGTTTGATTTAGGACACTTCAAAGGCGCGATTAAACCTGATATCGAATCATTCCGTGAATTACCAGATTGGATTAGAGAAAACAAAGAAACACTTGAAGGTAAAAAGATTTTAACATACTGTACAGGTGGAATTCGTTGTGAGAAATTCTCTGGTTGGTTAGTTCGTGAAGGTTATGAAGATGTAAGTCAGCTTCACGGCGGAATTGTAACGTACGGAAAAGATCCAGAAGTACAAGGTGAGCTTTGGGATGGGCAATGTTACGTGTTTGATGAACGTATCGCTGTTCCAGTAAACCAAAAAGAACATGTTATCGTTGGTAAAGATCACTTTACAGGTGAACCATGTGAGCGCTATGTAAACTGTTCAAATCCAGAATGTAATAAGAAAATTTTATGTTCTGAAGAAAACGAAGCGAAATATTTACGTGCATGTTCTCATGAATGTCGTGTAAGTCCACGTAACCGCTATGTAATACAACATGAATTAACTGAAGAACAAGTAGCTGCTGCATTAGAGAAAATCGAAGCAGAGAAGTAAGCTGAATTCGTATAATAAAAAGGTACTCCAAGTTTTATTTTGGAGTACCCTTTTTTTATTATCCAGTCCTGTCATTTGTCGTTTTTTGTCGGTAAGTCGATATATTTAAAAAATCGCTGATATATCTTAAAAATCGCTGATAAAAATTTCACTTACTGTAGCACACCAAGAATTTGAAAATAACCTTCTTTAGTTTTTATCCTCTTTTTCTTTTACAGCAGACAGTACCGTTTGTTTTACCCAAGCTTTTCTTTGTTTATGCTGTAGACCCCATTGGTATAAACTTTGGGCTCCTAAAATAAGTGAAATGACAATGCCGCTAATCGCAATTAATAGAGCGAAAAATTCAAGAGGTGACGATATTTTGTTTGAATCGGTGTTTCTTAAAAGGTCGATCATAGTAAACCCTAACATTTGGCCCACTACAGAGTAGAGCGTTAAAATTAATAATAAAAGGCTATCTTTTTTAGAGGCGACATTTTCTTGATATTTAAACAAACTATCAAGATTTTGTTTCGCATTCGAGTATAGAACCTCAATATTAAAAAGTTTTCTTAAGCGAAAGAAAATATCTTCACTTTGTGATTGGGATACTAATTCTAAAGAAAAATAATTAGCAGTGAACGAATTGATCGAATAAATTAATTTCTCTATTTCATTAGTATCTTGTTCAATGTTTAGCTCAGCATAGGCGTTTGCCATTTTTAATAAAACAATTTTATGAAATAGGTTTAATAATAAAGCGTAATAAAATTCTCCGAACATTTGACTAGCAAGTTTAGAGATTTTGCGTTCTCCTTCATTTGTTACACATGTAAAAATATGTTCTTCCATTATGAAATAACGATTTGGAGCCCATCTCTGGTAAGCGTGTTTTTTTAAATAGTCATGAATGTAAGGAAGGTTATTTGCACTCACATAGGGCTTACCATCACTTGTTAATCCGGAAAGACTAGAAGTACGATAAACATCTACTTCATTAAGTTCCATACCTTCTTTTAGTGACAATAAAGTTTGAACGTACATTCTTTGGTCTTCAAAGAAAGGGAAGGTTTGAAAGTATGAACTTCTTAATCTCTTCTTTTCAAAGAAATCAGTTACACCATGAAATAAATAACCAAAAATGAATTTTTCAACTTGGGAATACTTTTTTCCGTTACATTCAATACAAATAGACTCATTTGTATCAGTTTTAGTTTCAAGTACACGGAAGCGAGCAGCGAATTCGATTGCTTCAGATAAAGTCATGTTTGGAGCAGTGTTTACTTCTGTTCGAATTGTTAAGAAGCCAAGTTCATAAGGACAAAGTGTTACATCAATAGAGTGTATCTTGAATGGGATTGAAATAAGGTTTGTTGTTAAATGTCCAGTTAAGTTAAGGTCCTTTGAATAACGTTGCAAGCCCTTTTGATGCTCTGAATGAGGAAAGAGAATTTTATTTGTAAATGAAAGATAGTATGCTTCCATATTTTGATGTGAAACTTTAAACTCCCCATAATATGTATTTTCATCATCGAGATGATCGAGCCGAAAAGGACGAAAATCGTTTTTTTGTAAGAAAGGGAACATATTTTGTTCATATCCAGCTTTAAACGAAAACGGGAATATAAATTGGAATATAGCTGTTGCTACACCTTTTTCCTCAATTGATTGTATTGCCTCCATCTACATTGTGTCCTTTCCATATATGCTATAGAAACAACATGCCCAAATTTATTTGAAAATAACCACTCTTTTATACTCAATTGAGAGTGAAAATTCAGCTTATTTATCAGGGAACATGTATAATGTTATGTATACTAAAAGTTATAAAATTGTATTTTGAAAAGGGGGATGCTGTATGCGGATTTTAGTATTAGGCGCTGGTGGAGTCGGAGGATTTTTTGGTGGCAGATTAGTCGAGAAGGGAGAAGATGTCACGTTTCTTGTTCGTAGTAAACGGAAAAAACAATTAGAGGAAAGAGGACTTGTAATCCGAAGTGTTAACGGGGATTTTTCCTTCCGACCGAAATTAATAACGAAAGAAGAGCGAACTTCTCCATTTGATGTCATTTTATTTTCAACAAAAGCGTATCACTTAAACGAGGCAATTCAAGATTTGAAGCCGTTTGTTGGCGAAAATACTGTAATCATTCCATTGTTAAATGGTATCGCTCATTTATCGCTATTACAAAAAGAATTCGGCGAAGAAAAAGTAATTGGCGGTTTATGCTTTATCGAGACGACGTTAAACAATCAAGGAGAAATTGTACAAACTAGCGCTGCCAACAGACTTGTGTTTGGAGAAATTAAGTCTCAAAATTCAGAGAGAGTAAAGCATATTTCTAAAGCATTTTCAGGTACGAAATCTAGTTTTGTTTTAAGTGAAAATATTACGCAAGATATGTGGCATAAATATTTATTTATTACTGTAATGTCAGGTGTGACAACGTTAATGCGTGCACCAATTGGACCAGTCCGTGAAAGTGAAGGCGGCCGTGATTTTATCCGTAATGTGTTTGAGGAATCTGTACAAATCATGAGAGTATTAGGAGCTCCAGTAAAGGCTAATATTGCCCAGGAACATATGAAAACGATTGATAAAATTTCGTATGATATGAAGTCATCAATGCAACGTGATATGGAAAAGGGTTCGTTTATTGAAGGGAAGCACTTGCAAGGATATTTACTGGATGTAGCAGAGAAATTTTCTATAGCGGCACCATTATTAGAATCTATATATCAAAATTTAAAGGTGTATGAAGAGATGACCTTTAACAAATCTGTAATAGAATTAGATGTATGAAAAAATAAAAAAGATAGCAATATATAAGTGTATTGCTATCTTTTTTATTTTTTTGTATGACAAATTATTTATTTCTTTTCGTTCTATCTGTCAAATTTATTTCCTGTTCACGTTTACCATATAACTGATTAATTTCATTTGCTACTGCATCTAAATATGAATCGGAAAAAATAGGCTTCTTTTCTTTAGACATATGGGTCTCCTTTGCGGGTTTTTAATATTCATTATGTATATTTCTCAGCGGATTATGCGCAATCATTTTAATTTTTTTCTTATTAAAAATTTTTGTTTACTTTTTGAAAATAAAGGAGTATTATAATCCACAGTTTCAATTTTCTAAATCGCTGAAACCGCATGGTACGGGGGACCCGTTTTTACGGATTAGTACATAATCCGATGGGGTGAATCCTTGAAAAAGGTAGGGCTACTCATAGGCCCGAATCCGACAGCTAACCTCGTAAGCGTTATATTGAGAAGGAAGGTGGAGCTTGTGCGACAAAAAAAATAATGTCTACAAGTCTATTTCGCTATGGCTTGTAGACATTTTTTGTTTTCTGAAGAAATAGTTTACTGGCTGTAACAAGCAGAAAAGTTCGTACAAAATTATTGGAGAGTGGACAGCATTGGTTTCATCTATTAAAAGATTTTTAATTGGAAGACCGTTAAAATCAACAGAGCTTGGAGAACAAAAGCTTAATAAAACGAAAGCTTTAGCTATTTTATCTTCTGACGCATTGTCATCAGTTGCTTACGGTCCAGAACAAATTTTAATTGCTTTAGCAGGTGTGGGAGCGATCGCTTATTGGTATTCCATTCCGATCGCTGTTGGGGTATTAGTATTATTGACAGCCCTTATTTTATCTTATCGTCAAATTATTTTTGCTTATCCGCATGGCGGGGGAGCGTATGTTGTATCAAAAGAAAATTTAGGGATGAATCCAGGCTTAATTGCTGGAGGATCTTTATTAGTCGACTATATTTTAACTGTTGCGGTAAGTGTATCTGCAGGTACAGATGCGCTAACATCTGCTTTTCCTAGTTTACATGCACATAATGTAATCATTGCGATTATATTTGTTATATTTATTACGATCTTAAATTTAAGAGGAGTAACGGAATCAGCTTCTGTTTTAGCATATCCTGTTTATTTATTTGTTTTAGCCCTATTTATATTAATTGGTGTAGGCATATATAATATTTTGACTGGTCACGTTTCACCAACTTTACACACGCCGATCGGAACGCCGGTTGCGGGTATTAGTTTGTTTTTACTGTTAAGAGCATTTGCATCAGGTAGTTCTGCTTTAACAGGTGTTGAAGCAATTTCAAATGCAATTCCGAACTTTAAAGATCCTGCGCCAAACAATGCTGCAAAAACATTGCTTGCAATGGGTGCATTACTTGCTGTGTTATTTTCAGGAATTGTATTTTTAGCTTATTATTACGGAGTGACGCCGAGTAAAGAAGTAACAGTTGTTTCTCAAATTGCTGAACAAACATTTGGACGTAATTTCATGTACTATTTCATACAAGGTACAACAGCTTTAATATTAATTCTCGCAGCTAATACAGGCTATTCTGCATTTCCTTTATTAGCGGTTAACCTCGCAAAAGATAAATTCATACCGAGAATGTTTACGATTAGAGGAGACCGTCTAGGTTACTCAAACGGTATTATAATACTTGGAGTTGCTTCGATTATTTTAATTGTAGCTTTCCAAGGACAAACAGAACATTTAATTCCGTTATATGCAGTAGGTGTATTTATTCCATTTACACTTTCTCAAACAGGGATGGTATTAAAGTGGCTTCGCGAAAAACCTGAAGGATGGGCTTTAAAATTAACGGTTAATTTAATTGGTGCAGTTATTAGTTTTATCGTAATGAGCATGTTCTTTTTAACTAAATTTGCACAAGTTTGGTCGATTCTTATTTTCTTACCTGCTATTATCTTCTTGTTTCATCGAATTAAGAAGCATTATGATGCAGTGGGTGATCAATTAAGTTTAAAAACTTGTGAACCTCTTATTCCAATTGAGGGGAATGTAATTGTCGTTCCTGTAGCAGGTATGACGCATGTAGTAGAAAATTCATTGAACTATGCGAAATCTCTTTCTGCAGATCAAGTTATCGCTGTATATGTTGCTTTTGACAGAGAAGAGGAAAAGAAATTTGAAGAGAAATGGAAGGTGTGGCAACCTGAAGTAAGGCTTGTTACATTACATTCTCATTATAGAAGTATTATTCAGCCGCTAACGAAGTTCATTGATACAGTGCAATATAAGGCAAGTGAATCGAATTACCGCGTTACGGTCGTTATACCACAGTTCATTCCGAAAAAAGGTTGGCATAACATTCTTCATAATCAATCCAGTTTACTCATACGTGCGTATTTACTTTATAAAAGAAATGTTGTTATTACGACAGTTCCATATCATTTGAAAAAATAAGAAGATTTTTGAAGGATAGCTTCGTGAAAATGAAGCTATCCTTTTTGTGTATATGCTATGCATAATTGCATATGAGTTTAAAAGTTATATTTATATAATTTTATCTGTTATTTGCAAGTAGTGTTTTCTGTTGTGATATGTAGATATTTCAATCAATAAAGTGAATCGGATTATATTTTGAAATAAGGACATGAAAGCTTGAAAATAAAGGGAATGAAAATACTTCTTTACGTTATATAAACAGCTGTGTTTAAATGACCTTACAGTACAAAACATATATGAAAACAAAACGAAATTTCATATTTATGCATGTTGTTTAGTTAAAAATGAATAATATTTTTACGTAATATATTCACTATGTGAATGTGGGAATTTCGATGAAATAGAAAATTTATACAATATTATTCATACTAAACACATATGAAAAATAATAAAATGTTTTGTGGCGATAAGTAAGTACTGTAGCAATACGAGAGAGGTGGTTCATACATGGATCACGGTGAGAACGTTCTCTATTTTAATCATCTCAAATTATGGGCAAGAAAATAGAATAATAAAATGCGATAGTAATAGTTGCTAATACATAGGAGGAGTTAAAGTGAAAAAGACTTTAATTACAGGGTTATTGGTTACAGCAGTATCTACGAGTTGCTTCATTCCTGTAAGCGCTTACGCTAAGGAGGGGCAAACGGAAGTGAAAACAGTATATGCGCAAAATGTAATTGCTCCAAATACATTATCCAATTCAATTAGAATGTTAGGATCACAATCACCGCTTATTCAAGCATACGGATTAATTATTTTGCAACAGCCAGACATTAAGGTAAATGCGATGAGTAGCTTAACGAATCATCAAAAGTTCGCAAAGGCGAATGTGCGAGAGTGGATTGATGAATATAATCCGAAGCTAATTGACTTAAATCAAGAAATGATGAGATACAGCACTAGATTTAATAGCTATTATAGTAAGCTCTATGAACTAGCAGGAAACGTAAATGAAGATCAGCAAGCAAAAGCAGATTTTATGAGTGCATATGGAAAATTACAATTGCAAGTACAAAGCATCCAAGAGAGTATGGAGCAAGATTTATTAGAGTTAAATCGATTTAAAACAGTATTAGACAAAGATAGTAACAACTTATCAATTAAAGCCGATGAAGCAATAAAAACACTGCAAGGATCAAGTGGAGATATTGTGAAATTAAGAGAAGATATTAAAAGAATTCAAGGGGAAATTCAAGCTGAACTAACTACTATTTTGAATAGACCTCAAGAAATCATTAAAGGTTCTATTAATATCGGTAAACAAGTATTTACAATCACAAATCAAACTGCACAAACGAAAACAATCGATTTTGTTTCTATCGGTAGTTTAAGTAATGAAATTGTAAATGCTGCAGATAGTCAAACGAGAGAAGCAGCTCTTCGCATTCAACAAAAGCAAAAAGAGTTATTGCCACTTATTCAAAAGTTATCACAAACTGAAGCAGAGGCGACCCAAATTACATTCGTTGAAGATCAAGTAAATAGCTTTACAGAATTAATTGATCGTCAAATTACAACTTTAGAAACGTTATTAACGGATTGGAAAGTTTTAAATAATAATATGATTCAAATTCAAACAAATGTTGAAGAAGGTACGTATACAGACAGTAGTTTACTTCAAAAACATTTCAATCAAATTAAAAAAGTAAGTGATGAAATGAATAAGCAAACAAATCAATTTGAAGATTACGTTACAAACGTTGAAGTACATTAAACAGAAAAATAATTAGCGATATAGGGAGAGAAGAAAAATGACAAAAAAACCTTATAAAGTAATGGCTCTATCAGCACTTATGGCAGTATTTGCAGCAGGAAATATTATGCCGGCTCATACGTATGCAGCTGAAAGTACAGTGAAACAAGCTCCAGTTCATGCGATAGCAAAAGCTTATAATGACTATGAAGAATACTCATTAGGACCAGAAGGCCTAAAAGATGCAATGGAAAGAACAGGTTCAAATGCTTTAGTAATGGATCTGTACGCTTTAACAATTATTAAACAAGGTAATGTTAACTTTGGAAATGTATCGTCTGTTGATGCGGCTTTAAAAGGGAAAGTAATTCAGCACCAAGATACAGCTAGAGGAAATGCGAAGCAATGGTTAGATGTATTAAAACCACAGCTTATTTCAACAAATCAAAATATCATTAACTACAATACGAAATTCCAAAACTATTATGATACTTTAGTTGCTGCAGTTGATGCAAAGGATAAAGCGACTCTTACGAAAGGCTTAACTAGATTATCAAGTAGTATTAATGAAAATAAAGCACAAGTGGATCAGTTAGTAGAAGACTTGAAGAAATTCCGAAATAAAATGACTTCGGATACGCAAAACTTCAAGGGTGATGCAAATCAAATTACATCTATATTAGCTAGTCAAGATGCAGGGATTCCGCTTCTGCAAAATCAAATTACAACGTACAATGAAGCAATTAGTAAATATAATGCAATTATTATCGGTTCATCTGTTGCGACAGCTCTAGGACCAATTGCAATTATCGGTGGTGCAGTAGTTATTGCTACGGGCGCAGGAACACCGCTAGGAGTAGCATTAATTGCAGGTGGTGCAGCAGCTGTAGGCGGTGGTACAGCTGGAATCGTATTAGCGAAGAAAGAGCTTGATAATGCACAAGCAGAAATTCAAAAGATAACAGGACAAGTTACAACTGCGCAATTAGAAGTAGCAGGATTAACGAACATTAAAACACAAACAGAGTATTTAACAAATACAATTGATACTGCAATTACAGCGTTACAAAATATTTCAAACCAATGGTACACAATGGGATCAAAATACAATTCTTTACTTCAAAATGTAGATTCTATTAGTCCAAACGACCTAGTTTTCATTAAAGAAGATTTAAACATTGCGAAAGATAGCTGGAAAAACATTAAAGACTATGCAGAAAAGATTTATGCTGAAGATATTAAAGTAGTAGATACGAAAAAAGCATAATTGAATACGAATCGTTAGAGCGTTAAGTGTTGATGAATGATTTGAAGCTCCTGTTCAGTTGTGAGCAGGAGCTTTTGATATCCTTATAAGGAGAATAGGTGAAGACTATGCAGAAAAGTTTTTATAAAAAATGTCTTTTAGCGGTAATGATTGCTGGGGTGGCAACGAGTAACGCATTCCCTTTACATCCTTTTGCAGCAGAACAAAATGTAAAGGTGCTACAAGAAAATGTGAAAAACTATTCTCTTGGACCAGCTGGATTCCAAGATGTAATGGCACAAACGACATCAAGTATATTTGCAATGGATTCATATGCAAAATTAATTCAAAATCAACAAGAGACGGATTTAAGTAAAATAAGTTCGATTAATAGTGAATTTAAAGGGAATATGATTCAGCATCAAAGAGATGCAAAAGTTAATGCAGCATATTGGTTAAATAATATGAAGCCTCAAATTATGAAAACGGATCAAAATATTATAAATTACAATAATACTTTTCAATCGTATTATAATGACATGTTAATAGCGATTGATCAAAAGGATAGCGGAAAATTAAAAGCGGATTTAGAAAAGTTGTATGCGGATATTGTAAAGAATCAAAATGAGGTAGATGTATTATTAGGGAATTTGAAAGCTTTTCGCGATAGAATGGCGAAAGATACAAATAGTTTCAAAGAGGATACAAATCAGTTAACAGCGATATTGGCAAGTACGAATGCTGGTATTCCAGCTTTAGAGCAACAAATAAATACATATAACGATTCAATTAAAAAGAGTAATGATATGGTCATTGCTGGTGGCGTACTTTGCATAGCATTAATAACATGTCTTGCTGGCGGGCCAATGATTGCGGTTGCGAAAAAAGATATCGCAAATGCAGAAAGAGAAATCGCTAATTTAAAAGATAGAATTTCAGGAGCGCAAGCAGAAGTCTTAATTTTGACTGATGTAAAAAATAAAACAACAAACATGACAGAAACAATTGATGCAGCAATTACAGCACTACAAAACATATCAAATCAATGGTATACAGTAGGTGCAAAATATAATAATTTACTACAAAACGTAAAAGGAATTTCTCCAGAAGAGTTTACGTTTATAAAAGAAGATTTACATACAGCGAAAGATAGCTGGAAAGATGTAAAGGATTATACAGAAAAATTACATGAAGGTGTGGCGAAGTAAACAGTGGACTAGTTCTGCTGTTTATTTTTTTATCCTGTTTTTTTGAGAAATAAATTTTTAAAGAATCATTATAGACTTTTACTTTATTAGTATTAAGTGAAACTTATTCACTTAATTTCCTATCAGAAATTATAAAGTGAAAACAGAACATGAAATACGCAAAAAATATCACAGGGCAGATCCTCAAAATATTTCAAAATCCACCCTGTGATCATATACTCATTTACAAGTGAAAATAATTAATACCCTAAAATATCTACTTCAGCTGCTGAAGCAAATCCATTCTGTCCTTTCGTTACTTCCACTTTTACATACTTTGCAGTAACTGGGGTAAATGTTGCCGTTTTCTTATCACTATTATTTTCCCATGTTCCTGATGATATTTTGTCATACGTAATGCCATCTACACTCGTATAAATATTGTAAGTTAAAATACGGCCATTTTCTGACCAATCTTGCCTTGGAAGATATGCCAATTGTGAAATGGTACGTGTATCACCAAGTTCTAGTGTCAAATTGTAAGGATATTGATTTGGTGTCCAAGTACTATGCCAAAATGTATCTGTTTTTCCATCTATCGCCTTACTAGCTGAGCCCGTTGATTCCTCACTATTTGCACTTGCCTTCATTATTTTTTTTGACAATACAGCAAGTGGTTTAACAGGTTTAGCATCCGTCGCTTCCCATATAGGTGCAATTAATGTTGGGTTGTTTAAAGCTTCTACTTTTTGTCTCGTTTCTTGTGTTGCTTTCAATCCCCATTTATCAAAGAATGGCAGTACATTTTGTTTTGCTATTTTCGATGTATTGTAAATAAATGCCTGTATTTTATCCTCGTCTGTTTTGGGAAGTTGATCCTCTGGTATCTCACGATATAATTTGTGGAGATTTGGATAAAAATCATCCCCATATGCCAAATGAAGTTGCCAAAGCATAACAAGTTTTACAAACAGGTCGTCAATATTTTTATATTCCTTATTTGTTTGTTTTAAATATGCAAAAGCTCTATTATAATCTCCCTCTGTATCTAAACGTGTTGGTATATTTGGGTATATTTTCTTGAATGCAGCTAAAGAATATAGATTATTAGTTACTTCACCCATACCTCTTAAATCATTCCACGTCCATGGATATTGTTGTCGTGCATGTCCCGCTTCATGCATTTGTCCCCACCCAAACTCATTGACATTTAAAGTACTTTTGATAGCTTCACCAGCAGTCGTAAACACGGCTCCATCCCAACTTGCATACATACCCCAACTTTGTGCGTTAGGATTTTCTACAAAGGCCCAAATACGACGAGTTGAACGATGTAAAGGATTAGGATCTGTTTCAGATAGCCCTGCTAACTTGTCTTGCGCTCGAATCATTTCATCATATTTATTTAATAGGGGCACAGGATCTTGATTTACAATATATTTATTGGCACTATCACGAGTTACAGTTAGCACCGCTCGTTCTGATTTCAATTGTACTGCATGTGCATTTGGATAGTTGTTCATCATGGCAATCCAGTCTGCTTTTGTGTGTTTCCCTAATACAAAGAAAGGAATAGGGCTACCGCCTTGCGTTACTTGCACCTTAACTGTTCCTGTGCTTTGAAAATTATCTAACCCTAATACGCCGCCGTTTGGTGAAGAGATGGTATTAGAGCCAGGTGAAAGATCAATTTCTTTTCCCCATTCTTTATCATATTGATGTGTCCCAATAATGGCTCTAATCTTTTGCGTTCCTGATACTGTAATTGTAACCTGTTCATTAGGTTTCACATATATGCCTGTTGGCATATAATTTTTTTGCTCACTTCTTTTTTCTCTTTTTGCTTCATCCCAAAAACTTCCTGTACCTGGAAGGTCAAACTCTCTTTGTTCAAATTGAGTTGCAGTTTGTGCAGTTTCAGCATGTACATCTAAATTGTTTGACATAATAGGTGTAAATAACGTGGTTGCTAAAATAGCAGATGTTGCAAACACCTTTATAGTTTTTTGTAATCTACAATTCTTTCTTCTGTTCATATAGATCAGTCCCTTCGTTAAAATTCATTATTACTTACATACGAAATATTAGTTTTTTCACTAATGCCGAAAGTGGATTTTTTAAATTCACACTTATAAAAAAATGTTGATGATATTTTTAGATGAGTAAAAAAAAGCATAGTAACACTTCAAGTTCCCTTCCTGATTAATTTAGAAACACATTACCTTCATTGATTTCTTAAATCACTCCTCTAAATAAACAATTAAGATAAATGTCCTATCTCAAAGCTCCTTTCCTAATTTTGGGATTACGAATTAAGTATAGTTCAAAAATAAAGTTATACAATTGAGAAAAATTAAAATGTTAAAAAAATACATTCTCGTAAGATTTTTAACATTTACTAAAAAATATTTGTTATAGAGAGGAGATTCACATACCCATCAAGCTAAACTTTTGAAATATCTCCAAAACGAAAATTCTATCTCTTCATAATTATTCATACAATCCGATTCAGTTTTCCTTTCTATGGGGGCAATTTAACTCTTAACTTGATGGGCATGTGGCGTTACCTCTAGGAGATAGCTTCATCTAGATAGGATAATGTAAACATGAAAAAATAGGTAAAGTGGAAACACGTTTGTTTATTTGCAAAATGAATAAAAAGAAAACCCCCTTGCAGATAAATGTAAGGGGGTATTTTGGAGTAGTAATTTCGTATCCATGTGTGCGTAAAAATTTTTCCGTTATCGCTCCCTTTGATAGAATCCATTTTCATATAGGTTTTTTACTGAATTTTTTTAAAATTAAATTTTACGTCTTGATAATTCATTCAAAATGATTTAATCTTATATCAAATGATATGTTTATCTATCAAAAAATTTTTGTAAAGATAAAGGAGTGATTGAGAATGTTAAACGTCCCATTGATGGTAAGCCTTTAGGTGCAGCAGCATTGAAAAGATTGGGAAGAAATGAGTGAGCTTTCACAATAAAGAACTCTATAACTTTATGTAGTGTTTGATACCCTTCTATTAGATTTTTTGAAAAACAAATCAATATTAATTGAATCAAAGTTTAGAAATTAAATATATGAGTAGTAGAAAAAATCCATTAGTTGTTATCATGTCCTGATAAAAAAATGTAAAAAATAGAAAATGGAAATTCTGAGAAAACCTGTTCAGAAAGTATGGTATGAAAGTAAGTTAGTGAGGGGAATTCAAAACCAATTTAATAAAAGCGAGGTAAATAATATGACTTTTGAAGAAAAATTACAAGCATATGCAGAACTTACGGTGAAAATCGGTGTCAATATTCAACCAGGGCAATACTTATTAGTCAATACATCAGTGGATGCATTGGATTTCGCCCGTATAATTGTGAAAGAGGCTTATAAGGCTGGGGCAGGGCGTGTTCATGTTAATTTTTCGGATGAAGAAATGGAACGTGCTTACTTTGATTATGCCTCAGATGAAGAATTTAATCGCTTCCCAGAGTGGATAGTCAAAATGAATGATGAGCTGATCGAACGTAAAGGAGCACTATTAATGATAGATGCTACAGATCCTGATAAATTTACAGGTATTTCATCTGATCGTCTAGCTACCTATCAAAAGGTAGCAGGAGCTGCTCTGAGAAACAATCGCAACGCCGTAATGAAGGATTCAATAGCTTGGTCGATGGTAGCAGTTCCTTCACCAAAGTGGGCATCGAAGGTGTTCCCAGGTTTAGCAACTGAGGATCAAGTACCAGCATTATGGGAGGCTATTTTTAAAGCTGTTCGTATTGGTGACGGCAGTGCTATTGAAAAATGGCGTGAACATGTAAAAAATTTAGAATCTCGTGCGGTCCTACTGAACGAAAAAAAATATATGAAGCTTCACTATACAGCGCCAGGTACTGATTTAACAATTGCATTAGCACCACAGCATAAATGGGTTACTGGAGGTGGTAAAACTCCTGATGATACTATCTTTATGGCTAATATGCCGACAGAAGAGGTTTATACGTTACCGATGAAACAAGGTGTAAATGGCTATGTAAGCAATACAAAACCATTAGTTTATCAAGGGAATATTATCGATGGCTTTAAACTGACATTTGAAGAAGGAAAAATTGTTAAAGCTGAAGCACAGGTAGGACATGATTTATTACAAGAGCTTATTAATGTGGATGAAGGCTCTTGCTATTTAGGTGAAGTAGCACTTGTACCACATGAATCACCAATTTCAGCATCGGGAATTTTATATTTTAATACATTGTTTGATGAAAATGCATCGAACCATTTAGCGATTGGTAAAGCTTATCCAACTTGCTTAGAGGGTGGAAGAGATCTAGAAAACGATCAGCTTGAAACGTTAGGGGCAAATATTTCAGTAACACATGAGGACTTTATGATTGGCAGCAGTGAGATGGACATCGACGGTATTCTACCAGATGGAACTGTAGAACCAATTTTCCGTAAAGGTAGCTGGGCATTTTAAGTTTTTAATTTGAATAAAGGAGTAGAGTGGATGAAACGATTAGCATAATCGGTGCAACTATATAGGTGTTTCACCTGCTTTTGCTTAGGCTGAAAACAACCTCTTTAATTAGAAGTAAAATGCATGCAAAGGAGATAGGCCAATGAATTTCTGGGAAGTTGTTTTGATAGTAGTGAATTTTAGTCTATTGAGTTGGATACTGTTAATAGGCAGAGAAACGAAAAAGTGGTCTAAATTAGCTACTTTGATTGCCGTTGTAATGGTTACAGTTCAGTTATTGGCAGAAGGTTTTAGGTGGCAGATGATTCCGGCATATGTATCCCCAGTTATCTTAATTTTATGCTATTTATTAACTGGGCAGAAAAAGGGCTTTAGAAGTTCGGGTATATTCATAGTTAAGACTTCGTTACTATGTATCTATTTGTTTGTAGCAGTTGCGCTACCCTTACTTATGCCAGTATTTTCATTTGAAGAACCAACTGGTCCACATAGGATCGGTACGAAGCTATATCATTGGGTTGATCATCAGAGAAATGAACCATATTCGAAAAATCCAAATAATCGGCGCGAACTGATGGTGCAAATTTGGTATCCTGCAGCTGAAAAAAGCAAGGGGGATCCAGAACCTTATATTCGTAACATAAATGAGCTTTCCAAGGGATTGGAAAAAACATTGTCTATTCCTGCATTTGCATTCAGCCACATGGAATTGGTAAAGTCTCATTCGTTTATGGATTTACAACTCTCAGACTCAGAGAATCACTATCCCATATTACTCTTTTCTCATGGTTTTAATGGTTTTCGTAATCAAAACACGTTTCAAGTTGAGGAGTTGGCTAGTCAAGGATATATTGTTCTAAGTATCGATCATACCTTTGATGCTGCAGCTACCGTCTTTCCAGGTGGTCGAACTGCTTACGTACAGCCCATCAATTTAACTGATGAAGGAGATAGCCACATAAAATTATGGGAGGAAGATGTCAGCTTTGTCCTTAATCAGATAGAGAAACTTAACGAAAACGATGAGACCGGTTTCTTTACAGGAAGACTGGATACCTCGCGAATTGGAATGTTTGGCCACTCTTACGGTGGAGCTACCGCAGCACAAATACTTGCAAAAGATTCTCGTGTCAAAGCAGCTATCAATATGGATGGTACATTGTATGGTGAAATCTTGCCTGAAAGTGGCATTGGAAAACCATTTCTGCTCATGAATGCAGAAGAGCCTGATGAAGCAGATCCCTTTGAAGTGAGGGAGCGATACGGACGCGGGTTAGCTGGCGGTGGTATGTCAATGGTCATTCCTCATACGGATCATACAAGTTTTACCGATTTACATTTGTTCTCACCTCTGTTGCAGAGCCCAGGTGAAAATCCAAAGGAAGTTCATCGTATTATTAACGAATTCAGCCTGGCATTTTTTGACCAGTATGTAAAACAGAAGGATGACGGCTCAACCCTTAAAAGGCTGATAACCCAATACCCGGAAGTGAATTTTAAAATAAACCGATAACTTTATGCAGAAAGTAACTCGTACCATTTCCTTTGGCTCTTGTATTTATTACATTAAAGAATTTAATTTCTTCATCGTTATCTAAATAATGAAATGCTAAAAATGAAACATTCAAAGTACTATCAGTTTCAGGAATATAATTCTTTTTGAAAAGTTACATTCAGCAGCTGGACACTTTATTTGAGATTGTTTATTATAATATCAAATGATATATTTATCTATCAAAAATGACGACATTATACAGAAAAAGGGAGAGATTGACGATGAAGAAAGACTTGTCAGCGTTGAAGGAAGCGAGATTTAATGCAATTCTTGATTCAGCTACTATATTGCTTGTTGAAAATCCTACTGCTTCGATGAATGAAATTGCGGAATATGCGGGAATTGGAATTGCTACACTCCATCGCTACGTCGAAAGCAGGGAGAAATTGATGCTGTTCTTGGGCCATCGGGCTATACAACTGGTAAGTGATACTGTAAACCAGATTCCACTGGATGAGGAAAGAAGCGAAAACTATATCCCGGAACTCATTGAAGCGTTAATCCCTTTAGGTGACAAAATCTATTTTCTAGGTCATGATGCATCTGTATTTAACAACAAAGAATTAGGTGAAGCAGAAGAGAAGCTGAGGGAACCCTTAAGACGCGTTATTGAATTGCTACAACAAAGAGGTTACTTTCAGCAAACAGTTAGCAGTGAATGGATTTTGAATACGCTTTATGCTCTGCTTTTCCATACCTGGGAACAGGTACATGAAGGAAATGTGGCTAAAAAATCTGCTGCAGAGCTTGTTTTAAATACATTTTATTATGGTTTCAAAGCTAAGGATGAATTGAGAGGGAAGTGAACTGATTCAAATCCATGATAATTAATATTAATAATATAGAAAGTGAAAAGGAGCAATAGGATAATGAATAAAATCTCTATTGTAAAGGCTGTTCATCAATCCATGGTCGGCGCCCAGCTAAATGTAATGGCATTGGAATACATGGCGTTTCCACTTGCAGGATCTGAGGAGAAGAACACAGTCGATTGGACATTTTGTAAGCTATGGCGGCAGGAGAACAACCGTTTTAGTCATCAATACGCCTATGAAGCTCAAATGGATGGGAAAACTTTAGGGATGATTACTTGCTATCCCATATCCGTTTTAAATCGTCTTGCCTGGCCCACTTTTAAACAGCTGCTTTCGTTCCGAAAGCTGGGTTTTGTTGTTTATAACATTCTGAATATCAAAATGCTTTATTCCATGTTTACCTTGAAGGAGGGAGAAGATGACGAGTTTCACATCGGCACAATTGCCTTACTGCCCGAAAGTCGAGGACTAGGGATAGGTACCAGACTAATTGAGTTTGCTGAGGAACAAGCTTCGCTGCAAGGCTTTGCCAAATGCTCTCTGACAGTAAAGAAAGAGAACCAACTTGCCATTAAATTGTATCAGAGGATAGGCTACCAGATTACAGGTGAAATCAATAAACCAAAGTTATCGTTGTACAGAATGGTCAAAAATGTAGAACCTTACAACCATTTATAAAAAAGTTGTACAGTATTAGGGTAACGCCACATGCCCATCAAGTTAAAATCTCATATTACCCCCAGAACGAAAATTTTGTGCATTTTGCTCGTATTTATTGTTTTGGGGAAATTCATATTTTTAGCTTGATGGCGATGTAGTGGGCCTCCTATTGTTCAGTGACAATAAAGTTGTTTAATTTTAGTCTAAGAAATGTAATAACCACCTACTAAATTAAATTGTAGGTGGTTTTAAAGTTATTTAAAATTAAATTTAATTGTTGTAGCCTGTAATTTATAAAAATAATAAAGTTGGTTAATTCTTCTTCAACTAATGCCTCTTATTGAAAAAAGTAGCTTGCTCCATTTACTGAATTTTCATCCTATTTTACATAGCTTAATCTGCCTCAACATCTTTTTCACCTAAATTTTGAACAAATCTTAATAGATAACCATCAGGGTCCATAATTAAAAATTCTTTTTGTCCCTTTAATTTAGTATCAGCTCTATACCAATTCTCTTGAATATCAAATTTAATTGGATACTCGTTCTTTTTCAAACTATTATATAGTGGATCAATATCATTTATGATAATTTGAAAATTAATTCCTCTTCCGTAGGGATAAGATAACTCCCCAGTACTCCAATGACCATTTACTTCTTCAATCATAATCTGGCAGTCATTTAAAGACAGTAAAGCAAACTTATCCTCTGGTCTTTGATATTCAATTTTAAACAGGAGAATTTCCGAATAGAAATTTAAACTTTGCTCTATATCTGAAACTGATAGCTCTGGTATTAATGCATTGAGTTTGTGCAAAAATGCTTCCCCCTTTGTTTAAGTTATTGATTATTATAACACTTACTATAAATTCTTCTTCCATTAAACTACTTCGTTAATCCTAAAAGAAGTAAACAACTTAATTATTTTTTAAAGGACTTTATTATAAATTAAACAACTTTATTATCTCTACACACCTATGTCAAAGCATCTTTTATTTATTTTTATAAATATCTATGTATTTCATTATGAAGTGTTTTCACACGCTCTTTATAGAATATGCCTTTTTCCTCTATTTTCAGTTGCGCTATAAACAGATTTGCAAGCATTACCGCTGTATCAAGCTGATAAAATAAGCTGACAATACGAGGCATAGATTCAAAGATATCTTTATTCTTATATCCACCTTTAAATTCATACCAATCAATTTCATTAGTTTCAGCTATCCTCATAAGTTCTAGCAGCGGGTGACCAATTAGAGCATTATCCCAATCAACCAACGCCTTAACTTCTCCGTTATATCCAATTAGATTTGCTGGTCGAATGTCCATATGTAATAATTTCTTTACATGATCTGCTTGTTTAAGAATCTCTTCGATTATCGATATATCAGGAAATTCAATATCGCAATGTGTAATTTTATTAAATCCTTTTACTCTTTTTACGACACGTTCAGCTATATACTTACTAGATGGTTTCCTAGTCCTATGTTGGTAATTTAAATTTTCAATTGGAATATTATGGAGATTATTAACTACTTCTCCTATTTTGTACGCAGAAATTTGAATATGATCAGTAGCCAGGTAATCTGAAATTAAAAAATCAAGTTCCGTAGAAAGGTGCAGTCCGTGAACCTTTGGCACTGGAATGTCTTTAGAATTACAAAACTTAGAAAGCTCCGCTTCCTTTTGCAATGAGATTCGACTATTAAACAACCCTTCATTTATATTTTTCACTTCACGTTCCCAAGGTACTCGAAATGCTAAAGGCCCTTTTTCCGAATCCCCTCGGAACACAATATTTTGTACTCCATTTCCTATTACTTTTAACTCCTGAACATCCAATTCTTTATATTCTCGATTCAATATAGTTTTTAATTTCGCCCTTAATTCTTCTGTTTTCCAACGTATATTAACCATTTTACCCCTCGATTCGCAAGTTATTTACAACCCGTAATAGCATCTCTGAATAATCTTCCAGATGTATTTCTCTTCATTTTAATACATGTGTTTTTTTATATTTCCAATCGTAATAAAGCTAGCCAATATTAAGATAGAAAATAAAAGTAAAATATTATTCACTCCCATATGAGTTATTAAAATACCAGTCGACAGAGCAGAAGATATCTTAACAAATGATGCTAGAATTGTTCTTAAGCCTATTACCCGGCCAATATATTCTGTTGTAGTATTCAACTGTATTAACGTTTGCACGATAATCAAATGCGACATGGTAAATAGCCCCATTATAAATATACAAATAACGGCCGTTGTTTTATAGTCATTCAAATATAATAAAAAAGAAGAGGTTGCCATACCCATCATCGTAATAAAAATAACTTTATGTTTAAACTTTTTTAAAAAATAGATAGCAATCAAGCCTGCTATAATTCCTCCTACTGAAAATGCTATCTCAAATATTGAGTAAAGTCCGCTACCTCCTTCAAACTGTTCTGCAAGAGGTAATAATAAAGTTGTTGTCATTTGTATGCTAATGCTATTCAAAATGGATAAAAACAGTAAGTACTTCATTCCTTCTGTTTGATTAATAAAACGCCATCCCGATATTAATTCTGCAAGGTAGGATATTCTTGTATTTTTTACTTTTTTAGGGTTCATTCTTTTTATAGAAGAAAAGAAAATGGCCGCAACTAAAAATGTTACAGAATTAATAAAGAAACTAGTGGCTAAAGAAAATTTAACTAGAAATAACCCAGATATACCAGTTCCCACTAGTAATGCTGCTTCATTTAATGAAGATGCTTTTGATATAACAAATGGTATATCATGATTACAGAATGCTTCCTTAATAAATGCAGAAGATGCAGGTTTGTAAACAGTGTAGCAAACTGCTAATAAGAATTGCATAATGTAAAAAATAAATACTGATTCAAATTTTATGAAAATAAGTATTGCCATGATTAAAACAAGTACAAATCGAATACTATCTGTTAGAACAACAATATTTTTAGAATCATGATGATCTACATAAACAGACACAAAAGGTGTTAAAATGATACTTGGTATATAATAAATTGCAATCATTAATCCGATAGAAGTTGCTTGTCCTGTTAAATGAAAAATATACCATAGCAAGGCAATTTGTTGAATTCCATCCCCAAATCCGGTAATGCTAATCCCTAATAAATATTTCAATTTATTATTCATAAAATTACCCCTTATATAATTGTTATCTTCATTTTAGGTGCATCACTTCAATAGAGTAAATTACAATTTATTTATCTATATTTATAATTTATTCTTATAAGGTATCTCACCACTTGCCCTTCAAGCGAAGTTAAAATCATATCCTCAAAATAGAAAAACGCTATGCTTATCGTAAGAAGTTTATGAGAAAGGATGGTGTTTTTAATGAATCCTATTATTTCAAATGAGCTGAATCTTTTCGCACAAGAGCTACAATACTTTTTATCTCCAGTAGTCCTACAAGATATCGCCAAACAAGTTGGCTTTGTACAGCGAACTAGTAAGTATCAAGCGAACGAACTCATTGCCCTTTGCGTATGGCTCAGTCAAGAAATCGCTAGCACATCGCTTACACAATTGTGCAGTCAGTTAGAAGCTTCAACTGGAGTACTGATGAGCTCAGAAGGATTGAATCAACGCTTTAATCCAGCAGCTGTCGCATTTCTTCGAGAAGTCTTTACTTCTCTTCTCAAACAAAAACTCTGTTCAAATCACTCACTTTCTGCACACATGATCTCTACTTTCAATCGTATCCGTATTTTAGATGCAACAGTGTTTCAACTGCCTGACCATTTCGCCACTGACTATCAAGGTTCAGGTGGAAGTAGTAATACGGCAGGCGTGAAAATCCAATTGGAATATGATTTACTTAGTGGTCAATTTCTTAACGTGCAGCTTGGTCCAGGAAAGAATAATGATAAAACATACGGTACCATCTGCCTTGAAACCGTAGAGGCGGGCGATTTGTGTTTACGTGATCTTGGTTACTTCGATTTAGGAGACTTATAAACTATTCATGATAAAGAGGCTTACTATATCTCGCGGTTGAAGCTGAATACACGCATTTATATCAAGAATCCTGAGCCAGAATACTTCAACAACGGCACGTTAAAAAAGCAAACAGAATACATACAGCTTGATATGACACAAATAATGTCGAGCCTAATCCCTGGTGAAACAATAGAAATTTCCGAGGCATACATTGGACAAAATCAGAAGCTTCCAGCACGTGTCATTATCCATCGTTTAACCGATGATCAAACGCAAACACGCCTGAAAAACCAAGCGATACGTGAAAAGAAAAAAGGCATTGTCATGAAGGATAAAAGTAAACGTTTAATGGGTATGAATGTATATATCACGAACACGTCTCTAGAAGGAGTACCAATGAACTACGTGCACTCACTGTATTCACTTCGTTGGCAGATTGAAATTTTGTTTAAAACGTGGAAGTCATTTTTTGAAATTGATGAATGTAAAAATATTAAAAGAGGACGCCTAGAGTGCCATTTATATGGACAACTCATCGGCATTCTCCTCTGTTCTTCTACGATGTTTCAAATGCGACAGTTTCTGCTTGAAAAAACAAAGCAGGAGCTGAGTGAATACAAAGCGATTTATATGATTAAAGATTACTTTCCGTTACTGTTTCAAGCGATAGCCGGTGGCACAGAAGAACTTTTGAAAATTTTGCATCGTCTTTATCTACTGCTCAAAAAGAACGGTCGTAAATGTCATCGGTATAAGAAAATGACCGTCTTTGATATTCTAGGGATTGTGTATAAAACGACGGTGAAGCATAGACAAGCTGCCTAGCGAAAAAATTAGATTTTAATAGGCTTCTTTAGTATGCCTACTTTTCTATCAATTATTAGTTTTGAACCAAGGATCGTTCCATATCTAGTAAGTTACTTGGTTAGCTTGATGGGCATGGGGTAACGCCACACATCCATCAACTTAAGGTATATTTTTATACAAAATGCGGTCTTTCTATATAGTTTTTTATTATCTTTTATAGATTTTATAAAAGTAGGCATATCAAATAAACCCTGACGGGCTTCAATTTTTTTACTATGCTACCTGATGAGTAGAAGTGGTATACTCATAAACAACACCCAAAATATCAAAGACTGTCTTTTTCTCATATCGATGAGATTTTCGTCCGTTGTGCTGTAGGAGGTTAAACAGACGAAGGAGAACCTTTGATAATTCTTGGGTGTTTTTGTGTAATGCTTGGTAAAAAAGTAAAAAATAATCCTTAATTATGTACATCGCTTTATATTCACTTAGCTCTTTCTGTTTCTTACGTAACAGGAGTTCTCGCATTTTAAACATAGTAGAAGAACATAATAGGATACTAATGAGTTGTCCATAAAGGTGACATTCTAATCGTTCTTGTTTAATAGATTTACAACGATGAATTTGAAACCAAGATTTCCATATTTTAAATAACAGCTCAATTTGCCAACGCAGTGAATATAGATCATAAATTTTCTCTTTTGGTACCCATTCCGTAGGAATGTTTGTCATATATACCGTAATACCTTGTAAAAGTTTTGTACGCTCTGTATATGTAATTCCTTTTTTCTTTTCGCGAATAGCTCGATCACGTAGACGTTTCTGTTTTTGCTCCTCGGTACATCTATAAACTACAATTCGAGTAGGCAGTTTGTCTTTACTCCCTACATATACATCATGTAATTCATACACTTGGCCAGGCTGCAATTGTTTCATGATGTCTTCCAAATGAATTTGTATATATACGGGTTTTAATTGAGCGGGTTTTGTTTTAAATACTACTGTTTCAAATTCTTTTCTATATATTTTAGTGGGTAACTTTAGACGTGATAAATAATATCCTTGCTTATCTTGAATAGACTTAAAGTCTTGTAGACGAAAATATCCTAAGTCACGAATATATAGTTCATTCTTTTGTGCCATGCCTGTTCGAGTCGCACTATATGCCTGATCACTTCGTTTTCCTGGTTCAATTTCCACATCAGAAAATTTTCCACTCAACAAGTCATACTCTAGTTGGATTTTCACACCAGCTGTATGACTACACCCTCCGGCACCAGGATAAGTAGTTGCGAATCGATCTGGAACTTGGAAGGTTGTAGAATCAAGGACGAGAATCCGCTCAAAATAAGAAGAAAGAGAATGAGAAATCTTAGATACTCCTCCAATTTTAGCTTGTAGAAGTGTAGTAAATACAGTGCGAAAGAAGGCTACAGAATCCGAATTAAATCGTCGATTAAGTCCCTCCGGACTTAATAAAATTCCTGTTGAAGTTTCTAATTGACTACAAAGTTGAGTAAGAGAGGTAGTAGCGATTTGTTGATTTAACCATACACACAAAGATAAGAAATGGTGCCCGTGGCACTTGCGTTTTCGTTTCATTCCGCCTGCTTCTATAGCTAATTGATTAAGTGTAGCGGGAGACATATATCGATATAGCTCTTCGGCAAATAAAGATAACTCTTGTTTTTGATGCATATTCATAAAAAGCACGTCACCCTTTCTCATTAACATAAGAAAATAGTAACGTGCTTTTAACTTCAAAAATAGTCTAAATCCTTAAGTTGATGGATGTGGGGTAACGCCACATGCCCATAAGGTTAAGGATTCAAAATTACCCCAAAGTAAAAAGTGTACATTTTGTACAAGTTAACACAAAATTTTAGCTTGATAGTGATGGGATGAGGCCTCTATATAAAAAAACACAGTTTACACTCAAACTGTGTTTTTTCGACGTATAATGCTTTATCAACATCTCTTTTTATTCTTTAAAATCTGCAACAGAACCAGGCCCCTCCTCAAAGTATAAATTCCAAGGGAGGAACCGTTTTTTAATTTACTTATATACGTACAGCTGTACCACTTACAGCAACCATTAACATTCCATCACGAACAACTTCGTAATCTACGTCAATACCAACGATAGCGTTCGCACCTTTTTCTTTTGCAAGTTCTTTCATTTCGCCCATTGCAATATCACGAGCGTCTTTTAGCTTACTTTCATAAGCACCAACACGGCCACCGACAACATCACGAACGGAAGCGAATACATCGCGGACAATATTTGCACCCATAATAGCTTCACCATTTACAATATCAATATACTCAATAATCTCTTTACCTTGAATTCCAGAAGTTGTTGTTACAATCATGACTGACACTCTCCTAATATATTATAATTTTTGATTAGCTTTCTTATGCCATAGAAAAAGTATTTTTGGCACTAGAAACAAGTCTAGTTTCTTACAGAATGAAACCAAGGCAATTGTTTAACATGTGTATCGCTATAACATATGCAATGGATCTTTTAGAAATAAGATAAGCCGCAGTAAGTATCAACGATCCAGGTAAATAAATAGCAATATCCGAAAGTTGGTTCGTATGAAGAAGTGTAAAAATCATAATCGAAATGATAGATGCAATAGCAGTACCAATATGGTAAGAAAAACGATTTATTAATATGTGGCGAAACACAATTTCTTCAAGTATTGGACCCAGAATACCAAATACAAGCAATGTAAATACAAGAGGTACCTCTGCACCAGTTTCAAGGAGCTGCTCTTGGTTCTCTGGTTGACCAGTTGCTAGAAAATACATAACACACTGTTCCACAATTAACGTAAATAAAACTACCATAGGAATACTTACTATTTTCAAAATTGTCTTCTCTTTAAAATAAGTAAAACTTTCAATAATTTCTTTCCTAAAGCAAATGATTCCTACAATAGCAGGTACAGTAAAACCGATGGCACTAAGAACAAATTCTGATTCAACTAAATTGACATTAGCTAAAAGTGATATGCCAAATAGTATGTACAAGCCAATTTGAAATGGTACAAACAGTGTAAAGATTATTAGCATAATGATTTCTTTTTTATTCATTTTTATAAAGTTCACTGTATTGCCCCCATAATTAAATTACCTATAATTTTTGATTTTTCTTTCTGCATAACGCTCTCCTTCTAAATATATTTATATAAGATTCTAAACCGGACGGTTCGGTCTGAATCGAAATCTAATGATACTACAAGTTTCTAGTTTTTTAAACCCTTTTTATAAAGTATTAACAAAATCAAAATGGAAAAAAGCAAATATATTTATATTTCAGTTGCTTTGTTACAATTTAATTCCAGTAATCATTAATGGTTAATCTTTTATAGAATGAAGTGAAAGTGGGGGTAGTTCAAACAATTTAGCTAAACATATTAATAAAAATTATATATAATAATCATATGTCTATACGTTAAAATTAACTATATATTTTTACAACTCTACGATTTTAGATAAAATTAGTTGTATAATATGACTGAATTAAACAATTGGTCATGTTATTTTGACAGAAAATTCACTTAAGTTATATAGGTAATACAATTTGATTAACTTCTTTTCAAACTGTATTGTTTGAGGTTTCCATAAGATAGGAATTGATAAGATATTTCTGTTCCAAACTTATTTATACTTACAAAAAAATTAAGAAAATAGAGGGTAAACATTACCTAGAATATTAGGATCGTTTTCATTAGGAGGATTACAAAGCATGACTAAAGTTGATAAGGTTAAAGAAAAAATTATTGAAACATCTTTATATTTATTTAATACTAATGGGATAACTCGCACATCCATCCAGGATATAATGACAGCTACTGAACTACCTAAAGGATCTATTTATCGTAGATTCAAAAGTAAAGAAGAAATTGTCCTTGCTGCCTACGACAAAAGTGGTGAGATTATGTGGAGTCATTTTCATAAAGCAATGGAAAATAAAAAGACAGCAATTGATAAAATCCTTGCAATTTTCCTTGTATATCAAGATGCAGCTAATAATCCTCCTATTGCTGGAGGCTGTCCATTACTTAATAGTGCCATTGAAAGTACTGGAGTATTTCCAGAATTACAAAAAGCAGCAGCAAAAGGTTATGATGATACAGTAATGTTAATGGCTTCTCTCATAAAAGAAGGAATAGAGAAACAAGAATTTAAAGAAGATGTAGACATTATATCACTCGCTTCCTTTCTTGCATCTTCAATGGAGGGGGCTATTATGGCAAGTCGAGTATCTAACGATAATATACACCATCATTATTTTATTGAACAAATAAAACATCATCTTTTCTCCTATTCTAAATAAGTGAGAACTTGCATTGCTTTCATTTAACTTTTATAGACTTAAATTGAATAAACACCCCTCATAAACAGTATCTTCTGTTTATGAGGGGTGTTTGAATAGTTTTTAGACGATGGTTTATGTTTCTTATTGAACGGTTTCATTGTATATAATAAGTGGAATAAAAGTTCAGTTAGATAAAATTCGGTAGTCGAATTTTTTTGCATAAAGCTGTATAATGCTTGTAACGAAAGGGAAATACAGGAAGGGATTTGTAATGAGTTACTATGGAAAAAGATAAACAACAATTAAGCGTTGAAGTTGCAAGATTATATTATCAATCAGATTATAGTCAGCAAGAAATTGCTAACAAATTAAATATTTCAAGACCGACGATTTCTAGATTGTTAAAGTACGCGAAAGAAAAAGGGTTTGTTCAAATTAGCATCGCCGATCCATTTGCGGATTTAGATAACGTTGGGAATTTACTGAAAGAAAAGTACAACTTGTTAGAGGCACATGTTGTGTTTTCTCCAGTACCGGAATATGCAACGATTACAGAGTATATAAGTAAATATGCTGCTGAGTATATGGAAAAGACGGTTAAAAACGGTGATATTGTTGGTGTAAGCTGGGGAATGACGATGTATGAAATTGCTAGAAAAATCGTACCGCAACATGTAAAAGGGGTAGAGGTTGTCCAGCTAAAAGGTGGCATTAGTCATTCGAGTGTAAATACATATGCGAATGAGACGATAGCTTTATTTGCAGATGCTTTTCAAACGACGCCAAGAAATCTACCTCTTCCAGTTATATTTGATAATGCAGTGACAAAAGAATTAGTAGAGCAGGATCGACATATTCATCACATTATCGAAATGGGGAAACAAGCGAATATTGCAGTTTTCACTGTAGGAACAGTGCGAGACGAAGCGCTGTTATTCCGATTAGGTTATTTCGATAAGGATGAAACAAGTTTACTCAAAAAACAATCAGTCGGTGACATTTGTTCACGTTTCTTTGATGGAGACGGAAATATTAGTAGCGAAGAGATTAATCAGCGTACAATTGGAATTGAGTTAGAGGAACTGAAATTAAAGAAACGCTCTATTTTAGTTGCAGGTGGTAATAGAAAAATAAAAGCAATTGATGGTGCGTTACGTGGCGGGTATGCAAATGTATTAATTATCGATCAGCATACAGCAAAAGAACTGTTACATTATCAAAAAGGTTAGAAATAAAAGGAGTTCTCAAAATGTTAATTTTGAGAACTCCTTTTATTTTGTTATGTATGAATGATAGGAGTCTTTTTTGAACACAAATTGCCTTTTTAAAAATAATTATGGATATGGAGATACATACTACCATTGTTAACATAGAAAATTTGATTATATATGAAGTGTTCTTTGTTAGAATGCGCTTTATTTACTACAAGAAAATGCCTTTTAAAAAAGAATGAACAAAATTTCAAAAGTGTATTTACATTTGTTCAACTAAGAGTTAGAATGAAGTTGTTAAAAGATATGAGGAGTGAAGATAATGAACATTGCAAAGTTAATTGACCATACAATTTTAAAAGCTAATACTACTAAAGAAGATGTTATGAAAGTAATCGAAGAAGCAAAGGAATATAAATTCGCTTCTGTTTGTATTAATCCTACATGGGTGAAGCTAGCTGCTGAAGAATTAGCTGGACATGATGTAGATGTTTGTACTGTAATCGGTTTCCCATTAGGAGCAAGCACGACTGAAACAAAAGCATTTGAAACAAAAGATGCGATCGCAAAAGGTGCAACTGAAGTTGATATGGTAATCAACGTAGGCGCTTTAAAAGACGGCGATAACGAGTTCGTTGAAAAAGACATTTATGAAGTAGTACAAGCAGCAAAAGGAAAAGCTCTTGTAAAAGTAATCATTGAAACTTGCCTATTAACAGATGAAGAGAAAGTACGCGCTTGTGAATTATCAGTAAAAGCTGGTGCTGACTTCGTAAAAACTTCAACTGGATTCTCAACTGGCGGAGCAACTGCTGAAGACATCGCATTAATGCGTAAAACAGTAGGACCAAACGTTGGTGTAAAAGCATCTGGTGGCGTTCGTACACGTGAAGATGCAGACAAAATGGTAGCTGCTGGAGCTTCTCGCGTTGGAGCAAGTGCTAGTGTTGCAATCGTATTAAATGATGCAAAAGGTGCTACAGATAACTACTAATCATTAATGAAGTGAAGAGCAATAGATACACAAAGTAAAGTGTATCTATTGCTTTAACAATTGAAAAAGATGTAAGCGGATACGAATGGGAGGGGAAGGCTTATGAAATACTTAATTGGTATTTTTGGCCTCGTATTGATTTTAGGTATCGCTTGGCTTGCTAGTAATAATAGAAAGAAAGTCAAATATCGCCCAATCATAACGATGGTTATTTTACAATTCATTTTGGGGTTTTTATTATTAAATACAAGTGTAGGGAATATATTAATTAGCGGAATAGCAGATGGTTTTGGAGAGTTATTAAAATATGCTGCTGACGGTGTGAATTTTGTATTTGGTGGATTAGTAAATCAAAAAGAGTTTTCGTTCTTTTTAAGTGTATTAATGCCAATCGTATTTATCTCAGCACTAATAGGTATATTGCAACACATTAAAGTATTACCTATTATTGTGAAATCTATCGGTCTAGCATTAAGTAAAGTAAATGGAATGGGGAAACTAGAATCATATAATGCTGTTGCTTCTGCGATTTTAGGACAATCTGAAGTGTTTATTTCAGTTAAGAAACAACTAGGATTATTGCCAGAGAAACGAATGTATACATTATGTGCATCTGCAATGTCTACCGTTTCAATGTCTATCGTTGGATCATATATGGTGTTATTAAAACCGCAATATGTTGTAACCGCTTTAGTTCTTAACTTATTCGGTGGTTTTATTATCGCTTCTATCATTAACCCGTATGAAGTTACTGAAGAAGAAGATATGTTAGAAGTGCAAGAAGAAGAGAAAAAGACTTTCTTTGAAGTATTAGGTGAATACATTATAGACGGATTTAAAGTTGCGATCACAGTAGCAGCTATGTTAGTCGGTTTCGTTGCTCTTATCGCATTCATTAATGCAGTATTTAAAGGTGTAATTGGTATCTCATTCCAAGAAATTCTTGGTTATGCATTTGCACCATTTGCATTTATTATGGGTGTACCTTGGCATGAAGCAGTTAATGCCGGAAATATTATGGCAACAAAATTAGTATCAAATGAATTTGTCGCTATGACAGATTTAGCACAAGGAAACTTTAATTTCTCAGATAGAACGACAGCGATTATATCTGTATTCTTAGTTTCATTTGCAAACTTCTCTTCAATTGGAATTATTGCAGGGGCAGTTAAGAGCTTAAATGAAAAGCAAGGGAATGTAGTCGCAAGATTTGGTTTGAAATTACTATTCGGTGCAACGTTAGTAAGTTTCTTATCAGCAACAATCGTTGGCTTATTATTTTAATAGATTCATATAATATAAAAAGGAATGGTGATTGTAATGAGAATGGTAGATATTATCGCAAAAAAACGTGACGGCAAAGAATTAACGACTGAAGAAATCAAATTCTTTATTAATGGATATACAGACGGAAGTATTCCTGATTATCAAGTGAGTGCACTTGCAATGGCAATCTTCTTTAAAGATATGACAGATCGCGAACGTGCAGATTTAACGATGGCGATGGTTGAGTCTGGAGAAACGATCGACTTATCGGCAATTGAAGGAATTAAAGTAGACAAACATTCAACTGGCGGTGTTGGTGATACAACAACTTTAGTATTAGGACCATTAGTTGCTGCTTTAGACGTACCAGTAGCAAAAATGTCTGGTCGTGGTTTAGGACATACTGGCGGAACAATTGATAAATTAGAGGCGGTAGAAGGATTCCACGTTGAAATTACGAAAGAGCAGTTCATCGATATTGTAAACCGTGACAAAGTAGCTGTTATTGGACAAACAGGAAACTTAACGCCTGCAGATAAAAAGATTTATGCATTACGTGACGTAACAGGAACTGTTAACTCAATTCCTTTAATCGCAAGTTCAATTATGAGTAAAAAAATTGCAGCTGGTGCTGACGCAATCGTACTTGATGTAAAAACAGGTGCTGGTGCATTTATGAAAACAGAAGAAGATGCAAAAGAATTAGCACATGCAATGGTACGTATCGGAAATAACGTAGGACGTCAAACAATGGCAGTTATTTCAGATATGTCACAACCTCTTGGATTTGCGATTGGTAATGCTCTAGAAGTGAAAGAAGCGATTGATACGTTAAAAGGTGAAGGTCCAGAAGATTTAACAGAATTAGTACTTGTATTAGGAAGTCAAATGGTCGTACTTGCGAAAAAAGCAAATACGTTAGAAGAAGCTCGTGAAATGCTAATTGAAGTGATGAAAAACGGAAAAGCAACTGCGAAATTTAAAGAGTTCTTAAGCAATCAAGGCGGAGATAGCTCAATTGTAGACAATCCAGAAAAAATGCCACAAGCGAAGTATGTAATTGATGTACCTGCAAAAACTTCAGGTGTTATTTCTAACATTGTTGCAGATGAGATTGGTATTGCAGCTATGTTACTTGGTGCAGGTCGTGCAACGAAGGAAGATGAAATCGATTTAGCAGTAGGATTAATGTTACGTAAAAAAGTTGGCGATGCAGTAAAAGAAGGCGAGCCGTTCGTAACAATCTACGCAAATCGTGAAAATGTAGAAGATGTAAAAGCAAAAATTTATGAGAACATCTCTATCGCTGAAACAGCAGTGGCTCCTAAATTAGTTCATACAGTTATTACTGACTAATGATCATTTCATTTACTTTGAGGGGGAAATAATATGGATAAGAAAAAATATATTGAAGAAGCAAACAAGATGTTATCGAAAGCGTATATTCCGTATTCTAAATTTCCTGTTGGCGCAGCGTTAGTTACGAAAGAAGGGAAAATCTATACTGGTTGTAATATAGAAAATGCTTCTTATGGTTTATGTAACTGTGCAGAAAGAACAGCAATATTTAAAGCGGTATCAGAAGGGGAGCGCGATTTTAGTTACTTAGTTATTACAGGAGAAACTGATGGACCGATTTCACCATGTGGTGCGTGTAGACAAGTAATTGCTGAATTCTGTGATCCGAAAATGCCTGTATTACTAACGAATGTAAAAGGTGATGAAAAAGAAGTGACTGTTGAGCAATTACTTCCAGGTGCTTTCACAATTGACGATTTAAAATAAGTTAAAAAGCCATTTTGCAATTATTAATTGCAGAATGGCTTTTTTGTTCATATTCCGTTCATAAACTTTGCGTAAAATGATTGCAGCGAATATGGAAAGTTTACAGCAGGAGGAATATAATGAAGAAATTCTATAATGCGGCATGTAGTTACTTATTGGTTTATGATTTTGCTAAAAAAGTCATTTAAATAGATAGGAGTGGAAAGTATGATAGCACTTTTATCAAGTGTCATAGCGGTTTGTATGGCTGTTGGGGTAATGTTTCTACGTTTTAAAGCAGCGAAAAAGCCGGTAACGAAAAAGAAAATTATATTACCACCAATTTTTATGAGTACAGGCGCGATGATGTACTTTTTACCAGATTTTCGATTAACATCGTTAGAAATAGTCGAGGCAATTAGTATAGGGATTATTTTCTCTATTTTTCTTATTAAAACAACTAAGTTCGAAATAAAAGGCGAACATATATTTATGAAACCGTCAAAAGCATTCATATTCATTTTAGTAGGCTTATTAGCTGTACGCGTGGCATTAAAGTCATATTTAAGCCAATCAATTGATTTGGCAGAGTTAAGCGGCATGTTTTTCTTACTAGCATTTGCGATGATTGTGTCGTGGAGAATTGCGATGTATCGCTCGTTTACTAAATTAGAAAAGACAATAAACAGAGCTGGAATTTCTATATAGGAAATCCAGCTCTGTTTATGTTTTATTGAAATTCTTTAGCGCGGAACTCATTTGCTTAATTTTAAACGTATTTGAGCATCTTGTAATGCAACTGGTGTAACGTTAAGACCATTCGAATCAACAATTTTTGTATTTAATAAAATGGAATCTAGGCTTCCACGAAATGTTTCTGTATAGTTTTGACGTAACATTTGTTGTTCTTGTTTTTCATCAACTGTTAATCCAGTTGCTTTTTCTTTTTTTGACAATTCGTTAATACGGAATAAAATGTTTTTCATTTGATTCACCTCTAGTTAGATTTAAATATATTAGTTACTTACTAATATATAGTTATTGTAACGCTTAATTTTTATTATGTCAACACCATCTAAAAGGTTAAAAATTGACGAAAAATTATAACAATAATAAAATGAATAACAGAGGACAATTAGCTTTACAAGCATACATAGAACACTAGGGGGATTATTATGAAATCAACATTTTTTGCTCAAAATAGAGAAAGACTAACGAAAACATTACCTGATGAATCCGTTACGATTTTATTTGCGGGACAAGCACCGCATATGTCAGCTGATGCACATTATAAATTTGTACCGAATCGTAATTTTTACTACTTAACGGGAATCGATGAACCAAATGTTATTTTTATGCTGAAAAAGTTTGGGAATAGTGTAGAAGAGACACTTTTCATTGAAAAATCAGATCCAGTAATGGAAAAATGGGTTGGGAAGACAGTTTCTAGCGAAGAAGCAGAGGGAATTTCAGGTATAAAGAAAGTTTTATATTTAGATAGCTTTGAAAAAGCAGTATCAAATATACTCTTTACAGAAAATGCGAAGCATCTATATTTAGATATAGAACGTCGTGAGTGGAATGGTACGGAGACAAAAACATTAGCGTTTGCTAAACATGTAAGAGAACAATACCCACATGTAACAATTGGTAATGTATATCCGAACATTTGTGAATTACGAGTTTTTAAAACCGAGGAAGAAATTGAAATTATTAAAGAAGCGATTGCTATAACGAAAGACGGTATTTACAACGTACTTAAGCATGCAAAAGCAGACATGATGGAGTATGAATTAGAAGCTCAATTTGATTTTACACTGAAATCATCTGGCATTAAGCATCATGCGTTCAATACAATTTTGGCAAGTGGTAAAAATGCTACAGTTCTTCATTATGAAGATAATGATGCACAAATTCAAAATGGTGATTTAGTATTGCTAGATTTAGGTGCTCAAAAAGACTACTATAACGCTGATATTAGTTATACATTCCCGGCAAATGGAATATTCTCTAGTCGTCAAAAACAAATTTATAATATTGTATTAAAAGCATTAAAAGAAACAACAGAGATTATTAAGCCGGGATTAAAGTTCGCTGCATTAAATGAGCATACAAAAAAGGTACTGGCAGAAGAGTGTAAAGCAATTGGTTTAATTCAAGAAGATGAAGAGTTATCAAAATACTATTATCATGGTGTCAGCCATTTCCTTGGTTTAGATACACATGATGTAGGAACATATAAAGATAGAATGTTAGAAGAAGGTATGGTTATAACAATTGAACCTGGTCTTTATATTGAAGAAGAATCAATTGGAATTCGTATTGAAGATGACATTCTTGTAACGAAAGACGGGTATGAAAACTTGTCAAAAGATATCATTAGAGAAGTTGAAGAAATTGAAGAATTTATGAGTGTAAATAATGAACATGTAAAAGGAAACCAAGCTGTAGTTAAATAATAAAAGAGTCATCACTAATTTATTTGAACTTTATCTCGAATCGTGGACAATTAAAAAATCCATGATTCGGGATAGGGTTCTTTTCTTCGAAATACTAATCTTTAATTATTAATCCTAATAAAGTAGCAAACTGAACAGCTTGATATGTTGATACTTTACATCCTCTTAAATCGTTCACTGAAACTGTAAGTGTATCAAAGGTAGAAGAACTAATATCTATCCCCTTCAGTGATGTCTGATCAAAATTAGCTTCATCAAGACTACATAATTGGAATTCAACTTTTTTAAGTTTACAGTCAAAAAAATCTGCATTATTTAATGAAGTTTCATTAAATATAATTTTTTCTAGTTTAGAATTCCCAAATGCTGCTAAATTCAAAATTGAATTCTCAAATTTAACATTTCCTAAGCTAGATTCTGCAAAATTAACCCCGATTAATTTACTGTTTTTAAATTCGACTCTATGAACAGAAGAATTGCTTAAATTAACATTTGATAAATCGCAGTTTTCAAAACAAACATCTGTAATATCAATATTGCTAAAGTCTGTATTAGTGAATTTACAATTCTTTATCACTGCATCATACAATCGCACTCTATCTACAGATTCATTTTCGAAAGTGGAGTCTATAATTTCACACACTTCTAATGTTGGATCTTCTTCATAAAAAATATCTTGAAAATTCTTTGAAGATAACTCTGGTGAAATTTTTGGTCTATCAATTTTCATCGTATATCAATCCTCTTCTATTTGATATATTTGTGTAATTTGAGTCCATTGTCTGTAAAGAACATTAGTTCTTATTATACAAAAATCTAAGTTCTTTTGTGAAGAGCATTTTAGCTACATTTTTCTTATTTAATAATAGCAGTGTTATTGTTTCTTAAGAAATAACGTCAAAACAAATACGAGAACGGCTAATATAGTCGCTACAAGGAAAGCATTTTGTATTTCTAAAATATTCGCCTCTTGTAATGTCTCCGCTTTTAGTAATCTTCCAATTAGCTTACGTAAGATCTAATTACATCTCCTTATTTTCTTGAAAATCAACTTCTATAATGATTTTGAAAAAGAAAAAGGAGGGATTTTCCATGAAGCGATTTGTATTAGCAGCCATTACAGTCTCTGTAATATTTTTAATTGCTGCCTGTTCTGTGACGACAAATACAACAAATGATCATAAAAATATGAATGATAAAAAAACACTACAGACTGAAACAGCTACAACACCATTGAAGGTTGAAAAAGGACCAGAAGTTACTTTAATAGCGAAAGAAGAGAAGCAAAAATTAAGTAACGGTGTTATTGTTCCAGTCTGGACATTTAATGGCTCATCTCCTGGTCCAGAAATTCGGGTGAAAAAAGGTGAAAAGGTGAAAGTGACATTAAAAAATGAATTATCTGTACCAGTATCCATTCATTGGCATGGATATCCTGTCCCAAATAACATGGATGGAATTCCAGGCGTGACACAAGATGCAGTTGAACCAGGAAAAAGTTTCACTTACGAATTTGAAGCGAACGTACCAGGAACGTACTGGTATCACTCGCATCAAGATTCTGTAAATCAATTAGATAGAGGTTTGTATGGAGCGCTCATTGTAGAAGATACAAAGGAAAAATATGATAAAGATTACACATTAATGTTGGATGAATGGGTTACAGATAAAGAAGAAATTAAAAAGCAGTTAAAAGAAATGACAAAAGGGCAAATAGGTAATAAATCTAAAGGTGATGAAAATACGAAAAAGAATGACGATAAGAACGGCATGGATCATTCCGGTATGGACATGGGCAGTGATCAAAAAGACTCTGGCAATATGACAGGAATGGACCATGGAAATATGAAGATGGAAGGTCATGATATGAGTATGTATGATTTATTCACAATCAATGGAAAAAGCGGTGATTTAGTAGTGCCATTGAAAGTGAATAAGGGAGATAAAGTTCGTCTTCGACTTGTTAATGCTGGTTATCTATCACATGATATACATGTTCACGGTCATGATATAAAAGTAATTGCGACAGATGGTCAACCAATAAACAATCCAAAAGTTATAAAGGATAAAGTAATTTCAATCGCACCGGGTGAACGTTATGATATTGAATTTACTGCTAATAATCCTGGGAAGTGGTATGTTGAGGACCATTCAAAAAATAAAGGTGCAAAAGGAATGAAAGCTGTTATTGAGTATGATGGCAGCAAAGAGATGAAAGATAAAGCAGATGAAAAGGGAAAATTAGCGAAATTAGATATGACGAAATATGGTGCTAAAAAATTAGGTAGTTTCACGTTAAATCAAGAGTATACTGCCACATATAATATGGACTTAAATACGCAAATGAATGAAAATGAAATGGTATATACAATTAACGGAAAGGTATTTCCGGATATTGACCCAATTCAAGTAAAAAAGGGTGATTTAGTAAAAGTGAAATTGGTAAATCGTTCTAAAATGGATGATCACCCAATGCATTTACATGGTCACTTCTTCCAGGTGTTGAGTAAAGATGGAAAACCGATAGAAGGTTCTCCAATTGTAAAAGATACATTGAACTTAAAACCAGGAGAAGAATATGAAGTAGCCTTTGTAGCAGACAATCCCGGTGAGTGGATGTTCCACTGTCACGACCTACATCATGCTTCAGCAGGGATGGTAACGGAAGTGAACTATACAGATTATAAATCTGACTATGTTCCAAACCAAAACATTCCTAATAAGCCAGAATAATAGGAAGCAGTTATCCTATGGATAGCTGCTTATTCATTTTTGTTGCAAGTACTAATTTATATGTTGATTATGCCCAGGTGAAGGTGCAGGAGTATGATGTGGGAATGTCGCGAATACGGCAACTATAATTACTACACTAATTGAAAGTAATAACAAAAAACGCTGTTGGATAAAAGTAGAAAAGTTCTCCGATAACAATTGAATCACACAGGACATAGTAATCGTTATAGTAAGTAAAAGGCTAATGAACAATATACTATGAGCTTGTTGAGCGTTTAACATTTCTGTAATCATTGCTCCCATCATACTTGCCATTAATCCAGAGAACAGTCCTTCTAAAGCAGTATATAGGTGAAAACGTAGACCCACTAAAAAACCGATAAAACCACTAATTAAAATAGCAAGTAAAGTAGAATATAGTAATTCCCCCTTAAAGAGAATGCCTAAATAAAAACCAATACTTAAACCGATACTCATACTAAAAGACATAATAAATACCATATACTCCATTAGGGTACCCTTACGTTTAGAAATATTGGATGCAATAAGAATTGAGGTACAGCAAAGTGTTAAGGTAGTTAACGTATAAGCAAACATTATGATACCTCCTTGTCCTATCGTTCATTTCATCATATGTGTACTTATGATAATTTATATCTGCATATTATCTGCACAATTTCATAGATGTAAGCAAAGGAACGCTTGATTTTTTAGGGCGTCTTTTTTAATTGTAAGCATGTGAAAGAAATTGTTATATTATGAGTTTCTATTGTGAAGCCATAAAGAATAAGCGTATAATATTATAGGTCTCACATTTGCGAGACAAACCGCGAATGATAAATAAGATTGTTGTTTTATCATCGCTTCTAAACATATAGACAATGAAAGTAACACTGGAATACAGATAGGGAGTTATAAAATGAAATTAATTATTGCCGAGAAACCAGATCAAGGGTTGGCTCTTGTTTCACAGTTTAAATATCGCCGGAAAGATGGATATTTAGAAGTAGAAGCAAATGAGTTATTTCCAAATGGAGCGTACTGTACATGGGCAATTGGTCATTTAACGCAGTTATGTAATCCAGAGCATTATCACGCAGAGTGGAAAAAATGGTCACTTAATACATTACCGATGATTCCAGAGCGTTTTCAATTTGAAGTAACAAAGTCAAAGTATAAGCAATTTAACGTTGTGAAACAGCTGTTACATAATCCACAGGTAACAGAAATTATTCACGCAGGCGATGCTGGGCGTGAAGGGGAACTAATCGTACGAAATATTATTAATCTTTGTAACGTGCAAAAGCCGATGAAGCGTCTATGGATTTCGTCTTTAACGAAGCAAGCTATTTATCAAGGGTTTAAAAATTTACTTGACGAATCAGATACAATTAATACGTATTACGAAGCATACACAAGATCTTGCGCTGACTGGGTTGTTGGTATGAATGCATCACGTGTCTTTAGTATTTTGCTAAAGAAAAAAGGAATGAATGATGTATTTTCTGCTGGTCGTGTCCAAACACCAACGTTAGCATTGATTGTAAAGCGTGAGAAAGAAATTGAAAACTTTAAGTCAGAGCCTTTCTGGGAAGTGTTTGCAACCTTTAATATAGAAGGAAAGAAATATGACGGAAAATGGGAAAAGGATAATGAATCCCGCTTAAAAGACCCTGATATGGCGAATAAAATTGCGGCATTTTGCCAAGGGAAACCGGCTGTTGTGAAGGAAATGAAAACGGAGCGTAAAGAGTTTCAGCCGCCGCTTTTATTCAACTTATCATCACTGCAAGCAACGGCAAATAAAGCCTTTAAGTTTTCACCGAAAAAGACGCTTGATATAACGCAAGCACTCTATCAAAAAGGGATTGTTTCTTATCCACGTTCAGATTCTAACTATGTTACACAAGGAGAAGCAGCGACGTTCCCTGATATTTTACAGAAGTTAAGTCAATTTGATGAATATAAAGGCTTATTACCGGCACCAATTGAATCCATTATGAACAATAAGCGTTATGTGAATGAAAAGAAAGTAACAGATCACTACGCAATTATTCCGACAGAGCAAGTTACAAACCCAAGCAGACTATCAGGTGATGAAAAGAAAATATACGATATGATCGTAAGAAGGCTTATTGCAGCTCATTATGAAGTTGCAATCTTTGACTATACAACGATTGTAACGCTTGTAGATGAACGTGCTGAATTCATTTCAAAAGGAAAACAGCAAATTCAAGAAGGTTGGCGTAAAGTTATTTTCCAAGACGATAAAGATGACGAAACCATTCTTCCAATTGTAGCTGAAGGTGAAGAAGGAAAAGTTGTAAAGGTGAAAGTGAAAGAAGGAAAAACACAGCCACCGAAGCGTTATACAGAAGGACAACTTATTACGTTAATGAAAACAGCCGGTAAGTATTTAGAGAATGAAGAGCTAGAGAAGGTATTGAAGAAAACAGAAGGTTTAGGTACGGAAGCGACCCGCGCGGGTATTATTACGATGTTGAAAGACCGTAAATATATAGATGTAAAGAAAAACCAAGTGTATGCGACTGATAAAGGAAAAGTATTAATTACCGCAATTGGTGACAAAATACTAGCTTCACCGGAAATGACTGCGAAATGGGAACAACGTCTTGCGGAAATTGGTGAAGGTACAGCATCACCAGCAACTTTTATGGAACAAACGAAAAAGCTATCAGCTAAAATTATTGAAGATGCAGTGGAAATGTCTGAGAAGTGGGATTTCACTGGACTACATGTTGAATCGATTGAACGAAAAGGATCGAAATTTACAACGGGTAAAAAGGTTGGTAGCTGTAAAAAATGTGATGGCGATGTAATTGATAAGTCAACGTTTTACGGTTGTTCTAACTATAATACAACGCAATGTGATTTCACCATTTCAAAGAAGATATTAAGTAAAACAATTTCGCAAAAGAATATGACAAAGCTCTTAAAAGGTGAAAAGACTGATTTAATTAAAGGTTTTAAAAAGGGCGAGAAAACGTTTGATGCGAAATTAGAGTGGAAAGATAATAAGATTAATTTTGTATTTGAGAATTAATTTGTTAAAAGAGCATGACATAAAACTGTCATGCTCTTTTGTTTTTCTTTTATTTAAAATTTAACGATAAAAAAAATCCTTTAAATAATAATTTTTTATTGTAAAACGATAAATTTTGTATTAAAATCAAAATCATAATAAATGAGTGAGGTGCTTTTGTTAAAAGGTAACAACCTTATTTTTAAAATTAGAGGAGGTATAACTATGAACATTAACAATTTGATTGTTAAAAATATGGATAACCCCCATGAGTTGGAGAAGATGTATAGAAAAGATCCGAAAGCTTTTAAAAAAGCATTCTCACAAGCATGGGACCAAAACCCTGATTCCCAGGTTCTAGGTGCTTGGTATGAAAGGTTGCATTTCAAGGAGAAAGTAAATAAAGAAAAAACATCTTTGTTTCAAAAAGGTTTCTTATTCATGGGCCTTTTAGCTATTCTGGCCGGCATAAGCACCAGGATCATTTTCCACTTTGTTGAGCAGGAAGCAATTGCTCCAATTAACTTGGCTTTTGGTGTAATTCCCTTTATTGCTGCTTATTTTGTTTACAATAATACTCCCAAAAAAAGTATTATTTATTCCCTTGCAGCGTTGTTCCTTATTTCCGGGATGTATCTTAATACGTTGCCATTAAATTATAAAGACAGTACCATTCTTGCTTATTTACATCTTCCTATATTTTTATGGGTCTTAGTAGGGCTTGCGTTTACAGGAAATGAATATTCAAAAGGCAGTACAAGATTAGCCTATATAAAATTTAATTTAGAATATTGTCTTCTCTACGCCAGCATGGCAGTGAGCGGAATGATACTAGCAGTATTCACCATGCGTTTATTTAGCTTTGTTGACTTAGATATAGGAGAATTCTATTTTAGTAATGTTGTTTTATTTGGAGCAGCGGCTCTCGCTATTGTGGCTGCATACTTAGTATCAATGAATCTTAAGCTTGCTAAAAATATTACACCATACATATCTAAAATTTTTAGTCCTCTCGTCCTGATCACGTTGCTTATCTATCTTATAACGGTAATTTGGGTCGGGAAAAATCCGTTCTTGGATCGCAATTTCCTAATGGCCTTCAACGGAATCCTCCTTGGTGTATTGGCTGTTACCATATTTTCTATCGTTGAAAGTGACTCGGACGAGAAAAAGAATATTTCAGATTATATAAATTTTTCCTTAATTGTTCTGGCGCTTATTATTGACACTGTCGCATTGTCAGCCATAGTATTTAGACTTTCTTCTTACGGGATTACACCTAATAGACTTGCTGTTTTAGGAGTAAACATACTGATTTGGGCAAATCTCATTTGGATTATGTTTGCCTATATGCGTTTCTTGCAAAATAAATCAGGACCAAAAGCTATCCAAGATGCCGTTACGAAGTATTTGCCAATATACGGACTTTGGGCAGCTTTCGTTATATTTACGTTTCCTATCATTTTTAATTAGAAAGGATCTGTTAATGCGGGAGTGGTGAGGGCTAATAATCATTGGGGGATGAACAAAACCCCCAATGATTAAAGTTTCACTTTATTACAATTGGTATTATTACGTTTGTAGTTTCGGTAATTTCATTTGTATTGATAAATAAGAAATAAGAAATAAGAAATAAGAAATAAGAAATAAGTGTTGTATGTAATCTTTCCATAATAAAAAACGTCCCAAAATGGGACGTTTTTTATTATGCGTATTGCCGTTTTTTCTTAATAAGCAACAAAACTTGTGAAACACAAGCTAGTACCGGTAACTCAATCAACGGTCCAATAACGAGTGCAAGTGCGATAAGAGGCTCGTCTGGAAAAGCTGTTACAGCGATAGCGAGTGCAACAGGTGAGTTTCTTGCTAACGTTGTTAAGCTTAGACTTACTGTATCTTTGTAAGATAAATGCATGATGCGTCCGATAAATTGTCCTAGTAAAAAATTAATGATGAAGAACAATAGAACAGGAACGAGTAATAATAAAACGACATTCATATTTTGCAGTAAATATTTACCTTGTGATGCAAACATCGCTACTATTGCTAAACTTAAAAATACAATTTGAGCAGAGCTGAAAAACGGAATGAGTTTATTCTCGAGAGTTTCAGCTTTTTTCATTTTATTCATAATGAATTTTGTAGCGTGTGCAAGTATAAATGGTAAGACGATTACGATAACAATACTTTCTACTAAAACAGAAACCACTACAGTTTTCATGACACCAGCAAATAAAAATAAATAAATTGGAAGGAGTAGTACTTGCAAAATTAAATTTACAGGTAAAATTGCAGTAGAAAGTGCTACATTTCCTTTCGCTATTTCAGTAAAGATTAAGTACCAATCTGTGCATGGAGTAACCATTAACATTATAAATCCAACCCAAAGTGCTGGATGATCTGAAAGAAATAGTGCTCCTAATCCCCAAGCGAGTAAAGGGGTCCATAAGAAGTTAATAGTAAGACTTGTTCCAGCAAATTTTAAATTGCGAAATCCGTTTTTTATTTCTTTTAATGGGATGCTGAGGAATAATCCATATAGCATAAAAAATAAGAAGGGAACAATAAACTTGTCTGAATACGTATGTATCATATTAAATTGTCCGAGTACGATGCCGCATGTAACAGCAAAAAGAATAATAAAAGTTTGAATCTTTTCTATAGTGCTCATGAATAAATCCTTTCTATATATGAATTTTCCTCTCTAAGTTTATTATACAAGTAATAAAGATGTATTTGGTGTTCAATTGTATTTTAGTTAATATTTTTAAATTGAGATTTTGTTTTTTTATTGAAAGTTACTTGACTAAAGTAAGTGGCCATATTACAATCACTTACATAAGGTAATTAAATAACAAAAAGTTTTGATAGCTTAACTTAAGGTATCTATTGAAACTTTTTCTTAGAATAAGAATTTTTATGATGATGAATAATGAATATGAAAAGAAAGATTAGGTGAAGAAAATGGGACTATTTAGCTCATTATTTGGTAAAAAAGAAGAAAATAAGAATGTAGAGGGGAATAAAAAAATGTCAAAAGTATTATTTGTAAAAGCAAACGATCGTCCAGCGGAGCAAGCAGTTAGTTCAAAAATGTATGAAACATTTGTAAGTACTTATAAAGAAGCAAATCCAAATACAGAAATTATGGAATTAGATTTATTTGCATTAGATCTTCCTTATTACGGAAATATCGCGATTTCAGGTGGATATAAACGTAGCCAAGGCATGGAGTTAACAGCTGAAGAAGAGAAGGCAGTTGCTACAGTAGATCAATATTTAAATCAGTTTTTAGAAGCTGATAAGGTTGTATTTGCATTCCCATTATGGAACTTTACAGTACCAGCACCATTAATCACATATATTTCATACTTATCTCAAGCTGGAAAAACGTTTAAATATACAGCAAATGGCCCAGAAGGTTTAGTTGGTGGTAAAAAAGTAGTTGTGTTAGGTGCTCGTGGTTCAGATTACTCTTCAGAGCAAATGGCTCCTATGGAAATGGCAGTTAATTACGTAACAACTGTACTTGGATTCTGGGGAATTACAAATCCAGAGACAGTTGTAATTGAAGGGCACAATCAATATCCAGATCGTTCACAACAAATTGTTGAAGAAGGTCTAGAAAACGTTAAAAAAGTAGCAGCGAAATTTTAATTCATGATAGTAAATGGAAAAACCAACATGGATGACCGTGTTGGTTTTTTAGTCTATTTTTCATGTTAAAAAATGTATATTTATAAAATAAAAGAAAAGTTCGAAAATAGTATTGCAAAATATTATATAGCAAACTATAATGAGTTCAAGAATAGTTGATACTTAAATTAAATATTCAGAAAATTCAATTAGTTAAAATTGGAAAATGAGATAAGGAAATTTGAATGGGGGTTATAATATGGCGAATAAAGTACCGTTTTCGTTCATAGTAGTTATTGGATTAATGTTATTTGCACTATTTTTTGGAGCAGGAAATTTAATTTTCCCAGCGATGCTTGGTCAATCAGCAGGAGAGAATGTATGGATTGCTAACGCTGGATTTTTAGTAACTGGTGTTGGATTACCATTACTAGGTGTACTAGCATTTGGTTTTTCAGGTAAAGATGATTTACAGTCATTAGCAAGTCGTGCTCACCCAGTGTTCGGGATTGTATTTACAACAGTTTTATACTTAGCGATCGGTCCGTTATTTGCAATACCGAGAACAGGAAATGTATCTTATGAAATTGGTCTTAAGCCGTTTATGCCAGAGGGAGTAGGTTCTACACCTTTAATTCTTTTCACAATTATATTCTTTAGCATCACTTGTTTTTTTTCGCTAAATCCCGCGAAAATTGTCGATATTGTTGGAAAAATTTTAACGCCAATTAAGTTGACTTTCATCGGTATTTTAGTAATCGTTGCTTTTATACATCCGATTGGAGATATGCAAGCACCAGTGGAAGCTTATACATCACATGCATTCTTTAAAGGATTCCAAGAAGGATACTTAACGATGGATACGCTCGCATCATTCGTATTCGGGATTATCATCATCAATGCTATTAAAGAAAAAGGTGCGAAAACGAAAACACAAATTATGGTCGTTTGTGCAAAAGCGACAATAATTGCAGCATCTATTTTAGCAATTATCTATACAGCTCTTTCTTATATGGGTGCTTCAAGTGTTGCAAAGCTTGGACATTTAGAGAACGGCGGAGAAGTATTAGCGAAAGTTTCTAACTACTATTTCGGATCATATGGCGGAGTATTATTAGGATTAATGATTACAGTAGCTTGTTTAACAACTAGTGTGGGACTTGTATCAGCATGTTCTTCATTCTTCCATAAGTTATTCCCAAATGTTCCTTACAAAGCAATTGCAATCACACTATGTGTATTTAGTGCAATTGTTGCAAACGTAGGATTAACACAGTTAATCGCAGTTTCTGTTCCAGTATTAACAGCAATTTATCCACTAGCAATCGTATTGATTTTCTTAACATTCTTCCATTCATTATTCAAAGGAAGAGCTGAAGTTTATCAAGTGAGCTTAATCGTAACATTTATCATCAGCTTATTCGATGGATTAAGTGCAGCTGGAGTTAACATTGAAGTAGTAAGCCAAGTGTTCACTAAATTCCTTCCGATGCAGGAAGTAGGATTAGGCTGGATCTTCCCAGCGATTATCGGTGGATTTATCGGATATGGCATTAGCGTTGTAAAAGCAAAAAATCAAGTTCAACCAGCAACTAGAGCGGATAAGAAAATAGGTTAAATAAAAAAGTTATAGAACTTGTTTCTATAACTTTTTTTGTTACTATTGATAAGGATAGAAAAAATAAAGTAGTAGGGGAAATAAAATGAAAAAAACAATTGATCATATCGGCATCGCAGTTCGAGATATAGATAGTACGATACGTTTTTATGAAAATGTGTTACTAGGAACTTTAATGGATCGTTACGTAAGTGAAGCTCCTGGTGTGGAAAGCGAAGTAGCCATTCTTGAAGTGGATGGGGATAGAATTGAATTACTTGCACCGACAAATAATACGACATCTCCAATTGCCCGTTTTATTAAACAAAAAGGTAAAGGTGTTCATCACGTTGCGTATCGAGTAGATGATTTAGATGTGGCTTTAGAGGAATTGAAAGAACAAGGAATTCGAACGTTAGAGCATACACTTCGGATTAATAAGCACGGTAGAAGATTAATATATCTTAACCCAGCGGATACAGAAGGAACGATTATCGAGTATTGTGATTATCCGGAAGAGAAATAGAAGAAGGATATTTTTAAAAAGGTGTTACGTTATTACGTAACACCTTTTTATTTATGCATTTCACATTTTCTTCACAAATGATTCACGATAACTTTTCTTCTTTGATAACTTACATAAATATATTTTATGATATAATAACAATCGACTTTAAAAATGTAAGTTGTATCTATAGTGATAGTTACTATTATATTAGAAGTTTAGAGGTGGAAGAGAAATAAGAGTTATACTTTATAGAAGTTTATATTTAATCAGGTTAATATTTCGCCCGAGAATCAAACTTCGGAAGTTAAAGTAATGAAAATAGAGCGATGAGGAAGAAAGAAGTGAAATGAGTGTGAAAGTAATGAGAAGATTAGGGACATGGTTATTACTTGCATGTGTGCTTATCATATTGATACCGAAAAGTGCATCTGCTCATGCGTACGTTGTGAAATCAAACCCTATGGAAAATGAAACGTTGAAGAGAGCACCATCTGTTGTGAAAATTGAATTCGATGAGGACATACAAGTTTCACGTTTTAATACATTGTACGTGAGAGATACATCAGGTAAAAGAGTCGATTTAAAAGATGCTCATATTGATAAAAAAAATAAAAAACTATTAGAAGCCGGATTAAAAGAAAATCTCAAAAATGGTCTCTACTCTATTCAGTGGAAAGCTATTTCAGCTGATGGACATCCAATTCAAGGGGTTATTCCATTCCGTATTGGATTAGCAGAAGCGGGAACAGACGATGTACAAGTGGAAGAGATGGGGTATGTCCCGCAAATCGATATGATTATGGAACGTGGAATTTTATATGCGAGTTTCTCGCTATTTTTAGGAGTTCTCTTCTTTAATCTTATTATGTATAAAGGGAATGCAACCTCGGTTCGATCAAGGAGTAAGAACATAATATGGATCTCCTTATTTGGGATATTTATTAGCTTGTTATTCAACCTACCATTGCAAGCGAAAATAAATGCTGATGTTTCATGGCTAGAAGCATTCAATCCTTTACTATTAAAAGAAACATTACAGCTTTCTGTTTTTGGTTATGTATGGATTACTCAAATGGTTCTCATTAGTACGCTTATAATTGTTACGTATTTTGCGGTGAAGCATGAGAAGTTTTCGTCGTTTAAAGTATGGAGTATTCCAATACTATTGTTTATAGGGCTACTTGTTATGAAGGCCTTTAATAGTCACGCATACGGTTTAAAGTTTAAAAACATTGCTGTCGTTATGGATTTTCTACATTTATTCGCAGCTTCATTATGGGTGGGTGGTTTATCATCTATTATTCTTCTTTTACGTAATGAGGATAACAAGTGGCATATGTATTGGGATATGATTAAGCGTTTTTCACCGTGGGCAACAGGTGCTGTCATCGTGATTTTAATAACAGGCCTTTTTAACAGTACATTTTTTATTCCAACAATCCACTCGTTATTTGATACGAAGTATGGATTGGCTTTATTAACAAAGATACTTTTATTCATTTTCATGGGGATATTGGGAATTATTCATTATGTGAAAGGGAGAATGCGAGCACAGCAAGGATTAGGAGCTACGGTGAAAGTAGAGTTTGTCATTGGAATTATCATTTTCGTAATCGTAGCTTTTATGACAAACGTACAAACACCACCGATGCCTCCTACTGGACCATTTACAGAGAGTAAGCAATTAGATAATGGATATGAACTTACGCTAAATGTAAGTCCGAATAAGGTAGGTCAAAATAAATTCCATATTACACTAAAGGATGAAAAGGGACAGCCTATTACTGATATGGAACAAATGATATTGACGACTCAATCATTAGATATGAACATGGGAAACGGTTCATTTAAAGTTTCAGTAGTTTCACCGGGAGAATATGAAGCAGAAGGTACGTATATTAACATGACAGGAAACTGGAATATACATGTTCATGGATTAACAAAATCTCTTGATAGTTTCGATACAGATTTTAAATTTATTGTCGGTGGCAGATAAAAAGAAGCTATGTATGAAAAGGAGCTAATAGAAAATGAAACGTATAAAAAAATTAGGAACAACAATGATCGCAACAATTATTGCAATGGGGATTTTTTCGTTACCTGTTAGTGCTCACGTAACTGTGAAACCAGCAATTTCAGATGTTAACTCTTGGGAGACTTATACGATAAAAGTACCAGTTGAAAAAAATATGGCAACGACAAAAGTCACGCTGAAAATACCAGCTGGCGTCGAGTTTCAACAGTATGAACCAGTGCCAGGATGGAAAGTGGAAGAGAAAAAAGATACAGATGGAAAAGTTAAAACTGTAGTATGGGAAGCGACAGGAGAAGGGATTTTACCTGGTCAGTTTCAACGATTTACTTTCGTCGCTAAAAATCCAAATAAGGAACAAAAAATAGCTTGGGACGCATATCAACAATATAAAGATGGAGAAATTGTTGAATGGACAGGTGATGAAAAAGCTGAAAAACCGCATTCACTTACTACAATTGCAAAAGGTACGTCATTAACAGGAGAACATGGTGAAGTGTCTAGTGTAGAAAAGAATGAAGGTACTAGTAATATGCAATTGATAGCAATTGTCTTATCTATTTTGGCGATAGTATCGTCGGTAAGTGCGTGTGTTTTTGTAGTACGTCGTAAAAAGTAAAACGTAAGAAAGAGCCTACAAACAGTAGGCTCTTTCCCATATTTATTTCACTTCAACTTGCTGCCTTACAGCAAGTGTTTTCGGTTTTATATTTACAAAACAAATACTCACAACAATAAATAATAGTCCGATGAATAAGCTAATGGTAATAGCCTCATGTAAGAAAATTGAACTTACAATAATAGCTATTAGTGGAATGAGGAATGTATAAGCCCCAACTTTACTTGCTTCACCAGCTCCAACAAGTGTGAAGTATGCAAGCCACCCCATTGCAATAACGAAGAACGAAATAAAGAGAAGTACGCTAACAAATGGTATACTCCAAGCGATACTAGACCAGCTTTCAAACTCTGAACCAAATCCAATTAAGCAAAGGCCACCAATAATAAGCTGAAGTGTTACCATCCAAATGGCATTAACACGGTGACTAGTCTTCTTAATAAATACTGTGCCAAGTGCCCAGCCGATAGCGCATCCTAACGCGAGAAGGATTCCAATAATAGAAATATGTCCTGTTAAACTGCTAGAGCTAATAACACCTACACCAATAAATCCGAGAAAAAGCCCGAAAATTTTCAAGCCGTACATTGATTCTTCAAGCCATATCCACGAGAAAATACCGAGTAAAACTGGTTGTAGAAATACAATGGCGGAAAATAACCCAGCAGGCATATATTGAAGGCCGACAGTTTGTAATCCGTAAAATATAATGATGTTAAGTAAAGAAGAAATAACGTATAAATGCGACGTTTCTTTTAAATGTAACTCTTTGTATTTCGGTAATGCGAACAGGAGTAAAATGAATCCTCCAATTAAAGTTCGAACGCCTGCAAATAAAACAGGTGGTGTATAATGCAGGGCAAACTTTGATAAAGGCCAATTGATTCCCCACATGAAAACGAGAAAGGTAAGGATTATGGCCGTCTTAGTTCGAGAAAGCTGTGTCACTGAAAGACCTCCTTGTTGTTATTCATTTCACTATGATATGATATCGACTGTAATAAATAAAATGAATCTTTTTTATGAGGAGTATAAGTGATTAGTTATGACCATTACACAACTGCAAGTATTAATAAAAACTGTTGAGTTAGGTAGTTTTACGAAAGCTGCCAGGGTATTAAATATGACGCAGCCAGCTGTTAGTCATGCGATTTCAAGTATTGAGTCAGAGTTAGGAGTTACTATTCTTATACGTGATAAACGAAAAGGGCTCCTCGTTACGGATGTAGGAAACAGGATTCTTGTACATATTAGAGAGATTTTGAACGGTGTAGAGAAGATTGAACAAGAAGTTGCGATGGAGAAAGGACACGAAGTTGGGACGATTCGAATTGGTAGTTTTCCGAGTGCTTCTGCACATTTCTTACCCAAAATGATAAACCTTTTTAAGGAGAAGTATCCGAAATTAGAAGTGGTTCTTTGTGAAGGAACGATTAAAGAAGTTGAAGATTGGTTAGTATCGAGGGTTATTGATATAGGAATTGTTATTTTGCCTAATAAAGATATGGAGATTGTTCCATTAACGAAGGGGAAAATGGTTGCTATCTTAAGAGAGGATCATCCTCTCTGTAAGAAGGACGCTCTTACAATTTGTGATTTAGAGAATGAACCGATCATATTATGTAAGGGCGGATACGAACCACCTATTATTGATATGTTTAAACAAGCAAACGTACCACTTCGGGCTGAGTATGTAATTTCGACAGTTACTACAGCTTTAAATATGATTCAAGAAGGATTAGGCATTGCAATATTAGCTGAATTATCTTTAACGAATTTACCAAAAAATGTGCAAACGAGAGAATTGGAACCACAAGTATGGAGAGAAATTGCTTTAGCTATTCCTTCATTAAAGGATTCTTCAATCGCTGTGCAGCTATTTATTGAAGAATTTCAATCGCTATTTGCAGAATAAAAAGAGGTGTCTCATATATCATAATGGGACACTTTTTAATTTACTTATAAAAAATCTATGAAAAGGATTGACTTATTTTTTAGTTGTAACTATAATGATTACATCAAGGTGGTGATTACGATGAAAATTAGTAGCCGCTTTTCCATAGCTGTTCATATTTTATCTATTTTGAAAAACAATCCATCTTCACTTTGTACTTCAGACTATATGGCTGAGAGTGTCAATACAAATCCAGTAGTCATTCGTAAAATCATGTCGTACTTGAAACAAGCTGGCTTTGTTTACGTAAATCGTGGACCGGGTGGCGCGGGATTACTAAAGGATTTACATGAAATCACATTGTTAGATGTGTATCATGCAGTGAACGTAGTGGAAGAAGACAAGCTATTTCATATTCACGCCCAACCGAATCCAGATTGTCCAATTGGGGCGAACATTCAAGCGGTGTTAGAAATTATTTTAATTCAAGCACAATCCGCGATGGAAGAAGTTTTGAGAAATATTACGATGGAGCAGTTGTTTGAAACTTTGCAAGAAAAAATGAATGCTTAAATAATATTTATATTTTTTTATCACTAATGTAACTGATTGAGTTACAACTATAAAGGTAAGGTGTAAAAGTTATGACTGTAAAAATGAAAGTATACTCAGATTTTATATGTCCGTTTTGTTTTTTAGCAAAAGGTCCATTAGATGAGGTAGCGAAAGAGAAAAATGTAGAGATTGAATGGATGCCATTTGAATTACGTCCAAGTCCATATTCAAAAATAGATCCATGGAATGAACCAGAAAAATTAGGTTCATGGGATGCTTTCATTCTTCCGACAGCGAAGAAGTTAGGAATTGATATGCGCTTGCCACGTGTTTCACCGCATCCATATACACATTTAGCTTTCGAAGGATGTCAATTTGCGAAAGAACGTGGACTAGGTAATGAGTATCATCACCGCGTATTCACAGCATTTTTCCAAGAAGAGCAAAACATTGAAGATATTGATGTGTTAACAAAATTAGCGGTAGAAGTAGGACTTCCTGAGGCGGAATTTAAAGATGCTTTAGTAACTCGTAAATATAAAGAAAAGCATCAAGAAGCAATTCAACACGCATATGATGAAGCGAATATTATGGCTGTTCCAACTGTCATGATTGGAGATGAAGTCATTCAAGGGCTTGCTAGTAAAGAAACACTAGAAAGGGTCATTGATAAAGAAATTGAAAAGGATAAAACAAATTCATTTGAAGGTATGCAATGTAATAACGATGGATATTGCTAATTCGCTTGTTATGAAATAACAAAATAAATTATAAAACAAACATTTGGAGGAATTAAAATGTCAGTAACTACAACAAACTTAAAAGAAGCAATCGTGAACCGCCGTTCAATTCGTAAAGTAGCAAAAAACGATGCAATTACGAAAGAAAGAATTGAAGAAGTGTTAAAAACAGCTTTACACGCACCAACATCTTTCAATATGCAAAGTGGTCGTATGGTTGTATTAATGGATGGAGAGCATGAAAAGTTTTGGGATATCGTTAAAGAAACACTAAGAGCCCGCGTACCAGCAGAAAACTTTGAAGCGACTGTAGAAAGACTAAAAGGCTTCCATGCAGGTGTAGGAACAGTTCTATTCTTTGAAGATCAAGCAACTGTAGAAAAAATGCAAGAAAATGCGCCATTATATAAAGATCAGTTCCCATTCTGGTCTCATCAAGGAAATGCGATGTTACAACATACTGTGTGGATGCTATTATCTGCTGAAGGAATTGGAGCGTCATTACAACATTACAACCCAATCGTAGATGCTGAAGTGAAAGAAACTTGGAACATTCCGGCAGAGTGGAGCTTAGTAGGTCAAATGCCATTTGGTGAACCAAACGAACAACCAGCAGAAAGAACGTTCTTACCTACTGAAGATGTAGTGAAATTTTATTAAGAAATACAATATGTAACGAGAAGGAAGCTGTGCTTAAAAACAGCTTCCTTTTTTGTAGTGGTGTTAATTTATGCGTATTTAGGGAAGAAATATAAGAAATAATACGGTGAGAAGGGAATTAGAAAAATGAATGATGAGAAAAAATATACAGTGGTAGGTACTGATGTTGAGGAAGTAAAGCGTTTAAATAAAAATTCAGGGTTAACGTATAATCAAGTGAAAGAAATGTTAGCAAAGCAAATGCAAAAAAAGAAGTAATTAGATTGAAATCTTTCATTTTTTCATTTAGCATTTTGATTGGAGAGAGTTAAGTAAAAGGTAACTCTCTTTTTTGTATAGCTAAGCATCTTATAGAGTGGAGGAAGCAACATGAAGAAATGGGTAAAGGTAACGCTGTCTATCACTGGAGGCATTGTCTTATTAGCGTGTGCTGGTGGATATTACGTGTATAAAAATTATTTTCCAAAGGAACCTGAGCGTATTGTATATGATAAAGAAAGAGTGCTACAACCGATACATAATCAGCTTAAAGGAATCAATATAGAAAATGTAAAGATAAAAGAAAAAGAAGTCGTAAATGCGACTGTAGATGAGCTTCAAAAAATGATTGATGATGGAAAGTTGTCATATGAAGAATTAACGAGTATTTATCTCTTTAGAATACAAGAACATGATCAAAATGGAATAACATTAAATTCTGTTACAGAGATAAATCCTAATGCGATGGAAGAAGCAAGAAAGTTAGATCAAGAGCGGGGTAGAAACAAAAATTCGAATTTATATGGTATTCCTGTCGTTGTAAAAGATAATGTACAGACGGAAAAAGTGATGCCGACTAGTGCAGGAACTTATGTATTAAAAGATTGGATTGCAGATCAAGACGCAACAATTGTGAAGCAGTTGAAAGAAGAAGGAGCATTTGTTTTAGGAAAAGCGAATATGTCTGAGTGGGCGAACTATTTATCTTTTACAATGCCAAGCGGGTATAGCGGGAAGAAAGGACAAAATTTAAACCCGTACGGTCCGATTACATTCGATACTTCAGGATCAAGTTCAGGATCTGCTACAGTAGTTGCAGCAGATTTTGCACCGCTTGCAATTGGAACAGAAACGACGGGATCGATTGTTGCACCCGCGGCGCAGCAATCAGTAGTTGGGTTACGTCCATCTTTAGGTATGGTAAGCAGAACAGGAATTATTCCGTTAGCTGAAACTCTTGATACAGCAGGACCTATGGCAAGAACGGTAAAAGATGCAGCAACATTATTTAATGCAATGATAGGTTATGACGAAAAAGATGTTATGACAGAAAAAATGAAAGATAAAGAAAGAATTGATTATACAAAGGATTTATCGATAGATGGATTAAAAGGGAAAAAGATAGGGCTTCTTTTTTCTGTAGACCAACAAGATGAAAATAGAAAAGCAGTAGCAGAAAAAATTAGAAAAGACCTTCAAGATGCAGGTGCGATATTAACTGATAATATCCAGTTAAGTGCTGAGGGTGTAGATAATTTGCAAACATTAGAATATGAGTTCAAGCATAATGTAAACGACTATCTTTCACAGCAAAAGAATGTACCGGTAAAATCGTTAGAAGAGATTATAGCGTTTAATAAAAAGGATAGTAAAAGACGAATAAAATACGGACAAACATTAATTGAAGGGTCTGAAAAATCTGTTATAACGAAAGAAGAGTTTGAAAACGTAGTGCAAACGAGTCAAGAAAATGCAAGAAAAGAGCTAGATAGGTATTTAGTAGAAAAAGGTTTGGATGCTCTAGTTATGATTAATAACGATGAAGTTCTTCTATCAGCTGTAGCTGGTTATCCGGAATTAGCGGTTCCTGCTGGATATGATAAAAATGGAGAACCAATCGGTGTAGTATTTGTAGGGAAACAGTTTGGTGAAAAAGAGCTTTTCAATATTGGATATGCGTATGAACAGCAGTCTAAAAATAGAAAATTACCTAGTTTATAAAAGATTATATGAAAAATAACTGGAATCTAACAATATGAAAAGAAAAAAAGGATTCTTCTCAATTAGTAAGAAAGATTGTCTATAGGAGTTCATAAAATGTAATATATTCAATTTCCATCCATTGAAGGGGGAGGTTAATTCTTAATGAATGAAGTAAAGAGTTTTTTTCGAAGTAGAGGGTTTCAACGGTTTCTCGTTTTAATAATAGTAGCGCTTGTATTATACGCATTAAAAAGTATGATTAATTTAATATTAATTACGTTTATACTGACGTTTTTAATGGATCGATTTCAACGTTTTATTTCAAGAAAATTGAAAGTAAACCGGAAAATTGTTATTGCATGTTTATATATAATATTAGTTTCCTTTATAGGCACAACGTTATATAAATATTTACCTGTGCTGACGATACAAATTTCACAATTAATTTATCAGTTTAAACTATTTTTTCAAAATCCACCTGATAATGAAATCGTTAAATATGCACTTTCGACAATTAATGGGATGGAAGTATCAAAATATATAGAACAAGGTGTGGATGTCATCTATCAATCGATAGCAAATATAGGGAAGGTAAGTTTACAAATATTATTATCTCTAATTTTAAGCTTATTTTTCTTATTAGAAAAAGAGCGTATTATTACATTTACATCTAAGTTTAAAGATAGTAAGTTAAAAATCTTTTATGAGGAAATTGCATATTTTGGTGAAAGATTTGCAAGATCGTTCGGCAAAGTAATTGAGGCTCAGTTTTTAATTGCCGTTGTAAATTGTATTCTTACTGTCATTGCATTAATCGTTTTAGGATTTCCACAGCTACTTGTATTAGCTGTTATGATTTTCTTACTAGGGTTGATTCCTGTTGCAGGTGTGATTATTTCTTTGTTTCCACTTTGTATCATTGCTTACAACGTAGGCGGAGTTATGTACGTAGTATACATACTCGTATTCATAACAGTAATCCATGCTCTTGAAAGTTATTTTTTAAATCCGAAGTTTATGTCTGCAAAAACAAATTTACCAATATTCTACACATTTATGATTCTTATCTTCTCAGAGCATTTCCTCGGAATATGGGGGCTTATTATCGGGATACCAATCTTTATCTTTTTATTAGATGTACTTGATATAAATAATGAGGATGCGACTAAAAAATAAGAAATGATAGAAAATCACTAAAAAGTCATAGGAGATAATGAAAATAAAAAGCAATCCAAAATAAATTGGATTGCTTTTTATCTTAATTAAAGAACCGGAGCCATTGTTTCTTTCAATACTTGAACAGAGTGGTCGAATTTTAATTCTTCATCTTCACTTAATTCAACCTCTAAAATTTCACGAACACCGCCGCGATTTAAAACAGCAGGTACCCCGATATAAACATCTTTTTGACCGTATTGACCTTCTAAGTAAGCTGATACAGTTAATACACTATTTTCGTCGTTTAAAATTGCTTTTGTAACACGTAGAAGTGACATACCGATACCATAATAAGTTGCGCCTTTACGCTCAATAATATGGTAAGCTGCATCACGGACGTTTATGAAAATTTTGTCTAAATCTTCTTGATTATACGTGTTGTCTTTTTCAAGCAGTGTTTGTAGTTTTTGGATACCAACGGAAACATGGCTCCAAACTGGAAGTTCAGTATCGCCGTGTTCTCCGATAATATAAGCGTGAATGTTGTGTGGACCAATATCGAAGTACTCACCTAACATATAGCGGAAACGAGCAGAATCAAGCGTTGTACCAGAACCGATTACACGTTCTTTCGGTAAACCAGATTCTTTCCAAGTTACATAAGTTAAAATATCTACAGGGTTTGTTGCGATTAAGAAGATGCCATCAAATCCGCTATCCATAATACTGCGAACGATTTGTTTAAAGATTTTGGCGTTTTTCTCAACTAAATCTAAACGTGTTTCGCCTGGCTTTTGTGGTAATCCAGCTGTAATAACTACAAGGTCAGCATCTTTACAATCTTCGTAGCTGCCTTTCCATACTCTAGTTGGAGCTGGGGCGAATGGAACAGCATGACTTAAATCCATTGCTTCCCCTTCAGCTTTTGCTTCATTTACATCGACTAAAACAAATTCTTCAGCTACGGCTTGGTTAATCATGCAGTAAGCATAACTACATCCAACTGCTCCTGTTCCTACTAATACAACACGGTTAATACCTTTTTTCATTTCAAAATTCCTCGCAATTTCATTGGTTTTGTTATGTAAGATAATACGTCTTACTTCTATAGAGTCATATCTAGTTTATTACATTTTATAAAAGATATTCAAGTATTTGAAAATGTATCCGTGCAAATCTGCGAACAAAACATAGGAATTCAGTGAACCGAATATAATTCAGTAAAATCCTTTGTAAAAGGGGAAATGGTATGGGGAACCCATTAACAATGGAAGAAATGCTTCATATTATTCATGCAGGGCTTGTTAAAAAGAATAACCCAAAACGGATTACGATTGCAGGTGCAGGGATTTCTGGATTAGTTGCAGGTTCTTTATTAAAAGAGGCTGGGCACGAAGTAACGATTATAGAAGCAAATAACAGAATAGGTGGCAGAGTGTATACGATTCGGGAACCATTTAGTGTGGGTTTATATTTTAATGCGGGACCGATGAGAATCCCTGACACCCATAAGTTAACCTTAGCGTATATTCATAAATTTAAACTACCTTTAAACCTTTTTATAAATAAAACTTTTGCAGATATCATTTATACGAATAACATTCAAACGAGATTGAATGTGTTTGAAAATGATCCAAGTGTACTTGAATATCCGGTTTTGGATAAAGAAAAAGGAAAAACGGCAGAAGAGCTAATGATCGAAGTATTAGAACCAATACTAAATTACATTAAGAAGGATCCTGATAAAAACTGGCTTATCGTTGAAAAAAAGTATAAAACGTATTCGCTTGGTTCATTTTTAATGGAGTATTATTCAGATGGTGCAATAGATATGATTGGGGTACTTCTTGATATGGAAGCTTATATGGGAATGTCCTTAATTGAAGTATTACGTGAAATGATTTTCTTTACTTCAACAACGAAATATTATGAAATAACTGGTGGAATGGATAAGTTATCGAATGCATTCTTACCACAATTAAGGGAACATATTTTAATGCAGTATAAGGTTGATAAAATTATACAAGAAGATAATAAAGTAATGTTACAAGGAAATCATGAACAAACGTTAGAGCAATTTACAATAACAAGTGATTTTGCTATTATTACAATTCCATTTTCAGCGTTAAGATTTGTAGAAGTTCAGCCATACTATTTATTCTCTTATTTTAAAAAAAGAGCAATTCGTGAATTAAATTATATTGCTGCAACTAAAATTGCAATAGAGTTTAAAAGTAGATTTTGGGAGAAAGCGGGACAGTGTGGAGGTAAATCTATTACTGATTTACCGATACGGTTTACATACTATCCGAGTTATGGCATTCATACTCCAGGACCAGCTATCGTTATAGCAAGTTATACGTGGGCAGATGAGGCGTTAACATGGGATAGTCTCCCGCAAAGAGATCGTATTCGTTACGCATTAAAAAATTTAGCGGAAATATACGGTGACATCGTCTATAGTGAGTTTGTCACTGGAACATCTTTTAGCTGGAGTAAAAATCCGTATTCTTGCGGTGCATTTACAGCTTTCGAACCAGGCCAAGAGCTCGAGTTATTTCCGTATATTACACCACCATCTGGAAAAGTACACTTTGCAGGAGAGCATACGACATTAACACATGGGTGGATGCAAGGGGCAATTGAGTCTGGAGTTAGAGTTGCATATGAAGTAAATGAACAGTGAATCTCTTATATTTACAAATGGTCATTCTTTTAATAAAATGATAAATATAAATCGTAATTATTACGCTTTGAATACATTTGAAGTAAAGAAATGGATGGTCGGTTGAATGAATAAAGTGGAGATTCATATATTAGGTGGTTTTTTAGGTAGTGGTAAATCAACATTATTACAAAATTTATTGTTAGCAGAGAAAAAGAAGAATAGAAAAGTTGCAGTATTAATGAATGAAATTGGTGAATACTCGGTAGATACAGATATTATTGGAAAAGAGAATGTTTTAAGAGAACTTCTTAAAGGATGTATTTGTTGTACGTTAAAAGAAGAGCTTGAAATACAATTACATTCGTTATACCAACAAGAAAGACCAGATGTAATTTATATAGAAACGACAGGTGTTGCGCATCCAATTGAAGTGTTAGACGCGTGTGTCTCGCCAATTTTAGCTCCTTTTCTGGAAGTGAAATCAATTGTAGTCGTTTTAGATGCAGTAAGGTGGTTAAACCGAAGTATATTAAGTGCAAATGTACAACAGCTATTGCATGAGCAACTTAAATTTGGTAGTCACATTCTTGTTAATAAAGCAGATTTACTAACAGATGAAGATAAGAACACAGTATTTGAAGAAGTAAAGGCAATAAATGATCATGCGAAAATGTATGAGACAAAGTATTGTAATATATCTTTAAAAGATATAGAAGAAGCAGAATTTCCAAATGATGAGGAACATGAGACACTACATGTCAAACAGCATTTACATATACAAACGATGACATATCAATTTACGAAACCGATTGATCAAGACAAATTATATGAATGGCTTTCGAATTTACCAGATAGTATTTATCGAGTGAAAGGTTTTGTGAAATTCCGTGGAGATAAATACCCTCACCTATTCCAATATTCGTTCGGAGTACCAACTTTATTAGAACAAGACTTCGGTTTCCCGACAAACTTAGTAGTAATAGGAGAAGGACTAGATAAGAAACAATTGGCTGAAGGGTTAGAGAAAGTAGAACTTAACTCTAATTAAGGGGAAAAGACTAACTTAAAAATAAGTTAGTCTTTTTGTATGGTCATTGCTGAAATGAAACAGTATTTTCAATTGGATTGCAGAATATATATTGATTGTATGTCCGTTTCCATTACATAGGAAGGTGATTATATATTTGTGCCGAATGTAGAGGGTACTACAAGAGTTTTCCATTATCTATCGAATTAGTTAGTCATGATTACGGACAGGGGATTTTGGCGTGTTTGATTCTATCAGAAAGTAAAGTATGGGGAGGATCACAATGTCGATGAAAAAACGTAAGTGGCTAAAGACAATGTTTACTGGTTGTGTTTTAGGTTCGTTATTAATAACGGCAGCTTGTTCAGGAAAGAAAACAAGTACAGAGGATGAAAAAACGATTAAGGTAGGAGTCCTTGCTTCTTTAACAGGACCGCTAGAATCGTATGGAAAACAAACAGTGAACGGATTTGAATTAGGGTTAGATTATGCAACTGGTGGAACTGGGAAAGTAGATGGGAAAAAGATTAAGTTTGTTGTAGAAGATACAGAAACGAAAGCGGATGTAGCAGTTAAAAAAGCTACGAAGTTATTAGAAGAAGAGAAAGTTGATTTTTTAGTTGGATCGTCTAGTTCAAGTGATACGTTAGCGGTTTTACCACTGGCTGAAGAATATGAAAAGATTATGGTTGTAGAACCGGCAGTTGCGGATAGTATTACCGGGAAGAACTGGAATAAATATATTTTTAGAACTGGAAGAAGTTCCTCACAAGATGCGATTGCAGGAGCAGCAGCAATTGCGAAAAAAGATGTAAAGATTGCGACATTTGCCCCAGATAACGCTTTTGGTCGTGAAGGGATTGCTGCATTTAAAGCGGGTGCGAAAAAATTAGGTGCGAACATTGTGAATGAGCAATACGCGGATACAAATTCAACAGATTTTACAGCGAATATTCAAAATATCATTAGTTCAAAACCAGATTATTTATTTATCGTTTGGGCAGGGGCAAATTCACCTTGGAAACAGTTGAAAGATATGAATGTGGAAGCGCAAGGTATTAAAATTTCTACAGGTGCGCCAGATATACCAGCATTAAAAACAATGGATGCATTAGTAGGTATGCAAGGTTTTTCTGTATATTATCACACACTTCCAAAAAATAAAGTGAATGATTGGCTAGTTGAAGAGCATAAAAAACGTTTTAATGGTGCAATGCCAGATTTGTTTACAGCAGGAGGAATGTCAGCAGCAATTTCTATTGTAGAAGCCTTAAAGAAAACAAAAGGTGATACAGATGTAGATACCTTGATTAAGAAAATGGAAGGAATGGAATTTGATACACCGAAAGGAAAGATGAAGTTTAGAGAGAAGGACCACCAAGCGATGCAGACACTGTATTCTATCACATTGAAAAAGCAAGACGGTATTGATTATCCGGTGCCAGTGTTAGAGCGAGAATTAACGATGAAAGAAACAGAACCACCAGTTCAAAATAAATAGACTGAATTTTCTGTTGTTTTTGTATAAAGAGGGGGGACCCTCTTTATACATATTTCTTTCATACTCACGGCTTTAAAGGGAGGGATTTCGTGACACATTTGCTAGAGACGAAAAATCTTAGCGTATCTTTTGGTGAACATCAAGTTATTAAAGATGTAAATTTAACTGTCCAAAAAGGAAAACTCATTTCTATTATTGGGCCAAATGGTGCGGGTAAGACAACGTTATTTAATTTACTAAGTGGACAGATTTCACCCACAACAGGTGAAGTGTATTTTAAAGGGCAAGATATTACAAAACTATCGATTTCAGATCGAACACGCTTAGGAATCGGTCGCTCTTTTCAGCTTACAAACATATTCCCAGAATTAACGGTACTTGAAAATGTCCGTTTAAGTGTTCAATCATTCGTACAAGATTACTATAGTTTTTTCCCGAGTTCAGCAAAATTAAAGCAACAAGTTGGAGAGGCGAGACGTTTCTTAAAAACAGTATTACTTCATGAAAAAGAGAACGTATTAGCGAAAGATTTGGCACATGGAGAGAAAAGGAAGCTAGAACTTGCGATGTTATTAGCTTTAAAAACGGATGTGTTATTACTTGATGAGCCGACGGCAGGTATTTCGGTTGAGGAAGTCCCTGCTATATTACAAGTGATTGAAAATATTAAGAAACATCCAGAGAGCACAATTGTACTTATCGAACACAAAATGGATATGATACTAGGTTTGTCAGATCATCTTATCGTTTTATTTCATGGAGAGTTATTGGCTGAAGGATTGCCAGAAGAAATTATGAAAGATGAGCGTGTACAAAGTGCTTATTTAGGGGGATTATATAGTGGCACTATTACAAGTGAATAATATAGAAACGTATTTAGATCAGTTTCATATTTTGCAAGGAGTATCTCTTGCTGTTGAGAAAGGGACGATTACTGTACTGTTTGGTAGAAATGGGGCAGGGAAAACAACGACATTACGTTCAGTGATGGGGTTTCACCGCATTGCAGATGGTGAAATTTATTATGATAGTGCAAAAGTGAGTGGATTACCTACACATTTAATTTCAAGGAAAGGAATAGGGTATGTACCAGAAAATCAAGGTATTTTTCATGATTTGACAGTAGAAGAAACTTTCGCTCTTGCTAGGGGAAAAGGTGAGGAAGTAGAAGGGAAAATAGAGTGGATGCTGGAACTATTTCCGGATTTAAAGCAGTTTTGGAATAAGAAAAGTGGGCTCTTGAGCGGAGGGCAAAAGCAAATGTTGGCTATTTCAAGAGCGTTTATTAATAGTGATGGATTATTACTTATTGATGAACCGAGCAAAGGGCTATCCCCGATAATGGTGGAGAAATTAATGGTAGCTATTTTGAAGATGAAAGAGAAAACAACAGTTTTACTTGTTGAGCAAAATTTTATGATGGCTAGTCAAATTGGCGATTATTTTTACATTATGGATAACGGACGAATTGTTCATAACGGTTTTATGAATGAATTAAAAAAGGATAAGGAAATGTGTCATAAATATTTAGGAATCTCTTAACATGAATCCGAGGTGAAAAGGATGGATGTGTTAATCAATTTATTTGTAAATGGGATTTCAACAGGGATGCTCATTTTTTTGTTAGCATCAGGTCTTTCACTTATTTTTGGTTTAATGAGCGTTTTAAACTTTGCACACGGTGGTTTATTTGCATGGGGAGCATTTACAGGTGTTTGGTTATTTAATATGACAGGAAGTTATATATTAGCTTTAGTTGGAGCAGTAGCCATGGGAATGTTCCTAGGATTTATTTTAGAAAGGTTTCTTATTAGGCCGGTATATGGAAATCATGTTCGACAGCTGCTCGTTACGCTTGGAGGAATGCTCGTTCTTAGTGAGTGTATTAAAATATTTTGGGGGCCAAACCCTATTAGTGCAAAATTACCGTTATGGTTACAAGGAAGTTTTACATTCGGAGGTATTATATTAATTAAATATCGTCTATTTGTTATTTTGATTGGGATAATTATTTACATTGCACTACTACTATTACTCCAAAAGACGAAGATAGGTCTTATGATCCGTGCAGGTGTAATGGATAAAGAAATGGTTCAAGCGCTTGGTATTAATGTAAAAGCGATATTTTCTTTCGTCTTTTTATTAGGGGCAGGGATGGCAGCTTTGGGAGGATTCTTATTAGCGCCGTATTCGGGCGTTATTTTCGCCGAGATGGGCATGCAGTATGCAATTTTAGCTTTTATAGTAGTAATTATCGGTGGATTAGGAAGTGTTCAAGGTTCAGCTATTGCTTCTTTAATTGTCGGATTAGCTGGTGCTTTTACAGCGTATTTTATACCAGATTTATCACTTGCAATTAATATGTTAATGTTACTATTTTTCTTAATAGTGAAGCCAACTGGACTTGTTGGTGAAAAGGGGTGAAATGGTGAACAACACATCGGACCGAATTAAAGTATACTTCGGAGTATGTATGCTCATTTGTTTAAGTGTATTTCCGTTCGTAAATGATTCACGGAGCCTGTTAATTTTGTTCACTCAAATCTTCATCTTTGCTATTTTTGCAATGAGTTTTGATGTATTGCTTGGGTATACAGGAATTGTATCGTTCGGTCATTGTATGTTCTTTGGGATAGGAGCATATGGGGTAGCGCTTTTATTTGATCGACAAGGCGTATCAATAACGAACTTTTTAATTGGAATAGTAGCTGCAATTATCGTTTCAGCAATCGTTAGTTATATAATTGGTTTGCTTTCTTTACGATTGAAAAGTCATTTTTATGCAATGTTAACACTTGCTATTTCACAGTTATTTTTTGTACTTGCTGAAAAATGGCGTGGGCTTACTCACGGAGGAGATGGTTTTACATTTGGTGTACCAGACGTATTCCGTGATCGTTTTACGTTTTATTATGTAACACTTATATGTTTACTTATCATTTTTGTTCTGTTACGTCTTTTCACCAAATCTTCTATTGGAAAAGTATTAAAGGCAATTTCCCAAAATGAGCAACGTGTTGAAGCACTAGGATATAAAGTGCTTCATTATAAAATTATTGCTAGCATTGTTGCAGGAGTAGTAGCTGCGATTAGCGGTGGTTTATTTGTTATCACATTGCGTTTTGTTAATACGACTGTATTTTCAATTGAAATGACATTAAATGCATTATTGATGACGATGATTGGTGGGGTTGGAACGTTAATTGGAGCAATTGCAGGAGCTGGAATTATTGAATCTCTAAAATATTATTTATCAGAACTAGCTACAGAGTATCCGATCTTTGAACGATGGACGATTATTCTTGGTTTATTGTACATTATCGTATTGCTAGTTTTCCCGAAAGGATTAGTTGGCACGGTTAAGGGACTGAAGAATATGAAACGGAATAAGAAGGAGAAAAGTGCAGAAGTGGAGCAAAATGTGTGAAAAATCAATTGTATAGAATATGAAAATCCCTCTTTTAGATTCATAAAGGAGGGATTTTTTATTAACCAAATAGTTCATCAGGGATTTGTTTGAAAGAGTTTTGATTTGTAAAGAAATGAACAGCTAATTTCTCAACTGGAAAATCTTCAATTGGTACCAATTTATCATTTTTAATCGGCAAAAAGGCTATCCCTTTTCCGTCCTGAATAAACTCTTCCATAAGCGAATAAGAATCTAATTGTTGAAGTTGACGCTGAGATAAATTATTTTCTTTTAGAAATTGTATCGTCTTATTTCTAAAAGGGCACTTTTTGTCATTACTAACGAAGAAGAGTTCCTTTGAATAGTCAATGATACATTTTTCTTGATCTTTTAGTAAGCCTATAGAAATTGAAGTAGTAAATACTTTTTTAAAACCTGTACCAGAATCATCCTCATAAGTGATGACCATATCAACTTTTTGTTGCTGCAGTAATTTTGGCAAATGACTACTATTTTCTACATATATTTGATAATTTATGAAATTTTCTTTAATACGCTTACTTAAATAATTAGTCAAAATCGATTGTGACGTCGCGATTATATAAGAAGACCCACTTGTTTTAATTTTATCTTTCGCTTCTTCTAATAGAGTTAATATTTGATTCGTGTAATCTAATAAAATGTCACCAGAAGGTAATAAGGAAACGCCTTTGTTATCTCTATGTAGTAAGGGTGTTTCTAATTCTTGTTCTAATTTTTTGATTCTTTCAGTTACGTTCGGTTGAACATAACCTAACTCTTTAGCAGCTTTACTAATAGAACCCTCACTGGCTACAGTTTTGAATATAATAAGATCATTTATTTCCATATATCTCAGCCCCTTATGCACTATCATTATAAATGATACCAAACATAATTTATACCTATTTTACGTTAGCTACTTATCGAGTTATCATAATGTATATAAGATTGAAAGCGAGTGATAAACATGATTGGAATGCAATATAAGGTCATTCTTCCAAAGGATTATGACATGGAAATTATTAAGAAAAGGGTAAAGGATAATGGCTATAAAACTGATGGTTTCCAAGAACTAAATTTTAAAGCTTATTTAATTACGGAAACGGAGAAAGACGGGAATTTTTATAACTGCTATGCACCTTTATATATTTGGAATGGTCATGAAGGGATGAATAAATTTATCTTTGAAGGGTATTACGATAACATTTTACAATCTTTTGGATGGCAACAAATACATATAGGTGTTCCATTAGTGGTTAATCTAAGTGATGGATTTAGGAAAAGTAGATATGTTGTTGAATATGCAGGAAGTATTTCTCAAAGTAAAACACTGATTGGGACTCAATTAAGCACTATGAATGAAGATGTACAAAACAACGAAAAGTGTTTAGGGAATGTAATCGTTTATAATCCGGATAAATGGGGATATAGTAGGTTTGAGTTTTATGAAGAGAAGCCTGATATTGTAGTGAATAAGGGTGTTACAGTATATGAGATTTTACACATTTCACGATGAAATTTTGTTGTATATTAAAAATAAGAAAAGGAATGAAAGTCTATGCCTTTTGTGAAGATTTATTATTCTGAAAACATATTAAATGAAGAAGAGTTGGAAAAAATGGGTGAATGTATCCATCTTTCATTAATTGAACATTTTAACATCCCTGAAAATGATTATTTTCAAATGTTCTTACCTTACCAACAAAACAAATTTTTATATAATCCATATTATTTGTTGGAAAGAGGAGAAAAGAGAACAGAGAATATGATTTATGTTTCTATTACATGTGGACCGGGAAGAACGGTGCAACAGAAAAAAGATTTGTATCAATCGGTTTCCCTAAAAATTACGGAACATTCCGACGTTAAAACTTCGGATATTTTTATTACACTAAATGAGACAGCTGCTGAAAACTGGTCATTTGGTCAAGGGATAGCACAAATGGTGAAAATAAAGGGAGAAAAAAATGAAAAATGAACTTATTGAAGTACATATTAAAAAGAAAATGAGAGAAATGTCACCTGCATTTGCTCATTATAGTGAAAAGATATTATTTGAGGAAGTGTGGCGGGATGCCACTTTAACATTAAGAGAAAGAAGTTTGTGTACTGTGTCAGCACTAATCAGTCTCGGTAATACAGAACAATTACAATTTCATCTGAAGCTAGCTAAACAAAATGGGGTTATGGAGAATGAATTGGTTGCATTAATAACACATATGGCTTTTTACGTTGGTTGGCCAAAAGCTATGGCAGCTTTAAATATAGTAATGAATGAAATGAAAAGTTAAGAATAATGATAAGTAAGAATTCATGTTTATATGAATTCTTACTTATCATTATTTATGCAATACTCTATCGCTATATTTATTACATTTTATCTTGCTTTTTTATCACTTGCGTAGTAAAGTGATAGTAAGATGAACGCTAGGAAGTGATGAAACATGCGTGATAATACGATAGGATCATTAATATGGTTACGTTTAATACGATTTACGAACCAAAGTAATCAAATGTCAAATGAGTTTTTAAAACGTTTTGATTTAACGACAGCTCAATTTGATGTGCTTTTGCAAATACGTACGTATCAACCACTCACACAAATGGAGTTAGCTGAAAAGGTAACTGTTACACAAGGTGGCATTTCTCGAATGTTAACTCGTCTTGAAAAAGAAGGATATATTGTACGAAAACAAGATTGGAAAACGAAAACAATTAGTCTTACAGAGCAAGGAGAAGCTGCTTTAGAGAGAGCATTGCCAGAGCAACTTGCATTTCAATCTTCGTTTTTTGATGATGTATTAAATGAAGAAGAGCAGAAAATATTATACGAGCTGATGACGAAAGTTCATAAGCATAGCGAAAAAAAAGAATTACCGCAAGAGTAATTTTTTTTACCTTATCAATTGACTAATCAAGTGATGAGGTAGGTAATACGGAGATATACTTGACTTACCAACGTTTTTAGAAGAAAAACTAATACTACATTATTAAAGGGGAGAGTAACTATGGAAAAATACCGTATAGATACAAGAAAAGGAATTGAGTTTGGGTTATATTCAATTGGCGATCATGTTTTAAATCCACATAATGGGGAGAAAATTACGCCAGAAAAAAGAATTCACGAACTAATTGAAACAGCTAAGTTAGCAGATGAGGCAGGGCTTGATGTGTTTGCTGTAGGCGAAAGTCATCAAACGCATTTTACAACGCAAGCTCATACAGTTATTTTAGGTGCGGTCGCGCAAGCTACGAAAAATATAAAAATTGCAAGTTCCGCAACGATATTAAGTACATCTGACCCAGTTCGTGTATATGAGGATTTCGCTACCATTGACTTGATTTCTAATGGTCGTGCTGAAATCGTAGCTGGTCGTGGATCTCGTATTGGAGGATATAGTTTACTTGGTTATGATGTGAATGATTATGAAGAGTTATTTGAAGAGAAGATGGATCTTTTATTAAAAATTAATAAAGAGGAACATGTAACATGGAATGGGCAGTTCAGAGCACCACTTGAGCATGCTTCAGTTATCCCTAGAGCTAAAAATAATAACCTACCAATTTGGCGTGCGGTTGGTGGACCGCCAGCTAGTGCAATTAAAGCAGGACGTGCAGGTGTGCCAATGATGATAACAACACTTGGTGGTCCAGCAATTAACTTTAAAGTGTCAGTAGATGCTTACCGCGAGGCTGCTCAGCAAAGTGGATTTGATCCAGCTAGTTTACCAGTTGCGACAACGAGTTTATTTTATACGGCAAAAAATTCACAAGATGCACTTAGTGAATATTACCCTCACATTAATGCTGGTATGCTTACACTGCGCGGTGGTGGGTATCCGAAACAGCAATTTACAAATGCAATAGATTACCGTGATGCTTTAATGGTTGGTAGCCCACAACAAATCATTGAGAAAATGCTTTACCAATATGAATTATTTGGCCAACAACGCTTTATGGCACAAATTGATTTTGGCGGTGTACCATTTGATAAAATTGAGAAAAATATTGAATTAATTGCTACTGAAATTTTACCAGCCGTTAGAAAACATACAGCAAAATAAATAAAAAACTGAGAGTCTAATCGACTTTCAGTTTTTTTTATTTATTCTGGAAAAATGACAAAAAAATGAACTTTTAGTCGAGAAGAGGGAAGTTATTTTCTATTTTTGAATAACATTATTTCGAGTTTGAATTTTGAAAATACATTTTTCTCTTGACAAAAAACAAGCATTTATCGAGGGTAGTTTCGAGGACATTTTTTCGGGTGAAAGTCAAGTGTATGAAGAGAAAAACGATTGTTTTATAGATATAAAAGTAAGAAGTATATTGAAAAAACACATTTTTCTAATGAGAAAAATCTGATTCAAAAAAATGACAAAAGACATATTTCAGACAAAATGATGTCAATAATACGTCAAAAATAACCTGAATTTACTATGCAGGTATATTATACAATTCGATTAACGAATAAAACACTACAGAAATAGTGAAAAGGTAAAAAATAGCATTACAATAGTTTGAAAAACTGAAACTTCATATTTTTCGACAATACATACAAAATGTTTTTGTCTTTTCGTATTTCTTAATAATTGAGTTTGATAAGATTGCTCAATTAACTTTTATTATAAAAACTATGAAGGAAGTGATTTTAGTATGGAAACGCTCGAATTGGCACGAATACAGTTCGCATCAACAACGATTTTCCATTACTTTTTTGTTCCGCTGTCAATTGGTTTAGCTTTTATTATTGCGATCATGCAAACGTTGTATGTGGTAAAAGGGCAAGAAGTATATAAGAAGATGGCAAAGTTTTGGACGCAATTATTCCTTATTAACTTTGCAGTAGGTGTAGTAACAGGTATTTTACAAGAATTCCAGTTTGGTATGAACTGGTCAACGTATTCACGTTTTGTAGGTGATGTATTTGGTCCATCACTTGCGATTGAAGGATTACTGGCATTTTTCATTGAGTCTACATTCCTGGGTTTATGGGTATTCGGTGAGGATAAATTACCGAAGCGAATTCACTTAATGTGTATTTGGCTCCTTTCAATTGGAACGATGTTATCAGCATTCTGGATTTTAACTGCAAGTGCATTTATGCAGTCACCTGTCGGGTATGAAATGGCAGCTGATGGTCGTGCGCAAATGAATGATTTCTTAGCCATTATTCAAAATCCACAACTATGGGTACAATTCCCGCATACAATTACAGCGGCAATTGCAACAGGTGCATTCTTTATTGCTGGTGTAAGTGCATGGAAAATTACAAAAGGACAAGAAACTGTAGTATTTAAAAAATCTTTCCGAATTTCTATCATTGTTGGAACAATTACAACGGCGCTTGTATTATTCTTCGGTCATGCACAAGCGCAACAATTAATTAAGACACATCCAATGAAGATGGCGGCAGCCGAAGCGCTATGGAATACAAGTGAGGATCCAGCACCATTTACAGTATTTTCGAAAATTGATACAGAGAAGAAAGAAAATTCGTTTGAAATTCAAATCCCTTATATGCTAAGTCTATTATCGTATGATAAGTTTAGCGGTCAAGTTGAAGGGATGAATCAAATTCAAAAACAATATGAGGAAAAATATGGACCTGGAGATTATATTCCTCCAGTGCATACAATGTTTTGGAGTTTTAGAGCGATGGTAATGAGTGGAACATTCATGCTTCTTCTAGGAGCTTACGGATGGTTCTTATCAAGAAAAGATCGTTTAGCGGAAAAAACGTGGTATTTAAAATTAATGGTGTATGCAATTTCTCTTCCATTCATCGGTAATACAGTAGGGTGGATTATGACTGAAATGGGTCGTCAACCTTGGGTTGTATTTGGTGTAATGAAAACAGAAGATGCTGTATCACCAAATGTAACATTCGGTGAAGTATTATTCTCACTTATTTCATTCACATCAATGTATTTAATTATGGGTGGAATTTGTGTGTACTTATTTGTTCGTACCATTAAGGGCCACAAGAATAAGAAAACGAAAAAGGATTATCAAAGCCATGATCCATTTGATAAGGAGGAAGAGTATGTTATCTCTTAATGAGTTATGGTTTTTAGTTATTGCAATCTTATTTGTTGGATTCTTTGTACTGGAAGGTTTCGACTTTGGGGTAGGAATGGTTTCGAGGTTTTTAGGAAAGAATGATTTTGAAAAACGAGTTTACTTAAATACAATAGGACCGTTCTGGCACGCGAATGAAGTATGGCTTGTTTGTGCTGGCGGAGCGATGTTTGCAGCATTTCCGCACTGGTATGCAACTTTATTTAGTGGTTTTTATATTCCATTTGTATTTATGCTTCTTGCTTTAATTTTAAGAGGTGTTTCTTTTAAATTTCGCGCGAAAATAGATAATCATAAATGGAAGAGTGCATGGGATTGGGGGATGTTTATTGGAAGTATGTTACCTCCTATCCTTTGGGGAGTTGCGATTGCAAACTTTATGGTAGGTGTACCTATTGATGAGAGTAAAAATGTTGTAGGTGGATTCTTGCAATTACTTCATCCATTTGCGTTACTTGGAGGAGTAATGTTTCTCCTGCTATGTATTGTTCACGGATTACAATTTCTTACGATACGTACAACTGGTAAATTGAGAGAACGTGCACGAATTGCTGCAATAAAAATTGCACCATTTTCATTAATTACACTTCTTGTTTTTGCTGGTGTGGGGTTATGGAAAACCGACATTTTCACTGCTCATGGAACAGAATGGATTATGGTGCCAATCGGAGCTTTTGTAGCACTATTAGTGTCCACTTTATTAAATAAAAGAAGAAGAGATGGTTGGGCTTTCTTTATGACGAGTTTAACAATCATTTTACTAAGTGCGAGTGTATTTATCGGTATGTTCCCACGTGTTATGATTAGCTCTTTAGGAGCAATGAATGATTTGACAATTTACAACGCAGCATCAGGAGCTTATGCATTAAAACTTATGACTTACTTTGCGATTGCTATTTTGCCTTTCGTTATCGGAAGTCAAATATGGAGTTATTATGTATTTAGACAACCTGTTAAGTCAGACAACGATTTGGAGTACTAATGAAAAGAAAAAGAGGACTTCCGTCTTATCCCGGTAGCCGTATTTTATATGTAGCGTTAACGATTATTAGTATTTTAGAAGCTTTTAGTATTATTGCGCAAACAATCTTTTTAGCACGAGCTATTACGTTTTTATTTCATGGAGAGACAGTACAAACAATATTAAGTGAAATTGTTTATTTTGGTATCGCGTTTGCAGCGCGTCACATAGTAGTTCGAACATCACAAATATTAGTGGAACGTTTTGCTGAAAAAACAGGGTCGTTACTAAGAAAACAACTAATAGAGGCATATTTCACATTAGGTCCAAGGTATGTTCAAACTGTTGGAACTGGTCATCTGGTTACCTTATCAATTGAAGGGATTGAGAAATTTAAAACATATATTGAATTAACGATTCCTAAAATGATTAGAAGTAGCATCGTTCCAGGTCTAATTGCACTATACGTTTTTACGCTAGATATTGAGTCTGGAATCATTTTAGTTGTAACGATTCCTATCGTGATCATATTTATGATTCTTCTCGGATTAGCAGCGCAAAAAATGGCAGATAGTCAGTACGAGATATATCGTGTACTTTCGAACCATTTTGTAGATACGTTAAAAGGTTTAGAAACATTAAAGTATTTAGGGAAAAGTGAACAGCACGAAGGAAAGATTGAAAAAGTAAGTAAAAGGTATAGAAAAGCAACGATGCGTACTTTGCGAGTTGCTTTTCTTTCTTCTTTTGCATTAGATTTCTTTACGAGTTTATCAATCGCGTTTGTGGCAGTTGGATTAGGGATACGTTTAATAGATGGAACGATTATACTATTACCAGCCCTTACAATTTTGATTTTAGCTCCGGAATATTTTCTGCCGATTAAACAAGTGGGAGCAAATTATCATGCGACATTAGATGGACAAATTGCGATGGAGCAAATAGAAGAGATTTTGCAACAACAAAAAGGAATACAAAAGAAAGATTTAAACGAAGACATAGTATGGAATGCCTCTAGTAGCTTGAAATTACAAGATATCAAAGTTAATAATACTGAATCTGAAAAGGCTATATTAGAAAGGATTAATTTTACTTGGGAAGGTAACGGTGCTATTGGTGTTATTGGTGAAAGTGGTGCAGGCAAATCGACGTTAATCGACGTATTAGCAGGTTTTTTATCTCCTTCGAGTGGAAAGATGTTAGTAAATGGTCTAGAAGTTGATGGATCTACTCGTGAAGATTGGCAAAAAAATATCGCTTATATTCCGCAGCAACCTTATATTTTTCCGCTTTCATTAAAGGATAACATTCGTTTTTATGAAACAAATGCAACAGATGAAGAAGTTGAAAGAGTTATTAATGAAGTCGGCCTTCGTTCACTCGTTACATCACTTCCAAATGGGATGCACGAAAGAATTGGGGAAGGTGGACGTATGCTAAGTGGCGGACAAGAACAGCGTGTTGCTATGGCGCGTGCGCTTTTAAGTAAAAAACCAATCATTTTATTAGATGAGCCTACGGCACATCTTGATATTGAAACCGAATTTGAAATAAAGCAAGCGATGTTACGTCTATTTAATGGAAAGTTAGTATTTTTAGCAACCCACCGTCTACATTGGATGAAACAAATGGACCATATTCTTATTTTAAATAAAGGGGAAATGAAAGAAAGTGGGACGTATGAAGAACTTTTAGAGAATGAGACATTACATTTTCATAGGGAAGAGAGGGGAGAGAAATGAGTAACTGGGTTAAACCTTATATAAAACAAAATAAAGGTAGAATGACTTTAACTATTTTCCTTGGTCTTCTTGGAGTTAGTTCAGGAGCGATGTTACTTTTTATTTCAGGTTATTTGATCTCAAAATCTGCCCTTAGACCAGAAAATGTAATGGCTGTATATGTTCCTATTGTTGCAACAAGAGCGTTTAGTATAGGGCAAGCTGTATTTCATTATATAGAGCGCTTAGTTGGACATGATGTCGTACTACGTATATTAGAAAAAATGAGAACGAGGCTATATAGAATAGTAGAACCACAGGCGTTATTTTTCCGTTCTCGATTTCAAACGGGTGATATGTTAGGAGTGTTATCCGAAGATATAGAGCATTTGCAAAACCTATATTTACGTACAATATTTCCTAGCATATTAGCGCTAGTTGTTTATAGTATCTTCGTACTTGTTATCGGTGCATTTGATTTTGTTTTTGCACTTATTGTAGGTTGTATGTTAGCTATTATCGTTTTTCTTCTTCCGTTTGTATCATTACTTTTGATGAAGAAACATCATGTTACTTTAAAGCAAGGAAGAAACCGTTTGTATCAACAACTGACAGATGCTGTTTTTGGATTATCTGATTGGCAAGCAAGTGGTCGTAAAGATGAATTTATTAATGAGTATGTAAAACAAAATGATCAGTTGTTAAAAATCGAAAAGAGAGTGAAACGCTGGTATCATATTCGGGACAGTATCATTCAATTAGTAGTAGGTATTGTAGTTATTTCGATGATCATATGGACTGGTAATGAAGCGGCAAGTGAACAAATTGCTCCTACAGTTATCGCAGCTTTCGTATTAATGACTTTATCTGTAACGAACGCGCTTATTCCTATTGCAGATGCCATCGATCGAATACCGTCGTATGTAGAATCTACCCATCGTCTTAATGGCGTAGAAAGTGATAGTGTTTTACATGATGAAACGGATTTGCATGGAGAGAAAGATTATATTGAACCAAAACATGTAGATATTGAACTGAATCACGTATCGTATAGTTATCCAGATAGTAATGAGATTGTATTAAAAGATGTATCATTACAAATAAAAGCAGGGAAGAAAATTGCTGTTTTAGGGAGAAGTGGCACAGGGAAATCTACTTTACTAAAATTGTTAACAGGGGCGTTAAGCCCAGTAAATGGCCAAGTTGTATTGAATGGTGAACGAGCTCATACGAATCTTTTATCTAAATATATTTCTGTATTAAATCAAAAGCCGCATTTGTTTGATACGACAATTGGAAATAATGTACGAATTGGCAAACCAGAGGCGACGGATGAAGAGATATGGAAAGCTTTAGAGAAAGCACAACTAGCTTCACATGTTACTTCTCTTCCAGACGGATTACAAACAAAAATGCATGAAATGGGAAAGCGGTTTTCTGGTGGGGAAAGACAAAGAGTTGCTTTTGCTAGAACTCTTATGCAAGAAACACCAATTATTGTACTTGATGAACCGACTATCGGTTTAGATCCAAAAACAGAATTGTCTTTAATTGAAACAATGTTTTCTGCAACGGAAGAAAAGACGGTTATTTGGATTACGCACCATCTTGTAGGAATAGAACATGTAGACGAAGTTATATTCCTTGATCGTGGCCAAATTGTCATGCAAGGTAGTCATAAACAACTTCTGAAAGAAAATGAAAAGTATCGTAAACTTTATGAGTTAGATAAAGGAATATGATTTGAATAAGCAATAATTGTAAAAATAGCTACGCCTAATGGTGGAGCTATTTTTTTGTTAGATTGAAGGTGTATATGATTGTTACGAATTAAAAATGAATTTCATATTATACATATAATGGAGGGGATGTACATGAAGGAGCAATATAAAATCATTGTTTTAAGTGATGAATTATCAGGGGATAGGATTCGAAATACGTTAGACAAAAATAAATGTAAAACAATAGTTCATGTTGTAGACGTTTCAAATGTTGTTCGTATAGAAAGTTCTTTTCAATATATAGTCATTTGGAGAGTGGACGCAGAAAAACTTACAAATGACTTGATAAATAGGGGCGTGCAAAGTTCAAAAATTATTAATTTAACAAAATACATGTATGAATGGAAGGATAAATTAATTTCTATCTATCAAATAAATCCGGATCTTATGTCTTTATACATTTCTATGAAAAAAGCAAAGAGTGATCCGACGTATGAATTGTTTGCTACCGGTTTGTCTTATCCACATTGTGGCATAAGTACGGAGCTTCTCTCAAAAAAGTCAATAAAATTAACACTTCCATCGCAAGATCTATACTATGATTATTTAATAGCGTCACAACTTTTATCAAACAATCATTCATTTCAATATTGTTTAATAGGAATAGCCTATTTCTCGTTTTACTTTGATATGTCGTTATCATCTGAATCATATAGAATTCACAAAGTATATTATCCATTGTTTCAAGATGGTCATCATACTGTAGTTCACTCTCCTCTACCCACTGATGGATTCTCACATCTAAATACTCCGAAACCACTTCTTTCTATTTTTAATTTGCATTTTGAATATATTTTATTAGACGAACTAAAAGATGAATCATTGATACTGCCTTGGATAAATGCTGAATGGAATACTACTTCTCTTCATATTCCTTTTGAAGAACACGGGAAAATAAGAGCAGCTTCACATACTAAATTGGTGTATCCTCATACTTTAGTTGAAAATAAAATGATTTTTAAGAAATATTTAGAATTACTGTTGAAAAACGATATAAAGCCATTAATTGTTGTATTCCCTGTTACTTCACATTATTTCAATTGTAGTAGTAAGAAATTAAAAGAAGATTTTTATAAAGTTATAAATGAGTTTCAAACTCAATATTCTTTTCAAATCATAGACCTATTTGATTCGCCATTATTTTGTGAGGCTGATTTTTATGATAGTGATCATATGAATAAAAAAGGTGCAAATAAAATGTCCGCTTTATTAAATATGTTTATTCAGGAACGAAAAGTATGATATTTTGTTTCATGTTTGCATAAAAGTATATAGGCTCCATACAGTTAAAGTAATGTGATTTTTGTGTCGCGTATATAAATAATATGCGAAGAGGTGAGAGAGTTAAAATGAGAACTCGTATTGAAAGAACTGAAGAGGTGGTAGAGCAACTTCCATTGGTAAGTGTATTAATTCCTACGTATAATCGTCCTCGTTACTTTGAAAAGGCGCTATGTAGTGTGTTAGAACAAACGTACCCTAATATAGAAATTATAGTTGGAGATGACAGCACGAATGATGAAACAGAAAAAGTGTTACAAAAATACTTATGTGATCATTCAAATATTATTTATATAAAAAATAGATCAACTCTCGGACAATTTGAAAATGCGCTAATGTTATTTAATGAAGCGAACGGTGAATATATAAATTTTTTAATGGATGATGATGTATTTCATGTGAATAAAATTGAAAAAATGATGAAGTATTTTTTCGATGATTTAGATAATGAAATTAAGCTTGTAACATCTCATCGTCAAGTCATTGATGATAAAGGGAAAGAGCTACGACATATTTATTCGACTGTCCGTTTATTTGAAGAGGATACCATTATAGCGGGAACAGAATTAGGAAATAAGGTAATTGTGGATCAAAAAAATTATATTGGAGAACCGACAACAGTTTTATTTCGTAAAAATGATTTACAAGAACCGTTTGGGATTTTTGATAAGAGGCGGTATTTATGTAACGTAGATATAGCTTCATGGTTATCTTTATTAAGTAAAGGAAAAGCTGTATATATAGCAGAGACACTTAGTTACTTTCGATTACATCCAGATCAACAGTTAAATGAATCTAATAAAATGATGGATGGGTTAGAAGATTTTTCACACAGTATTATAGCAGGAGAACAATATGGTTTCTTATCCACTGAAAAAGAGTTAGACAAAGCGATAACTAATTTTCTAGATTATGCAAGAAGGATAGTTCCATCATCAATATTATATACATTAGACTATTACCAAAAAATTAGAGCGAAGAAAATAAACATAGAAAAGAAAAAACAACATATAAATAATAATTCTTCTTTACCGAAAGTAAGTATACTTATTCCTGCATACAATAGACCTTATTACTTGGAATTAGCACTCAACAGCGCTTTGAATCAAACATATGAAAATATTGAAATTATTATTTCTGACGACAGTACAAATAATGAAGTCAATGCTATGATTCAACCGTACTTACGTGAATATGAGTGTATTACATATGTAAAAAATGAAACGCCGTTAGTTGCCGAAAACTTTAATAAGTGTGTAGAACTTGCGAATGGGGACTATATAAACTTTTTATTAGATGATGATTTATTTCATCATGAAAAGATCGAGAGAATGATGAAATACTTTTTGGCGTTAGAAAATATTTCATTTGTGACGTCATATCGTGAACTGATTGATGAGAATGGAGAGATATTACCACCTTCAACATTAAATATGAAAATCGCGAAAGAAACTACACTTTTTGAAGGAAAAGAATTAGGGAATTATATGTTAAAAAACTTGAAAAATGTAGTTGGTGAGCCGACAACTGTTTTGTTTAATCGGAATTTGTTTGACGGGAAGTTTGGATATTTTAAAGGAAAGGCTTATTCTGCTATTAATGACATTGCAACTTGGCTAGATATGATGAGGAAAGGAAAAGTAGTTTATATACATGAACCTCTTAGTTATTTTAGACAGCATAGTGGACAAAATCAAAAACAAATGCATTTTATTTTAATGACAATTGAAGAGTGGATTGAATTAATTATAGATGCATATAATAGTGGGTTTTTAAGCTCCGAAAGTGAGTATAAAGAGAGTTTATCTTATTGTTTAGAAAATGCGGGATTTATAGTTAAGGATGCAGTAAGAAATGGCGAACTAGATCAAATTTATAATGAAAAGATAAAAAAAGGCTTAAACAAGTTAGTTGCTCATATGTTCGAGAAAGAATGTTGTTATTGTCAATATTGCAATCAACAATTTGAAAAATTTTCACCTTGGCCAGCACATTATGATTTTCCGAAATATAAATTTGAAATGTGGAATAAAGATACAGGGATATGTCCAGTTTGTAATTCGATGGATCGTGAAAGATTGTACCGTGCGTACATTGAAACGGAAACGGACTTGTTAAATAGAAACTATACAATGCTTCATATTGCACCTGAAGCAAAGTTAAGAGATTGGTTTAACGAGTATAAAAATATTACGTATGTATGTGGTGACTTAGAACCAAAGGATCCATTAATGAAGGAAATTGATGTTACAAGAATTACATATGATAGTAATACTTTTGATGTAATATTATGTAGCCATGTATTAGAACACGTTCCTGATGATGACAAAGCAATGCGAGAGTTATATAGAGTGTTAAAGCCAAATGGATGGGGAATTATTCAAGTACCAATCGTAATGAATGTAGATTTTATTATAGAGAATGAATTAATTGTAACACCACAATTGAGGAAATTAGCTTTTGGTCAAGAAGATCATGTGAGAATTTACAATCAATCGGGATTTATTCAACGATTAATGAATGCAGGATTTAAGGTAGAATTATATAACATAGCGGAAAAACAAGGAATGAAAAGTGCTAGGAAATTTGGATTATCTGAAACAGATATGCTCTATATTGTCCGAAAATGATAGGAAGGAATAGATAGATATGGAGAATATTCCTTTTTTACGTGCTTCAACTGTACCTGTAAGTGAGTATTTGGACGAATTGAAGGAAATTGATACATCTCACATATATACGAATTATGGACCTATAAATCAACGTTTTGAGGAAACAATTATGTCGTCATTTTTTCAAAACAGGGGAGCTGTTACAACAGTAGCAAACGCAACGTTAGGGTTAATGGCGGCTATTCAACTAAAGAAAAGAAGAAAGGGAAAGTATGCTCTCATGCCTAGCTTTACATTCCCTGCGACTGCCTTAGCCGCTATTTGGTGTGGATTGGAACCTTACTTTATTGATATTTCAATAGATGATTGGTATATGGATAAAACGGTACTTTTGGATAAGATAGAAGAATTAAAAGAAGAGGTTGCGATTGTTGTCCCGTACGCCACCTTTGGATCATGGATGAACTTAGAAGAATATGAAGAATTAGAGAAGAAGGGGATTCCGGTTGTCGTAGATGCGGCGCCGGGATTTGGATTAATGAATGGAGGGATGCATTACGGTCAAGATTTTAGTGGAATGATCGTATATAGCTTTCATGCAACAAAGCCGTTCGGAATTGGTGAAGGAGGGCTCATATATAGTAAAAACGAAGAAGATATACAACGTATTAAAAGAATGGGGAATTTCGGATTTGATAAAAATCGTGAATGCACGATGATGGGGTTTAATTGTAAAATGTCTGAATACGCAGCAGCTATTGGGATTGCGACTATAAAAAAGTGGGATCAAAAATTAAAAGAACGCACCCGTATTTCTGAATGGTATAAACAGTTGTTACAAAATACTAGGCTAATGAAAAAAGGGTGGAATGTCCAAAAGACAGAAGCAGTTATTCACCAATTTATGCCTATCATTTGTCCAGAAGAAGTTCGCAACATACAAGTAATAGAAGAACTGAAAAAACAGAAAATAGAAGCTAGATTATACTTTTCACCATCTTGCCACCAACAAGTTCTTTTTAAAAACTATAAGTCTACAGATTTAACAAAAACGAATAAAATAGCAAAACGAATCGTAAGTTTACCTTTATGGGAAGGAATGACGAAAGAACTAGTAGAGCAAATTGTAATCTGTTTAGAGCAGAAGGTGGTGTCGGTAGATGAATAGTTTTTATAGTCAAGAAGAACTAAAGAAAATTGGATTTTTATCTGTTGGGAAAAATGTATTGGTTAGTAAAAAAGCAAGTATATATAATCCGAGTGCTATATCAGTTGGCAATCATGTAAGAATTGATGATTTTTGCATTTTAAGTGGTAAAATCACAATTGGAAGTTATTCGCACATATCAGCGTATACAGCGTTATATGGAGGGGAAGTTGGGATTGAAATGCATGATTTTGCAAACATCTCAGCTAAAACAATCGTATATGCAGTACTTGATGATTTCAGTGGAAATACATTAATGGGGCCAACCGTCCCGAATCAATATAGGAATGTGAAAGCAGAAAAAGTTATTTTAAAAAAACATGTGATTATTGGTGCTAATTCTATTATTTTTCCAAATGTAACGGTAGGAGAAGGAACGGCAGTCGGCGCGATGAGTATGGTAAAAGAGAGTTTAGATGATTGGTATATTTACGCTGGAGTTCCCGTAAGGAAAGTAAAACCTCGTCAAAAAAAGATGCTAGAGTTAGAAATTGATTTTTTAAAAAGTATTCATTCTTAACAAAAAAGAATGAATGCTTTTTATTTTTATCCCGCTATTTGCTGGTAAAGATTCGACTGGTGAGGGCTAATTAAAGTTTCACTTTATGATAGAGCGGAGTGTATCTTAACTTATTATGTTTTAAATTTTGCTGACCAAGGCAATACTGAGCCATAGTGAATGTAAAGTTGGAGGGCGAGCGTATATGTTTGATGAGGATGGGATTGTTTTAATTATGGAACCAGCTGATGAAAGAAACTTGAGGAGATTTATTTTTTCAGTGCCAAAGTCAGTGTATGAAAAGAAGGGGCTTACATTACACTATGGAACAGCTATAGGACAAGGATATATGGATATAATTGAAGATATTATAAGCGTACATATAGAAATAGATGTTGTAACGATAATAGGGCATGTAAGAGGATAAATAGCTATTTGAAAAAGGTTATAAACAATTTAGCTAGAAGTTATGTATAGAGAAAATTACAGACAATGATAAAGACGAAGGGAGTCTAAAATGAAAATAAAATCAATTTTATTAGTATTTATAGTTTCAATTGGTTTAATGGGATGTTCAATAGTGGAAGAAGGAAAGAACTCCATAGATTATGCTCAAAAGGCGACAGACTATGTAAATGAAATAAGTGCATTTGCAAACGATGCACCAGCATTAGCAGAAAAGGCCGTTAATGATAGCGAGGCTCGAAAAGAATTAGAAACGAAGCTTAGTGAAATTAAACAAGATATACCCGCATTCAATGAATTAACGCCACCTGATGTAGCAAAGGATCTTCATCAACAAATCGTCGGATATAACGAAAAGTTAAATACGTTAATTGATACGGCGATGACAAAGATAGAAGAAGGAAAAGTGGATGTAGAGCAATTTAAAAACTCAGAGCTTATGCAGACCGTAGATCAAGTTCGAGATTTGAAAGATAAGGTGCAAAATTTAGGTCAATAGTAAAAAGCTCCGTTTGTGATAAACGGAGCTTTTTATTATTGGATACAATAAACGATTACACCAACGATAATAATAGCTGCACCAAGTAAATGATTCCACTAAATCGTATCTCCAAATAGAAATACTGACCAAAGCATTGACCATAGTATAATAATCCCGCGATGTGAATATGCTTTTGAAATTTCGAAATGTTTAATTACTTGTTGCCATAACATTGCATATCCGAATAAAAGTACAACTAGTCCGAAATAAGTAACAAAAATTAGGTGGAAGCAATTGGGAATTGAGCTGCCCATTTCATGTAAACCATAATGATAGAATATATCAAAAAGCTACATGTAAAAATACATAATTTTTAATAGTTGGTTTCATTTATTCACTCTCTTTTGCATATAAATATATATTTATACCTAATTTTTCTAATAATAGATATTGGAACCTATTTTGTTTAATCTTTCACATTCCAAATTACATAGTATCATGGCTTTTATTGTAAAACAATAGAAGCCATGCATTCATTTTTTCCAAGGTTCTATAATATGTATCGTTTTATTTGTTGCATCCATCTCTACTTGAACACCAATAGGCATGGTGATCATTGGATGTGTATGGCAACAATCGAAGTCAGCTAGAAAAGGAATTCTTTGATTTTGAAGTACTTCTAACAGTATTTCAAAAGGTTTTCGATTTGTACCACAATCATCAAATTGCTCATGTTTTCCAAGAATGATACCTGAAATTTTATCGAATACACCGTTAATTTTAAGGAATGAAAAGCTTCTTTCGATAGTAGCTGCATCTTTTGAACTGTCCTCAATAAAGAGAATATCGCCTTCTTGAATATGTGGCATATAGGGGCTAGCCCAAATTCCTTGTATCGTGTTTAAATTCCCGCCAATAATACGGCCAGTAGCTTTTCCGTCAATTACTGAAATCCAATTGTTTGGTCGAAGTTCTTTCTCCTTCGTCTTTTCTTCCCAATTAATAAATTCATCTGACCAAAATAATGGTTGTTTTATATGATAAGGAAGAGATTGATCATGTAGTAAAGTTTCTGCAAAATATTTGTATGTACAATTAACAAAAGGTTCAAATTCGCCAAAGGAAGGGACGAGAGCTGGCCCATAAAATGTAGGGATTCCTGTTTTAGCATAAATTCCTAGTAATAAAGCAGTTGCATCTGAATATCCAATCATTATTTTAGGGTTATTTAGAAAAGCATCATAATCAATATAAGGTAATATTGAATTTGAATTCATCCCACCAATTGTTGACATAATACAAGAAATATTAGGGTTTCTTATCAAGGCATTTAGTTCATCAGCACGCTCTTGTATACTACCAGAACGATAAAAATCATATCGACCTGTTAATGAACCTTCTAATATATGAAACCCTTTCTGTTGTAAGTAAGATTTTGCTCGTCCGAATCTATTTGGGGAAGTGTAGGTTACTGGTGAAGAAGGAGAGTAGATCCCAATTGTGTCTCCATATTTTAATGATTTTGGAAGTAGCATTTGTATGAAACCCTTCTATTAAATAGTTTATTTACAAGATTTTATTGTTGAATATTCTTATATTTCAGTATTATTAGTGTAACATAAACAAATTAAAATAATAATTACTGTATATGAATAAATATACTTTTTACCTTGACTGTATAAAGGAATTGTTGTTAAGGTTAAATGTGAGTGTATAAAAGGTTTGCTAAAGGAGTTTTGAAATGAATCGGTTAAAATGGGGAAGGATGACAGTCCTATTAGTCATTATTTTAGGGATATGTTGGTTCTTATTCCAAGGAAATCAAAAGAGCGTAGCGAATGTAGAAGGACAACCTTTGCAAGTGGCAGAACTACCTAAAGCAGGATTTACTGAAAAAGTAGTCCCGCCAAAGTACATCCCACCAGAAATTAACGCAAAAGCGGCTATGATTATCGATGCGAGTGATGGAGATATTATTTATCAATATAATGAAAATGAAGCTTTTGCACCGGCTAGTATGTCTAAGATGATGACAGCGTATCTCCTACTAGAGAGTATACATAACGGGAAAGTTCGCTGGGAAGATCCAGTTAAAATGAGTGCGAAGGCGGCACAAACAGAGGGAGCGAGAATCCCAGTACAAGTTAATGACACATTAACTGTTAAAGATTTATATCATGCATTAATGATTGAGTCAGCTAATAATTCAGCTGTGGCTTTAGCAGAACATATGGCAAAATCGGAGAAAGATTTCGTTCAGCTTATGGATGCAAAAGCGAAACAGTTAAAAATGTCGGAACATGCTAAATTTGCAAATGCTTCTGGATTACAAGAGCCAGATGGAAGTGAAACAAAAATGACGGCTGGTGATGTAGCACAATTGGCGTATCATCTTATAAAAGATTATCCGGAAATATTAGAAGTGACTCACTTACGTCAAAGTCAGCTAGCATTTAATAATATTAATGTTATAAGCACAAACGACATGTTAAATAAAAATAATAAAAGTTTATATATAGAAGGAATGGATGGACTAAAGACTGGATTTACAGATAGCGCAGGATACTGTTTTACGGGGACTGCAAAGCAAGGTGATAATCGAATTATTACAGTGGTCATGGGGACATCAAGTAAAACAAAACGTTTTACAGAGACAAATAAGTTAATGTCGTATGCATTTGGATTAGTTAATTAAGTAAAATACGAATCTAGATCGCTACATAAGTAAGACTGTTTGTTGTTACTAATTTTAGATAACAACAAACGGTCTTTTTATTTTAACTTTAAAAAGGAAAAAGATTCTAAATACAAGTGTTATCATTTGAGTTTATTTGTTGCTGTGATATTATAAAGTTATAAGCTTATTAATAATAAGTTTGAGGGGCGTAATATGACATATACATATGAAATAGCCTCAATTGAAAATTGGAGGGAATTATGATGGCAAAAGATTTTTACTCAGCAATTGAAGACAGAAGATCTATTTATGCAATTAGTAAAGAGCAAGTAGTTTCTGATGAAAAAATTCAAGAAGTGATTTATCATGCTGTAAAACATACACCTTCAGCTTTTAATTCTCAAAGTGCTCGCGTTGTTGTTTTATTAGGAGAACAACATGATAAATTATGGGATATTACGAAAGAAACATTAAGAAAAATTGTACCTGAAAATAACTTTGCACCTACTGAAGAAAAAATGAATGCATTTAAAAGTGGTTATGGAACGGTTTTATATTTTGAAGACAGTGAAGTTGTGGAAGGCCTTCAAGCAAACTTTGCATTATATAAAGATAATTTCCCAACTTGGTCTCAGCAATCATCAGGAATGTTACAATTTGCAATTTGGACAGCTTTAGAAATTGAAGGGTTTGGTGCTACGTTGCAGCATTACAATCCGCTAATTGATGAAGAAGTGAGAAAAGAGTGGGATGTTCCAGCAAATTGGAAGCTCACTGCGCAAATGCCATTTGGTAAACCGGTAGTACATGCTGGTGAAAAAGAATTCCAACCGTTAGAAAACCGTGTGAAAATTTATAAATAAAATAATTTGATAAAAGGTGAACAGGAATATAACCTGTTCACCTTTTTTATACGTAATAAGGGTTTTTTTGTCCAGCATTTTTCATCTGATTTTTTAATTCATTTTTACGTATTTCAATAGCTGATACTTTTTGTAATGTTATCATTGAAACGAATTGAATAAAAGCATAGTATAGCTCTATATTTTTTTGTATTGGATCATCTATTATATTTCTCACAAATATGCCTCCTCTTTTTATTCCAATAAAATTCCGCATTAATGGGTAGCCCGAGTAGTGAGGGTTAATAATTAGCGGGGGGATAAAACCTTTACTAATTAAAGTTTTATTATGATATATAATACTATGATTATCCTATAAATTCCATTATCGGAAAAGAAAACAGTTGGTATAGTGTGTGTTTTCTTTAAAGGAGAAATGGTTTTTGTGAAATAAATCTTACAATTCGTCAAATTATTTCAAAATTGTAGATAGTATAGAAATTTAGTTTTCTAAAAATATTATACTATTGATAAATAGAGTGATTTTTGTCATGATGAAAGTATACTTCATGTAAGGAGCTTTATAAGGAAATACATAATGTGGTTTGTATTAGGTTAATAGAATTTTTTATAGAAGATAGAAAAGGGATGTTTTATATTGAGATATTAAATAAAATGTCGAATTTTCATGCGATATATAAGAAATTTGAAAAAATAATTGCAAAAACACTATAATTAATGATAAAGTTCACATGAAGTTCACACGGATTTCACTTTGTTCATTTAAAATGAACTCTGTGTGAAAAATAAAACTCTTGCTAAAAAATGGAACTGGATGAATATTTTACTTTGATAATATTGTAAAGTATTAAAGTTTTAAGTTTTTTTTAAGAGGATAGTAGGGAAAGGAAGTAAAGACAACTTATGAAAAAAGTAATTGCAGGTTTAGCAGCAGCTTCTGTAGCTGGCGTTGCAGTTCCAGGAATGGATTCTGCTCATGCACAAGTTTCAAATGAAGCGCTAAAAGAAATTAATGGACAAACTCAAACTCAAACGACTGTAACTGAAACAAAAACTGTAGAAACAACTTCTGAATTAAAATACACAGTAACTGCTGATGTATTAAATGTTCGTTCAGGTGCTGGTACAGGACATAACGTTATTTCTAAAGTGAAATCAGGTCAAGTGCTACAAGTAGTTGGACAAGAAAACGGTTGGTTCAAAGTAAACGTAAATGGTCAAACAGGTTATGTAAGTGGTGACTTCGTAATGACTGGTGGCAAAACAGGAACGACTGTTCAACAAGGAACAGGTACTTACACAGTAAACGTTTCTTCACTTAACGTACGTACAGGCCCAAGTACATCTCATACAGTATTAGGTTCTGTAAACAAAGGTAAAACAGTACAAGTTGTAGGTGAAGTACAAGATTGGTTTAAAATCAACTTCAATGGTGGAACTGGATACGTAAGCAAAGACTTCGTAACAAAAGGTGGTTCTGCTGTATCTAACCAAACACAACAACCAACTACAAACAACAATACTACAACAGTTCAAACTGGTGGTTCTTATGTTGTTAACACTGGTGCTTTAAAAGTACGTACAGGCCCAGCTACATACAACGCTGTAATCGGTGGAGTAACAAATGGTAAAGTACTAAACGTTACTGACGCTGAAAATGGCTGGTACAAAATTAACCATAACGGCCGCACGGGTTACGTAAGTGCAGACTTCGTTAAGTTTGTAAAAGGCGGAGTAAACAACGTTACAAATAACAATAACAATAACGTTACAAATAACGTTCAACAACCAGGTAAAGACGTACAAAAACCAACAACAGGTGGAGATACATCTTCAATCGCTGGATTCGCTAGATCTTTAAATGGTTCACCATACAGAACTGCTGGTACAACACCTGCTGGTTTTGACTGCAGTGGATTCATTCACTACGTATTAAATCAAACTGGTCATAAAGGCGCTCGTCAAACAGTTGCTGGATACTGGAGCTCTAAAACAAAAACTAGCAATCCACAACCAGGTGATTTAGTATACTTCCAAAATACTTATAAATCAGGTCCTTCTCACATGGGTGTTTACTTAGGAAACGGTCAGTTCATTAGTGCAGAAACAGATGCAACTGGTGTACGTATTAGTTCTGTAAGTAACTCTTACTGGAGCAAGCACCTATTAGGTTACACAAAAGCATACTAAGAAAAAGTAGTTTTATATACTTTTCGTATAGAGAAAAGGCTTTCCAAGGAAACTTGGGAAGCCTTTTTATAGTTGTATAAATTGGAAGTTTAATAGTTTTTATTTTAAATTTCCATTTAAAAATCGATCATATAAGTCATGGAAATAGTTAGGACGAAATAAGTTCGCTGCATGTCCTGCTAAAGGTATTTCCTTATATAGAACGTTAGGTAAAATAGATTTCAAATCAAATAGACAAGATTTATAGAGATGATCATGCTCTCCCATTACCCATAGTATAGGGTGAGGAAGTGATTTTAATTTAGACTTTAAATCGAATTCTAACCGATGTCGTAATGACTGGGCAATAATGGATGAATGTAATTGTAATCCGAAACGGTAGTAAATATTTCTTGAAATGACTGCAAACGGATTTGCTTTTAGTATACCACTTGGAAAAATAGTATTTGCGTATTGAGAGAGCCATTTAGAGTATTCATCCCCTCGCTTCTCCCAAAAATTTTGGAATACGCTATATAAGCGAGAAGGGTTATTGTAATGTCCTCCAATATGACAAATACTTAATACTTTTTCTGGATGCATTTGTGCAAAAATCGTAGAGATGTAACAGCCGTAACTTAGCGCACAAATATGAGCTTTTTTAATACCTTCTTGTTCATATAAGTTTAATAATTGATCTACGAGACGCTGTAATGAAAAGTCGATTGCTTCTCCTTTATCATCACCGTGACCTAATAAGTCATAAGTTATAATGTTGTAGGAGGCAGAAAATCGTTTTTGCTCCTTTTTGAAGGCGCGACGATTGCCAACTAATCCATGAATAAAAATAATTGTTTCCTTTTCAGAATGTATATTTGTTTGCAAAAAGGATACTCCTTTCACTAACTGGAGATTTATATCGTGTTTTAAATTATTTATCTATAATTCACATAGAATAATATTAAGTACCAGGTAATAATATCAGATGTTTATATCTGTTGTAAAGATGAGTTTTTATGTATATTTTGTAAAAATAGAAAAAGTGTGTTTACATTCAGTTTACATTTGTATCGTATTCTAATTTTAGAAAGAATAGTTTGGTTTAACATGAGGAGATGAACAGGAATGGAAGTTAGAAATGAAATGAAGAAAAAAGGGAGCTGGAGGCAGTTTTTACGCCTTATTCAAGATACAAATCCTCCGAAAGGAATTTTAATTTTTGCGTTATTAATGAGTTTGCTTTCTACGGGAGCGAGTTTATTTATTCCTATGCTAACAAAAGGATTAGTAGATAATTTTTCGCTTTCTTCAATTAGTGCAGGACAAATTGTTGGGTTAGTTGCTTTCTTTGTAATGCAAACTATTGCGGCAGGGTTGTCTATATATTTACTAAATTATATTGGGCAGAAGATTGTAGCGGGACTAAGAGAACGTTTGTGGAAAAAGGTACTTATCTTGCCGGTATCTTATTACGATCAAAATAGAACAGGTGATACCATTAGCCGTATGACGAATGATACAGGTGTTGTGAAAACGTTAATTTCTGAGCATTTGTCAAACTTATTAACAGGTGGTATTTCAATTGTTGGATCGTTAATTGTATTATTTGTGTTAGATTGGAAAATGACTGCGTTACTTTTAACGGTTATTCCGTTGTCTGTATTAATTTTAGTTCCACTTGGACGAAAAATGTATAAGATTTCAAAAGCGCTTCAAGATGAAACGGCATCTTTTACAAGTGTGTTAACGCAAGTGTTATCAGAAATTCGTTTAGTGAAATCTTCAAATACAGAAAAAAGAGAATATGAAACGGGTAATACAGGCATACAAAAGTTATTACAATTTGGTTTGAAAGAAGGAAAAGTGCAAGCATTAATTTCGCCAGTTATGTCGTTTGTTTTAATGGCACTACTTGTTATTATCGTAGGATATGGCGGGATGAGAGTTTCTAGCGGTGCATTAACAACTGGTGAACTTGTAGCGTTTATTTTGTATTTAGTTCAAATTGTAATGCCGATGAGTCAATTATCTATGTTCTTTACACAATTCCAAAAGGCAATTGGTGCAACGGAAAGAATTAGTACGATTTTAGAATATAAAGTAGAAGATCATGAAACTGGTGTGAAAGTGACAAATGCTAAGCAACCGATCGTTCTTGAAAATGTACATTTTGAGTATAACGAAGAAGAGCAAGTTTTGAAAAATATTGATTTTACAATTGAATCTGGAAAAGTGACAGCGATTGTAGGACCAAGTGGTAGTGGGAAAACAACGTTATTCTCATTACTGGAACGTTTTTATGAGCCAACTAGTGGTGCCATTAAATTAGGAAAAGAATCAATTACGAGTTATTCATTACATTCATGGCGACGTCAAATCGGTTACGTATCACAAGATAGTCCGTTAATCGATGGAACGATTCGTGATAATATTTGTTACGGCGTTGAAGGTGAAGTAACGGATGAAGAAATTGAAAAAGTAGCAGCAATGGCATATGTTGATGCATTTATTCATGACTTACCAAACGGTTATGCAACAGAAGTTGGAGAACGCGGTGTGAAGCTTTCTGGTGGACAAAGACAGCGAATTGCCATTGCCCGAGCGTTACTTCGAAATCCGCAAATTCTTATGCTCGATGAGGCAACTTCAAGCTTAGATAGTAAATCTGAGTCTGTCGTTCAAAAAGCGTTAAATAACTTAATGAAAGGCAGAACAACGTTAGTGATTGCGCATAGACTTTCTACTGTTGTAGATGCAGATAAAATTATCTTTATTGAAAAAGGGAATCTTACAGGTAGTGGTACGCATGATGAATTATTACAGACGCATGATATGTATCGTGAGTTTGCAACGCAACAATTGAAAATTAAAGAGGGTGCATTTTAAAAAAATATATTAGATGCTAAGTAGAAAGGAAATGGTTCCTTTGATACCTAAAATTTTAATAGTAGACGACGATCCACACATTAGGGAACTCGTTTCTGTATTTTTAGAACGAGAAGGTTTTCAAACATATGAGGCAATTGATGGAGTAGATGCACTTCGGAAAATGGATGACGTAAAAGTCGATATGGTTATTCTTGATATCATGATGCCAAATATGGATGGATTTGATGTATGTTTTGAATTAAGAAAATACTATGATATCCCGGTTCTGATGCTAACTGCCAAAGGGGAAACATCACAAAAAGTAAAAGGATTTCACCTTGGAACAGATGATTATCTTGTAAAGCCATTTGACCCTATAGAACTAGTAGTGAGAGTAAAGGCATTATTGAAACGTTACCAAATTACAGTTTCACAATCGATTCAAGTTGGAAATGTATTATTAAATCGTAAAACATTCGAAGTTACATCTGAAGAACAAACGGTTACGTTACCGTTAAAAGAATTTGAGTTACTCTTTACTTTAGGGTCTAAATCGGGAAGAACTTGTTCGAGAGAGCAATTAATTGAGGAAATATGGGGATATGACTTTGAAGGGAATGAACGTACACTAGACGTTCATATTAATCGGTTACGTGAGAAGTTTCAAGAAGAACAGTCGAATTTTAGTATTAAAACAATAAGAGGATTAGGGTATCGCTTAGAGGTAAGTAAATGAGAAAAAGAAAACGGATGAGTAAGTTGAAGATGCTGAAAGTATTTGGAGCGGTATTAGCGCTCTTTTCTTTTCTTACTATCATTTGGTCTATCGCATTTTATGTAGCAACTAGTATATTGAATGCTTTTGACGTAAACGTATCGCCATTTGTTGCCTTTCTAATTAGTGATATGGTCGGTTTTGTATTTATTATTCTTATTTGGACATTAATTGGAATATTAATGAGGCCAAAACGAGAGGCAATGATTTGGACTATTATTGAACCGATACAAAAAATTGCAAAAGGAGACTTCTCCGTAAAAATACGAAATGAAGAAAAGTATGATGGAGAAATTGGTGTGCTCGTAAAAAGTATAAATGATATGACAGATGAACTGAATACGATGGAGAAAATAAGACAAGAATTTGTATCGAATGTTTCTCATGAAATACAGTCACCATTAACTTCTATAAAAGGGTTTGCTAGAGCACTACAAGAAGATAATCTTTCTGAGGAAAAAAGAAAACATTATCTTACCATTATTGAAACTGAAACAACGAGATTATCTAAACTAAGTCAAAACTTATTGAAGCTAACTCTTTTAGAATCAGAAGAGTATATACCAGAAAGAGTGAGTTATCGATTAGATCAGCAGTTAAAGCAAATTGTGTTAAATAGTGAACCGCTCTGGGCTGAAAAAGAAATCGAGTTAGAACTAGATTTAGAAAAAGTACATGTTATTGCTGACCAAGAAAGTATGAGTCAAGTGTGGATTAATTTAATTCATAATAGTATTAAATTTACTCCAAGCGGTGGCACGATTACTATTCAGTTAAAGGAACATGAAACAGTAGTGGAAGTGCGCATCCATGATTCGGGAATCGGTATATCAGAAGAACAGAAACAACATATTTTTGAGCGTTTTTATAAAGCGGATTCTTCACGAAATCGTGCCTATGGAGGAAGTGGCTTAGGTTTAGCTATTGTAAAAAAAGTACTCGATCTTCATCATGGGGAAATAAAAGTTGAGAGTGAGGAAGGGAATGGCACTGAATTTATTGTGTGTATTCCTAATTATGAAGAAAAATAGTGTAGTGATAAAGAACCATTTTTTATTTCATACGCAGACACTCTCTTATGAGGAGGGTGTCTTTATTTTGCATGAATAAGGATAAATACGTGCAATGAATTAATAGTAATTTTCTATAGTTACCTACAAGTAACCTACGCACATGAAAGTGCATCATTGCCTTTTTACATAAACATAGATACAATTTTAATATAATACATAACAGAGATGATTAAGGAGTGTTATACTTGGCAGAATTATTACAAGGTAAAAATGCTTTAATTACAGGAGCAGGTAGAGGGATTGGTCGCGCTGTAGCAATCGCATTAGCGAAAGAAGGCGTAAATGTAGGCTTATTAGCTCGTTCAGAAGAAAACTTAAAAGCTGTAGCGAAAGAAGTAGAAGCAGAAGGTGTAAAAGCCGTTATTGCAACTGCTGATGTTTCTTCATACGAAGAAGTAACAACTGCGATTGAAACGTTAAAAAATGGTTTAGGATCTATCGATATTTTAATTAATAACGCTGGTATTTCTAAATTCGGTAAGTTTTTAGAACTAGATGTTGCTGATTGGGAAAAAATCATTCAAGTAAACTTAATGGGTGTATATTATGCAACTCGTGCTGCTTTACCAAGCATGATTGAACAACAATCTGGTGATATCATTAACATTTCATCTACAGCAGGACAAAAAGGTGCACCTGTAACAAGTGCATATAGTGCTTCTAAATTTGGTGTCCTTGGCCTAACAGAATCGTTAGCGATGGAAGTTCGCAAACATAACATTCGTGTAACAGCTTTAACTCCAAGTACAGTAGCGACTGATATGGCTGTAGATTTAGGGTTAACTGATGGAAACCCTGATAAAGTAATGCAAGCAGAAGATATTGCAGAATTTATCGTAGCGCAGCTGAAATTAAATAAACGTACATTTATTAAATCTGCTGGGCTTTGGTCTACTAATCCATAGGAAGTAAATTTAACTTTAAAAGAAGGGATATCTATTCTGTAAGGGGTAGATGTCCCTTCTTTATTTTTTGTATTGGAGACAGAATTTTCGGTATAATTAAAAGTGAATGGTAGAAAGCATTGGGAAATTGAAAGGGATGGTATTTACATGAGTACAATTGAAAAATGGACGGCTGTTGATCAATATATGAGTGATGTATTAATACCGAAAGATTCTACATTAGAAGGGGTTCTTCAAACTAATGTTGCAGCTAATTTGCCAGCACATGATGTATCACCAATGCAAGGGAAGTTTTTACAACTATTAGTACAAATTCAAGGGGCTCGTAATGTTTTAGAAATTGGCACGCTAGGCGGGTATAGCACGATATGGCTTGCTAGAGCATTGTCATCTGGAGGCCGAGTTGTTACATTGGAAGCAAGTGAAAAACATGCTGAAATTGCACGTAGCAATATTGAGCGTGCTAATTTGACTGATAAAATTGAAATACGAACAGGATTAGCGTTAGATTCTTTACAACAAATAGAAAACGAGAAGTATGAACCGTTTGATTTTATTTTTATAGATGCTGATAAACAAAATAACCCTGCTTATTTTGAATGGGCACTAAAACTATCACGACCGGGTACTGTAATTATTGGGGATAACGTAGTACGTGAAGGAGAAGTTATTGACAATACTAGTACCGATCCTCGTGTACAAGGGATACGTCGTTTCTATGAATTAATAGCTGCTGAGCCACGTGTTAGTGCTACAGCGCTTCAAACTGTCGGAAGTAAGGGATACGATGGATTTGTAATGGCAATCGTAAAAGAATGAGGTAAGGAGATAGATAGAATGAAAAAGATGTTTGAAAAATTATAACATGTATCTTGTATAACGAGATTAGCTCGTGGGCCTCCGACATACATAACACTATATTATATATCAAAAAATTGGAGGCTATAAGTAGATGAGAACTGAAAAAGAAATGCTAGACTTAATTATTAATACAGCAAAAGAGGATGGAAGAATTCGAGCAGTTATCATGAATGGATCGCGTGTAAATCCAAATGTGAAAAGAGATTGTTTTCAAGACTATGATATTATGTATGTTGTAAATGATATACAATCTTTTACGTCTAATCATAATTGGGTTCATAGATTTGGAGAAATAATGATAGTACAAATGCCAGAAGAAATGTCGTTAGTTCAACCAGATGAAGATGGGAAGTTTCCGTATTTAATGCAGTTCATGGATGGGAATCGGATTGATTTAACGCTAGTTCCAGTTGAGTTAATAAAAAAGTTCGTTGGACAAGATAGTTTAAGTAAATTATTTCTCGATAAAGATAATTGTATGGAAGGATTCCCGCCAGCAAGCGATAAAGATTACTTAATAAAAAAGCCTACAGAAAAAGAGTTTTTGGATTGTTGTAATGAATTTTGGTGGTGTAGTACGAATGTGGCAAAAGGGCTATGGAGAGAAGAGCTTTCTTATGCAAAAGGAATGCTTGAGGGACCAGTGCGAGATATGTTCATCGTAATGCTAGAATGGTATATTGGTATGAAAACAGATTTTACAGTTAATGCAGGGAAGTTTGGAAAGCATTTCGAGCAATATATTGAAAAAGATATGTGGGTGCAATTTAAAAGAACATTTTCTAATGCAGAATATGAAAACATATGGGAGTCATTCTTTGTCATGGGTGATTTATTTAGGGAAGTGGCGAACGAAATCGCTAACAAATATGAATATCAATATCCGCAAGATGATGATGATGATAAAGTGACGAACTATTTAAAACATGTGAAAGCTTTGCCAAAAGATAGTACATCGATTTATTAATAATAGTAAGCAGTAAGACTGTCCTAATTAAGGACAGTCTTATTTTTGTTTATGAATAACAATTTCTCTAACAAAGTGCAGATGAATTACATATGAAAATTTAGGGAGGTTTTTTATCATGTATTATTTTTATTCGCCAGAAATGTTTGCTCCATATCAATGGGGACTAGAACGAGATGTTTCGTATGCTTATATGCCATATAACTCATTTTATTATGGAGACTATATAAGCGCATTGCCATACGCATATATCCCTCAAAGCTATGAAGTACAAATGAAAGCAGATGATCGTGGATCGTGGACACCATTTACATGGGTTGAAAAATATGCGTACGCATTTTCAGGACCGTATAATAAAGCGGAAGTAGCTCTTACATTTGATGATGGACCAGATTCAGAATTCACGCCAAAAATATTAGATAAGTTAAAACAACATAATGTAAAAGCTACTTTTTTCTTACTTGGTGAAAACGCAGAAAAATTTCCGAATGTAGTAAAGCGTATTGCAAATGAAGGGCATGTAATTGGTAATCATACGTACAGTCATCCGAATTTAGCGAAAGTAAATGACGCTGAGTACCGTAATCAAATTATAAAAACGGAAGAAATATTAAAACGTTTAGCCGGCTATGCTCCTAAATTTATACGTCCACCGTATGGTGAAATACTTGAAAATCAATTGAATTGGGCAACTGAGCAAAATTTTATGATCGTACAGTGGAGTGTTGATACAGTTGATTGGAAAGGTGTAAGTGCCGATACGATTACAAATAATGTGTTAGGGAATTCATTTCCAGGTAGTGTCATACTGCAGCATTCTACTCCAGGTGGGCATTTACAAGGATCTGTTGATGCACTAGACAAAATCATTCCGCAGTTAAAAACGAAAGGGGCACGTTTTGTAACACTTCCAAGTATGTTCCAGACATCGAAAGAAAGAAAGTGAATGTGTTATAAATTGGAAAAATAAGGGTTGTGTCGTATAATGAAAGTGTAAGTTAGGGGGGATATAATTAATTGATGCACTAGTAAACATAGGAATAAGCATATTGATTGGTATTATTTTTATACTTGCGGCAATTATTCTTCAAAAAAATCCACCGACCGATATTAATGCGGCATATGGTTATCGTACGAAACGATCTATGAAAAATAAGGAATTATGGGATGCGGGTAACAGGTATAGTGCAGAAGTGATGAAGCAAAACGGATTTATCATGATGTTAATTGGAAGTGTTATTAGTATACTGTTTAGATATCCACATACAATAATAGCGATTATAGTGGTTATGCTGTTATTAATCATTCGTTTATTTATACAAGTAGAGAGTAGATTAAAAATACTTGAACAATAATAAAAAAATAGGACTCTACGCAATATTTTGCTAGGAGTCCTATTTTATTTATAAACTATTATTTTTTAATAATTCTTTTCCTTGCTCTATAACAAATTCATAGTATGCAAGATCATACGGATAAATATTTTCAAATGTTATCGTAATCGGTGTATTGTTTAAGACTGAAATAGTCGTTAAAGATGAAATCTCTCCTTTTAAAAGTTGTAGAAAAGAAGTTGCATGTACTTTCATCACATCGTCTACTTCTTCACCTGGTGCGAATGGAAGTGGATTGATGACATTGTGAAAATACATATGACAAAATTCACGATCAGTAAGATTTGAAATTTCATAATCTATTTTAAAGATTCCTTTGTATACTAAATCAGTAGTTTGAAAGGAAAGCCCCAATTCTTCTTCGATTTCACGAAGACCACCAATTTGTACATCTTCATCATGCATAATATGTCCAGCTGAAGTAATATCCCATATACATGGAGCTTCTTTTTTGTTTTTAGAGCGTAATTGGAAATATAAGAATATATCGTTAGCATCTTTTTCTACAAACCAGCAATGAAATGTTTCGTGCCAATCGCCGTCACGATGCACTTCATCACGTAATTTCTTCCCAAGTGTATTTCTTTCAGGATCAAATATTGTTAACCACTCTGTCATTTTAATTCCCCTTTCCTCAAATTTTATTATACAATATTTGTATTGAATTTTGGGAAAATAAAGAAAAAGGGGCGATTATAAGTGGAGATAGAGCGTATGGAAATAAAATCGATTATTTCAACAGAGGAAGAGTTACGGAAAATATTGGGGCAACCAAGTGAGCGAGCATTGAAAAAAGTTATTTCATCATTAGACCACCATTGTGTAGATTTTCTTTCTAAATCTCCTTTTCTAGTATTATCTACTGCAAATAAGTTGGGGGAGTGTGATGCCTCGCCGCGAGGAGACGCACCTGGATTTGTATACGTACTCAATAATAATAAAATTATCATTCCAGAAAGACCAGGAAATCGTCGTATAGACTCCATTTTGAATATTATTTCAAATCCACGTGTAGGACTAATCTTTTTTATTCCAGGTCTTGGGGAGACACTGAGAATAAATGGCCGAGCGTATATTATAAACGACGAAGAAATTTTGAAAGAAATGCAGGCGAATGGACGCAATCCGTTGCTTGGAATTGTTGTTGAAATAGAAGAGTGTTATATTCATTGTGCAAAAGCGTTTATTCGTTCTAAGATGTGGTATCCAGAATCTTGGTTAAATAAAAAAGAGTTACCATCAGCAGCAAAAATGTTGCTGGAGCATGCGAAAGTGAATACTTCAGAAGAAGATGTTGCACGTTCTTTAGAAGAAAGTTATACAAAAAGATTGTATTAAAAATTTTATTAATATAGTTTTGTAGAGCGGATATGTACGGGTTTTAGAATGGGGAATTTATATATGAACCGTTGATTTATAAACTGGAGAAATAACAAAATAGGTAAATTGAGTGGCGGTTGCATAATGATATTGTGAAATATAATAAAAAAAATTCTTGAAAATAGTTAGTAAAAATAGGCTTGCTTTTTAAAAAGTTGATAACTATAATAAATTAACAAATAGACATGAACGAAAAAGTAACGATAAGGACAAGAAATCATTTTTACGGTTTACAGAGAGGGAAGCCAAGGGTGTGAGCTTCCTAACACGAGAAATGATTTTACCACCTTTGAACTTCAATAGTGAACGAGTAATCTAGTAATTATTGACGGTATCAGCCGTTATCTGAACTTGAGCAATCTAGGGAGAAATACGTCTAGATTGGAACAAGGGTGGAACCACGAAAACACATTCGTCCCTTTCCTAGGGATGAGTGTGTTTTTTTACGGATTTAGAGATTGAAAATTTAAAATAATTAAAAAATAGTATTGATTTTGTTTTTTATGCGAGTATAATGAGTTAACAAATAAACATGAACGAAAAAGTAACGATAAGGACAAGAAATCATTTTTACGGTTTACAGAGAGGGAAGCCAAGGGTGTGAGCTTCCTAACACGAGAAATGATTTTACCACCTTTGAACTTCAATAGTGAACGAGTAATCTAGTAATTATTGACGGTATCAGCCGTTATCTGAACTTGAGCAATCTAGGGAGAAATACGTCTAGATTGGAACAAGGGTGGAACCACGAAAACACATTCGTCCCTTTCCTAGGGATGGGTGTGTTTTTTTTATTACTTTGAAGGGAGGTGCGGTAACATGAAACTATTTATAAGTACGGAAATAACCACCACCTGCATGACAAAAAAGCAGAGTAAGGTGATTTATAGGTGTAACAATTAAACTTTTAGGAGGAGATTAGAAGATGAATAACGTTATAAATGTTGGGGTATTAGGTTTAGGTACGGTCGGAAGTGGTGTTGTTCATATTTTGAAAGAACATTATAAAAAAATCGCTCTTGATACAGGATACGCAGTGAAAGTGAAAACAGTCGTTGTACGTGATTTGGAAAAAGAACGCGATGTTTGTATTGACGGAATTGCAGTCACAAGTCATGCAGATGAAGTTCTAAATGATTCAAATATTGATATTGTAGTAGAGGTAATGGGCGGAATTGAAGAAGCAAAACAGCATATTGTTAAGGCTTTAGAAAATAAAAAACATGTCGTAACAGCAAATAAAGATTTAATGGCTGTATATGGTGCAGAGCTTCTTCAACTGGCAAACGATAATGATTGTGATTTATGTTATGAAGCGAGCGTAGCAGGCGGTATTCCAGTGTTAAGAGGACTAACTGACGGGCTAGCATCAGATCAAATTGAAAAAATAATGGGAATTGTAAATGGTACAACAAATTATATGTTAACAAAAATGAGTCAAAATGGGTGGTCTTATGAAGAGGCTTTACAGGAAGCACAAAAATTAGGTTTTGCAGAATCGGATCCGACAGCAGATGTAGATGGACTAGATGCGGCGAGAAAGGTAGCAATTCTTGCAAACTTAGGTTTTTCGATGAATGTTTCATTAGATGATGTGCAAGTAAGAGGGATTCGAAAGGTCGAAAAAGAAGATTTACAAATGGCTGAAAAGTTAGGATTTACTATGAAGTTAATTGGGAAAGCAGAAAAACAAGGATCAGCCATTCATTTAAGTGTAGAACCGACACTTTTACCAAGTCGTCATCCATTATCGAATGTAAATAATGAATTTAATGCAGTATATGTTCACGGTCAAGCGGTAGGAGAAGTAATGTTTTATGGACCTGGAGCTGGAAAGTTGCCAACTGGTTCTGCTGTAGTAAGTGATATTATTTCCATCGTTAAAAATATGAATCAAGTGCCGAAAAATAAAAGTGCGTTAAAAGAACCAGTTCCTTATGAATTACAAGGTGATGAAGAAGTAGTTTCGAAATATTTCTTGCGTATTTCATTACGAGATGAGCCTGGGATGTTACAAAAAATAACAGAATGTTTCGTTAATTATTCTGTAAGTTTAAAAGAAGTTATTCAATTACCTTTAAACCGTGAACTGGCAGAAGTTGTTGTTGTGACACATCGAACTTCCAAGTATCAATTCGAACGAGTTTTAGGAGCGATAGAAGCTGTCGCAAGTGAAATAAACAGTTACTACATTATTGAGGAGGAAAAACAATATGTATAAAGGACTATTAAAACAATATGCTTCTTATTTACCGGTGAATGAAAACACACCTGATGTCAGTTTAATGGAAGGAAACACACCTCTTATTCCGTTATTAAATATATCAAAGCAATTAGGGATTCAGCTATATGGTAAGTACGAAGGAGCGAATCCGACAGGTTCTTTTAAAGATCGTGGTATGGTGATGGCAGTTGCTAAGGCGAAAGAAGAAGGTTCAGAAGCAATCATTTGTGCATCAACAGGTAATACATCAGCATCAGCTGCAGCATATGCGGCACGTCTTGGGATGAAATGTATAATCGTAATCCCTGAAGGAAAGATTGCGCATGGAAAATTAGCGCAAGCGGTCGCTTATGGAGCTGAAATTATTTCAATAGAAGGGAATTTCGATGATGCACTTAAGGCTGTAAGAAATATTGCTGCAGAAGAGCCGATTACATTAGTAAATTCAGTGAATCCTTATCGAATTGAAGGACAAAAAACAGCAGCATTTGAAATTTGTGACCAATTGCAAAATGCACCAGATGTTCTAGCTATCCCTGTTGGGAACGCAGGGAATATTACAGCATATTGGAAAGGCTTCTGTGAATATGAGAAAGAAAAAGGTTATAAGAAGCCAAGAATTCATGGCTTTGAAGCAGAAGGAGCAGCGGCAATTGTAAAAGGGCATGTAATTGAAGAGCCTGAAACAATTGCAACAGCAATTCGCATTGGTAACCCAGCAAGTTGGTCGTATGCAGTAGAGGCTGCCGAGCAGTCTTGTGGTGAAATAGATATGGTATCAGATGAAGAAATTTTACATGCGTATAGGTTATTGGCAAAAACTGAAGGAGTTTTCGCTGAACCGGGATCAAATGCTTCATTAGCTGGCGTAATTAAACATGTTAAATCTGGAAAAATCAAAAAGGGAGAAACAGTTGTTGCAGTATTAACTGGAAATGGTTTGAAGGATCCTGATATCGCTATTTCTTCAAATCAACTAGACATCGCAAGTTTGTCAAATGATATAGAACAGATTAAAGATCATATTAAAGGGGTGATTATGTCGTGATACCATTAAGTGTTCGTGTCCCTGCTAGTACGGCAAATGTTGGTCCTGGATTTGATTCAGTTGGAATAGCTTTGTCATTGTATTTAGATGTGGTGGTTAAAGAAAAAGCTGATAAATGGCAAGTAATCCATTCCTTTGAAGAATCAATTCCGACAGACGATAAAAATTTAATCGTTAGCACGGCATGTAAAGTCTGTCCTTCTATATCACCCCATATAATAGAAGTTACTAGTAATATCCCATTAACAAGAGGGCTAGGAAGTAGTGCATCAGCGATTGTAGCTGGGATAGAACTTGCGAATCAACTAGGCAATTTGAACTTAACTGCTGATCAAAAAGTTCAAATTGCTACAAATTTTGAAGGACATCCTGATAATGTTGCTGCTTCTATATTAGGTGGAACTGTAATCGGAGCACTTGATGGAAAGGATATTTCCGTCGTAAGAATTGAGAGCAAGGAGTTAGGGGTAATTTCTCTTATTCCGAATGAAGAATTAAATACAGATGAAAGTCGATCTGTATTACCAAAGATGTTTCCGTTTCATGAGGCAGTTAAAGCTAGTGCGATAAGTAACGTATTAGTAGCTGCATTATGTCAAAAGCGGTGGGAAGTTGTAGGTGAAATGATGGAGAGAGACCATTTTCACGAGCCATATCGTTTAGAACTCGTACCGTTATTACCATCTATTCGTAAATGCGCAAAAGAATTTGGTGCGTACGGTACAGCACTTAGCGGTGCGGGACCATCTATTTTTATATTAACGCCATATGAGAAACGTCAAGAAATCGCTGAGCAATTAGCGAGAGTATTTACAGATATGAAAGTATGTGAGCTTGAAATCGACCATAAAGGTATTATTGTAAATAAGGAAGAGCATATTGAATCGTAAAGAAAGCTGGCATGGCTAGCTTTCTTTACGTTGCAAACCTATTTTAAATTAGGTTTTTTCGGAAAAAAATATAAAACAAATGTTGATTTTGAATAATGTAAGTAAAGAGTGCATTCATTTTGGAGGTGATTAAATGAATAAAGAGTCACCAGAAGAAAAAAGAGAGCGTATGAGACAAAGTGAATTAAAAAGTAATCCTACGGGTTCTTTACATGACGGACTCAATAGAGCGGAAACAGGTAGTCCAGTTGATATAGCAGGCGGTATGAATTGGAAAGGTACAGGGATAATCATTTTAGTACTACTTTTAGGATACATTGTATACACTTATTTTTTCAGTTAAAGAATGCTTGTTAAAATTTTGATTTGTTTAGTTTCATAATTGTTGAGAAAAAATGCAGTTACTGTATTACATATCTTCTAAGCGAATTATAGTTGTTCATATCAACTTTTAATACTCCAAATAGAGCTAGCAAAATTGAACTGCACCCCAATTGTTAGACACAGTCTAACAATTGGGGGTGCAGTTTTTCTATGGCTAAATTTACAGCTGATGAAAAAATACAAATCGTTCTACGTTATTTGAACGGAAATGAAAGTTATCGAGAAATAGGTAAATCGCTCGGTATAAGTGACACAATCATTTTGAATTGGGTAAACCAATATAAACAGAATGGTCTGGAAGCTTTTCTAAAACGATGTACAAATTACACACAACAATTTAAACTAGACGTACTAAACTTTATGATTGAAAACGGTATGTCCTTATTTGAGACGGCAGCTATCTTTAATATTCCTGCCCCTTCAACGATTTCTGTTTGGAAAAAACAGCTCGAAACACAAGGAATTGATATTGATGCCCTTCAATCTAAGAAAAAGGGGCGTCCATCCATGAAAAAAGATTCAAATAAACAATTAAAACAACCTTTAGCTGAAGGGTCAGTCGAAGCACTTGAAGCACGCATTAAACAGCTTGAGATGGAAAATGAGTACTTAAAAAAGTTAAATGCCTTAGTTCAAAACAAGGAAAAATCACAAAACAAGACAAAGCGCAAGTAGTCTACGAATTAAGGCATAAATATTCGGTCAAGGCACTCGTGGAGCTAGCTACTATTCCTCGAAGCACGTATTATGATTTAGTAAAGAAAATGAATCGTCCAGATCTAGATGCCGATTTGAAAGCTGAGATTAAAGCGATTTATGAGGAAAATGAAGGTCGTTATGGTTACCGTCGCATTCGTGATGAATTAACGAATCGTGGCCAGAAAGTGAACCACAAGAAGGTTCAGCGCATTATGAAAGAGCTTGGGTTAAAGTGTGTTGTGCGTATGAAGAAATATAAATCCTATAAAGGAAAAGTCGGTAGAATTGCACCTAATATTTTAGAGCGTAATTTTTATACAGATGCACCGAATCAAAAGTGGGTAACAGACATCACAGAGTTTAAATTGTTTGGAGAAAAACTGTATGTATCACCTGTATTAGATTTGTATAATGGTGAAATTATTACCTATACAATTGGTTCTAGACCGACGTATTCGCTTGTTTCAGACATGTTAGAGAAAGCATTGGAACGTTTACCTGAAACCCACCAGCTACTGATGCATTCGGATCAAGGATGGCATTATCAAATGAGACAGTACGTCCTTACACTTGAATCAAGAGCTATCGTTCAGAGTATGTCTCGAAAAGGCAACTGTTACGACAACGCAGTAATAGAAAATTTCTTTGGGATTATGAAGTCGGAGTTCCTCTACATAAAAGAATTTGAAAATGTAGAGCACTTTAAAATAGAATTAGAAAAATATATAGATTATTATAATACGAAACGGATTAAGGCAAAATTAAAAATGAGCCCAGTACAATACCGGACTCACTTTTATCAAGCTGCCTAATGAAATAACCGTGTCTAACTTTTAGGGGTCACTTCAAATGCTAGCTCTATTATTTTTTGCCACATTCCTGTAACAAACCACCTGTATATTCATTGGTGGAGGTGCAGAGGATGAAAAAAATGATAGCGATATGTCTTCTAATAACTATGCCATTTTCGACTTTAGTCGGTTGTGACGTAAAAGGTAGTAATGCTGTACAAGAGTCTAAAATAAAGAAATCGACGTATAAAGATTTTACTTATGATGTAAATCCAGAAACATTCACATTAACTGTAGAACATGAGGGGGTAAAGGAACAGGCATCACAACCCCTACCGAAAATGAAGGTATCGAATGTAAAAAAAGAAAAGGATCGTACATCGTGGGAATATCCAGATCAAAAAGTAAAAATAAAATTAGAAAAGAAAAAAGACCACTTAAACATTGAAGTGGAATCGACTGGTGCAGAAAGCTTTACATGGCCGAAAGTAGAAGCTGAAAATTATACACTTCCGTTATGGGAGGGTAAGCAAATTCCGAGCAATGATGAGAATTGGAAGAAGTTTTTAAAGGATGATGCATATTCATTTGCTGAATCATTTTCTATGAAGTTTTTCGCTTTAAATGGTTCGAAATATTCAATTGTATATATTGCAAACAATATGTTTAATAATGAATTGAAATTTCATTCGGATCCGAAAATAGGATTTGATTTTACACATGAATTTCCGAGCATAAATAAAAATAAAACATATGGATTTCAATTATATGTGACAAATAATGATGCGGTAAGCATTGCTAAACTGTATAAGGATGATATTGTTCGAAAAGGTGAATTTAAAACATTACAAGAAAAGGCTAGAAAAAATAAAGAAATCGAAAAGTTATATGGAGCGGCGCATTTTTATTTTTGGAATCAAAATGGTTTATCAGAAAATAATATAAATTGGCCAAAACTAAGGGAGCAAATAAATAGCCCGCTGTTTAGTCATATAAAAGAACTTATTCAAAAGAATAGTTCAGAGCCTGGGGAACTGAATGTATTAGATCAAGTAAGTAAACAAGATTTCATTGATAAGTATCAAAAAAATGTTATTTTACGTTATATAAACGAAGTATTATCCATGAAGGAATTTTATAAAGAGGATATTTTTCAAAACGTTGATCAGGAAGCTAGTGTGCTAGTAAAGAAAGGTGTAGGTCACTTAACGAACACAGAATTGTATAGCTTAAATAAGCATTTATTAAAGTCGCTACTTGGTGATGCGGTTGAAGAGGTAAGTAAATGGGGTAATGCAGATGGAACGGACATACTAAAGGAAATGAAAGAGGTAGGAATAGAAAAAGCGTGGATTGGTCTGCCGAACTGGGAACAAGGATTTATGCAACCTAATTTCGTGACAAAAGCGAAGGAAATGGGGTATTTAGTTGGTCCGTATGATTCATATCATTCCATTCACGAAAAAAGTGATAAAAATTGGAACACAGCATCCTTTAATGACCCATCATTATATGAAGAGGCTACTGTAACGAAGAAAAACGGAGAAAAGGTGCAAGGCTTTTTAGGCAGAGGTCGCAAGTTAAACCCGACTTTATCGCTGCCTAGTGTAAAGGAACGCATGAATGATATATTACAAAATGGTCCTAAATATAATTCATGGTTTATTGATTGTGATGCGACAGGTGAAATTTACGATGACTATTCAGCGAAACATATAACGACACAAGAGCAAGATTTAAAAGCACGTTTAAAACGAATGGACTACATTGCACAAGAAAAGGGTATGGTCGTTGGTTCTGAAGGTGGAAATGATTTTGCTAGTAGTACGATTGCATTTGCACACGGAATTGAAACACCTGTTATTAAATGGGACGATGAAGATATGCGGAAAAATAAAACAAGTCCGTATTATGTCGGTGGATATTGGTCACCAAATCAAAATGTTCCCGAAAAATATGCAAAACAAGTACCATTGAAAGAAGAATATAAACAAGTGTATTTAAACCCAGTATATTCGGTACCATTATATAAATTAGTATACAATGATTCCATTATTACAACGCACCATTGGGAATGGGGAAGTTTAAAGGTAAAAGATGAAGTGGGAAATCGCATGCTGTCTGAATTATTGTATAATGTTCCTCCGTTGTACCATTTAGATGAAGTAGAGTGGAATAAACATAAAAAAGAAATTACAGAGCATCTAAAAGTTTGGAATGAAGTTCATGAAAAAGCAGTAAAAGAAGAGATGACGAATTTTGCGTATTTGTCAGAAGATAAGCTAGTACAATCTGTTTCTTATGGGAAAAATATTAAAATCATTGTGAACTTCTCAAATGAAGACATGGAAGTAGAAAAAGCGAAAATAAAAGCAAAGTCGGCTTTTATTGATAATCAGGGGAAGAAAAGCATGTATACGCCGTTTGAGAAATAATAACGTGAAATATACTGTATTCATAGAGGTTTTATCATTAGCTGGACTCTTTATTCATATCGTTTATCTGGAAAAAGATATCCTAATTTAAAATGAAAGAGTTAATGAATTTATAAATTCGCATGTTGCGAAGTGCTAAATTTTTGAAATTGGTAAATAGTGACTTGCCAAAAATAAGTACGAGAGTATAATGTGAAATGGAATACATATTGGGTTTTAGTAGTAACCTTACAAAATTGTAAGGTTAATGAAAGGAAATTCAATATGAAGATAAATAGACTTACATTATACTTGGTAAAGAGAAAGAGAGGCGAATGGGTATGAGCTCTGAATTAGAACAAAATACGAGAAGTAATAAAAAGCGTTCTAAAAGAAAGTCAATAAAATGGTTCATATTAATTCCATTTTTCCTACTTATTTTTGGAGGAGTAGGATATGGTTCGTTTATATATAATAAAGCAAAAGCTGTTGTAAATGATGCGTATGCGAAAATTGAAAAGTCATCAAAGCGTGATAAAGAAGTTGAACCTTTAAAGGATAATATTTCAATATTAATCATGGGTGTAGATGGAAGTGAAATGAGAAAAAGCCAATATGGCGAAGCAGTTCGAACAGATGCACTTTTATTAGCAACAATTAATAAAGATGATAAGTCTGTTAAGCTAGTAAGTATTCCACGTGATTCACGTGTTTATATTCCAACTAGAAAAAAATTAGATAAAATTACTCATGCTCACGTATTTGGTGGCGTAGAAAGCACACGCGATACGGTGGAAAGATTTTTAAATGTCCCTGTTGATTATTATGTGAAGTTTAACTTTGAATCATTCGTACAAATTGTCGATTCAATTGGTGGTATTGATATTGATGTACCAGTTACTTTCACTGAACAAGATAGTAAAGACCAAGCTGGTATGATACATTTAGAAAAAGGTTACCAACATTTAAATGGAGAACAAGCACTTGCACTTGCAAGAACGCGTAAAATTGATAGTGACGCAATGCGTGGACAGAGACAGCAACTTGTAATAGAAGCAATTGCCAAAAAAGCGATGTCTGTTCAATCAATTAGCAAAATGGGCTCTTTACTAGATGCGGTTGATAAAAACATGAAAACGAACTTAACATTTGACGATATGCTTGCCATTACAAAAAATATGGCAGGATCTAATTTGGAAATGGAAAAAATGCAAATAGAAGGTACAGATAAACGTATCGGTGGTATTTATTATTACATTCCAAATGAAAAAAATGTAAAAGATATTTCAAAAAAATTAAATGATCATTTAGGTGTAACGCCAAAACCAGTTCGAAACGAATAATAAAAAAAGATTGGCTTTTGCCAATCTTTTTTTTTGGAATGTATTTGTAACTTTTCTGTAACGATTTTTTAGTTTAGAAAAATTATACTCATATGTATGAGTATAATGGATAGGTAAAAAAGTAAAAGGACATATTCAAAATTTGTGGTAAGGAAAGATATCATATGCAGAAATGGTTAAGCATGATGGGAATTATCTTTATATTGACTGGATGTAAAATGTCTGAAGCTCCAACAAGTCTAATGGAAGCTCCAACAAATAAAAAATGGATTAATGAATTAAATGAACAAATTGATAAAGATTTACCTGTTAATTATCGCTTACTTACTCCAATGTCTAATAGAGATAAACAGACGACATGGTCAATGAATTTCGAGCGAGATAATAAAAAAGAAGCTGTCATCGTATATAAGATACCTAATGAAGATTATCATATATATTTAGCCGTATATGAGAAGAAAAATAATGGATGGAATATGAAGTCAACCTATACATTTGATGGGGAAGAAGTAGATATTGTTGAGGTAGGAGATTTCACAGGGAGTGGGAAAAGGGAACTATTGATAGGAATAACTACCAATCGTGATTTATTAGAAAACACAATGTATGTTTTTTCCGATGAGAGTGACGATATAAAGGAATTTTATAGACAGAAGTATACAAAGTTATTTATAGATGATTTAAACAAAAATGGTTTTAAAGACATAAGCCTTGTTTCGCATATGAAAGATGAACAGTTGAAGGTTCAGTTCATTGAAAAGTTTAAGGTATTGTCAGAGGTTACATTTGATCCGTATATAAATAGTATTCAAAGAATACAAATGGGTCGTATTTCTAAATCATTAAAGGCAGTTGTAATCGATGCGGGAACAGGGGCTCATTCAGGTATAACTTATGTAGCAAAATTTGATCAGGATCATTATGAAGTATTACCTATAGATGGGAAAGAAGATTTATTTAATGAATATGTTGTAGAAAGTAAAGATGTTAATGAAGACGGCATTATTGAATTTGTTCGTACTGTACGCCCAAAAGGTTGGGAAGATAAATCACATGGTGATAGTCCGCTTTTCGAACGTTACATACAGTGGAGTGAATCTGGAATTAAACCAATTGAAGAACGATATATAGATATAGAAAAAGGGTATTATGTGAAAATCCCTAAAGAGTTAATAGGGAAAATTACAATACCAGATCAGCAAAAAGAATCAAATTCTCAAAAGTTTTTGGATACAAGAACAAATGAAATATGGCTTGAAGTTCATATTTTTAAGCGGAAAGAATGGTTCAATATAAAAGGCTACAGTGCAGCAATTAAAACGGCTTCTCACGTATATGCAGTACCGAAGCAATCAAAATTTGAAAAAGTGAAAGCATATATAAAACCGCTAGCGGATTATCAACAAGAGTAGGAGGTGAGAATTATGTCAAAAATTTTAGTTTTAGAAGATGAATTAACAATCCGTAGCTTTATTGTTTTAAATTTAAAACGTGCTGGATTTTATGTAATAGAAGCTACTACTGGAGAAGAAGCGTTACAAATTTTGAGTGAACAAACTGTTGATATAGCACTGCTGGATGTAATGTTACCGGGGATTAATGGTTTAGAAGTTTGTAAGGCTATCAGGAAAGAAAATAAAAAAATGGGTATTATTATGTTAACCGCACGTGTACAAGATGAAGATAAGGTGCAAGGACTAGGAATAGGTGCAGATGATTATATTGCAAAACCGTTTAGTCCAGTAGTATTAACTGCACGTATACAGTCTTTATTAAGAAGAATAGAAGTACATGAAGAAAAAACGAATATTGTTACGTCAGGTCCATTTTCGTTAAATATTATAGAAGAAAGATTGTATAAAGATGGACAATTAGTTGATTTAACACCTACAGAGTATATGATATTACAGTATTTAATGAATCAGGCTTCAAAGCCAGTTTCGCGTGATGAAATTTTAAATATGATTTGGGGAACCAATTACGTAGGTGAGACGAAAGTGGTAGATGTAAATATGAGACGGTTACGTCAAAAGATAGAATGTAATCCATCAGAACCTGAATTTATTCTTACGGTGTGGGGAAAAGGATATGTGTGGAAGGAAAGTATAAGATGAAACGGAAAGTGACTTTATATTTTATGACGGTCATTACACTTATGCTTGTATTATTTGAAGTTGTATTTTCAGTCTCAATTTATCGATACTATTATAATGGTATTGTGCAATATATAGAGTCTCATGCGAAAACGAGTACACGTTTTTTTTCAGAATACAATTCACTATACTTTATTCGGTTACAAGAATATAGTGGTGACATAATTAGTAGCTTTCAATTAGAAGGAACAGAATTACAGTTAATTGATCGTCACGGCTCGGTTATACAATCTTCAAGTGGTGAAAAGATAGAAGGTAAAGTCAATATTCCACAATCATTATTAGAAGGTGAAATGTATAATCAAGTTACTAAGAAAGGTAATAAAAAACAACTAGAGGTGCTAAGCCCACTTATACATCAAGGACAAACTATTGGTGTTTTAAAATATACGACTGTTTTAACAAATGTAAATAAAAAGATTATTGAAATTATTACGTTTACTATTTCTGTAGGTATTGTTATTTCGGGAGTCGTCTTCTTAATTAGTAGACGTTTGGCAAATTCATTTGTTGAGCCAATTGAATCCATTATTCAAGCCTCTTCACAAATTGCAGAAGGCACATTAAAGCAAAAAATTAAAGAAGATTATCCTGGAGAATTAGGTGACTTGGCACATAGTTTAAATTATATGGCCTATAAAATAGATAAGGCTGAGCAGATGAAAAATGAATTCATTGCTTCTATTTCGCACGAAATACGAACGCCTTTAACAGGAATTAAAGGTTGGAGTGAGACGTTAAAAACAGTAGATCATTTAACAGAAGAAGAAATAAAGCAAGGTATGGGCATTATTTCAGGTGAGACAGATAGGTTGATTCATTTAGTAGAAGAATTGTTAGATTTTTCAAGATTACAATCAAATCATTTTAATTTATATAAACAAAAGGTGCAATTGTACGATATACTAGAGGAGACGATTTGGCAATTAACTCCTAAATCGGAAGAGAAGGAAATTCAATTTATTACTACTATAGACCGAATTGAATTGATGGGAGATCGAAATAGGCTAAAGCAAGTTTTCTTGAATATTGTTCAAAATGCAATTAAGTATTCACATAAAAAAAGCACAATACACATTGAAGCGACTAAAATAGAAGGACAAGCAGTGATTAAGGTAAGAGACGAAGGAATTGGAATTGCTAAAGAACATTTACCATATATTGAGCAATCATTTTACCAAATTAATAATCATGCTGCAGGTGCAGGTATTGGTTTAGCTATCGTTAAAAAAATGGTGGAGCTTCATGGCGGTGCGCTTAGTGTTACAAGTAAAGAAGGAATAGGAACAACAATTTTGATAAAACTCCCATTATAATACAAATAAAATCTATTTATATGGTGAAATAAAAATAAATAGATGTATAATTATATTGGGCGATTTATATATAAGATTAATAGGGAGAGGAATTCGATAGAATGGAAAAAGCTTTAAAAATTAAACAAATAGTAGTCGTTTTAATAGCGATTGCCGCAGTAGCTATTGGGTATTACATGTTTCAATCAATTACTTCACCAGCAAAAGCTGTTGCGAAACAAGAAAATGTAGTGCAGCTTGCAAGTGAACAGCCGAAAGTTGAAATGAATAAAACGGCACCAAGTCGTTTTAATGGAAAAGAAAGAAAAGTTGCTTATCTTACATTTGACGATGGGCCAGGGAAATATACGGCTGAATTATTAAATACGCTAAAACAACATGATGCGAAGGCGACGTTCTTTTTAATTGGAGCGAATGTCAAAGAATTTCCTGATTTAGTGAAACGTGAAAATGCTGAGGGTCATTATGTAGGCATGCATAGTATGACACATAATTTCGCAAAGTTATATAAAAATGGCGAGTATGTAAATGAGATGAAAGAAGATCAAGGTTTAATCGCTAATATTATTGGGAAATCACCTAAATTAACACGTCCTCCATATGGTTCGATGCCTGGATTGAATGAAGGTCTTCGAAATAAAGTGGTAGAAAGCGGATTTAAAGTATGGGATTGGACAATTGATTCATCAGATTGGAAATACAATAAAATGCCAGTTGATGCAGCTGCAGCACAAATTGCTCAAAATGTATTAACAAACGCAACAAAACCACAAGAAGTAATTTTAATGCATGATATTCACCCGCAATCAGTTGCTGCTGTGCCAGCAATTTTAAAGGGGCTAAAAGAAAAGGGTTATGAGTTTGAAGCTTATCATGAAGAGAATCACTTCCCAGTGAACCTCTGGCATGATAACCGTATGTAATGGAGGAATGAACGTTGAAGTATGGAAAAGTAGCAGTAGTAGGAGCATTATCAGTAGGACTTTTAACAGGTTGTTTCGGTGAAAAGCCAGAAGAAAATCTATATACAGCTTTTGAAACAGCAGCAACACAAGAAAAATCTTTAGTGGATGAAGCAAAAAAATTAGAGCAGTTAGAGAAACAAGGGCAAGAATTATATGCTCAAATTTTGCAAGAAGGTAAAGATCATAATGAAGCAGTTGTGAAGAAAATAGAGCAAGCTACTGCAAATGTAGATGATCGTGAAAAAGTATTGAAAAGTGAAAAAGAAATGTTAGAAAAAGCACAGAAGGAAACAAAATCTGTTCAAAGTAATATAGAGAAGATTGAAGATAAGAAGTTACAAAAACAAGCAAAAGCAGTAGAAGAGTCGTATAAAAACCGTTATGATGCATTCAAAAAGATGAATGAAAATTACACGAAAGTGTTAGCGACTGAAAAAGAACTGTATGAAAAATTAAAAGTAAAAGAAACGAAATTAAAAGAAATCGGTGAAAAAGTTAAAACTGTTAATGAATTAAATGTGGAAGCACAAAAGTCGAAAGAGCAGTTTAACAAATTTACAAAAGAGTATAATGACAGTAAATTAGCATTCTACAAAGATGCAGAAATTAAGATTAAAGATCAGAAATAAAGAAGAATCTAAAGTGTAATAAAAAGCCGGAGAAACATCGTTATAAATGTTTTTTCGGTTTTTTACGTTAAATGAATAGAAAAGACTGGAATTGATATCATAAAAGAGTTATAGTGAGTTATTCTAAGGGAAACATTGTAAAGTAAGGAGAATGGAAATATGTCATATGAATTTTTACTCAAATTAGGTTTAGCACTCTTTTTAGGATTATTCATCGGGATAGATAGGCAGCTAAAGAATAAACCACTTGGTGTGAAAACAAGTATGGTTATTTCTGTAGCAAGTTGTTTAATTACGATGGTTTCAATTGAATCTGTGCATGTATATTCTGTTCCAGGACATACAAATATGGATCCGATGCGACTGGCCGCTCAAATTGTTAGTGGAATTGGTTTTCTTGGCGCAGGTGTCATTTTACGAAGAAGTAATGATGTTATTTCTGGATTAACAACAGCTTCTATGGTGTGGGCTGCTTCAGCTTTAGGGATTGCAATTGGTGCGGGATTCTATTTACAAGCGACAGTTGCTATGGTTTTAATTATTTTAGCGATTAATGTACTTCCGCAACTTGTGAAAATTGCAGGACCGTATTCATTAAGACAAAAGGATTTATCTATAAAAATTACTGTTAAAGAGCATCATGAGTTAGATGGTATATTTAAGCAAATTAAAAATTTAGGCATGCATGTGAAACGCGTGAAAATTAAAGATATAGATAGTGGAGCATTTCAGCAACTGGAGATGGTTATTTTAGCTCCAGAAGATTTATATACAACAGAGTTATATAGTTCCCTGAAAGAGATTGATCGAGTAGTTTCAGTTGAAGTGGAAAGTAGATAATTGTGATAAAAAAGAGTGAAGTGAATTCACTCTTTTTTATTTGGATTTTTAAGGAATGAAATTGATATAATGATGAGTAACAAGGGGGAGAAATGATGGGAATACATATTAGAAGAGCAATAAAGGATGATATACCAGGTATAGCAAAGGTGCATGTTGATAGTTGGAAAACAACGTATAAAGGGATATTTGCTGACGAAATTCTAGATAATGTAGCATATGAGAAACGAGAAAAACAATGGGAAGATATTTTTCAAAAAGAAGGTAATCATCAATTTAGATTTGTAGCAGAGAATTTAAATGGAGACATAGTTGGATTCGTCGATGGGGGAGTAGAAAGAACTGGTACATATAATTGTGATGGAGAATTATATGCAATCTACCTTTTACAAGAGTATCAAGGAATGAAAATAGGACAAAAGTTATTTCAAGCTTTATTATCGGATTGTATAAACAATGATATGCAATCACTTTTAGTTTGGGTTGTTACGAATAATCCTTCTAAAAAGTTTTATGAAAAATTTAACCCTGAAAAAATTGATACGAAATTTTTAGAGAGAGTAAGGGTAGAAGAAACAGCGTATTGTTGGAGAGATTTGAATTTGTTATACAAAAAGTTATATAGATTTGCTTAAATAATATTATTATGTAAACTTTATGTTTGAAAGAGGTATACCAATTAAGGTATACCTCTTTTGTTTAACCATTTTGGATAGATTACTAATGAAAAATAGTAAGTATGTAGTTTGAAACTGAGTATTTTTTTCTTGTATTTTTAACTAGATTAAAGAAAAGAGAGAAAACAAGAAAAATTAAATCAGATAAAAAAATTCTGAAATATACTCTTGAATTGAATATCATTATCAATTAGAATCATAATTGATAACGACATTCAATTATCGTTTATTATATAAAATTTCGATAGCTTTAATATAAAGAGGAGGACCAACATGCAGCATGCGAAACAAATCGCAGAACATGCAACATTACAAAGCTTTTTAAACTGTTATTTAAGAGAAACAGGGAGTGGAGAATGGATTACAGAGGATGAAAGAATGAAGATTATCTTCAGTAATACGTTGAATAGAGATACAGTCCCCACATATTTATGTTGTCGGCTATCGGCACAGAACGTTACTTTGTATGGAGAAGTTATATATAAATCATCAACAGATCGTCATTTGTTTGGAGAACAATTTTATTATCAAATTGGAGATAGTAATTCTGTTATTAAAGCAGATTACGTTACAGTTATTACATTTTTAATAAAAGAGATGTCTATCAACTACGGAGAAGGGACGAATCCTGCGGAACTTATGCTTCGAGTTATCCGTAGTTGTCAAAATATTGAGGAATTTACAAAAGAGAGAATAGAAGATACGTCCGCATTATACGGTTTCCATACAACTTTTATAGAAGCGGAGCAGTCTTTATTATTTGGGCATTTAACTCATCCTACACCAAAGAGTAGACAGGGGATATTGGATTGGAAAAATGCAATGTATTCTCCAGAATTAAAAGGAGAATGTCAGCTTCATTATTTTCTGGCCCATAAAAGTATAGTAAATGAAAAATCATTATTATCAGATTCTACAACAACGATTATAAAAGAAGAATTAAGTAATGATGAGATGGTTAGTAAGGAATTTATAGAGAAGTACTGTAAGGAAGATCAATATGCATTAATTCCAATTCATCCGCTTCAGGCAGAATGGCTCTTGCATCAAGCTTACGTACAAGATTGGATAGTTCAAGAATTGCTTGAGTATATTGGACCTGTAGGTAAGTATTATATGGCAACATCATCACTAAGGACGCTATATCATCCCGATTCGAAGTATATGCTTAAGTTTTCATTTCCGGTGAAAGTAACGAATTCAATGCGTATTAATAAACTGAAGGAACTTGAGAGTGGTCTTGAAGGGAAGGAAATGTTAAAGACGGCTATTGGTGAAGTACGAGAAAGGTTTCCAGGCTTTGATTTTATTTGTGATCCAGCCTATATTACATTAAATTATGGAACACAAGAATCTGGATTTGAAGTGATTATTCGCGAGAACCCTTTTTATAGTGAACATGCAAACGACGCAACATTAATTGCTGGGCTAGTTCAAGACGCTATACCTGGAGAGCGTACGCGGTTATCGAATATTATTCATCGCCTAGCAGATTTAGAAAGTAAAAGCTGTGAAGAAGTAAGCTTAGAGTGGTTTAGACGATATATGAATATTTCTTTAAAGCCAATGGTATGGATGTATTTACAGTATGGTGTTGCATTAGAAGCTCATCAGCAAAATAGCGTTGTTCAGCTAAAAGATGGTTATCCGGTCAAATATTATTTCCGTGATAATCAAGGATTTTATTTCTGTAATTCAATGAAAGAGATGCTTAATAATGAATTAGTTGGTATTGGAGAACGTACTGGAAATTTATATGACGACTATATTGTGGATGAGAGATTTCGTTACTACTTAATTTTCAATCATATGTTTGGTCTCATTAATGGTTTTGGCACAGCAGGATTAATTAAGGAGGAAATTCTTCTCTCGGAATTAAGGTCTGTACTTGAATCATTCCTTCCGTATAACCGGGAACCTTCAACATTTTTAAGAGAATTATTGGACGAAGATAAGTTAGCGTGTAAAGCAAATTTACTAACGAGATTTTTCGATGTCGATGAGTTAAGTAATCCATTAGAGCAAGCAATTTATGTGCAAGTACATAATCCGCTCGTTAGAGAAGTGGCTGTTCGTTCATAAATAGCGTTAAAATTTCACGTAATACAAATAATGGTATTTTGTCATAAGGTGGAGGGTTTTATGAGAGTGGACATGTATCATACGAAAGTATTGAAGGCGCTCGAATCAGAAGATTACATTTCAGTACGAAGAAGAGTGCTACGTCAATTAGTAGAATCGTTAATTTATGAGGGGATTATTACACCGGTTCGCATAGAAAAAGAAGAACAAATTCTTTTTATAATACAAGGACTTGATGAAGAAGACAAAAGTGTCACGTACAAATGCTATGGCAGGGAACGGATGACATTTGGACGTATTTCTTTAGACTCATTAATAGTAAGAGTCCAAGATGAACAGCAAGAAATACAATCTGTCTCGCAATTTCTAGAAGAAGTTTTTCGGGTTGCTAGTGTAGAACAAGCTAAATTAGATTCTTTTATGCACGAATTAGAACAAACAATATTTAAAGACACGATTGCACAATATGAAAGAAATAATAAGAAAGAATATACTCAAAAATCTTACGATGAGTTTGAAAGCCATTTAATAGACGGCCATCCATATCACCCTAGTTATAAAGCACGTGTTGGATTTCAATATCGTGACAATTTTCAATATGGATATGAATTTATGCAGCCAATAAAACTCATATGGATTGCAGCGCATAAGAATTATGCGACTGTAGGTTATGAGAATGAAGTGATGTATAACGACCTTTTAAAAGAGGAGATTGGCGATCGTAAATTAGAAGAGTTTATGGAACGAATTCGTAATAGGGGATGTTATCCAAAACAGTACGTGTTTATACCTGTTCACCCATGGCAGTGGGAGAATTTCATCATTTCAAATTATGGGGATCATATACAGGGTAATTTTATTATTTATTTAGGAACATCAGAGGACGATTATTGCGCGCAACAGTCAATGAGAACGTTAAGAAATATTACGAGTCAAAAGAAACCGTACGTTAAATTATCGATGAATTTACTCAACACTTCAACACTCCGTACACTGAAACCATACTCTGTTGTAAGTGCACCAGTAATATCAAATTGGTTAAATGATGTTGTAAGTAATGACGCCTATTTAATGGATGAAGCACGTTTAATCTTGTTAAGTGAGTTTTCAAGTGTAACGTATGACACGAATAAGAAAGCTATATATGGTTCATTAGGATGTATTTGGCGCGAAAGCGTTCACAAGTATTTAGATGCACAAGAGGATGCAATTCCTTTTAATGGTTTATACGCTAAAGAGAAAGATGGTACACCAATTATTGATGCGTGGTTGAATAAATATGGAATGAAGGATTGGCTACAATTACTTATTCAAAAAGCGATAATACCAGTTATACATCTTGTTGTAGAGCATGGCATCGCACTGGAATCACATGGACAAAATATGATTCTAGTCCATAAAGAAGGGGTGCCTGTTCGTATTGCGTTAAAGGATTTTCATGAAGGGCTTGAGTTTTATCGTCCATATTTGAAAGAAGTTGACAAATGTCCCGACTTTACTAAAATGCATAAAACATATGCGAATGGAAAAATGAATGATTTCTTTGAAATGGATCGCATTGAATGTTTGCAAGAGATGGTGTTAGATGCACTATTTCTGTTTAATTTAGGAGAATTAGCATTCGTACTTGCGGATGAGTATGGATTGAAAGAAGAACATTTTTGGATGATGGTTGTTGAAGAAATTGAAAATCATTTAAGAATATATCCACATTTGAAAGGTAGATTTGAAAATATTCAATTATATGCACCTACATTCTATGCTGAACAATTAACGAAACGTCGATTATATATGGATGTGGAATCGCTTGTTCATGAAGTTCCAAATCCATTGTATAGAGTAAGACAACTTATGAAACAAAAATCAGCTGTTACAGGGGGAAATTATGCTAATCGTTAATAAACAAGAGTATAGCAAAAGTGATTTTGAATTGAGATTACAAGTTTATGAGGAAATGGAACAATTTCAAAAAGCAGAAGGAAATAGATTTGCACTTTGTCTGAAAGATCCATTCGATATTATTACGCTTGTGTTTTTCTTAAAAGAAAAGAAATCATCAGTATTACTTATACATGAAGATACGCCAAAAGAAACGGCTATTGAAATGGCAAAGCGTGCAAATTGTGTAGGGATTTTATATGGAGAATATGGCGATTTTACAAAATTAGAAGTAGGGAACTTTTTACTAGAAGAGCCTTCTTTATTGCAATATAGTTCGGGAACTACGGGAGAACCGAAACTGATTCGTAGAGCATGGACGGAAGTTGATACAGAAATTACTGCCTATAATGAAGCTTTAAACTGTGAAGTAGATGAAGTGCCAATCGTTATGGCTCCTGTTTCACATTCATACGGACTAATATGTGGTACGTTATCAGCAATTACGAGGGGGAGCAAGCCTGTAATCATTACGAACAAAAATCCTAAATTCGCATTAAATATAGTTCGCAATACAGAAAAACATATTATATATGCAGTACCACTTATGTTACACATTATGGGGAGTTTTCCATTAGGAACGTTCCAGTTTCATAAAATTATGACATCAGGATCGCCTTTGCCAGAAGCACTATTTTATAAACTAAAAAAAATGACAACATATATGATGCAGCAATACGGTTGTTCTGAAGCAGGTTGTATTAGTATATGTCATGATATGAAAAGCCATTTAGATTTAGGAAACCCTCTACCTCATGCAAGTATAAGCATAGGTTCAGATGAAAATGCACCGGAAGAAATCGTCGTGAAAATGAATGATAAGGAAATTTTCACGAAGGATTTAGGGTATAAATCTGAGCGTGGCATTCATTTTATGGGGCGTATGGACGATGTAATTAATGTCTCAGGATTAAAAGTCTTTCCTATAGAGGTAGAAGAAACGATGCTTCGATTGGAAGGTGTGCAAGAGGCAATTGTATATCGGGGGAAACATCCTGTGATGGGCGAAATAGTTAAAGCGAAAGTGATCTCTCATGTTGATCCAGTGAAAATAAGAGAATGGTGTATTCAGCACTTACCTTCTTATAAAGTTCCGCATGAAATTGAAAGTGTAAATGAAATTCCTAAAAATAAAACTGGAAAAGTAAGTAGAAAGTTACTAGAGATGGGAGAGGTTACAACATGAGACGGGAAGCGTTAAAGAATGCCGTGTTAAAAATTATGATAGAAAAAATGGAACTGAAAAATGTAACGCATTTAGAAGAAACGATGCGCTTAAATCAAGATTTATATATAGATTCGGTAATGATGTTACAGCTTATTGTATACATAGAAATGGATGTAAAGCTATGCGTTCCAGAGGATGAGGTAGACCCAAAGGCATTTCTTACTGTAGGATCTTTGCTTGATTTTATGGAAGAGTTAGAGCCGTTACAGGAAGTAAATGTGAATAACTAACCTTTAGGAAAGTGGATGAGAGTATGACTTCAATTAAAGTGCACTGTTTAGTGAGTTGTTTTTGTGAAATTATAAAAAGGCGTAGCGACATTGATTTTCGTCCATTTTATTTTGGACTATGGGATGGAGATTTTGATATAACACAAGGCGGAATTATTTCATATCACTCTGAAAACATTAACCATGATCATTATTTAATTTGGTTTGAAAAATTGTACGGTATTAAAGTAAACGAATGGTATGATCATGCAAAAGATAAAGATAGCAATGTAGAAACGTTTTTAGAATTAGTAGAAAACAAGCCGGAAAATCGTTATGTCATTGTAATGGTTGATATGTCTCTATTACCAGAGAGGGAAAATAAATTTCATCAAAAACCGTTTCCACATTATTTAATGATATCAAAAACAGAGAAAGAAGAAGAATGGTTCATGCTAGATCCTGATTTTCGTTGGGAAGGAAATATGGAAAGAGAAAAAGTACTTCACTCTATTCAAGATAACCCATTTGGTGGAGGTTATTTCATTGATATAGAAGGAATTGGAGAGCCAACGCAAGAAACAGTAGCTAGTTATTTCACAGAAACATTCAAAAAGAACGACAATGAACTGACTATGGAACTGAAAAATTTAATTGTAAAAATGGCAAATGAGGAAGAAGGATATGCGCTTTCTGGACTTGTAGCAGCAGTAAAACAAATACCAGTACTTGCAATTCGTAAATATAGTTATGAGCATGCCTTTGCATACTTCCGTGAAACGTTGCAATATTCGGAGCAAGAATTTGATTATTGGTGTGATCGAGTAGAGGATATTGTACAAGGATTTACAAATGTACAGTATCGTGCAATTAAAATGGCAATGACGAATAATAAAGGTATGCTAGTATCGATTATTGAAAAACTGGATGAAATGAATGCAATTGAACTGCAAATTAAGAAGGAATTAGAGAGACAGTTTCTATCATGGAAAGGTATGAAAACAAATCAATCTGTCGCAACTCTTTAATAAGCTAACTGAATTTAAGATAGGAGAGTTTAATACTATGAAATATTCGCTATGTACCATTTCATTTCGTCATCAATTAATTTCATTTACTGATATTGTTCAATTTGCATATGAAAACGGTTTTGAAGGAATTGAATTATGGGGGACGCATGCACAAAATTTGTACATGCAAGAACGTGAAACGACAGAACGAGAATTGAATTTTCTAAAGGATAAAAACTTAGAAATTACGATGATAAGTGATTACTTAGATATATCATTATCAGCAGATTTTGAAAAAACGATAGAGAAAAGTGAACAACTTGTAGTACTAGCTAATTGGTTTAATACGAATAAAATTCGCACGTTTGCTGGGCAAAAAGGGAGCAAGGACTTCTCGGAACAAGAGAGAAAAGAGTATGTGAAGCGAATACGTAAGATTTGTGATGTGTTTGCTCAGAACAATATGTATGTGCTGTTAGAAACACATCCCAATACACTAACGGACACATTGCCTTCTACTATAGAGTTATTAGAAGAAGTAAACCATCCGAATTTAAAAATAAATCTTGATTTTCTTCATATATGGGAGTCTGGCGCAGATCCAATAGACAGTTTCCATCGATTAAAGCCGTGGACACTACATTACCATTTTAAGAATATATCTTCAGCGGATTATTTGCATGTGTTTGAACCTAATAATGTATATGCTGCAGCAGGAAGTCGTATAGGTATGGTTCCGTTATTTGAAGGTATTGTAAATTATGATGAGATTATTCAGGAAGTGAGAAATACGGATCTTTTTGCTTCCTTAGAATGGTTTGGACATAATTCAAAAGAGATATTAAAAGAAGAAATGAAAGTATTAATAAATAGAAAATTAGAAGTAGTAACTTCGTAATGTGAAATGATGTGAGAGTCTCGTTTAGAGGCTCTTTTTTTATGGTAAAAAATAACCAAAAATTTCCATGTATTTTAATTTGAATTTAACACAATTTATATATAAATAAGGAGGTGATTGGTAATGGCTAGAAATCGTAATTCTAATCAATTAGCATCACATGGAGCACAAGCAGCTTTAGATCAAATGAAGTATGAAATTGCACAAGAGTTCGGTGTACAACTTGGAGCTGATACTTCTTCACGTGCAAACGGTTCTGTAGGCGGTGAAATCACAAAACGCCTAGTAGCGATGGCAGAACAACAGCTTGGTGGCGGATATACTCGCTAAATGTAGAAGGTTATAGGAGAAAGGAAGGATTCTTCCTTTCTTTTTTTTTCAATTAATTGGTATGGATATATAGTGAACAGAATTCAAAGAATAGAAGTAATACTATATTTTACCCAATTTCTTTTGTTGTGAATGGGAAGTATTAAAGATGTAATAGCCCTGGTGGAATGAAAATTATGTTCCAGCAGGGCTATTATATGGTAAGAAATATATGATGAAAGGTTCCGAAATCAACATGTTAAAAAAAGAAAACTGTTGTTTAATTGCGCTTGCATCAGTTCCACTTGTCATGACATTAGGGAATTCAATGCTCATTCCAATCTTGCCGACAATTGAAAAGAAATTACATATTTCATCGTTTCAAGTATCCATGATTATTACAATTTACTCTATCGTAGCCATTTTACTTATACCGATTGCTGGTTATTTATCAGATAGATGGGGACGAAAGATGGTAATGGTTCCGAGTTTGCTGATTGCGGCTATAGGAGGAGCGATAACTGGTTGGGTATCATGGAAAGTTGATAATCCCTACATTTGGATACTAATCGGTAGAGCGATTCAAGGTATTGGTGCTGCTGGTGCAATGCCGGTTGTTATACCGTGTGTTGGTGATTTATACAAAGATGAAAAACAAGTTAGTACAGGTTTGGGAATCATTGAGACATCCAATACATTTGGAAAAGTGCTGAGCCCTATTTTAGGATCTGCTCTTGCTGCCATTGTATGGTTCTTACCATTTTGGGCGATTCCAGTTTTATGTGTCGTAGCAATTGTTTTATTGCTGGTATTAGTAAAGGCAAAAAAACAAGAAGGGGAAGTACCGCCACTAAAAGAGTTTATTCGATCTATTATCTCTACGTTTCGAGAAAAGGGAAGATGGTTAATTGCCATTTTTGCATTAGGTGCAATTATTATGCTTATTTTATTCGGAATTCTCTTTTATTTGTCGACTATACTGGAATCAAAGTATGACATTCATGGTATATGGAAAGGGTGTGTGCTTGCTATCCCGTTACTTGTACTGTCACTTAGTTCCTATATGGCCGGTAAAAAAATTGGAGATAATCAAAATGTTATGAAGAAGTGTATTTATATTGGTTTTTTAATGGCAGCTGCATCAGTCATCATTCCTTTATTTATAAAAGGGATTTACTTACTACTTCTTTGTCTCGTTATTATGGGGATAGGAATTGGTATGGCACTCCCATGTTTAGATGCTCTCATTACACAAGGGATTGAAAAGGAGCAAAGGGGAACGGTTACGTCCTTTTATAGTTCAATGCGATTTATCGGTGTAGCAGCTGGACCACCTTTATATTCTTTTTTTTTGAAAGGGGCGGACCATGAAGTGTTTTATTTGACAAGTATTTTCGCTGCCATTGGTGCTGTTATAGCAATCATTTGGATTAAACCAGCAAAAGATGCAAAGACGGTAAAACAGAAACCGGAACCTACTTCATAATTTGAAAGAGAATTGCATGATGTTTTCAGTAACATGCAATTCTCTTTCGTTCATTAAGAATAAATAACTTGTTTTAACATATAAAGCGCGACACCCCATATGATGAGACCAGAAAATTTATTTAATAATAAGATTGTCTTTCCGGTTGAGTCTAGTCTTTTTAGAAATTTCCCCGCTAAAGCTAAGCTTATAAACCAAATCCAAGAAACGATAATAGTTGCAAGTGTAAAAGCCCATTTTTCACTTCCTATGTATTGAATAGAATTTGTTCCAATTACACCGATTGTGTCTAAAATTGCATGTGGATTTAATAACGAAACTGATGCTGCGAAAAGGATTTGCTTTTTTAAGGGCATACTTTTTTCTTGTTTTACATCGTTGGAAGGGTTACTTCTCCAAATAACAAAGCCCATATATAGGAGAAAGAAAAATCCAATTATATATAACGAGTTAGTTAGCCAAGAAAAAGTAAGGAGTACAAGGGAGACACCTTGCACCGCAATCAATATGAGTAACGTATCACATATAGAGGCAGTTAATACTACAGGGGCTGCCCTCCAAATGTTTGGTTGGCTAGCGCCTTGGTTAAAGACAAAAACATTTTGTACACCTAATGGAATGATAAGTCCAAATGCAAGAATGATACCATGAATAATTGCTTCACTCATCATATTACCTCCTATTTTAATTCATTATGATAGTGTATATTGTATAGAAGAAATGAAAATTTGTATCCATCCATATGGTTGGGGAGGTTACCAACCAAAAAGAATATAAGGTGATATGATGGAAAGATTCGTTTGGAAACCGAATATGTCTCTAGCGACGCCGCTGTATAAACAAATAGAAACGTATATAAAAGAAAGGATTGTTAATGGAGAATGGACCGTTGGAACAAAATTACCTTCACAAAGAGATTTGGCCCATACATTTGGTGTGAATCGAAGCACAATTGTAATGGCTTTCGATGAACTAGTTGCGAAGGGATATATTGAAGGGAATGGCAGGAAAGGAACAATTGTTGTAAATAATAATGAGAATGCTTCAACTTACGCACCCCCGCCTAATTGGCAGTCTTATGTAGAAACAGGAGTTCATTATCCGAATCTCCCAGCTATTCAAGAGATTAATCAAGCTGAATTTTATCCACATGTAATTCGGTTAGGAACAGGTGAGCTCGCGCCGAGTCTCTTACCTGAGAAAAAGATGAAAGAAATTATGAATAAGCTTTTAAAGTCAAATGTGACGCTTGGGTATGAAGAGCCGAAAGGAAATCTGTATTTAAGGGAAAAGATTTCCGAATACTTAAAGGAGCATGGCGTATATGTATCTCCTGCCTCTATATTAATTGTTTCAGGAGCAATTCAAGCGCTGCAACTTATTTCTATGGGGCTTCTTTCGAAAGGGGCATCCATCTTATTAGAGAAACCATCCTATTTATATTCGCTTAATGTTTTTCAATCAGCAGGAGTACGTTTAATTGGAATCCCAATGGATGAGAGCGGGTTACATACATCATATATTAAGAAATATAAGAAGCAGTTCAATGCCTCTATTTTATATACGATCCCGTCTTTTCATAATCCGACGAATTTTAGTATGAATACTAAGAAGCGAAAAGAAATAATGGAAGTATGTAATGAAATTGGATTACCTATTATAGAGGACGCAGTGTATCAAGACTTATGGTTTGATGCACCTAGTTCGAAACCTTTAAAAGCCTATGATAAAAATGGAATTGTACTACATATTGGAAGCATGTCCAAAGTAATTAGTCCAGGTTTAAGAATTGGATGGATTGTTGGACCCGAGCCAGTAATTCAAAGATTGTCAGACATAAAAATGCAAACAGATTATGGTTCAAGCACTATATCCCAGCAAATTGCAGCAGAGTGGTTTACAAATGGTCTATATGATGAGCATTTGCACTTTGTAAGAAGTGAATTGAAAAAACGAAGAGATTTTATGTTACTAATGTTAGATAAATATCTTCGTGAAATAGCAACTTGGCATGAACCAACAGGCGGATTTTATATATGGGTACATATAAAAGTACCCATTTCATATCGCAGTTTATTTGATAAAGCTCTGCAAGAAAAGGTTTTATTAAACCCAGGTACTTTATATGATAGAAGTGCAAATCAATTTTTGCGCCTATCGTATTCATACGCAACGTTAGAAGAAATTGAAATAGGTATAAAAAAACTTGCACAACTAATGAAAAAGTAAGAGGAGAAAGTAATGAAACAATATGTAATTTGCCAAATGATCAATGGAGAAAAATATTTAGCTGCTTATGCGGAGACGAAGCAAGAGGCAATTGAAAAAGCAGAACTGTTAGGATTAAGAACGGGAAATCGTTACATAGTTATAACTGCAGAAGAAGCCGAAGGCTTAACGTATCCTTAAACAATGTATGAGATTATATAGGAAGTAAATAAGTCTAGTAATATAAGAAATTACTAGGCTTATTTACTATTAAGTTGTTAAACGTTCTTGTATTTATACGCAAAGTAATAATATTATGAGTCAAGTTGACGAAAAAATCGATTTGTCTTTCGGTCTTGATTACCTTTTCTATATTCATCAATATATTGCCTAAAGTTCCAAGCTTGTAAAAATTTATTAGCAGAGTTATAACCAGAATTGTAAAGCCAGTCTTTTTCTTCCTTCGTCAGTTCAAAATTAGTACTTGTAATCGTTCCTGTTGGAATTGTAATCGTTCTTGCTTTTGATTCCTTATCTAAATGACGTAAATCATGAGCTTGCATCATTGTTTTAAATAGTCCTTTGAACATAGAAATAGGCTCGTTATAGTGAGCAGGGTCAGCTTGAATTTCATCCTTTACAAAATGAAATCCGAAAGTCGGCCAGCGAGGAGCGGTAGGTGAATCGAAGATCCAAATTGGATAATTACTTAGAATTCCTCCATCAACCATATAACAAGGCTGCTTCCATTTTGGAGTTCTCCATTTTACAGGTTCAAAGAAGAAGGGGATTGTACTACTCATTCTTACCGCCTTAGCAATAGAGAAGCGATAATTTAAAAATCCGTAGTTTGGTAAGTCGTCAGGAAAGACAACCATTTTACCATTACTAATATCAGAAGCGATGATTTTGAGTTTGTTTAGATCCGGTAAATCAGTAAATAAATGAACACCTTTTTTTCGAAGTAATTCTTCAATCCATTCTTCTATAAATACATTAGAGTATATACCTAGAGTAGTCCATGCACTTAGTCCTTTTCCGATAAAGGGGATTTTGTCAATAAAGGTTTTCTTCGTAAATTTGTTATAATCGATATCAGTTATAATGGTTTTTAGCTCTGAACAAGAATATCCTGCAGCTAAAAGTGCCGCGATAATTGCACCGGCTGATGTTCCAGCTACACGTTCCCATTCATAACCTTTTTCGGCTAACGCGCAAATTGCCCCAACATGCGCAATACCGCGCACACCGCCTCCTTCAAAAACACCATCGATCTTCATTAAACATACTTCCTTTCAAATGAAAGATTTGGAAATGGCAAAAAAGCACGTATTGTACGTGCTTTTTTACAATGGTTTTTAAGTTTACTAGCAGCCTACAAATCCGCCCCAACAGCTAGCTCCGATGATGATTAGAAGGATGAATAAAACGATTAATAAAGCGAAACCTCCGTAACCACAACCACCACAGCTACCGCCGTAACCGTAACCGCCGCAACTATATCCGTAACCCATGTGGAATTCCTCCTTATATTAAAAATAAAAATGAACGAGGGGAAAATGTACTGGAAGAACTAAAGAATTATCGTGTTTGTAGGAACAATGTATAGTATGCTTTTTTAAACTTGTTCGCGTACGAAGGATGAGCCCGTTTTTTTGAGGCTTGTTGATTTTGTAAAGAATGAAGTATAATCTTTGTACTATGATATAAATAAGTATGTAAATGTAAGGAGAATTTATGAATAAAAAAATTGAAGTGTTAATTGATAAATATGAACTAACACACTTGAAAGAAGAACTTATTAATACTGTATTTCCTTGTATAAAAGTTGTGCCAAAGCAGCAGGAAACTGTTGCGATAGGTAGTTCGAAAATGGGAGGAGTTCCTGATTTACCAGCTTTATTTGAATATCCAAAGTATAAGGGAAATCCACTACAATTTATCGCACAATTTAACTTAAGTGATTTACAAAACGTTGGTATGGATCACAATCTTCCTAAGACGGGGATGCTGTATTTCTTTTGTATTGAAAATTATTTTGAAGAAAATGTGAATCTAACAGAAGCTGGGCGTGTACTTTATTATGATGTTCCTGTAGAGCAATTACGAAGAGAAAATGAAATACAAGCGAAATATAACCAGTGTGCAATTACTTTTGAACTGACATACAAATTACCAGAACTTTTCATTGAAGATGAGGCTGATTCAGATCGTTTCTTGCAATTACTTGAAGAGCTAATTCCAGATAACTACGATAACCATCAAATGTTTGGTGAGCCATTCTCTGTACAAGAAGAAGTGTTATATGAGACAGGAGAATATATGGGAGTAGACCCGCAGCAAATGACTCTTTTATTCCAAATTGATTCAGATCATAAAAATTGTAATATGGTTTGGGGAGAACTAGGGATGCTATATTTCTGTATTAGTAATGAAGATTTGAAAAATCAACGTTTTGAAAATACATGCTGTGTATTACAAACATGCTAATGAAAAAAGGTTGTTCTTTTAAAAAGAACAACCTTTTTATGTGAATTAGTTAATATGCATAATCTCATATGACCTATACGAAAAAGTATTGTATACTCTGAAACTATACGATACTTTTTCGTATAGTTATAGAATATAAGGAGTGACAAGATGGGAAAGACAAGTAAGTATGTGACAGCTGCCGCACTTTGTTCAACTATAGTAATGGGAGGCTTACAAGCGTCATCTGTATCTTATGCAGCTACAAATCCGACTACGGTGACAGCACAATCAGATGTAAAGTTATTAGATGATTTCAGAAAAGAATTAAAAAAACAGATTGATAATCGAGAAGAAAATATTACAATCACATATAAAACAAAAGATAGAAATGCTAGAAATATTATGGATCAATTGTATGGTGAGTTTAATAAAATTGTAGATGCTGATGAGTATGTAAAATATAATGTAGCGTCTACTAGATATTCTATTAAAGGAATGCCAGGGGACTATACGTTTACACTGCAAGTAAAATACCGTGAATCAAAAGAACAAACTCAATATGTAAAAGCTCAGGCAAAATCAATTGTTGGATCAATTGTAAAACCAGGAATGGATGAGCATGAGAAAGTAAAAGCTATTCACGATTACGTTGTGAAGCATGTGTCTTATGATACGTCTTATCAAGCGTATACAGCATATGAAGCATTAGCGAATCGTTCTGCCGTTTGCCAAGGATATACATTATTAACGTATGAGTTGTTAAAAGAGGCAGGTATTCAAAATCATATTGTAACAGGCACAGGAAATGGACAAGCTCACGCGTGGAATTTAGTGAACATTGAAAACAAATGGTATCACCTAGATACTACATTTGATGATCCAGTACCAGATAAAGCAGGGCGTGTAACTTACTCATATTTTAATATGTCTGACGAACAGTTAAGTAAAGATCATGAATGGGATCGTAGCAAATATCCAGCGGCAACTACAAGTTATTTTGGTGAATTAACAAATAAAATAAAAGCTGGTAGCTCAAAAACTATTGTATATGAGCAGATGTTAAAAGAAACAAATTTACAATACTTATCTGCAGAATACGGAGCAGAAAATTATAATGAATTTAAGCAAAAGTTGCAGCAACAGTTTGCAGCCAAACCAGAAAAAGTAGAAGTACGATATAAGCAGTCCATGGATGGAACGATGCAAGATATAAAGAAAGTATTAAATGAAATAAATTGGCCAAAAGGTGCAAAGCGTGTGTCTTATCAAGTAGCACCTTATAGTGCACTGGCGGGTTATTCATTGGCGACAATTACATTTACGTATTAAGCAATGAGAAAGAGCATCTGTAAAAGATGCTCTTTTTATATTTGTTGATCACTTTAAAATATTAGGAATTATGTGATAAAATAAAAAGGAGAGGATGTGAATGCTGAATGAACTTGTTCGAAAGTAATATTTTTACATTGATATATACTTGTTTAGTAATCGGACTTATCGTTTTGTTTTTCATATCATTTACTTTGTTTATTAGAAGAGTATTACAAAGCAGCGTTGCAAAGAAACACCACGTGATTAATATGAACCAGAAGCTAGATCGAATTATTGAATTGCTTGAAAAAGATAAGAAATAGCGATAGAAGAAGTATGAAAAGGGGAAGAGAATGGCGAATTATATAAAAGAATTACGTGAAAAAGTAGGGCATGATTATGTTTTCTTAAACTTTGCCGGTGGTTGTGTATTTAATAAAGAAGGAGAAGTATTACTGCAAAAAAGAGGAGACTTTAACGCTTGGGGCTTTCCAGGTGGCGCAATGGAGATAGGAGAATCGGCTGCGGAAACTGCAATCCGAGAAATAAAAGAAGAAACCGGGTATGATGTAGAAATAAATGAGCTTATTGGAGTGTATACAAAATATTTTCAATCATATCCAAATGGAGACAAGGCACAGTCAATTGTGATGTGTTTTTCATGCTCAATAGTTGGGGGCGACAAAAAAGTAGATGGTGATGAAACGTTGGATTTGAAGTTTTTCCCGTTAGACGACATGCCACCGTTATTTTGTAAACAGCATGAAGATTGCCTGCAAGATTTATTGGAGAAAAGAGTAGGGGTATATCGTTAACATATAAAAAAGAAGCTAAATGAGATTAGCTTCTTTTTTATGTTTTATTTCCACCAATCATCAAACATTGACGCTGGTACTTGTCTTTTATGCTCACTCACTGTGTAACGTTTTTCAATTTTCTCTGCAACGTCAGCTGGAACTGCTTTACCTTCTAAATAATCATCTAATTGATCATAAGTAATACCTAACTCTGTTTCGTCAGCTTGACCTGGTTTTTCATCTAATAAATCAGCTGTTGGCATTTTTAAGTAAAGTCGCTCGTCTGCACCTAACTCTTGTAATAATGCACGTCCTTGGCGCTTCGTTAATCCCGTTAATGGTAATAAATCTGCACCACCATCTCCGAATTTTGTAAAGAACCCTGTTACAGCTTCTGCAGCGTGATCTGTTCCGATAACAAGTAGCCCTTTTTGTCCACCAATTGCATATTGAGTAACCATACGGATACGTGCTTTCACGTTACCTTTATTGAAATCTGTTAATGATTCACCCAATAAGTTTTCATATTGATTTGAAAAAGCATCAACAGTTGAAGCAATATCAAATGCAACAGATTGATCTGCTTGAATGAATTGTAATGCTAATTGTGCATCATCTTCATCTTTTTGTACTTTATAAGGAAGACGTACGGCGATAAACGTTACATTACCACCTTCGTTACGAATTTCTTCAACTGCAAGTTGTGCTAAGCGTCCTGCTAAAGTAGAGTCTTGGCCGCCGCTAATACCAAGTACAAATCCTTTTGCGCCTGTTTTTTTTACATAATCTTTTAAGAAATCAACTCGTTTACGAATTTCAACTTTTGGATCAATTACAGGCTGAACATGTAATGCTTTCATAATCTGTTCTTGTAATGTCATTATGTTTTCCTCCTATTCATATTAAAGCGGTAAATAAGTTTATATGTATAATGGTACATACTTCTATCCTTTATTATTTCGCAAAACTAACGAATATACAATAGGATGTGTGTATGAATATGAATGTAGTCATTATAAATAAAGTACTACGTATAAGCAATTTTTTTAAACCTTTCAAAACTGTAAGGTTTTTGTCATTTGAATCGATGGAAGGTATTTCCGTACTTTACTAATATAAAAACATAGTTAGTAGAAAGAAGGGCGGAGAAGTAATATGAACATTAGAGAACTCGCATATCGGAATGTAACGCGAAATAGACGGACATACTCAGCCTATTTTTTGAGTAGTGCATTTGCTATTATGGCCTTTTTTGTGTATTCATTTTTTGCGTTTCATCCGGCATTAAGTGCAGGAGAATTGGGTCAGTACGTATTCGTAAGTATGTCTTTTGCACAGTCTATTATTTACTTATTTACATTCTTCTTTATTTTATATTCGATGGGAATGTTTTTAAAAACGAGAAAGCGTGAGCTAGGAATTTTAATGATGCTAGGTATGACGAAATATCAATTAAAGCGTCTTATCTTTTTTGAAAATATTATGATTGGAATAGGGGCAATTATTTTTGGTATTCTTTCAGGTATGTTATTTTCAGGGGTATTATTATTTGTCGCCCCGATGATATTAAAACTAGATATATCCTTATCCTATTACATACCGATGAAAGCAATTGTTGTAACAAGTATTATGTTTTTCATATTATTTATGATCATATCATTGTTTAGTGCAGGAATGATTCGTAAAAATAAAATTATGAAGTTGTTTAGAGGGTCAGCAGAGGCAAAACCGGAACCGAAAGCATCAATCATTTCTTCAATATTAGCAGTAGTATTGCTTAGTGCTGGCTATGTAGGAGCTCTTCTATCGCATGGCGCAATGGTATTTATTATGATGATTCCTGTTACAACGGTAGTTATTATTGGGACGTATTTGTTGTACAAGCAGCTGAGTGTCTTTATTATTCGATTATGTAAAAAAAGTAAACGTTTCTATTGGACACAGACTAATATTATTACGTTATCAGATTTAGCGTATCGCATGAGAGATAACGCAAGAATGTTCTTTATTGTAACCATTATTTCTACTGTAGCATTTTCCGCAATAGGGACATTAGTCGGCTTCGCATCCATGACGAAAGGGATAATGGAGAGACCAATTGCGTTTCATTACCATTCTAAGCAAGGGAATAGTAACGAATCACAACATATACAAATGATTGACAAAGGATTAAAGAAACATAATATAGCAGCTTTAAAAACTAATATTTCGACAAAGAAAACGGAGGAACAGTCGTTAAGAAGCGCCACTTTTATAAAAGAATCAGATTATAAGGAATATGCAAAGTTAACAGGAGAACCATTTAATACTGTAGCCAATAAAGAGATTGTATTTTTGTCAGCTGATATACCAGGGCCAGCGATGAAAGAAAGAAAAGAAATTACTTTACCCAATATGAATGAAAGTTTAAAGGTGAAAAAAGTTACTTCATCTTCATTGGGGAAAATATTAAGAGGAAATGTTTATGTAATCTCTAATAATCAATATGATTCATTACAAGATGGATTTATAGAGACAAAAGATTATATGTATAAAACTGAAAGAACGAAAGATGAGATTGAAATTGGTAAAGAGCTTACTCATCAAATTAAACCGTATCAAGAACAGTCAACGTTTAGTGCGGAAGAGTACGAACAAAACCAAAGTTTACAAATTGCAGGACCGATTTTATTTGTAGGTTTCTTTATTGGTATAGTATTTTTCGTTTGCGCAGGAAGTTTCCTTTACTTCCGTTTATTCTCCGATTTGGAGGATGATGTTCGCTTGTTCGAAATGATTCGAAAAGTTGGATTGACGAGCGGGGAATTATCGAAGGTAGTTACAATTCGATTGGCGCTTTTATTCTTCGTTCCAATTGGTGTTGCAACATTACATGGGGCAGTAGCCTTAACTGCGTTAGGGCAAATGTTTGAGTACTCATTGTTTAAAGAAAATACAGTTGTATTAAGTATTTTCATAGGTATTCAAATTGTATACTTCTTACTTATAAGATCCCGTTATGTAAAACAATTGAAAGAGAGATTACATATGCATTAAATGTGTTTTTTTAACTCGAGTACAAAATTTTCTAAAAAGAGGCAAGTATTGCCAAAAAGTGATAAAATGGAAAAAGCGAGGTGAAAAAATTAATATAGAGTAAGGGGGGAGAAATATGAAAGCAACAGGAGTTATTCGAAAAGTAGACGAATTAGGACGAATTGTTATCCCTAAAGAATTACGCGATGTATTGGGAATACAAATCAAATCACCGCTTGAAATTTTTGTAGAAGCAGATAAAATCATTTTACAAAAATATCAACCTTACAATGCTTGCCAAATCACAGGTGATGTTTCAGAACAGAACATATCATTAGCAAATGGAAATATTACTGTTGGGATAGAGGGAGCGGAATATTTAGTAAAAGAGATAGAAAAGTTTTTAAACAAGAGTGAGGTTTAGTCTTAATTTATATTATTTTTCAAATTACATATCATTCTTTTAAAAGACTGTAAGAGGACCATTAATTGGTTCTCTTATTTTGGTTAGTAGTTGAACGACATGGGGTGTTACTTCCTACAAATCATAGGGAAAATAAAAAAGTAGTATAGAGTTAGTAAATGATGTTGAGAAATATTTGAAATGAAGGAAAACAAAAAGAATAAAACGAATGTTACATTTACACGTATTCAAAAGTGGTCTGAAATGAAAATAATACATTTTCAGGAGGGATTACGATGAGTAGTACAGTGAATAAACAAAAAGGTATACAATTGATTCCGTTTACCGTAAATAAGGTGGTAGAACAAGTAAATGAAATTCCACCAGGTGTACAAATGATTCACGCTCCGCAAGTATGGGAAAAGAGTGTGAAGGGGCAAGATGTAGTCGTTGCCGTATTAGATACAGGGTGTGATACTAATCATATAGATTTAAAAGATCGTATTATCGACGGAAGAAATTTCACAAAAGATTATGAAGCTGATCCAAATGTGTATCTTGATAATAACGGACATGGTACTCATGTAGCGGGGACGATTGCCGCGACTGAAAATGGTGTCGGTGTATTAGGAGTTGCACCACTTGCTAAAATGTTAGTATTAAAAGTTTTAGCGGGAGATGGTTCTGGAAGTTATGAGCAAATTATTGAGGCAATTCATTATGCTGTAAATTGGAGAGGGCCGAATCAAGAGAAAGTGAGAATTATTTCAATGTCACTTGGTGGTCCGCAAGATGTTCCAGAATTACATGAAGCAATTCAAAATGCGGTAAAGCAGGATGTTCTCGTTGTATGTGCTGCTGGAAATAATGGAGATTGCGATGATGAAACAGAGGAATTAGATTTCCCAGGTGCTTACTCTGAGGTAATTGAAGTTGGTGCTGTTAATTTAGAGCGGAAGATTGCATGTTTTAGTAATTCAAATCAAGAAATTGATCTAGTAGCGCCAGGTGATGAAATATTATCTACGTATCCAGATGGGAAATATGCTGTGTTAAGTGGAACTTCCATGGCGACGCCGCATATTGCTGGGGCGCTCGCCTTGCTCATTAAACAGTGTGAGAAAGAATACGGTCGAAAGTTATCAGAGCCGGAAGTATATGCACAACTTATTAAAAGAACTGTACCTTTAGGGTACGAACGTACATCTGAAGGGAATGGATTAATAGATTTATTAAAAGAATAGCCATATTAAAAAACATCTCATATGAATATGAGATGTTTTTTAATATGGCTTTGTCGCATGTAATACAACTTGTAACAAACCTGGGAATCTAGCATTTAAATCTTCTTCACGAATTGAAATGAAACGTTGTGTTCCTTCAAGGCGCGTGTACATAACACCTGACTCACGTAAAACTTTGAAATGGTGAGATAAAGTTGATTTCGCAATAGGGATGTTTAAAGCACCACAAGATTGTTCACTTTTCTCTAGTAACATATTTACAATTTGTAAACGAATTTGATCGCTAAGTGCATATAAGACAGAAGAAAATTGAATTTCTTCTCGATTCGGATGATAGAGTGTACGCATATTTCACCTACTTGTATAAGTTAAGATATTTGCACTATAACATATAAAGTGATATATTTCTATTGTTCGAATATATTCGAACAATAGAAATATAGGGGGAGAAAAAATGAAGTATACAAAATTGCAAAAGGCAGGACTAAATATTTCAAAGTTGGGTTTAGGTACAAATGCAGTAGGGGGACATAATTTATATGCTGATGTGAATGAAGAAGAGGGAAAGCAATTAGTAGAAGAAGCTATTCAGCAAGGGATTACATTTTTTGATACAGCAGATTCATATGGTTTTGGTAGATCAGAGGAATTAGTAGGAGAAGTATTAAAGGGAAAACGTCATGAGTTTATACTTGCTACAAAAGGTGGAATTCAACCGTTGTTAAATGGAGAAACTTATATTAACAATGAACCAAGTTATTTAAGAAATGCTGTGGAGAATAGCTTAAGAAGATTACAGACTGATTATATTGATTTATATTATTTACATTTTACAAATCCTGAAACAAGTTACATAGATTCAATCGGAGAGCTTACTCGTTTAAAAGAAGAAGGGAAAATTCGTTCAATTGGAATATCGAACGTAAACATAGAACAATTAAAAGAAGCGAACCAACATGGTCATATAGATGTTGTACAATCTCCGTACAATGTGTTAGAACGTACGGCAGAGGAAGAACTGTTGCCGTATTGTATAGAAGCGGGTATTTCATTTATTCCATATGGGCCTCTTGCTTTTGGAATATTAGGTGGGAAATATACAGAAGATTTTAAATTGAACGAAGTCGATTGGCGCCAAAATGTAAATCTATTTGAAGAAAATACATATAAGAGTAATTTTAAGAAAGTGGAAAAGTTAAAAGGGCTAGCTAAAGAAAATGATATTGAAGTGTCTCATTTAGCGTTAGCATGGTTATTAAATAAAGAAGGAATTGATACAGTTATACCTGGTGGAAAGCGGGCAGAGCAAATAAGAGAAAGTGTGAAAGCGGTAGACGTTTCATTGAATGAAAGAGTCATGAAAGAAATCCAATCTATTTTAGAAGATTAGTGAAACAGAGGGATAGTACCCTCTGTTTATATAAGGAGAAGGTCTAAATGAATAGAGTACTAGCTGTATTTTTCACGATAATGTTTATGATCGGTACAGACACTTTCTTAATTTCACCACTGTTGCCGACATTACAACAGGTGTATCATGTTTCAACCGAGTTGTCAGGATGGATGGTGAGTTCGTATGCTTTAGGGTATGCGGGATTTGCGCTTATTGCTGGTCCTATATCAGATGGATTAAACAGAAAAAAAGTGATGGTACTAGGTATGAGTTTTTTTGCAATAAGTACGTTTTTGTGTGGAATTGCACCGAGTTTTTTATGGATGCTAACATTTAGATTTTTAGCAGGTGTAAGTGCAGCTTTTGTATCTCCACAAGTGTGGGCATCCATTCCGCTCCTTATAGAGAAAAAGCAAATTGTGAAAGCAATTGGGGTTGCAACAGCAGGGTTATCAATCTCTCAAATTTTAGGGCTGCCACTGGGAGCTTATTTAGCAACGATACATTATACAATCCCATTCTATTTCATTGGTATATTATCAGCACTACTTGTTATTCTTATTTATGTTGTATTACCAGAAATACAGTCGGTTCATATAGATGGAAATAAAAAAGTGATTTTACAGCGTTATAAACAATTACTTACAGATTCAAAGGTTTCACTTTCTTATTTTGCATACTTTGTTTTTCAAACCGGAAATTTTGCTGCATTTTCATTTTTTGGTGTATGGCTTTCCATTCAATTTGGCTTACAGGTTCATGAAGTAGGTACGGCTATGCTTGTACTAGGATTAGGAAATTTAGCTGGTAATATTTTTGGCCCTAGACTTGTAAATAAAATTGGATACAATCTTTCTTTCTATGGTGGAATTGTATTTACGGCAGTGTTATATGTAATACTTCCCTATTTAAAGAATCTTATTTTTGTTGAATTCTTTTTCTTTGTTTTATTTTTTGTGACAGGAATTTTGTTTGTATTAATGATGGGACATTTACAAAACATGTCTACTATAGCACGGGGAACAGGTGCTGCCCTTGCTAACGCCTCGATGTACATTGGCCAAATGATTGGTGCGGTAATAGCAGGAATGTTATTTGCAACATCTCACAATTTTATACTAGTAGGTAGCTTTACAGCGTTATTATATGTTGTAGCTTTATTTCTGCTTAGAAAAGGTGAACACATTAGTAAAGATAATGAAAAAGGAATTGCATCATAAAGTTTTAGTAAATCAAAAAACAATTTTTTAGGATAAGTTAAAAAGGTGCTTTTTGATTGCATAGTTGCTGTATTTTTAATAATTCGTCGTTGAGCTGTATGATTGAAAAGGATTTGTAATAAAATTATGGGAAAATAAAAAACCCCTATATAGATAGGGGTTTATATATCGGCATATAGCTCCTCGGAAAAGGATATACCTAGTTTAACATATAGGAGTACTTATAATTGTGAAATAGATGTGAAAGTAATGTGAAAAATGTTGTAATAAAAAGCACTGTTTTAGCTAATGTAGCTAAAACAGTGCTTTTCTCTTTGATTGAACAGTTGCAGCATTTTCATCATGTATACCTGCATCTTTAATAATTCGTTGTTTTGCTTTATTTAATAGATGGTTTACTGCTTCGCCAAAATAGTTAGCTTCGCTTTTTGTGCGGGCTTCTCGTAAACATTTATAGTTTTCTAGCAGTTCCTCTTTTTCGGAGTTTGTTAAGAAATCTTCTATTTTCTTTTTTGTCATACGAAACACCCTTTCTCCTGACAAACGACGCAATAGAAAATATTTATTTCTCATTATAACAATAATTTTAAAAGAAAGTATACACTAACGTCGCAATAATTTGTCAATTTCTTGAATCTTCTCATCAGCTTTCCCAATTTGCGTATTTTTAGCCTGTTCGCCACCAAGAGCTTGATGTAGTAAAAAAGTTTGACCGGAAATAGCAGTTACAATGGATACTTTTATAATTTCTTTTATTGCGGTGACATCGAATAAAACGAGCCCAAGAAGTGCGGCTAGGCTACCAGTAAAAATATCAGTTAAAAATCCAAAATGAAAAAATGTTTTCAAACGGCGTGGAAGCAATAACTTACCTTGGTTATTGATTAGATGGGAAACGAAGCCGGTAATGCCACCAACGAGAACAGCGGTTAGCCATTGATACATTTCCATCGAATCCACTCCTTTTAGTGAATAAGATTCGATTATTTTATATTGATTCCTTTTAATATTTCATATAAGCATATTGAGAAAGTTTGTTTGGGTATATTTTGTATTCAAATTAATTATAACAGAAAATTTAGATAGATTTCAGTCTATTATATGAATCATTTTTACAATAATATGAATGCAGAAAGGGGTGCGTCATATGAATATAGATTATCGAATAAGAAGTGTAGATGGTTATACAAAAAAATAGGGGAATTAGTAAGCCTGCTTGAGCATACGAGAGCTGTAACATTAGGCGAAGTAAAAAATTTATCAGTTGAGCAATTAGATTTAATTATGCAAAGCAGCGGAAATTCAATTGGCGCCTTATTAAAGCATATAGCAGCTATTGAAAAAGTTCATCAGCTTATTTCATTTCAAGATCGTGACTTTACAAAAGAAGAATTAGAAATATGGGAAGATGCACTGTATTTAGGGGAAGCGGGTAGAGCAATCTGTGGTCATGAAATACAGTATTATGTACAACTTCTACAAAGTGTTCGAGAAGAATCTCTGAAGTATTTAAGTGAACAAGGTAATGAGTGGCTCATGTCAGAAAGAAAGTGGCCTAACGGTGTAGTATATAACCAGCACTATCTTTGGTTTCATGTGCTAGAAGATGAAATTAGTCACCGAGGACAAATTAGAATGCTCAAAAACAAGTTATTTGAAAATTACGTTAAATGATGTAGCTTTTTATAGGAGAATTCCATATAATGAGAGTAATTAAAATAAGAACGGGGTGATGTATTATGGCGAAAATAACTTATATGAATAATAAATCAAATACAAAGGTGGATGGAAAGGGCGAAACGATATAAGTGAGCGCACTATCCTTCCACTTAGCTTAAACTAGGGAGGATATCAATTTGAATCAAAATATTTTAGAATCGTATGGCTGGGATTCTTTTTTTGAGGAACAAGCTGTAGAGAACTTTGAAGTAGGGCGTATTTTACTTGAGCATAAGCATATATATCGAATTATTTGTAATGATGGTGAATATATGGCAGAACTGTCTGGAAAGTTTCGGCATGAAGCAGTAACGAAGGGAGATTATCCAGCTGTTGGTGATTGGGTGTATATAAAGAAAATAGAGAATGAAAAGAAAGCTATCATTCATCGTATTTTTCCGAGAAGAAGCTCTTTTTCTAGACAAGAGGCTGGTACTCGAACGGAAGAACAAGTAATAGCAGCAAATGTAGATTATTTATTTTTAGTGAATGCACTTAATCATGATTTTAATGTTAGAAGGATGGAACGTTATTTATTATTAGCGTATGAAAGCGGTGCTATGCCAGTTATTGTTTTAACAAAGAGTAGTATATGTAATGATGTGGAACGGAAAATTGTAGAAACGGAAGCTATAGCAATTGGTGTTCCTATTTTCGTTGTTGATAGTTTAGAGCATACAGGTATTGATTCGTTGAAACAATTCGTTTCTTCAGGGAAAACAATTGCTTTAGTTGGGTCATCAGGGGTAGGAAAGTCAACTTTGTTAAATGCGCTAATAGGAATTGAGGTAGCAAAAACGGGAGATATACGTGAAGAGGATAGTAGGGGGAGGCATACGACAACGCATCGAGAGTTATTTCAATTGCCAAGTGGCGCTCTCGTAATTGATACTCCCGGCATGAGAGAATTGCAACTGTGGGAAGGAAGCGAAGCGATTCAAACAACATTCTCTGATATTGAAAAAATTGCGACAACATGCCGTTTTCGTGATTGTAAGCATGAGAATGAACCAGGATGCGCGGTGCATAGTGCAATTGATAACGGACTTATTACGATAGATCGTTTGAAAAGCTATAAAAAATTACAAAGAGAACTGGCGTATTTTATGAGAAAACAAGATGTAATCCTTGCCAGAGCAGAGCGTGATAAGTGGAAAAAGCTTTCTAAACAACATAAAAAAATGTAAAAACCAAAGGGTGCCCCTTTGGTTTTTTCTATTTGTAAATTTTATAATAATATTATTCATATATATAGACAAAGGGAATTTAATTGTTTAAACTTTACAAAGTATTCATCATAATAGGTTATGAAAATAATAATTAGGGATTGGGAAATATTCATAATTAACTCAATTTAACTTTTAAATTTGAAAATTAGGAGGTTCATAATGGATAAACTATTAAATTTGTTTCGTGATATGAAAGTAGCAAAAAAGCTATTAATTTCATTCTTTGTAATTTTAATTGCGGCTGTGTCTATTATCGGAGGCATGTCTTATCAAACAGCCAAAAAGAATTTTGAATCGCAAATTAAGAGTAGTGCCAACGACAATATAAAAATACTGGATAATTTAATCAATCAAATGATTGATGCAAAATTTAATGATGTGAATAATTTTGCACGGGTGATTCAGGGGAATATGTATCAAGGAGATAATCAGGATGAATTAAGAAAAATGTTATCTCAATATATAAATTTAAATAAAGATGTTGAACAAGTATATGTTGCCGGAAATGATAAAAAATTTGTACAAGAACCAAATATACAAATGGCAACAGACTATGATCCAACAGAGCGTTCTTGGTATAAAGATGCGGTTGCAAAACAAGGTGGTATTGTTGTTACTGAGCCATATAAGGCAAAAGGAAATGGACATATTGTCGTAACAATCGCAAAACAAACAGAAGATAAAAATGGGGTTGTTGCGCTAGATTTAAGTTTAGATAATTTATTAAAAACATCAAAGTTAATTAATATTGGTAAAAAAGGATATGCCTTCATTTTAGATGGAAAGCAAAAAATAATTGCTCATCCACAAGAAAAATCAGGGGAAAAAGCGGCTGATTCTTGGGCAAAGAAAATTTATGAAGATAATCACGGTGCTTTTTCATATTCTTATGGCGGTAGTGAAAAGAATATGGTATTTGCTACAAATGTAAAAACAGGTTGGAAAATTGGTGGGACTATGTACTCAAGTGAAGTAATTGAAGCTGCTCAACCTGTATTTTATAATATGTTAATTGTTATGCTTATCTCATTAGTAATAGGTGGAGCACTTATTTATTTTGTAACACTTTCAATTACGAAGCCTTTAAAGAGATTAGTTGTTACCTCTAAAGAAATAAGTGAAGGGGATTTAACGCAAACAATTGAAATTCATTCTAATGATGAAATCGGCCAACTTGCTAAAGGATTTAATGAGATGACGAATTCGTTACGGACGTTAATCGGAAGAATTAACGATTCAGCTGGGCATGTTGCAGCGGCATCAGAAGAGCTAACTGCAAGTGTAAGGCAAGCAAGTGAAGCGACTGAGCAAATCACAATCGCAATGGATGAAATATCAAGTGGGGCAACGACGCAAACAACAAGCGTAGAAAATGGCGCTATGTTACTGTTTGATGTAACGGAAGGAATTCAGCATGTAGCAAATAGTTCATCATCTATTAATACGGCTTCTGCACATACTCGTGAAAAAGCAGAAGATGGTGGGAAACTAGTAGGAAGAACAGTAAACCAGATGCAGTCTATTGCAGAATCTGTGTCACAATCAGATGCAGTTATACAATTACTAAATAATAAATCAAAACAAATTGGTGATATTTTAGAAGTAATTCAAAATATTGCAGATCAAACAAACCTTCTAGCTTTAAATGCGGCGATTGAAGCCGCAAGAGCCGGTGAGCATGGAAGAGGTTTCGCAATTGTTGCAGATGAAGTGCGTAAATTGGCAGAGCAGTCTAGCGTATCTTCTAGTGAAATTAGTAAATTAATATGTGAAATACAAGATGATATGGGTAAGACAGTCAAATCTATGAATCATGTAAATGAGGAAGTTCAATCTGGACTTGTTATCGCAAATGAAACGAAGCAAAACTTTGCTGAAATTTTACAATCTACAAATGAAATAGCTAATCAAATTAAGACGATGGTTGAAACGGCTAATGGAATGTCAAAAGGGGCAAATGAAGTATCTATTTCGGTAGGACAAATTGCAATGACAGCGCAAAATAATGCGACAAGCACACAAAACGTTGCGGCTTCAGCTGAAGAACAGCTAGCTTCGATGGAGGAAATTGGATCCGCAGCGGGCACGCTATCTCAAATGGCTGAAGAGTTACAAGGACTAATTGACAGATTTAAAGTTTAATAGAGAACAGACTATCCCCTAGTAGCATTATGCCACTAGAGGGTAGTCTGTTTTATTGTGTAAAATCAAATAGGGATGTAGACTTTCTTTATGACGTTTAAAATGGCATTTTACATAATGTTTGTCGAAAAATAGAGGTATTTGTTAGCTTTGTGTATAATTATTAACGTATAGAATACAAATAAAAGGAGAGTATTATGGGAGTGTATTGGGGGACAAAAAGACATTCTTGGCTTAGTTACGTCTCATTTTGGCTAAGTATTTCATTTTTTATTGTTTTTCTAATTGAAGTGTTTATATTAAAAACACTTTCGAATAGCTCGGTACAAATTGTTAAATATTTTTATTTTATACTTGTACCAGTAAATATTTTTCTTAGTTTAAAGTTACTATTTAAGAAGAATGAAAAGAAAGCGTTACCTATTTTTAGTTTCATTGTCTCATTATTATTTGCAATTTTAATAATCGTATTAATTTTAGCAGCTATAGGGAAGTTCTTTTAAGGGGAGTGGTATAAGTCACTCTCCTTTTTTATTTGTGGTAGTCTTATTATATGTAAAAGTATGAATGCTGTGAGCTAATAAAAGCGGAGAGTAGACAATATTTGCATGGATTAAAGTCTGACGCTATTTAAACTTGTAAGAGTGTATGGAGTAATGAGGTAATATACATAATAATGGAGATAGAATTAGTTATTTTATAAGTATCTATGAAGCAAATGAATACGGTAAGAACGGTGATATATGGTACAATAGCTATGGATAGTGATAGAGATAAAGGGTATATAAAATACTCATCGTTTTTTAGTAAGAGAGGGGTTATCTTATGCTATACGAGGATTTGGAGACATTATTTCAAACAGCTCCGAAAGAAGATAGAGGCGGATGGAAATATATAATCCAAGAACAAAATGATACATATAAAATTGTTGATGAAATACTGAAAAATCAAATGAGTGTCGAATTGTATTTTAATGAATACGATGAGGTGAAAATCACTTTATATAAAGATGGAATTCCCATTACGACTATACAAAGAATTGTGATTTCAAAAGTTGAATTAGACGAAGATGAAGAAGGTATTCAATTTGTTTTAGAGCGCATACCTAGTCGAATGATCCGGTTGCAGTTAAAGCCGTATTTAGCATTAGAGATGGGACCGTACTGGGAAGTATGTGATGATTGTGAATGAACATAAAAAAGCATCCAATAACATGGATGCTTTTTTATGTTTTTTGAAGTTGTTTAAACGCAATGATTGGAAGTATAACAATACTTACCCATCCGATGATAGGATATAGAATATGAAGTAAGTCACTGTAACCGATGTAACTAAAGCAATAACTAATTAGTAAAATGAAGAAAATAATATTGTGATTTTTCCACCCAGTAATAGATTGCATCTGTTTTGTCATTCCGAACACATTACCAACTAAAGTTGTGAAAACTTCACCGAAAATAATGAGAACGAAGAAGAAGTGAAAAGTTGCATTAAATCTTCTTATGACTTCAGCCATTGGGATGTTATATTGATAAAATTGATCGACTGATAAGATTGCTAAATGGCTGCATAATAAAATTAAAGAAAGTCCAGCACCACCTAAAATCCCACCCAAAAAAATGGCTTTTCGATCCTTTACTTCACTGGCTAATGGGACGAGAACACTTTGGGCGAGAGAAAGATTTAAGGCGACATATGTAATAGGGCTAGTAATCCATTTCATATTCCAACTCTCTGCAGGAATAGTGTTATTAATGGAAGGTGTACCGTGAAAAAAGGTTGTAATAGCAAGTCCGATAATAAAAATCATCATAATAGGTACGACAAGTGTATTTACTTCAAAAACACCTTGTAATCCGCGGCTACTTATAATGAGACAAGCGATAACTGTAATGAGAATACCGAGTTGTCTTGGTAAGCGAAGTTGCTCTTCAAATACTGCACCAGCCCCTGATAACATAACGCTCGTTACACCGAATAAAACGAGTAATAATAATGTGTTTACAACATTCCCAAATACATCCCCAAATAAATATTTGTTAAATTCTTGCGCTGAAAATGCCCCGATTTGTGATGAAAGTAACATCATCTTTGTGCCGAGCCAAATAAAAAAAAATCCACTTACACATATGCCAATTGTCCCGTATAATCCATTCACTGTGAAAAATTCAACAATTTCTCGTCCAGTAGCAAATCCAGCTCCAACGACAGTTCCGATATAAGTAGCAGCTACTTTCTTTGCTACTTGCCATTGTTGATTGTCCATGTTATCCCTCTTTCTACTATGATGAGCTTGATGTACTATTATGCATATGTATGAGCTTGGACAATTAGACGTATGAAGTGTTTGAAAAAATACATGAATTAAATGATATTAGGGAAGTATTAAAGGTGTTAAAACTTTGTTACATATAAGCCGATTGTTCGAAAGGAAAGGGAATGTATGGTAAAATGTAATTAGGTTATTAAAAGATAAACATTACAAAATGATAAGAGGAGTGGATTGTATGAGTACGAAAACAAATGTTGTTGAAGTATTAAACAAGCAGGTAGCAAACTGGAATGTGTTATATGTGAAATTACATAATTATCACTGGTATGTGACAGGGCCACACTTCTTTACATTACATGAGAAATTTGAAGAGTTTTATAATGAAGCTGGAACGTATATTGATGAGTTAGCAGAACGTATTTTAGCTTTAGAAGGTAAACCATTAGCGACAATGAAAGAATATCTCGCAACATCTAGTGTCAGCGAAGGGACAAGCAAAGAATCTGCAGAAGAAATGGTGCAAACATTAGTGAATGATTATTCTGCACTTATTCAAGAATTAAAAGAAGGTATGGAAGTTGCGGGCGAAGCTGGCGATGAAACATCAGCTGACATGCTGTTAGCAATTCATACAACATTAGAACAACATGTATGGATGCTAAGTGCATTCTTAAAATAACGATAAAAAATATAAAGAAACCCATTGAAAAATTATTTCAATGGGTTTTTTTATGATTTTTCAGTTTTCTTTTATGCTATAATATAGTAAAAAGGAGGCGATGCGATGTTTCGCTTTTTCAGAACTGGAAAAGAAGAGCGGGAAATTACGAAAGATGAATTAGAACAAGCGATGGCTCAGTTTTTAGAAACGAATGCTAATATCGTTTATACAGTATTAGTAAATGAAGATTATACAGTAAATTATGATTTGTTAAAACCGTATTTACCTGCATTTCCAACAAATGATTTTCTCATAACGAAGGAAACGCTTGAGGTATTTGAACATACAGCAGAAAATTTAAACCTAGTGAAAGAAATTGATGTCGTACAAAAGGCAGTAGATCAATACGTAACAGAAAAAGAAATGTTCCCAATTGTTGAAGGTAGCGAAGATCGCCTCATATGCGGAATGAAACTAGGACCTTACTTAAATCGTAGCTTAAAAAGAGACTTATATATTTCAGAAAAACATTATTTAGTTTCAAGTAAACCAGATAGAAAAAAACAAAAGAGCGGGTAGACGTAATGAAAACAACAATACATATATTGTTGTCTTTTTTTTGTTTGTTAAAATATTGACTTTTCAGTTTATTAATATTTATATTAAATGTATTGGACAGAGAAGGATAACTATTAAGTATCATTCGGAGAATAAGATATTGCTAGGGCGAGTTATATAAAATCTTCACAAAGTGGTATAAAGATTCGCAAAATAAATATTATAAAAAGTTTCGGGGGAATTGGTACATGAAAAATAGTATGACTTACATTCAATTATTAAATGAAACGTTACGTTGTAATGCAAATAAAGGAAGTTTTGAAGCGTACAATTATATAATGGAAAACGCTACAGGTGTAATAGGGAATGAGGCGCAAATATATAATTTTAAGTATGCGCTCGCAAGTGCATCAGGACTTGAAAAAGAAGCATTACATTTAATGAGGAAGGCCATTATAGAAAAGGGATTCTGGTATGGAAATGAATATTTAATTTCCGACGAAGATTTAAAATCACTACATAAATTTAAAGAATTTCATACAATGGTGCAATTATGTAAAAAAAGAGAAGAATTAGCACATAAAAAGGAAAGACCAGATGTGAAATATATATACAGCAAGAAAGAGGGGAAACTACTACTTACATTACATGGTGACCAAGAAAATATTCAAATAGTAGAGCCATATTGGAAATCAGTTTTGGCACAAGATTACACGTTAGCTTTACCACAGTCTTCACAAATTCAGTTTTCAGATGGATTTGTTTGGGATGATATAGAGAGAGGGAAAGAAGAATTAAAAGAGCATTACAATAAGTTTATAGAAAATCATACAGTAGAAAATGTGATAATTGGTGGTTTTTCTGCAGGGGCAAGAGTAGCTTTATATACGATTTTACAAAAAGATATAGATGTAGATGGTTTTATTTTTATGGCACCATGGCTTCCTGAGATTGAAGAATGGGATGAGTTGCTAAGAGTGCTGCAGGATAAACATATAAAAGGATATATAGTATGCGGGGATCAAGATGAAGATTGTTTCGAATCCACGCAGCAATTTGTACGATTATTAAGAGATAAGAATATAGAACATAAGTATAAAGTTGTGCCTAACTTAGATCATGATTATCCTATTAACTTTGATGAGCTATTAAAAGAAGCTATTGAATATATAGGAAATAAAAACAATAAGTAGTAAGAAAAAGAGATGCATCATATGTGATGCATCTCTTTTTAGAGTTATAAATTAAAAGCATTTGCTAGTAAGCGATAAGACTTTAATTTATGTTCAAATTGATGGGTAATCGTGACAATCATAAATTCGTCAGTATTGTATGCTTTGCTTAAGTTTATTATTTTTTCTTTTACAGAAGACGGATCACCAACAATCATACGTTGACGATTTTCTTTTATACGGAATAAATCATAAGCACTGTATGAATAATTTTGAGCAGTTTCAATAGAAGGTGTACCAGTAGTTCGTTTTCCTTGCTCTAATAATAAGATTGATAAATCTAAACTAGAAGCAATTTTTTCCGCTTCTTCATTTGTTTCTCCGCATATAACAAAGATGGCAACGATTGAATTAGGCTTATCTCCTAAAAATGAAGGCTGAAATTGTTCTTGGTAAGCCCTCATAACTTCAGGGCCTCCGAAGCCATTAATAAATTGTGCAAATGCGAAAGAAGCTCCGTTGTTTGCAGCAATTTTAGCGCTCTCTCCGCTAGAACCGAGCATCCACATTTCAGGAGATGTTGGGATAACTGGAGTAGCTTTTAAGTTTGCATAGTGATGGTTTTCTGGTATTTGATCATGTAAGTACATTGCAACGTCTGCAATTTGTTCTGGATATTGATCAAGTGAGACCATTTTCCCTTCTTGAAGTGCGCGAGTTGCTATTGGCATACCACCAGGAGCTCTACCAACACCGAGATCGATGCGGTTCGGATACAGTGCTTCTAGAACACGGAAATTCTCAGCAACTTTATATGGGCTATAATGTGGTAACATAACACCACCTGAACCGACTCTAATACGGTCCGTTTTTGCTGCAATATGAGAAATAAGTATTTCTGGACTTGAACCAGCTAAGCTTACGGAATTATGATGTTCGGATACCCAAAAACGTGTGAATCCGAGTTTTTCAACTTCTTGTGCAAGCGTAACTGTATGTGAAAAAGCTTGGGCTGCTGTGCTACCATCTGAAATAGGTGATTGGTCTAATACACTTAACTTGATCATAGAATATACCTCTCAATCTTAATGTACATCCTATTATATATTTACTTATGAAAAATGCGTAGTGAAATGCTCAAAATGAAAAGCGGATAATCCTATTTCCGCTTTTAACGAGAAAATCCGCGTTCATAATGATTCATTTCGACCAGATTTAAAATATATTCATAGTTGTCAATTTCACATTTTAGCTGTTCACGTTCTTTTTCAGATAGTGTTATATTGCTAAGTTTTTTACATAAGTTTTGTTTCTTTAATTCTAAATGCTTTTTTGTAGCATGGTAATCATAAGTATGTTTCATTTTTTAGTCACTCCTTCGTTGCGGTTGCTATATTATACGAAGCATAAAGAAATATGAAATCTGTCTCTTATGTACTTTTAGTGAATATTCAAATTGCAATGGTGTTATGTTTATGGAGATTTATGAATAAAATGCACTAAACCACTAACGTCCATTTGATGAAGTAAGGGGTGGAATTGTGCAGAAAGATATAATGTATAACACTGAAATGGATGAAGCGTTAAAAGTTATAGATAAAGGATTGAAGAAGACGATAAATCCAAAACAAATTATTGTAGTGGGAGCTGGTATGGCTGGATTAGTTTCAGCATCTTTATTAAAGGCTGCAGGACATGATGTGAAAATTTTTGAAGCAAACAACCGGGTAGGTGGCCGTATAGAAACGGTTAGAATGGAAGATACCGGATTATATTTAGATGTCGGAGCAATGAGAATTCCGTATTCGCATACATTAACGATGGCTTATATAAGAAAATTTGGGCTACAGGTGAGTCCATTTATTAATAGAAATGAGACGGATATTATATACGTAAATGGACGAAAAACGACGTTGAAACAATATGAAAAGGATCCAAGTATTTTAAGGTATCCTGTGGAAATGAATGAAGTGGGAAAAACGTCTGAAGAACTATTGTTATTAGCAGTACAGCCGATAATAAATTTTATTAAAAGAAATCCAGAGAAAAATTGGGATGTTGTAGTGAAGGATTTTGGGAGATATTCCACAGGACAATTTTTGAAGTATCACCCTTATCAGTATAATACTTACTTTTCGCCAGTAACAATTGAGATGATTGGTGTTCTATTAGATTTAGAAGGTTTTTTGGAACGATCGTTTGTAGAGACTTTACGCTTTCTATACATTATGCAAGAGGAGAGCGGATTTTGTGAAATTGTGGGCGGGAACGATAGATTGCCAAAGTCATTTTTACCGCAATTAGAAGAGAATATTATATATAATCAAAAATTAATGAAGCTACATCAACACGATAATGGTGTGACAGCTTTCTATCGGAACGAGGAAACTTTTGAATATAGCAGTATTACAGGAGATTTAGTTATTGTTACCATTCCGTTTTCGACAATGCGTTTTGTAGAAGTAGATCCGTTTGATTCTATATCTCATGAAAAATGGAAAGCAATTCGTGAATTACATTATATGCCTGCGACGAAAATAGGAATTCAATTTAAAAGCCGATTTTGGGAAGAACAAGGACAATTAGGTGGCAGAATTATAACAGATTTGCCAATTCGTTATGCCTATTATCCAAGTTATGGAATTGGTGAGAAAGGACCGGCTATGATGTTAGGTAGCTATACATGGTCTTATGACGCATTGTTATGGGATGGTTTATCAAAAGGTGATCGTATTTATTACGCATTACACAACTTAGCAACAATATTAGGTGGTCAAGTGTATGATGAGTTCATATCTGGAATATCAAAAAGCTGGACATTGGATCCGTATGCGCTTGGAGGATTTGCACTTTTTCAAGCAGGTCAAGAATCTGAGCTGCAACCAGCGATTGTCAAACCAGAGGGGAGAATATTCTTCGCTGGAGATCATACAACGCTATATCACGGATGGATTCAAGGTGCGATTGAATCTGGAATTCGTGTAGCGGTGGAAGTGAATGAGTAAAAGGTTTTCAATTCAGAAAATTCTTTACTATATAATTTGAGATGGATATTATTATATATAAAAGAAATATAGGGAGTGTTTACAGTGAATCCGTTATTATTCGATTTTCCTTCTGAATTTTATACTGACAGGCTTTTTATTCGAATGCCGAAACCAGGAGATGGTAAAGTTGTATATGATGCAATTCAGGCTTCAATAGAAGAACTAAAACCTTGGATGGTGTTTGCACAAAAAGAGCAAACAGAGCAAGAAATAGAAGAAAGTATTAGAAAATCACATATTCAATTTTTGCAACGTGAGGATTTAAGATTACTAGTGTTTTCGAAAGAAACAGGTGAATTTATTGCTTCAGCCGGATTACATCGTATTAATTGGGATATACCTCAATTTGAAATCGGATATTGGATTGATACAAGGTTTAGCGGAAAAGGCTATATGGTAGAGGCTGCGAAAGGTATAACGGATTACGCTTTTTCTGAATTGAAAGCAAACCGTGTAGAAATTCGTTGTGATTCTTTAAATGAAAAGAGTAGAGCGATACCTGAGAAATTAGGCTTTAAGTTAGAAGGTACGTTAGAAAATGCGAGTGTTGCGGTAGATGGAAACGGATTAAGGGATATGTGTGTATTTGCCATGACTAGAAATACATATGAAAAAGAAGAGCTGTAAGAAAACAGCTCTTCTTTTTATGCATTATGGTACAGGATGTCCATTAGAGCTTTCGAAAATTGTAAACCATTGTTGACGATTTAAGTTAACGTTTGTAGCAAGAGCCGCCGTTTTTACACGATCTAATTTACCAGATCCAACGATTGGCATCATATTAGCTGGATGAGCAAGTAACCAAGCATACATAACCGTATCGATACTAGTAACACCTAGCTCAGTAGCAACTTTTTGCATAGTTTCACGTACACGTACGGCGCGTTCTGATTGACCAGTAAAGATTTCCCCACCAGCAAGAGGTGACCAAATCATTGGATTGATTCGTTTTTCTTGGCATAAATCAATTGTCCCTTTTTCAAAATGCTCAAGCTGCAATGCAGAAACTTCAATCTGGTTCGTAATAAGCGGGAAATCTAAGTACGAACTTAACATATTAAATTGTGAAGGTAAGAAGTTAGATACACCGAAGTGACGAACTTTTCCTTCTTGTTTTAATTGTGAAAATGCTTTTGCCACTTCATTTGGATCCATAAAAGGATCGGGGCGATGAATAAGTAATACGTCAATATAATTTGTATGTAAATTTTTAAGTGATGCTTCTACACTTTGCATAATATGCTCTGCACTAGTATTGTAGTGAGCAACATATCGCTCTGGAAATTTCGGTGATGGGGGAGCGATTCCACACTTTGTAATAATTTGCATGTTTTCTCGTAAGGAAGGCTTTAATTGTAAAGCTTCTCCAAACAATCCTTCACACGTATATCCGCCGTAAATGTCAGCGTGATCAAAAGTAGTAATTCCCATATCCATACAATCTTCAATGAAAGAAAGTAATTCTTGTTTTGTCATATTCCATTCTGCTAAACGCCAAAATCCTTGAATAATACGAGAGAATTCTAGCGTTTCATTCATTTGAACTCGTTCCATTATAAGTACCCCCTTGATGAATAATATTGTTTTGAAAAGGCTTTCTTACTACATGTTATTATATAGTTAATTAGGTGTACAGACAATAAATATGTTTTGCTACAAAAATGATTTTCTCTATATGCTATAATGTAGAAACATATAGCTATAAGGAGAGGTACGAAATGATTCCAGTAACAATATTAACTGGTTTTCTTGGATCAGGGAAAACGACTTTATTAAATCGTATTTTATCAGAAAATCACGGTAAGAAATTAGCGGTGATTGTAAATGAAATAGGGCAAATTGGCATTGATAATCAGTTGATTATGAATGTAGAAGAAGAAATTATGGAAATGACAAATGGCTGTTTATGCTGTACTGTACGTGAAGATTTACTTGTTGCTTTAAAACAGTTACTGGACGTAAAAGCAGAAGGGAAAATGGATTTTGATGGTTTAGTAATTGAAACGACTGGACTTGCAAATCCAGGGCCGATTATTCAAACATTCTTTTTAGATCCAGTCATTCAATCTGCATACCAAATTAACGGTGTTGTAACGGTGGTAGATAGTTATCATATACATAAACATTTTGAAAAAGGATTAGAAGCAAAAGAGCAAATTGCGTTTGCTGATGTCGTTTTAGTAAATAAATTAGATTTAATTGAAGAGAATGAGAAAGAAAATCTCTTGCATGAAATTCAAGGGATTAACCCGACTGCAAAGTTAATTGAGGCGACTAACTGTGAGGTAGATATACCATCTTTATTACAAATCCAAACGTTTAAAACGAAAGATACGTTGCAAATTTACCCTCATAAAGAACATAACCACTTAGAAGGTGTGAAATCATTTGTATTACGTGAAGAACGTCCGCTGGATTTACAAAAGCTTAATGAGTGGATGTCAGCTGTCGTTCAAGAGCTAGGGGAATATTTATATCGTTACAAAGGAATTTTATCGATAGACGGAGTAGATAAACGTATCGTTTTCCAAGGCGTACATACGTTATTTGCTGCTTCGTATGATAGAGAGTGGCAAGAGGGTGAAGAGCGAGTAAGTGAAGTAGTTTTTATCGGAAGAGATATTAATAAAGAGTGGTTCCAAGAACATTTCGAGGAGTGTGTGAAATAAGTCTGCGTAAATTGCAGACTTATTTTTTATGAACATTCTATTAGATTGCAAAACAGAATTAAATAAGGGAAAGAAACTAAAAATTGATACATGTATAATAAAAAGCCTGTTTTCACAGGCTTGTATTTTCGTCTATTAGTAACTCCATTACAACACCTACAACTGGACCTTCATCATCAATATCCCCATTTAAGCGGAAACCAAATGATTCATACAGTCCCATTGCAAGTTTGTTGTCTGGATGTAAACTTAAGTAAATTATTTTGCATTCAAATTTTTCTTGTAAGAATTGAATGAGTAAGCGAAGGAAACGTTTTGCGTATCCTTTTCCTTGATATTGTTGGTCAATCATAAAGCGATCGAGCCAGACACTTTTATATTTTACTGAATACCATCCATACATTGCGTATCCTACAAGTGTTTCTCCATCATATAAACCTACTGACGTTCCGTTTCCTTCATATAATGATTCTGCTAAAGAAAACGCGTTACTTTCAATAAATTGTTGCTGATCTTTTGCGACGTCTAAAGCAACTACTGAACGCCAATTTTTTGCTGTTACTTCACAAATGTGAAGATTCATAATTCCAACTCACCTTCTAAATTAATATAGCTTTAAAGCTAATATGGATAATTTTACTTGTTATTTTGGTCAAGTCAAGGATAAATACATAAAAAGGCAGCTGAATACTAGATTCAGCTGCCTAGAAAATATAATGGATTAGTTTGTTGCTTCTTTCAATGTATTTACGTTTTCTTCCATTAAAGTAAAGTAATCTTTATTATTTTTTGCATCATCTTCAGAAATAGTAGCTAAGTGATTTAAGCGTAAAACTTTTGTACCAGTTTCTTTTTGAATAACAGATGCTACTTTTGGAGTAGAGAATGTTTCGAATAAAATATATTTTAGATTATGTTCTTTTACTGTTTTTGTAATGTCAGCAAGCTGCTTTTGAGATGGTTCATCAGAAGCTGAAATTCCAGCGATAGGAATTTGTTTTAGGCCGTATCGTTGTTCCCAATAACCATAGGCAGCATGAGAAACTAAAATTTCTTTCGTTTTTGCGTTCGCTACAGCTGCCTTAAATCCATCGTCTAAATCAGTAAATTTAGTTTGAAGTGCTGCAAAGTTTTTTTCGAATTCTTGTTTATGTTCAGGTTGTAATTCTACAAGTGCATTTTTAATTTTTTCTGCCTGTTTCATTGCTAGAGTAGGATCTAACCAAACATGCGGGTCTTTATCGTGATGATGTTCATCTTCTTTATGGCCATCTCCATGATCATGATGCTCTTCTTCAGTAGAAGCACGAAGCTCAATACCTTTAGATGCATTTACAATTTTAACATTTTCTTTTTGTAATGTTTTTTCCATTTTTTCAGCAAATGGTTCTAATTCAGCGCCGTTATAAACGAATAAATCGGCTTTTGCAACTTGTACTGTTTGTTTTTGACTTGGTTCAAATGTATGTGAATCTGCACCAGGTGGGTAAATCGCTTCAACATTTACATAGTCGCCACCGATTTTCTTTGCGAAATCAGCAAGTGGGAAAATCGTTGTATAAACTGTTAGCTTTCCATCTTTCTTGGCATTACTTTCTTTTTTATTTGAGCAGCCAGCGAAAATTAAGGTAAAAATAAGTAAGAATGAAAATATAGTCAATCTTTTAGGCATGAATTTCTCCTCTTTTCTTTTTTACGGATATATTTTCTCCAATTATAGAAGAAAAATATCATTTTAATACAAAACGGAATAATTACGTTTTAGTTTGCGAACTTAGTATAATACATCTTTAATAAAGTTGCAATAAATAATAATCATTCCGATTTGTTTTTGTTATAAAGTTGTCAAATATAGGTGTATTATTTTTGCAAATGCATGCATATGTGACAACGATGTTTTCATATATTGAAAAGGAGGTAAAGAGGGGGATGAGCGCTTGGGTTACTTAATGGAAGCTATTTTATTAATATTAGCGGTAGTATTGCCATTATCTTTTGTATTAATTTTTTTAAAAAGATTAATAAGTAATTTAGGGGACGCTACAACAATAACGAAATTACAAGAGAGAGATGAGAAAAAAGAGTGAGTAGAGCACTATGCGTACGCATAGTGTTTTACTTGTGGTAAAATAAGAGCAGGAAACTCCTAAAGGTTGTATTTTACTGAAGGAGAGAAAAGTAAAATAAGAGGTATATGCATATATGAATAAGCGAACAGCGTTAATACTTGGTGCAAGTGGTTTAGTTGGACAAGAGATAACGCGTCTATTACTTGAATCAGATTACTACGATTCGGTTACTATTTTTGTAAGAGAGCCAATGCAAATGCAACATGAGAAGTTACAGCAGAAACAAGTTGATTTTTCGGTATTAGAGGAATATAAAGAGTTCTTTGCTGTGGATGATGTTTTTAGTTGCTTAGGAACAACAATAAAAAAAGCAAAAACAAAAGCAAATTTTAAAAAAGTAGATTATGAATATACGTTACGAGCTGCGTGTTTAGCTGAAAAACAAGGGGTGCAAAATTTCCTTGTTGTGTCTTCTATGGGAGCGAATCCTAAATCATTTTTCTTTTATTCACAAGTGAAAGGAAAAATGGAAGAAGAATTGCAAAAGTTAGTGGTCGGTGGTATTCACATTTTTAGACCATCATTATTAGTAGGAAACCGACAAGAATTTCGTTTCGGCGAACGAATGGCTGAAAAGTTATCTCGTATTATTCCTTTTATTTTTAAAGGGGCTTTCAAAAAGTATAAACCAATTTCAGCTAAAGATGTGGCGAAAGGTATGTATATAACCGCGCTGCGAGAAGAATCGGGTATCCATACTTATAATTCAAATGAAATTACAACGATAGAATAAATAAAACCGAGAAGAATGACTTTTACTGAAAGACGAAGGAAATAGGGTTTTAGTCTTGGATTAACAGTAAATACATGTTGTTTAACACTTATACTAAAATGAAAGAAGAGTGGGGAATCCACTTCTTTTATCACGCCAATTTATGATCTTAATTCTATTTTTATCCCTCATACGTCCCAAATACGCCTGATTTTATGGTACAGAAATGTTAAAAGAACATAAATCTGAGATGATCCGAATGTCAGCTGATGCGATTCAAAAGCTGAAAGAAACAATTTCAATAGATGCCTCTATTGCTAGGGAAAATGACATTTTCTTATCCAAAATTGTGGTTGTGGTAATTGGTTTAGGATTAAAATTATGCTTAAAAAACAAAAAAGATATGGGTTTCTAAATAAAATTTGAACTTTAAGATTAGGTTAGATTAGAAATGGATAATTAGTCCTTTGATCTAAAATATTTTTTTGGGAGAAAATTAATGATATTTTATTAATAGTAAAGTTCTTGCTCTAATATGTTTGCCAAACGTAGATAAAGTATGTTTAATCAATATTCGGAATGAAAACTCTAGATTTTCTATGTTACATAGAAAATCTAGAGTTTTTTTATAACCTATAATTACATAAGTTTTATCATTTTTGCACCAGAAACGATAATCCCTACATTTATCAGCCCATTTGGTTAAGGAATCGAATAGACCTTACGTTTACCATCGCGATTTCTGATAACTTACATGTAGAGGTATCACTCAATATAACAAAAATGTAATGTTAATGAAATGTAATTCCACCGATACTATTAATGAAATTATATAAAATGAAGGGGAGTTAAAGAATTTTTATAATGAAAAAGGAGAAGTATTAATGCGAAATATATTAAGTGTAGAAAAAATTGAAAAATATTATGGTAATAAAGATAATGTAACAAAGGCTATAGATAATATTAGTTTTAAGGTAGATGAGGGAGAATTTGTTGGGATAATGGGGCCCTCAGGAAGTGGCAAAACGACATTACTTAACTGTATATCAACGATTGATAATGTTACGACGGGAAAAATAATAATCAATAATAGTGACATTACTCGGTTAAAATCAAAGTCACTAGACAAGTTTAGAAAAAATGAATTAGGGTTTGTATTTCAGGACTTTAATTTATTAGATACTCTTACTGCTTATGAAAATATTGCCCTAGCTTTAACTATAAAAGGTGAGGAAAGTTCAAAAATTGATGGCAAAATACAAGCAGTTGCAAAATATTTAGACATTGAACAAGTATTAAGCAAATACCCTTATCAAATATCAGGTGGACAAAAACAAAGGGTTGCTTCGGCAAGAGCTATCGTAACAGATCCATCTTTAGTACTTGCAGATGAACCAACAGGTTCGTTAGATTCTAAATCAGCTAGATTATTACTCGAAAGATTTGAAAGTCTTAATAAGGATTTAAAAGCTACAATACTTATGGTTACTCATGATGCATTTACAGCAAGCTATGCTCGTAGAATTCTTTTTATTAATGATGGCAAAATATTTATCGAGTTGGTAAGAGGAAATGATTCCAGAAAAGAATTCTTCACTAAAATTATCGAAGTTATAACCCTTCTTGGAGGTGACGATAATAATGTACTCTAAGATTGCTATTGGGAATGTAAAGAAAAGTTTTAAAGATTATGCGATATATTTCTTAACACTAACACTGGCTGTTTGTATATTTTATAGCTTTAACTCAATAGAATCACAAAAGGCACTTATGGAAATTAACGCTTCAGATAGAAAGTATGTGCCAACAGTAATGAACGCTATCTCAAATGTGTCAGTATTTGTATCAGTAATATTAGGTGGTTTAATATTGTATGCAAATAATTTCTTAATTAAAAAACGTAAAAAAGAATTAGGAATATATATGACTTTAGGTATGGGAAGAAGAAACATATCCAGAATATTAGTAACAGAGACATTTCTAGTTGGCGTTATATCTTTAGTGAGTGGACTTATAATAGGTATTGGAGTATCGCAGGGATTATCTACATTTGCATTAAAGTTATTTGAATTGCCCATCAATAAATATAAATTTATAATTTCAACAAGTGCTATAGGTAAAAGCGTATTATACTTTGGAATCATGTTTTTGCTTGTTATGTTATTTAATATATATGTTGTTTCTAAATACAAAATAATTGATATGTTAACAGCAGGTAGAAAAAATGAAGATGTAAAATTTAGAAATCCTCTTATCTATGTAATCACATTTATTATGTGTGTAGCATCACTTGGATATGCATATGTGACTGTACTAAGGATTGGATTGAATTATCAAAATCCTATGCTCGTGGTATCAATCCTTCTTGGCATATTAGGTACATTTCTGTTTTTCTTTAGTTTATCTGGATTTATATTATATGTTGTAAAGAAGAATAAAAAAGTCTATTTTAAGGGTTTAAATATATTTATCATCAAACAAATAAATAGTAAGGTTAATACAAATTTTATATCCATGTCTGTAATCTGTTTAATGTTATGCATCACAATGGTGGCTTTATCTACAGGAATCAGCTTTAACAGAATGATGGACGCAACAACGAAAGAAGTAACACCATTTGATGCCAGTATTACGTTGGAGAATAAGGATGAAAGTTACACTATAGAAGAAGTATTAAAGAAAGCTAATTTTAAAATAAGTAATAACGAAAAATATATATCTTATAATGTATATCGAACAGGGATGGAAGTGGTGGACTTTGTACCAGAACTTAAAGATTATAATATGAGTATAGATTTTATTAAAGTATCTGATTATAATAAAATTTTAAATCTTAAAGGTGAAAAGGAAATCACTTTAAATAACAATGAAATTTTACTTTTATCAAATGAAGGCCGGTTTGTTAATTCGACAAATGATAGATTAAAAAATAGCAATAAGATTAATATTAAAGAAAAAGAATATTCGGTAAAAAACGCTAAAGTTATACAAGAGAATCTTTACACTTCTGATGTGCGAACTAATTACTTCACAATCGTTATAAATGATGAGTTTTTATCAGGCTACAAAATTACTGAATCCGTACTTAATGTAAATTATTTAGATGGAAATAGAAAAGAATATAATAAAAAATATGATAACGTTGCACGGGGCTTTTATGACGAAAATGGCCCGAAATTAAATATTAATCGTATAGCTGGCAAATCAAAGGATGAAGTTTGTGCAGAAAGTAAGGGATTGAAAACTATCATACTGTTTATTGGGATATATATAGGTATTGTATTTTTAATAACGAGTATGGCTGTATTAGCTCTTCAACAATTATCAGAAGCCAGTGATAGCATAGATCGATATAAATCATTGAAGAGAATTGGTTCAAACGGAGCAATGATCGACAAAACGATTTTTATTCAAACTTTCGTATACTTTAGTCTTCCAGTTATTCTTGCCCTAATTCATTCTGTAGTTGGAATTTATGTAGTCAATGATTTTATTAACGCATTTCAACAAACAGAAATTATTTTACCAGCATTGATGACTGGCTTAGTATTTCTTGTAGTGTATGTAGGATATTTCTACACGACATATGTCGGGTATAAAAATATTGTAAAAAGTAATACTTAATTTTATAATGCTCATTAAGGCTATTACACTTTGTTTCTCAAGATGTAATAGCCTTATATTCTATATAGGAAGGGAAAAATCATGAAAAAAATCATTCTGATTGAAGATGATGAAATCATCAGAGAAGAATTACAACATTTTTTTATAAAGTATGGATATGAAGTAAAGGCTCCTACTGATTTTAATCATATTATCGAATATATAGAAATTGAGAATGCAGACCTTATATTACTAGACATAAATCTTCCTGTGTTCGATGGCTATTATATATGCAGAGAAATACGTAAAACTTCAGCTGTTCCAATCATCATGGTTACAAGTAGAGATAGTGATGTCGATGAACTAATAAGTATGAATTTAGGAGCAGATGATTTTATAACAAAGCCTTATAATACAGAAATACTATTAGCAAGAGTAACAAACATTTTAAGAAGAACAACTGGAGATTTCAAGACGAATCATATCTTAATTTATAGAGATTTTAATTTAAATCTTTCAAATGCAACAGTTACTTATCAAGACAAGTCTGTAGAATTAACTAAAAATGAAGTTAAAATACTCTCATGCTTAATAAATAATCGCGGAAATATTGTAAAAAGAGATTCACTCATAGAAACTTTATGGAAATCTGATTATTTTGTGGATGATAGCACCTTAACTGTTAATATCAATAGATTAAGAAAAAAGCTTGAAGAGATAGGTATAGAAAATCCAATTGCAACAAGAAGAAGCTTAGGGTATATAATGCCATGAATATAGGTGAATTTATTAAAGATAAAATAGTAGTAATACTATCTAATGTACTGGTATATATCATACTAGCAGGTATATTGCTGACTGCGCATGTTCCGCTCATTATCATATTCTTTGTCTTTTGTATTTGGTTTTTTCCATTGATTTCATATATGGTTATAGAATTTATAAAATGTAAAATTTATTATAATGAGATTAACGGTATATTAGAAAACTTGGAGAAAAAATACTTACTTCCAGAGGTAGTAAAGGAAGCAAACTTTATACATGGGAAAAAGCTTAACGCTATACTGAAAGAAGTAAGTAGAGATATGCATGAAAATGTAAATTATTATAGAGATATGCAATTGGATTACAGAGAATATATAGAGACATGGGTGCATGAAATTAAGACACCAATAGCTTCTACAAAGCTTATTATTGAAAATAATCAAAATGAAGTAACGAATAAAATTGACTCTCAAATGGATCGGATTGAGGGGTTTGTTGAACAGGTTCTGTATTATTCTCGAAGCTCTAACGTGAATAAAGACTATATGATAAAGCCAATCAATCTTGATAATGTAGTAAGGAATGTAATTAAAAGAAACTATAGGGATTTTATTCATAAGAGAATAAAATTAGATATACAGGGTATTGATGAGATTGTATATAGTGATGTAAAATGGGTTGAATTTATTATTAATCAAATAATAGGAAATTCTATAAAGTACTCAAATAACAAAGAACAAATGATACGTATATACTCAATTAAGAAAACTAACTCAGTAATATTAACTATAGAGGATAATGGCGTAGGGATAGTAACTAAAGATATAAATAGAGTTTTTGAAAAAGGATTTACTGGAGAGAATGGAAGAAGATTTAGCAAAAGTACAGGAATGGGCTTGTATCTATGCGAAAAACTGTGCTCAAAATTAGGTATGAAAATTACCATTGATTCTGAAGTTAATAAGGGAACTAGGGTTGCATTAATATTTCCGTTGTCAGGTGTGGTAACTTTTGAGCCTTATTTATAAAAATAGATGCTGCTTTCTTTCCACGAATTTCGTATGAAACTTAAGAACAAACGTAAAACGGTATGAAAAGACCAGAAATTCTCTTCATACCGTTTGTATTATTTAGTCATTTAACATAATGGTATATTTAATTGTGAATCGGATGTTTTGTGTCTAAATTGTGTTCGAAGCTACTATTTTCTTTTTTGATATAGTGACTCCTACCAGGAGAATGATATTTTAGTATATAGAGATTGACCTTATTAGATCCCCTTAGTTCACTGAAACTTTCTTAACGTTGCAAATCTACATATTTTCTAGACAGTGCTGTGTCTAAACTTATATTACAATTAAAGCAAGTATAAATAATTTCAAGCTACAACGGTTGCGTTATTTGAATAGGAATAAACTAAGTTGTTTCTATTTATCTATTTTATTACTCTCACTATCAAAGGCCTTTCTTTAATAAGGTGGTATTTTTTCACATGGATAACACTTTTAAGAGAGTGAATTTATTTAGGTGGAAAAATCGTGAAGTATTGTACTTAAAGTAAAGAGGGCAGTTTTAAAAGAAAGGACATAACATATTTGTTGACTTAATGAATGTAGTGATAAATGGGTGATAAAAACATAAAAAATAGGTGTATCAAGCAAAGTGTTGATACACCTTAAAACTACATTGTTAAACAACATGTGTTGTCCTGTAGTATATCTTTAATTATTTTAGGTTCAGTCCTACATATTCTTCGTGGCTTTATTTATTCGTATGAATTTTTCCTGGTGCTCGCTTATATTGGTGAGGTTCTTGCAATTCAAAGCCAAGTTCATTGGCCGCTATTCTTGGGAAGTACGGATTGCGAAGTAATTCACGTCCGATGAAAATTAAATCTGCTTCGTTATTATTTAAAATTTGCTCTGCTTGTGACCCAGTCGTAATCAATCCAACTGCACCAGTTGCAATCTTAGTATGCTCTTTAATATGTTTGGCGTATTGTACTTGGTAACCAGGATACACATCAATATGTGCTGGTACAACTGCACCAGAACTACAATCGATTAAATCTATTCCCTGTTCTTTCATCCACTTTGTATACTGAACATAATCTTGAACTGTTAGCCCGTCAGGATGATAATCATTTGCTGAAATACGAACAAATATTGGTCCGTCCCAAACTTCATTTACAGAGTCGATGATTTCGCGTAAGAAACGATAACGGTTTTCAGGTGAGCCGCCGTATTCATCCGTTCGTTTATTAGTAAGTGGTGATAGGAATTCATTGATAAGGTAACCGTGAGCGCCATGTAGTTCGATAACATCAAATCCGGCTTGTTTTGAACGTAACGCGGCCTTCTGAAAAGCTAATATAGTCTCTTTGATTTGTTGTATATTCATTTCTACTGGTATTTTCATCGTATCATTAAAAGGAATTGCAGAAGGAGCGAAAGCATTCGTATCTAATTCAGCTTTTCTTCCGGCGTGAGCGAGTTGAATGGCAGCTTTTGCACCGTTATCATGTATAAAAGTAGTTGTTTTATGTAAGCCTTCAATTAGGTTGTCATCCCAAATGCCCAAGTCTTTGTTAGAAATTCGTCCTTCAGCTAACACCGCAGTTGCTTCAACCATAACTAAACCTACTTGGCCAGCAGCGCGAGTTCCATAATGAATGAGATGAAAATTCGTAACGCTGCCATCCTCACTCCCTGATGAATACATACACATAGGCGACATAACGATACGATTTTTTAGTGTAACGTTCTTAATTGTATAAGGTGAAAAAAGCTTGGAATTCATCAAATAGCCTCCTTGATTGAATTTTCTTATATTTTACCATTCTCTTTTTTGTTTCTCTAATAAAACGCTTATACGAAAAATTTTGTATATTCGTGTTACAATGACTAATATGAACTGAATTGGAGGATGGCATATGTACCAGGCTTATTATGAGAGCGAAGTAGGTTTGCTTGAAATTACAGCGAATCAAGAAGGAATTACGTCTGTTATATTTGTTGATGAACGACAAGAAGAAAATAAAAATGAAATGATAGAACAATGTATAAATGAGTTAGATGAATATTTTAAAGGGAAAAGAAAAGAGTTTACGGTCCCGCTGTCTGCAGAGGGAACAGCATTTCAAAAAAATGTATGGGATGCACTTTATACTATTCCATACGGCGTAAGTGCTTCATATTTAGATATTGCAGAGAAAGTTGGAAATATAAAAGCTGTACGGGCAATAGGAGGGGCGAATAGTCGGAATCCAATTTCAATAATTGTTCCATGTCACCGTGTAATAGGAAAGAGTGGAAAGCTTGTTGGATATGCTGGTGGTTTATGGAGGAAAGAGTGGTTATTAAAACACGAAGGTATTTTGAAATGACGTATGGATGGGAAGAGGGATTGTTTTGAAATGTATAAATTGTGGGCAACCTTGCGAGGAGGAACAGTTAAATTGTGCAAGTTGTCAGCGAAACTTGGATAATGAACAAGATGAAGGTAGCTCGTTAATAGATAAAGAACTGGAAGTATATGTAGGGAGACAATATCCGTATTATCAAAGGAAATGGGAGCTTGAGAATAAGCGGATTGCTAGGTGGAGCTGGAATTTTCAATATAGGCTGGCTAGGATATCGTAAATATTATATACCAGCTGCTTTATTTATGCTGTTATTAGTAGCTTGTGATGCATTTTCGTACTATATGGGATTTAATGTAGCGTTGCCAATCATTAATATGGTGCCTCTGACGTTTTTATTACTCATTTTTATTCTGTTTGGAATGGGGATTTTTGCAAATGGATTATACTATCAATTTGCGGAAAGACGTATATACCGAATAAAAGCAAGAGAAATAAAAGATAAATCAGTTGAAAACTATCTAATCAATGATAGCGGCGGAACGAGCAAAATGGGAGCGACAATTGTTACTATTTTAGCAGTTGCTAGCATATTTTTTAGTCATTTCTTTTTTCCGACTGATCGAGACGTTATTCAAAAGGTTCGTACAAGCTCGCTTTATGAATATCCTTTCTTTTCAATAGGTGAATCTTTCGAAAATTATTTTCAAAATTCAGGTTGGATATATTATCGTGGAACGGAAGGGTTAGAATTAGTAGAATTCCAAGGATATAACACCGGAACGCCAAGACAAAAGGTGAAGATTCAATTTGTTGTCGATTATAAATTAGGTGAAGTGGAACCATACTCACTTATGGTTAATGGTGAATCTAAAACTGAAGAAGAGTTTTTGAAGCTGATGGAAGAAATATTTAAAGTTCAAAATCCATTTGATATAGAGGATGGATTACAAGTAAATGCTATTCAAGAAAGCGACTGGAAAGAAATTTCCGATCGCTTTTTTCTATGTTTGTTAAAATAAATATTTAAAATAATCAGAATCTTTTGTATAATGAAATATATTATATAGGATTTAACTTATACATATAGATTGGGGGAAGGAAGAATGAAGAGAAAGACAACAAGAATTGCTGCACTTGCGTTAACGACAAGTGTATTGGTTGCAGGATGTGGGAATGGTGAGAAGGCTTCGACAACGAAGAAAGAATCGAATAAGGGAATGGCCGATAAACAAGTTTTAAATTTGCTAGAAACAGCTGAAATTCCTTCAATGGATACATCTAAATCAACGGATTCTGTATCTTTCCGTGTATTTGTAAATGCAATGGAAGGTTTATATCGTCTAGATAAAGATAATAAACCAACACCAGGTATGGCAAAAGATGTGAAGATTAGTGAAGATAAAAAGACATATACATTTGAATTACGTGATGCGAAATGGTCAAATGGTGATCCAGTTCGAGCACAAGATTTTGTATATGCATGGCAACGTACATTAGATAAAGCATTAGCGGCAGAATATGCATTCATTTTATTTGATGTGAAAAATGCACAGAAAGTAAATAAAGGTGAATTACCAGCAGATCAATTGGGTGTTAAAGCGAAGGATGATAAAACGTTGGTAGTAGAATTAGAGCAACCAGCACCTTATTTTCTTGAGCTTACGTCGTTCCCTACATTTTTCCCATTAAATGAAAAATATGTGAAAGAGCAAGGAGATAAATACGGATTAGAAGCAGATAAATTATTATATAATGGACCATTTACAATGAGTCAATGGAAACATGAACAAAATTATCAGTTGAAGAAAAATCCTAATTATTGGGATAAAGATACTGTAAAATTAGACGAAATTAATGTAAGTATTGTGAAGGAAACAAGCACGGGAGTAAATTTATATGATAGTGATCAAGCAGATCGAGTTATTTTAACTTCTGAATTTGTTGATAAATATAAAAAGAATAAGCCAGATGAATTTAAAACGAAGTTAGATCCACGCATATATTTCTTGCGTTTTAACCAAAAAAATGCAACATTTAAAAACCAAAAAGTACGTGAAGCGATTGATTTAGCATACGATAAAAAAGGAATTGCTGATGTCATTTTAAATGACGGTTCATTGCCAGCATATTTCTTAGTACCTGAAAAATTTACGACAGGTCCGGATGGAAAAGATTTCCGCTCTGTAAATAAAAACTTCCGTGATAGTAAAGATAATGCAGAGAAAGCAAAAAAATTATGGGAAGAAGCGAAGAAAGAGCTTGGTCAAGATACAATTACGGTTGAATTACTAAACGATGATAACGGTAGCCGTAAAAAAGTGGGCGACTTTATTAAGGAAGAACTAGAGAAAAACTTGCCTGGTATTAAAGTGAATTTGAAACAGCAACCATACAAGCAGAAGCTAGATTTAGAAAAGAAATTCCAATATGAATTCTCATTATCTGCATGGAGCCCTGATTATCCGGATCCAATGACTTATATTGATATGTTTGTTACTGGAAGCTCATTTAATGAAATGGATTATTCTAATCCGAAGTATGATGATTTAGTAGCGAAATCAAAAGGAGAGCTATTAAAAGATGATAAAGCACGCTGGAATGCACTTGCGGAAGCTGAAAAAATCTTAATTGGTCAAGACGCAGCAATTTCTCCTACGTACCAACAAAGTACAGCTTATTTAGAGAAGCCATTTGTAAAAGGTATTGCTAATCATACGTTTGGTGGGGACTTCAGTTATAAATGGGCATATATTACAAAAAAATAGTATAATAAAAGATGAGTGAATTTTCGCTCATCTTTTATTTGTATAAGGAGGAATTATAGTTGTTAAGGGGAATCAATCATATTTGTTTTTCGGTATCTAATTTAGAAAACTCTATTATGTTTTATGAAAAAGTATTAGAAGGAGAATTATTAGTTAAAGGAAGAAAATTGGCTTATTTTAACATATGTGGAGTATGGATAGCGCTTAATGAAGAGACGCATATTCCGAGAAATGAGATTCATCAATCCTATACGCACATTGCATTTTCTGTTGAACGAGAAGACTTTAAATGTTTAATACAGCGATTAGAAGAAAATGATGTTCATATTTTACAAGGAAGAGAACGTGATATCAGAGATTGTGAATCTATATACTTTGTTGATCCTGACGGTCATAAATTTGAGTTTCACTCAGGGACACTGCAAGACCGTTTAAATTATTATAGGGATGAGAAACCTCATATGACATTTTATTAGGGAGGGATAGCATTTGCATGCACTTGTAATTGGTGGAACAGGAATGCTAAAGAAAGTTTCTATGTGGCTTTGTGAGAAAGGATTTTATGTTTCTATTATCGGGCGAGATGAAGTGAATTTAGAAAATGTTAAGAGAATGAGTTTTGCACCAGAAAATATTACATGCCTTTCGTTAGATTATCATAAGGATGAAGATGTAAAGCTAGCTATTAAAAGTACAATTAAGAAAAATGGCCCGATCACATTAGTTGTTGCATGGGTACACACAAGTGCAAAGCATGCACTATCAAATATTTGTAAAGAACTAGATTTGTCGTCTAAAACATATAGTTTATTTCATATTTTAGGTAGTAAAGCATCACGTATGCCTGCACAAAAAATAGGAAGTACGCGATGTATTTATTATAGAATTATTTTAGGTTTTATTTTAGAAGATACATATGGAAGATGGCTTACGCATGAAGAGATAGCTGATGGAGTTATAAAAGGGATTGAAAGTAAACGAGCGGAGTGGATTGTAGGGAGAGTTGAACCGTGGGAATTACGACCAACATGGTGAGGGGGAGTAAGAAATGAAAACAACTATATATGTAACAAGGCATGGTGAAACAGAGTGGAATGTAGCGAAGCGAATGCAGGGACGAAAAAATTCTGCTTTAACTGAAAATGGTATAGTTCAGGCGAAACAATTAGGGAATCGAATGAAAGATTTACCAATCCATGCGATCTATAGTAGTCCGAGCGAAAGAACACTTCATACGGCAGAGTTAATAAAAGGGGAACGTGATATACCCATTATAGCGGATGAGCATTTCTATGAAATCAACATGGGTATATGGGAAGGACAAACAATCGCGGATATAGAAAAGCAATTTCCAGAAGAAGTACATCTATTTTGGAATGAGCCACATCTTTTTCAGTCAACATCAGGCGAAAATTTCGAGGCCGTTTATGAAAGAGTAATTGAAGGGATGCAGCTTCTTTTAGAGAGGCATAAAGGACAAAACATATTGATTGTTTCTCATGCGGCAGCAGCAAAATTACTTGTAGGGCATTTCGCGGGAATTGAAATAGAAAATGTGTGGGATGATCCATTTATGCATAGTGCCAGTTTGAGCATAATAGAATTTGAAGAGGGTATTGGTAAAGTGAAACAATTTGCAGATATAAGTCACTTTCAATAAATGTAAAAAAGGCCGCAAAACGGCCTTTTTTGGGTGGTATAAAAACTAGCAGTTACGTTTTTTATACCAGAAGTGATCGAATTTCTTATTTTTGCAAGATGGGAATTTATGTCCGCCTTTGCAATCATTCCATTTGTGTCCGCTATCGTGACAGTCTTTACCATGATCACATGAATCATCGCAAGAGTGATCGTGTCTGTTAGGGAAGAATTCGCATTTTTTACAGAAACTTCGTTTTGTCCAGAAAAATTTCTTTTCAAAGCGTATGCATTTTGTAATGAATGTACAATGTTTTCTGCGAGTACGTTTTGTAACTAATACGCATTCTTTTCTACGCGTGACTTTCGTAACGAACGTCCATTTTTGAACACGTACACGTGTACATTTCGTAACAAATGTCCATTTTTTTACATGCGTACATTTTGTAACGAACGTACAATGTTTCACGCGAGTACATCTTGTTCTTGGACATTTACCCCCAGTTGTACATTTACATCCAGTTGTACAATGATGATGAGTGAATTTATCATCATCGCATTCAAAAGTACTTGGATCTTGGTGTAAGAAATCCTCCATCCCAGCACTTTTGATTTCTTCGACAGCTTTTCTAATATCACGTTTCATAGAAATCCTCCTTATCATGTATTAAAGTGAAAAGGTATTCTTTTTCCTTAACATGATATGTATGTAGGCATCTTTCTGAACAGGACAAGAGTGTAATTTTATATAAATAGATGATTGCGGATGTATGGACAAGACAAGGCGCATACATTGAATGAAGAGAACTGAGAAGGGATGAGAAAACATGCTGCCTTCATATGATTTTTTTGTTCATCCAATGTACTTAGTGGAATTGAAAAAGGACATTTGGTCAGATAGTCCAGTGCCAGCAAAATTAACTTATGGAAAAAAGAAGTATGATATTGATATCGTATACCGAGGAGCTCATATTCGCGAATTTGAGAAAAAGTCTTATCATGTTATGTTTTATAAGCCTAAAAAATTTCAAGGTGCGAAAGAGTTTCATTTGAATTCGGAGTTTATGGATCCGTCTCTCATACGAAATAAATTATCTTTAGATTTTTTTCATGATATTGGTGTACTTTCGCCAAAATCACAACATGTATTTATAAAAATTAATGGTCAAATTCAAGGTGTGTATTTACAGTTAGAATCGGTTGATGAAAATTTTTTGAAAAATAGAGGATTACCGAGTGGTTCTATTTATTATGCGATAGATGATGATGCGAATTTTTCATTAATGAGTGAACGAGATAAAGATGTTAAGACAGAGCTCTTTGCGGGTTATGAATTTAAATATTCGAATAAAAATAGTGAAGAACAACTGAGTGAATTTGTATTTCAAGCGAATACTTTGACGAGGGAAGCCTATGAAAAAGAGATTGGGAAGTTTCTACATGTCGATAAATATTTAAGATGGTTAGCAGGAGTTATTTTTACACAAAACTTTGATGGTTTCGTTCATAACTACGCACTATATCATAACGATGAAACAAATTTATTTGAAGTTATACCGTGGGATTATGATGCGACTTGGGGGCGAGATGTACAAGGAAGACCACTTAATCATGAATATATTCGCATTCAAGGGTATAATACGTTAAGTGCAAGATTGCTAGACATACCTGTATTTAGAAAGCAGTATCGAAGTATTTTAGAAGAAATATTAGAAGATCAATTTACAGTTTCGTTTATGAGGCCGAAAGTAGAAGGGTTGTGTGAATTGATTCGTCCATATTTACTACAAGATCCATACATGAAAGAAAAATTAGAAACATTTGATCAAGAGGCTGATATGATTTATGAATATATAAATAAGAGAAGAAAGTATATACAAGACCACTTACATGAATTGGATTAATTTTGAAAGAGATTGAAACGTTATCAATCTCTTTTTTTTGTATAATAAAGATGTATCAATAAAAATGAAGTAATATATTTGATAGAGAATGGGGATGCGGATATATGACGATTAAATGGATTGATTGGGTAAAACAAATACAATCTATAGCTCAAGCGGGTTTAACGTATTCTAAGGATGTGTATGATATTGAGCGTTTCCAGCAATTACGAGATATTTCTATTTCAATGATGTCACATTACACGAAAACAGATTGGGAAGTCGTAGAGAAATTATTTGCAAGTGAGACAGGCTATCAAACACCTAAAGTTGATATAAGAGCGGTTGTTTTTCAAAATGAAAAGTTATTATTTGTGAAAGAAAAAAGCGATGGGAAATGGGCATTGCCAGGTGGATGGGCTGATGTCGGTTATACGCCAACCGAAGTTGCAGCAAAAGAAGTTTTCGAAGAGACTGGTTATGAGGTAGATCATTTTAAGTTACTAGCTATATTTGATAAAGAAAAACATCAACCATCTCCATCGGCGACGCATGTATATAAGATTTTCATTGGATGCGAGATTATTGGTGGAGAAAAGAAAACTAGCATTGAAACAGAAGAGGTGGAGTTTTTTTGTGAAAATGAATTGCCTAATTTATCAATTGCTAGAAATACAGAAGACCAAATTAAAGAGATGTTTGCCTACATGAAAGACCCACAGAAAGAGAAATTAATAGATTAATCCTGCTTGAATTGTACATATTGTTAAAATGAAGATATTGGCAGATTGCAGCCTTTATGTAATAATGGGATGGTATGTGAAGAAAAAAGGAGATAAAAAAGAACATGTTAGCAAACATAATAGATCAGTTATTGCAATTTTTTGCAAGCTTAGGTTACTTTGGAGTAGCTCTTGCTTTAATGATTGAAGTAATCCCAAGTGAAATTGTACTTTCGTATGCTGGCTTTTTAGTAGCGAATGGTAAAATTAGTTTTGTTGGTGCAGTTATCGCCGGAACGATTGGTGGTACTTTAGCACAAATCTTTTTATACTGGCTTGGATACTACGGAGGGCGTCCGGTTGTAGAGAAATACGGGAAATATCTACTTATTAATAAACATCATTTAGACATAGCAGAAGGTTGGTTTAAACGTTATGGAGCAGGCGTAATATTTTCTGCGCGCTTTATCCCAGTAGTACGTCATGCGATCTCTATTCCAGCAGGACTAGCTAAGATGCCATTAAAACTATTTACACTTTATACGGTTGTAGCGATCATTCCGTGGTCAATTCTATTTATATACTTAGGTGAAAAACTTGGTGGGAATTGGCGACAAATTAAAGAGTATGCATCTGATTACACACATTACATAATTATAGGAGCTGTTCTTTTTATTGCTCTATACTTTGGTTTAAAGTATTTCAAAAAGAAAAAAGCTGCGCGTTAAAGTCAATGATTTTTCATTGGCTTTTTTATTTGTTTCCGGTTCTAAAAAAAAGGAGTTGTCCATAATGTGTAATAATAAAGCGTAGCGGAGGAATGTGATGAAAGGGTCACCGTTTATACGTGGAACGATATTTTTAACGATGGCAACGATGATATCAAAAATGTTAGGATTTATATATGTTATACCATTTACAGCAATGGTCGGTACGAGTGGGTATGTTTTATACACGTATGCATATCGTCCCTATACCATTATGCTCAGCATTGCGACAATGGGATTACCACTTGCAGTTTCAAAAATGGTATCAAAATATGATCAACTGAATGATTATCATACGGTTAAGAGAGTGTTGAAAAGTGGAATCGTGTTTATGTTTATAATGGGAGTCATTTCGTGTTTTACGTTATATATGCTAGCTCCGCATTTAGCTAAGCTTGTCATCGATGGGAATGATCAAACGGGGAATAGTGTAGGAGCGGTTACTACTAATATTCGAATTGTAAGTTTTGCGTTAATACTTGTGCCAGTAATGAGTTTATTAAGGGGCTTCTTTCAAGGATTCCAATCGATGGGGCCTTCTGCATTAAGTGTCGTTGTAGAGCAATTTTTTCGGGTTTTAACCATTTTAATAGGAAGCTTTGTCGTTTTATATATTTTAAAAGCATCTGTCTCGCTAGCAGTTGGTATTTCAACATTTGGTGCCTTTATGGGAGCGGTAGGTGGATTAACTGTTTTAAGTGCGTATTATATGAGAAGGAGAAGGCACTTAAAGAAAAAAGAAATGGCAAGTATACCACAAACAACGAAATCTTTTTTCTCGCTTTATAAGGAGCTCTTTACATATTCTATTCCTTTTGTTGTGGTGGGCTTAGCAATTCCGTTGTATCAGACGATTGATACATTTACAATTAATAAACTACTTATACAAATAGGGTATATGCAAGGAGAAGCGGAAAAAATTAATGCGATAATTGGTCTTGTTCAAATGGTTGTGCTTATCCCGGTATCCGTTGCGACAGCTTTTAGTATGTCTCTCGTACCAGAGATGACGAAAGCTTACACAGCAGGAAATACGAAGCTATTGTACAAACATTTTACGAGAACAAATGTATTAGTAGTAGCGATTACGGTACCGGCGGCAATTGGAATGATGGTGTTAGCCAAGCCTGTATATACTCTTTTATTCGGTGCTGGAAATGATCCAGAGATGGGGAGAATCATTTTACAGTATTATGCTCCTGCTTGCATATTATTTTCTCTTTTTACAGTAACGGCTGCTATGCTACAAGGAATCAATCAACAGCAGAAGACGGTGCTAGGACTAGTGATTGGAATTATTGTGAAGATAGTTTTAAATATTGTATTGCTTCCGTATTTCGATTATGTAAGTTTTATCATTTCAACATACGCTGGCTATACGATTTCAGTCGGGTTTAACTTGTGGATGCTTTCTAAATATGTTATAAAGGCAACATAAGCTTTTAAGGCAGAGAGCACTCTGTCTTTTTCTATGTTTATCCCGCTTTAACGGGCAGTGAGACCCTCACCTCAAAATTCAGTGAAAGAAAAGAAGTTTGGTTGGGGGCGGGTAGCCCGTAAAAGCCCGATTTGTGAGGGCTAATAATCAGTGGGGGATGAAGCCACCCACTGATTAAAGTTTCACTTTATAATATTTTTCCTATAAAAACGTTTTCAAAATAATTTTTCTATTGAAATTTAAACGTATGTTTCATATGCTGAGAATGGCGGTTTAAAAACTGTGATTTAAGAGAGGTAGATTCCTACATGTAAAAAGAATCGGGGTGATAGTATGTTAAATATATATTTAACAGACCGAAACGGAAAACTACAAGAGATTGAGGAAATGCAAAAGGGGTGCTGGATTAATGTACTTCATCCAACAGAAGAAGAAATTCAATATCTAGTACAAACTTTAAATGTAGACTTAGATTTTATTAAAGACCCTTTGGATGATGAAGAACGCTCTCGTATTGAAAAGGAAGACAATAATACTTTAATTATCGTGGATATTCCGACAGTTAGACATGACGAAGAAGGAAATTCGATTTATGACACGATTCCAATAGGTATGATTGTGATGCCGGATTGTTTTGTTACAATCTGCTTAGAAGAGAATCCAATTTTTGAACGTTTTATTAATCAACGTATTAAAGAATTTTATACGTTTAAAAAGACGCGCTTTGCACTTCAGCTCTTATATACGATTTCTACTTATTATTTAAGATACTTAAAGCAAATAAATCGAAAAACAATTGATTTAGAGCATCAATTAAATCAGTCAATGAAAAATAAAGAGATCTTCACATTATTAGGCCTTGAGAAAAGTTTAGTATACTTTACAACGTCATTAAAGGCTAATAAAATTGTAATTCAAAAGTTAATGCGTAATAGTACATTTTTAAAAATGTATGAAGACGATCAAGATTTATTAGAAGATGTATTAATTGAAAATAAGCAGGCTATTGAAATGGCGGAAATATATAGTCACATTTTAAGTGGAATGATGAATACTTTTAGCTCCGTTATATCAAATAATTTAAATAGTGTTATGAAACTGTTAACGTCAATTACAATCATTTTATCTTTACCGACGATGGTTTCTAGTTTCTTTGGAATGAACGTAAAGGTTCCGTTTGAAGGGGAAGCCCACGGTTTTGTAATTGTACTCATCATATGTGTAACACTATCTTTCACGTTAGCTTTTGTTTTTTGGAAGAAACGTTACTTTTAACGATAAAAAAGCTGCTCTAGCATAGTTATATAACTACGCTAGAGCAGCTTTTTTGCTATGAAATCTCAAATTTTGAATAGAATATAACTTGTACAATGTAATGTATATAAAGGCTATGTATGCCATATAATCCTTGTCCAATTAATGAAATGGGGTTAAAATTACATATTGTTAATGAAAAGTTGGAGGAAATACATCATGGAATTGTTTCAATTACCGAAAGCATTCCTGCAAATGAATACAATTTTTATCTCCATATTGATCGAAGCACTTCCGTTTGTGCTAATTGGTGTATTTATTTCAGGATTCATTCAAATGTTCGTGACAGAAGATATGGTGGCTAAATGGATGCCGAAGAACCGATTTCTGTCTGTTTTATTAGCTACTTTTTTAGGCATGTTGTTTCCAGGTTGTGAATGTGGAATTGTTCCGATTGTAAGACGATTAATCGGAAAAGGCGTTCCACCATACGCAGGGATTGCATTTATGTTAACTGGTCCAATTATTAATCCAGTTGTTTTATTTGCAACATACGTTGCCTTTGGGAGTAGTATGCACATGGTATGGTATCGTTCTATTGTAGCGATTATCGTAGCCATTATCGTTGGAATTATATTATCCTTTATGTTTAAAGAACATCAATTAAGAGATGATCACTTCCCAGAAGTGAATAATAAGCGTCCACTGCGTAAAAAAATGTGGGATGTATGTACACACGCTGTTGAGGAATTCTTCTCAATGGGAAAATATTTAGTACTAGGTGCATTAATTGCAGCAGCGGTACAAACGTTTGTACAAACTTCAACACTTCTTGCTATTGGACAAGGTCCGTTTTCTTCATCAGCTGTTATGATGGGACTTGCTTATATATTATCACTTTGTTCAGAGGCAGATGCATTTATCGCTTCTTCGTTCCAAAGTACGTTTTCAACAGCTTCACTTGTCGCGTTCCTCGTTTACGGACCGATGGTGGATATTAAAAATATGTTTATGATGCTTGCGACATTTAAAACTAAATTTGTAATTGTTGTTATAGTTACAGTTACTCTTGTTGTTTATGCAAGCTCACTACTCATTTATGCGATGGGGTGGTAGGTTATGTTTCGAGCATATATATTATTAGGTTTTACAATATTAATTGCGCAGCTTCATATTTCCGGTAACATTACGAAGTATATCAATATGAAGTATGCCTATTTATCAACAACAGCAGCAATTATTTTAGGTTTCTTAACGATTGTACAAATTATCGTCGTTTTCCAAAAAGAGCACCAAAAGGAAAAAGAGAAAAATGATTGCAGTTGTGACCATAGCCATTGCGGACATGATCATTCAAAAGATGAGAATACATGGTGGAAAAAAGCATTTTCGTACTCCTTGTTTTGTTTTCCAATTATCTCAGGCTTATTTTTCCCGATTGCAACGTTAGATTCAGATATTGTTAAGGCGAAAGGATTTCATTTTCCTGTTGCACAAGCAGAAAGTAAGGATCCATTTATGACAAGACAATTTCTAAGACCTGATACGAGCATTTATTACGGGAAAGAAGGATACCGAGGTGTAATGGAAAAAGGGAAGAAAGAGTTTGTTACGAAAGACAATATTAATTTGAAAGATGAAGACTTCCTAAAGGGTATGGAAACAATTTATAATTATCCTGGCGAGTTTACTGGGAAAAAATTATCTTTTAAAGGGTTTGTTTTTAGAGATGATTCTTCTAAAAAAGAACAATATTTCTTATTCCGTTTCGGTATTATACACTGTGTAGCGGATTCTGGTGTATATGGTATGTTAGTGAAAAAACCAGAAGGCGTAGAGTGGAATAATGATGACTGGATTCAAGTAGAAGGAGAGATAACTACTGAGTTTTATCAGCCGTTTCATGCGAATATTCCTGTATTAGAAGTAACAAAATGGAATAAAGTTGAACAGCCGAAAGAACAATATGTATTTAGAGGAGCCGATTGATAAAATCGGTTCTTTTTTGTGGACTAAAAGTTCTGAATGTTGCTAATATTAAATGTGTAGTTCATTTGGTATAGGGATTATTGAAATATTAGGGATAGATCATTAAAGGGGTGATAACAATGACAGAAGTAAAGGGGAAAACAGCCAATGAGTCAAGGGTGTTCAAAACGAGCCGGGTATTCCCAACAGATTTAAATGATCATAACACGCTATTTGGTGGGAAGATATTAGCGGAGATGGATATGGTTGCTTCTATTTCAGCATCCAGACACTCGAGAAAGGAATGTGTCACAGCATCTATGGACTGGGTTGATTTCTTACATCCTGTTCGTTCTTCAGATTGTGTTAGTTATGAATCTTTCGTAATTTGGACGGGAAGAACTTCGATGGAAGTGTTTGTGAAGGTAGTGGCTGAAGATTTAATTTCAGGTGAGAAGCGTATAGCGGCAACGTCATTCGTTACTTTTGTTGCACTTAGTAAGGGAAATAATCCAGTTCCAGTACCGCGTGTTATCCCTGAAACAGAAGAAGAGAAAGAATTACATCGTATTGCAGTGTTACGTGCAGAGCAGCGTCATATACGTAAGGCAGAGAGTAAGAAAGTAGCTACATTGTTAACCTTTTGAGATAAATGTTTAGCCATTTAAGTTACAATAGCAGGCGGAAATGGTTTTAAAATGAAAAGCGGACACCTAAAAATAGGTGTCCGCTTTTATAGTTTTTTCATCCACATATCATATGACAGTAGCTACTTAGCAGAAGCAAGCAGCACCGACGATGATTAAGAGGATAAATAATACGACTAATAGCGCAAATCCATTACCATGTGCGAAGCCCATTGTTATTTCCTCCTTTTATTTTAAGATACAACATACAATATGCAAATGAGCTATTGTTTGATATGGACATATATCATGCAATGACATATTTTCTTGAATGATAATGTAATAAAAAAGGGAAGATATAGAAATAACAGTAAGTGGAGAAAGGAATTTATCCATGAAGCACTTTTTCGCTATAATCCTTTGTTTAATAGGTGTATTCATTTGGATGAACATCGATGTGGAAATGGGGAAGGAAATGGCTAGTGAATATGAATTAGGACAAGTTCGATTAGGTGAATTTCAACTATATACGAACGGTGAAGAGTTATATAGAAAATTATTTGAGGATATAAACGAAGCAGAAAAGTATATATATATCCATTTTTATATTGTAGGAAAAGATGAAATAAGCGAAGAGTTTTTACAGTTATTAGAGAAAAAAGCATCTAGTGGAGTAGAAGTGAAATTGTCAGTCGATCGGATAGGTGGATATAAGCTGAAGAAAAAGGTAATTAGCCGATTAAAGGAAAACGGTGTGAAGTTTACATTTAGTAAAAAACCGAAACTGAAAAATGTTTTCTATTCTTTGCATCAACGAAATCATAGACGTATTGTTACGATAGATGGAAAGGTATCATACGTCGGTGGTTTTAATATCGGAAAGGAGTACCTTGGACAAGATCCGAAGTTTGGGCCATGGCGTGATTATCACGTGCGCATCCATGGTGAGGGTGCAGCGGATATGGAAAGAAAGTTCGCCGAAGATTGGAAAGAAGATACAGGAGAAAAAATGCCTATACATGAAAGTATACCGACATTAGGGAATGTAAAATATCAATATTTATTTTCAAATGGAAAAGGCTTATGGGAAAAGTATGGGGCACTTTTAAAAAAGGCTAAAAAGTCTTTAATTATCGCTACACCATATTTTGTACCAAGTAAAGAAATGGTGAAAGAGCTAAAAGCTGCATTAAATCGTGGTGTTAATGTGAAAATTCTCGTGCCATTTAAAAGTGATGCCATATTGTTAAAACAAGCTGCCTATCCATATTTGAAAGATATGTTACATGCTGGAGCGGAGATTTATCAATATCGAAATGGATTTTTTCATGGGAAAGTAACAATCATTGATGGAGAAATTGTTGATATTGGGACAGCGAATTTTGATAATAGAAGTTTTTATTTAAATTGTGAGTCTAACTGTATCATATATGATAAAACAGTTGTTGATGAAGTATGGAGTCGATTAAAGGTAGACTTTCATAAATCAAAACGATTTTCTGAAGAAGATTTTGAGAAAATTAGTAGATGGGATTGGTTTTTAGCAAGAATAGCAAATGTTTTAGCATCATATTTATAACATATAGACCCTAGAGAAGGGAGGCACTTTCATGGATTGTATGAAAGAGTTAATGAGATATAGTTATATGCTAATATACAAGGTTGGAGAGTATGCTGGAAAGGTCAGAGACGAAGAATTAAAAAATCTATTACAGCACCATTTACCATATATGTTACAAGCATATAATGAACAAGTAAATTTTCAAGAAGGAGAGAATGTGCAACATATAACCTGTGAAACAACGGAGTTTGGTTTGCATGAAATGGAAAAGGAAACAGTTAGTAAATATACAGGGGATATTCATATTGCAACATGTTATATTGCGCACTTAAAACGATTAGCTCTAAAGTTTGCTCAAGTTGCAGTGGAAGTTGCTAATCCGGAGTTCCGCTCATTTTTGGAAAATTGTTTCCTGAAAATGAACCGTTACGCTTATAGTGTGTGGCAATATGTTATGAAGAAGGAATATAAGATTACACATCTATATGAAAATGAAAAGTTTGCATGAGAAACTAAGGCGGAATGGTATGCGCCTTAGTTTTTTTTATGTCCATTTAGAGAAAAAATTAGTTTTATTGTGTATCGATTGGAAATGAAATATGTAAATTTAAATTAGTTTTTGTTATCGGAATATTTACAAAAATTTACCGTATATTTACTGTTTTTCAATCTCTCCTTTAAAAATAGAGAGTAATATGAGGTTGTACATATTCTATCACAGGGAGGAAACGCAAATGAACAAATGGGTTAAATCATTAACTGCTATGGCACTTGCAAGTTCTTTATTAATGGTAGGTTGTAGTAAAGGTGAAGACAAGAAGAAAGAAGACGACACAACAACACAACAAGAGGATAAAAAGGATAAAGAAACAAGCGGAACCGAGAAGTCTACTGATTCTAAAGAGAAAAAATAAAGTAATAATAAAGCTTCCTCTCATATATGAGGAAGCTTTTTTGTTGTAAATTGATTGATATTATTGAAAAATAGAAAGAGAATGAAAGAGGGGGAAAACAAATGAAAGTATGTATATTGGGAGCAACAGGACGAGTAGGTTCAAACATAATTAATTTAGCATTAAAGGATTCAGCTGAAGTGACTGCATTAGCGCGTGATTTTAATAGAATAGAAATACAACATGAAAGGTTACGAGTGATAGAAGGTAATGTATTGAACGAAAATGATATAAAAAAAGCGATAGAAGGAAGCGATATAGTAATTAGTGCACTTGGAACGGATCAAAATGGAACATTAGCGAAGAGTATGCCACAAATTATTAAGCAAATGGAAGAAGAAGGGGTTCATAAGATCATAACAATAGGAACGGCTGGTATTTTACAAGCAAGAACGGATCTAAATTTATATCGTTTTCAATCAACGGAATCAAAAAGGAAAACGACAACAGCAGCAGAAGATCATTTGGCTGCATATAAGGTACTAAGTAATAGTAATAATTTATGTTGGACAGTTGTTTGTCCGACACATTTAATAGACGGTGAGGCGACAGAGGTATATCGAACTGAAAAAGATATATTGCCAGAAGGTGGATCAAAAATTACAGTGGGTGATACAGCACACTTTGCATGGGATCTATGTAAGAAAAACATATATGAAAATAGTCGAGTAGGTATTGCATATTAAAAAACCATCCCGAAGTCGGGATGGTTAAAATATGATATAACACAAGAAGATGACAATCATAATGATTTGGAGAATTGCTTTCGCTACTGTACTGCTTAAAAAACCAACTACAGTAGCGACTCCAACTAGAAAGGCATCTTTTGGCGCTTTTTTATGCACTAGTTCTGTTATAAATACTGATAAAAACGGTATGATAATAAGTCCGAATGGTGGGAAGAAGAACGATCCGACAATGATAGAAATCATTCCGACACGTTCGCCCCATTTAGAACTACCGTATTTTTTTAAGAAATATCCATTTGCAATAAAATCAGCAACGAAAATGAAAAGAGTGAAAATGACTTGAATAATCCAAAAAGAAGTTGTTAATTCTCCTCCATTTATACCGAAATGGTAAATTAAATATCCAGCCCAGACAGCAAATATGCCAGGGATAATGGGATAAATAAAGGCGAGAAATGAAACAAGGAAACAGGCAATGATACAAATTGTTAATAAAACAGTCACTTTATAGCTCCTTTTTAATATCTAGTTTATGTACAGCAACTTTTTTGACTTGATGTCCATCAATTTCTAATACTTTAAATTGAAAACCAGCATATTCAATGGAATAACCAGCTTCAATATTTAAGTCAACTGCTTGAGAGAGAAGCCATCCTCCAATTGTATCTAAATCACTATCATCAATATGTAGGCCAAACATATCATTTACTTCAGAAATGAGCACCTTTCCATCTAAAACAGTAAGCTTAGGTGTACGCTTTTCAATCATAGGTGATTCATCCGCATCGAATTCATCTTGAATTTCTCCAATGATTTCTTCAAGAATATCTTCCATCGTTAAAAGTCCGGCAGTGCCACCATATTCATCCATAACGATTGCCATCTGAACGCGATTTTTTTGAAGATGGACTAACGTTTTACGAATTGGAACTGTTTCAAATACTGTTAAAACAGGATGTATATAAGATTCAAGTGGTTTATAAATACCTTTCGTTTGATCATGGAATACTTCTTTCGTATTAATCATCCCGATGATATCATCTTTATCTTTTTCAATGATTGGATAGCGTGTATATTTTTCAGTTGCGACGATATCCATATTTTCTTCTAACGTATTTTCAGTAGATAAGCAAATCATTTCGGTACGAGGAACCATTATTTCTTTCGCAACTCGATCATCAAATTCAAAAATGTTATTTACATATTTATATTCGGTTTGGTTTATTTCACCGCTTTTAAAACTTTCACCTAAAATGAGTCGCAATTCCTCTTCAGAATGAGCAAGTTCATTTTCTTTGGCAGGTTCTAATCCGAGTAGTTTTGTGAAAAATATAGCTGCACTATTGAGTAACCAAATAAATGGATACATAATTTTATCAAATAAAATAAGAGGTTTTGCAAATTTGAGTGTGATTGCTTCTGCTTTTTGAATTGCGAAAGACTTTGGAACTAACTCACCTAATACAACGTGGAAAAATGTAATAACACTAAAAGCAATAACAAAAGATAAAGTGTTAGCCATTGTTCCAGTAATATTAATTTTTTCAAAGAGCGGTCGTAGTATATGTTCCACAGTCGGTTCACCAAGCCAACCAAGCCCTAAAGAAGTGATCGTAATCCCGAGCTGACAAGCTGATAAATAAACATCTAAATTAGATAGGACGCTTCTTGCAGCTAAAGCTTGTTTATTACCTTCATTTGCAAGTTGGTCAATTCGACTTTTTCGTACTTTTACAACAGCGAATTCTGATGCAACGAAAAAGCCAGAAATAAGAATAAGTACAAAGATGAGAAAAATATTTAATATGTCCAAGTGTGTTCTCCATTCCAAGGTTTGGAATAAAGATGTCACCTCCTGCAATTATGTTATACTTTTATAATAAATCCAAATGAAAAGAATAGTCAAAGGAAAAGGGCAAATATTGGTATGTTTCTGTAATAGTTTTTGAATTTGCTGTTATTTTGTCCGCTATACAAAAGGAATAACCCCCTACTTTTAGATTATAGAGGGTTAGTTCAATTAAGGTTTTGGAACACTTCTCGTTAAAGTGTATGACTGTTGCTTGGAGTAGTTTGTGGTCCATAGTGTTTGAAGGAAAGAAAGTATGCTATATGGGATATAGAGTAGTAATAAGCCGATTGTAACAATTATGGGTGAATTTCCGCCAAATTGAACGATAAATTGTAACAGTCCACTTGCATGAAAAACGCATTCCATAAAAACGAATGAAAGAATGATGGAACCTAAAATTGATTTATGGTTCGAAGTAAGCGCCAAAAACAATGTATCCACAAGAAAAGAATCATGTTTTATTTCATATTCATTTGTGTTTTTCAAGAAAGGAATCCATTTTTTTACTGCTTGCATAACGATAATCATGGAAGTACTACATACGATGATAAAAGATGAGTAGTAAGGAAGGTTTATAAATTGTGCGACGTATAGGAGTAGTAATAAGACTGAACATTGTAATACTACAGTGCAAAAAGAGTAAGGTATCCAATTCAATACAGTAGTAAACTTTTTAAACGAGTTAGGTACTTTGAAAAATAAATGGCCGATACCCAAACTTATGAAAAATCCGATCGCAAGGGTAAAAGTAAAACGAACAATCGATATAAAATATATTTCCCATATGTAAGGGAATAATGGTGTTGAATGATTAGAAGTATGTATCATTTGATTTGCTGAGAAAAAGATAGATTCATGCATCCAATCAACCTTTGGAATTGATATAGAAGAAAGCTGTGCGAAGTTTTGAAAAATGCTAATAAATCCATTTTGATAAGAGTAATTGTGTGTAATAAAAAGAGCTGGAATAGGACTTATGGCAAAAATAACAATAACACCAATTATAAATTTACATATATGTGAGCGTAATAAGGACATATAAACCACCTACTCTTAGAATATTCAGAAAATTCTTATTCTTATTTTAGCCGTTTTTGGAGCAAGTTACAATATATTTTTCTTCATGTATGGGCATATGGATAATTTTAAATTGTATTTAGAAATCTATTTTTTGTGTGGAATGAAGAGAATGTAGGGAAATGTCGAAAGGATTAAATAGATTTTTAAAATTGGAAAGTGATACCATAAAATTAAACGATGTTTAAATCGTTGTTTAACTGATACATTCTAGAGGGGGAGATAAATTGGGAGGGAATGAAAACGTATCAACGAAAAAAAAGATTTTAAATACAACATTGGAATTAATTAAAAAAGAAGGTTTTGAAAAGGTAACGATAAGAAAAATTGCAGCATTGTCAGATATAAATATAGCGCTAGTAAATTACCATTTTGGTTCAAAAGAAAAGTTAATTAGTGAGACGATTAGAGTTTTATTAATTAGCTTTCAAGGCACTTTTTCTATTTTAGATAATATTACAGTGCCAGCAAAAGAAAGATTAAAAATATTTTTATTGGATTATGTACTAGTAATTCGGCAATATCCGGAGTTAGTTAGGAAGATTATTGCAATGGGAACTACGGTATTTACATCTCAATACGAATATGGGGATTTTTTGAAGAGGCTAGGTTTCAGTAAAGTGAAGAATATTTTGAGCGAGATAACAAATGAAACGGATCGGGAAATTTTAATGATGATGACGGTGCAAATATTTGGATCCATTTTTCTTCCCACATTAATGATGCCAATTCTCGAATCAGGGGCAGATATAAAAGTACCATCTGTAGAAAAACAGATTGATTTCCTATTTGAACGCTATTTTTATAAAAATTGAGATAGTGGGTGATAGAGGTGGCTAGTTTCTTTAGAAAGCATTGGTGTGATATAGGGTTAGTTGTCGCTATTATTGTCGTTGTTTCTTTAGTCGCGAATTTGGGAGAAATGAGTGAAATAAAAGTACTGTTAGGGTTAAGTTTTGTGGCCATTTTAGTGCATCAATTTGAAGAGTATCGTTGGCCAGGTTATTTTGCTGGTCTGTTTAATGTAGTTATATTTAAAAGTGATATACCAGACCGCTATCCATTAAATACGCAATCTGCTATGGTAATAAATATTTTGATTGCTTATGTTTTTTATTTACTCCCGGTTTTTTTTCAAAATATAATATGGCTTGGGTTGGCACCTATTTTAATGGGATTTTTTCAATTCATATGGCATGGTATTTTTGCGAATATAAAAGCTAAAACAATATATAATCCGGGATTAGGTGCGGTTGTATTACTACATGTTCCAATTGGTTATGTATATATGAGGTATATTCTTTTACACAATCTGGCTACAAATTTGGATTGGTTATTTGGGGTGATCTACTTTCTAATAGCTACCTATTTTTTAATTATAAAAGGAAATATGTTAATGAAAAGTAAGGAGACAAATTATTACTTTTCTAAAAAACAATTAGGTCCGTACAATGATACATTGAAGTGATTCAGAATTCAGAGGGAGGGTTTTGGATGCGGAAGAAAGTGCAAGTGAAGGATTCATGAATAAATTATGACAAGAAAATGAATAATTTTCAGAAAAATAAAATAAATTATTTATTTTTTTCTGAAAATATAATATAGTTATGGCACAGAAAGTATTTTAACATAAGGAGGCTTTTTATGAGGATTAAAGGGAATTACGTGCCAAAAAGGGAAGTTTTACTGTGCTCAAGTTCGATTACGATAGGGGAAGCGTTAGAGCATTTAAATAAAACGGGGTATCGTTGTGTACCAGTTTTAGATGAAAAAAAAGAGAAATTTTTAGGGAATATATATAAAGTAGATATTTTAGAATATAAAGGATCACTTGACGAGAGTGTAATGCAATTATTAAACGATAAAGAGGGATTTGTGAGAGAAGATTCTTCTTTCTTTAAAGTATTTTTTACAATAAAAAAATTGCCTTATTTATCAGTAGTTGACGAAAAAGGGGTTTTCCTTGGAATTTTAACGCATAAAAAAGTTTTTGAGTTATTAGAGGATGCTTGGGGCGTTCACTCTAGTAAATACTCTGTCATGATTGGAACGCAAGACTATAATGGAGCAATCCAAAAGTTATCGACAGTTTTAAAGAAATACACTGGTATTCAAAGTTTGATGACTTTTGATAATGATGCCTTATTAGTTCGTAGAATTATGTTTACATTAGGAGAAGAGTTTAACGACGGTGAATTAGAGACATTATTGAAAGATTTAGAAGATCACGGATTTAGAGTTGTATATGTGGAAGAGATGAAAAATCCACGTGAAGTTGAAACGATAGAGTAACATACAAAAGCCATCTAATTATCTTGAAGTGCACCCCAATTGTTAGACACAGTCTAACAATTGGAGGTGCATTTTTTATGGTTAAATTTTCTTCAAAAGAAAAAATCCAAGCGGTGAAACGATATTTAGATGGTACAGAAAGTGGAAAAATAATTGCTAAATCTATAGGAGTTAACCCTAGCGTACTTCGTGAGTGGATTAGACGATATGAGTCTTCAGGTGAAAAGGCCTTTGAAAAGTGCTATACATTCTACCCAGCCCAGTATAAACTAGATGTACTTTATTATATGAATGAACACGGGACATCTATCAGAGAAACAGCGGCACTTTTCAATATACCGTCTTATGAAACACTTCGGAAATGGAAAATAGCTTATGAAACAGGAGGATTGGATGCCCTACAATCAAAGAAAAAGGGGCGTCCAACCATGAAAGATAAAAAAATAAAACCAGTAGATGAAGGATCAATCGAAGCCTTACAAGCGGAAAATGAGCGTTTACGTATGGAAAATGCATATTTAAAAAAGTTGAATGCCTTAGTTCAAAACAAAGAAAAATCACCAAACAAGACAAAGCGCAAGTAATCTACGAGTTAAGGCATGAATTTCCTATCAAGGAGTTACTTCAACTCGCAAACATTCCACGTAGTACGTACTATTACTGGATGAAACATTTTAATCGTCCTGATCCAAATACGGAGGTAAAAGAACTGATTCAAGCTATTTATAATGAACACGATGGGTGTTATGGTTATCGTCGTATTCGTGATGAGCTTATGAATCGTGGACACAAAGTAAATCATAAAAAAGTATATCGCCTTATGAAAGAATTAGGGTTAAAATGTCTGGTTCGTATGAAAAAATATCGCTCTTACAAAGGGACAGTTGGGAAAATTGCGCCAAATATTTTAAATCGCAACTTCCAAGCTGAAAAACCAAATGAAAAGTGGGTTACAGATATTACGGAGTTTAAGTTATTTGGGGAGAAGTTATACCTATCACCAATGTTGGATTTATTTAATGGTGAAATTATCACGTATACAATTAGTTCCAGACCGACCTATTCCCTTGTTTCAACGATGTTGGACCAAGCCCTTTATTGTGTAACCGATCCGGATAAACTCCTCATTCACTCTGATCAAGGTTGGCACTATCAAATGAAACAATACCGCCATTCTCTTAAGAATTGTGGCATAACTCAAAGTATGTCTCGCAAAGGAAACTGTTATGACAATGCCGTTATTGAAAATTTCTTCAGTATTATGAAATCGGAATTTCTGTATCGAAAAGAATTTGAAAGTATAACACATTTCAAACAAGAATTAGCAAAGTATATAGAATACTATAATCATAAAAGAATTAAGGCAAAATTAAAGGGTATGAGCCCAGTACAATACCGGGCTCATACCCTAGAGGCTGCCTAATGAAACGACCTGTCTAACTTTCGGGGGTCACTTCATCTTGGATGGCTTTTGTTATGTTACGTGTATAAAGTTATTTTAAAATAACGACAAGATAATAGGTGAGATTATAACAATATTTGTGTAAGAGAATAAAAAATGTAGATAATTTCGATTTTCAAAAAAATCAATTTGAAAATATGTTTTTATTTTGCAACTAAATATGTTACTATATGTGTGATAAAAACAAAGAGGTCTGACAACTATACTCCACGTAATAACACTCTAATGATTTAAAAATTCAAAAAACTCAAAATTCAAAAATAACAATTGTATTAATGATTAGAGTAAAAATAAGGGGAATGGAGAAATTATGGAGAAAGACACTGCTTTGTAAGGGGCATATTTTATCATCTTGAGCAGAGAGGAGGATGCATAGCATATTGTAAAATATAGAGATAAACAATGAAAAAATGCTATGCAAATGAAGAGCATGAAGGGACGTTTAAGGCCAGGTGATACGGTAGCAATTGGTTTAATGCTATTTGCATTATTTTTAGGAGCAGGAAATTTAATTTTCCCGCCAGTTTTAGGTCAACAAGCAGGAGAGAATGTTTGGATTGCTACAATAGGATTCCTTGTAACGGGAGTCGGATTACCCCTACTAGCTGTAACAGCTGTCGCGTTTGTAGAGGGGGACTTGAAAGCGCTATCTTCTAGAGTCCACCCTATATTTGCGTTTATTTTCCCATTGATTAGTTATTTAGCAATTGGACCATTTTTCGCGATTCCTCGTACTGGAGCTGTTTCGTTTGAAATGGGTATGAAGCCGTTTTTATCAGAGGCAATGGTTTCAGAGTGGTACATGCTATTTCTTTTCACGATAGTTTTCTTCGGAATAACGTGGTATTTATCATTAAATCCATCTAAATTAGTGGATTGGTTTGGAAAGTTTCTTACACCATTATTAGTATTAATTGTCGCTGTTATTGTCGGAAAGGCAATTATTGATCCAATTGGAGAGCCAGCTGCGCCGTTAGCTGCTTACAAAGAAAATGCTTTCTTTGGTGGATTTATTCAAGGATATTTAACGATGGATGCAATTAGTGCTCTCGTATTTGGGATTGTCGTTGTACAAGTTATCCGCTCTAAAGGGATAAAAGAGAGTAGTCAAATTGCAAAAATAACAGTCGTATCAGGTATTATTGCTGTACTTGGTTTAACGTTAATTTATTTATCACTTGCTTATCTTGGTTCAACAAGTACATCACTTGGTATTTCAGAAAACGGTGGTCTTATTTTAACGAATGTTGTAAATGAGCTATATGGGACGAGTGGTAAAATTTTATTAGGGCTTGTTATTATACTCGCTTGTTTAACAACTTCTGTTGGGTTAACATCTGCGTGTGCGGGTTTCTTTACAAACTTATTCCCAAAACTTTCGCATAAAACGATTGTAACAATGGTATGTGTATTTAGTTTAATTGTATCTAACCTAGGTTTAACACAATTAATCGCAGTAACATTACCTGTGTTAATGATCATTTATCCAGTTGCAATTGTATTAATCGTACTTTCGTATTTCCATAAGTGGATTGGGAAGCGTAATACAATTTATATTGGAGCTATTTTAGGTGCATTGTTAATTAGTTTCTTTAACGGTTTAGAAAGTGCGAAAATTAAAATTGACGCAATTTCTAATGTACTACAAATGTTACCGTTATATAACGAAGGAATCGGATGGTTAATTCCATCATGTATTGGCGGGATTCTCGGTTTCTTCTTCTATAAATCAAATGAATCAAGTGAATTACAAAAGAAAGGTGCTTAGGCACCTTTCTTTTTTTGAAGGGGATTTTTGTATTTTGTCTAAGTAATAATTGGGGGGAATGATAAATGGCTAATTTTGAAGATTTTTTAAATTTGGATTTGAGAATTGGAACTGTAATACATGCAGAGGAATTTAAAGAAGCGAGAGTACCAGCGATTAAACTAGCAATAGATTTTGGAGAAATCGGGATAAAGCAGTCAAGTGCCCAAATTACGAAAAGGTACAGTCCAGAAGGTTTAGTCGGTCAACAAATCGTTGCGGTTGTAAACTTTCCACCGAAGCGTGTAGCTGGATTCAAATCAGAAGTGCTTGTGCTTGGCGGCGTTCCTGAAGCTGATGATGTTGTGTTGCTTCAGCCTAATATGGAATTGCCAAATGGAACGAAAATTAGCTAGGGTGAAGGTAGGGGCTAATATGGATATCGGACGAGAATATTTACAATGTGCGATTTCGAACTTTAAAGCAACAAAGAAGCAAGGGGAACGGGCACTTTCTCAATTATCATATGAACAAATACAATGGTATTCTCATGAAGAAACAAATAGTATAGCGATTATTATAAAGCATCTGCACGGTAATATGCGTTCTAGATGGACGGATTTTTTAACGTCTGATGGTGAAAAAACAGATCGTAATCGAGATGGTGAATTTGAGGGATGCTATCATTCAAAAGAAGAAGCCCTTATAGCTTGGCAAGAAGGATGGAAATATGTTTTTAATACGATGAATACTTTAACACCGGAACACTTATTGAAGACGGTATACATTCGCGGTGAAGCACATACTGTCATGCAAGCAATTGAAAGGCAAATTTCCCATTATGCATTGCATATTGGTCAGATTATTTACATTGGGAAGATGTTAAAAGAAAATGAGTGGGAATGTTTAAGTATTCCGAGAGGTCAGTCTGCACGTTATGTAGAGAAAAAACGTTCCACATAATAATAAGAAAGAAACCGATAAAAAATGGGAAAAAAGAGAATCAGCCAAATAATAGACGGTTCTGTAATCATAAGAATGCTGCCAAAAATAAGTCCATACATAATAAGAAAGAAATTGAAAAGTGTATTCACAGGGATAAATCGTGGGACGAACACTTGCTGTCGTTTAAAACAATCACTGTGAAATAAATAAAAGCGGAAGTACCATGTGGCGGTAATAAGATCTTTCTTTCTCACAATTCTTTTTTTGCATGTATGACAGATAAATGTTGGTTGCATTTCATTACGCTCCATTTTTTATTTTTATAATAATGTGAGACATAAGTAGGTACAACGTGTATGTTCCTATATACGCTCCTGCAATAAGGAAAAATGGATTCAGTAAAATCCCATGAATGCTCGTCATGAAAACTAAATCTTGTATTAAAACATCGTATATATTAATGGAAATAATTGTACCGAGTACATACAGTGCCAAGTACGCAGAAATATGTAGTACAATAAAGACTTTTGGATGCTTAGCGGACAAATAAAAAATGAATGATAGAGCGATTGGTAATATTCCTATTAATAGCTTCAATTCATTTCACCTCATTAACAATATAGCCGAAATTTTAACGGTCTATTCTCTAGGGCTTGTACATAACTTGAAATAGAGAGGTGATAGTATGAATCGGGGCTTTTTTTTTATGAAGTTTACAAGTATGCGTAAGTTAGTTTTATTTGTTATTACTACAGTGCTAGCGACTTTTTTTCTTATTAGTATGATGGTAACCTCTATGAAAGAGACGAAGTCAACGTATTTATATAATTGGTTAAATGAGTTATCGATGAATGGTTACATGTATGTACTTGGAAAAGAGAATCATTATTTTACACAGGAGTATCGAAAGTTGAATCAAGATTTTTCAATTTCTTCTTTTCTCTTTTCTATGGCTACAAATATTCGCTTTAATGATGTACGCAGTTTTGTCGGGAAAGAGCTACCCGGGTTTGGTAAGTACGATACAGAAATTGTTATTGCGGGTGAGGGCACAAACTATTCTAACTTACCGATAGAGTCGAGTGTACCTCTTGAAGAAGTAGTGAAAGAACGGACTAGTGGAACTGGACAAGCACCTAAACAAGATACGAATAAAGAGAAAAAACAGCCGTCCCAAACGACCGGGAAAAGACAAGTTGCGTTTATTTATCATACACATAGCTGGGAATCTTATTTACCTTTACTTAACTTAACGAATGACCCGAATCCGAATAAAGCAACGAGTTCTGTATCGAATATTTCTATATTAGGAGATCGTTTCCGTGAACAACTAGAAGGTGAAGGGATTGGAGCTACTAACGATAAGAGTGATGTTGGTCAAAAGTTAATAAGTAAGGGTTTAAACAGTAATAGTTCGTATAAAATGTCACGAGAAATTGTGCAGCAAGCTATGGCTGGAAATAAAGATCTTCAATACTTTTTTGATTTGCATCGTGATAGTGCTCGAAAGAATGTAACGACAAAAACAATTGGAGATAAATCATATGCGAAGCTTGCATTTGTAGTAGGGAAAGGAAATAAAAATTATGAAAAAAACTTACAATTAGCGACAGCTTTACATGAGGCGATTAATAAGAAATATCCAGGAGTGAGTCGTGGGGTCATTCAAAAAGGTTTTCAAACAGGAAATGGAATCTATAATCAAGATTTATCAGGACAAGCGATATTAATAGAAGTTGGCGGTGTAGATAATACGGAGGAAGAATTGAATCGATCAATTGATGCACTTGCTAAAGCATTTGGTGAATATTTTTGGCAGGCAGAAAAAGTGAATGGATAAAGTGAAACTTGAATTAGCCAGGGTATCTATCGATAATTATTAGCTCACTTCAATCTTGGAAAAGCGTAAGTGTAATGCTTACGTTTTTTGTGTTGGTTTGAAATGTGGATAGCAAGATGTCACAAAATGGACATGATTAATAATTATTATAGCGATATCGAAATTTGTCTAATTATAATAGGAGAATTAGAAAGGGATTTTTGAAATGGCAGAGAAAATCTTTTTACAAGGAAAATTTTTATATTATGAAATTGATAGGGTGATTTAGGTGATTAGGGAGATCAAAGTAGAAGATGCAGCATCATTTTTGCAATTAAGTAAGCAATTAGATGAAGAAACGAAGTTTATGTTATATGAACCAGGAGAAAGGAAAACTACAGCTGAGCAACAAGAAAAAATGATCCAGCGATTTATAGAAAATGAATATGCAACAATATTTGTAGCAGTTGAAGATGAGAGAATAATAGGTTTTATATTAGTGAATGGAAATAACATTCAAAGAAAGAGGCATGTGGCAAGCATTGTAATTGGTATTTTGCAAGAGTATAACGGGCGAGGTATTGGGACGAGATTGTTTAAAGAGGTTGAGAAGTGGGCAAAATTACATGATGTATGGCGTTTAGAATTAACAGTAATGGCCCACAATACAAGAGCTCAGGCACTATATAAAAAAGCTGGATTTGAGAAAGAAGGTGTCAAAAAAGCTGCTCTTATTATCGATGGAAAGGACATCGATGAGTATGAAATGGCCAAATTATTAAAATAAGAGGTCGTTATATGAAAAAAAGATGGGCACTACTCGGTATCGTAGCTGCAATAATTATTGTTGGAGTAGCAGGAATCAATTATAAAATGTATAAGGATAAGCAGGCGCGGGAAGTAAGTGTAAATAGTATATTTCCAAAAGCGAAAGAAACGATTGCTAATATGGATGGGGATATTGCGGTAATTAATAATCCGAATTCAATGCTTGTACTTGTGAATAAAAGTAGGCGTTTACCAGATGGTTATAGACCGCCAGATTTAGTTATTCCGAAAGTGCGCTACTCTAGTGAAGGTGATCAAGAAAAGAAAAAGATGAGAAAAGAGGCAGCGAGGGCGCTTGAGGAAATGTTCCAGCAAGCTAACAACGAGCGTATTTTCCTTTTTGCAGTTTCTGGATTTAGATCCTTTGATCGACAAAAAGCATTAAATACGATGTATAAAAAACAAGATGGGGAAGCAAAAACAGCAATGTCTAGCGCGGTTCCTGGCACAAGTGAGCATCAAACTGGATTAGCTATGGATATTACGTCTCAATCTGCTAAATTTCAGTTAGAGACGTTTTTTGGGGAAACGAAAGAAGGTCAGTGGCTTTCTGAAAATGCCCATAAATTTGGTTTTGTGATTCGATACACAAAAGCGAAAGAAACGATTACGGGCTATCGGTATGAACCATGGCACGTAAGGTATGTGGGAAATCCACAAGCTACATATTTGTATGATAATCAACTGACGCTTGAAGAAGTAACAGAGTAAATGATTGAGGGGAGAGACGTATAATGACGATGTTATATAAGAAAAAAGTACATGCATATATTACAAGAGAAAAAGAGGGGGTTATGCAATTACTGGTTTTTAAACATCGTGATATACATGAAGCTGGTATTCAAGTGCCAGGGGGAACGGTTGATGAAGGTGAAACGTTAGAAGCGGCTATATTGCGTGAAGTACAGGAAGAATCCGGATTACGTCATTTATGTATAGAGCGTTTTTTAGCAGATTACATTATACATGTGAAGGAAAAACAGGAATATGAAAAACGTCACTTTTTTCATGTAACTTTACTAACTGATGTAAAAGATACATGGGAACATATAGTAAGTGCTGGTGAGAAAGATCAAGGTTTAGCGTTTAGCTACGAATGGGTTAATATTGCAAAATGCCCTGAATTAGCAGGGAAACAAGGAGAGTTTTTACACTTATTGGATGAGATATATGTAAAGTAATAAAAGAGTCTGAAGCGAAAGTTCATTCGTTTCAGACTCTTTTTATTTTTTGGGAAATTAAAGGCTTTTTGAATAGATAAATTGAATTTCTTTAAAGGAATATTAGTTTGGAATAGTTGGGGTGAAAAGATGAAAAAGTAAGAGTTATACGCAAAAAAGTTGCTATAAGGGAGAATATAAATGGAGATTCAGTTTAATCCAGTATTAAAAAAAGAATTAACAATTCATGATATACAAACCGAAATGGAATCTGGGCAGTTAACTTCAAAGGAATTAGTGATGTATTATCTTCATAGAATCGCAAAGTATGACCAAGACGGACCGGAAATTAATTCTATTTTAGAAATCAATCCAGATGCTATTTTTATTGCAGAAGCGTTAGATTATGAAAGAAAGACAAAAGGTATAAGGGGTCCATTACATGGTATACCTGTTTTGCTTAAAGACAATATTGAAACGAATGACTCCATGCATACAAGTGCAGGTACGATTGCTCTAGAACAAAATATAAGCAGTGAAGATGCATTTCTCGTTACAAAATTACGAGAAGCCGGAGCAGTAATAATAGGAAAAACAAATATGACAGAATTAGCAAATGCAATGTCTTTTGAAATGTGGGCTGGATATAGTGCAAGAGGTGGTCAAACAATCAATCCATACGGAACAGGCAAGGACCATATGTTTGTTGGCGGATCTAGTACAGGATCTGCGATAGCAGTTGCCGCTAACTTTACAGTAGTATCTATTGGGACAGAAACCGATGCTTCTATTTTGAGCCCCGCTGTTCAAAATTCTGTAGTAGGTATTAAACCGACTGTCGGTTTAATTAGTCGTAGAGGAATTATTCCATTTACTTATTCGCAAGATACAGCTGGACCATTTGCTAGAACGGTAACAGATGCTGCTATTTTGCTAGGGAGTTTAATTGGAGTAGATGAGAAAGATGTTGTTACTCATAGAAGTGAAGGTAGGGCAGAGCAGGATTATACAAAATATCTTAATGTTAATGGCTTAAATGGAGCGAAGATTGGTGTGTTTAACGATGCACCAAAAGATTATTACGAAAATGGTGAGTATGATGAAATCTTGTTTAAGGAAACGATCCAAGTATTACGTAATGAAGGAGCGACAGTAGTAGAAAATATTAATATTCCTTCTTTTCATAGAGAATGGAGTTGGGGAGTGCCGCTTTATGAACTGAAGCATAGTTTAGATAACTATCTTTCTAAATTACCTTCTACTATTCCGGTACATTCTATTTCGGAGTTAATGGAGTTTAATAAAAACATAGCAGAAAGAGCTTTAAAATATGGACAAACTAAGTTAGAGGGAAGAAAAGATTTTCCTAATACGTTACGAAATCCAGAATATTTAAATGCAAGATTAGAAGATATATATTTTTCACAAGAACAAGGCATTGATTTTGCATTGGAAAAATATAATCTTGATGCGATACTGTTTCCTTCCTATATAGCTTCTACTATATGTGCGAAAGCGGGTTATCCGTCTATAGCAATACCTGCAGGATATATGGAAAGCGGGAGACCTTTTGGAATTACGATTGCAAGTACTGCCTTTAGTGAAGGGATGTTAATTAAGCTAGCTTACGCTTTTGAACAGGCGACAAAACATAGAAAAATCCCAAACTTGTCATGAATAGAATAAATAAAAAGGACAGGGAATGCCTGTCCTTTTTGTTTTAGTGATTAAAGTGAAATATCGTTCTGCTCTGTTTTATGATATTTTAATAAACTAAAAGATAAACAAGCGGAACATAAAATAAGAATAGATGCGATGATATAAATTGTACGAACACCGAACATATCAGTAATAATGCCAACGCTAAGCATAGAAAGACCAGAAGCTGTTGAAAGAAGGGCGCCATGTGCTGTATACATTTTTGATAATAAAGAAAGGGTGACACTTGATTGTAAAACAGTCGTTTGAGAAATATCTCTAATTTGATAACATGGTCCCATTAGAACACATAGAAAAAGCGCAATAAATCCGCTGCTCGTCATACCATATAAAAATGTAAGAATGCTAAATATAAGAGAGCCAATCGACATAGATCGTATTAAATTGTTTTGAATATAGGAACTCATTTTCCATGCTAATAGACCACCGATTAACGTGCCAACATAATAACTTGTATTAATATATCCCCACCATTCTTCGCCTTTATGAAGAATAGTCGTAACATATGCCATCGTAATAGCACCAATCCATATTGTCCCGGCGAAAGTTTCAATTAAGTCCATATATGTAACGGTACGGAGAGAAGGATTTTGAAATAAGAGTTTCCAACCTTCCGATAAAGCAGTACTTTTTGAAGAGGGAGGATCTGCTATTCGTTCAGTATGTATGGTACGTAATGAAAAGTGTAATGCAATACATCCAAAAATCATTAACATGTTATTAATCATGAGTGTAGATGTAGCGCCAATGAGAAGAACGATAACACTCGTAAATGAATAAGCGGCGGCTTGCGCAATTTGTGTTGAAAAGGAAAAGATACTATTTACTTTTACTAATTTTTCTTTCGGTGTAAGGCGCGGAAGAATGCTGTATAGTAATGGAGCGCTCCATCCACTACATAATGAAATGAAAAAAATAAAAGTTAATAGAGCTATAATGTTTGTGGATAAGACCGGAAACAAAATCATTAATAATAGTAAAAAGACTGTTTTTAGCCATTGTAGCGTATATAACAACGTATAAGACGGAAAACGATTTATTATTAGTGGTGCAAAGATGTTAGCAATTAGATTTGTGATAACTTGTAATAATGGAAAAAGAGCAGTAATAGTAGCTGATTTAGTTGCTATATAAATATGAGTTGTAATAATCATTACATATACGATGTCAGCGAGAGTAATGCATGTTTTGGAACCTAAGTAGTAGGTTAGTGACAGGTTTCTCAATAAGAATAACACCTCTATAAAAATAGTATTTAGTAATTAGAATAATTGTAATTTAAAAAATGAAATTTTTAAAGAATTTAATTTTTTGTCACTTTTTGAAAGGAATTTTCATGTATAATGAAGAATATATTGATATAGTATTATATTAATAATCATAGTAACAGTGAGTATGTACAATAGCTTGTAGCAAACGCCCAAGTGTAAGAAAGGGCGGATAAACCATTCTTTTCTTCATATACATATAGAAAATGAGAAAGAAAGTGAGGGTTGCATATGGCTGCTTGGGTAATTTGGTTTATAATAGCTGGTATTTTATTTATTGCAGAAATGTTGTCGATTACATTTTACATGCTTTGGCTTGGAATTGGAGCTGTTGTCGGAGGTCTTATTGCTTTGTTTGCTCCTGATGCACTACTGTTACAAGTTACTGTTGGCGCAATTATAAGTTTAACTTTGACATTCTTTACGAAAAGAATTTCAAAAAACTTTCGAGAAGCAAAAGGTTTTACGGATACAGTAGATATGCTTGTTGGTAAAAAAGGGATTGTTATGCAAGCGATTACAAATGAAGCGAATGGTATTGTGAAGGTGGATGGAGATACTTGGACAGCTATTGCAGATTCTTCAATTGATGCTGGAGAAAAAGTCGTTGTTATAAAGAGGCATAGTACTATATTACAAGTAAAAAAGGAGAGTGAATAAATATGGTAGCATTAACGTTAACGATTATATTCGCACTAATTGTAGTTACATTTATCGCATTAACAATTAAAATTATTCCTCAGCAAAAAGTTGGGGTTGTTGAAAGATTTGGTAAGTTTCAACGTATCATGCACCCAGGATTAAATATTTTAATCCCAATTGTAGATCGTGTTCGTGTATATCACGACTTACGTATTCAACAAACGAATGTACCACCGCAAAAAGTAATTACGAAAGATAATGTTCAAGTAGAAATAGATACAATTATTTTCTATCAAATTGTTGAACCAGAACTTGCGACATATGGTATTTCAAACTATGAATATGGTGTTCGTAATATTACTTCAGCAACGATGCGTCAAATTATCGGTAAAATGGAACTGGATGAAACGTTATCTGGTCGTGAAAAAATTTCAACAGAAATCCGCTTAGCGCTTGATGAAGCAACAGAAAAATGGGGCGTACGTATTGAACGTGTCGAAGTTGTTGATATTAACCCGCCAAAAGATGTGCAAGCATCAATGGAAAAACAAATGAAGGCTGAGCGTAATAAACGTGCAATTATTTTAGAAGCTGAAGCAGCAAAACAAGATAAAGTTCTTCGTGCTGAAGGGGAAAAGCAAAGTAAAATCTTGATGGCTGAAGGGGATAAAGAAGCGCGTATTCGCGAAGCTGAAGGTATAAGAGAAGCAAAAGAATTAGAGGCACAAGGGGAAGCGCGAGCAATTGAAGAAATCGCAAAAGCAGAACAAAACCGTATTGAATTGCTTCGTGAAGCGAATTTGGATGAGCGCATACTTGCTTACAAATCATTCGAATCATTAGCTGAAGTTGCAAAAGGACCAGCAAATAAAGTCTTTATTCCGTCTAATGCAATTGAAACACTTGGTACTCTTGGGGCAATTGGAGAAATATTTAAAGAAAAACAAGCGAAGAAACTACCTTCAAATGATACAGGAAAAGAACAATAAAAGTGAGGAAGAGAAATGGGATGCCATTTCTCTTTTTTTGTGCGTATATTCCGAAAAGCTTGTACATATCCATGTATAAAGAAGGTGATGCAGTGAAAAAGTATGCAACTCGAATACATGGGAAGAAATTAATTTCGTTACTCCTTTTATATGCGCTAATAGTAATTATAATAGCGTCGATTTTGACGTCACTTTTACATACAATGAAATCGAATTATGCAAATCAATGGTTTGGAAAAGTATCGATGCAAGGTTTTGTTCAAATGATAGAAAGTGAGAATCACTATTACGGATTTGATTATTTTAAGCAGAATAAAAGAGAGTCAGTTGGGAATTTAATGTTCTCTATTGCGACAGATTTGAAAATTAAAGATTTAAGAACATTCGTCGGTAAAGAAGTACCTGGTATGTCAAAGTATTATTCTAATATTATCGTAGCTGGGGAAGGGACAAACTTGACGAATATCCCAAATGAATCTAGTGTACCGATTGAAGAAGTAACGAAAGAACGGGAAGTAGCAAAAGATAAAGTTACAGAAGCGGAAAAGAATAATCCGGTTCAGAAAAAGAACGGAGCGAAAAAAGGTGAAAGTGCAGTATATATTTATCATACACATAGCTGGGAATCCTTCTTTCCATTATTACCAGGGGCAACTGATCCATCTAGCCCAGATGTAAATGTGTCCTTACTAGGAAAACGTATGAAGGAACAACTTGAGGGGCAAGGAATTCCAGTAATTCACGATAAAACGAATATGGGTGATTTATTAGCGAGTAAAAAGTGGGTATGGTATCAGTCATATAAAGCATCTCATGAATATGTAAAAGGAGCATTAGCACAAAATAATAAAATTGCGTTTCCGATTGATATACATCGTGATGATCAGCGTAAGAAAGTAACAACAAAAGTAATTAATGGAAAATCGTATGCAAGATTATATTTTATTATTGGGATGGAAAATGAAGGCCGTGCTGAAAATGAAAAAATTGCAAGAGCGATCAATAGTTATTTAGATGAAAACTATTACGGATTAAGTAGAGGGATTTTTCCGAAGTATAAAAAAGATGGAAATGGCGTTTATAACCAAGATCTATCGAAAAATGCGATGTTAATTGAAGTTGGTGGTGTTGATAATACGTTAGATGAATTATATAACACAATTGATGTGTTAACAGAAGCGTTTAGTAAATATTATTGGAATGATGCGGAAAAAGTGAATGGATGAGGGACGGGAGACCGTTCCTTTTTATTTTGAAATCTTAAAATGTGATATAATAGAATTTTGTGAATGTTAAATAAAGGGGGAGAGAGAAACATGCAAATACTACTAATACGCCACGGAGAATCAGAAGCTGATATTTTACATGTGCATGAAGGACGAGCTGATTTTGAGTTGACTGACAAAGGGAGACGACAAGTACAAAGACTTGTACAGAAAGTGAAAAAAGATTTTGCACCAGATTTCATTTGGGCAAGCACATTAAAACGCGCTCGCGAAACGGGTGAAACATTAGCAGAAGCAATTGGTTGTCCAATTCAATTAGAAGAGGAATTAATGGAGTTTAATAATGGAATACAAGCTGGTTTATCATTTGAAGAAGCAAAGAAATATCCAGAGCCAAAGTTTCTTCATGACCGTTTTGAAAACGGAGAGTCATTTATTGAGTTCCGAATGAGAATAGAAGGGATTTTTTCTAAAATTATGACAGAGAATACATATGATCGAATTGCAATTGTTGCCCATGGAGGCGTAATTAATAGTCTATTACGTGCATTTTTCAAAATGCCAATTTCAATGGACTACTATTTCAAAATGGGAGATACGGGAATAAGTTTAATTGAAATTGAGGGTGAACAAAAAACGGTGCATTTCATTAATGATACGAATCATTTGGACGGGATGTAAAGACTTATGTACAAAGTTGCATTTTTTGATGTTGATGGTACGCTTTTAAGCGAGATTGATAGAAGTATGCACGAAAGTACAAAAGAAGCGGTACAAAGATTAATAGATAAGGGGATTCACGTAGTTGTTACAACAGGGAGACCATATAGTTTATGCTCACAATTTAAGGGGCTAGGCATAAAAACGTATATTTCTGCAAATGGTGCACATATAAAATGTGGGGAAAAAGTTATACATAAATCAGTACTTTCAAGCGAAATCGTTCATGATATTTCAATTTTTGCTGAATTACATGGTCACAGTGTTTCTTACTTTACAGAAGAATTTGCAATGAATGATATTGCCTCCAAAGATGAACGTGTCATACGAGCGTTAAATGAAACTTTAAATTTAGAGAGGTATCCTGACAGAGTTAAAAACTTGTCAGATGAGATGTATTGCATATGTCTGTATGCTGATGAAGCAGAAGCTCAAAAATTCATTGAAAGATATCCAGCACTTACGTTTGACCGTTTTCATGGTTACGTTATGAATGTATTGGAAGATAGTAAAGTATCGAAGCTAACTGCAATTCAAAAAGTATTGGAACATTTAAATATTAGTAAATCAGAAGCCATTGCTTTTGGTGATGGTGGAAATGATATTGAGATGTTGCAGTATGTAGGATTAGGAGTTGCGATGGGAAATGGTGGAGAGGAGTTGAAGAGAAGGGCTGATTTCGTTACAACGAAGGCGAGTGAAGGCGGAATTTCTTATGCCTTAAAGAAGTTGCACATTATTTAAAACGGATAGCTAGTCAGTGTGAAAAATCCTGTTTTAATAATAGGATTTTTTTGTTCAACAATGTGCTTGCAATAAAAGGAAAAATATGAGTATAATGAGAAAGTAATTAGGTAAGCTAATCATTTAATGAGAAAGGAGAGTGAAGATGAATGGATTCAAGAAAAGATTCTCTTCCTTTAGGGATTGAGCCGTACGCAGAGTTAATCAAAAAGACAGCATCAGCGGAAACGGATCCAATCGCAGCAAAACTTGGTTTGTTAATGTTATGGACGTCTGATAATGTTCTTGATGCGGTTGACGTAGATTTAGCTCCGCTTGGTATTTCAGAGAGTAAATTAGATTTTTTACTATTGTTTATTTTGCGTGAAATGGAAGCGAATCGGGAAGAGGTGAACATGAGTCCTTCGGATATTGCGAGTCGATTAGGGATTACACGTGCTTCTGTCACTGGCTTATTAGATTGGATGGAGAAACGAGAGTTAATCGTAAGATTCCACCATTCTGAAGATCGAAGAAGATTAAAGGTGAAAATTACTCCGAAAGGAAAAGAACTAGTTACACATTCTTTACCAACTTTTTGGTTATCTTGCGCTTCGTTAGTTGATGGCTTTAATCAAGAAGAGCGTCAAGTTTTAGAAAAGTTATTAAATAAAATGCAAACAACTATGCAGGTGAAATTAGGAGAAGGTAGGTAAATAAGTTGATTATGAAGATCAACTTATTTATTTGGACATATAATTAGCTTGCCTTATTATATGCTTAACTAACTTTATGAACGGTGATAATTTTTGCTATGTAATTAAAATAAATAAGAGTTAAAGGAATGCTATTTTAGTAATTTAGAGAGTTTAAACTAATAAAAACAAATCGTAATAAGGGAGAGAGTTTATGATGGAAATAGGAAAGGAAGTAAATAGTGAAAAGAATTATACAATAATGACAGCAGTATTATGTTGGTCGGGTATGGTAGTTATGTCTAGCCTATATGTAACAATACCTTTAATCTCTCTATTTTCAAACATTTTTAATACGTCATTAGCACAATCGGCAGCTACAGGAAGTATATTTTCTGTTGGCTTTGCTATAGGGTGTTTGTTATTTGGGGCAATTTCTGATAAATATGGACGAAAAAAAGTGATTTTTATTGGATTGCTTGCACTGTCGATTGTTTCTTTTTGCTTAGGGTTTGTAGATAGTTTATTTTGGCTTGTTATTTTTAGAGGTATACAAGGGATAGCAGCAGCTACATTTTCTCCAGTAGCGCTAGCCTACGTTGTAGAAATGTTCCCAGTAGAAAGAAGGGTTACAACAATAGGATTTGTTAGTACTGGTTTTTTAGTAGCTGGAATTGTAGGACAGGTAATAAGTACTGCTGTTAGTCAGCATTTTGGATGGCATATGGTTTTCTTTCTTCTTAGCATTGTCTATATAAGTACTGCTATATGGGTTTATTATTCTCTTCCGAAAGGAGAGACGTCTCAATCCTATACTGATATTTTGGGGCCAATTAAACAGATGGGTAAAGTTTTTACAAATAAAAGCTTAGTATTAAGCTATATAATTGCATTTGTTTTATTAATGGCTTTTGTTAATATGTATACTGTTTTAGGGAATTATTTGAGCTCTCCTACTTACAATTTAACTGCAGAACAAATTCTTTATTTTCGCTTAGCGGGGCTATTTGGTATGTTGCTGTCACCGCTTGCAGGTCGTTTAACGAAGAGGTTTGAAGTAAGAAAAGTTCTTCAGGGAGGATTGTTGATCGCTATTTTTAGTCTAAGTTCAATGGGATTTGTTTCGTATCTATCTCTACTTGTAATGATGAGTGTCTGTTTTGTAATAGGTATTGCTATATCCGTTCCGTCTTTAGTTTCTCTTGTAGGTCAATTAGGAGGGAAAGCGAGGGGAATAGCGGTATCTATTTATACTTTTATTTTATTTTTAGGTACTAGTATAGGACCTATCATTTCTATTTATCTAATGAAAATAGGAGGGTATGCTCAAACATTTATTTTATTAGGAATGCTACTTTTTATTGGTTTTGTAGCTTCTCTATTTATAATTAATGAATAAGTGGAAAATCACTCAAATAAAGGAATGCGAGGATCTTTCATATGCTCACATAATAAAAGATGAATTTGTCCACGATGATGATAAAAGTGTGCAACGATTTCAAGTAACCATTCAAAGCGCGAATAAGAAATACCCCAATAGGCAGTCATAACTTCTGCTAATTCTATTTGGGAGTAGGAAAGAAATGTTTTGGAGAGAAGGTTGTATCCTTCAATCATCGTTTGTTGCATTTGAGCAACTGTTACGGGCGTATGTTCTATATAAAAGGTATGTAATTCTTTTTCTGGAATACCATTTAAAATGAGCAAATCAGCATGACAAATAAGAGAAAGATGTGTACACATTTCAAATAATGATCGTTTTGAGTGAATCGGTTGTATTTTTAAATCGTTTTCACTATATTGGTTAAGCATATAAATAGAAGTATCAATAGCAACTTTTAGTTGATGTAATGCAGAGTGAACAAACATTGTAATTCTCCTCGTCTCCGTATATAATAGTTTCTTGAGGATATTATATCATACTCAAAATTCCGAAAATTCTAGTAGTTTGACTAGCATAATGAAAAGTATTATATTGTAAAAGGTCATATGAAACGTGAAATAGAATGGAATGCAATTATTGAGTTAGGAGTTAGACCAATGAGTTTGAAATATGGAAGAGATACAATTGTAGAAATTGACTTAAATGCTGTAAAACATAATGTAAAAGAATTTAAAAAACATGTAAATGATGAAGAAATTAAGATGATGGCTGCTGTAAAAGCGAATGGGTATGGCCATGGGGCAGTTGAAGTTGCCAAAGCTGCAATTGAAGCTGGAATAAATCAACTTGCAGTTGCATTTGTAGATGAAGCAATAGAATTAAGAGAAGCAGGAATTACTGTGCCGATTTTAATTTTAGGATACACACCAGTAGCGGCTGTAGAAGATGTAATTCAATATGACGTTATGATGACTGTTTATAGAGTAGAAGATTTACATGGTATAAATGAAATTGCAAACCGTCTTCAAAAGAAAGTACAAATTCAAGTGAAAATTGATACAGGAATGAGTCGTATCGGTTTACAAGAAGAAGAAGTTAAACCATTTTTAGAAGAATTAAACCGTATGGAGTATATAGAAGTAGTAGGGATATTTACGCATTACTCTACGGCAGATGAAATCGATAAATCATATACGAATATGCAAACAAGTTTATTTGAAAAAGCTGTTAATACAGCGAAAGAATTAGGAATTCAAATACCATATATTCATAGTTCAAATAGTGCAGGATCAATGGAATTAAGTAACACATTTCAAAATATGGTGCGCGTTGGAATAGGAGTGTACGGTATGTATCCATCAAAAGAGGTGGATCATTCAGTCGTTTCTTTACAGCCTGCGTTGTCGTTAAAATCAAAAGTGGCTCATATTAAACATGCGAAGAAAAATCGTGGTGTAAGTTATGGGAATACGTATGTAACAACTGGTGAAGAATGGATTGCGACTGTACCAATTGGTTATGCTGATGGTTATAATCGTCAATTATCTAATAAAGGCTATGCGTTAATTAACGGGGTTCGAGTACCTGTAATTGGCCGTGTTTGTATGGATCAGTTAATGTTGGATGTTTCAAAAGCGATGCCAGTACAAGTAGGAGACGAAGTAGTATTCTACGGTAAACAAGGTGAAGAAAATATCACAGTAGAAGAAATAGCGGATATGTTAAGTACAATAAACTATGAAGTTACATGTATGCTAGATAGAAGAATTCCGCGTGTTTATAAAGAAAATGACGAAACAACTGCAGTTGTAAATATATTAAGAAAAAACTGAATCATTTAGATTCAGTTTTTTTATTTTTGGCAAGTGAAAAATGCTCTATTTGTACCGTACGATTGAATATTTTTAAAACCTACAGATTGTAATGCATGAGTAATTTCGTCTTTAGTGTAACATGTTTCTTTAAAAGAAAAGTCACTTCTTTTCCAAATATCATTTGTATCACGTGTAAATAATATGAAATTCATTTCTGCTTTTTTGTTTTTATTATCAAATGTAGAATCAATCGTACAAACATATTCTTTCTCTGAAATATGAAACGAAGCAATCCAGTTTTCAAGAAATCCTTTTTCCATATTCATATCAAATGCGAATATACCCTCGTTATGTAATACGGAGTAAACGTTGTGAAACACACTTTTTAGTTCATCTAAATTCATAATATGGTTTAAACTATCACCGGCAGAGATGACGTAGTGGAATTGCTCATTTATATTGAAATAGCGAGCGTCATCGACGAAAAAGGTTGCATCTGGCGCATTTTCACTTGCATATTCAATCATTTGAGTAGAACCATCTATACCAGTTACTACAAAATTATTATCAAGTAGTTTCCTAGTAAGATGACCAGTCCCGCAACAAAGATCTAAAATATGAGAATGTGGTTGTGCATATTGTAAAACGAGTTTTTCAAAAGCAAGATAGGAGTGTTCGGCAAAATGTCCCCAATGTTTATTATAAATAGATGCGAAAATATCGTAATCAGAATAAATAAGTTTTTTAGACATAAATATTCTCCGTGCTATTCATTAAATTATAATAGTCATGCTTCGTTTTAATTTTAAAACCACATTGTGTATATAGTTTTAAAGCATGGTTATTTTTCGTTTCGACGTCTAATTCAATTGTTGAAGTTCCTTCTGTAATAAGGGTATGTACCATATAACTAAGAATATCTTTTCCATATCCTTTACCTTGATAAGAAGGATGAACGGCGAATCCTGATAATGTAGTAGATTGTTCTTGCTCAGTAACTGTAATTGTTCCAATAGCTTTTTCGTTAATAAGAGCACTGTAAACTTTATGAGAAGGTGAAGTCATCATTTTTTGTAACCATGTAGCCGTATTGTCTACTGAATCACCAAAAGCTTTACTAGAAATTTCAATAAGGTCAAGAAGTGATTCTGAAGCTGCAAGAGTAAGCTGTATATTACTTTCTGTTGTTTTTTGAATTTCGTTTGTTTTGAACTCCATACTATATTCACTATATAAATACGGTAACTTCATATGTTTTACAAATTCATTCCCAGAAATAGAATCCCCATTGATAATAAGAAGAGCTTCATCTGCCTCTCTATTTTGTATTTCTTTCATTGCAGTTTGTAAAAGGGTAGTTCCGAAACGTTGTTTTCTAAAATGAGGATGTACAAAGCCTATTAGTTCAAGCTTTGTTGGTCTTTCGAAATCATACATATTTAAAGTGCCAATTAATTGAGTACCGTTATAAAGAAGAAAATCGTTTATATGATCTTCATTTCGATTTTTTAAAAAGTTGATATGTAAATCTGAAGAGTAATCAAGATTGTCTTGTTGCCCGCAAATATAAGCTAAATCCTTCATTTGCTGTATTTCACTTTCTGTTACAGAACGCTTTTTCTGAATATCCATTGTATACTCCCTCTCAATTGTATTTAAAAATAGGATGGGTGACTTAACCATTCCTTTAATTCCACACTACCTTGCACAGATAACAGTCGGTATAAATAACGATATGGTCGTCTACATTCTTCAAGATGAGGAATAGGCATAATTGTTTCGTAACCACTTTTAAAGGCATGTGCTTCTTTTTCGGTAAGTACATATTCTAGTCCGATAAAATCAAACTCTCGCGGGGCAACCGCGTAAGCTTCAGTATCTACTAAACCCGTAATAGTTGTACCGTCATATAAAAATTGGGTAGGGTCCATATCAAGTAAGACGAGTGTAGCTTCTTTTGGTACGGACAGGGAAGAAAGCTGTGATTCAAAGGTAGGAAAAGCATTTTGTATGCTTTCATCATCGGAATAAAACATATTCACAAGCTCTTTACTCACGTTTAAAATATGTGATTGGAATTCATCTAGTGGAACTTGGAACGTGCCTGACGGATTTCCTATAAAATCGGCTTTAAACTTATGTATTTCTGCAAGTCCTTTTCCTAGGCTAAATAAAATAGAATCTGGTTGCTCGATAAAAGATTGAACTGTGTTACCTACTAACTTTTCGACCACCACAAATTCACGGCCATTTAAAACATGTTTTTCTAATATTGTTGGGATAGGAAGATTCGTATGTTCTTGCAGCAATGTATGTACAGTTTCTAAATGATGGACGTTCCTTGGATCAATTCCAAATAGATTTTTACATCCCCACCAAAAATCATTATTTGGTTCTTCATTCATTTTAGAAGTACGAACGATAACTTCTGTATCTTCTGTTTGAACGAGAAAAACATCACTTGCATGATCTTCATAACCTGGGTGCAAGGCCTGAACGGATAGAATAGGTGAATTGAATAGTTGTTGTAGCATGAAAAGACTCCCTTTTCTGTAAATTCTATAAATTTATTATATAACAGATGATGTGTTATGAGGATAAAGATAAAAAGATTGAAAGCATAGTTACATTTATAGCGAAAATTCATTAAAAACATTATATTTCTACATTTTTGTGTGAATTGTCTAAAAAAATATAGTAGTAAGACTTGAATGTAAGACTCATATCTTTAAATCTATGAAGAGTAAAAGTAAAATTAAGCATTCATTTATAAGATTGTGAATCACAATAATGTAGACTATAGAAAATATTTCTCAATAATAAAATGAAGAGAAAAGCATGAAGAAGTAGAATGCATTCATTTATAATAGACTTAAATTAATTAATATAATTAATTGTTAACTTTATAAGATTGACTGGATAGGAGAGAATATTATGGCAAATGTACTCGTAATAAATTTCCCTGGGGAAGGTCATATTAATCCGACTTTAGCTATTGTAAGTGAGTTAATCCAACGAGGAGAAACAGTTGTTTCGTATTGTATTGAAGATTATAGAAAGAAGATTGAAGCAACAGGTGCAGAATTCCGAGTGTTTGAGAATTTTCTCTCTCAAATTAATATTATGGAACGAGTAAATGAAGGTGGGAGCCCTTTGACGATGCTATCTCATATGATTGAAGCATCAGAGCGTATTGTTACTCAAATTGTAGAAGAAACAAAAGAGGAAAAATATGATTATTTAATATATGATAATCATTTTCCAGTAGGACGTATTATAGCGAATATTTTACAATTACCAAGCGTTTCATCTTGTACAACGTTTGCTGTTAATCAGTACATTAATTTTCATGATGGGCAAGAATCGAGACAAGTAGACGAAATGAATCCATTATATCAATCTTGTTTAGCGGGAATGGAAAGATGGAATAAGCAGTATGGAATGAAATGTAATAGTATGTATGATATTATGAACCATCCTGGTGATATTACGATTGTATATACTTCAAAAGAATATCAGCCGCGTTCAGATTTATTTGATGAATCGTATAAATTTGTAGGTCCATCAGTTGCTACTCGAAAAGAAGTGGGGAGTTTTCCTACCGAAGATTTAAAAAATGAAAAAGTGATTTTCATTTCTATGGGAACAGTTTTTAATGAACAACCTGCTTTGTATGAAAAATGTTTTGAAGCGTTTAAAGATGTAGATGCGACAGTCGTATTAGTCGTTGGTAAGAAGATAAATATAAGTCAATTTGAAAATATCCCGAAAAACTTTAAGTTGTATAATTATGTCCCGCAATTAGAAGTTTTACAGCATGCTGATGTATTCGTGACACATGGTGGTATGAATAGTTCGAGTGAAGCGTTATATTACGGTGTTCCATTAGTTGTAATTCCGGTAACAGGAGATCAGCCATTCGTTGCAAAACGATTGATTGAAGTAGGGGCAGGCATAACACTTAATCGTAACGAGTTAACTTCTGAATTGTTACGTGAGACTGTAAAGAAAGTAATGGATGATGTGACGTTTAAGGAAAATAGTCGTAAAGTGGGAGAGTCGCTTAGAAATGCTGGTGGATATCAAAGGGCAGTTGAGGAAATATTTGAATTAAAAATGAAGCCGTACGTAAAGATTAAATAGATGTTAGAAACACACTTACTTTTAATTTGTAAGTGTGTTTCTAGTATTACGTGTTACATAAAAATAGCGATAAAGGTGAAACTTTTTTGTATATAAATCGATACCTTTGAATTAGTAGTAAAATTACGTTAAAATAATACTAAGAAAATATATAAGTTTTGGGGGTAATGAATGAAGAAAGTATTTGAATACGTATTATTAACAATTGGCTCAATTATAGTAGCAGGTTCATTAGAGCTTATTTTAGCACCTAATGGATTAGTAGATGGCGGGGTAACGGCTATTGCTATTATGGCAAATAAAGTCGCAGGATTGCCGCTTTATGGTGTGTTCTTAGGAATTAATATCCCAATTTTATTATTTACTGCAAAAGTAATGGGAAAGAAATTTTTTATCCGTACATCTTATGCGAATGTAGTTACAACACTCGGATTAATTTATTTAAAACCATTTCCAGCAATTACGACTTCTGAGTTATTAATTGTACTTTATGGTGGAGTGCTGTTCGGAATTGGTGTTGGGATTGTTGTTAAAATGGGTGGAGCAATTGACGGTTCGGAAATGTTAGCAGTTTGGATGAATAAACACTTTAATGTACCGATTAGTACATTTTTACTTGCAGTAAATGCAGTTATTTTCATCTTTGTTGCCATTTTATTTTCAATCGAACAAGCGATGTTCTCATTAGCCATTTTCTATATTGTTACGAAAATGATTGATTTTATATTAGATGGTATAAATCAAGGTAAGAGCGTTATGATTATTTCTGGTAAGAATAAAGAAATAGGCGATTTACTTATGAAAGAATTGCAACTATCTGTTACGTATCTACATGGAGAAGGTGGTTTTTTAGGGGAGCATAAGAGAATCATTTATTGTATTACAAACCGATTCATTTATCCGAAAATGAAAGATCTCGTTCTCTCTGTAGATCCAACCGCTATAATTGAAGCTTCTTATTCAACAGAAACGACTGGTGTGAAACGTCCGGGAAGGAAAGCTAGGTCAGGTGAATAACTAGCAGAAGGCTGTCCAAAAAGTTATTTTGGAACAGCCTTCTTTTTTATTTTGTTGAATTGTTAGTATGTTACAAGTTAAACCCACTGTTAACAAGTTTCCTTGCAACTAGGGAACCAAGCGTTTTTCAATAATATAGCCAACGTTTCAATTTTATTTTCTGGAATGCTACCAAAACCGAGTAATACGTATGATTCCTTACGTAAATCATTCACGAAATCATATGGAGAAAGCGGGTATAATTTAACGCTTTGTTTTTTAGCGGATTCAATCAGTTCGTTTTCATTCATACTGTTATGGACACATAAAACAATATGAAGTCCGGACTGTTCGCCAAGAATTTGAACATTAGCCCCCATTTCTTTCATAATGGATTTTACTAACGCATGATGTTTTCTTTTATATAGTGTACGACTCCGGTTAAGATGACGTTCCCAATTCCCGCTTTGTATAAAGTTAGCAAAAGCAAGTTGTTGTATTGTAGCGACTGTTTGTTTGAAAATTCCATGCAGTTCTTGATATGTTTTAAAAAGATGTGGTGGTAAAACAACATATCCCATTCGTAAAGAAGGTAAAAAAGATTTTGAGAAAGTTCCCATATAAATAACGCGTTCATTTGAATCAAGACTTTGTAAAGAAGGAATTGGCTTACCAGCGTAGCGAAACTCTCCGTCATAGTCATCTTCAATAATGTATCCATTGCAATCATTAGCCCACTTTAACAATTCTGTTCTTCTAGATAAAGGCATAATAATCCCGAGTGGAAATTGGTGTGATGGTGTAACGTATGCGACATTGGCATTTGTATTGTATAAACTAGAAATATCAATCCCTTTTTCATCCAATGGTATGGGATGAATTTGTCTATCACAGCTTTTAATAATTGCGTGTATACGGTGAAATCCAGGGTTTTCAATGCCGTATTCTTTTGTAGGGCCAAGCAGTTGAAGTAGTAGCCAGAGAAGTGGCTGTGTTCCGGCGCCGATCACAATTTGATCAGGTGAAGAATGTACACCGCGAGAATGATATAAATATATTGATATATGCTCTCGAAGAGCGAATTCACCTTGAGGATCTTCTTTGGCAAATAGTGCATTTTCGTATGTAAGTATGGATTCTTGTAATGCTCGTTTCCAATTTGTAATCGGAAATGCATTTTGATCAATAAGCCCTTGGCTACAATCATATTCAAATTTTTCGTCTATCAAATTGTTCGTCTTCTTTGCTGCATTTCGTTTTTTATTTGGGATAACGTCAATATCGAAATTTGCTACAAAAATACCACGTTTCGGTTTACTTTCTACATAACCTTCAGCTAATAATTGTTGATAAGCTGATTCAACAGTGATGCGGCTAATATTAAGTTGTGATGCTAAATTTCTGTGTGAGGGTAGACGTGTGCCAACAGAAATACTCCCTTGTATAATTTCAGCTTTTATATAGTCGTAAATTTGTAAGTAAATAGGTGTGTTACTTTGTAATTGCAATGGGATAGTAAAATCCATATAAAACTCTCCTTTAAAACTGGCCTTATAAAAAATACTTAAACTGTCACTTAAGTAAAGGGCAGTTACTTTCTATAATAATGATATAACATTTAGAAAATTAAATAAATAGTTAGAGGAGAGTTAAAAATGAATGTTAAAGAAGTAGTAACAGAAGAGCAATTACATGAAGTATTACCTGTTTTACAGCAATTAAGAACGAAACTTTCAAAAGAGGAAACAAGCTCTTTATTTCGAAATATGAAAGAAGAAAATTATAAACTATTTTCGCTGCGTAATGAGGAGGATGAAGTTGTTAGCCTTGCAGGTGTAGCGATTTGTACGAACTTTTATAATAAGAAGCACGTTTTCGTATATGACCTTGTAACGGCAGACGCACATCGTTCAAAAGGACATGGAAATATATTACTTTCGTATATAGAGAACTGGGGAAAGGAAAACGGATGTGAATCTATCGTCCTCACATCAGCATTTGCAAGAATTGATGCGCATCGTTTTTATGAAAGAGAAGGGTATGATAAAGTGAGTTATTCTTTTCATAAAGAATTATAAAAAATAAGAAGAAGTTGTCCCGCAAAAGTTGGGAACAGCTTCTTCTTATTTTTTAAGTTATTATTAAACCGTAAATAGGTTGTAAGTTATGGTATATGTATTTGAAAAGGTTATATAGTGTATTTTGTCGAATTATTTTAATTTAATAAAGAGAATGATTGGAGCGCTTATACTTGAAGAAAATAAAGAAACTATCAATCCCTAATGATGCTAGAGTTATCGTCATATCTGATATTCATGGAGAATTAAATCTTTTAAAAGAAGCACTACATAAAGTTAACTTTAAAGATGAAGATTATTTAATTATTAATGGAGATCTTTGCGAGAAAGGACGAGATAGCGTAGGCGTAGTAAACTATGTTATGAATCTTGTAAAGAACAATTCAAAGGTTCACGTTGTTGAAGGAAATTGTGAAGTTTTAGTTGATGCTCTTCTAAATGAAAATCCTCGTCTTATTAATTATTTATGTACGAGAAAGCATTCGATTTTTAATGAATGGCTAGAGCAATTGGATTTTTCAGTTCATGAAGGCACTTCAATTCGTGAAGTGAGAGAAGCATTGCAAAGTGAATTTTCACAAGAAATACATTGGCTAACGGAGTTACCGACAGCGATTGAAACAGAAGATTATATTTTTGTGCATGCCGGGCTAGAAGATAGAGTAGATTGGAAAGAAACAGAGCGCAAAAATGCGATAGCAATGCCAGAGTTTTTTAATAAATCACATAAAGCAAATAAATATGTAATAGTTGGTCATTGGCCTGTCGTGAACTATTCTGAAGAAGCACCGTCTAACAATCCAGTTATTGATGAGGAGAAAAAAATTATTGCAATAGATGGAGGAAATGCAATTAAAGAAGCAGGACAATTAAATGCATTTATCATTCAGAGGAAACAAACGGGCGATACGTTTTCTTATACATATGTAGACTATTTTCCAGGGTACGAAGTAATAGCGGATTTTAATGCGAATTCAGAAATGCAGGGCGGAGTGACATATCCGTATTATTACATAGAGCCTATCGAGAAGATGCAAGATTACACAATATGTAAGCAAAAGGAAACAAATAAATTACTCACTGTAAAAAATGAATACATGAAACAACTTGAGTCAGGTGAATATACAGTGAAAACTGATATTTCTTGTGCGCAAATAAGCGTTAGAAAAGGAGAGATCGTTTCTCTCATTGATGGTAGTTGTTCAGGATATGATTTAATTAAAAAAGATGGTGTAGAGGGGTGGATAGAGAAAGGCATTTTGCTTGAGCTGAAATAGGAGGGATGTAACCTCCTATTTTTTATTGCCTATTTTGCGCCTTCGTACTTCAATTAACCTTTTAAATTAGTGGACTGCCTGCTGTCTTTAATAAGTAAATAAATCGTACTCGGTAGAATGATAAGCGTCATTCCTAAAAGAATTGCTAGTATGCCATAACCTCTATAGGGAGCAGAAACGCTAAAAGGAAGTATCGCTAAAAAAATCCCTGCTATCATCATTGAAATACTACTAATATTTGAAGCTCTTTTTTCGAGGTGCTTATCATTCCATTCTAATGAAACGGTTGATTTAGTCGTATCAATTTTGGAACTGAAATAACCTATTAATATAAATAAAAGCCCTAATGCTAAAAATATGAAATGATCAGGAGGAAGTGAAAAGTCAAGAGCGATGAGGGCAATGACAATATCGACAAAAAATAAGAATAGTAACATTGTATTGCCGATCCAATGGAGAAATTTCTGGTTACTCGCTGCTTTAGATAAAGCTAAAAATACAAAGAATAAGAAGGAACATATAATTATATTTACGATTACAAAAGTGCTTTTATCCATTGTTGATGTAGGCGTTCCATTGAAGTCCCATTTCGTAACAATATTTGATGGTAAGAAGAAATATAGAATAATATTTGTCGTAATAATAGTGAGAAATAAAGCAATACTAAATTGATTATTCATTGAATCACCAGCTTTCTAAATCAATAATTGGTATCTTATAACAAAATTATACAATATAATATATGATATTAGTTTTGATTTTTCTGAAAAAATATTATAATTATATATGAAATAAAGGTGAATGCAGGAGGGAATTATGCAAAACGTTGTATTAAAGGGGAAGAAAGTTACAATTCGTACAATAGAAGAATCGGATATAGAAACATTATGGAATATCATATTTAAAGAAGAAAGCCCAGAATGGAAGAAATGGGATGCGCCATATTTCCCGTTCTCAATGCAAGAATACTCTTCCTATAAAGAGAAGATGCAAACTCGTTTGAAAGAAGAACCACTGTCAAATTTAATTATAGAAAATAACGGTCAAATCATTGGGACAGTCGGGTTTTATTGGGAATATAAACCGACGCGTTGGTTAGAGATGGGGCTTGTGATTTATGATCCAACATACTGGAATGGTGGATACGGTACAGAAACATTGACATTATATAGAGATTTGCTATTTGAAAAAATGGAGATTGGTAGAGTAGGAATCACGACTTGGTCTGGCAATGAACGAATGATGAAAGTAGCGGAGAAAATAGGAATGAGCTTAGAAGGTAGAATGCGAAAGTGTCGTTATTATAAAGGAACATACTATGATTCTATTCGAATGGGAATGATTCGTGAAGAATGGGAAGCACTATGTGTAACGAAGGGGTGAGAAAGATTGTACGCTATTATTGCTACATTTGATCGTGTATTTACTAATAAAATTACAGAACTGCAAAATGAATTAACGAATATAATGGGAACAAATCAATTAGCTGGAGTAGAACCTCATATCACGATTGCGGATTATAATGAGTTAGATGTTCATTTGTATACGGAGAAACTAGGGGAGTTTGTAGCTATTCAAGAAAATATGGACGCAGTAACTTTTCCTTCTGTTGGAATTTTTCCTACTAATGGAACGGTCTTTCTAGCACCGATTGTTACCGATGAATTGTTAAAACTTCATCATTCTTATCATGATTATTTTAAAAATTTTCATGACAATCCAAATTCATATTACGTACCGGGAAAATGGGTTCCGCATTGTACGATTGCAAATAGATTACATACTAAGCAGTTTTTAAGTGTAATGGAATATATTTATGAAAAATTTGATTTTGCAACAGCTTCAATTGAGAAATTAAAATTAATTAAGGTGAATTATAAAAATGGTTCTGCCATTTCTTCTAGTATATTAGCAGAATATAATTTAAAGAGAATGGAGACATCGAGATGACATATGTAATTAGAGAAATGAAGCAAGAAGACATTCACGCTGTACAATCAGTAGCAAAAATAGCTTGGCATGATACATATGAAGGCATTATTCCAAGAGAAATTCAAGACAGTTTTTTAGACGAGGCATATTCTGATGAAAAAATGAAATATCGTCTTAAAAATACACATTTATTCGTTGCGGAAGAAGAGGGAGAAGTAATAGGATTTGCTAACTTTTCACCTGTTAGACTACAAAATGAAGCGGAATTAGGTGCGATTTATTTGTTACCAGATCAGCAAGGAAAAGGGATCGGAAGTGCTTTATTACAAAGAGGGATTAAGGAATTAAATGGGATACGTAAATTGTACATACATGTAGAAGCAGCAAATGAAAAAGGAAAACGCTTTTATGAAGCGAAAGGTTTTGCTGAATTAGAGCAATTTGAAGAAGACTTTGAAGGACATATGATGCAGACAGTAAGGATGGTTTTATACGTATAAGGAGGACTAGCAATGAAAATTTTTGATTTTAGTGAAAAAGTAGGAAAGCACATATCAGTATTTCAATCTAATTTCATAATGTCGAAAATAGTAAACCATCAAGGAAATGTACATATCGGTGCTATGCATTTACAAGCCAATGGAATAATCGGATGTCATGAAGCAGTTGTATCTCAACTGCTTCTTATTGTGGACGGAGCAGGATATGTATGTGGGGCAAATAAAAAAAAGATAAAGGTAGAGGCGGGACAAGCTGTGTTTTGGGAGAAGGGAGAGCTCCATGAAACAAGTACAGAACAAGGATTAACGGCAATTGTTATGGAAGCGGAGAATCTTGAACAAGGGATAGTAATGCCTATTATTCAAGGGGAGTTGTGAAAAATGATAATTAAGGCGAATCAAGAAGATACCAATGAAATATTAAAATATGCGGCGCAATCGCTTTTTGAAGGGACGAGAGGGAATTGTCAATTAAGTACCGAGAAAGCGATTGAAATTACAAAGCCGATTGTAGAAAAAGGAGCATATTATTTAATCGTTAAAGAAGCAAATAAAGTAATGGGATGGATATTAATAGGGGAAAATACAGACTATTTTTCTCGTGAAAAACTTGGATTTATATATGAATTGTACGTTTTCCCAGAATATCGCGGGAGAGGATTATCGCGAGAACTGATGGAAGCTGGTATTAAGGAATTAAAGGAGGAATATTCAGAAATTAGTCTGAATGTATTTACTGGGAATTTTGCAAAAGAGATGTACGAAGAGTTTGGGTTTGTTGAAAGGCAGGTAATTATGACTTTGAAGTGAGTATAATAGTCTGAATGAGGGAAGCGAGAAAGCATGAGAAAAGAAAATGAGTATGTAGCGTATTTACAAAGTGTGTATCCTGAACTACAAATAAAATCGGCACATGTAAATGAAATTGGCCAAAATAATGATGTTTTAATTATAAATGATAATATAGTATTTCGTTTTCCGAAATATGAAAAAGGTATTCAAAAACTTCGAGTAGAAACAAAGTTACTGGAGAAAATACGACCATTTATTACGATCCAAATTCCTGATCCAAGTTATCAAAGATTGCAAGATGAAGTGCTAGGAAAAGTATTTGCAGGATATGAAATGATTGAAGGGGAACCGTTTTGGAAAAATACTTTTACGGGAATAAATGATGAAAAGCAATTACAGAAACTTGCGTGCACATTGGCGGGATTTTTAAAAGAATTGCATGAAATTCCGTTATCCACATTTGAAGGTATTATGCAAAATGATAGTGCTGATATATATGCAGAAACAAATAGTTTATATAGTCAATTAAAAGATTATGTTTATCCATACATGAGAGAAGAGGCAAAAAGAGAAGTTTCATTATCTTTTGAAACGTATTTAAATGAAGAGAGCCATTTTAATTTTACACCGAGTCTTGTTCATGGGGATTTTGGCATGACAAACATCTTATATAGTGCAACAAAAAAGGATATTTCAGGGGTCATAGATTTTGGTGGTGCGAGCATTGGAGATCCTGCTTATGATTTTGCAGGTATATTAGCTAGTTATGGAGGAGAGTTTTTACAACTATTTGCAGCACATTATCCTAATTTAGAAGCAGTAAGGGAACGAATGTATTTTTACAAAAGTACATTTGCTCTTCAAGAAGCATTATTTGGTGTACTAAATAATGATAAGAAAGCCTTTGAAGCTGGAATAGCACAGTATGTATAAAAGCCGATTTTAAATCGGCTTTTAATTATCGATACATAGTCCACATCCCAATATCTTTAAACCCTAATCGTTTGTAAATACGTCCAGCAGCTGGATTGTTATAAAACAAACAAAGCGTTCGGCCTTCTTTCGTAAAGTCTTGAATCATTTTTTGCAATATGAGTGAAGCATATCCATTTCCGCGATAATTTGGGTGTGTACATACACCAACTACCATAGCGGATAATGAATTTTCAGCGGAAGTAGAGGCGGATGCAATAATAGCACCGTCTTTTTCAATATAATATGTGCGTCCTGTATTTGTTTTGAGAGCTTGTCTTAATATTTTCTCTGATTCATTAGCAACTGGAAATTCAGCAATGTTACCTCGCAATTGCATAATTCGCTCTACATCATCTAGTGTGGCAAGTTTAATTGTTTCTTGGATAGGCGTGCTAGGTAAGTTGTTGTCATTTAGACATTCGCAAAAATACATTTCATTTTTGGCGCCTAATTGTAGACTTGGAGAAGTTTCAAATCTTTCTACAATAGTTGACTTGCCAGAGAGTTTAAGCGGTTTATATGCGGAAAGAAGTGCCTCATAATCTAGGGTAACAAAGTCTTCTTTACTATATGGTATAAATGAATCGTGGAATCGGAGTAGAATTGATTTTAATGTCCCATTCTCTTTAAATACTCCCCATAATTCTTGGAAATCTGTGTCATAACCGAAAGCTTCAATATCTCCAATAATAAACAAGTTAATGGCTGCTTCTTCTTTTAGGTAAGCGAATACTTGTTCATGATCTTTCTTTGTTAATTTTCGCATCATAAAGAATCGACCTCTTTTTTATTTTTCTAAATATTACAACTTAAGTTTTTTGAAATCAATATAAAATTTTATGTTTAGTTCACAAACTTTCGGAAAAACTAGGAAAGATATGACAAAGGAGGTTATGAACGGTGGATCATCCAATTCAAGGGTTAATGAAAGCAGCAATGGAAAATTTAAAAGAAATGGTTGATGTAAATACGATTGTTGGAGAGCCTGTTCAAACGGCTGACGGTGGTGTGGTGTTAACGGTTTCTAAAGTAGCGTTCGGTTTTGGAGCAGGAGGTTCTGATTTCCAAACGAATGATGGACAAAGAGCGAACGGTAACCCTGCATTTGGTGGCGGTAGCGCGGGTGGTGTTTCGATTACACCAGTAGCATTTCTTGTGGTGAATAAAGATGGAGTAAATATTCTTCATTTACAAAATGCGACACATTTAGCAGAAAAAATGATTGAATTAGCTCCACAAACAATTGATAAAATTCAATCGATGTTCCAAAAAGAAGAAAAGAAAGAGGGAAATCATCATCCTCAAAACCCTGATGAAATCCTTTAAAAACGCCTGCTTATGAGCAGGCGTTTTTTCTTGTAATCACTATGTAATAAAACACATGAAATTGTAAATAGTTTTTGAAGTTTTTTCTATGTTTCTAAAATTTTTCATGTTAAAATATGCTATAGAATTGAAACATATAAAACGAAGGTGGCTAGGTGCTTTGTCTGGAGGATCTGACCAAGTAAAGAATATGATATATATTAATGGTAATCGTCGAGGTCATTGTTTTATTACATCAGGAATTACGTTTAAAGAGTTTGCGAGTAACATCCCTTCACCGCTTCATCAAGTGTTGCTTTTGAAGCACAACTTTGAATGGACGGATTTTCATTATCATACTTTATTTGAATATGTTGAGGAAGAAAATATACATAAGTTAATTCAAGCAGAGATTGATGAATTTGATGAATTTTGTTGGGTAGATTTTGATGATGCAAGCGATTTAGATGAATTAGAGCCGAAAGAAATTGCAGAATTATTATATTTGGCTCACAAAAAAGAACCACTTGCAAGAACATTCTTTCCGTTACTGAAAAATAGATTTGTTTATTTTTCACATGATGACGGATGGTACAACAAAGTGTATTATCGTAGAATTGCCGATTTTGTAGGAATGTTAAGTAAAGTCATTCCGTATAAACTCGGTGCTTTCGGTAAGAAACGTTTTTCTTTCTTCCAAAAATCAAAAATTTTCCCGGCAATTTCAAAAGAATTGATTATGGGACTTATTCCACTAATGGAAGATGGTCTTTACATAGATCTAGCAGGGAAGATTGAGTCAAGAAGAGGTCTTGAAATTCCGGTATATGTAGTTGGTTCGTATGAAAGTACGGATGAGGTGCTAGATAATATCGATGAATTGAAAGAGGAAGCAACAGAAACAGGTTGGCTCATTTTTGATAAGAAAGAACAAGAGTGGCAATGGGTTGTTGACTAAGAAAACTTGGCGCATGAAGTCAAGTTTTCTTGTCATTTGAAAGGAGTACAAATGAAGAAATATTATACAATTGTGGGTATTGTAAGTATTATTCTCGTGGCAATATTACTTATAACTTGTCCGAAAGAATCAGATTTTAAAGTGTATGTAGAGGATAAGTATGCGTTGAATTGTAATGAGAGTAGTTTTGAATGCACGCAAAATGTAGATGGTAAAAAAGAAAAACTACAATTTGAAAGTACAGATGCACGAAATGGTGTATTCTTTATGACTGTAAAGCAAACATTTAAAACAGAAGCTGGTGTTTCAAAAGAATATAGCGGAGTAGGAATGTTTGGTACATTTCTTTTTGTTTCAGAGAAGACTTTCTAGTAATAGAAGGTCTTTTTTTTATGCTTATGTTCATATAGATGAAGTAAGACAAGCATAGGAGGGATAGCGATGAAGAACACATGTATCGTTTGCGGTGGTGAGGAGTTTTTTTCCTCAACATTATATGCACGTACGAAACAAGATTGGGCATATGCACCAAACATGTATCGGTTTGAAAAAGTATTTATTGAGCATAGGGATGAAGAAAATTATCCAGTGTTTCAAGAAATTACAGCGAAACATTGTTGTGGATGCGGTCATATTATGTTGTATCATGAATGAACACACCAAGTATAACTTGGTGTGTTTTTTTAAAACGCTGACAAAGCAAGCGGATAAAGTAAAGTAAATAAAACAGAAAAACTACCAAAACCAATTGCTGTATATCCAAGTGTTCTTGCTCCGAAATTGACAGCTAATAGGCCAACTAAAATTGCTAGGGAGCCGAGCGTAACTGGATAAAAAGCAATGGAGAATAACGAAAGAAATAAAGCGACATAGCCTACCATTGCGCCGGTATTTGTACCTTCTATCTCATTTGCAATTTCTTTACGCTTATGTCTAATTGGAATGCCAGCTGGTGATATTTCAGCAGCATACTCTTCGTTTTTTTCACCACTTTTAAAATGATGATTTCTCTTTCTTCGCATGTACATCCCTCTCTTTCAATTGGGTGTATCTATAGTATCTTTCATAAAGAGAAGAACATGAGTATGAGTTAAACCCAAGTAAAGCAAAAATTGGAGAATACGTATTCCATCGTTAACATATCCATTTCCTATTGAAGATAAAGTGCGGGATTTTTTCCATCACGACTGATTATCAGCCAGCAACAATTGGATTTTTATGAGCAGTTCTCTCCCATTAACTGGTCCGCATCCATTGAATTCTGAGGTAGGTGTCTTACTGCAAGCAGGATAAAACAGGAATTTTGGAAAATGATGTAGAATGAAATGAATGATAATACGTGAAGGTAGGGGAATGTATGACAACATTTAATTGGCATGAATCAGCAGAGAAGAAATGGGATAGTAGTGCGGAGTTTTGGAATAAAAATAGTCAGGAAATGTGGGATAGCGGGAGTAGGAGCACAATTATTCCGTTTTTTGAACAATACGTAAAGAAAGAAGCACAAGTGCTCGATGTTGGTTGTGGTGATGGGTACGGTACATATAAATTAAGTAGCGCAGGCTATAAAGCAGTGGGAGTAGATTTATCGGAAGTGATGATTCAAAAAGGTAAGGAGCGCGGAGAAGGACCAAATTTATCTTTTATAAAAGGAGATCTTTCTGCATTACCATTTGAAAATGAGCAATTTGAATCAATTATGGCAATTAATTCTTTAGAATGGACGGAAGAGCCATTACGAGCGTTAAATGAAATAAAGCGTGTGTTAAAGAAAGATGGATATGCATGTATTGCAATTTTAGGACCGACAGCAAAGCCACGAGAGAACAGTTATCCTCGCTTGTATGGAAAAGACGTTGTTTGTAATACGATGATGCCTTGGGAATTTGAACAGTTAGCGAAAGAACAAGGTTTTAAAGTTATAGATGGCATCGGCGTATATAAGCGCGGAGTAAATGAGAAGATGTTAGGTCAACTACCTACAGAGTTACAACAATCGTTAACATTCTTATGGGTATTTATGCTAAAAAACGTATAAAGAAATGAAAGAATTTTTAGGAGGTAAATAAGTGCAGAAAATACAAAAAACTGATACAATATCATCAGAACCAATTAAAGGGGGACTAGGGTATATGACAACTACTACAACAGTGAAATCCGATATTGAAATCGCACAAGAAGCGAGTATGAAGAAGATTCAAGAAATTGCAGCTGATTTAAATATTTTAGAAGATGAATTAGAGCCATACGGGCATTATAAAGGTAAGTTATCTCTTGATATTTTTAAGCGCTTACAAGATGAGAAAGACGGTAAAGTTGTTTTAGTAACAGCAATTAACCCAACTCCAGCTGGAGAAGGTAAATCAACAGTAACAGTTGGTTTAGGTCAAGCTTTTAACAAAATTGGTAAGAAAACAGTAATTGCACTTCGTGAACCATCTCTTGGACCGACGATGGGATTAAAAGGTGGAGCAGCAGGTGGCGGTTTTTCACAAGTCGTACCAATGGAAGACATTAACCTTCACTTTACTGGAGATATCCATGCGATCACAACTGCCAATAACGCATTAGCAGCGTTTATTGATAATCATATCCAACAAGGAAACACACTTGGAATTGATACGCGTAAAATTGTTTGGAAACGCTGTGTTGACTTAAATGATCGTGCCCTTCGTAACGTAGTAATTGGTCTTGGTGGACCTGTACAAGGTGTACCACGTGAAGACGGTTTTGACATTACAGTCGCATCTGAAATTATGGCCGTATTCTGCCTTGCAACAGATATTCAAGACTTAAAAGCGCGTCTATCTCGCATCGTAGTTGCTTATAACTTTGCAAATCAACCTGTAACGGTTAAAGATTTAGGTGTAGAAGGTGCGTTAACGCTATTATTAAAAGACGCATTAAAACCAAACTTAGTACAAACATTAGAAAATACACCAGCTATTATTCATGGCGGACCATTTGCGAATATTGCTCACGGTTGTAACAGTGTTATCGCTACGACAATGGCAGCAAAATTAGGTGATTATGTTATTACAGAAGCTGGATTTGGTGCTGATTTAGGCGCTGAGAAGTTTTTAGATATTAAAGCTCGTGCAGCTGGCATTAAACCAGAAGCAGTTGTTATTGTTGCGACGATTCGTGCGCTTAAAATGCATGGTGGCGTAGCAAAAGATCAATTAAAAGAAGAAAATGTAGATGCATTAGCAAAAGGTATGGAAAACTTACAGAAGCATGTTGAAACAATTCAAAGCTTTGGTGTGCCTTTCGTAATTGCAATTAATAAATTCATTACAGATACAGATGCAGAAGTTACATACTTACAAGAGTGGTGTAATGAGCGTGGCTATGCAGTATCCTTAACAGAAGTTTGGGAGAAGGGTGGCCAAGGCGGAGTTGACCTTGCTGAAAAAGTACTAAAAGAAATCGAAAAAGGTGAAAACAACTACGCACCACTTTATGAATTAGAATTACCATTAGAAGAAAAAATTCGTACAATTGCTCAAAAAGTGTATGGCGCAAAAGATATTGAATTTGCTCCGAAAGCACGTAAGCAATTAGCTCAATATGAAGGAGAAGGTTGGAGTAACCTACCAGTTTGTATGGCGAAAACACAATACTCTCTTTCTGACGATGCAACAAAATTAGGTCGTCCATCTGACTTTATCGTTACAATTCGTGAGTTAAAACCATCTATAGGTGCAGGCTTTATCGTTGCGTTAACAGGTACAATGTTAACAATGCCAGGTCTTCCAAAACAACCAGCAGCACTTCAAATGGATGTAAATGAAGATGGAAAAGCAGTAGGTTTATTCTAAAAGGTTGTAATTCATCTCGTTTATCTGTAAACTATATATACATCAAGTGGCGCCTTTCCATCGAAAGGCGCCTGTTTTTTGGAGGAAATTATGTTTGATCCAACTGCTTTTGACAATTTAAAAGTAATCGTAGAAGGTGCTGTGTATGATTTTGATCTACATGGAGATATTCTTGTAACAGATCGAAAAGATATGATGGACCTTGCCTCATTAAGTCGTATATATCATATCTCATTTCAATTAACAGAACCGTTCGAACCATTAGTAGAAGCAACATTTTCATTATCTGTGGATGCAAAGAACTTGTCTGGTGAAATACTAGAAGTGCCTCAGTTTACACCAGGTTGTGAAATGAAGCTAGCATTTTCATTCCCGTTAGAACAACCAGAAGTAGGATGCGAAGAAATTGAAACTTTAATGCGTTCTATATGGGGAAAAGAAAGAATGATTATGCAGAAAGTTTCATACGAATATAATAAGCAAGCGATTTCATATCATAATAAGGTAGAGGTTCTATTTCAAAAAGCGATTACAGAAGACCATGTTGATGATTTAATAGCTGTTATTTCACACATGATAGAAACGGTGCGAACAATACAGCATTTTCTTCAAAAATAGAGATAAAGGAGAAAAACAAATGATAAAAGATATGCAACCATTTTTACAAGAAGCTTGGGAGAAGGCTGGTTTTAAAGAATTAACTGAAATTCAAAAACAAGCGATTCCAACTATTTTAGAAGGACAAGACGTTATAGCTGAATCTCCAACTGGAACAGGAAAAACATTAGCGTACTTATTACCCCTTTTACATAAAATTAATCCTGAAGTAAAACAGCCACAAGTTGTTATTTTAGCTCCAACGCGTGAACTTGTAATGCAAATTCATGAAGAGGTTCAAAAATTTACAGCAGGAACTGAAATTTCAGGTGCATCTTTAATTGGTGGTGCAGATATTAAGCGCCAAGTTGAAAAATTAAAGAAACACCCAAGAGTAATTGTCGGTTCACCAGGCCGTATCTTAGAATTAATTCGTATGAAAAAGCTAAAAATGCATGAAGTAAAAACAATTGTATTTGATGAGTTTGATCAAATTGTAAAGCAAAAAATGATGGGTGCAGTGCAAGATGTAATTAAATCAACGATGCGCGATCGTCAATTAGTATTCTTCTCGGCGACAATGACAAAAGCGGCAGAAGATGCGGCACGTGATTTAGCAGTTGAACCACAATTAGTACGTGTAACACGTGCAGAATCAAAAAGCTTAGTTGAGCATACGTATATCATTTGTGAGCGACGCGAAAAAAATGATTACGTAAGAAGAATTATGCATATGGGCGATGTAAAAGCAGTTGCTTTCTTAAACGATCCATTCCGTTTAGATGAAATTACTCAGAAATTGAAATTCCGTAAAATGAAAGCAGCGGCTCTTCATGCAGAAGCAAGTAAACAAGAGCGTGAAGCAACGATGCGTGCTTTCCGCGGTGGAAAATTAGAAATCCTACTTGCTACTGATATTGCAGCACGCGGTATTGATATTGATGATTTAACACATGTAATTCACTTAGAATTACCAGACACAGTAGACCAATACATTCACCGCTCAGGACGTACTGGACGTATGGGTAAAGAAGGAACTGTCGTATCTCTTGTAACTCCACAAGAAGAGCGCAAATTACTACAATTTGCGAAAAAACTAGGCATCGTATTTACGAAGCAAGAAATGTTCAAAGGAACATTTGTAGAATCGAAGCCACCAGCACCTAAGAAAAAGAAACCAGCATTTACTGGGAAGAAAAAGCCTAGATAAATAATGGGGAAGGCGTAACTATTTGTAGTTACGTCTTTTTTATTTGCAATTGAATAATACAAGGAGTTTTATTAATGATTATTGAAATGTATCTATTATCACTTTTTTAATCAACATATGTACAAGGAAGTAATATAAAAAAAGTCGAATATTAAACTGATGCGAAATAATAAAAAGAAGGTACATATATGGATAGGAAATTAGGAATGTTTTTGAATACGAAACATATTGAAGTAAACGAAGGAATACAAAAAGCAAGGGAATGGGATTTAGAATATATTCAATTATATGCTATGAATAAAAACTTCAACTTAGCTAATATTCCAGTGGTAGAATGGACTGCTTTAAAGAAAAGCTTATCTTTTAATGGGATAAAGATTCCATCATTAGCAATTAGTTTTGGAGAAAATGGAATTACAGGAACAGAAGCTGACAGTGCAATAAATCAGATTAAATATATTACTGACAGAGGTTTGGAGCTGGGAGCAAAGATAATAACAGCTCATATTGGGAAAGTTCCAGATGATGAAAAAAGTGAGAGCTATGATAAAATGGTGCGGGTTTGTTATGAGATAGGGGAATTAGCATTCAAATTTGGGGGAGTCTTTGCTATTGAGACAGGATCTGAAAAAGCAATAGTATTAAAACGATTTTTAGAAAATGCAAACTCGAAAGGACTAGCTGTTAACTTTGACCCAGCAAATTTAATAAGTGATGTAAATGAAAATCCGTTAGAAGGTTTATTACTATTAAAAGATTATATAGTACAAACTCATATTAAAGATTGTAAAGAAGTGAAAAGTAATAGTTCAAGTAAGTATATAGAAGTAGGGGTAGGAAATGGTGAAGTGGATTTCGATATATTCTTCAAAGTATTAGATGAAATTGGATTCGACGGATATAACATGATTGAAAGAAACAATTATTTTGACGAACTGGATGGGATGAGTCAGTCGATAAATTTTGCAAAGAAGTACATACCAACTCAAAAGGAATAACGATACCAGCTGTAGAAAGCTACATAGAATGTAAAAAAACAATAGGAGGAATACAAATGATTCATAAAGTAGGACAAATTATGTTATATGTAAATAATCAAGATGAGGCAGTAAATTTTTGGACGGAAAAGGTAGGGTTTCATGTAGTTGCGGAGGAAGATAACAAGCAAGGAATGAGATGGATTGAAATTGCTCCAACTAATGGTGCTGAAACGAGCATTATATTACATAATAAAGAAGTTATTTCGAAAATGAGCCCAGAATTAAATCTTGGTACACCGTCCTTAATGTTCTTCTCAGAAAATCTGGATCAATTATATGCAGGTTTAAAAAATAAAAATGTTACTGTTGGAGAAATGGTAACTATGCCTTCTGGTAAAGTGTTTAACTTTGCTGATAGTGAAGGGAATTATTTTGCGGTTATGGAGAAGAATCAATAATAATATTGCTATGTGAAAATCCCCCTCGAATATATTGAGGGGGATTAAATCTTTGAAGTGGATTTTTCATGAGAGAGTTGTTTAATAAAAAATGCACCTTTTTCAATAGCGGTTTCAATGTAACCGACAATTTGATTAAACGTAAACACCTGTAAGTCTTCATGCAAATGTTGCTCGGGATACAACATATCTTCAAAAAGATACTTTCGAAAAGCTGAAACGTTTTCTTTAGAAACCTCTTCAATATCCACAATGTGAGCCTCTCGATTGAGAAGAGAGAAGAGCTGTTGTTCTTTATCGTAATGATGAAGCAACTTTGCATTTAACAATTTAAAATCGTTATAGTACAGGGGGGCGATAGTTTCGTCATTTTCTATTCTATTTTTTAACCATGGTAGAAAAAAGCCACTTAGCCAATTATCATCGGCAATGAGGTGGGTGTAATAGCCTAAAATAAAGGGGGAATCTATATGTGCTTCGTATTTATGAAAAAATGAATCATAATCTATTCTTCTCGTATAGTTCTTCGTTGTACCAGCATAAAAATGTGAGGTTCCTTTTTCTTTTTTTGAATGAACAGCATCAGGGGCTACAGCTCCAAGTAAGAAAGAAGTTTTATCTTGAATAGATAGTTTCTCAGCAATACCGTTAGCGATAATAACATGCATAATTCGTGATCCCATGAATGCCACCTCTGTTTCAAGTATTCATTTCAGGAAGAAGACTGAACAGTTAGTATTACTTTCCCTGTACTTTTTCTACTTTCGACCCATTCATGTGCTTTCCCTGCATCTTGAAGGGGAAAAGATTTTGTAGCTTTCATTTGCAAACTTCCGTCACGCAAATAACGGAAAACTTCATTTGCCGTTTCTTGGAGTAGTTCAGGACGTTTTTTCCGTGTAGTGCCAAAGCTAAAGCCTAGTATAGAGCGGCAACTTGCGTGTAAATCTTTCGTTTTGAAATTGCCAATTTTACCGCTTGCATTACCGAAATGAACGAGGCGACCGTAATAAGCTAGGCAGTTTAAACTTCTTTCAGAGACAGTTCCAGAAATAGAGTCCAAAATTATATTCACTCCTTCTCCGTTTGTCAGCTCATTGACTTTCTCTACAAAATCTTCATCTTGATGACAAATAACATAATCAGCTCCAGCATCTAAAGCGATTTCTTTTTTCGTTTCACTTCCGACAGTACCGATAACTGTTCCAGCCCCTAATCGTTTTGCAAGTTGAATCGCGGTAGTACCAATTCCGCCAGCAGCTGCATGAATCAGCACGGATTCATTTTGTTGAAGCCTTGCAACATTCACGAGTAAATTATAGCTTGTGAAAGATACGATCGGACAAGCAGCTGCGGTTTGAAAGTCGACTTCATGGGGTAAAACGAAAGTGAGATTTTCATTTGAAACAACGTACTCTGCGTAAGATCCATTTTGAGGAAAAGCAATGACACGCTGTCCAGGTTGAATATTTTTCACATGAGAACCGACGCGTTCTACAATACCAGTTGCATCTATACCTGGAATAAAAGGTAGTGCTTTATTTCCTTTTTTGCCATAACGTGATTTAATATCAGCGAAATTTACACTAGTAGCAACAACGCGAATTAAAACTTGATCTTCTGAAATAGCCGGTATATCCAAATCTGTATATTTCATCACTTCAGGACCACCGAACGACGTTACAACGATAGCTTTCATCATATATCCTCCTAAATTTGACTATATAAATCATTTTAAATCTTTATCAGAAATTGGAAAATTATATAATAGTTATGTGTGGTTATAAGTGAAGCTTATGAACTCATCGGATCATAATATTAATTTATATAAAAAATTTTTTCGGAAAAATCGAACGAAATATGAATTACTTGCCAATATATAGTGTAAGACAAAGGAGGGCTGGAATATGAAGGCTGAAATAGATTACGCACATTTAATTCGATTAACTTTATCAGGAAATAAAGAAGCGTATAGCGAATTGTATGATGTAACGATTCAAGAAGTATATAAAACAGCACATTTTTTAATTGAAGATAAAACGGATGTAGATGATGTCGTTCAAGAAGTATACATACAGCTATATGAATCGCTTCGTAAATATGATAGCGAGAAGCCATTTCGCCCTTGGCTAATTGGGCTTGCGATTAAACAAATTCATTCTTATAGAAGAAAGAGGTGGATGCGACTACGAATTATGAAAAAAGCAGAAGAGCAAAGAAAGCCAGTGCAAATTGATTTTTCTAACGATGTTGTAAGTAAAATATCAAACCAAAAACTAATCGAACTCATTCATAAATTACCGTATAAATTGAAACAAGTTATTATCTTAAGATACTTATACGAATATTCACAAGAAGAAGTAGCACAAATATTACATATTCCAATTGGTACAGTGAAGTCTAGAATTCATGCGGCATTAAAGAAACTACGTCAAAAAGAGCAAGTAGAAGAAATCTTTTTAGGAGAGGTAGGGAATGTGAAATGAGTTTAGATTGTAGAGTTAGAGAATCTATACGAGAAGAAGCGAAGGGGATTGTTGCCCCGCCGGAGTTAAAAGAAAAAGTAATTGTTCAAATCAAAATGAATCGCGGGGGAAGTAAGGTGAAGAAACGTCTTATCGCCGGAGTGCTTGCAGCAGCATTTTTAATCCCTACGACCGGTTTTGTATATCAATCTATTATGGCGGATGGTATATACGGATCTTTTGAGAATTTAAAAAAACACGCCGGAGCGATGACATTAGAAACGTATATGCGTTTTAATGCAAAATTATCAGAAGCGAAAGATGAAATGAGTTCGAAGGAATATGAAGAGTTTACAAAAGAACTGAAAAAATTAACTAATGCAAAGCTTGCGTACGGGGATTCGAATGGTAATATAGATTATGATCAATTATCACCAGCTAAAAAAGAGGAATTGAAAAAGGTAGTAATGGAGCTTCATCCGTATTTTGATAAATTAAATGGCCATAAATCTAGTAAAGAAGTACTAACTCCTGAAGAGTATGAACAATATATGGAGGCATTAATGTCACATCAAACTGTGTTAGTAAAAACGAAATCGAGTGGCGGGATAACAGTAGAAGAAGTGCCTGAGGCGTACAAAGAAAGATTTATTAAAGCGGAGCAGTTTATGGAGTATGTAGATGAAAAGGTGAGATAAGTAAAAAAGCTCAAAGCTTTAGCTTTGAGCTTTCTTTATTAAAAGAAAATAGAGCATTCAATTATATTTTTTCATCGTTGCATTGTCCTTTTGTATAAAACAATCTAATAGTGAATAACCAGCTATTAAACTAATAATCGTAACAAAAGTTGTATTTATTAGAATAATATTAACTAAATAAGGTAGGTATTCGGCAAGTGGTGAAAAGAGTAGTGCTGGGGAAAAGGAAATGAATAGTGTAGGCACTGTAATAGCAATAAATTTATCCGGTTGAAAGCTCCAGTTTTGTTTACTCGTTTCGCGATTAATAGATTGAAGGAAGCGTAATAAAATGCCAACTATAAGAGGGAAGAGTGTAAAGTAGAATAATCTTGGATAAACGTTAAAGTTCACTTGTGCATCTGTATCTAAATAAAATTGAATTTTTACTCCTACAAATAATAATAAGACGATAAATAATGTGAAGCAGAGGTATAGCATCACTTTTTGCATTATATTCCACCATCCTTTACTCAAAATATATTCAAAAAAAGAAGAGATATACAATAACTACTGTTGTATATCTCTTCTTTTACTGTTAGTTAATAGTGGAGTTTGATTTTTCTTGCTTCGTGAAATAATCAATAATGCCCATTGCGCTAATTTCTATATCTAAATGTAAAATATTATAAACGGAATGATCTGATGGAACGTTTAACTTTGTAAGATGAGAAGAGATTTTATCCATTAACAAAGTTTGTAAAGCTTTAGTTGCTTCATCGAAATCATTATACTTTTCAAAGACTTCCTTACCAGTATGAACGAAAATAGGTAGCCAATATTCCAGTTGATTATATACTTCTGTAACATGAGAGGATGCGCCGTAATGACCGAAATAAATAGTATCTACATTCATACTTTGAATGTGATTTTTAGAAGTAATCATCGCATCTGGTTGGAATTGTGAAGGGGACGTTGATGGTAGATATAACTCTACATCAACGTCTGCGAGTTCTCTATAATAAATTCCAATTGTATCGCCAGTAAAAATCCCGTTTGTTAATGAATCGTGAATGCTAATATGGTGCTTCGCATGTCCTGGTGTATCATAAAATGTAAGGGTGCGATCTTTTGCAATTTTTAACGTATCACCATGTTGTACAATATGAACACGTTCTTCTTCAATTGGAAGAATTGGATCAAAGAGTTTATCGAAATCTTCTTTGTAGACAGCTTTTGCACCTAAAATAAGTTTTGTTGGATCAATCATATGACGAGCACCACGAGAATGCACATATAACGTAGCATTTGGGCACTTTTCCATCATTAAACCAGCTGCTCCAGCGTGATCTAAATGCACATGTGTAACGATAATGTTTTTAACATCGTTTAAATCAATATGTAATTGTTGTAAGCCGTCTAAAATATACGGAAGAGAAGGGGCTGCACAAGTTTCAATTAAAGTAATATCGTCACCTAATAAAACGTACGTACCTGTTCGTTCATTATGCTGTAAATCGAAATCATCAATAAGATATAGGTGAGAAGATAATTGCTCTACTTTTTTCATAGTTACCACTCCTTATATACTGCATGTTTTTATTATACGCTAAAATAGAAAAAAGGCAGAAAACGAAGCTCGTCTTCTGCCTTTTTGTAATATTATTATTTCGTTTGTTGTTTATTAATAGACATAATGAACAGTCCAACAATCCCGCCTACTAATGGAAGCATAATCTCTCCTGCTAAATTAAAGTAGGAGCTTAAGAATAAACCATTTACATCGATTACCCAGCCAGTAACAAACAATAACATCATATATAGTACGAAATAAAACTCGCGATTTGAAATCGTTTCATGTTGTGCAGTTTTCATAATGAACACCATCCTTTTCTTTTATAATGGAATATAAACTGTCACATTTTGTTCACATTTCAATTGTAAAACTTTCCATCATAAAAGTCTAGTAGTTTGTGTCGAATTTTCGAACAGAAATAAAGCGCTATCATTACAACTTATAAGTACGTAATAAGAGCTGTATATTCACGAATGTAGTATAGTATAAACATAGAATGATAGTGAAGAGAGGGGCAAAGACAATGACAGTTTATGATTTTTCAGCTAAAACAATTACAGGTGAAGAAAAATCGTTAAAAGATTACGAAGGAAAAGCACTTCTTATTGTCAATGTAGCTAGCAAATGTGGTTTCACACCACAATATAAAGGATTACAAGAGGTATATGATAAATATAAAGACCAAGGACTCGAAATACTCGGATTTCCTTGTAACCAATTCGGGGGACAAGAACCAGGTACAGAAGCGGACATTACTAGTTTTTGTGAATTAAACTACGGTGTAAACTTCCCGATGTTTGCAAAGGTTGATGTGAAAGGTGATAAGGCTCACCCTCTATATACATACATGACAGAACAAGCACCAGGTTTACTTGGTATGAAAGCAGTGAAATGGAATTTTACGAAGTTTTTAATCGGAAAAGACGGGAAAGTAGTAGGGCGTTTTGCTCCACAGACGAAGCCGGTAGATTTAGAGGTTGAGATTGAGAAGGTGCTTGGGGAATAAGTAGGAGTTTCACTTTATTAAAAAACGTCTCAAAGAACAATGTAGTTCTTTGAGACGTTTTCTTTAAACTCAAATTTTCAAGATTAAATAACTGTATCAAAGCCATCTGATTTAGGTGGAGAAGCTGCTTTTTTCATAAGTACTTCCCATAAGTGTACGGATTTTTTCCATTCTACCGTAGCCTGCCCCTGTTGATACATAGCGTTCTCATAACTGGCAGTAAGTTGTTGCATATCGGCCGAGTTGTAAAGTGTATCGATATGGAGAGCGTATTCTCGGAATGTTTGACTTTCACCCCGTGGTATGCCAATTCTCGCAAATTGTTTTAAAAGTGCACCGTAAGCTTTTTGATAAACAGCATCATCTTTTCGGTATTTATAGAAATGAATAATAAGAAATGTCATCCATTTCATTCTAGTGGTGAAGAGAATGTATCCTATAATACTAATTAGTATCGTAGAGAGGAATACGTACCACCAAGAAAAACTAGTTTTAGAATTTGTGACCTTTTTAGTAGAAGCTTCTTCTGTATTTTCAATTAAACTTTTAAGTTTTGCTTCATTATTTCGTTGTTGTATTTGCTCGTTATTAGAATTATTTGCTTCGCTATTTTGTGAAATAGGAGCAGGCGTATTATTTATAAAATTATAGGGATTAGTAAATCCTTTTGTCGGTTCGAATGGAATCCATCCGTATTCTGGGAAATATACTTCGACCCAAGAGTGTGCGTTATCGTTCGTGATTGTATAAACATCCTCACCTTCTGCAGAGGCAAGTGTATTGTCAAGAGTTCCTTCTGTATAGCCTTTCACCCAGCGAGCTGGAATCCCGGCAGAACGAAGTAGTACAATCATAGACGTCGAAAAATTATTACAGTAGCCGCTTTTTGTATCGAAAAGGAATTGATCTACATAATCTTGGCTTTTGGCAGGGAATGAGACATTCGTTGATTCGTATGTAAAAGAGTTGTCTGTGAAGTAATTTTCAATAGCTAATACTTTATCATATCGGTTGTCTTTATCATTTGTAAGATTGATAGCCAAGTCTTTTACGCGCTGTGGTAATGACTCGGGAAGTTGTGTGTACTTTGTCATAAAATAAGGATTTGTTTCTTGACCTTCATTTGTTTTTACAGCTTTCAAGTTTTTTATGGAAAACTCAGGGATCTCATATGTTACTTTATACGAATGTAAAGTAGTAGAAGAGTCTCCATTCATTGTATAAATTTTTTCTGAAAACGGGTCAACACTGTATGATACATCAGAAGAAGCTTCAACTGTTACTAATCCTGCTGGATAGGTAAGGTGAGGGTAACTTTTTTGCATGGTAATTGTTGCCTCAGTAGTTTCTGTTTTTGTATTTTGTTCGTACCAGCTTACGACGTCGTTTTTATTTTTAAAAGAAACCTTTTTCGGATTTTCAGAAACCTCCCAGCCTTTTCCGGTATAAAAATCTTTCGTTTCGACTCTCCAATATTGTTTGTTTTGCGTTCGTGCTGTGAAAACAATTGTAGGATCCGCCTTAAAAGGACCACCTAATCGTGAGTCATCTAAACCATACCCAATTGTAGAAACTTTTTTTTCTTTACTTGCTTCAGATGTGTTGAATTTTAAGAAATCCATTGGGTTTGGCCATTGAGGGCCAAATTTTGGAGCAAAGTATGCGATGGTTGCTAATAATACAATAAATATTGTAAGTGGTCTAAGTAATTTTGAGATTTCCCTAGCATAATTTTGTAAGTGTTCACGTTCTTTTATTCGTTCTACTTGAAGAAGACTAAGCATAAAAAAGCCGATGACAACAGTACGAATAATAGCGTAGTTTGCATTGTATAAATGTAAGTTATGAAAAGTTGCGATATAAATAATAGTCAATACAAGAAATAGAAACCCACGTTTTTTATGAATAATCCAAAATGAAGTAAAAGAACTCAAAAACCAAAATGAGAGAAAAAATAAAACCGTCGGAAAAACTGGAGAAATATCTAGTAAATTCCCTTGGAAAAACAGGGAGGAATTTCGAAACATATCAGAAAAGAATGCTGTTAGCCAAGATGGATTTATAAAAGCATTTTTATAATATAGGGAATGAATGATAAATAGGACTGTGACAATTTTTATTGGAATCTGCCACCTCGTTTGAAAAAAAGAGAGAGCGAAGCAAATTCCTATAAATGTTACGAAAATATCTAATCTACCTACATTTGTAATACCTATAAGAGGTCTTAGCCATTCTAGTAAAAGAAGAAATACACATGCATGCATAAAGAATCTGTTCGTATCCCACTTGTATTTTGTTTGTAATGTTATCATTTGCTCACCTCAAAAAACACGTTTGTATAACGGTTTTCATAAACCGTGTTTACAAATATTTGTCGTTTTTTTAGAGTTTCTATTATACTGATTTCTCGGTGTGAAAGTTGATTCGCTTTTTCTTTCACGACAAAAACCATACATTTTCTATTTCTTATAGCGGCACAATCAGCCGCCTTTTGAATATCGGGAGAAAGATTACTGGTCACGAGTATAACCGTGACGGGCTCATAAATTTTTCTTAGTTCCATGTCTACACTCTGGGAGAGCGGGAATACACTGTCTGCTTGCACTTTTGCTAAATGACAAAGGATTTGTTGTAACTGCGTATCTCCATTGTCTAAAGGGAAAATAGTTTGTTCTTTTCCGATAGACACGAATGATGCTGGTGAATTTTGTTTCAAGACAGTCCTTACGATAGAGGCAGTAAATGTGACGACTGATTCGAATAGAGGAGACTCGGTTCTGTCTATGAATATCATGACATTATGGCTGCGCTGTTGTTCAAACTCTTTTGTCATAATAGTGTTTGTTCGTGCAGTTGCTTTCCAATCAATCCATGAAAAGCGATCACCAGGTTTATAGTCTCTGACACCGACAGAGATTGTAGAGTCTTTTGCTGAATTTATATTTGCTGAAAGCGCTCCTTGTTCGAAATGATTTTCCAATTGTCGATATGCTATATCTACATACTGGGGATAGACTAAAAATGTATCTGGAACTGAAAAAGTTACTTCTTTCTCTATCATGCCGAATAAATCGCCAGTTTTGACACGAACGCTTGAAAAAGTGTGCTCGCCTCTAGGGATTGTGTTAATAACATATTGAAACGAAATATTTCGTTTCAATCCTGGGAAGAGTACTACCTTATTCATCTTTGTTTGTTTACAACTTATAAATTGTGGTGGCAGTTCATCTTCTATAACTAAATAAAGTAAGGGAAAAGGAAATTTTCTTTTTATTGTAATCGTGCTTACAAATTGTTCTCCTACTACATATCCATTTTGGTTTGTTATTCGTTTTACTTCAGCGTCCCGTAAAGCGTAGAAGGGGAGTAGTAGCGAATAAAGAGCAATGGGAATTGTGCTGTAAAACAAAAACCAACTGACAAACCCTCCTTGAAGCATAGCGTACACAAATGTTAAGACTAGACATAAAGGGAGTAGCAATAACTTCATAACGTGATATAGCGCTCGCAGCATTCGTTTCATCAAGGGTTCATCGTCCTTTGAGTAGGCACGGTAGTTCGTGCAACGATTTTTCCGATAACTTGTTCTCCTGTTATTCCTTCAAATTTTGCTTCCATTTTTAGAATGAGTCTATGTGCTAAAACGTAAGGAGCTAAAAATTTAACATCGTCTGGAATAACATAATTCCTGCCATGGATAAATGCATAAGCTTGTGAAGCTTTCATTAAAGCAATCGAGCCACGTGGACTTGCACCTAACTGTATAGAACTGTACGTACGAGTCTGATTAACAAGCTTTACAATGTAATGCTTAATTGCTTTGTCCATACTTACTACCCGTACGCTTTGTTGTAAATAAATTAATTCTTCTATTGTAGTAATGGTCTGTAATTGAGAGAGTGGATTTGTTTTTTCCATCCGGTTTAAAATTTCAAATTCTTCCTCTGGTGTAGGATATCCCATTTTTAGTTTCAATAAGAAACGATCGAGCTGAGCTTCTGGTAGAGAATATGTTCCTTCATATTCGACCGGATTTTGTGTAGCCATGACAAAGAACGGTTTTGGTAAAGGTCTTGTAATGCCATCTATTGTAATATTGCCTTCTTCCATACATTCAAGTAAAGCAGATTGTGTCTTTGGAGATGTACGATTAATTTCATCAGCAAGTACAAAATTCCCCATAATTGGTCCAGGCTTGAACTCAAATTGGAGCTCTTTCGGATTATAAATAGAAACTCCTGTTACATCTGACGGCAATAAATCAGGTGTAAATTGAATTCGCTTATAATCAGCATCAATGGATTTAGAAAGGGCACGTACTAGCATTGTTTTCCCGACACCAGGAACATCTTCTAATAGCACATGACCTTCAGCTAAGAGAGCTGTCAAAGCTAAGATTGTTTCTTTTCGTTTTCCGACCATTATTTTTTCAATATTATTGATTATTTTTTCTACAGTGGGATGTAATGAATCAAGCTGGGGCATCGTAATCCTCCTAATGTTATTATCGTTTTCTAATCAATTTAGTGGACATATTTCTAATTCTATATGTAGATAGTAAAACTTCTACCTTAAATTCTGAGAATATTCAGATTATTTATTTCGATTACATCTAGTATAATTGTTTCCGTAACTAAGGGCAATACAGTAAATAATGATTTGTATTTTTATGTAAAATCAGACTCGATATAAAATAATAACATTGGGAAAAATTTTTTTACATACAATTTATACTCTTTTCCTTATGGCAGTTTTGAAATAATATCAAAACTCTTTTTCTTTTGCAAAATAGTCGATACCTCAAAATACCATTCTCCTAATAATTAAGATTAACCATAATCTTCACAACGGAACACAAGATTTTCTCACAAACTTATTTTCTACTGAATTTTTGACAATCTCTTGAACTGTGCGAAATGTCACATCTGTATTTTACAACCTCTCTTATAGTAAGGGTATGTAAGAGAGACGTATTAAAGGAGTGAACAGTATGAAGAAAAAAACTTCAGCACTAATGAGACGTTTAAAATATTTTTCACCAATAGATCGTTATAACGATAATCATACACAAGAAACATATGAAGATCGCGAATGGGAAAATGTGTACAGAAAGCGTTGGCAGCATGATAAAGTAATTCGTTCTACACACGGCGTGAACTGTACTGGTTCATGTAGCTGGAATATATATGTGAAAGATGGAATTGTAACTTGGGAAGGGCAAGAGCTTAACTATCCAACAACAGGTCCAGATATGCCTGATTTTGAACCACGAGGATGTCCGCGTGGAGCGAGTTTTTCTTGGTACATTTATAGTCCACTTCGTGTGAAATATCCGTATGTACGTGGTGTTCTTTGGAGTATGTGGCAAGAGGAACTACAAAAGCACAAGTCACCACTAGATGCTTGGAAAAACATTGTGGAAAACCCTGAAAAAGCACGTAAGTATAAGCAGGCGCGTGGTAAAGGTGGATTCGTTCGTGCGAATTGGGATGAAGTATTACAACTCGTTTCAGCTTCTCTACTTTATACAGTAATTAAATACGGGCCAGATCGAAATGTTGGCTTTTCACCAATTCCAGCTATGTCGATGTTAAGTCATGCTGCTGGTAGTCGTTTTATGCAACTTATGGGTGGGCCGATGCTTAGTTTCTATGATTGGTACGCAGATTTACCACCAGCTTCTCCGCAAATTTGGGGCGATCAAACAGATGTACCAGAAAGTAGTGACTGGTATAACTCTGGTTACATTATGACATGGGGTTCAAATGTACCGATGACGAGAACACCAGATGCTCACTTTTTAGCAGAGGTTCGATATAAAGGAACGAAAGTCGTTTCTGTCAGCCCTGACTTCGCTGAATCTACAAAGTTTGCGGATGATTGGATTAGTGTGAAACAAGGTACAGATGGTGCACTTGCGATGGCAATGGGGCATGTGATCTTACAAGAATTTTACGTAGATAATCAAGTGGAATATTTCACAAAGTATGCGAAGCAATATACTGATTTTCCTTTCTTTGTCACATTGAAACAAAAAGGAGATCAATTCGTTGCTGATCGTTTCTTAAACGCTGCTGATATTGGACGCGAAACGAAGTTAGGAGAATGGAAACCTGTTCTTTGGAACGAGAACACGAATGATTTTGCAACACCTCAAGGCACAATGGGCTCACGTTGGGATAACGAAAAGAAATGGAACTTGCGTATAGAAGATGAAGAAACAGGTGAAAAGATTGATCCACGTCTTTCTTTACTTGGAATGGAAGAATCGATTGGAACGGTACAAATTCCGTACTTCTCTGATGATGGAAACAAAGTATTAGAACGTACAATTCCAGTGAAAAAGGTTATGACAGAAGAAGGCGAAGTGTTCGTTACAACTGTATACGACTTAACGTTAGCAAATTACGGAGTGAACCGAGGGCTTGGCGGACAAGAGCCGAAAGACTTCAATGATGACATACCGTTTACACCTGCATGGCAAGAGAAAATGACAGGAGTAAAACGTGAGCTTATTATTCAAATCGCTCGTGAGTTCGCACAAAATGCTGTTGATACGAATGGTCGCTCAATGATTATTGTCGGAGCGGGTATTAACCACTGGTTTAACTCTGATACGATTTATCGCGCTGTTTTAAATCTTGTTCTTCTCGTTGGAGCACAAGGTGTAAACGGCGGTGGTTGGGCGCATTATGTTGGTCAAGAAAAGTTACGACCTGCAGAAGGATGGCAAACAATCGCGATGGCAAAAGATTGGCAAGGGCCACCAAAATTACAAAATGGTACGTCTTTCTTCTATTTCGTAACAGATCAATGGCGCTATGAAGATACACCTGTTGGACATTTAGCATCACCAATTGAAGGTAACTCACGTTATCAACATCACGGTGATTACAATGTATTAGCAGCACGACTCGGCTGGTTACCTTCTTATCCAACATTCGAGAAAAATGGAATTGAATTATATAAAGAAGCTGTTGCTGCTGGTGCAACAACGCAAGAAGAAATCGGAAAATATGTTGCACAAAAATTAAAAGAAAAAGAACTGAAATTTGCGATTGAAGATCCTGATAATAAAAACAACTTCCCGCGCAACTTATTCGTGTGGCGTGCGAATTTAATTTCAAGTTCTGGTAAAGGGCATGAATATTTCTTAAAACATTTATTAGGTACAACAAACGGATTAATGAATGACGATAGTGATTCATTACGACCAGAAGAAATTAAGTGGCATGAAGAAGCACCAGAAGGGAAGCTTGATTTACTCATTAATTTAGATTTCCGTATGGCTGGAACAGCGCTGTATTCTGATATCGTCTTACCTGCTTCAACTTGGTACGAAAAACATGATTTAAGTAGTACAGATATGCATCCATTTGTGCATCCATTTAATCCAGCAATCGGTTCACCGTGGGAAGCACGCTCTGACTGGGATATTTTCACTTCACTTTCTAAAGCTGTGTCAGATTTAGCGAAGAAAATAGATCTTGAACCAATGAAAGAAGTTGTTGCAACACCACTTCTTCATGATACACCGCAAGAATTAGCGCAACCACTTGGCAAGATTAAAGATTGGAGTAAAGGTGAATGTGAACCAATCCCGGGTAAAACGATGCCACAAATTCATGTTGTTGAAAGGGATTATAGAACGATTTATGACAAAATGACAGCACTTGGACCAAATGCCGGAAAACAACCGATTGGTACGAAAGGGATCTCTTGGTCAGCAGAAAAAGAGTATGAACAATTAAAGAGCAAATTAGGAGTTGTTCGAACGGATACTATTGCGAAAGGTTGCCCAGACATAAAAGAAGCAATCAATGCTGCTGAAGCGGTATTAACGCTTTCTTCTACAACAAACGGTCATATGGCAGTAAAAGCATGGGAAGCACTTGAAAAACAAACAGATCTAAAATTACGTGATTTAGCAGAAGAACGTGAAGAAGAATGCTTTACATTCGAACAAATTACAGCACAACCGAAAACAGTAATTACTTCTCCGGCCTTTACAGGTTCAGAAAAAGGTGGACGACGTTACTCACCGTTTACAACAAATGTGGAACGTCTTATTCCTTGGAGAACGATAACTGGTCGACAATCTTTCTACTTAGACCATGACATGATGAAAGAATTTGGTGAAACGATGGCAACATTTAAACCAATTCTGCAACATAAACCGTTCCGTAAGTCACGCCCTGAAGTAGAAGGGAAAGAGATTACACTAAACTATTTAACACCGCATAATAAGTGGTCGATTCATAGTATGTATTTCGATTCATTACCGATGTTAACGCTGTTTAGAGGTGGTCCAACTGTTTGGATGAATAAAGAGGACGCTGCAGAAGCTGGCGTTGCTGATAATGATTGGATCGAGTGCTTTAACCGTAACGGTGTTGTCGTAGCGCGTGCTGTTGTAACGCACCGTATACCGAGGGGAATGGCATTTATGCACCATGCGCAAGATCGCCACATTAACGTGCCTGGTACGAAATTAACAAGCACCCGTGGGGGAACGCATAATAGTCCAACCCGTATTCATGTTAAACCAACACATATGATTGGTGGATATGGCCAATTAAGCTATGGATTTAACTATTATGGTCCGACTGGGAACCAGCGTGATTTAAATGTTGTAATCCGTAAACTGAAGGAGGTAGATTGGCTTGAAGATTAAAGCGCAAGTCGGAATGGTAATGAACCTAGATAAATGCATCGGCTGTCATACTTGTAGCGTAACGTGCAAAAACACCTGGACAAATCGTCCAGGTGCGGAATATATGTACTTCAATAACGTAGAAACGAAGCCTGGAATTGGTTATCCGAAACAATGGGAAGATCAGGAGAAATATAAAGGCGGATGGGAATTGAAAAATGGTGAAATTCAGCTGAAATCTGGTTCGAAAATGAAACGTCTTATGAACATTTTCCACAATCCAGATCAACCAACAATTGATGATTACTTTGAACCTTGGAATTATGATTATGAAACATTAACAAATAGCCCGCAGCGTAAGCATCAACCAGTTGCTCGTCCGAAATCAGCAATTACAGGCGAATTTATCGACAAAATTGAATGGGGTCCGAACTGGGAAGATGATTTAGCTGGTGGACATATAACAGGATTACAAGATCCGAACGTAAAGAAAATGGAAGAAGAAATTAAAACAGATTTTGAAAACGTCTTTATGATGTATTTACCACGCATATGTGAACATTGTATGAATCCGTCTTGCGTATCATCTTGTCCATCTGGTGCGATGTATAAACGTGAAGAAGACGGCATTGTTCTTGTAGATCAAAATGCATGTCGTGCTTGGAGGTTCTGCGTATCATCTTGTCCATATAAAAAAGTGTATTTTAACTGGCAAACGAATAAAGCTGAAAAATGTACAATGTGTTTCCCACGTATTGAGGCTGGTATGCCAACAATTTGTTCAGAAACATGTGTGGGACGTATCAGGTATATTGGGGTAATGCTATATGACGCTGACAAAGTAAAAGAAGCAGCTTCTGTTGAAGACGAAAAAGATTTATATGAATCTCAGCTTACTGTTTTCCTAGATCCAAATGATCCAGAAGTAGCAGCTGAAGCGAAAAAACAAGGCATTCCTGAAGAATGGATTAAAGCAGCACAAGAGTCACCAATCTATAAAATGATTATCGATTGGAAAATTGCTCTGCCTCTTCATCCAGAGTACCGTACAATGCCGATGGTTTGGTATATTCCGCCGCTTAGCCCAATTATGAATATGGTGGAAGGGAAAGGCAGTAACTGGCAAGCAGAAGAGATTTTCCCTGCTATCGATAATATGCGTATTCCAATTCAATATTTAGCGAATTTACTCACTGCAGGAGATGAATCACACATTCGTCTTACATTGAAGAAAATGGCTGTTATGCGAACGCATATGAGAGCGCTGCAAATTAATAAAGAGCCAAATGAAGCTGTATTAAAAGAACTTAGTTTAACAAAACAGGATGTAGAAGATATGTATCGTCTTCTTGCTATTGCGAAATATAAAAATCGCTTCGTCATTCCGGGCACTCACCGTGAACAAGTGACAGATTTATATAGCGAACAAGGAAGCTGTGGTTTAGCATTCGCAGGTGGTCCAGGCTCTTGTATGACAATTTCTTAAATAAAGGGGGCAGAAAATGATGAAACAAAGTTTACAAACTGCTTTTTCTTGTTCTTCTTTTCTTCTCTCCTATCCTGAACTAGGGTGGAGAGAAGCTGTAACTGAATTGCAAGAAGAGATTGAAACGATAGAAAAGGAAGAAGTTAAAGCATCACTTACAGCCTTTATAAAGCAAGCGCTACATAAAACGAATGATCAACTCATTGATAGTTACGTATATACATTCGATTTTGGTAAGAAAACAAATATGTATCTTACTTATATGAACACTGGTGAACAAAGAGAAAGAGGTATTGAATTATTAGAGTTAAAGCAGCATTATAAAAAATCTGGTTTTGAAGTAACGGATAAAGAACTACCTGATTATTTACCACTTTTTCTTGAGTTTTTTGCAAATGCAAATGAGCAAGACAGTGAACCAATTATGAATAAATACAAGGAGAATATACAAGCATTACACGTTCAGTTAAAAGAAGCAGGTAGTATGTATGAACCAATTCTTGCGGCTGTTCTACTCGCTATCGAAGCATGGGATGTACAGACAAATTAGAAAGGAGAGTTGTTAAAATGATGAATCAATTTCTATGGGTATTGTTTCCCTATATCATTTTTGCAATCTTTATCGGTGGACATATTTTTAGATACAACTATGATCAATTTGGATGGACATCAAAATCTAGTGAACTATTAGAAAAGAAAATGCTCCGAATCGGAAGTCTATTATTCCACTTTGGGATTATGTTCGTAATTGCCGGTCATGTTATGGGGATATTAATTCCAGAAGCTGTATACCGTTCGATAGGTATTTCTGAGCATACGTATCACATAATGGCAATTAGTTTCGGGCTTCCGGCAGGTGTTGCTTCTATCATCGGTTTAATTATATTAACGTACCGCCGCGTAACTGTAAAACGTATCATTGCAACGAGCACAAAGGGAGATTATATTGCGCTTATTTTATTACTTATCGTAATGTTAGCAGGACTTTCTTCAACATTTTTAAATATCGATTCAAAAGGATTTGATTATCGTACAACAATTGGCCCTTGGTTCCGAAGTCTCTTTATTTTCCAACCGAAAGTTGAATATATGACGGAAGTACCAGTATGGTTTAAAATTCACATTCTTGCAGGGATGGGTTTATTCGCAGTGTGGCCATTTACAAGACTAGTACATGTATTTAGTGCCCCAATTAAATATGTAAGCCGTAGTTATGTAATTTACAGAAGACGTATTCCTAATGAGTTGAAAAAATAATACTGCTGTAAACAGATAGGAGTTAGCAGCTAAAACGAAACGAGGTCTAATATGGAAGGCCTCGTTTTTGTTTATATAGGGAATAGCCGTTAATAAGTAGTTTAAATTGAAAAAAGATTAGCATCTAAATAAGATGCTAATCAATGCTACAAACAGAAGCAGAGCAATCTTCACAAGCAATTTCACATTTTAAAAATTGTAAATCGTGGATTGTAATCTTTCCTTTATGAATCGAAATTGTACCTTGCTTTTTTAATTCATTTAACATTCGATTTACACTTTCACGTGAAGTTGCACAGAAATTAGCAAGTTCTTGATTTGTTAATGGTAAATCGATGAGAATCCCATTTTCTTTTAATACACCGTAACTATTTGTCATTCGTATAAGAGTAGAGTACAGGGCACCTTTTTTGCCGTGTAATACTAAATCTCGGAACTTCGTTTGCATTCTTCTTAAATGTTCACTAATCCATTTCATAAATTCAAATACAAGTGCTGGTTTTTGGAGTAATGCTTTTTCTAACGCTTCACGCTTTATAACTCCTACTTCAACATCTTCAAGGCATTTTGAATTTAATAAGTATTTCGCATTGTCCGTGAATAATGTTAGTTCTCCAATAATGTCATATTCCGAACAAATTCGAAGTGTCAATTCTTGTCCGTCAGCACTTAATTTACTAATTTGTACTTTTCCTGAGTGGATGATATAGAGCTCTGTTGCCTCCATACCTTCTTGAAAAATAAAACTACCTTTTTTAATTTGCATTTTATATTCAACAGATGCAAGTAATTCTTTTAAATCTTGAGATAATGTCATACTGTTTGCCACAGTGATCACCTTTCTTCTTATAAGCAATACATTTCCTATTTTGAGTGTAAGTATGATGAAAATGCAAGAGCTATTTTAAAAATAAATTGAAATTTCAATGACCGTAAGGGGAAGAAATCTTCAGTTTTTAGTTTGAAAAATTCAATAGACAAAGTGGATGAGATTAAAGATGTGAACAAAATTCGAACGGATTTGTGAAGAATTTTTGAATGGGGAAAGTAATGTGAGAAAAGTCACATTGAATATGTAGCTTCTTTTTTATAATGAAGGCAAATAAAAAAATTGAAAGCTTACTAAGGATTGCAGCAGAAAAGAAGGGATATAGATGCATGAGAACATGAAAGATTCTTTAGAACGGCCACTTCAAGATTTACGTATTTCAGTTATTGATCGTTGTAATTTTAGGTGTACATACTGTATGCCTGCTGAAGTGTTCGGACCTGATTACGCTTTTTTAAAGGAAGAGCTTTTATTAACGTTCGATGAAATAGAAAGATTAGCGAGATTATTTATAAGTATGGGAGTCAATAAAATTAGGCTTACTGGCGGTGAACCTTTATTGCGTAAAGACTTACCGACGTTAATTGCAAGACTTGCAAAGCTAGAAGGCTTAAAAGATATTGGACTCACAACAAACGGTATTCATTTAGCAAAACAAGCAAAGGCGTTAAAAGAAGCGGGATTAAAACGTGTAAATATTAGTTTAGATGCGATAGAGGATTATGTCTTCAAAAAAATTAATGGACGAAATGTAAGCACAAAACCTGTATTAAAAGGAATTGAAGAAGCGAAGAACGCAGGGTTAGAAGTAAAGGTAAATATGGTCGTAAAAAAAGGAATGAATGATAGTCAAATTCTTCATATGGCTCGTTACTTTAAAGAAAAAGAAATTCAGCTCCGTTTTATAGAGTTTATGGATGTGGGCAGTACAAACGGCTGGAACTTTGAACAAGTTATTACGAAGGAACAATTAATAGAGAAGATTAATCGTGTATATCCGATTGAGCCTGTTAAACCTCGTTACTTTGGAGAGGTTGCGAAAATGTATCGATATGTAGGGAGCGATGCAGAAGTTGGATTTATTACTTCTGTTTCTGAGTCATTTTGTTCTTCTTGTACGAGAGCCCGTATTTCGGCAGACGGTAAGTTTTTTACATGTTTATTTGGAACAAAAGGAACGGATTTGCGAACGCTTCTTCGAGAAAATATTTCTGACGCTTCATTATTAAAAATTTTACAACATACATGGCGATATAGAACAGATCGATATTCAGATGAAAGAACAGTTGAAAGTACAAGTAAACGTCCAAAAGTTGAAATGTCTTACATTGGTGGATAGTGAAAGGCGGAGTTCTTATGCAAGAGCGTTATGCAAGACAAGTATTGTTTTCTAGAATTGGTGAAATGGGACAAAGAAAAATAAGAGAAAAGCATGTGCTCCTAATCGGTGCGGGTGCACTAGGAGCTGCAAATGCAGAAGCTCTTGTTAGAATGGGAATTGGGAAATTGACAATTGCTGACCGTGACTACGTCGAATGGAGTAATTTACAACGGCAACAGTTATATACAGAAGAAGATGCACAGCAGTGCAAACCGAAAGCAATTGCAGCGGCAGAGCATTTAAGAAAGATTAATTCTGAAGTGGAAATTGTACCAGTAGTATCGGATGTCACACTGCAAGAAATAAAAGAGTTAACAAAAGAAGTGGATCTCATATTAGATGCGACTGACAATTTTGATACGCGCCTACTTATAAATGACATTTCACAAAAAGAAAATATACCTTGGATATACGGTGGATGTATTGGAAGTTACGGTGTAACGTATACAATTCTTCCAGGGAAAACACCATGTTTTCGCTGCTTAATGGATCATCCTATGGGCAGTGCAACATGCGATACAGCAGGAATCATTCAACCAGCTGTACAAATGGTCGTTACTCATCAAGTAACAGAGGCGATGAAAATATTGGTGGATGATTTCGAGGCGCTAAGAGGAACAATGTTATCATTTGATATTTGGAACAATCAATATCTCTCATTAAAAGTAAATAGACAGAAGAAAAATACATGTCCATCTTGTGGAAATACACGCACGTACCCAAGTTTAACATTTGAAGCACAGATGAAAATGGAAGTGCTATGCGGACGGAATACGGTTCAAATCCGTTCAGGGGTAAAACGTGTTCTTCATTTAGAGGAAGTTCAAAAACGATTACAAAAAAGTGTACTTGTCCAAAAAACGCCTTACTTACTATCATTTCTAATTGATGAATATCGTTTCGTTTTATTTACAGACGGTAGGGCATTTATTCATGGAACAAATGATGTGAAAATAGCAAAACGATTATACGCAAAATATATAGGCTGAATAGAAAGTGAGTTTCACTTTCCAAAAACGAGGTGAAAAAGAATGTTATTAAAACGTAATCCAATTCCAGTGGCAGAAGCAGTTGCACGAGTAATGGAATATGCTTATCAGGGTGAAATAGAAGAGGTTTCTCTTATAGAAAGCTACGGTAGAACGCTTGGAAAAGATGTTATTGCAGATCATGATGTCCCGCATTTTGATCGCTCTCCGTACGACGGGTTTGCGATTCGAGCGGAAGACACAAAAGAAGCAAGTAGCAGTAATCCCATTCTGTTTGAAGTGATTGGTGAAATTGGAGCAGGTTTTGTTTTTACAGAAGATGTGAAAGCATTTCAAGCTGTCCGTATTATGACAGGTGCGGCAATTCCTGCGGGGTGTAATGCAGTAGTTATGTTAGAGCTAACGGAAGGATTTGAAGAAAACGAAAAGACTTATATGAAATTGAAACGCTCCTTTGTTGCTGGGGATAACATTTCTTTTAAAGGAGAAGATGTAAAACAAAATAGCATTCTGGTGAAAAAAGGGACTGTTATTAATCCTGGAGTTGCAGCACTTCTTGCTACGTTTGGTTATAGTACGGTATATGTTGTAAAACAGCCAGTCATTGGAATTGTAACGACAGGAAGTGAACTGCTCGAAGTACATGAACAATTAAAGCCAGGGAAGATTCGAAATAGTAACTCTTATATGGTAGCTGCTCAAATTGAACGAGCAGGTGGAATTGTACAGTATTATGGGCAATTCGCTGACAATTTTGAGACGTGTTATAACACTGTAAAAAAAGCGATAAAAGAAGTTGATATATTAATTACAACCGGTGGCGTTTCAGTAGGAGACTATGATTATTTACCGGCTATTTATGAGAGATTACAAGCTAATGTACTTTTTAACAAAATAGCGATGCGACCAGGAAGTGTGACAACTGTAGCTGAGTTAGAGGGAAAACTATTATTTGGTCTATCTGGTAATCCTTCTGCTTGTTATGTCGGATGTGAATTGTATGTTCGACCTGTCATTGGAACATACTTGCATAGGAAAGATCCGCACATATATCGTGCAGAGGCAATTTTACAGAAAGACATTTCGAAAGCAAATCCGTTTACTCGTTTTGTAAGAGGGAGAGTAGAAATTGTAGATGGGCAATTGCAAGTTACACCAGTCGGTTTAGATAAATCTAGCGCAATTTCTTCAATTGCAGAAGCGAATGCATTTATCGTTCTGCCGGGAGGAACAAGAGGATTTGAAACAGGAATAACCGTTTCGGTACTGTTATTAGAATCGAACGTCGGAAGTGAGTGGCCGTGGGAAGAGCCGCTTCGATCATACAAGTAATAGAAAAAGAGATTGCTAACTTATATAAGGATCAGAGGTGCAAGATGACACATACGTATTATGAAGTAATTGATACACCTATTTCAATTGAAGAAGTTACAAACAAAGTAATTCGTCGTGAGTGTGGTGCGGTTACTACTTTTATTGGTACTGTTAGAGAATTTACGAAAGGTCGACGTACACTTTGTTTAGAGTATGTAGCTTATAAGACAATGGCGGAGAAACAACTTGAGAGAATTGGCACTGAAGTAGGAGAGAAGTGGCCGGGGACATATGTCGCTATTACACATCGTATTGGTACATTACAAATTTCTGATCTTGCTGTTGTTGTCGCTGTTTCTACACCACACCGGAAAGCTGCATATGAGGCGAACGAATATATTATGGAGCGTATTAAACAAATTGTTCCAATTTGGAAGAAAGAGTTTTGGGAAGATGGTGAGTCATGGATAGGTGATCAGTTAGAGAAGGTAACATATGCAAATGGTGAGCCTGGAAAGGAGAGGAGTATATGATTGAAGTACTATTATTTGCACATTTACAAGAAGAAGTAAGTAAGCCAGCATTACACATAGATTGTGAAAATATTACAGTTGCGAAGCTGAAGGAAGTTCTGATTAAGGAATATAATGTAGCAATTTCAAACGAGATTATGGTCGCGATAAATGAAGAGTATGCAAATGAGGATGACATCATTCAAGTTGGCGATGTCGTAGCAATGATTCCGCCAGTAAGTGGTGGTTGATTCTTCTCAGCCTAATCATGTTAGGACGTGATTAGGCTGGAGAGAATAAATATAACTATGCATACATAGGAGGGAACAAGATGAAAAGTCCTAATTTTTAATTAATTTTACAAACTTCTAATCTAGTTATCGGTTTTATGGTATGGGTCATTTTATCATCATTAATGCCTTATATTAAAGCGGATATTCCATTAACTGCGGGACAAATTTCTATGGTAACAGCAGTACCGGTTATTTTAGGTTCTGTTCTTCGCATTCCAATTGGTTATTGGACAAATCGTTTCGGAGCAAGAAAATTATTCTTTATTAGTTTTATTTTATTATTATTTCCTGTCTTTTATATTAGTGTTGCCAATTCTATGATGGATTTAATTATTGGTGGATTATTTGTCGGAATCGGTGGTGCTGTATTCTCTGTAGGGGTAACTTCTTTACCAAAATACTTTCCGAAAGAGAGTCACGGTTTTGTAAATGGTATTTACGGTGTAGGTAATGCCGGAACAGCAATTACTTCATTTTTAGCGCCTGTTATCGCAACTTCAGTTGGCTGGAGAGCGACAGTACAATGTTATTTGGTTTTACTTGCAGCATTTGCACTTATGAATTTTTTATTAGGCGATTGTAAAGAGAAAAAGGTGAATACACCATTAATGGAACAAATAAAAGGTGTATATAAAAATGAAAAACTTTGGTTTTTATGTATCTTTTACTTTTTAACATTCGGATCATTTGTCGCATTTACCGTATACTTACCAAACTTTTTAGTATCTCACTTCGGATTAGAGAAAGTAGATGCAGGTATGCGGACAGCTGGATTCATCGTACTCGCAACAATTATGCGCCCAATTGGTGGTTGGCTCGGTGATAAGTTTAATCCATTTAAAATATTAATCTTTGTATTTATCGGTTTAACACTTTCAGGTATTATTTTATCATTTATGCCTAGCATGAACGTGTATACATTTGGTTGCCTACTAGTCGCATTTTGTGCAGGTATAGGTAATGGTACAATCTTTAAACTCGTTCCAATGTATTTCTCAGAACAAGCTGGTATTGTAAATGGTCTCGTATCAGCTTTAGGTGGACTAGGAGGATTCTTCCCACCGCTAATTTTAACGTTACTATTCCAATTAACAGGTCATTATGCAATTGGATTTATGGCGTTATCAGAAGTCGCACTTGCTTGTTTAATCATTACAGTATGGATGTATAGCCAAGAGAAATTGTTAGTGATGTTAAAGAATCATTAATAAGGAAAAAGAACTGTCCCAAAGTATTTTGGGATGGTTCTTTTTGTAATAGGCTTCAACATGTTTTTATTGCTATCTCAACAAACGCTCGTTTTCTAAAAGAATGTGTTTTTAAAATGAAAAACAGAAGGTTTATGGAATTTTATTTTAAAATATAGAAGTCAAAAGTTATTCAATTAAAGGGTAGATTAGTGAAGGAAATCTTAAATCTATTCTAAAGATCGAACTCATTTTTAGAATGCAAATATTTAATTGAATCGGGATGTTTAGATGAAAAAAATATAAGTCCACTCAAGATAAACAAGTATCAGGTATGTTAGGTGTTTTAAGCGACAAGTATGGAATTGATGTAAGTATTCTTCGCATAGTAACTGCAGTATCAGATTTTTCTAGGGCCAGATTTTTTGGTAAGGCTAATGGATATTGTGAAAAAGAATACTTAAAATAAAAAATACCGTTTAGGTTGATAAGATAAAATTATGAATTTGTATAAACAATCCATAATTTTCTTTATGAGTTATATTTGATATGTTAAAGAAAAGAGAGGGGAGGGAAATGAAATAAGAATTTTTGATGAGCATTTTCATATTATTGATTTAAGTTTTCTGGTTATTAAGAACTGAGGGTGTTTTCAGACTAATTAAATGTGGTCCATATTTAGTAAAGAGTTTAATCCAACTATAATATATTTGGAATGAGGTTTTACATGTTTGTTTTTATTATATTAGACGTGATATTACCAATATTAATATTGATGCTAATTGGTGCAATCTTACAAAGAAAGTTTCAATTTAACTTAAAGCAGCTATCTACACTTATTACTTATTGCTTGATGCCAGCGGCTGTATTTGTGAATATATATGATATTCGTATAGAAACAGGTTTGTTGCTCCAGATAATATACTATTTAATGCTTTATAGTCTGAGTCTGATCATAGTAAGTCATTTCATTTCAAAAATATTAAAGTTAGAAAAAGGAGAAAGTGCAGCTCTAAAAAATAGCATTTCGTTAATGAATTCCGGTAATTATGGGTTACCAGTAAGTCAATTGATTTTCAGTCACAATCCAGTGGGGGTTTCCATTCAAATTTTTATTGTTATTTTCCAGAATCTTTTAACTTATTCATATGGGATATATAACTTACTATCAGCAACAAAAACAATCGGAGGTATTATTCAATCATTTCTAAGACTGCCTGTATTTCATGCACTCGTATTAGGGGTTTTCTTTCAATCTTTTACAATTCAAATACCTAATTCTATCTTTATTCCTCTTAATCAGCTTGCGAATGGTTTTGTTGCAATAGCACTCATATTGCTAGGGGCACAATTATCCAACATTAAGCTTAATTTTTTCCATCGAGTCATAACATGGGCTTTAATTGGAAGGTTACTGATGGGACCATTATTAGCACTTGCTATGATATATCTACTAAACATGGATGGTATTGTTGCACAATCATTATTTATTGCAAGTTCTTTTCCTACGTCAAGAAATACATCAACCATTGCTATGGAGTATCAAATAGAACCTGAATTACATGCACAAATCGTTTTATTTTCAACACTTTTCAGCATTATTACAGTAACTGTCGTTATTTATTTGTCATATATTTTGTTTTGAATGTACGTGCAAAAAACGAATAGATTTGAGGTGGTAAATGATGGACGGAAATCCCATCGATATGAGAAGAAAACAGTCTTAAATATATTGAGTGTCGTTTACAATTGTACTATGTCTGATAATCAAGTGGCTTAATTCAAAAAAAGGAAACTCATTAGGGGTTATTTCGTATGTAAATCTTTAAAGCATCTACATATAGATTTGCGAAAAAAGACATAATCTCGCTTATAATTGACGTTACATGAGCTTAGGTTGATAGTGATGGGGGAGCGTCAAGTAAGAATTTTATCTTTATTGATTCCATGTAGTTTTTCCGTATTATTGTAAATAAGGGGGATGATTCCAAGTTGAGTAAACAGAATATCAGCACAACAGTTTCAGGAGATATAATTGTTACCCATCTAGTTGGTAATATAAAAACAGATGATGTGTATGAATGGTTTAATGGTTTCGAGCAGGTTTGTCAGCAATTCATTTCCGAAGGGCGGAAATACAAATTGTTGGTGGATAGAAAAGGATACACGCCAAATCATTTTTCTGTTCAAAAAGTATGGAAAGAGAAGTTTTTCAATGAAACCATTTTGAATCACAGTAAGGCAATTGCATTTCTCCTTGAAGAGGGGGAGATAATGGATTATTTACAACAATCTAATACGAAAGAATCTGTGAGATTTTTTGATGATTATGAACAAGCGCTAATTTGGTTGAATGAATATCCAATATAAAACCTGTATTGAAGCAGTTGCTCTCAAGCAACTGTTTTTTATGTCCGTAATTGTTGTCGTTATTTTTCTTCACAGATTCTTGTCCAATTGCTTGTCTGAGCCTAAAAAACGAAACTAAAGCAAAAAGAACAAACGCCTCTAAAAACGTTTGTTCAAAGTTAATTACTATTTTAGCTGAGTGATAGATTACAATTTGCGAGTATGAGAAAGTTTTTTTATAAGTTTAGGAAGTATAGATGTTAATTCTTGCTTCATGCGCTTCGTAAACGATGGGTCCTTACCGGAAGTTGAAATAGTGACAACATATTCATCATTTCGAATGACACCAGGTGTGTGAAAAGATGATGCTGTACTACCACTTACAACGTTAACCCACTGGAAATCATGAGCGGCCTGTTTGACCATCATATTTACAGCATGTTGATTTGTAGCTGCATAAATAAGATGAGCATCTTTAATATCATCATTACTAAAAGTTTTTTGCTTCCAAGTAATATAAGAAAGTTCCTTCATTTCCTCGCAAATTTCTGGGCTGACAACAGTGACGAAAGCACCTGTATCTTTTAATCCAGACGCTTTTCGATATGCAATTTTACCTCCACCAATGATAACGACCACTTTATTTTGTAGATTAAACATAAGAGGGTACATGTTATACATATATGCATTCCTCCATTCGTTCTAATAATGTTAACTTCATGTATGTATCAAACTGAAGACAGTTACAAGTCGTAACGTGATTATATTTTTTTGTATGCAATTTAATTTTTTGAAGTAATAATCCGGTAAAGAGAAGGTACGGCATGACATATACGTGGGACGCAGTCGATGTTATAGCCTTGAGCTCGGCAGTAAAAGAGGGAGTTCCTTTCGTTAAAAAGGAACAGGATACTGGCATACCGAGTTTGCGTTCGACAGCTGCTCCGATTTGTTGTAATTCATGTATCGGTTGTGGATCACTGCTGCCTCGTCCTACGAGTAAAATACTACTATTTTGCATTGGCATAGCTTCACGTATTCTTTTCACTACAAGTTCCACCATATGTGGATGTGTACTAAAAGGAGGTACAACTGAAAATGTTATTTGTGGATATTTCTTTTGTAGTTGCTCTATTTCAAAAGGAATATCACGTTTATAGTGAACTGCTGCAAATAATAAAACAGGTACAATCATTATTTCAGTTACTCCCTCTATTATCGTTTCTGTAACTGCATCCGAAATAGTAGGTGTCGTTAGTTCTAGAAAAGCTATTTTTTGAATTCTTTCGTTTCGCTCTTTCATAACAGATTGAATAAATTGAATGAATTGTTCATTACCTTCTTGTAGCCGGCTCCCATGTCCAACATATACAATTCCTTTCATTGTCTCACCATGTCTTTCCTCATAAGAGTTTCTTGTAATTGATGATCTACGTTATGAAACCCAACTTTATTTGCATAGTATAAAGTTGGAACGTCGGTATACGAGAATGGGAGAGTAAGAATATTGATAAAGCCAAGGCGTTTTATTTCTGCTAGAAACGTATCAATAGAAGCACGACCTTCAAATACAATGCTATCCCATGAGAATTCAGAAAGCATACGTGAATGAATTTCATCGAAGCGATGATCAATTGTGTACTCATGAGTCATCATATAGGAACCAGCACCAATTTTTTCTTGAATAACAGCAATTCGGTTAATGTTTCGTCCTAAATAAATCGTTGAATTCGAAGAAAATTGCGCAGGTTTACTTAACAATCCATATTGCATGAGCTTTTCTTGAATAGAAAGGTTCATATACTGAAGTTCTGCCTGTAAGGAACGAATATCTTTATGATATTTACTGCATGAGTGCATTAAGATGTCTACACTGTCAGCGGAACAAAATACAAGACGATCAACGCTGAAAATCTTATTGATTTGTTCAGAGGTTAATGTGTATTCTTTCTTTTTGAAAGTTGGAATTTGATATATTTCTGCACCGGACTCTTGTAACATTTGCTTTATTGCGCTTTTTTTATTTGTTGCAGATGCAAATAAAACTTTCTTGCTGTGCAATGGCTTGCGTTCTTTCCAAGAGATTTGATTACGTAAGGAAACGACATCACCAACAATTGTCATAGAAGGATTAGAAATATTTTCGTTTTTGACAATAGAAACAATGGTAGACAGTGTCCCTGTGACAACGCGCTGTTTACCAGTTGTACCCCATTCAATGACTGCTACTGGCGTATCTTCTTTTTTTCCTGCTTGTAGTAAGTTTTCACAAATTGTAGGTAAGTTTTTTATACCCATGTAGTAGGCAATCGTGTCGCTATTGTAAGATGAATTATATTTTCCATGATCGCTTAAAGGACCTTTTGCATGTCCGGTTAATAAAGTGACACTATTACTGTAGTCACGGTGGGTGAGGGGAATACCTGCATAGATACTAGCGGCGATGCTAGATGTAATACCTGGTACAATTTCATATGGAATATTTGCTGATGCTAAAGTTTCTGCTTCTTCACCAACACGGCCAAAAATAGATGGATCTCCGCCTTTTAAGCGGACTACGATTTTTCCTTCTTTCGCAAATTGAAGGAGGTGTGAGTTAATCATTTCTTGACGCATAGTATGATTCTTTGGCATTTTTCCGCAATAAATAAGTTCACATGTTTCTTTTGTATAATTAAGAAAGGAAGGGTTTAATAAGCGGTCATATAAGACGATATCTGCACGATTTAAGCACTCTATCGCTTTTTTTGTAATAAGCCCTTCATCACCTGGTCCTGCACCAACTAAATATACATATCCGTTCATATTCGCACCTCGTCTATTTTTATTTAAAAGGAAGCCAGGGGAGGCTTCCTTTTGTAAATTACATGTATATATAAATATCTCCGTCAATAACTTCTACTTCATACGTTTGAATACAACCGTCATCAGGTTTTTGAACTTCACCTGTTAGTAGTGAAATTTTCCAATCATGTAGTGGACAAAAGACGAATTCTCCAGATACAATACCTTCCGCTAATGGCCCGTTTTTATGAGGACAACGATTTTCTACAGCTCGAATATCGCCATTTGAAAGGCGGAATAGGGCGAAAGACATACCTTTCATTTGCACCTCTTTACCGATTTGAATAGGAAGGTCTTCTGCACGCATAACTTTTATTTTTTCTTTCGTTTGTATCATATAGGTCACAGCTCCTTATTTCACAGTTTCTACTTCATACATCGCTTTTAATGATTTCGTTTCTAGTGCTTGTCCCCATGCTTCTTTATATGTGCCACGAGCTTTTTGGAAACGTTCATTTAACGTAGTAACCATATTTGCATCTTGCAGTATTTCTTTTATGTGATCGAAGCCTAAACGTTCTGTCCAGTAGGCAGTACGCTCTCCGTAAATACCAGTTTCACGATAATATTGCATGTAAGCTGTAGCGATGCGAAGGACATCATCTTCAGTAGGGACAATCATTACAAAATCAGCTTCACGTACTTCTGTACCACCATTTCCGCCAATATAAAGTTGATATCCATTTTCGACACAAACAACGCCAAAATCTTTCGTCAGTACTTCCGCACAGTTACGCGGACAACCAGTTACACCCATTTTCATTTTATGAGGTGTATCTACCATTTCTAATGATTGTTCAAGCAACATACCAAGTCCTAATGAATCTTTCGTACCGAAACGGCAAAAACGAGAGCCAACACATGATTTTACATTACGAAGAGATTTTGAATACGCATATCCAGAAGTCATATTTAAGTCAGCCCATACGTTAGGTAAATCTTGTTTCTTGACACCGTATAAGCCAATTCGGCTTGCACCGGTAATTTTCACAAGTGGAACATCATACTTCTTCGCAACTTCAGCAATTTTCATTAAATCGTCTGCTGTTGTAACGCCTCCGTACATACGTGGAATAACAGAGAATGTACCATCGTGCTGGATGTTACCATTCATTCTTTCATTAACGAAACGGGACGATTTATCATCTTCATATTCTTCTGGAATCGCCATACGTAAATAGTAGTTTAAAGCAGGGCGGCATTTCGAACAGCCGTCTTCATGTGCAAAACCAAGAACATTTCGTACTTCTTTTGGAGATTTTAAGCCTTTCTCGTGAATGGCCGCTACGACTTCATCACGGGATAAAGGTGTACATCCACACATACCGGCAGATTGCGCTGAGGCATCAAAAGCATCTCCAAGTGTATGAGATAAAACTTGTTCCACAAGCGGACGACATTTACCACAAGACCCTGCGGCTTTCGTACAGCCTTTAACTTCTTCAAAAGTCGTTAACTCTTGTTCTAAAATGGCGTGAACGATTGTACCTTTCGTAACACCATTACATCCGCAAATCGTGTCATCAGCACTCATAGTAGCAACGTTAAGTTCACTTTCTTCACCAGCTTTGTGAAGAAGAGAAGCGGCTGTATATTCTTGTATATCTTCTTCTTTCTTTAACATGCTAAAGAGGCGTGTTCCGTCAGCTGTGTCACCATATAAAACGATACCGATGACTTTATTGTCACGAATTAATACTTTTTTATAGGAACGTTTACATTCATCAAAGATTGATATTGCTTTCGTTTGAGCATCTTCATAAATTTGACCAGCAGAGAATAAATCACAACCTGCAACTTTTAATTGCGTACCGACGATACTGCCCGAATATCCATCAGTTTGTAAATTTGTTATATGTTTTGCTAATATCGCACCTTGTTCATAAAGAGGAGCAACAAGTCCATATGCGATACCGTCATGCTCTGCACATTCTCCAACTGCATAAATGGACTCATCATTTGTTAGCATATAGTCATTGACTACAATACCGCGATTTACAATTAAACCAGCATCTTTTGCTATTTGCGTATTTGGGCGTATTCCGACAGCCATTACGACTAAATCACAATCTACAACTTCACCATCTTCAAATTGAATGCCCTCAACATGGTCTGTACCAAGAATTTTTACAGTTTTCTTTTCCATTAGAAATTTCATGCCTTGCGCTTCCAAATCTTCGCGTAATAGAGAAGCTGCTTTCGTATCTAGTTGCTGCTCCATTAAGTTTGGCATTAAATGAACAACATGTACGTCCATCCCTAAGTCAATAAGACCTCTTGCGGCTTCTAAACCAAGTAACCCACCACCAATAACAACGGCCTTTTTCTTTTCTTTAGCGGTGTCTATCATAAATTGTGTATCTTCAATTGTTCGAAATCCTGTTACACCAGGAAGAGTAGAACCTTCAACAGGTAAAATAAAAGCACTAGAACCTGTTGCGATAATGAGTTTGTCATATGTAAGAGTACGATTTTTTTCTGTGATAATGATTTTTGCTTCTCGGTTAATAATTTGAACTCTTTCGTTTGTATATAAAGTTATTTCGTTTTCTTCATACCAACTGTATTCATTCATAATGATATCTTGCATATTTGTTTTGCCTTGTAAAACGTGAGAGAGCATAATGCGATTGTAGTTTGGATGCGGTTCATCTCCCAAAATAGTAATCTCATATGAATCACTATTATGTTTTAATATTTCTTCCATACAGCGTATTCCAGCCATACCATTTCCGATCATAACTAAACGTTTTTTCATTTTCGTTTCCCCTTTTTCTGTGAAATGTTGAACAAAGGATTATATTTCTATTATAGAAAATCCAAAAAAGGGGAGATGTGATATTTATCACATTTTTATAATGATTCACAAATTGTTAAAATTCGGATTTATTCGAGAGGGATGTGTATATTCTTTACCAAATGAAAAAACAGGACATAAGTATGTATACTCATGTCCTGCACTTGATTTATACTCTCGTAATTGCACGTGGAAATAAAATGTTATTTTCTAAATGAATATGCTCAAATAAATCAGACTCTAGTGCTTCAAGGCGTTGGTAAACAAGTCGATAAGTGCCGCAAGCTCCTTCTGGAGGAGTAAAGTCATTTGTAACTTTACGAAGCTCTTTAATAATGTTGCCTGCGTGGTTATGTTCATTTTCCAACTTATCTACTACTTTACGTAAATTCACATAGTTTTCTTCAATTGGATTTTGTTCAAATTCTAAAATTAATGGAAAATCTTCTGTTTCTTCTTTAATTAAATGTTGTTCTAATTCCATCTTTAATTTGTGAAATAGCTTATGAATTTGAGCTAAGTGAGGCTGACTTGCTCCGTGGACGCGTAATACTTTCGTCACATACGGACTTAACTGTGGTAATTCTTCATTTAAATAGCGATGATGCTTATTTATAACATAATCAATCAATTCACGATAAGAAGCATTTTTCCAATCAATTTCAGATTCATTTAATCGTTTCGTATTATTATAAAGTGTATTTAATTCTGTAAGTACTTCTGTTGCTGATAAATTTCTTTCATGAATTGCATCAATAAGTGGTTTATTACCACCACAACAAAAGTCTATTCTATATGATTTAAAAAGATCACTAGCTTTCGGGAATTGTGTAACGATCTCACCGACAATAGAAGTTTCAGTAAATGCATGTTTCATATGAACGCCTCCATAAAGTTTGAATGTAATAACTAAATTAAGAATAGCGATAAATGAAAATCAATGTGGTGATTGAAATCACTTATTATGTGTCAGTTTTAAGGATAATAAAATGAATTTTATAAAAGGAAGTGGGAGGGGAATTCGTCGTAATAGTTTCTGATAATAAAAAAGAAGCTTACTAGAAGCTTCTTTTTTATTACTATTTTTCGCATGCAACTCCATCGCCATCACGATCAAGATGTGAGTCATAACCTGGTTGTCCTTTATGTAAAGGGGCTTTCCCAGCCGCTCTAACTGCAGCACAATTTTTGTAGTATGCACTACTAGTATTTCCTGAAGCGGGTTGTGTTTGAGTTTGCTGTGCTTTTTGCTCTTCTTGTTGTTTACGAGCCTGTTCGTCAGCCTGACGTTTTTGTTCTTCGTGTTGTTTACGAGCTTGTTCATCAGCTTGTCGTTTTTGTTCTTCTTGCTTACGAGCTTGTTCCTCGGCTTGACGCTTCTCATCTTCTTGCTTTTGAGTTTTTTCGTCCGCCTCTTTCTTTTCTAGCTCTTTTTTCTGTTCGCTATTTTTTTGTTCTTCATTGTTAGAGGCAACTTTTGTACTAGTTGCTGTCGTTTTTTCAGAAGAAGGAGCTGAAATCACTAATAGCGCAACAAAAATGACAAATAATACGGCTGTAATAATAAATTGTTTTTTCGCTACACCTGTTTTCTTAATTACAGATAAGATTGCTATAACAAGGAAGAATATAAATAGAATGAAACTTAAAGTAGAAAAAAACTCGACGACGGGGTGTTCCGATTTTGTTGTACCGGTCGTTATTAATATAATAGAAATCATAAAAAGAATAACGGTAGGACATCCATATTGTTTTGCTTTTCCATTTTTCTTAAAGAATGAAATGATACATAAGATTAAAAGAATAAAAGCAATAGAAAATAAAGCTGCACCAATATTACTCAAAATCGCCATTTTCATACCTGCATTTGTAAGATTTTTCTTATTGATTATATAGGAACTTATTGGATATTACACGTTTTATATAAATTTAGAAAATTAATATTTTTACTAGACTTATAAACGATTATTTTGTATATAGAGAAAAATAGATATATTTCCTATTACTTTTTGAAAGATATTTCATAAATTATAGTATATCGATTGAAAGGAGGAGATTTGAATGGAATTTCAATTGTTAGTAACTTGTATATTACAAGAAGGTAATGCTTACTTTTTAGTAACGAAGGTAGACGATGTTATTACGTTAAAAGTACCGATTACTGCGGGAGTAGCAGGTTTATTTTTAGCTTTAGGTGTACCAAGATGTTCTTAATTTAAATCTCTATAGTAGAAGGGGGAGGGACATGCCTTCCTTTTCTACTATTACATAATATAATTATGTAAACTTAAATATCATATTTGTGATAGCACGTTTGAAATGGACATGCATATACTATAATGTTTCATTGGATGTTAGAGGTGAAAGGTAGTTTTAATAAGTGCATCCAGTGATGTTTTTAAGCTATGAAAATAAAAGAGGTGCTATTATATATGAAAAGAAAAACATTGGATATTCCAGTTACATTGCGAAGAGAGTGGTTTTTAATAGAGTTAGCTCATTTAACGAAAAAATATGGAATTGAAATTGCAACTAGCAAAATGGATGCTGCACCGTTTTTAAGAGATCAAGTTACAGAATCAAAGATAGGGAAAGGGTTACAATACGATAAATATGATGATGAATATATAATTGAAAATTAAAGGGTAACAACAAAATTAAATTAATTTATAACAAAATATAAAATAAAGCAGATTCTAAATATAGAATCTGCTTTATTATGAAATACTTGTAGTCAACTAGCCTCTTTCTAGTGTTTTTCCTACATATTTCTCTTGCGTTATTCCAAAAGAGTCACGAAGAATGCGAGCATAATCTTTAGATTCTATTGGTAGTTTATTTTTGGTGCCTTTAAAGGTTTCTGTATAATTTTTATTTGTTAATGATATGTGACCATAAGTAGTTAATTTACAAGTGATAGCTCCTTTATTAAAAGGAGATTCTTTATGCTCTACAATCACTTTTTGAATATTATTCACTTTTTTCTCATCTATTGGATCTACAGTGAAAGCATAGCCTATTTTCCATTCGTTTGAAGGTTCAGATTGTAAGAAACTTGTAGATTCTCCGTTAGCTCCTTTTCTCATTTCTAAAATATGCGTACCTTTTCGAGTATTTCGCTTACGAATTCGATATTCTCCTGTTTGAGAGGAGATGACTTCTCCGTTAAAAGGTACTGGACGTAAAGGGAGATGAGATGCAAAACCTGCATCCACAACATAATCTTTATCCTCATGACTTAATATGATAATGACATGACCATCATCGGGTTTCCATTTATTATCGTACAGATCATAAACAGTACCGGCTACTTTGTATACTTGAAACCCACAATCAATTAAGAAATAATACAATAAGGAGTTTAATTCATAACAAAGTCCACCTCGTTTTTGAATAAGTAACTTTTCTATTAAGTTATCTTTTGAGATATTTTTAATAGTACCAGCCATAATATCAAGATTTTCATAGGGGAGAATCATTCCCATTTTTAAGAGAATTTCATCTAAATCATCAAATGTTATTTCTTTTGCAGGAATTTTTAAGCGTTTAAAAAACTCCTTTTGTAAATTAGTCATCATAAAGTATTCTCCTTTCTTTTTACAGAATTTTCTTCTGCTCACCGATAGGTTAGTACTTCTAAAAAGTTAATTCAAGTGCGCGGAAATTATCATAATATATATTTCTGGAAATGTGATTTTATATTCTGAAATTTCAGTTTAATTTTTAATCGTAGGAAAGTCTTATAATATAAGCTCCTTTAAAATTAGTTTGTATTTAATGAAAAGAAAGTACATATCTTTATTATATTTTTAAATAACTAACTAGTAATAAAATGTTTTTTTACTAAAATTTTTTCAAGATTTGTATGCTTTATATAAACAATAATGATTTAAAAAATATCTGGATGTAGCGAAGTTAACAATTATTGAGAAACTTTTTTGTCGTATTCTATCAAAAGGAAGAGGTAGAAACAAAGAGAATAACGAGAGTTAAGGAAGAGGGTACACAACTAGTAACCTTCTAAAAATAGGGCTAACATCTTTTTAAAATAAAAGATTAGCTATTATTAAGGAAGGGAAAATATAAAAATATTATAAAGAACACCTTCTTTCAAAAAAATAGGGGGAGTAATATGCGACTGATGAGAAGATTTGTGGTCTTACTAATTGTATTTTTTATCATGGCTCCAACGATTAGCACAAATGTACAGGCAGAAGTTGTAAAAGAGCTTGGAAAGGGGTTTCCTGACACAGAAGTATTCACACCTGGAGAATGGTTTTTAGGCCAAAAACCTGCTAATTATGATGAGAATAAACCGCCAATTCTCTTTGTACAAGGAAGAAATGGTAATGCTGATAGTTGGTATGGAAAGACAGTATATCATGATATAAATGATATGTATGATTATGCTTTAAAAGCAGGCTATCAAACAGTGTTTATACAATTGTATGATGCTGCTGGGAAAGGTTCGGCTAGTCAGTGGGATAACGGAAAATTGTTAGCACAAAAACTTGAAGAAATATATAATCATTTCGGTAAAAAAGTTAATATTGTAGCGCATAGTAAAGGTGGTATTGATACACAAGCCGCATTAGTTGAATATGGTGCGAATCGATTTGTTGGAAATGTTATTACACTTGCTACACCGCATCACGGCTCAAATTTAGCAGATTTATCATATAGTTGGTGGGCAGGGTGGCTTGCTTCTATATTAGGTCAAAAAGATGATGGTACGTATTCGTTACAAATAGGTGAAATGGCAAAGTTTCGTTCAACAATAGATAACAACCCAGCAGCTAAATTAAACCGTTACTATACGGCTACTGGGACTAGCTGGGGGCCAACATTTTCTGCATTATCTATGGGCGGGTTATATTTATCGTCGTACGGTTCAAATGATGGACTAGTAAATGAATGGAGTGCGAAGCTATCGTACGGTACACATTTATTTACAGATTCCAGATTTGATCATGACAATATAAGAAAAGGATCAGCTGTTTTTGCACGAATTGAACCATATTTACGTACGACAAATGTGGGATTACCAGCTTTAGTAGCATCCAGCACTAGTTCAAATGAAAATCTAGAACAATTAAATACAACTTCAAATCAAAATATTTTAGGAGGCGAATTACCACAAAATCAGTGGATAGAGCAAAGTATTTCTGTTGATAAAAAGGCTGAAGGAATAGTTTCTGTACTAACTGCTTCTTCTGATGTAGAAGTACAAATGGTATCTCCAAAAGGAAAAATCTATGCAAACAAAGATAGCGCTATAACTACTGGTGAAGGCGAATCTTTCTTTAATGGGGCGACAATTAGAACATTCAAGTTTGATAAATTGGAAGTAGGCGAATGGAAAATCAAAATGATGGCGAAGCAGTCGAAAGATGCATATTTAGTTGTAAGCGATTACAAGAATGACGCGCCATTTGTTCTTCAAATGCCTACAAAGGTTAAAGTAAATAAACCTGAGTATAAACTGAAAAAATCACCAGTGGCACCTGAAATGAAAGGGGATCTATCCATAACAGTAAGAGTCGTTAATAAAGAAGGTAAGTTAGTCTCTGAATTTAATGAATTACAAAATGTTAATACGAATACATTTACAGGTGCTTTGAAAGATATAAAACAACCGGGAGTATATAACGTTACGATGGATATAAAAGGGATGAATAAAGAAGGAAAACCATATAATCGTACGATTGTTAAGTCGGTTTATGTAGAGAAATAAGGAAGAATAAATAAGCATAATATAAAAGTGCAGAAATCTTGTGTTAGAAAGAATTCTGCACTTTTTTTGCGTGATGAGAGATAATAAAAGTCGAAGAAAACTGTTATTCAATAAAAAAAGATGCTGAAATAGCATCTGAATGTGAAGAAATAATATTAACTTAGTTTTGTAACTGTTAATTCAACTGAATTTATACCATTGTCACAAGTTACAATACTTTGACGATTAAAGCCACTATTATTTCTAAGTTGAAGAGTTGAATTAGCTGGCACTGTAACAATCGTTTCGCCAACGAGTTGAAGACATTCGTTATTTGATGAAGTATTCATTTGAATAGCGAAGTCACCTTGACTATTAGCAAGTGGATTGTTATTTAAAAATATAGTTATGACTGGGATATGTGGAAATACAGGATTTAAAGTAGTATTAATACTGGAAATGAACGAAACTCTATAATCACCAGCTTGTCTAAATTGTATAGTAGTAGGGTTTAGTAAGGAAACGCCTCCAGCTAAAGGTCCAACGTGATTAAATGGAAAAGGGTTTCCAAAAGGAACAGTTATAAATTCAGTTTGCCAAAAAGTTCCGTATGCAGGACAGCTTCGTTTATTTGAATGGTCACATGAACATTTTTTATTTGAACTGGAAGAAGATTTACATGAGCATTTTTTATACGAGTTTGAAGAATGATAGTATGAACCCAATATATTACCTCCTATTCTTAATAAATGTAAAACACATAATAGTTTATGAAAATGAATCACAATTGGCGTGTATGCTTGTACTATAAAAGGAAATAGATTTAGAATAGAAAGTGCTCAAATGATGAAATATAGTATTGGGGTATTACCTGTAACACTTTTTGAAGATGATAAGGTTCATAATTTGATAGAAAAATGAATGGGATTTCTAAATGGATTAAAGTAACGAGGAAACGTTTATCCCGCTATTTTCCGGGCAGTAAGACCCCCATCTCAAAATTCAGTGAAAGCAAAGAAGTTAGTTGGGGGATGAACAAAACCCCCACTGAGTAAAGTTTCACTTTACTATATTAATTTCGTCTGACAAACAGCAATATTATCTTTTGCTGTTTGGATGTTATCGTTTGGTGAAGTTATGATATTTAATCGTATGTATATTAGATTATTTAGTTTATTTTTTTATTTGTGTAGCTGGGCAGGAAGAAGTCAGAAAATATAGAATAAATGTACATATGAAGCATCGTTTGTTTTTGGTGTGAATAGTAATTAAAGATACGCTAAAATATTTAAAATTGTAACGAAAGAGAGATTAAATAATAGAAGGAGCAACTTACATGGAAAATATATTAAAGGTATCTTCAAAATCAAGCCCAAATTCAGTCGCGGGTGCAATAGCGGGTGTACTAAGAACAAGTGGTAATGTGGAAATTCAAGCGATTGGGGCTGGAGCTATAAATCAAGCGATTAAAGCAATTGCGATTGCAAGAGGGTTCGTCGCTCCAAGTGGTATTGACTTAGCTTTTGTTCCAGCGTTTCAAGAGATTTCTATCAATAATGAAGAAAGAACAGCGATTAAATTAATTGTAGGCCCTAGAAAGAAAAGGTCTTAGTAGAAGAGAGTGTTACTATAAGGGGGAAAGACCAATAGACTTCCGATGTTAGATACGTTATTTTATGTAACCGATCCTTGGGTGTGGACATGGCATTATGCCGGACGCATGTCTGTTAAGTTCTCCTTAAACTTAGCGAGTGTTCTAGATACTTAAAAATAAACACCCTTAAAACTGCTCATTCTTTTCCCAAGATTCTAATAGACCACCTGTAATAGGTGGTCTATTTTTATTTATTTACAATTAATATACTTTGAAAGGAATTGTTAATTTTCATTTAGCATAGTCTCTAATTTATCTAATTCAATAAGTAGAGGGTCGTCAAAGCTTTTTACGAGACCGGTATCAGTATAGGCTCTCACTGCGCCTTTAATTCGACGAGATTCTAATCCGTCATTAGTATAATCGTTACTTTGCAGATAATTAGCTAAACGATTTAATCGTTTTAGTAAATCTTCATAGAATGGATCTTCTTTTTCTTTTTGTTTATTTTTTGTAATTTCAATTACTATCTTGATTTGACTTAATAGTACATTTGCATTTTTAGACATATATATATTTTCCTCCCTCTCCCAATTAAGATTATAAGATAAATAGAAGAAAAGTAAATATATAAAATTTAGATTATATTAAGGGGCATTTATTTATAGAAGAAATATAAAAAAGTGCTAACAAGTTTGCAAACGAACTTGCTAACACCTATAAGAAATAGACATAAAGTATCGCCGATATGTCGTCTTTGAAAATAGCTTTAATCAGTTACATCATACTTATACGAAATGCTCATAAAAACAGTCTTAATATCAAGAATAAAAACAGCCACGAATTAATAATAAGTAGTGATATCGTAGAAAAACCTTATCAAATAAAGACGTATTTAATAAGACCTATGAAACGAAATGAAACTATATAATATGAAAGTATATTTTTAGAACACAAGTTCAACAAATGGAAGGGGAATGTTTATTTATCAAGGGGATCTAATACAGTTTAATTAAAAGGTTATTATTTGCTCACAAATAATATAAAAACATGTGAAAAAATATGAAATACCCTTTTGAAGTAGAATATAATATAACAAATAAAAAGCGTCGCAAATGCTTGTATAACAGGCATTTGCGACGCTTTTATAGTTTTTCTGAACATAAAATAAACAACCCTAAAACTGTTCATTCTTCTCCCAAGATTCTACGATATAATGAGCAATCGTCGGATTGAAGCCTTTACCAACTAAAAACATAATCGCAGCAACTTCTGTTAATGCGTGTTCGTGTGATGTATGTTTTGCTTCATTTAAACCGTAATCTACCCATGGTTTTACGAAATCTAGTACGGGTTTCTTGAAAGGTAAAAACTGTGTACCGACAACTTGTTGAATTTGTTGTTGTGTTGGTTCAGTAATTGGTCCAGGTGGTAAGATTTGTGGTTGTGTAATGTCTAATGTTGGTCCTGGCGGTAAAATTTGTGGCTGCGTTGGATCTATTGTTGGTGGTTTAGGTGGTGAGACACGTGCGTCGTAGCTTGGTTGATACATTTGTTGTTGGTATTGCGGTTGTTGTGGTTGAGTTGTGTATGGGTTTTGTGGTGCTGCATATGGATTTTGTTGATATGGTTGTTCTTGGTTTTGTGGTACCGCATATGGATTTTGAGGATATTCATAATTTGGACGTGTTTCATATGGATTTTGTTGAAATTCAGTTTCTTGATTTTGCGTTGTTGCATATGGGTTTTCGTCATATTGTTGTTCTTGCTGTTGTAACTCTTGTTCTTCGTATTGTTCTGTGTATCTTTGTTCTTGTTGTTGAGGGTAAAATGGTTGCCTTGGATAAGGCGGTTGATTATTATAGAACATATTTATTCCTCCTTCATGATGATGCTTACCACTCAGTGTATGGGCGGACAAGAAAATATGTGATGAAAAAATGCGGGCGTGTTACAATAAGTAACTGGGTGAAGATAAAATGACAAAACAAGAAAAGATTCAAAAAACAATTACTTTTGTAAAACATATTTTAGAAAAAGATGCGAGTGGGCATGATTGGTATCATATTGAACGCGTACATAAACTGGCGATTTCTTTATCCGAGCAAGAAGGGGGAAATCGTTTTATAATTGAAATGGCAGCATTACTTCACGATGTGGCAGATGAGAAGTTAAATGAAAGTGAAGAAGAAGGAATGAAAAAAGTTTCTGATTGGTTAGAAGAGTTACATGTGGAAGAAGAGGAAAGTAAACATGTTCTTCATATCATCGCCAATATGTCTTATAAAGGTGGTCATGGCGGTAAAGTGGATTCACTTGAAGGGAAGCTTGTTCAAGATGCGGATCGCTTAGACGCCCTTGGAGCAATTGGAATAGCTCGCACATTTGCGTATGGTGGAGCGAAAGGGAGATTAATGTATGATCCAACTATTACTCCGCGTGAAGTGATGACGAAAGATGAATATAGAAAAAATAACGATCCATCTTTAAATCATTTTTATGAAAAACTTTTGAAATTAAAAGACTTAATGAACACGAACGCAGCAAAACAAGAGGCGGAAGTTCGTCATCGTTATATGGAACAGTTTATTGAACAATTTATGAAAGAGTGGAATGCACAAATATGAAAATGTTAACTGTGGAAAACTTATCAAAATCATATGGAGAAAAACCGTTATTTGATGGATTATCATTTAGTATTGCAGAAGGACACCGTGCCGGAATTATCGGTGTAAACGGAACTGGTAAATCGACGTTATTAAAAATTATTGCAGGGGCAGAAATTCCTGATACAGGTGATATGACTCATTCTCGTGGGTATACAATTAGTTATTTATCACAGCAACCAGAGTTTGATGAACAACTAACAGTGCTAGAGCAAGTCTTCCATGGTGATACTCCTTTAATTCGTCTTCTTCGTGAGTATGAAAAGGCGCTATTACATATCGAAAAAGATCCAAGTAATGAAAAAGTACAGGAACAATTATTTGCAGTGCAGCAACGTATGGATGCAATGAGTGCATGGGAAGCAAATGCAAATGCGAAATCTCTTTTAACGAAATTAGGAATTACGGACTTCACTGCAACTGTTGGAAATTTATCTGGTGGACAGAAAAAACGTATTGCGATGGCGCAATGTTTTATTGAAACACCGGATCTATTAATTTTAGATGAGCCTACGAACCATCTTGATCATGAGACAGTGGAATGGTTAGAGGAATATTTAGCTCGATATAATGGCGCAGTATTACTTGTAACCCATGATCGTTATTTCTTAGATCGTGTGACGAATCGTATTTTCGAATTAGATAATGGGAAACTGTATAGTTATGAAGGGAATTACAGTACGTTTTTAGAAGCGAAAGCACTTCGTGAAGAACAAGAAATTGCGCAAGAATCAAAACGTCAAAACTTATATCGCCGCGAACTAGCATGGATCCGCCGCGGTGCAAAAGCCCGTTCAACAAAGCAAAAGGCACGTATTCAACGATTTGATGAGCTAAAGGGCCAAGAAGGGCCAGCTGCAAAACAGTCAGTTGATATTGCACTTAGCGGTAGCCGTCTTGGGAAAAAAGTACTTGAGTTAAAAGATGTGACGAAAAAATTTGGTGATAAAACGGTATTAAACAACTTTAATCATATCGTGAAACCAGGCGATCGCATCGGAATTATTGGAGCGAATGGAAGCGGGAAATCTTCCCTATTAAATATGCTTGCAGGTAAGTTATCTCCTGATAGTGGTGAAATTGAAGTTGGGCAAACTGTAAAAGTTGCTTATTATACGCAAGAAAATGAAGAGATGAATTTAAATCAGCGTATGATTGAATACATTAAAGAGATTGCAGAAGTTATTCATACAACAGATGGAAAAGTAATTGGTGCATCTCAAATGTTAGAACGTTTCTTATTCCCGACTCATTCACATGGTACACCGCTTGGTAAACTATCTGGTGGTGAAAGAAGACGTTTATATTTATTACGTATTTTAATGGGAGAACCAAACGTACTTTTACTTGATGAACCTACGAATGATCTAGATACACAAACATTAACAGTACTAGAAGATTATTTAGAAGATTTCCCAGGTGTCGTTTTAACTGTATCGCATGACCGTTACTTCTTAGATAAAGTAGTAGATGAACTGTTCATCTTTACTGGCGGAGGCGAAGTGCGTGAGTTCCTAGGTAGTTATACAGATTATTTAGAAATGGAAAAAACGAGAGAACTTATGGAGAAAGCGGAAGTTCAAAAAGAGAAAAAAGTAGTAGAAGAAGCTCCAAAACAACAACGTAAACGTAAACTTTCATACAATGAGCAGCGTGAATGGGAAACGATTGAAGATACAATTGCCGAACTTGAAGAAAAAATTGAGTCAATTGGAGAAGAACTTGCGAAAGTTGGATCTGACTTCACAAAGGCACAAGAATTATCTGAAGCACAGCAGAAAACAGAAGAAGAGCTAGAAAAAAAGATGGAAAGATGGAGTGAACTATCAGACATCGTTGAAGGATTAAAATAAAAACAAGCTGCATATATTGAAAAGTAAAGAGAAAAACTTTACACTATTGGTAGAACCTATTTTAGGAGGGAAAAAATGAGAACATCTAATCCAATGTTGAAAAAAGAGGCATTCCGTAAAGAGGGAGCAAGCGCTTCTGCGATGACGATTGGCGGAACAGTAGGCAAAACGTTCATTATGCTTATCTTGCTACTTGCAACGTCTGTCTATTCATACATACAGATGATGCAGGGGACGATGAAGATGCCAGTATTAATTGGTGCTTTAATCGTTGCGGCAATCATCGCATTTGCGTCTATGTTCTTCCCGCGTATTTCACCTTTTGGTGCACCAATCTATGCGGCGGTAGAAGGGGTTGTGTTAGGAAGTATTTCAGCAGTTTATACAATGAAATTTGGCGATTCTATCGTTTTAAATGCTGTATTACTAACAATCTCAATTCTATTTGCAATGTTAGTGTTATATGCAACACGCGTAGTAAAAGTAACGGATAAATTCCGTACAGGCGTTATGGCAGCAACACTCGGAATTATGGTTATGTATTTAGTCGTATTCCTACTAAATATGTTTGGTGTAACTGTTCCATACATTCACCAAGGTGGTACAATCGGTATTATTATTAGTGCAGTTGTTATTGTAGTTGCTGCATTAAACTTATTACTAGATTTCGATTTAATCGAAAATGGTGTACGTAGTCAAGCTCCGAAATATATGGAGTGGTACACTGCAATGGGACTAATGCTTACATTAGTTTGGTTATACTTAGAAATTCTTCGTTTCGTTTCTTACTTTACGAAAAATGACTAATAAAAAAACCTGCATGAAAAATGCAGGTTTTTTTTATTTTCAAAGATATATTGAACGTATGGCATAATATGGATGTTATCAACTTGAATTGAAGGAGATGGAATATGATGAAAGAGAAGAAGGGGATTATGAAAAAACTATTTTCTAAAAGTTTTTTCATAGAACTAGATGAAGCTTTAACGTATCCATCATCTGAAGTTATTACTTCAGCGATTGAAGGATATGCAACTGAATGCAATGAAAGACTAAAATTTGAGAGTAAAGTTAAACCGATTACTTTTTACTTAGAAAATGTAATGTACCGTGCTGAAATAAAGATGGCTCGCGGAGGATATTACATATCTTGTACTGAAGTGTAATAAATTTTGAAACCATACATGTTTGAACTATGTATGGTTTCTTTTTTTGTTTTGTAAGGTCTAAAATAATACTTTTTACTTACGGATATATCATTTTGTGCTTTTTACTATTCAAATACTTCTCCTTACAATGAAGAAAAATATGTGAGGTGGTATAACTTATGATGAATCGAGTTGTATTAATCGGTAGATTGACAAAGGAGCCAGAATTATACTACACAAAACAAGGCGTTGCTTATGCAAGAATATGTATTGCGGTGAATAGAGGATTTCGAAATAGTTTAGGTGAACAACAAGTCGATTTTATTAATTGTGTCGTTTGGCGAAAATCGGCTGAGAATGTAACTGAATATTGTAAGAAGGGATCACTTGTTGGGATTACAGGGCGTATTCAGACGAGTAATTACGATGATGAACAAGGCAAGAGAATATATAGAACTGAAGTTGTGATTGAGAGTATTACCTTTTTGGAGAGAAGGCGGGAGGGGGCATCGTAATAAAAGGTGATTTTAAGTAATAGCTACGGAAAAAATTGTGGAAAGTATTTTAATAAACTTAAAGAAGGAGTACCGCCAGCTTTTTTTTGGAAAACAAGTAAAGAGTATACAAAATTTTATTACGTTTTTCGGCTAATCCAGTAACAATCGAGAACCGTAAAACCCATGCCAGGATAGGAATGTATAAAAAGAAGAATCGAGTGATAGAAAATAAAAAAGGGGATCCTTTCTGAGAGTAAGGAATCCCCCTTTTATTGTTTCTTGCAAGTGAATTATTTAAATTCTTGTCTATATAATTTAAACGAATAAATAGCTCCAACGAAGAATACAAAGGCTTCAAATAATATAAAGATTTGACGGAAATTCTCAATATCTTTACCAACTAAAGAAATAAATATGCAATTCATTAGAATTTGAGTAGTAAACATACAAGAAATAATTTTAAAATAAATAGGAGTTGTTCTTTCATCTGGTTTACCAATTTTTTTGTAAATAATAATAAGTGTAATTACTGAACCCAAAAATAGAAGTGCTGTAAGTCCTACAACGATATTGAAATTTCCTGTACTTTCTAACATCCATTTATTTAATAAATCAATCATTATTATCTTCCTTTCCTACATAAGAGAATATTTCGTTCTTCTTTTTCACTATAATAAAAAAAGAAAAAGGAAAACATCGAACTTTCTTACAAATACTCGTGTATTCTTACAGTTTTGTCATTTTGCAAATGTATTCATCGCCTTGTCTTTCAATATTTTCTTTGGAAAACATAGTGAATTACGAGAAAGAGCGCTACAAGATCAACTTCCGAGAACGAAAAATATGTAAATAAGCTGTCTATATGGACAGCTTATTATATTTTTTTGCTTAGCGTGTGTTTTTTTTTAATACTGGCGGTACCTCAAGAAATGGATAAAAAATAAAAAGCATCGGAAACGAAAGCTTTTAAAACCTCATTCCTAATTTGAAATGTAAAAAGAATGAAATAGTATGGTAATGGGAAGAAAGTAGTAAAATTAAGCATCCGAGTAGGAGTATAGAGTGATAACATGTTACAATACAGCTAAGAACACGCAATAAAGGAGAGTTTTTTACGTGAAGATTAAAGCAATTGAACCGACGCCAAGTCCAAATACAATGAAAGTTATTTTGAATGAAGTATTACCATCAGGAGCGCGTAATAATTATACAAATGAAAATAAAGAACAAGCACCAATGCAAGTGCAAGAAATTTTGAAAATTGAAGGCATTAAAGGTGTGTATCATGTAGCTGACTTTTTAGCAGTCGAGCGAAATGCAAAGTATGACTGGAAAGTATTATTACAACAAGTTCGTGCTGTTTTTGGCGAAGAAGTAGTGGAAGAAAGTGAAGAACAACAACTGTCTCATTTTGGAGAAGTGAAAGTGTTTGTTCAAATGTTCTTTACAATTCCAATGCAAGTAAAGTTAACAGATGGAACATCGGAAGAACGCGTTGGCTTACCAGATCGTTTCAAAGAATCAATCATGAAAGTACAAATGTCTGCACCAAACGTTGTAAAAGAGCGTAAATGGGTAGAACAAAGTACACGTTACGGTAATTTTGAAGAAATCGGGAAAGAAGTAGTAGAAGAGATTGTTGCTGCTTATTCAGAAGAACGTGTAAATGAAACGGTTAAAGAATTATTAAATCAAGCAGGTGCTGTTGAAGTAACGATTCAAAAGCGTGAGCCATATAAAGTAACAGAAGAGATGATGAAAGATTCTGACTGGAAAAACCGTTTTGCAGCATTAGAACAAATGGATCCTACTGAAGAAGATATTCCAGTGTTGAAGATGGCGTTAGATGATGAAAAAGTTTCAATACGCCGTTTAGCAACAGCGTATTTAGGTATGGTAAAAGGTGATGAAGTATTACCGCTATTATATAAAGCGTTGTTAGATCGCTCTGTAAGTGTTCGTCGTACTGCAGGAGATTGTTTATCAGATGTAGGTGATCCGGCAGCGATGTTCGTTATGATTAAATCTCTGAAAGATCCAAGTAAATTAGTACGCTGGCGTGCAGCGATGTTCTTATTTGAACTTGGAGATGAAAGTGCGATTCCAGCATTAAAAGCAGCGCAAGATGATCCAGAGTTTGAAGTAGCGATGCAAGCACGTCTAGCATTAGAGCGTATTGAAGGCGGAGAAGAAGCAAAAGGTTCTGTATGGAAACAAATGACGGAGTCTCGTAAAGGGGAATAATGTATGATTGTTTTCTATGATAGTTGGTGTCCGATGTGTACGGCCGTTGCAGAACGTACGAAAAAATTAGATAAAAAGGGTAAGATGAAATTTGTTTCATTTCGAAATGAAGATGTAGTTGAGAAATATAAGCTTTCTCAAGAACTACAAAGTAAGATGGAACAAAGACTGTATATTTTTAAAAATAATAAGTGGTATGACGGCATTCAGAGCATAGATGTATTAGCAAAGGCCGTTCCATCTTATTGGTTTGCCGTTCCTTTTATAAAGCTATCCATCGTACTTGGTTTTGGAAGTAAAGTATACGATTATATCGCTAATAATAGAAAACTTGTTCCAGTGGGACATTGCCGCGGTGGGGTTTGTGAAATCCCTACAAAAAAATGAAATCATCGTTATCTTTCTTTTGCACCTATTAATAGAGCGTGATATGATGAATTTGGAATGAAAGTTGAAGGAGAGATTACAAGATGTCAAATGCTTATGAAGAATACATGCGCCAAATGGTAATCCCAATGCGCCAAGAGTTAGTGCGTTCTGGGTTTGAAGAGTTAACTACAGAAGAAGCTGTAACAGAATTTATGGAAAATACATTAGGTACAACTTTAGTAGTTGTAAACTCTGTTTGTGGTTGTGCAGCTGGTTTAGCACGTCCATCAGCAGGTCAAGCGGTTGTTCGTGCTGAAAAACAACCTGATCATCTTGTAACTGTATTCGCAGGTCAAGATAAAGATGCTACTGCAAAAATGCGTGAATACTTCGGAGAAATTCCTCCATCTTCACCATCTATGGCATTATTAAAAGGAAAAGAAGTTGTTCACTTCATTCACCGTCATGAAATTGAAGGTGCAACTATGGACGAAATTATTACGAACTTAGAGCAAGCTTTCGAAAAGAATTGCTAAAAGAAGGGGGAGAGTAAATCTCCCTCTTTTCTTTATATAGAGGTGAAAGAATGATAGTAACAACAGCAGGAAGAACGAACAAAGAAATGACAGATTATGCAAACAAGGTAGCAGCAGAATTAAATGCTTCTTTCGTTAAACGTAATGACATACCAGTACATAAGCTGCATGAACAGTATGAACAAGATGTACTTGTCGTAGGAAAGAACCGATTAGCTATTTATCCGAAAGGTACGGAAGAATCATTTTTCTTTCATCCGAACTCAGCGATGTTTCGTGTGAAAAGGTTAATGCGTGGAGAGCACGATCCGTTTGTACAAGCTGCTAAATTAGAGAGCGGAATGAGAGTGTTAGATTGTACGCTTGGTATGGCATCAGATAGTGTTGTAGCTAGTTATGTTGTTGGTGAAAGTGGAACAGTAACAGGACTTGAAGGCAATGAATATATGGCTTATATTATGGAAAATGGTTTGAAAACATGGTATTCATCTGTTTCTGAAATCGATGAAGCAATGCAAAGAATCCAAGTAAAGCAAACGGAGCATTTTTCATTTTTAGCGCAATGTGAAGACAATAGTTATGATGTCGTTTACCTTGATCCGATGTTTGAAGAAACTGTCATAGAATCCGATGGAATTAAAGGATTAAAACACTTCGCTTTGTATCATGATATTACTGACGAAACAATTGCGGAGGCAAAACGAGTGGCGAGAAAACGTGTTGTTTTAAAAGATCATTTTCGTAGTTCTAGATTTGAAAAACACAATTTTCATGTATACAAAAGAAAAAGTGCTAAGTTTCATTTTGGTGTAATTGACCCTTGCTAATTGTTTGAAAAGATGTATAATAAGCAATAATTAATTAAATATACTGTCTGTGATGAAGAGAGTAGTCTTTTTTAGAAGGAAAGCGAGCTAGGGATGGTGTGAGCCTAGTACGGAAGAAAAAGATGAAGCGCACTTCGGAGATGCTTCTTGAACGAATAGTAGAGAAAGCCGAGGCCCCCCTGTCCTCGTTATAAACGGGAAAGTGGTTCGTAACGAACAACAAGGGTGGTACCACGGGTTAAAACTCGTCTCTTTTTTAGAGACGAGTTTTTTGTGTTTTAAAAAATAAGGAGGTTGTATCATGGATTATAAAATGCAGTTTGCGGAAAGTTTATCTAATATTTTCACGAATGAATTAACGCAAAAACAAATTTTAGATTTAATTGAAACACCGAAACAAGATGAATTTGGAGATGCAGCGTTCCCATGTTTTTCATTAGCGAAGCAATATAAAAAAGCACCAGCTCTTATCGCAAAGGAAGTTGCTGAGAAATTAAATGATCCGTTTTTTACGAAAGTAGAAGCCGTTGGTCCGTATGTAAATGTATTTTTCAATCGTGAAACTGTAAGTGATGCAGTATTAAAAACAGTTTTAGCGGAGAAAGAAGAGTTCGGTCAAAACCACTTTGGCTGTGAAAAAACAGTAGTAATTGATTATTCCTCTCCTAATATCGCGAAACCTTTTTCGATGGGGCATTTACGTTCTACAATGATAGGAAATTCGCTGAAACATATCGCTGAAAAATGTGGCTATGAAGTTGTAGGGATTAATTATATAGGAGATTGGGGAACACAGTTTGGAAAGTTAATTACGGCTTATAAAAAATGGGGAAATGAAGCAGTAGTTAAAGAAGATCCAATACGTGAGCTATTTAAGTTATATGTCCAATTCCATGAAGAGGTAAAAGACGACGAAGAACTAGAAGAAGAAGGACGTGCTTGGTTTAAGAAATTAGAAGAAGGTGATGAAGAAGCGGTAGAGCTTTGGAATTGGTTCCGTCATGAGTCCCTTAAAGAATTTTCGCGCATTTATGAACTTCTCGGCGTAGAATTTACTAATTTTCAGGGAGAAGCATTTTATAATAATTTAATGGAAGATTTTATTGGGATTTTAGAAGAAAATGAGTTGCTTGAAGAATCAGAAGGTGCATTAGTCGTTAATTTAGAAGAAGAAGGAATGCCGCCTTGCTTAATTAGAAAATCAGATGGTGCGACGATTTATGCAACGCGTGACTTAACGGCAGCTTTATATCGTCAAAACACTTATGGGTTTGATAAAGCGCTATATGTTGTTGGTCCAGAACAAAGCTTACATTTCAATCAATTTTTCACCGTATTAAAAAAACTTGGCTATACTTGGGTTGATGGTATGGAACACGTACCGTTTGGCTTCATTTTAAAAGATGGTAAGAAAATGTCGACACGTAAAGGAAGAGTTATTTTACTTGAAGAAGTACTCGAAGAAGCAATCGAACTTGCAAAACAAAATATTGAAGAGAAAAATCCAAACTTAAAACAAAAAGAAGTAGTAGCAAAGCAAGTCGGTGTTGGTGCAATCATCTTCCACGATTTAAAAAATGAGCGTATGCACAATATTGAATTCTCATTAGAAAACATGCTGAAATTTGAAGGAGAAACAGGCCCTTACGTACAGTACACACATGCACGTGCTTGCTCTATTTTAAGAAAAGAAAGTGTAGAATTTGAAACATGTACGTTTGCTTTAAAAGACGATCATAGCTGGAGTGTCGTAAAATTACTAAACAAATTCCCACAAGTAATTGAAGCAGCTTTCAATAAAAATGAGCCATCGATTATTTCGAAATATGTATTAGATGTAGCACAATCGTTCAATAAATATTACGGTAATGTTCGTATATTAGAAGAGAGTGAAGAAAAAGACAGCAGACTCGCATTGGTTTATGCTGTGACGGTTGTATTAAAAGAAGGATTACGTTTACTTGGGGTGGAGGCTCCTGAGGAGATGTAGCATAAAAGGTGTATGTATCATTACAGATATGTATGCCTTTTTATTTGGTATAGGAGTCATGTAAGCAGTAATCTCACCTTATTAAAACCAATTTCTTGGGTAATTGTTAAAAATGTAGGAATGTTTTGTTAAATGGAGAATTGTAAGGGGTGTATATAAAAGGAGGCGTTAGAGGTTGGAAACATACGATTGGAACAGTAAACTAGCGTATTTAAAAAATACGAGAGATTTATATTACAATAGCGATTATGTAAGTTTTCTAGTGAATTCAGTTTGGAAGATTTCTGAGCCAGTCCATGTTGTTGATTATGGTTGTGGATATGGTTATTTAGGCTTATTATTAATGCCTTTACTTCCAGAAGGATCAAAGTATACAGGCATTGATAGTGGAGAAACATTATTAGCTGAAGCGAGAGAGTTGTTTCGTTCACTTCCGTACGAGTCAGAATTTCTGGAGGGAGATGCTATAGAAATTGAATTGAACGATACATACGATATAGCAATTTGTCATGCCTTCTTATTACATATGAGTTCACCAAAAACGATACTACAAAAAATGACTCATTCAGTTAAAAGTGGCGGGAAAATAATCTGTTTTGAACCACATTGGATATCAAATATGTCTTCATACACTTTGGATGGAGAGAACCAATCGGAAATTATCCAGCTAGGCATTTTGCAGAATTTATTTGAAAGTGACACGCAGAGGAGTGGAAAAGATGGAAATATTGGTATGAAAATACCGATATATTTAAGTGAATTAGGTGTGAAAAATATTGAATGTAGAGTAAGCGATAAAGTGAACTTTTTAGATTCAAATATGCATCACAATGATAAAAACGATTTGTATCAATCATTAAAAGAAGAGGGGATTGCAGGTGATCCGGGTGATAAGCAACAATTTGTAGAATGTTTAATGGCTAGAGGATTAACATATGATGATGCGCTAGCTCAATATGAAGCTGAACTACGATTTTTTAAAATATTTCATGTGCATTCTTCTTTAGTATACGCTCCGAATATGAAAATTACATTTGGTGACATAGTATGTTAAAAGTCATGATATATAAGGATCGTCGTTTAATGTCGATATAATTTGAAAATCGCCGATATATTTGAATTATCGCTGATATAATTTTATGTACTAATTTCAGCTTCTACAAGATTAAAACCGCATGTTACGTTATTCCATATAATTAAACAAAATACGGAGAAAAACAATCATTTTTACTATATTTTGTTATAAATTTGAATAATATTAATTAATACCATTCATTATAAGAGATTTTAGTTGAATACATACTATATGGTGTGTAAAATCTAAGCAAGTAGCAGTATAAATATAAATTCGAGGTGAATGCATGCTAGATTTTAAGCAGTTAGAAACTTGTTTAAAAGACAAGAGATTTGTAGATGGATTACAGGAAATAAATAATGAAATTGCATATATAAAAGAAACGAATACTTTATCCTATGTGAAGAATTGGCTTGCCAATATTACTTCGCATAAGGAGTTCGATATATTAATTCGCCTTACTGATGAAGGGCTTATGCACCAATACAGTTCATTCCTCATTCGTTACGCTTATAAAAAATTCCCAAATATGAGAACGCTCTCTTTATATTGTGATGAGCTAATTGATGAGCGGAAAATTCTTGAAGCAGAGCAGCTGTTAAAAGAAACTTTGGAAGAGAGTAATAAAGAAGAAATAGATGCAGATTTTTTAGCGAAAACATATTTTACGTTAGTACGATGTCTTTTAGAAATGAAAAGAAATGAAGAAGCGCTAATGTATATGCAAAAAGCAGAGGAGTACAGTACGCGCGTAGTGTTTGATAAATGGGGCTACGTTTATATGCATACAGGCGAATGGGAGAAAGCGGAAGAACAATTTATTGCTGGCATGCAGCATGAAGATTGTGAAGAGTTATCTACCTATTTATTATCACAATTGTATGCAAATAAAGGAGAACAAAAACGTGCGATACAGTTAATTGATGATGCGATTGTAAAGTTCCCACAAGTACCATATTTTCATTTTGAGAAGGTAAAGTATTTATTAGATTTAGAGCAATATGAAGAGATGTTAGCGGTAATAGATAACATAAATACTCAGCTGCCATATCATGCCTATAATACTTACTTTGTACATTTACGTGCAGAAGCGCTTTACAAAATGAATAAATTTGCAGATTTACAAAAGCTATTAAAAAAAGAAAAGAGTTTAAAAGAATCTTTATATCATAATTTAGAAAAAAATCCGGATGGAAAAAAGGTTCACTTGCCGATAGTTCCTATTGTACAAAAGGATAATTATTGTGTTCCGACAAGTTTAGAGATGATGTTGCGTATATGGGGAGAGACACGTACACAAGATGAAATAGCAGAGTTTATTTTTGATATGACAGGATCGAAGTTTTCAGATACTGTTTCTTATTTAGAAGAATTAGGTTATGAATATCGTTATTTTAAAGGGAATGAAGAGAATTATAAGAGACTGATTGATGAAGGAATTCCTGTTTTATTAAGTATAGATATTGAGCATGCTTCACACGTACAAGTTCTATCTGGATATGATGATACATTGCAAGCTTTCTATGTTCAAGATCCAAACTTTATAGAACCAGTTCTTGTAGAATATAGTAAATTACAAGAAAAATATCGTTATACAGGCTGTTTAGCAATCACGTTTGTTCCGAAAGAAAAGAAGGCGCAACTAGCGTTTCTAAGTGAGGAAGAAAATCGTTATTTTAAATCTATTTTTTCTCTTACGGATCATTTAGATGAACATGACAAAGAGGGAATTAGTAACTTAGTACAATTTTTAAAAGAAACGAGCGATAATCCAAATACGTGGCTATATACGATAAAGCACTTAGATGTTGAAGTAGATAAAGAATTTATTTTATATTGTATCGATAAGTTAATGGAAAAGTTTCCGAACTCGGACTTTGTTAAATTGCATGGTGCACAGTGTTTTATTCGTCTTCAGGAAGTAGAGAAAGCGGAGCAAATGCTGACAAGCGTTGAGAAGAAAAATAATCGTGCATTATATCATTTGATAAATGGAAGATATGCTTTTGAGCAGGAAAGTTATATAGAAGCAATTTCAAGCTTTCGTTCATCGTTACAATTAGACGCAGATCAGCCTATTGCTTGGAGTTTTCTCGCTTTATCCTATATGTATATTGATCAATCTGAAAAAGCATTGCAATACTCTCAAGTTGCGTTAGAGCGCAGTCCTGAAAGGTTCACTTTAACGAATCACGGTTTAATATTAATAGATTTAGAAAGATATGAAGAAGCATATGAAATCTTTAATGACTTGTTAAAAGAGTATAAATATGAAGCACATGTATGGTATGAACGAGCGAGATGTGCACATCAACTAGGAAAATTATATTTAGCAATAAAAGGGCTTAAAGTAGCGATTCATTTGGATAGTAATGCACCTTACATTTATACGAAACTTTCGGAAATATACGAATCTGATTTGAAGGATGAGGAAAGTACGAAAGAAATTTTATTAAACGGTATTGAGAATTGTGATGATAAAGCACCTCTTTACGTAAAATTAGGTGACTATCATTTTCAAAATGATAGCTTGGAAGAAGCAGAAGTATTGTATAAGCGTGCTTTAGAAGAAAACGATGAGGATGTTTATTCTCACTTCGGACTTACACAAGTGTATATGGCAAGAGAACAATACAAGGAAGCAAAAGAATACATTCTTGGTCTTGAGAAGCAAATTGAAAAGAGCCAAGATTTCCTCATGAATGCAGGAATGGTTTTATGGGATGCTGAACTTGAACTTGGTGGAAATGAAGAAGGGTTTAAAGTAGCGCTATCTAAGTTAGAAAATGGTATAAAGAAAAGCGATTATAATGTAGCAAGTGCGTTAGATGAATATGTGAATCGAATTAAAGGAACGGAATTTGTACAACGAGGTATAGCGTTTTTAAGAACGTTACACAAAGAAAGTAATGAAGTAAGTGAGTACGGTTGTTATGCAGGTATTTTATATGAATCTATTGGACAGTACGGCCAAGCGATGAAAAGATATAATAAGGCGATAGAACAAAAGGAAACGGCATTACCGTATTACCGAATTGGTGAAACACTTATGGCATTAGGGCAATTGACGGAAGCAAAACAAGCGTATGAAACATGTTTAGAGCTTGATGGGAATTTCGTAGGTGTACATTTACAGCTTGCGGAAATATACGAAAAAGAAGAAAACCGTTCTAAAGAACAAAGTCATATGGTTCAGGCGATGAAGGAAGAGCCGTTGCATATTAATATGGAATATTTGGCACAGCTTTCAGTAGATATGAATCTTCAGGAAGAATTGCTGACTGAACTAGAACAATTAGAGGAAGAAGTACCTGAAATATGGCGTTTAGATGCGATTGCATATGTGTACGGAGCGATGAATGAAATAGATAAAGAACAAGCACAGATTGAATACGCGCTACAATTAGATGGTGAGCATATAGAAGTTCTATATCATTATGCAAAAGTATTAGTGAAAAAAAGAAATGTAAAAGCAATTGAAGTTGCAATGAAAGTAATACAAAAAGATTTTGATAATGAACGTATATTTGATGTTTATGTAAAAGCAGTAGAGCAACATAAAAAATTGTCTAACATACGAGATTTTCTTCATACGTTAAAGGTGAAAAAAGCAGAAAGAAGTACAGCATTCATGTATGCTGCAGCTGCGGTTACGGAAATATGGATTGAACGCCAGCTGCATGAACAGCCGAAACGATCTATCATTACGAGAGCTTTTTATCGTATGAAAAATCGTGCGAAAGAAATTTCAATGGTTACTATGATAATTGATTTATATGAAATCTCTTTAAAGTTAAATCCGAAAAATAGTATGGCAGCACAGCGATTTGCGCTATTTTATGAGAATTTAGAGATGAATAAAGAAGCAATAGAGATTCTGCACACGTCACTAGAAAATAGATGGGATTATGAAGTAGCGAAGCAACTTGTAAATCTTTTCGTTGAGTGCGAGGAAGAAGATATGTTAAGAGATGCTTTGGAATTAACGAAGCAAATGGTTCGAGAACTACCAGATGATTATGATACACTTCTTCTGCAAGCACAAGTATTCTTTAAAGCAGGGGAAGAAAGAAAAGCAGAAAAGATGACCTTACAATTAACGGAGCAAACACCGTTCGTAAGTAGAGCATTTCTTGCTTTAGGAGAAATGTATCAAAGTCAAGAAAGGTTTGAAGAGGCAATTCATGTATTAGAAAATGCTTCTATACATCATCCAAATGAAACAGCAATTCTCCTTTCTTTAGCGTCTTCATATCATGGTGCCGGCCAAACACTAAAGGCAGAAAAAATAGCAAATGAAGTATTAACAATGGATGCAAGTGATTTGTTAGCAAGATATGATCGTGCTTGTTATTTAGCACAGTTAAATAGAAATGAAGAGGCGAAGAAAGAGCTTGAAATTGTCCTTCGTGAGGATGAATCGGGATTCTTTGCTGAACTTATTGAGGATGATGAAAATTTAGCAGCATTGCGAGAATTTGAAAAGTAATTGTATAAGAATAGGGGAAAAGATAAGGATATATTTTGAATTAGTTGACAATTAGTTGTCAAATGGCATAAAATAACTTTTAACAAAGTATACAAATCTGAAGACGAGAAAGAGTAAAATAGTGAACTGTTCTCCAGAGAGCCGGTATATTGCTGAAAGCCGGTGGGCAGACGTTATTTGAAAATCATCTCCGAGGAGCCGAGGCTGAAAGTGAGTAAGCCCGGACGGATGTCTACCGTTACAAAGAACACGTATGATAGTACGTTGCTAAGCGCTATTAGTGAAAAAGCTAATAGAATTAGGGTGGTAACGCGGGTAAACCCGTCCCTACTTCATAGGGACGGGTTTTTTGTGTGCTTTTAAAACATTCAAAGGAGTGATTGTAGATGAAGAAAGTAGATGTAAAAGAGTCAGCTGTAGGGAGAGAAACACGTATTCGTAAGCAGTGGAACGAACAAAGCATTTTTGAACAATCAATTCAGAATCGAGAAGGCGCGCAATCGTTTGTGTTTTATGAAGGACCACCAACGGCGAACGGTTTACCACACGTCGGCCATGCACTTGGTCGGGCAATTAAAGATTTAGTAGCAAGATATAAAACGATGGCTGGTTATAAAGTAGTAAGAAAAGCAGGATGGGATACACATGGTTTACCTGTAGAACTAGGTGTTGAGAAGCAACTTGGTATTTCTGGTAAACATGAGATCGAAGAATATGGCATTGAACCATTTATTCAAAAGTGTAAAGAGAGTGTTTTCACATATGAAAAGCAGTGGCGTGAATTCACTGAAAGTATTGGTTATTGGGTAGATATGGATGATCCATATGTAACTTTAAAGAATCCATATATCGAAAGTGTATGGCATATTTTGGGGACAATCCATGAAAAAGGATTGTTATATAAAGGACATAGAGTTTCACCATACTGTCCAAGCTGCCAAACCTCATTGAGCTCACATGAGGTTGCACAAGGGTATAAAACAGTAAAAGATTTAAGTGCAACTGTGAAGTTTAAAGTGAAAGATAGTGAAAATGAGTATTTCTTAGGCTGGACAACAACGCCTTGGACACTTCCAGCAAACGTAGCGCTTGCTGTACATCCAAATATGGAATATGTTAAAGCAAAACAAGAAGGTCATGTATACATTGTTGCGAAAGAACGTGTACAAGAAGTATTAAAAGAAAACTATGAAGTATTATCTGTTCATAAAGGCGAAGAATTATTAAACACATCTTATACAGCGCCATTTCCGATGAAAGAAGTTACAAATGGTTACCGCGTTATCGCAGCAGAGTTTGTAACGGCAGATAGTGGTACAGGACTTGTTCATATTGCTCCAGCATATGGAGAGGACGATTATAGAGTTGTTCAAAGTGAAGGATTGTCATTCTTGCACGTTGTAGATGAAAAAGGTGAGTATACAGAAGCGGTACCATTTTTGAAAGGTAAATTTGTAAAAGATTGTGACGTTGACATTGTTCGTTATTTAGCGAAAGAAGGTTTACTATATCATAAAGAAAAATATGAACATAGCTATCCACATTGCTGGCGTTGTGATTCACCACTTCTTTATTATGCAGGAGAAAGTTGGTTAATCCGAACAACTGCAATTAAAGATACATTTTTACAAAATAATGATTCAGTTACTTGGTATCCGGATCATATGAAACATGGACGCTTTGGTAAGTTTTTAGAAAATATGGTGGACTGGAATATTAGCCGAAATAGATATTGGGGAACGCCATTAAACGTATGGGAATGTGAAAGTTGTGATCATCAGTTTGCGCCGAAAAGCATTGCCAAATTAAGAAAGCATAGTACGAAAGAAACACCGGAAGATTTAGAATTGCATAAGCCGTATGTAGATGAAGTTCAAGTCTGCTGCGAAAAATGCGGAGGCACAATGAATCGTACACCAGAAGTAATTGATGTTTGGTTTGATAGTGGTTCCATGCCATTTGCACAATATCATTACCCATTTGAAAATAAAGAGTTATTTGAAGAGCAGTTTCCAGCTGATGTTATTGCAGAGGGAATTGATCAAACACGCGGCTGGTTTTATAGTTTATTAGCAGTCTCAGCACTGTATACAGGAAAAGTACCGTATAAACGAGTGTTATCACTAGGGCATGTTTTAGATGAAGAAGGGCAGAAAATGTCTAAAAGTAAAGGGAATGCACTAGATCCAGTTGATTTAGTAGATAAGTTTGGTGCAGATGCGCTAAGATGGGCTTTACTTGTTGATAGTGCTCCGTGGAATGCGAAGCGTTTTTCTGAAAGAACCGTACTGGAAGCGAAATCTAAATTTGTAGATACATTAGTCAATGTGTATAGCTTCTACGTTTTATATGCAAATTTAGATGAGTATAATCCGAAAGAAACGTATGATGTAAAGCTTACAAAATTAGACGAATGGGTATTATCAAGATTGCATAGTACAACGAAAAAAGTGAGAACAGCACTTGATGATTATCAATTTACGAATGCAGCTCGTGAAATTGCAGTACTTGTAGATGAAGTGAGTAACTGGTATGTAAGACGCTCACGTAATCGTTTCTGGGAATCTGGTATGAACGCTGAAAAAGCTGCTGCGTATGAGACACTTCATGAAGTACTTGTAACAATTAGTAAATTAATTGCACCATTCACACCGTTTGTCGCGGAAGACATTCATCTTAATTTAGAAGGAAGTAGCGTTCATTTAGCTGATTATCCAGTTGTAAATGAATCACTACTTCAGCCGAAATTAGAAGCGGAAATGGATGCTGTTTTACAAGTTGTTGAACTTGGAAGAAGTAACCGTAATCAGCATTCTTTAAAAGTAAAACAGCCGCTAGCAGAACTTGTATTACTTGAGCATAACGAGAATGATATGGATTGGGAATCTTATCGTGATATCGTTATGGATGAGTTAAATGTAAAAGCGTTCCATGTTGAACTCGATGAAACAAAATACACATCATATCAATTGAAGCTTAATTTTAAAACAGCGGGGCCGAAATTCGGTAAAAATGTGAATGCAGTGAATGGTTGGCTAAAACAATTATCACAAGAAGAAGTACAAAACTTTGTATCAACAGAAAGAGCAGTTTACGAAGCAACACCAGGAGAAGAAGTAGTTGTAACTGCTGAAGATGTGTTAGTTGAGAAAGTTGCAAAATCAGGATTCTCTAACACGACTAACGGACAATATACGGTTATGTTAGATACGAATGTAACGGAAGAATTGTTACAAGAAGGAGTAGCGCGTGAATTCATTCGTGCGGTTCAAGAATATCGTAAACAGTTGAATTTACCAGTTAATTTACGAGTCGATGTTATTCTTGATACAGAAGTAGAGCTACAACGAACGTTAACGAACCATAAAGATTTATTGGAAGAAAACTTACTCGTTAAACAATTTACATTTGGTCACTTAACGAACGAAGACGATGAACTTTCTTTAGGTGAAACAAAACTTAGAATTAAATTAAGTGCAGCTAATTAAAGAAAAAAGGAAGTTGGAATGATTCCAACTTCCTTTTTCGTATGGAGGTAAATTAACTAGCTAATTTCCTCATAATCCATTCGATAGGTCCTCTAGAAAATTTCTTTCTCCATAATACGCTAAACAAAATACTGAAAATGAAAAATATAGTAGCAAATAATAAAACGAAAAGTAGTGTTTGATGTTCCATTCTATTGAATAGAATTAATGTCCCAATCCCGATAAATACATGACTTACATAATGAGTTAATGTTAATTGACCTGTTTGTATAATGGAAGTAACAAACCAATTATTTTCATATTTTTCAGTGATATAGAGGCAAAGTATTAATATAGCAATAGCAGATCCTGTTGCAGATAAAATGTACAATACATTTGGTAAAATGGGTCCTGTATTAAACAAAAATGTAGCAGTTGCTTTGCTAATGTGTGGAATGAAGTAGTACGTGAGCCCTTTTGATAAAAGTTCTATCAGTATGGTGAATGTAATACCGAGCAAGAGCAACCTATCTCTAATCTTTTTATTATGAAGATCTAATCTGCCAATTATCATACCGATTAAGAAGAATGAAAACCATGGGAAAAAAGGGTGATAACCATTAAAGAATAAATTGCGAAGAAAACCGTTAACTGTCCAGAAGTCTACATAGTTTATAAATGGAGTAGGGCCTCCCCAACCTTCGAAAGCATTGAAAGTAAGCTGAAGAGATTGTGCCAAGAGTAGGATAATAATAGATAAGAAGAGTAATGCTTTTTTTCGGACTGTAATGAGTAAGGCAGCAACGAAAAGGTAAACACCATAGTAGTGTAATATATCCCCAGTCCACTCCATTACGTATAAAAGTAATCCTAAAATAAATAAGAATAGTGCCCGTTTCCATATGATCTTTCGGCTATTAGAAATTTTTATTTTTTCATTTCTAGCAACAGAGGATCTAGTCATTAAAGATATGCCCATTCCAGCAAGTATAACAAACAAGGCAGAAGCTCTACCTTCAAAAAGTGACATGAAGGTTATTAAAAATGGGGGACCATTTCCTTCTGCACCTGTTATAACCATAAAATTAACAAGCAGCATACCAAACATCGCCAAGGCCCTAGCAAAGTCTAAGCCGATAATTCGTTTTTTAGTATTCAATTCAATCCCTTCTTTCAAAAATACTGTTTACAGCTTCCATCCATATTTGTCTATAATCTATATCCACATGTAACATCATAAAATTCCCGACATTATCAAGCACTAATGCTAACATATGAGCTTTTGAAACTAGATTTTTATTTTCAATCAATTGAAGCTCATTTGCTTTTGTAAGGAGGGATTCAAATCCTTGTAAATATTCTGTTTGCACAGTTAGTAATCGATCTTTGTACATATCATTTCTTGAAGATAGTAATACATATTCTTGCAACACACGATTAAAATAAGGATCGTTCTGCTGTTCATCAATTATTTTGAATCCAATTTCAATGCATTTCTCAATAAAATTTTCTTTCGTAAACTCTTCTGTATGGAAGAAGGAAGAAAACTGCATCGCAGCACATAATTCTGTGAAAATACATTCGATTAATGCATCTTTAGATTTAAAGTAATAATAAATGGACGGTTTAGCAATTCCGACTTCTTCAGCAATCATTGAATAAGTCGTTTTGGTAATACCATGTCCGGCAAACAGTCGATAGCTTGCTTCCATAATTGAAGAGAGTGTTTCTGCACTTTTGCTCATAATAAAGCCTCCTAAAAAAAGGTTATATAAATCGTATCATTCATTAATATTTTTTTCAACCTACCGTTAGGTAAAAAAGTGGCCTGTTTTTTACAAAGTCATTTAAAAAGTTTAAGAGTTAAGGAATTGCTTTAGAAATATATTTCTAAAATATTGTGTTCACTTTACACATAAATATTGAGAAAATTTCACTTACCCTAAATGGAAAGGTAATAGAAGTGTCCATAGAGAATTACTCGTAGATTCAATTTTTATCCCCCCATTTTGTGGGGAATGATTGCCGAGTGGTAATGGGATAAGGTTGAGCTACTTTATTAGGGGGAGTGGTTCTATGTTTAATAAAAAAATGGTGGCAATGGCAATGACTGTACCGTTAGTAATGGGGACGATTTCTACGGTTTCGGCATTGGAAAAACAACAGCAAGTAAAGTTAGAAGCTTATTCGCCACAGAAAAAAGCAACTGAATATTTAAAAGAAAATGCTGCGCAGTATGGATTGAAAACAGACCTTTCAGACTTGCAATATATTTCTACAACAGAAACGTCAGTAGCTTCATATGTTAGGTTCCAACAAGTTGTTAATGGTGCACCTGTATTTTCAAAACAAATAACAGTTACGCTTAACGGAGAGGGAAAGGGAGTACTCGCTGTTTCTGATTATCAGCCTGTTACAGGTGTGAAGGAAGTAACGACAAAAATTAGTGAAAAAGATGCAATACAAAAATCAATGGCGTATGTTGGAGAAGCAAGTGAGCAAAATTTATGGGCTCCTACAGATAAAGAGTTCGGATATATTGTTGAAGAAGGAATTGCTCGTCCAGTATATAAAGTTGTAGTCCATTCTAATAATCCATTTGGTGCATGGGAAACATTTATTGATGCAGAAAATGGAAAGTTAATTAAAAAGGTTGATATAAATCGAAAAGCTGAAGGGTCAGGAAAAGTATTTTTACCTAACCCAGTCGTATCTAGCGGTAGTAAAGTAGGCTTAAAAGATAATAACGATGCAGATTCAACAGCTCTAACGAACCAACTGAAAACTGTTACGTTAAAAGGTTTAGATGGAACAGGATTTTTAATTGGAGAATATGTAACGATTTCTTCAAAAGCGAAAACAAAATCTACGAATTTACAATTTAACTATACACGCGCAAATGATAGCTTTGAAGATGTTATGTCGTACTATCATATCGACACATTGCAACGTTACATTCAAAGTCTAGGTTTTAAAAATATTAATAACCGTTCGATAAAAGTGAATGTTAATGGTACAACTGATGATAACTCATTCTATTCTCCATCAACAAAAGCTTTAACTTTCGGTACTGGCGGTGTTGATGATGCAGAAGATGCTGGTATTATCGCACATGAATATGGGCATTCGATTCAAGATAACCAAGTTCCTGGCTTTGGTAGTTCAGCAGAAGGTGGAGCGATGGGAGAAGGATTTGGCGACTTCTTAGGTGCTACATATGAAGATGCAGTATCGACTACTGGATATGGTAAAGCATGTGTTGGAGAATGGGATGCGACAGCTTATTCTAGTTCAGATCCAACATGCTTACGCCGATTAGATACGAATAAAGTATATCCGAAAGATATAACGAATGAAGTGCATGATGATGGTGAAATTTGGGCTCAAGGTCAATACGAAATGGCACAAGCTTTTGGCCGTGATGTAGCAACGAAAATCATTTTACAATCACACTGGTCATTAACACCAAACTCTAAATTCAGTGATGGAGCAAAAGCGATTAAGCAAGCGGATGCTCTTTTATATGGCGGACAACATGCTGCTGATATCGATCGCATTTGGGCAGCGAGAGGCATTAGTACGAATTAATATAAAAAGTCGTGGCATTAAGCCACGACTTTTTAATTTGCTTACGAACTGGTACTAGTAAATAAAGCTATATCAATGTTAGTGTGAATATATCCGGATCCCATTTACTTTTTAGCTTCTTTAAAAACAAAATGCTCTTTAAATTTTCTAGATTCAACTTTTTGACCATTTCGCATAGATCGGAATGGGTGTTCTTGCCATGTAATAATAACATCAACCTCATCCGCTTTTGTAGCAACAGGTAAATTAGCGTGTTCAAATCCAGTTTTTCCACTTGCTAAACGACTTTCCTTTAGGGAAAACAGTTCATATTTCGTTTTCTTATTTGGTTCGTTGCGGAATACTTCGACGTTTACGTTATATACCTCACTATTCCCAACATTCTTTACTGAAAAATGATATGTTTGAAATTCATCTTTTTTAGCTTGAAGCATATTCTTGTTTGTTTTTTTCGGTTTATCAATATTCACTTGCCATTGATCAGAGTTTTGAGAGATTGGTAAAGATTTTGGTGAATAGGCGTATGTTTCGTTTACTACAATTAGGCAAAACAATAGGAAAAAGAAACTAATTGCTTTTTGCATATACACACCTCGCTATAAAATTTTTTATTAATATGCGTGAAAAATACAACTTTTATGTAATAAAATGGAAAAGGGTGACAATTTGATTCAAATACAATTAAATAAATTGGAAGAGATAGTAAATGGTGAAGGATTACAAGAATCATTTCATTATATAGAGATGCAAGGCGTCTGTATTGATTCTAAAAAAATTACGAAAGGGAATTTGTTTGTTCCGATTATTAGGGTGAAAGATGGACACGATTATGTAAAAGAAGCGATGGAAAAAGGTGCGGCTGCTTCTTTATGGAAAAAGTCTTACGGTGATCCTCCAAAAGGAATACCGATTATTTTTGTAGATGACACATTACTTGCACTGCAAAAAATAGCGCGATATTACCGAAAGACAAGTAATGTGAAAGTTATCGGAATTACTGGTAGTAATGGAAAGACAATGGTAAAAGATATAATAAGCACGATATTAAGTACAACTTATCGTGTGCATAAAACGAAGGGAAATTTAAATAGTCAAATTGGTTTACCACTAACGATTTTAGAAATGAAACAGGATACAGAGTTTTTAATACTTGAAATGGGAATGAGCGAAACGGGACAAATTCGAAACTTAGCACAAATAGCACAGCCAGATGTAGCGATCATTACAATGATTGGACAGTCACACTTAGAAACGCTTGGATCAAGAGAAGAGATTGCGAAGGCTAAATTTGAAATTGTAGACGGATTAAATGACGGTGGACTGTTCTTATATAATGGTGATGAGCCATTACTTTCTCAAAATATTAATATGCTAGGTATAGAAAGTAAGTCGTTTGGTGGAAAGTATACAAATGATTTGTTTCCAACGAACGTACAATTAGATGAATATGGTGTTCATTTTAAATTAAATCATTCAAAAATACAGTACGATGTTCCCTTACATGGAAAACATAATATTTTTAATACGATTGTCGGAATTGCTGTAGGTCAATTTTACAAAGTCCCTATAGAAAAAATACAAGAAGCATTGCAGCAAATAAACATTACACAAATGCGCTTTCAGTTTTTAACCGCTAAAACAGGTTTTACAATTATTAACGATGCATGGAATGCCAGTCCTTCCTCCATGAAGGTTGCAATTGAAACGTTGCAGAAATTAAATGCCTATAAGAAAAAAATTATAGTGATTGGGGATATGTTGGAGTTAGGCAAGAAAGCTGAAACATATCATAGAGAAATTGGTAAAATGTTAAATGAGGAGAGCATTCAATATGTATTTACGTATGGAGAGTTAGCCGAAATTGTAGCGGAAGAAGCAAGAAAGAACTATCATACAGGAAAAATAAAGTCATTTGATAATAAAGCCAAAATAGCAGAGGAAGTATTGAAAGTTATAACGAAAAAAGATGTTGTTTTACTGAAAGGTTCACGTGGCATGGCTTTAGAGGAGATTGTACAAAAGTGGATGTGAAAAATCAGAATATATTTTAAAAAGGCTTGCATTCTATAAAAAGAAGAGTTAGAATACTCTGTAAATATAAAAAGTGATGATCAGGAAAAGTACATGATGCAAAGGTCTACAGAGAGCAGCCGGTTGCTGGGAAGGTTGCGATACCGCATGATGGAAAGACACCTGTGAGTGTTGCTTTGAACGTGATTATTAGTAAAAGCAAACGGTACCTACCGTTATCAGGGTTAAGATGGTCAGTATGACAATTTGGGTGGTACCGCGGAAAAAAATCCGTCCCTATTTATAGGGGCGGATTTTTGTATTCTTTGAAAGGGGGTGAGTGACCGTGGATGATGACGATGACAACAATAACGTAAATAAATATAAAATTACTGGAGGGAAAAATAATGGATTCAATAATGAAGCGTTCACTCACAAAAGAATGTACAAAGCAAAGTGGAAAGGTTGTATTACTTCAAGGATGGGTAAAAAAATTCGGCACCTTGGAAATGTTAGTTTTTTATTATTACGGGACAGAACAGGAGTAATTCAATGTGTATTAGAAAATGAATTGGCCGGATATAAAGTTGATGTAGAAAGTGTTGTCCATGTAATCGGTGAGATAGTCGAGACATCGAAAACAGAATTGGGTGTTGAAGTACTTGCTCATGAAGTGAAAGTAATAAACGGTGCAGAACCACTTCCATTTGAAATAAACAAAAAGAAGTTACAAGTTGGATTAGATCAACTATTGAATGAGCGGGTACTCTCACTAAGACATGAGCGAACCGCAGCGATTTTTAAAGTGAAATCTACACTCGTTCAGAGCTTTAGTGAATTTCTTATAGAGAACGATTTCACACGTATATTTACGCCGAAAATTGTTTCGCAAGGGGCAGAAGGAGGAGCAAATGTTTTTAAGCTTCCATACTTCCAAAAAGAAGCTTATTTAGCACAATCACCACAGTTCTACAAACAAATGATGGTAGCGGGTGGGTTAGAACGAGTTTTTGAAATTGCACCTGTATATAGAGCGGAACATCATAACTCTTCCCGTCATTTGAATGAATATATATCGTTAGACGTAGAACTTGGTTTTATTCATGATTTTTATGAAGTGATGCAACTAGAAACTGATGTTTTACGATATATGTTTCAACAAGTAGCGAAAAAATGTGAAATAGAACTACAGCTATTACAAATAGAAGTACCTGTTATTACTGAAATACCTAAAATTACATTGTTAGAAGCACAAGAAATTTTGAAAAGTAAGTATCGTAAAGAATCTCCTGTAGGGGATTTAGATACAGAAGGTGAAAAGTTACTAGGGAAATATGTAAAGGAAACATATAATAGTGAATTTGTTTTCATTACACATTATCCGAAAGAAGCGAGACCGATGTATACGATGCAAAATAAAGAGAATCCAGCTATTACTGATTCATTCGACTTATTATATAAAGGGTTAGAAATAACGTCAGGGGCACAGCGAATTCATGATTATGAAATGTTACTCGCTTCGTTTAAAGAAAAAGGATTACACCCAGAGAAATTTCAATCTTATTTAAATACATTCCGATACGGTTGTCCCCCGCATGGAGGTTTCGGAATTGGGTTAGAAAGGATTGTATATAAACTATTAGAATTAACAAATGTACGAGAGGCGAGTGCTTTTCCGAGAGATTGTACTCGTCTTATACCATAATATTAAAACCCTTCTATGAATATAGAAGGGTTTTGTATATTTAAACATAAGTTAAAGAGAAGAAAAATGTCTTTTTGTGTGAAAATATGTAAATTATATCGAGAACATTTTATAATAAATTGAGAAAAAGAAAATTCATAAGTTATAATGAAATGTGAATATAAAAAAAGTTCATATAATAATGTATGGAAGGGTATGAAACATGTTATATCAAACTCAAGCAACACAACAAACACCAGCTTATATAATCTATCTTCTTGATGTAAGCGCATCAATGAATCAAATGATGGATGTAGAGGGAGAAGAAAAAAGGAGAATTGACATTGTAACAGATGCTCTTTCTTTAGCGATTCGCCAAATGGTATTTCGTTCGACAAAAGGTAGTCGATTGCTTCCAAGATATAAGTTATCTATTTTAGCTTATAGCGATCAAGTTTTTGATCTTTTGGGTGGGGTGAAAACAATAGATGAAGTAGCAAGACTACGTCCACTAGAAAAAATTCAAACGCATCGCTTAACTGATACAGCAAAGGCTTTCTCTGTAGTGGAGAAGTTATTGCAAAAGGAATTACCGAATTTACAAGATGGGCCAGCTCCTGTTGTTTGTCATATGACAGATGGTGCTTCAACTGGCGAAGATCCAGAATTAATTGTGCGAAGAATTATGAATATGTCTGTACCTGATGGAAATGTACTAATTGAAAATATCTTTATTTCGGATGAAATTATGCAAGAACAAATTACTAGTATAAAGAAGTGGGAAGGGATTATGCCACATACAGAAATTACGGATGAATATGGTGCAAAGTTGCAACGACTTTCCTCTCCTATCCCTCAAAGTTATCGTGAGATGATGACTGAGTATGGTTTTCATATTGGGGATGGTGCAGTGATGATGTTTCCAGGTACAAATGCAGATTTAGTATCACTTGGATTTCAAATGTCTGCTGCAACGCCGGTTCGATAGGAGGGAGAAAAATAGTGAAGTATATCCTGTCGCAAGAAAAAGAAACAGTATTACAAGAGAAGAAAGGTGAAAATTTTACATATCGATATAGTTACGTAAGAGCTAAAGAAACGCAAGACTTAAATGAGAGTGGACAAGATTTTCTTATATTTCAAGATAATGGGACTAGTATTACCTTTGCATTATGTGATGGTGTAGGAATGTCTTTTCATGGTGAAATCGCTGCGAAATTTCTTGGTATGAAATTATTAAATTTATTTGAAACATTGCAGGAAAAGAATATTTCTATTCTATTAAATGAAGAGTTGGAAAAGTGGAAAGAAGAAGCAGCAGAGGAAGTGAGGGTATTTCAATTGCCAGAAGAAACACCATGGTTACTTCTCGATGTATTGGAAGAAAAGAGGAGAAAAGGTAGTGAAGCTATGTTCATTGCTGGGAAAATAGAGCTCATTCCAAATCAAGACGAAGTAGATGTAACAATAGTTACACATGGCGATTCTTTTGTACAATTGTTCCAAAATCAGAAAAAGTGCCTAAATGAATTGAATTTTGAGAGAAGTGTAGGGAAAAGATGGTCTACACATCATGGTATTATTGGTGGTGAATTGGATATTTTTTCAAAGAAGTTATCTAGAGAAGAAGTAACTAGAATTGTAATTCATTCAGATGGACTTATGTCGCTTATGCAGTATAACTTTGAGGAAGTCTTACAAAAAATCGAGAGGGCACAGTGCTCACCGACGAGCGATGATATTTCGTTTTTAGATATTTCTTGGTAAGAATACAACGGAAAGGTGAATATACGTGGAAGAGATTATTGTGACGTACATAAAACAATCAAATGAAGAAATAGATATTGCGATCCCAAATGATGTGAAAGTAATACAAATTATTGAAGCAATTTTACATCACGAAAAAATAGATGAAACATTAAGTGAAATTTACGAAATTAGAGTGACAAAGGATAAAGAAGAGTGGCATTCTATTCGAAATGACGAGACTTTGAGAGATAATGATGTTTGGGATGGACAATATGTAATGCTAAATAAAAAAGGGGCGATTATCCCTTCTTTTGAAATGTTACCGGCAGAAGAAGTTAATAATGAACCTGTTAAACAAGGTATATCTTCTAGTGAAGAAGATTATGTATGGAAAATCATTGAGTAATAGTTTTGAATGGGGAAGGAGAAATGCTTTGTGCAAAAATCACCATATTTTCAGCGCTCTCCGCGTGTGAAAGTAGATATACCAACAGGGGATGTTATTATTCATGATCCGCCAAATATACCAGAAGAACCTAAATTTTCTATTGAAACAATGTTATTACCAGCGATGATGACAATTTTAACATTGATATTGTATTTTGTGATGATGAAATTTATGAAGATGAATGCAAGTTATATGCCACTTATGATGGTTTCGAGTATCCCAATGTTAGGATCGTATGCAATTACAACGATGGGGCATTTCCGTAAAAAGAAAGAACATAGGCAAATGGTGGAGCAGTTACAACAAAGATATTTGGAGCAAATTCAAAAGCATCGAGTGGAGTTAGATACGTTAAAGGTTGAACAAGCGAAATATTTAATAACACAAAATCCAAGTCCACTAAAGAGTGTACAAAGAATTGAAAATCGAGAAAGTAATTTATGGGAGCGAACACCTGAAAGCCCAGACTTTTTAGATATCCGTATTGGAACAGGTGAGAGACCATTTTATGTTGAATTGAAAGTGCCTGAACAGCAAGGTTATGAGGAAAATCCATTAATCACAGAAGCACAAAATGTGAAAAGAGATTTTAATACAATCCCTAATGGGCATATTTCAATATCATTGAAAAAAAATGATGTAATTGGTGTGGTTGGCAATAAAGAAGATCGATTGAACTTCACTCGAATTGTAACGACGCAAATTATGACACATCATGCTCCAAATGAAGTGAAAATAGCAGCCTTCTATCATGAGAAGGAGAAGAAAGAATGGGATTGGATGAGGTGGATTCCTCATGTGTGGGATGAGCAGAGAAGCATGCGTTTTTTATCTGTGAATCAACAAGAAGCGCAGAAATTAGCTGAAGCGTTGTTCACACCACTTAATATGCGTAGAATTTATAATTCCTCTGCACAGGTAGATGCGAAAATACCTTTAATCCCAATGTATGTTTTTTTCTTATCCGCGAGAGAATTTTTAGAAGATGATCCTATACTTCCAATGTTACTTAGAGAAGGGGAAAGTGTCGGAGCATCTACATTTATATTTGCAGAACAGAGAGAACGATTGCCGATGGAATGTGATCTTGTTATTAGCTTAAACGGAGAAAACGGTGAGTTAGTAGAAACATTTTCAAGCTCAGCTGAAAATAGCGGGACAACGCGTGCTAGTTTTAAAGTAGACCGACTTTCATTTGAACGATGCGAATCAGGTGCGCGAAGTATTGCTCCTATTCGAATGAAAAGTTCTACAGCGGCTAACATACCGAAAGTATTAACTTTTTTAGATTTGTTCCAAGTGAAAAAAATGGAAGAGTTACAGGTGCTAGAGAGATGGAATAAAAATCGATATCCGACTTCATTGCCGGTTCCAATAGGTGTAAGAGAAGGAAGTAAACCTGTGTTTCTAAATATTCACGATAAAATTGAGAAGAAAGGACATGGTCCGCATGGTTTAATGGCTGGTACAACAGGTTCAGGGAAAAGTGAAGTGATCCAGTCTATTATAGCAGCGTTAGCGGCTACCTATCATCCTCATGAGATGGCATTTATGCTTATCGATTATAAGGGTGGCGGAATGTCAAACACGTTTGCAGGATTACCACATATTATCGCATCTATTACAAACTTAGAAGATCCGAACTTAATTGAGCGTGCAAGAATATCATTAAAGGCGGAATTAGAGAGAAGACAAAAATTGTTTATTCAGGCTGGAAATGTTCAACATTTAGATGAATATTATGAAACAAGCTGGCGTGAAAAAGAACCTTTGCCACATTTATTTATTGTCATTGATGAGTTTGCTCAAATGAAAAAGGAACAACCAGAATTTATGGACGAACTAATTAGTGTTGCTGCAATAGGAAGGACATTAGGAGTTCACTTATTATTAGCTACACAAAAACCTTCAGGGGTTGTAAATGATAAGATTTGGAGTAACTCACGTTTTCGAATTTGTTTACGTGTACAAGATGACGCCGATAGTCGTGAAATGTTAAAAATTCCAGATGCCTCTAAAATTAATGTACCGGGAAGAGGTTATTTACAGGTTGGAAGTAATGAAATATTGGAATTGTTCCAATCTGCATGGAGTGGAGCACCTTATAATCCAGATGAAGAGAAAGTTCTTGCTGTGGTTGATTTTACAGAAGTTAAGCTTTCGGGTGAAAGAATAAAAGTGAAAAAGCGCCCAAAACCAATGACAAATAGTCCAAAGCAATTACAAGCGTTTATTCACTATATACAGAACGTATCGGAGAAAGAAAATATTAAAGCATTGCCAGGGCCGTGGTTGGCACCTTTACCAGAAAAATTATTATTAAAAGAGTTTTATGAAATGGAAAATTGGACTGCTGATGTATGGAATAAGGAGAAAGAAAATTTACAAATTACGGTTGGATTAATTGATGATGTCGGAAATCAAGCGCAGTATCCTTTAAAGCTCGATTTACAAGAAGGCCATTTAAATATATATGGTATGCCAGGAACAGGAAAAACAACGATGTTACAAACGATCATTATGTCTCTAGCAGTATCTCATACACCAGCTGAAGTGAATTTTTATATTATTGATTTTGGACGTATGTTTTTAGATTTTAGAGATTTACCTCATGTAGGCGGGATTGTACAAGAGGACGAATATGAAAAAATGAAACGTTTATTTGGTTTTTTGAAGAAAGAAATTACAGAAAGAAAAGAGAGTTTTTCTAACATCGGTGCAAAGTCATTTTCTATGTATAATCGAATGGTCGGAAAGAAAGTTCCTGCTATTGTTGTAATGGTAGATGGTTATATAAGATTTAAAAATGAATTCGAAAAAGAGAATGAAATATTAGAAATGTTATTACGAGAATCAAGCACATACGGCGTGTACTTCTATTTCTCGCTTAATCAAACTATTGATATGTTTGATCGTGTTCGTAATAATATACCGATGGCAATTACATTTGAATTGCAAGATAGAACTGAATATCATAGTTTAGTTGGTAGACCTAATTTCCCATTAATCGAAGTTCCTGCTGGTCGTGGGTTAATGAAAGGACAACCGCCTGAATTGTTCCAAGCAGCATTGCCGTTTATTGGTGAAAGTGAATTAGAATATTCACAGCAGTTAAAAACGATTATTCAAACAATGAGCAGTGAATGGAATGGTGAAAAAGCAAGAGAGATTCCAATGGTTCCTAAAGAAATATTTGTAGAAGATTTAGTTGAGCAATTAAAACCAGCTCAAATTTCTGCAGGAGTTGAAACAGACGATATTCGTTTACAAAGTTTTTCATTGGACGAAATGAATCATATATTTATCGGTGGAAGAATAGAAGGTGGGAAAACATCATTATTACAAACACTTCTGTTCTCTACTGCTTATCAATATTCTCCGGATGAAGTCGAATTATACTTAGTAGATTTTGGTGAAAGACCTACAGGTATTTTAGCTCTGGGAGATTTGCCTCATGTAGAGAAGAGGTTTACAGATGGTATACAATTAAAAGAAATGTTAGATGATCTGCTAGAAGTAATAAATAATAGAAAAGTAGTTATGCCATCTTTAGATTCAAAAGAAGAAGTGGAAATGCCATATAAGAAAATAATTATTGCAATTGATGATATTGATCAAATGTTAGCGATATTATCTAACGACTTTGATTCGAAAAATAAAATGGAACAAATGGTTCAAAATTGTAAAAATAAAGGGATTCATTTTGTTGTGGCCGCTACAACGTCTAGTGTAAATAGCTATTCTCATGAAAAATGGTTTACAGAAATTAGAAAGAGAAGTTTTGGTTATTTATTAGGTACGACTCAAAATAGTGATGTCTATTTCTTTAATATAAAGCTTCCACATACTGAGATGGATCGAGAATTATCAAGTGGGGATGGATATTGTATACGTAGAAAGCCAATGAAAATAAAATGTGCATATACACCACCACATTTACTTTACAAAATGACAAATAAAATTATTGTGAAATGGTCAGAATTAAAGGTTAAATAATATTAAAAAAGGGTTAAATTACAAGAAAATAGAATTTTTTTGTAATTTACCCCTTTTAAAATTGTTTGAATATAGTTTATAATCTAATTGTTGTATCATTTAAGAATTGAAAGGGGAAATATATACAATGGCAGAAATTAAAATTACACCAGAAGAACTTGAGCGAATTGCTAGTAACTTTACAAACGCAGCTGGGGAAGCTCAAAACCAAATTAATAGACTTGAAGGCGACATTAATAGTTTAGAAGGACAATGGGCTGGGGCAACACAAGCGAAGTTCCGAGGCGAATTTGCTCAATCTAAACAAGCGATGCAACAATACATTCCAATTTTAGAAGGTATTTCATCAGAATTAAAACGTATTTCTGATAAATTCCGTAACACAGATAACGCATATTAATAATAGAACAATTGCAAAAGACCAGGAGCTATTGTTCCTGGTCTTTTCTTTAAAAATTGTCATATGAGAGTAAGGGGATAAAATGGGATTCCGACCAGAAGTAGGAGAAAAAATTATTTTTAATAAAGATGTTTATCGTTTTGAGAAACATCCAGCAGTTATTGGGATTGAAATGCCATATGGGCAAGAGGGAAGACAAGGAACAGTTTATCAATTACAACATGAAAATGGTGTGGAACGAATTGCGTTAAAAGTTTTTAAAGAGCGCTATCGTGATGAAAAACATCAACTAGCATTTTTAAAGCCACTTTCCTCCTTAGCTGGTCTTAAAGTATGCTCACGCTATATCGTTACTACAGAAGAACATACATCTGCTATCGAAAAATCAGAAGATCTTGCTAATAGTATTGTAATGCCTTGGATTAAAGGGCCAACTTGGGCTGATATTTTACAAGAACAACGAGTGTTATCAAAAGAACAATGTTTCTTTATTGCAGAAGCATTTCTTACAACACTTAAAATGATGGAGGAAAATGAGGTTGCTCATAATGATCTATCATCCAGTAATGTACTCATACCTTTTTTAAGTGAAAATCCAATTGAAGGCCAACATTATATTGAACTTGTTGATGTTGAGCAAATGTATGGACCAAAAAGTAAAAGACCTTCATTATTGCCAGCAGGTTCAGCGGGTTATGCACCAGTGTATTTGGAAAATGGGATATGGCAAAAAGAAGCCGACCGTTTTGCTGGCGCCATTTTATTAGGTGAAGTATTAAGTTGGTGTAGTGAGGAAATTCGAAATAACAAATGGACGGATGCCAGTTACTTTAAAACGGAAGAAATGCAGACGGAATGTGAAAGATATACGTTACTTCAGCAAGAATTGCATAATCAATGGAATGGGGAAATCGCACAGTTATTTAATCAAGCATGGAATAGTAACACTTTCGCAGAATGTCCAAGCTTTGCACAATGGTACGATGTATTTCATAGTGCAAGAGAAATAGTAAAAATTGATGCGAAAAGGCAGTCAGAAGAAGAACACTCTCTTTTTGTATCGAAATGTTTGGAAATTGCAAGATTATTAGAAGAGAGAGGATTTAAACAAGCGGCATTATATGAATATAAAACAATTTTTAATTCACTCAATCCATCAACAGCTCTAAAACAAGAACTCGCATATATTATTCAACTACTAGAGAATCAAGAATCTGAAATAAATCAAAAAAAGGTGCTGCAAAGTTATGTGGAACTAGCTACTGAATTGGAGCGAGAAAATAATAAAGAATATGCTTGTTTCGTCTATTCACGAATCGTACAATTTCCAAACATTGATCATGCGTTAAAAAAGGAAATTGAAAGCATTATTAAAGAGATAAAAGAAGAAAAAGAGCCAACAATACCAGAAATAGCAGCTACAATCACAGTTCCAAATAGCATTTTACAGAGCCGTAAACAAACAAAAAAACAAGTTGAATATGATATAGATGATGAAATTTTAAATGCAAAAGCATCGAATCAACCTCTTACATTAACGCATGAACAAAAAGAACCGTCCGCCTTCTCAATTTGGTGGAACAAGAATAAAAAACGGGTTTTGATTATTGGCTCAATTGTAGTAGTTGTTATAGGTGGTTCAACAATATTTTACTTTTATACAACAAATGCTAAATACCAAAAATTTATGGGACAAGCACGCCAAGCCTATCATGATAAAAAATATATAAAAGCAGAAGAAGCTGTTGGTCATGCGATCGCAGTGAAAGGAAAAGATGAAGCTCATCTTCAGCTAGCAACGATTTACATTGCTGAAGGGAAAAATAAAATTGCAATCGACTACCTTACAAAATTAATAAAAGATAGAGAAATAGATAAAGAAAATAATGAAGCGGCATATCTATTAGCTTCAGCGAATTTCCGTATAGGAAAATATCAAGAAGCAGTTCCGAATTTCGAACAAGCATTAGCGAATAATGCAAAAGGAATTGAACCATATAAAAAAGATGCGATGCGAGATTTAGCTGTAAGTCATATGAAAATGAAAGAATTTGAAAAAGCAGAAGATGTTATTGTCAAAATGAGTACGAAAACAAATGAAGATAAGGCAATTGTTTCGTATTTAAAAGGACAACTAGCAACTGCAACTGTGCAATTAGATAAAGCAGAATCTTTCTTTAAAGAAGCCATTATGCAAGATTCAAAGAATGCTATATATGCAATTGAACTTTCGAATTTATATGTACTTTGGAATAAAACAAATTTAATTGATAGTGCAAAAAAAGAAGTGAATTATCAACAAGCATCGCAAGTATTACAAGCTGCAATCCAAAAAGATATGAAAAATATAGAGTTACTAAATCAATTGGGAATTGTATATTATGAAGCTGGTCAATTTTATGAAACACGAGATGGCGGAAAAAGTAATGCATCGTATCAACAAGCGTTAGAGGCTTACAATAGAGTTGTTAACAACGGGACTCGTGACACAAATACGCTTGTGAATATAGGGATTTTATACGACAAAGTGGGACAAGGAAATGAAGCCGAGAAATTTTTCACGGAAGCATATTCACAAAATGATGAAGATCCGCATGTGAATTTTGCATTCGGGATGTTTAAAATTAAACAAAAAAAATATGAAGAAGCGAGTCGTTTCTTAAGAAAAACGGTACAAGCAAATGAAAATGAAACTGAAGTAAGAGCAGCACAAGAAAAACTAACAGAGATGAAAACAAACGGCTGGATTCAATAAAGATGTGAAAAGGGGAAGAAACATGGAAGAAAACAACAACAATCTAGGAAAAAAAGTTGCTATATCAGTAATGTCGGTGGCTTTATTTGGAACGTCAGGATATCTTGTTTATGACAAAGGCTTTAGTACAGCAGGAAGAGAAACGGTAAAACTAGCAAGTAATACAGAAGAGAAAAAAGATGACCGTATTACAGGAAGTAATTTACAGTCTATGTTCCCAAATTTAGTTGCTGATCCTGCAAAAAAAGATGACAAACCTGGAGAAAAACCAAACATTAATTTAGCAGATTTAATCGGAAATAATAAATCACCGATTACACCAGTGACGTATAAGCCAGATGATGTGTCGGTAGAAAAGAAAGATCCACAAATCAAATTATCAGATGCACCAGCGCCACAAAAGCCGGAACTGCCAACTAATATGGGGGGGCCTGTGGTGGAGCCGAGTAAAAATTTACCGGATAGTTTGGTGGATACGGGGAAAACACCAGGTGGTGATAAGGAACTAGAAAAACCAAAACCGGATGGTGATAAAGAGCCGGAAAAACCAAAACCGGATGGTGATAAAGAGCCGGAAAAACCAAAACCAGATGGTGATAAAGAGCCGGAAAAACCAAAACCAGATGGTAATAAAGAACCAGAAAAACCAAAACCGGATGGTGATAAGGAACCAGAAAAACCAAAACCGGATGGTGATAAAGAGCCAGAAAAACCAAAACCGGATGGTGATAAAGAGCCGGAAAAACCAAAACCGGATGGTGATAAAGAGCCAGAAAAACCAAAACCAGATGGTGATAAAGAGCCAGAAAAACCAAAACCACCAGTGCCACACGATCAAATTACAGTATCACCAATAACGGGAGATATTTTAGTTGAGTGGTATGCTGGGAATGGAGAGAGGTATTCATCTGTATTCTTTAATGAGTATTATGGAAAAGGGCAAAATTCTGACACGTTAAATAGTAGGGCTAAATATTCGGAGGAAAATAAAGAGTTAACACTGATATCTCAATTGAATGCATCTTCAAATGCACAGACAGTTGCTGATCATAGATTAACATTGGACAATTTGGGAGAAATTTTAGCTAATAAGGAGAATTATTCGAATCAAAGTGAATTATTTTATTTACGTAACCAAATGAATACACTTAAGGAAAAAGTTACAACCCAACAAGAATTACAAGAGTATTTAAAAGAAAATAAGAAAGAGTATATTCAATCAGTTGCAAAGTTAGTATACGATAAGGCTGTACAAGAGGAGAATGTTTGGTTAAATAACCAAACAGATATAGCTTCTCTAGAACAATCTTTAAGTAAATATTACTTAGTTACTTCGGTGCTTGAAAGCGTGGATCCTAAATTAGTAGAGGCTGCAAATCAACGTGTAGAAAAGATTTTCTATAAACTATTACAAGAAGAATTAAAAAATATTAACATCGAAGCACCAGTAGTGACATCTAAAAATGATACAAAAGAAAACGTAAGTCCAGAAAAAGAAACTGTAACTAGCAGTAATGGAGGACAAGTGGTTGTTAAAGAAGATAATACGAATAAAACTGGGGCGTCAGAAATAGCTAGTGAGAAAGAGCAAAAAGATCAATTAATTGAAGCTAATAAAAACAACAAAGAAAATACGAAAGAAGTAAATCATAAAGAAACAAATAGCAATGATACAGATGGTCAAATGAAACCAGAAAAACCAGAAAAACCGGAAAAACCAAATCCGATCAATCAAGCGATTGAGAAAATTGAAACATATTTAACCCCTGAAAGTCTAAACTATGAAAATGCTTTACTATTAGCAAATCAATGGATTGATGTCGCAAAAGATCAACAAAAAGAAAAATTAAATCAGCAATTTAGTATAGCTGTAGATGGACTTAGGGGACAGATGAAAGACCCAAAATTTTCAGTGGAAGATGCTTTAAAGAAAGCAAACCTATTAGCAAGTACGGCAAGGGTAGAACAATCTGTTCGAGATGAAGCAAATAAAATGTTAATGCCACTTATGTTTGAAAGAAAAGCAAATGAGGCTGCAAATAAAGGAGAATATTATACAGCTGTATTGAATATTGCTAATGCAATTCGTACAAAGCATCCATTAGAGCGTTCAAGAGAAGAAATGGTGAATTATGCAAATAAACTATGGGAAAAAACAGAAGTCGAATGGGAGCAAATCAATGGAACACCAGATTGGCAAGAAAAGGCTGAGAAAACTGTACTTCCATCGTATACATTATTGGCACAGTTGAAAGATATCGATAAAACAATTGAAAAAATCGTTGGTATGAGTGTTATTGACAATGCGTCGAAAAAGAGGGAGGGAATCCAACTAATAGAAGTAGCAAATACAAAAGCGAATCAGAACGGAAAGCTTTACGAAGCTTTACACTATTATGGACAAGCTTCCTATCGTGGGGTTAATGATAAAAAAGGATTTTCGGATGTCGCAAATCGCGTATTAAAAGAAGGGGAAAAAATTGAAAAGAGTAATTACCTATCAGCTTTAGAAATCTATCAAATTCTTTATAAAACACCGGGGATTGAAATGACTGGAGTGAAAGATAAAGCAAAAGTTGCCATTGAATATTTAAGTACATTTGATGCTGCTAATAAAAAGGCTACTCGTATAAACACTATTGAAGATTTAGCGTCAGTAGTTGAGCTAACTCATCAAGCCATGAACTTAGGATATCAGCAGGCACCTGCAAAAGAATTTATGAAAGTTGTCTCTGAAAAAATGTTACAAACAGGTAAAGGGTATTTAGACAAAAATGAAAACAATAATGCATATAAATGTTTTGAGTTTTTAACTCGACCACAATATGCAACAACGATTGTTGGAGAAGTGCGCCAAAAAGCAATGGAGAACTTAGACAAAATAAAAGAAATGGACACAAAAAAATAAATAGATAATGAATTCGCCATCTTATTCCAAGTAAGATGGCGAAATTATTCCAAATAGGAGTGAAAGTTAATGAGTTTACTAGAAATTAGTCCATTAGATGAGGCGTTAGTGGAAGCGTTACAAAACGAAGAGAAAAGAGGCTATTTTTATGAGATATTACAGAAATCAAATTTATTCGTTGTTGCTTCTGTCGAAGGGGATACAAGTGTAGATGAAGAAGGAAATTTGATTTCTACTAATAATACACAATTACAAATTCATTATTTTGAAATGGAAGAAGGATTAATGTTACCACTGTATTCGGATTTAAAGCATCTAGAAATGGTTATTCCAGAAGAATGTCCGTATGTCTCTATGAATGCAGTTGAATTATTAAAAACAATAGATTTAGAGGCAAATGTAATATTAAACCCAGGAACAAAATTTCAAAAATTATTTGTAAAGGAAGAAATTGAAGCGATTTGTGATAACAGTATTTTTGATGTTTTCTCTAAAGAGAATAAGTAAAAAATGATGCAGTTCTATTTCTTTTTGGTATAAAATAGAGGAAGGTGGGAGAAGGTTTGGAGATTAAAGTCAAACCTGAACAACTCGAACAAATTGCCAAAAACATATCAGAGATGCAAACACACAGCCAGACCATACAACAAAATCTCAATCAATCTATGTTTAGTATTCAAATGCAATGGCAAGGAGCAACGAGTCAGCATTTTTATGGGGAATATATGAGATCAATGAGACTCATGGAATCTTACATACGTAACTTACAAGTTACAGAAAAAGAATTACGGCGTATTGCTCAAAAGTTTCGTCAAGCAGATGAAGAATATCAAAAGAAACAAAATGAAAAATTGAAAGAAACCCATAAAACAGAAAAGAAACATGAAAAATCATGGTGGGAAAAGGGCGTAGAAGGAGCAGCTGAATTCATTGGAGTAAATGATGCAATTCGTGCAGTTACCGGTAAAGACCCTATTACAGGAAAAGAATTATCATCAAAAGAAAGACTCATCGCCGCAGGATGGACGCTCCTAAACTTTGTTCCTGTTGGAAAAGTGGCAAGTCTTGCTGGAAAAGGAATAAAGTATGTCGCTTCTAGCTTTGGGAAGACGATTGTAAAAGCAGGAAAAAAACTAGGCGAAGGCGTAAAAATGGTAGCTGGAAAAGCTGGAAAAGCAGCTGTCGATGGCATAAAAACAGCCAGCCACAAAGTAAAAGAGGGTGTAAACTTTGTAGCCTCCACAGCAAAAGGATTTGCCGACAAAATCGGAAATCTATGGAACAAAGGCGCCACAACCGTAAAAACAACCTTCTTGCAGGGGAATGAAAAAATCCAGCACGCAGTAAAAACATTACTGGAATACAAATGGATCCCAGGCGAGGGAAAAGGCTTCGCCATGGCTGGAGTAGGAAATGTCTCAGGAGGAGGACAGTATTCTCTGAAAGAGGCTTATCAGTATATGGAGAGTAAGGTTGTTAAGGGTACGGGTAAAGGTAGTAATACAAACCCAAACAAAATTAAACTAACTTCAGAACGAGAAGAATACTATCGAAAGAAAATAGATGAAGCTAAAGCGCGAGGAGATTATAAAGCAGCAGATGATATTAGATATGATCGTCATTGTGAAGAAACGAAAAAACCTTTAGAGCGTAAAGATTGGGATGCTAGGACTGAAAATTTAAGAAAGAGCCAAGAGCGTGGAAGAGAAGAAGAAATAAAAGGGAGAAAAGCTTTGGGAGAACATCTTGATCGCCAATTAGAGGACAATAATGCTGGTGAGGTTGTTACATATACATCTAGTGAAGGGCATCTTACGCGTCCAGATAGCATTGGGCGTAATGATAAGGGGGAAATTGATTTAGTTCATGATCACAAACACAAAATGGGTGAAAAAGAGCAAACTATTCATAACGACAGCCAAATGCGAGCTGAAAGAGAAATGCTCGAAGATAAAAATGGGAGTCATGTTGTGACAATATCAAGTGACAAACCCGATTTAAATGGGATTCCTCCTAAGCCAAGACCAAGTGGGCCTTTAGGAGAAAAGAGTGAGATTTACTATACTGACCCAAGTAGTGGAAAAGTGACTCATAAATGGGAGGGCAATTCACGTTTACCTGGTGGAGGCCGATGGAAAAAACTATGAATAAAAATTATTATGTGACTATATTTTTTAGTATTAAGGGGGATATACATGAAACCTGATTTTTTCTCAATTACAATGTATCCTACAGTATCTTTTAACGAAGAAGAAGTATTAGGTCGTCTTTTGGATGTGTTTGAGTCAAATGAAAAATTTGCTCCTACTCATTGGGGTAACAGTGAAATGGTACGAGTAGAATATAATCGTCAGGAAATCCTGGAAAAAGTAGTTTCAGAGCATAAAGTATCAGAAGTTTACCTTTATCGTGATAAATCGGTGAACTATAGTGGGAGTTTTGAAGTTAACTGGAGTCATCGCTCATTTTTGAAGTTTGAGTTTCATAAATCGATACCTAAAAAATTATGGCCTGCTTTTTTTGAGTTATCTGACCAAATTGCAGAAATTGCGAAACCAAGTTATGGAGTAACTCAAATTTTTTGGCCTTTATCATATCCGTGGAATACCCAACGTGAGCGATTACAAATGTGGATGGAAATATCTTCCCAACCAATACCAGTTAGGTTTCTTCCTAACGGTCCCTTAGGGATAGGGGCTAGAACATACTTTAGCGGTCATATTTTAGAAATGTTTGATAAGGAATTATTACAAAATAGTCCAGCTGTGGTATCTGAGCTAGATTGGGGTGGCCTTTGTATTGATATTTTAAATAATCCATTAGAGAGTGATAGTGATACATTACTTGATAATTGGCTACAAGTAATGAAGTATTTGGAACAAGCACAAGTAATGGCTATACCAAGTTTTGATGAAGATCAGATGGGGGTAACTTATTCTCCAAATGTTGCTTGGAAGGACTATCTGAAAAGCTAAATGAAAGGAGATCATAATAATGAATGAGAATGGTAATGATAGAATAAGAGTCATGGAAATATTAAATAGATCTCAATACAATGATGAGGTTATAGATCAGTTAGATATGAGTGATTTAGACCTTACTTTTTCAGATTTGTCAGAGGTAATGGCAGAGCGTATCATGGCAAAACGAGTTCTGTTAAGAGCTTCTTCATTAATGAGAGCATCGTTTTTTGATTGTGATTTTGAGTTTGCTGATTTCAGAAGTTGTAATTTAGAGGAAATACACATTGCAGATTGTAGGTTTGGTGAAGCGGATTTCTCTACATCGAATATGAAATATGCAAAATTGAATATAAGTAGTTGTTTTGAAACATGTTTTGACGAAGTTGATTTTTCATATGGTGAATTAGTTGGAACAATTTTAAATCATGCTACTTTTCGCCATGCAAATTTATCTGGAATCAATGCTAAACAAGCAGAGTGCACTGGGACGGATTTTAGTAGTGCCAATCTTACTGATGGTAACTTCGAAAAAGCGTATTTGGAAAATGCTAATTTATCAGAAGTAGATGCTAGAAATGCGGATTTAACAAATGCAGATTTAACAGGAGCGACCCTTTTAAATGGGAATTTTATGGATGCGGATTTTACCGGTGCCAAACTTGACAATGTAGTTTGGAAGGGAGCAAATGTGGAAGGTGCTAAGTTTGACGAAGGTGTTAAGGAACAAGTATTGCAAATGATATAGAGGTTTATTTTGAATTCTGTGTAAACTTGCTGAACAGACTTGATCGACATACGTAGAAGGCTTATTCTAACTCGAAATTTGAGGAGGAGTAAGCTTTTTTGCATCATGCTAAAAAATAAAAAGAGGGAAAAGCCAATGTTAAAATGCGTATATTCAGAGGCTACTCAGTACTGAATGATATACTTCCAGAAAAATTTATAGTTAATTACCTTATTAATGGTAATCCTGGTCTTAAAGTTCTTAAAAATTAATCTAAGGAGTGAGAAGATAGTATGAAAGAATTTGAAGATAGATTTATTGAATTGCAAGCTGATATGATATCTAGTAGTTTCTTTTATTTAATTAACAAAAAGTATGTAGAGTGTCATAAGGTTAATGATGCATTGGAAAATGGAGAAGAAAAATATGATGTATCTCCAGAACGAATGTTTTAGGTGCTACAAATTATAGGTGAAGATATCGAAGAAATTGAAACATTATGCAAAGAATACGAAAAAGATATGCCAACTGAGATGAAATTAATATACGATGCTAAGAGTGGTAAGTTTAAAGCTGAATATAAGTATGATTTAATACATACAAATGAGGATATAAAAACGGCTGATGATTTTGCTGATGAGTGGTTTGAGGAAGTGAAAAATAATAACCTCTAAAAAATTTACAGTAATAGATATATCTAAATTGAATTAATAACTCATGAAAGTTGTACCATCATGGAGTACTATGTGCAATGATAGAGTAGAAAAAGAAGTACGAGTTTAGGCGAGATGATATTTTACCGGGGGATAAATATAAACCACATAGACTGTATATGAAACTAACGAACTTGTACAAACTCGTAAGTTTTAACATAGTATTTGTCATGATGTATAAAAGCTGGCATACTGTTACTATAAAACTTATAAATTTATGCTACTTAAAAACATATGAACTTAAAGCACTTGATTGTCTATGAGAGGCAACAAGTGCTTTTTGCATTTTAAGATAGAAGAGAGGATAGTATAATAAATAATAAGTACATATGTTGTTTCAGCAAATAGTATAAGAAAATAGATTAGAAGGAGCAGCTGAATTCATCGGAGTAAATGATGCAATTCGTGTAGTTACCGGTAAAGACCCTATTACAGGAAAAGAATTATCAACAAAAGAAAGACTCATCGCCGCAGGTTGGACACTCCTAAACTTTGTTCCTGTTGGAAAAGTGGCAAGTTACCGGGCGATAAATATAAACACATGGAATGTATATTAAACTAACAAGCTCGTACAAACTCGTAAGTTTTAATATAGTATTTGTCATGATGTACAAAAGGCGTCATACTGTTACTACAAAACTTACAAATTTACGCTACTTAAAAACATATGAACTTAAAGCACTTGATTGTTAATTAAAGGCAACAAGTGCTTTTTAGCGTTTTAGCGTAGAAATTTAAAAGAGCATTATAATTTTATTAGTGCATTAAGTGTTAAATTTTTATTGTTGTTTTATAGATTGTAATGGCTATGTACAGTGTACGACGATAGTAGAGGGAAAACTAAAGGGGTGTATTATTTTTTGAAGTCATCGTAAAGTACGTTTTAACGGAAGGACAAGTACGTGATGGACTACAAGCGCTATTGTCCGATATGGCGAAAGTATTAATACAACGAGAACTAAAGAAATATGAAGTAGATGTGAAGGCGATTGAACAATCTATAGTATTTACACATGAACCAAATGACTTTTTGGTGAATGGCATGTTAGAGCTATTAGACCAATATTAACGTCTTGAGAAATCTTTTTTGACAAAAAAATAATATATCCCTTGACAGTTACAAATATAACCGATATACTTCATATTAATTTCAAAAGAAAATATATTCTAAATATTAAAATGTGTTGAATAGGAGTAGTAAGGTCGTATATTTGTACAGAGAGCTATGGGTTGGTGCGACATAGTCAAATGACATCCTGAACTCGCCTAGGAGCAGTAAGGTGGAACGGAATCACATTCTTAGTAAATCTTAACGGTTAACCTTCGATATTAGGTTTGTAATCAAACGATTACTACTAAGGTGGATTCATAATGGAATCAATAAGGGTGGTACCGCGTTAAGTAAATGGCTTAGCGTCTCTTTATATAGAGATGCTAGGCCATTTTTTTATTATATGGAAGAAGAAATGGAGGGTTTATTTGGATAGGTCTATAAAATTTATTTATTTATATAAAAAGATTTAATTAGGAGGAAAATGAGATGAAACAGACGGAGCAATGGACTTCGAAATTAGGTTTTATAATGGCAGCAGCCGGATCAGCAATTGGACTTGGTGCGATATGGAAGTTTCCTTATATCGCTGGGAAAAGCGGGGGAGGAGCATTCTTTTTAATCTTTATATTATTTACTGTATTAATTGGGCTACCGCTACTTATAGCTGAATTTATGATTGGTCGCAGTACACAGAAACAAGCAGTTGGAGCATTTAAAAGTATCGCGCCAAATACAGGATGGCACTGGATTGGACGACTTGGCGTTGGAACATGTTTTATACTACTTTCGTTTTATAGCGTTGTAGGTGGATGGGTGTTAATTTATTTATTCAGAGGAGTAACGGGACAACTTATTACTCCGGGACAAAATTACGGAGCATTATTTACTGAAACAATTGGAAATCCCACTTGGGCGATTATAGGACATTTCGCTTTTATGTTCATTACGATATGGGTTGTATCAAAAGGTGTACAAAATGGAATTGAAAAAGCAAGTAAATATATGTTGCCAGCATTGTTCGTTTTATTTGTCGCTCTTATTATTCGTTCGTTAACACTTGATGATGCAATGAAAGGTGTGAAGTTTTTCTTACAACCAGATTTCTCAAAGATTACTTCGGAAAGTATTTTGTTCGCAATGGGGCAATCATTCTTTGCGATTAGTATCGGGATTTCGATTATGGTCACGTATAGTTCCTATTTAAATAAAAAAGAAAGCTTACCAAAATCAGCAATAACAATTGTTGGATTGAATTTATTTGTTTCTTTATTTGCGGGTCTTGCTATTTTTCCAGCCGTATTTTCATTAGGAATGGAGCCAACAGAAGGACCTGGATTACTATTTATCGTATTACCATCTGTATTTAGTCAAATCCCATTCGGTGGATTTTTCTTAACAGTATTTCTTGCACTATTTACATTTGCGACATTAACATCAGCATTTTCTCTACTAGAAACTGTTGTTTCAGCATTAGCAAATGGTGAACAAGAAAAGAGAACGAAATTATCATGGCTGATCGGTTTCGGCATTTTCTTAGTAGGTATACCATCAGCGTTATCATTTGGAGTATGGAGTGATATTACGATTTTCGGAAAGAATATTTTTGATGCAGTAGACTTTTTATCTAGTAATATATTAATGCCGCTTGGTGCACTATTTATTAGTATTTTCGTATCATTCAAGATGGAAAAGAAAGTACTAGAAGCAGAGTTTTTTGTAGGTGGAAATTATGGGAAGAAAGTATTTATTTGTTGGGCATTTTTACTTCGATTTGTAGCACCACTCGCAATAATTATCGTCTTCTTAAATGTAATAGGGATTATTTAACATTAAATGTTATAATATTCAGTAAAAAAAGAAGATGGTGATGTTTATGGCGAATTTGATAGAAACAGGAGAGTATATGAATATTAGAGGGAAAAAGCTATACGTTGAAACACATGGAAATCCTAAAAATAAGCCAGTCTTATACTTGCATGGTGGTCCAGGAGAGAGTTGTTATGATTTTTCATTTCACCAAGCGGAACGTTTAAAAGATTCTTTATATGTAATTATGATAGATCAAAGAGGTGTTTGTCGTTCAGAAAAAATTACTGAAGACGAAGCTTTTGGATTAAATGATTTGATTGAAGACTGTGAGGAATTAAAAAAAGTATTACAAATTGAGAAGTGGTCTATAATTGGACATTCTTTCGGTGGATATGTAGCATTGTTATATGCGTCGATATATCCAAGTTCAATAGAGAAAATAATATTTGAAGGGCCAACTTTCGACTTTGCATTAACAAGTAGAGCTTTGTTGCAAAAGACAGGGCATTTATTAAAAAAGCATGGAAAAGAAGAAGTAGCAAAAGAGTGCTTTGCTTATTCATCTAGCAATGCTAGTTCAGAAGAGTTGTTAGAAGCTTATATAAGATTAAGCGCTGAATTAGAAGAAAAAAGAATGGAGATTTACAATTATAAGGAAGATGAAACAGACTATAGTTTATATAGTGATGAAGAGTGGGAAGTATTTTCAAATCGTTCTCAAATTCATTTTGATAGATTAAAATTAGAGGGTGCATGTCATAAATCATTATTATATAAAATAAAAGAAGTACAGAATCAAATGTTATTAATTGTAGGAAAACATGATGTAGTAACGTGTGAAGAACAAATTAAAACATTTAATAAAGATGCCCGAAACGGCAAGTATATCGTATTTGAAGAGAGCGGTCATTCACCTCATTATGAGGAAGCAGATAGGTTTGCAGAAACAGTCATACATTTTTTGAAATGAAGAAAAGGGTGCTTCTATAAATGAGAGGCACCCTTTCTATATTTCTGGATATGTGATTGTGATGTTAGGCCACTTACTTTGCCAATTCTTTTTTATAACTCTGTTTTTGTACATATGTAATCGTTCTTTCGATTCAAGAAAATGAGCTGTTGGTCTCACTTGTAAGGAAAGGACATCTTCAATACCACATGGGGCTGTTAATATGACGTTGTTTAGTTCATCAAGTGTAACTCCTAAAGCTGTTGCTGTTTCAGGAAATTTAGAAATAGCATCAACAGAAGAAGAATATGGTGGCATATTATTCACTACATGCATACGAGCTTGATTTTTTACAGACCAAGGGATAGTAGCATCCATATTCATTAATTTCGTTTCTAATGATTGTTCGTATATCTCATCTTGATGTAGACTATCATAATAAATTACATCAACATCAGGCATAGCCGCTTTAGCTTCATAGTCATGTAAAGTATCCCAAATTTTAGAACGAACAAAGCCGGCACAAACCCACCAATCAGGTAACTCTAGTGATTTTGCCATTTGTAATACATTCATCATCCATTCGTCGTTTTCTATTAAGCGAATGATATCTTGTTCTGTTTGTATAGTCATTTGTTATCTCACCTGCTTTTTTTTAGAGAGTAAATTTAATTCATAAGCTTTATAATCCATGTAATCCAGTAAGCACCTGGTATGAATAACAGTTGAGCAAGTAATGTACCAAAAAGTCTAGAAATCATTAGCCAAGCATACATTTTACTCATTGCTTCAGCACCTTCTTCTGATTGAAGAGCTCGCTCTGTTAAAAGAGCAATACGTGGATCTAGTAGCACTGTTAATAAAATAGTAGCAAAACCATTAATAAGACCAGAAGCTGTAGTGGCTTTTGTTGCGAAAGCTGGAATTAAAAAAGAAGCATATAGTGCGGAAAGAACTCCCGCTGTATAAATTGCAGTAGCGAACATGTTAATAAGCATTATACGCTTTGGAATACCGCCGATACGCAGTCTATGAATCATTTCTAACTTTGGAAAGCGGACATATTTTTTTGTGTACTTTAATTTTTGAATGTTATTCGTTTTCATCATTCGAATGAAAGAACCGTCTGTTTCAAAGTTTTGAATGACATATCCAAATAGTTTTGTCAAAGTTGGATACAGTATAATCGCAAGCAATGTACCGATAGAAGCAGATAATAGTACAAGACGTATAATATGCTCTAAATCAATAGAAGGATCTAGTTTTGCTTCGTCCACAATCCCGCCAAGTAAAAAGGCTTGTAGTAAGTTTGACGTTCTTGAAATGAGTAATACGATTCCTACGACGGATAATGCGACAGCAATCTTCTTTAAACGAACCCCGGCTAATCGAATACTATAAGAGCTTGTTTCAACTGCGTGGATTACAATTGTGAAAGCCATTATAAAAATTAACGTAATTGACATTTGTTTCACCAGTTTCTATTAAAATAATTGTAACTTTTTTACTTTATCATATCTATCGTATTTTGTAACTGAAAGTATGTGACATATGGAAATTGATTTTTCGAAAAAATAGATAATGATAGTATAATAGGGAGAAGTGGAAGAGATGTTAGCAGTTATTTATACAGCAAATTAAGTGGAGGAATGAAACATGTATAAAACATTTCTATTTGATTTAGATGGAACTTTAACGGATCCGAAAGAAGGGATTGTAAATTCGGTTTTGTATGCGTTAAAAAAAGTAGGAATTGAAGAAGTACATATAAGTGAGTTAGATTCATTTATAGGTCCTCCTATTCAGCAATCATTCGTAGAGAGATATAATATGAGTGAAGGAGAGGTTGAACGTGCAGTTTTTTACTTCCGTGAGTATTTAAAGCAGCGTGGATTGTTTGAAAATAATGTATACGAGGGGATTCTGAAGCTCTTGCAACAATTAAAAAGTTCAGGAAATCGCATATTCGTAGCTACTTCAAAGCCCACTGTATTTGCGAAACAAGTTATAGAGCATTTTCAATTAACGAATTATTTCGAAGATATCATTGGAAGTAATTTAGATGGTACGAGAATAAAAAAAGAAGAAATAATTGCTCATATTTTACAAACAAATGAAGAACTAAATAAAGAAGAAATGATAATGATTGGTGATAGAAAGCACGATATAATAGGTGCGAATCAGAATGGAATTGCTTCAATTGGTGTTTTATATGGCTATGGCTGTGAGAAAGAACTGACTGAAGTTAGTGCGACTTACATAGTGAAAGATGTTGAAGAACTGTATCATTTTTGTGCAGAAAAAAGTTTAATAAATTAGTAAATATAGATGCTAGCAATCCCTTTATAACGTATGATGAGGAATTCGTTTCTGTTTAAAGGGATTTTTCATATGTAATCGAATATTTATAATTAGACATTTTTAGCATGAAAAAATTGTATGAATAAGAGGAGGGATGTCAGAATTAAAAGATTAGTAGAAGTTTATCAACAAATTTTAGAATATTCTGTTTAAAGGAGGGGTAAAATTGGAGTTAGTTATTATATTATTAGCACTAAGTTTACTTATGTTCGTAGCATACAGAGGCTTTTCTGTTATTCTATTCGCACCGATATTTGCATTATTTGCAGTATTTTTGACAGAACCTAGTTATGTATTACCTTTCTTTTCTAATATCTTTATGGAGAAAATGGTTGGATTTATAAAGTTATATTTTCCTGTGTTTTTATTAGGAGCAATATTTGGAAAAGTAGTGGAAATGTCAGGAATTGCAGATTCTATCGCAAAAACGATTATTGAGTTAGTTGGTGAAAAACGTACTATATTAGCGATTGTATTAATGGGGGCTATTTTAACGTATAGTGGTGTTAGTGTGTATGTAGTAGTGTTTGCTGTTTATCCGTTCGCAGCTAAGTTGTTTCGACAAGCTAATATTCCAAAACGTTTAATCCCTGGAACGATTGTTCTTGGAGCAGTAACGTTTACAATGGATGCGCTACCTGGATCACCACAAATTCAAAATGTAATACCTACAACATTTTTTAAAACGGATATTTATGCTGCACCGATACTTGGGATTGTAGGAGCAATTTTTGTTCTTACATTAGGTTTACTATATTTAGAGAGTAGACGTAAGAAGGCAAAAGCAGCAGGTGAAGGATATTTTGGTTTTAATGATGGAAATACTGAAATGGCAGCATCTTTGCAATTAGAACAAAAAAATATGCCATTAATTAATAACATTGAAATCACAAGAGCACAACAACTTATTGCATTTATACCACTTATTTTAGTAGGTGTAATGAATAAAGTGTTTACTATTATGATACCGAAGTGGTATCCAAGCGGTTTTGATTTTTCTGCAATTGGTATGAAAGCATTTGGAAAAGTAGAATTAAGTGCAGTAGTAGGAATCTGGTCTGTAGAATTGGCACTTATTATAGGGATCTTAACAACGTTATTATTATATTGGAAGCGAGTAGTAACAGGTTTCCAAGCTGGATTGAATACAAGTATTGGTGGAGCACTACTTGCAACGATGAATACAGGAGCTGAGTTTGGATTCGGTGGTGTTATTGCAGCACTTCCAGGCTTCGCAATTATGAGAGATGGTATCTCTGCTACTTTCACAAATCCGTTAGTGAATGGTGCAGTAACGACGAATATTTTAGCTGGAATTACAGGCTCTGCATCAGGAGGTATGGGAATAGTATTAAGTGCAATGGGAGATAAATTTATTGCAGCGGCCAATCAATTTGATATTCCATTAGAAGTTATGCACCGTATCGTATCAATGGCATCAGGAGGAATGGATACACTACCGCATAACGGGGCTATTATTACTATTCTTACAGTAACAGGATTAACACATAAACAGTCCTATAAAGATATATTTGCTATTACAATTTTGAAAACGGTTGCTGTATTTTTAGTTATCGCGTTCTATACTTTAACAGGACTCTATTAAACATTCGAATCGTAAAGATTCATCAAATCGATAATTTATATCATAAAATATTAATTAGGATAAGAAGGGGTGGAGTACTTGCAAGAAGTTTCTGAGTTTCGTATGCCAAAGTCGGTATTATATGGAAGGAATTCGCTTGAAAAACTGGGGGAACAATCAAAAAAGTTAGGGAAAAGAGCTTTTATAGTTACTGATACAATTATGGAGAAATTAGGATATGTTGAAAAGTGTATACAACAACTAAATAAGAAAAGTATTACTGTTAGTACATATAATAAAGTAGATGCTGAGCCTACAAATATACACGTGTTAGAAGCGTTATCTCTTTGTAAAGAGGAAAAGTGTGATTTTATTATCGGTATTGGTGGTGGAAGTTGTATTGATGCTGCGAAAGCAGTAGCGGTTTTATATACAAATGGTGGAGAAGTTGAGGATTATGTCCAAAAGGATATTGAAATAGAAAACAACCCACTACCACTTATTGCAATTCCAACAACTTCTGGTACTGGATCGGAAGTTACAAGCGTAGCAGTAATTACGAATAAAAAAACAGATGTAAAAATGATGATGAAGCATCCTAGTTTTATACCGAAAGTAGCAATTATAGATCCAGTTTTGACAAGTTCATTACCACCACAAATTACGGCAGCAACAGGAATAGATGCGTTATGTCATGCAATTGAAGCGTATATTTCTAAAGTTTCACAACCACTTACAGATGTACTTGCTCTTTCAGCTATTGAAAGTATTATGAAATATTTACGTATAGCATATGAAGATGGACGTAATATGGAGGCAAGAGAAGCGATAATGATTGCTTCCTTACAAGCTGGAATTGCATTTTCTAATGCATCAGTTACATTAGTTCATGGAATGTCAAGGCCAGTGGGAGCATTATTTCATGTACCGCATGGAATATCAAATGCCATATTATTACCTACAGTGTTAGAGTTTACAAAAACAAGTGCAATGAAAAGGTTAGCAAAAATTGGACGTAGTTTAAATAAGGATTTGTATTCGAATTCTGATGAGGAAGTAGCAGATTACACACTTGGTGAAATAAAAAAACTTTGCTTTGATCTTCGTATTCCAAATTTAAAAGAATACGGAATCGATGAAATTGAATTTGAAAATGCTATTTCTAAAATGGCATCAGATGCAATTGAAAGTGGTAGCCCAGCTAATAACCCACGTGTTCCATCATATGATGAAATCAAAGAGCTGTATCGAGAGTGTTTTAATTATAAGTATAAAGAATTCATAAAAAAATCAGATTATTAATTTCAGAATATTCTATAAAAATTTCCTTGGAAATGAAAGTAGAATTATTCTTTATTATTTCCGTATTTTCCGTTAAAACAAGACTTTATATTCCAAACTTAAAGTCTTGTTTTATTATGTATAATATACATAATAAAACATTGCTATTAGTTTCATAAAAATAGTTTAGGTAGGTGTTTGTATGAAAACGATAGGTCTTATAGGTGGTATGAGTTGGGAATCAACTTCTGAATATTATCGAATTATTAATGAAGAAATAAAAGAGAGATTAGGAGGGCTACATTCAGCAAAATGTTTGATTAATAGTGTGGACTTTGAAGAGATTGAAAGATTCCAGTCTAGAGGAGATTGGAATGGAGCAGGTGAAGTTTTAGCGAATGCGGCGTATTCATTACAGAAGGGAGGAGCGGACTTTATAATCATTTGTACAAATACAATGCATAAGGTAGTTGGAAAAATAAAGGAGAAAATTGATATTCCAGTCTTACATATTGCTGATGCAACTGCAAAAGCAATTAAAAGAAAAGACATTCAAAAGGTTGGTCTGCTTGGAACTAAATATACAATGGAGCAAGATTTCTATAAGTCACGTATAGAAGAAAATAATATAAAAGTAATAGTACCATCAGAAAAAAATAGAAAAGAAATAAATAAAGTAATATATACAGAATTATGTTTAGGAAAAATAGTATTTCAATCTAGAGAGTATTATAAAAGGGTTATAGAAGAATTAGTACAAGAAGGAGCACAAGGAATTATATTAGGTTGTACGGAAATAGGTTTATTAATAAAGCAAGAAAACGTATCAGTCCCGATATTTGATACGACTTATATACATGCAATTGAAGCAGTCAAGGTAGCTTTAGATAAATAGATTATAATTATATTATGTAAACTTAATTCATATATCTGGAAAACATTCAGAAAATATTTTATAATGTAAGTGGTTACATTTAAGGGGGAATGCGTATGTTTTCAGTTCAACCAATCGCATTTGTACATAATGAAAGAAAGGAAATAAAAGATGATGATTGGGGAGAAGTAAGATCCCGTATAACTTTAACTGAAATGTATGCAGAAGAAAGTATACAAGGGATTGAAGATTTTTCCCATATTGAAGTTGTTTTTTATTTTCATAAAGTAACTGACGAGCAAATTCAGTATTTTGCTAGACATCCTAGAAATAATAAAGATTATCCTGAAGTAGGTATTTTTGCACAGCGCGGAAAAAATCGCCCGAATCGCATAGGTGTAACAATTGTAAAGGTGATCAAAAGAGAAGGTAAATCAATTATTGTTGAGGGATTAGATGCTATTAATGGTACTCCTATATTGGATATAAAACCAATAATGAAAGAGTTTATGCCGAAAGAAGAAATACACCAGCCTAAATGGGCAACGGATATAATGAGACAGTATTGGAAGGGGAATGGAGTAAAATGAGAATATATGAGGCAACAATTGCAGATTTAGATGGACTAGCATCAGTTTTTAATAACTATCGCATGTTTTATAGGCAGGATTCTGATTTAGAAGGTGCAAAAGTATTTTTACGAAATCGAATTGAGAAAAAAGAGTCCGTTATTTTCGTAGCAGTTGAAGACGGCGAATATATTGGGTTCACACAACTATATCCATCATTTTCTTCCATTTCAATGAAAGAATTATGGATTTTAAATGATTTATTTGTACAAGCGGCGAAGCGTGGAGCCGGAACAGGTAAAAAATTATTAGAAGCTGCTAAAGAATACGCATTAGAGAATGGAGCAAAAGGTGTAAAATTGCAAACAGAGATTGATAATTTATCAGCACAACGATTATATGCTGAAAATGGTTATTTGAGAGATAATCGTTATTTCCATTACGAATTAACGTTTTAAAAAATTAAGTTGAAAGAGACATTTTCAAGAAAAAGAATTTCTTTGTAATGAGAAATTCTTTTTTATTTTTGCCTAAATTAAACATGAAGAAAACGATATTTATTTATTGTTAAACGATAAATAATATGATAAAATTATGTTATCATTAAATAAATGAGGTATTGTAAATGAATCTTAACCGAAGTTCAACAACGTTCTTAAAAGTAATTATTTTTCTTGCTGGAATTTCAGTACTTGCTTTATGCATATTTTTAGTGCCGGAAATGGCGGATTTCACAGAGAATTTGTATCCTAATATTGCTTCGATAAAATATCTTGTTTTCATTGTGATGTATGGAGCAGCTGTGCCTTTTTACGTTGCTCTTTATCAGGCTTTCAATCTTTTACAGTATATTGACGAGAACACAGCGTTCTCGTCAATATACTGTAAAAGCGTTAAAGAATATAAAGCACTGTGCAGTTACAATCAGTGGTTTGTATGTATTGGGTTTGCCACTTTTTCATTTTATAGCGAAAAAAATGGACCCTCCTATTGGGTTAGTGGGACTTATTATCGTTTTTGCTTCGCTCGTTATCGCCGTTTTTGCCGCTATCCTTCAACGCCTTCTACAAGAAGCAATTAACATAAAATCAGAAAATGATTTGACAGTCTGAGGTGGTTGATATGACAATTATTATTAATATTGACGTCATGTTAGCAAAACGAAAGATGAGTGTAACGGAGCTTTCGGAGAAGGTTGGAATTACGATGGCGAATCTTTCTATTTTGAAAAATGGGAAAGCAAAAGCGGTTCGTTTTTCAACATTAGAAGCGATATGTAAAGCTTTGGAGTGTCAGCCAGGGGATATTTTGGAGTATAAAAACGATGAGAATACTCAATAAAAAAAGATAACAAATGTAAATAATAGAAGTCAATAAAGAAGGGATAGCCACTAAGCTATTCCTTCTTTACGTTAATTGCTGTTACTAATAAAAAATAAAATTTGAATTGCAATGTTTGCGTATCAAAAGGGAACTTGCTACCTTTTGAGGTGATCCGTTTTATGGAAGACAATTATTTTCCAAAAAGGCTATTTTAACTATGTTTTAAATTATTTTGAGTGAATCAAAATCTTCATTTGTATTATAGTTGATTTAAAACCCAGTTTGTTGCATCTTCAAAGTTATCTGCAATGTAGTTTGGTTCAATATGTGCCCATTTGTCTCGGTACGTATGCAAAGCATCATACCCAGCGCCTGTTCGGACTAGAATCGTTGTTGCATTTACTTTTGCTCCTGCAACAATATCAGTCCAGCGATCACCAACTACAGCACATTGTGTTAAATCAAGCCCATGTTTTTTTGCTGCTTTAAGCAGCATGCCTGTACTTGGTTTACGGCATTCACAACCATCACCGTGTTTATGAGGACATACATAAATATCATCAAAACCGAAGCCTTCTAATTCTTGTACAAAATCGGCTACAGTTGCTATTCCATCTGCGATACCAGGTTGATTTGTGAAAGAGAAAATTTTTATATTTTTAGCTTTTAGTTTTTGCAAGGATGTTTTTGTGAATGGAAATAATGTAAAAGATCCCGGATAATGTATTGTAGTGTCACCACCAATTGTACCGTCACGATCAATGAAAATTGCTTTAATGTTTGTCATAGTTATAGTCCCTTCAATTATAAGTAGTTTAAAAATGTTTTACAAATCGGTAGCCATTTACTTCATACCCTAATTTTTTGTAAAAAGGATGAGCTTCTACTCTTTTTGTTCCACTAACTAGCCATGTGCCAATGCAATTATGTTTCTTTGCTAATTGCTCTGCATAATCCATCAACACTTGTCCAATGCCTTTCCGTCGTATGTTAGAATCGACGCTAATAATTGAAATCTCTCCATAACGTGTTACATCTTCTAAATTTTCACGTATACGAAATCCAAGTAATCCAAATATAGCTCCTTCTTCTTCTTCGTAAACATATAAAAAATCAAACGGACTCATTTGTACGAATTGTAATCGATTGTTCATATCTTCATAGGAAATAGAGGAACCTTTTAATTCTTTCGTTAAAGAACAAAGTGCGTCTATATCATCTATCGTTGCTTCACGAATTTGAAAAGACATATTATCCACTCCAATAAAATGTAATCAAACATTTAATATTCTGTTAAAAAATGTTTTTTCCTGCTATGAAAATAAATATTTTATAATGATATATAGATAGTTATATGTTATTCTTTTCCTTGATTGTATTGGAAATGGAAAGAGGGGAAATACATGTTAGAAGTAAATATCCGCTCAGCTGGATATGAAATAGGCGAAGAAACAATTCATAATATAGCTTTTTCTATCGAAAAAGGTGAACTAGTTGCTCTTATTGGAGCAAATGGTGCTGGGAAGAGTACGACGATAAAAACGATGCTCGGATTACTTGTAAATATGGACGGTGAAATATCATTCGGTGAAAAGAAAAATCCGTATGCATACGTGCCAGAACATCCAACATACTATGATTACTTGACGCTCTGGGAACATATTGAATTATTAATGGCTGCTCGTGGAAGTGAAATGGGAAGCTGGGAAGAACGAGCGGAACAATTATTACATACTTTTCGAATGGATAAGCATAAACATGAGTATTTATCAAAGTTTTCAAAAGGTATGAAACAAAAATCGATGCTAATATTGGCGTTTTTAACTGAGCCAGATTTTTATATCATTGATGAACCCTTTATCGGTTTAGATCCAGTAGCTACGAAAGAGTTTTTAAGTTATTTATATAAAGAAAAAGAGCGCGGAGCAGGAATTTTACTTTGTACGCACGTATTGGATACTGCTGAAAAAATTTGTGAAAGATTTTTACTCATTTCACAAGGTACATTAGTCGCAGATGGACATTTAGAATCTATTCAAATGTTAGCGGAAATGCCGGGTAGCTCATTACTAGACTGCTTTGATGTAATCGTAAGGCGTGAACAACATGATTAAACAACAATTTTATAAAAGATTACGCCATGAGCTTCAGCGGAAGTGGAAGTCTATACGTTCGGTAACAGATTGGACAGTCGCATTATATATTATTATACCAGCACTTATATTTATGGGAATCTATTATAGGTCACTATGGATAAATGAATTATCAACGGAAGAGACGATTTATTTCGGATTAGGATTACTCGCATTTTATCTAGTAACATATCCGAGAGGAGTTCGTTCATTTTTTGAGCAAGCGGATAGTTTATTTTTAATTTCGTATGCAACACATATGCAAAAATTAGTCCAGTATGGCATGATGTACACATTTGTTCGAATAGCGATAACGAATATAATATTAGTCGTTATTATGTTACCGGTGTTGATGAAAAGTATCGGAGTAACAGAGATACAAGTCCTATTATTTTGGGTATTCTTTACTATATTTCGATTTATGATGTCGTTGTTAACGAGATTTATTCATGTACATGCGGAGAAACGATGGGTTTTATGGATTGTAAAAAATGTAGTATTTTCTATGAGCGTGTCCTTTTTTGGAATTAGTTTATTTTTTATTTATAAAAATCCATTTTATTCAATTCTATTTATCGGTTTAGTAATTTTCTTAAGTAGTGTATTAGTAAAAGCGAAAATGAATTATAAAAAGTTCTTTTTTAAAGAAATTGAGAAAGAAAAGGAGGAAAGCATGCGCTGGACGAGCGGAATTATGCAAGTTGGTGGTCATGCGGCTAAACCGAGTAGTTCGAATAAAAAACCGTGGATGTTTCCGTACTCTAAAAGACTATTAGGAAAAAAAGCTGATTCTCGTATTGTCGAATCTTTTTTGAAAGAATTTTTCCGTACAAGTACTGCACGAATATTTTATATTCAAATTGTATGTATCAGTACTGCAAGTATAATTATGACTCCTAGGTGGATTGCAGCTATTGTTCTCGTATTTGCTGTAGTTGCAATTTCTCGCTATGCACGTGATTATTGGAATGAATTTACGAATAAGATGTTTCTTCATTTATATTGTGATGAAGGGAACTTACTTTTGTTAAGATGGAAGGCAAATCGTTATTTACTACTACCAGCAATACTTTTGTATGGAATAGTTATACTTGCCCAGTTTTATTTATTGCCAGCTGTGATTGGTGGCATTATTTTTATTTTATTAATTGTATGGATTGTATTTTTACCATTAAAAAAGAGCCATTGACGGCTCTTTTTCTAGTCTGTAACACTTTGATAAATAAAATATACTAAAACGAGTATGCTTGCGGCGGAATACATGACATCTAAAGTCATCTAATCGCCTCCTTATTATTGTTGTATTTTTATTGTATGAAACCTTACAATTTCATATTCAAGTGAAAAATATGTGAACGTTAACAAAATTGTAAAGTGCAAAAATTACAATCATTTTGTATAATAGAAGAAACCACCGTTATATAAAAAAATAATGAGTGAAAGGGGAGGGAACATAAATGCCAAATTGGTTTAGAAAAACCTTAGTCGCATTAATTACCGTATTTACATTTGGTTTAGTGACGCCTCCTTCCATATTACTTGATAATGCCAAAGCTGCGGACAAGCCTACGAGCACAGCTGGGCAACAAAGTTTGGAGAGCACGTCCTATACATATGAAGAAACGAATGACAGGTTAACCACCGATACTTTTATTACTTATGCAATGCAAGAAGCAGAAAAGCAGTCGATGCAAAAGTTTGGTACTAAAATTGGTCCAGTAATTGAAGATGAGTTTAAAGATGTAATATTACCGAAAATTGAAGAGGCAATTGCTGAGCTTGCTAGTGATGTACCAGAAGATTCACTACAATCATTAGCGATTTCTCAAAAACCAGCTGGTGGAAATAATGAAAAGATTTTTCACGTCTACGATACGAAATCAGGAAATGATTTATTGCGTTTCCATGTAAGAAGAGATCATCCGCCGCAAGATGGTTATTATTTTAATTTCCATTATCACCGTTTTGATGATGGATACTCTGGACATCATGAGTTAGGAAATATTTATTGGAATACGAATGTACCGCCGAAATGGTTGTCTTAAAAAGAACAAGAGAAAATCTTGTTCTTTTTTATTTTTATAGAAGGGACAGACAACTATGTTGTTGAATAACATAGGTTTAGAAAAAAGAAGCAAAAGGAGTATGGAGATGCAAAAATATATTGTTTTTGACTTTGATGGCACATTAGTAGATTCACAAAATATATTTGTACCGATTTATAATCAACTTGCTGAAAAACATGGATATAAAGCAGTAAAGGAAGACGAAATTGAACATTTACGTAAATTAACGATGACAGAGAGATGTAAACAACTCGATGTACCACTGTATAAATTACCGATATTAGCTTTGGAATTTTATAAATTGTATCAGCCTGCTATAAAAAATCTTGTTTTATTTCATGGGATGAAGGATGTATTAGATGAACTACATAAAACAGGATACGGTATTGCGGTCATATCATCTAACTCAGAAGAGCATATTCGGGCGTTTTTGCACAATAATGGTATCGAAAATATTCAAGAAGTGTATTGTTCTAAAAATTTGTTTGGTAAAGATAAAATGATAAAAAGATTTTTAAAATCGAAAAAGATAACAGAGCAAGATATGTTATACATTGGTGATGAACAGCGAGATGTAGCAGCTTGTAAAAAGGCTGGGGTGAATGTAATTTGGGTATCTTGGGGATATGATGTTATTGAAACAGTGAAAAAAGACGCACCCGATTATATGGTTCATAAGCCGATGGAAATTGTGCAAGTAGTACAAGGAGTGTATTCATCATATTGAATTTTGAGTAGCAAATTTAGAGGAATCCATTTCTTATTATGATAAGTTGTTTCCGATAATTGGATGGAGAAAGTTAAATGAAGTAGCATATAGCACGGGAGAAAGTGAAATATACTTTAAAGAAGTAGATGAGGAAATCGTAAGGACGTTAGGTCCTAGACATATTTGTTATCAAGCTATTCATAGAGAAGTAGTTGATGAAGTAGCAGATTTTCTTTCTAGTACGAAAGTGAAGGTAATACGTGGTCCAATTGAAATGAATCATTATTCAAAAAGGTACTATACGATTGATTTTTACGATTCGAATGGATTTATTGTAGAAGTAGCCTATACACCAAATGCAGAAATGTGAGGGGAATAGATATGAAGATAATTACAGCACGGCAAAACAATATACAAATTGTAAAAGATGCAGCGAATATTGAAGAAATTTCTAAAGGTTTCTCTCCAGATAAGAAATATGTAATTACGAATGCAAATAATGAAAAATATTTATTTCGGACAGGAGATATAAAAGAGTATGAAAGAAAGAAAATAGAGTTTCAAATTTTAAATGAAATGGTAAAACGTAACATACAGGCACAAAGGCCAATTGAAATAGGTATATTGGAAGAAGAAGGTGTATGCTATAGTATTTTTTCATATTTAGAAGGGGAAGATGCGAAGAAGCTATTGCCTACGTATTCACCAAAAGAACAATATGATATTGGCATAGAGGCAGGAAAAGATTTAGCAAAAATGCATACATATGAAGCTCCTAATGATATACTTCCATGGCATGAAAGAGCAATGAAAAAACATAGTAAATATTTAGAAGCATACAAAACATGCGGAATAAAAATAAAAAATGATGATAAGATTATTAAGTTTATAGATGAAAATGAAATGTATGTAAAGGATCGCCCAAATCGATTTCAACACGATGATTTTCATTTAGAAAATATAATTGTACGGGATGGGAAATATGTAGGTGTAGTTGATTTTAATGGTTATGACTGGGGCGATCCACTGCATGATTTCGTGAAAATTGCACTATTTGCAAGGGACATTAGTATTCCGTATTCAATCGGACAAATAGAAGGATACTTTAATAGGAGAATACCAGAGGAGTTCTGGAAATTATATGCGGTGTACGTTGGCATGACAGTTTTCTCATCAGTTGTCTGGACATTAAGAGCAGCACCACATATGTTGGATGATACGTTAGAGCGTCTTACTATTGTATTGGAAGATCATAAAAACTTTGAGTTATCAAAACCAAGTTGGTTTCAACCAGATAAGATTGATATGAAATAGAAAAGGTAGGTGTGATTTGCACCTACCTTTATTTTTTACCATCAAAATAATTATTTAATTTTCTTAAATGTAAGCGGCTGTGTACTTAACATAGCAGGTACATGTAACTGAAGGGATGGGAATTCACCACTTACATTCATTTCATAAGCGAATAATAAGCTCATTTTCATTTGGAATAAGTCAACTTTTGTAGAGAAGATGTCGTAATGATGATGCCCTAATTGAATATCCATTTCCATAAATTGTACATATAACGAATCATCTCGTTTGTATACTTGTAATGTTCCGTATGCAGGATGTTCAAAAGTACCAGTATAATCCTCTAACTTGTGCGAAGGTGTAGTCCCTTTAATTTGTTCAGGGAGGGATTCAGTTGCTTCTTTCATCATTTCCTTCATTTTTTTAGTATCTTCTACAGCACGTTTATGCCAATCAATGGATTCTAATTCAAGTAGTTCGTCATAAATTTGATTAGCGAGATAAGTAGGAAGTAATGTTCCTCCAGCATTCGTTAAAATGACAAGGCCTATGTTTTCTGTTGGTATAAATGAAACAAGCGCTGAAAATCCATCGATATTACCGCCATGATGAATCACTTTTTTACCACGATAAGCGCTAATAAACCAACCAAGACCGTAACTATTTAATGGAGATTCAGGGAGTGATAAAACCGGTTGGTCTGGAATTGAATTGTGTGGTGTATACATTTGTTGTAATAATTCAGAGGAGATTAATTCATGATCTCCAAATTTTCCTTCATTTAAGTGGAGAAGTACCCAATTTGCCATATCTTCAATTGTGGAATTAATACACCCAGCAGCGCCAACTGTATCGATGTTACGGAATGGAACTGCTTTTATTTCACCGTCATTTTCAATGTAAGGTAAAGCATAATCATCTGTAGTTTGTGAATCGTTAACAGAGAAGTTTGTATGTCTCATATTTAAAGGTTCTAAAATATGTTCTGTAGTGTATTGCTCCCACGTTTGATTTGTAATGTTTTCAACAATGTAGCTAATTGTTGCATACATTAAGTTGTTATATAGAAATGCAGTCCGGAACGGTGCATCAAGTGGTAAATGTTTTATTTTTTCAACGAGATCTTTTCGAGATAAGGAAGAACTATACCAAAGAGCCTCATGACGACTCACTCCAGTTCGATGAGAAGCTAAATCCAGTCCTGTAACTTGTGAGCTAGCAAGTAGTTCAGATAAAGTAAAGTTAGGTATATAAGACTGGATAGGGGTATCCCAATTAAACTTTTTTTGCTGTGCTAACAAGCTTAATGAAAGTGTGCCAAATGCTTTCGTTGAGGAACCGATTGCGAATCGAGTATTCGGTGTAACAGCCTCTTTTGTTTCTATATTACGATAGCCGAAACCTTCTGAAATAATAACTTCACCGTCTTTTATAACAGCGACAGCAGCACCAGGAACATTTAAATCCTTCATCATTTTTTCAACCGCTGTTTGTAAAGAAGTCATAACAGGCGTTTCAATTTTAGACATACTTCTAACCTCCAAATATAAATTTTGTTCTACCGCACTATACTTTCGGTAATAGAAAATGAAAACCTTTTTAAATTTGGAAAGTTAATAATTTTGTAAGAATTAGCGGAAGAAATTTTATTAATTAGGATTATTAAATTTACCATTTTTCATGTTATGATAAATTGCATATACGATTGAAAGAAGGTTTTCCTACATATGAAACATGCTGAAAATGAATACTTAAATTTATGCCGCCATGTAATGGAACATGGTACGAAGAAAGAAGATCGTACAGGGACAGGAACGGTATCTGTATTTGGATATCAAATGCGTTTTGATTTGAGTAAAGGATTTCCTTTATTAACGACAAAAAGAGTACCATTTCGCCTTGTAGCAAGTGAACTACTTTGGTTTATGAAAGGTGATACAAATATTCGCTATTTATTGCAGCATAATAATAATATTTGGAATGAATGGGCGTTTAAGAGCTGGGTAGAAAGTGATGAGTATACTGGTCCTGACATGACGGATTTTGGTCTTCGCTCACAACAAGATGAAGAATTTAAAGTACAGTACGATGAGCAGATGGAATTGTTTAAAAAGAACGTTTTAGAAGATGATGATTTCTCAAATAAATATGGTTATTTAGGAGACGTTTACGGTAAACAGTGGCGAGCTTGGAAAACGACAGCTGGTGAGACACTTGATCAATTAAAAGATGTAATTGAAATGATTAAAAAAACACCAGACTCACGTCGTTTAATCGTTTCTGCTTGGAATCCTGAAGACGTACCAAGTATGGCATTACCCCCTTGTCATACATTATTCCAGTTTTATGTAGCGGACGGAAAGCTTTCTTGTCAGCTATATCAAAGAAGTGGTGACATATTCCTTGGAATACCATTTAACATCGCAAGTTATTCACTACTAACACATTTAATTGCACACGAATGTGGTCTTGAAGTAGGGGAATTTGTTCATACAATTGGTGATGCACACATTTATACAAATCATTTTGAACAAGTAGAAAAGCAATTGGCACGTGAACCACGTCCGTTCCCGAAACTTACATTAAATCCAGATGTGAAATCTGTTTTCGATTTTGAAATGGAAGATTTAACGATTGAAGGATACGATCCGCATCCAGCAATTAAAGCACCGGTTGCAGTATAATTGTAGAGGAGATGAAAAAATGATTGTTTCATTTATGGTCGCAATGGACGAAAATAGAGTAATTGGTAAAGATAATAATTTACCTTGGCGTTTACCGAGTGAATTACAATACGTGAAGAAAACAACGATGGGTCACCCGCTTATTATGGGAAGAAAGAACTATGAAGCGATTGGTAGACCGCTGCCTGGAAGACGTAATATTATTGTAACTCGTAATGAAGGATATCACGTTGAAGGATGTGAAGTTGTTCATTCTGTAGAAGAAGTATTCGAACTATGTAAAAATGAAGAAGAGATTTTTATTTTTGGCGGAGCGCAAATTTACGATCTCTTTTTACCATACGTAGACAAGTTGTATATAACAAAAATTCATTATGCATTTGAAGGAGATACATTCTTCCCAGAAATGGATATGACAAATTGGAAAGAGATTTTTGTAGAAAAAGGTTTAACAGATGAAAAAAACCCGTATACGTATTATTACCACGTATATGAGAAACAACAATAATAAAGAAGATTGATGTGAGAATTCGCATCAATCTTTTTATTTATATTCACCAATATAAGTTTATAGATGAGATTCGATAGTGCTATAATGATAGGTAGCATGTAAAAATGCTAAAATTTTCAAAAGTACTAATATAGAAAGAGGAGGAGAATCGATTGAGAAAGATATGGGGGATTCTTTTTCTTTGCTTAACATTCATGTTAGTTGGATGTGGTAAAGAAGAAAAACCACAAGAAGCGTTTGATACATATGTAAAAGCGTGGAATAAACAAAAATTTGCAGATATGTATGATCAACTATCAAAAAATGCAAAAAAAGATATTTCAAAGAAAGAGTTTACTGAGAAATATGAAAAAATTTATTCTGGTATCGAAGTGAAAGACTTAAAGGTAGAAACAGGGGAAATAAAAGAAGATAAAAAAGATGAAGGCCCTGTTCCTTTTAAAGTAAGCATGGATACAGTTGGTGGTAAAATTACTTTTGGCCATGAAGCAAAAATGGTGAAAGAAAAAGATGGAGATAAAGAATCTTGGAAAATAGATTGGACTCCTGATTTTATTTTCCTTGGCATGACGAAAGATAGTAAAGTGCGTATGCAGACAACACAGCCAAAACGTGGTGAAATATACGATCGTAATGGAAAAGGTCTTGCAACGAATGGGAAAGCTTCTGAAATCGGATTGATTCCTGAAAAGTTAGGCGATACTGCTCCGCAAACGAAAGAAACAGTAGCGAAGTTATTAAATATGTCTGTAGAAGAAATTGATCAAAAATTAGCTGCTAAATGGGTAAAACCAGGGTATCTCGTACCAATTGGAATTTTGCCTGAAGGGGCAACGCAAAATACGTACATTGATTTACCAGGTGTTTCAACAAAACCTGTAAATGTTCGTACATATCCGTTAGGGGAAGCGGCAGCTCATCTGACTGGTTATATTGGAAAGGTAAATGCTGAAGATTTAAAAACGCTACAAAAGAAAGGCTATCAAGCTGATGACCCAGTTGGTAAAGCTGGTTTAGAGCAAGTATTAGAGGAAAAGCTACGCGGTAAAAAAGGTGGCCGTGTCTTTGTAGAAGATGCGCAAGGAAAAGAAATTAAAAACTTGGCAAAAACAGATGCTGTTGATGGAGAAAATGTAACTTTAACTATTGATAGTGCTGTTCAAGAAAAAACGTATAATGAAATGAAGGGCGAAGCTGGTTCAAGTGCAGCAATCAATCCGAAAAGTGGAGAAACAATTGCACTAGTAAGTAGTCCAGCATATGATCCTAATTTAATTGCACGAGGAACATCGAAAGCGCAACGCGAAGCTTGGAATAATGATCCGAAAAAACCGATGACGAATCGCTTTACACAATTATCGGTACCGGGTTCTGTATTTAAACCAATTACAGCTGCAATTGGTCTTGAAACGAAAACAATCGATCCAAAAGAAGAGTTGAAAATTGAAGGATTAAAATGGACAAAAGATTCTTCTTGGGGTAATTATTATGTAACGCGTGTGAAAGATGCAAATCCGATTGATTTTGATAAGGCGATGAAATACTCGGATAATATTTACTTCGCACAAGAAGCTTTGAAAATCGGAAAAGACAAGTTTATGAGTGAAGCGAAAAAATTCGGATTCGATGAGAAACTACCAATTGAATATGGATTCCCTGCTTCTAAAATTGCAAATGACGGCATTAAAAATGATATTCAAATGGCAGATACAGGATATGGACAAGGACAAGTATTAATGACTCCTCTTCATTTAGCTTTAACGTATGCGCCAATTGTAAATGATGGAACGATTCCATCACCGTATATTATTAAAACAGATAAACAACCAAAAGCTTGGAAAGAAAATGTAATTTCTAAAGGAAATCAGGATATATTAAAAACTGCTATGACGAAAGTAATTAATGATCCGGATGGTACAGGGAAAATTGCTAAGATTGATGGAATGACTCTTGCTGGAAAAACAGGTACAGCGGAATTAAAAGTATCTAAAGAAGCCGAAGGAAAAGAACTAGGCTGGTTCGCTGCATTTGATTTGAATTCGCCAGATATGGTCATTACAATGATGATTGAAGATGTAAAAGGTAGAGGTGGAAGTAACATTCCAGCTGAAAAAGTAAAACATGTTTTTCAAAAATAATATGTAATAAAAGGCTATCTCTATAATTTATAGAGGTAGCCTTTTTGTATGAGAAGTCTTAATATCTGTATACTAAATTTTAGAGAAACAAAATAAATCATTAACTTACGAAAAAAAAGTAGCTATTTTTTATTGACATTGAATAAAACTTTTTGTATTATACTTACATAAGGTAAGTTATTAACTTTTAAAAAACAAATCTTGAATTGAAGATAAAGAGAAAAAAGGGAGAGAATACAATGACAAAAGTACTATTTATTACAGCAAATCCAAATTCAGCAGAAGGTTCTTTCGGAATGGCAGTAGGGGAAGCTTTCATCGAGGCTTATAAAAACGAGCATCCACAAGACGAAGTTGTAACAATTGATCTATTCAATACTACTGTACCAGCAATCGATGCAGATGTATTTGCCGCTTGGGGTAAATTTGCAGCAGGTGAAGGCTTTGAAACTTTAACGGAAGCTCAACAACAAAAAGTAGCAGCAATGAACACAAACTTAGAAACATTTATGCATGCAGATCGTTATGTATTCGTAACTCCAATGTGGAACTTTAGCTATCCACCAGTAGTAAAAGCATACTTAGATAACGTAGCAATCGCAGGTAAAACATTCAAATATACTGAAAATGGTCCAGTCGGCTTATTAGAAGGTAAAAAAGCACTTCACATTCAAGCAACAGGTGGCGTATATTCTGAAGGAGCATACGCAGCTGTAGACTTCGGACGCAATCATTTAAAAACTGTATTAGGATTTGTCGGTGTAAATGATACTGATTATATTGCAGTTGAGGGTATGAATGCAAACCCTGAAAAAGCACAAGAAATTAAAGAAGCGGCAATTGCTAATGCTCGTGAATTAGCAAAACGTTTCTAATATAGAATGCTTAAAAAGTCCAAACACTTGCTGTTTGGACTTTTTTTCTTCTTTTTCCTTCGTTTGTCTAGTATAATGAAGGTCGGAATGATAATAGGTGGGGGTTCTGTATGATTCAAACGTTTTTTAAAATCTTTTATTTAATTTTAATTGTAATTGCGATTACACCGAGAATGTGGCGTCTTAAAAGACAAGTAAATACGATGGCGCCAAAAGAAAAAGATAATGCTGTGTATAAAACGACAAATTGGTTTGGTAAGAAAATGGTACGTGTAGCTGGAGGGACAGTAGAAGTGAAAGGGCTTGAAAATGTTCCGAAAGACAAGCCGGTACTAGTTGTAAGTAATCACCAAAGTAATATGGATATCCCTGTTTTACTAGGTTACTTAAATAAACCAATTGGATTCGTGTCAAAGGCAGAGATTAAAAAGTTCCCAGTTGTACCAACTTGGATGGAACTTATGAATTGTGTATTTATGGATCGTAGCGATCGTCGTCAATCTCTTAAAGCAATTAAAGATGGAATCGAACTATTAAAGAATGGACATTCTATCGTAATTTTCCCAGAAGGAACGAGAAGTAAAGGTGGCGAAGTTGGAGAGTTTAAGGCTGGTAGTTTCCATCTTGCAGTAAAATCAGGTGTAGCAATTTTACCTGTAACGTTAGATGGTACATATAAGATGTTTGAAGCGAATGGAAATCGTATGAAGTCAGCTCATGCAACAGTAACAATTTCTAAGCCGATTACACCTGAAGAGTATGCGAATATGGATATTAAAGAATTAACGAAGCATACACAGGAAGTTATCGCATCACAATTACATAAGTAATAAAAAAGGTTTCAGCTTATAGTAAGCTGAAACCTTTTTTATTATGCTGTAGGTAAGACGTAAAAGAGTACACAGAAGAACATCATCGTACTACCACCTAAAACGAACAGGTGCCATATGGCATGGTTGAAAGGTAGCTTTTCCCAAAGGAAGAATATAGCTCCGACAGAATATAAAATTCCACCTGCTAAAAGTAGTGAAAAACCATGTCCAGTTAGATTTTCATAAAGTGGTTTAATGGCAACGATTATGAGCCAGCCCATAATGATGTAACATAAAGTTGATGCCTTTATAAAGCGACGTACAAAGAAGATTTTGAAGACGATACCTCCGATTGCAAGTGTCCAAATTATAGCAAGCAACGTCCATCCTAATGGGCCACGAAGTGTAATAAGTAGAAAAGGAGTATACGTGCCAGCAATCAATAAGTAAATGGCTGAATGATCTAAAATAGTAAATATTTTTTCTACTTTAGGATGATGAATGCTATGTAGCAATGTTGAAAACAAGTACAGTAAGAACATGCTTACACCATAAACAGTAAATGCGACTACAGCTGATGCGGTACCGTGCTTAGAAGCATGAATAATCAATATGATTAAGGCAGGGATGCTTAAAATGGCACCGATACCATGTGTAATTGCATTTGCAATTTCTTCTTTTACAAATTGGGTCATTCGTGTCATTTTTTCAGTCATAATGCAAATCCTTTCTACTATCATAAAATAATATGTCATTTCCCTTACCATATCATACACAAGAGCAATAGAAAATGAAATTTGTATAATTGATTATATTTTTGAATTTTTTTGACAAAAGGCAATGGATTTGTTGACGTTTTCAAACTTTTTTGACAAAATAAAATTATGTAATAGTAGGACAAGGAAACTACTAATAAAGGGGATGGGGAAATGTTTTCAAATATTGGCTTTCCAGGGTTAATTTTAATTTTAGTAGCAGTACTCATTTTATTTGGACCTAAAAAATTGCCGGAAATCGGGAAGGCTTTAGGGGAAACGTTAAAAGAGTTTAAAAAATCAACGAAAGAATTGACAGATGACGCATTTCAAGAAAAGGAAAAGAAAGAAAAACTGTAATGTATTTTCCTTGTAATGGATAAATAAAGTGTGGTGAACGAGATGGAAGATCGGGAAATGAGCGTAGTAGAACATATTGTTGAACTTCGAAAAAGAGTAATATATACAGTGTTATCCTTTGTACTATTTTTAATTATTGGATTTACTTTTACAAAGGATATTTATTTTTGGCTTGTAAAAGATTTACCAATGAAATTAACTGTTCTCGGTCCAAGTGATGTATTGTGGATTTTTTTCTCGATTGCTACAGTATTTGCTATCGTTTGTACAATTCCTTTTGCTGCTATACAAATTTGGTTATTTGTAAAACCGGGTTTACATCCAAATGAACAAAAGATGACAATAATGTATATACCGGTATTGTCTATATTATTTATCGCAGGTTTATGTTTTGGATACTTTATTGTAATGCCGTTTCTATTTCACTTTTTAACTACGATAGGTAATGAAATGTTTAATACGATGTTTACGACAGAAAAGTATTTTCATTTTGTACTTAATTTAACAGTTCCATTTGCGGTGATTTTTGAATTGCCAGTTGTTGTAATGTTTTTAACTAGTATTGGAATACTTACGGCGGAATTTTTAATAAAAATAAGAAGGTACGCTTACGTAGCATTGATTATCATTGCATCTTGTATATCACCGCCTGACTTTTTATCTCATAGTTTAGTTGCGGTGCCGCTTATTTGTATTTATGAAGTAAGTATTGCTTTATCAAAGGTTGTAAGTAAGAGGAAAAAGAAAAGAGAAGAAATGCAGTCGAAAAGTGCCTCGTTATAAAGGCACTTTTTTATTTATTTGTTATACTATAGCTATAAACGTATACAATATATAGAAGAAAAAAATTATAGAATCTCCAAAATTTAGACAAACTTTGCGCTTTTATAAGCTTATACTAAATGTATTAAACAATTGATGGGTAATGAGGTTCCCGTCTCAGGGATATTTAGGACGGGAAGATGGATTAGGTGGAGATGAATAGAGTATAAATCTTCTAGCCATAAGGACTACAGAAATCATATAAGTCTGATTTTACTCCACTTTAAACAACGTCTTACAGCGCAAAGTAGAGGAAGTTCAAAAATCCAATGAAAAAGAGGATTGATATTGTGATTACGAAAAGTTTTTATTTCACTCATTCAACAGGGGATTGTATTAAAATATTCGAAATCCCTGTCCTACAGGCACAGCATCCATTATCGTTTCTAATTCAGTCTCGTCTTCAATTATTTATTGCAAAAATTCAAAAACAAAAACATCCAAGATTTTCATATTCTTTCCGTGAATATTTACAAAATTGTTTGAAGTGGAATGATTATTTAAATGTATATAAAACAAATACTCTTGAAAAAAATGCATGATATAGAGTAGAGACAGGGTTAGGAGCTCTGTCTTTTTCATTTTAGATATAAAAATATAATTAATTTGATGAAATTTCGTTCCAAATTGTTGAAAGCAGTGGGAATACTAGTATAATAACAAGGAGAGCGTATTGGAAAGGGAAGAATATAATATGCAAAAAATTAAAATTGTAACAGATTCAACGGCAGATTTATCACAAGAGGTAATCGAGAAGTATGACATTCATGTTCTACCATTATCAATCTCTGTAAATGGACAAACATATTTAGATCGCGTTGATCTACAACCAGATGAATTTATTGAAGAAATGATTAAATCAGAGGAACTACCAAAAACATCACAACCTGCAATGGGTACATTTGTAGAAATGTACGACAAGTTAGGTGAAGATGGAAGTGAAGTACTTTCCATTCATATGACAAGTGGAATGAGTGGTACTGTAGCAACTGCAAATAGTGCTGCATCAATGACTGATACAAAAGTAACAGTTGTTGATTCTCAATTTATTACACATGCTTTAGCATATCAAGTGATTGAAGCTGCAAAAATGGCAAATGAAGGACGCTCACTAGAAGAAATTTTAAAACGTGTAGATGAAGTAAGAAAGAATACTCGTTTATATGTAGTAGTAGATACATTAGAAAACTTAGTGAAGGGTGGACGTATCGGTAAAGGAAAGGCGTTTATCGGTTCGCTGCTTAATATAAAGCCAATTGCTAGTCTTGAAGATGGTGTTTATAATCCTGTAACGAAAGTTCGTAGCCAAGGCCAAATTGTAAAAACATTAGCTAAGTTATTTGAGCAAGATACAGCTGGAAAAGTTGTAAAGGCTGTTGCAATTCCGCATGCGAAAGCAATTCCTTTAGCTGAAAGTATGAAAGCGGCGGTTGAAAAAGTGAGTGGGTTTGCTCAATCAGAAATTTTCTATACAACGCCTATAATTAGTACTCATACAGGTCCAGGTGCAATCGGATTTATGTATTTAGCAGAGTAATAAAAAAGCTACTTGAAAATATATTTCAAGTAGCTTTTTTATGTAAATAGAAAGTAAGAAATAAGAAGAGCTATACAGGCACTACCGCTAATGATATAGCGAGTCTGTAAATATTCATTCATAGATAACACCCTTTATCCTGCTATTTGCGGACAGTAAAACTCCCACCTCAAAATTTAGCTGGAGCAAAGAGGTTAGGTGGCGGGCTGTCCGTAAAAGCCCGATTGGTGAAGGTTAATAATCAGTGGGGATAAAGAAACTCCCACTGATTAAAATTTCATTATAGGATTTTCTATATTATATGTTGGATATAGAAAATCAGTCGTTACGTTACACATGTAAAGTTTCAATTTTTTCATTTACTTGCTTATCATTTGTTGCGTTACTATAAATAAAAGTTTGGCCTAAAAAGAGTACATGCAGTTGTTCCCATGGTAACATGCGCAAATTCCAATTATTTCGAAGTCTAGTTATTGCTTCACGAGGTGTTTCATCGGCGAGTGCAAAAGCTCCGTAATGCATCGGTATAAAATGCGTAGCGTTTAAATCTAAATAAGCTTGCACAGCTTCTTCAGGTGAAACATGAGATACTTTCATAAACCATTCTGGTTCATAAGCGCCAATGGGCATAAGAGCAATATCAATTAAAAAGCGTTCACCGATTTCTTTGAAACCTTGGAAATAGCCGCTGTCGCCACAAAAATATATGGTTTCCATAGTCGTTTCATTATCAATAATCCATCCGCCCCAGTGAGACGTATTCATATCAAATAAGAATCTTCTCGTCCAGTGCTGAGCAGGTACGAAGTGAAAAGAAACTTCGTTAATTATCGTACTTTCCCACCATTTATACTCTTCTACATGTTTAAATTTCTTACGAGTAAATAATTTTTTTAATCCGATAGGTACAAGATATAGAACATCATCATTCAACTGACGAAGAGTTGAAAAATCTAAATGATCATAATGACCATGTGAAATAAGGACAATATCAATTTTAGGCAGTGCTTCTATAGAGAGTCCAGGTTCTGTAAGTCTTGTAACTAGCTTTAATTTATTGGCCCATACTGGATCTGTTAATATATTAAGTCCATTCGTTTGGATAAGAAAAGTAGAATGCCCAATCCATGTGACAGTCGTTTTTTTTACATTACTTTGCAAAAATGCACTTTGTTTAACGGGTGATTGTTCTACTAAGAAAGAAAAATCTTTTTTGTTTTGCTTTCGTTCTTTACGCCAGCGTAAAAAAGAGCGAATTGATTTTTTTGTACTAACATTATCCATATTTTCATAGCGCTTTGCCATGAACATCACCTCATTTACAATCGTTGTATTTGTATTGTACCGAAATGTTGTTAAGGAATACAGTGTAAAACATGGATTAATGTTTAAGGAATTGTTAAAAAATAGGGAGAGGTATTTACAAAAGTAACAATAAAATTAGTTTTATCAATTCTATTTATAGAAATAATAGTAAAAAAATATATTTTGTCTAGTAATTCGCTTGAAATAAAGAAGTAACATACGTAAATTCGTACGATTTCGTGAACAAATGTAGTAAACAATTTTCTCGTAGTGTTAACTTTTGTTATTATAAACATAACCTATTTAAATTTAGGATAGAGAAAAGAGGTTTATAAATGAAGCGTTATCAAAAAATAATTGGTCTTATGGTTGTATTTTGTCTCTTTGTACTTGCTGGATGTAGTGAATCAGGTTCAAAGCTTCGTAAACCATTAAATTGGGATTTAGAAACTTTCCAATTTACAAATCAAGATGGAAAGCAATTTGGTACAAAAGATTTAAAAGGGAAAGTTTGGGTTGCAGATTTTATGTTCACAAATTGTCAAACAGTTTGTCCACCAATGACTGCAAATATGGCCAAGCTGCAAAAGATGGCAAAAGAAGAGAAGATAGACGTTCAGTTTGTTTCATTTAGTGTAGATCCAGACCTTGATAAGCCGGAAAATCTGAAAGCTTTTATTCAAAAGTTTACAGAGGATACTAGTAACTGGAATTTATTAACGGGATATTCGTTAGAAGATATTACGAAGTTTTCAAAAGATAATTTCCAATCACTTGTAGATAAGCCGGAGAATGGTCAGGTCATGCATGGTACATCATTTTATTTAATTGATCAAAACGGAAAAGTAATGAAAAAGTATAGTGGAATTAGTAATACGCCATATGAAGACATTATACGTGATATGAAGCGATTAGTGGATTAAAAATAAGGGTGCTATGCACCCTTATTTTTTTGCATTAGTCTATGGATAAAATGTCATGTTGTTGGGGAAGTTTCGGCGCCCGAATTTCTAATACGCCGTTTTGATAAGAAGCTTTTGCTGCTTTTTTATTAATTGAATACGGCAACTTAATCAATCTTGATGCTTCTGAAATGGAACGTTCCCGGCGATAATAGTTATGGGATGTTTCTTCTTCTTCTTCGAGTATCTCTTCTTTTACAGAGACTTTTAAGTATTCACTTTGTATTTCAATTTGAATTTGCTCTTTTTGTATACCTGGTAGTTCAGCTGTAACAACGAGTTCTTCACCAACTTCATATAAATCTACAGGGAATGTTAATAAACGGTTTCCTTTTTGGAAAAAATGATTTAAATCAGCGATTACATTGCGAAGAGGTGTTTGCTCGAAGAAATCATCAATTTGCTTTAAGTAATTACGAACCGGTGGGCGAGAAGAATCTTTTTTTTCTTCACTCATGGTATTCCCTCCTAGAAATCAATTTGCAATATCATATGACAAAAGCGGAGAAAGGTGAGTGCCTAGTTTTCATGTTTTCATAAAAAATTGTTAAAAATGTGAAATGGAGTGATTTTTTTATAGTTTTTGGTCGCCATATTCAGTTGATTATGCTAGTATAAATAGGGTTGATATAGTAGTATAGAAACAGAATGAAAACCGAAAGAGGGTAAGAAGTATGTGTGGTTTTGTAGGATGTTTATGTGAAAACCCTAGAGAGTTTTCAGAAACAGAAAAACATCAATTTGAAAATATGAACACGATGATTTTCCACCGTGGTCCAGATGACGAAGGATATTTTCGTGATGAACATGTACAATTTGGCTTCCGCCGTTTAAGTATCATTGACTTAGAGGCAGGACATCAGCCGCTAACTTATGAAAATGATCGATATGTAATTATTTTTAATGGTGAAATTTACAACTATGTAGAATTACGTGAAATGTTACTTGAAAAAGGTGCAACGTTTGCAACACAATCTGATACAGAAGTTATCATTGCATTGTATGCACATATGAAAGAAAAATGTGTAGACTATCTTCGTGGTATGTTTGCATTTATGATTTGGGATCGTGAAGAGAAGAAACTTTTCGGTGCACGTGACCACTTCGGTATTAAACCTTTATACGTCGCACAACAAGGTGATACTACATTCTTCGCATCTGAGAAGAAAAGTATTATGCATGTGATGGAAGATAAAGGAGTTAATCCAACGTCACTACAACATTACTTTACGTACCAATATGGTCCAGAGCCAGAAACATTAACAATTGATGTTAATAAAATTGAGCCTGGTCATTATTTCGTAAAAGAAATCGGTAAAGAGATGGAGATCCATCGCTACTGGAAACCTTATTTCAATGCTTCAAGCGCAACGAAAGAGGAGCATATCCAAGCAATTCGTGATGTATTATACGATTCAGTAAAAGTGCATATGCGCAGTGATGTACCAGTAGGTTCATTCTTATCTGGTGGTATCGATTCATCTATTATTGCTTCTATCGCAAGAGAAATGAATCCAAATCTTTTAACATTCTCTATTGGTTTTGAACAACGTGGTTTCAGTGAAGTTGATGTTGCCAAAGAAACTGCTGAGAAATTAGGCGTTAAAAACCATAACGTATTCATTTCAGCGAAAGAGTTTATGGATGAGTTCCCAAAAATCATTTGGCATATGGATGATCCTTTAGCAGATCCAGCAGCTGTACCATTGTACTTCGTTGCAAAAGAAGCACGTAAGCATGTAACAGTTGTTCTTTCAGGTGAAGGTGCAGACGAGCTATTTGGTGGTTATAACATTTATCGTGAGCCAAACTCACTAAAAATGTTCTCTTACATTCCTAGCCCAGGTAAGAGCGTTCTAAAAGCATTAAGTGGTGCTCTTAAAGAAGGATTTAAAGGTAAGAGCTTCCTAGAGCGTGGATGTACGCCAATTGAAGAGCGTTACTATGGAAACGCGAAAATCTTCCGTGAAGAAGAGAAAGTTGAATTAATGAAGTATTACAATGAAAGTGTTAACTATATGGATATCACGAAACCATTGTATAACGAGATTAAAGATTATGATGATGTAAGCAAAATGCAGTACATTGACATGTTCACATGGTTACGTGGTGACATTTTATTAAAAGCTGATAAAATGACAATGGCAAACTCATTAGAACTTCGTGTACCGTTCTTAGATAAAGAAGTATTCGATGTTGCATCTAAAATTCCAACTGAATTTAAGATTGCTAACGGAACTACGAAAGCTATTTTACGTGAAGCAGCACGCGGAATCGTTCCAGATCACGTATTAGATCGTAAAAAACTTGGATTCCCAGTACCAATTCGTCACTGGTTAAAAGACGAAATGCATGATTGGGCTATCAATATTATAAACGAGAGTAAAACAGAGCATTTAATCGACAAACAGTATGTATTAAACTTACTGGAAGCACATTGTGCAGATAAAGGCGATTATAGCCGTAAAATTTGGACTGTCCTTGCGTTTATGGTATGGCACCAAATTTATGTTGAGCATAAATACGATACGAATAAGTTCCATGAAGAAACAAAACGTGCGTATAGCTTAGTTTAATTAGAAAAACCTTAAGATCGCATACGGTCTTAAGGTTTTTTTCATAAATAGGAAATATTATTGATACAATAATAGTAAAAGGATGGACGACATATGATTACGTTTGAGAAAGTTACTGTAGAAAATGAAAGCGTTGTTAAAGAAATGTTTAAATCGCATAGTTTAGGTGAGAAAAAGGTACAGTACTGTGTGAAAGTTGATGATACATATATTGGTGTAATAGATTATAGTGTTCAAGAGGAACGAGCTGTTTTATCACAGCTAATTATTCATTTTGATTACCAAGGTTACGGTTATGGTGCAAATACGTATTTTACATTTGAAGAAATGATGAAACAAAGAAATGTGAAAGAAATAAAAGTGCTACAAGAGGAATTAACAGAAAAGGCGAAGTCTTTCATAGAGAGTTTTGGTTTTACTTCAGAAGATGAAGAGTATGTAAAGAAAATATAACGATGATTACTTATGCGATAAAATAAATATAAGGCAGGTGGATGTATGACGATGACTTCTGGTCTTGTCTTAATTGGAGGGTGCTTTATAGTAGCAGAATTATGTCATATACTCATTCGGAAAAGAATGAGTAAGAAAAAAAAGCCGTATGAATTACAATACGTCCCTGTCTTTTTCATTATGTTTTGTATGCTTAGTACATTACAAAATCTAATGAACTTTCCACCACTTGTGAATGTTTTTTTAAAGTTCGGTTTACTTTATAGTGGTGCTGGAATAACACTTTTATTTATTTTATTTTGCATACGTTATGTTCACTATCAATCGTATATATTTATTTTAAATTGGTTAAAGCAAGATGATAGAAAACGCCTTACATAAGGCGTTTTTTTTATTTGTAATTGTAACAGAACTTGTACATTTCACATAAAATAGGACGAGTAGCAATGCAAACATATTACAAGAAAGGGGCGGGGCAATAAAATGAAACTTGTTATAGACGCAGGGCACGGTGGATATGATTCTGGTGCTGTTGGTAATGGTTTAGTAGAAAAAAACTTAACACTTCAAATTGCTAGACGCGTTCGAGACATTTTAACGGTAAATTACCCAATTACAATTAAAATGACACGTGATAGTGATGTGTTTATTTCTTTATCGGAACGTGCTAATATTGCCAATGCTTTTGGTGCGGATTATTTTATTTCATTTCATATTAATAGCGGCGGGGGTACAGGTTTTGAAAGCTATATTTATAATGCGTTATCCAACAGCAGCACTGCATATGCAAAGCAACAAAAGATGCATACAGCAGTAAATCCTGTATTAACAAAATACGGTCTTCGTGATCGAGGAGCAAAAAAAGAAAATTATGCGGTATTAAGAGAAACCGCAATGGATGCAATTTTAACTGAGACTGCCTTTATTGATACAACGTTTGATGCAAATTTATTAAAAAATCCACAATTTATTGAAGATCTAAGTCAAGCGTATGCGAATGGAATAGCGGCTATTTTTGGAGTAGCTCCAAATCCACAACCTCCTAACCCACAACCGACACCTCAAACGAAGGGAATCGCTTATATCCTTGGGAAAAATGTAAATTTAAGAAATGGTCCATTAACTTCTTCCTCAGTTATTCGTCAATTAAATTCTCCAGAATCTTACGTTGTATATCAGGAAAGTAACGGATGGTTAGATTTGGGGAATGGACAATGGGTGTATAATGATCCTTCTTACATTAATTTTGTAAAGACAAGTAATAGTGATGGAAGTCCGATTGGGGTTGCATATATACAAGGGATGAATGTAAATTTAAGAAGTGGTCCATCAACTACATCTGCAGTTATCCGCCAATTAAATTCTCCAGAATCTTATTTAGTATATATAAATGAAAATGGTTGGTTAAACCTTGGTGGAAATCAGTGGGTATATAATGATCCATCGTATATTAAGTATACTCAATATTAGCAATTAAAATGATAATGCAATATGGATGCGTATCTTTGTTATGTATAACAAAGATACGCATTTTAATAACAACATTTATTTTCATACTTATGCCCTATGTTTTAAAAAGAAACATTAGAAAAGCGGATAGAATCTAAATAGTATATATTAAAAAAGTTTTCTGATATACATTGACAATGTATGTAGGATACATTAATCTTTAATTGTTAATGATAATCGATTTCATCTAGGGAGGACATATGATACATACTAAAAAACTAATTATGTTCTGCATTATGATACTGATGGTTGTAATTGCAGGATGTAGTAAAGAAGAGAAAAAGGAAAATGATATATCAGCGAAAGCAAAAGATTCATATACGGTAAAGCATGCAATGGGCGAAACGACAGTAAATGGTACACCTAAAAAAGTTGTTGTTTTAACGAATGAAGGTGCAGAGGCTCTTCTAGCTGTGGGCGTAACTCCAGTGGGGACTACAAAACCACGTGCTGGTGATGAATGGTATCCTCATGTAGCGAAAGAGTTAAAAAATACGGAAGTTGTAGGAACTGAACGTGATATTAATTTAGAGGCTGTAATGAAGCTTAAGCCAGATTTAATTATCGGAAATAAAATGCGTCACGAAAAAATATATGATCAGCTAAAAGAAATCGCACCAACTGTTTATGCAGAAACATTACGCGGTGATTGGAAAGAAAACTTTACGCTTTATACAAAAGCTGTAAATAAAGAAAAAGAAGGGCAAAAAGCTCTTGATGATTATAAAAAACGTATTGAAGGAATGAAAGAGAAGTTAGGCGATAAATTGAATTCTAAAGTTTCTATTATTCGTTTCGTGCCAGGTGATGTTCGTATTTATCAAAAAAACTCATTCTCGGGAGTTGTGTTAAATGATATTGGGTTTAAACGACCACCATTACAAGATAAAGATGATTTTGCGATAAAAGGAATTACAAAAGAGCAAATTCCAAATATGGACGGAGACTACTTATTCTATTTCACGTCTGATAAAGATGCAGATAAGAATAATGAAGGAAATTCGTTAGCAAAGGAATGGACAGAAGATCCACTCTTTAAGCAACTACAGGCTTCTAAAAATAATAAAGTATTCCAAGCAGATGAGGTAATCTGGAATACAGCAGGCGGTATTAAAGCTGCGAACCTTATGTTAGATGATATTGAAAAATATTTCCTTAAATAAATGATAAAATACATCACTTTTACGAAGTGATGTATTTTTTGTTTGTGAAAATACAGAAAATTCCTTCTTTCGGGGTGACATAAGTTGTACAATAAAATCAATCATGTGATAAAGGAGTGGGGAAGAATGAAAGCTACTCATAAAGATTGGATCTTGTTTAATGGGAGAATGATTAATACGAAGGAAGACCAGCCGATGGTCGCATTAGAAGAGCGCGGTTTCCAATTTGGTGATGGTATTTATGAAGTATTTAGACTATACGATGGCAAGCCTCATTTATTAGATTTACATTTAGAACGATTCTTTAACTCTATGGCAGAAATAAAACTAATTCCACCATTTACGAAGGAAGAATTAGTAGAAGAGTTATATCAAATGATTGAAAAAAATCAATTTCAAGAAGATGGGAATGTATATTTACAAATATCAAGAGGTGCACAACCGCGCAATCATGTATATGAATCAGATTTACAACCGACATATTTTGCAAATCTTGTTTCGTTCCCAAGACCAGTTGCTTCAATGGAGGCAGGGATTAAGGTAACAGTAGAAGAGGACATCAGGTGGAAGTTTTGCCATATAAAATCTTTAAATTTACTTCCTAATATTATGATCAAAAACAAAATAAATGAACAAGGATATCAAGAAGCAATATTAGTACGGGATGGCATTGTGACTGAAGGGTGTCATTCCAATTTCTTTATTGTGAAAAATAATAAGTTAATTACACATCCAGCGGATCATTTCATTTTACATGGTATTACACGTCACTACGTGATTACATTAGCGAAAGAGTTACATATCGAAGTAGAAGAACGAGAGTTTTCGTTACAAGAAGTATATGAAGCTGATGAGTGCTTCTTTACAGCGACGCCACTTGAAATATTCCCAGTCATTCAGATTGGTGATGAACAGTTTGGAGCTGGTGAAAGAGGACCAATTACGAAAAAATTACAAGCTGCATATGAAGAGAGTATTCGTTTGTTTAAAGTGACAAATTAATCATGAAGAAAAAAGCTGGTATTCTTCCGGCTTTTTTTCATGATATAATTCAAGCATAGGACAAGTTTTGAAAACGCTGTAAAAAGGGGATTTAATATATGAATTATGAAGATTTTAAAGAAGTAATTCACGGAAGACGAAGTGTTAGAAAGTTTAAAGATCAAGAAGTATCTACTAATGATATAAAAGAAATAATTGATTGTGCGCGTTACGCACCGAGTGATACGAATTCACAAACGTGGGAATTCTTAGTTATCATGAATCGAGAGAAGATTAAAGAAATTGAACAAATGACATGGGATGCATTACATAAACTTGCGGCAAAAGCAGCAGAAAATGGAGAAGAGAAAGCAGGGAAATTACTTACACGTTCTTTCGGACCATATGCAACAGCTTTCTCGGAGGCACCAGTATTAATCGTATGTTTGGCAACACCATATGAATCAAAGTTCCGTGAAAAGATATTTGATCCAATTGCTTTTGTTCCAGATTCAGTTTGGGAAGAAGAAGGGATTAAGAGTAGCTGTTTAGCGGCACAAAACTTAATGTTAGCTGCACATGCAAAGGGACTTGGTACTTGTCCAATGACAGGGCCAGTATTGCTAGCTCAAGATGAACTGCGCCAATATTTACAAATTGAGCCTGAAAAACAAATAAATATGGTTATTTCACTAGGATTTCCGAAAGATAAGCCAAAAAAACTTCCAAGAAAAGAAGTAGAAGAAATCACAACATTTGTTTTTTAAAGTGCTACATAGAAAAGACATTGGACATATCAATGTCTTTTTATTTTTGAGGGGGTATTATATCGATTTGTTGGGCTAAAATGATAAATAAGAAGGAATTACTATTTATTTCATAAAAAAAATTAATGTTCTATTAAGGAAAGTATGATACATTAATCGTGAGCAAGCTTCTATATGTTCATAAAAGTTTTAAAAGTTGTCTTAAAATTTAAAAGTTATTTTTGTATAATAAATTATAATCAAATGACAGGGGGGATGAATTTTGAAAAAATTCATAATCACTGGATTGTCTGTATTGTTATTAGTAGGTTGCGGTGCTCCACAGGAAAAAGAGGACGCGCAATCAAAACAGGAAGAACAAGTTGTAAACGCAAGTGATGAGAATATGGTTGTATTTCCTGAAGGTGCAATGTCAATTGGAGAAGGGAAAGTAAAAGTTATTACTCCAGATGGTACTTCTGAAAATGGCAATATACCGACTGTATTCATTAAAAAGGATACTTTAATTCAGCAAGTTGAATTAGAACTTTCTAATTTTCAAAGTGATAAAGAAACCTTCATATTTGTAGATCAAATGTATACAGATAGACATCAAGTAACTAGTACAACGCAGACAACAGTACAATTAAAAGAAAAGACGCTTGAAACAGGTAGTCATACGATTACTGCAGTTCAGTATGAAAACAATGACCCGAAAGGAAAGGTTATTAGTTTTAATCAAGCAACATTTGAGACAAAGCCTGCGTCTTAATAAGAATAAAAAGTACATTACTTAAAAAAGTAGTGTGCTTTTTTATTTGGACTAGAGTGTGCAAGAGTGAATAACTTGTTTCGTTTTCTAATACGATTAAATAGGAAGAAATCACTTGCTACTACTATGACAGAGAAAGAGGTTGAAGATGTGAATCGGTGTATTCGTATCGTCTTGATTAGTATAATGATGGCAGTAATTTGGTTTACGATACAAGAGGTGATTCAAATTACGTTTAATTACCAAATTCATGACTTAGTAATAGGAGCTAGTTGTTTTACCATTGTGTATCTATTATATCCCGCATTAATGGGCAGTAAGACCTCGCCTTAAAAATCGGTATATGTGAGGAGATTAGGTGGGAGATCAACTGTCCGATTGGTTTAACTAATAATCATTGGAGATGAACAAACTCTCCAATGATTAAAGTTTCACTTTATGATAAACTCGAATTAAGGTAAGTTTTACAAGAAAAATGTAGGTATTTCATTTGAAATGTCGAATAGTACATACGATGTCGTAATAACAAATTTTCTATTGTTTACTGTGAAACAGAAGAAGGAGAGATAGTAGTTATGAAACGAGCTCTTATTAATATTGATTATACATATGATTTTGTAGCGGAAAAAGGTGCTTTAACTTGCGGAAAACCAGGTCAAGAAATTGAGAAGGAAATTGTACATATAACGACGCAATATATTGAAAATGGAGATTACGTTGTCTTTGCGATTGATAAACATGAAAAAAATGATGTATATCATCCAGAATCAAAATTATTCCCACCCCATAATATAGCTGGTACAAGTGGAAGAGATTTGTTTGGGGAATTACAAGATGTATACGAAACATATAAAAATGCTGAAAATGTATATTACATGGATAAAACACGATATAGTGCATTTGCAGGAACCGACTTAGAAATGAAGTTAAGAGAAAGAGGAATAGAAGAAGTTCATCTTGTAGGTGTTTGTACTGATATTTGTGTTCTTCACACAGCAGTAGACGCTTATAATAAAGGATTTAAAATTGTTGTTTATGAAAAGGCAGTTGCATCTTTTAATGCGCAAGGGCATGAATTTGCACTTGGACATTTTAAATCTTGTTTACATGCAGAAGTGAAATGAAATAGAGGCCTTTAAAAAGGTCTCTTTTTTGCGTTTAAACTGAGACGACATTTTGTTCAATTAATTTTTTTATGAATGGGTTAATATTTTGTGGTAGCTCATTTAAAGTAAAAAATTGTACATGTAATGATTCGACTCCATCAGCTTTTAGCAAGCCACCTGTAATATCTTTGCAAAGGTAAGCGATTGTTATAGGGGAAAATTCATCTCCGTTCGGTAATTTCACAAAACATTCTTTACCTGAAAACACAGTTGCTAGCTGAAGTGTACCAATTTCGATTCCGGTTTCTTCAAGTACTTCTCGTCTTCCAGCTGCTTCTATAGATTCACCAAGTTCTACAAAACCTCCTGGAACGCCCCACATGCCATTTCGCCTTTGTTGTAGTAGTATTTGTCCTTGTTCATTGAAAACAGCTACCGCAACGCCTGCTAAATTAAGCGGTCTTGATCCAACAACTTCTCTTAGTTCTTCAATATATCCCATTGCTTGTAACCCTCGTGAGTAATAATATTTTCAAATGAACTATTCGATATTATGTAAATGTTTTCCTTTTATTGGGATGGGTTGTGTAGTCTTAAAGTGAAGTCATAAAAAAATTCAATTGCTAGCTCCCTTTAGGTTATGAAAAAGGGTATATTTATAGAAGAATGTCTAATGAATTTTAAAAATATAGCAGCTTTGTATAGAATTTTTATTAGTTAAGGAAGTGGATGGATGAGTTTATTAACGTATACTGAAGAATTTTTTAATTATGTAAGGGAGTTTTTACTTTTAAGATTTTTACTATTTGCTTTAGTTTTAATCATTATTTCGTTTGTAATAAACCGGATTATTGATTGGTTTTTTAGGAAATCAAGCTTTTTTGATGAAGAGGTAGAGCAGACGATTCAAAGTGTAATTCGATCTATTTTTAGATATATCATTATCATCAGTCTTATCATATATTTAATTAGCCAATTTGTAGATATAAAAAGTATTATTGCAGGTGCAGGGATAGCTGGAGTTGTCATCGGTTTTGCAGCACAACAGATGCTAAAAGATGTTATATTAGGCTTTGCAAGATTAGCGGACAAAGAGTTTCGAGTTGGTGATTTTGTAACTTTTAACGGAACAAATTCAGGAACTATTGAAGAGATTAGTATTCGTTTTATGCAAATTCGTGAATGGTCAGGAAAACTACTTACCATCCCGCACGGAGAGATTAGAACAATACAAAATTTTAATAAAGGATGGATGCGTGTAATTGAACGCATCACGGTAAGTTATCAGGAAGATCCAACAAGAGTGAAGGAATTGTTAGAAGAAGTATGTGTTATATGCAATGAAAAATTGGATCAAACTCTTTATAGAGTAGAGGATGACGCTGTTGAGCCATTTAAATACGTCGGTGTTACAGACTTAAATCCTAACTTGAAATATGTTGGCTATGAATTTTGTATTACAGGTTTAATAAAGCCAGAAGATTATTTTGAAACTTCTAGACAAGTAAGATTTGAATTAATGTCTATGTTTCATAAGAATCAAGTGCAAATGCCAGCAGCGAATATGGTTGTTACTACTGAAAATTTACAGCATATCCATGGTGGAAAATCTTTATCGGACAGCTAAAGTAGAATCGTTTGTTAACAAAAATTCTGATTCCAACATTGGATAGAATAACAATAATAAAATGATTGATATAAAGAAAGGGCTGAAGAGATTCGGTTCTTTTTTTTATTTGTAGAATTTAGAAATTTCTTAATGTTATAATTGTAGTTGGTGATGAGAATGAACTTTGAAGAAAAAGAGATGCATCGTTTAGAAGCATTAAAAGAAATTGCTGAATTATTAAATGAAGCAACAAACTTACAGGATATGTTAGAAAAAGTGTTGCATACATTGTTACAAGTAATGAATTTACAAACAGGGTGGATATTCTTTATTGATGAAAGTGGAAAGCATAGCATGCTTGTAGACGAAAATTTACCAGAGGCTCTTACGTGGCAAGAGAAGAAGCCGATGTGTGAAGGAAACTGTTGGTGTGTAGAACGTTTTGTGAATGGGAGATTAGAAAAAGCGACTAATATTATTGAATGTAAGCGAATAGAAGATGCAATTGAATGTAATTGGGGAGAGACAGAAGATGTTACACATCATGCGACAATTCCGCTTAGGTCTGGATCAGAAAAATTTGGTCTACTAAATGTGGCTGCGCCTCATAAGACTCATTTTTCAGAGGAAGAGTTAGCATTATTAGAATCAATTGCATTTCAAATTGGAACAACAATACAACGTATTCAGTTAGTTGAGAAAGAACGTAAATATGTAGTGGTAGCGGAAAGAAATCGACTTGCACGTGATTTACATGATTCAGTAAAACAATTGTTATTTTCTATTATGCTAACAGCGAAAGGTACTTTGAATATGACGCAAGATAGAGAATTGCAAGAGATGTTAAGTTATATTGGAGAATTATCACAAGAAGCATTACAAGAGATGACTCTATTAATTTGGCAATTAAGACCTGAAGGATTAGAGAAAGGGTTAGCAGAAGCAATTCAAAATTACGGGAAGTTATTAGGAGTTCAAGTGGAAGTTCGAATTGATGGGATGGTTTCAATTGGGGATGAAATAGAAGAAGTTTTATGGCGTATTAGCCAAGAGGCGCTACATAATTGTAAAAAGCATGCTTCGTGTGAAAAGGTACATGTTCTTTTGAAAATAGAAAATAACCAGTTACATTTTTACATAGAAGATAATGGAATAGGATTTATCCAAGAGCAAGTAAGGGAGTCAGCACTTGGCCTGAAAAGTATGAAGGAACGTATTCAGTTAATGAAGGGGTCGTTTCAAATTATAACAGAGCTGAGAAAGGGTACAAAAATAGAAATTCAATTGCCGATTTGAAGGGGAGAATAAGATTGAAGATTAAATTGCTACTAGTTGAGGATCATCATATCGTTCGAAGAGGACTTGTATTCTTTTTGAAAACGAGAGAAGAATTTGAAATTATTGGGGAAGCGGAAAATGGCGAAGAGGCATTACATTTCGTGCAAAAAGAAAGACCGGATGTCGTACTAATGGATGTATCGATGCCGAAAATGGATGGAATTGAGGCAACAAAACGTCTAAAGCAATACGATGAGACGATAAAGGTACTTATATTAAGTAGTTTTTCAGAGCAAGATTATGTTATACCAGCACTTGAAGCTGGAGCAGATGGTTATCAATTAAAAGAAGTACAACCTGAGCAACTTGTCGCTTCTATTATTGCAGTACATCAAGGAAATGCGAATTTTCACCCGAAAGTAACACCTGCATTAATGGGGCGTACCGCAGTAAAGAAGGAAATAGAAAATCCTTTTTCAATGTTAACGAAAAGAGAGCAAGAGGTACTTCGCGAAATTGCGAAAGGAAGAAGCAACAAGGAGATTGCAGCAGAACTTCATATTACAGAACAAACTGTGAAAACACACGTTTCAAACGTTTTAGCTAAATTGGAAGTGGATGATCGTACGCAAGCCGCATTATACGCAGTGAAGCATGGGGAGGATTATTCATAAGCATGAATAATTCTGTTATATCGTATGACAGAATACATAGGAGCAATTAAAATTTATAGTAATCCCTAATATAGGTTTTTCTTCTTTCAATAATTAGGTACAATAAAGTTAAACTAATCGGTTTTTACAGGATAAAGCTACGATAGAAGAGGAGGATATGCTATGCCTGGTACAAGGAGTGGGATTGGAAAGATTCAGGCTTCGTTAAATGGTTTATCACCGAAATTGCGAAGTATTGCCGAACATATTTTGAAACATCCACAAGATGTTGTACATAAATCTATTACAGAATTAGCTGAAGTTACGAGTAGTTCCGAAGCGACGATATTCCGCTTATGTAAACACCTTGGTTTGCAAGGTTTTCAAGATTTAAAGATTACATTAGCTCGTGAAATTGTACATACACCGATGCAAAATATTCATGAAGAGGTATCAGCAGAAGATAGTATGGTAACTGTTGCTAAAAAAGTTTTTCATTCGCATATTACAGGACTGCAAGATACTTTACATTTGCTAAATGAAACAGCACTTGAGCAGGCTGTACGAGCTTTGCAAGAAGCAAGGCGAATTGAGTTTTATGGAAATGGTGGCTCTGGTATTATTGCGATGGATGCGTATCATAAGTTTATGAGAACGGGTATTTCTTGTATCGCTCATACTGATTCGCATTTTCAAATTATGGGAGCAGGTTTACTCTCGGAAAATTCAGTTGTTATTGGCATTTCTCATTCTGGTAGCAATAAAGGGTTACTTGAAGCGTTAGAAGTAGCGAAAGCAAGAGGGGCCAAAATTATTGCGATTACGAGCTATAAGAAATCAGCATTAAGTCAACTTGCTGATATTACGTTATATACATCAACACGTGAGACTGAGTTCCGCACAGAAGCAAGTTCATCACGATTAGCACAGTTAAGCTTATTAGATACTTTGTATGTAGGGTTGTCGTTGCAGCGACAAGAGGAAACGCTAAAAAATTTACAAAGTATACGTGAAACGATTTCGATGAAACGAATATAAAAAAAGCTCTTCAAATGAAGAGCTTGTAGACTGTAGACAAACTATTTTTGGAGAGTTCAAATGCTAAAAAAAATAGTTTGTCTCTTGTTTTATTGATAATTTATCCAATTATATTTATATATAGTGATTATTATATTGGAATTTACTATAGGCGAGGAAGGTGTCTTATGAAAATATCTGTTTATGTTGCAAGTGCATTTAGCAAGGATCATAAAGGCGGAAATAAAGCAGGAGTGGTATTTATTGAGAATACAAATACATTGACCACTACTCAAAAAATGACAATAGCGAAACAACTGGGTTATGCGGAAACCGCATTTATATCAGAATCTGAAATTGCTGATTATAAATTTGAGTATTTTACACCAAAAGAAGAAGTTGATTTATGTGGTCATGCCACAATCGGATTTTTCACGATACTGATGCATTTAAATAAAAATTTCAAGAATCGCTATACGATTGAAACGAACAGCGGTGTTCTTACTATTACTATAAAAGATGACATCATATTCATGGAACAAAACAAACCGATATTCTATGATGTTGTATCTCCAAACGAGTTCATCGACTGTTTTGACATTAAAGATATAGACAATAATTACCCAATTCAAATTGTCTCCACGGGCTTAAAAGATATTTTAATTCCTATAAAAAGCGAAACACAATTACATGCGCTACAACCTAATTTTGAAAAAATTAAAGAAATCAGCAAGTATTATAATGTTGTCGGGATGCATCTATATACTTTTAATGACAATCGAATTATATGCAGAAATTTTGCTCCACTATACGACATTAATGAAGAAGCAGCGACTGGAACTTCAAACGGTGCATTAGCTTGCTACCTTTATGAACAGCACTACTTGCAAAAAGAAGTCTATGTATTTGAACAAGGTTATTCATTACACTTGCCTTCTGAAATATTAGTTAAATTAGCAACCAATAGCAAAAATAAAATAGAAAAAGTTTATGTTGGCGGTAAAGGCTATTACTGTGAAACTAAGTGTTTAAATATAGAAAATATTGAGTGAAGAGCTTTTTTATCGATGAGAAGTTTGTTACTGTATTTTCTTTTAGAAATGTATGACTTACTTATAGTCAGTGATAAACTTTCATTTTTAAAAATTTAAAATAAAGACCGATTTGTGTAATAATTCAAATATTGTTCATAATTTCACAATTTGTTTATGAAGTGTCATGTTATGATGAAGATGTAATGATGATTGAACACTTAAATTTGGTACAATAACTAGCCAAAGTAGTGAGGAAAGTAGTTGTGAGATAAACTCATTAAAACGCTAAAACACTAAAACACTAAAGGGGAGATCACATATGAAAGCAGTAGTGGTTAATAAAAACAGCAAAGCAAACATCGAAGTGATTGAAAAAGAATTACGTCCGTTACGCTCAGGCGAAGCGTTAGTAGATGTAGAGTATTGTGGAGTTTGCCACACTGATTTACACGTTGCGAATCATGATTTTGGTAACACTGATGGCCGTATTCTTGGTCATGAGGGTGTAGGTATTGTTACGAAAATAGCTGATGATGTTAATTCGCTAAAGATAGGTGACCGTGTAAGTATTGCATGGATGTTCCAATCTTGTGGACGTTGTGAATATTGCGTAACTGGTAGAGAAACATTTTGCCGTGAAGTTAAAAACGCAGGTTATTCAGTAGATGGTGGTATGGCTGAACAATGTATCGTTACAGCTGATTATGCGGTAAAAGTACCAGAAGGATTAGATCCTGCTCAAGCATCATCAATTACATGTGCTGGTGTAACTACATATAAAGCTATTAAAGTATCAGATATTAAACCTGGTCAACCTATTGTAATCTATGGCTGCGGTGGATTAGGTAACTTAGCTATCCAATATGCTAAAAATGTATTTGGTGCAAAGGTAATCGCAGTAGACATTAATGACGACAAATTAGCCTTAGCGAAAGAAGTTGGTGCTGATATGACTATCAATCCAATTTCTCAAGGTCCTGCTGATAAAATTGTTCAAGAGGAGCTTGGTGGCGCTTATGCTGCGGTAGTAACAGCAGTCTCTAAAGTAGCCTTTAACTCAGCAGTTGATGCAGTACGTGCTTGCGGTAAAGTAGTTGCAGTAGGGCTACCAGTAGAAACAATGGACTTAAACATCCCGCGACTTGTACTGGATGGAATTGAAGTAGTTGGTTCTCTAGTGGGTACTCGTAAAGATTTGGAAGAGGCGTTTATGTTTGGGGCAGAAGGAAAAGTAGTGCCGGTTGTTCAAACTTGTTCGCTAGATAAAGTACAAAATGTATTCGAAGAAATGGAACAAGGTAGAATTCAAGGGCGTATGGTAATTGATTTTAAAAAACATAATTGTGATTGCAAATAATTCACTTTAAATATAAAAAGCATGAGTCTAGCAAAGGACATGTAAAAAAGTTAGACAGCATAAGAAGATGATCCCTGTATTTAATAGGGATCATCTTCTTTATTTTCTACTAATATCGATGCCAATTAATACTTGATTAATGAGAAATGATTAAAGGTTTACTTTATTTGCAAACGAAAAGGAATCTTTATGTTTAACAAATTTTTTATGATCTGGAACGTTTTGAATTGCTACAATTTGCGAATCTCTTGCTTTCAGTGCATCTTGAATCCCGATGGTCATAAGCTTAATAAATAGAATCGTAATAAAGAATGAAGCGAGAGTATAAAAAATAATCCACCATGAAAGATTCATTTCATTACGATTTAATCCAATAAGACCTGCCCAATCATTAGATAGAGAAACAGGTTTGAGCACTCCGTCATAGAGTTCACGCATTTGTATGCCGCCAATTACAATGTTAAGCAACGCTAAATGGATAACGAGTATGAGTGTTTGGACGATATGTTCCATAAATAATACAAATAAGCGGTCAAGTAATAAGACTCGTAAGTGTTTTTTAATAATATGAAAACGACTAGCCCCCAGTAATTGTGAACTTAAGATGTAATCTTGTTTCATAAATTCATCAACCTCTGAGGATATGTATAAAGAAAGTGTAGGCAGAGCGACGAAAATAAGTACGAGTACTTGATAAAACGTAAATGAAATATTTGGATCTACCCCATCAGCATTTGATGTGATTATAATATTAACGGGCGTGATGAGTATGAATGCGATAAATAGAGTTGGAATATAATAAAAAACTTCTGAGCATGACTGGAAAAATCTCTTGAGTTTTGGAGCATATAAACTTAAGAGGATTCCTATACATGTTCCGCATAAAATTCGAAAGAAGCTAATTGCTACGGCTAATAAAATAGTGAATTTTGCTCCTTCTACAATTTGTAAGAAAACAGACTCTCCAAAACGATCAGATCCAAAAGGTGGAATTAACGATGGCGGAAAGGGGGCCTTTCCAAGTAATTCGTTATTGTCATTGTAAAGTAACTGAGGAGGTTTTGGGATGTTATCTTTAAAGAACCAACTATAAATAAAACTAGCTGAAATAAGTATGAATAGATAAATAAAGCCGATTAAAAAGCGTTTTGATTTCCAAATAGATTTCATAATGATACTCCTTTCAATTGCTTTTTCCATCTATTCATCATGAATGAGACTATTTGGAAAATGGCATAAAACGGTAAAATAATCATAACAAGTATGATAAATGCAGCGGGAGGTGAAACAAACGCCTTATTAAATAGAAATTGAATAATGCCTTCCATATTAAAAACAAATTCTAAAATGAATAAATTAGAAAGTAAGAAAACAAAAATCGTTTTTAAATGGTGAAAGAAGTGGATAGATATATTTTTGAATAAATGAATGCAGAGTATATAACTTGATGAAAGGCCTTTTCCATATGCAACCTCTACGTAATGTTTTCCTTCTTCTTCTTTTATGTATAACACCATCATCCGAAACATTTGTAATGTAGGTAAGACAGCTAATGATAAAATAGGGAGTAAATAAGCTCGATTTTCATTAAAAGAAATAATAGTGACAGGAGATTCCCCGAATTTTTGAAGTACCCATATGAAGAATATTTGCAAACAAATCATCATCATCATATCAGGGACAGCTTCTAATATGAACACAATTCGGTTTATCCATTTTTTTATATAATCTTTCGCTAAAAAATAAAAAAATGCCATGCTAGATGATAGAAAGAGAGCAAGAAAAAAGGCTAAAAATAATATAGTAAATGAATATAGGTAAGGTTCTAAAACAGTTGGAAATAATGGTGTTTTTTTGAAATGGCCAAACTTCGGGTCTGATCCTATAATCACTAATGATTCAGGGGAGAAGACCTGTTTTAACATGGTAACGATCTGATTAAAAAAATAAATTGGTTGAAAGGTAAACCCTTGTTGAGTGATAAATAAATAAGGTAAATTTAATAATAGTAAGAGTGATAAAAGAATTGATGAAAGCTTAATTGTGAATTGAGATATTTTATTTAACATTAAATCCCTCCGACATCTTTTTACAACATTATACAATAAATTCTATATTATTGTTTTATTTTTCTAAAAAATAAAAATACTATTAAATTTTATAGTATGTAAGATATATTTACAAGATAAAAAAGTGATAGCAGGGGGGCCGCGCTCTATGTTTATCAAGATAAAAGGACTAGTGAATCTAAAACAATAAACAAGAGCAAAATGCACAGAATTCTCATTCTGCGGGTAGTTACTTTTCTTGGCTTGATGGTTATGTAACGTGATCCCTAAAAATGAATATTGCTTTTCAACGCTTTTTCATGCAAATGAGTAGAACGTATGGAGGACTATGTATGTGTTGTTAATGAGAGGAAAGAGTGTATTGCGTAAAGAAGATAACGTAATTTTACCGCACGGAAAAGCTAAATTTAGTATATAAGTGAAATGGAATGAGGGGATTTACTTTTTGTTGTGAAAAAAATTTTCTTTTTATAACTTGATAAATGAAAAAATATTTTATATACTAATTCATGTAAACGGTTTACTAAATCGTATTTTGCTAGAAATGAAGGGAAGATTCGCATGGAAACAAGGGGGAGAGTAATCGGGATTGATATCGGTACCACAAGTACAAAAACGGTTGTGTTCACAGAAAAAGGAAAAGTCATTGCATCACATGCAATCGATTACCCAATTATTCAACCGAATGTAGGATGGGCTGAGCAAGATCCTGATGTAATATGTGCCGCTGTATACAAAAGTGTAAGCGTTGCCATTGAAAAAGGTAATGTATTACCAGAAGATATTTCTTCAATCGGTATTAGTACAGCTATGCACGCATTAATTGCAGTAGATGAAAATGGTGCGCCATTAACGCGTTCTATCATTTGGGCAGATAATCGAAGTACGAAGCAATCAGAAAAATTATTACAACAAATGAATGGGCATGAAATTTATAGACGTACAGGTACACCGATTCATCCGATGTCACCACTTTCTAAATTGTTATGGATGAAAGAAGAGGAACCAGAGTTATATACAAGTGCCTATAAATTCATTTCCATTAAAGAGTATGTGATTTACCAATTATTTTCACGCTACGTAGTTGATTATTCGATTGCTTCTGCTACAGGGTTATTTAAATTAGAAACATTAAACTGGGATGAAGATGTTTTGACTATGTTACATATGTCACCAGAACAATTATCAACCCCTGTACCCACTACATATATTTTATCAGGTATGAAGCCAGAATTAGCACAGAAGATGGGGATAAGTGCAGAAACACCAATTGTCATCGGAGCAAGTGATGGGGTTCTTGCAAATGTAGGAGTTGGTGCGATATCACCGGGTGCGGCTGCAATTACGATTGGAACGAGTGGTGCGGTTCGAACAATCTCATCAAATATAAATACAGATGAGAAAGGGAGAACGTTTTGTTACGCATTAACAGATGAGCACTGGGTAATCGGTGGTCCAACGAATAACGGCGGAATATTACTGAGATGGTTACGTGATGAATTTGGTAGTCCAGAGCAAGAAGTAGCAAGAAAGCTCGGCATTGATCCTTATGATTTATTAATTAAATATGCAGAAAGCGTACCAGCTGGAGCGGATGGGCTATTGTTCTTACCTTTCTTATCTGGAGAACGCGCACCTTACTGGAATGCAAACGCTCGTGGTACATTCTTTGGAATCAATCTTCAACATAAGCGAGAACATTTTATACGTGCAGTGATGGAAGGTGTTTGTATGAGTGTATATTCAGTAGCACTCGCAATCAGGGATTGTACAGGGCCACTTACTGAAATACGAGTTTCAGGAGGGTTTGCAAAATCTGCATTTTGGAGACAAATGTTGTCCGATATGATGGGAAAAGAATTGCTTGTACCTGAAAGTCATGAAGCATCTGCGCTTGGGGCAGCGGCAGTTGCTTTATATGCTGTAGGAAAAATTGATTCTCTTGAAGAGGTAAAGGATTGGATTGATATTGTCCATCATCATGTACCGAATAAAGAAAATACGGCTATATATTTAGAAATGTTTTATATGTATGAACGACTTTACAATCGCTTGAAAGAAGAATTTGATTGTATAGCTGCTTTCCAACGTAAACAATAGGGGGATTGGGAGAAATGGTAGTTGGGATCGTACTAGCGGCAGTTGTCATACTACTTTTACTTATTACGGTAGTAAAATGGCATCCATTTGTCGCATTAATTTTAACAGCAATTGGTGTAGGTTTAGCAATGGGAATGCCTTTAATTGGAACTTCACCAAAAGATCCAGGGATTATTGATTCTATTAAACTAGGGCTTGGTAATACGTTAGGCTTTTTAGCGATAGTTTTAGCACTAGGAACGATGCTTGGAAAAATGATGGCCGAATCTGGCGGTGCTGAACGTATCGCTAACACATTAATTAATCGTTTTGGGAAGAAACGAGTTCACTGGGCGATGATGTTCGTTGCATTTTTAGTAGGGATTCCGGTATTTTTCCAAGTTGGATTCGTCCTATTAATTCCGTTAGTATTTACAATTGCGTTAGAAACTGGGGTATCACTTATTACAATCGGTATTCCGCTAGTAGCAGGACTGTCAGTCGTACACGGACTTGTCCCACCGCATCCAGCGGCAATGGCGGCAGTGGGTATTTTTAAAGCAGATGTAGGGAAGACAATTTTATATGCGTTAATTGTCGGACTTCCAACTGCAATTATTTCAGGTCCACTTTACGGGAAATGGATTGGTGCTCGTATACATAAGGAAGTACCATTAGATATAGCGGAGCAATTTATTGAAAGAGATAAGAAGAAAGAACTTCCTAGCTTCGGAAATACATTGTTTACTATTTTACTTCCAGTATTTCTTATGCTTGGTGCATCCATTGCTGAAGTAGCGTTACATAAAACGAGTCAACTTGCACAAGTGTTACACTTTATTGGAGATCCAATAGTCGCTTTATTAATTGCAACGATTTATTCTTTCTTTAGCCTTGGTTATGCAAAAGGATTTTCTAAAGATAAAGTATTACAATTTACAAATGATTGCCTTGGGCCAATTGCAAACATACTGTTAGTAATTGGTGCTGGTGGTGCATTTAATAAGGTATTATTAGATTCTGGAATTGGTACTACAATTGCTGAAATGGCGAAAGAATCACATATTTCACCAATATTACTTGGATGGGGAATTGCTGCACTTATCCGAGTTGCGACAGGATCGGCAACTGTTTCTATGATGACAGCAGCTGGTATTGTTGCGCCGATTGCAGCAAGTACACCAGGTGTAAATGTTGAATTATTAGCACTTGCAACAGGTGCAGGGTCATTAATTTTATCACACGTGAATGATTCAGGATTTTGGATGATTAAAGAGTATTTCGGAATGACTGTGAAAGAAACGTTATTAACATGGACTGCAATGGAGACTATATTATCTGTAGTAGCACTTGGGCTAATTTCGATATTAAATATATTTGTATAGAATAGGAGATTGATTAATATGAAACTAGGATTAATTGGATTAGGAAAAATGGGATTCCCATTAGCTGAACACTTACATGAAGACAAGCATGAAGTAGTTGTATACGATGTAAATAAAGAGCTTGTAGAAAAGGCAGGAAAACTAGGAATTACTGCACGTCATACATTAAAAGAAATGATCGCTGAATTAGAAGCTCCTCGTACGATCTGGGTAATGGTGCCTGCAGGAGAAGTTGTAGAGTCAGTATTAAAAGATGTGTATCCGTTATTAGATGAAGGTGATATCGTTATTGAAGGTGGAAATTCATTCTATAAAGATACGTTACGCCGTGCTGAAGAAGCAAAAAGCTTCGGATTACATTATGTAGATATCGGTACATCTGGCGGTGTAGAAGGAGCTAGATACGGTGCTTGTTTAATGGTTGGTGGAGAAAAAGAAATTTACGACCAATTAGAACCTTTATTTAAAGATTTAGCAGTAGAAAATGGCTATTCTTATGCTGGCCGCGTTGGTAGTGGTCATTTCTTAAAAATGGTTCATAACGGTATTGAATACGGCATGATGCAAGCAATTGCTGAAGGATTTGAAGTACTAGATAAGAGTGACTTTGATTTCAATTATGAAGATGTTGCAAAAGTATGGGCGAACGGATCAGTAATCCGCGGTTGGTTAATGGACTTAACTGAAAAAGCATTTGCAGATGATCCTAAACTTGATGGCATTAAAGGTGTAATGAACTCTTCAGGAGAAGGGAAATGGACTGTTGAAACTGCGCTTGAGTTACAAGCAGCGGCACCAGTAATCGCGATGTCATTATTTATGCGCTATCGTTCTCAGGAAGATGATACATTCCATGGAAAAGTAGTTTCAGCACTACGTAATCAGTTCGGTGGACATGAAGTTGTAAAAAAATAAGGATGTTTTTGAAAAGAAACTTGTGCATAAGCGCAAGTTTCTTTTTTATAGTTTAAGAAATTACTAATTTAAAAATACCAATCAATCATCGTTTTTTTGTCACAAATGACAGCTTCAACATTCATTGATTGAACAATATATTCTATATTTTCTTCTTTAGCTAATAATAAGGTTGTAAAGGAATCGTATATACTCATTGTCTTCTCCAGTAATAATTAACTCATTATTGCTAATGTCCCAAATATCTAATGGAGTAGTATTATTTACCTGTAATAATCCGTTTGTATCAAGAATTGGTTCAGAGAAATATAGATTTTTTGCACCTTTAGAACCGAGGAGTTTAAGTAATTTGTGTAATAAAAATATAGACGTATAATCTTCTGTTGGATAATAAAGATCTTTTTTTAAGTTTGAATGTAGCTTTTCAGCTAAATCCTCTCTTTTATATTCTTCTGAAAAGGCACTAATGGAAGTCAACATGGCCATTGCTAGGTCTGCGTATGAATGTAATCCACTACAAGACATCATTTCCTTCCAAGAAACGGATTTCCCATTGTGAATGATTTCTTCAGCGCTAGGATAGATGTGCTCATATGGTCTTTTTCTCACAGACTTTTCCCATCCTAAAGGCATTTGGACAAATGGATGTAGCAATATAGCTGCAGATTTAAAATTACTTGGTAGTTGTTCTAAAATTGGTGATTTGTCATTTAGCCAAATGTAATCCAACAAAATATAACCTCCTCTTATACTTTGAAATGTACGGATTCCCGTATTATGTTTTTTTGTATTGATTGTATCAAATATAAAGCGAAGCATGAAATATGTCCCAACATAAAAGTAAGAATAAATAAAATGAAGTTTTCATAAATAGTAAAAGGGTGCTTATGTCATCAGTATAGCTAAAAAATGTTGTTACATATGAGAAGAGCGTGTTAATAAAATATGAGGTGGTTAAATGGGAAATGAGCAAGTGAAGTCTGTAAAGGAAGAAAAAAAGTTATGTCTTTGTATGATTGTCAAAAATGAGTCTAGAATTATGGAAAGATGTTTAAATGCAACAAAATCAATTGTAGATTATGTTTCTATTTGTGATACTGGATCGACGGATAATACGCCTGAAATTATAGAAAATTGGTGTAAGGAAAATGAGATACCTGGGACAGTTCATCATGAGCCGTTTAAAAACTTTGGTTATAACAGAAGCTTAGCAGTTTCATTAGCGCAAAAAACATATCCAGAAGCGGATTATTTATTAATATTAGATGCGGATATGATTTTAGAGGTTGATCCGAATTTCGATAAAACGAGCTTAACGGAAGATCATTATCTTACATTGCAATATGATGTTCATATTAAATATTGGCTTACACGTCTATTAAAAGCTTCTTTACCATGGAAATCTGTCGGTGTTACTCATGAGTATTGGGATATAGATCGCTCAAAAGTTGGAGCGAATTACAATACGAGGGTAGATCGGTTAGAGACTCTTGTCGTGAATGATCCCGGAGATGGCGGGAGTAAAGCTGATAAATTTGAAAGAGATGAGAGGTTGTTGTTACAAGGAATAAACGACCCAGAAACAACGCCAGATTTGCATATAAGATATTTATTTTATTTAGCCCAAACTTATTTTCATTTAAGTCAATTTGAAGATTCGATTAAATGGTATAAAAAACGAGTGGAAGCAGGGGGGTGGGTTGAAGAGGTATTCTATTCGTTATTGCGAATAGGATTTTGTTATGAGCAGTTAGCAAATCGTTCAGCAAATAAACAAAATGAAGTGACAGATGCTGATGAAAAAGAAACTGTTAAAGGGCAAGAAGAGCAATATTTAGCATTAGCTGTTTTTTATTTTCAAAAAGCGTGGGAATATAGACCAACTCGGGCTGAACCATTATACCAACTTGCAAGGTTGTATCGATTACGATCTCAAAACAATATTGCTTTGATGTATGCTCTGCAAGGGAAGGAAATTCCTTTTCCAAAGGATGATCTTTTATTTGTAGATTATCATGTGTATGATTACTTATTTGACTATGAAATTTCTATTAGTGCTTTCTATATACCTCATAAAAAACATTTAGGGGCCGTGTCGCAAAAGTATTTGGAATCGATTAAAGAAGAGATTCCATTTCATATAGCAAATGTAGTAGAGAATAATGCGAAATTTTATTAAATACATTTTCGGTTAAAGGAGTAGTGGAGTAATCATGGAATTAATGCGATGGGCGATTGAACTAGGAGAATCGGTGCATGGAAATACGTATGAAGAATTGATGCCACTACTAGACTATTATTATGACCGTGATCATTTAAAAGCGTATTGTATCGCAAATCTTCTTTTAAACATGGATGTATTAGATGAACATCGTGAAAGAATCGAATTAAGAAGATGCATCGCTGCTTATTATGCTGGATTATATAAAGTAGCAAGAAAACATGCAAATGAGTTAGTGCTTAAACATCCGGATGTAGATTTATATAAAAATAATTTAAAATTAATGGAAGCTTATTTGAATAAAGAATATGATTATTGTCTTTTTATATGCCCAAAGACATACGGTAGTTTCATAGATGTTGCGCGAGCTTTAAAGTGGCGGTTGGAGCAGGAGGGAAATACAGTAATTATATCAGAAACAATACTGGAAAATGTAAAGAATACAGTTGTTTTTGGAGCACATACATACGCATATAACCCGAATCTTCTTCCGAAAGATGCAATTATTTATAATTTAGAACAGCTATACGAAGGAAGTCCATATGCACACCCCCTTTATTTAATATTATTAAAAGATAGAGTGATTTGGGATTATAGTAAACAAAATATAGAATGGCTAAAACAAAAAGGGGTAGGAAAAGAAATAAAACATGTAAAAATGAACTATGCTCCAACTTTGGAAATAAAAAAAGATGCATTTGAAGATGACATTACTGAAGATATTGATATTCTGTTTATAGGTGCTCTTAATCCGAGGCGGCAAGCTATTTTTGATCATCTAAAAGCGATTGCCCCAAATTTAAATATAGTTTTTAAAAATAATGCGTGGGGAATTGTTAGAAATGAATTGATTGCTAGAGCTAAAATTATATTAAATATTCATTTTTACTTATCAGGAATTCTTGAAACACCTCGCGTGTCTTATGCAGTCGCAAATAAGAAATTTATTATTTCTGAAAATAGTAATCCAGAAGATGAGGTAGAGTGGCCGGGAATTGTATTTACTCCGTACGAAAAAATAATTGAAAACGTAATGAAATATATAGAATTACCAGAAGAACGGAAAAAATTAGCGGGAAAAGCATATAATCATTTTGAAGCAAATGAAAGTTTAGGTACATTGAGTCTGAGAGATGAAACGAAGTAATTGTGCGAAACTCATACGAAAGTATGAGTTCTTTTTTGTTTATCATACTATTTTATGAAACAAGTTAACTCTTTATATTGTGTTTTGTATAGAAATTTCTGATAATATATAAGTAGAACTTGAAAACAAAGGGGAGAAATAATCATGAAACTAGTCGTTATTAACGGTACACCAAGAAAATTTGGTAGAACTCGCGTGGTGGCAAAATATATTGCGGATCAATTTGAAGGGGAATTATATGATTTAGCAATTGAGGAGTTACCTTTATACAATGGAGAAGAGTCACAACGTGATTTAGAGGCAGTAAAAAAATTGAAAACGTTAGTGAAAGCTGCGGATGGGGTTGTATTATGTACACCAGAATATCATAATGCGATGAGCGGTGCGCTGAAAAACTCTTTAGATTACTTAAGTAGTAGTGAATTTATTCATAAACCAGTTGCGTTGTTAGCGGTTGCTGGTGGAGGTAAAGGTGGAATAAATGCATTAAACAGCATGCGAACGGTCGCTAGAGGTGTTTATGCAAATGCCATTCCAAAACAAGTTGTGCTTGATGGATTACATGTGCAAGATGGTGAACTTGGGGAAGATGCCAAACCATTAATTCATGATGTAGTTAAAGAATTAAAAGCATATATGAGCGTATATAAAGAGGTGAAAAAGCAACTAGGAGTGGAGTGATATGTCCTCACTTTATCATGATTCTCGCTTGTATTACATTCTAGGGGCCAATAGTCTATCTGCTATTGGTTCCGGAATTGTTATGATAACGATTCCGTGGCTGTTAATTAAAGAGAGTGGAGGAGAGACAACATTTGGTTATGTTTCTATCATTGCAACCCTCATTATGTTTTTATTAACACCATTCATTGGGCAAAGTATTGATCGTTTTTCAAGAAAATCTTTATTGCTATGTAACGAAGGAATCGGAATTGCCGTAATTGGAATAATGGTTATATGGGGATTCGCGGGGCAACCTTATCATTCTATTCACTATATTCTTATTTATATAGCCGGATCATTCTACTATTTATTATTTTATCCTACAATATTTGCGTTCAACCAAGAGATATTTCAAGCGGAACATTATAAAAGTTTAAGTGGAACGATGGAAATACAAGGACAGTTAACACAAGTTATTTCTGGAGCGGCCGCGAGCTTCTTAATTGAAATTGTATCTTTGAAGTGGATTTTGTTAGTAGACATGTTAACTTTTGCTGGAGCATTTTTTCTTTTCTTATGTATACCGTACGTAAAGAAAAAAGAAGTGAAAAGAAAAATAACATTTAAGAAGCAATTGTTTGAAGGAATTCACTTTATGAAAAAACGTCCTAAGCTCTTTTGGTTCTTACTGGCCACTTATATGCCGTTTATAGGTGTTATGATGGCAAATTATTTAATACCAGTTTATATTTCGGATATACTTAAAGCCAATGCCTCTGTATACGCAATAGAGGGGATGATGTACGGTGTTGGAGCGGTTGTTGCAGGAATCTGTATTCCACTCATAATGAAATATGTAAAAACAGAAGTTTCAATCGTTATAACGATGTTTATTTATGTAATTTCAATTACCGCAATGATTATTGAACCTTCCGTAATTTTCTTATATGGACTTGCAATTTTTCATGCAGTTGGAAATGCGGGTACAAGAGTGGCGAGAAATGTATTGATGATGGAGGAAATTCCAAATGAAGTAATGGGACGTGTAGACAGCTTATTTCGCCTAATTGGTACTGGAATACGAATTTTATTATTAATGTTGTTTACAGCGGGTGTATCTAAAGTCGGAGTCATGCTGCCGTTTTACGTATTAAGCTGCATATTGATTTTCTCATTAGGAATCGCTATTTATTATGTACTATCACAACGTAAAGTAGCGGCGCATGTTTCTAATAAATCAATCGTTTGAAAAAACACTTCTGCCTCCCTTTCTTTTTCTATATAATAACAAGAAAGGGAGTGAATACTTATTTATGAACAAATGGATCTTTCTTATGATTTTATTATTACCGCCACTATACATCATTTATATGACGTTTCGAATGAACAAAGTTGCTCGTGAAAAGTTGAGCTATCACTCTCCGTACGTTCTTATACTGGGTGCAAAGTTATTTGGAGATAGACCGTCTTTATCTCTTCAAAATCGTTTGGATGTAGCGTTGGAGTATTTATTTTCCCATCCTGAAGCGAAAGTAATTGTTTCAGGTGGTCAAGGAGAAGATGAAGATATACCGGAAGCTCATAGCATGAGAAATTATTTAATGGTACACGGTATAGATGAGAGTCGTATTTTAATAGAAGATCAATCTACAAATACGTATGAAAACTTAAAATTTAGTATGGATTTATATAATGTGAAACATGCGGTAGTTGTAAGTAATACATATCATTTATATCGAACGAAAATAATTGCAAAGCGTTTAGGTATGAAGATGGAGGCGCTAGCTGCTGAAACACCAATTCGTTCTAAGAGAAAAATGTATGTTCGCGAATATGCTGCTATTATGAAAACAATATTGTTCGACCGTTAGAGCTCAAATGCGAGCTCTTTTTTAATTTAAAAGCGTATCATTTGAAATGAATGCCATATTCCATCAAAATAAAGGAAACAACAGTAAAGGAGTTGTGTTTGTGATTCAATTTAATCATGTGTCAAAATCGTATGAAGATGGCACGAAAGCAGTGGATTCATTGCATTTAGAAATTAAAAAGGGAGAATTTTTCGTTCTCATCGGTCCGAGTGGTTGCGGGAAAACAACGACAATGAAGATGATTAATCGTTTAATCGAAACGACTGAAGGATCGATTTTAATCGATGGAAAAGATATTCAACAATATAATATAAACGAATTACGTTGGGATATAGGATATGTGTTGCAACAGATTGCATTGTTTCCTCATATGACAATCGCTGAAAATATTGCAGTTGTTCCTGAAATGAGGCAATGGAGCAAAAAGGAAATAAAAGCACGCGTCGATGACTTGTTACATATGGTTGGATTAGATCCGGATATATATCGAGATCGTATGCCTGATGAATTGTCAGGAGGACAAAAACAACGTGTCGGTGTCGTGCGAGCATTAGCCGCAAACCCGAAAATCGTTCTTATGGATGAACCATTTAGTGCGTTAGATCCATTAAGTAGGGAACAGCTTCAGAAGGATATTGTACAGTTGCAAAAAAAGATTCAAAAAACAATCGTGTTCGTAACACATGATATGCAAGAAGCATTATCACTTGGAGATCGCATTTGTATTATGAAAGATGGAAAAGTTGTTCAACTAGATACACCAGAAGGAATTATACATAATCCGAAAAATGAATTTGTAGAGGAGTTCATTGGAAATCGTGGACGAACTTGGTATGAGGAGAAAAGTGTAGCAGATGTATTGCCGCTTGATCAAAGTGTGCAATTAGAAGGGCAGGCACTATCATTACATTCTTCTTTACAAGAAGCGTTAGTTCGTGTGCGTGATGAGGAGATCGTTCCAGTTGAAGAAAACGGTCAATATATTGGAGCGTTAACAAGTCGTCATATCGTCAATTACATTGTTGAACAAATGAAGGAAAGAGGCTAAACAGTGACTAATTTTATACAAACGTTCCAAGAACGAAAAATAGAATTACTAACTGCATTAAGTGAGCATTTACAAATATCGCTTATTTCATTATCTTTTGCAGTAATTATAGCGGTGCCACTTGGCATTTTATTAACAAGAAAAGAACGAATGGCTGAATTTATAATAGGAACTTCTGCAGTAATGCAGACAGTGCCGTCACTTGCATTACTCGGACTATTAATTCCGTTAGTAGGAATCGGAAAACTTCCAGCGATTATTGCATTAGTTGTGTATGCACTATTACCTATTTTACGAAATACATATACAGGAATAAGGGAATTAGATGAATCACTAATAGAAGCCGCGAGAGCTATGGGGATGAATAGTTGGAGAAGGCTGTGGAAGGTAGAGCTTCCTCTTGCATTGCCTATCATTATGGCCGGTATTCGTACAGCGATGGTATTAATTGTTGGAACGGCTACATTAGCAGCTCTCATTGGTGCTGGTGGGCTCGGTAAGCTTATATTATTAGGCATAGATCGAAATGATCATGCACTTATCATTTTAGGGGCCGTACCAGCCGCGTTACTCGCTTTATTCTTTGATATAGTACTTCGCATACTTGAACGACCGAAACGCTCTTCTAAGCGTGTTATATTGACGATATGTATAGTTGTAGTAATGATTGCTTCTCCATTTCTTTGGAGTACAGAAAAGAAAGATATTGTTATTGCGGGCAAACTTGGATCAGAACCTGAAATTTTAATTCAAATGTATAAGCAGCTTATTGAACAAGATACCGATTTAAACGTACAATTAAAACCAGGTCTTGGAAAAACAGCATTTGTATTTGAAGCGTTGAAATCCGGGGAAGTAGATATATACCCAGAATTTTCAGGAACAGCTTTATCTACTTTCGTGAAAGAAGAACCAAAGAGCACAAATCGTGATGAAGTATATGATCAGGCTCGCATTGGAATGGAAAAGAAATATAATATGGTTATGTTGAAGCCAATGGAGTATAACAATACATATGCACTAGCCATGCCGAAAAAAATAGCAGATCAAAAGAATATAAATACAATTTCTGATTTAGGGAATGTTGCGCAGGAAGCCAAAGTAGGGTTTACATTGGAATTTGCTGATCGTGAAGATGGTTATAAAGGAATGCAAAAATTATATAACTATAAGTTCTCGAATGTTAAAACGATGGAGCCGAAGCTGCGTTATAGCGCAATTCAATCTGGAGATGTTAACGTAATTGATGCATATTCAACAGATAGTGAATTGGAGCAATACGGACTGAAAGTGCTAAAAGATGATAAAGGGTTATTCCCACCTTATCAAGGAGCACCATTATTAAGAAAAGAAACGTTACAGAAATATCCTGAACTTGAAAAGGTATTAAATAAATTATCTGGAAAGATTACAGATGGAGAAATGCGAAAAATGAATTATGAAGTTAACGTAAATGGTAAAAGTAGTGAAGAAGTCGCAAAACAATTTTTAGAAAAAGAGAATTTACTTCGTTAAATTTACAAGAAATATACAAATTTATATGTTTGAAATGACCGTTCATTACAAAATGAGCGGTTTTTTTGTGCATACTTATACATTTTTTCAAAAAAGTATTCCATTTTTGTTCATTTTCTTTTAGAATAAGTAATGTTTTCCTGAAAAAATATAAGAGAAACGTCTATTAGAGAAAAAGGTGACTTTAATAGTTGAACGAACATAACACCTAGAATGACAGATGGGGTGGTACAAATAGAAAAGAAGTTAGGGTTTTTTCCGTTAATCGCATTAGTAGTTGGAACAATGGTTGGTGGCGGTGTTTTTAGTTTACCGCATGATTTAGCAGTAGGAGCAAACAGTGGTGCAATAATAATTGGCTGGTGTATTACAGCGATGGGAATGATTCCACTTGCGCTCGTATATCAAACGTTAGCAAGACAAAAACCGGAACTTGAAGGTGGAATTTATAGTTATGCACGTGCTGGTTTCGGTGAATATATTGGATTTAATAGTGCTTGGGGATATTGGCTAGCAGGAATCTTAGGTAATGTCGCAACAATTATGTTACTGTTTAGTACATTAGGTTATTTCTTTCCAATTTTCAAAGGAGGAAATAATGTTGCATCTATCGTTGGGGCATCACTTTTATTATGGACACTTCATTTTCTAATTTTATTTGGAATCCGTGAAGCTTCTATTATGAATGTGATCGCAACAATAGGGAAATTAGTTCCAATCGTTTTATTTATTGTTGTAATGGTAACAGCCTTTCGCTGGGACACATTTACACATGATTTTTGGGGAGAAGGAACCTTCTCACTTTCCGCTATACTTGGTCAAGTGAAAAATACAATGCTTGTAACACTTTGGGTTTTCATTGGAGTTGAAGGAGCGGTTGTATTATCCGGAAGAGCGAAGAATAGCCGAGATGTTGGTAAGGCAACAGTAATGGGACTTATTTTAGTAATGTCCATATATATTTTAATTTCTGTTCTGTCAATGGGAGCGATGACAAGAAGCGAACTTTCTGTGCTAGAAACTCCGTCAATGGGACATGTATTAGAGCATGTTGTTGGTCCATGGGGGGCAGTTGCGATTAACATTGGGTTAGTTGCTTCACTTGTCGGTACATTAATTGGCTGGTTTTTACTTGTTTCTGAAATTTCTCATGTAGCCGGAAAAGATGGCGTATTTCCGAAAGTCTTTACGAAAACAAATAAAAAGCAAACACCGCACATGGCATTATGGATTTCAAATGGTGTTGCCCAAATTATATTTATCATCGTTCTGTTTTCAGAATCAACATATCAAATTATGTATTTCATTGCATCAACATCAATTTTATTACCATATTTATTATCAGCGTTATTCCAATTTAAATTAGTCATTACAAACGAGCTAAAAGACGCTAAATTAAAAAATGGAGCGTTAGCTTTAATTGCTTCTATTTACTCTGTATGGCTTCTTTATGCAGCTGGTTTAAAGAATTTACTACTCGTTTCAATTGTGTATGGAATTGGAATTATTGTTTACACGTTTGCAAGAAAAGAACAAGGGAACCGTTGCTTTGCAGGTGCAGAGAAATATGTGATGTGGGCAATTATTATTGCGGCTATCACATCACTGTATATGTTATTAACTGGAAATATAAAAATGTAAAAAGTCCTTTTCATTTAAAGGGCTTTTTTCTTTGTTTAGAGAATATTTACTACATAAGATATTCAGGAGGGATGAGAATGGAAGAAAAAGAACAGTTGTCTAGAATAATTGATTTAGCTAGTGAGTTAAGGAAAGTATTAGTGCAAGAATCTTTTTTTAATCATCATCCTGAGCTGAGAGGAGTCATTGAGAATTTAGCAAGTTCTGTTGAAAATTTGGCGGAATTGCAAAAAAGTAAAGATGAAAATGCTGAAGATCGATTACGTTACGTACTTGCTAAAATGAAAATTGCTCATAATGCAATTTTACAAGAGAAAAAAGCATTTCCTTCTCATTAATATACGTTTTAATTTTGAACCTGGCGGATAACGTCAGGTTTTTTATTTCTAGTTTTTCGTTTCTTTCATACACTAAGAATAGTATGAAAAAAGAAGGTGACTAAGGTGAAATTACATAAAGCTCTTCAGCCAAGTTTTATAAAACGAATGTACTATATGAGATTTTTAGGGAAATTTACAAAAGCTGAAAAAGAGAAGAGTGGAGAGAATTTCTTTGTACAATGCTTATCGCCAATACCATTCACTTTACAGGAACAATTTGCAAATGAACCATATGTATTTGAAGGATTATGTAGTAATAAAAAGAATGAAAAAATCTTTTTGGAATTAAAGAAGAGGAAATTAGAAAAGCAATTAGTGATGTTTCGTCTTTATTATGAAAGAGGAAATGTATACGTGGAGTTAATATGTACAGAAGAACCGAAAGAAATAGCAAGCAGCTATAAAATGATTCCGGCACCTAAAGTTACAAATAATAAAAAAAGAGAATCTTTAGAACGAAAACTTAGCAACGGTTATTTATCATTTCTTATGCCTAAATTTCCGAAGGACTTTGAGCCTCCCGAATTATTGTGGCACGATGGAAGACTGTATGGAAACATATCCTTAAAGTCATCAATTAGCTCAATCGCATATTTTGAACAGAAACGTGAATGTAAATATATAAACTGCAGTGACTGGACGAAGTATGTAGAAATAGCGGTAGAAGATCAATTATATTTTGTAAGTGATCATGTGTATGAGCAATTAAAAAAACGAATGCATGAAGAAGGTAAGCTAGTTGAAGTAGAGGATATAAAAGTGCAAAAAGATGAATGGGAATGGGATGAGCGTGAATCGTCCTTTTTACAGTATGTACAAAGTATGGTGCATAATAAAGGGCTATATTTGGATGCAACGGATATTTATAATTTCCATATAAGTGTAAAAACAAATATGTTAACGATTCTTGGTGGTATACCGGGCGTTGGGAAATCACGTTTTGTGCAAACTTATGCAGAAGCATTAGGATTACAGTATGGGGAAGAATTGGTTTGGATTCCAATTTCACCATCGTATCAAGAACCACATGATTTACTTGGTTACCTTCATCCAAATGGTACTTTTATTGAAAGTGAAACGAAGTTAGTTAGGACGTTAATGAAGGCGAAAGAAAATCCCAATCAACTGTATATTATCGTTTTTGATGAAATGAACATGTCACATATTGAGCATTGGTTTACTCCATTTTTATCTGTTCTTCAACTTGAAACAAAAAATCGTATTTTAAACTTGTATGAGGGTGTTCAGGACATTGAGAATTCAATTCCATCAACAATTGAAATTGGAGAAAATATTATATTTGTAGGTACTGTGAATTTTGATGAAACAACGAAAGAGCTCTCCGATCGATTATTAGACCGAACGAACTTAATAACGTTACAAAAAATTCCGTTTTGTGAGATGGGCATGGAACTGGGGAAAGTCGTATTACACCCACCTTTGAAAGTAACAGCGGGAGAATTTCGGATAAATTGGATGAGAAATAAAGCGATGATTGAAGTGTTTTCTGAAGAAGAATTAGAGCTATTAGATAAGTTGCATGTCGTATTGTCATCACATGATGCGTCTAAGGGAATTTCTTTCCGATGTGCAAACGCAATTGCGACTTATTTGCAAAATATACCGTTCCAAAATAACCATACCTATATGATCAGTAGAGAAGAAGGGTTTGATTTACAAATAAAGCAGCGTGTATTGACGAAAATCAGAGGGACCGAAATGATGGTTGGTTCTTTACTTTCTGAAGAAGCAAAAAGGGGAGCGACCTTAGTACCTCTTTTGCAATCTGCACTTGCAAACAGAGTATCTACATTTGAACACTCTTTATCATATATACGAGAAAAACGTAGGGAACTGGAGCTGTATGGATATGCAAAATGAAGGGCGTTACGAAACAAAAATCGTTGATACGAATGAAACGCTCCCTTTTGTATTAAAGTTAATCATTGGAAATGAGGGAAAAGGAGATTATATTTTATTAAATCGTCTTTGTACATCTACTACAGCATTAGTTCAATGCATTTATAAAGTACAAGAATTAAAACCGATTAGATTGCAGTACAATTATGAAATCCCAATGAATATTACTTTTATATGGAATAAAGTATATGAGGGACAGAAAAATATAAAAGAGGCTCAATATGAAATAAATGAAAAAAAACAAAGAGTATTAATATATGAACATGGGAAAACAGAATTCTTTTATCCATGGCGCTGTGGTTTATACCATTTTGAAGTGCGTATAGAAGATACAACGTATTATGGTGCTTTTCAAATCGTACCGAAAAACTTTTTTGATGATCAATTTGAAATGATTCAAGACTATGTGAAGTCAATTTTAAATGAGTTGATTTTGGATAGAGGTTATTATAAAAAGACTTTCTCTGCACTTAGCGATATTGAGGATTCTTCTTATTTAGTGTTGCTTAGAAAGTTACCCCAAAAAATGAAGATGATAAAGCAAATCTTTAAGAAAATAGAATCAAGCTCAAAATTTATAAATGCATATAAATGGGAAGGAAAAGAGAGAAAGCCAACAAGAAAAGGAACCATAGTGGCAGAAAGAAAACCTTATGCAAAACATTATAATCGTAAGTTTATGGAACAAAAAAATAGTAAGGAAAATGCATTTCTTAAATATAAATCGATGCAATTTTATCATTATTTAATTGAAGCTAAAAGTTTTTTACGTCAAACAATTGAAATATTAGAAAGAGAAAAAAAGAAAAAATCAGAAGAGTTTCAAGCCGTAAAAACAATTATACAAACAATTGAGCGTAATGGATCAGTAACCGATAGAGAGAAGCAAAAATATAAAAATATACATTTACTAAAAGAAGCCGATTTACGAAAGAGCTCAATGAAAATACAAGAATATAAAATATTGGCGCACATTGTTCATGAAAATGTACAATACTTTCAAATGTTAATGCACTCCTCGTTTTGGAGGGAAGTTACTGAAATAAGTAACATGAACTTACATGATTTACCGATACCACATCAACAATTACTACATCATTTAGAAGTACTCCCGCAATATACGGATCAATCTCCATCGTTATTATTTGTTTATAAGCCAACGTTTTTAGTGTATGAATATTACGCTTTTTTTATCGTTATTTCAATTTTAGAGCAAATTGGTTTTGAGGCTAGAAATTCCATTCGTGAACAAATACAAGAACATTTTTATGTAGATGGATTACAAGATGGAACGACAGTAGTTTTACAACGAGATGATTTAAAGGTGCATGTCGCATTTAATGACTTAATTGAAACACATCCCCTTATTGCATTAAGTAAAGGGAGTAATTTTTACAATGGTGAGGATACGAAGAAGCCAGATATTCGCTTAGACTGTTATGTAAAAGAAGATGGGAAATACGTATATAAATCTTCTATTATTATTGAAGTGAAGTATAGTCCAATGTACAATATTTTTCAGCACGTCGGAAATACGAAAGCAACTGAGCAAATGTATAAGTATTGGTCTATAAAGTATGTAGAAGAACAGGATGGAAAGCGAGTCTATTATCGAAGGTCAATTTATGAAGTCATTTGTGTATATCCAGGAAGCCATATGCATAGTAAAAAAATTGAGTCTGGATGCGGTGTTTTCTTGCAGTTATATCCATATAAGACGAAACAAGGGGAAGAGAAATTAGCTGGAAAACATGGGATGGTACAAATTTTTGAAAAGTGGTTAAAAAGCATTGAGAAGTAAAAGAAATCCTTTTTCATAAAGGATTTTTTTAGATTAAGAAGAATTATATGCTGTATGGAAAGAAACATATTGTAAGTTAGATTTGAAAAGTGATACAAATGTGTTATTAAAAGGAATGTGAGCGCGGGATAAAAGTCGATTAAATTGGAATCTAATTCATTTTGCAGAATATAATAAGTAATAAATATTTTTAGTTGCATACGAAGATTTGTTCTTATATGATAGATAGTGAAAGCGTTATCAAAAACAGAGCGACGATGGGAAAGGCGGTTAAATATGTTCCAGCGTGTTCAAACAAAGGAAGAACATTTTGGGTTCGAGCAACTATGGGGAGATTTTTGTGAAGAAAGAAACTTAATGTTCGTAGAACGTAATTTAAATCCATCACGATTTTTATTAATAGAAGATGAACATCCTATTGGTACAGTAGAATGTATTAAGTATACGGTACCTGAACAATCAAATTCTGAGTTTTTCTATCCGTTTTCTAAAAATGATTTAGTAAAAGATTTGAAGAATGTGTATGAAATAGGCAAGTTAAGTATTTCGAAAACGTCTCGTGGGAGAGGACATTTCAAAAGGCTAACAGCTATTTTATTTATACATGCGTTAGAAACAAAAGCTGAATGGTACATTGCAGCAGTAACAAAAAGAATGTATATGTATTTACTTACACTCGGTTTTCCAATTGAACCGATAGATAATCCATTTCAGTTTCATGATACTTTACAAGGTGTACCAGTAAGAATTCATGCTCGAAAAGGGGTTACGCATTTGTATTCTTTAAAAGAATTTCGCGATGTGATTCAAGGGAATGCTCATGCACAGGCATTAATTGCAGAATACAGTAAAAATATTATGTTAACGAAATAAAACGAAGTGAATATGTATAATAAAGAGAATAATATTTTTATAAGATATAACTCTTCATAAAAAAAGACCCTTATTATTTTAATAAGGGTCTAAAAATTATAATCCAAATATACTAAAAATCATTTTGCGGCGCTTCGGTTTCTTTTCTCGTTCGTATGTTGGTTTTGAATCAGGAGTAATATAAATGGGTTCTTCTTTCGTTAGGGCAGCTTCTAACTTTTGAATTCGTTCTAACATTTCCTCCATTTCACGACGGTGTTGTAAAAGTTGGTACGTGACGACATCATTTGCCTTATCTTGCATTTGTTCTTCCATTCGATCGAGTCTTCTCGTAATAGTGTTTAATTGATCAGCTAATTGTTCAAAATCATTCGATGATATGTTTTGAACAATTGTATTGACTTGAGTTTTTAATTCTTCAACCTCATTTGAGGAAGTCTTTTGAGTAGGTTGAGGATTTTGAGACTGCTCTATTTGAAATAGATGGTGTTCTAACATTTGATCGACATCATCTTGTGTAAAAATAAAGTGGCCATATTTGTTTTTTTCTATCGTAAGATTTAATTGTTGCGCGATCCGGACAACAGCCTTTGGGCTAACACCTAATTTTTTTGCGATAAATGGTGTTTTATATTCCAAAATAATCCCTCCTATATATATCCTGTTAAATGATTTCGAGCTATGAAGTAAGTTCCCTTCTAGTGCGACAAAAGAAGTGTGGAATCGGCAAAGAAAGTGTTTTTTCACGAAATTGAGTTGAGAAGAATAGTTAGTTTAAATAAAAATGTTTTATCGTAACATTTAGAATAATTTGACGAGTGTAAATGAATTAGATTATCATAATGATAAATATCTTTTTTATGTATGCATATAATATATAAAAAGGTGGTTGCTAATGTAGAATTTTGTTAGAGTATTAGAATGCTTACTTCACTTGAATAAAATTAAGTAGGAGGTGGCTTCCTTGCTTACAATGTAAGTAAGGAAAAGTATTTGGACATATATAGTATAAGTATAGTGATTGTTTTAATTGCCTTAACGGCATTTTTCGTTGCAGCAGAATTTGCAATTGTTAAAGTGAGAAGTTCACGAATTGACTATTTAATTGCAGAAGGAAATAATCGTGCAACATCGGTCAAAACAGTCATTACAAACTTAGACGAATATTTATCTGCTTGTCAGTTAGGAATTACTGTTACAGCTTTAGGAATTGGGTGGTTTGGTAAACCTGCGTTAAAGCAAATGTTTGATACGCTTTTTGCAAATTGGAATATCTCTACTCAACTAGCAGACATTTTTGCTGTAACTTTAGTATTTTTGTTAATTACTTTTTTACATGTTGTAATAGGGGAATTGGCCCCAAAAACATTTGCAATTCAAAAATCTGAACAAGTGAGTTTGCTTGTTTCTAAGCCGTTAATTTTCTTTTATCGTATTGCATTCCCATTCATTTGGCTATTAAATGGTTCAGCTCGAATCATTACGAAGCTGCTAGGGCTGAAACCGCCGAAGGGGCATGATGAGGTTCATTCAGAAGAAGAATTACGGTTGTTAGTTTCAGAAAGTTATAAAAATGGTGAGATTAATCAATCTGAATATAAATATGTAAATAAAATTTTTGAATTTGATGATCGGATTGCAAAAGAAATAATGGTACCTCGAACTGAAATGAATATTATAAGTAAAGAAATGCCTGCTGAAGAAGCTTTGCAAAAAATGTCTCGCGAAAAATATACAAGGTATCCAGTTGTTGATGGCGACAAAGACCACGTAATAGGTTTTGTGAATTTTAAAGATATTTTTACTGAGTTTGTACAACATAAAGCTGTTAATAAGAAGACAGTAGAGCAATATATGAGACCAATTATTTTAGTTATCGATTCTATTCCAATTCATGATTTGTTTTTAAAAATGCAAAAAGAAAGAACACATATTGCTATATTGATAGATGAATATGGTGGGACATCTGGACTTGTTACTGTTGAAGATATTTTGGAAGAAATTGTTGGAGATATTCAGGATGAGTTTGATACGGATGAGCAGCCAGAAATTCAAAAGGTTAGTGAAACGAAGACGATACTAGAGGGAAAAGTACTTGTTAGTGAAGTGAATACGTTATTTGGTTTAGGGATTGATGATGATGGTGTTGATACAATCGGTGGTTGGATTTTAACGAAGAATATAGAGATTGCTGAAGAGGATTCCGTTGAAATTGAAAATTATAAGTTTTGTGTGAAAGAATTAGATGGACATTATATAAAAAGATTAGAAGTTACAAAGATAGTAGAATCGATTGTTATTTTAGAAGATGAAAAACAAATTTCGTTACAAGAGCAAATTAGCTCGTAAACTCTGCTATATAGCAGAGTTTTTTTGAGCATAATGTTTTTTGAGGGATAAGGGCTATGATACAATGACATAAGTTGAAACCTTCACTAGGTGAAGTATTGTTGTATACATATATTTGGAAGGAGAAGAAGTATGAAAAAGCATTTATATATAAACGGAAATTGGAAATCTGTAAACACGTATAAACCATTATACGCACCATATTCTGAAGAAACATTAGCGGAAATTGCACAAGGAACGGAAGAAGATGTAAAAGAGGCTGTTACTGCTGCAAAAAATGCAATGATAAAAATGAATAAATTATCTGCATATGATCGTGCGACTATTTTAGAGAAAGTTGCACAAAAAATGGATGAAAGAAGAGAAGAATTTGCAGAGATTATTGCAAAAGAAGCTGCAAAACCAATACGTGCTGCAAGGGGAGAAGTAGATCGTACTGTTCAAACGTACAAATTTGCAGCTGAAGAAGCGAAGCGTATATATGGTGAGACATTGCCATTAGACGCCGCACCTGGTGCGGATGGGCGTATTGCATATACAATCCGAAAGCCGATTGGGGTTATAGGGGCTATTACACCATTTAATTTCCCGTTAAATTTAGTAGCGCATAAAGTTGGACCAGCAATTGCTGCTGGAAATACAGTTGTATTAAAGCCAGCTGATCAAACGCCATTATCATCTTATGCATTAGTTGAGTTATTTGAAGAGGCAGGATTGCCAAATGGAGCTTTAAATATCATTTCTGGCCCTGGCGTCACGGTTGGTGAGGCAATCGTCAAAAATGATTACGTTGCTTCTATTACTTTTACTGGAAGTCCAAAAGTTGGAATCGGAATAAAACAAAAGGCTCGGCTAAAACGAGTTACGTTAGAACTAGGCTCAAATGCTGCTGTTATTATTGATGAAGATGTAGAGTTAACAGATGAAATAATTGAACGTGTAAAATGGGGAGCATTTGTTAATAATGGGCAAGTTTGTATTTCCGTACAACGTGTTTTTGTACATGAAACGAAAATGCATGAATTTCTCTCGAAGCTAAAGAAAGCGATGGAATCAGTTGTTGTTGGTGATCCACTGCTTGAGGAAACGGATGTATCAGCTTTAATTTCAAAAAAAGATGTAGAGCGAATTGATATGTGGGTTCAAGAAGCAATTAAGGAAGGAGCAACTGTTTTATGCGGTGGTAAGAAGCGGGATGCAAGAATTTTTGAACCAACTGTATTAACAAATGTTCCAGATCATGTATCTGTGCAGTGCCAAGAAGTATTCGGTCCACTCATGACAGTAAATACATTTAAAGAATTTGATGAAGCGATTGAGCAAGTAAATAATTCGCGTTACGGCTTACAGGCAGGAGTATTTACAAATAATTTATTTAAAGCAATGCGTGCAATTGATGAGCTAGAGGTTGGTGGTGTCATGATTAATGATATTCCAACGTTCAGAGTAGATCATATGCCTTATGGTGGTGTGAAAGAAAGTGGCACGGGGCGCGAAGGAATTAAATATGCAATAGAAGAAATGACAGAAATGAAATTAGTATGTATTAAAAAATAAAATAGAAAACTTAAAATTTGCGCTAAAAAACGAGTAGGGAATGTTTACGATTCCATACTCGTTTTTTTACGCTTTTAGTAACTATTTAATTAAGTGTAACTTTTACTTCATTTCTTGTTTGAAAATAGTATCTTCTACATAAATTTGTTCTTTATCTACAGCAGTAGCATGAGTTAATACTAAACCGATTGGTGTTTCTGTATCTTTATTTTGAACAATTGTAAAAGGAACATTTTTTTCGTTTGCTAATTTAATGTATTTTGATAAATGTGGGTAAGCAATGCTACCATTTAGGAGAAGTTGTAATGATTGAGAAGAGCGCATGCTACCTGCCACTTCAGAGTATACATTACTTTGCATTACTTGACCGATCGTTAAAGCGATTTCTACACGCTCACGTAATGTAGTTAAATACATATTACGTTCTTCTGGTTTGTTTTGCTTTTGGCCGTAAATGCCTTCTTGGAGATAATCTTCCACATTTTTATTTACCATATTTTTCACACCTTTCATTTTCTATTGTACGCAAGAATTAAAAATGATGCAAAAAAAAGTCGTTTTGACTACGGAAATAATGAAAATATGTGAAGGAAAAAGGGAATTTGCATACAATTAGTTAAATAAGAAAGAAAAAATAATTTTATCAACAGAAATTAACAAAATGTGACAAAAATCTATTAACGAATCGTATTTTTTGTGTTAATATTCAAAATATAAAGGGTATTCGTCGTATGGAAATGGAGGGAATGGAGGTTTTTCCAATCGATAAGGATATTAAAGAAATATTTTGTTCACACTTGAAAAACAATAGGCACCAATTCGTAGAGAACTGGAAAAACAAAATGATAATTTCCGAAAAAGATCCATTTAAACTAGAAGTAGTTCAAAATGGAGAGGATTTACTAGAGTTAATTATCGAACTTACTATGGAAGATAAAGATATAAATTATCTTCAACCGTTATGCGAGAAAATTGCTATTGAACGTGCTGGAGCAGATGCGAATATTGGAGATTTTGTTTATAACGCAAACGTGGGAAGAAATGAACTTTTCGAAGCGATGTGTGAATTAGATGTTAGCGCTCGTGAATTGAAACCAATTATGGCAAAAATACATACTTGTTTTGACAAATTAATTTATTATACTGTTTTAAAATACTCGGAAATTATATCGAAGAATTTAGAGGAAAAACAGCAATATATTAACGAAACACATAAAGAAAGGCTGACGATTTTAGGACAAATGTCAGCTAGTTTTGTACATGAATTTCGTAATCCGCTTACTTCCATTATGGGGTTTGTCAAATTATTAAAGGCAGATCATCCGAGTTTATCGTATTTAGATATTATTTCGCATGAATTAGATCAATTAAATTTTCGCATTTCGCAATTTTTACTCGTATCGAAAAAAGAAATGTGGAATGAATCGGAACGGTTTTGGCTTAATGACTTGTTTCAAGACATTATACAATTCTTATATCCGAGTTTGGTCAATGCGAATGTTTTGATTGAAAAGAATTTACCGTATCCAATTCCGCTTGTTGGTTATCGAAGTGAAGTGAGACAAGTATTTTTAAACATATTAATGAATTCAATTGATGCTCTTGAATCAATGAAAGAAGAACGAAAAATTATCATTGATGTATTTGAAGAAGATCAAGCTATTCGAATTGTGATAAAAAATAATGGACCAATGATTCCAGCTGAAAATGTAGAAACGATTTTTGAACCATTTGTAACTACTAAAAAGTTAGGAACTGGTATTGGATTATTTGTATGTAAACAAATTGTGGAAAAACATAATGGATCCATTATGTGTCGATCAGATAACGATTGGACAGAATTTCAAATTGCATTTCAAAAATAAACAGTCTACACCAAATGAATGGTGTAGACTGTTTTAATTTGTAAGTATAACGGCTTCTAATTTAGGATCTTTAGTTGAATAACCTACTATTGAAATTGTATAAATAACATTTGGTTCAACATTGAATTTCGGAATAGTCAATAAAACGTTTTTATTATCTGCGAGTGAAATTTCAATATCTGCTGTACCAGGGCTAACTTGTAAAAAATCTGTTATTTGTTTAAAGAGTACATTTTCAAATAAATGATCTCCATCTTTTAAATCTACATTTACAACAGGGGTATCTGGAGAGAAATGTGCAAAGCGTATTTTAGCTTGACCAGCTGGTAAATGTGTATTATCAAGTATAGGTTGTAATTGTAGGTGATTATCACTATTTATTGCAGCAAGAGTATAAGTATGATTTCCCATTATTGGTACCAATGCTGAAAAGATTGGAGTTTCATTTCCGACAGGGACAATATCTATACGGTATTTACCTTGCACTAATGATAAATAAGGGCTGAATTGCTTAAATGAAATACTTTTAATAACCTTTTGTCCGTTTACTAAAATATCAACCGCTGATATATTTGGATCGGCATGAAAAATTCTTATATGTGACGGTAAAGCAGCTTCTTGTGAATCCCTTTTCTCATGCGCCTGTACAAGTTTTGAAAGTGCATCGCAATATTTCATATATAATTCTATATATTTTTTAGGATTACGAAACTGATAGTAACGTGCGAGCTGTTCGTATTGCGTAACTTCTTGTCCATATTTTTCAATTTCAGATTGAGACATGAACATTCCTCCTTTGTCATCATTAAAACTATATGCGAAGCAAGAAAGCGGTTATGCGAAAAAAATAATTTTATAAAGGGAAAATTAAAAATTGACAACAAATATGTTTTCATAAAGAGGTGCTGGTGCTTACGAGTATTTGGCAGAGTAAAGCAGTACATATGACTGCACGAAAGTAAAATAAATGCCAAATTGAAACTGCATTTCAATTAACATATTGAATACATGTCCAGCAATCGCTAGAAAACTAGAGTTTTTTTTAATTATAGGCAAATACACATACAAAGTGATAATTGTCCTACATAAATTATAAAGGAAAGGTAGTTTGAATCTGAGGAAAGGGGTGCCACTTCGGGATAGGGATATCCCGATAGTAATTGTGAATGAAGTTATGAAAAGGTTTTGTCTTATAGGCTGTAGGATGAATTTGTAAACATGATTTTTCTATTTATTTTAGCAATTGACAGTATTAACCCATAAGAGAGCGTCATGACGAACTGATTAGTGTGGTTAATCGGTTCTTTTTTTATAGTTTAAAAATGAAAAGTTTACATATTAAATATGAACCTGAATTGGTTAGTAAGGTGGGGTGTCGAAATTTGTTTTAAAATATGCAATTTAAAGTAGGATATTAGGAAGGAGTTTAACGGGAGTTCCGTCGAAGTGTACAGAATGTCGGCATTTAAGGGCAGCTGGCATTATGCTATAAAAACATTTGGTGATGTAGTCATTTCATATAAAAGGGAGGGTTATTTGGGCGTATAGAAAAGGATTGGTCTTCACTTTGAGTTCTGAATTTTCTGTTTTATAAATATTTTTAAGCACTCATTTGTATATTTTATAATAGTTTTTTGATAAATTCACTGCTTTTGCAGAGGATTCTTTTTTATGAAAGAAACGTCAATTTTCTTCATATATATATACAAATTGGAGAAATGGGGGAGCGCTATGCGCGATTACTTAATTAAACCACTTGTTGGTCAGCCGTATCCAATGATTTCACATGGAAAAGGTGTTTATTTGTATGATCAAAATGGTAATAAATATTTTGATGGTTCGTCAGGAGCAATTACGGCAGGTATTGGGCATGGCGTAAAGGAGATTGCAGACGTTATTAAAAAGCAAGCTGAGGAGATTGCTTTTGTTTATAGATCACAGTTTACGAGTGAACCAGCTGAAAAATTAGCAAAGAAGTTAAGTGATTTAAGTGTAGGAGATTTGAACTGGAGTTTCTTTGTAAATAGTGGTACGGAAGCAAATGAAACAGCTATGAAAATTGCAATTCAGCATTTTCAAGAGCGAGGTATTCAAGGGAAACATAAAATATTATCAAGATGGATGAGTTATCACGGTATTACGATGGGTGCGTTATCGATGTCTGGCCACCCACTACGTAGACAACGTTTCGTATCTATTTTGGAAGATTATCCGACTATACCAGCTCCATATTGTTTCAGATGCCCTGTTCAAAAGGTATATCCAACTTGTCAGCTGGCATGTGCGACTGAACTAGAAAGATCAATTGAAAGAATTGGTGCAGAGCATATTGCTGCTTTTATTGCTGAGCCGATTATCGGAGCAGCTGGAGGCGCGGTTGTTCCGCCGAAAGACTATTATAAAGTCATTAAAGATATTTGCGACCATTACGATATTTTATTTATTGCGGATGAAGTGATGACTGGGCTTGGTCGTACTGGAGCATGGTTTGCAATGGAGCATTGGGGTGTAGAACCGGATATCATGACACTTGGTAAAGGGTTAGGAGCGGGATATACACCGATGGCAGCGACAGTTGTAAGTGATCGTGTTATGGAACCAATATTACGTGGGTCACGTTCAGTAATGAGCGGTCATACGTTAAGTGCCAATCCATTGTCTGCAGCAACGGCTTTAGCTGTTATTGAATATATGGAGAAACATAATCTCCCTGAAAAAACAGCAGAAAAGGGAGAGTATTTAATAAAAGGCTTACAGAAAGTTCAGCAACAATCGACAATCATTGCTGATGTGCGCGGAAAAGGGTTGCTAATCGGAGTAGAATTGCAACCGTTTACAAAAGCGTCGGAGCTTATTTCAGTTGCAGCTAAAAATGGTCTACTTTTATACCAAGCAGTTTCAGGGCAAGCAGGAAAAGAAGATAGTGCACTGCTTGTAGCACCGCCAATGACAACTACATATTCCGAGTTAGATGAATTACTTTCAATTTTCTCTAAAAGTGTGGAAGAGATGATGCAAAAAGGAGGGCATAGTATCGCATGACAACTATTACAAATACATTCGGTAAATTAAAAGAAATTGAGGAAGTAATTTCTTTGTTCCATGATGATATGACATTAATGTTTGGGGGATTTGGAGGGATTGGATCCCCTCCATCTTTAATACAGGCAATTTTAGAAAAAGGCGTTACAAATTTAAATTTGATTGGAAATGACACTGGATTCCCTGATGTAGGTATCGGTCGTCTTGTTACAAATGAAAGAGTTAAATCACTAATTACTTCTCATATTGGCTCCAACCCAAATGCAGGAAGGCAACTAAACGAGGGAAGATTACAAATTGAGTTTTCTCCGCAGGGAACATTAGCAGAGCGCATTCGCGCTGGTGGCGTTGGTCTTGGTGGTGTTTTAGTTGATGTTGGTGTTGATACGATTGTGGAAGAGGGAAAACGAACAGTTGAAATGAATGGTAAGACCTACTTAGTTGAAACAGCATTAACTGCTGAAGTTTCAATTGTATATGCGAAAAAGGCAGATCCGTTTGGTAACCTTGTATTTGACAAAAGTGCACGAAATATGAATCCTCATGTAGCGATGGCTGGGGATATAACAATTGTAGAAGCAGAAGAAATAGTCCCGCTTGGAAGTTTAGATCCAGAGGAAATTGTCGTTCCAGGTGTTTTCGTAAATTATATTGTACCGTCGGAAGGAGTGAACTGGAAATGGGTATGGGCGTAGAAGTGAGGGATAAGATTGCTAGGCGTGCGGCGAAAGAAATACAAAATGGTATGATTGTAAATTTAGGTATTGGCATACCATCGCTTGTACCAAATCATTTGCCTGACGATATAAATGTTATGTTTCATGCGGAAAATGGAATCGTCGGCATGGGACCAACGCCAAGTAAAGGGAATGAAGACGAAAATTTGTGTAATGCAGCAGGTTTACCAACTTCTCTTATAACAGGAGCGAGTTATTTTGATAGTTGCACAGCGTTTGGTATGATTCGAAAAGGTTTGCTAGATATAACGATTCTTGGTTCATTACAAGTAAGTGAAAATGGTGATTTAGCAAACTGGATTGTACCTGGAAAACGTGTTCCAGGTATTGGTGGAGCAATGGATTTAGCACAAAAAGCGAAGCGGGTCGTTGTTGTGATGAATCATGTTGATAAGTACGGAAATGCAAAAATTGTTTCAGAGTGTACATTGCCATTAACTTCAAAGAAATGTGTAGATTTAATTATTACTGATATGGCAGTCATGGAGGTAACTCCGAGTGGACTTATATTACAAGAATTAATGAGCCCATACACAGTAGAAGATATAAAACGACATACAGAAGCTGATTTTCAAATTAATTCTAACTTACTAGTAATTGAATGAAGGGAGATGTAATATATGGAGCAATTAAAAAAGCAAGTTTGTGATTATATTGAGAGCCATGAAGAGGAAAGTGTGAAATTTTTAAAACGATTAATTCAAGAAAAGAGCGTATCTGGTGATGAAAGCGGTGCGCAGGCGATTGTGATTGAAAAATTACGTGAATTAGGTTTAGACCTCGATATATGGGAGCCTTCTTTTTCTAAAATGAAAGATCATCCTTATTTTGTATCACCCCGTACAAGTTTTTCAGATAGCCCAAATATTGTAGCAACTTTAAAAGGAAGTGGCGACGGGAAATCTATGATATTAAATGGGCATATTGATGTAGTTCCAGAAGGGGATGTGAATCAGTGGGAACATCATCCTTATAGCGGTGAGAAAATAGGAAATCGTATATATGGCCGTGGAACGACGGATATGAAAGGTGGAAATGTCGCACTCATGCTTGCAATGGAAGCGATTATTGAATCTAGCATTGAATTAAAAGGAGACATCTATTTTCAAAGTGTAATAGAAGAGGAAAGTGGCGGAGCAGGGACATTAGCAACTATATTACGAGGATATAAGGCAGATGGTGTCATTATTCCAGAGCCTACTAATATGAAGTTTTTCCCGAAACAACAAGGTTCCATGTGGTTTCGTTTACGTGTAAAAGGGAAAGCTGCACACGGTGGAACGCGTTATGAAGGGGTTAGTGCAATTGAAAAAAGTATGTTTGTTATAGAACATGTAAGAAAGCTAGAGGAGAAAAGAAATAGTCGAATTACAGATCCTTTATTTAAAGGGATTCCGATTCCAATTCCAATTAACATTGGGAAAATTGAAGGAGGGAGTTGGCCAAGTTCTGTTCCAGATGAATTAATTTTAGAAGGAAGATGCGGTGTTGCGCCGAATGAGACTATAGAGGCGGCAAAAGAAGAGTTTGAGAATTGGATTGTTGAATTAAATGATGTGGACAATTGGTTTGTTGAAAATCCAGTAGAAGTAGAGTGGTTTGGAGCGAGATGGGTTCCTGGTGAATTAGAAGAGAATCATGAACTCATTACAACACTTCATCACAACTTTGTTGAAATCGAAGGGAACGAACCAATTATTGAAGCATCTCCGTGGGGGACTGATGGAGGTTTATTTACACAAATTGCAAACGTACCAACAATAGTATTTGGTCCAGGAGAGACGAAAGTAGCACACTATCCAAACGAATATATAGAAGTTGATAAAATGATAGCTGCCGCAAAAATTATTGCATGTACATTACTAGATTGGTGTGAGGTGAAAAAATGAAATACTATGAATCTTTTAGAGAACAGACGAATTGTTATACAGTAGAAGGCGTTTTAGATTATTTTAATAAGCGTATTCGGGTAGATCACTATACAGGAAATGTTGAAAGTATTATACAGACAATTGACGAACTAGCAGAGGAACATTCTTTCACTAAATGTATTATTAAAGGAAAGGGAGAGCATGTTTCAACATGGCTCTCTTTCGGTTTTTTGTTGGAAGCAACGATACCTCATTATTTTCAAGGACACGATGCATACTTTTTGGTGAAATATAATAATGATGAAAGACGAAATAGTATGCATTGGACTGAGGAAGATACTATATTAAGCGGTGTAAAAGGAAAAGAAATAAAAGAAAAAGTAGTTCCAGAGAAATTTTTGCTGAGAAAAGCGACTGAAGAAGATGCAGAAGAATTAGCAACTGTATTCGGAAAAGTATTTGAAGTGTATCCGACACCTTTAAATGAAGCGAGTTATGTATTACAGACGATGAAAGAAGACGATACAATTTACTACGTATATGAATATGAGGGAAAAATTATTAGTACAGCATCTGCAGAAATGAATATAAAAGAAGGGAATGCAGAATTAACGAATTGTGCTACTTTACCTGAATATCGTAAACATGGATTTATGAAAAGTTTACTAATTAAATTAGAGGAAGAGCTTCGAGAAAGATCTATTTTCTGCTCCTATACAATTGCTCGATCGCTTTCTTTCGGAATGAATGCTGCCTTTCATCAATTAGGTTATACGTATACAGGAAGACTGGCGAATAATTGCTACATTTTCGATAAGTTGGAAGATATGAATATATGGGTGAAAGATCTATCTAGCTATTCGAAAGCAGTAAAACTTCCGCCTCAAAATTCGGCTGTAAAGCAAAACAGTTAGGTGGAGCTGGGTGTTCGAAAAGCTGTACTAATTAGAGTTTCGAGTTATCTAATGAAAATATAAAATTGGTCAAAATTATAGAACGGAATCGTCATGCTTACAATCGCACATAGGTGTGCCGAAAATTCGGCATATAATTGCTGGATTTTCGGCAAGAGGGGGGATGACATTGCTAGCAGTTTCGACACAAGAAGTCATTGAAGCGATTTTGGGCAGTATTGATGAGGCTATACACGCTGTAGATGAGAATGGAATTACAATATTTTACAATTCTGTAGCTGCGAAACACGATGGATCGAAGATTGAAAAAGTGTTAGGGAAACATCTGTTAGAAGCGTTCCCGTCTTTATCAAGGGAAACGAGTACATTGATGAAAGTACTAGATACAAAAAAACCTATCGTACATCAAGCACAGCATTATCAAAATTTAAATGGTGAAGATGTTTGTACAGTAAATACGACGTTACCTATTTTTATAGATGGGAATATTGCTGGGGCTGTTGAAATTGCAAAGGATTACTCTACAATTCAAAAACTTACTGACACAATTGTTGACTTACAGTCGAAAATAAAGCGATCATCTAGAAAAAAAGTGATTAAAAAGCATGCTGCATTTGAGACGATAGTGACAAATGATACGCGGTTTAAACAGACGAAAGAGTTAGCACAAAAAGTAGCACCAACAGACGCAAATGTTTTAATATATGGTGAAACAGGAACAGGAAAAGAACTGTTCGTACAAGCAATTCATGAAGCTTCTAAAAGAAAAAACAAGCCATTTATTGCACAAAACTGTGCAGCTTTACCAGAGTCGCTATTAGAAAGTTTATTGTTTGGAACGACAAAAGGAAGCTATACAGGAGCGATTGAAAGAGCTGGGCTATTTGAACTTGTTGATGGTGGTACATTATTTTTAGATGAACTGAATTCAATGCCTCTTGATTTGCAGGCAAAAATGTTACGAGTGTTAGAAGATGGAGTCATTAGAAGAATTGGTGATAATAAGACGAGAAAAGTAGATGTTCGTGTTATTACCGCAATGAACCAGCCTCCAGAAATATGTTTACGAGAGAATAAAATTCGCACTGATTTATATTATCGCTTAAACGTATTTTCATTATATATCCCACCGCTTCGTGAAAGAACTGAGGATGTACTATTATTAGCATCTTATTTTTTGAAAGAATATAATAAAAGTTATAAAAAAGGTGTACTTCAAATTGATGAGGAAGCGAAAGATAGACTGCAAGCTTATCAGTGGCCTGGAAATGTCCGAGAGTTAAAACATACGATTGAACATGCTGTTATTATTGCAGAAGGGAATACATTAACAGCCAATTGTTTACCACGTACATTTCGGAAAGAGAATTTTTCGAAGAAGAAGGGTATAATGCCACTTAGAGAAGCACTTCATCAAACAGAAAAAGAATTAATAGATCAAGCGTTGATTGAAACGGAAGGGAATATATTACAAGCCGCAAAAATGTTAGGTATCCCTCGTCAAACGCTTCAATATAAACTGAGCAAGTACGACAAAACCGCCGAATAATCGGCGGTTTTTGTGTGTTTGCACGAATAAAAGAGCGTTTACATATATAAAAAGTAATGAATATGATGTTAAGTATTGATTTCATACAACGCTTAAAAATATTTTTTCGCTTATGTAATAGGGTTCTCCGCACATTTACTTATCAACAATGTAAAGTTGGCATAACTATTGCTTATATAAAGGATGAGCGTATAAAAAGGGGGAATAGCAATGTTACATGATGTATACAAACCAAATCGTCACTGGAAGGATATCGAATTATGGAAAGATGTTACTGAAGAGCAATGGAATGATTGGGTTTGGCAATTAACGAATACGATCAAAACGTTAGATGACTTAAGAAAAGTAATTAACTTAACACCTGAAGAAGAAGAGGGCGTTAAAATTTCAACGAAAACGATCCCGTTAAACATTACACCGTACTATGCTTGGCTAATGAATCCTGATGATCCACGCTGTCCGATTCGGATGCAATCAGTACCGATTTCGGAAGAGTTATATAAAACAAAATATGATTTAGAAGATCCGCTTCACGAAGATGAAGATTCACCAGTTCCAGGGCTAACACATCGTTATCCGGACCGTGTACTATTCTTAGTAACAAATCAATGTTCTATGTATTGTCGTTACTGTACACGCCGTCGTTTTAGTGGACAAATTGGAATGGGTGTACCGAAGAAACAATTAGATGATGCGATTGCTTATATTAGTGAAACACCACAAGTACGAGATGTATTAATCTCCGGTGGTGATGGACTTCTAATTAACGATAAAATTTTAGAATATGTATTAAAAAATTTACGTGAGATTCCGCATGTTGAGATTATTCGTATCGGAACGAGAGCACCAGTAGTATTCCCACAACGTATTACAGAAAATTTATGTAACATTATTAAAAAATACCATCCAGTATGGTTAAATACACATTTCAATACATCTATTGAAATTACTGAAGAATCGAAAAAGGCATGTGAAATGTTAGCGAATGCTGGTGTTCCAGTCGGAAACCAAGCAGTAATTTTAGCTGGTATTAACGACAGCGTTCCAATTATGAAAAAACTTATGCATGACTTAGTAAAAATCCGTGTACGTCCATATTACATTTATCAATGTGATTTATCTGAAGGTATCGGTCACTTCCGTGCACCAGTATCTAAAGGTCTTGAAATTATTGAAGGTTTACGTGGACACACATCTGGTTATGCTGTTCCGACATTCGTTGTTGATGCGCCAGGTGGAGGCGGTAAAATTGCACTTCAACCAAACTATTTAATCTCACAAAGTGCAGATAAAGTTGTACTTCGTAACTTTGAAGGTGTTATTACGACGTATCCAGAGCCAGAGAGCTATATTCCAGGAAGAGCGGAAGGATACTTTAAAGAGATTTATCCGAACTACGAAGAAAAACGTTCAGATGTTGGTATCGCAGGTCTTATGAGCGATAAGAAATTTAACCTCGTTCCAGACGACTTACAGCGTATGAACCGTCGTAAAGACTATGAAGATAATGATACGCATGCATCTTTAAAAGATAAACGTGATAAGCGTGATCAATTAAAAGATAAAAAATATCAAGCACAAATGGCTAAATTAGAAGAAAACGACAAAAAAACTGAGGGTGATGCAGTATGAATTGTATGTGGTGTGACAGTACAGAAGCGAAAGAAAGCTTGAATACTGTATATTGGGAATTACCAGATGGTACGAAAGCCATTGAAATCCAAAAGACACCATGTATTTCTTGTTCCTCGTGCGGGATGGACTATCAATCAGACCATACAGTAAAAGAAATTGAAGATCAATTATTTTTAATTTACACGAAAGATTTACCAAAACAACTAACGTATGAAGAATTAATGGGAAGACCGCGTCTATTAAAAAGAAATTATTTCGACTTTTAACCAGCTTTTATGCTGGTTTTTTTCTTTTTCGCCTTGTATAATGTACCCAAGTTAGAAAGGTAGGGAATATTTTTGAAAAAAACATTTTACCATTATATGATGAAGCATCGTGCAGCTTTATTTAGAAATGAAATTTCAGATTTAGCAGAGGCGATGTATGATGATTTAAGTTTTCCGAAGCAATCTGAAGACTATGATGAAATTAGTTCATACTTAGAGTTGAGCGGAATGCTAGAAAGTATGTCTATATTTGATGAAGCCTGGGATTTATACATACAAGATAGATAAAAACTATTTGAAAACATACAGAATACATTACTTTGTTTAAAGTGAAGTATTCTGTATGTTTTTTTATACGAAATTTGTTGATTTGAAGCTAGTCTAGTTACTAGCTTTTTTTTGAGTGTAACGTAAATTTTATAAGATTATAATTTTTATTGAAAAAATTTATGAATATAAGCTTCTGTGATAAGCGTTTTTATGTAGGTTGCATATACTGATATCAAAATCACGACGTCAAAAAAAGGAGAGATAGAGATGGCAAGAAAAAAACAACCTAAATACAACGTAGGGGACATAGTCGTGATTACGCTATATGGAACCGTTGGGAAAATCACAAATATGAAGATTTTAGATGGAGTTTATGTATACGAAGTCAATAATCACGATGGATTTTACGTAGAGCAAACATTGCAGCACGTTACAGAGCAAGATATGAAAAAGGGCGATACGGAGTGGATTGAATTAAATTATAATTTCACGTTTGGTGATCTTGTGCAAGTAACTGGATATGATAAAGATGTTTTCCGTATTGTTGGTTTTCGTACAGAAGTATGGAGATATAAGAATGACGCATGGGAAGATACAATTTATGAATTGTCACGGATTACGGATGGTGAATGGTTAGAAGCGGATGAGTCAGATTTAACGTTACTTGCGAATGCTCAAACGGCAAATGCAATTTTGAAGAAACTGAAACAAGATAAAGCAGGTATGAATAAATTAGATTTAGGTAAGTTAAAGTCAATTAACAACTCGAAAAAAGTGAGTGTTAAGACGAATCGTCAAGAAATCATTGATGGGTTACTTGATATTTATAACGATTATCAATTATTGTTCGATACATTTAAAGATGAAGAATATAAAATTGTAATGGATGTTGTTCATAATTATTTAGTTAAATTGACAGAGAAAAAATAGTTAACTAGAAAGAGAGAATAAATTGAACAACAACATATGCAGTATAAGGTATGCCTACAACTATTAAAAAAATAAAAAGCCACTTTATAAGAGAGTCTGCCCATTGATCTTCATGCATGAACTCTTCTTTTGTTTGTCCTACTTCATATTGATTTTCCATTATTATTTCCCCCTTTGAATAGCTTGTACTACAATCGTATGCATCTCGTCCAAAGCTTATGACCTATAAAAAAATAAAATCTATTTTTCTAATCTCATATACATAATTTTGAGATTTTTTCATAAAACAGAAATAAAGGAGTGATGCTCATGAAGGAAATTGAAGTCGTGATTGATACGGAAGAGATTGCGGAGTTTTTTTATGAGCAACTAATTGAAAGAGGGTACGTCCCAAAACGAGAAGAAATTGAAGATCTCGCAGATATTACATTTGAGTATTTATTAGAGAAATGTATGATTGATGAAGTTTTTGATGAAGAGGATGAATGAAAGTAACGACGGGCATAACTCGTCGTTTTTTACTCTTTACAAACCTGTCACAAATATAGTCAATAATTATTGGTATAATGAAAAGGAAATTTTACTCAAGAGGTGAAGGAATGTTCAAAAAAATTATTGATTCTTTATTAGGAAAGAAAAAATATCGTTCGTATTCAAGTAGTGATTATCGTCGTAGAGGGCGCTCTTATTCAAGTAGCGATTATAAACGACGTTCATCTGGTTATGGACATCAACATTATAAAAGAAAACGTAAAAGCCGTAGCTTCTTTTCAAGTAGCTGATGAAATGGCGTCGTGTACTAGCTTTATTTGATAGACCACTGCGAAAAAATACAATTGTTGCAGAACGTTATAAAATTGAATCAGTAATTGGAATGGGCAGTTATGGGGTTACATATGTCGTTAATGATTTACAAATAAATAGATATAAAGTCTTAAAACAATTAAGACAAAGTAAACAAAGATATGAGTCTGGTAGAAAATCATTTGAACAAGAGAAAATGATTTTACAAACATTGAATCATCATGCAATTCCTAGTCTATATGATCATTTCATATGGGAGAAAAAGAGCTTCTTTGTAATGGAGTACATGCCTGGTAAAAATTTTGAAGATTATATTTTCATAGATGGGTATGTATATACAGAACGTGAAGTTTTTGAGATTTTATATGAAATATTAGAAATTGTATCGGTGTTTCATAGTGAAGGCATTATTCATCGAGATTTACGCATTCCAAACATACTAATGAAAGAAAATCAAATTAGTATTATTGATTTTGGATTGGCTAAATGGAAAGGTGAGGATGATGAGCGAGCTACAACTTACGAAGGTGAACAAGCTTTGATGCGAGAAGTTCACTTTCGTAGTGACTTTTATGCGCTCGGTCATTTCTCATTATTTTTATTATATGCAGGATATGAATCTAATGAAAAAAAGGAAAAACCATGGTACGAAGAATTAACTTTGGAAAATTATAATCGCGAAATGCTTATGCGAATGTTACAAATAAAAACGCCGTACTATGAGAATGTACAAGATTTAAAACAAGATGTAGCTTCTGCTTTAGAAAGGATGAAGACTCCATGTTTCAAAAATTTTTAGCAAGCGTTGGTATTGGAAGTGCAAAGGTAGATACTGTTCTTGAAAAAGATGAGTATATTGTTGGGGAAGAAATAGTTGGAAAGGTTCATATAACTGGAGGTTCAGTTAGCCAACAAATTGAAAGCATTTACTTAACATTATCGACGTCTTATGTACGAGAAGTGGATGATAAAAAAGTAACAGCAACATATGATTTAGAGCGAGTACGCTTAACAGAACCTTTTTCTGTAGAACCGAATGAAAAAGTTGAAATTCCATTTTCTTTTCCAATGCCAATTGAAGCACCACTTACACTTGGTATGAAAACGGTTTGGATTCATACAGGTCTTGATATTAAACGTAGTATAGACCCAAGTGACCGCGACTACGTTCAAGTGTTACCCAATGCATTATTAAGTAGTGTTTTAGATAGTGTAAATGAATTAGGGTTTAAAGCACGTCATATAGAATGTGAAGAATTACCGCATCGATTATGTAAGCAAGTTCCATTCGCACAAGAATTTGAGTTTATTCCGGTTTCTGGAGAGCATTATGGGAAATTAGATGAATTAGAATTATTAATCTTGCCACGTGCATACGACCGACTAGAAATTATTATGGAAGTAGATAGAAAATCCCGTGGTTTAGCTGGATTATTCGCTGAGGCGCTTGATCTTGATGAGAAGGTGATTCGTTTTACCGTAACAAGAGAAGATATCCCTGAGATGAAGCAAAAAATTAATAATTATATTTTTTAATAAACTATGCATAAAAAAGAAATGGAGAGGAAAACTAAAACAACCGCTCCATTTTTTTGCATAGTGAGGTTATGTATGTGAAACGATATCGACATTTATACTTGCTAAGTTTTACGTTACTCATTTGTTTTGTCGTATTATCACTTTCGTATCATACCGCTTGTATTGAGAATTTCGACAATATAGTCGCACATTTTATTCAAAGCTTTCGAAACGATTATTTGACGACCTATTTTACTTGGGTGTCTTTTATCGGTTCCAAAAGAATATATTTTCCATTACTCATTATTCTTGTAATGTATTTTCTCGTTAGAAAAAAGTTGCTTAGTGCGTTACTTCTAACAATTAATTACTACGGATCTCGTTATTTAAACAGTATGCTTAAACTATGGTACGAACGAGCAAGACCTGATGTCACGCAGCTTGTTACTGCAACTGGATATAGTTTTCCGAGCGGTCATACGATGAATGCTACTGCTTTTTTAGGATTTATTGCATACGTCACAATTACTGAAGATCGTATTTCATTGCATAAAAAATTATTAATTATTCTTATAGCAAGCTTTGTTGTATTATCTATTTCAGTTAGCCGAATATATCTTGGCGTGCACTATCCATCTGACGTATTAGCAGGATGGGCAGCTGGCGGTAGCTGGCTCGTTTTATGTGTTATATTTCATAAAACGTTCATAAAAAAAGAACCTATGTCATAATAGGTTCTTTTTTCATTGGCTCAACATGAATGTGTGCATGGTAAATTCCAAACTTTTTGCGAAGCATAGCCTCGATATTGTCAGTAATACAGTGACTTTCTCCAACATCCATACGAGCATCTACTTCAATTGTAATATCAACGTACGTTTGATTCCCGTACATACGAGCTCGAATATCTACAATGTTTTCCACACCGCCAATATGCTCAATAGCATCAGCGTATTCCTCCATTTTATCAGGATCAATTCCATCTGTTAGCATATGAGAAGATTCTACGAAAATCTCCCATGCAGTTTTACAAATAATAAGACCTACAATTAAAGCGGCAATAGGGTCTAAAATAGGCATTTGGAACTGAGAACCGACAATACCTACTACAGTACCAATACTTACGAGTGCATCTGATAAATTATCCTTTGCAGCGGCTTCTAATGATTTACTTTTTGTTCGTGCTGCAATTTTTTTCGTATACAAATACACGCAGTACATAACGACAGCAGAAAATAAAGCAACCCATGCAGCGAGTACATTAGGTGCTGCTTGTTTCGGATTTAAGAAAGATTGAATGGCACTAATAACAACTTCTAATCCGACTGTTGCCATAATGAAGGACGCAACAAGTGATGCGATTTGTTCGGCCCGCGAATGCCCATACGGATGATCTGGGTCACGAGGTTTACGAGATATTTTTAGACCAATTAATATCGCTAAAGAAGCACCGATATCCGTTAAGTTATTTAAACCGTCAGCACGTAATGCACTAGAGAGGGTAATATAACTGATGATGATTTTCATAGAGGATAAAAATATGTAGGCCATAATGCTGACAATAGCACCTTTATCAGCTTCTTTATGAGAAAGAGTATCCATTTTAATCACTCACCTTTCTTTAAAGGAATTCTTTCTATAAATAGAGTATCAAACGAAAGTCGTGTGGGTCTATACAAACATTGTTGACGTTTTATAGCTTTTTAAGAAGGGGATAACAAAGTTTCGTGAAGGAAAAATATGTTGAAAAGTACAAAGTCAGGGTGGAAACCGAATTGGAGTTTATTTACTAAAGAGATAGGAGGGGAGATGGATGAAGAAACGAATACTTTTCTTACTATGTATTATTCTTATAATGACAAGGTGTAATTCATTAAACGATGAAAAACGTCAAAAGATAAGTGTGAAAATAGATGAAAGCCCTCTGAAAAATATTTTCCAGAGGGCTTTTATTTTAGTATGCTTCTAAAAACTCAGTAACTTGCTCTTCAGTTTTTGCGTTAGCACTATGTAAGTGGCCTAACTTCTCACCATTTTGGTATACAAGTAAACTTGGAATACCCATTACTTGATACTCTTCAGCGATACTTGGAAACTCATCTTTATTAATAGAATACCATTCAAATTTATTGAACTCTTCCATTACATCTCCGATAAAGTTGTCCATACGTACGCAATCTGGGCACCATGTAGTAAAGAACTTAACAACTACAGGCTCCTCGCTTGCGATGATGTCTTTGAATTCTTGTTCTGTTTTAATTTCTTTCATAAGTAAAACTCCTTTCAATATCACACGAATTTATATGCAAAATTCGTATTTGCAAACATGTTGCAAACTTATTATTTGTTTTTTAGTTTTGTAGTTCGTTCACACTTATAAAATTGTATGTAACATGACTGCGCTACTAAGTGTGAAAATAACGGAACCTCACTTTTCTTTATAAGCTTTTTCCAGGATTGTGTCAAACTTTTGAATTTTATACAGAAATTAAAGAAGCCCACACTTTGATTGAGTATGGGCAGAGGGACTAAAATTAATCGCTTATTAATTTCGAATAGATATTTAAATCGATAAGCTTTCCAGCTGATTTTTCGCTCTTTCTCAGAGTACCTTCAAAAGTAAAGTTTAATTTTTCTAATACTTTTATGGAATTTACATTTGCAGGTTCAACTTTTGCTTCAACACGATATAGTTTTAGATGTGTAAAAGCATAATCTAATAAAGAGGATATTGCTTCAGGTGCATATCCTCTACCCCAAAATGTTTTTGAAATATCATAGCCAATCTCAGTCTTTGAGTTTTCAAAATCTAAGGAATTATAGCCACATGAACCGATAATGTGATTAGATTCTTTTTCAATAATAGTAAAACGTATAGCTTTATTATTTTGAGCGAGTTCGTTAAGGAATTGAATCATATCTTTTGCCTGGTTCTCATCAGTGAAATTACTTATATTCATGAATTTAGTAACATCAGGATCAGACCATATTTTAAACATACTTAGTGAATCAGATGCTTTCATTTTCCTTAAATATAATCTCTGTGAGTGTAGTTCTGTAATCAATACTTTTACCTCCGTTATGTTGTAATGATAGGTAGATTAAAAATATTGATATCTGCGCATAATTCAGTCCCTTCTAGATTAATTAACTTTTATTATACAAGAAAATTACTACATTGAACAAAGGCGTTAATTGGAGGTAACGAAATGACAAACTCATCAATTGAATATTGCGTTCAGTGTGATTAAGAAAGTGGTGTATAAAGATGGGACGAGATGAGAGTTACTTCCAAACTAAAAAAAGAGTAGATAATTTAAAAACATTTTACATTCATTTAACCATCTACATACTAGTCAATCTGATGCTTTTTTACTTTTTAAGTAGTGAATTAGCTATTTTTTATTTTAATTACAAAAATTGAATAAGGTTAGAAATTATATGGTTGTAATGGGAATTGAGGGATATGAATAAAAAATTTTATCCCGCATTAACGGGCAGTAAGCCCCCACTGATTAAAGTTTCACTTTATTAGGGATTTGCCTTAAACATTTATTACAGTCAAGAATATTTATAATAATATGAACTAAAAAAGGTCCAATTTTTGTAATGTTGGAGGGGATTATTGTGGACATAACTCAAAGCGTGGCAAGAATAGTGGTTAATGGGAAAGACCTTTCTTTCACTTCAGTTCAAACCTCTGCATGGAATCATGGACCTGTAAATGATTTAATCATTACGACGAATCAGAGGGTGAATGAGCTTTTTCAATTCATGTGGTCACAAGTACCGGTTACGATGTCGATATATTTTCTTCAAGGGGCGGATTTACTTAGGTTCGTTAGGGTTGCGGGAATTAATGAGCGTGTAACAGGAGAATATGTATATCATTTCATTTGGTAATAAGAAGGAGTCAAAGTAGTCTAGCAGCTACTTTTTTATTTTGTTATTTGAATATAAGCGAGTGGACTAGCTTTATAGTACCCACTGAAATAAAGAATCATAATATAATTTGTAATAACTTATACGGGAAGGGAGCTGAAAATCATGTTTTATTCATATTTTAATTCTGAAACTGGTATGCGACCAGCGTATGGTACATCTATAACGTATAGTGGAGCACAAAGTACAGTCCAAGCTATTCAACAAGCATTGCAAATGCAACAACAATTGCAAATGCAGCAGCAAGGTGTACAACCGTATTATTCATCCGTAGAGTATTTTTACCCAGTACATCATGTTACACCGTACGGAAGTTCTTTTCTTACTATTCCATATGGAACTGTATACAACTTATAACTAGTAAGGAATGAAGTGGTGTATATAAATAAGGGTGCAGGTTAATAGCGCCCTTATGAATAATAAAAATAGCTAGTCCAAACCTTATAAATCAATCTTACATAATATGTAGTAATAAGTTTGAAAGGGGAATTAGTATGTCTTGTTATTACTACTGTAAGTATTGTAAGGAGTATAAAAAGAAGCATCATGATTGTTGTAAGAACACTAGTAAGTGCCATGATAACAAGGACAATCTTGTTAGAGCATCCGCATTTAGAGCTAGAAATACAGTAAATCAAAATGTTCCTGCTAATACTTTTGTGAAAGTGTTATTTCAAAATGAACAATTTGATTTAGCGAATGAGTATAATCCAGCAACATCTATTTTTATGCCGAAGACTAAAGGAGTATATTCTATTATTGGAACGATTGGTTTCTTTCCAAACGATCCAACTTTAAATTATAGAGCGCGTGTAGAAATTCGTGTGAATGGAAACGCAGCGATAGCTATAGATAATGACTTTTTTGGTCCAATAAGTTTTGGAAATGTAGTAAGTGTTTCGACGATTGTTCAATTGAATGCAGGGGATGAAGTTGAGATTTATGCACAAAGTAGTATAGATGGAGTTTTAAGTCCTTTAGAAGATGGTGCACATTTTGAAGCAGCTAGATTTCCTTCTCCAATTAAATAAAGTCATTAAACAATGAGTTTACAGAAGCTTAAAGGTAAACCCTCACCGAAATGGTGAGGGTTTTTTACTCTATTAAAAATAGTAACAGGTCGTCCAAGCTATTCTAATCTATATAGCATACTATGTAAAAATAAGTGTAAAGGGGGACTAACTATGTCTTATTATTACTGTAAGTATTGTAAAGATTATAAAAAGGAAAGTCATGATTGTTATAGGAAAAGTAGTAAATGTGATAGGAAGTATGTAAAGGTGAAGTGTTGTGATGATAAGAAAGAGGAGCTTGTAAGGGCATCGGCATTTAGAGCTGTGAATACAGTTAATCAACCTGTTCTAGCAAATACTCCTGTTAAAGTATTATTTCAAAATGAACAATTTGATCTAGCGAATGAATATAATCCAGTAACATCCATTTTCACTCCGAAAACTAGAGGGGTATATAGTGTATTAGGAAATATAACATTTTCTCCAAATGATTTTAATGTGAATTACAGAGCTAGAGTAGAAATTCGTGTGAATGGAAATCCAGCAATAGCGATAGATAATGATTTCTTTGGAACAGGAGTATTTTTTAATAATGATGTTTCCGTAACTACTATTCTTCAATTAGAAGCAGGAGATGTAGTTGAAATTTTTGCAGAAAGTAGTATTGCTGGCGTAATTGTACAAAATGTTAATGGTGTAAATACGGTTCACTTTGAAGTGGCAAGATTTCCTTCTCCAATTAAATAAAACAGATCATTAAATGTTTTTTAGTAGGTTTAGTTAATCCCCTTACCAAATGGTGGGGGATTATTATTGTTTTTCTAAAATATATAAGTAAACAGGTTAAGTATAGTTTAATTTGTAAGGGTTTCAATCTTCTTCAGATAATAAACAGAATAATAAGTAACATGCTTGTACAAACTCATTGTTAGTAAGTTTACTAGTTTTCTTATAGAACAAGAAAGAAGGAATACATAAAAGATCGTATCGTTACGTTTTTTCTTTACTATATAGAAATTATATATTGAACATAGATTTGTGAAGGTAATACTAATACACTGAAAAGAATAACATAAAGGCGATTACACTATATAAAAACAAAATCAATCCTAAGATGAGTAGTATTGGATGCAGCTTGAACATATTTGACCTCCTTGAGTATATAAAGAATTTTAATATATTATTGGTCAATTTAGAAGGGGGACGGTTGCATAAAAAAAGAGCATACATAATAAGTACGCTCTAAAGAAAGATAGGTTTTATGAGTGGATAATCTCCATACGATAATATATGTTCTTTTAATAAAAACGTGTAAAAAATCAATGAATTATCAATGGAATATCATAAAATGTGTAATTTTAGTTTAGGAATGCATTTATTTTCTTTCTCAGTTATTTTAGGTAACAAATTTGTGAAAATCGTACATTATGCGAACTAACAACGGGATAGCGATCGTACTTCAGTCACATATTTCTTAAAGTCTGGATATTGCGTGATAGTTTGACATTTAGGGGTGCATAGTTGATTAATTATAGACACATTTGTAATTACTTCGTTACAAGGACCGAAAAATGTAACTTTTAGTTTTGAATTTGGTGGGATTTTGAACACGATAGGTTTTTTTTCCATGAAATCAGCTCCTAATATTGAGTATTATAAGTTAAAGGATGTAGAGTCGTATTAGTATAATATGAAACTTCAGTGGATTTGCTTATAATAAAGAATTTCATAGTAGTAAAATTGCTTAAAGATGTAAAGGGGAAATTGAGAATGCGAAATAAAACGTTTAATTAATATAATCAATAAATACGCAAATGGTTAATATAACTAATGCATTTTTTTATTTTCTACATATTATGTTAGTAAGAATTGTATAAGGAGGTAGTATAAAATAGTGGAAGAAAATGTACAAGCTCAGCTTTCGCCACCGTGGATCACATATTTTAATGAATTAAAAAATTCAATAGGTGCTGATCCAACTGTTACAGTTGGGCCGCTTATTCCTGTTGGTGGTAATTATATTATTTTAGTGCATGCGTTAAGTTTGGAAGTTTTAATTTAATAATGTAGGGGGATGTTTTCTAATATCCGTAAAAATGATTGATACCTGGATTGATAGGACGAGATTACATAACAAATGAATAGTAGGGTATATTTCAAATATGAGAATGTTTTATATGGTATATATGTTAAAGTTAATAGAAATATTTCTGAAAGAGAATATATTTTTTAAAACAGTAACGATTCTTTTTATTTATATTATAGATAGCTAGTTTTAGAGAGATAAGGCTTACAATAAAACAAGCTATGAATAAGACATTAAAAAGGAGCTGGAATGTATGGGTTATATTGTAGATATTTCAAAATGGAATGGAACTATCAATTGGGATATTGCAGCATCTCAGCTAGATTTAGTGATTGCTAGAGTTCAAGATGGCTCTAATACGGTGGATTTTATGTATCAAAATTATGTTAGTGAAATGAAAAAGTATAGTATCCCATTCGGTAATTATGCTTTTTGCCGTTTTATATCTATTGCTGATGCAAAGAAAGAGGCACAAGATTTTTGGAATCGTGGTGATCAATCAGCTAAGTTTTGGGTGGCGGACGTAGAAGTTCAAACGATGGCAGATATGCAAGGCGGGACACAGGCATTTATTGATGAATTACGCCGTTTAGGTGCGGAAAAAGTAGGATTATATGTAGGGCATCACATGTATTTATCATTTGGAGCACGTAATATTGAAGCTGATTTCGTATGGATCCCTCGTTATGGAGGGAATAAGCCAGCATATCCATGTGATATTTGGCAATATACGGATTCAGGGAATGTTCCTGGGATTGGGAAATGTGATCTGAATCGATTAGTAGGAAATAAGTCACTTTCTTGGTTTATAGATTCGAACAAAGCAAATCAATCTAACATAGTGTATAAACAGCAACCGAATGGCATTGGTATTGCAGTTTCGAAATATCCTGATGGATACGGAATAAATTTATATGAGAACCCCATGAATCCTCAATTTACAGGTGCACTCACTCAGAAAATTCCATATTTAATCTTAACAGGTTATTGGGGAGGCGGTGAGCAAGATATGATTTGTTTAGGGAACGATAAGCAGTGGGCATATTTAAAACATTTTAAGGTGAAATGGTTTTATGCAACTTCGAAATATCCTGTCGGCTACAGAGTAAATTATTATGAAGAGCCTGAATGTATGAATTATAAAGGAAATATAGATGGATCGACATCTTTTCGAGTGTGGGGTAGAGTGGGAAATGCGGTAGATATCGGGCAGAATAGTTGGATACCTGAAGAACATGTAAGTATTAAGTAACTATAGCAGCCGTATTGTTTTTGAGGTGTATGTAAAGAGTCTTCTTACTATACATAATAGTAAGAAGACTCTTTATGTTTAAAAATGGAAATGCATGATACATAGTCAACTCATATGAAATGAATTACATGCAGAAAACACACTGTTTTCACAATGCCTGTGTATAGTTAATTTGCATAATGATAAAAGTGAGGTATTTGAATTGAAAAAGAAAAAAATATTTATTGGAACAATTATTTCATGCGTGATGCTAGCATTATCTGCATGTGGTTCTTCAGACAACGTAGTAACATCAAAAGTAGGAAATGTTACAGAGAAAGAATTAAGTAAAGAATTAAGACAACAATATGGAGAAAGTACTTTATATCAAATGATGTTAAGTAAGGCATTGTTAGATAAATATAAAGTTTCGGATGAGGAAGCAAAAAAGAAAGTAGAAGAAGCAAAAGATAAAATGGGTGAGAACTTTAAATCAACTTTAGAACAACTTGGATTGAAAAATGAAGATGAATTAAAAGAAAAAATGAAGCCAGAAATTGCATTTGAGAAAGCGATTAAAGCAACAGTCAAAGAAAAAGATGTGAAAAATAACTATAAACCAGAAATGAAAGTAAGTCACATTTTAGTGAAAGATGAAAAGACAGCTAAAGAAGTAAAGGAGAAAGTAAATAATGGTGAAGATTTTGCTGCCTTAGCAAAACAGTATTCAGAAGATACTGGTTCAAAGGAACAGGGCGGGGAAATATCTGGTTTTGCTCCTGGACAAACTGTGAAAGAATTTGAGGAAGCTGCGTATAAATTAGATGCAGGCCAAGTAAGTGATCCAGTTAAAACAACTTACGGTTACCATATTATTAAAGTGACGGATAAAAAAGAATTGAAGCCATTTGATGAAGTAAAGGAAAAAATTCGTAAAGATTTAGAACAACAAAGACTACAAGATACGACAGGTAAATGGAAACAACAAGTAGTCAATGATTTATTGAAAGATGCTGATATTAAAGTGAATAATAAAGAATTTAAAGATACATTTAAATTTCTAGAAAAGAAATAATGATTGTAATCATAATTAGAAAAGGGAACTCATATAGAGTTCCCTTTTCTAATTAGTGTGTGAGTTATAAATAGATAGTAAGACAATACAATATTACATTTAAATATTAAGAATTACAATGGGAAATAATGGATATCGAACATAATTTAAAAAATAATACATATAATGTTTTTGAATAAATATTTAATATGGATAATTAGTAAAAAGCTGAGCATTCGAATGGAAAGGATGTTCTTTTTGGTGTGAAAATTTTAGGATAAATAATGAATCGTATTAAACGCGTCATTTACCACATCAATAAATTAAGGTGGGGAGAATATATGAAAGTAATCTTTCAAGGAGAGGGCGGCGCGAAAATTTTTGAGTCATATGATGAAAATGTAAGTGATTTATTAGCTATATTAAAAGAAACGAAAGGGATTAAAATCGGGATTGTTGAGTATAAAGTGTTAAAGTACGAACTTAATTATTTTCGTCATCCGAAAAAAGCGGATACAGAGAGAGAGTTACATATAATAGTACAACCTAAGTATATGTAATGAAATATAATAATAAAAATCACTGATTCAGTTTTGTAAAGTTTCATAGAGTATGTAAGAAAAGAGAGTGTTGTAAATGCTCTCTTTTCTTATGCTTTGTGAGTTCGTTCATCATAGTATATGTGTTCAGTTATAGATGGTTAATAAACGAAAAAATTTAAAACTTTTTTGTTTAGGCAGGGATTTTATATTTAAGTAAATAAATATACTATGAAGTATTTTTTATACGAATATTGGAGGAGTATAAAATGAGTTTAGCAAGTTACATAGGCTGTAATGTAGAAATTCCGTTAACGGAGCCCGATTCTAATGATGTAATTGTTTTTGGATCATGTTTTGCAGAGGAAAGTATGCTTGAAATGGTACAAGAGTATCAATTCCAAAAAAATTACATATATGAGGTTTCAACTAGTTGGGGAATTGAACTTGTCGAGTGGCAAAACGTAAAGGAAAAAAAAGAAGCGAAAGAAAAACTTTTAACTTTATGCAAGATTATGGAAGGTTATTTGGAAGATGGAGACTATTTCGAATTATTCAGTTGTTGGGTTGGTGATGAAGATAAGGAACGAGTAGGGGAATTGAAATTAAAAATAAATCATTTTAATATAGATGAATTATGTATTCCAGAAAGAACATTAGTTAGGATAGAAAAATAAACATTGAAATATTTTTTAAGAAAAGGCGATTTCACTTTGTGTGAAGTCGCCTTTTAGTTGTTATATGCATTTTACATAAGAAATGAGAAGTTTATTTGATAAAGGAAAAAAGTATGGAGATAAATAAAATTATGTTTTTTGTTAAAAAATAATAAGTATGGCTCTTCTCAAAAGAACGTAAGTTCGTGTATAATAAGAACGAATGTTCTTTTGAGAGGTAACCTAATTATAGTTTAGAAGTAAATCCGAGTTTAGTGCGTATTAAAAATAACTAAGGGATAGTATGGCTAAATAAATGTATAAATGATCAAGGAGATAAAAATGAACGATGTAAAGATACAAAAGGAAGAAAGAGAGTGGGTTCCGTTTACAGTAATATCCGAACAACTTTTAAATATGAGAAAGATTATTGGAGAGAAATTAAAAGTACAAAAACGGCTTTTAACAAACGAAGCAAAAGAGAGAATTTCTGATAAATTATTAACGTCATTACTGTCTGAGAAAGAAATATTGGTAACATATTTTGAAGATGGTTACATACTAACAAACTACATGACTGTTGTACATATCAATCCGGTAAAACAAATTGTAATTTGTACAGACGCCTTTTATAAAACTTACGTATTTAACGCTATGGATATTATTGAAATAACGTAAAAGAAGCTGAATATTAAATGGCAGCTTCTTTTATTTCTGATTTATGAGACAAATAATACAAGAAAAAGCAGCTAGCTTCGTGCTAGCTGCTGAGCCCCAGGGAAAGGGAGAAAAAGATAGGGTACTCCAAAATCAACAAGAGCTGTCAAACAGCCTGATTATAGTATAGACAAATTAAGATTTTCTATACTAAAAGTTGAACATAAGATTAGGCTGTACCCACTTGGTTTTGATCTGCAAGGTCAGAATCAAATGTATTGGTCGCGCTAACACCGCTAAAAGTATTAACAACAAAACCAACGTTTGATGCGCCAGAGCCATTATAAGCTTTCGTATTTTCTTTTGGAGAAACGTTGTAGAAATCACCTAAGTTAAATGAACCATTACTATTTTGTACAACTAAATTCCCTACAACTGATGGCATAATTTTCACCTGCTTTATAATAAGTTGTTAACATTACTATATGGAGTTATAGTCCAGATGGTTCATATAATAAAAATTGTGGAATAGTAAAACGTTTGGAGCATGGATTTCAATAAAAGTGTGTTAAAATTAATATAATAAAGTTGAGTAATTTTTTTAAAAAATTTGTATAATTGATATATACGAAAATAAAGGAGGCAAAATGTAATGAAAGATATTATGAAAAAAGTTGATTTAACAGATGCCAAATCAAGTAATCTTGTTGCACTAATTTATAGTAATGAAGTTATATTAGTTGAAGACGCATTTTGTCCAAATGAAATAAAATTAAAGTTTAATGAAATTGCAATTTTATCTGCAATTAAAACAGCTCATATTGCGAAAGTGTCTATTAGGAAAGAACTTGAAGCGCTTTTTCATGATACGGGTGTTATATTAGTGAAACAAAATGTTGATTATGGTAGTAGCCAATCTATTACCATGCATTTTGAGCAATTTAAAAAATTGCAATATGAGATTGAATATTTAAATAAAAGTATGTAATAAGGCAGCTAAATAAAGGTTCTATCATAAAGGTGGAATGTGTTGTGTTGAAAAAGTGGTTTGAAAATTATTTGGGTGAATCGCATTGTAAACATAAATATATTTTTATTAAGATGCAGGATAATGAGGATTTTAAAAAAGATACATTAGGTGTAGTTTATATTTACCAGTGTGAAAAATGTGGAAAAGAGAAGTTGAAATGTAAAAACGATAATGAAATAAACAATGAATTTTTAGATATATAGCAAAAAGTAACCATGATGGTTACTTTTTTTATTTATGTATGCAATATCAAAACCATTACTAAAGTATGAGTTGAGTTGATACTATAGTAAATGGCTGAATAAAAATGAAGAGAGTAAGATATAGGGAAGGAGGATGAGAGAAATGCAGAGAAAAGAAATTGGTAAATCTGTAATTATTACAGGTGTGACACAAGGGTTAGGACGTGCGATGGTTGACCGATTTGATGAATTAGGGTGGAACATATATGGTTGTGGACGTTCAAAAGATAAAATTGAAGAACTAAAAAAACAGTACAGTAAAATACATGATTTTCAAGTAATTGATGTTTCAGATTCTCAGCAAGTTAACAACTGGGCAAATTATATACTTAATAGACATACGGCTCCCGATATGATAATAAATAATGCATCGATTGTAAATCAAAATGCACAACTTTGGAAAATTACGGCTCAAGAATTCGAAAATGTAATGAATGTAAACGTGAATGGTGTAGTAAATGTAATAAGAGCGTTTGTTCCCGCAATGGTAGCTAGGAAAGAAGGAATTATCATTAATATGAGTTCTAGTTGGGGGAGAGAAGGTGAAGCTGAGCTTGCGCCATATTGTGCCTCAAAATTTGCAATTGAAGGTATCACTAAATCTATGGCACTGGAATTACCTCATGGCATGGCTGTAGTTGCTTTAGATCCTGGAGGGAGTATTAGTACTCCAATGCTGAAGTCATGTGCGCCACAATATATAAATGAATCACCTACACCTGAAACTTGGTCACATAAAGCAACTCAATATATATTGAATATAACAATAGATAAAAATGGAGATTCACTGACATGCCCAGCATGCATATAAAAAGCACCTTTAAGGTGCTTTTTATATTAGTAGCACATTATATCATTCACAAAATTACATTTAAAAAATAAAATAAAAGATTAAGGGTGGAATTTATTTATTCCGCTATTTGCCGATTAGTAAGACCCCTACCTCAAAATTCAGCGAAAGCAAAGAATTTAGGAGGGGGATGAAGAAAACCCCACTGATTAAAGTTTCACTTTATTTTGAAAGGTTTAGAAAATATTTAAATAGGTGATAAAAATGAATCCAAGCGGTTTAAAAGTTACAGGGGCATGGTTTCAAGTAGGTGGGAACCTTACAGCTGCAATTGGAACGACAAGAGGATTTATTGGAGAAGAGAAAGTTGAATCGGATCTCGTTATTGTAGGAAGCTCATTACAAGCCCTCGGGTATATATTACAAATCATTGCGAGCAATTATGATGATGGGGAAGAAAAAAGAGAAAATCAAAATATAGGCTTAGAGAATCAAAGTAAATTACTTGATCAAATAGGAATTGAGCTATTAGCATTAGGGAATATATCAAATGTAATAGGAACATATTTTAATATAAATGAACAATCGAAAGAAAATGATTATCTTATTATTACAGGGAACAATTTACAATCGATCGGTGCTTTTTTAGGAGTAGAAGCAGCTTTGATGGATATAAATGTACTACAGAAAATTATTATATTAGGTAACTCCATGCAAAGTTTAGGTGCTGGATTACAAGCGTATCAAGGTGTTTCAAATGTATTGAAAGATGAGAGAGAAAATGAAGATAGTATTTTTGATAAGAAGGATGAGAGAATAATTGCACTCATTGGTATTTGGATACAAGCGATAGGAACGTTAATTTCTGCAATTGGAGTAACTGCAATAGAGGAAGAAAATAGGCTAGAAAACAATGAAAAGGTTGAAATACTTATATAAATAGAAGGAGATACATGAATTTTATAGGTACGTTAAGATTAAAATAGTAGTAGGTTTTTTTGCCTATAGATAGAATATATAAAGTAAGAGATGTTATATATACTTAATGAAAATTTATGTAACAACAACATCATAAGGTTTCTTTACGTATGTTTTGAAAAGGGATATATAAAATACAAAATAAGGAGTTTTCAAGGGATGATGTATTTATTAGCAATTTTTCTTCCACCTGTTGCTGTACTATTTTGTGGAAAACCAATTCAGGCAATAATAAATTTCATATTAACATTAATATTTTGGGTGCCAGGAGTTATACATGCAATTCTTGTAGTGCATGATAAAAAAGCTGATCGGCGTTTGAAAAAACAAATTCAAGCATATGATGAAATTAATAAGAGGAATCGAAGATAATTCATCTGTGAAATGTTTTTAAAAGAAAGGAGGATTAACCTCCTTTTTTTAGTGGGTGTTAAGTTTAAATTTTTGTGTGGCGGAAAGAATTTTTAATATAAGTTTTATGATAATAACTTTTAGATTGTGCATGTAATAGGCCAGTATAAATACTTTCTGGTACATTAAAGAAATCGTACATACCATTCTTTAATTGGATTCGCAAAATCATAGAAAAAGGATTATAGCCAACAGCAACTATATTTTTTGAAATCACGGGAGATAGCTTCATCATTACGCAACTCCTCACTTTTCATTTTTAATAATTTCTTGTAGATATTGAGGTTGTGAAGTTGAAATCCTTATAAATTAAGAGGTATTATACTTATATGCAATATATTAAATGTTTGTTATACGTAATTATAAGGAAGTTCACACGAAGTACATATCGTTGTGCTATTTTTATTTCACCTTTGATTTATAAATAAGAAAATATTGACCATTTGAAAAAAAGGTATATTATTTATACGAGGTATTAAAAATTCACTTTTTACATTCTATGCTTAAAGGGGCAGCGTTATTAGGAAAAATAGAAGTGAAAATAGTTTGTATAAGAAGTATTCTAAAATTTATAATCTGTGAATTGGGAAAATATTGAATGCTCCAGGTCAATATACTTTCTTAATCAAATGCATTTTAGAAAGTGACCTCAATATTTTTAAGTAAATCAACGGGAGAATTGAAAGGCAGGAGAAAGTAACATGTCAGAAAATTATCGTTCTCGAGAGGAACGACGACAAGTTAAAAAGAAAAAACAACCAGCTTCTAAAACACAAAAACCAAAAGGTAAAACATCATTCTTTCGCAAGTTTTTAATTACTTGTTTATTACTTGGTATTGTTGGTTTAGTGGCGGGGGTTGCTACCTTTTTCGTAATGATTAAGGATGCACCAAAACTTGAGAAAGCAAAACTTGTTAATCCGTTATCCTCAAAAATTTATGATAAAAACGGGGATTTGGTATATGAATATGGAAAAGAAAAAAGGACGAATGTTACGTATGAGCAAATACCTAAATTAGTAGAAAATGCATTTTTAGCGACAGAAGATTCACGTTTTTATGAGCATAGCGGAGTAGATTTTAAAGGTACTGCGCGTGCTGTTCTAGTAAGTCTTAAAGGAGATTACGGTTCTCAAGGTGGAAGTACGATAACACAGCAAGTTATTAAAAACTACTTCTTATCAATGGACAAAACACCAAAGCGTAAGGCGCAAGAAATATATTTAGCTTATAAGCTAGAACAACAGTATTCAAAACATGAAATATTAGAGATGTACTTAAATAAAATTAACTTAGGAAACCGTTCATATGGGATCGCAACAGCAGCACAAAACTACTATGGTAAAGAATTGAAGGACTTAACATTACCAGAAGTTGCGATGTTGGCAGGTTTACCGAAAGCACCGAATAACTATGATCCAACGAAAAAAGAAAATGTTCAAAAAGCAACAGAAAGAAGAAATGTTGTTCTAAACTTAATGAATCGACATGGATATATAACAAAACAGGAAATGGAAGAAGCATTAAAAGTTGACGTAGAAAAGGGACTCAAGCCTGCAACTCAACTACAAACAATGCCATACCCTGCATTTATGGATGCAGTTGTGAAAGAAGTAGAAAAAGAATTGCCAGATGCTAATATTGGTTCTGATGGTTTAGAAATTTATACAACGTTAGATCCGAAAGCACAGAAACTCGCTGATAATATTTTAAATAATAATATCATTGATTATCCGAACGATAAATTCCAAGGTGCATTTACATTTATGGATACGAAAACAGGAGAAGTTCGTGCTATAGGTAGTGGCCGTGGAGAAAATAAAGCTGTATTTAAAGGGCATAATATGGCAATTGAATTAGATCGTGCAGCTGGTTCAACGATGAAGCCGATTTTCGACTACGCTCCTGCAATTGAATATTTAAAATGGGCCACGTACCATCAAATTGATGACTCTCCATTTAAGTATTCAACGGGACAAGAAGTACGAAATTCAGATAGAAGTCATATGGGACCTATTACAATGCGTGTGGCATTAGAAAAGTCACGAAATATCCCAGCAATTAAGACTGCGAAAGAAGTTGGAATTAATAAATCAAAAGACTTCTCTGAGAAATTAGGCATTACATTTAATGCGGCACCGACTGAATCAACAGCGATTGGTACAAATGAAGTATCACCAACTGAAATAGCGGGCGCTTATGCGGCATTTGGTAATGATGGTAAATATACGAAACCGCATTTTGTTAAGAAAGTTGTTTATCCAGATGGTAAGTCACAAAGTTTTGGACAAAAGCCAAAACAAGTTATGACAGATTCTACGGCATATATGATTACAGATATGCTTCGTTCTGTAGTTACATCAGGTACTGGTACATCTGCAAATATAGCATCTTTAGATGTAGCTGGTAAAACGGGTACGACAAACTACTCATCAAAACAATTAGCTCAATATAAAATTCCAGAAAGTGCAACTCGTGATAGTTGGTTTGCTGGATATACACCGCAATATACGATGGCAGTATGGACGGGGTATATGAAAGATGGTAAAGACGAGTATATTAGTAGTAAAAATACGAAAATTGCACAGTTGATCTTTAAAGAAATGATGAGTGAAATGGCTACAGATAAATCACGCTTTAAAATGCCAAGTAGCGTTATTCAAGAAGGTAGTGAGCTACGTATAAAAGGTGAAAAACGTGATTCATCGCCAAATACTAGCGTACCGGATACAACGGAGCAACCAAAACAAGATCAACAGCAAAAAACTGAAGAAGAGAAAAAGCAAGAAGAATTAAAGAAACAAGAAGAACTGAAAAAACAAGAAGAGCAAAAGAAACAAGAGGAACTTAAGAAGCAAGAAGAACAAAAGAAACTAGAAGAGCAAAAGAAACAAGAAGAAGAAAAGAAACAAAATGAACAAAATAACGGAAATGGTCAAGGAACGACACCTCCAGCGAATAACGGAGGAGGCCAAGGAACGACACCTCCAGCAAATAACGGAGGAGGTCAAGGAACGACACCTCCAGCGAATAATGGAGGAGGCCAAGGAACGACACCTCCAGCAAATAACGGAGGAGGTCAAGGAACGACACCTCCAGCGAATAATAATGGAGGTCAAGGAACTCCAACCCCACCTGCAACAGTACAACCAAATAATGGTGGAAATGCAGGAGAGGTTCCTGCCAATAATGGACAATAAGAAAAATTTATAGAAAAGTTTTCAAAAGAGCACTTAAGATTTGTAGGAATTTACAATCTTAAGTGCTCTTTTCATTTTGCTACAGAAAATGTAATGTTAAGGGCCGGATAGAAAAAGAGTGAATGTAGTTTATGTGAAATATAACGTAAAGAGAGAAATGATTGTACGTGCGGGTTATCCCGGAAAGGGACTAACTGTGATGGATTACATAAACCATTAAATGAGTGGGAATTATATTCAAATCTTTAATAAATGTCTTTCTTTAACGGTTACTTTAGTTTGGAAAACAATTAAAAAGTCGAATTTCTTATTTAAGGAATTCGACTTTTTATGTTGAAACTGGATTAAAGGTTCGCCTTATTAAAATGTAGGGGTAATACAGTGATAGCTATTAAATGTTAAACGTACCATAAAAATTTTGAAAAAAAATTGAAGGGAAATGATAAAAGACTTGAGTCGGAGGTAGTGGAGGATAACTATGGCTATGAATGGGAGTACTACTGGGGTGTGTACCATGATGCCAAAATGATGGGGTAACTTGACCGGGAATTTGATATTGCTGCCAAGTTGCGGGAAGTTCAATTCCTACATCGGAGCTAGCTGTATGAACTGCAGGAACATGTATTCCAGGAGTCGAAGGAACTACGGCAGTTACTCTTAATAATACCCACATGAAATATTCACTCCTAAGTTGTGATAATAAATTAGTATATTCTTTTCACACATATAAAGGCACATATATAGGACTTTCGTTTAAAACATGCGTACAAAGTCTTAAGACTAATGTAAGCTGATGGTGGACTATTTAATATGAAAAGATACGTCTATTTGCGGAGGGAAAAGAGATAAAAAAAATGTACAATGAGGGTGTTAATCGTAATATTTTACGAGTGTATGGAGGTATTTTTATGGAACGATTATGGACGAAATCATTTATTCAAATGACTTTCGCAATGTTATTTTTATTTACAGGATTTTATTTACTTGTTCCAACGCTCCCGCTCTTTATTAAAGAGATAGGTGGCAATGAATCGCAAGTTGGACTCATGATGGGAATGTTTACAATAGCTGCTGTTGTAATACGACCGATTATTGGAGGAATGTTAGATCAATATGGTAGAAGATCCTTTATTATTTTCGGACTCATCTTTTTTGGATTAACGATGTATTCCTATAATATAGCATCGACTATTGTCCTTTTAGCTGTTTTACGTGTTATTCACGGAGTAACATGGGCTGTTTCTACAACAGCTGTTGGAACAGCAATAACGGATATTATTCCAGATTCACGCCGTGGTGAAGGTATGGGCTGGTACGGGATGGCGATGACAATTGCAATGGCGATCGGACCAATGATTGGACTATGGGTTGTACAAAATTATTCATTTCATGGTCTATTTTTATTAGCGACGTTGTTATCTTTTATGGCAGTCGTATTATCACTAATAACGAAGATGCCATTTACGCCACAAAAAGAAAAAGGGAAAATTCAGCTATTTGAGAAATCTGTATTAACAATCACGATTGTAGTATTCTTTTTATCGTTTGCATATGGAGGAATAACAACCTTTTTACCGTTATTTGCATCATCAATTCATGTGAATCCAGGAACTTTCTTTCTTGTATATGCAATTGCATTAACAATTGTAAGACCAATTTCAGGGAAACTATTAGATAAGTATGGAGAAGTATTCATCATACTCCCAGCATTATGTATTACTATTTTAGCTATAGTTGTTTTAACTATTTCAAATGGTTTGTTAGGTGTAATTATCGCAGCAACATTATACGGTATTGGATTTGGTTCAGCGCAGCCAGCTTTGCAAGCGGCAATGCTTACAATTGTCGATCCGAGTAAAAGAGGAGTTGCAAATGCTTCATTTTTTACAGCGTTTGATTTAGGAATCGGGTTAGGTGCTATTTTACTTGGAGTTGTTTCACAAATGTTTGGTTATCGTATTTTATTTTCAGGGAGTGCAATTTCGGCATTAATAGCCTTAATCATTTTCGTCTTCTTTGTAAAACAACGATTAGGAAAAAAAGAGTTTGCGTAAACTGGAGGAATAAAGATGAGAATTTCAATTGATCGTAAAGCTCTGCAATGGTTCCAGGAAGAATTACGTATAAAGCACGGTGAATCTGTACGTTTTACTGTAAGGTACGGAGGGGATAGTTCAATTCAGCCCGGATATTCTTTAGGGGTTGTTGCTGAGAAACCAGATGGGGAAATAGTGTCAGTTGAGAAGGAAGGTATTATATTTTTTGTAGATTCTGATGATCTTTGGTATTTTCAAAACTATGATTTATTTGTAAGTTATCATGAGGAAATGGAAGAAATTCAATTTAATTATGTAAAATAATAACTTTATTAAAAATGAATAAGTTTTATATAAAAATTATATTTAAGAGATAGTGAAATAAATATCATATAGTAACGAGCTGTATTTATGTACAGCTCGTTTTTTTTATTTCTCAAATAAAATTAGAATAATTGTATATTTGGAGGTGTTATATGAAAAATCTTTATATCTTGTTTTTGAAAATACGCAAAAAAGTCTATTCTTTCTTTATAAAATATAAGAATTATTTTCAAAAAATTGTATTGTTACAGTAAGAAAAGTGTAGGAAACTTATCATTATAAAATAAATTGAAATCTTCTAAAAACTCTGATACATTGAAATAGAAATGTAGTTTCACAATATTGTAAAGGCTTACAGTTATGTGCACGAAGATCTATTAGGATTGGAGGAAATAATGATGAAAGCTGAAGAAAAATTTTCCCCGGGATTAGATGGTATAGTGGCAGCGGAGACGAAAATCTCGTTTCTTGACACAGTAAAAGGTGAAATTGTAATTCAAGGGTATGACTTAATCGAACTCTCAAAAACAAAAGAGTATTTAGACATTGTGCACCTTTTATTGGAGGAACATCTACCGAATGAAGATGAAAAAGCAACACTTGAAAAGAAATTAAAAGAAGAATATGCAGTACCAGAAGGTGTATTCAACGTACTAAAGGCATTGCCTAAAGAGACGCATCCCATGGATGGATTACGTACAGGTGTGTCAGCGTTAGCTGGTTACGATAATGATATCGAAAACCGCTCATTAGAAGTGAATAAAAGCCGAGGGTACAAGCTGTTAAGTAAAGTGCCAAACATTGTAGCGAATAGCTATCATATTTTAAATAATGAGGAGCCAATTGAACCTCTTAAAGAATTATCTTATAGTGCGAATTTCTTCTATATGTTAACTGGTAAAAAACCAACTGAACTTGAGGAAAAGATCTTTGATCGTTCCCTTGTTTTATATAGTGAGCATGAAATGCCAAACTCTACATTTACAGCGCGCGTTATTGCATCAACACAATCAGATTTATACGGTGCTTTAACAGGTGCAGTTGCATCTTTAAAAGGAAGTTTACATGGCGGTGCAAATGAAGCGGTTATGCACATGCTTTTAGAAGCTGGTAATGTTGAGAAATTTGAAGAGTTATTACAGAAGAAACTATATAACAAAGAAAAAATTATGGGCTTTGGACACCGTGTTTATATGAAGAAGATGGATCCAAGAGCACTTATGATGAAGGAAGCTTTAAAACAGTTATGTGATGTAAAAGGTGATTATACACTATATGAAATGTGTGAAGCTGGAGAAAAGATTATGGAAAAGGAAAAAGGAATTTATCCAAATCTTGATTATTATGCAGCTCCAGTATATTGGATGCTAGGTATTCCAATTCAACTTTACACACCTATCTTCTTTAGCTCTAGAACAGTGGGATTATGTGCGCACGTTATTGAGCAACATGCAAATAATCGTTTGTTCCGTCCGCGTGTAAATTATATTGGCGAGCGACATGTACTTAGTAAATAAGAACAACTGGGGAGTTGTTAGCACCGCCCGCCAGATGGGTGTTTGACCGACACCCATCATTAATAATAACGAATTTTCGACAGAAAGGGAAGGATAGCATGATTAAAACAAATGAAATTAAGCAAAAAGATGCATTATTAGAAGAGATTACGGATTATGTATTAAATAAAGAGGTTACTAGTGCAGAAGCATTCAGTACAGCTCGTTACGTATTACTTGATACACTTGGATGTGGAATTTTAGCACTACAATATCCAGAATGTACGAAATTACTAGGACCAGTTGTGCCAGGAACAGTCGTGCCAAATGGTACACGTGTACCAGGTACGTCTTATGTACTAGATCCAGTAAAAGGTGCATTTAATATCGGATGTATGATCCGTTGGTTAGACTATAACGATACTTGGCTTGCAGCAGAGTGGGGACATCCATCTGATAACCTAGGCGGAATTTTAGCGGTCGCAGATTATATTAGCCGTGTTCGCATTTCAGAAGGAAAAGAAGCTTTAAAAGTACGTGAAGTATTAGAAATGATGATTAAAGCACATGAAATTCAAGGCGTGCTTGCTTTAGAAAACAGCTTAAACAGAGTTGGTCTTGACCATGTATTATATGTAAAAGTAGCAACAACTGCAGTAGTTGCGAAAATGCTTGGCGGAACACGTGAAGAAATCTTTAATGCATTATCACATGCGTGGATTGATAATTCTAGTCTTCGTACATATCGTCATGCTCCAAATACGGGCTCACGTAAATCATGGGCTGCAGGTGACGCAACGAGCCGCGGTGTTCATCTTGCAATGACTGCTCTAAAAGGTGAAATGGGTTATCCAACAGCATTATCTGCGCCAGGATGGGGATTCCAAGATGTATTATTCAATAAACAAGAATTAAAATTAGCAAGACCACTAGAGTCATATGTAATGGAAAATGTATTATTTAAAGTGTCATATCCAGCAGAATTCCATGCACAAACAGCTGCAGAATGTGCAGTGAAGTTGCATCCGGAAATTAAAGAGAGATTGGATGAAATTGACCGTATTACAATTACGACTCATGAATCAGCAATTCGTATTATTGATAAAGAAGGCCCATTAAATAACCCAGCTGATCGTGATCATTGCTTACAATACATTACGGCAATTGGTTTATTAAAAGGAGATATCGTTGCAGACGATTATGAAGATGCAGTAGCAAACGATCCACGTGTAGACGAATTACGTAATAAGATGGTTGTTGTTGAAAACAAACAGTACAGTTTAGATTACCTTGACCCGAACAAGCGCTCAATCGCCAACGCTGTTCAAGTTCACTTTAAAGATGGCACAGTAACAGAAAATGTGGAATGTGAATATCCACTTGGTCACCGTTTCCGTAGAGACGAAGCAATTCCAAAAGTTGTTCAAAAATTCACTGCAAATATGGCAGGTCATTATTCTAGTAAGCAACAAGAACAAATTCATGAAGTTTGTTTAAATGAAGAAAAGCTAGAAAATATGAATGTAAATGAATTTGTAGATCTATTCTTAATTTAATAATAGGGGGAATTTAGAATGGCTTGGGTTGTGAAAAAGCAGTCAACACAAGAGGAGCTTGCGAATCGATTCCGAGCTTTAGTAGAAGCAAATGAAATTTTGCAAATTCCAGGTGCTCATGATGCAATGGCGGCTTTAGTTGCAAAAAATACAGGTTTTTCAGCTCTTTATTTATCAGGAGCTGCTTATACTGCAAGTAAAGGCTTACCAGATTTAGGTATCGTGACGTCTACTGAAGTGGCTGAGAGAGCAAGAGATTTAGTAAGAGCTACAGACTTACCTGTTCTTGTTGACATTGATACAGGATTTGGTGGTGTACTAAATGTAGCGAGAACAGCTGTAGAAATGGTGGAAGCGAAAGTAGCAGCTGTCCAAATTGAAGATCAGCAATTACCAAAAAAATGTGGGCATTTAAATGGTAAGAAACTTGTTACTACAGAAGAATTGGTTCAAAAAATTAAAGCGATTAAAGAAGTTGCACCGAGCTTATACATTGTAGCACGTACTGATGCTCGTGGCGTTGAAGGATTAGATGAAGCAATTGAAAGAGCAAATGCATATGTAAAAGCAGGTGCAGACGCAATTTTCCCTGAAGCGCTTCAATCAGAGGAAGAATTCCGTCTATTTAATAGTAAGGTAAATGCACCTTTACTTGCGAATATGACTGAATTCGGAAAAACTCCATATTATAGTGCAGAGGAATTTGCAAATATGGGCTTCCAAATGGTTATTTATCCTGTAACTTCACTTCGCGTTGCAGCGAAAGCGTATGAAAATGTGTTTACTTTAATTAAAGAAACAGGTTCTCAAAAAGATGCACTTTCTAATATGCAAACGAGAAGTGAATTATACGAAACAATTTCATATCATGACTTTGAAGAGTTAGATACTGGTATTGCAAAAACAGTATTATCAGAAGATCAATAGATAAAGCAGCGAAGGCGATGAAAATACATCTTTGGCAAAATAAAATGCTTGATGTGAAAAATCATCGCCTTCTATTTTCAAAAAAGATATTCCACTCATCGTAGACGAGCATAAGCAAAAAGCTATGAAAGCCGAATGATAGGGGGATACATATGGAGAAAACGAAGTTACCATGGGATGAATTTTTTTCACTCAATAAAGATATAAATCATACTTACTTTACACCAGAAGATTTTTCAGGTGATGAAGATTTAATCGCAAAAACGACAGAACAATTCGTTAAACAAGAAATTGTTCCACAAATGGAGAATATTGAACAACATAACTATAAAGTTTCTCGTCAATTATTTGAGAAAGCTGGGGAACTTGGATTATTAGGCATTGAGGTACCAGAAGATTATGGCGGGTTCGAGTTAGGAAAGGCTGTCTCAGGTCTTGTAGCAGAGAAAATGGGTTACGCTGGTGCGTTTAGCGTTTCTTTTAATATACACGCTGGTGTTGGTACATTGCCTTACATATATTACGGAACGAAAGAACAGAAAGAAAAATATTTACCGAAAATCGCATCGGGAGAATGGATTGGGGCTTATGCTTTAACTGAGCCAAATGCTGGTTCGGATGCATTAAGTGCAAAAACAAGCGCCGTATTGAATGAAGAGGGAACAGCTTGGAAGTTAAATGGTGAGAAGCAATGGATTACAAATGCTCATATGGCAGATGTATACGTTGTTTTTGCGAAGACAAATAAAGGAATGACAGCATTTATTGTCGAAAGAACATGTGAAGGTGTATCTATTGGATTAGAAGAAAAGAAAATGGGGATTAAAGGTTCTTCAACAGCGACTCTTATTTTAGAAGATGTTGTCATCCCTGCTGAAAATGTTTTAGGGGAAGTTGGGAAAGGGCATCACGTAGCCCTTAATATTCTTAACTTTGCTAGACTTAAACTTGCTTTTGGAAATATTGGAACAGCAAAACAAGCAATTGGTTTGTCGGTTCAATATGGAAAAGAGCGAAAACAGTTCCAAACGGAATTAGTAGACTTTACAATGATTCAAGAGAAAATTGCAAATATGATCATTGCTACATATGGAGCAGAAAGTGCAGCTTATCGTACAGCAGGTGTAATCGATGAAGCAATTCATGAGAGCGATGAAGATCTTATGAAGAAAATGTCCCAATTTGCAATTGAATGTGCACTTAATAAAGTGAACGCTTCTGAAACACTTGCTTATATCGTAGATGAAGCTGTACAAATTCATGGTGGTTACGGTTATATGCAAGAGTATGAGGTAGAACGATTATATCGTGATGCTAGAATTAGTCGTATTTTTGAAGGAACGAATGAAATTAATAGATTAACAGTTGCCAAAATGTTAATGAAGCAAATCGAACAATTAGAAGATACTGCAGTAGAAAGTGATGTAGCAAATGTCGAAAGAAACCATCGTTACATTTTATTAGCGAAAAAATTGTTGAAACAATCTTTGAAAACGCTCTCTAAAACTCCAGCCCTAAAAATTGACCAAGAACAAGAATATTCACGTGTAATTTCAAATATGTTGACGGACGTGTACGTCATGGAATCAGCGTTTTTACGTACGAGAAAAGCGGTAAGTAAAAATGGTGAGGAAAAAGAACGTACGAAGCAACTCATAACGGATGTTATTTGTGAAGAAGGATACCGTAAAGTAGAAGAAGCAGCGATTTCTGTACTTTCGGCGGCTGTCACAGAAGAACAAGATAGACATGTGATTTTAGCTGAAATCCGTCAATTATTAGTACCTTTATACACGAACGTATTTACGAAGAAGAGAGAAATTGCGAAAGCTATTATAAATCGTGGGAAATATATTGTGTAAATAGGAGGAAAGCGATATGAAAAAGATTGGTTTTATCGGTTTAGGTAACATGGGTCTTCCGATGTCAAAAAATCTAGCTAAATCAGGTTACACAGTATATGGCGTGGACTTAAATAAAGAGGCAGAAGCGTCCTTTGAAAAAGAAGGCGGAATTATCGGTCTATCAATCTCAAAACTAGCAGAAACATGTGATGTAGTTTTTACAAGTTTACCTTCACCTCGCGCTGTTGAAGCGGTATATTTTGGAGCAGAAGGATTATTTGAAAATGGTCACTCGAATGTAGTTTTCATTGATACAAGTACGGTATCGCCGCAGTTAAACAAACAATTAGAGGAAGCTGCAAAGGAAAAGAAAGTAAACTTTTTAGCAGCACCTGTGAGCGGCGGTGTAATTGGAGCCGAAAATCGTACATTAACGTTTATGGTTGGTGGATCAAAAGAGGTATATGAGAAAACGGAATCTATCATGGGCGTTCTAGGCGCGAACATTTTCCATGTTAGTGAGCAGATTGATAGTGGTACAACTGTTAAGTTAATTAATAACTTATTAATTGGTTTTTATACAGCTGGTGTAAGTGAAGCTTTAACATTAGCGAAAAAGAACAATATGGATTTAGATAAAATGTTTGATATTTTAAATGTAAGTTACGGCCAAAGCAGAATTTATGAACGTAATTTTAAAAGTTTTATAGCACCTGAAAACTACGAGCCAGGATTTACTGTGAACTTATTGAAGAAAGATTTAGGGTTTGCAGTTGACTTAGCTAAGGAAAGCGAACTCCATTTACCGGTAAGCGAAATGTTATTAAATGTATATGACGAAGCGAGTCAAGCTGGATATGGTGAAAACGATATGGCTGCTTTATATAAGAAAGTTAGCGAGCAATTAATTTCTAATCAAAAATAAATTATACAAAGGAGAGAATACAATGATTACAACTGAAATTAAACGAGTGAAAAATCACATTAACGGTGAGTGGGTTGAATCGACAGGTACGGAAGTAGAAGCAGTTCCAAATCCAGCGACTGGAAAAATTATCGCTTACGTTCCACTATCTCCAAAAGAGGATGTTGAAAAAGCTGTTGAAGCGGCAAAAGCAGCATTCGAAACATGGTCTAAAGTACCAGTTCCGAATCGTTCAAGAAATTTATATAAATATTTACAGCTATTACAAGAAAATAAAGATGAGCTTGCAAAAATTATTACGCTAGAAAATGGTAAGACGCTAACAGATGCAACAGGTGAAGTACAGCGTGGTATTGAAGCGGTAGAACTTGCAACATCTACGCCAAATTTAATGATGGGTCAAGCACTTCCGAATATCGCTAGCGGAATTGATGGATCAATTTGGCGCTACCCAATCGGAGTTGTTGCTGGTATTACACCGTTCAACTTCCCAATGATGATTCCATTATGGATGTTCCCACTTGCAATTGCTTGCGGTAATACATTCGTATTAAAAACATCGGAAAGAACGCCACTTTTAGCGGAGCGACTTGTAGAATTATTCTATGAAGCAGGTTTCCCAAAAGGCGTATTAAATTTAGTACAAGGCGGAAAAGATGTTGTAAATAGCATTTTAGAAAATAAAGATATTCAAGCTGTTTCGTTCGTTGGCTCTGAGCCGGTAGCTCGTTACGTATATGAAACAGGTACAAAACACGGAAAACGTGTACAAGCGTTAGCAGGTGCGAAAAACCATGCGATTGTAATGCCAGATTGCAATCTTGAGAAAACAGTACAAGGTGTAATTGGATCTGCATTTGCAAGTAGTGGAGAGCGCTGTATGGCATGCTCAGTAGTAGCAGTAGTGGATGAAATTGCTGATGAATTCATTGATGTATTAGTAGCAGAAACGAAAAAATTAAAAGTAGGCGATGGCTTTAACGAAGATAACTATGTTGGACCATTAATCCGTGAATCTCATAAAGAGCGCGTTTTAGGCTATATTAATAGCGGTGTAGCAGATGGGGCAACTTTATTAGTAGATGGCCGTAAAATTAATGAAGAAGTTGGAGAAGGTTACTTTGTAGGTGCGACAATCTTTGATGGCGTGAATCAAGAAATGAAAATTTGGCAAGATGAAATTTTTGCTCCAGTATTAAGCATTGTACGTGTTAAAGATTTAGAAGAAGGTATTAAACTAACAAATCAATCTAAATTTGCAAACGGTGCGGTTATTTATACGTCAAATGGTAAACATGCACAAACATTCCGTGATAACATCGATGCTGGTATGATCGGTGTAAATGTAAATGTTCCAGCACCAATGGCATTCTTCGCATTTGCAGGAAATAAAGCTTCATTCTTTGGTGATTTAGGTACAAATGGTACAGATGGCGTTCAATTCTATACACGTAAAAAAGTTGTAACTGAGCGCTGGTTTTAATATAGAGTAAACAGCCAAATCAGCTATTAAATGAAAACCACCACCACTATTAATAGTGGTGGTGGTTTTCATCTTGTTAATTATTTTTTTCAAAAGCTAGTTTAATACCAAATCCAATTAGGACGACTCCTGTTAGCCCTTGAATATAACGTTGCGTCTTTGGTTTTTTCATAAAAGCACTAATTTTATCAATTAAAAATATATAAAATGCAAACCAAATGACTGTTAAAACGAGGTAAGTAAGGCCCATTACAAGAAGTTGAATAAATGTATTATGATTTGGATTTAAAAATTGCGGTAAAAAAGTTAAAAAGAAGACTGCAACTTTAGGATTTAATAAATTTGTAAGAAATCCTTGGCGAAAGCAAGAAGTATGTTCGTTTTCATTATTCAAAGATAGATCATTTGTATCTAAGTTTTCTTTGTTTCTTACTGCTAAAAGGGCTTTAATACCGATATATATTAAATAGAGAGCCCCAACGTACTTGAAAATAGAAAATAAAAGAGCTGACTTTACAATAAGTGCAGAAAGACCAATTACAGCAGCTAAAGTATGAATTAATAGTGCAATACATGTACCAAACACTGTTTTCACTCCACCGACTTTACCAGCAACCAATGTGTTTTTCGTAGCCATTGCTGTATCTGGACCAGGTAAAATGATAAGGCAAATAGACATAATGATGAAAAGAAGATAATTTTCTATCATAGCCGCCCCTCCTTTTTATTTTTAGAATATTTGATTAAAATCAGTGTAGCACAAAAATGGATTTAATAAAATTAAATTTTATTAAAAATTATTAAATAAAAAAAGGCTATATAGTAGCTGTAATTTCACTACTATATAGCCTCGATTTTATCCCGCTATTTGCGAGTAGTAAGATTTCCACCGCACAAGATTTAGCTGAAGCAAAGAAGTTAGGTGGGGGATGAACAAAACACCCACTCATTACAGTTTCATTTTATGCATTAAGTAAATTAAAGAAACGATTCACATCTTCTTCTGAAACGTCACTTAACTGTTTATATTTATAATTCGGATTTTGATCTTTATCAACGACAACGGAGCGTACTCCTTCGAAGAAATCTTCATGTCTCATGAAGTTTTTAGCAAGTATAAGGTCCGTAGCGAAACATTCTTCAACGGATTTATCTTGTCCATCAATAAACTGTTTTAATGTTACTTTTAGTGAAATAGGTGATTTTGATAACAGTGTTTCTTTCGTTTTTAGAGCAAAGGAGCTTTCATCTTTCTCCAATGAATGGATGATTTCTTCAATTGTATCGTAAGCAAAATGTGAATTAATTACTTCTAATGAAGGAGTCAGCTCGCTTTCTAAGTTTGGAGCAGTTGCGAATGTACGAATAACTTCTTTTAAATTAGTATGTACATCATCTTCTTTATGCCAATTTACACTTTCAAGTTCAGTAAGAAACTCTGGTAATGAATCAGATGTCATAAAGTAATCAGCAGCATTAATAAATAATACGTCAGAAGCTTTTAAAATAGATGCTGTTAAAGCAACGAAGCGTCCTGTATATCCAGGTGCTTTATTTAAGAAATATGCAGCTCCGACGTCTGGGAAGAAGCCGATATTCATCTCTGGCATTGCCCATTTCGTACGTTCAGTTACAATGCGATACTTCGCACCATTTGTAAGACCGACACCACCGCCCATTACAATTCCATCTAAACAAGCAATAATCGGTTTTGTATATTGATAAATATATGTATCAATTTCATACTCTTCTTCAAAAAAACGTTCTGCATGTAGCAATGCCACTTCATTGGAACGCGCTTCATAAAGAGTTTTAATGTCGCCACCTGCACAAAAACCTTTTGTGCCAGCTCCTTTTAACACGATAAGTGCAATACGCTCATCGTGTTCCCACTCTTTAAGTTTTTGTCCGATAGGTTGTAACATGTCATAAGATAAAGAATTAAGTGCTTTTGGACGGTTTAAAGTAATTGTTGCAACGCCGTTTTCACTAACAGAAAATAAAACGTGTTCAGTCATAATGCATCCTCCCTTACATATCTTCTTATTCTTAATTCTTGATATGTACTGAAATGTCCTTTATAAATTTTGTCAAAAGTTGACGGTAAATATTAATTTGGTCACCGCATATTTTGACGAGTTATCTTTGCAGGATTTCAGAGACTGAGGGGGAATATTACAACATTACTGTAAGTGTAATTATTTGAAGTTATAATGATAAAAGCGCTATTATATAGGTGTGAATTGTTCATTATCAATTCTAAAAAGAGTGTTTGAAGAAAAAATGAATCGTACAATTGTAATAAGAAATTTTGCACTGAATTAGAAATAGAGAAAGGAGAAATCGGAATGCCAGGACCTTTACTATTGTCGGTTATTATTTTGTCTTCTTTAATGATAGGGATAACGCAGTATTTTCATCATACAGATACGACAGAAGAAGTGAAGGATAAAGTACGTCTCGTATTTCCGATTTTTATAATATCTATTTCATTCTGTATTTTATTAAATAAAGATGGGTACATTGTCGCAGTGTTCTCATTTTTCGTCGCAATCGTTTTAATTACCGTTTTATATTATGTAATGAAAGACTTTATACAAAAATAAAGATGTCACAATAGGCATTTTTATTTTGGAGAAAATATAAAATTTCACATACCGTACTTTATATAAAATACATAAAACATATAACAATAGAAAAGTGTGTACTTTGCTGTGTATGTACTTGTCAATCTTGCATAGCCACTATACTATTAAAATGTAGAGATTATAAAAAGGGGTTGTATCTATCATGAAATTTGAGATGCACACAAAAATTATTTCAAATGAAAAAGAAGTAAGATTACATATTGAAGAAAATATATTTCAATTAATATTGGATGGTTATCACTTATTTACAATTCAAGAAATATTGCCTTTATATAAATCAAATGAAGAAAGAATTGGAAGTGCAACGATATTGAAGCTAGAGTGGGAGAACGGAAAAACTACAATAAACTATCAACTCGTTTCACTAAAATCAGTAAATTAAAAGGAGTAGAAAAATATGAAGTTATTTCATACAGCGGATTGGCATTTAGGTAAGCTTGTTCATGGCGTGTATATGACTGAAGACCAAAAGATTGTATTAGATCAGTTTGTACAGGCTGTTGAAGAAGAAAAACCAGATGCTGTAATTATTGCAGGGGATTTATATGACCGAGCAATTCCACCTACAGAAGCAGTAGACTTATTAAATGATGTGCTGCAAAAAATAGTTATTGATTTACAAACACCAGTTATTGCAGTAGCTGGTAATCATGATAGTCCGGATCGTATCCATTTTGGGAGTAGTTTAATGAAAAAACAGGGATTACATATTGCAGGCCAATTTCAATTCCCGTATGAACCTGTTGTACTAAATGATGAATATGGAGAGATTCACTTCCATCTAATACCGTATGCAGACCCAAGCATAGTTAGACACGTGTTGAAAAATGAAGACGTACGTTCTCATGATGATGCGATGCGCATTTTTATGAATGAGCTCTCTGAAACAATGGATAAAGAAGCTAGACATGTATTTGTTGGACATGCATTTGTAACTTCTTCAGGAGAAGCGGAGGAGAATACAAGTGATGCAGAACGACCACTTTCAATTGGTGGTGCTGAATATGTAAATAGTCATTATTTTGATAAGTTTCATTACACAGCGCTTGGACATTTACATCAAGCGCATTTCGTACGTAATGAGACCATTCGATATTCAGGTTCACCACTTGCCTATTCAATTTCTGAAGAGAAACATAAAAAAGGTTATTACATTGTAGAACTGAATGAAACTGGTGAAGTAGCAATTGAAAAAAGGTTACTTTCACCACGTCGTAAAATGCGAACAGTAGAAGCGAAAATAGATGAATTATTACAGCACCCAGTAAGTGAAGATTACGTATTTGTAAAATTATTAGATGAAAACCCTGTCTTACAGCCAATGGAGAAAATACGATCTGTATATCCAAATGCAATGCACGTTGAAAGAGCGATGCAAAGGCGAGAACTCACAGATACAAATGAAGTAACGGTTTCAAGACATAAAATGGATGATTTATCTCTTTTAAAGGCTTTCTATAAAGAAATGAAAGGATTAGATTTATCAGAAGAGAAAGAACGCCTATTTATAGATGTATTACAAACAGTGCAAGAACGGGAAGGTGAACGAGGATGAGACCGATTCAGCTTATTATGACAGCATTCGGGCCATATAAACAGAAAGAAGTAATCGATTTTGAAGATCTTGGAGAACATCGTATTTTCGCTATTTCTGGGAATACGGGAGCTGGAAAAACAACGATTTTTGATGCGATTTGTTATGTGTTATATGGTGAGGCTAGTGGAGAAGAACGTAGTGATACGAGCATGCTTCGAAGTCAATTTGCTGATGATGATGTTTATACAAGTGTAGAACTAACCTTTCAATTAAAAGGGAAACGCTATGAAATAAAAAGACAACTTGGACATAAAAAACAAGGGAATAAGACCATTACAGGACATGCAGTAGAATTATATGAAGTTATTGATGGAGAAAACGTTCCAGCCGTCGATCGTTTTCATGTAACAGACGTAAACAAAAAAGTGGAAGATTTAATTGGGTTAAGTAAACATCAATTTAGTCAAATTGTTATGTTACCACAAGGTGAATTCCGAAAACTATTAACATCTGAGACGGAAAACAAAGAAGAGATTTTACGTCGTATTTTTAAAACGGATCGTTATAAATTAATGCGTGAGTTACTTGATCAAAAGAGAAAACAATGGAAAGACGTCTTGCAAGAAAAACAAAAAGAGAGAGAGCTCTATTTCCGTAATGTTTTTAAATTACCAATCCGTGATGGAGCATTATTAGAGACATTAGCGGCACAAGAACATGTAAATACGCATCAAGTAGTAGAAGCGTTAGAACAAGAAACAACAGTGTATAAGGCAGAGGTTGAGCAATTACAAGTAGAACAAGATGTTCAAACGAAGCAATTAAAGGATGCAGAAACACGTTTTCATGCAGCAAAATCTGTAAATGAGAAATTTATAGATTTACAACAAAAGAATGAGAAATATAACACTTTACAAGAGAACCGTGCAGCAATTGAAAGGAAAGAAAAATCCTTTAAACGTGCGGAACAAGCAAAGCGCTTATTACCATTTGAACAATGGTATGAAGAAGCGATGCAAAATGAGCAGAAAGCTGAAAGTTTGTTAAAACAGATAATCGTCAAACAAGAACAGATAATGAACAGCTTTGAACTTGCTCAGGAGAAGTATGAAGTAGTAAAGAATAAAGAAGCTGAACGAGAAGAGGCTAAAAAACTTGTTCAAAGATTAGAAGAGTTACAAGCAATCATTGAATCATTAGCTGAGAGAAAGCTGAATTTACAAAATGCCGAAATTCAAATAGGGAAATTAAAAGAAAGTATGCAAAAGTTGGATCAACAACTAGAAGAGCATACAAGCCAAAAACAGAGAATGTCTGATGAATTGCAGCAATTAGAACAAGCACTTGAGCAATATGTAGCTAAAGTAGAAGAACTAACGAATATGCGAGAAGATGCAAAAGTTTTAAAGCAAGCATATGATGTTTGGCAAGAAAAACAAAAATTCGAGCAAGAAAAAGAAGCGGCAAATAATAAAATGCAAGTGGCAGTTCGTGCATATGAAAACATGGAGCGCCGCTGGTTAAGTGAACAAGCTGGTATATTAGCTCTTCATTTACATGACGGTGAATCTTGTCCGGTATGTGGTAGTACGAATCATCCGCAAAAAGCTACAGAGCAAAGTAATGCGATCGATGAAAAAGAGTTAAACGATTTAAGAGATAAGAAGAACATTGCTGAAAAATTACATGTGCAAGTAGAGGAGAAATGGAATTTTTATCGACTACAATATGAACAAGTGATAGAAGAAGTTGTGAAGCGTGGGTATAACTCCGAAAAATTAGTTGAAACATATAGTGCACTTGTTCAAAAAGGAAAACAATTAGCTGCAGACGTTAATACGTTAAAAGCAAGTGAAGAAACACGTAAGCAGATTGCTGCGAACATGAAAAGCGTAGAAGAAAAAATAGAAGAACTTCAGAAACAAAAACGGGAAGTAGAAACAATGCAGCACCGTACAGAAATGGAGTGCATGCAACTTCGTACGTCATATGAACATGATAAACGAAATATTCCAGAAAACTTGCAAACAGTACAAGCTTGGAAAGCACAGTTTGACCAAGCTATGCACGAACTTAGGTTAATGGAGGACGAATGGAAGAAAGTGCAGGAAGCGTATCAACATTGGCAAAATGAAAATATACGTATTCAAGCAGAACAGAAAGGTGCTTCTAATCAATTTGAAAGTGCAAAATTGAAGAAAGAAGAGACTTTCGCACGCTTTATGAAAGAGCTAGAACAAAGCGGATTTACAGATCAATTCACGTATAAAGAAGCCAAATTAAGCGATGCCGAGATGGAGATGTTACAGAAAGAAATTCAAGGTTATTATTCATCTCTTGAAGTGCTTGCAAAACAAATTGAAGAGCTAAACTCAGAATTAAAAGATAAAGAGTATATGGATATTACATCTTTAGGTGAACACATAAAAGAACTAGAAATTAATCTCGATATAATTAAAGAAAAACGTCAACGTGCGCAAAATGCGGTAACATATATTTCTGATTTACATGAAAACATTAGACGTATTGACGAACAAATTCACGAGGAAGAAAAAGCCTTCCAAGAACTTGTTGATTTATATGAAGTAATGAAAGGTGATAACGAAAGTCGTATATCATTTGAACGTTACATCTTAATTGAGTATTTAGAACAAATTGTTCAAATCGCAAACGAACGACTACGTAAATTATCAAATGGACAATTTTATTTAAAACGAAGTGAACGAGTTGAAAAAAGAAACCGTCAAAGTGGATTAGGCTTAGATGTGTACGATGCATACACTGGCCAAACGCGCGATGTAAAAACATTATCCGGCGGAGAGAAATTTAACGCATCACTTTGCTTAGCGCTAGGAATGGCAGATGTCATTCAAGCATATGAAGGTGGTATTTCCATCGAAACGATGTTCATCGATGAAGGGTTCGGTTCATTAGATGAAGAATCATTAACGAAAGCAGTTGATGCCTTAATTGACCTACAAAAATCAGGCCGATTTATCGGTGTCATTTCACACGTACAAGAGCTGAAAAACGCAATGCCAGCTGTATTAGAAGTAACGAAGCAGAAGGATGGGTGTAGTCAGACTAGGTTTGTGGTGAAGTAAGCTTAGAAAATGGAGTAGGGAATCTATCGATACTTTTAGTGTCATATGTATGAATCATAAAACGTCGTCTCTTCATATTAGAGGCGACGTTTTATTTTATAAAATATCTATGAATTATCTGTAGAAGGCGGCGTATTCTCCAAACGATTATAAGCTTTAAAAGCTGAAATTGCCGATATAACCCCGCCTACTAAAAATAAAGTCGATCCTCCAACTAAGATGATACGACTGACATATGTTTCCCGTGCTTCTTCGACTTCTTCTTGTAACGCTGTAGGCATATGAATCCCCCTTTATAAAAGTTGTTTTATAAATAGTATATACAAACGCCTAAAATATGTTAAAATAACTGATGATTTTATGTAGTGGATAATTAGATGAGTAGGATGCGAGTGGCTAAATAAATCTTCATCACAAATTTATGCGAACTTCACATAGAGCACATATTAACATTGTATTATGTATATGTACCAAATAAATAAAGTGAATGTAAGTTCTGTTTTCAAAAATTTAAAATCCTTTTATTTCTATATGAAAGTTTTAATCGAGGGTTTTAAAAATTTTGGAAATAGATCTTATAAAAATGGAATTCATATAAAAGGGGAATGTCTTATGACAACATATACAAGTGAAATGAAAAAAACTTTAGTTTCAGAAGAAGATGTAGATATTTTAAAAATTATGGCGCATCCAATCCGACTGCAAATTGTAAATGAATTAAGTACAAGAAAAACTTGTAATGTAACACAATTAACAGAGTTACTGAACATCCCGCAATCTACTGTTTCACAACATTTATCAAAAATGAAGGGTAAAGTGTTACGAGCAGAGAGGAGAGGTTTAGAAATTTATTATCATATTAACAATTTAAAAGCGAGTAAGATTGTTAATGTTTTAGGGTATATAAACTAGTGAAATATTTTTATATAAAATAGCCCCTGCTGTTTAGCAGGGGCTATTTTGTGTTGTTTTATGTATTTGTATTTAAAACTTTATAGTTTTTATGATTTACAATTGTTCGATCAAATTCAAAAGTACCACCGCTTACATTTGTAATTTCAACTAAGACCGATTCAGTATAAAGTTTTAGTACAGATCCTGTAATCTTTAAATTGTTTCGTTGAAAAAGTATAGTATCCCCTACGTTTGCTTTCATAGTACCTCCTCATTAAAGACAGAAATATTTTTTTATTATATATATTAAACCACGGATAGATATATTAGTGAATATTTAGTTTTATTTATTGGAAAAAAATTTGTGATTTTATAAAAAATAAGGTGAATCGAAGTATAAAAAATTTTTCTATTGTATTTAATCAGTAGTTTTTTGTATTTCATCCTTCGTTTTTTGTAACTGATTCCATGTTTTTGACGCTCTATCTTGTAAGTGCTTACATAAACAGAAACATCTTATACAATGAAGGTGTCAAATCAAAAGAGGTGACCAAAATGAACATAAAAAAAGTAAATTTAGCGAATAGCATTGAAATAGAAAGAGGAGGCGGAAAGATATGAAAAAATCAACTGTTAATCCATGGTTTGTTGTCCTTGGCACAGTCATAGTACAAATGGGGCTTGGGACGATATATACATGGAGTTTATTCAATCAGCCTTTAGTTAGTAAATACGGTTGGAGTCTTAACGCTGTTGCGATAACTTTTTCAATTACTAGTCTTTCTTTAGCATTTTCAACTTTATTTGCGAGTAAATTGCAAGAAAAATGGGGACTTCGTAAACTTATTATGATAGCTGGATTAGCATTAGGACTAGGGTTAATACTTAGCTCACAAGCATCCTCATTAATATTACTTTATGTACTAGCAGGAGTTGTTGTAGGTTATGCAGATGGTACAGCATATATCACTTCACTATCAAATTTAATAAAGTGGTTTCCAGAGCGTAAAGGTTTAATTGCTGGTATTTCTGTCTCTGCATATGGTTCAGGTAGCTTAATCTTTAAATACGTTAACGCAAAGTTGATTGAATCAGTTGGTGTATCGCAAGCATTTATATACTGGGGTTTAATTGTTACAACTATGATTGTAATTGGTGCTTGTTTAATCCATCAAGCTGCAGATCAAGGAGCAGTTCATGAAACAAAAACTAAGGAATACACAACGAAAGAAATGTTAGGCACAAAACAAGTATACTTATTATTTATCATGTTATTTACATCATGTATGAGTGGCTTATACTTAATTGGTATGGTAAAAGACATTGGTGTTCAACTTGTAGGACTTAGCGCAGCAACAGCAGCTAATGCGGTGGCTATGGTTGCAATCTTCAATACATTAGGTCGTATCATTTTAGGACCGTTATCGGATAAAATTGGGCGTTTAAAAATCGTTACTGGTACTTTTGTTATTATGGCGAGTTCAGTATTAGTTCTAAGTTTTGTAGATTTAAATTACGGTATATACTTCGTATGTGTAGCAAGTGTAGCGTTTTGCTTTGGTGGAAATATCACTATTTTCCCAGCTATTGTTGGTGATTTCTTCGGTATGAAAAACCATAGTAAGAACTACGGAATTGTGTATCAAGGATTTGGATTCGGGGCGCTTGCAGGTTCCTTTATCGGTGCACTTCTAGGTGGATTCAAACCAACGTTCATGGTGATCGGTGTATTATGTGTCGTGTCATTCATTATCGCAATTTTAATTCAAGCACCTAAACAGAAAAAAGAACACGAAGAAGAGTATCGCAGCGTAGCGTAAGTATACAAATCTTCTATAACGCTATGATTACGAAAAAGCATCCTATTCTATTAATTAGGATGCTTTTTTTATGAGTTATTTTAACAAGGTTAAATTACTTTTGGGAGTTTTATAGATGTAAAAGTGAGTGGGATATATTGGAATATAATGAATTGATACATCGCATTTGAAATATATATTAAATCTTAAATGATAAAGAAGACATTCGTTAGTATTTGTAAGATATATTTTCAGAAAAATATTGAGAAAATATATACTTGAGTTTTTCATAAAGCATTGTAAATGAACGTATCTCTAGTTTGTCTTCTTCAATTTTAAAAAGAGGATTTAGAATTTTATTTATAATATAAGTACATTTAATACGTTTACATATGATTTTATTAAGAAGCATTAAAATACTTTGTCTGAAAAATAAAAAAAGATTGACAAGTTTATTGAGAAACATTATCATTTCGGTGTAAGATAGTAAATGAAAAACATTATCAATAAAATGGATTTTAAAGTAATGCGCACTTGACCAATTAGTTTAGTAAGTGTATTATTTTTTACAACACCACTGATAATGAAAATCAATATCAGTGGTGTTGCTTAATGAAATTAATGTTTATGTGAAAGGATAGAGAAAATGAACTTAGGGGAATTTGATGGGAAAACAGTTTTAGTAACAGGTGCAGCACAAGGCATAGGCAGTGTTGTTGCCAAAATGTTTTTAGAAAGAGGAGCCACAGTTATTGCGGTTGATCAAAATGAAGAGGGGTTAAATGTACTCTTAAATCAAAATGAATTAAATAATACACGTATGAAAACGTTTCGTTTAGATGTGAGTGATAGCGCTGCTGTTGAAGACATGGTAAATCATATTGCAAATGAAATAGCGCCAATAGATATTTTAATAAATGTTGCAGGGGTTTTACGTATGGGACCAATTCATTCGTTAAGTGATGAAGATTGGAATAAAACATTCTCTGTAAATACTACAGGGGTTTTCAATATGTCCCGAGCGGTAAGTAAAAATATGATGTTAAGAAAATCAGGGGCAATTGTTACAGTCGGTTCAAATGCGGCAAATACGCCGAGAATGGAGATGGCTGCGTATGCTGCGTCAAAAGCTGCAACGACGATGTTTATGAAATGTTTAGGACTAGAGCTTGCGACATACAATATACGCTGCAACTTAGTTTCTCCAGGTTCTACTGAAACTGAGATGCAAAGATTACTATGGGCTGATGAGAATGGAGCTAAAAATATAATTACTGGTTCTCAAAATACATATAGACTCGGAATTCCATTACAAAAAATTGCACAACCTTCAGAAGTTGCTGAAGCAGTGTTATTTTTAGCCTCAGATAGAGCAAGTCATATTACAATGCACAATTTATGTGTCGATGGCGGTGCTACGTTAGGAGTTTAATAAAAATTCAGGAGGTTATTATATTATGAATGAACATATAGCTGTAAAGGAATTGTCAGAAAAACTTTTAGAAGATTATAAGACTGAATCTTCATTCTTTTTCGCTTCACCAACTCGAACTATATTAGCAGAAGGAGAGTTTACTACAGTAAAGCATCGTGAAATTGAAAATTTCCCAGAGCTTGTGCAAGCGACATTAAGTAATGCGAAACAAGCTGGAAATCCAAATCCTATCGTTGTGGGTGCTTTGCCATTCGATCGTAGAAAAGAAGTCCAACTTATCGTACCAGAATATAGTAGGATTTCTGAGCGTTTACAATTGGATACAACAAATCAGCTTGAAACAAATGAGAACGTAACATTTGAAATGACGCCAGTACCAGACCCTGAAGTTTATATGAATGGTGTGAAGCAAGGAATTAAAAAAATACAGGACGGTGATTTAAAGAAAATCGTTCTATCTAGATCGTTAGATGTTAAATCTTCGGAAAAGATTGATAAGCAAAAACTTCTGCGAGAATTAGCAGAACATAATAAGCATGGTTATACATTTGCTGTGAATTTACCGAAAGATGAAAAAGAGAACAGTAAGACGCTAATTGGAGCAAGTCCTGAATTACTTGTTTCACGTAATGGTATGCAAGTTATTTCTAATCCGTTAGCTGGTTCAAGGCCACGTAGTGAGGACCCAGTAGAAGATAAAAGAAGAGCAGAGGAATTACTTTCTTCTCCAAAAGATTTACATGAACATGCGGTAGTAGTTGAAGCGGTTGCCGCTGCACTTCGTCCGTATTGTCATACATTACATGTTCCAGAAAAGCCATCAGTTATTCATAGTGAAGCGATGTGGCATTTGTCTACAGAAGTGAAAGGTGAACTGAAGGATCAAAATACTTCTTCTTTACAATTAGCAATTGCCCTTCATCCTACGCCAGCAGTTTGCGGAACTCCGATGGAAAAAGCAAGAGAGGCTATACAGCATATTGAGCCATTTGACCGCGAGTTCTTTACAGGAATGCTAGGATGGAGCGATTTAAATGGAGATGGAGAATGGATTGTTACAATTCGTTGTGCCGAAGTACAAGAAAATACACTGCGTTTATATGCAGGAGCTGGAGTTGTTGCTGAGTCAAAACCAGAAGATGAGTTAGCAGAAACATCAGCTAAATTCCAAACAATGCTAAAAGCTTTAGGATTAAGAGATAGTTCACTTAATGAAAAATAGGGGGAAGAAAGAATGCTAGTAGGTTATACAGAATGGCCAAAAGAATTTGCCGATCATTATCGAGAAGAAGGATGTTGGCTTGGTGAAACATTTGGAGGAGTGTTAAGAGAGCGGGCTGAGAAATATGGAGATCGAATCGCGGTTGTAAGTGGTAAGAAGCATATAACATATAGTGAACTTGATAAAAATGCAGATCGTTTAGCAGCAGGTTTACTGAATTTAGGAATAAAGAAAGAGGACAGAGTTGTAATCCAGTTACCTAACATTATCGAGTTTTTCGAAATATGTTTTGCACTATTTCGAATTGGAGCGCTTCCTGTCTTTGCACTACCTTCACATCGAAGCAGTGAAATTAGTTATTTTTGTGAGTTTGGCGAGGCGAGCGCTTACGTTATTTCAGATAAGGCTCTCGGTTTTGATTATCGAAAACTAGCAAGAGAAGTGAAAGAGAAAGTGCCAACTTTACAACGTGTAATTGTAGTGGGGGAAGAAGAAGAGTTTGTGAACATAAATGATCTGTATATGGATCCCGTCTCATTACCAGAAGTTCAGCCAAGTGATGTTGCATTTCTCCAATTATCAGGAGGGACAACAGGTCTTTCTAAATTAATTCCTAGAACACATGATGACTATATTTATAGTTTACGTGTAAGCGCTGAAATTTGTAATTTGAATGCAGAAAGCGTCTATATGGCAGTTCTTCCAGTAGCACACAATTACCCAATGAGTTCTCCAGGGACATTTGGAACTTTCTATGCGGGTGGAAAAGTGGTATTGGCAACTGGTGGTAGTCCAGATGAGGCATTTGCTCTTATTGAAAAAGAAAAAGTTACAATTACAGCGCTCGTTCCGCCATTAGCAATGATTTGGCTTGATGCTGCATCTTCTCGTAATACCGATTTATCGAGCCTAGTGGTTATTCAAGTAGGTGGTGCTAAGTTTAGCGCTGAGGTTGCAAGACGTATACGCCCTACATTTGGATGTACGTTACAGCAAGTATTCGGTATGGCGGAAGGATTAGTGAACTATACAAGATTAGACGATCCGGAAGAAATTATTATTCATACACAAGGTAGACCAATGTCTGCACTCGATGAAGTACGAGTTGTTGATGAAAATGACAACGATGTACAACCTGGCGAAGTAGGTAGTTTATTAACAAGAGGTCCATATACAATTCGTGGTTACTATAAAGCTGAAGAGCATAATGCACGATCATTTACAAAGGATGGATTTTATCGCACAGGTGATCTTGTAAAAGTAAATGAACAAGGATACATCATTGTAGAAGGAAGAGATAAAGATCAAATTAACCGTGGTGGTGAGAAAGTTGCTGCAGAAGAAGTTGAAAACCATTTATTAGCACACGATGCGGTCCATGACGTAGCAATTGTATCTATGCCTGACGATTATTTAGGTGAACGCACCTGTGCTTTTGTTATAGCTCGCGGACAAGTTCCGGCAGTAAGTGAATTAAAAATGTTTTTAAGAGAACGTGGTATAGCGGCTTATAAAATTCCAGATCGAATTGAATTTATTGAATCATTCCCGCAAACAGGAGTCGGAAAAGTCAGCAAAAAAGAACTACGTAAAGTCATTGCTGAAAAACTTATTACAGTAAAACAATAATAAAAACCGGAAGGAAGTGATTAGATGGCTATCCCATCTATTTCAGTATATAAAATGCCAATTGAATCAGAACTACCAAAAAATAAAGTGAATTGGACACCAGACCCGAAACGTGCAGTACTTTTAATTCATGACATGCAAGAATATTTTCTTGATGCATATAGCGATAAAGAATCACCAAAAGTAGAACTTATTTCAAATATTAAAATGATAAGAGAAAAATGTAAACAACTTGGTATACCAGTTGTTTATACAGCGCAACCTGGTGGACAAACGTTAGAACAAAGAGGTTTATTACAAGACTTTTGGGGTGACGGTATTCCTGCTGGACCAGATAAAAAGAAAATTGTTGATGAACTTACTCCTGATGAGGATGATATATTCCTAACAAAATGGAGATATAGTGCATTTAAAAAGACAAATCTATTAGAAATTTTAAATGAAAAAGGAAGAGATCAACTCATTATTTGCGGTATTTATGCGCATATTGGATGCCTTTTAACAGCTTGTGAAGCATTTATGGATGGTATAGAGCCGTTCTTTGTAGCAGATGCAGTTGCTGATTTTTCACTAGAGCATCATAAACAAGCATTGGAGTATGCATCTAATAGATGTGCAGTAACGACATCAACAAACCTACTGTTAAAAGATTTACAAGGTGTAAAAGGTGATGAGAGTGAAGGAATCACTATACAGCAAGTACATGAACTAGTTGCACAACTACTTCGTGAGTCAGTAGAGAGTATTGATATTGATGAGGACTTATTAAATAGAGGGCTTGATTCGGTCAGAATTATGAGTTTAGTAGAGAAGTGGCGTCGTGAAGGGAAAGAAATCACGTTTGCAGATTTAGCAGAACGTCCAACTGTTGCAGGTTGGTACAGCTTACTATCTTCACAAACAGCACAGGTGCTGTAACAAATAGACTACATAATAAAGGGGTAGTAAAGAATGCCTAACAGTCAAAAGATTCGTCATTCGTTATCATCTGCGCAGTCTGGCATGTGGTTTGCGCAACAATTAGATCCGCTTAATCCGATATATAATACTGGGGAATATGTAGAAATAAACGGGAATATTCATCAAGACATTTTTGAATTAGCTGTACGTAAAGTTGTAATGGAAGCAGAAGCACTTCACGTTCGCTTCGAAGAGGATGAAATTGGCCCATGGCAAGTTATTGAAGAATCACAGTTTCATATGCATTTTATTGACGCTCGGAAAGAAGAAAACCCTGAAGAAGCTGCTAAAGTATGGATGAAAAATGATTTATCTATACCAGTCAATTTGAAAAAAGATACATTATTTACTGAAGCACTTATTCAAGTTGAAAATAATCGTTTCTTTTGGTATCAGCGCATCCATCACATTGTGATGGATGGCTATGGATTTTCACTTCTTAGCCAAAAGGTAGCGAATGAGTATACATCACTTATAGAAGAAACAAACAAGAGTGAAAAGCTATTTGGTTCTCTTGCAAAAGTCGTACAAGAAGATATCGAGTATCGTGAGTCTAAACAATTTCAGGAAAATCGTACTTTTTGGTTAGAAAAGTTTGCAGATGCCCCAGAAGTTGTAAGTTTGGCAGAACGAGCACCGAGAACATCAAATGGATTTTCACGAGAAACAGCTTATTTATCTAGTTCTAGCACGAAAACTTTACTAGAAGATATCAATATTTCGTTAACAAGTTGGCCGGAATTCATTGTGGCTGTAACAAGTATTTATATGCATAAATTAACAGGTGAAAATGATATTGTTTTAGGTTTACCGATGATGGGACGTCTAGGTTCTGTATCTATTCATACACCAAGTATGGTAATGAATTTAGTTCCACTTCGTATCACAGTAACTCCAAATATAACTCTTGCGGAATTATTGCAGCAAGTTTCTAAAGAAATCCGAGATGTACGTCGCCATTATAAATACCGTCATGAGGAATTAAGAAGAGACTTAAAGTTACTAGGTGAAAATCAAAGGTTGTTTGGACCGTTAGTGAATGTTATGCCTTTTGATTACGGGCTTAATTTTGCTGGAAATCGTGGTATTACGCATAACTTATCAGCAGGACCTGTAGATGATTTATCGATAAATGTATATAAACGTTTTGATCAAAATGAGCTAATGATTCATTTTGATGCGAATCCCGAAGTATATAATGGCGCAGAGCTAGCATTGCATAAAGAAAGATTTATGAATCTATTTGAATTAGTAATAAATAATTATGAGAAAAACGAGCCGATTGGAAAAATAAACATTACTCTGCCTGAAGAAAATCATAAAGTTTTATTGGAATGGAATGAAACGAAGGAAGACGATGAGTTAATCAGTTTACCTATATCATTTGAAAAACAAGTGCAAAAAAATCCAAATAAACTAGCGATTACTTGTGACGGTGTAATCCTTACGTATAAAGAGCTAAATGAACGAGCGAATGAACTAGCACATTATTTAGTAGAAGAAGGAATACGACCAAATCAGTTTGTAGCTTTAGTATTCCCTAGATCAATAGAAATGGTAGTTAGTATGCTAGCAGTCTTAAAGGCTGGTGCAGCGTATTTACCAATAGATCCAGAATACCCAGCAGAAAGAGTTAATTATATAGTAAATGATGCAAAACCAGTTTGTATCATAACACATTCATCTGTTTCATCTAAGTTAGTTATAGAAAAGGATATGAAAAAAATTGTATTAGATGACGAAGAAACGAAACTAGCGTTACATACATATTCTCGTATGAATATAGCATGTAAGAATGATGTATCACTTTTAAACCCAGCCTATACAATATATACTTCAGGCTCAACAGGAAACCCAAAAGGTGTAATTGTTCCTATGAGAGGTTTAAGTAACTTTTTAATGGCTATGCAGCAAAAGTTTTCATTAAATGAAAATGATCATTTATTAGCAGTTACAACGTTTGCGTTTGATATTTCTGCTCTAGAAATTTATTTACCTCTTATTAGTGGTGCAAGTTTAACAATTGCGCAAAAAGAAGACATACAAGAGCCATCAGCATTAACGACACTTTTACAAGAAGAAAGAGTGACAATTATGCAGGCTACACCGACGCTTTGGCAGGCGTTAGTAACTGATTATCCAGAGAAGCTACAAGGGCTAAATATACTTGTTGGTGGTGAAGCTCTCCCAGCGCATTTAGCAAATAAATTAAAAGAATTAGGTTGTTCAATAACTAATTTATATGGACCAACTGAAACGACGATTTGGTCTACTTTCATGAACATTGATGAAGGTGAAAAGGGTATACCACCTATTGGAAAGCCAATTTGCAATACAGAAGTGCATGTATTGGATGCAGGGCTACAACCAGTTCCACCTGGAATTATTGGTGAATTATATATTGCAGGGGAAGGACTTGCAAGCGGATATTTAGGAAAACCTGAGTTAACAGCTGAACGGTTTGTTGCAAATCCTTATGGAGAATCAGGGAAGCGCATGTACCGTACAGGAGATCTTGTGAAATGGCGTAGTGATGGTGCGTTAGAGTACATTAGTCGCGCAGATCATCAAATTAAAATTCGTGGATTCCGAATTGAATTAGCTGAAATTGAAACGGTATTACAACGACATGAAAATATTCAACAAGCGGTAGTAATGGTACGAGAAGATCGTGCAAATGATAAACGCATCATTGCGTATATCGTTGCAGAAGAAAAGGAACCGATTAATCTTTCAGAAATTCGTTCTTATGTTTCAGAAAGTTTAGCGAATTATATGATACCATCGGCATTTGTTGTGCTAGAAGAATTACCATTAACGCCAAATGGTAAGGTTGACAGAAAGAAATTACCTGCTCCTGATTTTAATGGAATGAACAACGAGAGAGTTGCTAGAAATCCGAAAGAAGAAATATTATGTGATTTATTTGCAGAAGTACTTGGTGTTTCTCGAATTAGCATTGATGATAATTTCTTTGAAATGGGTGGACATTCACTTCTCGCATCTCGTTTAATGGCAAGAATTCGTGAAACGTTAAGTGTGGAATTAGGAATTGGGAAACTATTTGAATCACCAACTGTTGCCGAACTGGCGAAACAATTAAACCATGCAAAAAGCGCAAGACCAGCTATTCAGAAAGCAAGTAGGCCAAATGAAGTTCCACTTTCATTTGCACAGCGCAGGTTATGGTTCTTAAATTGTTTAGAAGGTCCAAGTCCTACTTATAATATTCCGCTAGTCATTCGTATGAATGGAATATTGAATCGGGAAGCATTACAAGGTGCTTTTTATGATGTAGTTGAGAAACATGAAACACTTAGAACAATTTTCCCTAACGTATTAGGTAGTTCCTATCAGAAAATTTTAGATATGGAAAATTTAAATCTAGAAATGGTTATAACTAATACATGTAAAGATGAATTAGAAAGTGTACTTTCAGAGGCGGTAAGATATAGCTTTAACCTCGATATTGAGCCGGCAGTTCGTTTGCAACTTTTTACAGTGAGTGAAAACGAACATGTATTATTAATTTTATTACATCATATTGTAGGTGATGGCTGGTCATTACAGCCGTTAACGAGAGATTTTACAGCGGCGTATAAAGCACGATGTCAAGGTGACAGAGTTCAGCTGGAGACACTACCAGTTCAATACGCAGATTATGCACTTTGGCAACAGCAATTGCTAGGTGATGAAACGACACCAGAGAGTCTTATTTCAACACAATTAGATTTTTGGAAAGAAGAACTTAAAGGTTTACCAGACCAAATGGAGTTACCTACAGATTTCCAGCGTCCAATTGAGACGAGTTACCGCGGGGAAACAATTCATTTTCATGTAGATGAAGGTATGCATAGTAGGTTAGTAGAGCTTGCACGTAAAAATGGAGTTAGTTTGTTTATGGTATTGCAAGCAGGGCTTAGTGCACTATTTACAAGATTAGGTGCAGGCACTGATATACCAATTGGAAGTCCGATTGCTGGAAGAAATGATGATGTACTTTCAGATATCGTTGGTTTATTTGTAAATACATTAGTGTTACGTACAAATACGTCGGGAGATCCAAGTTTTAAAGAATTATTAAATAGAGTGAAGCAGGTAAATCTTGCAGCTTATGAAAATCAAGATGTTCCATTTGAAAGGCTTGTTGAAGTGTTAAATCCAGTACGTACTCGAAACAGCCACCCGTTGTTTCAAGTTATGTTAGCTTTTCAAAATACACCAGAAGCAACGTTTCATGCACCAGATTTAGAAGCGAGCCTTGAAATTCAAAGCGTTGGTTCTGCAAAATTTGATTTAACATTTGAAATTAGTGAGAGTAACGAGGTTGATGGTACTCCGAACGGTTTACATGGATTACTAGAGTTTAGTACCGATTTATATAAACGTGAAACGGTTCAAAAACTAATAGAACGATTCATTTTGTTATTAGATGATGCAGCTACAAATCCGGATCAATCAATTGGCAGATTAGAAATATTAACTGTAGCAGAGAAAAATACAGTGTTAGAAAAGTGGAATGGTGGTTTTCAAATTGCACCAGAAATGACATTGCCACAATTGTTTGAAAAGCAGGCTCATATAAATCCAAATTCTATAGCTGTTGTCTTTGAAAATAAGAAATTAACTTATGAAGAGTTAAATAGAAAAGCAAATAAAATAGCTCGATTCCTAATAGCAAAAGGGATTGGTCCTGATCAACTCGTTGCTTTAGCGATGCCAAGATCATTAAACATGTTTGTAAGCTTATTAGCTGTTCTTAAAGCTGGTGCTGGATACCTTCCATTAGATCCAGATTACCCAGCAGACCGCATTTCATTTATGCTACACGATGCGAAACCATCATGTGTTTTAACGAATTCAGAAGTGGAAATTGAATGTGATGAGGCACTAAAAGTTTTAGTTGATGATGTGAAAGTAATAGCAGAAGTTGAGAAATATAGTGATGACAATATTGATGAAGTGGAACGAATTAAGCCATTATCTCCATCACATATTGCTTACGTTATTTATACGTCAGGCTCAACGGGTAGACCGAAAGGCGTTATGATACCTCATCAAAATGTAGTAAGACTTTTAGGAGCAACTGATCATTGGTTCCAGTTTGACGGAAACGATGTTTGGACGATGTTCCATTCATACGCTTTTGATTTCTCGGTTTGGGAAATTTGGGGACCTTTATTATACGGAGGGCGTTTAGTTGTAGTGCCACATACTGTAAGTCGCTCACCGAAAGAATTTTTACAGCTTCTTGTTAAAGAAAAGGTTACGGTTTTAAACCAAACTCCATCAGCGTTCTATCAATTGATGCAAGCAGATCGTGAAAATAAAGAGATTGGCCAAAAATTATCTTTACGATATGTTGTTTTTGGAGGAGAAGCACTTGAGCTAAGTCGCTTAGAAGATTGGTATAGTCGACATCCTCATAACGCACCAAAGCTTATTAATATGTACGGTATTACGGAGACGACAGTACATGTTAGTTATATTGAATTAGATGAAACTATCGTCTCTTTACGAGCAAATAGTTTAATTGGGTGCAGTATACCTGACCTTAAAGTGTATGTGTTAGACAACTATTTACAACCAGTGCCACCTGGAGTAGTTGGAGAAATGTATGTTGCAGGTGCAGGGCTTGCACGTGGATATTTAGGAAGAGCAGGATTAACGGCTGAACGCTTTATCGCAGATCCATTTGGCAAGCCAGGTACAAGAATGTATCGTACAGGAGACTTAGCTCGCTGGCGTAAAGATGGGACGCTAGATTATATAGGACGTGCAGATCATCAAATAAAAATTCGTGGATTTCGAATTGAATTAGGAGAAATAGAAGCAGTCATAATGAAGCACCCTAAAGTTGAGCAAGTAGCCGTTATTGTACGGGAAGATCAACCAGGGGATAAACGGTTAGTTTCTTATATCGTTGCATCAAATAATGAAGCGATTGATACGAATGAAATGCGTCAGTTTGCTAGTGGTAGTTTACCAGATTATATGGTTCCATACGCTTTTGTAGTAGTAAATGAGTTACCTTTAACTCCAAACGGTAAGTTAGATAGAAAGGCATTGCCAGCTCCAGAATTTATCGCATCATCTTCTAGTCGTGGTCCAAGAACACCGCAAGAAGAAATGTTATGTGACTTGTTTACAGAAGTGCTAAGTGTACCTCAAATTGGAATTGATGACGGATTCTTTGATCTTGGTGGCCATTCACTCCTTGCAGTGCAGCTTATGAGCCGCATTAAAGAGGCGCTTGGAGTGGAACTAAACATTGGTACTTTATTTGCAGCACCGACTGTTGCAGGGTTAGCTGAAAGACTTGAGATGGGGAATGGTCAAAGTGCACTTGATGTGTTGCTTCCATTACGAGCAAGCGGGGAGCAATTACCACTATTTTGTGTACATCCAGCAGGTGGATTAAGTTGGTGCTATGCAGGACTTATGAAATCTTTAGGAACAGATTATCCAATCTATGGTGTACAAGCACGTGGTATCGCTAAAAATGAAGAACTTCCAAAAAGTTTAGAGGAGATGGCGGCGGATTACTTGAAACACGTTCGCGAAGTACAGCCTCATGGACCATATCGTTTATTAGGTTGGTCGCTTGGAGGAAATGTTGTGCATGCAATGGCGGCGCAACTACAAAATGAAGGGGAAGAAGTAGAATTACTCGTTATGCTTGATTCTTATCCTGGACACTTCTTACCGAATACGGAAGCGCCTACTGAAGAGGAAGCGTTAATCGCATTACTCGCTTTAGGCGGATATGACCCAGATAACATGGATGGTAAACCACTTACAATGGAAAGTGCAGTTGAAATCCTTCGTAAAGATGGAAGTGCATTAGCAAGTCTTGAAGAAGAGACTATATTGAACTTGAAAGAAACATATGTAAATTCAGTAGGGTTGTTAGGGAAATATGTACCGAAAGTTTATAACGGAGACATCTTATTCTTTAGATCTACTGTTATACCAGACTGGTTTGATCCTATTTCTCCAAATACGTGGCTAAATTATTTAGATGGGCAAATTGTGCAGCATGATATTGACTGTAGACATAAAGATTTATGTCAGCCAGGTCCACTTACGGAAATTGGACAAGTATTAGCGAAATATTTGCAGAATAAGAAAGGGGTAAGTAGAGTATGACGAATCCATTTGAAAATGATAATTACACATATAAAGTATTAATAAATGAGGAGGGCCAGTATTCTCTCTGGCCTGCTTTTCTCGATGTACCTATTGGCTGGAGTGTCGTATATGAAGAAGCTAGTAGGCAGAGTTGCTTAGAATATGTTGAATATAACTGGAAAGATTTGAATCCAAAAAGTAATCAAGTTCGTGAAAAAACATTAGCAGGAAAACGATAATGAAAGCAAAACTAAATCCAAAAGTAGTCGTAAGTATCGTTTATATAACTGCGATGTTTATGGCTGCGATGGATGCAACGATTGTAAATGTAGCACTACAAACGATAAGTAAAGAACTACAAGTACCTCCATCTGCAATGGGGACGGTTAATGTTGGGTATTTAGTTAGTTTAGCTGTTTTCCTTCCGATTTCTGGTTGGTTAGGAGATCGATTTGGTACGAAAAGAGTATTTTTAATTGCTCTTTTCGTATTTACAATTGCCTCTGCTTTATGCGGAATGGCTAACGATATTACTTCATTGAATATTTTCCGTATTATTCAAGGTGCTGGTGGAGGGCTTTTAACACCGGTCGGAATGGCGATGTTATTTCGAACATTTTCACCAGAGGAAAGACCGAAGATTTCTCGGTTCATTGTACTTCCAATTGCTGTAGCACCAGCAATTGGTCCTATCATCGGTGGTTTCTTTGTAGATCAAATGTCTTGGCGTTGGGCATTTTATATTAATCTACCGTTTGGAATCGTTGCATTGCTCTTTGGACTTCTATTTTTAGCAGAGCATGTTGAAAAATCAGCTGGTCGCTTTGATTCTCTCGGCTTTATTTTATCAGCACCAGGATTTGCGATGCTCATATATGCACTCAGCCAGGGACCATCAAAAGGGTGGATTTCTCCAGAAATTATGAGTACTGGGATAGCTGGGGTTGTATTCATTACATTGTTTATAATCGTAGAACTGAAAGTAAAGCAACCAATGTTAGATTTACGCTTATTAAAAGAACCAGTCTTTAGAAAGATGAGCCTTATATCATTATTTTCATCAGCTGGTTTACTAGGAATGTTATTTATTTTTCCACTTATGTATCAAAATGTGATAGGAGTTTCCGCGCTAGAATCAGGACTTACGACATTTCCAGAGGCGATTGGATTAATGATTTCTTCACAAATTGTGCCATGGTCATATAAGAAATTAGGAGCTCGAAAGGTAATTTCTATAGGATTAATTTGTACGGCGATTATCTTTGTTTTATTAAGTTTTGTAAATCACGATACGAATCCGTGGCAAATTCGGGCATTATTGTTTGGTATCGGTATTTTCTTAGGTCAATCTGTCGGTGCGGTTCAATTTTCTGCCTTTAACAATATCACGCCGCCTTCCATGGGGAGAGCGACTACTATATTCAATGTGCAAAATCGATTAGGTTCAGCGATAGGAGTAGCTGTTTTAGCTAGTATACTAGCTGGTTTTGGAAGTAATAACGTTCAATCCGATTTTTTACCATATCAAGCAGCATTAATTGGATCAGCAATATTTTTGCTCATAGCACTACTATTTTCTTTACGTATTTCCGATAAAGAGGTAATGTCAAATAAGAAAGAAAAAACATTATCTGTATCAAAAAAAGAGAAAGCACTCGTCAATGAATAACAATATACGTATGCTTTTTTATGAAAATTGATATTCGTTGAATAAAGGAGAGTTTACATGATAGAAAGTAAAGTTGCAGATTCTGTTCCAACTTTGAATGAGAATGATTGTCAAATATGGTGGGCAAGAATTTCAGATTTACAATCATGGCATTACAATTTACTAAATGATATAGAGCGAGAGAAAGCAAATTCGTATCATCATTCGGCAGATCGAGCTCGTTTTATAATAGGTTGCGTAATTAGTAGATTAGTTCTCGGCAAAATACTTTCTATGTCACCAGTCCAAGTACCAATTGATCGAATGTGCTCAGTATGTAAATTGCAACATGGTAGACCACAATTACCAGAAGGTATGCCGCAATTATCTGTTTCGCATTCAGGTGAGTGGGTTGTCGTTGCATTTACAAAATCTGCACCTGTTGGCATAGATGTAGAACAAATGAATCCAAATGTAGATGTTATGAAAATGGCAGAAGGTGTATTAACAGACATTGAAATAGTGCAAGTTATGAAACTACCAAATGAACAGAAAATAGAAGGTTTTTTAACATATTGGACTCGAAAAGAAGCGGTGCTGAAAGCGACAGGCGAAGGACTATTGATTCCACCAGTACATATTACAGTATCAGCTCCAAATACTCCTCCAAAATTGTTAGTTTTTAAAGATAAGCAAGAGTTGGCAGATAATACAATGATGGAAGATGTAAGGCCTAGTTTAGATTATATGGCTTCTGTTGCAGTATTCAGTAAGGAAGTGACTGAAATTACGCAATTAGACGCGGTAGCACTTTTAAATCTTAAATAAAAAAATTATAGAAGAGGTGTTCCTCATGTTAGTGGCGGAAAATAGAAAGAATGAATTCACTTATAACATACAAGCAATTAAAAATATTTTATTTTCTGGAGATACATCATCCATTCATGCTTTAGAAAAGCTTTTAAATGATACAGTTCAGTTTGATGTTCTTGAACAAGAGGCACTTGGTAGACAGTACATTCCGAAAGAAGCAAAGAATTTCTTTGATAAAGATGGAACATTTCTTTACCGTGTATCTAATGTTAGTTATAAAGGCAAGGTGTTATCTGAAAATCTAATTTTTGCAGACACTTCGTTTTTACCGGACGCAATAAAGAGTGAATTAGAGAGTGGAAATATTCCTGTTGAAAAGCTTATAGAAAAGATGGAAGTAAGAAGAAACGTATTATATGAAGGATATCAGCCATCTGGAAATATTATCGAATTGTTTGATGGATGTTCTGTTACAGCGAATGTGTATCCAACTAGAAAGTATCAAATTGTCAGTAACTGCAAATGTGTATTTTATATTTGTGAAGTGTATCATGCAGAGAATATAAAGCAATTGCTTAAATAAAAACAAGAAACCAGCCTATAAAATGGCTGGTTTCTTGTTTATTTAACAGCTTCTTTTAATTCTTTACCTGCTTTAAATGCAGGAACTTTACCAGCTGCGATTTGAATTTCTTCGCCAGTTTGCGGATTACGTCCTGTACGAGCAGATCTTTCGCGCACTTCAAAAGTTCCAAATCCGATTAATTGAACTTTATCGCCAGATTGTAATGCATTAGCAATTGTGTCAAATACGGATTGTACAGCTGCAGAAGCGTCCTTTTGAGAAATATCAGCTGATTGTGCTACGTTTTTAATTAATTCTGTTTTGTTCATGTTTTCACCTCATAAAAAAATTTTTGGAATGAATGTTTTAGTATAATAGATAGTAAAGATAAAGCTATCACTATGATTAGAAAGAATACTATATAATTATGTTAATTTCGTTGCAAGAGACTGAATCCCTTCTATTATTTGGGGATTAATTAAGAATCGATGCATATAAAAAGCTTTAGTATGAGGATGAGGGGGAGTATACGAATGATTTTTCGTGAAAAAAATGAGAAGGAAAGTATATTAATTCGTCAACATGATCATGGTTTTTTAGCTGGAGAGATTGCAAAGCATATAAAAGAACACTTTTTTGAAGGTAAAACATATTTAAAAGAAACAGTTGATGCAATATATGAGCATGACAGAGGATGGATAGAGCTTGATAAAGTACCAATTTTAAATGATGCTAAAAATATTCCATATACATTTATGGATTGTCCAAGCCCATTACGTTTTGTTTTTTATACGATTGGTTTGAATGAAATTGAAAATTCTAATCCATACGGGGCATTGCTTTGTAGTAAACATTTTTTATCATTTCCACTAAACGAGGAAGATGAAGAGATGATGTCATTTTATAAACATGAATTAGAACGACAAAAAAGAATCTTGAAAACGTTAACAAAGGAACAGTTTGCGATGTTCGATAAACATTATAGATTATTAAAGTTTTGTGATGAACTTTCTTTATACGTATGTATGAATAAGCCTGGTGTCAAAAAGAAAGATGAAATTGATTTATTTAAAGATGGTTTTGAAGGAACAGAAATGTTTAATAGTAAAGAGGAGAAACTTATTCAAGCTGAATGGGTGGATGAGGAAACAATTCGGATTACACCATTTCCATTTCAAACGGAATTTTATACGTATGTAAAATATAAAACGATAAATAAGCATGAAATGAAAGAAAAAGGGATTGCAAAGGCTGATAGAGAATCAGAAATGAAGAAACAAACCATTCGTTTCATACAATAAGGAGGTAATATAAATTGAAAGATTATATATTAAAACAGTGTGATTATCATGCTTGGGCTAATACAAGATTATTCAATCAATTAAAAGAGTTACCAAACTATGAGACCATTTTTAAGGAGCAGATACAGAGTGTATTTCCATCCATTAAGGATACTTTTGTGCATATTTATATTACAGATCAAGTGTGGTTACATATATTGCATGGTAAAAGTATGAATGAAGCAATACAAGACCGAGAAGATTTACGAAAACAAATTGAAACTAAATCGTTACATGAATTAGAAAAAATGTTTGAAAACATGGCAAATCAATATAAAGATTTTTTAATTACAATACAAGATGTGAATGCTGTATTTGTTATTGAGAATCCATATGTAGGGAAATTAGAAACTTCGATTTTAGAATTAGTGCAACATGTCGTAAATCATGGTACATATCATAGAGGAAATATAACAGCGATGATCCGTCAACTTGGTCATTCGTCGACAATGATGGATTTTGTACTGTATTTACATATGGTTAAAAAGCAGGGAGAGTAATATAGTTTGTAAGAAGGAGAGGCTTTAATTATAGAAGTCTCTCCTTCTATTTTATTCCGCATTCATGGTAGATCGACTGATTAAAGTTTTCTTAAGAAGCTTTATTTTCTTGTAATTGCTTAGCGTATTGTACAGCCTTATATGCATTGACTCTACCGTTTTTCCAGTACGTACCTGTACCACTAATTTTATCAGAAGTTGACTCAATAATTTGGCGAATTTGTGTATTACTATATCCTTGATTTGCTAAAAGAGCAGCGACTCCTGCAACATGAGGTGTTGCCATAGATGTACCACTTAATGATTGATACGTGCTTCCTTTATATGTTGAATATATATTTGAACCTGGTGCTGCAACATCTACCCAGCTACCATAAGTAGAAAATGAAGATTTTCTATCTGATTGATCTGTAGAACCAACTGCAATTACTTCGCTGTAATAAGCAGGGTAATTAGCTTTTGTATTTCCAGCATTTCCAGCAGCTGCAACTATAACAGAGCCTTTATTCCATGCATATTGAACGGCTTGTTGTAATGCAGTACCACCATTTGGAGCTCCTAAACTTAAACTAATTACTTTTGCACCCGAATCAGCAGCTTCTCGAATACCTTGCGCTACAGCATCAAGAGTACCACTTCCTTGATTATCTAATACGCGGACAGCATAAATTGAAGTTTGTGGGGCAACACCAGCAATTCCGACACTGTTATTCGTAAGTGCTCCAGTAATTCCAGCGCAATGTGTACCATGACCATTACCATCATCAGATGTATTGTCGTTATCAACATAATCATGCCCGTAAATTACTTTCGAAGCCAAATCAGGATGTGAACCTTGAACTCCTGTATCAATAATAGCTACTTTTACACCAGGATCACTTCGTTGGCTATCCCAAGCTTGTGGAGCTTGAATCTTTTGTAATCCATATTGATTTTTAAAATATGGGTCGTTTGGAGTCCAAAAGGCGTGAACGTAATAATTCGGTTCTGCATATTCTACATCTGGATTATTTTTATAACTCTTTATTTTTTCTTTTACAGTACCCTTTGAAAATTGTACGACTTCAAAACCTAACTTATCATCTTTAGATAAGACATTAGCTCCGACAGATTTATGAAAAGATTGCACATTACTTAAAGATGCATTTTGCTTGAACTTAACGATTAATTGGTTAGGAACGTAATCAGTAGATGATGTTTCAGCGCTTGAAGTATTTGTGTTAAAGAAGAAACCACCAATAATAAATGATAAAACAGATAGGAAAACAATGATTTTGTTTTTCAAAAGATTTTTCCTCCCTTTTCTTGGATGAGTTTTTCAGCGACACTTTAATGTCGCATTCCTTTTCAACTATATAGTTAGACCATACGATTTATGACATTTATGTGAAAAACTTTTGGAGGAATAAAAAGGAGTAAACATTGATATAAATATATTTTTAATGATAGTAATTAAGTAAAAGAGGGGATGAAAAAAGGAATGCTCATCGTGTATGAGTCATTCCTTTTTTCATAGATTAACTTGCCTGTTTTTTATTATTTTCTTTCAATTTCTCTGCTTGTAAAAAGCGATTCGTTTCAGCAACAACAATACTACTTAATCCAATTAGACCAATTAAGTTTGGAATGGCCATAAGTCCATTTGCAATATCAGCAAATGTCCATACGATTCCTAGCTTTAAATTAGCACCAATTGCAATCATGACGATAAAGATTGCTTTATAATATTTAACAGCACTTTCTCCGAATAAATAAGCTACACATTTTTCTCCATAATACGACCAGCCTAAAATAGTAGAGTAGGCAAATAAAATAATTGCGATACCGAGAATCATACTACCAGCAGTACCAAATACAGATTGGAATGCAAGTGTTGTAGCTTCAACGCCAGTTTTACCAGATTTCCAAGCACCTGTAGTAATTAATACTAGTCCTGTAATTGTACATACAATAAACGTATCTAGAAAAGTACCAGTCATTGAAACTAAAGCTTGTTTTGCAGGTGAATCAGTTTTTGCAGCCGCAGCAGCAATTGGTGCACTCCCTAAACCAGCTTCGTTCGCAAATACACCACGCGCCATTCCAATTTGAATAGCTGATGCAACTGTTGACCCAATAAAACCACCAGCAGCTGCTGTACCATTAAATGCACCAGAAAAAATAAGTGAAAATGCTTCAGGAATTTGGTCGTAGTGATAGAAAATAATTATAAGACCAGCAATTATATAAAAGAAAGCTTTAATAGGAACGACATAACCCGTCACTTTCCCGATTTTTTTTACACCGCCTAAAATAACAATTGCGATTAAAAATGCCATTAGTATACCAGTTAAAGCAGGAGGGAAAGAGAAATTAATTCGCATTGCCTCTGCAACTGAATTAGATTGCACCATATTACCAATACCGAAAGAAGCAGTTGTACCGAATATAGCGAATAATACTGCTAGCCATTTCTTACCCAAACCACGTTCTAAATAATACATTGGCCCACCTGAATATTCACCATTTTCATTACTAACACGGTATTTCACTGCAAGTATTGCTTCAGCATACTTTGTTGCCATACCGAACAATGCGGTAATCCACATCCAAAATATTGCACCAGGTCCACCTATAGTGACAGCTGTTGCAACACCGGCTATATTTCCCATACCAATCGTTGCGGCCATAGCTGTCATGAGTGCTTGGAAGTGACTAATATCTCCAGAAGAAGAAGTATCTTCTGATTTTTTAAACGCTAGTTTGTGAGCGTATAATAGTTTACTAAACTGTAAACCTTTCAAACGCATTGTGAGAATGACACCAGTTCCAACGAGTAGCAACAAAGTTGGTAATCCCCACACGTATTGATTTAGTTGTTCTAATACTTTACTTACTGTCTCCATCTTTATTCTCCTTTTTTAGAAAAAATAAAAACCACTTCAAGTAAATGAAATGGTCTCTGGAGAAACAAGGGATAGAAAAATAAACCGATACAATCGGCTTTTTCTTTCGCTTGTCTCTGTCCTTTTACCTGAGAGATTATCCGCTAAAGTAGCGGATTTGCTCCTTCGGTGCTCGTTTTCCTCCGCGCTCTATAAAAGCGAGAGGGAGTCTCTCCAGAGATTCGTCCCCATGCAGTTCTACTTGTAACCAAGACCTGAGAGTTTCAAAGTTGGTATAACAACTTTTTGCCCCGTCGGTAGATCAATAGACCTTCTCCTGAATGGTTCATCCGAATTATAAAATTTATAAACACATTGATTGTAAATCAATAAAAATATTATAGACATACAAATTGTGAATTGCAATCATTTTTTATTTTAAAATAGTAAATAGTTTTATTTTTTTGTAAGTCCTAATTTATCTTCAACTTCATTTAAAGTAGATAAAGCGATGACAATATGTTGATCCGCAAGTCCTAAAGCTTGTTTTGTTTTTTCAATAGTTTCATTGGTTGGAATAGAGTCATTTGTTCCGTCTATAATCAAATTTGCTGCATTTTTCATGAAATTTGATGCGGATTTAAACTGAGTTGTGAATTGAATTAGTTGTTTTTGTATATCTATATCTGTGATGTTTTCTTCAATTTTAAGTGTGTCTATTTCGTTCATAATTGTTTCATACTGCTTGGAAACGGCATTCATTGTAACTAATAGTTTATTTCGATCTACTGAATCTCCATTCGTGTTAATCTCTTCCCAGGCAGGCAACCAATCTTTTTCAATGATTTCATTATAATTAGTAGTCAATTCATTAATTTTAGGTTGTAATTTCGTTTTGAAAGTTTTTGTATCCGCTGTTTCTACAGGTGCTTTTTCGTTGTTATTTTTAACATTAGTAACGTAGAAAATTGTACCGAAAATGATGAAAATAGAAATAATAACTGTCCATTTAGTAAAAAGTAATTTCTGCAATATGTAACGCCTCCAAAATTTAAAAACTTATAATTATAATATATAACAATAATGTTGTTTGGAGTAGAGAAAATAGGTTGGAAATGATTTAAATTATATCTTTTCTATACATAAATAATTAAAGTTAGTAAAATGATGAAAGTTATATGTGAGAAAAGAGGGTTTTTAGTGAAAATGAATAGAAGAAAATTAGTTTCAAGTATTTCAATGGCTATGTTATTAGTTGGTGTAATTGCATTCATATTTATGAATAAAGAATCTAAAATTAAAGGTTTTCCAGTACCAATGTCAGCAATTCATATTAACGATGATAAGGAAGAGGATTATCAATATATAAGTGTAATGCCAATTACAAAGGCGAGTGGATGGGAGAACTTAGGGGAAAACGGGCATACTGTTAGTTTTAAAAAGGGGGAGCGGAAGGTAACTGTATTACATTATCCAGGAGAAATTACGTATTATTTGTTTGAAAAATAATTGATGATAAAAGAGATAGGGAGTAGATGATAATGTAAGATTGTTTACTTTCTATCTTTTTTGGATTTTAATTCTGAATTGTTTGAATTAAAATTATTATGCGTATAGTATAAAATAATATGTTTTATTGAATGATATAGATAATCGGTAATACATAATAATGTTATGTAAACTATAAACAGGGTAAGAAAGCAAGAGATTTTAATTTTTATATTTTAGATGTATTTTTACACGGTAAGTATTCCAATAATCAACTTACAACATTTACGGAGGGCATCAAACTTTGAATAAGTAATGGAGTTGATAACAAAATAAATTAACGTTTGTGTATATGGAAAAATAGAAAGTATGGCGAGTGGGAAATGGATCGAATCATAAGGGGGAATTAAAAATGTTACTAAAAACAATCTACTGTAAGGTGGAAGAAGAGAAAAAAGAATTGTTTTCCAGTGCGCAAGAAAAATGGCGTGATATACAACACCTAGAGGGTTTTCATGGACAATTTGGTGGATGGAATGAAGATGAGGCATGTGTATTTACTTTATGGGAAGATAGAAGTGTATATCAATCATTTATGAATGGAGCTCACGATACAATTTATTTAAATAGTAATCAAGAGGATACGTTTCTTTCATGTGAAATTGAATTATTTCAAACGTTGTATGATATAACTGATATGCATTTGAAAGACGTTGTAATAGAGGGGGCATTCGTAAGAGTTGCTATATGTGATGTAAAGTTGGAAAAGGAAAAGTATTTTTTACATAAGCAAGAAACAATTTGGAATAAAGGAATGGAAAAAGCAAAAGGAATGCTAGGTGGAGTAGTTGGGAAGTCTTTAAAAAATGAAAATCGTTACATAGTGTTAACGTATTGGAAAGATGAAATAGCGCACCAACATTATGTGGAAGAGATTTTCCCAGATTTATATAAATTAGCTAATATTCATGAAGATATAGAAAAGATACAAGGAAAACAAGCTGTATGTAAGGAAGAATGGCTTGTATATTAAACGATGAAAAAGTGCATAAATGATTGTATAATAACGATATTTTCTTATAAACAAGTAATTAATAGAAGACGTTATATACCCTTTCATGTTAATATATTTAAGTTATAATAGGAGGCTTACCCTTTTGTATTGTACGGTAGAAGCAGTGTGAGCTTGAAATTTTTTTAGAAAAGGATGTGCCTAATTTGCGTATCAATAAATTTATTAGTGAAGCTGGAAAAGCGTCTCGACGTGGAGCGGATAAACTAATTAATGAGAGAAGAGTAATTATTAACGGTAAGGTTGCAAAAATTGGTGACCAAGTGAACCCAGGTGATGATGTACGAGTAAATGGAGAGCAGCTTCGAATTGCTCGAGATCACGTATATATCGCTTTAAATAAACCAGTAGGTATTACATGTACGAGTGAAAAAGCTGTAAAAGGTAATATTATCGATTTAGTGAACCATCCTTTACGAATTAGTCACATTGGACGTCTTGATAAAGACTCAGACGGTTTAATTTTATTAACGAATGATGGTGATATTGTTAATGAAATTTTACGTGCTGAAAACAAACATGAGAAAGAATATATCGTTTCAGTAGATAAGCCAATTACACCTGATTTCTTAGAGAAAATGGCAGCGGGTGTTAAAATTTTAGGAACAAAAACGCTTCCTTGTGAGGTTACACAGTTATCAAAATATGAGTTCCAAATTATTTTAACACAAGGGCTAAATCGTCAAATTCGCCGTATGTGTGAAGCTTTAGGTTATCAAGTATACACGTTAAAACGTACGAGAATTATGAATATCGAATTGAATAATTTACCAGTTGGGCAGTGGAGAGATTTAACGAAGAAAGAGAAAAGACGTCTATTTGCAGACTTAAATTACGAACCACAAGATTGGTAAAATTGTGAAGTGAAACCAAAAAAATTTGGTTTCACTTTTTTAATTAAATAAATAATTTTTTTAAACACTTGCAAAAATAAAATGAATAAGATATATTAAATAACAATAAATGGATGTTTTACAAAAAGCAAAGAAAAGGACACGAGTTATTTTACCCGGTTATACAGAGAAGGAAGGAGAGCTGAGAACTTCCTAACGCAGAAAAATAACTTACCACCTTAGAGCTGCACTAGGGAAATTAAGTATCTAGTGCCGTGTATGCGACGTTATAGCAAAAGAAGCCATTATGTTTTTTGTGATGGGAATCTGGGTGGAACCACGGATATAAGCATATTCGTCCCTATATTTAGGGATGAATATGCTTTTTTGCATTCAATTTCATAATAAGCGAAGAAAAGGACACGAGTTATTTTACCCGGTTATACAGAGAAGGAAGGAAAGCTGAGAACTTCCTAACGCAGAAAAATAACTTACCACCTTAGAGCTGCACTGGGGAAATTAAGTATCTAGTGCCGTATAAACGACGTTACCGTAAAAGAAGCCATTGCATTTTGTGATGGGAATCTGGGTGGAACCACGGGTATAAGCACGCTCGTCCCTATTTTAGGGATGAGTGTGCTTTTTATTATGAAATGGAGAGATGAAAAATGAAAGAACAAATGATTGAAATTAAATTTCCAGATGGTAGCGTGAAAGAATTTGGAAAAGGAATTACTTTAGAAGAAATTGCGGGATCTATTAGTAGTAGTTTGAAAAAGAAAGCAGTCGCGGGGAAAGTAAATGATGGATTATATGATTTACGCCGAAATATTGAAGAAAATGCGGAAGTAGAAATCATTACTATAGATTCAAATGAAGGTGTAGAAATTGCAAGACACTCTGCGGCACATATTTTAGCGCAAGCTGTAAAAAGAATGTATGGTGATATAAATCTTGGGGTAGGGCCTGTTATTGAAAATGGATTTTATTATGATATGGATCTTCCAAGTAGTGTAAACATAGAAGATTTACGAAAAATCGAAAAAGAAATGAAAAAGATTATAAATGAAAATATAAAGATAGAACGAGTTGAGGTTTCTCGAGAAGAAGCAGCAAAACTGTTTCAAGAAATGAACGATCGCTTGAAATTAGAACTTTTAGAAGCAATTCCTAGTGGGGAAAGTGTAACACTATATAAACAAGGTGAATTTGTAGATTTATGTAGAGGGCCACATTTACCATCAACAGGTTATTTGAAAGCATTTCAATTAACTCATGTTTCCGGTGCATATTGGCGAGGTGATAGTAATAACCAAGTGCTTCAGCGCATATATGGTGTTGCATTCTCTTCTCATAAAGAATTAGAAGAGTATTTACATTTCGTTGAAGAAGCAGCAAAAAGAAATCATCGTAAGTTAGGCAATGAGCTTGAGTTATTTATGTTTTCTGAAGAGGCTCCGGGAATGCCGTTTTATTTACCGAAAGGACAAATGATTCGTAACGAATTGGAAGCATTTTTAAGAGGAATTCAAAAAGAGTACAATTATCAAGAAGTACGCACTCCGTTCATGATGAACCAAGAAGTATGGGAGAGATCAGGGCACTGGGGACATTATAAAGATAATATGTATTTCTCTGAAGTAGATAATAAAAGTTTTGCATTAAAACCGATGAACTGCCCAGGGCACATGCTTATGTTTAAAAATAAATTGCATTCTTATCGTGAATTACCGATTCGTATGTGTGAATTCGGTCAAGTACATCGCCATGAATTTAGTGGTGCGTTAAACGGATTATTAAGAGTACGTACTTTCTGCCAAGATGATGCACATTTATTTGTAACTCCAAAACAAATTGAAAATGAAATCAAATCCGTAATGGCGCAAATTGATTACGTATATAAAACTTTTGGATTCGAATATGAAGTAGAGCTTTCTACTCGTCCAGAAGATTCAATGGGTGACGATAAATTATGGGAGCAAGCAGAAGCAGCATTAGAAAATGTATTACAATCGCTAAATTATAAATATAGACTAAATGAAGGTGACGGTGCATTTTACGGGCCGAAAATTGATTTTCATATTAAAGATGCTTTAAATAGAAGTCACCAGTGCGGAACAATCCAGCTTGATTTCCAAATGCCAGAGAAATTTGATTTAAATTATATAGATGAAAATAATGAAAAGAAAAGACCAGTTGTTATTCACAGGGCAGTTTTAGGGTCATTAGATCGCTTCTTAGCAATATTAATTGAGCACTTTGGAGGGGCGTTCCCGGCATGGGTGGCACCAGTTCAAGTGAAAGTAATTCCAGTTTCAAATGCAGTACATGAACAATATGCCAATGAGATTGCACATAAATTAGCACAAGCTGGAGTTCGTGTTGAAGAGGATGCACGAGATGAAAAATTAGGATATAAAATAAGAGAAGCACAAATGCAAAAAGTACCGTATATTCTTGTTATTGGGGATAAGGAAATGGAAAACGGAGCTGTAAATGTACGTAAATATGGAGAAGAGAAGTCAGAAGTTGTTGCGCTAGATGTATTTGTGGCAAGTATTGAAGAAGAAATAAAGAATAGAAAATATTGATTGTAAAGAAAACACACTATTAGAAATTAGTGTGTTTTCTTTTTTATCTTACAAAAATGTAAGGTAAATGTAAGCGAAATCGAGGGAACGAGTTGTAGAAAAATGAGAATATGAAGTAGGAAATAGGTTCATGTTAAGGGTGTAACTCTTATTGGATGAATAATTAAAAAATTCTTAAGAATTTACATGACAAAATAATAAGAAATATGTGAGAAATTGATTTTATACAAAAGGGATGGAGTGAAAGAGATGTCAACAAATGTAGTTACTGTAGAAAGTGTAGAAAAAACGTATGGGAAAAGAAATGAGAATCAGTCAAAAGCATTAAGAGGCGTATCGTTAAGTATTAAAGAAGGAGAATTTGTCGGGATCATGGGGCCTTCTGGATCTGGAAAAACGACATTACTTAATGTGATAAGTACACTTGACCAGGCGACAGGTGGTAGTGTGACGATAGCTGGTACAAATATTACTTCTATGAAAGGTAATGCATTATCAGATTTTCGATCTCAAAAATTAGGTTTTATCTTTCAAGATTTTAACTTACTAGAAAATTTATCAATTTATGAAAATATCGCTTTACCACTTTCTTTGCAAGGCGTACCATCAAGTGAGATTACTGGAAAGGTAAATGACGTTGCGAAGAAATTAGGCATCACTGAAATTTTAACAAAATATCCGACGGCTGTTTCTGGGGGACAAAAGCAAAGAACAGCGGCGGCAAGAGCTTTAGTACATAATCCAGCAATTGTATTAGCAGATGAACCGACAGGAGCGCTTGATAGTAAAAATGCAAAAAGTTTATTAGAAGCGATGCAAGATTTACATGAAAATCATAATGTAAGTATTTTGATGGTTACACACGATGTATTTAGTGCAAGTTATTGTGAGCGTATTTTATTTATTCAAGATGGTCTTCTTTATAAAGAATTAAATCGTCAAGGCACTCGAGAGAATTTCTATCAAGACATTTTAGGTGTGCTCGCTCATATGGGCTCAGCTGCTGAGTCTAAGTAGGGGGGCGAAACTATGTTATTTAAATTATCACGTCATAGTATGAAAAAGATGTTAAAAGATTATATGGTTTTACTTATTGGCCTCGTTATTAGTATTAGTATTTTCTACATGTTCCAAACAATGGCGATGAATAGTGAATTTACGAAAGATAATAGCCTAATTAGTAGTATTAGACTCGTCTTTTGGGTAGGTGCAATACTATTATCTTTCATTACTGTATTTTATATTATATATGCCAACTCTTTCTTACTCACGTTAAGAAGAAAAGAACTCGGTATGTACATGATGCTTGGTGCAAAAAAGAAAAAAGTAGCACAGTTATTATTTATTGAAACATTCGGTATGGGTATTGTCAGTATTATTATCGGTATTTTAGTAGGGATGTTACTTGCAAGTGTAGCAGGAAACTTTTTAATGAATGGAATGGAAATTTCAGCAAAAGGTAGTTATGCATCTGTATACACACCAGCAATTTTAGTTACAGCTATTTTCTTCTTAATACTATTTTTCATTACTGGCTTAATGAACAGTGTCCGATTGTTACGTAAAACTGAACTAGAGTTAATTCGTGAAGATGAAACACTAGATGAAGTAAAGAAAAGTAAAACTCGCATTATTATAATGACAGTACTTGGTGTATTACTAGTAAGTACAGGGTACTATTTTATGATCAATGTAAAAATATATGCTGAATTAGGTTTTATTATAGCAACCATCGTTACAACACTTGGAACATATTTTATCTTTAGTTCATTACTCCCATTTTTTGTGATGAAAATTAAGGGGAATAAAAAACGAAATGAAACTGGTCTAAATAGTTTTACATATGCACAGCTACGCTTTCGAGTAAATAGTTTATCGAGAGTATTAGGTACTGTAGCAATGTTAATTGCATTAGGCGCAGGTGCGATGACGGCAGGTATGGCTTTCCAAAAAAATGTAGGTATTATGACAGACTTTTCTCGTGTATATGATGTTGTAATTCATGATCCGAATGATCAAGACAAAGCTGCCTTAAAAGAAATGGAAATTGTTGAAGAAAGCAAGTACAACTATAAAGTAGATGGAGAAGCGGTTTATTATTTACGTAACGACTTAACTGCGAAACCACCACTTGTTTCAGACCATTTTGATACAAAAACGTTAAAAGAGCCTGTTCGTAAACGTGTGACTGAGCCTTTAACTGAACCTGTATATTCAGCTTTAGAGGCTCCTGAATTAGCAAAATTCCCTCAAATGCCAAAGGATTGGGAAGACGCAGTTGTAAGAGAGATACAAATTACGCATAATCAATTTAGCGGAAAACCAGTAAGAATTGCAGACGAAGAGCATTATAAAGGAATTCAAGGAACAGAACACACTGTAATATTAGCAAAAGTAGATGATATGAAAAAATATAAACCGTTATTGATCGAAATAGACAAGAGACAAAAAGCACAAATTGAAAAAGCAACAGGTGAAAAGGTAGACTTATTTACGAAAATGACAATTTATCAGTTTATGAACAGCTTCATGAGCGGAACAATGTTTATGGGATTTTTCCTCGGAATTGCCTTTTTAGCAATGATGGCAAGTTCCCTTATGTTCAAAATATTAACAGGTGCTTCTCGCGACGTACACCGTTATGAAATGTTACGAAAAATTGGTGTGAGACGCAGTATGTTAACGAAAAGTATATATAAAGAAATTTCATATTTATTTATCTTCCCAGCGATCATTGGCATTTCTCACGTTTTAGTAGGGCTTAACTTATTTAGCTTTATATTAGTTGACCCGTTTGTGAAAGTGTGGGTGCCAATAGGGATTTTCTTAGTCATTTATTTCATTTATTACTGGATAACTGTTCAACTTTATAAAGGTATGGTAATGCCGAAAGAAGAGGTAGCTAAATAGTTTATGAAAAGAGTCCTTATGTTGAGAATAAGGGCTCTTTTTTTATGTTTTTTATAAAGAAGGAAAAGATTGGATAATGGTCGAAAAATATAATGTAACTTCCAAGAAATTACTAAAACAATACTATTTTGTCGAGAGAAAGGATACGAAGTATGAAAGAAATGCTACAGTTATTTCGCAACAAAGTGTATGCACGTTTTTTTCTAGCAAATATTTTAGAGCGACTCGGTTCTATGATTGCTGGAATTTCTTTAATGTTTTATTTGCTAGATCAATACGGAAAACAACCAGTTTACGCAACGATGACACAAATTATGATTGCATTACCTGCATTAATCTTTTTTCTATTGGTAGGGACAGTAGTGGATCGATTTGATAGACAACGTATATGTACAGTAAGTAACATATGTTGCTCGCTCTGTAATATTGGAATCCTAATTTCGCTTTATTACGGGATGATTATACTTGTCTTTATATTTTTATTTTTGGAAAATGCGTGTATACAATTTTTCTCTCCAGCAGAACAATCGATGATACAGGGAGTAGTTGAATCAGACCAATACGGTGCAGCAGCGGGTATTAATCAAATGGTAAATAGTTTGTATGCTTTGTTTGGTGTAGGAATTGCAACGATGGTGTACTGGACTTTTGGAATTTACGGGAGCATTTTAGTAAATACGCTCACTTTTATTATGAGTGGTATTTTGATTCAAACAATCTCCATTCCAGAAAAAGTTCGTTTACCAAATGGTAGAACAAAATGGAAAGAAGTTAATTTGAAGATGTTAATAACAGAGTTTAAAGAAGGGATTAGGTATATATACCAAAATGAAACTTTAAAAAAATTACTTTTAGGATTTATCGTATTTGGATTATTAAATGGTGTTTTAAGTGTATCCACTACTTACATATTAAAATACAAACTAGCTCCAGAAACGTATGAAAGTTTAGCAATGGTGGGCGGTGTAGTTGGAGGGATTTCATTACTAATTGGAAGCATAGTAGCAACGAGTATAGGTAAGAAATATGCGCCAAAATCTATTATAGTTTTTGGTATGGCAGGCTCAGGAGTCTTCTTTGGTATGTGTTACTTTGTAAATTACGTATGGACTTTTTATGTATGTATCGCTTTAGCGACATTCTTTTTACCGTTTATTAATGTTGCAATATCAGGATGGATGTATGAGATCGTAGAAGAATCGTTTATGGGGCGTGTTCAAAGTTTGCTAAGTCCATTAACGACAGGGTTTCAATTGTTATCTCTTGGAGCGATAGCTATGTTATTCCCAAAATGGATTGAGGCGGATACTTTGTATATTATTTTATTTGGTTTATTATTTTTTGTTACGTGTTTATACCAAGCTATTTTACCTAGTGGGCAAAAGCGAGTACATGTTGTAGCTAAAGAGATGTGACATATTTAGCTCTTTTTGTTTCTAGATATTCTATCGAATGGTAAGGGGTAATAGTTATGTTCATGCGAACTGCTAAGTGGTGTTGGATTACTTGTTTACAATTATTAGCTGCAATTCTATGTATAATCTGTTTAGGTGCGCTCCCTCGATTATTTAAGGGATTGCAAATTGATTTAATCGGTTTTTGGAACACGATTGTGTTTATTGGAGGAAAGTTACTCCGACCATGGGAAATTACATTTGGATTTCGAGACTCGAGGAAATTATTTCCACAAATATGGATTCATTATAGTGAAACTATGATTGTATTTCTATCAGCTTTTTTACTATCTTTGCTTATAGCGTATGTACTTGTTGTTTGGGTATTGCAGCGTTCTCATATGAAGCAAAAAATGTGGAATGGAGTTTTTCTTACGCTAGAGAGTATACCGGATATATTACTTATTTTATTATCACAACTTCTTGTCGTAATTGTTTTTCAAAAAACAGGTTTTATGCCAATAAAACTTGCTGGATTAGGAGAAGAGAGAGTACGATTGTTACCGATTATATGTCTTACAATACCAACAACGTTATTATTTATTAAACTATTGTTATTACGTTTTAAAGAAGAAATGGAGAAAGATTATAGTATATTTGCGAAGAGTAAAGGACTAAGTTTGCAGCATATTTTAACACATCATGTTTCAAGGAATGTTTTATTGACGACAATTTACTATGCGAAAACAAATATTTTATTTATGCTATCCAATTTATATATTATCGAATGGATTTTTAATACATATGGAATGTTTGTATTTGTAAAAGAAAATTCTAAATTAGAAATATTTACAGTGAGTCTAGTTATATTATACGTTCCGCTTTTTATACTATTTCGTATATTACATACGCTTTTACAAAATGTTATAAGGGAGCGTGTGTAACATGTGGCAAGTTGTAAAAAGAGATGTGAGATTTTGGATAGGTGTTACTTTTCTGAGTGTACTAATGATTATTAGTATTGGATATACGTTATTTTTCGATGGGAATATTCGTGAACTTACGATGATGTATAATGAAAAAGGAGAACTAGAGGCTGCTCCATTTTCGCCATCAAGTAAATTTTGGTTCGGAAGTGATACGAAAGGCCGTGACCTTGTCCAATTAATAATAGAAGGCGCGAAATGGACAGTTGGAGCGAGTATAATTATAGCAACTTTACGAGTTATAGTTGGAGGAGGGATTGGTTTACTTCTTGGTATGTATGGTAAGCGATCTTTTCCGGTTATCTCATCCTTTTTTGATCCTTTTAGTATTGTACCAATGGTTATGATTTCTTATTTTATGTTAAATGAAGTTTTAACGTTTGATAGTGGAGCGGAAGTTGTGCCGTTGTATTTGCGGGTGACATTTCAAATTATAGTTCTTACATGTCTTGCTGTACCAACAGTTATGTTGTATGTAGCGCAAGAAGTTAAACGTATTAAGAAAGAAGAATTTATGTTGGCAGCCACTGTGCTTGGCGGGAGTAAATGGCAGAGGTTGAAGCGCCATATATGGCCTCATATGTTACCATCATTTCTTTTATTAATAGCACAACAATTTGTGAGTACTTTATTACTTCTTTTACACCTTGGTTTGTTGCAATTATTTTTTGGTGGAACAATAACCTTCAGTGGAATGGATCCAGATAGTGTAACAAAAGAATGGACAGGATTAATTGGTCAAAACTTCCGGCACTTAACTACTCATACATGGATTGTACTTATACCGATTGCTTTTTATAGTATGACAATCTTAGCTGGAAACCTAATTAGTAATAGCATGCAAGATGCGATTAAGCTAGGAAATGTGAGAAGGACAGAGAAGGAGAGTAAAGAATTGCAAGTAAAGAATTGCAAGTAGAGAAACAAGTACAACCAACTATGAATGACTTTTTTTTTTATAAAGAGATACAAAAATAAAAAAAGATAGCTGAAGACAAATTGTTTTCAGCTATCTTTTTTCGTTTAAAGTGGAGGTAAATCAATCTTACCTTCTTCAAATAATTCTTTTATCATATGCTTCGTATAACCAGCGGCTTGACCAAATGTGATTTTTGCTGGCATTGGTGCTTCGTTAGCATCTACAACTACATCAATAATACACGGTTTATTTTGTTTTACTGCATTTTCGAAAGCGGGAAGTAGCTCATCTAAATTCTCAACACGGTATCCAATACCTCCACACGCCTCTGCATATTTTGCGAAATCTGGGTTCGTTAAGTCTGTTTCGAATTCGATATTACCCATAACTTCTTGTTCAAATTTAATCATCGCAATTTTATTATTGTTTAATACGACGACAACGATTGGTAATTTATATTTTACAGCTGTTACGAAGTCATTCATCGTCATTCCAAATCCACCATCACCACAAACTGCAAATACTTGTTTATCCGGGAAAGCAATTTTTCCAGCAAGTGCACCAGGTAAACCGCAGCCAAGTGTTGCGAGCCAGCTAGAAATGACAAATTGCTGGTTTGTCATACGGAAGTGTCTTGCGGTCCATACTGTTACATTTCCGACATCGACTGATAGAATTGCGTCATCATGTGCTACTTGCTGCAGAGCATGCATAACGCGTTGTGGTTTAATTGGAATGGAAGAGTCTTCTTCTTGATCGTGTAATTTTTCTTCCCACTTTTTCATCATTTCTTGGTGATGTTCTAAGAAGGAATGGTCTGTGTGTTCTTCAACATTTTCAATTAACCATCGTAATGTTTTATCAGCATCACCAGCTAAACCAATATCTGTCGCATAACGTTTCCCGATTTGGGCAGGATCTGTATCGATATGAATTGTTTTTGCTTTTTCAGGTAAGAAGCCGGTGAACGGATAAGAAGTACCGACCATAATTAAAGTATCTGCATGCTTCATTGCTTCATAAGAAGGTTTCGTTCCAATTAATCCTAATCCACCAATACAAAGAGGGTGTTCATCAGGAATAATTCCTTTAGCTGGTAATGTAAGTACGATTGGAGCACCAATATGTTCTGCCAATGCAAGTAAAGATTCTCTCGCATGTTTTGTTCCTTTTCCAGCTAAAATCACAGGCTTTTTCGCTTCATTTATTGCGAGTTTCGCTGCATCTAAATCTTCTTTTTGTGGAAACAACTCAGGCAAAGTAAAAGAAGTATTTGTAACACGGGCACCATTTTTCACTTCGAATTTTGGGACATCATCTGGAATAGTAAGAACGGATACACCTTTTTTCGTATAAGCCATTCGAATTGCTTGATTCACTACGGCAGGTAGTTGCTCTGCTGACATAATACGCTGGTTATAAACCGCAACATCATCAAACATTCTTTCTAAATTTACTTCTTGGAAAAAGTCCGTTCCAAGTAAATCGGTTTCTACTTGACCTGAAATTGCTAGAACAGGGGCTTTATCGAGTTTCGCATCATATAAACCATTTAATAAATGAATAGCACCAGGCCCTGCAATTGCCATACAAACGCCAAGTTTTCCTGTTAATTTTGCATAGGCAGCCGCTGCTAATGCACCAGCTTCTTCATGGCGAACTTGAATGAATTTAATTTGATCTTGTTTTTTTCTTAAAGCTTCAATGATAGAATTGATGGAATCTCCAGGCATACCGTATATGTGTTCTACTCCCCAGTCAATTAATAAATCAACTAATGCTTCACCGGCTGTTTTCCCAAACATAATTGTTCCTCCTTATAATAGGTAGATAACATTATGTTTTGGATAAAAAGGGAAAATATACAAATAAGAAAATTTATCTGGTTATTTGTAATCCAAGAATCAGTGTGGGAGGAACAAAAGTTTCACTTTAGCAACTTTAATGATGACCAGCGAATAAAGTGAACACTGTTATTAGTAAAAAACCACTAGTTGCCCACATTAGAAATGTAAGGAAAGAGAGCTGTTTCTTAGCTTTCCAAAGCATTTCATGAATTGTGACATATCCAAGTGAACCAATAGCACTTCCCATAATGAGGCCTTGCAGGTGAAGAGCTTTTCCTTCCATCAAAATGCCAAAAACTGTGCCAGTACCGAGAATAAGAGAAAGTAATAAAGTCGTTAATAAAAAGGAAATATATTTATGTTTTGTAAAAAGAAATGGAATAATTAAAGCTAATCCTTCTGGAATATGGTGAACGACGATTGCTATTAAAAAGGGAATGGCAGAGTCATTATGATTTATAAAAGCTGTACCTAACGCAAATCCACTAGGTATATTATGAATAAATATAGCGAAAGAGAGAAAAAGGAAGGTTTGCCATGCTTGTTGATCTTTTTTATGTATCATTGGATGGTGACAATAGTTATCTAATAAGCTCATAACTAAAATACCGATGGCTATACCAAGTATAGGCCCAATCATTTCGTAGCTTGAAAATGTTTCAGGAATAATTTCAAGGGATAAAAGCCCAAGTAAAATTCCGCCACATAATGCGTATAAACGATGCATCTTTTCTTCAATTAGCTGGCGTGTTGCTACTCCAACAGCACCGCCTAATAGTAATCCACCGAACGAAAAAAATGTTACAATCATTGGAATCCATAATCGTTCCATAGTATCACACTCCGATTCTTCCACTTATTTTTAGCTTACGAAAAGGAAAGTTAGAATAGTCCAAGTAATTGTGTTTGATTATAGAGAAAAAAGTAGTGATTCGTTATAATTTATATATTAAATTTAAGTGAGAAAATGAAAAGGGGAATTGGTTATGCAACAAATTAAAAAAATAGGAAACTCATTTTGGTATATGACACCAGTTTCTGAAACAGATAGACCTATATTAGGAATGGTTGTTGGAAAAGAAAAAACTTTAATGATCGATGCAGGGAATTCAGAGGAACATGCACAATTATTTTTAGAAATGTTAAAAGAACAAAATGTATCGAATCCAGATTTCGTAGCACTAACCCATTGGCATTGGGATCATATTTTTGGATTGCCTGTACTACAAGATGCATTGTCTATTGCACATTCTGAAACGAAAAAAGAGATGCGTACACTTGTTTCTTATGAATGGACAGATGAAGCTTTGGACGCACGCGTAAAAGAGGGTACTGAAATTGCATTTTGTGCGGATTGCATCAAGAAAGAGTTTGAAGAAAAAGCGAGAAATATTAACATTATTCCTCCGGCCTTAACGTTCCAGGATCAAATTGAATTAGACCTTGGTGGGGTGACATGCGTGTTAAAACATGTGGGCGGAGATCATGCACATGATTCAGTTGTTATGTACATAAAAGAAGAAAAGATATTATTTTTAGGAGACTGTATATATGCAGATATTTTTTCTGCGAAGTGGAACTATACGACGAAAAGAACGTTTAAATTGATAGATGAATTAGAGAAATTTGATGCTAAGACATATATTCTCTCTCATGGGGAAGCGATAAATCGAGAGGAGTTTTTACAAGAGATTCGTATGTTAAAAACAGTAGGAACTTATACAGAAGCTCATAAAGGTGATGAAGAGAAGATAAAGGCAGCGTATAAACAAGAACTAGATAGAGAATTAAATGAAGATGAGTTAGAAACAATAACTTATTTTGTCAATGGTTATGAAATGAGTAATCAATAAGACACTACATTAATCCAATATAATTAAATTGCACAAAAAGAGTATTGAAATTTAATTCAATACTCTTTTCAATAGTTAAATATGTAGTTTCAACTAAATTCTAAATATAGGGGTTCATCGTCTGAAGTGATTTTATTCTATTTATTTTTCGTATAGATAGTGGTTCAAGTAGAAGCTTTCTTTGCTAATTCAGTAATATATTCAAAGAATACATCACGTTTTACATCATAAACGACATTTACAGGTCGTCCATCAGCAGTTTCCTCTGTACGTCCTTGGCTTGGTCCGTATGTATGAACGATACTATTAATTGTTTCAGTTTTTGCAAGGTTAGTGTTTCCGACAAGCGCGGTAGTTAGTACATCCCATAAATAGTAGGTAGAGTTCGTTGAGAAGTGAACGAGAGGGGGGACCATTGCATAACATTGACCAAGGAAATCCATACCAATATACTTCCGTTCTTTTGCCCATTGTTCACGTATGTCTATAGTTAACGGAACTTGGTTTGTACTTTCTAGTGTCACTAAGTCGATTTTAATTTTTGCATCCCATACACGAGCTACTGCTTCAGGGTCCCAAAACGAATTCCACTCAGCTGTTCCATCATGCTCTGGTTCATGTACATTGCCTGCTGTAAGAAATGTACCACCCATCCAAACGAGACATTCAATTTTATCTTCAATTATGGGAGCTTCATATAACGCACGAGCAAGGTCAGTTAGGGGCCCGGTAAATAATAAAGTTGTTTTTCCTTCCGTTTGTAGAAGTGTTTCTATTAAATGGTGATGTGCAGGCTTTGCTGCCATGGGTGCTACAACTTTTCCAGACTCATTTAAAATTGGTAAAGCATCTACATAAAATGCATGCATCCGCCAGTCTTTCGGAAACGGGTTTTGCCCGCGAGAGTTTGAAGCGGCTACTGCAATATTATCTTTGCTGAAGCAATCAATAATTTTACGACTTGCGGACATTGCAGGTTCTAAATAGCAGTCTGCTGGGATAACAGATACACCGGTAAGTTCAACGTTTTCCATTTGAAGTAATAAAAATAATGAAATTAAATCATCTACGCCGCCATCATGATTGAAGTATACTTTTTTCTTCATTGTAATCTCCATCCTATATGATTTAGTTAGAAATTAAATATGAATTGAGGAAAAGTCATCAATAATTTCCACCACTTCAATTTCTCCATTAATCAGTAGCTCAGGAAGCTCATTTCTAATATTTCCTTTCCAATACTTTCTAGCTTGTTCGATTTTTTGAGAAAAAGGAATACCATCTTCTTTCGGTAAAAGATTCCCGTCACCTTCAAAAGAACTTCCGATTACTCGTAGTTTAACAATCTGTAAAACTTCTCGATTGTAAGAATCAAATAGCGCTTTCCATTTCAAAGCATCCTCATAGCTTTTAGCAGCGTATAAACAAGATAACCTGGAAGGGTATTCAGGGAATTCTTGTAGTCTAACCATTTCTACAATTGTTTCTCTAACTGCTCTAATTGTTTGATTCATATAATTCATAACTACTTTAGCATTTTCATTATTTATATGTAATTCGTCATTTTTATAGTGATTATTTAAAATTTGTATGCCATCTTCACCACTAACATTTAATTGTTCTCTTTCAAAAAAGAAGTGATATAGAGTATTGTGTTGATTTTTTTTAAAAGGAATCATTTGTCCGATATGCATTCTTTTCCTTGTTACGATGTGATATGCGTAAAATTCTGTTTCATTCATGGTTATCCTCCTAGTAATAATGTAATGCAATGTTAAATTTAGTAATTCAACATTGATATATATAAAACCTTTATAAGTAAAAGTGAGAATTTGAGTTGAAAGTAAAGAAAATACATGAAAACGTTTTAAAATTGTTCACAAAATGTTCACTTACGAAGGGGGTTCCAATGTCGATATAATGACAAAGACTCAAAGAGAGAGGATGATGAAATTTGCCAACAACAAGAAAAGAAAACCTCCAATTTGGCATGATGATGTGCCTTGGAATGGTTATCGTAATGACGTTTTACAATTTACTAATGAATGAAACAGGAGGACCAATTTATATTAAAGAGATTGCATTAGAACTATTAATTGGCTTTATTATTGCGCTATTAATTGAAATAAGTATAGTTGGACCTTGTGCGAAAAAAATTGTATTCATGTTGCCATTTGATAAATCTAAGAAAATAAATATTATCGTTGCAATGGCGACAACTATGGTAATCGGAATGGTGTTCTTTATGTCATTTTTCGGTATGGCTATGATGCATTTACATGGTGGACTACAAGGAGATTCATTTGTTTCAATTTATTTTTCGATTTTTATTAAAAATTTCATAATGGCATATCCATTACAATTAATTATTATGGGACCGCTTGTACGTTTCTTATTTGCAAAGTTTGTTATGAAAAAGAAATCTTTTAATGTAGCGTAATTTTTATTTATAAAACATTATATATAAATAACGAAAAACACATCTCGCATTTTTGAGGTGTGTTTTTTTTCATTCCAAGTTATTTTCATAGTGATGTGACATTTGTCCTTTTGCCATTATAGGATGATGGTTTTTAATTAAGTCAGAAATAAAGGATGAGGAGATGATTTTTTGAAAGGTATTCTATTTGCTGTTTTTGCGGGGATATTTATAACACTTCAAGGAACCTTTAATGCGAAACTTAGTTCACATATCGGTATATGGTCGACGAGTATTATAACCCATTTAATTGGATTCATTATTGCAACAACTGTATTTTTGTTAAAGAAAGAAGAGAAAGTAACGGATTTAAAGAGTGTAAAAAAAATATATTTAGTAGCGGGTGCATTTGGTGGATTCATTATTTGTGCAGAAACTATGGCGATATATTCACTAGGAGTTACATTGACAGCTGGCACACTAATGGTTGCTCAATTGTTAACGGCAACAGTTATTGAAATGAAAGGACTGTTTCATATAAAAAAGATACAGATGGAGAGATATCATATTGTGGGAACAATAGTAATGATTATAGGTATTGTTGTATTTAATATGTAAATGAAAGGAGGAAATGAATATGGAGAATAGATCAAGTTTAATTACGCATTATTTGAAAATCAATAAAATGCTCGAGTTTTTTTCCGAAATAGATACAGCATATTTTCAATTAAATCATTTTGAAAAAGGCGAGCTTATTTGCAATATAGATGACGAAATTGATCGTTTATATTTTGTTGTTAAAGGTAAAGTAAAAGTTTATACGATTACACCTGAAGGGAAGAAACTAATCCTTCGCTTTATTAATCCACTCGCAATTGTTGGTGATATTGAATTAATTCAAAATAGCAAAGCACATAATGTCGTTGAAGCTTGTTCAGATGTTGTAGCGATTTCCATTTCTAATACGGTTATTAGAAACAAGTTATTACATGATCCTATATTTATGAAATTCTTACTTGAAAACATTGCGAACACGTTAAAAATATCGACTCGTTTTACTGCTCTTAATTTACTTTATCCTGTAGAAGTACGTGTAGCTAGTTATTTACTTTCAATTTCAACAGATAGTAACGGAAATATGTACAAAGGGGATTTGGATACGACATCGGTAACGAGTATTGCAGGCTTTATAGGGGTAAGTTATAGGCACGTAATTCGGGTATTACAAAGATTTTATAATGAAAAATTAATTGAAAAAAGTAATGGAGTTATTGTCATTAAAGATTTTTCTAGAATGAAGGAAGTCGCTAAAGATAATATATATGAGCAATGAAAGGGAGAGGAAGATTTTGATTGGATTTAGTTTAGCTATATTAGCAGGAATATTAATTAGCTTACAATCTGTTTTTAATGCAAAAGTAAATGAAAATGTAGGACAGTGGTTAACGACTACATGTGTCCTTGGAATAGGTCTCATTAGTTCTATTCTATTTTATATCATTACAGAAAACAGTATTAGCATTAAAGTGTATACTGCAAATTATTTGTTTTATGTAAGTGGACTGTTTGCCATCGGGTTAATTATTTGTATAATGGGTGCAATAAAGAGTTTAGGTCCAGCATATACGGTGCTAATTAGTCTTATTACTCAATTGGTCGTTGCGTTATGTATTGATACATTTGGATTATTTGGAATGGAGAGCATTCCATTACAAATAAATAAATTAGTTGGTATAGGTTTATTAATTGTGGGAGTAGGAATTTTTAAAAATATCTTTTCGAACAAGAGAGCTATTAGAATAACCGAGGATGAGATTTAAAGGTTATAAGGATGTTGATAATCAGATTATAGATGTTTATGTAGTGGGAATACATTTCATATATGTCTCTGTTAGTGAAGGGTCTATATATATTCGAAAAAAAACGTGAATTAGCTATTAGTGTAGTTGAAAAGAAGACGTCAATAAGTTGAGGTCTTCTTTATGTATTGTTCTGAAGTTACCAGAACTTAAGTATAAGGGAATGGGAAGTGGTTTAAGTTAAGCAGAATATACCCGAAAATAAAATATTACTTAACATATATAACTAATGAATACAATGTCTTTTTCAGTTATTAAGTTGTAAATCATTTTATGATAAAATCTTTTACATAATTTAATAAAGGGGTAGTATTTAATGGGTTATTTCTCAAATGGTTTATTAGTTTTGTTTGTGCTAATCGTATGCAGTTGTATATTTTTTGGTTGATAATATAATGAGAGTCTTATATAAAAGAAGTTATCTTAAGTGAGATAACTTCTTTTTATTTTATATTGAGAAGGAATTCTATCTTTCTTATTGAAGTTTGTTCTAGTTATTTTTACATCGATCAGATTTGTGTAATGGGAATTTTATGAAATATAAACAAGCCAGAGAATAGGGAGTATTTACATGGAAAATAGTATACGCTAGTGAACATCCTACAGATTTTAATGGATTATTATCCTTATACGAATCTTTAGAATGGAATTCTCTTAAATTAACTGTTAACGAGTTAGAACGAATGTGTAAGCAAAGTTGGTATGCAATTTATGTTTTTGATGATAAGAGGTTAGTAGGGATGGGGCGTGTCATATCAGATGGAGTCATAACAGGCATTATTTGTGGAGTTGGTGTATTGCCAAAATATCAGTCTAGTGGCATCGGAAAAGAAATAGTGAAACGATTAATCCAGCACTGTGAACAAAACAAGGTTATTCCACAACTTATGTGTGTAGAAAAATTGCAATCTTACTATGAATCTATAGGGTTTGAGGCATTCTCTATTGGTATGACAAAACATATTATAAGATAGAGGAGCTTTATCACGCTATTTGCCGGGCAGTAAAACCCCCACTGAGTAAAGTTTCACTTTATATTTTCAGTTTACTCGTACATATTTTTAAACTTTAATATAAAGGAGAATGGCTGTATGGAGATCGCTAAAGGGATAGAAATGTTACAACTTGAATTTCAAGAATTTGTTATTCATCCAATTCTTTTATGGGATGATGAAATGGCAGTATTAATAGATACGGGTTTCCCAGGACAAATTGAAGATATACAAGTAGAGATGGAAAAGGTTGGGGTATCATTTGATAAGTTAAAAGTCGTGATTTTGACGCATCAGGATATTGATCATATAGGTAGTCTTCCGGAGTTGTTGCAGCGCTGTCGAAGTAATATTAAAGTTTATGCGCACGAACTAGATAAGCCATATATCGAGGGGGATTTACCTTTATTGAAGGACGGAAATGTAGAGAACCGCCCAAAAGGAAAAGTGAGTGAGACTGTGATTGACGGGCAAGAACTTCCGTATTGCGGTGGAATACTAATTCTTCATACTCCAGGGCATACTCCGGGTCATATTAGTTTATATTTGAAACAAAGCAAAATTCTTATTGCAGGAGACTCTATGTATAGTGTGAATGGGATGTTAGGAGGAATTCACGCCCAAACAACTATAAATATTAAGGAAGCAAAGCAGTCTTTGAAGAAGTATTTAAATTTACATATTGAATCTGTAGTTTGTTACCATGGGGGATTAAGTAAGGAGAATATAAATGTTCAACTTCAAAATTTGTAAAGTTAAAATGGAGTTTTTTGTTAATTGACGTTGAAGTATAATCTGATTATTAGTATATAAATAAATTATAAAAGAGCATGTTTGAAGTGACCCCTAAAAGTTAGACACGGTTATTTCATTAGGCAGCTTGATAAAAGTGAGTCCGGTATTGTACTGGGCTCATTTTTAATTTTGCCTTAATCCGTTTCGTATTATAATAATCTATATATTTTTCTAATTCTATTTTAAAGTGCTCTACATTTTCAAATTCTTTTATGTAGAGGAACTCCGACTTCATAATCCCAAAGAAATTTTCTATTACTGCGTTGTCGTAACAGTTGCCTTTTCGAGACATACTCTGAACGATAGCTCTTGATTCAAGTGTAAGGACGTACTGTCTCATTTGATAATGCCATCCTTGATCCGAATGCATCAGTAGCTGGTGGGTTTCAGGTAAACGTTCCAATGCTTTCTCTAACATGTCTGAAACAAGCGAATACGTCGGTCTAGAACCAATTGTATAGGTAATAATTTCACCATTATACAAATCTAATACAGGTGATACATACAGTTTTTCTCCAAACAATTTAAACTCTGTGATGTCTGTTACCCACTTTTGATTCGGTGCATCTGTATAAAAATTACGCTCTAAAATATTAGGTGCAATTCTACCGACTTTTCCTTTATAGGATTTATATTTCTTCATACGCACAACACACTTTAACCCAAGCTCTTTCATAATGCGCTGAACCTTCTTGTGGTTCACTTTCTGGCCACGATTCGTTAATTCATCACGAATGCGACGGTAACCATAACGACCTTCATTTTCCTCATAAATCGCTTTAATCTCAGCTTTCAAATCGGCATCTAGATCTGGACGATTCATTTTCTTTACTAAATCATAATACGTGCTTCGAGGAATAGTAGCTAGCTCCACGAGTGCCTTGACCGAATATTTATGCCTTAATTCGTAGACTACTTGCGCTTTGTCTTGTTTTGTGATTTTTCCTTGTTTTGAACTAAGGCATTTAACTTTTTTAAGTACTCATTTTCCATCTCAAGCTGTTTAATGCGTGCTTCAAGTGCTTCGACTGACCCTTCAGCTAAAGGTTGTTTTAATTGTTTATTTGAATCTTTTTTCATGGATGGACGCCCCTTTTTCTTAGATTGAAGGGCATCAATTCCTTGTGTTTCGAGCTGTTTTTTCCAAACAGAAATCGTTGAAGGGGCAGGAATATTAAAGATAGCTGCCGTCTCAAATAAGGACATACCGTTTTCAATCATAAAGTTTAGTACGTCTAGTTTAAATTGTTGTGTGTAATTTGTACATCGTTTTAGAAAAGCTTCCAGACCATTCTGTTTATATTGGTTTACCCAATTCAAAATGATTGTGTCACTTATACCGAGCAATCTACCTATTTCTCGATAACTTTCATTTCCGTTCAAATAACGTAGAACGATTTGTATTTTTTCATCAGCTGTAAATTTAGCCATAGAAAAACTGCACCCCAATTGTTAGACTGTGTCTAACAATTGGGGTGCAGTTCAGTTTGAAAAAATTAAACATGCTCTTTTATTAAAGTAAATCAGTTTAATATGAATGACCTAACCCATTCCAATAAAAAGAAACGATTTCTTGTGCTAATTCATCTATATTTGCTAGAATAGGATTGTGATTTTCATCTTTAAAATTCCCAATTGATAATAAAGATACGAAAGCATGAGCCGCAAATTTAGCGTTTCCTTTTGGGATTTCTCCGATGTGCATCGCATTATCGAGTGCTTTTTCTAGTACTTCATACATATTATCTTCAGCATTTTTTAATTCTTTCAATTGTTCTTCAGATAACGACAGTTTTGCATCTTTCATAAAATTTTTCATATCAATATCCATCGTTGCGTGTAAGTAAACTTTAGCGAAGTCTAATAATCTTTCTTCTAACGTTTTGTTTGTAGAGAGTATTTGAAACATATTCTCACGTATACGTACCATCATTTTGATCATAGTAGCAGTAAATAAATCGGCTTTTGTTGAATAGTAATAGTAGACAGTTGCTTTCGTAACACCACAAACTTTTGCGACCTCATCCATAGAAACGACTTGATAATTTTGTGTAAGAAATAAGCGGGTTGCTACTTCTAAAATGGTTTCTTTTGTAGATTTTGTATTTTTATTTTGACGCGGCCTTCCGAGAGGACGTTGTTTTTGTTCCAAATACATTCGCTCCTGACATTTATGATTGAGATAATTATAACATAATTTTCAATCATTCTTGATTAATTAACCGACCAGTATATATAATTAATAATGGAGGAAAAAAGGAAGGTGGGTTTTTATGAAAAAGCACCCGTTACATATGTTAGGGAGGCTTGTAGCAGGGAGAAATACGCAGTGGATCACTTTATCGGTGTGGATTCTTATTACATTATTACTTTCATTTACGTTACCACAAGTAAACAGTACGAAAGAACCGAATCCGAAAAATTTACCTGAAACAGCTATGTCACAGCAAGCGGAAGCGCTTATGAAAAAAGAGTTTCCGAATAATGCAGGGAATCCGTTGTTAGTAGTATGGTATAGAGATGGTGGATTACAGTCACAGGATTATAAACTCATACAAGATGTTTATAAGGAGTTAAAAGCTAGTCCTTTAAAAGAACAATCAACGTTACCACCATTTGATACAATCCCAGAGCAAGTATTATCAAAAAGTGCATCAAAAGATGGTACATCATTTGTTACACCGGTATTTTTTAATAAATCTGCTGGTACAGATATATTAAAAGGAAATCTTGAAGAGTTTAGAAAAATAGTGAATAGTAAGGTGGATGAAGATCCATTTAAACAAAAAATAAGTGAATCTGGTTTACATGTTCGATTATCAGGACCTGTAGGTATTCAAACGGATGCAGTTAGTTTATTTAGTCAAGCAGATGTGAAATTGTTAGTGGCTACTGTACTACTAGTGTTAGTTTTGTTAATTTTACTGTATCGTTCACCAATTTTAGCGATTTTACCTATACTTGTTGTTGGCTTTGCATACGGTATTATTAGTCCTACACTCGGTTTTTTAGCTGATCACGGATGGATTAAAGTAGATGCCCAAGCGATATCAATTATGACAGTATTATTGTTTGGCGCTGGAACGGACTATTGTCTATTTTTAATTTCGAGATATAGAGAGTACTTGTTAGAAGAAGAAAGTAAATATAAAGCATTACAACTTGCGATTAAAGCTTCTGGCGGTGCAATTATAATGAGTGCATTAACTGTTGTACTTGGATTAGGAACATTACTACTTGCTCATTATGGAGCCTTTCATCGATTTGCAGTACCATTTAGTGTTGCTGTATTTATAATGGGAATCGCTGCTTTAACGATTTTACCAGCACTATTATTAATATTCGGTAGGATTGCATTTTTCCCGTTTATACCGAGAACAACTTCAATGAATGAGGAGTTTGCAAGAAAGAAAAAGAGGGCTGTAAAAGTTGAAAAATCAAAAGGCTCCTTTAGTAAAAAACTTGGAGATATTGTAGTACGAAGACCGTGGACAATAATTATGCTAACTGTATTTGTATTAGGCGGATTGGCTTCATTCGTACCACGTATTCAATACACATATGACTTATTAGAGTCGTTTCCAAAGGATATGCCTTCTCGTGAAGGGTTTACGTTAATTAGTGATCATTTCTCAGCTGGTGAACTAGCACCAATAAAAGTTGTTGTTGATACGAAAGGCAAAGAGCTTCCTATTAAACAAGAACTAGAGAAATTTTCTTTCGTAAATACAGTGAAAGAGCCAAAAGAGGGAAAAGAAAATAAGCAAATACAAATGTATGAAGTTTCTTTAGCGGAAAATCCATACTCAATTGAAGCGTTAGATCAAATTCCTAAATTGAAAAGTAGTATAGAAAAAGTATTAAAAGATGCTGGGATTAGTAATGCTAAAGATCAATTATGGATTGGTGGGGAAACAGCTTCATTATATGATACAAAGCAAATTACGGAACGTGATGAATCAGTAATTATTCCAGTAATGATTAGCATTATCGCTTTACTATTACTTGTCTACTTACGATCGGTTGTTGCGATGATTTATTTAATTGTAACTGTCGTTTTATCATTCTTCTCAGCGTTAGGAGCAGGATGGATATTACTTCATTACGGTATGGGTGCGCCGGCCATTCAAGGTGCGATACCGTTGTACGCATTCGTATTTTTAGTTGCTTTAGGTGAAGATTATAATATCTTTATGGTTTCAGAAATATGGAAAAACAGAAAGACACAAAATCACTTGGATGCAGTAAAAAATGGTGTAATACAAACAGGTAGTGTTATTACATCGGCTGGTTTAATTTTAGCAGGAACTTTTGCAGTGTTAGGTACACTTCCAATTCAAGTATTAGTTCAATTTGGTATTGTAACTGCAATTGGCGTATTACTAGATACGTTTATCGTAAGACCGTTACTTGTACCCGCGATTACAGTAGTTTTAGGCCGATTTGCTTTTTGGCCAGGTAAACTTTCAAGAAAGAGTGAAGAAATACAAAAGGTGGATGCATAGTTAAAAAAGCCAAGGATATTTTCCTTGGCTTTTTTCAATGTAGTTAATTAATTTTTTGAAGTCAAATCATCAGCTGCAGCGTGATCAGCATCTTCAATTGTTGTTTCGGGCATTCCATATAAGCCGTTCATTGCTTGTTCTTCGATAGTAAGATTTGCAGTATTATTATTTTGAATAGATGTAGTGTTTTCAGTAACATGTTCTTTTTTATTCATATTTTTGTTATTCATGTATGTATCCTCCAAATTTCATTTGATTTATCTATAGTATGTGGATGGATTTCCAGAAATATGTGAATTGATTCTTACATATGTTATATAATTAAATGAATAATTAGGGTGAATTGTAAACTGTTAGGAGTGAACAAGTATGGTGAGAGCAAGGGAATTAGCCTTCTAAAATAAAAAGAAAATTTTAGGAGGCTATTAGAATGAAGTTTCATGTAATTGATAGAGAAGATTGGAATAGAGAGCGGTATTTTGAGCATTATTTAAAGTTGAAATGTACATTTAGTATGACTGTGAATGTTGATATCACGATGTTATTAGAGGAAGTATATCAAAAGGGAATAAAATTTTATCCCGTTTTTATATATTTAATTTCTAGAGTAGTAAATAATCATAAAAAATTTCGAACATGTTTTAACGATGAAGGAGTTTTAGGCTATTGGGAGGAAATGATACCGAGTTATACAATCTTTCATAAAGATGATAAGTCTTTTTCAAGTATATGGACGGATTATTCAAGTGATTTCCGCACTTTCTATAAAAAGTATGAAGATGATATGAGATACTATGCTAGTGTTCATGGTCTTTTCACGAAAGAAAATATTCCGCCTAATGTATTTCCGATTTCTAGCATACCTTGGACTAGTTTTACTGGATTTAATCTTAATATTAATAATGATGAAAATTTTCTATTGCCAATTATAACTTGTGGGAAATATTTTAACGAAGGAAACAAGGTTATGCTACCAGTTTCATTGCAAGTACATCATTCGGTTTGTGATGGATATGATGCGAGTAAATTTATAGAAGATTTACAGCAGTTAAGTAATACTTGCAACGAGTGGCTTAAGTAATATCTAATTTTTAATTATATAAAGTGAAACTTTAATCAGTGGGGGGGTTCAGCCCTCACCAATCGGGATTTTACGGGCAATTGATCCCCCACCTAACTTCTTTGCTTTCGCTGAATTTTGAGGTGGGGGTCTTACTGCCAGGCAAATAGCGGGATAAAATTAAAAATGAATAAAAGAAGAGAACATGTTTATATTACATGGTCTCTTTTTATTATTCATTAATACTAAGTAACTGTGGAAAATATAGGGTGATTTGTAGTTTAATAGTAAAGAGAGTGATTAGTGTTAATTTTCTTAGTTTTTAAAAAGGATATAAATGTTTTAATAGGGGGGAGTAAAGTGAAATTTGTAAGCATTGTAAAAGAGGAGATCCTAATTGGGAATATGGCAAATTTGTATTGTAAAGTATTTGAGAAAACAAATTTCAATGAAATGATCAAGCGAATGAATAGGCATATAGAATATACAGGTTTTAAAGGTATAGTAGCAATAAATGATGAAAATGAAGTAGTTGGTTTTACTTATGGTTATCGCTCAATGGAGGGACAGTACTATAATCAATTAATGAGAGAAGCGTTACATCTAGAGCAAGTAGACGAATGGTTGCAAGATTGTTTTGAATTTGTAGAGTTAGCAGTTCACCCACAATATCAAAATAAAGGTCTTGGAACGAAATTACATAATAAATTACTAGAAGGAGTTTCAAATAGAACGAGTGTTTTAACAACACAAATAAACAATGAAAAAGCACGTTCGTTATATGAAAGATTAGATTGGATAAATGTATTGGAGCCATTTCATCCAAGTAAAAATGATGTTCCATATGTAATAATGGGAAAAGCATTAAAAACAAAAGTGAATTGATAATTATGGCATTCACAAAAATTATTGGTTTGTAATAATGAAGGGGAAAACAACAATGATATCTATAGAAAAAGCTACAATTTTAGATGCTGAGAAATTAACAGAAATAATGAAAAGAACATTTGATGCAGAAGCAAAACAATGGCTATACGGCCAAGATGATGTCATTGATTATAACATTCAACCGCCAGGATATTCTTCAGTTGAAATGATGGAATATTCCATTGAAGAATTGGATTCTTTCAAAGTTGTAATGGATAAAGAAATAATCGGAGGGATAATAGTTACGATTTCTGGTAAGTCGTACGGTCGAATTGATCGTATTTTTGTAAATCCTGTTTATCAAGGAAAAGGCATTGGATCACATGTTATGAAATTAATAGAAAAGGAATATCCAAACATAAAGATTTGGGATCTCGAAACATCTAGTAGACAAATTAATAATCATCACTTTTATAAAAAGATGGGCTACCAAATGATTTTTGAATCGGAAGATGAGTATTGTTACGTGAAAAGAATAAAAACAAGCTCAAATAAAGAGAGTGTAGTTACAAATAAAGATATGAAAAATAGTCAATACGAAAACTGTAATTTAGCAAATACAGAGTATTATCAAGTGAATTTAAAAAACAGTTCATTTGTTGGTAGCAATATAATGAATACGAATATGAGTAATTGTAATGTAAGTCAATCAAAGTTTAGAAATATAAATTTTAGATGGTCATCATATGCAGATTTAAATCTTTCTGGTAGTAAATTTAATTTGGTGACTTTAGGTGGAGTGCAATTTAAAAATACAAGTCTCGGAGATGAGAAGGAACCTATTTTATTCGATAAATGTGATTTGGAAGGTAGCACCATAAGTAATAGTAATCTGAAAAATATTGAAATAGAAAATTGTGATATAGTCGGCATGAAACTAAATGGTATTCTGATCGAAAATTTGCTTAATTTATATAATAAAGTGAAAAGTTAACCATATAGATATAGTTATTATAATCTTTTTGGAAATTAAGTATTATATCGAAATAATTATGTGAAAATGACATAAAGAAATACGGACGAGAAGGTCATTCATGAACGTTTCTAGAATACACACAAATATATTGTTATTTATATGGAGGAGAGAAAGATGGAGATCAATGTTAGAGCAGTAGAAATACAAGATGCTAGAGCAATTCATCGTATATGTATGCAGGATGACGTTTTACCGTATATGGTTTTCTTACCTAGCATGCGTGTAGAAGCTATGGAAAATAGAATTCGAAATTTAGCACCAAATCAATTTGAATTTGTTGCAGAATATGATGGAGAAATTGTTGGATTTGTAGGTTTAACACAAAGTCCGGGCCGAAGATCTCATTCAGGCGATTTATTCATTGGGGTTGATAGTGAATATCATAATAAAGGAATTGGGAAAGCACTTCTTACGAAGATGCTTGATTTGGCTGATAATTGGTTAATGTTAGAGAGAGTAGAACTAGGTGTGTTAGAAACGAATCCAAAAGGAAAAGCTTTATATGAAAAATTTGGATTTGTAGAAGAGGGAGTAAAGATAGGGAATTTGAAAGCTCACGGAAAGTTTATTAATGAAATTATGATGAGTCGTTTTAGACCGGATGGTTTAATTGTACATAATTAGTAGTTAAAAGCATGACAGTATACTGTCATGCTTTTTTATTAGAATTTGGCTGTATTAAAAATAATACTAAACCAATAAAAATAACGGTAATTCCTAGTCCTTGTTGTAAAGAAATGGTCTCATGTAATATAAAGTACGCTAGTATACAAGTGCCAATTGTTTCACCTAAAATACTCATTGAAATTACAGTAGCACTTATCCATTTTAATAACCAATTAAAAATGGTTTGTCCTAAAATTGTAGCGATGAAAGCTAATCCAATAAAGCACAACCAAGTTTGTGTAGAGTAATGGATGAAAGATTCTTGTTGTGTGAAAGCAAATATGCCAAGAAAGCCAGCACTACTTCCATAACTAATTACCGAATATGGTATAAGTGACAAATCTTTACGAACGTGTTGGCTAATGAAAAAATAAGCAGTAATGATACCGGCAGCGATAAGTGCTAAAATATCTCCATATAAAGCTTCTCCACTAATTTGGAAATCTTGCCAGCCAATGATGATACTACCTGAAATAGCGATGAGGCAACCAATAACTGCTCCTTTCGTAAATCTCTCCTTAAATAAAAAATAACCACCAATCATTGAGAACAAAGGTTGTAACGTTACGATAACTGTAGAGCTTGCTACAGAAGTATATTGTAATGATTCAAACCATAGTACATAATGTGCAGCTAAAAATAGCCCAGATACGAATCCAAGTGCCCATTGTTTTTTCGTTAAAGTTTTTAGCTCATTTCGACTATTTTTATTAAATAGTAATAACGGTAACAGAATTAGTGTGGCAAAGAATAATCGGTAAAAAGCAATGATTGTCGCAGGAGCATCTGCCAATTTTACAAAAATAGCTGAAGTTGATAAGGCGAATACACCAAAAAATAAGATGCAATATGAAAGAATAGGTGATTTCAAAGTTTGTCCCTCCGATAGAATGTTTATTATAATAAACTTAATACGATATAATGTACAAAAGTAAGTATATAAGTCCCGGAGATAATAGGGAAGGGTTATTTGCCTTTGTTTAGTATGTCAGCACAAAGACAACGAAACATGCATTATGATGGACGAAAGGAAGTTTTACTGTGATACATGATAGGCTTGGACAAACGGTATTAAGTTATCGTAAGAAAAATAATATGACAATTCGTGAATTCGCTGATTATGCAGGGATTAGTACGTCGTTAATTAGCCAAATTGAAAGAGGACATGCTAATCCTTCTTTAAATGTTTTGGAATTAATTGCAAAAGCATTAAATGTACCGCTGTTTACACTTTTTATTAACGATATTGATACAGATTCACTCATTTCTAAGAAAAAAGATCGAAAAAAAGTATATCGGGAAAACAATGATCACATTGTATATGATGTATTAACACCTGATTTTATGAAAGCACGTATTGAAATGCTAATGATGGATTTAAATAAACGAGCAAACACAACAGAAAGCCATTATTCCCATGAAGATAAGGAAGAGATTGCTGTTATTATGAAAGGGGAAGTGTATGTGGAATTGGAGGGAAAAGAATATTTTTTAGAAGAAGGCGATGTTGTACGTATTCCACCGAATGTGAAGCATCGATTTTTGAATAAAAGTGATGAATCGAATCACATTTTATTTGTCCTGACACCATCTTTAGGATGAAAATATAGTGATTTTTATCCCGCATTAACAGGCAGTAAGACCTCCCTCGAAATTCAGTGAAAGCAAAGAAGTTAGGTGGGGGATTAACTGCCCGTAAATGCCTGATTGGTTCAACTAATAATCAGTGGGGGGATGAACAAAACCCCCACTGATTAAAGTTTCACTTTATTAGGGGAGATAGAAAATGGAAAACAAAAGTATTTTAAAAGGCGGCCTTTCAATTATTTCTCAATGTAAAAAAGAAACAAATGATATTTGGCATGCGCATTTTGGAGCAGCTGCAATTGCTAGTTATTTTTTTATGAAAGATAATAATATTGATGAAGAAACAGCTCGTAATATGTATTCGCAAACAAGGATGATGCTGAACAAGAAAAAAATTGGTGAGATGATTGATGATAAAAAAGAAATGAATTTTCAAATTGCGGAGAATATGATTATAAAATCTTTAGAACAAACGATTGATGAGCTTCATTGGGTGGGGCATAACGTCATTTATGCGTCATTGAGTTTATTAGCTATGAAAGAGCTACAAAAATGGGGTGATAATCAAGCAATTGAAGGGATTACTACTCTTATTTTATCATTTCGAAAAACAATTCCAGGTAGATCGTGGATTGGTTATACGACGAAAGAAGTAAAACAATTAAGTTTTGAAGATGAGATACAAAGTGAATTGAGTAATCCAACACAAGTATCTCAGTTCATTTTAAATGAGTTATCGAAATTTAATAGTATTTATCGAGCGGAATCACATCATGATTTAATTGGGCATTTGCTTACATACTCCCACGCAATTAATATAATGTACGATTTAGGACATATAGATATATTTCAACGAGGGATACGTCCGCTGTTAAAACTAGTATACGTACTAAGAGCTAGCCAAAAGCTCAAGCTGAATACGGAAATAACTTTACACTCACCTATAGATCGATTACCTTTAATTCAATCTAAACGTGCAAATATTTTACCAACTGAAAATATATTTTGGATAAAAGACTATAGTGAATTCGATTGGGATTTTGGTCATGTATTTAAATTCTCATATAGTTATTTTAATCATATACAGAGAGCTCCAAATTATAAAGATATCACATTAGAAAAATTCCGTTATGTTATTAATTCTTAATGAACGTTAATGATCTGTAAAAGGAAGTTTAATCTAGTTTCTTTTTTGTTAGTAGTATATTATTTTTTCAAATATGTAAGATTTTACATGCGTATTTTACTTTTACTAATTATGTAAGTAGGCTATACTGAAATACATACATTTTATTTTTGGAGAGATGTAAAACGACATGGAACTAGCGAAATTGGAAAAAGTAATTGAAATAAAAAAAGAAGAACTTTTATATTTAGTATCGGATTATGGAATTCAACATGAAAAAGTATTGGCATTGAGTCAAGAACTAGACAAATTAATCAATTACTTTATGTTTTTAAAATAAAGAGAACTATGACGGGGTTTGTAAATGTTATAGTTCTTTTTTATTAGGTAATTTGAAAATATATTAAAATATATTGTCTAATTTCTTACAGAATGCGCAACTTGCTAGTCGAATATAAGGACTTTTGGTTATAATAAAAAGGAATTATTAATTGTATCGGTTAGGAGCGCAGCACATATGAAAACAGTTGTTGTTATCGGTGGAGGTATAACGGGACTTTCTACTATGTTTTATTTAGAAAAATTAAAAAAGGATTATAATATCGATTTAAATTTAATTCTTATTGAGAAAGAAGAGTATTTAGGTGGTAAAATCCATAGTGTGGAAGAAAAGGATTTCATTATGGAGTCAGGGGCGGATTCAATCGTTGCTCGTAATGAACACGTTATGCCACTTGTAAAAGATTTAAATTTAGAAAATGAAATGGTATATAATGAAACGGGTATTTCTTACATATATTCTGAAAACATGTTACATCCAATTCCTTCTGATACTATATTTGGGATACCGATGAGTGCCCGGTCGTTGTTTAGCAGTACGCTAGTCTCAACGAAGGGGAAAATCGTAGCTTTAAAAGATTTCATAACGAAAAATAAAGAGTTTACGAAAGATACATCACTTGCTCTATTTTTAGAAAGCTTTTTAGGGAAAGAGTTAGTGGAAAGACAAATTGCTCCTGTGCTTTCAGGCGTATATTCTGGTAAATTGAATGAGCTTACAATGGCATCTACATTACCGTATTTACTGGATTATAAAAATAAGTATGGAAGTATTATTAAAGGTTTTGAAGAGAATAAAAAACAATTTCAATCAGCAGGAAATAAAAAATTCGTATCATTTAAAGGTGGACTATCTACGATAATTAATCGCTTAGAAGAAGTGCTGACTGAAACTGTCGTAAAAAAAGGTGCTATAACGACGGCTGTAAGTAAACAAGAAGATCGATATGAGATTTCTTTTGCAAATCATGAAACAATACAAGCAGATTATGTTGTTTTAGCAGCTCCACATGATATAGCGCAAACTTTATTACAGTCTAATGAGTTAAATGAGCAGTTTAATACATTTAAAAACTCATCTCTTATTAGTATTTATTTAGGATTTGACATACTAGATGAACAACTACCAGCTGACGGTACGGGGTTTATTGTAACGGAAAACAGTGATTTACATTGTGATGCTTGTACATGGACAAGTCGAAAGTGGAAACATACATCGGGTAAACAAAAATTATTAGTTAGAATGTTTTATAAGAGTACCAATCCGGTATATGAAACAATCAAGGATTACAGTGAAGAAGAATTAGTACGAGTAGCTTTATATGATATTGAAAAGAGTCTCGGAATTAAAGGTGAACCAGAAGTAGTTGAAGTTACAAATTGGAAAGATTTAATGCCGAAATATCATTTAGAACATAATCAAGCGGTTCAAGCATTGCAAGAAAAAATGACAAATCTTTATCCAAATGTATATTTAGCTGGTGCCTCATATTACGGTGTTGGAATTGGTGCGTGTATTGGAAATGGAAAGAATATTGCCAATGAAATAATGGCTACATTAAATAAATAATACTGTAGAATAAATAAAAACTGTTCCTTCAGCAAAATGAAGGAACAGTTTTTATTTATTTTATTTGAATGGAAATTTTATTGTTTTTTACATTGTTTTCTTTTATTGTTAATGTTATTTCTCCAGATTCTTTAAATGAATACGGTGATAGTTGATAAATATCTTTTATATCATGTTTTTCTTGTAATTTACTTATCGGTATTAATACGATATTTGGCTTCCATGTTTCTTGTTTTCCTGAAGGATATTCTATAAGTATTACCGGATTTTTTAACTGCATTTTTTTCCAAGAGACGAAATATAGTTGAACTTCTGTATCTTTTTTTAATAATTCTTCGGAGAAATAACCGAATTCGCCTACATTACCGAAAACAGTGTAGTTTTGATTTTTTAATTTAATATCTAAATAACTAGGTTGATATGTTACTGCATGATAAGTTCCATATGAAAGTGAGAGTATGGCAGCGATTAAAATACCGATTGAAAATGTCTTAAAGCTATTGCCTTTAAAGTTAGTCATCATGAAAGAGTTTGGTGTGAATTTTTTTGCGAATAAAAAAATAAGTAATATGAGTAAGAGGGATAAGCCGATGAATATATACATAGGAAATTTACACCTCCACAATAAAATAATATATTAACTATATTTTACCATAAATGTATGGGGTAGGGTGGTTGTTTGGAAGGAGAAAATGAAGAAACAATTTTTTTACAGTTCTTGATAATTTGAAATTCGATTTATGGAAATTATAGCGTAATGTTTGAGTAGTAATCAGAAGGTATCCAATTCGTGTATATAGAATAAAGAGGGAATGCGTCATTAGAAATGTTTGATTTATGGAACAATAAGGACTTTAGTAATTATAAATATTTTTTCTGATATAATGAATGAGTAGAGAGAAAGGAGTGATCCTATGGCATTTCCTATATTAGAAACAGAACGCTTACGTTTAGTTGAAATAGAACAATCTTATTGTCAAAAAATATATGAAATCTTTTCATTGGATGAAGTAACGTGTTATTACGGTATGAATTCTTTTACGGAGTTTGGACAAGCTTCACGTATGATCGAATCTTTTTCGAAAAATTACTTTGAGAAAAAGGCAATACGATGGGGAATTGTGTTAAAAGAAACGAACGTTTTAATAGGAACAATTGGACTAAACAATTTACAATTATGGAGTAAACGATCTGAGATTGGATATGACCTGCATCCTCGTTATTGGGGAAATGGTTATGCGTCAGAAGCGGCTCGAGAAATTATTGATTATGGGTTTAAAGATTTGGGTTTGTTTAGAATTGGAGCTATTACATATCCTGAAAATGTTACTTCTTGTAGAATGTTATCTAAAATCGGCTTTCAAAAAGAAGGTCTATTGCGCGGATATATTCATCAAGGAAATAAGCAACACGATGCATTATTGTATTCTATAGTGCGAACTGATATTGAGGACATAAATTTATAATAAAAAAAACCTCTTAATTAAAAGAGGTTTTTTTTATTATAAATTAACCTAATTTAGGTAATAAACGTTCTCCGCTTTTCATGCTACTTTTACATAAAGGGCATTTAGGCTCTTCTTCAAATGAAAAGTTCTTTCTCATCCATCCTAAACAATCCTCTGATTCACATTCCCAAACAGGGGTTTGTTCTGGTGGTACTTCTGCTACATCGTTCTTTCGATTGCGATACATGTAACCACTCCTTTTATGTAAAAAATTTTAGTTATATAATAAAAAGGTTGTTAACCTTGCTGGTAACAACCTTTTTATTGTTTGAATTATAGCTTTACAACGTTTTTAGCTTGAGGTCCGCGGTTACCTTCTTCAACTTCGAAGCTAACTTCTTGACCTTCGTCAAGAGACTTGAAGCCGTCGCCAGTGATAGCTGAGAAGTGAACGAATACGTCGTTACCGTCTGCAACTTCGATGAAACCGAAACCTTTTTCGCTGTTAAACCATTTTACTTTACCTGTTAATGTCATGGTAATGCCTCCTAAAAGTAGAAAAATTACAATATGATCGGCCTTATTTGAATGAAAATAAAAGTTCACATATTATCAAAAACCCATAAGGAGTACAAAATGTCCCTGATTGATACTTGATAATATGCAAAGAAAATATAGTGTTAAATTGACCTTAATTACTATCTTACAACAAATGGTGGGAAATAGCAAGTGCTGGTAATACCACTGACTAATCTGGGTGATAATAGTAAAGGCACAAAGGCATCTCTTTTATTTATATATTATTCCTAATTTGAATTTATTCCAAACAAAAATCATTTATATGAAAAAATAAGTTTAAATAAAAGGCTAAATATCATTTTAATATTGCTGATGAGTACCATAATTAGGAGGATAGAATATTGCAAAATAAACAATTTAAAATAATTGAAGCAGCAAAAGAAGGAAGAAGAAAAGTTCATCCTGTTTTTGCTGTCATACTCGCGATTATATTTTTAACTTTAGGTGAATTATTTATGTTGTTTATGCTGATTTTACCGAAAGCAGAAACAACTTTTATGAAGGCGATTTATAGCGACATTGAGATGATATTAACGTTTGGCGGCGCAATATTTTTTGTGTTTTTATGGATTAGATTTGTAGAGAAAAGATCATTTTCATCCATTGGTTTTTGGGGGAATCAATGGATAAGAAAATATTTGAGAGGTGCATTAATAGGATTTGTTTTCATTTCAATACCAGTAATTTTACTCCTATTAGCAGGAGTTGTAACATTACAAATACAAAAAATTACAGTAACCGCTATATTGGGTATTGTAGGTTCTTTAGTCGCATTTTTAATACAAGGGGCAACAGAAGAAATTATTGTACGAGGTTGGTTATTCCCGGTTCTTTCTGTTAGAAGTCGTATATGGGTTGGGATTGTTGTGACGTCTTTCTTATTTGGTTTTCTTCATTTACTTAATCCAGGTATTACAATTCTTTCAATATCGAATATAATATTAGTTGGTGTATTTGCAGCTTTTTACGTTTTAAAAGACAGTAGTCTGTGGGGGATTTGCGCATGGCATTCCATTTGGAATTGGGCACAATATAACGTCTACGGTTTTGCAGTTAGCGGGATGACCATATATTCAACGCCGTTATTTAAACCTGCAACAAATGGCCCCGTATTCCTTCATGGAGGCACGTTTGGAATTGAAGGTAGTATCATTACAACAATCATGCTCGCTATTGCTTCAATTGTTTTATGGAGAAAGTTATGGGGAAGAAAAGTGAAACAACGAAATTTTAGTTAATGAAAGAGGGAGAAACTATGGGGATAATAGCATTTGAGGGAGCAAGCGCTGTTGGTAAAAGTACCACGTGCCGTGAATTAGAAAAGAATTATGGTGCTTATATAATACCTGAAGTGAATTCTTTATTTGAAAGACCAAAAAATGAACATAGAACATGGTATTTTGAAAAACAAGTTGAGCGCTGGAATATAGCTGTTCAGAAGTCAGAGCAATATGAATTCGTAATACTCGATGGTGATATATTTCAGCCACTTAGTTATAATTGGTGTTTTCATTTTGATATATTTAATCAGCCATTATCTTTAATAGAAAATTTTTATAAAGAAAAGATGTTAAATAGGGAAATTGGTTTTCCGGATCAATATTTTTATTTATATACGAACGATGAAGAACTTAGAAAGCGGAAAGTATATGATGAAACGAAAAGAAGGAGAAACTTTGAAAAACATTTACATATATCAAAATCGTTTCAGCGTTATTATGAAAATTTAAATACTGTTACAGATGGGTATTGTAAATTAATTGAGGCGAAAAGTGTAAGAAATAATGAATTAGAAATAGTGAGAAACTCAAAAAATTTGAACGTGTGTGAAGAAAGACGTTTTGATGTTTCGAGGTTAGATGCTATTACGAAGTGGTTAAAAGAAAATCGTGCATAAAGTAAAAACAACGAGTGTTGTAGAACGCGCTCGTTGTTTTTTTTGCTTTTTTATAAATATAAAGGAAAAATTTGTAGAATACTTTCAATATTTAACAGAATAATCTTTCAATTTTAAAGAAAAAGAAATACAATATGAGAAAGTATATATAAATAATATGATAGGGGATGGGATGCGATATTTTAAATGAAGTAACAGTTTTTATATAAAAAATAATTAGGTAGTCAGAACAGAGATATTTGGGAGGAAACAAGCGCGATGAAAACACTATTTAAAATAATCGGTATTCTAGCTGGTATGGCGGTAATCGGAGTAGGTTTAACATATGGTATGCTGCATTATTTAAATAATAGTAAACCAGCTGCGAAAAAGGCATCACCAGCTGCTCCAGCAGTAGAAGTACTAGCTGATAGTAACGTAAAAGCAGAAGATGCAAAGCTTTTAGAAAATGGCAATTATTCATTGCCGAATAGTGGTTTTAATAAAAATTTTAAATGGACAGATGAGAACATACAGACAGCATTACATGAAATGGCACATCAAAAAGCGAAAGCTGATCAAAAGTGGGGTTATATTTTTATTACACAAGAGCGGATTGAAAGCTTAATTGATATTGTAAAGAGTAATGATCTTGTACAGGGAAGTACATATGTAGAAATTTTAGAACGATGGAAACAAGGGAAATATGAAAAGGTTGATGGGGATCACAATAAGATTTGGAAATTACAAAGTGGGAATTTAGGAGAAGGAAAAGGAGTAATGTCGGAAGCTGAGCAAAAAGAATTAATTAATCAAGTGTTTATGAACAAAGGTACATATTCAGGGAGTAAATTAATTGCAGGTGGCGGACAGACTAATAAATAATATACTAATTAATGTAAGAGAGTAATTGCTTATTAGGCAATTACTCTTTTTATATGTACTTCTTAATATCTTAATCTCGTTCAAGTAAGGAAAGAAACGACTGTAACACCGGGGAAATCCATCTGGATTTATGATAGATTACATGACTTTGAATAACGGATGGAGTTTCGATAGGCTGAAAACATAGTTGTTCTTTTTGACAACTTTCCTGTACAACGATATAAGGAAGAATTGAAATGCCTAACTCACACATGACGGATTGTTTAATGACTTCAACATTGGAAGTTTCAAATGTTTTAGCTGGAATATTTCCGCTTTGACGTAAAAAACGATCTACCATTGTCCTATAGCCGCAACTTTGTTCTGTAAAAATGAACTGAGTTTCCTGTAATAACTGGAATGGATTTGTATGTGCAGCGGAATAAGGTGGTAAAATCCATCCAAATGTTTCATTACTAAAAGTACGCGTAATAAAATCATTATGTTCTATACTTTCTCCAATTATGAAGACAACGTCTGTTTCTCCTTCACGTAATTTTTGTAATGCTTGTTCATTTGTGTTTGTTTCAAGTACGATATTTACTTTCGGATTTTTCTGTTTGTAAGTACGTAATAATTGTGGTAATCGGTATACCGCTAATGATTCATTAGATGTAATACTTAATGTACCTTCTAAATAATCTGTATTTTGGGGGATTTCTTGCGCTTTTTCATATATTGAAAGTAATTCTAATGCATAAGGATGAAATTGATGACCTGCTTTTGTAAGTAGCACTTTTTTCCCTAACCGATCGAAAAGAGGAATATGTAAATCGTTCTCTAAAGCTTTCATATGTGCTGTAACAGTAGATTGCGCATAACCTAGCGCGTGCGCAGCTTTAGAAAAATTACCATACTTCACAATGGCGCAAAATGTTTTAACATGTCTCATTTCCATAAGCGATCCCTCTTTTATTATCATGATTTGTGAATGATTATATCATGTATTTTAATTTTCCAAATGATTAAATTCTGTATAAAATGAAATTGTAGAAATATTCATTCAGGTGATATTGGAGGAGAAAAGATGATCAAAAAGGGCTATCATGTAGCTGTTGTTGGGGCTACAGGTGCGGTAGGGCAAAAAATTATTGAACTGTTAGAGAATGAAATGAAGTTTAATATAGTTGAAGTTACATTGCTTTCGTCAAAACGATCCGCTGGTAAGAAAGTAAGATTCAAAGGACGAGAGATAATTATACAAGAGGCAAAAACAACTAGCTTTGAAGGTGTAAATATTGCCTTTTTTAGCGCTGGGGGAGAAGTATCTAGACAATTTGTAACTCATGCAGTTTCTAGTGGTGCGATTGTAATTGATAACACAAGTGAGTACCGAATGGCACAAGGTGTACCGCTCGTTGTTCCGGAAGTGAATGCGCACACTTTAAAACAGCATAAAGGTATCATTGCAGTTCCAAATTGTTCAGCATTACAGATGGTAACAGCACTTCAGCCGATTCGAAAATCATTTGGTTTAGAAAGAATTATCGTTTCAACATATCAAGCTGTATCGGGTTCTGGCATTCATGCGATTCATGAATTACAAGAGCAGGCTAAGTCTATACTTGCAGGTGAAGAAGTGAAGAGTGATATATTACCGGTGAAAAAAGATAAAAAACATTATCCAATAGCATTTAATGTACTGCCTCAAGTAGATATATTTACAGACAATGATTTTACTTTTGAAGAAGTCAAAATGATTCAAGAAACGAAGAAAATATTAGAAGATGAAAACTTGAAAATGGCAGCTACTTGTGTACGTGTTCCAGTTGTATCGGGGCATTCAGAATCGGTTTATATAGAACTGGAAAAAGAAGCAAGCGTTGCGGAAATCAAGGGAATACTAATGGATGCACCAGGTGTTATTTTGCAGGATAACCCTAGTGAACAGCTGTATCCAATGCCATTATATGCAGAAGGGAAAATAGATACATTTGTCGGAAGAATACGTAAAGATCCTGATACGCCAAACGGATTCCACCTCTGGATTGTTTCCGATAACCTATTAAAAGGTGCGGCTTGGAATTCAGTTCAAATCGCAGAGACTTTAGTGGAAAAGGGGATACTTTAATATAGTTTAAAAAACTGGGGAATCGTTAATGACTCCCCAGTTTGTATTTCATAATTGTTTTCTTTATTTCGGCCGACTTTAATTAAAATTAGTCGTTATTGAATTTTTATAAATATCTACTTTATGTGCAGTGAAGCGTAAGGTTTTGGATTCTGCATGAATTGTAAGATTAATAATAATCGATAACGGCATTTCGACCGTTTTCACAATATCTTCTATAGCAATATACTCATTTTTTGCTTCCTTATAATAAACAACAGAACGAATTACGGCCTCGTCACCTTCAATATCAATTTCACACATCATAGGGAATTTTTTACCATTATGTAAGAATAATTCGCCTAGTACGATTGAACCGTTTAATTCTTCTGTAAAATTAGTAGTTGCCGCTGGTTTTACCCATGTTTCGTCATGTTCTTCGTTTTCCTCTTCATGTATTGCCCATTCCCAAATGGGGTTTTGTTTTAGGTCCTCAATAGTTAATTTATCAATTGGTTTGCAACTACTCATACATAAATTCTCCTTTTATTTTGATAAATAAGTTTTTTGATTTCATGAATTAGATGATTGCTTATAAGTGGGTTTAACAAAGTATTTTGCTCATTTGATATCCAAACTACTTTATTTTGAAATAAAGCTATTACAGCAATATTAACAAAACTTTAATTGTCTAGTAAATAATTATTAGTGGAGATATTAAAATGGGATGGTGTTAAAGAAAGATAGTAAAAAACATCAAGGATGAATGAAATTCATTTGGTACGATATGGATATATCCAATGTGAGGGGGAGTTTGATGTATCAAGTAAAGGGGTATTTTTCATCATTAAAAGGAAGTTATTATGAGATTGGAAAGCAACAAGGGGAATTCGTGAAACAAAATCCGTATCTCATCCCGCAATTTATACACGAAGAAAATGTAATATCTAATAACCATTGGACAGAATCGAGAAATATACTAAACAAACATTGTCCAGGCATAAATGAAGAAATTGAGGGGTTTTGTGAAGTGTTAAAAATCCCTTCAAAAAATATGATGTATTACTATCAAACACTATTGAAAGCAGGTTGTAGTCATTGTGCAGTATTACCTAAAAAGACCGATTTAGAGCACACATATGTATTAAGGAATTATGATTTGTCACCAGTAATAGATGATATGCGTTTTTGTTCAACTCATGTTGAAGGTGCGTATGCACATAGTGGCTTTTCTACTCAATATTTTGGCCGAACGGAAGGGATAAACGAGCATGGATTAGCTGTTACATTTTCATCATGTGGTCAACCAGTAGGAAATATTGCAGGTTTAAGAAAGCCAATGGTGAGTGGTTTACAATGTTTTGCGGTAATTCGATTGTTGTTGGAGAAATGTAAAAATGTGCAGGAAGCTAAGTTACTAATAGAAGAAATCCCAATTGCTAGTAATATTAATTTAATAATAGCTGATCCTTTAAATGCAGCATATATTGAAATATTTGACGGTCATAAATCCACAATAACGATTGATGGTGAAAAACAAGCTTTTATTGTATCAACAAACCATGCAGTTAGTTCATCAATTCAGAAATTAAATAATAGGAAATTAGAACAATCAACAAAGAGATATCACCTTTTACATGAGCATTTAAATAGATGTGAACAAGTAAGCATAGAGTCTTTAAAAAAGTTAGTAGAAGAAGAATATCCTGCTGGACTTACTGTGCATAACTATGAAGAATGGTTTGGAACTTTACATTCTGTATTATTCGATTTACATGATCGTACAATGAAGATTTGTTTCGGATCACCACTTTTAAACGACTGGTATTCATTGAAAGTTGGAGGAAGTATGCCGTTTTCTGAGGTGAACGTGAACTTTAAAAATAAAACTTATACTGACTTTTGGAAGGAAGATAAGAATGAATTGATACCTAAAAGATAAATGGGATAAGATGGTGATGTAAAGAGTGCATTTATACTGGAGGGATTATCAATACTAAAAGTTATGTTACCATTTGTTCTTATCTTTTTTCTTGTCATTGCGATGTATATTGCTTATCAAAAGAGAAAAAAGTCTGGGATAAAAGGATTGAAAAGTGCGGTAACTTCTATTTGCTTCTTTTCACTTGCAATCTTAAATATGTTTGCATATTGGTTTCATTTTGGCGGTGCTTTTACTTGGTTATTTTCAATTGTATTATTGCTAGTTGGTGCATATTTTACTAAATATATTCCAATATCTAAAAAGGTACATTAAAGTTTATAAGAGTTAAATATAATGTTTACTTTGTTTTGAAAAGAGATTATTCTACTAAATTGTTGTGAAACGGTTTCATAGGATAATCTCTTTTGTTTAGTTTTGGAAAGAACGTACTGTGATTTTTAGTTGCTCAATAAATTCTCGAGTTGCAGCACACATATATTTATCTTTTCTATAAATTAGCCCTATTTCAATTATTGGAGTAGGGTTTTCTATTTTAATAGCTTGAATGTTTTTATTTTGTAAAAAGTCTATATATGGTTTGGGTAACACTGTAATTCCCATTCCTTTGGAAACCATTTGGATTAAAGATTCCATCGTACTAATTTCTAAAATTGGCCTTGGTTTAAAGTTTAACTTTTGACAATGAGATGTAATTAGTTCGGTTAAAAAGAAATTTTTAGGTAAAAGAATTAAAGGGTAGTTCTGTAATTCAGCAATAGATACATGATTACGTTCAGCTAATCGATGACCAGTGGGCACGACCAATGTAAGATTGCTTTTGTATAGAGGGATGGAGATAATCTCTTTATCTTGCACCGGGAGAAATGTAATTCCAATATCTAGTTCGTTTTGTAATAATTTTTCACGAATATCTCCTGTACGAAGCCCTAATACAGAAAGCTCTATATTAGGATATAAATTATTAAAATTTAAAATAGCTGTTGGTAGTAAATAATTTACGACGGTTAACAAAGCCCCTATTGTTAAGGAACCTTGCTGTAATCCGTTTAGGTCTTGAATAGCTGAACGAGCTTGTTCGACTTCATGAAAAATGGTTTTACTATGTGATAATAAAATCTTCCCTGCTTCAGTTAATGATATTTTTTTACCAATTCGATCGAAAAGTGGCATTCCTACTTCATGCTCTAATGCACGTATTTGTTGACTTAGTGAAGGCTGTGAAATATTTAATTTTTCAGCTGCTTTTGTGAAATGTAATTCTTTTGAAACAGCTAAAAAGTATTCAAGTTGTCGTAATTCGATTGGAATCACCTCAAGTATAATGATAGGTTATACCTATCATTATTATATAAATAATTGAATTGAACAATGATTTTAGAGGTTTTATAATCATCTTTATGTAACAGAGAGGGTTGTAAAAATTAATCGAGAGAAAATACATGTAACACCTTTAAAGGAGGAAATAGAATGGCTAATGAATATCAATTATTATCTTTAAATATAGGATTACCAAAAGAGTTTATATACGGCGGAAAAGTAATTCATACAGGCATAAATAAGAAACAAGTAAAGGAACCGGTATATTTATCCTTTGTAAAATTTAATGGAGATGGACAGGCGGACTTAGTTCATCATGGAGGAGTAGATAAAGCAGTTTGTGTTTATACTGGTGATCACTATCCATACTGGGAAAAAGAATTGAATCAAGATCTTGTATATGGGGCTTTCGGAGAAAATATAACAGTTAGTGGTATGCGCGAAGAGGATGTTTGTATTGGTGATACGTTTGAGCTCGGAGAGGCAATCGTACAGGTAACACAACCAAGGCAACCTTGTTTTAAATTAGCAAAAAAATATAATATTCCAAAGTTACCACTATATTTTCAAGAAACAGGATATACAGGATTTTATTTTCGTGTATTAAAAGAAGGATGGGTATCATCAGTCGATACATTAAAAAGTCTACAGTCTGATCCGAAAGGTGTTTCAATAGCGTTTGCTAATCGTATCATGCATAAGGAAAAACAAAATATTGAAGGGGTAAAAAGAATATTAGAAGTAAATGCACTTTCAAGTAGTTGGAGAAAGTCTTTTGAAAAGCGTATAAGTGGAGAAGAAATTAATACGAAGGAAAGACTTGAAGGGATAAAAGAATAAAAATATTTTATTATAAATAGTGTATTTCTATTAGTAAAAGCTAATTAGAAGGCGCTATTTTTATATAATAAACTAATTAATATCCAGAAATCTTAATATTGTTTTATTCGACTTATTTTCAAATAGTCAAAACATAAAATTAATTAGACTTTTTTTTTATGTTTTATGATAGTATATTGATTGGTAAGACCTCTATTTTTAAGAGTAGGTCATATAAGTATATCTAATTTAATGGAATTTAACATTTGGAGGTACAACATGGGGAATGTTGAAAAATTGGCAAGTATTCTAATAGAAGAACCGAAAAGAGAGCAGTTATTTCCTTTATTTGAAGAAGTGTTTGGAATTAAAACTCAAACATTGAATGATTTTTCGGATAAAGGATATTGGGATGATACATATAAAGCTTTATCGTTTTTACAAGAAGATAAAGTGATTGCAAATGTTGCGGCATTTTCACTCCCATTATTAATTAATGGTGAAAAAATAAATGCGGCGGGTATTCAATCAGTAATGACACACCCTAATTTCCGTAGACAAGGGTTAATGACACAATTAATGGATAAAATGATAGAAGAAATCGATAAGAAATGTGAATGTGCATTATTGTTTACGGAAAACCCTGAACTATATACAGCATTTGGATTTAAAGTTGTGCAGGAATATTTGATGACTATACCATATGATAAAAATATTAATAATAACGATTCACTACTTAAAAAGTTAGATTACTATAATATAGAGAATAGACAGTTAATACATGAAACTATTGATAGTAGCCAAAGACTTTCAAATAGTTTTTCAACTTTAAACTTCCATCCTTCATTTTATTTGAATATGTATGATTCGGAATGGAATGAGAAATTGTATTATTCAGAGAAACTAGATGCTCTAATCGTTTATGAAGTAGAAAATGAAAAGTTGAAATTATTTGGAGTATTTGCGCCAGTACTTCCGGTTTTAGATGAATTATGTGGAGAAATCAATGAAAGGTTTACGGAAATCGAATTTTATTTTTCTCCGGATCAATTAGGGGTTGAGGATGTACAGTTTACAGAAGTACAGTCTAGCAAGTATTTAATGGTTCGAAGTGATAAAGAGTTAGATTTTAAAGGTTATAAATTCCCAGTATTAGCGGAGTTTTAAATGTCTATATAAATGCTTTATTATGGAGGAGCTATGAATATATCGTATATACCAGAACATATTGAGCAACTCACTATAATGAATGTACCTGAATACTATAAAATTAATGATAATCATGCGTTTATTGTCCGTTCGAAAGCAGAAACTGATTTTTGGCTTAAAACACATTATGGTTTTGAAGTAATGAATGGTCATGTATTTTATAATGAGATGATGACAGACTTTCAAGCTGAAGTTCAGTTACGTATGAATCCAAATTCAAAATTCGATCAAGCAGGTCTTTTTGTTATGATTTCGGAGAACTGTTGGCTAAAAACATCTTTAGAATATATCCCTGAAGGGCCATCTCACTTAGGTGCTGTCGTAACGAATAATGGATATTCTGACTGGTCAACGCAAAATTATCCAACTGAAGCAGCTAAGCAACAACTTCGTTTTCGAATTATTCGAAAAAGCGGTGATTACACAATATATGTGAAAAAGGGCCATCAATGGGAACAAATAAGAATCGCTCATTTAATGGAGGATATAGGGAAGGAGCCTGTTAAAATAGGTTTTTACACGTGTAGTCCTTCTAAAAATAAGGGATTTGAGACTGAGTTTTTACATTTTACAATTGAAGAAATATAGATGAAAAACCGTATTCTTTTCATTAAGAATACGGTTTTTGTATTTATATAATATAAAGCACATTTATTGACTACAAAGTCATTAATACTTATCATTTAATAATGTTAAATATTAATTTACATAATATAATAGAAGTAATAAAGAAATTACAAAATATATAGCTTAAATAAGGAGGGATATGAATTATTCAGTGGTAATTTCATGGGAAAAGGAGATTATGTATGAAATCATTTCGTAAGTTATTACAGTATTTAAAACCATACATGTTCTTCGCTATTATTGGGCCGCTATTTATGGTACTTGAGGTTGCGATGGACTTAATTCAACCGACTATTATGCAACATATCATTGATGTTGGGATTGCAAATCGGGATTTAAATTATGTAATAAAAATGGGGCTTCTTATGATAGGAGCAGCAGCACTCGGTTTAGTTGGAGGGCTTGGGTGTATGATGTATTCTACAAAAGCAGCTGTTAATTTCGCTACAGACATACGAAAAGATGTGTTTGCGAAAATAGAAACATTTTCTAGTAATAATCGGGACTCATTTGGAACAGGTAAATTATTAACGATCGTGACAAATGATATCACTTCCATTCAATCGGCAATGACGATGACATTACGTGTTCTCGTTCGTGGTCCACTGTTATTTATCGGAAGTATAATTATTGTTTTTGTAACAGCGCGAGAGTTATTTCCAATATTACTTGTAGTTGTTCCGATTTTATTACTTGCGATTATTTTAATTGCAAGTAAAGCAAGTGGTACATTTAAAAAGGTGCAAGAGGCATTAGACAAAGTGAATACAAAGCTACAAGAAAATTTATCTGGTGTGCGTGTTATAAAAGCGTATGTAAGACAAAAATACGAAATCGCTCAATTTGGAAATGTAAATACAAATTTAACGAAGATAAATATTCGAGCTGTGCAACTTATTTCTTTAATGATGCCAATCATTATGCTAGTTGTAAGTGGCGGGATTGTCGCAACATTATGGATTGGTGGAGAAAAAGTATTCGATGGAACGCTTCAAGTAGGAGCGATTTTGGCATTTATTAATTACTTGAATATCATTTTAATGTCACTTATGTCGATTAGCATGGTATTTATTCAAATTGCGCGAGCTTTTCCATCTGCGGATCGTGTACAGCAAGTGTTAAATACCGAGGTTGATATTATAAGCGAAGCGTATGCGATCGAACCTGAGAAAATTGAAGGAAATATCGAATTTAAAAATGTTAGTTATAGCTATACGAAAAATAATGAATACGTTTTAAAAGATATTTCGTTTAGCATACAAAAAGGTGAAAAAGTAGGGATTATTGGATCAACTGGAAGTGGTAAATCTACCTTAGCGAAACTGTTACCACGTCTATATGATGTGGATCATGGTGAAATATGTATAGATGGAATAGATGTTAAAAAATATGATTTGCAAAAACTCCGTGCTTCAATAGGGTTTGTACCTCAGAAGGCGTTGTTGTTCTCAGGCAGTATAGAAGAAAATTTACGTTATGGTAAAGAAGATGCAACACATGACGAGCTGGAAGTAGCAGCTGCATCAGCTTGTGCGACTGAGTTTATCAATAAGCTGGAAGAATCTTATCAATATAATTTAACACAAGGCGCGACAAATCTATCAGGTGGACAAAAACAACGTGTATCAATTGCAAGGGCACTTGTGAGAAAGCCACCGATTCTCATATTAGATGATTCTACATCAGCAGTTGATGCAAAATCAGAGGCTACTATTCAAATAGCTTTAAAAACAAAATATACAGGCACAACAACTTTATTAATTGCGTCTAAAATTTCTTCCATAATGGATGCGGATAAAATACTTGTATTAGATAATGGTGAATTAGTTGGCAATGGTACACATGAACAATTGTTAGAACAAAGTGAGGTTTATCAGGAAATTTATCTTTCCCAAGGTGGTAATTTAGATAAAGAAGGTGGGGAAGAACATGCGTAATTTTCAAGGGCAATTTGCTAATAAAGGTGGACGAAACACCCCAAAGATGGGAAAAGCTAAAAATGCTCAAGGAACTGTAATGCGGGTATGGAACTATATGGGCTATCAAAAAGCTGCTCTTATGTTTGTTATATTTCTAGTCGTTGTTACTACATTACTTGGATTATTAGGTCCCTATTTTATGGGAGTCATTATAGATCAATATATTGTACCGAAAGATTTAAGTGGTACAGCAAGAATGTGTATGTTACTTATCGCGATTTATGGTGTAACTGTACTTTTAACATGGTTACAAACGTTTGTCATGATTAACGTTGCATTAAAAACAATTCAAAAAATACGACAAGATATTTTTGAGAAAATCCAAACGCTTTCTTTACGGTTCTTTGATGTGCGTTCTCAAGGTGATTTAATGAGCCGTGTGACAAATGATATAGATAATTTGAATCAAGCTTTGACACAAAGCGTTGTACAAATTATTTCATCAGCATTAACTTTTATAGGTGTAACGATTGCAATGTTCGCCTTAAATTGGATTTTAGCAATTGTAACTTTAATTACAGTACCTATTATGTTTTACGTTACAAAAAAACTAGTTGCATATAGTGGTAAAAACTTTGCGAAGCGTCAAAAAGATTTAGGTGAATTAAATGGATTTATTGAGGAAGCAATTACAGGTGCGGATGTTACAACGTTGTACGGAAAAGAAAAAGAAACTGTACAAAATTTCAATAAAATTAATGAACAGCTAAGAGTTTCAGCTACGAAGGCTGATACATTTTCAGCTTTTATTTTTCCAAGTATGAACTTTATTAATAATTTAGGTATGGGCCTTGTCATTGGGACTGGATCAGTTATGGTCTTAAACGGAATGACAACAGTAGGAGTTATTGCGGCTTTTATTAATTATTCTCGTCAATTCTCAAGACCGCTAAGTCAATTTGCGACTTTAATGAATACAATTCAAGCGGCAGTTGCTGGTGGAGAACGTGTTTTTGAAATTATGGATGAGGTACCAGAAATTCAAAATAAAAAAGACGCATTCGTTGTACAAAATTTACAAGGGCATGTTGCACTTGAGAATGTTTCATTTGGCTACGCAGAAAATAAAACGATTTTAAAAGAAGTGAGTCTTAAAGCGCAGCCAGGAGAGACAATTGCTTTAGTTGGTCCGACTGGATCAGGGAAAACAACAATCATTAATTTGTTAACTCGCTTTTACGATATACAGCAAGGACAAATTCATATTGATGGAAAAGATATAAAAGATTATGATATTAATTCTTTACGAAGTAAAATAGGAGTAGTTTTACAGGATACGTATTTATTTGCTGGTTCGATTATGGATAATATCCGTTATGGACGCTTAGATGCTACTGATGAAGAAGTTATCACTGCAGCTAAGGCAGCATCTGCACATTCTTTTATTAAGCATTTGCCAAATCAATATGAAACAGAAATTGCTTCAGAAGGATCGAATTTAAGTCAAGGGCAAAAACAACTTCTAGCGATTGCACGAGCAATTTTAGCAGATGCAGATATATTAATTCTCGATGAAGCGACATCAAATATTGATACAAGAACAGAATTACAAATACAAGCAGGACTAAATAATTTAATGAGAGGTCGCACAAGTTTTGTGATCGCTCATCGACTTAAAACAATTGAAAAAGCAGATCAAATTCTTGTTATAAAAGATGGAAATATTTTAGAAAGAGGGAATCATGAATCTCTCATGGAAGATAGAGGGTTTTATTTTGATTTGTATACGAGTCAGTTTAAAATATAGTAAAAGCATTGATATGTTGCGGTTTCTCTTGAGAGGAGAAACCGCATTTTTTATATTTACAAATATTACTATCCAAATGGTCTTTCACTACATATTTTAACAGCATCCACCTGCATTCCAGGCAAAACATGTGAATAGCGATTTAATGTTATGAACATATCTTTATAACTGAAGTGCTCACTTACAGTCTTTGGATGTATACCTTGTTTCAAAAGTAGCGTGGCATGTGTATAATAACGTAAATCATAAAATCGAACTTTAAAAATCGGAGTTTAAATAAAAAGAGCGCTGTTAAAAGCGCTCTGAGACAAACCATACATTTAGAGAGGAATCAAGATAATATATGGATATTGTGTGAGAATGTTGTAGGTTTTAATTAAAAATAAAGCACACATATAAGTGTGCTTTTATGAACGCTTTAGATTTGTATGACTATATAGTCATACAATAAAATATGCTTGTTTAATATAAATGTGTGTCAAATCTATAAAAAGATATTGTGTATAAGGAACAATAAATGTTAATTAGCTAAGTCTTTTGTTTTTATCCTGCTATTTGCCGGACAGTAAGACCCCCACCTTAAAATTCAGCGGAAGCAAAGAAGTTAGGTGAGGGCTGATTAAAGTTTCACTTTATTAACGAATTTGCACAACTGTTAACGCTGCAGAACGAATATCTACTGTACCTATTACTTCAACGGGGACAATTTGAATTAAATCACCAGGGTTTAAGTTAATTAGAATGACCCCACTTGATACATCGACTTCACCAGTTCCAATAATATTAGAACGGACTGCGGATCCGGATCCTGCAATAATATTAGTCGATGAATTTAATGTCAAGAAAAAGCGAGCTGCTTCCGGGGCTAATGGAACGTTATCAAGGCTAATCGTTAATGTATAGCTAATTTGATAAATACCAGCTACCTGAATTTTAATACCAGTTCCAGTACTAATTGTATCATTAATTACAGGGACAGTAATGTTAGGATTTGGGCCTGTATTAGGTAATAGTAGTGGTGTAAATAATGTTGCAAATTGAGGTGAAGTAGCATTGAAGGCAAAACCTAGGGCAGGTAGTGAACTAGGTGCTTGTGCTTCACAATTAAAATTAGCGAATTTACAAATGGATGAGCGCATATTTTCACTCCTTTCTTGTATTTAGATTTCGTGAGTATTAACTTCACATTTTGGACAAGCATAATACAATATATGAAAATTTATAGTAGATAGTGCACAAGCATTACTATTACGGATAAAGCTATGAATAATAATAAATACTATATGGAAAAAGCAGTTAGCTAATTTAACTAACTGCTTAGTCGGTTCTCCAAGAGCAAATAGGCGAAAAATTATTGCGCTATATAAAAGATCGCTATAGATAAGTGCTCTTTTTGAGAGTGAGTATAAAATTCTATCATTCTATCTAGTATGTGCACTGTATTATGTAGTTGCTACTAAAATTGATGTGAATTTTTAAAATTAGAGGTTTCTTTCAATGAAACCTCTAAAAAGAAAACTAAATTTACGTTATAGTAAATTCAATTGCGATAGGAGTGCCTCCATCTAGGACTGCTCCTCCTACAATAGTAGCAGCTGTAGTAGTTACACCAGTAATAGTATCACCTGTTTGAATAACACCATTAATATAAAGTGTTAAAAAGGCATAAGAAGCAGGGAATGTTGTTACAGCACCAGTGTCATCAGTGAAGTCTGTGTTAGCAAAAGTTAAATCTGCACCAGCAGCAGTTCCTGTTGCGGCTGTACTTACAAATCGTCTTCCAGCTATAAAAGGTTTAACGATAGGCATTTATGTTCACCCCTTTTTGAAAATTAACTCGGACAAGTGTTTTGAAAGTTTTGTCCTGTATCGTATAATATGCTGTGCTTCTACTAAGAGATACGGCTTGTATACTAGTAAATAAGTATAATTATTATGCGTTTTATAAGTTAGGTTCTTATAAGTAATTAAGTGGTTAAGGTTGGATTTTGTATATGGTATGTTTATGTAAAAAAAAGAGAGCGCTTTTAGAAAGAGCTCTTAATCAAATTATTATCTTAGTGTTGGAGGGAGACTGGCGGCCTCAGTGACAGATGGTAAAAATAATTTCCGTGGTATTGTAATAAATTCAAGCGCAATTTGCTTTGGATAAAAAAGTATTTGAGTTAAATCTAGAGCATGTATTAATAGTATCATGAAGCTTGTAAGAATGATAAAACTACCCCAAAAGAAACTTTTTGAAGTGTTGCGAAAATCTTTTATTAAAGAAAAGAATGAAAAAAATGCGGTAACAATGAGAATGAAAAATTTATACTTATCAGCCATTGTAATCCTCCTAAAGCACAGTAATTTATATTATACCGTATTTTTCAATATTATTATAAAAAGATTTTAAAGTGAATAATAAAAAAATAAAGCCATAACTTAAAACATTAGTTTAGGTTCTATTGTTTGAATTCTTTGTTTTAGAAGGTATATAATCTGAATTTGAAAATTTTCCAAATGAATTACCATTTTTTATTTCTGATCCAACATCAAGTGCTTAATGAAATGGTATGAAAGATTATAGGCTAGTGATACGAGATTAAATAAGAGGAATTTGCGTGCTGCAAGAGTTCTAGCTCAGATTTCTACTAGAGAAAAGTATTTAGTTGGAGTTGGTATGTTAATAAAAAACGGATAGATGTCGAAACTAAATATTCATGACATTAAGGACAAAGATCAGGAAATATAATTTGGTATTCTGGGAATAACCGGAGATCCGTAGTTAAGGTTGCATAGTATTTGTATTTTTTTTCTAATTTTTCAATTGTTGTTAAGTGATGAGAACCTAATCCACGTCGTACACTATGTTGAGAAAGAGTCGGCCCAATTTGTAATTTTCGTTTTTTCATTGGATCGTTCCATGGACTGTAAAAAAATTTAAAAATAAAAGCAGGTTCCATGTAAATGCTATAAGGATAATGCGAACCATGTCTCCCGACTCTATAGTTCCCGTGCGAATTATTGTGAATTAATCTACCGTTAAGATATAGTTGATTTGGATTAGGTTGAATTATTATGCCGTGATAACGTTGTTTAACAAGCGGAGAACTATATCTTGGATTAGTGTAGCCATAAGTCGGTTCATCAATCATCATAATCATTCTTATTGAAAACATATTGCCGCCCATAGTGCTAAGTGATTTAAAAAATTGTTCTTTATTATAACAGCACAGGAATTCTGTCGTATTCAATACCATTTTCCATCCTGGAATTTCTCTTTCAATTTCCATAACTTCTTGATCAACTAAATAAGCATCAAATTCGAGTGATTTTGAGTTTCGTATTTCCCAATTAGGAGCGAATGTTTTACAGATTTCAACTGAACGATCAGTGGATCCACGATTAATAAGAATGCCATGATCAAATAGCTTTGTATGGTGCATTAACCACCATGGAAGTAAATATTCTTCATTGTAAAAATGAGAAATTAAAGTAGTCTTAATCAAAATCACCTCCGTATTTAACCTGCTTCTTATTTAATATGATATGGAAGGAAACCTATTGTTAGAAGGTTTCCTCTTAAAAGTTTTAAACCACATAGGGTATGTGGATGGATTAGTATATAAAGTAGTCTGATTGATAAAGAGTGGTATTAAAAAGTACAAAATCTAAAATGAGCATCGAATTAGTGTATAACGATTGAAACGGCACTGAAAACTAATAAAACAGCCATAATCATGTTGAATAATTGGTTATGTTTTACTAATAATTTTTGGAATATTGAACCAAATAAACTCCAACTAAATGTACTCAGTAAACCGACTATACCTAGAAATAATGAGAAAAGCAGAAAACTTGAATATGAATTGTAGTAGGGGAGTATAAAAGTAGAGACTACTGTGAGTCCGAATAATATTCCTTTTGGATTAACAAATTGAATGAAAATACCCACTGTAAATAAGTTTTTATTATTTTTTTCATTGTGATCTGCACCGCCTTTACTAGTAATTATTTTAAAGGCTAAATATAGCATATACGCGACACCTAAAATTTTTAAAGGAAATTCAATTAAAGGGATAATATTAATTAATACAATATTAAAAAAACTACATAAAGAAGTGAGGATGAAAAAACCAAAAGCTACTCCGAAGCAAAAGTTTATGCTTCTCTTTAATCCATGTTGATTTGCGTATGTCATAGCTAAGAAATTGTTGGGACCAGGTGTGAAGCTACTTATAAATACAAATAACAAAAAAGAAAATATAGGCATTTCAAAACCCCCTATTTTTTGTGTGTTATAATGACCAAAAAGAACAATATAACGTGTGCTTTTTATTATACATAACGGTCGTTATATTGTATACAGTGTAGGAGTGTTTTTTATGGAAGAAATTCAACTTATTCTGGCAAAAAATTTAAAATCAATACGTGAAAAAGAAAAATTAAGTTTAGAAAAGGTCTCTCAATTAACAGGTGTAAGTAAAACAATGATTGGACAGATAGAAAGAGGAGATTCAAGCCCGACACTAACAACAATATGGAAAATTGCTAATGGTTTGAAAGTATCATTTACCTCTTTAATTAATAATCCACAGCCTGATACGAAAGTAGTTTTACGAAATGATGTTCAAGTATTGTCTGAAGACAATGGGAGATATAAGGTGTATCCCTCATTTCCTTTCCAAGATGATAGGAATTTTGAAATCTATATGGTTGAAATTGATACAGAAGGGAAATTAAGTTCAGAAGCGCATAAAGAAGGAACAGAAGAGTTTATAACGGTATTTGAAGGGAAATTGACAATTGACATAAATGATTGTCAATATACGTTAAATAATGGAGACTCAATTCGCTTTAAGGCGGATAGACCGCATACTTATACTAATTCAGGAAGAACATTAACTCGGTTAAGTATGACTATTTATTATCCAGCTTTATAAGCTGGCAATAATATAAAGAGTAAAAGTAAATATGTATTGTTAAAACCATCTATAAGAGATGGTTTTATTTTTTGAATATAAAAAAAGACACTCAATTGAGTGTCAATATAGTATTGCTCTCGCGTATAGGATTGGAGATGTTCCTCAAATACATATTGAGATGGTCTGTAAAGAAGAAACAATCTTCATCTTTAATGTAACATCGACATGGGTGAAGTGTAAATTGATAATATATATACGGAAAATTTAGTATAGATGTTTTCTACTATGGATATAGTAAAATTTATTTTTATTACTTAATCACTATCGTAATATTTATCAATTGAGTATTTAGATTGTTTATTATAAAAAGAATGAATCATTTTTTTAATCAATTCGTATAATTGTAAGAGAGGCACCTGTTGATCCGCCTCCAACTAAATTCACGACGGATAATATACCAAATAATTGTAGTGAGATTGTATTACCAGCATTTAAATTAGTAATTAAGTTATTACTATAATTTGAAGTGGATAAAGTGGGAGAAAAAATAGAGCCAGGAATTGGCGTAGAAGCGTTTAATAGTAGTCTAGTTCCAGCAAGTAGAGCGGTTGTCGTATTAACTTGATAGGTTAAATGATATCTTCCAGTTACAGGAATTGTAAATACGTCATTTGAAGCGTTAACTGTAAAATTACCGAGACTTTGGTTATTTGCAAGTGGAATGTTTGTTCCTCCTAATACGACTGAAACAGAACCACCTGATGTATTATTAGCGAACATAGAGTTTGTTGTAACGATTGAACCAGTACTCCCGGTAGGTCCAGTACTCCCGGTAGGTCCAGTACTCCCGGTAGGTCCAGTACTCCCGGTAGGTCCAGTACTCCCGGTAGGTCCAGTACTCCCGGTAGGTCCAGTACTCCCGGTAGGTCCAGTACTCCCGGTAGGTCCAGTACTCCCGGTAGGTCCAGTACTCCCGGTAGGTCCAGTACTCCCGGTAGGTCCAGTACTCCCGGTAGGTCCAGTACTCCCGGTAGGTCCAGTACTCCCGGTAGGTCCAGTACTCCCGGTAGGTCCAGTACTCCCGGTAGGTCCAGTACTCCCGGTAGGTCCAGTACTCCCGGTAGGTCCAGTACTTCCGGTAGGTCCAGTACTCCCGGTAGGTCCAGTACTTCCGGTAGGCCCCGTAAGCCTGTAAGGGAAAATAATGTCAAGAGCCATTGACATTAGTTCCTTTTTTCTAATTTCATTATTATCTTGAATATAAATCACCTCATCTTTTTAAATAAGAATGTTATAGATTTACTACTTTTTAAATAGAATGATCAATTTATTATATTAATAATAGTGGCTATAGCAACGGTAAAATGTTTAATACATGTAATAATTATTATGAGAAGAAAAGAGAATAGTTATAAAGTTATTCTTTAATGATAAGTTCTAAATGATATGTATGGGTTAAAAAACATGTGGAATGAGGTATTAACTTGAAACGCAATGACAAATTATCATTGAATAAGGGGATGATAGGACCAGAAAATATTGGACCTACATTTCCGATTCTTCCACCAATTTATATTCCAACCGGAGCAACAGGCCCAACTGGAATAACGGGAGCAACCGGAGCAACAGGCCCAACTGGAATAACGGGAGCAACCGGAGCAACAGGTCCTACTGGGGGCATTGGTCCTATAACCACAACCAATTTGTTATATTACACTTTTGCAGATGGAGAGAAACTTATATATACAGATGCTGACGGGATACCTCAATATGGTACAACGAATATTTTGTCTCCTAGTGAAGTTTCTTATATTAATTTGTTTGTTAACGGAATACTGCAACCACAACCATTATATGAAGTGAGTGCTGGTAAATTAACTTTATTGGATACGCAACCACCATCGCAAGGATCTTCAATTATATTACAATTTATCATTATTAATTAAAAGGACAGTTCCTTAATGAAAAGGAATCTGTCCTTTTTGTTTTATATTTGAATAGTTAAAATTAAGTGAAGGTACATTCAATTTCTAGCTGTTATAAATGGTTGAATGATAGGAATTTTAACTTCAATCCTTTTCATAGTGTATTGGAATAAAATATAAAATGAATTTTGCAACATAGTATATGAGAGTTCTCTATAATACAAACGGCTTCATGTTTAAAAAGAGAACACAATCTTAGTAAAGAAATAAGGTATATTTATATGAAAAAAATGGCACTGTTAATTGTTGAGTATATTCAAATTAATATGTGTATTTAAACCTAAGAGATAAACGTGGAAAAATAAAATAAACTCTTAAGTTTAGGTATTTAATCTAAGCAGTCAATTATTAAAAACATATAATTAATATGTGAGTCATGAACATAATTAAATAGCGTTTGCAAGTTTAATTATATTTCATGTTTCCTATTTTAAGTCAATATATAACACATACTCTTTTACAACTTTATGATCCTTATAATAGGAAAAACTCAAATATAAAACAAGTAAGGAGGACATAAATGACAAGTAATAATTGTTTCGGTCATAACCACTGCAATAATCCGATTGTTTTCACTCCAGATTGCTGTAACAATCCACAAACAGTTCCAATTACTAGTGAGCAATTAGGTAGATTAATTACTTTACTAAACTCTTTAATTTCGGCTATTGCAGCGTTTTTTGCAAATCCAAGTGATGCAAACAGATTAGCTTTACTCAATTTGTTTACTCAACTATTGAACTTACTAAATGAATTAGCACCTTCTCCAGAAGGGAATTTCTTAAAACAATTAATTCAAAGTATTATTAATTTACTACAATCTCCTAACCCAAATCTAAGTCAATTACTTTCTTTATTACAACAATTCTACAGTGCTCTTGCACCATTCTTCTTCTCTTTAATTATTGACCCTGCAAGCTTACAACTTTTATTAAACTTATTAACTCAATTAATTGGTGCTACTCCAGGAGGCGGCCCAACAGGTCCAACAGGTCCAACAGGTCCAGGAGGCGGAGCAACAGGATCAACAGGAGCAACAGGAGCAACAGGAGCAACAGGAGCAACAGGTCCAACAGGAGCAGGAGTAACAGGAGCAACAGGATCAACAGGTCCAACGGGAGCGACAGGTCCAACAGGATCAACAGGCCCAACAGGAGCAACAGGATCAACAGGTCCATCAGGAGTAACAGGAGCAACAGGCCTAACAGGAGCAACAGGAGCAACAGGATCAACAGGTCCAACAGGATCAACAGGTCCAACAGGAGCAACAGGTCCAACGGGGGCAACAGGTTTAACTGGTGCAACAGGTTTAACTGGTGCAACAGGAGCAACTGGTGGCGGAGCTATTATTCCATTTGCTTCAGGTACAACACCATCTGCGTTAGTTAACGCGTTAATAGCTAATACAGGAACTCTTCTTGGATTTGGATTTAGTCAGCCTGGTGTAGCTTTAACTGGTGGAACAAGTATCACATTAGCATTAGGTGTAGGTGATTATGCATTTGTAGCACCACGCGCAGGGGTTATTACGTCATTAGCTGGTTTCTTTAGTGCAACAGCTGCTTTAGCTCCATTATCACCTGTTCAAGTGCAAATACAAATATTAACTGCACCTGCAGCAAGCAATACGTTTACAGTACAAGGCGCACCTCTTTTATTAACACCAGCATTTGCCGCAATAGCGATTGGTTCTACAGCATCAGGAATCATTGCTGAAGCTATTCCAGTAGCGGCTGGAGATAAAATACTACTGTATGTTTCATTAACAGCAGCAAGTCCAATAGCTGCAGTTGCTGGATTTGTAAGTGCAGGTATTAATATCGTTTAATTTGTTACAATGTTTAGTAGGAAATTAAACAGGGGTTTGTATATAGTCCTTCCTAATAAATTTAGGAAGGACTATATTTTTTGAGGAAATAAGTAATAAATCAATTGAACAATTACTCTTTATTAAGTTCGTATAAAAAAGTATAATTTACCCTTTCTCATTTAAGGCATAAGTTATGTAACTTTAAAAATTTCCGATCAGCAAAAAAAGATGAATTCTTTTAAAAAAGAATTCATCCATAAAATAAACTATTTATTTTTATTACAGTTACATCCTTTTTTCTTTACATAGCCTTGCTCGGCTAAGTCTCTTTGCGATTGGGAATTGGAAGATTGAGAATTGGAAGATTGAGAGGATGCTGAAGAGCTACTATTTTTATTATAAGAGTAGTTTTTTCGATAGTTATAATTACTCATAGTACTATCACCTCCAATTTAATATATAAATATTATATGTATGTACACTATCAATTGTTACTATTATTAATAGGAAGAGAACATACAATAAAAAAATCTCCTCGGTATTTTCCTAGGAGATAAATGATGATTCTTTTAAAAATTTACAAATTAATAGCCCCAGTAAAGAGGAAAGTAATAAGAATCTTGGGGATACGGATTATGTTGTTGAGGGAGGGGTTGGGTTGGGTAATTTTTCATTCCACGGTTTTGATTGCAGTTTGCCGGAGGGCCAATAACAGTAGTTGATTGAATAGGAGAAACCGCTTGTTTCCATTGTTGTTCATTGAGGCAGTAAGTATGGGCCATCATATGAGCAGGAGTTAATCTTAAAATATCAGAACCGAAAATAACTTCTGGCGCTGGGGCATTGAAAATAGCTAATAAATGAGTATTATCAGCTGTAGCAATTTCATAATGCCACCACGCTTGTGGAATGTTGGCAACTTGCCCCGGTTTTATCGGTAAGTTTAATATTTGATTCGTAAATGGATTAAGTAAAGAAACAACAGCAGACCCTGAAATACAATAAACAAGTTCAGCTGCATTTTGATGAATATGTGGTTCTACAACATTTCCTGTACTTAAATAAATATCTAATAAAGAAGTATTTTCTAAAGTGTTTAATTGTTTAATACCAAGTACATTTATATAATTTTGGGCATCTTTCCGAAAAAAATTACTTTTATTTACATCATAAGTAAAATTGGTTGAGGGGGAGGTATAGTCGATGTTGGCAGTCAATTGTATTACCCGCCTTTCTATAGGTAAGTTAGGTTACAAAATTAGGATATGTGTCTAGTCTTTGTTTTGTGCTGTTGTCGGTAGCTTAATAAATTCACTTATTCCATAAAGAATAAAGTATAAAGATTAAACTATATTCGTATTCCCATTCATACTTTGGATTGATGGAAAAAAGTAATGAAAATGTTAATTTAAAAGTACATCAATCATTTATAAGGAGTGAATGTTCATGTCATTTAGTGAAATGATTAGAAATGAAGTACTCAGCTGGGCGGGTGTTTCTGAAAAACCGCATCGATTTGGTGGTATTGAAATAAATTATGGTAAGAAAGAACTTGGCCATCTTCATGGTGATAAATTAGCTGATTTACCATTTCCGAAGTTAAAGCGAGATGAATTAGTGAAGCAAGGATTGGTAAAACCACATCACGTATTACCTGAATCAGGATGGATCAGTTATTATATAAAGAGTGAAGAGGATATTCCATTTGCAATTGAGTTATTTCGTATGCAATATGACCGAATTAAAAAATAATGAAATAAAGTAGGGTAATAAAAATTTATTTTCATGTCACATCCCTCCTTAATCGTTCGTCTTGTATGTAGAACGATAAGGAGGGATTTTATTATGAATACATTTGATGTAGCAATTGTTGGCGGTGGGCTTGCTGGATTAACAGCATCTATATATTTAGCGAAAGCTGGAAAGAAAGTGATTGTATTAGAAAAATCCAGTCAATTCGGTGGCCGAGGGATGACTATAAATAAAAATGGAATCTGCATGAATCTTGGTGCACATGCTTTATATAGAGGCGGGGCAGCGTTTATAACTTTTAATGAGCTCGGTTTGAATCTTCCAGGTGGAATACCATCTACAAAAGCACATGGAATATGGAAAGGGGATATATTCACCATCCCAACAGATTTTCGCTCAATTTTATCAACACCACTACTTTCGTGGTCTGCAAAAGTACAATTCTCACGTCTTATGATTCGTTTAGGAAATTTAGATGTAGGAGAAGTTCCGAAAATGAGTCTAACTACATGGGCAGAAAATGAAATAAAAGATCCAATGGTTCGTAATATATTTTATGCGCTATGCCGGACAACAACATATACGTTTGCTCCTACAATACAATTAGCATCATCTGTACTAAAGCAAATACAGCTTTCTATAAAAGAAGGAGTGCTTTATGTAGATGGTGGTTGGGAGACGATAATAACAAAATTAAGAGATTTAGCGAATGATGTCGGGGTAAAATTTTTGGCTAAAAAGCATGTTTTGGAAATAGAGCATTATGAAGATAAACAAAGAATACATTGTGTTGATGATGAGGTTTTTGCAGTAGATACAGTCATCGTGACGACTCCGCCAAAAGAGGCTTGTAAAATAATAAAAGGTGCAGAAGGAACAAATTTGCATAGATGGAATGAACAATCGGTACCGGTTACTGTTGCTGCATTAGATATTGGCTTGAGACAATTACCCAATCCTACACATCAATTTGTATTAGGATTAGATCAACCTATATTTTTCACAAATCAATCGAGAGCAGCTAAATTAAGTGAAGATGGATCAATTGCAGTGAGTCTAATTAAGTACCATAATCCTATGCTAGAGATGAATCATATTCATGAAGATAAAGAACAGTTGGAAAGTACGATGGAGTTGTTACATCCAAATTGGAAAAGAGAAGTTGTTGCACAGCAATATTTACCGAAAATAACAGTAGTACATGATTTTCCTCATATTGACCGTGTTGAAAAGCCGGGTCCTAATATACCTGAAATGCCAGGTGCTTATGTTGCAGGAGATTGGGCAGGGCATGATGAAATATTAGCTGATGCTGCGGTAGCAAGCGGGAAACGAGCAGCGTTACACATTTTAAAGCAATATGAAAGTGAGGCAGTTCATCATGGAAACGGAGCAGTTATATGAAGCGTATCAACCATTATTATTTTCGTTAGCATACAGAATCCTTGGGAGTGTTATGGATGCTGAGGATATCGTTCAGGATGTATTTATCTCGCTAAATAATATAGAAGATCCTCAATCTATAGAAAATATGAAAGCATATTTATGTAAGATGGCGACAAATCGTTCAATTGATAAATTACAATCGGCAGCGCATAAACGTAACGTGTATGTAGGGATGTGGTTACCAGAGCCACTTGTAGACGAGAGTGATGAGCCATCAAAGTCATTTATAATGAAAGAATCCCTTTCCACCGCATATTTATTACTTTTACAACAACTATCTGAGGTAGAAAGGATTGTTTTCATATTAAGAGAGGTTTTCAGTTATGAATACGAAGAAATAGCTTCAATTGTTGATAAGAGTAGTGTGAACTGCAGGAAGATCTTTCAACGTGCAAGAAAAAGCATTTTGGAGAAACCGAAGCAATCAAAATTAAGCACGGAGAAAATGGCTTCTTATGTTGAAAAGTTTGTATCATCATTACAGTGTGGGGATGCGGAAGGTATGTTAGAAGTATTAAAAACAGATGCTATACTCAAAGCTGATGGTGGTGGTAAAGTTACGACTGCGATTAATCCGATTTATTCTGCGGATCGAATTATACGTTTGTTCTTTGGGATTGCACAACGATTGACAGAAGAGTACACTGTTGATTTCAAAATGGTAAATGGTATACCAGGAGTTATAGTTACAATAAATAATAAAGTAACGTATGTTCTTTCGTTTGCATTTGAGGATGAGAAAATTTCAAATATTTATATGATGGTTAATCCTGAAAAACTTATGCATTTAAATGTAAAAATATAAAAAAGCGCATTTCTTCAGAAATGCGTTTTTTATTATTTTTCTAACATTTCAAGAGGTACATCTTTTTCGCCCGCTACCTCAAATTTAATTTCCCCGTCTTCTTCATAAATACGTGTAATAATCGGTATAGTAATCATTAATTTTTTATGCTGCTTTCGTTTTCGAGCAGCATCTAAGCTAATCACGTTCATTTGTAAGCATCCTTTCTTCTGGAAATATATAAACAAAGAAAATGCGTCCGAAAAGGGCGCTTAATTGAATTTGAAATACCGATTCATTTAAATGGGGTTTATATAATTTAATAACTGCAATTTTAATATGAAATAATATGAATGGAATAATTGCACGTAGAAATTAACTTTACCAAAAAACGAAACAATATGCTATAAAAAATTATAAATCTTTGTCATATAACAGGAAAAAGGTTTTTGTTTCGCATATAATAAAAAGTAGACGGGCAGCAAGAGCTTTTTCATCATATTGCTTGGAAAGGCGATGAAAAGAATGGATACAGTAGATTCATTATTATTGCAACTTGAACAATATGGAGAAGAGCATGATCGAAATAAAAAAACAAGGGAAGAAAAATTACGGAATGTTTCTCGTGAGATGGGGCAATTTTTATCAATTTTAGTAAAAGGGTGTAATGCAAAAAATATCTTGGAAATTGGAACTTCTAATGGTTATTCTACATTGTGGTTAGCTAATGCGGTAGAAGAAACAAATGGAAATGTAACAACTGTAGAGCTTTCTTCAGAACGAGTTGGAGAGGCACTTGTCAATTTTGAAAAGGCAAACCTGTTACAAAGAATCGATATTCATAATCAAGAAGCCGGGGCATTTTTAGATTCGCAATTAGATCATTCATTTGATTTTATTTTCCTAGATTCAGAGCGCACGCAATACATGTGGTGGTTTGAGCATATAAAACGTATGTTACAACCAAAAGGTTTTCTTGTTGTTGATAATGCAACTTCTCATGCGAGTGAATTAGATGAGTTTATAAAAATGATTGAAGAAGATGATACGTTTGAAACGGTGTTATTAGCGTTTCAAAAGGGAGCATTTGTAGCTCGCAAAAATAAATAGAAGTGAGTGTAATAGAATTATCACATTGAAAACAGGTGAATGTCAAAAGATTGAGTGTAGCACGATTGAAAGAACGTAAATTATTTAGGAAATATATGAAGAATCCGCCTTCAGCATGTTGTTCTCTAGGTCTTAAGTCTGAGGAAAATTATGTTGATTACAGGTATACTTATAGTAAGAAACAGGGAATGACTGCATAAACAGGCATTTCTAAAAAAGTCGATTTCAAGCAGTCAGAATGTATATGAAATACGATATAATTGATGAAATATAGTGCATATAAATTCGCACATATAAATAAAGGAGCGATTTTGTTGACTGAACTCGAGAAAAAAGAACCTGTATCCATTGTGAAAGATAATAATGTAGAAGTAGTAGTTGATACAGTTATAAAAGATGCAGAATTAGAGGAACTAAATAAAGAAGCGGATCTTTATGTACAAAAGTTAAATAGCGAGCAAAATACAGATTTATCAAAAGTATTGTCTCAGCTAGGAGATTTAGGGGATAAAGAGCAACAAGCAGCAGGACAAACGTTATCAGCTTTAAAACGCCCTGTAACAGCGATGATGAATGGGAAAAATGAAGAAATTCCAAATACATTGTTAGAATTACGAAAAGTGGTATCAGAGCTTGATCCCAATTCACTTAAAGCAAGTGGTATGAAGAAAATAATGTTTAAAGTATTCAAGAAAAATCCACTTGAAACATACGTGCATAAATACCAATCTATAGATAAACAAATCGAGGAAATTATTAGATCCCTTCTAATTGGTCGTGATAACTTACAAGAGGATACAGTTGGTCTTGAAATGTTAAAAGAACAATCGCACGATAAAATTCATGCTCTTGATAAACAAGTATACTTAGGGAAAAAGCTTGCTGGCATGCTTGAAGCTGAGAAACAAAACCCAGAGCGTCAAAGGGATATTCCGTTAATTAACGATGCATTAGAAAAGATACTTGTACGTACACGTAATATGCAGCAAGCGAAAAGTGTATTATTACAATCTATAGCTTCTGTAGACATCATTAAGAAAAATAACGAAAAATTAACAGAGGCAATACGTAATGCGATTACGATGACGCAAAACGTTGTAACAGTTTCAGCTGCTATTCAGCTTGCATTAACGAATCAACGGAAAACAATTGATGCAGTAAATGCGACGAATGAAGCAATTGAATCGATGGTATTAAGTAATTCTCAAGCGTTAAAACAAAATACAGAAGAAACGACGAAATTGCTTGAAAACCCTGCTATTAGCATGGATAAATTACGTGAATCATTCCAAAATGTGTTCGCTGCAATTGAAGCATCTGAAAAATCTTCAGAACGTATTATTGAGTCAAGTAAGAAGTTCGTTATTGAACTAGACACATTTAATGATGAGATGAAGCAGAAACTCATTCAGCGTCCAAGGAAATAACTGATTATTAGAGGAGGTGAACAAATGAGTTTCATTCAAACAGTACTATTACTACTCGGTACATTGCTTTTAATAGCATTTACTGTCGTTGTTTTAGTCGTATACTTCGGGCGGAAACTGTATTTTTCATGGACGAAGCCATATAAAAGAGCGCAAGATTCTCTAGATAAGATATCAAACAAATCAATACCGTTTCTACAAGAATTTACACAACATCCACTGTTTTATCGCTGGATTCGCACCGAAGGAAAGAAAGAACAAAATACATTAAATACTCTATTTTGTACATCAGGTCAACGTACGAGAGAGCAAGTCTTCTCGATGTTACCGAAAGAAAAGCAGAAAAAAGTGCATGTAATGGCAAAAACTACGAAAAAGCTTACGAATGAAGATATTGATGTGGCTGCGATGAAAGTGAAAGATTTCTTAAGACAAGAAACGCAGCAAACTGTAAAACCGACAGACTTATCATTTTACAAATTGTATTTTTATGACCGTTATCCAGACGCATTAAATGCAATTCAAGCGTATAAACGCTCAATAAATCCTTCATTACAAAGAACGGTTGATGATATTACAATTTCAGTATTAAATGCACTTCCGTACTATCAAGAGCAACGCATGTTTGAACAACAACATAAACTTGAAACATTCTTAATGAAAGATTTAACGGCCATGTTATCGTTGGTAGTACAATTACCACCTTCACAAAGACCAGAGAAGGAAGAAGAACTGAAGATCTACTTGGAAAATTTCAAAAAAGAAATGGAAGTAGTAGAGCGAGATATTCGCGACTCGATTGATCACGATTTAAATGTGAAGATGAGAGCAGCGACTGAGAAGTTTAAGAATAAATAACAAAAAGCGCCTTAAAAGCTAAATATCACAGCTTTAAGGCGCTTTTTTTATGAGGCTTTATTTTGCTCTAACGGTAGTATGACTAGAAGCCACACTTTCATTATGCAATCGATCAACTGCAGTTACGACATACGTATACGTTTCTCCAGAAATAGCGGTTTTATCTACATAAATTTCTCCAAGTTTTGTTTTTCTTACAGTAGTAAGTAAATTTTTTGGGTTTTGTATATCCACTTCATTTTTCCCATTCGCGCGGTAAATAGCGTAATAAGCAGAATCATTATCTCTATTGTCAATGATGCCAATTGCAATACCTTCATTTCTTGGAATGGCACCTTTTAAAGTCGGTTGTTTTGGTGGATTATGATCAATCCAAGGCATAGGCGGGATTAATGCAGGGTGTTTATATATGTCTTTTGAGAGTCTATCTTTAACTCCAAGTAGATTGTTATTAATATCTTTTAAGCTAAAATGCATACTACCTTTGATTTCAGGATATAGCCGGTTTAATGCAATTTGTCTTGGATATTCTTCTGAATCAGACCAAGCAGGGACGGAGTTATTATTAATTTTATAGGCCGCTTGACCAATGTATAGGTGAATCGGTTTGTTATTTGTTTCTTTAACCCACCAATCTACTAATATGTCATATGAAGCTGGGGTGAAACCTATATTCCAATATATTTGCGGTGTAATGTAGTCAATATATCCTTTTTGTATCCACTCACGTGTGTCAGCATAAAGGTCATCATAGTTTCTTTGGCCTGCGGTTGTGTTAGAGCCAGTCGGATCGTCAGCTATATTTCTCCATACGCCGAACGGACTAATGCCAAACTTTACATATGATTTTTCTTGTTTTATAGCATTATTTAAATCTTTTACAAGTTCATTTACATTGTTACGTCGCCAATCTTCTATATTTGTAAATCTACCGTTATTATATGTTTCGTACGTTTTCTGATCTGGAAATTCTTCACCGGCTACTTTATATGGATAAAAATAATCATCCATATGCAGCGCATCAATATCGTAATTTTGTACGATTTCTAAAGCACCTTCTGTTATAAATTTTTTCACTTCTGGAATACCGGGATTGTAATATAACTTTCCGCCATAAGGGACAACCCAATTGGGATGTTGCCTTGCAGGGTGATAGTTTGATAATCGATTTATATCGGTGTGATTCATCGTTATTCGGTATGGATTAATCCAAGCGTGGAATTCTATATTTCTTTTATGAGCTTCTTCAATCATAAATGCGAGCGGGTCATAACCAGGATCTTTTCCTTGTGTACCCGTAATGTATTCAGACCAAGGACCGTAATTTGAAGGATAGAAAGCATCAGCGGTTGGTTTAATTTGTACAACAACTGTATTCATACCAGTGCTTTTTACATTGTCTAATAACCTTATAAATTCTTGCTTCTGTTTTTCAATAGGTAAGCCAGTTTTTGATGGCCAATCAATATTCAGAACTGATGCGATCCATACAGCACGTAATTCATGTTTTTTGTACGTAGTATTTACTTCAGCATAAGTAGAGTGAGGGGGAATGAAAGAGAAAGGGATGAACAAGATAACGATACAACATATCATTAATAAACGTTTAACGATCATTTATACGCCTCCCTATCATATGATTATTTAAAATAATATCTGAGGCAAGGTTGACCTTGCAATAGAGAAAATTGCATATTGAAACATTAATTTAATAGGAAAAATATTTTTAATGAAATTTACTTTCATTATAACTAAATTCATTTACTACTTCATATGCTTGTTAGTAAAGTGAAACTTCCTTTCATTTGAAGGGTAATAAATTATAAGTATAGGAGGATTAATAAATGAAGGTTTTGTTCGTCTGTTCTGGAGGAATGTCCAGTGCAATTGTTGTAAACGCTTTAAAAAAAGAAGCGGAGAAAAATGGTGTGAACATGGAAGTGCATGCAATTGGAACGAATGAGGTAGAGGAAGAAGTAAAGAATGGCTGGGATGTCGTAATGGTGGCACCTCAAATAAGACACCGATTTGATTCTGTAAAAAAATTTGCAGAGGAGGAATCTATTCCGTGTGGCATCATTCCACCGCAAGCATACACGCCACTTGGAGGCCCGACTTTATTAAAAACTGTAAATGAATTAATCAGTTAGGGGGAAGCGTTATGAATAAGTTTGTCACGTTTCTTGATAAAAACTTATCTGGCCCGATGGCAAGGCTTTCTGAGCAGAGGCATCTACAAGCAATCCGTGATGGAGTTATTTCGGCGTTACCATTTATTATAGTAGGAAGCTTCTTTTTAATAGTAGCATTTCCACCACTGCCGAAAGATAGTTTCATATCGGTTTGGGCATTAAAGAATCAAACAAGTATATTGATACCATATCGTTTAACTATGTTTATTATGTCCTTATATATAACATTTGGAATAGGATATAATTTAGCGAAAAGTTATAAATTAGATGCTTTATCAGGAGCACAGCTTGCGGTATGTTCACTACTTTTAACATTAACGCCTGAGTTAATTGATAAAAAAGGGTTCATGCTTCCGATGACAAATCTCGGAGGTCATGGATTATTTGTGACGATGATTGTTTCTATTTTATCCGTAGAGATTTTAAGATTTTGTAAGAAGAAAAATGTAATGATTAAAATGCCAGAACAAGTACCGCCATCTGTGTCGCGTTCGTTTGAAGCACTTATACCTGCTGCATTCGTTATTATTATAATGAGTCTAGTAACTGTCGTTTTTAGCATTGATTTACACCATGTTGTTGATAAATTAGCAGCACCATTAGTAAAAGCTGGGGATAGTTACTTCGGTGTAATGATTCCAGTGTTTTTAATTACGTTTTTTTGGTCATTCGGAATCCATGGTGTGTCGGTTGTTGGAACTGTTGCTCGGCCATTATGGGAAGTATACCTAGGGAAAAATGGTGAAGCAGTTGCTAGTGGAGCAGATCAGTTGCCATTTATTTCACCAGAGCCGTTATATCAATGGTTTATATGGATTGGCGGTTCTGGTGCGACGTTAGGGCTTGTATTAGCTATGATTATATTTGGTCGATCGAAATATTCGAAAGCATTATCAAGAACTTGTATTGTTCCGGGTATTTTTAATATTAATGAACCAGTCATATTCGGATTACCGATTGTACTAAATCCAATTTTAATTATCCCATTTATCATTACACCACTTGTAACAGCAACTGTTGCATATTCAGCAACTGCGATGGGATTTGTAACACCAACGCATATTATGCCGCCATGGACATTACCTGCTCCAATTGGTGCATATTTAGCAACAGGTGGAGATTGGCGTGCGATTGTATTAGTTTTTATAAATATAGCAATATCGTTCCTTATTTATTTACCATTCTTTAAAATGTACGACAAAAATATGCTTGAAATTGAAAAGAATGGTGACGGGGAATCTGTTAATCCTTAATCTGCACGCTGTTATTTTGAGTGATAGACTTTTTGTCTATCACTTCTTTCACATTAAAACTAGAAAGGGGGAAATAGAATGAATATAAAATTTAGTTATAAAGGCGTATTTTTATTATTATTTGGAGTGATTTGTGCAAATTTACTTTTTGTCCCTTTATTAGGCATGCTAAATCTATCACAAATGCATAGTATATGGCTCGTTACAAGTATTGCGGCAAGCGTTTTGCTTACGGTAGTTGTTTCTTTCATTGATGGATCGTTTGCATCGAAAGCTCAGTTGTTTTTTAGATTTATATTGTTTTCGATTGGTTGTACGTTCGTTACTTACATGATTGTTTTTTAGTAAATAGGAGGTCATGCACGTTATGTATATTGCAGGGGTAATGTCTGGTACTTCATTAGATGGAATAGATGTAGCGCTCGTTCATATAGAAGGAAGTGGTGTAGATTCTAAAATCGAACTCATCCATTTTACTACTGTTCCATTTTGTAATGATATGAAAAATGAGATCCAACAAGCGTTATCAATTGAAACTTCGAATGTCCAACTTATATGTAGTTTAAATTTTAAACTTGGTTTATGCTTCGCCAATGCTGTAAAGGAAGTTTGTAAAGAGGCCAATTTTCCTTTGAGACAATTAGATTTAATAGGCTCTCACGGACAAACGATTTATCATCAGCCAAAGCAAGAAGGTAATATTCTTTCTTCAACTTTGCAAATTGGGGAACCAGCAGTAATAGCGTATGAAACGAATACGACAGTTATTTCCAATTTTCGAACGATGGATATGGCAGCTGGAGGACAAGGTGCACCACTTGTACCATATTCAGAGATTATTTTATATCGTCACCAAACTAAAAATAGACTACTACAAAATATCGGCGGGATTGGTAATGTGACTGTAATACCAAGTCAACTAAGTGAGAAGAGCGTTATAGCATTTGATACAGGTCCAGGTAATATGGTAATGGATGAAGTATGCCAAAGGTTATTTCAGTTGTCATATGATCAAAATGGTAAGATTGCAAAACAGGGGGTAGTTGTAGAAGAAATTTTGACATATTGTATGAACCACCCATTTTTGAAAATAAATCCACCGAAATCAACAGGTAGAGAACAGTTTGGAGAAGCGTTTGTGACTGAATTATTGAATCGATTTGAAAAGCATAGTAGAGAAAATATATTGGCAACTGTCACGATGTTTACAGCAAGTTCAATTGTTCATCATTATCAGGAATTTATTTTTCCGTATTATGAAATCGATGAAGTAATATTAGGCGGGGGCGGAAGTTATAATCGTACACTTGTTGAAATGATACGATTTGGATTAAAGGAAGAAAAATGCAAAATATTTATTCAAGAAAATTTAGGCTATTCCTCAGCGGCGAAAGAAGCGATTGCCTTTGCGGTTTTAGCAAACGAAACGTATTATCGTAATCCGAGTAATGTGCCGAGCGCAACAGGTGCTAAGAATTCCGTGGTTTTAGGGAATGTAACATTCCCTCCAATATGTAAATGAAAATGAGGCGAACATATGAAGTATATGATCGGAGTAGATGGCGGGGGAACGAAGACAGAGGCAATTGCATTTGATCAAAATGGAAATGAAGTTGTAAGAGGTATGAGCAGATTTGGAAATGTATTAATAGATTTTGATGAGGCACTTTTGCATATTATGGAAGCAATTGATCAATGCCAGAAGAGTTTAATAAATGGGCATTGCGTTTGTGTTTGTTTAGGGTTAGCCGGCATAAGTGGCGCGAATACAAATGAATTAACATTACGTTTAAAAAAGAAATACGGAACAGAAATTGAAATTTTTAATGATGCAATGATTGCGCATGCAGCTGCTTTAAAAGGTAAGGATGGAATATTAACTATAGGTGGTACAGGGGCAATTTGTATCGGAAAGAAAGGAGAAGTGTATGAGTATAGCGGTGGATGGGGACATATTTTAGGTGATGAGGGGAGCGGATATTGGATTGCATTACAAGCTTTAAAGAAAATGGCAATTCAATTCGATCAAGGAATCAGTCTTTGTCCATTGAGTTTGAATATTCAAAGTCAGTTTCAACTGTTGACACCGTCTCATATAAAAAGCTTAGTATATACTTCTTCTAAAGATAAAATTGCAGCAATCGCGCCATTAGTTATTCAGGCAGCGAGAAATGGCAATGATTATGCGCATGAAATTATAATGCGAGCTGGAAAGGAATTAGCAAGAATTACGGTAGATGTTTATAACAAGATGCAATTTAAGCGCTCAACTCCAATTGCAGTAAGTGGCAGTATATTGCGTTTAGTTCCTGAAATATTTGCTGCATTTAAGAAATGCTGTGAAGAAAGTATTAAAGAAATTGTATTTGTATCACAAGCAGAAATGGCAGTGAAAGGAACATATTATTTAATGAGGGATATATATTTTTAAAAATAGCGTATGAGAATTTTTGTATGATTTGTAAAAATATGATGTTAAAATGTATAAAGGGATGTATGTTAAAACGTACAATATACGTAGTAATTGAATATTGTATATGTAATCCCATGTAGAAAGTGAATGATTACATGATTAATAGTATGCAGTTTTTATATTTGATGGCTTCTTATTTAATTGGAAACATCTTGACCGCTTATATAGTAACAAAATTGAGACATAACGTTGATATTAGGGGTGAAGGAAGCGGAAATCCTGGTGCAAGAAATATGGGGCGCGTATATGGAAAAGGGTATTTCATCGCTACATTTTTAGGTGATGCGATTAAAGGGGCAATCGTTGTTACTGTTGCAAAATATCTTTTTGAAGATCCTACATTCGTAATGTTAACATTATTGGCCGTTATTATTGGACATATTTACCCAGTTTTATTTAAAGGTAAGGGCGGTAAAGGTATTTCAACATTTATTGGAGGATTAATCGCATTTGATTATTTGATAGCGCTTACCCTCATAGGCATTTTTATTGTATTTTATTTAATATTTAAAGGATTTACGAAGCCAGGACTAATTACGATTGCTTGTTTACCAATTTGTATGATTTTTTATTCTTATTCTATTGTTACGACTATTTTAAGTGGAATGATTATTGTACTTATTCTATATGTAAATCGAGAATAAAATAAATGTTTAATAAGTGGGGATAATCTCCACTTATCATTTTTTATTAAATAGATAAAGGAGATAAGGCATGGGGTTAATTTATAAAGTTGCTGATCAAGATTGGGAATTTGAAAGTATACATAAATTAAATTATAAAACTTTTGTAGAAGAGATTCCGCAACATGAAGAAACGAAAGACCGGTTTCGTATAGATCGGTTTCATGAAGAAAATACATATTTAATTTGTTTAGATGAGGATAGATTAGTAGGTATGGTCGCGGTGCGGGGAAAACGACCATTCTCGTTAGATTATAAAATTTCAAATTTAGATGTTTATTTGCAAGAGCATGGAGAAAAAGTGTATGAAATTCGTTTACTTTCAGTAGAACGTGAATATAGGAATGGAAGAGCGTTGTTAGGATTAATCCGTTTTCTACATCGTTATTTGCTTCTAAATGGATATGAATTAGCATTCATTTCTGCAACAACACGTGAACTAGCTTTATATGAGCAAATGGGATTCAAATCTTTCCATACGTTAGTTGGTACAGAAGAAGCAGCCTTCCAGCCAATGTATGTTACCCCTGCTATGTTTGAAGAATCGAGTGTTGGAAGTATTATGACGAAAGAATACACGTTTTTACCTGGTCCAGTAGATATTGAAGAGAATGTTCGAAAGGCATTTTCTACGCGGCCTATTTCGCATCGCTCTAAGTCATTTCAAGTGACGATGGACAATGTGAAAAAACGGTTACTTCACATGACAAAAGCAAAACATGTACAGCTTATGTTAGGAACAGGGACGTTAGCAAATGATGCAATTGCTTTGCAACTACGTTCTTTAAAAGGGAAAGGACTAGTATTAACAAATGGAGAATTTGGAAATAGATTAGTTGGGCATGCAAAACGAGCACAATTACATTTTGATACGTATAAAAAGGAAATGGGAGAGCCGTTTATTTATAACGAATTAGAAGAAATAATGACAACCGGAAATTATGAATGGCTTTGGTTTGTTCATCATGAAACATCTACTGGAATGTTAAACGATTTAAACGAGCTAAATACTCTTTGTAACGAGAATCAAATGAAACTATGTGTAGATTGCATAAGCTCAATTGGAGCAATACCAATAGACTTGAAGGATGTGTATTTTGCAAGTGGTGTTAGCGGTAAAGCGATTAAATCATATACAGGAATTTCTTTCATTTTTCATAACCACATTGTAAAAATAAACGAGGCTGTGCCGGCTTATATGGACATTGGTATGTATGAAGAAAATGAAAGCATTCCATACTCACAATCATGGAATTTAATTTATGCATTGCAAGAAGCGTTGAAGAGATTTGAAGATGAAAAGGCATTTGTAAAAATTAAAGAGACATACGATTATGTTGAAGAAGTTATTACTGATATGAGCTTAAAGCTTGTTTCACCTAAAGAACATGCCGCGAAAATTATATTTACAATTCAATTAAGCGAAGGTCAGTCTTCTAAAACGGTAGGTGATGCGTTAGCTTTACAAGGATATATTGTCCATTATGAATCAGCGTATTTACAAAAGAATAACTGGATCCAAATTGCATGCCTGAATCATTATAAAGAACGTGATGTGAAGAGGATGTTAAATTGTTTGCAAATGTGTTTATTTCAGAGTGGGGTACATATATAAAGACTTTTTCTTTTCGTATAAAGGAGCTACGACTTACGAAAACTTAGGAATAGAACAGTGGAAGAGGTGTAAGTATGATAACTAGAAAACTACCATTACATATAGACGATATTAAAAAAGCTCACAAGATTCTAGATAGAAATGCTCGTAAAACGCCATTAGTAAAATCGTTTTACTTGACTAGTAAAACGGGCGGAGAAATTCATTTGAAATTAGAAAATATGCAATTAACGGGTTCTTTTAAATTTCGTGGCGCATTTAATAAAATGTCGCGGCTCACGGGTCAAGAAAAAGAAAGAGGTGTAATTGCATGTTCAGCAGGTAATCATGCACAAGGAGTTGCATTATCTGCTCATTTACTCGGTATTAAGAGTAAAATTGTTATGCCAATTTCTGCACCTCAGGCAAAAGTTGAAGCAACTAGAGGATATGGATCTGAAGTGATTTTACATGGTGAAACCTTTGATGATGCAAAGGCAAAATGTGAAGAAATTATAAGGGAAACAGGTGAGACATACTTACATCCATATGATGATGTAGAGGTAATGGCTGGTCAAGGTACAATTGGATTAGATATTCTTGATGATATGTGGGATGTAGATACTGTCATTGTACCAATAGGTGGAGGCGGAATTATTTCTGGTATTTCTGTAGCATTAAAATCTTTTAATCCATCGATTAATATAATTGGTGTCCAAGCAGATAATGTTCATGGAATGAAGGCATCTTACGATAAAGGAGCAATTGTAGAACATTATGAGGCGCCTACTATTGCAGATGGTTGCGCTGTTAAAATACCAGGGGAATTAACATTTGAAATTGTAAAAGAATTAGTAGATGATATTGTAACTGTATCAGAAAAAGAACTGGAAGTAGCGATGAAAGATTTATTACAACGTGGGAAAGCTGTTGTAGAAGGTGCAGGTGCATTAGCAACTGCTGCACTTCTTGCAGGAAAAGTTGATAGCTATATAAAAGGAAAAAAAGTAGTAGCGGTTATATCTGGTGGGAACGTAGACTTACAGCGTATATCAAGTGTATGTGAGCACTTTTTTGTCGCTAATGAAGTGAAATAGTTTTATGAAAGAAGAGCTAAGAGAAATAATCTTAGCTCTTACTTTTTGTCTACCGTTTACTGTAAGTAGCAATAAATTTACTGTTTAATGAATTGTTTTATTTAAGCGCCAATTTTTACACATATCTTGAATGTTACAATAATTATTTCAATATTGTCGAAATATAAGCAGAAATTTAATATAATAGTTTTAATGTGCTAATGAGCGGTGAGGAGGGCAGGTCATGAATAAAGAAGAACAGGTCATGAACGGTTTCAGGGAATTATATAATAAGCTGGTTTGGCTTAATAAAGATAAGATGGAAGAAGGTCTTAAAGGTTTTAAGTCTTCTGAAGTTCACTGCATTGAATATATTGAAAACAATGCAGATTCTAACGTGACACAACTCGCAGAGGCTTTTTATGTGACTCGCGGTGCTATAAGTAGAATGACTAAGAAGCTCATACAAAAAGGTTTTATTGAAAGCTACCAAAAGTCAGAAAATAAGAAAGAAATTTATTTTAGGCTTACCGAACAAGGGAAAGAAATTTATAAAATCCATGAAAATCTGCACAAAGAGTTTCATGAGCGGGATAAAGCTTTATTTGAGCAAGTAACTAAAGAAGAATTCGACAGTATAATTCGTTTCGTGGAAAAGTATAGTAGACATTTGGATGCAGAAATAAAGAAACAAGGTATACATATTAAATCGTAATACATTTTAATAATGAAATGGCAGCCCTACTCTAATGCGAATAGGCTGTTTTTTTATTATGTCATTTTTGTTGACTAATCAACAAAACGGAGTTATTATTTTGTTGACGAAGCAACAAAGTATTTTAAGGAGAAAAGTTAAATGTCTATATTTAGATCACAAAATGAAAGGGAAACTGAAAAAAGCATAGATAAACATGCTTTACTATTCGGACTTATTTCTGTATTTCTTTGTGGTATAGGTTTCAGTATCATCATGCCTGTAGTCCCATTCTTAGTACAGCCATATATAAGTAATCCGGAAGAACAAGCATTAGTTGTAACACTACTAACTTCCGTATATGCGGCTTGCGTGTTTTTAGCTGCCCCAGTACTCGGGGCTTTAAGCGATAAGTATGGCCGTCGTCCATTACTTTTAATATGCTTATTTGGTTCTGCAATTGGGTACTTAGTTTTTGGAATAGGAGGAGCTTTATGGGTACTATTTGCTGGACGCATAATAGAAGGAATAACAGGCGGGAGCATAAGTACTATCTTCGCATACTTTGCAGACATCATTCCAAAAGAGCAGAGAACGAAATACTTTGGATGGGTGAGTGCAGTTGTAGGTGCGGGAACTATCATTGGCCCAACCATTGGGGGGATACTTGCCAAGTTTGGTTATACTGTACCTATATATTTTGGTGCAATCATAACGTTAATAAATGTTGTATATGGGATCAAATATATGCCTGAGAGCCTTGAAAAAAATAATAGGTTGAAAGAGATTACTTTTGTAAGGTTAAATCCTTTTGTACAGCTAGCAAACATACTTTCCATGAAAAATTTAAAGTGGTTACTTGTCTCAGCGTTTTTACTTTGGATACCTAACGGATCTTTACAAGCAATTTTCACGCAATTTACAACGGATACTTTCAGTTGGAAACCTGCATTAATCGGACTTATGTTTTCAATTTTGGGTTTTCAAGACATTGTTTCACAAAGTTTTATCATGCCAAAGCTTTTGATCAAGCTTAGTGATAAACAAATAGCAATTCTTGGGATGGTTTCGGAGATTATAGGATACAGTTTTATTGCGGCATCAGCTTTGTTTTCACTCTATCCACTACTTATCGTTGGAATGCTGATGTATGGTTTTGGGGATTCAATTTTCGGGCCTTCATTCAACGGGATGCTTTCAAAGTCTGTTAGTTCTAGTGAACAAGGAAGGATTCAAGGTGGAAGCCAATCTATTCAAGCTTTAGCAAGAATGTTTGGTCCTATTATTGGAGGACAAATCTATGTATCACTTGGTCATGCTGCACCTGCTTTTATGGGTGTGATCCTTATAGTCGCGGCAATAGCAGTTTTGTATAAGGGGACACATGCAACTGTATAACAGATAGAAATAAGAACAAATAAAAGGGTGCCAGAACTTAGGAATAAGTGCTGACACCCTATTTGTTTACGGTTTGAGGACTAAGAGAAATTCTTTTACTGTTTAGGAATTTATTCTGCAATGCTCTCATGGTAAATGACTAGATAGTTTAATTATGCTTGTGCTGAAGTAAATAATGACTCCATCTTTACTTTGCTTTTCTCTCGAATTTCAGCATCTGCGTGTCTCATAACGTATTTATGCGCTACAGCGATTGCTAAAACATCATCTAATAAGCCAATCCCAATAATAGCAGCTATATCTGGAATGAAATCGATTGTTAATACGTAATAAGATAAAGCGGCTAATATTATGAATTTCGCTTTAGTAGGTAATTCTGTCTTTTTCATTGTGTAGAATAAAATAATACTTTCATATACGCTGGATTTACCGAGGTTTACAGAGCTTTTTCTGAACTTTTTCCAAAGTGTCTGTTTCTCCATATAAACACTCCTTTTACAAAAACATAGATTTTTTAAAAGGATGGACAAAGAAGTGAGAGATTAATCAATTTTATTGTTTTTCTTAATTATATATTTCCATAAAAATAGGGGAATACCTGTTCAAAATAATATAATTTGGATTATGAAACGATTCACAGTGTTCCGTTACATATTATATATATTGTAAGATGTATGTGGGTGATTTAGTTATTATTATGCATTTTATAAGCGGTATGGGGGAAGAAAAATGAAAATAATAGAACTACCAATTGAATTCGAATTTAACGGGCAAAAACAATGTATTTATCCAAGTTTAATTATATTACATAATGAATTAACGTTAGTTGATACAGGATATCCAAGTTTTTTACCTTTAATTGAAAATGCAATATTAAAACATGGATATGAGATGAAAAACTTAAAGAATATAATTATTACCCATTATGATGACGATCATATAGGGGCTGTATATGATTTTAAAGTGAAATATCCAAATATTAATGTTATTGCTAGTGAAATTGAATCTAACTATATTAATGGTGATATAAAATCAGAGAGGTTAGTTCAAGCTGAAGAAATGTTAGAACGTATGCCAAATGAAGAAAAAGAATTTGGCAAATGGTTTATACAACAGTTAAAAAATATAAAACATATTTCCGTCGATGAAAAAGTACATGATGGTCAAATGATTTTGAATAATGAATGTCAAGTAGTGGCAACGCCAGGACATACCTCGGGGCATATTTCATTATATTTTCCGAATTTAGACTGTGTAATTACAGGAGATGCAGCGGTTCAAGAGAATCGAGAATTAGTTATAGCTAATCCGAATTTTTGTTTAGATATAGAAAGGGCGGAACAGTCTTTAAATAGTATTAAAAGTCTTAAAGCAGCACAGTATTATTGCTATCATGGAGGAAAGCTTACTGTATAAAATAATAAAAAACCAATCTTTTTGATATAGAAAAGATTGGTTTTTTAATTCATAGATTCTGCAATTTGAATTAAATCCTTTACGTTATTTTACCTTGTATATAGCGTTTGTTACCAATTGCAATTGTATATTGAAAACCATTCTGCTGAAAGATAAGCTCATATGCTGAATCAAAATGAGGATTATATAATGCTTTTATATTATTTTTTAAGCTGTAGAACTTAGCTCCACTAGGTACATAGAAGCCTAATTTGTTTTGAACTGGTGAAACAGTGATTTTAAAAATCCCATTAATATCTTCATTGTAGTAATGGAAGCATTAATAAAATCTGAGAAAAAGCAAAAAGAATTTGTTCATCTAGTACAGGATGAATATAAAAAAAGAAGATAAGAATTTTTTTATTTTTCATATTTGGCGAAACAAATGGTACAATGAAAGCTAATGTGAAAAATAAGGAAAAGAAGTGGTCTATTTGAAAAACTTTTTAGAATTAGGAATTAGTGAAACTTTTAATCATACATTACGTGAAAATGGAATTACAGAAGCAACACCAATTCAAGAGAAGGCAATTCCAGTTATTCTGTCAGGTAAAGATATTATTGGGCAGGCGAAAACAGGAACGGGTAAAACGTTAGCATTCGTGTTACCGATTTTAGAAAAAATTGATCCAGAGTGTAGTGATGTCCAGGCTTTAATCGTTGCGCCAACAAGGGAATTAGCCCTGCAAATTACAACTGAAATTAAAAAAATGCTTGTTCAAAGAGAAGATATTAATGTACTAGCGATATATGGTGGACAAGATGTTGCGCAACAGTTGAGAAAATTAAAAGGTAATACACATATTGTTGTAGCAACACCGGGACGATTATTAGATCATATACGCCGTGAAACAATTGATTTAAGTAATCTTTCAACAATTGTATTAGATGAAGCGGATCAAATGCTTTATTTTGGTTTCTTATATGATATTGAAGATATTTTAGATGAGACACCAGGTAGTAAACAAACGATGTTATTCTCAGCAACGATGCCAAAAGATATTAAAAAATTGGCGAAGCGTTATATGGATGAACCGCAAATGATTCAAGTACAAAGTGAAGAAGTAACGGTTGATACAATTGAGCAGCGTGTCATTGAGACGACAGACCGTGCAAAGCCAGATGCACTTCGTTTTGTTATGGATCGTGATCAGCCATTTTTAGCTGTTATTTTCTGTCGTACAAAGGTTAGAGCGAGTAAGCTTTATGATAATTTAAAAGGATTAGGTTATAATTGTGCTGAACTTCATGGTGATATACCTCAAGCGAAACGTGAAAGAGTTATGAAGAGTTTCCGCGAAGCTAAAATTCAGTACTTAATCGCAACGGATGTAGCAGCTCGTGGACTTGATGTAGATGGTGTAACGCACGTATTTAACTTTGATATCCCTGAAGATGTAGAAAGTTATATTCACCGCATTGGCCGAACAGGACGTGCAGGTGGATCAGGTCTTGCAATTACGTTCGTTGCAGCGAAAGATGAAAAACATTTAGAAGAAATTGAAAAAACGCTTGGTGCACCAATACAAAGAGAAATAATCGAACAACCGAAGATAAAACGTGTAGATGAAAATGGAAAACCGGTACCAAAGCCGGCTCCGAAGAAATCAGGTCAAAATCGTCAAAGAGATAGCCGCGAAGGTTCAAGAAGTGAATCAAGACGTGATTCGAGAAATAGCTCGAGAAGTGATTCAAGAAATAGTTCTAGAAATGAAAATAACCGATCATTTAATAAGCCAAGTAATAAAAAAGGTAGTACAAAGCAAGGTCAGCAAAGACGTGGCCGTTAAATAGTTATAATTGTAAAAGAGTCGCAAAATATTGTGGCTCTTTTTTTGTTTGTATACAACAAGGATGATGGCAAGAAAAAAACAAAAATTTCATTCACCGTATTTGAAATTTATAAAGGAAATTTTATAGTCCAAAACCATTAGAGCGAGGGTATTACTATCATTCAGCAGAACACTTTGGTTAAAAAAAGGTATTGAAGCGAGCGAGTATTTTCATTACACATTCCGCAATTATCGAAATAGAACAAGAGAAGTTTATGAAGGATTAAACTCGTATTGGTGTACGATCGTTGGAAACTGGAAAACTAATTTGTTAGTTTTGATCGATGAGGAACTCGAGAAGCAACACTGCCATCCTTATGAGGAAATTGCTTACGACGATGAAGGTAATGTAGTGATAATATGCGAAATAAGAAAAAAGGACTAGCAGTCGTACCTGCCGTCCTTTAATAGGAGAAAAAGTAATCTTGTTTAGAACTACGCATAAACAGAAAATCTGCTTGTAATTAGTTTTACCCTAAATATACGTGTCTATACAAAAAAGGGATAAGTAAAAAATACTTATCCCCGGAAGGGAAATCCCAAGCACAAAAATGGCTCGTATTGGTCTGCAGGTTCAAAAGTAGTATATGTAAAACGAAAAATCTCATACAAAAAGCAGACAACGATTTTGGTTGTCTGCCAGTGAGTTCAATGAGTTAGCTAATTGTGATAATTTGCATCCCCATTGCGAGAAGAGTGAAGCTGCTAGTTCAAACAGCTTGTTGGTATTATTTTCGATTTCTTAAAAAATATACAGAGAAAGCAGATAAGTGAAGAACCTACCTGCTTTTGCTGTAACAAAAGAAAGAGGTATTAGCCGTGGACACGGCGGCTTGAAAATAGTATGTATTTTTATTTGAAAAATATTCACGGGGTGAAGAAACGTGGAATGTTTGATAAAGGTGTTTGTGAAATTAATCGGCTAATTAGTAAAACAAAATAGTTATTTGGGAGAAAGAGAAAATGAATATGAGATGAATTGAAGCTGTTGAAGAATTACTTGAAGTGATGAAAGAATGCTTTTGGAACGGAACATCTTTAAAGGGTGAAGCTAATGATTTTAATATTGTATCTTGGCTGATTGAAGAAGCGACGCGTAAAACAAAATAAAGATTTCATCTTGTAGCAATGGGGAATAGATATGTGTACTTATTGGGGGAAAGTAGATAAAGAGTTCTTTAAGAGGCAAGAACCGGAACAAAATAAAAGAGCGGCTAGCAAAAGCTAACTGCTCAATACAAGGAGATACAGAGAAGACTACTTTAAATGAATGTTGGCATACAGCCTACATACAGTATTGACCGAATATTTATTTTAAATTCGATTTATTTAAAGTAAACATTCCAACAGATAAAATGGTTGCGCCTGCTATAGAACCTAGCCAGTCTCTCCAGCCTAATGTATTTAAAGATGCATCTGTTAAATCCGTAATTAAGAAGATAGCAAACATTAATACAACAAATGCTAAGCATCCCCAAAATGTTTGCAAATATTTAATCATTTTCTTTTGGAACTTGCTCATATAAATCACCCTTATTAATAATTTATATTTTTATAAATAAATTATCGCATGTACAAAAATTAAAAGTACAAAATATGCAATATTACATATTGGAACTCAACAAAATACTCCATTGATAAGAACATAGATCGAACGGAGGGGAACCGTGTCGTATGAATCAATTGTCATTTTTTGAAGTCATCGATGTAAAGGAGATGCGCTGACTTGTGGTGAAGGAGCTGAAAAACTACAAAGTGTTGTGCGTCTGGATGAAGAATCGAGAAAAATAGGATCAAGCGGAGGGCATCGTTCTTTTCCTAAAATGAAAGATGACGATAAAAAACATGAGATACGTTTTAAACAAATTGAGCGTACGTTAAAAAATAAAAATTTATAAAGGAAATAGAAAGTAGGATGTTGTATATACAATAATAGGAAACTTTTTGCAAACTAAACATATAATTTTAATAGACCGACAGTCGGTCAGGTGGGAAGGAGAACTTGAATGCGAATTGTAAAGGAGTATGAGGAGCGTAGAAAGGAAATTTTAGAAACAGCTGAGCGTTTGTTTCTTACGAAAGGTTATACGAAAACAACCGTAAATGACATTTTAAAAGAAATAGGTATAGCAAAGGGGACGTTTTATCATTATTTTAAGTCGAAGGAGGAAGTAATGGATGAAATCATTATGAGGATTATTAAAGAGGATGTCACTAAGGCGAAAAGGATTGTCTCCAATCCCGATATCCCCGTTTTAGATAAGTTATTTAAAATTTTAATGGAACAATCACCAAAATCGGGAGATGTAAAAGAAAAAATGATTGAACAATTCCATCAACCAAATAATGCAGAAATGCATCAGAAAAGTTTAGTGCAGTCCATTATACATTTATCTCCTGTATTAACGGAAGTTTTAGAGCAAGGAATAGAAGAAGGCATATTTTGTACCTCATACCCACAAGAAACGATTGAACTGTTAATTTCCTCAGCGCAAGTCATATTTGATGATAGTTTATTCCAGTGGAAACCTGAAGAAATGATAAACAGAGCTAAAGCTTATATCAAAATGATGGAAGCATCTGTCGGAGCGAAAGAGGGATCTTTTGATTATATGATGGAAGTTTTAATTAAACAGAAATAGTGATTTTCTGTTTGAGTATTATCGACCGACAGTCGGTCTAGGTTAAATGAAGGATGTGACGAGGATGCCAGCAAGTATTCAATCTTCCTTGAAAGATTTTCACTTAATGGTAAGTGGTCAAATTATTACTATTTTAGGTTCAACACTATTACGTTTTGCTCTCTCACTATATGTGCTAGATATAACAGGGCGTGCAGATATATTCGCAGGGTTATATGCGGTAACGAGTATTCCGTTTCTGCTAGCACCTCTTGGCGGAGCAATAGCAGATCGTTTCAACCGCCGTAATGTAATGGTCATTTTTGATTTTATAAACGCTGCTATTGTATTAATTTTTATAGTTTTGTTATTAACTGAATCGGTATCTATTTTAATGATTGGAACAATTATGTTTTTACTAGCAGTCGTTAGTGCAATGTACGCACCAGTTGTAATGGCGAGTATTCCTCAATTAGTTCCAGAGAAAAAGTTAGAACAAGCAAACGGTATCGTAAATGGTGTGCAAGCATTATCTAATATAGTTGCACCTGTACTAGGAGGAATATTATACGGCATAATTGGTTTGAAAATGCTCGTAATAATAAGTTGTCTCGCTTTCTTTTTATCTGCAATTTTAGAAATGTTTATTACAATACCATTTATAAAAAGAATACAGGAAGGCCATATCGTACCGATAATTGTAAAAGATATGAAAGAAGGTTTTCTTTATGTTTTAAAGCAACCTTTTATTTTGAAGGCTATGTTACTTGCAGCTTTACTAAACTTAATTTTGACACCGTTATTTGTTGTTGGAGGACCTATTATATTACGAGTAACTATGCAGAGTAGCGATACGATGTATGGAATTGGAATGGGATTAATTGATTTTGCAACTATATTAGGTGCATTGTCAATCGGTTTCTTTGCTAAAAAGTTACAGATGAAAACATTATATAATTGGATGCTTATCATAGCTTTATTAGTAATACCAGTGGCACTATCAGTTACACCGTTTACTCTTAATTTAGGATACTATCCACCATTTATCCTCTTTATACTTTCTTCTCTTCTAATCGCAATGATTATGACAATTGTATCCATCTATGTGATTACTGTAGTCCAAAAGAAAACACCAAATGAAAATCTAGGAAAAGTAATGGCAATTATAACAGTGGTATCTCAATGTATGGCACCAATTGGGCAAGTCGTATATGGTTTTATGTTTGAAGGATTCAGTGCGAAAATTTATTTACCTATATTTGCTATTAGTTTCATAATGATAATAATAGCTATATTGACGAAGAAAATATTAAGAAATGAAGGGAACTAGCTTCATATGATTAGGAGAATGTTAAAAAGAGATTTCTCTAAAAATAAAATGATAATTATTATTTTATTTATGTTTATCAAGTTATCAAGTTTTTAATGGCTAGTGCTTCAAGTAACGTTATAAATCTATGATCGATTGTTTAAAGTATCAAGCGCACCGCACGTTGTACAGATGCATGCCGGAGAAATAAATCAAAAGTCAATAGATTCATTTGTAGAAAAAACTCCTTTTGTAAAAAAGTAGCAAACGGCAGAGATGATCCAAGTACAAGTAAACGGGTATAACATTTTTATACAAAATAAAAATAAGGCGAACATAATAGTGTAATAGATATCAGTTCCGTGAAACAAAACGCTAATTTTGATTTTTTATTAGATTTAAATAATAAAGTGATACAGATTAGTAAAAGGGAAATAGGTGTACCGATTTATTTTATGCAAAAATACAATTTGCATATTGGAGATGAAATATGGATTATAAAAAATAATATGGAACAAGAATTTACAATATCAGCATGTGTTCGTGATGTTCAAATGAATCCATCAATCGTTAGTTCAAAGCGATTTGTAATAAGCAATGAAGACTTAGAAAGATTAAAACGAAATTTGGGAAAAGAGAATATCTTATTGAATTTCAGTTAACAGATGTAAATTAGATAAATGAATTTGAAGATTTATACCAGTCATCGAACTTACCTCAAAAAGGTCCCTCTATTACTTATCCTCTTTTTAAAACACTTAATTCATTAACTGATGGAAGAATACTATCGGGAAATTAGTGTTATGAAAGCTATCGGCATTACAAGTAAAGATATTCAAAAACTATATGTAACAAAATATGTTGTTATTTCAGCTGGCGGATGTATATGTGGATATATTCTTTCACGATTTGTTACAAAAGTATTCACCTCAAATATCGCTCTTTATATGGGGGCAGGAAAAAGTGATATACGGATAGATTTACAGCAATCTGAAAATATAGAGCAACGATTTAAGGGCGTTATATCAAGAATATAAGATGTTGAGTCGAACAAACCTTGATATAACAGCGTTTGTTTGACTTATTTTTATAAAATGCAAACATTTTGCAAACATAAGTTATCCAAAGATGCTTTTACCGAAGTTTTTAACAGCTTCTTCTTGCATATTCGGTAAAATATGTGAATACACACTTAATGTCATTGAAATGTCTGTATGACCTAATCGCTCACTGATAATTTTAGGGTTAACCCCTTGTTTCAATAGTATAGTAGCGTGTGTATGTCTTAAATCATGGAATTTAATTTCTTTTATACCCGCTTTGTGTGTATCTCTAATGAAACTTTTTCTAAAATGCGCTTTTTTTATAATTCTTCTCAACTCATTACAATTAATTAAATCTTGATCTTGATAAGCAGAGCCAAACCTTAATTTCTCTTTATTAATTAAAATCTTATGTCTTTTTAAGGATTCTATAGTTTCTTTAGGTACAGGAATAGTACGCTTTGATGAATTTGTCTTTGCTGTTTTTTTGATTTTATTGTCATGGCCAGATGTTTGGTTTATTGTAACGGTGTGTTTTTCAAAATCAACGTCCTGCCATCGTAAGCCCAGAACTTCTCCCATACGCATACCTGTAGTTATTGCAAGTAGATACCCAATGTGATATCGTGATTCTTGTGAATGCAAAAGAAACTTTTTTACTTCTTCCTCTGTCCAAGTTTGGATAGAGGTTCTTTCTTTTTTCGGTATCTCAGCAAAAGCAGCCAGATTTAAAGCGCTCTTTAATATTCTATGCATAAGCAGAATAGAATTGTTTGCAATACCTTTATCTATAGCAGTTTTATAGCATTTTTGAATGTGCATAACATTTAACTTATGGAGTGCAATCATTCCAATACTAGGTATAACATGTTGGTTGATAAATGCCATATAGCCGACAAAGGTACTTCTTTCTATACTCATACTTTTAATTTCTAGCCAATGATTTAGGTAATCCTTTAATGTAACCTTAGACGGCTCTATAAAAGTCCCTTCATTCAATTCTGTAATCTTCTTTGCAACATCAGCCTGTGCTTCTTTTTTTGTCTTATATCCAGAAAACCATTTCTGTCTTCTTTTTCCTGTCTCTGGATCAGGTCCAATAACAATACAATACTTATTTCCTCTTTTTTGAATATGTCCTTTCACTTAAAACACTCCTTCATTTGTTTTGAATCATGTTGTATAAGTCTAGTTGTAATTTTGCTGCTATGAAAATTACATAGTTGGACATATCAGCGATGGATATATTTTACCATATATGAACAAATTCGGTTGTAAGATACTGCTAATTTTATATTTACAATATACTGAAAAATAAGTAATATAAATAATGGAAATATAAAATAATTTAAGGAGGAAAGAAAATGAAAAAGGTTTTTGCAGTGTTTTTTGTACTAGCATTAGCATTTATGTCTATCAATTCTTCAACAGCAATGGCTTATGGAGGTAAAGAATCGCATCTTTATCTTAGGTGGGATGATAGAATAATGAATTATGTGTTTGATACAGTACCTCTCTATAATGGTCCAGGTAACCCAAATGTAGTAGGTTATGTTGCTGATCAACCAGTTACTGTAAATCAAGCATGGTTTTTAATTAACACATCTTTAGGACCTAAGTGGATAGGCTATAATGACGATGAAACTGCACTACCAAAAAACTATTTTGCATATGACGCTAAGCTAAGAGTAACAGGGACACGCCCTTTGTATAATGGCCCGGGTAACCCAAATATAGTAGGTTATGTTGCATGGCAGGATGTTACTGTAAAACAAGCTTGGTATTTAATTGATACATCTTTAGGACAAAAATGGATAGGTTATAATTTGTAAAAAAGCGCTCATTATGAGTGCTTTTTTTGTATATATAAGTCTAGTTGTAATTTTGCTGCTATGAAAATTACATGTTTGGACATATCAGCGATGGATATATTTTACCATATATGAACAAACTCGATTATTTAAAATGTTGGTTGTTTTTTTGCAAAAGTTAATTTTATAAAAGAATTTTGTATACTTAAAACAATATTTTTATTTGGAATAGTACATCTTGTATATATCATATTTTGTACAATTGATGTTTTCTTCATTTACACATAATTTTTATTTGGAGTGACATATATGGAGAAGAAAAAGAAATGGGAAGGATTAAAAGCTAAAAATCTATCTAGTAGTTCACTGGATTCGAGTTTAATAGGACCTACATTACCACCGATTCCATCATTTACTCTACCAACGGGGGTAACAGGTCCGACAGGCCCAACGGGAGCAAGTGGAATAACAGGTCCGACAGGCCCAACGGGAGCAAGTGGAGCAACAGGTCCGACAGGCCCAACGGGAGCAAGTGGAATAACAGGTCCGACAGGCCCAACGGGAGCAAGTGGGGCAACAGGTCCGACGGGACCAACGGGAGTAACCGGAGTAACGGGTCCTTCAGGAGGCCCGGCAGGACCAACAGGACCAACAGGTCCTTCAGGGGGGTCAATAGGCCCAACGGGAGCAACAGGGTTTGAATCTGCATTCAGAGCTTTCAAATCTATTGATCAGTCCGTTACTGCTAATACACTGTCTATAGTAACATTTGAAACTACACAATTCGATTTAAATGGTGAATATGATGGTGTATCAACATTTATACCGCAACAAGATGGAGTATATTCAATTATTACTACTATAATTTTTAGTCCTACTGATGATACTCTAAATTATGTGACGGAAGTATTTATAACAGTTAACAGTGCTTTAATAGCGGGGGATGATAGCTTTTTTGGTGGAAATACTGGGCTTTTAAATGCGGTAACAGTTTCTACCATTGTACAATTGAATGCAGGGGATATGGTGCAAGTTCAAGCCGGTAGTACCATAGATGGCGTTATTGCATCTCCGCTTCTTACAAATTTTCAAGCTGCGAGGTTTCCATCACCAGTTCCCAATACACTTTTCTTGTTAAAGAATTTATCTGCAGATTGGAGTAAAAGGCCGTTTAGTAGAAAAACATAATTATGTTCATTTTAAAAATAGCGTGAAGAAAATGATGAATTTAAATTAATTTTGTCTATTAAGAATAAGAAAAGCCACTTATCTGAAGTGAAGTGACCCCTAAAAGTTAGACACGGTTATTTCATTAGGCAGCTTGATAAAAGTGAGTCCGGTATTGTACTGGGCTCATTTTTAATTTTGCCTTAATCCGTTTCGTATTATAATAATCTATATATTTTTCTAATTCTATTTTAAAGTGCTCTACATTTTCAAATTCTTTTATGTAGAGGAACTCCGACTTCATAATCCCAAAGAAATTTTCTATTACTGCGTTGTCGTAACAGTTGCCTTTTCGAGACATACTCTGAACGATAGCTCTTGATTCAAGTGTAAGGACGTACTGTCTCATTTGATAATGCCATCCTTGATCCGAATGCATCAGTAGCTGGTGGGTTTCAGGTAAACGTTCCAATGCTTTCTCTAACATGTCTGAAACAAGCGAATACGTCGGTCTAGAACCAATTGTATAGGTAATAATTTCACCATTATACAAATCTAATACAGGTGATACATACAGTTTTTCTCCAAACAATTTAAACTCTGTGATGTCTGTTACCCACTTTTGATTCGGTGCATCTGTATAAAAATTACGCTCTAAAATATTAGGTGCAATTCTACCGACTTTTCCTTTATAGGATTTATATTTCTTCATACGCACAACACACTTTAACCCAAGCTCTTTCATAATGCGCTGAACCTTCTTGTGGTTCACTTTCTGGCCACGATTCGTTAATTCATCACGAATGCGACGGTAACCATAACGACCTTCATTTTCCTCATAAATCGCTTTAATCTCAGCTTTCAAATCGGCATCTAGATCTGGACGATTCATTTTCTTTACTAAATCATAATACGTGCTTCGAGGAATAGTAGCTAGCTCCACGAGTGCCTTGACCGAATATTTATGCCTTAATTCGTAGACTACTTGCGCTTTGTCTTGTTTTGTGATTTTTCCTTGTTTTGAACTAAGGCATTTAACTTTTTTAAGTACTCATTTTCCATCTCAAGCTGTTTAATGCGTGCTTCAAGTGCTTCGACTGACCCTTCAGCTAAAGGTTGTTTTAATTGTTTATTTGAATCTTTTTTCATGGATGGACGCCCCTTTTTCTTAGATTGAAGGGCATCAATTCCTTGTGTTTCGAGCTGTTTTTTCCAAACAGAAATCGTTGAAGGGGCAGGAATATTAAAGATAGCTGCCGTCTCAAATAAGGACATACCGTTTTCAATCATAAAGTTTAGTACGTCTAGTTTAAATTGTTGTGTGTAATTTGTACATCGTTTTAGAAAAGCTTCCAGACCATTCTGTTTATATTGGTTTACCCAATTCAAAATGATTGTGTCACTTATACCGAGCAATCTACCTATTTCTCGATAACTTTCATTTCCGTTCAAATAACGTAGAACGATTTGTATTTTTTCATCAGCTGTAAATTTAGCCATAGAAAAACTGCACCCCAATTGTTAGACTGTGTCTAACAATTGGGGTGCAGTTCAAATGATTTTATATATAAATATTATCATATAATCCCAAAAAATTCAATGTCAGTCAATTAATTGGTATAAAATTTGGGTTTTGTAGAAAAAGAGCACTATTAAAATAGTGCCCAACTTCAATTCGCAGGAGTATTATGAGGAAACTTAAGTAGGTGGCTTAAGTTTCTCTGTAATAATTATGAATCTATGATTATAAAAATGCCTATATTTTAGAGGGGAGTTAGGGAGTATTTGTATACAGTGAAATCCTTTTTGAAAATATCTTCAACTAATTGAATAGTTTCGGAGTCATAAAAACTTTCATATGTTGGGAGTCGTGGGAATAGAGGGTCAGTAATATCAGCATCTGCATAGTTACCTTTAAAAATGGTGATCCCACTTTGATGATGCCATGACTTAGTTAATATATCTAATGGGGACTTCTTTAAGTCGTATATATTCTCTAAATTTGAGATTTCAGAAGAGAAATTTTCAAGGTGAATATAGTTTGTAACAAACTTTTCTTCATCTTGTACATATTGTTGCACATAGTGGGGGTTCACATCATCTAAATTATTCATATGTGCTTTTAAGTAATATAAAAAAAGTTTAAAGGAGATTTTTTTATTACAGTTTTTATCATGATATAAAAATTGTCTAATTGGCTGCCATTCGGGATGTTCAATATTTGGTGGAGGAATTAGTGAGAGAAATGAACTTACTGCCCTTTTATAGGGATTTCTTACAAGTTTATATGTCGGTTTTTCATTTGTGGATAATGCATTAGCAAGTCCAGTAAAGTAGTATACTGAATTTTTGTAAATGTCGAACTCATAATTATGGATGAATGGGTTATATTTAATAGCTTCCTTAAACAAGTTGATTTGATAAAAAAACCAATGAGCAAGTGATGTACATCCACTTTTTTGACTCCAAAATAATATTATGGGGAATTCTTGATGAAAATGGGGTCCTCGGGCGTATTTCATGATGAAGTCGTAAATATTTGAGTTAGTCATATGTTACCTCCCATCATATTCTAGAAATCTTATCTTTGTATACGGTATGGAGAAAATTCTATATATATGATAAAAGGCTTTGCAGGGCTACCAATTACTTTATAAAAGCGTTATTTGGGAGAAAAAGAATTATTTCAAATGTTGTAGTTGCGATTCAGCCATTCCAGCGCCAATAATAGCACCAATAATTAATGCGCAAGTAATTAAAATACCTAAAATAATTAACATAGCAAAAGTAATTTTTTTCGCTGTATCTCCTTTCGGGGCAAGAATAGCTAAAACAATTGAGATAGGTATTAAATAAATTAAGTAATTGTTTGTATGCCCAGATAATGAAGCAAAAAACACGATTGAAGTTAAAAACATTGAAATAAAACCAAAGTATTCTCTCATTTTGTTATCCTTTCCCGAAAAATGAATTATACAGATTATACCATAAGGGAATTGAATCAGAGTAATTTTTAAACAAAAACGCTATTTTGTTAGAAAGCGAGGTGGATTAATTGAGAGTTGATAAAACTTTATCAGAATTGTGGCACCTTAGAGGTAATACAGATAAAGAAGTGAGTCGCCAGGAATATGAAGAAGAGGTTAAAGAAACAGCGTATATGGCTATAAACACCATACAAAAATTGCAGAGAAGAATAAGTGAGCTTGAATTAGAAAACGATCAATTGAAAGGTATAAATAAGCTTTCTTAATAAAAATTTCATTTTGTCATAAATAAAAAGGCGGTTGTTTCCGCAACCACCTTTTTATAAAGCAGAGCCACTTTTTCAGATATAACATATGGATGATTCCTGAAAAAAGTTATAGGACATAACCCTATTTTTATAACGAAAGTGACGAGCTCAAGTTATAAGAAAGGACTGGATATATTGTATGAAATCTTGTCTAAAGTGTTCGTAAATAAAAGAGCAGCTAGCAAAAGCTAACTGCTCGGGTAATGGAATATGGTTCGAAATGGGTTGTCTACAGTATTAACGGAATATTGAGTTTTATTCAGGGGGTTACTAATTATGTAGGTTACATGAGAAGTCCTATTAACATCCAGGCTGCCCCGATTAGCACTAAAGTTTCAAATGTAATCCAAAATTTTCTTTTTTCTGGTTTTTGAAATTCCTTAATTACAGAGAATAAAGCACTGATTCCTACAAGAGTGAAAAGAGCAATTCGGATTGTTTCAGTCATCTACATCACCACCTAATATTTTAATAATTTAATTATATACTAATTACTATTTTATAGAAATTTAACAAAAAAATCATTTTGTTTATAGAAAAACAAGCTAACACGTTTCATTGATTGGAAATCTTTTCTAAGGTATTCTTAAGAGGATGGGAATAGAAAGAATATCTGTGAAAGGAAAGGGATTAATTTATGTTAGGAAAGTGGTTGAATAAATTAAAAGAACCTAAATGTATACATAGATATAAACTTATTAAAAGTCATGACAATGAAGATTTTAAAACTGATATGATGGGGATAGTTAGTTATTATAAATGTGAAAAGTGTGGGAAAGAGAAGGAAATCAGCAAATATCCTAATGATGTTAATAATGACTATTGGGATATATAAAATAACATTCGAATTTAGTCCGGCTAGAAAACTAGAGGACACCAATTCATTAAAGCAGCAATTAAAGCTGTTTTAATGAATTGGTGTCCTTTTTTATAAGGTATTCTTTGAATTTCTATTTATACTAATATAAATAAAAAATGAATAATCTGGATATAACATACAAAAGATTGTTCAAGAAAGGGCAATATCTATAATAAAATTTGGAGGTAGAATTATGATTGAAAATTTAAAACGACATCCTCACTATGGTCACACTTTAGCTGACCATCCTATGGAGCATCATCGACATCCATTATCACATCACGGTCCTATTGTACATGTTAAAGGAATCATAAAAAAAGTGGAAAAAGATGATACAAACCCTCAAGGGGGTACTCATCAACATATTATAGTTGATCAAGTAGAACTTATTGATGCTCAAGGATTACCAGAATCATTAACCGTGGATACTATAGTATTTTGTGCAATTCGTTATGGAGATAATTTAGGAATAGCAAATCGTATCCCAGATTTAGAAGAGGGAGAAGAAATTGAATTACAAGGTGAGTATTTAGATAAAACTACTGCAACTCCAAGCGAAGGTAATCCAGGGTATGCGGTAATACACTTTACTCATCGCCCTGTAGGGTTTATTAAATATCATGGGAAAGAGTACAGATAGAAGTTTGATTATCAGAAAAAAATAAAACTAATTTTTAATCTATTGAATGGAATGTATCACATGTAAGTGATACATTCCATGAATTATTTTATTACTAATAAATATTTTATATTTAAACGTCGCGCATATCTTTACTCGAACTTTATGGGTGGAAACGTTAAGGAGGAATCATAGATGAAGAAGGAGCTAAAATTAGCGTTTTCTGGAGGTGGATTTAGAGCGACCTTTTATGCATTAGGGGGATATAAACGTTTAGTTGAATGCAAGCTAGATCAATGTGTAAATAGTATTAGTTCTGTTTCAGGTGGCAGCATTACTGCCGCTGCTATTATGCTTGCTTTACATAAAGGTGGATCATTCCGTAATGTAAATGATTTTGAAGAACGCGTAGTAAATCCATTGGTAAAATTAGGACAATTAGACCTTCGTACAAAGTTACTCACGAACTCGTTTACAAAACAAGCATTATCTTTCAAATCCATTCGTGAAAAATGCAGCAAAGCCTTTCCGACAATGTTAGATAAATATTTATGTGAAGGGGTAAGAATGAAGGAATTGGAAAATTCCCCTATAAAATGGTACTGTAATACAACGTGTTTAGATACAATGAGGATGTTTTATTTTTCCAATCAAGAAATATATGGAACACTTATTGGAAAATCACTTGATTTTGATGATATTACAGTCTCTTATGCTGTTGCGACCTCAGCTGCTTTTCCAGTTTTATTTGCACCTATATCACTATCATTAGAGGGAAGAAATTTTAGTGATCCAGAAAATAGGATGCAAGGCAATCCTTTGTTAAAATTTGACACACTCTGGTTTTCTGATGGAGGAGTATTTGATAATATCGGGACTGAGCCAATATTAATATCGGATGGCGAGAACAAAAACAGTAGTTCCCCTTCAAATACAAAACACAGAAAAGAGCCCATGAAATTTATTCCCGACCCAGATGCAAGTATTGATGAAATTTACCTTGTTTTAGATGCTTCTGCATCTGAGAAATTTTGGAAGGAAGATGAAGTACCTTCACATTTTGAATTAACTAAACGGATTTTAGATACATCTAATAGTCAAATTGTAGTTTTAAGGAGAAGATTATTAAAAACCTTAGATTACGAAAAATATCCAGGATTGCAACTTATTCTTAGTAAACCTATTCAATCTTTATTCGAAAAGAATAATAATCCTTTTTATAATGATAAAACATCTTTACCTGATTATAAATTACCAACCGATTCTAAGGAGGTTGAAAGTCTGTTAGCTGGTCTTCGTACTGATTTAGATAGCTTTCATGACAGTGAGATTAATACTTTAATGCGTGCAGGCGAAATAAGAATGGATATCGCGTTAAGATCGTTATTACCTGAGTACATGGAGAATATAAATACAGTGCCTACTCCTGTATTTCCTGCGGGAGATATGGATGGTCTAGAAAAAATATTACGCCGAGGTGGAAAACATAGGTTTACCGGAGGATTTTTTGAGAATGTTCATGATGAAGATAAATTTTAAAACAAGGAAATCTTCTTATAGACATCTCATTTATATTTTTAAATTACATTCAATGTAGAAAAGTAAATTGTAATTATGGAGGGAATAAAAATGAATTATGGCGTTCTAATAGGAAAAGTAGAGGAGACGCATCCGGATAGAAATGCAAATAATCATCATAATCCACATTATGAGGTGAAAGTTAAGACAGAACAAAATAAGGAATATAGTGTTAAAATAAATGTTCGTTCGAAAGAAGCTAATAGTCCAGATTTGTTATACTATGCCGATGAAGATTTTAACGCCAAATCAATTACAATACTTCCTACAATGGAATCAGATTTTCATAAAATTGATTATCATCAAGGTATAAATCCTGATATAGCACTAGATTATATTAGGGGTAATTTGTTTGATCCTCGTAAAATGCAAGTGGTTAGTTTTAATAAGCCTGGAGAGAACAATGACTTGAATGAATTTATCGATAAAAATATGAAAAAGGCAAAAGAATTAAACGATTCCGCTGTTATATATGTCTATGGTACAACATTTCCAGGTGGTATAGATAATATACATATGATGCAAGGGAATAGTGAGATTGAGGTTAAGGAAAATGGAACTTGGCATGATGGAGGGTTTTTACTGCACTTTCCAACTGAAAATAAATGGGTAGCATATTTTTTAGCATTCCAAAGCCAATCATGGTGTACAGATGAGAATGGTATGCCAATGCCTGACAGTGTTGATGGAAATGGTTTTCCTGTTAAAGGTTGTCGATATAATGACACAGATATTTAATAGTGATGTTGCAATTATGATAGTTGGGTACCGACGTGATAAGAAATCTAACAGTACAATCCATACTGAAGGATTGAATTTTGTAAGGTGAACAAAAATAAAATATAGTCCGGCTAGAAAACTAGAGGACACCAATTCATTAAAACAGCAATTCAAGCTGTTTTAGGAATAGGTGTCCTTTTTATTTTGAAAAGGGAGATGGGGAAATATGAGAGCACTAAAAGCCCAATTACGCGAATGGAAAAAGCAATCCAAGCAAGGAAAGAAGAAAAACAAGAAAAAACAAAAAGAGAAATTAAGTACTCGTGAAATTGAGGATTTAATGGGGATGCATAGACCTTGTTATGAACGAAGACGCGGAGCAATAAGACAAAAGTAATTTAAAAATAAAAAGGAGTGGTCTTACATGAATAATTATCTTTCTTACCAAAAATTGATAGAGTAGCAACGCAGAAAAAATTAGAAGGTGTTCTGGAAAGTGTGCGTTTGTATAGGCAGTTTGGAATGATGCGTGAAGAAATGAAAGTCACTCCTTCTTATGAAATTAGATATCACGGGCCTACAAATGATGTAGGGAAGCCACTAGAAGATATAGCGATGGCTAATATTCAACAAAGTAAAAGAGAAGAGTGGATTAAGCAAACATCATTTCGTATTGACCAGTTTCTTAGTCGTTTGGGTAATGGACGTGCAGGAAAGGATCAAAGAGACATCATCATTAAGCGTTATTTAGAAGATGAAGATGTATGTGATTATATGGTATATAACGAAATCGGCATGAGCGAGCGTACTTATCGACGTGTTAAGGCTAGAGTATTTTATAAACTTGCTTTTGCTCTTAGATTAGAAGTTTACGAGACAGAAGAAACTGGAGGTAATGAATAATGAATTTTGTTCAGCCAATACGTGATCCAGAGCAAATACAGCAGCTTAAAGAGTATTTTAAAGAAAAGTGCTTACGTAATTACATTCTCTTCATTATGGGAATCAATACAGGCCTGAGAATCTCGGACATTTTGAAATTGAAGGTAGGAGATGTCAAAGGTAGTCATATATCTATGCGGGAAAAGAAAACAGGGAAACAGAAACGAATACAAATTACTGCAGCACTGAAAAGAGAACTTAAATGGTTTATTGAAGAAAGAGAAAATAATGAGTATTTATTGCAAAGCAGACAAGGTAAGAATCGTCCAATTGGTCGTAGCATGGCATATAAGATATTAAGTGGAGCAGCGGCAGAGTTTGGGTTAGATGAAATAGGGACACATACATTGAGAAAGACATATGGGTATCATATGTATATGCAAACAAAAAACATAGCATTGCTCATGGAGATATTTAATCACTCGTCAGAGAAGGTCACGTTACGTTATATAGGTGTAAATCAAGATGCAATGGATAAGGCAATGACTAGGTTTAAAATTTAATCATTGCTTTTTCTTTTATGATAGTTTAAAATCTTAGTCTGATTGCGATGGGATCACCACAGCAAAAAAATTTGCAGTTTACGTTAAGACCCATTTTAGGCAGAAAAATATTAGTTCTCTGAAGAACTATCATCATCAATCCTGTTTGATAATCTTGAGAAAATATTTATCTAAATAAAAAAATAACATTTTTTAAATTTCCTGTAATTATAATTAAAGGTATTCTGTTAGTGTTATACAAATGTATCTGTCGAGCTATTCCATGTATGAATCTAGTCTGGCAATCAACAGAATATTCCACACACAATTGAAAAAGGGGGAAAGTTTATGCAAAGAATTTTAAAATTCCTGTTCATGTCCGTTTTTTCTTTGATTTGTGTTTTGTATGTTCAAACGAATGCTTTTGCCGCACCAGCATACGAGGGAGTTGTCAAAATGAAGCAGCCGTCAGGCGAAACTTTTGAGGGAACGTTACATGGAGATGAATGGTTCCACTGGGTAAGTACAAAGGATGGCGACGTACTTTTACAAGATCAGAAGGGATATTGGAATTACGCTGAGCTTACATCAGATGAACTGAAATCAACGGGTACAAAATATAAAATTGATAAGAAGCCTTCAATGGCGGTAAATGAGAACAATTTGAAGAAGTGGATAAAAAAATACAACCCTCAAGCAAAGAAAAAGCAGGAGCACATGAATAAATTACAAAACGAATCACCAAAAAATATTGATGGAACTGTCACTCCAGTTTTAGGAAATAAAAAATTACTTGTTTTGTTAATTGGGTTTACAGATGTTGATATTGCATATAACGATAACGACTGGAGTAACAAATTCTTTTCTACAAATCAAAAGTCAGTTAAGAATTACTATAATGAAGTAAGTAACGGAAAAGTACAGATAACTCCAGCTCCTGAAACATATGGTACTCAAAATGATGGAGTAGTTAAAGTGAAATTAGATTACGCTCATCCGAGTACATCGGGAAAAAGTATGGGTACGGTTATAACAGATGCATTGGCTAAAGCTGATTCTCAGGTGAATTTTGCTAGTCTTGATACTAATAATGATCAAGTCATTGACTCTAAAGATGGCTTCTACATTGTAAGTTTAATTGCTGGTAATGAACAAGCTGCTCCTGGTGCTCCACTTCCTTATATTTGGGCACATCAATCGTATGCTCCCAATTCTAATCACGATGGTGTTACGGTATCAGGCATGTATACGGCGCAGGGTGAAAAACAATATGGTCATATGGCAACGATTGGTATCCCTGCTCATGAGTTAGGTCATTCCTTTGGCCTTCCAGATCTATATGGTGATAATAATCGTGTGGGTAGCTTAAGTATAATGGGTAATGGATCTTGGAATAATCTACAAGGAGAAGATTATGGAGCTACACCCGATCATATGGATGCTTGGTCAAAAGTAAAATTAGGATTTGTAACACCAAATGTAGTAAATACCACTAATAACTTTACTCTAAATGCGATCCCAAATAATTATAATGTGTTAAAGATTCCTTTAAAGGATAATACGTATTTTTTAGTTGAGAATCGCGCAAAGGTTGGGTATGATGCAAGCTTACCAACAAATTCTGGTGGTATTGCGGTTTGGCATATTGATGAATCCATGAATAATAATTCCAGTGATCCTCATCCTTTCATTGATATAGAGCAATCAGTCAGTGAATACCAAGACCCGTTCTATTACACGAATCAAAATCATGCTGCTACCTTTGGTCCAGACACTAATCCGAATAGTAATACCTACACGGGAGAAAAATCAGGAGTAACGATTACAACGACAAGTACAAGTAATTCTGCTATGAATGTAGCAGTCACAACAAAAGAAGCTAGTTTAATTCCGCAAACAAACTGGACACTAAAATATGTAGATAGTTATAATTGGTACAATTTAGGTACGTATGCCTTTGATGGAAACAAAGACACATTTTGGCATACAAACTGGAGCCCCGTAGCTCCAATGCCGCACGAGATTCAAATTGATTTAGGTGCAACTTATAACCTCTCCAAATTCAGCTACTTGCCAAGGCAAGACGGCCAAATAAATGGAACGATTAAGGACTATGAGTTTTACGTCAGTAGTGATGGAGTAAACTGGGGAACAGCGGTATCCATAGGTGCTTTTGCAAACAATACTAACTTGAAAGAGGTCAGCTTTGCAAACAAGACAGGTCGTTATATTAAACTACGTGCATTAAGCGAGGTAAACAACAATCCATGGACAAGTGCCGCTGAAATTAATGTATTTGGAGTGGTTCAATAATATATTTGTGAGGTTATCTAATTAAATCATTGATACGCTAGTTCAAAGGGTTATCATCTGCTGAGAGTTCGCTCGGCATTTGATAACCTTTTTGTTCTATACTAGCCAATATGCAAAAGAAAAACATGGATTGATAAAATTCATATTCTTAGCTTGATAGCAATGTGGTGGTACTCCTTACAGTTACTCATAAATTTTGTACTATGTAACTCAAAAAAGAAAGTATTATAAATTCAATGATACCAAGGGATTCAGCGAAGGGGGCAGTTACACACAATATAAGATATAGGTAAGTCATAGAGAACTTGAAATGATATATTAATTACTTTGTGAAAATAGTATGGATTAAGAAGATAATGATTTCAAATCGTCAAAGTAGAGAAAAAGATACGAATGATTAAATTCAAATGTAGGTTATAAAATTATTAATATAAATATAACGATTTTAAAAATGGTCAATGACATTTTCCTCAAAAATGGAAAAGTTGATATAACGTTGGACAGAAGATGGTTCACACAAATATGACATCTATAGTCCACAAACATAAGATCAAAATATGTCAGCCGAAAGATTAAAACAACTAACGGAAGCGGAACTAAAGAAACGTATTAATAGCACTGTACAGTATGAAGTAACTCCAATTGCATTAGAAAAGATATTTGGTTTATCTCATGAAAAAGTAAATAAGGGCGATATTGTCCATTTCAAAGATACAAAATTTACGCCACCTTTGTTTTTAGAAGCACGTCTTATCGCAGCGGATGAATGTGATACAAATGCGGCAAATGATAAATATTATTTTGGTGATTTTAAAGAAGTAGAAGATACGAGAAGTCTGTTAGATCACATGTATGCCCAAGTTATGGGCAGTCTAGCTGGAAAAGCAAATAAAGGCTTGTTAGATAAGTTGGAAGAACTTGTGAAAGAGACAAATGAACAAGTTGATGTTGTGAAAAAGGAATCAGAAGCAGCAAAAAAGTTAGCAGAAAAAGTACAAGAAAACCTTAAAAATTATCAAACAAAAATTATTGAAAGCGCAAAACCACCGACAATCGGTTTAGAAAATGGAAAAACCTTATGGTTAGATATTTCAAACGGCAAGCCTGGCATCCTCAAATTATGGAAGAATGGCAATTGGGAGTCGGTTGTTCCTGATATGGACAAAGTAAAGGAAGATACCTTAGAGCAAGTCAACAAAGATATTGAAACCACAAAAACAGAGTTGAATAAAAAAGTTCAAGAAGCACAAAATCAAGCAACAGGACAATTTAATGAAGTGAATGAAAGATGTTGAAGATTACGTTGGTGGAATTGGTAACCAAACGGTTTTACGCAATGTCTTGTAGAAGAACGACACGAAATATTGGCAATTAACTTCAAACGCAGTAAGAGATACACAAGTCACTTATAAGAGGTGCAATTCACTTAGTGTTATTACTACAGGTAATATGACTTATTCTTTATCCTGTTTCTTTCTTAGTTGTACCTAGCGCGTTTTTATAATTCTTTATTTAATTCCTAATTTAAAGAACAAACTATCTTAAATAACATGATTTATATGACTATGTATACTCTTTTTGAAAAATATTGTAATTAATTAACATTTGAAACTATAACACAAATTATTTAAATAATATATCTAAATTTATCGTCATCACAATGGTGCTTGTTTTTAAATTTTCAGCAATCATTATTCCAGGAAATCTTTTATGCCTCCCTTCAATTAGGGTCAGTATTATTCTATGTTTTAGTAAAAAAACTGCTTGTTTATTAACCTATTATTATACTTTTATATGATAGAGAGCTTTCTACTAGATATAGAATTCATAAAAACTATGCTAATTTTTAAGGGAGAGTGGATAGAACTACTGATTATGAAATTAATCAACACACATTTATCAAAGAAAATATTCTAATTTAAAATAATTTCTTATTTTGGAGTATACTGTCTTGAATGTATATTTCAAAATTGAATAGGTAAAAGATTTTATGTAACAACAAATAAAACTTCAGTATATGTAAAGCGATTTTTTACGAATATATAGCTTGATAAAAATAAAAATCATCATTTGGTAACCATGTTCATATCGTGATATCCAAAATTAAATTCAAGATAACTCATGTAATAAAGACTTCATAATTTTACCGAATCTGCGAGATACGTTGAAAACAGAATTTGTATTCCTCTAAATATATTAATTTTCAGAATTTTCAATAAAAATGATTAGATTATACTAACTTAATGATAATGATTAAAAAGGCTACTATAGAACCCAAACATTAGTAGAAGAAAGACATATACAAGTATTATGAGTTTGAAAATTTCATAAACTCTAAAATCTTATAAAAAGAGGAGCATAAAACATGAGCGAACAATGTCCAATTAATGTACCATGTCAGGTAGCGGGACAAACCCAAACACCATTAAGTGATGAGACTGCAACACCAATTGTTACTCCAGGAGCACCTATTGTAAAGATTCCAGTTGTATTAGCAGAAAGAACGCTTCAAATTGTTGTAGAGTCCGATATTTCATTAGAGCCTCCAGCAGTCGAAATTAAACGCATCTTAAAAAACGTATTTTTAACACAATGTAAGTTAGTGCCTGTAGCATTCGTACCAGTACCAGGTACACCTTACCGACGAGTTACAAGAGCGAAATTATTTGTACAAGGCTATATTCGTAAAAATATTGAATATGCAAATGACGAGTGTAATGGAGTTCTATATGATCGTATTGCAAATGTTCCATTTTCTGGTTTTGCAGATCTGACAGAAGGTGATTTTCTATCATTAGCTTTAGTAGCTTCTTCTTCGGACACTACTTCTCATTTTATAAATCCTAAAAACGGTGATTTACCACGTCTAGACAAATATTTCTTTGAAAATGCAGTTTTTTATAACGAACAACCATATTGTGAATTAGTAAGCGCTCAATTTTTTGAATTAGACTTTTCACCTTGTCCTACAAACCTAAACGAACCATTTGATACGCTTCGTGAAAAAATTGTACTAGATCTTACTTTAAAAGTTTTACAAGTACAACAAGTACAAGTAGCACTATAAAAATAAAAAGAAATTGTCTTTGTTAAAAAGACAATTTCTTTTTTATTTTTATACAACATATATAATGATGAAATGGTCACATACAAAAAACAAATTTTTTGAATTTCATTAGACGGGGGGATGGTGATGAAAAATCCATGGATTGGTAAGGGGATATGGGATGAAATTTACAAGTATAAAAAACTGAATATACAAGATAATTTACACGAAAAAAGAGGGGGAAAAGAAGAAATACCACCTGAATTAAAGGGAGAATATGTAGCATCAAAATTAGAGAAAGAAGGTAAAGCGTCTGGATCACAAATAGGGCCTTTAATACGCTCACTGGTGGTCAAAACTCCATTTTCTATTTTTTCAGAAGTAACTAGTTTTAAAATATTTCCAAAAATAAATGTTAAAAATCAAGAAGCATTTGTATTTAGGAATGAAAAAGGTGTAGAAGGGCGTGAATTAGATTGTAAGTTATTAACTACAGTGCAACAATATTATTCGGATAGTTATTGTAAATTAGTTTCTTTAAATCTTCATGAGAAGAGAATTCATTTTGAATTATATAACCAAAAAAATAAAGGGAATAAAGAAGAGAATAAGGTAGAGGCATCTTCATGGATTCCTATTCACAGTATAATATTAGAGAGTGAAAATGGGGAAGACGTAAATAATTTTATTACAGCGAAACTACCAATAGAAATAGGAAGATATAAAGGTGAAATTAGTTTACGAGAAAAGGTTGTATTTAAAGAAAAAGTCATAGGAATAAAAGAGGTTGAACAGGAGATTATTTTGACAAAAACCGAATTTTTAATACCAAAGGTAAAAAAGAATGAGCAAAATACACTTACAGTTGAAAAAGGGAGCTTATTGGTAGAAGGGTATATATATCAATGTATTGAATACATATCAGAACAAAGTAAACTTCATGATAATGAGCATCAGTTAATGCAAAATATTGTATTGGAGTTAATCATTCAAGTAATACAAGAACAAGAAGTACAAGTGCGAATTAAATAAAAATAATTATATTCCCTCGATTAGCTGATTATTTTTATTCGTAGTGTATCGATGGGTATTCTTTTGTAAATCATTCAGTGCTGCAAACTATTTGTTAAATGGTTTATCCTTGATAAATTCAATTTTACATTGTTACTAAATTGTATGAATCTCCTCTGGTTTAAGTTTTAAAAAAGTGCTAACAAGTTTGCAAGCGATCTTGCTAACACTTATACAGAATAGACATAAATTATCGCTGATATGTCGTTTTTTAAAATAGTCTTAATCAGTTAAATCACACTTATACGAAATGCTCATAAAAACCGTCTTAGTATCAAGAATATAACATGTTAGGTCAAACAAACCTTGATATAACAATGTTTGTTTAACTTGAATTTGTAAAACATTTACATTTTATAAATGCAAGTTATCCAAATCAACGTAATTATAAACATAAACATGATTAACACCAATCGGTTTACGTGACATTCGTATATTTTAAGTCTTTGATAAATAATACAATTTAAATTTTGCAGATCAGTAGAATGAGGAAATATGCTTAGAGTATTAGCGAAACCCAACCCTAATCAATTCTTCATCATTTATTTCAATTACGAATCTATATTCTTTGTCTAATAGCCAGTAATAAAAACTGACTGCATCAACGTCAACTAGTGATTGGAATACTTTATCAAGATTTGTACTTACTACAGGGATTTCATAGTTATCCCATATTATAAAAATCTGTTCGTCAAAATCTAGTTGGTTTGCTCTAATAAGGGAAATTATTTGTTCTTTGTTCGAAGCTATGAATTGGTTATCTATCTGTTCCCAATCTATTCTTCCCGAGACAGTTATAGGAAATGAATTCATTAAAATAGTAGCAATCTGTTGGCTTTTTTCTTGGGAGAAAATGAGAGTTTCGTTTCCTAGGGATTCAAGGCATTCACTAAACAAAGGGTTTGTGTCATTGTTGTTTTTGGTTTTCAGTGCTCTTAACTTTTGTCGCAATTTCCATTGTCTTGACGATCTATCATCCATTTTTAACATTCCTTATACAATTATTTAAGAATGAGTATAGCATATAAGGGAAGTCTTTATGAAAAGGAACTTTTTAAATATAAATTAAATAAAAGCGTTATTTGAAAAAAAGCCTTTTAAGGAAAGATAAGAGGCCATCAAAAAATATAACAACATGAAAATTTTATATTATGTATATACAATTTAAAGAGTTAGTGGAAATAATAAAATGTATAAAATTCTTATAAAAAAGCCCTAAGATTAGGGGATCTAGGGCTTCCTCTGTTGGTATATCTCACACGACATTATAAAAAGAAAAGAACTTAATGAAGGTAACACATGAATGTTTCGTAAATGTATCAAAAAAGTGAACAAAAGCGTTATTTTATTAGAAAAGTATGATTGTATGAAATAACATGTATGAAAGAAGAGGCGTTAGCAAAAATATCCCTTAACGAAATCGGCTTTATTTTTCAGCAAAGTAACCTTCTTAAGTGACTCATGTTGTATAGGTAGCAGAGAAAACAAAAAGAGTTCTTTTTATGGAGGACGGAGAAGTTGTTAGTGAAATACAACTAGGCAAGTTTAGGAATGATGATTTAAAAGCGTGAGAAGAGAAATTGTTAAAATGGTTAGCTGTACTCGGATTTTAAAGACAAAAACTCCTATTGAATATAGGAGTTTTTTCTTTGTTTGAAAGTTCGAAAAGATATATAATAATTTTCTGACTATTAATTTATGGAGGGGTATTAATGAAAACTGAAACGTTACACACACAAGAAGATATTTTAAAAATGCTTGATTCATTATTAAGACCTGCTGAACCCTTTTGGAATGAGTTTTATGAGAATAGAGAAAAGGATGTTCCGTTTTTTGAAAATGTTCCAGATGAGAATCTAGTTTCTTATATACAAAAAGAGAGAGTTTTAAAAGGGAAAGTATTAGAACTTGGATGTGGTCCGGGTAGAAATGCAATTTATCTAGCGAATGAAGGATTTGATGTAACAGCAGTGGATTTATCTGTAGAAGGCATTAACTGGGCAAAAGAGAGGGCATTGGCAAAAGGGGTAGAAATTCATTTTATTTGTGATTCAATCTTTAATTTAGAGGTTCAAAATGAATTTGATTTTGTATATGATTCGGGCTGTTTGCATCACATTCCACCGCATAGAAGAATAAATTATGTGGATTTAATTAAAAACTCATTAAAATCGGGTGGTTATTTCGGATTAACATGTTTTGCGGCAGGCGATTTAGATGAGCGAAATGGATCAGAAATAACAGATTGGGACGTATATAGAGAATGGAGTCTACAAGGTGGTCTTGCATACTCGGAAGAAAAGTTAAGAGAGATATTTAAAGAATTTGAGGTAATTGAGATTAGAAGGATGAAACAAATGAAACAACCGAATGAAATGTTTGGAGAATCATTTCTTTGGACAGCATTATTTAAGAAGAAATAATAAAGTAGATAATTGACAAACTCATCGTTTTTATAGACAATATATTAATAGGAATATACGTTCGGTTTTTGAGTGACGTATGTTTTACATAAATACATAACAAGGGGCTGTCTCCATATGAGTAACGCAAATCAAAAAATTACTACGTTTTTAATGTTTGAGGGCAAAGCTGAAGAAGCAATGAATTTTTATACGTCGCTATTTGATCAATCGGAAATTGTAAGTATTTCTCGCTACGATGAAAATGGACCTGGTAAAGAGGGAACTGTAATTCATGCAACTTTTACGCTAAATGGCCAAGAGTTTATGTGTATTGATAGTTATGTAAATCATAATTTTACATTCACTCCAGCTATGTCTCTTTATGTAACTTGTGAGACAGAAGAAGAAATTGAAACGGTCTTTCATAAACTAGCGCAGGATGGAGCAATTCTCATGCCTTTAGGTTCTTATCCGTTTAGTAAAAAGTTTGGCTGGTTAAATGATAAGTATGGTGTATCTTGGCAGTTAACTCTTGCGGAATAAAAAAGAAAAAGCATAGCTTATTTGTTTAATGGATTTAGTTAAAAGCTTGAAAAACTAAATAACATAAAAAAGCGTTCCAACTGTCAACAGATTTGGAATGCTTTTTTTGTGTCTTTTTAGAATTTTTAGTAATTATTAGTGTTTATCTGTTAATATAAATATAGACAACTATGTATGAACTATCAGACGGGTTAATAGAAAAAGGAAAGCATAAATAGTTAATAAGTTTACACTTAAAATCCAACTAGATAGTTAGGAGGACTAATCGCGATGGATACTACACAACAAAACAGCAATGCATGGGATAAGAAGGTTGAAGAAGGTTCTAGATACACGCAGCCTGTAAGTAGCGAGATTGTTGAGAAAAGCAAATTAGGTGAATGGGAGATTACAGTCACTACGGAAAAATCAGTTCCTAGAGAGTGGTTTCCAAAGTCATTAGATGGATTAAAGATACTTTGTTTAGCATCAGGTGGTGGACAACAAGCACCTGTTCTAGCTGCTGCTGGAGCAGATGTAACAGTAACTGATATATCTAAGAAGCAATTGGAACAAGATGAAAAGGTAGCAAAAAGGGATGGTTTGTCTTTAAAAACCGTACAAGGAGATATGTCAGACCTTGGTGATTTTGAGGATGATTATTTTGATATTGTTGTAAATCCTGTCTCTAATTTGTTTGTAAAAGATGTTCATCTTGTATGGAATGAAGTTTCTAGGGTTTTAAAGAATAAAGGTATTCTTATTGCTGGATTTACAAATCCGTTACTATGGATCTTTGATGATAACCAAGAACAAAAAGGTATTCTTGATGTTAAACATTCAATTCCTTCATCAACATTGGATTATTTACCAGAGGATGAAGTTCAAGATTACATCGATTCAAATCAAACAATAGAATATGCGCATACTTTAGAAGACCAAGTCCAAGGCCAAGTTGAAGCTGGTTTTGCTATAACAGGTTTTTTTGAGGATGATTTTGGTGGAACAAGGATATTAGATAAGCATATTAAAACATTTATTGCGACAAAAGCTATAAAGTTAAAGATGGATTAAGAATTTTTGCTTGTCATACGGGGCGTTAGTCGAAGAATGCTCTTAAAATAGAAAAGGATGGTGCTTTCCATCCTTTTCCTTATGTATTTTGAGTGTCGAAACTATTCTCAAAACAAGTTTTACACTACCAATTGTATAATTAGGTTATGCTTTTATATTAAGAATTTTGCTGACCGAATCTTTTCCCGAGTTTAGCTAACAATTCAGGTTGATCGCTTTGGCTCATTATAACTTCAATAAAGATAAGTTGATTCTTATTAAAAGTTATATTTGTTAAGACTTCTGCTAATTCTGCTTCATTTTCTACTTTAAATGTTAGACTTTTTTCTTCTGATCCAAATACCATTGATAGTTTATTGTAATCCCACATTTGTATATCATTATAAAGTTGGTTTTGGCCGTGAATGGCACGTTCAACAGTGTATCCGTTGTTATTGATTAAAAATATAATCGGTTTTAAATTTTGACGTAGTATAGTTGATAACTCTTGGGCAGTTACTTGGAAAGAACCATCACCAATAATTAAAATGTTGCGCCGTGATAAATTGGCGAGCTGTGTACCAAGTAGAGCGGGCAGTGTATATCCGATAGATCCCCATAACGGTTGTCCTACATATGCAGTGTTATTAGGTAGAGGGATAGCAGCACTACCAAAGAAAGGTGTTCCTTGTTCTACAATTAAGATGTCGTTTTCTTGTAAGAAATGGTACATTTGCTGCCAAAAACGTTTTTGTGTGACCATTTGTGCTTTTGGATTGAACTCTTCAGTAAAAGGTGATGGTGCTGAAATAAATGGCTTAATTTCAAGAGTATCTTTATTACGATGCGCAATTGAATCACTTAAATGTTGTAAAACATCCTGCATTACAACTGGACCGTATTTTTTATCTATAATTTTCACAGTGTAGGGATGGATTTCTATAACTTGTTCTTTTGTAAAACCTTGTGTGAAGCCGCCTGTAATAGTATCAGTTAACTTCACACCAATACTAATAATACAATCAGATTCATCAATTCTTTTTCTCAAGTACGGAGAACTTACATCACCAGTATAAATCCCTATAAATTGAGGGTGTTTTTCTGGGAATATTCCTTTTCCCATACTTAACGTCGCGATGGGAAACCCAGTTTTTTCTACGAATTGATGTAAATTTTCTTTAGCGTGAAATCGATCTACTTCAAAATCAGCTAAAATTACAGGTTTTTTGGCATTATTTATTATTGAAGTGGCATGTAGAAGCATTTTATCCAACGCTTCTTTATTACTTAAAATCGGTTTATATAAAATTGGTTCTGTAGGTTTATTAATTGGTTTATTATACACATCAATCGGCAAATTAATATGAACCGGGCGTTTTTCATTCCAACATGCGCGTAAAACACGGTCAATTTCCTCAGCAGCATGCTCAGGTGTTACATTTGTTTGTGCCACAGTGATTTCTCGATACATATTGGAAAAGTGATCGAACTTTCCATCTCCTAACGTATGATGGACGATTGCTCCATTTTCCATTACTTTTGTTGGTGGCGTACCCGTGATTTTTATAACTGGCACGTTTTCCGCATATGAGCCAGCAATACCGTTAATAGCGCTTAATTCTCCAACACCGAAAGTAGTAATAAGAGTAGCGATTCCTTTTATGCGAGCGTACCCATCTGCTGCATATGCAGCATTTAATTCATTACAATTGCCAATCCACTTTAACTTTTTATGTGCCACCACATCATCTAAAAAGGCAAGATTATAATCACCAGGAACCCCAAATATATGTTCAATTCCTAATTCGTGTAGTCTATCCAATAAATATGTACTTACAGTGTATTGTTTTTTCAAATGAATCAGTTCCTAATTATGCAATGAATGTTTCAATAGACTGAACAAGTTCTAATGCGTTGATTAAAATATTCATTACTAGATTGTGGTATAATTTACATACAGGGGGAAAGTAGATGACACAACATAAAGAAGAACAGATGAATGAGGCATTAGCATTATTTTATTTTGCATATAAAACATTTACTGAAAAGCCAGATGAAATTATAAAAGAATATGGCATTCAACGAGTACATCATCGAATTTTATTTTTTATCGCACGTTTTCCAGGGATAAGTGTAAATGAGTTATTATCACTATTAGAAATAAGTAAACAAGCCCTTCACGGACCGTTACGTCAACTTGTGGAAAAGGGCTTAATTGAGAGTAATGAGGCTATGCATGATCGACGTGTAAAACAGTTGTCTTTAACAGAAAAAGGTGCAGATTTAGAGAAAAAACTGAGTGATGTACAAAGACAACAAATGGGTGTTATTTTTTCAAAATTTGGTGAATCATGTGAGGACAATTGGCACCAAGTTATGAATGAAATGGCAAATAGCCGATCAGGTTTTGATGCTTGGGTATCAAAACGGGAAATACCAGTCGATCAAAAATAATGAAAAAACTTCTGTTTTTATCGTTTGAAAAAGAACAAATTTTATCCATACATTTGGCAACTATGATTTGGTCATAGAGTGAATGGATAAAAAGATACATTACTAGATACTTTATACGTGTACGCAATAGAACAATAAAATTCACATTTCCGAAAGGGGAATTATAATGATAAAACTTGTACTTATTCGTCACGGACAAAGTTTATGGAATCTTGAAAATCGCTTTACTGGATGGACAGATGTTGATTTATCAGAGAACGGATTAAGTGAAGCGAGAGAAGCAGGAGCAATATTAAAGAAAAACGGATATACTTTTGATGTGGCTTATACATCTGTATTAAAACGCGCAATTCGGACGTTATGGATTGTACTTCATGAGATGAATCTTACTTGGGTCCCAATACATAAATCTTGGAAGCTAAATGAAAGGCATTATGGTGCATTGCAAGGGTTGAATAAAGATGAAACTGCTCAAAAATATGGTGAGGAGCAAGTTCATATTTGGAGAAGAAGTGTTGATGTAAGACCACCGGCTCTTACTGAAGACGATTCTCGATATGAAGCGAATGATCCAAGATATAAAACACTCAAAAAAGGTGAATTCCCATTAACTGAATGTTTAGAGGATACGGAGAAGAGAGTACTTGCTTATTGGCATTCAGAAATTGCGCCGACATTAAAAAGTGGTAATAAAGTAATTATTTCATCACACGGTAACACAATTCGCTCGCTAGTAAAATACTTAGATAACCTTTCAAGTGATGGTGTAGTTTCATTAAATATTCCAACTAGCATTCCGCTTGTTTATGAATTAGACGAAAACTTACGTCCGATTCGTCATTATTATTTAAGTATGGATGGAGAAGTACCTGAAGGGGAAATTCCGAAACATATTTCTTTTTAATACGAAAATTTGAAATGAATGCTTGTCTACATATACAATATAGACTCATGGTAAAGTGAAATTTTAATCAGTGGGGGTCTTACTGCCCACAAATAACAGGATAAAAGACGTGGTACTTTCTAATATATATGCGATGTAGCTAATTTTAGAAGCTTGTCCACGTCTTTTGTCATAAAGAGAGCAGCTTGCGCATGTAATGATATCGTGAGTAGTTTTTGAATGGAGGGTGATGTGATTAATGATCTCTAACATTCGAATTGGCTTATTTGTTTTAGCGATTGTCTTTGTAGTCCTTGTTTTCTTTTATTGGAAAAATGAGGAGTTATACGAGGAGAAAAAGCAACGTATTAGAAAGACTTGGTATGGTTTGTTTATCATATCTGTCACCGTGTATTTCATGATAAAAGGAATTGATTTAACCCTCTGGAAAAATCTTTTAATGTTTACTGCAATGGTTATTTTTGTTGATATTGCGTTCATTTTAACACCTAATATTTCTGAAATATGGGGTGCGAAATTTAGCGATATTGGCAAAACAGTTCAATCAATAAAACGATCATTAATTGCATCTAAGGCGAGAGGAGAAATATACACGACAATTATTCAAAATGTTAATCCATCAGTATTCGGTACGATGGAATGGCATACGGAAGAGGAATATACAAAGAGCTTAAATGCATTTTTAGATTCATATGGGGAAAAGATTGGTGCGAAAATTGTTGTTTTTGAAGCCGCGAAGGAATTAAATACAAACTTTCGTGGTATTCGCTCGCAATTTAGTATTATCGTTCCGTTAGAACATATAGAGCAATTGAATGAGCAGAAAGCGGTGCAAGTAGAAAATGTCGGGATTATACCAGCAAAAATAGTAAGTGACGTTTTCATTGTTATTGATGGAAAGAAAAATAACCTGCAAGATCGGGATTTTGAAAATGTATATAATTTAACAATACATCATAGTTATTTTAGTAAATAAGGACAGAATCTTTTTCTGTCCTTTTCTTCTATACATAAATTAAAAACAAAATCCGACAAAGTTGAATAAAATTGGACAATCATTCCTACACTAGCATGTAGAGGTGATTGTAGTGGTAAAAGATTATGACAATGATTTTTTTAAAGAAGATAACGAAGATACAACAGATTTCTCTTTAATAAAAGGGGATACGTTGCAGCAAGTAGAAGAATTAGAAGAAGAATTAAAAAGAAAATCATAAGTGTACACTCTTTCTACATTTGCTATATAATATAAATAAAAGGTTGTATCTTTTTGAAAAGGGGGAGAAGAGATGGCTGAAGTCAATGTACAAAAGTCTTCGTTTTTTAAAGAAAAAAAAGAAGAATCCAATACAGATTTCTCTCTTGTGAAAGGTGCATTAACGGAGAATATAAATCGGTTAGAGAAACTGATGAATAATAGTAGTTCAAAATATATACAGGTGAAAAGAAAAAAAGAAAATGCATAGAGCATTTTCTTTTGTTTTTTTATTCAATAGTAAACTTTTCTCTTATTTTTTCAGGCAAATCTGCTTTCTGAATCTCTTCATAGGACTTTACTTCAATTGATGATATTTCATTTTTATTATTATCATCTTGATCTACATAAAGGCGTAAAAACGCGTCTGCATTTAATTTATGATTGTTTTCTTTTTTTGTACTTCTAAATGTAATTTGTTTTTTGACGCCATCTTCATCATATGCGGGCAGCGTATAGTTTCGTAAGTTTCTACCATCTACCTTTTCGATAGTTCCTTCGCCTTTTATCTGCATGTAATATACATCTTTGCCAATTCTATTTAGTGACGCTCTCTCACAGCCAATAGTAAAACTAGAAAATAATAAACATAGTGTAATAATTGCTAAAAACTTTTTCATTTTCTTTATCTCCTTTAATGTGTTTCTTTAAAAAGTATACGGCTATTATTAAATGAGAAAAATCGATATAGATTACAATGCCCTTACAATGTTGTAAGAGTGTTTTACATAAAATGAACAATAAAAGTTAAAAGAAAGGTAAAATAATGAATCATGGTATAATGATAAAAGACTTACATACTATTTTTTCATTTTGAAAGGAGCTTGAAAAATGTATTCTACTTTAGAACAATTAACAAAGCACCCTGTATTTTATCATTTTGCAGAAATTTCAAAGATTCCTAGAGGATCAGGTAATGAAAAGGAAATTAGTGATTATTTAGTGGGCTTTGCAAAAGAGCGTAACTTAGAAGTCATTCAAGATGAAGCATTAAATGTCATTATTAAAAAAGAAGCAACAGCTGGTTATGAAAATGTACCAGCTATTATTATTCAAGGTCATATGGATATGGTTTGCGAAAAAAATCAAGCAACAGTACATGATTTTGAAAAAGATCCAATTGAATTAAGAATCATTGGGGACATGTTATATGCAAATCAAACAACTTTAGGTGCTGATAATGGTATTGCAGTTGCGTATGCATTAGCTTTATTAGATTCAAAAGAAATTCCGCATCCAGCACTTGAAGTCGTTATCACTACTGAAGAAGAAACGACAATGGGCGGGGCTTTTGCTATTGATCCAAATCATTTTGAAGGAAAGATATTTATAAATATTGATTCTGAAGAAGATCATAAATTACTTGTAAGTAGTGCAGGTGGTGCGAAAGCTGTTGAAACAATTCCCGTAATTTGGGATGAAACGCCAGCGAATATGGATGCATACCGTCTATATGTTGGTGGTCTAAAAGGCGGCCATTCTGGTATGGAAATTGATAAACAACGCGGTAATGCGAACAAAGTATTAGGACGAGTATTACGTGATTTATCAGCACATACGGAGTTTTACATAAGTGAAGTTCACGGCGGATTAAAAACGAATGCAATTCCGCGTGAAAGTGTAGCTACAATTTTAATTCGTACAGAAGATGTAGGACAAGTAGAAGAAAAACTAGAATCATGGACACGTGTATTACAAGAAGAAATGCGTGCTGTTGATCCAGATGTTCATGTTACACTGACAAAATTGGATGAAACAGTTGAAAAAGTATTTGCTAAAGAGACACAAAAGCAGCTTACTTCATCATTATTCTTAATTCCAAATGGCATTCAAAGTATGAGCATGGATATTAAAGGCCTTGTAGAAAGCTCAACGAATTTAGGCGTTATTGAAACGTTGCAAGATGAAATTAAATTACGTAACGAAGTGCGAAGTTCTGTAAGTAGTTTAAAACAACATGTTGCAGAAGAAATCAAATATATTGCTGAATTAGTTGGTGCTACATTTGAAATAGAGTCAGAGTATCCAGAATGGCCATACAATCCAAACTCACAAATTCGTAATTTATTTGAAAAAGTACATCAAGAAAAATACAATAAAGAAATTGAAATCTTCGCTGTACATGCGGGGATTGAGTGTAGCGCATTCGTTCAAAAGATGCCTGAATTAGATGCAATTTCATTCGGACCAGACATTTTCAACGTCCACACTCCAGATGAACATATCAGTATTTCTTCTGTAGTGAATAACTGGGGATTCTTCATTGATGTAATGAAGGGTACGAAAGAATTAGCTAAGTAATAACGACGAAATAAAAAGGAGTCTATAAAAATTTATAGGCTCCTTTTTTGTATTGGAATTTATCCCACTATTTGCCGGGCAGCCCGATTGGTTCAACTAATAATCAGTGGGGGATGAATAAAACCACTACTGATTAAAGTTTCACTTTATGAGAAGTCATTTTTCGTTAGTATGTAATATTAAGCTTGAACAATTAATAAGGATGAATTGTTGATGTTTTTTAGTACTGATGAAGGGGTGGAGAAATGAAGGAAAGAAAGCATTTTATTGTTTGTATGTTTTTATTGTTCTTCACATTTAGTTTTATTGGTGTTCAGAAAATAATAGCAGAAGAAGTTGAATTTTCAGGAACAACAGCTCCATTGAATGTAAATGTTAGAGAGGCAAAAAGTTTAAATGCAAATATTGTAGATGTGATTCCCGGAAATACAAAAGTATCTTTTAAAGGATGGGAGTATGGTGAAGCGGTTAAAGATTACTGGACAGGAAATTTAGATAATCGTTGGTTTTATTATTTTAAAGATGGAAAAAAAGTATATGTAACGTCAGCGTATATTAATGGAAATCCTCCAAATACATCAATAGATCGTAAATTATCTGTACCTAACATATTACAAGAAAGGTCAAATTGGTGTTGGGCAGGCACTTCGGTTTCAGTTTTAAATTATTTTGGGAAAACTCCATCACAAGATCAGTACGTTAGGTATGTTAAGGGTGGATCATATAATAATCCTGCAACTTCACGTGAAATACAATATGGATTATCGGGATATGGTGTTAGCTCAGCTATAAGTTCTGGAGCAAAATCTTATGATTGGTTCAAAAGTCAAATTAATAGTAATCAGCCGATGATTGCACTCATTATGTGGCAAAATGGAGCTAACATCGGACACTTTCTAGTACTTGATGGTTTTTATAAAGGGACAAATGGAACAGATTATATAACATACATGGACCCTTGGTATGGTGATCATTATAATCATAATTTCAGTACGTTCCATAACAATAATAATTTTTGGTGGAGTGAAACTGTTTATAATATCCATGCAAACTAATAATATTAAAAGCGGGGGTTCATAAATGGGAAAACTACTTAAGCTTGTGATACCGTGCATGTGCTTAATGACTGTTATTATTTTTGCTAGTAAAATTAGTTATGCATCAAAAAATAAAAGTGAATCAGTACAATCGATTGCATTAAAAGATTATCAATATAGTAAGGGAGGTTCTTCAGAAAATTTAAGTTTTGAAAAAATAACAACATCTCCATTTTCGTTACCAATCTATGAAACAATTCCAGCACAGCAAATTTTAAATAGCTCTGAATTTAAGTATTTACTATTACCAACAAATGAAAAGCTATGGTTTATTATGAAGGATGAGCAGCCAGAAGGACTGATTGTTGCGAATGATACTGAACCGATTCGAACGGGCGGAGAAAATAGAAGTAAAGATTTATATGGATTATATAAATCAATAAAAAATAATACAAATGAAACAAAAGATATTATTTATTTCGAATTTGAAGGGCAAGGAATATTGGTAGTAAATCAAAATAATGATCAAGAAATATACCTTAGTAAAGGTGCCGCTGCCATATTAAAACTTCCTGCTGGTCAAAAAGTATTGAGCAGTGAAGTAATACAGAAAATGAAAGAGAGAATTGTAACTGCTTTTGAATAGTTAAATATAAACTGAATAAATATATATATGTATTTAATATGAAATTTCATGTACTGTATTATTTTCGAAAATAATACAGTACATGGTATAAAAAGGATAACAAAAAAAGAGTGTAAGATATTATGAAAAAATGATGATTATAGTAGGAATAGTTGATTCTTACTTATTTTGTATAGAGTTCGATTCAAATTGCACTTCACATTTAAAATATTTAAATAATTCAAACGGAAAAGCTTGACCTTCACACTATGTAAAGGTTTACAGTAAGACAGAAAAGGAGGTTAAGAAATGAAAAAAATAACGAATTTGTGTATGAGTGCTATACTAACCACATCTATTTTCGGTGGTTATGCTCTAGGGAAAGGGATTGAGAAAGTTCAGGCGAAGGAAATTGAAAAAACGCAAAGAAAAGATATGAAGAAAGTAGAGGTACGAAAACAAGTAGGAAAGTATACAATGCCAGATGAAAAAAGCAAACATGAAGGAACATGGCTACAATGGCCTCATGAATTTACATATGGGCAAAAATATCAGCAAGAAGTAGAGCCAATTTGGATTCAAATGACAAATGCTTTAAGCAAAGGCGAAAAAGTTCATATTGTTGCATATGATCAAGAAGAAAAAGAAAGAATTACTGAGGTTTTAATAGATCACGGGGTAAATATGGGGAAAATTGATTTCTTTATCGCACCTACTGACGATGTATGGGCGAGAGATACTGGACCAATTTTTGTTTATGATAATGACAAAAATCTAAAGATATTAGACCCAGGATTTAACGGATGGGGAAAGAAAACACCATATAAGAAAGATGCTCGTCTTCGTGAGAATCTTAGTAAACAGTTAGGAATTGAAAGAATTGATTGGAATAAATTTGTTCTTGAAGGTGGCGCATTTGAATTAGATGGTAATGGAACTGCTTTACTAACTAGAAGTGCTGTAACGAATAAAAATAGAAATGCAAAATTGTCAGAAAAATATATTGAAAAATATGTTAGTGACCTTGGGGTAACAAATTTTATTTGGTTAGATGGAGTACCTAACTTAGATATTACTGATTTTCATATTGATGGATTTGCAAAATTCCACGATAAATCTACTATTATAACATTAAACAAAAAAGATTTAGCTGAATGGGGAACGTCTGATAAAGATATTAACAAGTTGTTGCAGGCAAAAGATGCTGAGGGGAATAAGTACAAGTATGTATATCTGCCGCTAAGCAAGAATAATGTTACATTAGAAAATGGGAAGCAGCTTGATTATAAAGGTTCATATATTAATTATTATATAGCGAATCAAGTTATCTTAGTTCCTAACTATAATGATCCTAATGATAAAATAGCAAATGAGATGATTCAAAAACTTTATCCTGATCGTAAAGTTGTGGGGATTGATGTAAGAGAGCTTTATAAAAATGGTGGTATGATCCATTGTATTACTCAACAACAACCAATTAATTTAAAATAATATATTTATAGTGTTCAGTGGAGTTTTCTATTTCTTATGAAAACCTGTTTATCTATAGGATAGGTAAAGATGCGATGGCATTTTTACCTATTTTATTGTAATTTTTATGAGTTAAGTATACCTTTCCTATAAACTGAAGAAACCCACCCTTTTTGAAAAAAGCTTAATCAAAATGGATGGATTTTCTACATTAAAAGCTATACTTGCTGTTGAAGAAGAAACATTGTCTAAAGGTATGTTTTTACCTTTTAAAAGTCGTTCGAATCCCTTCAATAAAACATCCAAAGAGTCCTCTATTATTGGGATTTTAAAAGTTTCTGGTACAATCATTCTTACTAAAATATCTAAATACAATCTATATTTTTTCTTTTAGCAAGCCATACATGCCCATCACCTTCAGAATTACCTTAAATAATAAAAGTTCAGCGACTTTTCTGTTTTTATTTGTAAATGAACCACATTATACTTGGTCAATTATTGTGCAACCTTTTCGAATAAATGATTTTCTTTATTTGAAAATAAGGGTGCATCTATAAAACCATAATGATAAACTAAAATACCTAATTCCACTCTAGAATTAATATGCCATTTTTCTTTAATATGATTAATTATCGTTGAAATTCTTCGAGGGGTAACATATATTTTTTTTGAAATTTCTACATCTGTAAATCCTTTTGCTACATAAATAGCCACTTCTAACTCTCTTTCGGTCAAAATTCTTTTCATAAAATACGCTCCTTCGAAATTATTTATATAAAAATCAAAAGAAACTATTAAAAGAAATAAAGGTGAAAAATCATATTTATTTTAATCTGGCTATTTGCGGGTAGTAAGACTCCCACCTCAAAATTTAGATGTGGCAAAGAAGTCGGACTCCCTGAAAAAGCCTGCCTGGAGTGGACTAATAATCAGTGGGGATGAATAAAACTCCCATTGATTATTAGTGAACCATATTTTAATAATTTCTCGTATTGTGATACAAGTTTGTAAAAGAAACTATAAATCCATATAATTAGTAATTATAACTATATTAATTTTACATTACATTAAAAGTTGGAAAATATTCTTATACTCATAAAGTGTTACATTTGAGGGAGGAAAGATGGAATTCTACAATCTTGGTATTATTATTAAAGAACTTAGAAAGAAAAAAAACATGTCACAATCTGAATTATGTCATGGAATATGTTCACAAAGCCAAATTAGTAAGATAGAAAAAGGTATTATTTATCCATCTAGCATATTGTTGTATCAATTATCTGAAAGACTTGGTATTGATCCAAATTATATATTTGCGCTAACGAAAAACAAAAAAATAAAATATATTGAAAATGTAAAATGTGTAATGAGAGATTGTGTGAAACAAAAAGAATATAATGAGCTTTACGAAATAGTGAAAAAAGAGAAAAACGAAAATAATTTCCAATCAAAAGAAGATAAACAATTTCTATTATGGCATGAAGCGATTGCTATATATTATGTAAATGGAGCAACAATTAATGCTTTTGACATTTTAAATAGAGCACTAAAACAAACCTTAAGTAGTAGTAACTTTTTATCAGAAAAAGAAATAAGCATAATGAATTCAATTGCTATAATACATGCAGAAAATGAAGACTATGAGAAAAGCATAAATATATTAAAACAAAGCTTAATTAATTTTAATAAGATAGAATTCCCTAGAGAAAAAGAAATCAAATTAAGACTCATTCATACGTTAACAAAATGTTTACACCTTGCAAATCAATATGAAGAAGCAATAAAGTATAGTGAAATAGGCATAAAATTAGCTATAAATATGAATACTTTATACTTATTAGGTGAATTGTTTTTTGAAAAAGGTGCAATTTTATTAAAAGTTCAGCACTCTAATGAAGTTGGTTTAACATACATAAAAAAGGCATTATTTATATTTGAATTAACAGAAAGGAAACAATATATAAAAATGATCAAGGATAAATATATTAAAAATCAAGAATAAACAAGAAATAATTCTAACATAAGTTATTCCTAATTGGTATTTATTCCTAAAAAAAGTACTGTAATACGAACTATTCCTAATTGTTATTTATTGCTAAAATAAATACCGTAATATTAGATAAATATAAAGGGTGGCATTTTATGAAATCAAGAGGAATTACTCGTAAAGCAGATAGCATGGGGCGTATTGTTATTCCAATGGAAATAAGACGGAGTTTAGGAATTGTAGAAAAAGATTCTCTTGAAATGTTTATAGAAGAGGATCAGATTATTTTACGAAAATATCAATCTCCAAGAGCTTGTGCACTTACAGGGGATATTTCAGACAGCAATATTTCGTTAGCGAATGGGAAGATTATTGTAAGTCCAAACGGCATGGAACTGTTAATAAAGAAGTTACAGCAATATCTTTTAAAATAAAAGGTAAGTAAGAAATTTAAAATAGAATATACTTGGAAAAAGGTCCTCTATCACCATTTAGGGGACCTTTTTATTGTTATCAATAAAATTGAGAGGCCGTAGTTGGTTCAATGAAATACGAATTAACTCATAAATAGTCTGACTATTTTTTATAAAAAAACTATTTATTTACATTTTTTGGTTTCGTGTTATATTTTTAGTGTCAATATATTTATCTTGAAAATTCTGATTTTAAACTCGGGAAAACTTTAGAAAATGAAATACTCTTACTTGAATTGAAAATCATATAAACATAGTTTGAAAGTAAAGTATGAAAATGAATCAGATTTTCAAATTAAATTTGCCAATTTAACGGAGATTCGTGGGGGAAATGTGACTAAGAAGAAATCTCTTATACTCCACGTTTTTTATCTGTAAATTGGTAGTTCTAATAGCTTTGAAGAAAAGCAAAGGAGCAAAAAAGAAGTAGGTAGTTCATTTAATAGAAGATATGGTGTGAAAAAATAAAACAACGGAGGTTTTATAATGAATAAAGGAATACTGCAGATTACAGAAATTGAAGAAATTACTATTCCGAATCTATTGAAGGATAAAATGAAGAATCTGATAGAAAATGAATTAAAAACTCATAATCCTTATACTTGTGATCAAGAAATAGCAGCATATTTTTCAAAAGAGTGGCTTAATTGTTTGATTGACTATTCAAAGAAAAATCCGAATTCAGATATGAAAAACCTACTACATATGATAAAAATAGCGAATTGTGGTGGGAACGTACCGCCTATCCTTATTAAAAATACTCCATGTGATCCTATAGAAACACTATTACCTGGGGAAAATCGCAGAGGTTTTAATTATGGTGAAGACGAACACGATAGAATGAAAAAATATTTTTATGCAGAATGGGTCACATGGCTTTTTGCCACACTTTTTAATTATGATGCTTTAATTCACCCATCCGAACATGCAGGGAAAAATAGATTTCATCTTATTTCGCCTTTAAATAACGATGAAGTTTTGCGAAATGTCGGTGCAAGCACCGGTGGCGGGAACTTTTATCAACATAACGATGCCACAGTGTATACAGATATGAAAGACCATTCAGATATTGAAGCGAGATTGAATACATTCAATACAAATTTAGAAATTGTATCAAATAGACTTAATAAATCCGTGGAACGAATAGTGTCTGAAATTACTTGTGGCAAATTTACTAGAGTTGATGCTCTTTTATTAAAAGGAGTGTTAAATTTAAAAACTCAAACTCATATTGGAACGCCAAAATTACTTCAAAAGCATCTTGAAGAAAATCACTTCAGTAAAGATGACATATTGGCGATAAGTAAAATGCCTATTGCTCATATCGCAGGAATGGCTGATGGTGAAATATCTGGATTTGTAGGGGAAATAAACCAAATTATATTTTTGGATGATAATGGCGATATTATTGCAACTTGTTTAAATGGAGCAGAAAATAGATTGATTTATGTGGGAGAAAGTGAAGAAGAAAAATTGAAATTTGACATGTTTTTAGAACTCTTACGAACAACGCCTACTTATAAGGTTCCACTTACATCTGAAGATTTATTACTTATACCAAATTCATACTATGGTAAACAAACAAATGTAACTCATGGTAGAGAAAGGTTATCTGAGGAAGAATATAAAATCCCGATTGGAAATAATAAATACGGAAGAAGAATTGTTTGCAGGCAATACGTTTCCAGCCGATTACGTGATCAGAAAGAAAGTTACTTTAAAGATTTAATTAACTAGTTTAAAGAGAGGAGGGAAGATGGGGAGGTTTGGGGTATAATAGCTCAAGCCTTCCCATATTCTTTGTATGGATTTTACTATTGAATTACTCATACTACTATTTTTAGTAGCTGTATTAGCAGGATGGATAGATACGATTGCTGGGGGCGGCGGTATGATAACTATCCCGATAATGTTATTAGTAGGTATGTCTCCTTCTGTAGCGATAGCAACTAATAAACTACAAGGAAGTAGCGGAACCCTCATGGCAACAATGATTTTTATTAAGAAGAAAGAAATTAATCTCAAAGATATGCGTTTGTCCATCTTAATGACCTTTTTGGGATCCGTTTTCGGTGGATGGCTTGTTTTACAGATACGGGCAGAATATCTAATCATGATATTACCTTTTTTACTTATTATTATTGGTCTTTATTTTCTATTATCTCCAAATATAGCAAACGAAGATCGACCGAGAAAAATAAGTATGTTGTTGTTTGCGTTAACAGTGGCTCCATTCCTTGGATTTTATGATGGCTTCTTCGGCCCAGGAACAGGTAGTTTAATTGCTTTAGCGTTCATTCTTTTATGTGGATATAGTGCTACAAGAGCAACTGCAAATGCTAAGATCTTGAATTTTACAAGTAATTTCGCCGCTTTGTTATATTTTATTATTTTTGGCCAAATCGATTGGACAATTGGGTTGATTATGATGCTTGGTCAAATTATAGGATCATATATTGGAGCGAAGATGGTGCTTACAAAAGGGACGTCATTAATACGACCAATAGTGGTTAGTGTTTGCTTTGTCATGGCAATTAAAATTTTTTTACAAAATATGAACTAAATGTAATCAAAATATTATTTGGATCAAAGTTAGAGTGTTTTCATGTTCTTATTGCAGTATTACGCTGTTTAAGATGTGTTCAAAATTACACAATTTGACTAGTGTAATATATTGCGTTATGCTTTTTTTAGTATAAAAGAAAGGCTTGAAGATAATGATTCGTCGTTTGAGAAAGCTAAAAAATGTAGCTGTCGTAGTAAGCTTCTAAGTAAATAGCAAAATATATAATACTTAGAAGCGAGGAATAAAGTTATGAAGTATCCATTATTTAATCATTGGTCAGAAACACAGTATATAAAAGATATAGTAACAAATCCACTCATTGAAGTGGGAGAGTACTCCTATTATTCAGGCTATTATAGTCATCAAAATTTTGAAGATGGCTGTGTAAGGTATTTGTGGGGGGATGCTAAGTCTCAAGCACTTTTCAATCCAATTGAACAGATGGGATGGCATCTTGATAAACTCATTATTGGGAATTATGTTTGCATTGCAAGTGGAGTAGTCATTTTAATGGGTGGTAACCATAATCATCACTCAGAATGGATTACAGTATATCCATTTGCTGAGCAAATTGAACAATCATATGAACCTAAGGGCGATACAGTCATAAAAAGTGATGCTTGGATTGGAATGAATGCTATAATAATGCCTGGCGTTACTATTGGTGAAGGGGCAATTGTTGCTGCGGGATCTGTCGTAAGTAAAGATGTTCCGCCGTATACAATAGTTGGTGGAAATCCTGCTAAGGAAATAAAGAAACGATTTACTGATACAGAAATAAATATGTTAATGGAAATGCGTTGGTTTGATTGGGATAGGAAATTGATTGAGAAGGCAATTCCGCTGTTATCTAGTCCATCCATCGAACCATTATTTGCTTTTTATAAAAATGAAGTGAAAAATAAATAAATCAGTTAGAAAAACTACATCCAGTATAGGGTGTAGTTTTTTATTTTTTGTAACTGTGGAACAAATGTATTATTTAGATTGTCTATTAACTGTAATCCTAAAAAAATATGAAAGTGTGAATCATTTTGAAAAATATAAGGGGATTAAAAATAAGGATATGTGTGGTAATACAAAGTATTAGCGCACCTAAAAATGTCGGATGAGATGGTCTATATGAAAGCGATTCTAACGTTTTATATGTATATACAATTTGAGAACACTTTCTATTTTTTTGCGGGATTATGTTAGAATAACGCTTTTTTTAAGTACAGAGAAATTGGAGGTAACAGAAGTGAAAGGTATGTTTTGCAAGAGATTTATTGCAATAGTAACAGTGCTTACACTATTTTTTAGCATGTTCGTTACATTTGGAAGAGCAGCAGCGGAAACAGTTTCTGCTATAGACGTTGAAGCGGGATCAGCAATTTTAATAGAAGCAAATTCCGGAAAAATTTTATATGAAAAAAATGTAGATGAATCATTGGCAATTGCTAGTATGACAAAAATGATGAGCGAATACTTAGTTCATGAAGCGGTGGATAAAGGAAAACTTAAATGGGATCAAAAAGTTAAAATCTCTGAATATGCACATAAGATTTCGCAAGATCGTTCATTATCAAACGTTCCATTAGAAAATGGTGGCTCTTATACGGTAAAAGAGTTATATGAGGCAATGGCAATTTACTCTGCAAATGGTGCAACAATTGCTTTAGTTGAACAGATTGCTGGTAAAGAAGTTAATTTTGTAAAAATGATGAACGATAAGTCGAAAGAGTTTGGAATGAAAGATTATAAATTTGTAAACTCTACAGGCTTAACAAATCAAGATTTAAAAGGATATCACCTAGAAGGGACAACTCTAGACGAGAAAAATAAAATGTCTGCAAGGGATTGTGCAATTTTAGCACAACGTCTTATTCAAGATTTCCCCCAAATATTAAATACAGCAAAAATTCCTAAAAAAACATTCCAAGAGGGTGGTAAATATCCAATTGATATGGCGAACTTTAACTGGATGTTAAAAGGTTTAATTAAGCAATATGAAGGTGTAGATGGTTTGAAAACAGGAACGACTCCAGAAGCGGGAGATTGTTTCACTGGTACAGTAGAAAGAAATGGTATGCGCCTAATTTCTGTAGTGATAAAAGCAAAATCTCATACGGCACGTTTTGATGAAACAAAGAAATTATACGATTATGGATTTGCGAATTTTGAAGTGAAGAATGTCTACGGAAAAGATTCAGTAATAAAAGGATATGAAACAGTTCGAGTGGCAAATGCAAAAGACAAAGATGTAGTAGTTCAAACGAAGCAAGCTGTTTCACTTCCAATGCCGAAGGGCAATAAAGACATTTATAAAAAAGAATTTAAAGTATTGAATAAAGAACAAGAAGCGCCTATTAAAAAAGGTGTAACAATTAGCAAAATGATTATCTCGCCTAAAGATAATACAGATCCTGGGTTCTTATCAGGTAAATCATTACAAATAGACCTTGTAACAAAATCTGATGTGGAACAAGCAAATTGGTTTACACGTTTTATACGTAAAACAGGATCTTTTTTTAGTGGTATGTGGGATAGTGCGATTGATATAGTAAAAAGCTAATTTTATAGGATACAACTAAATGTTTCACTTTATAAAAATTTAATAAAATCTTTTCTTTGTATTAAATATTTTGTTTTAAATTATGTATATAAAGAAATGGAGGTCAAATTAACTTTGTACTGCTTATATTAGGAATTTAAAGAAACAATATGTACAATTCTCCCACTACATTCTTATAGTGGCCTTTATGAACAGCAAAATTTACAATTTACAAGGAGAACATTTTATGAGTAACAGAATAAAAGAATTAGATTCCATACGAGGGTTAGCGGCACTTACTGTGGTATTTGGACATTTTTGTTTAATGCTACCATCGTTGCCTAATTCTATTAAATTTTCCCCGCTTAGGTTTTTATGGGCGGGTGGGGAAGCTGTTATCGTTTTTTATGTACTAAGTGGTTTTGTGTTATCTATGGCACTTTATCATTCAAAAACAAATTATTGGGGATATTTAATTAAGAGATTTGTAAGAATCTATATTCCTTATTATTTTTGGATAATCGTTACCTTTGTTTTATTTATTTTATTTTCGTCGTATGAAGTGGTAGGATTACGGGATTGGTTCTATGATAGGTGGCAAGGGTCTATAACAAAATTAGATATTCTAAACCACTTTGTGCTTCTTAATAACTTTTTTACGGAAAATTATAATCCAGTTATTTGGTCATTGGCTCAAGAAATGCGTATATCTATTGTGTTTCCTTTGTTATTCCTTCTTTTTTATAAACTGAATTGGAAGAAAACGATACTATTTGCTTTGAGCTTTTCATTAATTAGTGTTGTTCTTAATATGTTGCATATTGGGAAAGCTGAAGGGTTTTATAATGGTTATGCTGATACACTGCATTTTACATCTATGTTTATGGTTGGAATGTTACTTTTTAAGTATCAGGAAAAACTTATCTACTCATATAGGAATATGAAAAAAATTAAAAAAGGATTTCTTATTACATTAGGGGTTATTCTATATTTATATTCCATTTTAATTTATGGTTTTTCCCGTAATGATACAACTTTCTTAATAAAAGATTGGGGTGTCGTAATGGGGGTTAGTATATTTATTATAATGGCTATGAGTAACCTAAAAGTAAAAGCATTTTTAAATAAGAGTGTATTTGTATATTTAGGAGAAATTTCATACAGTATCTATTTATGTCATTTTCCAATCATGATGGTACTATTTAAACTTTTGTATACAAAGATACCTATCTTTTTCCTTCTTACTTTGTGCATTGCAATGACACTACTTTTTTCTATAGTTTCATATCATTTAATCGAAAAGAAATGTATCAACTGGGCAAAACAAAGAACAACAAATTTTTTGAAAAAAGTATAATTCCTAGATAGATTGTATTTCTTTAGTAAATATATGAATATGACCGATTCCTAAGTATACTTAGGAATCGGTCAATTTTAGATTCTAAATGTAAATATAGTAAAGTGGAATATAATTGAAATCGAAAACCACTTAGAAATAACAATTACGGTGTGAGCTATTGTATAGTATAGATATGGTTAATAATAAAGGGGGAATACATATGTGGAAGCGATTTGTAGCAATTGGCGATAGTTTTACAGAGGGGATAGGGGATGAAGTTGAGGGAATTGCATTAAAAAGCTGGGTAGATCATTTTGTTCAACTGTGTGAAAACGATGTAGAATATGCCAATTTTGCAAAGCGTGGGTTAGTAACTGAAGAAATTCGCTCGCAGCAATTGGAAAAGGCGCTAACTTTTAATCCAGATTTGGTTAGTCTCATTGCAGGGGCAAACGATGTTTTAAAAGGACGTTGGAATCATGATGCATATAAGAACGATATGGAATTTATGGTAGATACATTAAGTAAAGCAGGGGCTGATATTATTATAGCAAACCTTCCGGATTTTACAGTTAGGCTTCCTTTTGCTTTTGAAAAAAACAAGTAATAAAAGAACAATTATTAGAGGCAAATGAAGTTATACGTTCATTGAGCAGAGAGTATAAGCTTCATCATGTTGATTTTTGGAATCATCATTTAGTTAATGACAATACGCTTTGGTCTAAGGATTTAATTCATCCAAACTCAAAAGGATATGTAAAAGTTGCTGAATTAATTTTTAGTAGTTTGCCTGTACAGAAGACAAAATAATAGTTTGCAATGTAACGAATATGGTATTAATTGTATTAAGCTATGTTTTTTAGTAAATGGAAAGAACTAAACATTTAGCAAACAAAGCGTATCTACGATATATTTCTACAGTAGTGCATAAATGTAGAATCACAAAGAAAGATCACTTATGGAAATAGGTGATCTTTAAACGTTTTTATAACTAAATTAAAATATATACTGTATTACTAACAATTTCGTACTACATAAAAATTAAGTTCTCTTATAGAAAAACTGATTTTATATTATCTTAAAATATAATAACATATTCAAATCATATTTTGGGTATGTATCCTAATTGTGAATAATGTGTAATTTTTTTGAAGTATAAATATCCAATAAATAAAATAGGTAGTAGGTGCAGAAGTATTAATACTATATTATTCAATTCTGTTATGAGTACATTAGTAATTGGTAGTATTATATTTTTATTATCAATTTTAGTTATTGGAATTAATTTGCATAGAAAATATGTAGGATAAGAAAAGATAAATATACTTTATTGTATATTTATCTTTTTGTTTAGTAGGATTTATAGCCTCTTTAAACTATTATGTTAATAAAATTAAAAAACTTAATTTTTGATATCCTTATGGCTAAAGCCATCTATAAAATGGCAATATAACTAAATAATTGTTTGGTATGATTTTTGGATTTGGTTTTTTTATCCGAATTTTCTGATTCAAATATTTCAACTTTATGAATATAGTAGGTGAAATATTTGTGTGATAGTATTTGAGATAGAAAAAAGCCAACTTTAAAAAGGATGTGAATTGAATGTGCAAACGACTGTAAAGGGTTATATTAAGGCAACGTTTAGCTGTTATTAGTGTAAGGGAAAGATATATTTTGTAACAGTTGATATAAAAATGAAGAAATGGGTACGCTTTATTTTATCTGACTATTTTAAAGATATAAAAAATAATAGTTTAAGTTTTGACGAAGTTAAATTTTAGGTGAGATGTCAATAATGATTAATTTGGTTTAATAAAGAGGTACCTTATACGCAAAAGCGTTTATATTAGTAACCTAAGGAGCTTGCTTTTATGAAAACTACCGATTCAAAAGGCCTATTAGGAAATAGGGTATATTTACAAGTTTTCTCTGCCTATTCATTGCTTATGCTTGGTGTTTTTATTGATATGTTAGCGATTATGACTATAGTTGGGTTTGAATGGGAAGTAGATCCTACTATGATTGGATTGATTCCTGTTGCATATGCACTTCCAGGAATTATTTTTGGCTCATGGGCAGGTGTTATTGCAGATCGTTTTAGAAAAATTCCAATTATGATGTTCTGTAATCTAATGGTTGGTCTAATAACGATTGCTCTTTTATTTGTACAAGATATCCACTGGCTCTTAGTGGCATTAATGATTCGTTCCATTTTTATTGTTTTCTATTATCCTGCACAGCAAACACTAACAAGACAGATTGTATCCCCGGATTTGCTTACTAAAGCAGTAAGTATCAACGGAATAGTAGAGCAGGGTACCAAAATAGTAGGCCCACTTATAGGGGGTATGTTGCTGAGCTGGTTTCAACCAGAGTTCTGCCTCATTATAAGAGCTATAAGTTGTTTATTAGCTACCTTAGTTCTCATACCCACAATAAAATTTAAAGAAACTATATCGAAAGAATTTGTTGAAAAGCAAAAACAAAGTACTTGGACCGCTTGGGTACAAGGGTGGGGTTATGTGTTATCTAATCGGATAATATTATCAACCATGATTTTCGTTACAATAGCCATGGCAGTATTACAATTAGTAGACTCACAATTCCCAACTTTATTTAAGAGCCTATTCCCACATGATAAAAGTAAAATGGGATATATCATTTCTATTATTGGTCTTGGCGGGATACTTGGTGCATTACTAACTCAGAAATTAAAACAATTTCAATATGGCTGGGTAGTATGTGGAGGTATGGTTTTAATGGGAATTGGTTTTGGGGGGATTGGTTTGATAACGCCCGGTACGGTCTTCGTTTTAGCCTATTTAATTAGTTTTATCGCTGGTATCGGAAGTGGGCTGATGCTTGTATCTAATCAAGTCATATTACAAATAGAATCCGATCAAGATCAAGTAGGAAGAGTATTTGGTATTCAAAGTAGTTTAACAAACGCAGTTTTAATTATTTCTCCTGCTATGAGTGGCCCATTAGTGCATTTGTTTGGAGTAACTCAACTCTATGTTTATGGAGGGATTGGGCTTGTTATTATTGGAGTAATTGGAGTTTCAATGCAGAAATATTTATGGGGTAAACATAAACACGAACCTATAAGAGCAAATAATTTTTGAAGGGAAGATTTTTATGACCAATGAGGAATGTTATCCATTAAGCCATCCGCAGCGAAGAATATGGTATACAGAAGTTATTCATTCTGATAAAGGAATATGTAATTTAAGATTTTTATTTAAACTTCATCGAAAAATGAATTATTCAAAATTAAACCAAGTTGTGAATCGCGTTATCAGTGAAAATGACGGTCTGTGCATTAGGTTAAAAGAAAATGGGCATCAGGAACCGAAACAATATTTTATTAAACATGAAGAACAAGAATTTGAGTTTTTTGATTTCAGTAATGTGGAGAATACAAATTTACTTGAGGAATGGATTGAGCAGAAAACAAAAGAAACGTTTACATTATTTAATTCGAATTTATACTATTTCGCTTTAATAAAATTAAACGATAATGAATGTGCAGTCTTTGGAAATGTTCATCATATTATTATGGATGGTTTATCAATTCAAATATTTACTGAGCAGATTGCAAAATATTATTATGACATGCATAACGAGAATGAAGAAGGAGAAATTAAAAATTCATATGTTCAATTTCTGACCAATGAACAAACATACTTGAATAGTAGTCGCTTTCAAAAAGATCAAAAATTCTGGTTAGAGGAATTTAAAACACTGCCATCTGCGACTGGATTGAAGCCTTATAATACGTACCAAGTTAGTACCAAAGCATCACGTGAGACGTTTATATTAACGGAGCATTTGAAGAGAAAGATAGAAAAATTTTCTGAAGATTCCAAATTTAGTTTATACACCCTTTTTGTTGCTGCTTTCTCGTTGTCCATGTATCGGTGGACCTCATCGCTTAATATTGGTTTAGGAATGGCTTACGGCAACCGTATGACTAAAATGGAACGAAAATTGATTGGAATGATGGTGAGTACAGTTCCTTTAAGAATGGATATTGATCCAGAAGAAGAAGTACTTTCATTTATTAGTAGAGTGTCCAGAAAACAAAGTAAATCATTAAGACACCAGAAATATCCATTTGATTTGTTATTAAAGCGGATTAATAAAGAGAATAACAGTAATGTGAGACTTTTCGGAACTACGATTGATTATAGGGATCGTGATGAAAGTGGTGACTCACTATGGATTCCAAACCGTGAAGAAGTACAAGATTTTGCAGTGCATATTGAAAATCTAATTGATATAGACTCTTTACATGTACATATTGATTATCGTGAGGAGCTATTTTCTAAGGAAGAGATAAAACAGTTTTTTAACGTGATGTTAGCGATAATGGAAAACACTTTTGAAAACCCAAAGCAGAAGGTGGCTGAAATAGAAATCATTTCTGAGGAAGATAAAAGAAAAAGTTTAGTTGAGTTCAACAATCCTAAACTGGATGTCCCGCCTCAAGTAACTATTCATGAAATGTTCGAACGGCAAGCGATGATTTATCCAAATGCTATTGCAGTTACGTATGAAAAAGAAAAAATTACTTATAAGGAGCTTAATGAACGTGCAAACCAGTTAGCTCATTATCTGCAGAAAAAAGGAGTAGGACCTGATACTTTAGTTGGACTGTGCGTTGAACGTTCCCACGAGATGATTGTAGGTATTTTAGGGATTTTGAAGGCTGGTGGGGCTTATGTCCCACTTGATCCAACATATCCAGAGCAACGACTTCAATATATTTTAGAAGATGCTAGCATTCAGTTATTCGTAACGCAAGAAAGTTTAAAAGAATTGAACTGGTTACCAGAAAATGTTGAGTCGATTTGCCTGGATCGTGATCAAGATGAGATTGGGAAAGAAAGTAAGACTTTGCCGGTTTCTAGTGTCGGTCCCCAAAATTTGGCATATGTAATCTATACTTCGGGATCAACGGGAAATCCAAAGGGCGTTATGATAGAGCATCACAATGTCATTCGGTTATTTAAATCGACGGATTGTTGGTATCAGTTTAATGAAAAAGATACTTGGACGCTTTTTCATTCGTATGCATTTGATTTCTCAGTATGGGAAATTTGGGGAGCATTATTATATGGTGGAAAATTAGTTGTTGTTCCGTACTGGATTAGTCGATCACCTAAGGATTTTTATCAATTATTGGTGGAGGAAGAAGTCACAGTTCTAAATCAGACACCTTCCGCATTTCGACAATTAATACGAGTGTGTGAACAAGAAGATAAGAATAAAAATTTGCAGCTGCGTTATGTCATATTTGGCGGAGAAGCGTTAGAACCTACTAGCTTGTTACCGTGGTTTCAAAGGTATGGGGAGAAAAACCCACAGTTAATTAATATGTATGGAATTACAGAAACTACAGTTCATGTTACATATTATCCAATTACTCTAGATGATGTGCAGCATGCTTCAAGAAGTAATATTGGAAAGCGGATTCCCGATTTAGAAGTGTATATACTAGACGCTTATCAACAACCTGTTCCTATAGGTGTCGATGGTGAACTTTATATTGGCGGGGCAGGGCTTGCACGTGGGTATTTAAATAGACCTGAATTAACAGCAGAGCGTTTTATATCTCATCCATTTAGTAGTGATCTGAAAGCAAGATTATACCGGACAGGAGACTTAGCGAGGTATTTGCCAGATGGGAATCTAGATTATCGTGGAAGAATTGATCATCAGGTTAAAATACGTGGTTTCCGAATTGAGATTGGGGAAATTGAGTCTACTTTACATACATATGCATATGTAAAAGAGGCAGTTGTAATTGTAAGAGAAGATCAGCCGGGCGATAAAAGATTAATAGCATATGTTGTAGGAGATGGAAATGTAGATGCGTGGAGAGAGTATCTTAAAGCGAAACTACCAAGTTATATGGTTCCTTCGGGATTTGTGGCGATGGAAGCTATTCCACTTACAGCTAACGGTAAAGTTGATCGTGAGGCCTTACCTATGCCAGAGGAAAAGCAGATTAATAGTGAATGTGTTGGCCCTCGGAATAGTAACGAACAGATACTGACTACCATTTGGAAGCGAGTATTAGGTGTTAAAAAGGTGGGAATCTATGATAATTTCTTTGAAATTGGTGGCGACTCGATTCTCAGTATTCAAATCATATCACAAGCAAGTCAAGTGGGGTTAAAACTTACTCCAAAGCAAATGTTTGAATGCCCAACTATCGCTGAGCTGGCACAAGTGGCTATAGAAACGCAGGGAGTACAAGCGGAGCAGGGAATTGTGATAGGTGATGTGCCTCTTACTCCAATTCAGTGCTGGTTCTTCGAGCAAGAACATCCACATACAGAGCATTGGAATCAATCAATGCTTTTAAGAGTAAAAGAAAGATTGAATGTGAAATTACTAGAGGGAGCGATATTAAATTTACTGAAACATCATGATGCTTTACGTTTCCGGTACGAACAGTTACCAAACGGAACGTGGAGGCAGAGAAATGAAGGGACTGATGAGCTGTCAGTACTCCATGTTGTAAAACGTAATCAAGTTAATGAAAAAGAGTGGAATAAAATAATACAAGAAGAGATGAACATTAATCAAGCTAGTTTCAATTTAGTTAATGGTCCGTTAATGAGAGTAGTGTACTTTGAAGATAACTTGACTAGAAATGATCGAATATTCTGGGTGATTCATCATTTAGTAGTAGATGGAGTGTCATGGAGGATTCTATTGGAAGATTTACAGGTGGTATATAACCAGATGAAACAAGGTCAAGAAGTTCGCTTACCTGCGAAAAGTACATCTTTTAAAGAGTGGTCTGAACGACTCCAGACATACAGTGATTCGGGTATTTCAAAAGAAGTACAAAATTATTGGAATGAACAAGTAGAAAAAGAAACGATGAAAATTCCAATGGACTATCCAATACAAGAAACAACAGAAGAATCGATTGATCAAGTGACGAGGACTTTAGGAATAGAAGAAACACAAACATTGTTACACGAAGTTCTAGTCACTCATAAGACAAGGATTGATGAGGTACTATTAACGGCATTAGGACAAGCTATCGTCGATTGTACAAATCAGCAAACCGTTTCTATTCATCTAGAAGGACACGGAAGAGAAGAGATGATTGAAGGTATTGATTCATCAAGGACAGTGGGCTGGTTCACGAGTATTTATCCCGTTCATCTCAATTTTCAAGGAACTCAGACACCTATTGAAGGGTTAAAGGCTGTCAAAGAACAATTACGTCGAATTCCAAATCGCGGAGTTGACTATGGTATTTTACGTTACTTGAATAAAGGATTACTTCCGTTTTATCAGCAAAAGCCTTCAATAAGCTTTAACTATTTGGGCCAATTTGATCAGGTGTTTTCAAGGGACTCTTTGTTTATGCAAGAGACAGGATTTACATTTTTAGATCATGCTCCAGATTCCAAACCGTCTCATCTAATTGATGTTATCGGAATGGTGAAAGATGAAAAGTTACATTTTATTTGGATGTATAGTAGGGAACAGTTTTCTAAATTAAAAATTCAAGTGATAGCAGATGGTATGTTAAGGCATCTCCGTCAACTTATAAATAAACCAACAACAGAGTCTGCTTTTACGGTATCAGATTTTGCTGATGCAGAGGATCTTACGGAAGAAAGCTTAAGCAAAGTATTACTTAAATTAACAAAAAAGAGGGTGTAAAAATGGGAGACGTTATTGATATATATGGTTTATCACCTTTGCAAAAAGGAATACTGTTTCATACTTTATACGATCAAGATGATGAACATTCTTTTTCCTATATTGTACAAGTAGGTTTCTTGCTCGGGGGGCAATTGGATGTTGCTACTTTTGAAAAAGCTTGGGAATATGTTATTCAACGACATGAGGTTCTGCGCTCAGTATTTGTTTGGGAAGAAGTAGAAAAACCTCTACAAGCAGTTTACGAACGTCTTCCTTTTACTATTCATCAAGAGGATTGGAGTACCTATTCGCATGAGGAGAAGGAGAAGAAATTACAACAGTTTTTGACTGCAGATCGTAGGAAAGGATTTTTATTGGATGAAGCACCATTGATGAGAGTCACTGCGATTAAAGAAGCAAAAGAGGAAACGAGAATTATCTGGACACATCATCATATTTTGCTAGATGGATGGAGTGTGTCATTGGTCTTTAGTGAAGTGATGGAAGTTTATCTCAAGATGATAAAGGGAGAATTGTTGAATCTTCCTAAATCTCTTCCTTATAAAAAATATATTCAATGGATAAATAAACAAGATCAAAGTCAAGCAGAGGAATTTTGGAAAGAAGAATTAAAAGGGTTCTATGCACCCACTCCATTAGCAATGGAAAGAAAGGATCAAGGACAAGAGAAGGGTTATGGAGAGTTTGCTTATCAAGTATCTGAGGAACTTACTGAGAGTTTACAAAAGTGGGTACGAAATAGTCGATTAACGTTGAATACGTTAGTACAAGGTGCATGGGCTTATTTGCTGAGTAGGTATAGCGGTGACAGTGACGTCGTATTTGGCGTAACTAGCGCTGGACGTCCTACTGATTTAATAGGAGCAGAGAATATGGTGGGGCTATTTATTAACACATTACCTACCAGAATTCGATTAACGGATAATGCATCAGTAGTAGATTGGCTTCGTAAAATACAAATGAAAGAAATGGAACGAAGACAGTATGAGTATAATTCGTTGATAGATATTCAAGGCTGGAGTGAGGTTCCGCGAAATTGCTCCTTATTTCATACCTTGTATGTGTTTGAAAATTATCCAATTCAAGGTGAGAGAAATGATGATTTAAGATTACTAGATGTTAAAAGCACGGAACAAACAAATTATCCTTTAACACTCATTGTAATGCCCGGTAAGAAAATTACTTTAAAGTTGATGTATGATCGAAGCTATTTTAATGAAGAAGCAATAAATCGGATTCAGAATCACTTATTGCAAATATTAATTCAGATGACGAAGAGCCTAGATTCAAAACTATTTGAAATTACTCATTTAACAGAAGAAGAACAAATACAGTTACTAGAGGAATGGAATCATACTCAAGTTAATTATTCGGCTGAAGGCATGATTCATACGATGTTTGAGGAGCAAGTAAAAAAAACACCGGAAGCAATCGCGGCTAGTTACGAAAATGAACAAATTACCTATAAAGAGTTGGAGAAGCGTGCAAATCAGTTAGCTCATTATTTACAAAAGCATGGTGTAGGCCCAGAGTCTCTAGTTGGGGTATATATGGAACGTTCATTACAAATGATGATAGCGTTATTAGGTATTCTAAAATCAGGAGCAGCGTATGTTCCACTTGACCCTACTTATCCAGAGAGTCGACTTCGATATATATTAGAGGATGCTGGAATCGAAGTACTAGTGACGGAAGAGAATTCTAAAAATTTGTTTGTATCTGAAAATATAGAAACGATTTGTATGAATAAAGATTACACTGCAATTGAAAAAGAAGAAACAACCCCATGTATAAGTGGTGTAACAGGAGAAAATTTAGCGTATGTTATGTATACTTCAGGATCTACAGGGAATCCAAAGGGAGTAATGATTGAGCATCATTCAGTAATTAATTATCTAGAATGGATGCAACATAAATATCCGCTTTTTGAAAAAGATGTGGTCTTGCAGAAAACGCCATTCTCATTTGATGTCTCTGTTTGGGAATTATTTTGGGGCATTCACGTTGGTGCAAGTGTATCTTTCCTACCTCCAGGTGGAGAAAAAGATCCTTCTATTATAGCTGAAGTGATTAAACAACATCAGGTTACTATAGTTCAATTTGTACCTTCGATGTTATCTGTTTTCTTAGATTACTTCAATCATATTGAATTGAACATGAATTGTTCGTCCGTACGCCATGTATTTTCTGGTGGAGAAGAACTAAGTTCAGGGTTAGTTAGACGTTTTCAACAGAAATGGGATTATAGTGGACAAGTGAAATTAACCAACTTTTATGGGCCAACTGAAGCCACTATTTATGTGAATGCATTTGATATTCAGCCTAATCAAGAATTTGTTTCTATTGGGAAGCCAATACAGAACACGCAATTATATGTATTAGACCAAAATCAACGCTTGCAATCAATAGGAACTGAAGGTGAGTTATATATTGGTGGTGTTGGTTTAGCGCGTGGATACTTAAATCGTCAGAATCTTACTGCTGAAAAATTCATTTCGCACCCATTTCAATTGGGGGAACGACTATATCGAACAGGAGATTCAGTAAGATATCTAAATGATGGAAATATAGAATTTATAGGTAGAATGGATCATCAAGTCAAAATGCGTGGTTTTAGGATTGAACTAGGAGAAATTGAAGCAACTTTAGAAAAATGTTCGTTTATTAAAGAGGCTGTCGTATTAGTTAGAGAAGATCGTCCAGGTGATCAACGATTGGTTGCATATGTAATAAGCGATGGAAATACCGAAGAGTGGAGAGAGTATTTACAAAACCAATTACCGAATCATATGATTCCAGCGCACTTTATAGAGTTAGAACATTTTCCGCTTACTCCGAATGGGAAAATTGACCGAAAGGCCTTGCCAGCACCTGATGAGCAAGCTATTGAAGATTTAAATGTGCTACCTCGGACGCCATCGGAAGAGCTTATTGCCTCGGTTTGGAGTCAAGTGTTAGGAACAGAAAATATTGGCATTCAGGATTCCTTCTTTGAACGTGGTGGGCACTCACTACTTGCTACTCAAATCGTCTCTCGATTGCAAGAACTGTTCCAAATTAAAATTCCATTACGTGAACTTTTCAAGCACGATACAGTGGAAGCATTGGCGAAACGAGTGGATCAGTTACGAAAGGAAGATAAAAAACGAAAGGTTGCTCCTCTTGTACCTATGAAACGAGAAGAAGTTATCCCACTTTCCTATGCGCAGAAACGTCTATGGTTTATTGATCAATTAATGCCAAATAGTGCTATGTACAATATTCATGCAGCGTGTCGCTTAACAGGTAAATGGTCAATTGAAGCATTGGAGGTCGGATGGAATCAATTGTTGGAGCGTCATGAATCATTAAGGACGACAATTCTAGAACAAGAGGGTGAACCTTTTCAACAGGTTCAATCTCATGTGTTCAGGCATATTCCTCAAACGAATCTAACAGATCTTTCTTTGGAAGATAGGGAAAGAGAAATGAAACGCCTTATTCAAAACGAGGCGGAGGAACCATTTCATTTTGGACAAGGTCCTCTGATTCGAACACGAATATTGAAAGTGGACAGGGAAGAATGGGTTCTCATTTGTACGATGCATCATATTATTTCAGATGGATGGTCAATGGGAATCTTACTTGAAGAATGGATGGCTTTTTATGAAGGAGCACTAACCGGAAAACCAGTGGAATTGAAGGAGTTATCTATCCAATATGCAGATTTTGTCATGTGGCAGAAGGAATGGCAAAAAGAGGAGAGTTTGAATCAGCATCTTCAATATTGGAAGGAAGAATTATCTGGGGAACTACCGGTTTTACAATTACCGATGGATCGTCCTCGACCTGCAGTTCAAACCCATCGTGGTGCAAGTCAGTCCTTAATAGTGGCGAATTCCTTACAGGAAAAGCTCAAAGATTTAAGTTTGCAAGAAGGATGCACTTTATTTATGACATTGATGGCAGCGTATCAAAGCTTCCTTTCTCGTTATACAGGACAGGACGACATTATAGTTGGAAGCCCAATCGCTAATCGAAATGTGAAAGAGATTGAGGGATTAATAGGATTCTTTGCAAATACGTTAGTTTATCGAGCTGATTTCAGTGGAAATCCGACGTTCCAAGAACTATTGTCGCAGGTAAGAAAAAAAGCGCTAAAAGCATTCGAGTATCAGGACATCCCATTTGAGAAAGTGGTAGAATCCGTAAAACCTGAACGGAATACAAGTCATTCACCAATATTCCAAACTATGTTTACTTTACAGAATACGAAACAAGAATTTCTTCAGCTATCTGAAAGACAAATGGAACTCATGAAAAGCCATGCTTCTGTTGCCAAATTTGATTTGAGTTTATTTGCTTCTGAGACGGAAGAAGGATTATCACTAACCTTTGAATATAATACTGATTTGTTTAATGATACAACCATTGAACGTATGGCAAGTCATTTTAAACATTGGTTAAATCAAATTGTCTCTCATCCAAAATGTATACTATCAGAACTGAATATGTTATCGAAAGTAGAATATAAGCAACTACTAGAGGAATGGAATGAATCAGCCGTTATAGATATAGAAGATAGTACGATTCATACAATGTTTGAAGAACAAGTGGAAAAAACACCAGAAGCAATTGCAGTAGTGTGCGAAGATGAAGAACTAACATATCGAGAGTTGGACGAACGCTCAAATCAGTTGGCACATTATTTGCAAAAAAATGGTGTAACATGCGAATCATTAGTTGGGATTTGCGTTACACGTTCATCCGAGATGATTGTCGGTCTCTTAGGAATTATGAAGGCGGGAGGAGCATATGTCCCAATTGATCCAGCGTATCCGGAAAGTCGACTGCAGTACATTTTAGAAGATGCTCAAATAAAGGTACTGGTGACACAGGAAAAGTTACAACAAAAAATGGTTATACCTCCATTCGTCAACGTCATTTGTATTGATCGTAATCGAGCAGAAATAGAACAAGAAGTTACTACGGTATGCACGAGTGAAGTGACGGGCGATAACTTAGCCTATATTATCTATACTTCAGGTTCCACTGGAAATCCAAAGGGAGTAATGATTGAGCACAGGAATACAGTAACAATGATTCATTGGGCGCATCACACGTATTCTCGAAAGGAATTAGCGGGAGTATTAGCTTCAACTTCACTATCTTTTGATTTATCCGTTTTTGAAGTATTTGTTCCCTTAACAATGGGTGGTAAGGTGATTGTCGCTGAAAATGCTCTACATCTAGACAAGTTGTCTACCAAAGGTGTGACTTTGGTTAATACTGTGCCATCGGCAGCAAAGGAACTGGTTCGAGCAAAAACAATTCCTTCTTCAGTAAAGGTAATAAATTTGGCTGGAGAACCGTTACCATATCCGCTTGTTCAAGATTTATACGAGAGAAGTACGATTGAGAAGGTGTTCAACTTATATGGACCGTCTGAAGATACTACGTATTCCACGTATATGGAATTAGAAAAGGGTGTCATGCATAGGGTACCACCAATCGGTAAACCAATCTTCAATACAGAAGTATATGTATTGAGTGCTGAACGAAAAATGGTTCCAATTGGTGTAGTTGGTGAGCTATACATTGGTGGATCAGGGTTAGCGCGTGGATATTTAAAACGCCCTGACTTAACGGAAAATCGATTTATACCGCATCCGTTTAAAGAAGACGAGCGAGTATACCGGACTGGAGATCTAGTAAGGTATTTGCCGGATGGAAATTTGGAGTATGTTGGACGAATCGATCATCAAGTAAAAATTCGTGGGTTCCGGATTGAACTAGGAGAAATTGAAGCGACATTACAAAGGCATACATTAGTTAACGAAGCTATTGTGATGGTGCGGGAAGATTATCCTGGCGATCCACGTTTGATCGCCTATGTTGTAGGAGGCGGGGATGCTCAAAAGTGGCGTGATTATCTCAAGGATCAACTACCAAATTATATGATCCCAGCCTATTTTGTTGGATTAAATGCATTTCCACTCACTCCTAATGGGAAAATTGATAGGAAGGCCTTACCAGCACCAGAGAGACAGGAGATAGCAAGTGGTTATATTGCTCCTCGTACGTCCACGGAAAAAACAATCGTTTCGATATGGCATGAAGTTTTAGGTATGGAAAACATCGGAATTCAAGATTCGTTTTTTGAAATTGGTGGCCATTCACTACTCGCTACGCAAGCTGTTTCCAATCTTAAAGAGGCTTTTGGAATCGAGATACCATTGCATGATTTATTTATGTTTCATACGGTGCAGCAATTGGCAGAACAGATTGATCAATTGCTCGATAACAAAAATCAAGAAATGCAGAATGATAGTAAGGAGAATGTAAGTCTTCAAGACTATGTTCAAAAAGAAGCAGAAGTGAGTAATGATGAAGAATTACTGGAACTACTTAAGCAATTAGAGGAGCTATCAGAGGAAGAAGCACAAGGGATATTCGAGAGTAATTTGATTGAGGAAGGGGTAAAAAAATGAGAAGTGATTTACTTGCAAAGCTGAGTTCACTTTCTCCTGAGAAGAGAGCATGGCTTCAGAAGCAAATGCAAAAAAAGGAGAATAAAGAAGCACTCCCGTTGTCTTATGCGCAACAACGTTTGTGGTTTATGGACAGATTTAACCCAAACAGTTCTTTATATAATATTCCAACAGTATGGCATCTAAAAGGAAATTGGATACCTGAAGCATTAGAGAAGGGATTCAATCGACTCATTGAACGTCATGAATCATTACGAACTGTTTTTAAAGAAGTAGGAGAACAGCCTGTGCAACAAATTCTCGAATTTCTTCCTAGAGCATTACCTGTAAGGGATTACTCTCAACTTCCTCTAGAAGTAAAAGAAAAAGAGGTAGATAGTTTAATTGCGAGAGAAGCGCAAGAACCATTTGATTTAATGAATGGTCCTTTAATTCGTAAGCAGCTTGTTCAATTAGAGAAGGATGAATGGTTATTACTGTGTACGATGCATCATATTATTTCTGATGCTTGGTCCATTGGTATATTCATGAATGAATTACTTGCTTTCTATGAAGAAGAAACGGGCGGAAATCCTGCTAAATTAAGTTCACTATCCATTCAATATGCAGACTTTGCGAAGTGGCAAAAGGAGTGGTTGCAAGGTGATGTGCTAAATCGTCAGCTTACGTATTGGCAGGAAGAATTGTCTGGTGAACTTCCTATCTTACAACTGCCAGTGAATCGACCTCGACCGGTTAAGCAGACTTACTCTGGGGCTACGCATCATGTGATTTTTCCTTATAAATTGCTTAGTCAATTGAAGGATATAAGCCGACAAGAAGGATCTACTTTATTTATGACTTTAATGGCCGCATACCAGAGCTTTCTTGCTCGTTATACAGGACAAAAAGATATTCTAGTTGGTAGCCCGATTGCAAATCGGAACCATAAGGGAGTAGAAGGATTAATTGGTTTCTTTGTTAATACGTTGGTTTATCGATCAGATTTGAGTGGCACCCCTACCTTTCGGGAGATTTTGAACCAAACAAAGAAAAAGGCGTTAAAAGCTTACGAATATCAAGATATACCATTTGAAAAAGTGGTAGAAGCTGTGCAACCTGAACGAAGCATGAGTCATTCCCCTATATTTCAGACCATGTTTACGCTACAGAATATAAAACAAGAACGACTAGATTTGCCTGATAGAAGTATTGAAATGGTAGAAAGTAATATGTCTATTGCTAAATTTGATTTGAGCTTAACTGCCTATGAAGTGGAAGAAGGTCTATTCGTCTCATTTGAATACAACACGGATTTATTTGATAGTAGTACCATTGCACGTATGGCAGGACATTTTGAGAACTGGCTAAATGAAATCACGTATCATCCAGATGAATCATATACAAAGCTGTCAATGTTATCAGATACTGAGCAAAAACAACTCCTAGAAGAATGGAATGATACGGACGTAGTTTATGGTCATGATTGTATGATTCATGAGCTATTTGAGCAACAAGTTGCACGGACACCTGATGCAGTGGCGGTAGTTTATGAGGGTGGAAAGCTAACGTATCAAGAACTAAATGAAAAATCGAATCAATTGGCACATTTTCTACAAAAACGAGGTATCGGACCTGAATCATTGGTTGGTATATGTATTGAACGTTCTCCTGATATGATTATCGGTCTCTTTGGGATTTTGAAGGCAGGTGGGGCTTATGTCCCACTGGACCCAAGTTATCCCGAAAACCGCCTGAGATACATTTTGGAGAATTCACAAATTCAAGTGCTGTTAACAAAAGAGGCACTACAGGACTGGTTACCTAAAGATATTCAAGCAATTTGTTTAGATCGGGATCAAGTAATGATTTCTAAAGAGAGTAATTTAGCTCCGGTGAGTGGAGTAACAGCAAATAACTTAGCCTATATTATATACACTTCGGGTTCGACAGGAAATCCAAAGGGGGTAATGATTGAACATCATTCTGTTATAAATCGCCTACAGTGGATGCAGAAAAAATACCCATTGTCTGAGGAGGATACAATCCTACAAAAGACACCGTTTTCGTTTGATGTTTCTGTCTGGGAATTATTTTGGTGGTCATTTGTAGGAGCACGTGTTTGTTTACTTCCACCAGGAGGAGAGAAAGATCCTGCGGTGATTGAGGAGTATATTGAACGATACCGTGTGTCCACCATGCATTTTGTTCCGTCGATGTTATCTACTTTCTTAGATTATATGGAATTATATAATTCGAAAAGGGATGTATCGTCTTTAATTCAAGTTTTTACTAGTGGAGAAGCGTTAAACACTGAACAGGTTCGCCGGTTTAAGGGGATCTTTTACAATGCTCAGCAAACAAAGTTAATTAACTTGTATGGTCCTACTGAAGCAACTGTGGATGTGACTTATTACGATTGTGATTTAGAAAAAGAACCAATGCTTATTCCGATTGGTCGTCCGATTGATAATACAGAGTTGTATGTGTTAGATCAATATCAACAAGTGGTCCCAATTGGTGTGGCAGGGGAACTTTACCTTGGAGGAGTAGGATTAGCACGTGGCTACTTCAATCGACCGGATTTAACTACTGAACGTTTTATTCCGCATCCCTTTAAGGACGGGGAACGATTATATCGAACGGGTGACTTGGTTAGATATATAAATGATCGTAACTTAGAATATATTGGAAGAATAGATAACCAAGTTAAAATTAGAGGATTCCGAATTGAATTGGGAGAAATAGAAGCAGCTTTACATGATCACTCATCTGTAAAAGAGGCAGTCGTGTTGGTGAAGGAAGATCGACCAGGAGATAAGCAGTTAGTAGCTTATGTAGTGGGTGAAGGGGATACTGGGGAGTGGCGTGAATATCTCAAGAAGCAATTACCACATTATATGGTTCCGGCATACTTTTTCCAAATTGAAGGTATGCCACTTACTCCAAATGGTAAAGTGAATCGGAAAGCATTATTGGAATTAGAAGAACAGTTCATAAGTGAAGATATTACTTCATCACGAACACCAGTGGAGGAGCTCATCGTTTCCGTTTGGAGCCAAGTGTTAGGAATAAAAAATATTAGTGTTCAGGATTCCTTTTTTGAAATCGGTGGTCATTCACTACTAGCTACTCAAGTAGTGTCACGTTTACAGGGAATTTTTCAAATCGAATTACCAGTACGTGAACTATTTGAATATACAACGGTGGAGTCACTGGCAAAGCGATTAGAACAGTTACGTAAAGGAGATAAAAAACGAGAGATTCCGCCACTAATACCAATGAAACGAGGAGAAGCTATTCCACTATCTTATGCCCAACAACGTTTATGGTTTATTGATCAATTTACACCTAATAGTGCCCTTTACAATATGCCAATGGTATGCCGTCTTACAGGGAATTGGCTACTTGAAGCATTGGAAACGGGATGGAATCAACTAATAGAACGTCATGAATCACTGCGGACGGTCTTTCAAGAAGTGAATGGTCAACCCGTACAGCAAATTGAACCGTATGCTTTTCAATCAATTCCGAAAACGGATTTAACTATGCTTTCTTCTGAAGATCAAGAAGAAGAAGTTAAACGTTTAATTCAACAAGAAACAGAAGTGCCATTTGATTTAACAGAGGGTCCATTAATCAGGACAAGTATTTTGCACGTGGGAGAGGAAGAATGGATACTCCTTTGTACTCTACATCATATCGTTTCAGATGGATGGTCAATGGGAATCCTACTTGAAGAATGGATGGCATTTTATGAGAAAGCAACGGATGGAAAGGTAGCGGAACTTGAACCATTACCGGTTCAATATTCCGACTTTGCTCAGTGGCAAAAAGGATGGCTAAAGGAGGAGGTGCTTGATCAACAACTCCAATACTGGAGGGAAGAATTGTCTGGGGAGCTTCCTGTACTCCAACTTCCTGTGGATCGCCCGCGTCCCGCAATACAAACTCATCACGGGTCGACATACACTATGGTTCTGCCAAGCACGCTACATGATAAATTGAATGAACTTAGTCGAAAAGAAGGGGCTACGCTCTTCATGACGCTTTTAGCTGCATATCAAAGTTTTCTATCTCGTTATACGGGACAAGAAGATATTCTGGTCGGAAGCCCAATTGCGAATCGGAACTATAGAGAAATTGAAGGACTAATTGGTTTCTTCGTTAACACACTGGTTTATCGAGCTAATTTGAGTGGTAGACCGACATTTCAAGATGTACTGTATCAGGTTCGTCAAAAGGCATTGAAGGCGTATGAATATCAAGATATTCCATTTGAAAAAATTGTAGAAGTTGTGCAACCGGAGCGAAGTACAAGTCATTCGCCAATCTTCCAGACTATGTTCATCTTGCAAAATATGAAACAAGAGTTACCGGTGTTATCTAGTAGAAGTATTGAAATGATAGAAAGCCATAGTCCAATTGCAAAGTTTGATTTAAGTGTAATGGCAGTTGAGACGGAAGAGGGATTACTTTTTACTTTTGAGTACAATAAGGATTTATTCAATGCTACTACTATTGAACGGATGGCAGGACACTTTGAGAAATGGCTACATGAAGTTTCTCATCGCCCACAAAATCCGTTGCATGACCTGAGCATGCTATCAGAACCCGAACGTACTTTGTTATTAGAAACATGGAATGACACTGTAATGGAAATGTCTCATCAGGGTCTTATTTGCGACAGATTTGAGGAGCAAGTAGCAAGGCGTCCGGATGCGATTGCGGTATTTGATCAAACAAAACAGTGGACTTATGGTGAACTGGATACACAAGCAAATCAGTTGGCAAATGTTTTACGGCGAAAGGGAGTAGCCCCAGAGTCAGTGGTAGGAGTTTATCTTCCGAGGTCAGCTGAGCTAATGGCAAGTTTACTAGGCATTTTAAAAGCTGGTGGAGCTTATGTTGTTTTAGATCCGTTATATCCAAAATCAAGGTTAGAATACATGATTGAAGATGCAGGAATTCAATTTGTAGTGACGGCGGAAGGACAAGAAGGACATTTCGCACACGTCGAAATGGTGAGGTTAGAAGAACTAACAGTGGAAAGCGTAATCGCACCTACACGTCAAATAAATCCAGAGAACTTAGCCTATATTGTTTATACCTCTGGTTCTACAGGAAAACCGAAGGGTGTCATGGTTGAAAATCGCTCATTAATGAATATGGTTTCTTGGCATCAAGAAGTTTATCATATTTCAGCAGAGGATCGTGCGACTCAGATTGCAGGGGTTGCTTTTGATTCGGCTGTCCAGGAGATTTGGCCGTATCTAACTGCTGGCGCAGCACTCTACTTGTCAACAGAGGAACTGAGAATTAATCCAGAAGCACTAAGGGACTGGCTCATTGATTCACGAATAACAGCTAGTTTTGCACCTACGCCTATTCTGGAAAGACTCTTGAAATTATCTTGGCCAGATAAAATGGATCTTCGTTTTATCATTACTGGTGGGGATCAATTAACGCAGTATCCATCTAGCGATATTCCTTTTGCGGTAATTAATCAGTATGGTCCATCGGAAAATACCGTTGTTACTACAGATTGTTACGTACCTGTAGGGGTGACAACAGGTACGCCATCGATTGGTCGACCGATTGCGAATACAGAAGTTTATGTGTTAGATTCTCATCTTCAGCTAGTACCAATTGGTGTAATTGGAGATCTCTATATTGGAGGGAAGAGTCTTGCACGTGGATATGCTAATCGTCCGGATCTTACAAAGGAAAAATTTATTCCACATCCTTTCAAGTCAGGAGAACGTCTCTATTATACAGGAGACAAAGCAAGTTATCTTTCTGATGGTAATCTCCAGTTCCATGGACGTATAGATGACCAAGTAAAAATTCGTGGTTTCCGGATTGAATTGGGAGAAATAGAAGCTGTTTTGCAGGCACATTCTTCTGTGAAAGAAGCAGTTGTATTGGTACGAGAGGATAATCAAGGTGATAAGAGATTAGTAGCTTATGTAGTTGGTGAAGGAAGTGTCCATGAATGGCGAGAACATCTACAAACACATTTACCAAATTACATGGTTCCAACAAACTTTATTGAGATGGAATTTTTACCACTTACACCGAATGGAAAGCTTGATTTGAAGGCATTGCCTATACTTAGTGAACAATCCGCTGAAAATACTGTATACCCAAGAACTCCGCTGGAAGAACTTATTGCTTCAGTGTGGAGTCAAGTGCTAGGAATAAGAGACATTGATGTTCAGGATTCATTCTTTGAGCTCGGTGGTCACTCTCTACTTGCTACACAAGTGGTCTCACGCTTACAGGAAGTCTTTCAAATCAAATTGCCAGTACGTGAACTGTTCGAATATTCAACGGTCGAAGCATTATCGAAACGAATAGATCAGTTACGTAAGGGGAGCGAAAAACGAGAAATTCCACCATTGATGCCGATGGAACGAGGGGGAAATATTCCACTGTCTTATGCCCAACAGCGCTTATGGTTTATTGATCAATTTGCACCTAATAGTGCACTTTATAATATGCCAATGGCATGCCGTCTTACAGGGAATTGGTTACCTGAGGCATTGGAGTTGGGATGGAATCAGTTGATAGAGCGTCATGAATCTTTGCGGACTGTATTTTATGAAGAGGATGGCCATCCTATGCAGCAGATTCAACCGTACGTTTTCCGTCCGCTTCTGCAAATGGACTTAACTAAGCTTTCATTAGAGGAGCGAGAAAGAAAGTTGGAGCAATGGATTCAAACTGAAGTCGAATCTCCATTTGATTTAGAAAAAGGGCCATTGTTCCGTGGGAAACTCATAAGAATTTCAGAAGAAGAATGGGTTCTTCTGTGTAATATGCATCATATTATCTCAGATGGATGGTCGATGGAAATCTTGCTTCAAGAATGGATGGCATTTTATGAGAATACGATTGGTGAAAAACAAGCAGAGCTGGAACCACTACCAGTTCAATATGCCGATTTTGCTCAGTGGCAAAGAGAATGGTTGAAAGATGAAGTACTATATCAACAACTTGCGTATTGGAAGGAAGAATTATCCGGTGAGTTACCAGTCTTAATGTTGCCAATGGATCGTCCGCGTCCGCCAGTGCAAACCCACCATGGATTAACTCATAATGTTTTGTTATCGCGCTCATTACTGGATAAATTAAACGAACTAAGTCGTCAAGAAGGGGCCACACTTTTCATGACCTTATTGGCATCGTATCAAAGTTTCCTTGCTCGTTATACGGGACAAACGGATATTATTGTTGGCAGCCCAATTGCAAATCGAAATTATCGAGAAATTGAAGGGCTGATTGGTTTCTTTGTCAATACATTGGTTTATCGCGCTGATTTAAGTAATGCACCGGCATTTCAAGAGTTGTTGTCTCAAGTGCGGATAAAAGCATTGAAGGCGTATGAGTATCAAGATGTTCCGTTTGAGAAAATTGTAGAGGTTATCCAACCTGAACGAAATACAAGCCATTCTCCGATTTTCCAAACCATGTTTACTTTGCAAAATACGGGACAGAAGCTACCAGAACTACATGGAAGAAATATAGAAGTAATGGAAAGTAATGCTCCTATCGCTAAGTTTGATTTAAGTTTAACTGCTGCAGAAGTGGAAGAGGGTTTATTACTTACTTTTGTTTATAGAACTGATTTATTTGACAGCTTAACTATTGAATCCATGGCTGAACATTTTGGGAACTGGTTGAATGTAATCGTGGAGAATCCTGATAAAGCATTAGCTAAGTTGCCTATATTGTCAGGATTACAGCAAAAACAGTTGGAGGAGTGGAATAATGATGCTGTAGCATATCCACAGGAAAGTACAATTCATCAGCTGTTTAAAGAGCAAGTAAATCGTACACCTGATGCGGTAGCAGTGGTAGATGAAAAACAGCAGTTAACGTATCGAGAGCTGAATGAAAAAGCTAATCAATTGGCCCACTATCTTCAGCAATGCGGGATTGGGAATGAATCATTGGTTGGACTTTGCTTTGAGCGTTCAGTTGAGATGATTGTTAGTATTATGGGGATTTGGAAGGCTGGAGCAGCCTATGTTCCATTAGACCCATCATATCCAGAAAGTCGTCTACGATATATTTTGGAGGACACTGGAATTCAAGTATTAGTTACGAACGAGTCATTGGAAGACTGGATACCTAAAGAAATCAAGATAGTTTGTCTAGATAGGGATCAAGCAATGATTTCACAAGAAAGCATTCTTTCACCAAAATGTGAAGTAACAGGAGAAAACTTAGCGTATGTTATCTATACTTCAGGATCAACGGGGAATCCAAAGGGTGTCTTGATACAGCATCATTCTGTACTAAACTTGTCGCATGGTTTACAAAAAGAAGTTTTCGAACATGAGATACCATCTAACATGCATGTCGGTTTAAATGCGTCAATTGCCTTTGATGCATCTATCCAGCAATTACAAATGCTGCTTTATGGTTCAAGTTTGTATATTATTCCGAATGAAGTACGAAGTGATCCGGAGCAGTTTGTAGCTTATATTAGGGAGAACAAGTTAGAAATCTTTGATATAACACCTTCATTGCTTCAATTACTTATAGATGCCGGATTGTTAGAAACGTGTGATGGCGTTCATGTTCCAAGTAAGGTACTGGTTGGTGGTGAAGCAATTATGCCGTCATTATGGGAACAGCTAGTAGAGACTGATAAAATACAGTTTTATAATGTATATGGTCCTACAGAATGTACGGTTGATGCAACATGCTATCATATCAAAAAAGATAGTAAGAGAGTAACAATTGGGCGTCCATTGCCTAACGTCCAAACTTATGTATTAGATAGTAATAGGTTGCCAGTTCCAGTTGGTGTGATGGGGGAACTTTATATCGGAGGAGTAGGTCTAGCAAAGGGGTACTTGAATCGTCCAGAGTTAACATCCGAACGATTTATTTCTCATCCATTCAAAGAAGGCGAGAGGTTATATAGAACAGGCGATCTTGTGAGATATCTTCCTGATGGTAATATAGACTACTTAGGAAGAATGGATAATCAAGTGAAGATTAGAGGATTTCGAATCGAACTTGGGGAGATTGAGTCGACTTTACAAGAGCATGACTTGGTAAAAGAGGTAGTTGTAATAGTTAGGGAAAATCAGTCGGGAGATAAGAGGTTAGTAGCTTATGTAGTGGGCGAAGGTAGTGTAGAAGAATGGCGAGAGTATCTTAAAACAAAACTGCCAATCCATATGATACCTTCCTACTTTGTCGAAATGAAAGAATTACCGCTAACCATAAATGGAAAGGTTGATCGGAAATCGTTACCTATACCAGATTATCAAGGAATACAAGAAGGCTACGCGGCCCCAAGAAATGAACGTGAACATAAGCTTTCTATCATTTGGGAACGTGTGCTAGGTTCAAAACGTATTGGTATTTATGATAACTTTTTTGAAATTGGTGGAGATTCAATTCTTAGCATTCAGATTGTCTCTCGCGCAAAGCAAGCTGGTTTACAGTTGACACCAAAACAACTATTTGAACACCAAACGATTGCTGAGTTGGCGCAAGTAGTCAAAGAAGAACAAGGTGTACAAGCTGAACAAGGAATTATAACTGGAGAGACGATACTTACACCTATTCAGCAAAGGTTTTTTGCACAAAATCATCCTAATCCACATCATTGGAATCAATCCATGTTCTTTAGAACGAAAGAAAAATTGGACATAGGATCACTGGAAAAGGCAGCGCGTAACCTTCTACTTCATCATGATGCCCTGCGTTTAAGATATGAACGTTTACCTAATGGGACTTGGGAACAGTGGAATGAAGGAATTGAAGAACAATTGATGCTGACTGTCATTTCATTAGACGAAGTGCCGGAAGCGGATTGGCATGAAGTTATTCAAAAAGAGATTAATGTTGCACAAGAAAGATTGAATTTACATGATGGTCCTTTAATGAGAATGGTGTATTTTGATGAAGGTGAGGAGACTGGTCGATTATTTTGGACAATTCATCACTTAGCCGTGGATGGTGTTTCTTGGCGAATTTTATTGGAAGATTTGCAAACAGCATATACGCAAGCGGTCCAAGGGCAAAAAATTCAATTACCTATGAAGAGTACATCTTTTAAAGAATGGTCGGAGAAATTACAACATTACGCTCAAACTGGAATATCAAAAGAAGTGCTACATTACTGGGAGCAGCAGGTTGAACAAGACGTAGTTATACTGCCAGTAGATGGTACTATAAGTAATCCAGTAAGCGCAGTAACTGAGGAAATTACTGTGGTGTTAAACGAGAATGAGACCCGTATGTTATTGCAAGAGACTTTAAGCACTCACCGTGTCCAAATCAATGAAGTATTATTAGCAGCATTGGTACAAGCTACAGCAGCATGTACGGGGCAGCCGATATTAAGCGTAGATTTAGAGGGACATGGTCGAGAAGAGATTATTGAAGATGTTGATTTATCGAGAACCGTGGGATGGTTTACAAGTATTTACCCAGTTCATTTAAATATTACTAATGCTAATACGCCAATTGCAGCATTAAAAGCAGTTAAAGAACAAGTTCGCAAAATTCCTAATAAGGGTGTTGATTATGGGGTGTTGCGTTACATGAACACAACAATGTGTGAGCCATTAAGCTCCCAATATACACCGTCTATTAGTTTTAACTATCTTGGACAATTTGACCAAATGTTTTCTAGCGATGCAATGTTTATTCCAGAGAACAAATTTAAGCGTTTAGATCATGCTGCCGGTTCCAAGCGATCGCATGTAATTGATGTAATTGGGGTTGTAACGGATGGAAAACTTCAGTTCACTTGGGTATACAATGTTGGACAATTTGCCAAATCAACGATTCAAAGTATTGCACAGAATATGCTATATCAACTGAGTAGATTGATTCAATCTTCAGATAGAGAATCTGCACTGACCATTTCGGATTTTGCAATGGCTAATCTTAGCCAAGAAGGTTTGACAAATGTACTAAATAAAATGCATCGTGGAAAGAAAAATCAGATTACTGATTTATATCCACTATCACCTTTGCAAGAAGGTATGATCTTCCACACATTGCATGATCAAGGGGATGAACATGTTGCACCGTATATAGTGCAATTGAGTTTTATGATTCAAGGGGAAATGGATATTCCTACTTTTGAGCAGGCTTGGAAATCTGTAATTCAGCGGCATGAAATTTTTCGTACAGCATTTGTTTGGGACGAAATTGAAGAGCCTGTACAAGTGGTGTATGAAAATATCCCATTTAAAGTGAACAAAGAAGACTGGAGTACAATGACAAGTGAAGAGATAGAAGAAAAAAGAAAAGTCTTTTTGGAATTAGATCGAAAACAAGCCTTCCAATTTGATAAAGCACCATTGATGCGGGTAACAGTCATTCAAGAAGGTGAGGAAGAATATCGGATTGTTTGGACACATCACCATATTTTACTGGATGGATGGAGTTTACCATTGGTCTTTAATGAATTACTTACAGTCTATCAGAAGAGAATGAATGGAGAAGCTGTAAAGTTACCTAAATCCTCACCATATAAGAAATATATCCAATGGCTCAGAGAACAAGATAAGGAGCAGGCGGAACAATTCTGGAGAGAGAAGCTAAAAGGTTTTACTGCACCAACTTTACTGGGCTTAGAAAATAAAGAGGAAGAAAAAGGTTACACAGAGAAGGTTACGTATTTATCAGAAGAGCAGACTCAAGAGTTACAAGGATGGGCGAAACGAAATAAACTTACTTTGAGTACAGTAATTCAAGGTGCATGGGCATATCTCATGAGCCGATATAGTGGAGAAAATGACATTGTCTTTGGTGTAACAAGCTCAGGGCGTTCTACGGAGATTATTGGTGTTGAAAACATCGTAGGTCCTTTCATTACAACGTCACCGACGCGAATTCAATTGATTGATGATATAAAAGTAATAGATTGGTTGCAGAAGTTACAAGAGGAAGAGTTAGAAAGAAGACAATATGAGTATGCTTCTTTGACAGAGATTCAGGGGTGGAGTGAGGTTCCTAGAGGTACACCGCTGTTCAATTGTTTATATGTGTTTGAAAATTATCCAGTGAAAGAAGAATCTTCAGAAAATCTGGAAATTGGTGAATTGAAAGGGGAAGAACAAACCCACTACCCATTAGGATTGGCTGTAGTTCCAGGAATCCAGTTATCGTTAAAGTTAATGTATGACCGTAGTAAGTTTAATAGATTAACCATTGAACGAATGCTGGGTCATTTACACAAAGTGTTAATGCAAATGCTCAAAAACATTGATCAAAATCTATCGGAGCTAGTATATATTACGGAGGCTGAACAAAGAAAGCTATTGGAAGAATGGAATAATAATGCTATATCCTATCCACGTGAGAATGTAATTCATCAACTATTCGAAGAGCAAGTAAATCGTACACCTGACGCGGTGGCAGTGGTAGATGAAAAACAGCAACTAACGTATCGAGAGCTGAATGAAAGAGCTAATCAATTAGCCCATCATTTACAGAAATGTGGAATTGGGACAGAGTCATTAGTTGGCCTCTGCTTTGATCGATCAGTTGAGATGATTGTTGGTCTCATGGGAATTTGGAAGGCTGGAGCAGCCTATGTTCCATTGGATCCATCGAATCCAGAAAGCCGCCTGCAATATATTTTACAAGACACGGGAATTAAAGTGTTAGTTACAAATGAGGTATTACTAGGATGGATACCTAAAGACATCAAGACAGTTTGCCTAGATAGGGACCAAGCAATGCTTTCTCAAGAAAGCAAACTTTCACCAATATGTGAGGTAACAGGGGAAAACTTAGCGTATGTTATCTATACTTCTGGTTCGACAGGGAATCCAAAGGGGGCTTTAGTACAGCACCATTCTGTAATAAACCTATCCTATGGTTTACAAAAAGAAGTTTTCTCACATGACATACCTAGTAATATGCGCGTCGGTTTGAATGCGTCAATTGCCTTTGATGTATCTATTCAGCAATTACAAATGTTGCTTTATGGTTCAAGTTTATATATTATCCCAAGTGAAGTTCGCACTAATCCGGAACAATTTGTGTCCTATATTAGGGAGAATAAATTGGAAATGTTTGATATGACACCTTCATTACTTCAATTACTTATAGATGGAGGATTGCTAGAAATAAGTGCTGATGTTCATATACCAAGTAAGATATTAGTCGGTGGTGAAGCAATCATGCCGTCATTATGGGAACAGCTAGTAGAGACCGAAAAAATTGATTTTTATAACGTATACGGTCCTACAGAATGTACGGTTGATGCAACGTGTTATCATATCAAAAAAGATAGTAAGAGAGTAACAATTGGACGTCCGTTGCCGAACGTTCAAACTTATGTATTTGATAAAAATTTGTTACCTGTTCCAGTTGGTGTAACAGGTGAGCTATATATTGGGGGTGCAGGTATAGCGAGAGGATACTTGAATCGCCCAGAATTAACAGCAGAGCGATTTATCCGTCATCCATTTAATGAAGAAGAACGTTTATATCGTACGGGAGATTTGGTTCGTTATTTACCTGATGGTAATTTAGATTACTTGAGAAGAATTGATAATCAAGTGAAAATTAGGGGCTTTCGTATTGAACTTGAAGAGATTGAAGCGAGTATAGAGAGGCATCCATTGGTAAAAGAAGCAGTAGTTTTGGTAACAGAGGATAAATTAGGAGAGCAGAGATTGGTTGCTTATGTAGTTGGAGATGGTAGTATGCATGAGTGGCGTGAATATCTCAAGACAAAAGTACCAAATTATATGGTTCCCGCTCACTTTATTAAGGTAGACGAGATTCCTCTTACAACAAATGGCAAAGTTGATCGAAAGGCATTGAACAATTTAACTATTCATAGAGAAAATAACTTCTCTACACCAATCATTCCAAGGGATGAAATTGAATATCAGTTGATTGAAATCTGGCAGGATGTGTTACAGATAGAAGATGTCTATGTAAATGATGATTTCTTTAATAGAGGCGGACACTCTCTCCTTGTAATTAAATTAGTTTCAAAAATTAAGGAGAAGTTTGGAAAAGAGATTAAGGTGTCTACATTGATTAAGAATCCAACAGTGGAAGGAATCGCATGCCTTATTCGTGATAAGCATGATATGACGAAATCAGTAGTAGCGCTAGTTCCACTACAAGAATCAGAGAAAAGACCTTTCTTCTGCGTTCATCCGTTTATGGGGAATGTATTCTGTTACATTCAACTAGCAAGATTGCTTAAGAACCATTGTTCATTTTATGGTTTACAGAATCCTCTTATAGAAAAGAAAGAAATTGACGAGTTAACTTTGCCGGAAGTAATTCAACTTTACATCGAAGAAATAAAACGTGTTCAGCCAGAAGGTCCATATCGTCTTGGAGGATGGTCTTTAGGCGGTGCAATTGCTTATAAAATCGCAACTGTACTAAAGAATCAAGGTGAGGAAGTTGAGTTGTTGATACTAATGGATACTAAAGTACCTTCAGAGCAGGACTATAAAACAAGAGAAGAAATGCTCTCATATATATATGAGCATTTCATTCCTAGAGATTTTACTGAGCAGGAAGAAGGCCTCATCCATAAACAAGATATGCTTGTGGAGCGATTAATTATGGAGGGAGTACTCCCGCCTGATGCAGATCTTATGAATTTGAAGCAAGTTATCAATGCTCATAGGAAATGCCTGAACTTAATGGCAGAGCATGATTTAATACCATACTCTGGAGAAGTTCTCTACTTTAGTGCTGAGGAAGGAAAAGAGTTGTTTACAGATTGGGGACCTTTATTAAAAGGAAGAGTAAATAAGTATTCTGTCCCTGGATCACATGAGGAAATAGTAGACTTCCCCGCAGTTGAAAAGATAGCTAAGTACCTATTAAATGAATTTGAAGGGATAAAAGAAACATCCCTTTCATTAACTGAAAAGTAGAGAGTGCAAAAGATGCAACGCAATGAACGAAAAGGGGAGACCAATACCTGCATGCATATCAAGTGTAGGGAATAATGAATATATTAAGAGCATTACTTTTTAAGGGGATAATGTAAAAAGTAATTGGTAGAGACATAGAAATCTTTGTAATAGAAGCGAATGCCTGATGATATTACTGAGGAAAGGTGCATATTTTCATTGATATGTAAATATGCACCTTTCCTATTGTATATGCAATTTAGTAATGTGAATTTGAATTTATGTAACGTTCATATATGAAGTAATTCTTTAAAAAAGGACGTGATTTATCATACAAATTCAAGCTGTGAAAATACCAAAGAATATTGAAAGTCATTTGTTTAAGCAACTTAGTAACTTAGTTTCAAATGAGAAGAAAGAACGAATGAAGCGTTTATTAAATTCATGCGACATTAATAGGACCCTGATAGGAGATTTACTAATCCGATCTCTAATCTGCCAAAAGTATAAAATTAATAATGAAGAAATTAAATTTATATATAATGAGTATGGAAAACCTTTTGTTGAAAACTTTTCTGACTTTCATTTTAATCTGTCACATTCAGGAGAATGGGTGGTTTGTACTACTGCTAAATTTAATGTGGGTATTGATATAGAAAAGATTTCAGAGATAGAGGCTCTTAAATTAGCAAATGAATTTTTTTCAGAGGAAGAATTTTATGATATATCTAATATAAATTCTGATGAACAAATTAATTATTTTTATGATTTATGGACATTAAAAGAAAGTTATATAAAAACGATTGGAAAAGGGCTTTATATCCCGTTAAATTCATTCTCTATAAAAAAAGAGTCACCAACTTTAATTTCATATAAGTATATACCTCAAAACTTTTACTTTAGACAATATAACATTGAGCCAAATTATAAGGTATCTGCTTGTGCAACAAGGGATGAATTTCCGCAAGAGATAATAATTAAAGACATTTATGCAATTTTCCAAACTATATACAAATTTGAAAGTAAGGAGAAAATCAATGCAGAAGACTAAACTTTTTTGCTTTCCACATGCTGGGGGATCCGCGTTTAGTTACGCAAAATGGAAAAATTACTTTAATCCATATATTGAGGTAGTCCCGATAGAGTTAGCTGGTAGAGGATATAGAATTGAAGAAAGTTTGTACGGAAGTATGGAAGAAGCGGTAAATGATGTCTATAATAATATCGTTATGCAGATAGATGATTCGCCATATATTTTATTTGGGCATAGTATGGGAAGTTTGATTGCCTATGAAGTAGCTAGAAAAATACAAGATTCTAAAAGCGTATTGCCTAAATTTCTTGTCTTATCCGGTAGAAATCATCCAAATAGTAAAATAAAAAACATCCGACATAATCTTTCTAACGAACAATTTAAAAGAGAAGTTATTGCAATGGGAGGTACACCATCTGGGGTACTGCAATCAGAAGAATTAATGGAGATTTTTCTCCCTATTCTAAGAGCAGATTTTAAAATCGTTGAGACGTATATTCATGACAAAAATACACAACCATGTGATATTGATTTTCTTATATTTAATGGGGAAAATGATGAATTTACTACATATGATCAAGTAATAAAATGGGAACGATACACAAGTAAAACGTGTACTTTTCATTCTTTTGAAGGTAATCATTTCTTTCTAAATGAAAATATTGAAGAAATAGCAAATAGTATTATAGGAAAGTTTAATTTTAAAAGATTATCAACTAGTTTTTAGAGATTTTCTTTGATCATCAGACAGTCGTTGGATAACTGGTGAGTTAATTGATGCAATTTGTGGATCTTGCTTATAATGCTAATTGTAAGTATTATGTACTTTAAAACCAAAACTTTCCCAATTTAATGTTGAGAAAGTTTTGGTTTTTATTATTCTAGTAGTAATCACTTTTTAAAGTTATAGAAATTTAAAAATAAAGTATTGTATACATGTAAGTATGATTAAAAATGCAAAGTTATAAATGCTAAATTTAATGAAATACGCCTTACTCTCTTTACCATTGGCCTGAATGAATAGTTTATAGGAAATTACACTGGCTAAAGATGCGATAATTGTTCCAAGCCCTCCAATATTTACTCCTAGTAATAAAGCTTTCCAATCAGAAGTAAAGTTTGATAGAAGAATTGAAGTAGGAAAATTGCTAATCAATTGACTCAAAAATATGGAACTAAAGAAGACTGAAGTATCTCCTCTTAAATTAGCGCGAGCAAAGGTCTCCAGCGCATCGGAATGAGAAATATTTCCAATGAAAATAAAAAAACAGACAAAGGTTATTAGCAGAAAGTAATCAACCTTTAATAGTAAGTTTCTATCTAACGTAAAAGCTGCCATCAATGTAACTATTAGCGCAATGTAATAATTAATGAAACCAAAAATAGATGCAATGATAGTGATAAGTATCAAAATCCAGATGGTAGCTTTTTTTCGATTCTTCACGGTAATAACAGGTAGTTCTATTTTTAAATCTGTTTTTTGAAGTTTTTGAGTAAATATAAACAACAAACTAATTCCAAGTACAGCTAAAAGCAGGATTGAACCTAAAAATGGGATGAGCTTAATTCCATAGTAAGAATATAAGTATAAATTTTGTGGGTTTCCCATAGGCATCAAGCTACTACCGATGTTTGCCGCAATTGTCTGCAGGATGATTGTATCCATCATGTTCATTTGTGTTTTTTTACTAATGACAAGTGTTATTGGTACAAAAGTGAGGAGAGCGACATCATTTGTTACAAACATGGAGCAAATAAAGCATAACAAAATTAGAATAATAGATATTGACCTGCTGTTATTGCATTTATTTAAAATCGCAACGGCAAGTTTGTCTAATATCTTTAGCTGTTCCAAGGCCTTAATGGCCACCATTAGATTAAATAAGCTAATTAACACTTCAAAGTTAACATATTCGATCTTTGGCGAATGTATTAAGCAGCTTACAATTGCTAGTATCAGTGAAATGGTAAGTACTAAATCCTTTTTTAAAAATTGGAATTTCATAAGGAGTCTTTTTTTATTTTGAACAAATACTATTTCTTTCACAATACACCACCTGTAATCTATGTTAGTAAATATACGTTTTTTGGGATAACTCGATATTGTTAGAAAAGAGGATGTCATAAGGTCCTAAATAAGAGTTTTGTAATGTTTCATCCCTTCAACAAAATCATTTTTTTCTTAGTGTCTTTAATATTGTAAATATGTGCAATATAGACGAACCCAACTAGGGGGATTAATTGAGAAACCAAATGTTTTTTGTATGATACCATAAATAAATTAAATGTTTTATTTTTTAAATATTCTTATAATATCCTGTTGATTCTTGATTTCAAATACTTTATATGAACTTCTAAAAGAGAAAAAATATGCATGTTTTTATGAAGAAAATAGAGGCTTGTCAGAGATCAGGTAGAACAGCATCCGCGACGTTTGGATACTGTATAAAATTCACAAAATCTCACTGTTTTTTTAGATGAAAAATCTTAAAATATTTTTTGGTTTTTATAAAAATCTGTACTTTTTCGTAACATTCTGTACTTTTAATTATAAATTAAAGACAAGCTTCTCTTAGTTGAAGATTGAAAGCGCTTTATAGATTTTTCGTGAAGTTTTTACCTAGCCTATTTTTGAGATTAGTAGTGAGAAAGGAGATATTTCCATGTTCTTGAGAAAATTAACAAAAAACCACTTAATCACTATTGATTATTATGATTTAAATCACCGGTAAACGAAACAAACATAATAGTACAACAATGTTAGTGGATAAAAATATTAGTTTGCAGAAAGGGGGAGAGCATCCGTTTGTATAAGCGTTAAGTACTTCAAAATTTCAGTTTTATGGTTACATGTTGTGATGTTTGCTTAAACAGGCCAATCCGATTCATATAGAAAATTTTTATCTTTGTTGTATTTGAATATGAAAGAGGTATTTATACCAGGAAATATAGGTGATTTTATATAGATTATGATAGATAAATTTTAGCATGGAGTGATGATATGGAAAGGTTTTTTGTAGAGTTAGTCGGATCAACAAATGATTTTTTATGGTCTAAATTGTTAATTATTATGCTTGTTATTTGCGGAATTTATTTTACATTTAAATTGAATTTTGTACAGTTTCGAATGTTAAAAGAGATGGTCCGTGTATTAATGGAGGGGAAAAGTGGTTCTAAAGATCAAATCTCTCCTTTTCAAGCGTTTTGTATTGGTATGGCAGCCCGCGTTGGAACAGGGAATATCACAGGAATTGCGATTGCAATTGCATTAGGGGGTCCTGGAGCTGTATTTTGGATGTGGATTATTTCTATTATTAGCTCGGCCTCTAGTTTTGTCGAAAGCACATTAGCACAGATATATAAAGTAAAAGATAAAACTGGTTTCCGCGGTGGTCCATCCTATTATATGGAAAAAGGGCTGAATAAACGTTGGATGGGAGTATTATTCTCTATTTTAATTACAATTACTTTCGGTCTTGTATTCAATTCAGTACAATCAAATACAGTTACAATCGCTTTTCAAAACTCATTTGGTACAGATCGTCTAACAGTTGGGATAATCATGGCTATTGCTTTCGCTGCGATTATCTTTGGTGGTGTACAACGTATTGCAAAAATGGCTGAATACAAGGTGGTATTTTTAGCGGTATTATACATTGGAGTTGCATTATTTGTTGTAGTTACCAACATATCAAAAATGCCGGAAGTTCTTTCTCTTATTGTTCAAAACGCATTTGGTTTTAAACAAATAGCAGGTGGTTCAATTGGTGCAGCACTTATGAATGGAGTTAAACGCGGTTTATTCTCAAATGAAGCTGGTATGGGAAGTGCACCAAACGTTGCCGCAACAGCAACAACAAGCCATCCAGTGAAACAAGGACTGATTCAAGCATTTGGTGTATTAACGGATACATTAATCATTTGTACTAGCACTGCCTTTATTATTTTGCTGTCTGATGCATATAAACAACCGGGATTAAATGGTATTGCACTGACACAAGCAGCATTAAGTGAACACATCGGTCCTTGGGCATCGGGTTGTCTTGCTATCTTTGTTTTTTTATTTGGGTTTGGTGCGTTAATTGGCAACTATTATTATGGTGAAACAAATATTCGCTTCTTACATACAAGTAAAGTGTGGTTAATGATATACAGAATAAGTGTGTTGGCTATGATTGTATTTGGTTCTGTTGCAAAGATCCAAATTGTATGGGATTTAGCGGATTTATTTATGGGCTTTATGGTTATTATTAATTTAATTGCTATTACCTTACTTTCAAAAGTAGCATTTGCGGCGTTACAAGATTATATAAACCAGAAAAAAGCTGGTAAAGATCCTATTTTTTATAAAGAAAACATTAAAGGACTTGAAAATATTGAATGTTGGGATAGTTATGAGAAAATTTCAAAAAAGAAAAGTGTGTAATAAGAAAAATATTCAGACTGCAATATGTCTGAATATTTTTCTTGGTTCTAGTGTAAATAGTATCGATGATATTAAAGAAAAAATTATTTTATATCAAGTTAATAGTACGGGGGAATATTTTTAAATGATAAAAGATTATAGCGTTCAAATTGAAGGTCAAGAAAAAGTTTGCTTAGATCAATGGGTAGCTCATTATCGAACGTATGCAACTAAGGGACGAAGCGCCAGTTATATTCCCGCTCTGGGAGAAATAAATGTATCGCAGTTAGGTATTTGTATAGTAAAGCCAGATGGAACAATGATAAAATCAGGAGATTGGGAGGTACCTTTCACATTACAAAGTATATCAAAAGTAATCGGTTTTATAGCCGCTTGTTTAAGTCGCGGTATTTCTTATGTATTAGAACGAGTTGACGTAGAGCCAACTGGAGATGCCTTTAATTCAATTATTCGTTTAGAGATACATAAACCAGGAAAACCTTTTAATCCTATGATTAATGCTGGAGCGATTACGATAGCTTCACTTTTGCCAGGGACATCGGTGCAAGAAAAATTAGAATCTATATACGTATTAATTGAAAAAATGATAGAGAAGCGTCCCGCTATTAATGAAATAGTATTTCAATCAGAATGGGAAACCGCTCATCGTAATAGAGCATTAGCATACTATTTAAAGGAGAATGGTTTTCTAGAATCAGATGTGGAGGAGACACTAGAGGTTTACCTAAAACAATGTTCGATTGAAATAAATACAGAAGATATTGCCTTAATAGGGCTTATACTAGCACATGATGGATATCATCCTATTCGCAAAGAACAAGTGCTCCCTAAAGAAGTAGCTAGGTTAACAAAGGCTTTAATGCTTACTTGTGGAATGTACAACGCTTCTGGAAAATTTGCTGCTTTCATTGGATTACCAGCTAAGAGTGGGGTATCCGGCGGAATTATGACACTTGTTCCCTCAAAATCTAGGAAGGATTTACCGTTCCAAGATGGATGTGGTATTGGTATTTACGGACCAGCCATTGATGAGTATGGGAATAGTTTACCAGGAATTATGTTGTTAGAACATATTGCAAAAGAATGGGATTTAAGTATATTTTAAAAAGGAGCACAGGTATTTTGGTGTTAGAGCGAGTCCAAAAGTGTTCAGACCTTATATTGTGTCTGAACATTTTTGAGTTATAAAGTATCTTTCTAAAGTAGAAGAGTGTAATGAATACTCACAATCTATAATGCTTTCGTTTATATCTTATTTATCAGTTTTTGAAAAAAATAGAGTAAGTATTGTATTAATACAAATAGGTTTGTATACTGACTGTTAGGCGAAAGTGAGAAGTGATTATTTTGAATCTTAGTAATTTAGTAAAAAAAGACATCTATATTCTCGTTTTAATGATACTTACAGTACCCTTAGTAGGTGAAATAAAGTCATTTCCTTTAAATGAAACATTTAGAATGAGCTTTGGTGCACCAACATTTTTCTTTTTTTTGTTATTGTTTCGACGAATTCCAGCATTTTTACCGGGTTTTTTAACAGCAATAGTCGTGGTAGTATTTCGTATCTCAATGGATGTCATTATAAAGGGAAATATGGATTGGCTAGCCGCTTTTCATACTCACTATCCTAGTTTTTTCTTTTATTTTACTTATTCGTATCTCTTTCATTTAGCAAAAATCAAACGTTTTTATCATCAACCACTAATGATTGGTTTGATTGGTTGCATGATTGAAATACTGTCAGACTGTGTGGAATTAATGATTCAATATTTCGTATTAAAAACATCAATCACATCCGAGGCAATAAATGAGATCATTGTTATCGCATGTTCCCATAGTTTTATAGTTCTAAGCTTTTTCAATATGATGAAATTGTATGAAGCGCAATCAAGGGAGAGACATATAAAGAAGCAAAATGAACACATGCTCATGCTCATCTCTAATTTATATGAAGATGCTGTTCATTTAAAAAAAACATTACAAGATGCTGAGAATATAACAAAAAAATCTTATGATTTATATAAAACTTTAGACTCCTTTGAGCACAAACAGATGGATTTTCAGTTTGGGGATTTAAGGCAACAGGCATTACAAATTGCTGGTGAGGTCCATGACGTTAAAAAGGATAACCAACGTATTTTTGCGGGACTTTCAAAATTAATTTCTGATGAAAGTTTTACAGATTATATGTCTGTACATGAACTAGTAAATATCATTATACGGGCAAATACGAAATATGCACGGTTGCTAGAGAAAGACATCCAATTTGTGTATAAAATTGATGGTGTGCATTCTCATTATCATATTTATACAATCTTATCTATTATAAATAATATCGTTACAAACGCTGTAGAAGCTATCCAAAGTATGGGAATCATCACAATTGACATTAATAAAGACCATCATTTTGTTGAATTTCGAGTAGGAGATAACGGTCCAGGTATTTCTTCCAAATATAAAGATTCAATTTTTGAGCCTGGTTTTACTTCTAAATATGATGATTTAGGCAATCCATCGACAGGCATCGGACTATCGTATGTTAAAGAAATGGTCGAACAACTAGAAGGTGATGTTACGCTTGAGGACAGAACCGAAGGAAAAGGATCAATTTTTATAATTAGATTAGGGATTGATCATATAATTTCGAAAGGGTGATTCTATGTATTTTTATATAGTAGATGATGAAAAAGCGGTTCGCTCAATGTTGGCTCAAATTATCGAGGATGAAGATCTTGGAGAGGTTATAGGAGAAGCTGAGGATGGTTTATCTTTAGAGCAAAACATGCCAACCCTTAAAAAGATTGACATTTTATTTATCGATTTGTTAATGCCGATTCAAGATGGAATAAAAACAATTCGTCAAATAAAGCCTTCGTTTAAAGGGAAAATCATCATGGTTTCTCAAGTAGAATCAAAAGAGTTAATTGCTGAAGCTTATTCGCTTGGCGTTGAATACTATATTATTAAGCCAATTAACCGGATTGAAGTTTTAACAGTTGTTCGGAAAGTCATTGAACGAATTCGTTTGGAAAAATCGATAAAAAACATTCAAGAATCGCTTAATATGGTATTAAAATTGGATAGTAATTCAAGTGCGCAAGAAAAATACCGTAATGAAAAACATTTAAATACTTTTAATCACTTTCAAAATTCCATTCATTTTCTTTTGTCTGAATTAGGAATAGCCAGTGAAAGTGGAAGTAAAGATTTAATGGATATGCTAGATTATTTATATAAATATGAACAAGATAACACGTTGGAACAAGGTTTTCCCTCACTAAAAGAGATTTTTATGAATTTAGCTCAAAAAAAACTTGGGGATTCAGCTGAAGACGCCGAATTAAAAAGGTTTATAGAAGCTTCCAAACAACGGATTCGGAGAGCAATTTATCAATCATTAAACCATTTAGCTTCCCTTGGACTTACTGATTTTTTAAACCCGAAGTTCGAAAATTATGCTTCTAGATTTTTTGATTTTACTACCGTAAGGAGAAAGATGACAGAATTGAATAATGAACCAACATTACCTGCTCGTATTGATACGAAAAAATTTATTCAAGTTCTTTATTTTGAAGCAAAACGAATACACTTGGAGTTAAGATGATAAACTCTTGCTAAGTATTATTTTCAATTGATAGATTGATAATAGTTTTTCTTTTTATTCTCCTTTATTTCATATTAGTTTTAAAATCAGAAAATTCCGTATCGATTTGGTAGAAGTGTATGAACTTAGAACAAAAGAATATGTATTTTTTATTTCTTTAAACATTAATATTCATTAAAAAAACGAATATTTTCACAATAAAATATAAATACATAGTAAGTTGAATTTAAAAAAAGATGCTATCTTCTAGCATCTTTTTTTCTTTAAGAGGAAATATCATTGATCCTTATATTATTTGAAATTCAAATGCGGGCATATAAATAACGGAAAAGGAGATAATATTTAACAAATTATAATTGGAAATGGTATTTTAGGTCAGAAATGTTTTTATACTAATTAGGTTATTGGTACTAAACAAGCATAATGTCTCGCTTTTCTGCTCTTTAATCTTATCGTTATTTTTTATTAAGTACATATCGTTTTTTAGAAATCTCAATCCTAGCAGAGTATATAAATTGGGTGATAAAAATGTGGAACATAATTACTTCTTATCTTCCAGATTGGAAAGTCTTTGTACAAGCTTTTATCTTGTTTTTAATTCCGTATACTATCTCAAGAGTTTTTCATTGGGTTCGTATGTCAGAGAAAGAGTGGGAAGAATGAGTTGGTGGAAGTCAAGAGACAAACAAGTGAAAAAAAATAATATTCAAAGTAAAACGAAACAAGAGCATAAACCTTCTCAAAATGCAATCGTTCATTTCACAAATGATTTTGCCTCTAACTTAGAACTTATAAAGCAACAAATCGGACATAATTCTGATGTTCGCTTTCGGAAGTTTAATATTGGACGCACAGATATTCAGGCTGGGATCGTTTTTGTTGATGGCCTATCAGATAAAGAGATAATTGACAAACATATTATGAAATTACTAATGGATGATTTTTCTGATGAATATAAAAATGAATCTTCTTATGTGGAGGGGACTGTTTCAAAAGAATATATTAAAAATAAAGTTCTTACAATTAGTGAAGTAGCAGAAGTCCATTACATAAAAGATTTAATACCCAAAGTATTGATAGGTTCAACAGCTCTTTTAATTGATGGTTTAGCAGATGTGTTTATTCTTGGTACAACAAAAGCAAATAAACGAAACATTGAAGAACCAGTATCGGAGGCATTAGTCAGAGGGCCACGGGTCGGTTTTACTGAAGTATTAAGTGATAATACCTCACTTTTGCGACGACATTGTGCGGATGAGAGTTTATCATTAGTAAAGCTACCAGTAGGAGAACGTGCAAAGAAAGAGTTAGTTGTCGCATTTATTAGAGATCTTGCTAGTACAGAATTGGTGGATGAAGTAAAAAACAGAATTCAGAAAATTGACATAGACAGTGTACTCGAATCTGGTTATATAGAGCAACTCATTGAAGATAATTATCTAAGTCCTTTTCCACAGATTCAAAATACAGAACGACCTGATCGTGTTATTAGTGCTTTAATGGAAGGTCGAGTAGCTATTTTGTTAGATGGAACACCATTTGTTTTAATTGCTCCAGTTACATTTAGTATGCTGCTGCAATCACCAGAAGATTATTATGAAAGGTGGCTTCCTGGTACGCTTCTCCGCTTATTACGCTTCATGACAGCTTTTGTTTCATTATTTGCTCCAGCACTGTATATTTCTTTTATTTCATTTCATCCAGGATTAATTCCCACTAAGCTCGCTATTTCTATTATCGGATCGCGAGAAGGAGTTCCTTTTCCCGCTTTAATAGAAGCGTTAATTATGGAAGTAGCTATCGAAGTTTTGCGAGAAGCAGGTTTACGTCTGCCTAAACCAATTGGACCTGCAATGGGAATTGTGGGCGGTTTAATAATTGGTCAGGCTGCCGTAGAAGCAGGAATTGTTAGTCCAATAATGGTTATCGTTGTTGCGGTAACAGCTATTTCTTCTTTTACTATTCCACAATATAGTGTAGGAATTACGTTACGCATTCTTCGTTTTGTAGCTATGTTTTGTGCTGCGATATTTGGTTTGTATGGAGTTATTCTCTTCTTTCTTTTACTTTGCAGTCATTTAGTGAAACTGAAAAGTTTTGGCGTTCCTTATACCAGTCCTGCTGTTCCATATCGATTCAGTGACTGGAAAGATTTTATGGTTCGCATGCCATTAAAAATAATGAGACGTCGACCAAAAATAATGCATACCAAAAAAAATATCCGCAAAAGGTAGCTGATGACGAAAGGAAGTGGCCTTCAGTGATTACTAAACTTAAAGACCGAATAACAACTTCACAGGCAGTTGTTATTATTGTAAATTACATACTTGGGACAGGAATTCTCACTCTGCCTAGAGCATCTGTGGAAAAAGTGAAAACACCAGATGTATGGATAAGTGTGATATTAGGTGGAATACTGGCAATGGTTTCAGGAGTAATTATGGTCAAATTAAGTCAGCAGTTTCCAGAAAAAACATTTTACCAATACAGTCAAGATATTGTAGGGAAATGGATAGGCAGGTTGCTTAGTTTTCTTATTATAGGGTATTTTCTTACAACTTCAGCATTTCAAATTCGTTCAATGGCAGAAGTAATAAGCTTTTTTTTGCTCGAAGGAACCCCCACATGGGCTATTGTTATGCCTTTTATGTGGATAGGTCTCTATTTGATTATGAGTGGTATTAATTCAATTGCACGGATGTTTGAAATAATATTTCCTATTACTGTTTTTATTTTTTTAATCATTTCCTTTATGAGCATCGGAATATTCGAGATAGATAATCTCCGTCCCGTATTAGGTTTGGGAATTAAACCAGTATTAGATGGGATAAAAACAACGTCTCTCGCATATACAGGTCCTGAAATTATGTTAATTCTTTTGGTATTTATGGAACAACGAAATAAAGCAGTAAAAGCTATTTTAGTTGGAATTTCTATTCCGTTAATCTTTTATGTAATAACTGTTGTAATGGTCATTGGTGCATTATCAATTGATGGGGTTGTAACAAGAACATGGCCGACAATTGACCTTATGCGCAGTTTTGAAATTTCTGGATTGATATTTGAACGTTTTGAATCTTTACTGCTTGTAATATGGATTATGCAAATATTTGCTACCTATACGATTAGTTATTATGCAGCTGCATTAGGATTAGCGCAACTCTTTAAAAAGAGTATTCATCCGTTTATTTTTGCTTTGATTCCAATCATTTACATCATTGCTATGACTTCGAAAAATATAAATGACTTGCTTAAATTGGGGGATATGCTCGGTAATGCTGCTTTATTTTTATTTGGTTTACTGCCACTACTTCTTCTTATTATTACGCGATTAAAAGGAGGAGTAGTGTGAAAAATAAATTTAATTATATGCGGTTCTATTTTGCTTTGTTATGGACGCTTTTGCTTCTATTTTTAACAGGATGTTGGAGCAGTAAAGAAGTAGAAGAGTTGAGTTTAACTGCAGGTATAGCAATAGATAAAGGGAAGGATTCAACAATTGAGAAAGAGGATGAGGAAGGAGGTTATCCTAAAAGAAATCTTATAACAGCTACTTATCAAATTGTTAGTTCGCAAGCACAAAGTAAAGGAAATGGACAACAAAAACGTTATATTAATGTTTCTGAGACAGGTGATTCCATTCATCAAATTGTTCGTGAGTTTTCATTGAAAAGAGAGAGCACAATGTTCAGCCCACATTTAAAAAACATTGTTATTAGTGATAGTCTTGTACGTACATACAGTTTAGAACAATTACTTGAACAGTATCTCCGTGACAATGAAGTTCGGCTTAGCTGTATGCTCTTAATTAGCAAGGGGCTAGCGAAGGAGGTACTGGAATCAAACAAAAAAGGAGAAATTCCAGCATTTCGTTTGTCTGGAATTGCAGATAATAGAAATAGAACAACAAGGATTTTACCTCCTGTATCGCTCGCTAAATTGGAAGGAAAGATGCGGTCAGGGTCCAGTTTTCTTTTGCAAAATGTAATCTCGATAAAAGGGGAAACAAAATTTGCAGGAGCTGCTGTAATTAAAGGGAAGACAAAAAAGTTGATGGGCTTTTTAAATGAACAGGAATTGGAAGGAGTAGTATGGATAAACGGAAAAAGGAATGGTGGTGTGGTAAAAACTTTTGATAAAGAATCAAAGAAACTCATTATATACGAAATAAAGTCAATAAAAAGCAAAATCATACCACATGTTAACGGAAATAATATTTCCTTTGATGTAAACATTGAATCAGAAGGGCGTTTGTCTGAAAATTGGATGCAATCAGGAAAAGATTTTGAAAATGAATTTTTAAAAAAGGAAGAAAAAGCTATTGAAAAAGAAGTAAAGCACTTAGTACATCATGTTACAAAAAAAATACAAAAAGAATATCAAGTCGATATTGCGGGTTTTGGCAACCAATTAAGAATTAAACACCCGAGAACATGGGAGAAAGTCAAAAAAGATTGGGATCAAACATTTAGTAAAGTACCGATTAAATATCATATAAATGTAACTATACAAGATTATGGAGCGTCAAGTTTAAAACGATGAGATACCTTAATTGAAATTATATTTGAATCAAAACAAAAAGTTATAAAAGTTTTAATTTGAAAATTTTTGTAACTTTTTGTTTTTTTATGTCCTTCTTATTATAGATTAAAGAAATGATTTTATCCCGCTATTTGCCGGGCAGTAAGACTCACACCTCAAAATTCAGCGAAAGCAAAGAAGTTATTAGAGGTATATGTAAGCTCTATATAGGAAGGAGAATTTTGAAATTCTATTGATAAACCAAGTAATTGTAATAGCCCTTATTTAGAATAATAATTTCAAAATCAATAAAATTTAGAGTAGAAGGAGCAAGAGCAAATTATTATGAATAAACAAATAGGTTTTATCGGATGTGGAAACATGGGTATTGCTATGATAGGTGGGATGATTAAAAAAAATATAGTTTCTCCAGATCAAATAATTTGTTCAGATTTAAATGTCATTAATTTAAAAAATGCTAGTAATGAATATGGCATAACTATAACTACTAACAACAATGAAGTCGCTAACAGCGCTGACATTTTAATTTTATCAATCAAACCAGATTTATACTCATCGGTAATTAACCAAATAAAAGATCAAATAAAAAATGATGTAATCGTTGTAACTATTGCTGCAGGAAAAAGTATTAAGAGCACTGAGAATGAATTTGGTAGAAAGTTGAAAGTTGTTAGAGTAATGCCTAATACACCGGCACTTGTTGGAGAAGGAATGTCTGCGTTATGTTTTAATGAAATGGTTACAGAAAAAGATATAAAAGAGGTACTGAACATATTTAATATTTTCGGCCAGACGGAGGTCATAAATGAAAAACTAATGGATGTTGTTACATCTATTAGTGGTTCTTCTCCAGCATATGTGTATATGTTTATAGAAGCCATGGCAGATGCTGCTGTACTTGGCGGTATGCCGAGAAAACAAGCTTATAAATTTGCGGCTCAGGCTGTATTAGGTTCTGCAAAAATGGTATTGGAAACAGGAATACATCCAGGTGAATTGAAGGATATGGTTTGTTCTCCAGGTGGAACGACGATAGAAGCTGTAGTAACGCTAGAAGAAAAAGGTTTAAGAACAGCTATCATTTCAGCTATGAAACGTTGTACGCAAAAATCTATGGAAATGTCTAGTTTAACTAGTAAGTGAGAAGCGAATTTATATAATATTTCAAATCTATTTAATGTAAAAGAAATATTATGAGGCTAGTTAATAACTAAGTAAATTTATATACAACACTAACGAGAAGAACAAACCTTATTTTAAAGGGGATACAGAAAATATGAGTAATTTACTAAAAAAGAAATCCGTTACACAATTGTTAGAGCATAATCAAAGCAAGACTTTAACGAAAACATTAGGAGCATTTGATTTAATTATGTTAGGGGTAGGCTCGATAGTTGGAACGGGTGTTCTTGTGTTAACTGGATTAGTAGCAGCAAGAAATGCTGGTCCAGCAGTTGTTTTTTCATTTATACTTGCGGCAATTATATGTGGATTTATAGCATTATGTTACGCGGAAATTGCTTCTACACTCCCGGCGTCTGGTAGTGTATATACGTACTCATATGCAACAATTGGTGAGTTTGTTGCTCATCTAGTAGGTTGGTCATTGCTGTTAATATATATCGTGGCAACAGCGGCTGTCGCTGCTGGATGGACAGGCTATTTCCACAATTTAATAAAGGGATTTGGATTAGAGATACCTAAAGCTCTAGTAACGATTCCTTCGCATGGTGGTATTGTGAATCTACCAGCGGTAATCATTACATTGATATTAGCATGGATGTTATCCCGTGGTACGAGGGAAAGTAAACGAATCAATAATACAATGGTATCGATTAAAATTGGAATGATTTTGTTGTTTATTACGGTTGGTATATTCTATGTAAAACCAATGAACTGGATACCAATTGCACCATACGGTTTAAGTGGAGTCTTTACGGGTGGAGCAGCTATTTTATTCGCTTTTACGGGTTTTGATATATTAGCAACTTCAGCAGAAGAAGTAAAAGACCCGAAACGTAATCTTCCGATCGGTATTATTGCATCATTAATCATATGTACAATTATTTATGTTATGGTATGCCTTGTTATGACAGGAATGGTTTCCTATAAAGAATTAAATGTCCCTGAGGCAATGGCTTATGTAATGGAAGTTGTAGGACAAGGAAAAGTCGCTGGTGCAATTGCTGCAGGTGCTGTAATTGGCCTTATGGCTGTTATTTTTTCCAATATGTATGCGGCAACACGAGTATTCTTTGCAATGAGTCGTGATGGATTGTTACCGAAATCATTTGCGAAAGTTAATAAGAAAACTGGAGCACCCACTTTTATAACTGGATTGGCAGGAATAGGGAGCTCTATAATAGCTGGGTTTATTGATTTGAAAGAATTAGTTAATTTAGTTAATATCGGTAGTTTGGTGACGTTTGCGTTAGTTTGTCTATCAGTTATTATCCTTCGTAAATCACACCCAAATTTAAAACGTGGATTTATGGTACCTTTTGTACCTGTATTACCATGCGTTGCAATTGTATGCTGTGTGTTTTTAATGCTAAATTTACCGTTAAGGACATGGGTGTACTTTAGTATTTGGATTACTATTGGGGTAGTAATATATTTCCTTTATTCGATAAAACACAGTAATTTAAATGAGGAAACGATCTCGAAATTACATGATAAAATTGCGAGATAATAACGATCGAAAATTTTATTAATAATCATATTGATAGTTGAGTAACATAGAAACAGTTTTTTGACATTTAGCAAGAGATAAAATAAGAGATGCTAGGGCAGCTAAGTACTTTTTTAGAAACCTTGCTTGTTTTTTACGATTTAAAACTGCTAAGGAGAGAGAAGTATGAGTGAATTGCATTTTATGAGTATAGAAGAATTGGATAATAAATTGAAAAAATCTGATAGTGGTATTTATTTCATTAAAGATTATAATGACAATATTATTTATGTAGGCAAGGCTTTTAGTATAAAAAGTAGAGTATTAGCTCATTTTAATAGTTATTCCAATATTGAGGAATATGTACATTTATTTAATAAAGTAGCGTATCTCATTGAAGATAGTTTGTTAAAACGCTCATTGTTACAAGTTACTTATATGATTAAATATAAACCAGTATTAAACAAAGAAGTACAAAAAGAATTCCCAGAGTTGTATACTCAATACATTAAGCAGACAAATAAAAAATCTATGTTGTTAGAAATTGATGAAGCTAAAGAAAAAGGGGATGAGTTAAAGAATAAATTAGTAAAATTAGTGGGTGGAAAAACTATGTTTTATGACATAATTTCTCTGTTAAACAATGGATATAACTATCATGTCCTCGCAAAAGTATTGAGCATAGAACTTCAAACTTTAATTATAATAAAAGAACACCGAAATAAATTCCCGATACCACATAATTATAAGAGGACAATAAAACATCAAGATATAATGTATGCTTTATCTGGAAAAAAGAATTTAAGTACGTCAAGGTTAAGCACTTAACTTTAAAGTAGTAAATTCGTTGCTTTTGTAGCTTTTATTGTTATATTGAAATGTAATGTACATTTGTGTTTCAAATTTAATTGGTGGAATAAGGGGAGGGAAAGGGTTCCTATAAAAATACTGGAATAAATTAGGTTACTCATGCGTAAATAGCATAATTAGGCACATGTTATTTATAAATATTCAAAGATACGAAAGTAATACAAATGAAATTCTTATTTCTGCTACTACAAGTACTATTGAGCAAATGAAGTATGAAATTGCTTTTGAACTAAGAGTCACACTGGGACCTGATACATCACATCATCTGCAAATGGTTCGAATCGGTGGAGAGATTACAAAACGCTTAGTTTGAATGGCTGAAAAACAGTTAACAGGTCAATACAGATTACACTAAGAAAATAATCCGTATATATACGGATTATTTTTCCTTTAATTTACAAAAAAATAAATTTCGAAATTGAAAAAACCTCTCAGATTCCTTTGTAATAATCTTTTTTAGTTGTGTTAATGACATAGGTATCAAAAGGTGATAAATTCGATACGAACGATGTATAACCCCTTAAAAGGGTTTTGATGTTATTTGTAATTTTAATTCCATAATACTTAAGCCGATATAATAAAATGTTTTATGTCTAAATCGATATAAAGGAATAGTTTTTAAGTGATATTTCTTTTTTATAGAATAAGCAAAACCTGATATTGTAGTAATTATTGATTTGAGGTCAATTTACTGTGCACCTTGGTTATTGAAGTTTTTTGTTGATTAACAACTATTGTATTTGGAAATTATTAATAAGTTTATCTCGCTATTTGCCGGGCAGTAAGACCCTCACCTCAAAATTCAGCGGAAGCAAAGAAGTTAGGTGGGGGATCAACTGTCCGTAAAAGCCCGATTGGTGAGGGCTAATAATCAGTGGGGATGAACAAAACCCCCACTGATTAAAGTTTCACTTTATGTGATGCGGTAATAAAACTATCTAGTTTGCTATTCTTAGTATTTGTAAAGTCTATATATTTTTTCCTCTTTTGTGGAAAGTAAAACTATTGTTACGACCAGTAATATAGTGTCATTTTTTTGAATATTCCATTCGTTTTTTGTTTTTATTTTTAGTTGATGAAAAGACCTTTCTCTCAATTAAATATTTAATTGAGTACTTGAATTTCCTCCATCTTGTACTTTTCAAAGCATAGTGCTTCAAAAATAGCTGTATCGCTTTCATCTGTTTCCAATTTCACAAATTCTTTATTATCTTTTTCTAAAATTTGGAGCAAAATAGTTTTTCAGTTTCACATTTAAATTAGCAGTATTTATTTTTTGAATTCAATTTGTATAAATGATTGAATTGGAACTTTGACTGTTGTTTCTTGCGGTGGTACAGTATCTCCTGTTACTTTCGCTTTATTTTAAATCTTTTTCCAGCTTGGTCCTCGCATTGACTACCACTGTATTTTGTAGTACTTCACTGTTTTCTCAAGTTCAATAATTATATCTTGTAGAATTAAGAAAAGAACTTAGCTTATTTCGTTTACTTATCTACTCTGATATTTAGATGCTAACTACAATTAAATAATATATGATTTTTATAAAAAAGATATAGTAATATTTTGCTGTGAATTGTACTAATTTGATATTTTATAGTATTATTTGTCGTGAATTATATATAACAGAATATATTTTATGGATCTATAAAGGAGAATGTAATGAATACTTCTATCGATATACAACACTTATGTGATCTTGCACATAAAGCATTTAATGCCCCTGTACATATTTTATCTGCAGACAGAAAAATTTTATATCATTCTACATCTGATAATGTTTGTAGTCCTTTTTATTCTTCAAAAGAAGAACATCTTACTGATATTTATCAAGAAAACGATCCCTTTAACTTGCCACTTTTCCGAAGTAACAACTATCTTGAAAATTTTGTTCTAATTCATATAGAAAATCATGATGATATTAAAGGGACTATTATAATCGGTCCTACTATACATCCAAAAGATTCAGATGATATGATCATAAAATTTCAGAAAGAATTTAAATCAAATGATAACATTCAAGAAAGACTTGCCTATTATCAGTGTTTATCTGAGATTAAAAAAACTACATTAATTGATATGGGAATTTTATTACATTACATGATTTTCAATGAAAAGTTAGATGTAGATATTGTCTTGGAAAAAAATAAAGTACTAGAAGAAGTTCCTAATAAAATTGTGAAACCGGATTTATATATTTTAAAACGCCGACAAAACAAACCTAAAACGCACAATATGGCATTAGTAAATGATTTCTTTTCGACTATTAAAGAAGGAAATAAAAAAAGTTAATACAGTATATGTATGCGGTTTCACAAGAAGATGTTGAACTTATGCTAATAGAGGATCCGCTCAGGAATCAAAAAAACCTTGGAATTATTGCGATTACCTTAGCCACTCGATATGCAATAGAAGGAAACCTGCCACCAGATATTGCTTTTGCTCATAGTATTTTATATATACAAACCCTGGAACAATTAGATAATGTAGAATCTGTAAAGCGATTGTCAGGGGATGCTTTACGTACCTTTGCAGATCGTGTGAAAGAATACAATGCAAAAAAGTATTCTTACGCGGTTACTACATGTATAAAACATATTAATAAAAATGTTTACGATGGAATATCTCTGAATGAACTTGCTAATCATTTAGAAATTACGCCTACTTATCTGTCTAAACTATTTAAAAAAGAAATGGGAATTACTTTAAGCGAATATATTCAAAGGGAACGAGTGGAAGAAGCAAAGAAATTATTAACACTCACTACTTATTCGTTATCAGATATCTGTGCTTGGCTTAACTTTAATGACCAAAGTTATTTTATAAGAGTTTTCAAAAAAATCACTAGTATGACTCCTAGGCAGTACCGTGAAAAATATACAGTAATATAAGCTTGTTATCTACTGTCTCCAATGTAAAGACTTAAACATGGGTGTAAGTATCCCAAAAGATGAAAATACTGAACTTATTACGCTAGAAAGAGTTTGTGATTTGTCTAGAAAAAGAACTTGTATTCAAATAGACGTATGAGATTAACCTGATATTATCTTGTTAGCGGAACAGTTTCAATTTTTATAACAATCATGTGCTGAATTTATAGGTATAGTTTTATTTTAGATAAACACTAGTCTGACGTCAGCTCAAACAAATAGCTCTTGAAGATTTAATAAACACATATGTGAGCAAAAGCTCAATGGAAATCTTTGTACCATATTGTTAATTTGAAAAAATACACTAACCGTTATTTTGCTAAAGGAAATAAAAAAAAATACAGAAGGCTGCAAAGTGTTCCAAGGAAGTTTTGCAGCTTTTTTGTGATTTAAAACCTATGTTTATAACGATGATAAGTTTATAGACTAATATCTTCATATTGGATATTTATTAATGTTTATATTAGGATATCTCGTGAAAAAAATCAATAATATAACATATATTACTAAATATATCTACATTTTATGCAATTATACATAACTAAATAAAGGTAAAAAAGTATAAAAAAACCTATTATATTATTCTATAAGTATTTTTTCTAAAATAAAATTTCTTGGTTGAGCTAAAATAGTTATTTTTAACCGTATACACATTAATTTGTAATCATTACAATTACAGAAATGAAATTTACAAATAACTATATTTATATAATTTTTTTCGGTTCATATTTTTATTTAGCAGTAAATTATCGAGCATAATCGACAAAATTTTTCTATTTACGCATTAAAAATTTAATGTTTTAATGAACAACATAACTGGTATGACCAGACAGAAAGGAGAAGGTTACGCTAATAGGAATTATAGTGAAGTTATAAGTAACATTATGTTGGGAATATTTTTCTGAATAGTCTTTTTGTTTATGAGAGGTCAAGAATCAAATTGGTAATAAACTTGTTCTAAGTTTCTGCATAACAAAAGTGAAGTTATTCCGCAATAAAAGTATAAGCAATGTACAGTATAATTTCACCTTTTGTTGTCTAGTAAGGAGTTTGCTGACAAAACTAAGAGGGATATTATCAAATTGAAATTAAACAATGTTATGACAAGATTAACTGTAAGCATTGGTTTATTGATCCTCACGATTCTGTAAGTTAAACCGCAACTTTAGGAAAGAATTAATAATTTACTACTCATAGGGTGCCTGATTCAAATATAGTTAATAAATTTTTGTTATTTATATTTTAAAAAATAGAGTATCGAAATGAGAGATAAATAAAATCCTTACATCCTATTAGAAGTAAAAAACAACGATATTAACGTATCTGAAAGATTTCTCCTTCTTCTCCAGTTTACAAAGAGAGCGGTCGTACAAGTTATATGAATTAAGTTATAAAAACAATGGTAAAGGAGTGTACGGAATGAAAACTAAAATAATGACAGGATTTTTAATAACATCCATTGTAACTGGAGCAACTATTCCTATCAATACTCTCGCAACACCAATCGTTCAAGCAGAAACTCAACAAGAAAATATGGATATTTCTTCATCATTACGAAAATTAGGTGCGCAATCTAAATTAATCCAAACGTATATTGATCAATCTTTAATGAGTCCTAATGTACAGCTAGAGGAAGTCCCAGCTTTAAATACCAATCAATTCCTAATCAAACAAGATATGAAGGAATGGTCATCGGAACTCTATCCACAGTTAATTCTATTAAATTCAAAAAGTAAAGGATTTGTAACAAAATTTAATAGTTATTACCCGACATTAAAATCGTTTGTAGACAATAAAGAAGATAGAGAAGGGTTTTCGGATAGACTTGAAGTACTTCAAGAAATGGCTATGACGAATCAAGAAAATGCGCAACGACAAATCAATGAATTAACAGATCTTAAATTACAGCTTGATAAAAAATTAAAAGATTTTGATACTAATGTGGCAACTGCGCAAGGCATACTAAGTACAGATGGAACAGGAAAAATAGATCAGTTAAAAAATGAAATATTAAATACCAAAAAAGCAATTCAAAATGATTTACAGCAAATTGCATTAATACCAGGGGCTTTAAATGAACAGGGATTTGCTATATTCAAAGAAGTTTATAGTCTTTCAAAAGAAATTATTGAACCAGCTGCTCAAGCAGGGGTGGCAGCGTATAACAAAGGAAAAGAAATTAACAACTCTATTCTAGAAGCGGAGAAAAAAGCGGCGCAAGAAGCGACAGAACAAGGTAAAACTGCTCTAGAGATTGAATCAGCAAAAAAAGCAGCTCGTGAAGCAATTGAGAAAAGCAAACAAGGTGAAATAGCAGCCGCAGCCGCAGCAAAAACACAAGAGTATGACCTGATGAAGGTCATTGATACCGAAAAGATTAAGAAAACATTTGGTGTTTTTGCTGAAGTAAATAAATTAACAGCAGAACAGCGAGCATATTTAGATGATTTAGAGAAACAAAATCAAAAAATATATGATTTAACAACGAAACTATCAATAGCTGATTTACAAAAATCAATGCTTCTTCTTACACAAAATGATTTGCATACGTTTGCAAATCAAGTAGATGTAGAACTGGATCTACTAAAGCGCTATAAAGAAGATTTAAATCTAATAAAAAATAGCATTACAAAATTATCTACTAATGTTGATACAACTAACGAGCAGTCTCAAAAAGATACATTAAGACAATTAAAAAATGTAATAAGTTACCTTGAAGAACAAGTATATAAATTTTAATATTGCGTTTTTGGGGAATTCATAAAGATTATAAGCATTTAGCGAAAGAAGGAGAATAGTCATGAAAAAATTTCCATTCAAAGTACTAACTTTAGCTACATTAGCAACTGTTATAACTGCTACTACCGGTAACACTATTCATGCATTTGCACAAGAAACGACCGCTCAAGAACAAAAAGTAGGCAATTATGCATTAGGACCCGAAGGACTGAAGAAAGCATTGGCTGAAACAGGGTCTCATATTCTAGTAATGGATTTATATGCAAAAACAATGATTAAGCAACCAAATGTAAATTTATCTAATATCGATTTAGGGTCAGAGGGGGGAGAGTTGCTCAAAAATATTCACCTTAATCAAGAGCTGTCACGAATCAATGCGAATTACTGGTTAGATACAGCGAAGCCACAGATTCAAAAAACTGCTCGTAATATTGTAAATTACGATGAACAATTTCAAAATTATTACGACACATTAGTAGAAACTGTACAAAAGAAAGATAAGGCAGGTCTAAAAGAGGGTATAAATGATTTAATTACTACAATCAATACAAATTCAAAAGAAGTTACAGATGTGATTAAGATGCTACAAGACTTCAAAGGAAAACTATATCAAAATTCTACAGATTTTAAAAATAATGTTGGTGGTCCAGATGGGAAAGGTGGATTAACTGCAATATTAGCAGGTCAACAGGCAACGATTCCACAACTTCAAGCTGAAATTGAGCAACTTCGTTCTACTCAGAAAAAACATTTTGATGATGTATTAGCATGGTCAATTGGTGGTGGATTGGGAGCAGCTATTTTAGTTATTGCAGCTATTGGAGGAGCGGTAGTTATTGTTGTAACTGGCGGTACAGCAACACCGGCTGTTGTTGGTGGACTCTCGGCTCTTGGTGCAGCTGGTATCGGTCTAGGAACTGCGGCTGGTGTCACAGCATCTAAGCATATGGACTCCTATAATGAAATTTCTAACAAAATCGGAGAATTAAGTATGAAAGCAGATCGTGCTAATCAAGCAGTTCTTTCACTTACTAACGCGAAAGAAACATTGGCATATTTATATCAGACTGTAGATCAAGCGATATTGTCTCTAACAAATATTCAAAAGCAATGGAATACAATGGGCGCAAATTATACAGATTTACTGGATAATATCGATTCTATGCAAGACCACAAATTCTCTTTAATACCAGATGATTTAAAAGCCGCTAAAGAAAGTTGGAATGATATTCATAAAGATGCAGAATTCATTTCAAAAGATATTGCTTTTAAACAGGAGTAGAACTGAAATTTAAAACCTAAATTGGAGGAAAATGAAATGATAAAAAAAATCCCTTACAAATTACTCGCTGTATCGACGCTATTAACTATTACAACTGCTAATGTAGTTTCACCAGTAACAACTTTTGCAAGTGAAATTGAACAAACGAACAATGGAGATACGGCTCTTTCTGCAAATGAAGCGAGAATGAAAGAGACCTTGCAAAAGGCTGGATTATTTGCAAAATCTATGAATGCCTATTCTTATATGTTAATTAAGAATCCTGATGTGAATTTTGAGGGAATTACCATTAATGGATATGTAGATTTACCTGGTAGAATCGTACAAGATCAAAAGAATGCAAGGGCACATGCCGTTACTTGGGATACGAAAGTAAAAAAACAGCTTTTAGATACATTGAATGGTATTGTTGAATACGATACAACATTTGATAATTATTATGAAACAATGATAGAGGCGATTAATACAGGGGATGGAGAAACTTTAAAAGAAGGGATTACAGATTTACGAGGTGAAATTCAACAAAATCAAAAGTATGCACAACAACTAATAGAAGAATTAACTAAATTAAGAGACTCTATTGGACACGATGTTAGAGCATTTGGAAGTAATAAAGAGCTCTTGCAGTCAATTTTAAAAAATCAAGGTGCAGATGTTGATGCCGATCAAAAGCGTCTAGAAGAAGTATTAGGATCAGTAAACTATTATAAACAATTAGAATCTGATGGGTTTAATGTAATGAAGGGCGCTATTTTGGGTCTACCAATAATTGGCGGTATTATAGTGGGAGTAGCAAGGGATAATTTAGGTAAGTTAGAGCCTTTATTAGCAGAATTACGTCAGACCGTGGATTATAAAGTAACCTTAAATCGTGTAGTTGGAGTTGCTTACAGTAATATTAATGAAATGCACAAGGCCCTTGATGATGCTATTAACGCTCTTACTTATATGTCCACGCAGTGGCATGATTTAGATTCTCAATATTCGGGCGTTCTAGGGCATATTGAGAATGCAGCTCAAAAAGCCGATCAAAATAAATTTAAATTCTTAAAACCTAATTTAAATGCAGCGAAAGACAGTTGGAAAACATTACGAACAGATGCTGTTACATTAAAAGAAGGAATAAAGGAATTAAAAGTGGAAACTGTTACTCCACAAAAATAGGGAAATATTAATTCTGTTGTAAAGTGAACTAAAACATAGAAAGTCTATGATTACACTGTTAAACAGAAAAGTAATAATTAATAAATCCTTATATAACAGAAAGGCGGAGTCTCATTAAAGACTTCGCCTTTCAATTATATATAAGTATGATTCGAATAAAAAATAACCTTGTAGTTTAATTGCTTTTTTTAAATTTGTAACAGAATCGGTTAATTTGAAGTAGATTATATACATTTTCTTTAATACTTAATGATTTGAAGGCTGCTAAAGAAAGTTCAAACGATATTGATAAAAGATGTAGAAATCATTTTGAAAGACATCGCTTTTTAATAAGATTAGAACTTGAAACCATGCCTTATATAGGAGGAATACGAAATGATGAAAAAAATCCCTAATAAACTACTCGCTATATCAGCGTTTTTAACTATAACAACTACTTATGCAGTCATACCACTAGAAACTTTTGCAATTGAAATTGAACAAACGAACAATGAAAATATATCTCTTTCAGCAAATGAAGAACAGATGAAAAAAGCTTTGCAAGATGCTGGTTTATTTGCAAAAGCTATGAATGAATATTCTTATTTGCTAATTAATAATCCAGATGTGAGTTTTGAAGGAATAACTATTAATGGAAATGCAGATTTACCTAGTAAAATTGTACAAGATCAAAAGAATGCAAGAGCACATGCTGTTACATGGAATACACAAGTAAAAAAACAGCTTTTTGATACATTGACAGGCATTATAGAATACGATACAAAATTTGAAAATTATTATGAAACATTAGTAGAGGCGATCAATACTGGAAATGGAGATACTTTAAAAAAAGGGATCACAGATTTACAGGGAGGAATTCAACAAAATCAAAAGTCTGCAAAAGCATTAAAAGAAGAATTAATTCAATTAAAAAATGCTATTGGAGAAGATGTTAGAACATTTGGAAGTCATAAAGAGACATTGCAATCGATTTTAAAAAACCAAGGTGCTGATGTAGAGGCTGACCAAAAGCGTCTAGAGGACCTTTTAGGACAAGTAAAATATCAGAAAGACATAGAATCTAAGGGCTTAGACATGGTGAAAATCCCCTTTATTCCAACCTTGATTGCTGGTGGCATAATGATAGGTGATGCAAGAGGTAAGTTAGGTTGGCTAGAACCTGAATTAGCACAATTACGTCAGACTGTAGATTATAAAATAACATTGAATCGTGTAGTTGGAGTTGCATTTCATAATATTAGTGATATGCATAGTATGCTTGATAGTGCTATCACTGCTCTTACTTATATGTCTACGCAATGGGAGGATTTAGATTCTCAATATTCGGGTGTACTGGGACATATTGATAAAGCTGATCAAAAAGCTGATCAAAATAAATATAAATTCTTAACCCCCAGCTTGAATGCAGCGAAAAACAGTTGGAAAACATTAAAAACAGATGTTGTCACTTTGCAAGAAGGGATAAAAATTGCAGAGAAAAAAGAACAGGATTTTTTGAATCAGCTTCGTCCATCAAACGTTTTTTACTTTTATAAAAAAATTCATAACGCATACACTTTTGAAATAAAGACTGGAACAAATGCGCCAAATGCGTCTTATAAAGTTATGAATTTAACTAAAAACACTGTTCATAATATGTGGAGTGGAGGGGCTAATACTAACATGTGGGCTGATTGGCTTTCATTCAATCCAAATGATGAATTTGCGGTAGTAGCAGTAGTGGATGGTAAAGAATATGTTGTGTATAAAGACAAAGTACAAAATATAATGAACTGAATCTGAAAGTAACGAAGTAATTGGAGCTGGAGAATAAACTAGACACCAAGTTAATTGAAAAATCTCCTTATATCCTAGAATATTTTGCTCAAGAAAAAGAATTTGTTCAGCGAAAAAGTAAATATTGAACCAAGGAGTTAGTTGTATTATGTGTATGGTTTTACCGAAAGGTTTCAAGTACATTACTCATACAATTATGTAGTTATCCTGAAGCATCTACAGGTGTTCTTATCGACCTTGAAGAACTACTTAGCTTCCTAAGTGGAGTGACTTTATGCAAAATTAAGTGAACGTTTTTGTACATAGATTAGTTGACATTTATATAGATTTTTTTCATTTTCAAAGATAGTTTTGTTTTTTATGTTATTTTTCAAAAATTACTGTTGAAGTTTCTATATTCATGAATCAGCATATAATTATTGTTTGATGAAATGACATACCACGTCCCTTAGAATTTCATACGTATTACGATAACTTAAAGAAAAAAGATAATAGTAGTCAACGGTTACTATTATCTTTTTTGAACTATTTTTCATTAAAATATCTCATCTGCTGTGCTCCTTATTTACTTTTCCAGATTTTATCCTAGTTTAAAATTTATGCATTTGAACTGTTTATACAATTTGTAGGATTTTTAGCTTTTTTGTCGAATACACTTAATGCAAGGAGGGACATTACATGATTATTAAAGATTATTTCATCAACCTTTCTATTTTTTCTTTATTAGTTAGCGCAGCAATATTTATTCAAGTGTTTACAATTAATTCTAGTCGATATTTCGAAAAGCTCTATGGAGGGATTATTGCAGTTACGTTAATGTTCTTTTCTTTTCCATACATGGGATTTTCCTACGATCTTCGAGTTGTTCCTCTTATTCTATCTTTTATTTACTTTGGTCGTATTGCTGGTTGGATTACGTTAATTAGCATAATTGTAATGCGCATCTTTTACACTGGAGGGTATTGGGAACCTCCTGTGATTGCTTATTTAGGTATGGGGATTCTATTTTCTACTTTTAAAACTTATTTTAAAAAACTACATCCTTTTAAAAGTGCATCGTTATATTTTTCTGTTTTTATTGGAATAAAGTGGTTAGTTGGCGTATTATTTAATAATACATTACTTTACACAGGAGGCCTATTATATATAGCGTTAGGACTTTTAATTGGGCTATTTCTTATGGAAGCCTACCAGAGATTGTATCATTTAACACAGGACTTATCTAAAATGAATCGAGAATTAAAAAAATCGAAGCAAGAACTTGCAGATACCGTACATGAGCTTCAAGGAGGAATTTTTAAATTTAAAAAAGTGGGTAAGCACTTTATACACACTTTATGTGATGGACAGTTTTATTATCAAAACGGGTTTTATTCTGAACAGGTGGTAGGAAAAAGCTTACGTACTATTGATGCTTCTATTGTTCCTCCACATTTAGTTCCACAATTGATGAAGTACTATCTTCAGGCATGGGAAGGAAAAGAAATTATATTTGAATTACCTTGGCCAAATGATAAAACTATTATTCTTATTGCGCTTAGGCCGATTAAACGAAATGGACAAGTTATTGAAGTTGTTGGTTCTACAGTTGATATAACCGAAAGGAAAAAGGTAGAATCAGAATTAAGCGCTACCAAAGAATTATTGGAATCATTTATAAAGCACAATCTAGATGCTATTACCATTTCTGATCGAGAAGGGCATATTTTACAAGCGAATAAAGCTTATGAAAAGATATTTGGGTGGTCATCACAAGAAATCATAGGTAAGAGATTACCTTGTGTACCAGATTTTTTAATGGAAGAATCGCTTAGAAATATTCAGAAAATTCTAACAGGAGAATTTGTGGTTACTAGATTAGAAACTGTTAGACAAAGGAGTGATGGGAGTCTTCTTGATGTTAGTCTGACAGTTTCCCCTATACTAGATGTAAGAGGAAATGTGATAGCTTTATCAGCAATATGTAGAGACATCTCTGAAAGAAAACAAGCAGAAAGAGAACGACATCGATTACACCAGCAATTAAGAGATAGTGAAATGAAGTACCGTGCACTAATCGAACAAGCAACTGATGCGGTATATGTAGTAGAGCTGAATGAAGAGAATGCTCCAAGTCGATTTATTGAGGTAAACCCTGTTGGGTGTAGAAGGTTTGGATATAGTAGAGAAGAGTTGCTCTCATTATCATTTTCAAATATAGTACCACAAGATTCTCAAATGATCGTAAGGTTATTAGAAAAAATTAAAAAAGGACAAACTTCCTTCACTTTGCAAGATGAATATGTTTTTCCAACAGGAAAAGTAATAACAACTGAGTTTAGTGTTCGTGTTTTTAACTTAAATGGTAAAAAAGTTTTCCTAAGTATTTCTCGTGATATCACTGAACGGCTAAAAACAGAAGAATTATTACGAAAATCTGAAAAACTTGCTGTTGTAGGACAATTAGCGACTGTAATGGCTCATGAGATTAATAATCCATTAACTGCAATGAAAGGGTTCATGCAATTACTAAAATCAACGGAAAGTGAGAATAATCAGGGTTATATTAATATAGTATCATCAGAGATTGAGCGTATAGAGAGCATTACAACTGAATTTATGGCGGTAGCCAAACCACAGGTGGTAAAAATGCAACCTAATAACATTAGTGTGCTAATGGATCAAGTTTTAATGCTACTACAACCTCAAGCAATGATGCATAATATAAAATTTAGAATCGATCTTAACCCTGGTATTCCATTGATTTCATGTGAAGGAAATCAATTAAAGCAAGTATTTGTTAATATATTAAAAAATGCAATTGAATCTATGCCGATGGGAGGAGAAATTCTCATTCAATTAAATATACTTGATAATAATCAAGTAAGTATTCGTTTTATCGATCAAGGGTGTGGGATTCCAAAAGAACGTATACCATACCTCGGAGAACCTTTTTATAGTATTAAAGAAGAGGGGATTGGCTTAGGATTAATGATCTGTTATAAAATCATTGAAACACATCAGGGAAAGGTATTTATTGAGAGTGAAGTGAATAAGGGGACTATAGTTGAAGTCACGCTACCTATTTGTACACTTCAAAATTAATATATTCTTTTTACTGAAATTTTTTAAGAAACCATACAAAATGTAATGCTAATGTTACTTAATGAAATAATAAAGAGAAGAATACTGGTAAATGTACCCTATAGAATAGACACTTGAAAAAACCTGTTATAAAAACATCCTTTCTTTAGAACCAAAAGAAAGGATGTTTTTAATATTGTAATTTTTCTTGGAGACATTTCAATTTTTTACTTGTAATACATTTTTTAACTAATTTTGGTTAAGTTAGTTAAAAAGGAATTATTTTTAATGAGCATATTGACATATAAATATCCCTCATTTTTAAAATAGAAATTTCTAAAAAATATTTATAGGTTCTTTTTGAAAGGAAGGGTATTATCAATTGAAACCACATGAAAAAGTACCTGTTCACTCTATAAAATCTTTGCAGGAATTAATGCAATTACTAAAAAAATCTAAAGATTTTATAACGTTGGAAATTGCTTCTAATAATTCCTCTATAGTCATTTCATATTTTAGAACATTAATCGATGTAAATATATTTCATGAAGAGGTTTTGACTTATATAAAAGAGAAGAGCTTCGATTCGTTACAAGATATTCACTCTGTCTTACCTTTTGAGAATTCAAAAATAACAAATCAAATGGAAGATATTCAGGATAGTATTTTAAATGGCTATATACTTATTCAGTTCGATACAGATAAATTAAATTGTTTGTTAGTAAATGTGTCAAAGAAAGAAAAAAGGGATATTACAAAAGCTGAAATTGAATATAATATTGTGGGTCCGCAAATCGCATTTGTCGAAGATTTAGATGTAAATTTAAATTTAGTACGTAGAAAGCTTCCAACACCTTATTTACAAATGAAAGAATTGAAAGTAGGATCTCTCTCTAACACAACTGTTGCGATTGTATTTATTGAGGGAATTGTAAATGATCAAAATCTACAAGAAATTATAAAAAGGGTAAGTCAAATAAAAACAGACCATGTTTTGGATAGTACTTATTTGATGCAGTTAATTGCAGACAACCCGAATTCTATATTCCCTCAATTTTTGAATACAGAACGTCCGGACCGTGTGGCAGCTGTATTAGCAGAAGGGAAAATTGCACTTTTTGTAGATGGCTCGCCTTATGCCATCACTCTTCCAACAACATTAATTGATTTTTTTTCTACGACAGAAGATTACACCATGCCTTGGATTATAGCCTCTTTTTTTCGTCTATTAAGGCTTTTTGCTTTTATATTTTCTGTCTTAACGACGCCATTATATGTCTCGATCTTAACATATCATTACGAGCTTATCCCAAAAGAACTTCTTGAAACGTTAATCATATCGAGAAGTAAAGTACCTTTTCCTCCATTAATTGAAGCACTTTTTTTAGAAATAACAATTGAATTACTGAGAGAAGCGGGGGCACGTTTACCAACTAAAGTGGGTTTAACTGTCGGTATAGTAGGTGGTATTGTGATTGGACAAGCATCGGTAGAAGCAAGTCTTACAAGTAACGTACTTATTATCATTGTTGCACTTTCAGCTCTTAGTTCATTTACAGCACCAATATATCGTATTGGTAATACAATTCGAGTAATTCGTTTTCCTTTTATAATATCTGCACACCTATTGGGCTTATTAGGAATTGTTTTAACAAGCTCTTTGCTTTTAGCACGTTTATTACGTACAGAATCATTAAGACGTCCTTATTTGTTTCCTTTTTATCCTACACGCCCTACAGATTGGAAAGACAGTATTATACGTATGCCGATCTCAGCGATGTTTCGACGTCCTATTTTTTCAAGGTCTAAACAGCGTTTTCGCTTTAATCCAGAAGAGGTAGAGAAAAATAAAATACTATCAAGAAATGATTTTGATGATTGAATTTAACAGGGAGGAGCATTATGAAACAGATCCCAATTGAGTATCAAGTCTCTCCATATATGGTATTTTTTTTAATTATTACTATACAGATGGGAGTTGGTATGCTTGGTTTTGAAAGGATTAGTGCAAAATTAGTTGGAAATGATGCGTGGATTAGCACGCTACTTTTTGGAATATCTGTTAATCTTATGATTTGGATCATATATCAGATTTTAAATCAGGGCAATGGAGACATCATTGCAATCAATCAAAACGTACTTGGAAAATGGATTGGTGGATTGCTCAACTTCATTTTTTTATCCTATATTGTATTATTAGGTGCAACAACACTACATACTTATATCGAAGTAGTACATGTTTGGATGTTTCCTTCAATTTCATCTTGGGTTATAGCGGGGGCGTTTTTGGGTCTATGTTATTACATTGTGACTGGAGGATTTCGTGTAGTTGCCGGAATCGGCTTCTTTGGAATCGTTATCCCAAGCATTCTAATCTTCACATTTTTTTATCCTTTGCAGTATGCAGATTTCCAGAATTTATTTCCAATTGCACAGCATTCATTCCTAGAAATTATGAAAGGAATGAAAGGAAATATGTTTAGTTTTTTTGGATTTGAAATGTTATTGTTGTACTATCCATTTATTAAAAAGGCAAGAACGTCTCAAAAATATGCGCACTATGCAAATTTAGTAACGACTATTGTCTACACATACCTTATGATTTTAACTCTTGCGTTTTTTAGTGAAAAGCAACTTGCGAACGCGATATGGGCATATTTAAGCATGATTAAAATTATACAATTTCCCTTTATAGAGCGGTTTGAATACATTATTGTTTCTGTTTGGGCTTTTTTTATATTACCGAATGTTTCCTTTACATTATGGGGAGTAAGTCGTGGTATAAAAGAGGCACTGGGAATAAAGCAAAAATATGTTTTGCCAGTTATCATCCTATTCATCTTTATTTTGTCATTTTTCTTGAATAACCGTAATAAAATTAACTTATTAAATACTTGGACAGGTCAAATTGGCTTTGTATATATATATGTATACCTACCTGTACTATGGCTAATTCAAACGGCCAAAATAAAGTTAAGGAGATAAATATGAAGCGCTGGATACTTTTCCTTATATTGGGTGTCTTCTTAATAGGTTGTGCTAAAACAAAAATTGTGGATGACATTGATTTAGTTCAAGTTGCGGCATATGATACTGAAGCAGAAGGTAAGCTAAAAGGAACCTTTGCGATTTCAGCTTATAAAGGAGGCGGGGAAGGTGAAACAAAAATCTATTCAGCATCAGGCCAGACTGGTAGAGAAGTTCTTGCAAGAGCATCCGAAAAATCTTCTGGACCTCTAGAGTTGGGGCAATTGCGTGTTATTATTTTTAATGAAAAAATAATTGAAAAGGGAATGCAGGAAATTTTAGAGACTTTGAACCGCAATCCTAGTGTAGGAAATGCAATTTATTTAGCAATTACAAATGTAAAAGGGGAATCACTATTAAAGGGGAACTATTCTAAAGAAAAAGAAATTGCTTCTTATCTATCCTCTTTACTGGAGCAAAATATGAACAATGGAACGCAACCAAAAACAAACTTTTTTATGTTTTTAAATCAACTTGATGATGATGCGAGAGATTCCTATTTACCGATGATATCTAAAAAAGGGAATGTGTTGGAGTTAAATGGAATAGCACTTTTTAAAAGATGTAAAATGGTTGATAAAGTGAACCCTAAAGATTTATTTGTATTTAAATTGTTGACAGATAATTTTAAACAAGGTACATACCAATTCAAACTACCTGGTTCTTCAAACACTTATGCCACGATAGAGAATATAAAAGCTAGAACAAAATATAAGATGGAGGGGAATAGTAAGCATCCATTCGTAAATGCTCATATTCAAGTTAAAGCTGAAATTCAAGAATTTACAAAAACAAAAAATCTAGATAATCCTAAAGAAATAAAAAAATTAGAAAAAATTATGGAAAAAGAAATAGAAAAAAAAGCAACTACATTGATAAAGAGGTTTATTAAAAAAGACACAGATCCTATAGGACTTAGAAAGCTTGGTAGAACTCACGTAAGAAAATGGAACAGTCAAGAATGGGAAGAATCCTATAAACATTTACGTTTTCGTGTAACAGCTGACGTAAAAGTAACCCAATCTGGTGTTACAGAATAAATAAATCAAATAAGATATGGAAAATTTCAATAAAAAAATATAGTCTCGCAGGAGATTAGGGAGAAGAGAAACTATTAACAAAGCATTTCATAAACATTAAGATGCTTTGTTAATAGTTTTTATACTTTTATAGCCATATCACTAATATGGGGTATAGAATTCCAGAAGGCTGGCGGATATGTGGTGAAAATGTGTATGCTTGTCATAGTATTCACTATATAGCACTGACGTCCTATTTTTATGTCTTTTCAATATGGAATGAGAAAAATGAATGTTTATCGTGGGATGCAACAGTTGCATGGTGTAAAAAGTTAGGCCTTGCACACGTTCCATTGTTATATCGGGGCCCTTATAATGAAAAGGTAATTTATTCCATTTTAACTTGGTGAACGGTAGAGAAAATACAATGAATTGTAAATGAAATCTGTACGGGAATCTAGTACCGTATAGTACAGTGCATATGAAAAACTCCTCAATGTTATCTCTCAAAAAATAATAATTCTCGGCTTTATAAACTGTATTTTCAAAAATATTGCGAGCTTGTAAGAAAGATGAAAGGTAATTCAATATGAGATAAACAACTTTACTACTACAATGAAAAACAGAATCATTCTTAAAAATCATGAGATACGATATCAATTTATTTGCGTGTTTAATTTATTTTACTAAATATTCCAGTTTCAATAAGGAAAGTCGAATCAGACTATTAACGAATGGTATATTATTCGTATTTTGGAAAAGTCAAAATGAAGACAAGTATCTTCTATCAAATCTCATTCTTGGTGTATACATTTGAAGGGAATTTCTCATATGAAATTAGTAAAAGTAAAAGATCTTAGTTAGGAGAAGGATGATAATGTTAACAAATTCTATGGGAAGGTGAAGAAAGAAGGTAGCGTAGGCCTAATCATTAGGGGGCAGACGCCTCTCTTTTTTTATGTCGCAAATAGCATTAATTCGTTAATTAATTTATATGAGATTATCTTAAATAAGTTAGTTAAAAAAGAAAAATAAAAGTGAGTAAAAAGATAAAAATACACAGGTACGTAAAAAATAAGGAAGTTGTATTTGCAAGTGTTTTAGTTGGGTGTGATATCAATTGTATTGGTAAAGGTGAATATTACGTTTAAATTGCCATGGATGGAAAAGGAGGGGTTTCAAAATCTATGGATGGTAAAGTGACGCGAAAGGAGTATGAATATACATTATCGGGTTTTGATAAGGAAGGTAAAGAAAAAGAGTTAGAATTTATTGCACAAAAGAATCTTCGTAAAGAAGCATTCCTACGTGTATATTATTCAGATAAAAAGGTGTAACAGCTTGGGAGGAAGTGCAGGAAGACGAGCTCCCGAAGAAAGCAAAAGAAAAACTAGGTGTGAAATAATCATTTATTTGTGATGGTGGATTCTTCTAGGTTGAGGGTCCGCCGTTTTTTATTATATGTTATGTTGTAGTTTTTATATAAAGCATATTGAAAAGATAGGTTAAATCTTCTGGAATAATATCTCCATAATTAATAACTTGTACAATAACCTTTCAATTATCACTAAATCCATTCATATCAACAAGTTGTGCCATATATCCGTTTGTAGCAATATCTTTTAAAGTACGCTAAAAATACCTTTTATTTTATTTTATCTTATCTTTACCTTATCTTTAAATTTTTATATTAAACTTGAAACCTTAAAGTATTGATGTATGAGTCTAAAAAGGGTGGGAGATAGGTGTTCATTACATAGTTTGTATATAACCAATTACCTTTGAAAAATTGAATTTCTTATACGAGGAGGAATATATGAAGGATACAAGTAAAAATCAAATTATAAAAGCGTTCCTTATTAGTATTTTAGGCTTAGGAACAATACTTGGAATGCTATATTTTAATCATAAAACCAATATTCAACAAAATAAAGCGCAAGCCACCGAAAAACGTGTATTGCAATATGAGTCTACCCTAAAAAAAGAATTAGAAAAATATAATTTAGGAGAGAAAACACCAATTTTATTAGGAATTATGTATCAAGAGAGTAGAGGTGAGGGAAACGACCCTATGCAGTCATCCGAATCACTTGGATTAAAGCCAAATGAAATTCAAGAGACAAGCTTGAGCATTAAACAAGGGGTAAAGCACTTTGCTAAAATGTACAAATATGGAACGGACAAAGATGTTAGCATAGATACAATTATTCAAAGTTATAATATGGGGCCAGGGTATATTGATTTTATTGCTAGTCAAGAAGTTAAACAACACTCGGAGGATTCGGCCAAAAAATTTTCTAAGATGAAAGTTGATCAAAATCCAGCCATGTATACTTGTGGTGAAAATAAAAATAATTTTAGGTATCCATATTGTTATGGTGATTTCACATATGCCACAAAGGTAAATGAAAAAACAAAACTTATTGAAGAACTTCTTCAAAATGTACATAGCTTTTCTAAATAAGTTGCAGAATGAAATATAATGATACCATCAGTTATTAACAATAATATCTAAGAAAAAACTACTTTCTTTCTTAGTTCGCATAATTTTCAAAAACAAATCCCGTGGATGTTAATATTTGTTATATAATATATTTGTCAAAACATTACCCCTAAAGTTTCTAAATTCAAGCTGTAAGATAGTTTGTTTGGCCCGTATTTTCACCTTGAAAGTGGAGTTTAAATATAGTTGCAATTTTTTGAGGGGGAAAAGTAAATGTTTATAAAAACAGAAAGATTATTAATACGAAAATTTGAGTTCAAAGATTGGCAAGCTGTTCATGAGTATACATCAGATATCAATGTTATGAAATACATACCTGAAGGGGTCTTTACTGAAGAAAATACAAGAAACTTTGTGAATGAAAACATTGGTGAAAACGCTAAAAACTTTCCTGTAGTATTAATTGATAAAGATATTCTGATTGGCCATATAGTCTTTCATAAATATTTTGGTGAGCATACATATGAGATTGGTTGGGTGTTCAATCCTAAATATTTCAATAAAGGATATGCTTCTGAAGCAGCAAAAGCTACTTTGAAATATGGCTTTAAGGAAATGAAATTACATAGGATTATAGCTACATGTCAGCCACAAAATACCCCATCATATCGAGTAATGGAGAAGATTGGAATGAGAAGAGAAGGCTATTTCAGGAAGTGTATACCACATGGGAATGAATGGTGGGATGAATATTATTACGCTATTTTAGAAGAAGAGTAGTGCCTAGGAACGCATCATTTAAATTGACACTCCTATTCTTAAATAGGCAAGTTGGCTATCTTTAATGGGGATCCTTGCTACTAAAGGCGAACTTTATTTCCGGTATCGCTGACGTGCAAAACTTTGTATAATCTGATCTTATCTCTAAATCACAACTGTTACTCCCATCACCATCAAGTTAAAGTTTCATTTTATTTTGCTAACTTGATGGTGATGTGACGTAACGTTAATTATTTGAAAATTTCAAAAAGTCCCCTTAGTCATGTTAAAGGGACCTTGATCACGCAAATGATATGTAAGCCAATTTATTTTTGATATACAGATTATTTGTATAATAATTTTTATAAATAATTGCTAAATAGTAAATTTACATAAATGCTTTTAGAAGTTCTTGAATTAATGGGATTGCTCCACCTATAAATTTTAAAACTGCCATTGCGATTTCCATATTATTCTCTCCTCTTTTTCGTATTAAGATGTGATAAATCTTTATAACCTCATCATAGTAACCGCTTATAATAATAACAATACATTTTCGTATGCAATATTGCATATTTATACATTGGATCTCTATTATTCATTTTTTAATGGTACTATAGCGAGGTGAGAGTCTTTAAGAGTTCTCCTTAATAGGAGGAAATATGGAAAGAGTGCAAGCGATTTACAGTAATCAAAAATTTAAGAGTTGGGTTAAACAGGTATTAGCTGTAGGAGGAGTAATAGGGGGCTGTTATTTGGTGTTATATGTTTTCTGTTTCTTAGTTATCATGTAAATATTATACAACTAAACTAGTAGAGTCTTGCCTAGAGAGGTAAGGCTCTTTTATTGTAGTACCTGGAGATGAGCAAACTACATACAATATCTCTCAGGTTTTTCAGATCACTTTGTATAATTCCTTATTTAGAACACTAATTTCTATTATTGAAACTAAATAAACATCTATTTAAAAGTTTCAATTTATATTGAAAACAGAATTCCATTGATAAAAAATATGTTTTTACTAGATACATATTAAAAAGACAAGCATAAATTATATTAGATTTTGGCAAAGTCTTTTTGACTTGGAAAAGGATTTAAATCTTACTTATAGATTTGATTCCTTTTTATATACTATAATCATTATATTTCTACGTAAATATAATACATTAATAATGATTTAAAAGCAAGAATTTTAGTAGCGGTACGTTCACACATCCATCAACTTAAGATTTTAAAGTAGCTCTTAAACAAAAAAATTCTTTTTTTAATTGATTAATTAATAGTAAACAAGGAAGGTTGGCAAATTAACAACTAAAGAGATTTCTTCAGGTAAGCTAATAAGTAATCTATCAAAAAGTCCTTTACAAAATTTATACCTAAGTCAATTATAAGATCATGTAAATTTAAAATAATGTAAATATTATACATTTTTGCAAAAGGCACTCATTGACACTTGTGTATATAAGTAACTATACTCGTTACATCAAATTGAATGTGTGATAATACGATTTTATTATTATTACAAACATGTAAATATAAAAATAGAAAATCCCAATTTGATAAATACAATGGTAGAGGTGTTTATTTTAATGAAGCACAAATTAATTGCAACAGGTATCCTTGCAGGATCTATATTATCCTATTCTTCTAATATTTTAGCAGATACTCATACATTCCCTGATGTTCCTGTATGGGCCGATAAATCTGTTAATTATTTAGTTGATAAACAGGTATTGAATGGTTATCCAGATGGAACTTTTGGTTCAAATGACTCATTGGACAGAGCTTCGGCTACAAAAATTATGACAAAAGTTTTAGGGATACAAATTGATCCTAATGCAAAACCATCTTTTACTGATTCACAAAATCACTGGGCTACTCCTTATATTGCTGCTGCTGAAAGAGCTGGTATTGTTAAGGGTGAAGGTAATGGAATCTTCAATCCATCTGGAAAAGTAACTCGCGCTGCTATGGCTACGATGTTAGTAAATGCATATAAACTACAAAGCACAGCAAATCATAACGAGCAGGTTAGATTTGTAGATTTAAAAGGGCATTGGGGAGAAAAATACGCCAATATTTTAATAGATTTAAAAATCTCTAATGGTACCGAGAACGGTTGGCAACCAAATAGATTTATAACACGTGCTGAAGCTGCTCAACTTACTGCAAAAACAGATATGTTACAACAAAATTTAAACGATGAAAAAGAGATTATTACTGCTACCTCATATGAAGATTTAAATTTAACAGTGGCTTCGAAAATTACAGCTCAAGAGATTGATAGTTTTATTGCGAAATATCATTCGGATAGTCCTTTAGTTGGCCATGGGCAAGATTTTATCAATGCGCAAAATCAATATGGTGTGAGTGCTCATTATTTAGCAGCGCATGCGATTTTAGAATCTGGATACGGAAAATCAGAAATCGCATATCAAAAACATAATCTATTCGGTCTACGTGCATATGATGGAGATCCGTTTAAATATGCGAAATATTTACCAAGCTACGGCGATAGCATTGCTTATAATGCTAATTATGTACGAGAAAGATATTTGGAAGAAAGCGGTATGTATTATAACGGGCCAACATTAACTGGCATGAACGTGAAATATGCATCAGATAAAGGCTGGGCTAAGAAAATTGCAGGCATTATGGAACGTATTAAACCGTTTCGTGTAGAAGACTATACATATGCAAAAAAATTACCAAAGAATCCTGAAACATTAGATGTCGACGCGTTATCTAATGAAATTCCATATAAAATGTATGCAGACGATTCAAGCTCAAATGTTGTATCATCAGCTACTTACTATCAGGTACCTTATCCATTTAATTTAAAAATTAAAAGTAGACCAGATGTAGCTGTCGAGGAGAATAAAGTTGGTACAGTAACTCCTGGAACAACCATCTTTATTTATCGTGAAGATCCAAATGGATGGGTAGAATTCTCTTTTGAAGCGAATGGAGAAAAATACTGGACATTAAAAAGTAAATTAAGTATGTAATTAAAAAGATCTATTTCACTAGTTTTAATCTCATATAATTGAGAGACAAGTTTTTTACTTTCTTAAAATAAAGTTATGTATACAAGAAAAGTTAGAGAATTATTTTCTCTAACTTTTCTTCGCTAGTATTTGAAATTAAAAAGATGGTGGAGTTACTCCAAATATAACAGTGACTTTGTTTAAAGAAGTGTTTTCCCACTTATGCTTTGCATAAGGTGGGATTTTAACACTATCACCTGTATTGAGAAGTAAAACCGCATCATTTAGATATAGTTTCACTTGTCCTTCCATAATAAATGCTATTTCTTCCCCTTTATGTGCCACAGGCTCCATAGATGAAGCAGTTTGAGGTAACAGATTCATTAAAGCCAATTCTAGTGCTCCATCTAAATTAGGAGATAATAGCTCATACGAAACATTGCCGCTTTCAGGAAAAATTATTTTTTTCCTTTGGTTAGCTCGTACAACTAATTCTTCTGTATTGGTATCCTCTAAGAAAAAATTAAACAATGGAATATTTAATGCTACAGAAATTAATTTTAGTGTTTGTAATGAAGGATTTGTGATTCCTTTTTCAATCTGACTTAACATGGAAGGTGTTATATCAGCTAACTCTGCTAAACGCTTACTGGTTAATCCGGCACCTTTTCTAAATGCCCTAATTCTGTGACCAACATTAATATCGTTCATATATGTAATCCCCTTTAAATAAGTAAATAAAATTAAATAATTATTAATTTTATTTACTTATACTTAATATATTGTTAATATATACTTAATTATAATAAATTATGATTAAGTTTAAAACATCATATGTACATATGGCAGCAGCTGCGAAAAAGTGGGAAAAAGATTTACTTAGAAACAAAGGGGCTACTATTTTTGAATATACAGCGGGCTATAGTAAAGCAGTAGAAGAAGGAAGAATACAAGTTAATAAGAATCAAATGTGCTATTTGATTGACGATGAAAAATCAAAGCATTTATTTTAAGGTTATGCAGTAGCTGCTACTCGTCTGAATAATTGATATACAAATAAAAGTTGATGAATCGCATCCTCTATTTGTATATCTACCGTGTGGAGTAGGATTTGGTGGTGTTTCGTTCGGTTTAAAAATTATTGTACGGGATCATGGACATGTAATTTTTGTTGGGCCTACCATTTTCCGTATATGCTAATAGGTATGATGACCGTATTATATGATGGGATTTCCATACAAGATTTTTAATGAAAAGGATTCTAATAAGTAAAGGACAACTTAAGAGTAGACTTCAATGCTGTATTGTAAAATTTTTAAGGAAGTGAAAATAGTATGAAATCAGCTTTAAATAGTATTATGATCTCCTCGATTCTTGCAGTAGGAGGGATCCTTTCGCTTTTGTTTAATTTAATGGGGGATCAAGATTGGATCTGGAATTGGGTAGGGTTATTACTGGCATATCTATCTTTGGGCATTTTAATCGGTTTATATAATAAAACTGTGGATCACAAAACATTTCCTAAAATACTAAAAAGAACTTTGTTTATTTCCTTTAATGCTACTATATTAGGGATAATAATAGGGGTAACATACCAACTATTAGGAAAGTGGAATCTTACTATAATGATGTATTATTGGTTGATAATTTTATTATTACATTTAATTACTATAATAACATTAGTCATCCTAGTATTCGAAAACCGTAATAGTAAAAATTACAGCTTACTATATAGTTTTATTATACTTTTAAACATTGTCCTTACCTTAGGACCAGTATTATTTCCAGTAGTTCTAACTATTATAGGAAATGCCATGAACGCTAGTGCAGGGCACTAATTTTCACCTATATAGATTATTAAAATGATTAGTCCAAAATTGAGATTGGTTAAGTTAAAAAACTTAATAAACAAATAGGATAGTAAAACTAAACGACATAAAGTGGAATGATTTGATAGAAAGAAGATTATAATATGAAAATTAAGCTTAAGAAAAAAAGAATTATAAGTGTATTGTTGGCTATTACATTAGTAGCAATAGGGTATTACATGTTTCAATCTATTACGAATCCTAAGCTGGTAAATGCGGAAGAGGCAAATAGTGTTCAACAAGTGAGCAGTCTACCTAAAAATGAATTGAAAAAATCGATACCTAATCGTTTTGATGGTAAAGAAAGAAAAGTTGTATATTTAACTTTTGATGATGGACCAGGAAAATATACAGCTAATCTATTAGATGTATTAAAGAAAAATGATGTGAAAGCAACATTCTTTTTAATTGGCGATAACGTGAAAAGGTTCCCAGATTTAGTGAAACGAGAGCATGTAGAAAACCATTATGTGGGCATGCATAGTATGACACATGATTTTAAAAAGCTGTACACCAATCAGGAATATGTTAAGGAAATGAAAGAAGATCAATCTTTAATTAGAAATGTTATTGGAAACACACCGAAATTAACACGTCCACCATATGGATCAATGCCTGGCTTAAATGAATCACTTCGAAATGAAGTGGTCGGAAATGATTTGAAAGTATGGGATTGGACAATTGATTCTTTAGATTGGAAATACAATAAATTACCTGTGGATGTAGCGGCCGCAAAAATTGTTCAAAATGTCTTAGCAGGTGCGACGTCTTCAAAGGAAATTGTTTTAATGCACGATATTCATCCACAATCTGTCGCAGCAGTTCCAGCAATAATAAAAGGATTAAAAGAAAAAGGGTATGAATTTGAAGCTTATGATGAGAATAATCATTTTCCAATAAACTTCTGGCATGATAATCGTATATAAAGAGATGTATTAGTTAAAAGAAAATCAGAATGGAATAAGCAAATCATATAGGGTTTAAATATTTGTAAGAGCGTGTTTAGATAGATGAAACACGCTCTTTTTACTGGGCTATTTTATTGTAGATTTAAGTATAGGCTTTCTAATTTCAGAAAAATTTATATGATTTTTTCATTCATTTCTACATAAGCGTTGGATATTTCGTATGTTTGTCTAGAGTGAAAAGAACTCATAAAAAACCGCCATTATTCACGTTCTTCTTCATATAATTGCACCGCACTTATTTTTTGTATGTGGTTAAAACTAGTTTTTAAGAAGCATATGTTTTAGCAACTGCAGAAATTCTGTATCACTTTTATCATCTTTTATATAATCCTGTTCGTAGTTAAAAATCATTCGTACTAACATAAAAGCTGTAAGCGGTAATGGGACCTTATGCAAAGCTCCTTGCTGATAACCTTTTTCAAGTAAATTACTTATCATGTTAATTGCTTCTTCTTCAGATTGTTTAAAACAAGTTGTAATTTCAGGTGAATGGTACTCTTTATATTCTTGAAAGAGTGTAGAAACAAATGGATCTTGATGATATTCTAGGCTGATATAATGAAGAATTTTTTGTATTCGAAGTAAAACATCTTTTTCTTCTTTATATAAATTAAATAATTGTGAGCGTTTAAGCTGAATATGACGCATATAGCAGTCACATAATATTTCAGTTTTATCTGTATAGTAATAATAAATAGTACCTTTACCAACTTTAGCTGTCTTTGCAATTTCATCAACCGTTGTGTTACGGACACCACGCGTAGAGAACAGTATTGTGGCAGATTGAATGATTTTCATTTTTTTATTTTCTTTTTCTAATTTGATCATTGTCTACACCCTATCCTTGAAATATTTAGCGAAGTTTTCTGTCTTTACATTCTGTATTAGTTCATTTCTAATTTTGTAAATCCTAATAGAAAGTCCTCTATTTGCTTCTTATAGAATAACATACACCATTCTTATTTCTAGTATATAACTATAATAGAATGCAACTGTATCACTTAGGATGAAAATGAAAGTTTAAGGTAATAATTTTTTAATCGGACGATGAGAATTCAAGTGAAAGGGGACGGTGATTTCTTTCTTGAGTGAATTATTTGATTTTTTATTCAATTCATTTTATTATATAAACATGACTAAAAGATGATTTTAGTCGGATTTTTTTACGAAAAACCGACTGATATTTGATTTTAGTCGGTTTCTATACTATTTGAGAGAAGGTAGACACTATGTGTGGAATTGCAGGGTGGATAGACTGGTCTAAAGACCTGTCTAATGAACAAGAAACGTTAAAAAAAATGACAGATGCTATCATTCACCGAGGACCTGACGCAGAGGGGCATTGGTTTTCAAAACGAGCGGCATTAGGTCATCGACGTCTCATCGTCATTGATCCTGAAGGTGGCCTTCAACCTATGCTGTATAAAGATGGAAATAATACGATTGGCCTTACGTTCAATGGAGAAATTTATAACTATCAAGAATTACGTAAAGAACTTGAGGAGAAAGGTCATGAATTTCAGACCAAGTCGGATACAGAGGTATTACTACACGCTTACTTAGAATGGCAAGAAGATTGTGTTCAACACTTAAATGGGATTTTTGCTTTTGGTATTTGGGATGAAAGATTTGGGAAATTGATGCTTGGTCGTGATCATCTAGGTGTGAAACCTTTATTTTTTGCTCAAAGGGGAAGTGCAGTTCTTTTTGGTTCAGAATTAAAAGTTTTACTTTCGCATCCATTTGTAGATGCAGAGGTAGATAAAGAAGGACTTTCTGAAATATTCTGCCTTGGACCAACACGTACTCCTGGTCATGCTATTTTCAAGGATATACATGAAGTGCGTGCTGGCCATTATATGACGTTTACCTCTAATGGCTCGACTACGACACAGTATTGGAAACTTGAAAGTAAAAAACATGTAGATGATATTGATACAACAGTCGAGACAATCCGCTCCATTTTACAAGATACGGTTAAACGGCAGTTAATTGCTGATAAACCAGTGGTATCTATGCTTTCCGGAGGTTTAGATTCCAGTGGTTTAACAGGTTTAGCAGGAAATGAATTTGGGAATAAAGGGGAACGCCTTCATACATATTCCCTGAATTTCATCAATGATGAAAAAGACTTTGAGCAAGACTTCCTTCGTTTTGATCGTGATGAACCTTGGGTGAAACGTGTGGCTGAATATGTAGGAACAAAGCATCATTCTATAGAGTTAGGATCAGATAGTTTAATAGAGTATTTATTAACTCCAATGCGAGCGCGTGATCTACCTGGAGTTGGAGAACTGGAAACGTCTCTTTATTTGCTATTTAAGGAAATGAAAAAAGACGCAACAGTTGCACTTTCAGGCGAATCCGCAGATGAAGTATTCTCAGGATATCCATGGTTCCATCAAGAGAAGTTTCTAGATGCAGAGATATTCCCTTGGAGTGTTAATTTATGGTATAGCACAGAAATTCTATCAGAGGATTTTAAAGCGAAGATTAGCCCTGAAAAATATCAAAAACAAAAATTTGAAGATGCGGTTGCTGAGGTTCCTTTTTTAGAAGGTGAAAGTGATCTGCAAATGAAGCAACGTCAAATGTCTTACATGTTTATTACACGTTTCTTGCCATTTATGCTAGAACGAAAAGATCGCACAAGTATGATGAATGGCTTTGAAGTACGAGTTCCATTTTGCGATTACCGGCTTGTAGAATACTTATGGAATGTCCCATTCGAAATGAAAAGCATAGACAATATTGAAAAAGGTATTTTACGTCGAGCTTTTGAAAATGTACTTCCAGAAGATGTGCGTTATCGCAAAAAAAGTGCATATCCAAGCACAAAGGATGCCTCTTATGTACAAGGTATTAGTGATTGGATGTTACATGTGTTGAACAATCCTGAATCACCTATTTTGCCATTGATTAATGTAGAAAGAGTTCGTGCTATTGCAGAAGGAAAAGACGAAGTAATTTCAGGTAATGATGCACGAGGTATAATAGATTATTTACTTCAAGTTAATAGTTGGCTTCAGGAATATAATATTAAATTAGTATGGTAGATGTAATTTTCAAATAAAGAGAATAGCTGAAACATCAATGACCTAAGTGAACCGCATTTCCAATGGATTAGATATTTATCTAATAATTGGAGATGCGGTTTTATTATTTTGGGATAACTAGTTCTTTTAGCATAATAGCGATGTGTTAGTTCTAAAAACTCAAGAAAGCTTTAGAATACTATTATAGTTGGTCAAGGACATGAACTAGACACCTAATTATTTCAGAGGATTTCTCGATTTGCTCTGGATCAAAATCTGAAAGGTTCGCATTAAGAATATGTTTTAGTTTTTTCTCTCTTTCTAAGTGACAGTTTAAACCACTAGGCGTAAGTTGGACATTGACAACTCTCCGGTCGTTATTTGAACGAACACGCTCAACGTAACCAGCCTGTTGTAATCCATTGATTAATTGAGTAATACCAGCGGCGGTAGTTTCTGCTCGATCAGCTAATTCTTTGACTGACAATTCGCCTTCTTCAGCTAGTACTTTAAGGGTTCGAGCATGGACCATTGAAACTGCCCCTAATGTACGAGTAGCTCGCCCTCTTAAACGTCCATCGGCTGCAGTCAGACTATATATAGCTTGACTAAGTTCGTCTATCGCAGTTAACTTATTTGAAGAATTTTTCATAACATCACCATTTTCCCGTTAACTAAGTACTTAATTATATGGTGTTAACATTAACATATGAAAAAGAGTAGAGTCAAATTAAGTAGAGACTGGCTATTCATTTTCCAAGCAATATTATATATGCTCACCTTAAATCATCAATAAAATAATAAGACGACTTGGTTTGTAGTCTTGACAAAAGTACATATTATACTTCATTATTTTAATTAAGTACTTAATTGTTAAGTACTTAATTAAAATAATGAAGGATGATTATTATGACTCAACGTTCACAATCTCAAGGATGGGCTTTAGATATAGCCCTTGCACTTGGTGGGTTTGATGCTTTGCATCCTGAAGCAAAGGCAACTATGGAACAGTTAGGACATGACCACACTGATTTTGATAAAGTTTTTTCTCAAGTAAAGAGTGGAGCAATGATACCAAAAGCATGGGCGACGGTTGCTTCTCAGGCTCAAGAACGTGCAAAACATTATGAACAAAAGGGATTCACTGTTACTGCTCGTGATCTATATCAGCGAGCTGCTGTTATGTGGGGACGTGCACAATATTCATATTTTAATGATGATCCACGAAAATTGGCATTTCGAGAACGTTGTAACGAATGTGTGGCAGCTATTTCATCACTTGGAGGAGGAACAGTACAACGTATAGTACTAGAATTTGAAGGCAAACAGATATATGCACTACTTCATTTGCCCTCAGGTGAAGTTCAGAATGCACCAGCAGTAATATTAGGTCCAGGTATGGATATGATTAAGGAAGACTATATACAGATTGCGCAACGTTATTATACGTCTCGTGGTATCATAGCTCTATCAATTGAAGGACCGGGTCAAGGTGAATCTGTATCTGAAGGTCTAAAAGTCGATTTGACTAATTACGAACGCGCCGTTAGTTGTTATATCGATTTTCTATTAAAACGGCCTGAGGTTGATCCAAAACGGATTGGATTTTTTGGTATCAGTATGAGTGGGTATTGGGGGATGCGAGCTGCTGCGAGTGATAATCGTATAAACGCTATAGCCACTTTTGAAGGTGTATATGGTGAATTTGATACCATCTTTAACAGAGCTCAGCCGAGTTTCAAAGCCAATTTTATGTACATGTCTGGTTACACTGATGAAGTTGCTTTTGAAAACGAGTTGAGTAGCCAGATGAACCTGTGGAAATTGGCGCCAAAGATTACTTGTCCAGTCTTCATGGGAATAGGAGAATTTGATGAACTTACCCGTTTGGAAGAAGCATTAAGTCTTTATGAGTTTGTAGAAGCACCAAAGGAGATACGCGTCTATGAGAATGAATTTCACCCGCTTGGTGGAGTAGCTGCAGAAATTTTTCGTTTTGGTGCAGAGTGGGTGGAACTTGCACTTGAAGGAAACTTTAAAGCTAACCATGATGAGCGTTATTACATGCATCGTGATGGGGGTGTTACTGAAGGGACAGCTTTTCCAACTTATTGGCTTGGTGCCCAGCCGGCGGAAATTAAAGCACGCAAAAAGTGTAATAAATTAAACGCTTGTAATAATTAACAAATTTATACTGATTAAAAAAGAAAACAACAAAAATAGTATGTAGCTTTTTTACACTATTTTTGTTGTTTTCTTCAAATTTTTAGACTCCTCATAATTATGGACATTGATGAGGATATTCAAAGTGCGGAAGACTTCGAATTGCTGAAAAACACGGAGGAAAGTTACAGGAAATGTTAAGGGATTTATAAAGTAGGAAGACAAACTATATTTTTTCTTGAGCACAACTAGCATACATATATTCTCTAGGGATCCAGACCCGAATTGTTGAGACAGACAATGACAAATCTACGGTCTGAGGAACATGACCTTCATAAAAGGCTAAGTATCATTGGATGGGATTGCAAGACAAATCAAAGTCCCTATTTTTGAATTTTTAAGTTGATGGATGTGTGGCGGTACCCCATAGCTATTAAGTTAATATTTTAAATTACCCCCATAACGAAAATTTTATATCACTACAACAGTCATTTATGAGAAGTTAAGGCATTTTATTTATTGCTATGCTGTTTTCTTGTGACACAGAGTACAATTATAGACAACATCTAAAATATTAAAGACTTTCTTTTTCTCATAACAGTGGAACTTTCGCCATTTTTCTGTAGGAGGATAAACAGGCGAAGCAGAATTACTTGAGTTGAAAGTTCTTGATACAATCCGATATAAGCTTAGTAAATTTCGTGGGTTTGTCCTGGTTATAGCTAGAATGAATTTGACAATTGTTACAGAAAAAAGAACTGACATTCTTACAAATCTGGAAAATTGAAAATGGCTGTTTATGAAACTTTCAATATTTATAATTAAAGTTGGTGCTACTTCTTTATTGCATTAGATAGCAATGTAATTTATAATACGTTTAAATGATTAAATTCTTAAACGGAAGGTAATGTTAGCGAAATGAACTGTAATGATAAAGTAATGCATATTTTAGAAAATTTAAGACCATGTTTCCAAGGGTTGGGAGATCCAACTCGTCAGCAAATTGTATCGCTTTTAATTGATAAAGATAGCTTGAATGTGACGCAAATTGCGGAGCATATTCCCATGTCAAGACCTACTGTATCTCATCATTTGAAAATATTGAAACAATCAGGGTTACTTCGAGTTCAGAAAAAAGGCACTGAAATGTATTATTGTCTTGAATTTAATGAAACAATAAATCTTTTAAAAGAACTTGTTTCTTTAGTTGAAGATGAATGTAAGAATTAGGTACTCATTTATAGTTTAGGGGCACCCTTTGTCCCTTTTTTTAGCGACATTATGTTAAAAGGTTTAAGTTTTTAATCATTTAAACTTATGATTTCACACTAATTAAAATGGAGGTTTCAGATGAATAAGAAAACAGTATTAATTGTTGGTGGGTATGGTGTTGTTGGTAGTCAAATTGCTCAAATTTTACATGATCGACATCCTGATTTGGAAATTAGATTAGGAGGAAGAACTTTAGGGAAAGCGTTACCTTTTGAATCAGATAGAGTAAAAATAGTCACTGTAGACAACACAACAGATGATCCGTTAAGAAATTTGGATGATAATTTCACATTAGTTGTTAATGCGGTTAATGACCCGCAAGATAGACTACTTCTATCTGCAGTTCAAAAAAAAATTCCATTGGTTGACATTACTCGTTGGACTGAACGTTTTAAGAGTTCTATTGATCGATTAAAAAATGTTGAGGTCCAATCCCCTGTTGTATTAGCTTCAGGGTGGATGGGAGGGACAGCAGCCCTTTTTGCTAAAATGTATTCAAAAGATATTCAAGAGGTTACGGTTGATATCAACGCACTATATTCTCTTCAAGACAAAGCAGGACCAAATTCAACAGCATATATGGACCGGTTAACGATTCCATTTGAAGTCAAAGCTCGAGAGGGAATGCGACAGGCTTATCCAATGACTGATCCGATCAAAGTCCGCTTTCCCAACGGTTATATAACCAAATGTTATCGTTTGGATACTCCTGATCACGTAACCCTGCCAGAATCAATTCATGCTGTTTCGGCTAACTTTCGGATTGCTTTTGATAGTAAAATATCTACATATGGACTGGTTTCTCTGGTGAATACAGGAATTTGGAAACTGATTAGTGGAGAAAAATTTAATGACTTACGAAAAAATATTCTTTATAAACCCGGAAGTGGAAGTGCACATAACATAGTTATTCATCTTAAAGGTTATGATGCTAATGGTGTATTGCATAGGCGATGTGTGAACATATCAGATCCGTTAGGACAGACACATCTTACTGCTTTAGGAGCAGCTGTCCAAGCAGAGAACATTTTACAAACATCTGATATTATGGTTCCGGATTCTAAAATTTACTTTCCGGAAAATTTATTAGATTTGGGTATGAATGCATCTGTAATTTTAGATTTTTATAGGGAATATGGGGTTAATATTACGAAAGAAAATATATAAAAGGTATCGTTCTATTCGTGGTAGTACACATATGGCTATCAAGCAAAGAAGAGCAAATACCCCAAATAACTTAATGGCAGTTTAGTTTAATAAGAACCAATGGTAAAATGATGAGAATTAATTATGCTATGGGGCTGGTCAGTTGTAATTTTATAAAGGAGTTGTGAAAAGTTGAAATATCGCAAAGCAAATATCGATGATATTGATAAATTGGTCGAGTTAAGAAAAAGCAATTAGTTGATGAGGGGATAGAACCTAATATAGATATTGGTAGAGAACTATATGCTTTCTTTAAAAATAAACTAAGTGAAGGTACTTTAATTGAATGGCTAGTGGAAGATAATGAAGAAACTATAGCTTGTGGTGCAGTAATTTTTTATGAATTTCCACCTTGTTACACCAATAAGACTGGAAAAAAGGCTTATATCACAAATATGTATACTAATGAAAATTATCGTGGGCAAGGAATCGCAACAAAGCTGTTAACTAAATTAGTTGATGAAGTTAAGATTTCAGGTATCTCACAAATATGGCTTGGGGCTTCAAAAATGGGTAGACCAGTGTATAAGAAGTTTGGTTTTATGGAAACTGATGAATTTCTAGAATTAGGGTGTTTTTGCCCATCCACCGAAAAAGGGGAATAAGACAAGATATTCCAATGTGGAAAAGTAACTCTAAAATCAACCTTTATTATATATTTTGGAGTTACTTGACGTTAACTTTTCTATGGAAAGTTGACACTTTTATCCTATGCCTAAAGGCGGACTGAATTCCTGCATAGGTTTTCCAGTATCACTGAATTTGTAATGAAAAGTTGTGAACAATTGAAAAAATAATGGTTGAAATAATGAAAGGTGAAAAGGAGTTTATTTCTAATAAGCGAAATATTATATTGTATTGTTTTATCCTAAATTATTTGTAAAGGTGGATACATAATGACAGTAAAGAAGCTTTATTTCCTCCCAGCAGGTCGTTGTATGTTGGATCATTCTTCAGTTAATAGTACACTTACACCGGGTAAACTACTAAACTTACCTGTTTGGTGTTATCTTTTGGAGACAAAAGAGGGACTTATTTTAGTAGATACAGGTATGCCAGAAAGTGCTCTTAATAATGAGAATCTTTTTAAAGGTACATTTGTTGAAGGACAAGTTTTACCTAAAATGAATGAGAACGATAGGATCGCAAATATTTTAAAGCGTGCCGGATATGAGCCAGAAGATCTTCTTTATATCATTAGTTCTCACTTGCATTTTGATCATGCAGGAGGAAATGGCGTTTTTACAAATACACCAATTATTGTACAGCGTGCTGAATATGAGGTAGCACTCTACAGAGAGGAATATTTGAAAGAATGTATATTGCCGAATTTAAACTATAAAATCATTGAAGGAGATTATGAAGTAGTGCCAGGTGTGCAATTAATATATACACCGGGACATACGCCAGGTCATCAGTCATTATTAATTGAGACGGAAAAATCAGGTCCAGTGTTGCTAACTATTGATGCATCATATACGAAAGAAAACTTTGAAGATGAAGTACCGTTTGCTGGGTTTGATTCGGATTTAGCTTTATCTTCAATAAAACGTTTAAAAGATGTTGTTAAGAAAGAAAATCCGATTATTTTCTTTGGCCATGATATGGAGCAAGAAAAGGGCTGTAAAGTGTTCCCGGATTATTTGTGAGATAGCATATAAAAAGTCATGGGCTCGTTTGAGGTGACCCCGAAAGTTAGGTCATGACTTTTTGTTTTGGGGTGTTATAAAATTCTTAAGTTGATGGGCATGGGGTAATAATATGAATTGGAGGTTCCTTTCTAAGAGTAGGGAGTCTCTTTAATCTCGCTACCGATAATCAAATGATATGTTAATTAGATTTGAATATTGTATGCATCGTCTTTTCTTCAATAAATATTAAGTGATAAACTTCATATGTAGTATATAAGGAGATTATCTCATAGGTTATTTGCAAATATTAGATGGGGAGTATTTGACACATACATAACCTAAAGATTTAGATGAAATTAATATAGATAAGTATTTACTACGATTGCCTTCCTATTTTTCTTAGAATTTTTTTAGTGAATCAAAATTTAAATTGCGTATACATCTTTTGTATTAGTAGACCTAAGTCTAAAAGTATGTACAATTACACCATTTGACTAATGGGTAAACTTCACAAACTGATATATACTAGTATTGTGTCTTGCCTTTTTAGGTGTAGTACACAGCCGGTGATTGGCTAGTGGATGTCCTTCCATTTTGCCAGTGCCGGTTTTTTGTTGGATAATAGAGAAAATGAAGTTTTTATAAGGAAAGAAGGGGTTGTTTTGAAAGATGTAAATTCTATCTTTATGAGAGAAAAGATTGCTAGTTTTTATCTTTATTTTATTTCTTTTCTTGGTTTGGTTACTATAACTATATCTTTACTTGAAATTAAAATCCCTTCTCATCTAACAATACTAATATTGTTGTTACTTTTTATGGGGATTGCAGAGTATTTTCCTGTAAGATTTTGGAGAGGAACTAGTTCGCTTACCTTTCCGATAATTTACGCTATGAGTTGGCAGTTTGGAATCCATATAACTATTGTTGCTATTGTACTTGTCACGCTAATTATTCACCTGCATCGTCGTTCACCGATACAAAGAATGTTATTTAATAGTACTCAACATGCACTTAGTTTGATCTTTGCCAAATGGTTTTCAGACAAATGTATGTCCTTAATAATTAATAAGATAGGTATGTCAGTTCTGTATGAGAATTTAATATCTTTGTTATTATTTTGCGTGTTTTTTTGTTTTTTCAACAATCGCTTTTATGATTTGTTAATGATACTTCTTCCGCAGCCATATTCAATTTATCAATGGTATAAAAAAACTATTACGGTATTTCTTTGCGAAACTTTTGGTTTCTCTTATGCGGCACTGATGCATGTACTAATTAGTACATATAGTGTGGAAGTAAACGAAATTACAGTACTGTTTTTCTTTTTTCCACTTGTAGCAACTTCAGTAATTAGTTCTTTTTCTGTACGGATAAGGATGGAAAAGGAACGATTATATGAGTTATTTCTTATTACGACCGAAATTAGTCGAGGATTAACCGGAGGAAACTTGAAACATATTAAACAAGCACTTAAAGGTTTTTTTGGCATACAAGCATATGTAATATGGACAAAAGATGATGGTAACTGGAATATTCTATTAAAAGATGGGAAAGTCCGTTCTGATATATCTGATGATTCAGAAAAGTTAGAGGCGTTTGAGGGACTTTCTAAAAATCTTGTATTTAATGATTGGAAAATTGGTACTGCTCCTGAAGATGAAATATTTGATAGTGTTATACGCTCACTTGTATATTTTCCTCTTATAGTAAATGATGAACTAGTCGGAATGTTTGTTGCAGGGAAAAGTAGAAATGCGGGTTTCTTTCCGGAAGATGTACAGTCGTTAGCTACATTTTCTAACCAATTAGCTAACGTAGTTAAAACAAGGTTATTGATTTCTGAACAGGAAAAAAGAATGATCTTAGAAGAAAGGAATAGAATCGCCCGTGAAATTCACGATGGTATTGCGCAAACATTAGCCGGGGTGATATTCCAATTAGAATCCGCTCGGAAAAAATACCGTGATAAACCAATTGATATGCAGCAGGTAGTAGAGAAAAGCATAAAAGATTTAAGAGGAAGCCTAGGAGAAGTTCGCTACTCTATTTATGCTTTAAAGCCATATCCGACGCAACAACTAGGCCTTAAGCAGGCGATAGCAAGTAAAATAAAATCTTTAAAACAAGAATATGAACTAGATATTACATATCATGAAAGGGGTCATGCACGTGCGCTTAGTTTTTCAAAAGAAAGGGTTATTTTTGATACATTACAAGAGAGTTTGCAAAACATTGTAAAACATGCGCAAGCAAAAAAGGCTGATGTTTTAATCAGTTATCAAAGGGAGCACGTGCTTTTAAGAGTTAAGGATAATGGAGTTGGCTTTTCACTATTTGAGTCTATGGTTAAAACGAAGAATGAGCCACATTATGGTATATTACATATGAATGAACAAGCTGACCAATTAGGGGCTACTTTACAGATTGATAGTTCTGTAGGAAAAGGGACAGAAATTACACTGTTAATTCCAGATTCACAAACAAGGGGTGCGTAAAATGATTAAAATATTAGTAGTAGATGATCATGCTTTTTTACGGGATGCAATTCGGAGCATACTAGAGGATGAATCTGATATAAAAGTGGTTGGAGAAGCTAGCTCTGGAGATGGAGTATTGGGAAAAGTAGAAGAATGCCGACCAGATTGTATTTTGATGGATATTAATCTTCCAGGGAAAAATGGGATTGAAGCTACAGAGTTAGTGAAAAAAAAATATCCGAGTTGCCGTGTACTTGTGTTTACAATGTATGAACATGACGAGTATTTAATGGATGCACTCCAGGCCGGTGCTGATGGTTATTTATTGAAGGATTCATCATCAGATCAGGTAGTAGCAGCAATTCGAATGTTATATCGAGGCGATTCAGTCATTCATCCGCGTATGACTAAAAAATTAATTACATATCATCAGCAAAAAATGAAAGTAGAATCAAATGAAAATGAACTGACGGAACGTGAAAAGGAAATTCTCTTTGAACTAGTAAAAGGACTTAGTAATAAAGAAATTGCTGAAGTTTTATATATTAGTGATAAAACAGTTAAAATTCACATCAATAAAATTTTTAAAAAGCTAAATGTGAAAAGTCGATCGCAAGCAGTGATTTATGCAGTCCGAAATCAATTAGTTCCGCTAGATTAAATAAGAAATCTATCAAAGAACTATCGTGTCGCTTTATTCTGTATTACAAAGAATAAAGGACAAGGTAGTTCTTTTGTACTATGTAGGCATAGAATCCTTAGAGAAAAGATACTCCTTTTGTTTAATTTTCAGAATAATCAACATGTGGAATAATAAAAATAGAATTACATTTTAATCTTGTTAATAATTCATTTTGTGAAAATCTTTTGTTGGAAATAAATGACGGAGGGCTCTTATAGAAAGAGTAAAGTGAGTGGTTAGCTATGTAAGGTATGGGGATGGTAGTAGTGTTGGAAGTCTTTCATGATACAAAAGATTAAGATTAATAGAGTTTCCAATGCTACATGGGAATTTAAGAATCAATTTGTTTCAAAAAATAATATTAATAATGGGGAGATGTAATATGAAACGAGGGAAATTTGGAAAGATTCTTATTGGAACGTTAACAGCTGGAATGTTATTGTCTCAAGGAATTCCATATAACGTATTAGCGGAAGAGGTAAATACATCTACTTTAACTGGAATTGATGATGCAAATGCTATCTTAAAAGGTCTTACAAAGGAACAACGTAATGCCTTAAAAACGTTAGATACAAAACCAGGTTTTGTTATTTCGCCAGGTATCAATACAACAAGTCCTAATAATGTGAATGTGATTATAGAATTTAAGCAAGCGCCTAGCAAAATAGAGGTATTAAAACAAGCGGCTAAAGGGAAAAAAGTAGCTCTTTCAAATGCGGAACAAAAGGTAGAGGCATCACATAAAGGATTTAAAGCAGAGCTTGAGCAGCTTCAAAAGAATAAAGAGAAAGGAACAAATGTAAAATCTGCAAAAATAACAAGAGAATATAAGAATGCTTTTAATGGTGTAGCGATTTCTTTACCAGCAAATATGATCGAAGACTTAGTTCGTACCGGTATCGTTAAGCGCGTATGGGAAGATCATGAGGTTAAAATTGATTTGCCGAAAGAAACAACTAAGACTGCTGTTGAACCGAAAATGGCGGATAGTGTACCGCAAATTGGTGTGGACAAGCTGCATGATGAAAAAATAACAGGGAAAGGAATTAAGGTAGGTGTACTGGACACAGGTATTGATTACAACCACCCGGATTTGAAAGATGCATATAAAGGATATCGTGCAAAACAAGGTGAAGATCCAAGTAAAATAGATCCGAACTCCATAAAAGGATGGGACTTTGTTAATAATGATGCTGATCCAATGGAGACAACGTATAAGGATTGGCAAAATTCTGGAGGATATCCTGAGATTTATGAGCGGAGTGCATATTATACATCCCATGGTACGCATGTAGCTGGGACAATTGCTGCAGACAAACAGAATAGTGTGGATTATGCAGTGAAGGGTGTTGCTCCAGATGTAGATTTATATTCATATCGCGTATTAGGTCCATATGGAAGTGGACAAACAAGCGGTATTCTTGCTGCGATTGATAAAGCGGTGAAAGACGATATGGATGTTATCAATTTATCACTAGGAGCGTCTATTAATGATCCTTTATATCCTACTTCTGTCGCAGTGAACAATACGATGTTAGCTGGTGTTGTTACAGTAGTAGCAGCAGGTAACAGTGGTCCGGAAGAAGGTACCATTGGATCACCTAGTGCAGCGGCACTTCCAATTACAGTTGGAGCCAGTGATGCTGCAATGACGATCCCAACGTTTTCTATCGATGCAGGTGATTTACATGTGGATAAGATGATGCTACTTGGAAAAAGCTTTACTGATAAGATTGAAGATTTGAAAGGTCAATCCGTATCAGTTGTATATGCAGGGCTTGGAAAATCAAATGATTTTACAGGAAAAGATGTAAAAGGAAAATTAGCTCTTATCCAACGCGGTGAGATTACATTTGATGAAAAAATTAAGCATGCTAAGGAAGCAGGCGCAAAAGCGGTAATCGTATATAACAATGTAGATGGTGAAATTACAAGTTATCTTGGGGAAAGTACTTCGTCTATTCCATCGTTCCGCTTAACAAAAGTAGATGGTGAGAAATTACAAGTAAAAGCTGTACAAGGAGATGTGTCGTTAGCGTTTGGAGAACTAAGTAATATAAAAATAGAGGGAGATCACTTAGCTGATTTTAGCTCCCGCGGTCCTGCAACTAAGACAGATGATATTAAGCCAGATATTGTAGCACCAGGTGTGTCTATTTTCTCAACTGTTCCTGAATATATTAATGATCCAAAAGATGGAGATAATTATCCGGTAGCGTATGGACGTATGTCAGGTACCTCTATGGCAACTCCTCATACTGCAGGGGTAGCGGCACTTATTTTACAAGAACATCCAAACTATAGTCCATTTGAAGTAAAAGAAGCACTCATGAATACCGCAGTTGATTTAAAGGAAGAGCGTTCTGTATTTGAGGTGGGCTCAGGACGAATTGATGCATATCGTGCAGTTCATGCAGATACATCTATCGAGGTTGTTGATAAAACATCAAACGTTGTAGGTGATGAAGAAGTAGAAATTGAAGAAAAAACAGGTTCTATTGCATTTGGGTATAAAAATCAAATTGAAAATGGGCCTATTAAAGATAGTCGAAAAGTTTTAATTAAGAACAGCAGTAAAACAGATGGGAAAGAGTTTAAATTAGAGGTGAAATTTTCACCTACAAGTGTAGGTGTGCAAGATGCAGCGAAGAATGGTGTGAAGCTAAACGTACCAGATTCTATTAAAGTAGCTCCTGGTGCATCAGAGGAAATTAACCCTGAAATTACCATTCCAGAAAACGCTGAATTTGGTAGATATGAGGGCTATATTCATATTTCAAATAAAAACAATGAAAAAGAAGTATATCAAGTACCATTTGCAGTTAAATTCACAGAAAAAGGGATTGCGTCTGTAGATTTACTGAGAGATGCAATGGCAACAGATGCTTCTAAATTCCATCCATTTATGGAAAGACCAAGTTCGCCGTTGTCATTTAAATTAAATAGTCCTCTCGAAACCATTGATGCAATTGTGAAGGACCGAACGACAGGGAAGGCATTAGGAGTCGTTGGTACACTTAATGCAAGTAGTCTAACACCGAATGTTGAATATATGATGTTTTCTGGTATGGGAGGGTATGTACTTCCATTCACAGGAAATCCAGCTCATCCAATTGCGGATAAACCTGTTATGTTGCCTGATGGAGATTACGAATTGAACTTCGTTGGATATGATAAAGAAGGAAAATCTTATACAAAAGGCGATAGCATTATCATTGATAATGTAATACCTGAAATGAAATTTAAGGATGTACAACCTGGTATACACGAAGTCAATGATTCTATGTTTAAAGAAGAAGACGGCCAGCGTGCATTATGGGTGCATGGTAATATTTATGATTCTACAGTAGATGCATTAAAGGCAAAAGGCTTGCAATATGATCAAAAAGCGAATCAAATTGTATATTATCAAAACTCAGCCTTCCCATCGGGATGGTTGAATACAATTCAAGCAAATGGTGATTTTAAATTTGGAGTACTTCCAGAGGAAATAAATGAGCCGTTAAATTTAAAATTATTTGGATATGATCTTGCAACTGCAGGGAATATGGCAACTGGATATAAAGATTACGTCTTTGTAAAAGAAGGGACAGAATACGCTGTTCCAAGTTATGACAAAGATAAAATCAAATTAGGAGAGAAAATTACATTAACTTTGAATCTTAATAATGTAAAACAGCTTATGTCAGGTACATTTGAAATTCCTTATTACAAGCAGCTATTTAAATTTACAGATGTGAAACCAAATCCAGCACTTACGGAATATGTAGAACAACATGGATTGAACCTTAAATTAGAAGATCCGAAGATAAGTGAAGCAGGAGCTTGGGAAAACAAGGTGAAAGTTGGCGCATCATTGGAAGGAAAAGAATTTAAAGGATTAGATGGAGATAAACCATTTTTAGATGTTACATTCGAGATGACGAACGATGAATACTTTAATGATTTGACTGCATTTGGAGTAGATAAGTTCTCTTATACAAAAGTTGGTGCATCAGAAGGCATTGAGATTCCTGCGTTTAAAGATAAATCTTTTGCTATTGTTTCGAAACATTCAACGGTTACAGGATATATTGGCCCGGAAGCTTTCTTGAATGAAGAGGGGTATTTAGGTAAGAAAGACTATACAAAACTAGGAGCAAAAGTGTACGCAGTTGGAAAGGATGGAAAGAAATATACAGGAACGATTGGTGATAACGGACAATTTGAAATTCATAGTGTTCCAGTAAGCGATAAAGAATATGATATTTTCGTAGAAATGCCAGGTCATTTAAATAGTAAATTAACAACAAAAATAGGGAAAATGCAGGATGGAGAATTAGTGGGACAAAACTTTAGAGCTGACATGGATGATAACCTTGCAGGTGATGTAAACGGCGATAAAATGGTAGATATTCAAGATGCTAGAATAGCAGCTTTATCGTATGGAAAAGGAAAAGTATCTGTAAAAGATGGAGATATAAATCAAGATGGTGTTGTAGGTGAAACGGATGTTCGTTTAATTGAGAAAAACTTCTTGAAAAAGGGCCCAGATGCTAAAGGAAACGAGAAACCGAAAGAAAATGTAGGGCCAGTGACGTTAGAGAAAATTTTACGCTCTATCGGTTTAGAACCAAAAAAATAAGTGGACAAACTTCTAGAGTAAATAAAGGCATCAGACAATGGATATTAAATGAAATGGATTGGTTAACAAATGACCGGAAATGATTTACGGTAACATTACCGGTCATTTTAAGAGTCATAGTCGTTTGGGTACATGAAGTAACTAGTTTAAAGTAAGTTTGCTTTCATTATGGGACAAGGAAGTTGCTTAATTATTATTGTTGTTTGTGGGATGGAAATAAGGTTTGTAGTTTAAACTTTAACAATAGGGGGACTTGTGAAATGGGTATGAAGAAAAAACTTGGTATGGGTGTTGTAACTGCAATGCTTGGCTTATCCTTAATTGGCGGGGGAACATATGCATATTTTAGTGATAAGGAAGTATCACAAAACACGTTTGCAGCGGGTACTTTAGATTTGAGTGTGAATCCAGAAGTTGTTATTAATGTCGACAATCTGAAACCAGGTGATGAAATGGAACGTGGTTTTCAATTAGTAAACAAAGGAACCTTAGCAATAGGAGATGTGAAACTCCTGACAGATTACAGTGTAATCGATGCGAAAGGGGATAATGGAAATGCTGATTTTGGTGATCATATCCGTGTTGATTTCTTGTGGAACTTGGATAAAAATGAGGTTCCAATTTGGTCTACTACATTATCTGAATTAAAGGTAGCTATGCAAAATGGAAATATTCCTAATCTTGTAAAGAACGGTATTGTAGATCGAGAAGGAAATGGACTTGCTCCAGGTGATGATGATACATTTTATGTAATGTTTACATTCGTAGATAACGGTGAAGAACAAAATGTATTTCAAGGAGATGCGTTGAAATTAAATTGGACTTTTAATTCCATGCAAGCAAGCGGTGAAGAAAAGTAAGTGTAATAATTTGTATACTATATGTGTGAGACATATCGTATACAAATGAAAAGAACTGTTTTGAAATGAAGGCGTTTATCCTCAATGGTAAAACTCCTTATAAAAATATGGGTGAAAAACTTGATGATGATTTCCCTTTTAAAACACATCGTAAAAATATTTTGCGATGTGTTTTGTTGTAAGTTGGAGAGTACAGAAATATTAAATGATTATCCAGCTTTTGAGATACTTTGAGGGAATTTAGCACCTTACGCTAGCTTAGCAGCTTTCCTGAAGGGGATTTTGTTTTTTTACATGACGAAATGCTTAAAAACATAATATAAAATAAACATGTTTGATTTTCATCCATGTTTAATTTTTATAAACATCCATTACTTTAAACGTTTGACAAACGAGCATTAAGTCTGGAGTAAAAGTAAGTCCATACCGACTTAATTCCCAAGTGAAAAATTTAACGTGCTCACTATACCAATAATCATAGCTTAAATCGCCTTCACCCTCAGATCTTGCAAAATTACTTGTTACTTCATTCATTTTTAGTAAATCGATCTTTGTATATTTTATAATTGCTAATGGATTATTGTCTCCATCCAATACAATATCGTACTGACCAACTTTTTGAATTTCTTCCCCTTCAAGCTCATAAACACAATGTGCAGCGCATGTTCCTGTTTTGATTCCTTTAACTACTAAACTTCCTAATTTATCTCCCATTTCTTTGGAACCATCTCCAAACATCCATGCATCTGGAACACTCATGTTTAACTCATTTTCTTTAGCGTACATATACCAATATTCTTCTATCTTATTAACTGACATCTGTCACTCATCTCCTTAATATTTAAATATTTTGAATTTAACACACGGCATATTATCTGTCAATATTTTAGAAGAACTTGCAATACAACTACATCGATAAATGTTTATAAAAAATATAACTCTTCGTAAACATATTTTCCATTCTGTATATTAATGCGAATAAACGAAACTCATACTGTTATTCTGCTGAAATCGTTACGGAAAAGTAAAATAGTGGATAAAAGAACAAACTATAAATGGTTTTATTTACCAATAATATTTTCTTTGTTTCGTAGCATATTAAACGTACAGGAGGTGATATATGATGGCAAACAATCGTAACAACTCTTTAGTGGTTGCAGGTGCAGAAAGCGCACTAGATCAAATGAAATATGAAATTGCACAAGAATTCGGCGTACAATTAGGCGCGGATTCAACTGCAAGAGCGAACGGCTCTGTAGGTGGAGAAATCACAAAACGTCTCGTTGCTATGGCAGAACAGCAACTTGGTGGATATAACAAATAATGCTAGGTATAAAGTAGAAAAAGGAGAGATTATATCTCTCCTTTTTTTGTAAAATATTCGATTATGAATATTTTATTTGTTATCTATCTTGTCTCTTATTACTTGTATCTTCCAGCCACTTAGAAACATATTCTTGCATACGAGATTCTAATGATTAAATCGTTTCATTTGAGATAGTGAGTGCTTGATCCGCATACTTTTTCGGGAACATGTTGCGCAAAGTAGGTTCATTTTCAGCACCATCTCCTGGTTCACGGTAATCTTCAATGATGTAATCATCCCCATTTTTTGTGACCGTCACACGGACTGGAAGTAAATGTCCTGCTTGAGAAACTGTCTGTGTTTCGCGGTTGTATCCTTGCATGAGGGAATGAAGGTAGACATACATTTTTTCATCCTTCATTTCAGTTCCATAGATTACATGCGTCTCAAATTGTTTTTCTGTATGATTTAATTTGTCTTGATTCCAGGCAATGATACTTTCTGAAATAAGGGATTCTAATTTGCTGTTTAGCGGAATCTCCGTTACATCCTTTGCATCATTTTGGACAGAATCACACCCTGTTGCAATGAAAACGAGTATGACAATACTTACGGTAATTATTATCTTTCTCAAAATCTTATTTTCATATGTTAATGCAAAACGTCTGCTCATCAATTCACTCCATTTCTCTTTGTGCTAATCATCCACTGACATAACTCTTTTATATGACAATAGTAAAATCGTCTTCAAACTAGAAACTTATTCTATCCAAGGGAATATATTGAATTATATAATACATACTATACATTCTTACACATAACGGGAGAGACTCTATGAGAAAAGTTATAATGTATTGCGGGATCTTTATTATGATTCTTTTAAGCGGTTGTATCCGATTCGGAAAAGACATTACAGATACAATCTATCTCATTCCTGAAGCATACGAAGGAGACCTTTTGGTACTATATAATGTTCCAGGAGCTGAGTTGTTGCCAGAAGAAGATGGATTTCGTGTCGTCACTTTTTCTGCAGACGGGACCGCAGTTACATCTACAGCCGATATGAAATATGGGGAAGTCAATGACACGTATTACACGGTTAACAAGGAAGGTAAGCGCACCAAACTTGATGAAAGCTGTATACGCGTTGGTTCAAATGGAGGCACTACTGAAAACATTGGTAAAGAAAATGAGCATACATTCTCATACGCGAAATTGGCAGTTACAACTAGTGCTTGCTCACAAAGCTTCTCATCATACGGGAGAGAAGTACCAGAAAATCAAGAACATCCTGTAGAGAAGAAACTGAGGGAATTATTGGTGCTCGTAAAAGAGCAGTATATGAAAGTGAAATACTAAATTTTCAAAAGGGTGAATGGATGATGTTAGGAATAGGGTTGATTGTAGTAGGCGTTTTACTTGTCAGCGTTGTATCTTACCGAGAAATAAAGAAAGCAGGGGGCGTAACCTGGATTGAAATTCTAGTATATCCCTTTTTATTATTAATAGGCGCGTTACTCGAACATTTTGATCTGCCAGAGTTTTTAATATTTTTAGGTTTGGTATGTATTGTTTTTGGTAGCTGTATGGTCATGGGCGTCAATATTCTATAACATTAAGAGCAAAGCATCTAGTTCAGATGCTTTTTTATTTTATTTTGTAATTTTTATTTTTAATGTCTATCACACTAGTTAGCCAGACATACAGGGTTCCAAGTGCTGGTAAAAAACTTAGCAAGTTGAATGTATTCTCTATAATATAGAATGAAATAAAAATGGAGGAAAAATAAATAGAAAATGGAAGAAAAATGTATACGTCACGTTTTAAAGATTTTAAACTTTGCACTTTATTCACCTCAGCTTTTCTGGCATTATGTTTTAAATAAGAACCCGTAAATTTGCAGATTCTCCTGGTGATGATTTTAAAATATGTAACTTAGTTTTAATCATAGAATGTATTGAATCACTATAAAAATCAAATATTAATTTTCTAAAGAATCCTATACAAACCTTATTGCGTTAGAAATATAGACCTAATTATAACCGTTGTAAATGGATCCAATTAGATTTCGGCATCCCAGTATCCGCATCATAACTAGTAACACATCCTGTCATCCCTTTTAAAATACCAACATGGATTGTTGCATCCGCATTAACTGTTACAATTTTCATCACATTCAGCTCCGTTTCGATAATATGCTTTGACTTCCCGCGTGATCATTTATTCGTTAGATAACAAAAACGCACCGTAACCCAGTGCGTTTCAGACAAATATACCTATATGTTTTACTTTGTAATTTGGAAGGAGCCACCATAATAATATGAATTGTCTACTTTTAGTACTGCCACATATGTACCTGGTGTGTAAACCGTTGTAATTGGTGTTTTGAACCTAGAATAGTAGTGGTGTCCAGCCTCACCTGCAGAAATGGTTTTGTAGCGTTGCAATTTACCTTCTCCGTTCAATCGATAAATCTTTACAACACCTACATCTTTTCCGCCTATATATACCGTCGTATCAAACGTATCACCTTGTTTTAACGTACCAGGGGCTAATTCTTGTAGATAGCCCACGTTGTGATGCAATAAGAAATACGTCTGCCATGGCCAATCATCCACAACAGCTGAAGCTTGCTTAATCGTATTTACTTCAGCGCGCGCTTTATCAGGTAGCGTACTGTCTAAAACGATAAAACCCGAAAAGGTTAAGGCACCGATTAAAGCAAATGAACATAATTTTTGCATATTAAATTCCTCTCGTTTATCTGACATTGTCATAGTCCAATTACAGGTATTAGGTTGTCATCCATTAATTGGATTATTATTCTAAAATCAATATATCATTTTCTTTTAATTTAATCAAATTAGAATTTTCTAACAAGTGATGAGGATAGATAAAATTCCATCTTTCTCCGTTTTTTCTATCATACAGAAGAAAGAACAGAGGCGATAAAGAAATTTTATTCCGCTCTCTTTTCAAATTAACAACATTTCCCATTTGTACGGTACGAGACTATATTAAACATAAAATGACACGAAAGGGGATTGGAATTAGCGAATATTTACATGGAATCTAGGAGATGCAAGCTCAACATTTCATAACGGATCGATGGTTCCATTTCAACAGACTCCGAATCCGACAGTAATTTTGTTCTGTTTACTCATGAGGTAACGGAAGAGAATTTAGAAAAACTTGCTACAATTGCTCATCAGTATACAGAGGATACCATCCATTGTTACAATTACGGCAGTGTAGAAAAAGTAGGATAAAAGAAGAAAACATACTGTTCCAAATTAATATTCCGTGTGTTTTTTTGAACATACATTCCTTTATTTAATGTATATATTGAATATATGGATATACTGTGTTATGATGTGAATTAGAAACTCGCGTGTTTCAAATACAACATTTTTATCTTCTTGATGACCTCTTATCTTTCCGTAAGAGGTCTTTTTTTATCCCTCCTCATTTGCATAGCCGTTAAAATACTATGAACAGATACTAGGAGACTACTACACTGTGATACTCTCTAGTATTTTTTCTTTATCCATATTATCTATTGTTGAGTAAATGATTAATTGTTAATTTTTGTATAATCTTTATAAAATAATAAAGGGGTATATATGAATAGGTATGTCCTTTTTATGTAATGATAATGCGAATTGAAGTGTAATACTGAAACGGTAAACGAGAAGAATCAGGGCCGAAACAGATAGTAAGGAAAGTAAAACAGTAACAGCAGACAATACTTATAATGAAAACGTTCATAATGGACTGTCTATGGATGGAGAAAAAAATACGAAAAGATAAAAGGGGCAAATGAATATGAACAGAGCCTTTAAAGGTATCGTATTAGCAGGTCTAAGTGTTAGCGGGTTGTACAATAGAAACATATGTCCTAACGCAGTCCAGAATATAAGCATGTAGATAAAGTATTCTTAGCTGATAAAATGGTAGAAGACAAGAAGACTATAGCAATGAAGAAATTGAAAGAGAACTAAGAGGTTTAGCATCCTGACTTTCTAAATAACATGAGTGTTTCTATAGAATGAATCCTTAGGAGGGCTATTGTGGAACCTTTAATCAATGGTATTTTATACTTTGTATTTTTTTTTGGAGCACTGTTTCTTATACTGGGTACTGCATTGGTTTTATTTATAGTGGCTGCATTACTAATAATCTGGAAGGAGAATCTATCATTTCTAATGATTAGTTTAGGTATAAATATACTTGTCATTCCATTGTCTTTTTTTATTGGCGGGATGGCAACAGATTCCCCTGGTAGTACGATGCACGATTTTTGGAAAGTATTTTTCTTTATTCAGGTAATTCCGTTCCCTCTAGTACTGCTATCTTTAGTTTGGTGGCTTATTCGTCGAAAAAAAGCAAAAGTTCATGTGTAGCGTTTTTAATGCAAATAAGCTGTCCGTTTGGGGAGTCTATTGTATTTATTACTAAACGTGATTATTTCCAAAATGAATGCAATAACACTATACAGTTAAATAGAAGGTGAAACATATTGAAATCTTATCAAACGTTAGCCCACTTGTATGCATTAGGACTAGGCTGCGGGCTTTGGGATAGAGAGGAGGTAATTTCATGGTGCGATAGGTTGATTGAAGCAAATGAGCACCCGCCATATGAAATTATGGAGATATCTTTAATGTCTAAAGCAAAGCTGATATATATAGAATCGGCTTTACTGTCATATAGCCGCATAGTTGATGAAAAATACTCGGTAAATATCCTTCTTTCTGTCTTAAATGAAAAGTTAGTAGCTCAGAAATGTAATGTGAAACAAGCGCTTACTTGCTCCACTCGTTTACTAGTAAACAGAGGCGTATATTGGGAAGAGGAATATTTTGATTTATACAGCCTTGATGATAGCTATGATATTGCACAGGAAGGTATCCATTTTAATAAAGAAGATGTGATTACTGCTTATATCGATACATTAGGTGCTTTTCGCGTCCATTTTAACGAGTTTGAAGATCTATATTTGCAAGTCATGAAACAGAAGTGGCAAGGGTAGAAGGCAGGAAAAGGAATCATTGAATCGTAAGAGTTACTTCCTGTATTTATCACCAAATTTATCTAGCCAAGACGAGTCTGTCTTCGTGTTGATGAATTTTTGTCTCTTAATAACTTAATGCTATCATCTTTAATTTTTCCGACAGCAAGCAAAGCTAGCATTTTTAATGCATAATCAGACGCTTGTAAAGGAGCATCACTAATTAAATTTTTACCAGAGAGTAATTTATTTAATTAGTAGAAAAAGGAAGGGACCTATTTGGCTCCTTCCTTTTTCTCATACATACATAACGCTTGTTGACAACTTATGAAATAATAGCATTCATCGCTATTAAAATATAGCACTAAAAGCGATTTAATGGATATGCAATTATACATATCTGTTTAATTGCATGAATGGGAACAAAATGATTTAACTCTTCCGGTATGGAAACAAATAGATTCAGGTATATTTAGGGTAAGAAGACCTGATTATTGATTGCTGGTTAAATCATATTTCTACGTATCTGAAACAAATTATTTCACTGGATTGTATGTTATAGATGGTGGGGGATTTATGAAATGTAGATTGTTTCTTGGTTTTTTGCTCGTGATTTTACTTTGAGGATACATCGGAAAAGAAGTTACGTTATATACGATTCAAAAAGGGTTATTAGTTAGTGCATCCATAGATACGCTCCGTTTCCTGTTTCCTATCCTACTAAATTACCATTCCAAGCAGATTCCTTCTCTTTCAAACAATTCATCCATTGAATAAAGATAATTCCGCCATATGTATCGGAGGGCATGAAGCTTTCTTAATACCATTTGGAATATATTTCAATATACTTCCGATACTATAACAGATCGAAAATTTCTCTATTGGAGGTATATAATGGCATATCCATTTCGTAACTTAGTATTTGAAGGTGGCGGAGTAAAGGGAAGCGCTTATATAGGTGCCATCCGTGCACTAAATGAAGAAGGGATTTTACCAGAAATACAACGATTTGGGGGGACTTCAGCAGGAGCGATTACTGCATTACTTTTAGGTCTTTCCATTCCATTCGCAGATCTTGTAAAAATCCACAAAGACATGAATTTTAAAGCGTTTAAAGATGATGATTTTTCGATTGTACAAGATAATATTCGTTTATTTTTTGATGGTTTTGGTATCTATAAAGGGGATTTCTTCACTGAGTGGGTAGGAAAGATCGTTGAAAAGTGGACAGGGAGTAAGGACACAACCTTTCAGCAGTTATATGACAAAACAGGAAAAGACGTGTTTTTCCAAGGAACGAACATTTCTACACACCAGCTTCGTACGTTTTCTCGCGAAACGACACCTGATGTCCCGTTAGTAGTTGCTGTGCGGATTTCGATGTCCATCCCATTCTTTTTTAAATCTGTGGAATGGGATAAAGATTATTATGTAGACGGAGGTGTACTGGATAACTACCCAATTCGTTTATTTGATCGGAAAAGTTTTGTGAATAAAGAAGAACACTTCACGACCACAGATACGATTGACGAGGTTAATAAACTGGTAAGCAATACGGAGGATCATTCTACACTAAGAAGCTTACACACGAAATACAATGCATCTTTCTTTGATCCTGCAGATGAAATTGTCTACAACAAAGAAACACTGGGTTTCCGTTTAGAATCTCAGGCCGAGATTGCCATGTTAAAACATATCGCAACTTCAACAGAACATCATATTGGCCATTCTCTTATTCATTTTGCATGGAATTTGTCTCAAACGATGATCAAAGGTCATGAGAGCGGAAAAACAACCAAAGAAGATGCTGCCCGTACTGTATTTATCAATACATTCTTTACGCCGTCGTTTAATTTCGATATCACAGAAGAAGAAAAGAAAACACTCATGAATTCAGGCTATACTTCTACTAAAGACTATCTACATCAGTTTAATACGTCTGAAGTAAAATTGTTTAATCGACCATAAAGCCGAGTGCAATGCACTTGGCTTTTTTTAATCGTCCTGTAAATTCTTTTTTTAGTAGCTAATAAAAATTCAGATAGACTATGCATAGAACAAGAGAAAGGAGATAACAGAAAGTAATAAATATAAGTTTTGATGACTTCTTATTTTGTAAAACTAGGGTGTAGAAAGGGTGAAACAGGTGGAAGAAAAACGAATTATGATTTATACAATTTTTCGGCTAACACAGTACAAAAGAGAAGCCTAAAACGGTGGATAGGAATGTATCAAAAAATGAATAGAGTAGCAAGACGGATTTATTGTGAAAGTAGGGATTTTCCTTTTTCTTTCTACTGATAATAAAGCGTTATGTAGACTGGGAATGTATAAGGTATTCATTGCTATTCCTTCAAAATGCTGATGTTACATCATATTAAAATAACCTCTAATTTAAGTATTGAAATTCTCTAAATCTCAATGTATTATATTCTTGTATTTTCTCACTTTGCTAAGCCTAGAAAACATCATCACTTCTGAAAGAACTCGAACTCCAGCGGGTTCTTTGAATTTACTTGAACTTATTTTTGAATCATTGTATTATATTTCCGAGTCTTACTCATATAAATCATTATCAGGAGAATCTGCAAATTTGCAGGTTCTTTTTTATTTTATTGAAAGTAAAATTTTAGCCAGTCATTTATTTTCATATTTTTGGTTTTTATACGTGTTTGGTAAAAATCAATGAGTTGCAAAAAAATACTATGCTGAAATCTAGTTCGGTATAGCAATGTGCATATAAAAGATCCCACTTTGCTATATCCCCTAAAAAGAGTCATAAAAATCTATATTTTTTTAATTCAGTTGCATACTACAAAACTTCTTTTAAAAGAAATGTATGTACATACACATTATATTTTGTTCCATAACTCTCTAACTTTTGTTCACGAGAGTCTGTTAAGTAAAGGATTATTGGCGGGTGGTGCAATAGGTGCAGAAGATGTGAAAACAAATGAAAAAGTACAAGTTGCTGTTGCAGGTAAAGAGGGAAATATAACGTATAAAGAAATTGATAAAGCAGAATCTCCATTGTTATTTGGAATGTATCCTTTATGTTAAGATCCGAATGGGAAGTTTGTTTTTTCTGATAATTAATATTTATACAAATTGTGTAATTAGTATACGGAAGTGGTTTTAAATTTCATTAATGTATTCCTTTTCATCTGAATGAATTATTTATTGCAACAGATTTCCCGTCCAAAATAAGATGTTTAAACAAAAGACAATATAAGTATCTTTATAATGATTTTTCAATATAATCAATGTGTTTATGAAAGGAACTCTGTGTTATTTTTGCTTTTTTACTAACTAATACAGCTTCAAACAAAGGACACAATTGCTACATACTAAGTGTGATTTATTACCTATTCAAAATTCTGTCTATTCAATCTTTCTAAAAATAAAAAAAGATTAAACTTATAAATATACAAGTTATAATGAGGGCGTCGAGACACAATTTATTACCTCTAGAGAAAATATCAAACCTTGTTTTGGATTAAAAATTCTAAAGAACTTGCCAGTAATTTTTTAAAATTGGACATACTGATATGATTACTATACGGTGGATAGCGGATTAGAAGGAAAGTTTATTCAACTCAATAAAGAAAGCGTTATCAAATGAAACTTGTTTTGAATCGATCATTCTAACAACTTAGATTCAACTACAGCTAAAAATAATAAATTATGGGGGTGCTTATATGAACATAAATGTAGCATCTATTAAAGAAAAAAAGATTGTTAAATACAAAAGTTGTTTTGATGTGATTGGGCCCATAATGATAGGCCCTTCAAGTTCACATACTGCAGGTGCTTTGGCTATTGGAACAGTTGCTAATAAATTATTTCAAGGTCTTCCCAAAAAAGTTGTGGTAAAGTATTATGAATCATTTGCTGAAACCCATAAAGGTCACGGAACTGATTTTGCAATTATTGCTGGTATATTAGGCTTTGCTGCTGATGACAGCAAAGTGCCAGATGCTATTAAAATAGCAGAGTCTAAGGGAATTGACATTACCTTTATTGAAAAATTGGGTAATAGTCCTGCTGGTCATCCAAATACGGCAGATGTATATGCAGAGGATGAAAGTCGAAGTATTAGAGTAATGGGGATTTCGGTCGGTGGTGGGTTGATTGAAGTCAAACATGTTGAAATTGATGGATTTAGCTTAAATCTGCAGGGGCCATTGCCAGTTGTTATTGCGATTTCAGAAAGAGCTGACTTTGAATTTGTTTTACGCAGGATCTTTAAACAATATGATGTGGAAATTAACAACTTTCATAGTTTGGAAGATAAAACAAAATATTTATATGCATTCGCTTTGGATTCGATATTGCCAGGTAATGCTCAGAAGGAATTAGGAGATTTAAGCAATATAGCTAATCTTATTATTCTTTAGTCACATTTAGGAGTGAAAAATATGTATATGGCCATAAAAGAAATTGTGGATGCAGCTAATAAAAGCCAAAAGCAAATTTATGAATTAGCAATCGAACAGGAAATCAAACAAACTAAAATTTCTTATGAAGAAGTATGGAGTAAAATGGAACGAAATTTAGCGACTATGCAACATGCAATAAATAAAAGTATCGAGGGCGACGGTGTATTTTCTCCAACAGATTTGACCGGAGGGGATGCTGTAAAAATTAAAAACTATCGAGAAAATAGGAAAACTCTTTCTGGAGATTTGATGGTGTTAGGGATTCAAAGTGCTATCGGTGTTAATGAAGTAAATGCTGCATTAGGAGCTATTTGTGCAACTCCAACAGCAGGTGCGAGTGGGACGACTCCGGGAGTCCTATTTAGTATTAAAGATACGTTGCAGTTAAGTCATGAAGATATGATTCATTTTCTATTCACTTCAGCGTTATTTGGAACGATAGTCGCAAACAACGCTTGTATTTCAGGAGCGTACGGAGGATGTCAAGCTGAAGTAGGAAGTGCCTCAGCGATGGCGGCTGCAGCTGCGGTAGAAGCTGCGGGTGGAACGCCACAGCAATCTTCTGAAGCTTTTTCGATTGCATTACAAAATTTACTCGGTTTAGTTTGTGATCCGGTCGCTGGTTTGGTAGAAATTCCTTGTGTAAAGAGAAACGCCATTGGAACGGCAAATGCTTTAGCAGCAGCGGACATCGCATTAGCCGGCGTAAACAATCTCATCAATGCTGACGAAGTGATTGAAGCCATGTATAGAGTTGGAAGACAGATGCCTCGCGAATTAAGAGAGACAGGTTTAGGTGGTATTGCAGCTACACCTACAGGAATTGCCATTAAAAATAAAATCTTTGGGGAGAAACAATTAAATCAATAAGTTATCGAGTGTATTGTGAAATTTTTAACAATCTTTACTCTATTGTTCGCCTAAGGATGTCTGTATATTGGGGGAGTTATCAATAAAATATACTACTATATAATTAAAATATTTTATAAGTGGTAATAAACCCTTCAGGTTGATGCTTCGCTAATTTTTTGATTTTTATTAACCTAGAAGGGGGATATTCGTTGTGGCGCACTATATAAGCTATTCATTTTTCAAGAACGGTCTATATTCCTATATCTAAAAAAAGAAAATTAAGAATAGGACACAAGGAGGAATTATTATATGGATGGGAATACTGCAAAAAACATAGAATTTCAAGCTGATAACACTGCAGTAAAAAATGAGCAATATCTAGACCCTAAAAAGTGGCATAAACAGGATACTACCTGGGCATTGAGCCTTTTTGGAACAGCAATTGGAGCAGGAGTACTCTTTTTACCGATTAATGCAGGTTCAGGTGGTTTATTATCATTGCTGTTAATTACCATACTTGCATATCCTGTTATGTATTATTCACATAGGGCGCTTGCTAAAATGATTTACGCTTCGAACTCTGCCGATGAGGGGATTACAGGTACAATAAGAGAGTATTTTGGAAATAAGGCAAGTATCATTTTTAATATTGTGTATTTTGTCTCCATTTATACGATCGTGCTGATGTACTCGGTCGCACTTACAAATACCGCTAGTAGCTTTATCGTGCATCAATTGCACATGTCGGAGCCTCCAAGGTCCATTTTATCGCTTGTCTTAGTACTCGGTCTTATCGCTATACTAAATTTTGGTCAAGATATAACTGTAAAGATCATGAGCATGCTAGTGTATCCTTTTATAGCTTCTCTCCTTTTTATCGCAATATCTTTGATTCCACAGTGGAATACGTCAATGCTTAGTTTTTCAAGTGTTTCTACTGCTTCAACAGGAACAGGATATTTAGGAACGATATGGATGATACTTCCAATCATAGTATTCTCGTTTAATCATTCGCCTATGATTTCGTCATTTGTTATGAAACAGAGAGCTACGTATGGAATAGATGCTACTGATGCTAAATGTGCTCAAATACAAAAAGTTTGTTATATTATGACATTCGTAGTTGTTATGTTCTTTGTTTGGAGCAGTACCTTAAGTTTGACTCCAAATGATCTTAAGGTGGCAAAAGAACAGAACTTGTCAATCCTATCATATCTTGCTAATGAGCTTAATTCGCCAGTAATCACTATTGCAGCTCCTATCATTGCATTTGTGGCTATTACAAAGTCTTTCCTTGGTCATTATATAGGAGCGTATGAGGTAATGCGTGACATGATTATCAAGTCCAGTAAAAAACGTGGGAAAGATATAGGAGAAAAAACAGTTAAGACAATGATTCTTACTTTTGTCGTATTAACATGCTGGTATGTTGCTTATACAAATCCAAGTATTCTTGGAATCATTGATGCCCTTAGCGGTCCGCTAGTTGCTGCTATCTTATGTATACTACCAATGTATGCAATCCATAAAGTATCAGTACTTGCTAAATACAAAGGGAAATCGAGCAATGTATTTGTCATTATTATAGGTATTCTTACTGTCCTAGCAAGTATTAAGTCATTATTCTAATCCACTATTGTTAGTATCGATGCAAAAATCGTGGGATATGGAAAAAAGAAAGATTCTTATCGGAACTGAATTCTATATTGTTAAACTAAAGAAATCATGGTTTTGGACAAACTCCTCACATTGGAGAGTTTGTCTTTTTTTATTATATGCATAACTTTTATCATTTTAACCAAGAAGACCCCTTCCTCAAGGAACGCGAAATAAGTAGGTGGGAGATGAATTGGCTAAAATGATAAACTGGTGACCCAGTATGTAGAAGTGAAAAAGGGGAAAACTATTGTATAATTATCGATAATTTAGGGGGCGCCAAATGAAGCATAATAAAGAAGTAACACTTGGGGATTACGTTCAATTTTCATATCGTAAAAATCCTAATTTGCAATTAATAGGATTTGTGGTGAATGTTTTACAAAATACAATTGTTGTAGATATTGCGGAAAGAATGGATATCGAGATAGATGATTTTAGGCAGGTTGTAAAGCATGGTTATTATAATAAAGTGGTTCATAAGCAAATAAAGAATAGTGTTTCATAAAAAAGTGCTCCTATATAAATTTAGGAGCACTTTTTATGGAGAGAATTTCCGCAAAGTTTTTTTGTCAGAGGTATAAAATTTTCATATGAAAATACGTTTTGAAGATATTTTCTTATTTGTTAATTAATAATTTTTTCAATCTTTATAGCTGTTATGAATTTAAAATATTATTCATAAAAATTTCACATAATTTTATTAAAAAGAAAAATACTAATACTTGTTTTAATACTTTACCTAGAGTTATTAAAACAAATTTACTAACTGCGAAACAAGGAGGCATCACTGTGGACATTCGTGAAGGATTAATTCCAACAGCTTTAGGTACAGCAGTGACAGCAGCAGGTTATGCTCTTAAACAAACTCGTGGAACTAATAAAATGATTGCAAATACAGTATTTGGTTTTGGTTTAGCACACGTCGTTTTAGGTGTAATCGATCTTGTTGAACATCGTCGTTAGAACGAAAGGCAAGCATTGATATATGCTTGCCTTTTTGGGAGTACATTTATTATTCATTTTTCAAATATGTTTGTATGACGTAATCATTATCAATGTAATTAAATAGTTACACTACAAGGAAATTAGAAAGTAAAACTGTGAGCATTGAATTTTATGAAATGAGATGGTGATGGAATGGAATTTTCTTCTGAAAGTAATACGTATCATGCTGGTGACATTGTTTATATTTTTTACCGAAATCCTCATACTCAAGACGTAGCTAACATACAAGCTGCAGCAGTTGTAAATAATCCTGAAAGACCTAATGAATTAGCACTATTTCTTTACGAAACGTATTATCCACTAACAAATGAGATGGCTATATATGCTACCGAAGATGAGGCAAACCAAGCTTACACTTACTATTATGGTGATATTTCAGAGGGGATGTTAGAATGAATAAGCCATTTATGCCTAAGCTCGTATATTTTGAACCGAAAGCACTAGATTATCCTTTGGGGAAAGAGCTGTTTGAGAAGTTTTCAAAGATGGATGTTGAAATTCGACATACTACTTCTCATAATCAAGTAAGAGATTTGCCAGGGGATAACGATTTTCAAAAGTATCGAGTAGCAAAATCCACGCTGGTTGTTGGTGTTAGAAAAACACTGAAATTCGATACTTCCAAGCCTTCGGCAGAGTATGCAATTCCTTTTGCAACGGGATGTATGGGACATTGTCATTATTGTTATTTACAAACAACGATGGGAAGTAAGCCTTATATACGAACGTATGTAAATGTTGAAGAAATTTTAGATGCTGCTGATAAATACATGAAAGAGCGTGCACCTGAAGTAACAAGATTTGAAGCGTCGTGTACTTCAGATATTGTAGGAATCGATTATTTAACGCATACCCTTAAACGGGCCATTGAGCATTTTGGAGAATCTGAATATGGGAAATTGAGATTTGTTACGAAATTCCACCATGTAGATCATTTACTTGATGCTAAACATAATGGAAAAACAAGATTTCGCTTTAGTGTAAACGCTGATTATGTGATTAAAAACTTTGAACCAGGAACTTCTCCCTTAGCTAAGCGAATTGAGGCAGCAGGAAAAGTAGCTAGAGCTGGATATCCTCTTGGTTTCATTGTAGCTCCTATTTACCTACATGAAGGCTGGAAGGAAGGATACTATCATATGTTTGAACGCCTAAATGCTGAATTACCTCTTGATGCACGGGATGATATTACATTTGAATTTATTCAACATCGTTTTACAAAGCCAGCTAAGAGAGTGATTGAAAAAAACTACCCGATGACAAAATTAGAATTAGATGAAGAGAAAAGAAGGTATAAATGGGGGAAATATGGAATCGGAAAATACATTTATCAAAAAGAAGAAGAAGAGGATATAAAAAATTATCTCTATTCCTATATGAAACAGTTCTTTCCTAATGCAAAACTAGAATATTTTACATAAAAGAAACGAACAAAATTCATTACATCATCAATCTAAAAAATTACTCACTCAAAAAAGTGATATTGGTCAACAATTCGCTAATAAATCATTTGAAAAATTTATATACGAAAGTCTTTTATGTAAAAATATGTTTCATTATGAGCTGAATCCCAACAGTTAAACAGAAAAATACAGTGGTTGCTCTGAGTTAATGGAGATAGAAGAAAGAGGATTTGTAGTAGGCGCGTCTTACGATATTGTTAAGGAAAAGAAATCAAATCCAATTATGAAAGGGACGTATCAGATGGTACTTCCCAGTAAGTTAGCGCAGCAAGGTGGAAAAGGGGCAGGGAATAATTATATTAATGTGAGTGCAAAAGCAGATAGTGTATTTGAACAAATACGAATTATTGCTAAAAAAATTAGTCGTGAATTATTTTTTCCGCATATACAAGTGATTATTTTTTCTGAAAAATTACTCTCGAATCCTAATGTTTTACAGAATACGCTAGATGTACATATTCGTGATCATGAAATGAGAAGAAACATCCGTCTATTTGTTTCTCGAGGGTACTTTGGCGGAGTTGCATTTTAGCGATTATAAACAAGTTATGGATGAAAAACGCTTAACGAAGGATATTTCAAAAGAGATGGAGCAAAGGATTCAAAAATCAATAAAGCTTGTTCAAAAAAATATAAGGTGGATGTATTAGCATTAGGAGAAGTATATAAGCGGAATAATTATAAAGAATGGAAGAAAATAAGTAAGAATTGGGATCAAGGTGAAAATTATTTTAGTAATGCTGACATTAATGTTTATGTTCATCCAGTAATTGAACATTCAGGCTCAACTTTACCGAAGAGAGTGAAATAAGGTGATTTAAGTCGTTAGCGGATTAGAAATACGCTAAACGATATTAATGCTGGTTCTGCATTTTCAATCAGTGCAGACTTATGTACTTTAAACGTGATTAATAAATTATATTTGGCTTATTATGATCCTTTGGTTAGCACTAGTTAGAGTTATAGTAAAAATATTAAGTAGAAACGACTTATTTTTAATAATAAGAGGAAATATGTTACTGAAAAGTAAGGAGACAAATTATTACTTTTCTAAAGAGTCATTAGGTCCGTACAATGATGCATTAAAGTGATTCATAAGGGATTCTGAATGCTAAGAGAGTGAGAATGAATTACAAAAGAAAGGTGCATAGGCGCCTTTCTTTTTTTGAAGGGATTTTTTGTTACGAGTTAGTACAAAATTGGGTTCAGGGGGTACTATAAAATTTTAGCTTGATGGCGATGGGGTAGCATCCACGTCTATCAACATCACTACACCTATATTTAATACTGCGTTACGTGCCTTTAATCAAGTGAAAAACAAGACCCATTTTGTAAAAACTGAAACCAACGTTTTCTAAACTGAATTTGAGCCATATCTGCATGAACATGGGCCTCCATTTTTAAAGCTTCTGGTATAGGTCTAGGATGTTGACTTTCTACAATAATTTGATCCTCTTTTAGTACTCTTAAACTAAATTTAGCTAAAATTTGGTCTAGTAAAGGGAAGTATTTTAAAAATGTCCTTCCGGTATATCCCATAATTAATGTCTCTTCTTCATCAATTGGTGTAAACGTAATATACGGAATAAATGACTCATTCTCCTGTTTGCCACTGTGAAGCATCCACTGATGTGGGAATTTGTATTCAAGGTAAGCATCACCATTTGAGAATATAAACTGATCCAGTGTTCCCTCCAGCTTATAATTGGTTGATTCGGCTTTTGTTTTTCTACCAATCGTTTTTTTTTGTATATAAGCAAGATGAGCAGTATCCAGCACAGATTCGATTGATCGAGTAAGGTGTGCATTCCAAGTGGCGTGGAAGAAAGAGAGTTTAAAAGGAGTGTTCTCCATTACATGAAAAGTTTGCCATTCAGGTGGAGTTTCCTCACTATCAGGGTATATCCAAATCAACCCAATTTTTTCTCTTACAGGGTATGAGAAGGTATGAGCAAATTTCGGGATAGGTTTATTGGGTTGGGATGGAATTCTTACACAAGTACCACAACTATCGAATTCCCAACCATGGTAGGGACAGACTAGTTTACCATTTACTACTTGTCCCAGTGATAAGTCAGCGCCACGATGAGGGCAGTAAGGTGATAGAGCCTGAACTTCGCCTTTTTCATCCCGATATAATACAAAATCTTTGCCAGCAACTCTTTTTTTACTGGGATCTTTTTTATATCTTTTACATAACTCACAGCATACCAATTACGTGGGAATACTCTATTTATATTTAGAGTCATTTATTTTCTCCTTCTTTTTTATTCACCTAGTAGATATTAGTGGTGTCTACTGTATACTGTCTATTCTATGCTATAAAATATTTTAAATGTTCGTTTAAAATTAATAAATCTACAGTTTAATCAAATCATTATGAAAGCCTGCATAATCTCTCTAAATGTAACAAAAATGACTAAAGTACAATAGATTTTAAAAAGGAGAAAGTTTTATTTTATTGAAAATTGAGATATTAAGCAATATTCCTATTGCTATTAAATTCACCATTAAAGAACTTCCACCAAAACTTACAAATGGAAATGGAGTACCTGTAAGAGGAAATAGTCCCGTAATACCACCTAAATTTACAACTGATTGCATACCAATCATACATCCTATACCAATTGCTATAAAACTGCCGAATGGATCTACACATAATTGTGCAATTTTTAAGGAGCGAAGTACTATAGTCAAAACTCCAACCAATAGAATAAATACACCAATAAATCCTAGTTCTTCAGAAACTATTGCCATTATAAAATCAGTGTGTGGTTCTGGAAGATAACCTGTTTTTTGTATGCTATTTCCAAATCCACGACCAGTGATTCCTCCAGAGCCCATGGCAATAAAAGAGTTTACAAGCTGGTATCCATTTCCTTGCGCATCAAGAAAGGGATTGAAAATCGTAGTAATACGTGTCTTTTGAACTTCTGATAAACTATATTGAATCAAATAATATAAAATAGGTAACCATAAAATAGAACCGATGGTAGTTCTTTTGATTAGTAGATTTATATTTATTCCTGAACAAAGAAATATGCTAAAACCTATACCTAATATTAAAAGTGCAGATCCTAAATTTGGTTGTTTAAAGATAAGAAAAAAAATTGTAGCTAAAAAAAATAAAAGTTTTCCGATACCACTCCAGTTATTTTTAGCTTGTTCTTGTCGCAATGCAAAAAAACGGACTGTTACAAGGATTGTTCCTAATTTAAGAAATTCAGCTGGCTGTATTCCAAAGATCCATGATTGAGCATTATTTACCACTTTTCCTTTCCATAAAACCATAATTAATAAAAAAATCCCCCCAACCATAATACAGATTGAGACTATTCGTTTTTTCCATATTTCATATGGGAGTAAAGCACAAATTATTAATCCTATTGTTCCTAAAAGTAGCTTTGTTAATTGAGAATCAACAAAATGTCTACTGTTATAACCGTAATGTTGGACAGCGACAATGGAGCTTGCACTATACATCATGATAATACCTAAAGTACATGTTATGAATAGAGGAAGGAGCAATAGATAATCGAGTTTTAATATTTTTTTCATTTTAATATCCTCCTGATTTAAAACAAAACATAATATTACATTTGCTAATGAATAGAATCTTGTTCTCGTCAATTACTAAATATGACTTTTGTTTAGGAAGATTCTATCGCTTATTCCCTGTTTTTTACGCAAAAATCCCCCTAGTATGTAACTAGAGGGATTCAAAATGGCATGAGTAAATAAGGCTTTTTTCCCTCTAGTAGAGCTTTGGCACTATACAACGTAAAGTAATGAAAATTCATTACTTAGCTATCTTAAGAAGAGCCTTAATCCGACAATTCCTGTTCTACCCATTGGCGTCTTTCGACATTTTTGGGCAATAGCCTGTGTTTGCATAGGAGCCTCACCTAACAGGTTAAGCAATATAAATTTTATGTGTTTGTTTCGTGTAGCAAGCATAAATATATTTTTTTTGCTTGTCAAGCAACCATATTGCTAATTTTATTTGTTTTATTGCTTTATAGTTCTTTGAGAAATGATATGAAAAAATGTCTGTAATCATTCTGTATAAGTACATATTTTTGACTTGTAGTGTATCGTTTGATTAAGTAGTTTAACCATATAAATTTGATAAACAGTAAAGAAGATTTTAATCATAAAAGAAGATTTTTTTGTGAATGTTCTTTTGATATACAGAATGACTAATTATTCATCTTTTGTTATAAAGTTGGAATTTGATTAAAAACAATAAGTTTCATATGTTTTATTACGTTTCTTCGAATTAAATCTATTTGAATTCTATGTTTTTTAAGGGGAATTTTAAATTTATAATAAAATATAATTTCATTTTCTATAAAAGATTTTTTTATGAATGGAATTGAAAGTCAGTTGACAAATATTAAATTCTGGTTTAAATTTTGAAGTAATTCAATAAACTTTGTTAGGTGAGGCTCCTGTATAGAGAAACGCTGCTGCCCAAAAATGTCGAGAGACGCCAATGGGTCAACAGGAACGGTCGGATTAAGGCCCTTCTTAATGTAGCTGGTTATAAAAACCTATGCTATACAGTGCTAAAACTCAACGAGGGAGTGGTATACGATTTGGTAGAAAGGCACCTCTGTGATTTCGGCAGAGCTGTCTTAATAATCATTTATTTGTATTGTGATAAAACCTTTACTCCTTTTTGAGTAAAGGTTTTTCTGTTTAATGTTATTTATTTTTATCTTGTCTATATTCAAAAAGGAGGAATTCTAAATAATGAATTGATTGCAATGTAACTATTATTGCTCTAATAAAAAATTTTAGACAGATAAAATAAAACAAAACCACTCATGAAACTCTAGAGTCTCCCTTAGCAATATGAGGAGGAGTTAACATGAAGAAATTATTAAAAGAATTACTTGTAACCAAAAATAATTTGGATGCAGAGAAAGTTTTACGTCTTCCTTCGTATGATGTTGCGCAAGAAGTAAAAAGATTTTCAATTGAAGATCAAATCATATTGCTAAATACGATTCCCGTATTAAAAAGCTCTAAAATTCTTCAATATATGAGTGCAGAAGAAAAATATAATATCTTAATTCACTTATCTGAAAACAAAGCTAAAAAGTTACTAAATTTACAACCGATTGATGAATTAGTAGATTTACTTCTAGCGGTTCATCCTGAAAAACAAGCTAAATTAATGGCGTATCTAGACAAAATTACAAAACATAACGTAAAAAAATTGATGAATTTCAAACCTGAAACGGCAGGAAGTCTTGTCACAAGTGATTTTGTTGCAGTTAGAGGAAATTGGTCAGTAAAAATGACATTGAAGTACATTAGGGAACATTCTGAAAATGTAGAATCAATATCTTATAGTTATGTTCTTGATAGTCATGGTTATCTTGAGGGAATCGTTTCCATACATGAGTTATTACTAGCAGCAGATGAAGAGATATTATCTACTATCATGATGCCAGAGGTAATTTCAGTACATGCTGAAGTTGACCAGCAAGAAGTTGTAAAAAAGCTACTAAATTATAATTTAGCAGCCATACCTGTGATAACAGTAAATAATAAAATGATTGGTATTATAACATTTGATGACGTAATGAATGTTATGGAAGCAGAAGCTACAGAAGATATTCAAAAGTTAGGCGGAAGTGAACCGTTGAATCAATCTTACTTTGAAGCTAGCGTTTGGAGTATTTTCTTCAAACGTCTACCATGGTTATTACTTCTTTTTGTTGCTGAGGCATATACAGGTACAGTATTAAAGTATTTTGAAGACGAAATTGAAACTGTAGTTGCCCTTGCTTTCTTTGTTCCATTATTAGTAGGTACTGGAGGGAATACAGGAACACAGGTTGTAGCAACAATTACTCGTGCAATTGGTATTGGAGAGGTGAAATTTAAAGACATTTTCCGTGTAATGAAAAAGGAATTTGCAATAGGTATGCTTCTTGGACTTGCACTTGGGATAGCTGGGCTCACTCGTGCTTATATGTTAGGAGTTGGAACAGAAGTTGCACAAGTTGTAGCAATTACTTTATTATTTATTGTTATTTGGGCCTCTCTTGTAGCAGCTGTTTTACCTTTGATTCTAAGAAAATTAAAACTAGATCCTGCAGTTGTTTCAGGTCCATTTATTACAACATTTGTTGACGGAACAGGATTAGTAATTTATTTCATGGTTGCAAAAATGTTATTAAATTTATAAATATACACTGAAAAAATGAAATTCGGAATAAGTATTTTGCCCTAATTGCTAAAATATAGCGGGGAATTCAGGCATGAGGAAATCAAACACCTTTGTCTTTATTAAAAAATATTTTAAAAGATTCATTGAATGTAATTAATACCGGAGGATAAAACTATGAAACATCTAAGAAAAATCTTCAAACGAATTTTGCTTCTATTGTCTATTTTCATGCTTATTGGCATAGGAATATTATTTGGTACTAGCTATGGCCGGGAGCTTCGCATAACAATGGCTGGGAGTATACTAACTTCTCAGCATCCACAATATGCGAAGTATACATTCCTATCCCAAAAGGAACTAGATAAATTGCAAGATAGAATTAATCATCCAAAATGGTCAAATAGTGATGAGCATATTTATAAAAAAATAGCAGGAAAAAGATTAGAAGAATTTAAAAATCAGCCATTAGAAATTGATGTAGAAACGATTAAAAGTAACAAAGATAGTCGCTTTCTTTTTGAAGGAAAATTAGTTACTATTAGCAATCCCTTCAATGTTAAACTTGTTAGCCATCAAGGAACACAGGGCGCTAACAGGGGAGAAAAAATTAGCGTAATGGCAAAACGTAATCATGCACTTGTTGCTGTGAATGCAAGTGGATTTGCTGACGAAACAGGAAGGGGTGGAGGAAATGTTGCTACTGGAATTGTGATAGAAAATGGGAAAGCTATTGATACAAATATGGATAGAAATGCCCCTACAATTATTACGGGATTAACAAAGTTTGGTCAAATGATAACAGGAAATTATTCTACCCAACAACTGTTGGATAAACAAGTCGTTTCCGCAGCTGGATTTATGCCACAGTTAATTGTAAATGGAGAAAAAATGATTACAGAAGGAGACGGCGGTTGGGGGTCGGCTCCAAGAAGTATTATGGCCCAAAAAGAAGATGGTACAATTATGTTTCTAGTTATTGACGGTAGACAGACGCATAGTATAGGGGCTACGTTAAAAGAGTGTCAAGATATTCTATATGAAAAAGGCGCTATAAATGCAATGGCAATGGATGGAGGTTCTTCTGCTACGCTATATTTAGGAGGAAAGGTTATAAATTCACCGTCTACATTATCCCATGAAGATCGTTATTTACCGAACGCTTGGGTGGTAACAGCAAACCAAAAACAAAAAATAAAGATGACAATTGATGGGAGAAAAATAGATACCAAAACATCAGATGAATTTGATGCGAACATTTCAACGAATTTATGAATTATTAAAAATAGAACAAATACATGATTTTTATCTCGTTAGTTGGAAAATTAAAATTATTTTTTAAAATTAGAAATTATTATTTCATATTCATGATTTGCACAATATCAAACGAGAGTGATGAGGATTCCAAATTTACGGAATTCTTATCACTCTTTTTTAGTTTTTTGTAAATATGGAACAATATCCTTACTTTCACTGTCTATTAAGCGTTAAAACATTTTTTATTAAATAAATTAAGAAAGGAATCATCATTTTTAACTAAGGGAGAAGATTGAATTGAAAAAATTATGGATGCTGTTTTTCATTTGTTTCGCAGTTATGTTGGTAGGATGTAATAAAAACGAACCGCCAAAACAAGCATTTGAAGAATATATTAATTTATGGAATGATAAAAAGTTTGCAAATATGTATGATCATTTATCAGATCATGCCAAAAAATCGATTTCTAAAAAAGAATTTACAGAAAAATATCAAAAAATCTATGAGGGGATTGGAGCTAAGAATTTAAAAGTTAAAATGAAAGGAGAGAATACGAAAGATAAAGAGCTTTTTCTTTTTGAAGTTAAGATGGATACGGATGTAGGACCAGTTTCATTCATCCATGAAGCAAAACTTGTGAAAGATAAAGAGTCTTGGAAAACAGATTGGACACCAGACTTCATCTTCCCAGGTATGAAAAAAGATTACAAAGTACGTATGCAAATAGAGCAAGGAAAACGCGGAGAAATATATGATCGCAATGGAAAAGGGCTTGCAACGAATGGTAAAGCAACTGAGGTTGGAATTATTCCAGAGAAACTAGGCGAAACAGCAGTGCAAACGAAAGAAATAGTAGCACAATTACTTGATATGTCTATAGAAGAGGTCGAACAAAAGCTCACAGCAAAATGGATAAAACCAGACTCCTTTGTACCAATTGGTATTTTAAAAGAGGGAACCAGACAGAATGATTATATTGAATTAGAAGGAGTTTCATCTCGCCCAGTAAATATTCGTACGTATCCATTAGGTGAAGCAGCGGCACACTTAACTGGATATATCGGAAAGGTGAATGCGGAGGAGTTAAAATCACTTCAAAAACAAGGTTATCAAGCAGATGATTTAGTAGGTAAGACCGGTTTAGAGAAAGTGTTAGAAAATAAATTGCGTGGTGAAAAGGGTGGACGCGTATTTATAGAAGATGAGAAGGGGAAAGAGATTAAAAACGTAGCAAAAAAAGAAGCAAAAGAAGGAGAAAATGTTACGTTAACAATTGATGCTGCAATTCAAGAAAAAATCTTTAATGAGATGAAAACTGAAGCAGGGTCTAGTGCAGCGGTCAATCCTAAAACAGGTGAAACAATCGCACTTGTAAGTAGCCCTGCTTATAATCCAAATATAATAGTTAGAGGAGCATCGAAAGCCCAACGAGAAGCATGGAGTAACGACTCGAAACTACCAATGACGAATCGCTTTACACAAGCATTTGTACCAGGTTCCGTATTTAAAACGATCACAGGTGCAATTGGTTTGGAAACAAACACAATAAATCCGAAGGAAGAATTTAAAATTCAAGGATTGAAGTGGACAAAAGATTCATCTTGGGGAAATTACTATGTAACGCGTGTAAAGGATGCAAGTCCAATTGATTTTGATAAGGCAATGAAGTACTCTGATAATATTTATTTTGCTCAACAAGCTTTGAAAATGGGAAAAGATCAGTATGTAAAGGAATTTAAAAAGTACGGATTTCATGAAAAATTACCAATCGAATACGAATTTCCTATTTCAATCATTGCAAAAGATGGGATAAAAAACGATATTCAACTAGCAGACACGGGCTATGGACAAGGACAAGTATTAATGACGCCACTTCATTTAGCATTAACATATGCACCGATTGTGAATGAAGGGAATATTCCGTCGCCACATCTTTTAAAAGAAGCAAAAGTAGCAGGGAATTGGAAAGAAAATGTGGTTTCTAAAAAGAATCAAGAGATATTAAAGAGTGCATTAATCAAAGTCATTAATGACCCTGATGGTGCAGGGAGAATTGCAAAGGTTGATGGTGTAACGCTTGCTGGTAAAACTGGCACAGCAGAACTGAAAGAGTCGAAAGAAGCAGACGGAAAAGAACTGGGATGGTTCGCAGCTTTCGATGCAAATGCGCCAGACATGATTGTTACAATGATGATTGAAGATGTAAAAGGAAGAGGAGGAAGTAACGTTCCAGGTGAAAAAGTAAAACATGTATTTCAGAAATAATACTTAATTATATGGTGAATTTTTTGACTAAATTTATTACATGTTTGCTTAACTCAAAGATATAAATTGGGGAAAATATAGAACAATTAAATTTCAAAAAAGCATTCTCGATTAGAAAGAATGCTTTTTTGCTGTGATTCTAGAAAAGTTGACATTGCTAATGGTAAATAGAAGGAGATAGCAAATTGAAATGGACAAGTGGAGTGTTACGTTAAATTCAAAAAACAGATTTTCATGAGTAGAATTTTATCATTGTATGCTTTACTTGTTTTTTAGTAGTATTATTCTGCTTGAAAAAAGATAAACAATGGAACAAATGAAACTTGTATCTTGTCTATATATTGAAACCATAATAAAAGTGAGGGCAGTTTTTATGTTTATTCAAATAAGTTTGAGGTGTGGAAATGGAACAGACGTTTATTGAAAAGTGTAATCATGATGAGCTGGACTATGTTATAAAAGACTATTGGCAAGATGTATGGAATTATTCATTTATTATTACGAAAGATCCACACTTATCAGATGATATCACGCAAGATGTATTTATAAAGGTGTTTAAAAATTGGAATTCATTTCGAAAGGAGTCATCTATTAAAACGTGGATATTAAAAATCACAAGAAATACGGCAATAAACTATTTGAAATCCTCTTATTTTAAAAGGATATCTTTAATAGGATTTTTTAGTGACGATAAGCAATCCCTGTCAGCAGAACAAGAATTTTTTAAGCAAGAAGAAATGAATGATGTGTGGAAGGTTGTATTAGAACTACCTAAAAAGCACCGTGAAATAATTATATTGGACGCAAAATATGAATTATCTTATGAAGAAATGGCTGAAACATTAGGAGTATCCATTGGAACTGTAAAATCGAGATTAAGTAGAGCGAGAAGTAAGGTTTCAAAATTAATAGGGGAGGGTAGTAGTGATGAACAATAAACAAAATCCTGACTGGTATAGAAAAATAAAAAAAGGGCCAATGGAGAATCGTAAAGATGAAGAAGAATTTATTTCTAAAATAAAGCAGTCTATATATGAAAATAATGAAGTGGATTTTGTAAAACATAAAAGACCATTTCGTAAAAAAGCATTACCTATTGTAGTTGTTTTGGTTTGTACAATGTTATTTTTCATTGTTCAACAACCTTGGCTTGATGATAATAAATCACCGGTACAAAGTAGTACTCAAATTAAGCCTAAAACAAAAGATGAGTCTGCTCAAGATCCATCATTAAAACAATTTATGAATGAACTATATCAAAGTACGAACTCAAAAAATGAAAATGACCTGTACAAAGCGTTAAATGATGAAGTTCTATTTAAAGGGAAGAGTTATAAAAAGGATGAACTGAAGTTTGATGAAGATATTTTTCATGAGTTGCAAGTCGCTCTTACAATGGGGGGAGAGTTTGCAAATGATACAAAAAAAGTATACAAAGTACCAAGTGGATTGACAGAAAGTAACCAACCAAAGCAAGCGCATTTTATATATGCAACGGTTACTGGAAATAAAACGAAAATTTTAGCTGAACCAAAACGAGAATCACAAGTGTTATATGAAGTATCTAATGAAATGGTAAAAGCTTGGATTCCAGAAAAAGTGCAAAATGATGGATATATAAAAATATCGACAATTAATGGCAATACTGGATACGTACAAAAAGAGTATGTTTTAACTGATATTAAGTATTCATTTATGTTCGAAAAAAATGATAATGGTGAATGGAAAATAATAAATATAGATTCTATTTGGTAAAAGAGGAAGGTTCACTTTAATGAACCTTCCTCTTTGTTTTTATTCTCTTTTTGAAGTGTATGCCAAGACTCTAAAATTTCTGATGTAACGAGAGCAGCGATGTTTTTTTCTGAATTACTACCAGGAATAACGACAGAAACGGCAATTTGTGGATCTTCGGTAGGAGCATATGCAATGAAAAGAGAATGATTTATCATTCTTTCTTGCTCATTCGGAAAACCTGTAATACCTGTTTTACCTGCGACGTCAAAGGGCAACTTTTTAATTTCCTCTATATTTTGACTCATTCCACCTTGCACGACACTCCAAAAGGTCATCGGGTAACGATTTGAACTTTCTAAAATTGGTTTAAACTTGTTTGTTTCCTTACCGTCCGGACTAATAATTGCACTTACAGTTTGAGGTTTATATTTATCACCTTTACTTGCCAAAGTTGCTGCATATTGAGCGAGTTGAAGAGGGGTATGCACTTCATTTCCTCCCCAAGAGGCGTTTAATAAAGCGGAGATTCCATTTTCAAACTTATTAGATGGATGGAATTCATATTGTCCGTCTTCTTCAAAGGGTAAATCAATCCCGGTTTTAGAACGTAGGCCGAATTGCATTAAATAATCTGTCCATATATGTGCCACTTTTTCTATATTCCCATTATTTTGGTTGAATAGGGGCAGAGCTACTTTTGCTGTCATAAATGTGTTAGATGAATTAATGATAGCCTGCCTCGGTGTAATCTCCCCTGTTGGTGTTCCAGGCGCATTCGTAATGTTATTTTGATTATCATACTGAAAAGTACCTTTATCTAAATAAGTATCTTCGGGTTGGAAAAGCTTTTCATTTAATCCAATTAAAATAGTAAGTGGTTTTATAGTAGAAGCCATATTTACATAAGATTCACCATACTTTAATTTTTGAATTGCTTTATTTTGCGAAAGAGATTTAATGTTTTCTTTTCTAGAAGATACATGTGTATTTAATATATTTGGATCAAAAACTACCGAGTTGGCCATAGTTAAAATTGCGCCAGTTTTCGCATCGCTCACTACAGCATAACCAGCTTTAGCATCAGGTGTTTTCTTAATTTGAGATTTTAATGCTTCTTCTGCCTTTTGCTGCAACTCAGAGTCTAAAGCTAGCCGTACATCTTTACCTTTTTGTACGTTTTGAATGTTCCATAAGAACTTTTTATTATTCAATTTAAAAATAAGAGTTTTACCTGGTTTTCCTTTTAAATCATTTTCATATTGCAGCTCAATCCCGCTTTTTCCAACAGCCAAATGCTTTGAATTAAGGTCATTTTCTACATACCCAATTACTTGTGAACCAATTTCGTGTTTAGGATAATATCGAATCCATTCATCTTTAATTATTACATTATTGGGTTTGTTTTTGTTTATGAATGCAAGTTCATTCTCAGTTATATCAGAGTATAACGGTATATCATTCATAGTCTGCTTTTTACAAGATTGTTGTAATTGAGATTTTATGTTCTCTGTAGAAATATCATGTTGAAATTCGCTTGAAAATTGATTAAAAAAAGCTAATGTGTTTGATGTATCTTGTTTCGATAGCTTTTCGTCATTAGAAGTGCAATATAGAGACTTAACTTTCTTATTTGTAGCTAGTATTACACCATTTTGATCAAAAATCTTTCCTCTTTCAGCTGAAGAAGTTGCGATAGTAATTGAAATGAAGTTGATTTTTAATAAAATTAGTAAAATCAAACCTACGATAGAAAAAACCGAAAAAAATCTCCATCTTTTTATATGTAACATATAACCCTCCCTTATGTAGCCTATTTCATCTTATATTTAATTATTTTTTTTGTAAATGTGGAACAACTTTATTGTTTAGGTTGTCTATTAAGTATTACAGCATGAAGAAAGGAATAATTAGCATGAAAATTTACTAGCAAGTTTATATGTGAGTTTAATAAGAGTCATTATACAGTTTAGCACTTCTCATGCAAGTGGCAAAAAAATAGAGAGAAAACAGGAAGGGAGAGTTATTAATTCCGTATCTAAACGAAAAGAAATGGTTGCTTACAAGGATTAAGCAAAAAATTGAGGCAATATTTATAACCGATTATCGGTATCTAATATATAAGGAATGCTTTTAGTATTTGTAGCAATTTCTGAAAGGATTAAATGGAGGATTTATGAAAGAACAAAAAGGCAACAAGCAGAAGACATATATATCTATTCGATTAAATATAATGTTCCTTTGCATATTTGTACTATTCTCAGCTATTATTATGCAGCTAGGAAAGGTACAAATCGTTGAGGGAGAGGCTTATAAGAACCAAGTGGAAAGTAGTCAAAATGCAATAACTAGTATTCCAGTTCCACGTGGACAAATTTTAGATCGAGAAGGGAAAACAGTTGTTAATAATAAATCTCTTCGCACAATTACGTATACAAGGGTGAAGGGAATTACGAGTGAAGATATTTTAAAAACAGCAAAAGACTTGGCGAAAGTACTTGAAATGCCTGAACAAGATATAAATAAATTAACAGATATCGATAAAAAAGATTTTTGGATGCAGTTGAATTCGAAACGTGCGGAGACAAAGATTACTAAGAAAGATATAGAAAAGTTTAAAGAAAAGGGTATAGAGGGAAAAGAGTTAGATAAAAAAATAGAAGACTTAAGACGAGGTCGTGTTACAGAGGTAGAATTAGCAGAATTAACAGCACAAGATTTAAAGGTGTTAGCTATTAAAAGTAAAATGAGTTCAGGTTATCAACTAACACCACAAATCATTAAAAAAGATGTAACAGATGAAGAGTATGCGCGGATAAGCGAAAATCTTGCGAATTTTCCAGGAGTAGATGCAACTGTTGATTGGGAACGTAATTATGTAAACGGTAATTTATTTCGTTCTGTATTAGGAAATATTACGAGTAGTGAAGAAGGATTACCGAAAGAAAATTTAGATTCTTATTTAGTACGTGGATATAACCGTAATGATCGTGTTGGAAAAAGTTATATTGAACAACGATATGAAGATGTATTACACGGCACAAAAGAAGAAGTGAAAAATATTACTGATAAATCAGGAAACATTGTTAGCACAGAAATAATCTCTAAAGGAAAAAGTGGTAATAGTTTAACATTAACGATTGATATGGAATTACAAAAGAAAGTGGAAGAAAGTATAGAGAAAAACTTGAGAGCTTTTAAGAGTTCAGAGCCACTGCTCGATCGAGCTTTTGTTGTCATGACGAATCCAAATAACGGACAAATTTTATCAATGGCAGGCAAAAAGATTGTAGAAAAAGAAGGGAAAATAGAAGTTGAGGATTTGGCATTAGGAAACATGACAACTTCGTATGAGCTAGGGTCAGCTGTAAAAGGTGCTACTTTATTAACTGGATATGAGACAGGCGCAATACATCCAGGAGATCAATTTTATGACGCGCCGATGAAATTTAAAGGTACACAAGCTAAGAAATCGTGGAATGTATCCGGATTTGGTAATATTAATGATTTACGGGCTTTACAAGTATCTTCGAATGTATACATGTTCCAGACAGCTTTAAAAATTGCGGGAGTTAATTACGTACCAAATGGCTCATTGGATATTAAACAAGGAGCATTTGATACGATGCGCTATTATTTCAAGCAATTTGGTTTAGGTGTCCCAACAGGTATTGATTTACCGAATGAAATAATTGGACAAACGAGAAAAGTAGATAGTCAACCTGGGTTTTTACTAGATTTTTCTATCGGTCAGTATGATACGTATACGCCGTTGCAATTAGCGCAATATATTTCAACGATTGCGAATGGTGGTTATAGAATGCAACCTCAAATTGTACAAGAAATACGAGAACAATCAATAAAAGAAGAGGTTGGCAAAGTTATACGTTCCATAGAGCCTGTCGTATTAAATCGAATTGATATGAAGAAAGAACATATTGATCGGATAAAAGAAGGGTTTAGATGGGTATTCCAAGAAGGTGATGGAACTGGCGTGAAATATTTCAAAAACGCGCCATATAAACCAGCAGGAAAGACAGGAACAGCCCAAACTGTATATGGTGGAGATGACCCGATTGGTAGAAATGCAAAAGGAGAACGTATGGAATGTTACAACTTAACGTTAGTTGGATATGCTCCATATGATAATCCAGAAGTAGCATTTTCCATAGTAGTTCCATGGCTTCATGATGATAAAAATGGAATTAATTCTATAATCGGAAAGGAAGTATTAGATGTATACTTTGATTTGAAACAGCAACGTATACATGGTGAAGCTACTAGTACAGGTAGTTCTAAGCAAAATTAGAGTACTTTTCTCAGGGAAAGAACCTGTTCATATAAAGCCATTTATAAGTAAAAAAATGAAATATGAAATAGGAGATAGAGGCGTCGTAGCTACTATCTCTTATTTTGTTAATAACTCTCATACTAGCTATAATTTTTTTAGTTTATGGAACAAATTTGGTTCGGTGATTGTCTATTATGTGTACGTATAAAAAGGTGCTAAAAATTTGGAAGGAATGATGATTTTGAAAAATAAGAGGATGCTAAAAATAGGAATATGCGTTGGTATATTAGGTTTAAGTATTACAAGCCTAGAAGCTTTTACAGGAGGGGCACTGCAAGTTGAAGCGAAAGAAAAGACTGGACAAGTGAAACATAAAAATCAGGCGACGCATAAAGAGTTCTCTCAACTTGAGAAAAAATTTGATGCTCGAGTAGGTGTATATGCGATTGATACTGGTACAAATCAAACAATTTCTTATCGATCTAACGAAAGATTTGCCTTCGCATCAACCTACAAGGCTTTAGCAGCAGGAGTATTACTACAGCAAAACTCAATTGATACATTAAATGAAGTAATCACATTTACGAAAGAAGACTTAGTGGATTATTCACCTGTTACAGAGAAACATGTAGATACTGGAATGAAACTAGGAGAAATTGCTGAGGCTGCTGTTCGTTCAAGTGATAATACTGCAGGGAACATTTTATTTAATAAAATAGGCGGACCTAAAGGATATGAAAAAGCGCTTAGAAAGATGGGGGATCGGGTTACTATGTCTGATCGCTTTGAAACAGAATTAAACGAAGCTATTCCAGGAGACATTCGTGACACTAGTACAGCGAAAGCAATTGCTACGAATCTTAAAGCTTTTACGGTCGGAAATGCACTTCCAGCTGAAAAACGTAAAATTCTTACAGAGTGGATGAAAGGAAATGCTACAGGGGACAAACTTATTCGTGCAGGCGTACCAACTGACTGGGTAGTTGGAGATAAATCAGGTGCTGGCAGTTACGGAACAAGAAATGATATTGCTATCGTTTGGCCTCCAAATAGAGCACCAATTATCATCGCAATTTTATCTAGTAAAGATGAGAAAGAGGCTAGCTATGATAATCAACTCATTGCAGAGGCAACGGAAGTTATAGTTAAGGCTCTTAAGTAATAATCTTTCAATTCTTTATGTAATATAATTAAAAATAAGAACTTGGAAAGCGATTCTTTTTAATGTGAAAAGAATCGCTTTTTTATAAGCATGTAAACTATTTATACCTATGTATTATAAAGATATAATTAATGTAGAAAAGAGGGTGAATAGTTATGGAGAATGACAATCAAGTCTTTTGGAGAACAGATTGTCTTGTTTTGAGAAGGTTTAGTATGGATGACACTAACTACTTTCATTTTTATCGTTCTAATCCAGAAGTGGCTAGATTTCAGTCATGGGTTAATTATCAATATCATGAGGCTAAAACGTTTGTAAATGAACAAGTTAAAAATAATCCTAATCTACCAGGTACTTGGTTCCAGTTCGCAATTGCTTTGGCTGAAAATAACAAAATAATTGGAGATTGTGCACTTCACACACTTGTAAATGAACCTCGCATCGTAGAAATTGGATTTACTCTTTCTCCAGAATATCAGGGGAAAGGCTATGCAACTGAAGCTGTTTGTGCCTTACTGAATTACATATTTCATTCATTACGGAAACATAAAGTGATTGCATTTTCGGACGTTCGAAATAATAAGTCTATTTCTGTACTAGAACGAGTGGGGTTGAGGAGAGAAGGTCATTTATTACAGAATTACATGCTAAAAGGGCAGTGGATTGATGAATATCAATATTCAATATTGAAGTCTGAATGGAATGACGCTACATAATTTTAAAATTTAGAAACAATGAAGGAACTTATTCATGAAATTGATGAAAATGCCTTTGTCACTGTATATGATGTTGCGGAAGTACAAGGCGGAAACTTTAAAAAGCATGATATTCATTAAGGGTATTAACTAAGTTAAATGTTTTATACATAGTTGATTATTGAAAAAGATAAAAAACTCACCACATATAGAGAGACAACTGGTATGTACTATGATGTACAACGGCAAGATACATAGAACTAAAACTAAGATATTCATACGAACTCAAAAAGCTGAAATTCCTTAACTTGGGAATTTCGGCTTTAATGTTATATGATAGAGTTACGATTAGAACAGAACCGGGCATGTTTACTTCAACAGAGTGATATAAGTTCTTCAGTTCCTAAAATTAGAAACTTGTACTTGATTATCGTAGTTAAATCGATTTCACTTTAAAAGAGAACCGTTAGATAAAAAGAATAATCTATTGAAATGTTTTTGAGAATTGTAGTATTGATGAAGATTTTAGGAGGGAATATGAGCAAGAAGATTAAAAGAAGTATATTACTTATTGCTACATTAGTAGGTTGTAGTATCTTTTTATATTTACAGAACAATTTAATAAGTATAACTGAGGTTAAAATAACCTCTAGTAAAATACCATCCTCTTTTAAAGGGTATAAAATTCTACAAATTTCAGACTTACACAATAAAAAATTTGGCGATAATCAAGATGTGTTAATTCAAAAAATAAAAAGTATAGACCCAGATATTATTGCGATTACGGGTGATTTAATTGACAGTAAATCATGCGATGCAGAAGTTAGTATGCAATTAATACGAGAAATTGTAAAGAAATATCCTGTATATTTTGTGACAGGAAACCATGAACAATGGTCTGGAAAGTATAACAATTTAGAAAAAGAGTTGAAGAAATATGATGTCAATGTTTTAAGGAATGAACATGTAGGCATTCGAAAGGGTGAGCAAGAAATAAACTTGCTCGGTATTGATGATCCAGAGTTTGTTACTGGAAACCGTGATGAAGGAAATATTATAATAGATGAAATTAAAAAAGCGAAAATTGAAATGCAGCCAGATAAATATAATGTATTATTATCCCATCGGCCTGAATTTATAAAGGAATATACGAATGAGAGGTTGGATTTGGTTTTATCGGGACATGCTCATGGAGGGCAAGTTAGATTGCCATTTATCGGAGGATTAGTTGCGCCAAATCAAGGTGTTTTACCTAAATATACAGCGGGTTTATATGTAGAACAAAATACATCAATGGTAGTGAGTAGAGGATTAGGAAATAGTATCATTCCGCAAAGGATTTTGAATAGGCCAGAAATTGTAGTCGTGCAGCTAAATTAAGCTGTACGATTTTTTTTATACAAAAATGAGTAAAGGGGCTTTCTGTATTTTGCAGGAGTAAACATTACAATTTTGTTAAAAATTTTCTACGTTACATAAAGTAACAAAATTTGACCCTCAGTGTTTGTTATAGTGTAAATAATCAAAAAACTTAAAATTTGTCGAGTGAAAATTGTGATAAGTAATTCATATAAAAACTTAAAGGGGTGTACACATGCATAAAGAATATGAAATTGAAGAATACACGGCGATTGAGGAACAAATCCATTATTATTGTAAATGTTTATTAGTAAGTCATCCTGATCAAATAATAAAGTATTTAGAAAAAAGGTTAGAAAAATATGCAGAAACATTACAATATGCACATTTATATCCTGAAACAGTTATTTTACCGTTACAGCAATTAGTTATCGAATATTCTTTAGACGTTGCTAGAATTCGGAAGTATATGAATTTAAAAACGTAAAGTGAAATTTATAGTTTAAATGAAACAGAGTCGACTTTAGGAAATGAAATTCTAATGTCGACTCTGTTTCATTTTTTAATATCGGTGATTGAACATACATACTAATCAACGAAGTTTGACATATAATTAAGCAAGAGTAAAATAAAAGTGAGTACTCACTCATTTTTATTGGAAAAGGAGGATGAAACGTGCAACAACCTTCAATTATTTTACGGACTGTATCAAAAAGTTTTGGAAAAAAAGAAGTGTTACACAATCTTTCATTGCAAGTTGAAAAAGCAGAGATTTTTGGTTTTGTTGGACCTTCTGGATCGGGGAAAACAACGCTCATTAAAATGATTGCAGGTATTAATGAGGCAACGAAAGGTGAAGTACTTGTTAATAATACTAATATGCCTAATTTAAATGAAATGAAACGAATTGGTTATATGGCCCAGGCGGATGCATTATATGAAGAATTATCAGCATATGAAAATGCAGATTTTATAGCAACGATGTATGGATTAAAGGGAAAAAGTAAAAAGACAAGAATTGCAGAGGTTTTTGAACTTGTACAATTGTCACAGTATATGAAAAAGCAAGTACAACAATTTTCAGGTGGAATGAAAAAACGCTTATCATTAGCAATAGCACTCCTCCATGAACCAGAAATATTAATTTTAGATGAGCCTACAGTGGGGATAGATCCGCTTCTTAGGAAAACGATTTGGGAAAAATTTTATGATCTTAAAAAGAAAGGCACAACGATTATTGTAACGACGCACATTATGGATGAAGCTGAATTTTGTGAGCGTCTAGGATTAATTAGAGAAGGGAAACTAGTTGCGGTTGGAACAACTGAAGAATTGAAAAAACGCGTGTCATCTGGACGGATTGAAGATGTCTTTTTGTTGGAAGAGGTGGTGTCATCATGAGAGTTACTGGTGTAATCATTCGTATTATTCGCCAATTTTTTCGAGATAAGCGTTCGTTAGCGATGATGTTTGGGGCACCAATGTTATTACTTTGGCTATTATCGCTAGTGTTTACACAAAAAGACTATATACCGCAAATTGCTGTTGTTGATATGCCCGCTCAAATAGTAAAAGTGATGAAAAATCAAGAAGCGTCAATTTATGAATACAGTAAAGAAAACGCGATTTCTGAGTTAGAAAAACAAAAGGTAGATGCAATACTTCGAATAGAGAATGGAAAAATGAAACTTCTGTTGGAAGGTAGTGATTCGTCAAAAAATCGTGCTGTACTTCAAGTATTGCAAAAAAGCACAGAGAAGAATGATGTATCGATTATGAAACCTGAAGTAAATTTTTTACATGGCTCTAAAGACTTTACGATGTTTGATGGGCTTGGTCCTGTATTAATTGGTTTCTTTACATTTTTCTTTGTATTTATATTATCAGGTGTATCCTTCGTAAGAGAACGTTTAAGTGGTACGCTAGAAAGGTTATTATCCACCCCAATAAGAAGATGGGAAATAGTCGCAGGTTATATTATTGGTTTTGGAATCTTTGCCTTTATACAATCCATTATTATCGTAAGTTTTTCCGTTTATATTTTAGATTTATACGTAGCTGGATCTATATGGCTAACGCTACTTATTACATGTATGCTCTCTTTAACTGCACTAACATTAGGTACGTTTTTATCGGCATACGCAAATAATGAATTTCAAATGATTCAATTTATACCGCTTGTTATTGTGCCACAAATCTTCTTTTCTGGATTGTTTCCAATGGAATCTATGAACAAGTGGCTACAAATGTTAGGGAAAGTATTTCCACTCACATACGGCGCTGACGCAATGAGACAAGTGATGATTCGGAATCAAGGGTTTACAGAGATTGCATTAGATCTTGCTGTATTATTACTTTTTTCAATATTATTTGCAGTAGGAAATGTATTTGCTTTAAAGAAACATCGCAAAATATAATAATGACAAAAAGGAGCTTTATAAATGCAGAAGGATTGGCTGGAGGAATTAATAGCTGCAACTAATACGGATAAAAGAAATGAACGTCAAATGCGAATATTAGAGGCGGCTGTTGATATGTTTGGAGAAAAAGGATACGCTTCAACTTCAACAAGTGAAATTGCAAAACGGGCTGGTGTAGCGGAAGGAACAATCTTCCGCTACTATAAGACGAAAAAAGATTTATTACTAGCGGTCGTAATGCCAACTTTAACTAAGTTCGCTGCACCATTTTTCGTACAAACCTTTGCAAAAGAAATATTTAAATCGGAGTATGAATCATATGAAAGACTTTTAAGGGTTGTAATTCATAATAGGTTTAAATTTGCTCAAAAACACTTTCCTATGATAAAAATATTAATTCAAGAGGTGCCATTCCAACCAGAACTGAAAAATGAAATACAGCAATTAGTAGAAACAGAACTGTTTTCACATTTCAAAAAGTTGATTGTGAAATTTCAAGAAGAAGGGGAAATTATTGAGATATCACCATCTTCCGTACTACGTCTTACTTTATCAGCTGTATTAGGTTTATTATTAACACGATTTTTATTATTGCCTGAAGAAAAATGGAATGATGAAGCGGAAATTGAAAATACGATTCAATTTATATTGTATGGATTAACTCCACGATTTTAATCGTTGAAGTGTGAATTACATACATTACTTTTAAGTAAAAATAAATCGCCTTTAAAAAGGCGATTTATTTTCATTATATATTTTTGATAAATAAGTGCTTGTTTACTAAAAACATTCTAAATCAGCGTGTTTCTTTGTCTCTTCTTCTAAGACCTAATAATCCTGCTAGTCCTAATAAACCAAGCCAAGCCCAATTATTATTTTTATCACGATTATCATTTAAATCATTTGTTGTATTTACATTTCGAGTTCTTACATCATTATTAACTCTGTCTAAGTTATTGTCATTTACTCGAGTTGAAATATCAGTGTTATTAACTCTATTCATATTATTTCCATCGTATTCAGCTTGCGTAGATGTACCTAAAAACATAATAGATAGTGTTAAAACACTCAAAATAGATGATAATTTCTTTTTCATAACAATCCCTCCTTTCTTAATCATTAATTTCTCCGAAGCATGTGTGTATTATTCATTTCACAATATCTAAACCCTCATTAATAGGGCGCACATTTATAGAAAATAGAGTTGAATGATTGTTAATGTATCATTGGATTTATATTTCTCATAAAAATAACTGAATCAAACTTTGCTTAAAATGTTAATCTTAGTACAATTTATATTATACGGACTAGTAATAAGGAGGTAATAAGATGCGACAATTTGCAAAACCTACAATCGTCGTAAGTAAATGTTTAGAATTTGATGCTTGTCGTTATAATGGAGAGATGATTCCAGATGTAACAATACGAAATTTGCAGCCATTTGTTACATTTATACCTGTTTGTCCAGAAGTCGAGATTGGATTGGGGACTCCTCGTGAAACGATACGAATTGTAGAAGAAAATGGTGAGAATAGACTTGTGCAACCGTCGACACGAGAAGATGTAACTGAAAAAATGGAGCAGTTTTCAAATGACTTTTTACAAACGATATCGGATGTGGATGGTTTTATTTTAAAGAATCGTTCACCAAGTTGTGGTACGCGTGATGTGAAAATTTATTCTGGTTTTGAAAAAGCGCCAGCAAAGGGAAAAGGAGCTGGCTTATTTGGCGGAGCAGTAGTAAAAAATTTTTCGTATCTTCCTATTGAAGAGGAAGGTAGATTGTCGAATTTTATTATTAGAGAGCATTTCTTTACAAGGCTATTTACAATCGCATATTACAAAATGATTAAACACAATAAAAATATGAAAGAACTTGTATCGTTTCAGTCGGATAATAAATATTTATTTATGGCATATAATCAGGTGAAACAAAAGGAATTAGGTCGTATAATTGCAAATCAAAAAAATGAAAAGATTGAAGTGGTATTTGAAAACTATGAGAAGACTTTATATGAATTATTTATGCGTGCGCCCCGTTATACATCGAATGTAAATGTATGCGAGCACATTTTTGGATATTTTAAAACAAAGTTAAAAAAACAAGAAAAAGATCATTTTATAGAACTGTTACAAAAGTATGCAGAAAAGAAAATACCACTTAGTAGTTTACTTACAATTTTAAAATCATGGGCTATTCGATTTGATGAAAAGTATTTATTAAGACAAACATATTTCGAACCATATCCTGAAGCATTAGTAGAAATTTCTGATTCCGGAAAAGGTAGAGATTATTAAACAATAAATTACATAATTCGACACAAAACCTCCTATGTTGTTGTAGAACAATGTAGGAATTTTTTTGTGCATTAGTACAGAATCTGTTTTAAAATTAAGTTATGACAGAATTATAGCAATTGTCTAACTAATATTCTTGTCTTTTAAGTTGTTATGTTTGTAGTAGAAACTCGCACGCTGTCGAAACTCAATATTCGATAAGGGGTGTGTAGCGGAATGGAATTTACTCTAACTCGCGAAAAACAAATGATTAAAGAAATGGTACGTGACTTTGCTGAAAAGGAAATCGCACCGAAAGCTGTATATTATGACAAAACTGCAGAGTTTCCATATGAAACATTTCAAAAAATGGGCGAACTAGGATTACTAGGCATCCCATTCCCAGAAGAGTATGGAGGTTCAGGTGGCGATACAGTATCGTATGCTTTAGCAGTTGAAGAAATTGGTCGCGCTTGTGGTGGCACCGGTTTAAGCTATGCTGCAACAATTTCATTAGGTGCTTCTCCAATTTATTATTTCGGTACAGAAGAACAAAAACAAAAGTATTTAGTTCCAATGGCGTCAGGTAAAACATTAGGTGCCTTCGGATTAACGGAGCCGAATGCTGGATCAGATGCAGGTGGTACTCAAACGAAAGCGGTATTAGATGGTGATGAGTATGTAATCAGTGGTGAGAAGTGTTGGATTACAAACGCAGAGTATGCAAATACAATTATTGTAACCGCTGTCAACGGTATTGAAGAGAATGGTAGAAAACGTATTTCTGCATTTATCGTGCCTACTACGAGTGAAGGATTAACGATTTCAAGTCCTTACGATAAGATGGGTGTTCGCGCTTCTAATACTTGTGAAATCGTACTTGATGGTGTTCGTGTACCGAAAGAAAATATTCTTGGTGATGTAAATAAAGGCTTTAAACAATTTTTATATACACTTGATGGAGGGCGTATTTCAATCGCTGCATTGGCAGTTGGTATTGCGCAATCAGCCTTTGAACGTGCATTACAATATGCGAAAGAACGTCAACAATTTGGAAAGTCAATCTCTAATTTCCAAGCGATTCAATTTAAATTAGCTGATATGGCGACTGAAGTAGAGCTAGCACGCAATTTAGTACATAAAGCAGCTTGGTTAAAAGATAACGATAAACCTTTCGGCAAAGAAGCGGCAATGGCAAAACTATTTGCATCGGAAGCAGCAAGCCGTATTGCGAATCAAGCAGTACAGATTCATGGTGGATATGGTTATATGCGTGAATATGAAGTTGAACGACATATTCGTGATGCGAAACTATTAGAAATTGGTGAAGGAACTTCTGAAATTCAACGTCTCGTAATTGCTAGACATTTAGGATGTAGATAAAAGGGAGGAATCACTATGTTTCAAAAAATATTAATTGCGAATCGCGGGGAAATTGCTGTTCGTATTATGAAAACTTGTCAAAAACTTGGCATACGCACTGTTGCTATTTATTCTGAAGCAGATGAAAATGCCCTTCATGTGAAGATGGCAAATGAAGCTTACTTAGTAGGTGGACCGCGTGTTCAAGAAAGTTATTTAAACCTTGAAAAAATTATTGAAATAGCTAAGAAGACAAATGCAGAAGCGATTCATCCGGGTTATGGTTTATTATCAGAGAATCCGTCTTTTCCGGTTCGTTGCAAAGAAGAAGGAATCGTATTTATCGGTCCTTCAGAAGAAATCATTACGAAGATGGGAAGTAAAATCGAATCACGTATCGCAATGCAAGCAGCAGATGTCCCAGTAGTCCCAGGTATTACTACAAATATTGAAACTGCTGAAGAAGCAATTGAAATTGCAAAACAAATTGGTTATCCCTTAATGCTTAAGGCATCCGCAGGCGGCGGAGGCATTGGTATGCAGTTGATGGAAACTGAGCAAACGCTCACCAAAGCGTTTGAAAGTAATAAAACAAGAGCGCAAAACTTCTTTGGTAACGGAGAAATGTATTTAGAGCGATATATAGCAGATGCGCATCATATTGAAATTCAGCTTTTAGCAGATACACATGGTAACACAGTGTATTTATGGGAGCGTGAATGTTCGGTACAGCGCCGAAATCAAAAAGTAATCGAAGAAGCACCTTCACCATTTTTAGATGAAGGTACACGAAAGGCGATGGGAGAAGTTGCTGTACAAGCTGCCAAAGCACTTGGCTATACAAATGCAGGTACAGTTGAGTTTCTTGTAGATGATCAGAAGAACTTCTATTTCTTAGAGATGAATACGAGATTACAAGTAGAGCATCCAGTGACAGAAGAAATTACGGGATTAGACCTTGTAGAACAGCAACTCCTTATCGCAAGTGGAGAGAAACTATCATTTACTCAGGATGATGTAAAACGTAGTGGTCATGCCATTGAAGCTCGTATTTATGCAGAGGATCCGAAAACATTCTTCCCATCACCTGGGAAAATTACAGATTTAACATTACCGTCAAATGTACGGATTGATCACTTCTTAGAAAATCATGTAACGATTACACCTTTCTATGATCCAATGATTGCGAAAGTCATTGCACATGGCGAGACTCGTGAAGAAGCAATTTCGAAATTACATGATGCTCTAGAAGAATTAAAAGTAGAAGGTATTAAAACGAACACGCCAATGCTACTGCAAGTTTTGGAAGACGAAGTGTTCAAAGAGGGTATTTATACAACGGGGTTTGTAACGAAACAACTCGTTAAAAAATAAGATTTAACAATATTAAGGGGGAAAAAATGATGACGAAAGTATACGCATCGATGGCAGGAAACGTTTGGAAGATTGTTGTAGGAGTAGGAGATACAGTAGAGGAAGAGCAGGATGTCGTCATTTTGGAATCTATGAAAATGGAAATTCCAATCATTTCAGAAGAAGCTGGCACAGTTATGAAAATTAATGTGCAAGAAGGCGATTTTGTAAATGAAGGAGATGTATTATTAGAAATTGAATAGGGAGATATAGGGGGAAGCGAATTGAAACTACCTAATTTTGCTGTCATTAAAGAAGTCGGGCCACGTGATGGCTTACAAAATGAAAAAAAGATTGTTGGCACAAAAGATAAAGTAAAATGGATTCAACTACTTACAGAAGCAGGATTGTCGTATGTTGAAGTTTCCTCATTCGTTCACCCAAAATGGGTCCCTGCATTAGCAGATGCAAATGATGTATTTTCTGAGCTGAAAAGGGACCCAAATGTTACATATGCTGCGCTTGTTCCGAATCAAAATGGTTTGGAACGAGCTTTTTTGCAAAATGTAGATGAGGTGAATGTTTTTTTATCAGCAAGTGAATCTCATAATAAAAGTAATATTAATAAATCGATTAAAGAAGCATTAGTTGTAATTGAAGATATAACAAAACAGGCATTATTCGAAGGGAAAAAGGTAAGAGGCTATGTTTCTACTGTATTTGGATGTCCTTATGAAGGGGATATAAGTGTCACAGCAGTTGACGAATTATGTAATCAACTATTTTCATACGGCATTTATGAAGTTTCTCTTGGGGATACAATCGGTGTAGCGAATCCATTACAAGTAGAACAAGTATTAGAACATCTATTAAAGAAGTATGATGCTTCGCAGTTTGCAATGCATTTTCATAATACGTATGGAATGGCTCTAGCGAATGTAGTTAAATCATTAGAATACGGTATTAAAACGTTTGATAGTTCTTGTGGTGGACTCGGGGGCTGCCCTTATGCACCAGGAGCATCAGGTAATGTTGCTACTGATGACCTAGTACATATGCTCCATAAGTTAGGAGTCCAAACGAATATTGATGAAGAGAAGTTATTGAGAGCAAGTCAATTTATTCAAAGTAAATTAAATATCCAATTACCGAGTCATGTGTATAGAGCGCTTCAACATAAAACGATAAGTAGGTGAGAAGATGCTACAATTACAAAACATTTCAGTTGATTATGTAACACCTCACGTTGTAAAGATTTCGTTATATCGTGAAAGACAAGCAAACTCATTATCTTTAGCATTATTAGATGAATTACAAACTATATTAACTCAAATAAGTGAAGATTCAAACGTGCGTGTAGTTATTTTGACTGGTGCTGGTGAAAAAGCATTTTGTGCTGGTGCAGATTTAAAAGAGCGTGCCGATATGAACGAAGAACAAGTTCGCCATGCTGTTAGTATGATTCGCACTACTATGGAGATGGTTGAACAATTACCACAGCCAGTTATTGCTGCTATAAATGGAATTGCACTTGGTGGTGGTACGGAATTAAGTTTAGCTTGTGATTTTAGAATTGCTGCTGAATCTGCAAGTCTTGGTCTTACTGAAACGACACTTGCAATTATACCAGGAGCAGGTGGTACACAGCGCTTACCGAGATTAATTGGTGTTGGTAGAGCGAAAGAATTAATTTATACAGGTAGACGTATTTCAGCGCAAGAAGCAAAAGAATACGGTTTAGTAGAATTTGTTGTACCAGCTAATTTACTTGAAGAGAAAGCGATTGAAATAGCAGAGAAAATTGCTAGTAATGGACCGATTGCTGTTCGATTAGCAAAAGAGGCAATTTCAAATGGTATTCAAGTTGATTTACATACCGGATTACAAATGGAAAAACAAGCGTATGAAGGTGTAATCCATACGAAAGATCGAATAGAAGGATTACAGGCATTCAAAGAAAAACGCAAACCGATGTATAAGGGGGAGTAAATATGTTAGACCAAAAACAACAATCTAATTCATTTGAAGAACGAGTTGAAACAATTAAACAAGGCGGGGCACCGAAATATCATGAGCAAAATAAAGCAAAAGGAAAATTATTTGTTCGAGATCGTTTAGCGCTTCTATTTGATAATGGCGAATATGTAGAAGATGCATTATTTGCTAACTGTGAACAAACAGGCTTACCTGCGGATGGCGTTGTAACGGCAACGGGTAAAATACATGGTCGTACTGCGTGTGTAATGGCCAATGATTCTACTGTAAAAGCTGGATCATGGGGATCACGCACAGTTGAAAAGATTTTACGTATTCAAGAAACAGCTGAAAAACTACGTGTTCCGTTATTTTATTTAGTCGACTCTGCTGGAGCACGTATTACAGATCAAGTAGAAATGTTCCCAGGGCGCCGCGGTGCAGGAAGAATCTTCTATAATCAAGTGAAGTTATCAGGTAAAGTTCCTCAAGTATGCTTGTTATTTGGACCTTCTGCAGCTGGTGGTGCGTATATTCCAGCCTTTTGTGACGTTGTAATGATGGTAGAAGGAAATGCATCTATGTATTTAGGATCTCCTCGTATGGCTGAGATGGTTATCGGTGAGAAGGTAACTTTAGAAGAGATGGGCGGAGCTCGTATGCATTGCTCTGTATCAGGATGCGGAGATGTTTTATGTAAGACAGAAGAAGATGCGATTACACAAGCAAGACAATACATTTCATATTTTCCAAATAACTACTTAGAAAAGACTCCATTGGTTACACCCCAAGAACCGAAACAATTCGATAAAACGTTAGAACAAATCATTCCAGAAAATCAAAATGCTCCTTTCAATATGAAAGATCTCATTAATAGAGTTATTGATGAAGGTTCATTCTATGAAGTAAAAAAATTATTTGCTCAAGAGCTAATTACAGGCTTAGCACGTATTGATGGTAAGCCAGTTGGTATTATTGCAAATCAGCCGCGTATGAAGGGCGGCGTATTATTCCATGATTCAGCTGATAAAGCTGCTAAGTTTATTAATTTATGCGACGCATATCATATTCCATTATTATTCCTTGCGGATGTACCAGGATTTATGATCGGTACAAAAGTAGAGCGTGCTGGTATTATTCGCCACGGTGCAAAAATGATTTCTGCAATGAGTGAAGCGACTGTACCGAAGATTTCTATCGTTGTTCGTAAAGCATATGGCGCTGGTTTATATGCGATGGCAGGTCCAGCATTTGAACCAGATTGCTGTTTGGCATTACCGACAGCCTCTATTGCGGTAATGGGTCCAGAAGCTGCGGTTAATGCTGTATATGCAAATAAAATTGCAGCTTTACCAGAAGAAGAGCGTGCTAGCTTCATTGCTGAAAAACGTGAAGAGTATAAGAAAGATATTGATATTTATCATTTAGCATCAGAGATGGTGATTGATGGTATTGTTCATCCAAACAATTTACGTGAAGAGTTAAAAGGACGTTTCGAAATGTATATGAGTAAATATCAAGTATTCACGGATCGTAAACATCCTGTATATCCAGTTTAAAAGCCCTATTTAGGGCTTTCTTGCTCAAAAAGTTAAGGAGGGGAAAACATTGAAACAAGCAGTTTGGTTTCCAACAGAAGAGTACAAGGAAAAAACACGTTTATATAGTTGGATGAAATCATTGGGATATGAAGACTATGAAACTTTTTATAATAAATCTATTGAGGAAACAGCTTGGCTTTGGGGAGAGGCAGAAAAAGCAGTTGGCTATCAATGGATGAAACCTTATACAGAAGTGTTAGATTTAGAAAATGGTACACCGTTTGCACAGTGGTATAATGGCGGAACATGTAACGTTGTAGAATCAGCTTTATCCCGCTGGCTTGCGGATGAAGAGACAAGAATACAGCCAGCACTTCAGTACGAAGGAGAAAATGGAACTTCAAAATCATTTACATATGAAGAGCTTGATAACTGGGTAAGCCGTGTTGCCAATGGTTTGAAACACGCGGGTATTGAAAAAGGTGACCGTGTAACAATTTATATGCCGATGATTCCAGAAACAGTTGTTGCGATGCTAGCTGTAATGAAAATTGGAGCAATTATTTCACCAATATTCTCAGGCTTTGCGTCTGATGCAGTTATGACACGTGTGCAAGCGGCAGGTTCAAAAATGATTATTACCGCAGATGGATTTTCACGTCGCGGTAAAATTGTTTCTTTAAAAGATGAAGTAGATAAAGCTTGTGAACATTGCCCAACTGTTGAAAAAGTTGTTATCGTTCGTCATGCAGGAAATGATTTTACACCACATAACTATGACTTTTCGTGGAGTACGCTAGAAAAAGAAAAACCATTCATACATGCAGAGGAAATGCAAAGTGATGATCCATTGATGCTCATTTATACATCAGGAACGACTGGTAAGCCGAAAGGAACAGTACACACGCATGCAGGATTTCCTTTGAAAGCAGCTTTTGATGCAGGATTTGGAATGAATATTAAACAAGGTGATCGTGTATTATGGGTAACTGATATGGGCTGGATGATGGGGCCGTTTCTATTATTCGGTTCACTCATTAATGGAGCAACGATGGTGATGTACGAAGGTGTTCCAGACTTCCCAGAAGCAGACCGGTTATGGGAGACAGTTGATAAATATGAGATTACTCATCTAGGTATTTCGCCAACGTTAATCCGAGCATTAATGGCAAAAGGTGATGAGTATGTCAATAAACATTCTTTAAAGAGTTTGGAAGTATTCGCATCAACAGGAGAACCTTGGAATCCTGATCCATGGATGTGGCTGTTTGAAACAGTTGGAAAAGGAAATGTTCCAATCTGTAACTACTCAGGTGGAACTGAAATTTCTGGTGGGATTTTCGGTAATGTTCTTATTAAGCCAATCGCACCGATTAGTTTTAACGCATCTTTACCAGGAATGGCAGCTGTCGTACTGGATGATCAAGGTAAACCAATTCGAGATGAAGTCGGAGAATTATGCTTAGAGAAACCTTGGGTAGGTATGACGAAAAGCTTCTGGGAAGATGATGAACGTTACGTGAACACATATTGGTCACGTTTTGAAAATAAATGGGTCCACGGTGACTGGGTCATTTACGATGGTGAACAATATATCATCACAGGGCGTTCAGACGATACGTTAAATATTGCAGGTAAACGTATTGGACCTGCTGAATATGAATCTATTCTTGTGAAACATAACGATGTAATTGAAGCTGCTGCAATTGGTGTACCTGACGAAGTAAAAGGTGAAGTTTGTCATTGTTTTGTAGTATTAAGAGATCATGTAACATTCACAGGAGAATTAAAGAAAGAATTAATGAGTTTAGTAAACTCTCATATTGGAAAAGCGTTGTGTCCTAAAGACATCCACGTTGTAGAAGATTTACCGAAAACACGTAATTCTAAAGTAATGCGCCGTGTTATTAAAGCAGCTTACTTAGGAAAAGAATTAGGTGATTTGTCTTCACTTGTAAATCCTGAAGTAGTTCCGTTTATTCAGGGGTTACAGTCTAGTAAATTATAAAGTTAGAAAGGATCTCTGTATAAATAGAGATCCTTTTTTATGTTTATAAAAAGAAAAGAAGTGAATTTGATGAAGAAGAAAAATTCTACTATTAGTGTTAAGTATGTCTGTTTTATAGTTTTTATTAAAATACGATACTGTGGCATGTTTATTCATTGGAGTAATTAAATTTTGTTAAGGATGAAATTCAATAAAAGCGTTATTTTAATAGGCTGTTACGAAATTTAATTTGAAAGGCACATCCAAATGATAAAAAAAGAGCGCTATAAAATCAGTGCTCTTTTTATTAGAAATTGCTTAGTTCTTAAAAATAAAATCATTACGGACAATTCACAATGGTAATAATGACGCTAGCCATTGTTCCAGGAGAATCAAGAAGTGAAGCAGTAACGGTTACTGTTCCAGGCCCATTAGCGGCTAGAAATACAGCGGTAAAGTTACCTGAGGCATTGGTAATGACAGCAAGAGGAACCATGAAAGCAAGAGATGGGTTACTAAACGAAAAACTGACCACTACCCCTGGAGTAGGAATACCGTTTACTAATACTTGACCCGAAAAAAATAAAGTATTATTTCCTTGAGTGGATACACATGCTGTAGTTTCGTTAGAAGTCAAGGTAATAGATGCAGGTCCAGCAGGAAGATTAAATCCAGTTGGTCCAGTTGGTCCAGTTGATCCGGTTGGTCCAGTTGGTCCGGTTGATCCGGTTGGCCCAGTCGGTCCAGTTGATCCGGTTAATCCAGTAGCTCCTGTAGAACCGGTGGGACCGGTAGGGAATTGAAAAGGTTGAACAGTTGGAAGTGTAGGTCCAATAGAACCGGGATTAAGTGCAGCAAAAGATAAAAACTCGTCCATTATTTATCACCTCTAAAAATCGTATTACTAATAGTAAATGTAATGATAGAGCAAAGTGAAACGGACAAGCGGTTTTATTTTAACAAATTAAACAAAGTAGTTATATGATAGAAAGAGAGATTAGTATGATTCCTTTAGAAATTAAATATAAAAAGGCGATTATCTTCAAATCGCCTTTTAGGTAATGCCGTGTAATTTTATTCAGTTATTTGAAATATAGTTTCATTCGGTTTGGAAAATCCATACAGTTTCCTTGCGAATTTTAAAATTTCTTCTTCACTACTTGTTAAAGCCTTGACATCCTTGTTAAGGGAATGACCATCCTTCTTTACAGAAGATAATTTTTGTTGTTCCGTATTAAGTGTGATTTGTTTTTCTTTAATCATTTCTTGTTGGTTATTCAGAGAATATTGAAGGACAAAAATTATAGGTAATATAAAAGCCAAAGTAGTTATAATACGGCGTCTTGTTTTTTTTATACTACCTTGTTGGGTATTAGGATTCACTTGCTGTGAGGGTATATTAGGATTTGATTGGTGTGATGATACTTTTGGGATGTTTCCCATTAAAATGCCTCCATTACTGATTGTCGAATTTAAACCGTTTAATAGTATTATAAATGTTCAATAAGGATTTTAGAAGATATTTTAATATAGGTGAGTTTTGTAAAGTTTAAACAAAATCTTTATTTAAATAAAAGAAACCCCGCTTGTCTCTGGGGTTTCTGAAGGCAATGAAAGTACTCGACTAATTAAAGATTCCATGAATTTTTTGCTGAAAATACTGGTGAATTCGTCTGAAGTAATGAGGGCATCTAAAGCTTTATACGTACGTGAAGTAATTAAAAATCGATTTATAAGAGTTAGCTTGTTTTTTCTTAATAGCCCACCTAATCAGTAAATACATATGTCTGTTGAAATCTTTACGTGTTCATTGATAAAAAGCTGATTATATTCATTCAGCTTTTTGTATAATACATTCTAGTATTTATCGGTTCCAAAAGACATATTCTTTCCTTTAAGTTGGCATCGAAAATATTACCAATTTTTCCTTTTACAATGGCAACAAATAAAGAAACATTTACAACGACACTTATTTCGTTTAGAACTCCAATCATCATCACGATGACACTTTTCTTTAGATTTCCACCAATCATCATTACAATGTTTTTCCTGAGAACTCCAATCGTCATCACAATGACACTTTTCTTTAGATTTCCACCAATCATCATTACAATGCTTTTTCTGAGAACTCCAATCATCATCACAATGATGCTTTTCTTTAGATTTCCACCAATCATCACAACAATGCTTTTTCTGAGAACTCCAGCAATCATTTTTCCAGGACATTTATTTCTACCTCCTTTCAATAGTGTTCATATTATTCTATGTTTTAATAAAAAAATGGCTTGTTTATTAACCTACTATTTTATCTTTATATGATAGAGTGTCTTCTACTCGATATAGAATTCATACAAACTATGCTAATTTTTAAGAGAAAGTGGAGAGAACTACTACTAGTTATGGTATTTTTCAATAAACATTTATTGAAGAAAATGTTCTGATTACAAATAATATCTTATTTTCGAGTACGCTTTTTAAATGTATATTTCACAATGAAAAATGGGAAATCCACAAATAAAGTCTATGTATATGTGAGTTAATGGGAAAATCTAGTGTGTTTTTAAGGGGCGTCTTATTAAAAGAAAAAGATTTGTTTTAGAAAGTGGTGTCTAAACATTAAATGGAGTAGGACTAAATTCACGGCCGCTCATTAAACAAGATTTTAATTAGGAGAAGTCTGTTTTTATAATGAATAATGAAAAGAAGGTTTGGTACAATTGTTTGTTTTTTTCTTTTTATGTGTTTGCCTCGTACCCTTTTAAGCTAGTGGACATACTTTACTAATAGAAAGGATTAGGGGGTGAGGTATTGGGTTCTCGATTTAATAATTGTAAAAAGAAGTGTACATGTAAACAAGATGATTGTTGGGAAGTATTCGAAGAGTGTAAAAAAGAACAGCATGAGAAATGTGATAATTCTTGTGTACAAGGAATTAGAGATGAACTTAAGAAATTAATTAATCGAACAGTTCAAATTAATACAGAGGGACGTACTTATGTAGGTACTGTTTCGTCTGTAAGTTGTGATGTAGTTAGGCTTGCGGCTATTCCTGGATCGGTTGGAGTAATTATTTCCATTTGTAAAATTGAAGCAATTTTCCCACCTGTTACAACGGTTACTGCTGACTTTGATTTTAATGGTATTGATGTAGCAAACAAGGCATAATTATGCTGCTTTTTTGTAAAGCCATTCACATGAATGGCTTTATTTTAATTTCATATAAAAGGAGAATATATTCTTTATATAGAAATAAGTTTGAGGTTATAAAGTATGATGTACGAAGGGAGCATGGAAGTGATTAAACTAAAAACCTTTAAAAAATCTGATTTTAAACAATTAATAAATTGGATTAATTCCGAAGAATTTCTAATACAATGGTCAGGAAATGCATTCACATTCCCTTTAGACGAACAGCAATTAGAGAAGTATATAGAAAGTGCAAATACACTCGCTTTCAAAGTGGTAGATGAAGAGACTTCAGACGTTATTGGTCATATTTCGCTTGGGCAAATAGATAATATTAATAAGTCCGCTAGAATTGGAAAAGTATTAGTTGGTAATACGAAGATGAGGGGACGTTCTATAGGAAAACATATGATGAAAGCAGTACTTCATATTGCTTTTGACGAATTAAAACTACATAGAGTAACTCTTGGTGTGTATGATTTTAATATATCGGCCATTTCATGTTACGAAAAAATAGGGTTTGTAAAAGAAGGCTTATTAAGAGAGTCAAAAAGAGTAGGAGAAACGTATTGGAATTTATGGGAAATGAGTATGTTAGAATATGAATGGAAGAAGTAGCAACGATAGTAATTTATAATTATATTATGTTAACAAAAGGGGCTTGGTGGGTATAGTGAATAATAAAACAAAAATAATTTCAATTGCAGCTGTTTCGGGGGGAGGTAAAACTACAATTACAGAAAGATTAAAGCATAAGTTTAAAAACTCAAAAGCTCTATATTTTGATAGTTATACATTTGATAACTCTCCTGCTGATATTTGTAAATGGATTGATGATGGGGCGAATTACGATGAGTGGGTATTAACACCATTAATTCATGATATTGAGCAACTTATACAAAATAATACCTTAGACTATATTATTGTAGATTATCCTTTTGCATACTTAAATAGTGAGATGCGAAAATTCATTGATGTAACTATATTTATTGATACGCCTTTAGATATTGCGATGGCTAGAAGGATTTTGCGAGATTTTAAGGAAGGTACAATAGATGAAATACATAATGATTTGGAACATTACATGACATATGCGAGAAAAGCTTATTTAGAGGCAATTCATACTGTTAAGCCGAATTCAGATATCATATTGGATGGTTCTTTATCTGTAAGTGAAATAATTAATCACGCTGTCGAGGAACTTGGCCGAAGAGAAGTGATTGTCAATGGTTAAATGTATAGAGGAATATATACAAATTGCTGATTTTAAAATGTATACGAAAATATTCCAAGGAAAGAAGAAGCAGCCTGTTATTATATTGGAATCAGGCTATGGTGATTATTCGAAGGCATGGCATCAAACTGCTGAAGAACTGACGGAATATGGTACGATACTTACATACGATCGGGCTGGATTAGGCAAAAGCGGGAAGAGTTCCAAGAAACGTATTAGTTCTGAAATGGTAAAAGATTTGAGAACATGCTTAAATCTTTTACAACTGAAGCCACCTTATATTTTTGTAGGACATTCTTTTGGTGGTATAAATGCACGTTTATTTACTGATTTTTATCCTGAAGATATGTTGGGAATAGTTTTGGTTGATTCGACACCAGAAAATTATAAAGAAGCATTTTTGCCAATCATGTCTCCAGAATTTCAAGAAGCTTACTATAAACAATTTGTACATGAAAGTTCTTATGAAGAGTTTATGTTTAGTCTGGGTGAAGCAGATAAATATTGTCAGTCGACGAGAGATATTCCACTCGTCGTGTTAGCTGCTGGTAAAAAAGCTTTTTATTCGCAAGATGCACAAATAAAATGGTTACAATTGCAAGAAGAATTATTACGATTATCAAACAAAAATAAACTAATAATTGCAGAACAAAGTGGTCATTATATTCAAAATGATGAACCACATTATATAACAGATGCTGTTAGGTGGATAATTGAAGTAAGGGAGAGATAAATGTGTACACTTTATTTCAATATAATTGGCAAGTAAGAGATGATTGGTTTAAGTGGTGTGAACAACTTTCAGAGGAAGATTTACTTTGCAAACTGGGGGTATGTTAAAAACATGATTTCATATTGTAGATGTAGAGTATAGTTGGATTAGTGCTCTTCAAGGATAAGAAGATAGAGAACCGTAATTTAAAGATTATCAATCGATTCAAAAAGTGAAAGCGTGATCTGATTTATATAAACGAGAACTTGAAGTTTTTTTGCAGTCATGATCATCTAGCCTAGAATGCTAGCACACTTAAAATAAGCCGTATAAAAAGTTAATCATTGGTGCTTTGATTATATAACGTCGGCGAAATAAATAGTGTGAAGGACAGATATTCTAACAAGTATTTTATGTAACGTTCGTATATTTAAATTTTCTTGTAATTAACCGAATTCTAATTTTTTAGAAACGGATAATGAGGTATGGGTGTTGATCTTTTTTATTGAATAAAATGGATTGATTTTTCGGATTTTCATTACAAAATAAAAATTTAAATTTTGTTAGTTGTTAAAAAAAGATGAGAAGAAAATAGAAAAAGAGGGCTAATGCCCTCTTTTTCTTTTAATTTGGTAATTAATCACAGATTGGTATCCCAAGCACTCTTAGAGCTAATGCTACTTGAAGGGAAATCTCTAATCTAGCAATTTCAATACCAGCTACTGAAAGAACTAAAAAAGGTTGTCCGTTTACAAATACAACGCAACTATCCATAGTTAAACCTCCTTTCTAGTAATTTACTATAGTATATGAGTAGAACTTTAAAATGTAATAGTTCAATTGTTGGATTTAATAGAATTAATAGATTAACCCATTTATACAAACAAAAGAACATAACGAAAGGAAACAGAGATGGATGTATGCCTCGAAAAACATAGGTTTTAAGACATGTAATGGGATATGAAATTCATCATATTGGTCAGCTATCTATATGGGCGAGGGAGTTAAACTTGCAATCTGTTTCAGCAAATTTGATTGGACGAGGATGATAGAATTAAAAACCGACTTGCATCTTAAGCGCAAGTCGGTTTTATATATATAAGAAGATTTCTTAATTGAAATCCTCGGATTTTTTCTGACGTATATGTAAAAACATTAAGGTGGTAATGATTAAAAAAATCATTATAGTTTGTATAATTAAATTTTTAAACTGAAGCAATATTGTCCAAGATGTAAGGGCGTCTTTAAAAGCTTGGAGTGCAGAGTACGAGGAAGGATCAAAACCATACTGTAGCAACTTTTTTGTTTCAATAAATGAAATGTTTTCTTCATCTGCATCTAATATTACTGAAATTAGTCTAGTATCTCCAAGTTTTGCTGTACTGACAAAACTATAATTACCGTTAGTTGAAAAACTAGTTTGTAAGCCATCAACACCTTGAAGTTTAATGTTTTCATTAAGGGAATATATCATTTTATTCGTATTGAAAACCTGGGAATCTTTGAAGGTAAATTGGTAAGAGGTTAGTTTCGTAATATTCAATACATCTGGAAAATCTTTTACTAATTTTGCTGCTAGTTTAGCTGCGTCTATCGCTGTTGTAGTTGATTGTTTATCTGTATCATTATTAATTCCAGTAGAGTTTAGAAATGGAGATGGTTGTAATAACTTTAGTTCTTTTGCTTTTTTATTCATTAATACTGTAAAGTTATCTTCATTTCCAGCAATGTGTTCTGCTAGAGCGAGTGCAGAACGATTATTCCCTGCCAGTAGCAATGCATGAAGTAAATCACGAACCGTTGTTTTATCATTCGATGTTACTTGTATAGGGCTTGTTTCTACTCGGAAAACTTCGTTACTTATTTGTACTAAGTCATCTAACTGTATTTTTCTATCATTTAGTTGCTCCAATACGATATATTCTGTCATTAATTTAGATAAAGCAGCTGATTGTACCGGAGTTTCTTCATTTTTTTTATAAACAATTTCACCTGAATTAGCATTTATTAAAATAGCTGATTTAGCTTGAATAATCGGACCATTTACATAAAGATAAAAATATAAAACGATAAGTGCGGTAATAAAAAAAGATAATAATAAAATAGCGAATTTCTTTAAGAATTGCATAAGCGATCCTCCTATTATGACATCAATACTAGTATTGTAAAAAGGAATGCTTAATTAGGAAGAAAGAAAAGGTAAAGAATTTCTAAAGAATTATAAAGGATTATTAAATTTTGGGTATTAATGGAAAAAAGTTCAATTTCTTATATGATAAGAAATTGAACTTTTTATTTATAATATTAACATTTGTATGGGAGTAGTTTTACAGTGAATGTTGTTTTTTCATCATCACTATATACTTCAATTGTTCCTTTATGCAATTCGACTATACTTTTTGCAATAGCTAATCCAAGTCCAGATCCACCAGTGTTTGTAGAGCGAGATTTCTCAACGCGATAAAAACGTTCAAAAATATGAGGTAAATCCGTACTAGGAATAGGTTGTCCGTAATTTGTTATATCAATTGTAATCATATTATTGCTTTCATAAGCAGTAAGGTCAATATAGCGACCTTCGCTTCCATAAGCGATAGCGTTTATAATAAGATTTTCAAACACACGCACTAATTTTTCACCATCAGCTAATACCATGAGCTTTTGAGATGGGAAAGAAGGTCGACATTCTATATTTGCTTCTTGAAATTGTATACGGAATTGAACAGTTAATTGCCCAAGTAACTCTACTATGTCAATAGGGACAGAATACAAGCTTAACTCTTTATTTTGAACACGTGTATATTCGAACAAGTCATTCATTAATGCATTAAGACGAGTTACTTTATCGTAAATGACTTGAATATAGTATCGCAATTCTACTTCATCTCTATAATTATCATGATGGATTAAATTTACGTATCCAACTATAGAAGTAAGGGGAGTGCGTAAGTCATGTGATACATTTGTAATAAGTTCACTTTTTGCTTGTTCCGCTTGTCTTTCTTCATCAATGGAGACTTTTAATTGTTCAACAATTTCATTGACCCCGATTGCTAATTCTTCTAGATAATTATGATTTACAATAGAAACTTTATGATTGAAGTTTCCATTTGCAATATAACGAATTTCTTCTATCATTTTTTTAATACAAGTTTCATAGTAAAGTTTTTTCTCGTGACGATAAAAAATGTAAAGATAGGATGAAAAAATAGAAAATAAAAACAAATAAGATACAATCATCATCCATAACGATTCTTTAATCCCTTTATACTTTTCATAACCAAAAATTCGAATGAATTCTTTACCGAGTTCAGTTAGAGTAAGTGAACTCTCAATTACACTCGTAACGAGGCGATAAATAATTAATTCAGTAATAGGCGTGAGTGTGATAGCTAATAAGAGCCAAAAAATAAGTTTCCATTTAGGGATATCTTTTAATATATCAAATGCTTCATTTCTCAATTTTATAGCCAACTCCCCAAACAGTGTGAATAAATTTTTCTCCATTTATTACTGTTTCAAGTTTATCCCGTAAGTTGCTAATATGGACCATTACAGTCTTATTTGAACCGTAACCATCTTCATTCCAAACGCGTTCAAAAATTTCTTCTGAACTAAATACTCTTCCTGTATTACTTGCAAGCAAATATAAAATATCGAATTCAATAGAGGTTAGTTTAATATACTCTCCATTTACTTTAACAGTATGATTATGTTTGTGTATTTCAACAGAGCGAATACGAATAATACCATCTTCATTCTTTTGCGAAGTAGCGTTTTGGAAAGATGATCTTCGTAATAAAGCTTTCACTCTTGCTACTAATTCTAATGGATTGAATGGCTTGATCATATAATCATCGGCACCTGTCATAAGACCTAATATTTTATCCATATCTTCTGCTTTTGCACTAAGCATTAGAATTGGTACAGTATTATTTTCACGTACTTCCTGACAAACTTCTAATCCGTTTCGTTTTGGCATCATAATATCCAAAATCATAAGGTCAACTTCATATGTAGAAACCTTTTGCAATGCTTCATCGCCATCATAAGCTTTATAAATGTTATAGCCTTCATTTCGCAAATAAACAGCAAGTAATTCAACAATTTCTTTATCATCATCAATAATTAATATGTTTTTATTCATTGTGTAGTTCCTTTCCTTACAAATCATCAACATTACTATAATATCAAACATTTATGTACTTGTAGCGATGATTTTGTATAAAATTTCATGTAACGTATTAAAAAGGAGTAAAAAGATTAATATCGAATATAAAATAAAAAGGATATTTAGATTCTACATTATAATGTAAGTTAGTTATAAGGGGGATTTTCTATGTTATATAGTGATATATATTCATTTACTCCAACTGGAAAAATAGAAAATGATATTAAAGCCTTTCTACTAAAATATAATAAAGAGTTTACATATAAACATTCAATTCGTGTGGCAAATGAGGCAAAAAGATTGCAGAAAAGTTTCACGTAGATAAAGAAAAAGCAGCAATTGCAGGATATTTACATGATATTAGTGGCATTTTTCCGAACGAGGAGAGGATTGCAGTTGCTGAAGAGTTTGGGGTAGAGATAGTGGAAGCAGAAAAAAGTTTCCTATGATTATTCATCAAAAATTATCGAGAGTAATCGCAAAAGAAATATTTAAAGTAGAAAATGAAGAAATTTTAAATGCAATTTGTTGCCATACAACGTTGCGTAAACATGCAACGAAGATGGATTTAGTATTATTTGTTGCAGATAAAATAGAATGGGATCAAAACGGGATACCACCATATTTAATAGAAATAAAAAAAGGATTGGAAAAATCTTTGGAAAAAGCAGCTTTTGTATATATTTCATATTTGTGGGAAAGGAAAGATACATTGAAAGTTATACATCCGTGGCTAGAAGAAGCATACTGGGATTTAAAAGGAATTTTACAGTAGAAAGGACAAGGAAATGCAATTAAAAGAATATATGAATCAAACATTTCCAGGAGTTACATTAGGACCCTACTTATATTCTCAGTGGGGAAATCATTTACATTTTGATTTCGGAAAATATAAATATCAAATTGTAGAAGGAACCGACGATTTAAATATGGAATACTTTTCTCAACTATATACATATAATAAATTCTTATTTGAAGACATATTTTCAAAAGGAGATGTAGTGTTTGTAGTGACAAATGTTTATAGATTTAAAAAGGAAAACATAAAAACTCCACAGAAAATAAATGTATACAATAAATATATTAAGAAAAGAGATTTAAGATTTCATATAAGACAAGAAACGTTACCGTTTCTATTTGAAGATGAAGAAGCAGATTTATATTGTACATATCATTTTTCTTTAAAATGTCTTGCGGAAGATATTAAGTATGAATTGCTTATACAAGCTGCTAATCACGAGGATTTCTCTGCTCTGTATCCTCGATTTGGACGAAAAAAAGAAATTTCTTATCCAGATGTATTTCTCATAAATGCAACGAAAGATATTGTCATGTTTATGTGTGATGATAGAGGATGTAAAGTAATTGCGAAGAATAAAGAAATAATACGAGATTTATATAAGAAATACAAAGAATGGATTCCAGATTATGAACGAGAAAGTATAGATAACTTATTTAAATGACAATAGGGGAAGTGAAGCGTGTAATGAAACGTATTGCAATAGTATCTGCATGGGAACCAGAACTGACGTATTTGCATCAACATTATCCGAGTGAACGTGTTGAAAAAAGAGCAGCTTGGGAATTTCATTTTCATACTATTAATGAGCTGGAAATTATATCAGTTGTTACTGGTGTTGGTAAAGTAAGCTGCGCTAGTTGTGTACAATTGTTAATTAGTGAGTTTCAGCCAGATGAGTTGTTTATGACAGGAATATGCGGAAGTTTATCAAACAAGGTGAAAAACGGTCATATTGTAGTGGCACTAAACGCAATACAACACGATGTTACTGCAGCTGGCTCAGGGGAAGATGTTTTTAATTTATATAACGGTAGAACAGCACCTATTGAAACAACAAAATCACTTGTAAGAAGAATAAAAAAAATACGATCATATGATCCAATACATTTCGGTACATTTTTATCCGGAGATCAACGTATTCGCAGTTCAGAAATGAGATATTTACTCCATACCGTATATGGAGCATTGGCAGTTGATCAAGAAGTAGCAGCTTTCGCCTATGTATGCCAAATAAATAAAAAACCATTTCTATGTTTAAAAGCTGCTTCAGATCAAGCAAATGATAAAACGAAAGAAGAACAAAAAATCTTTAAAATGCTAGCATGCGAAAGAGCATGTGAGCATTTAATTGCTTTTTTGCGTGTTTATGAGATTAATGTAGTAAATAATAGATAGTTTGTTATAAAACAAATTAATAGTGGGTTATATGTAGGGAAATGTCCGTTCATTTCAAATTAAGAGCTGAAATTTATAATAGATGGAATATATTATATGGGTACATGTTGCGGTTAATACAAGCAATTGGAGGGCAATTTTATATGATTCAATATAAAAGATGTAGTGAAGTAAATATTGATTTAGTATATGAAGCTTTTAAAGATGGATTTTCCGATTATATTATTAAGATGGAAGTTTCAAAAGGTGATTTTATACACCGTTTTTTGGGACCAGAAGGTAATTTGCTAGAACATTCTTTTCTTGCTTTAGACGGTGACAAATCAGTTGGCGTAATATTAGGTGGTATAAAGGATTATGAAAGTATAAAGACTATGCGCTGTGGAACATTAGCGGTTCATCCTAATTACCGCGGTATTGGTGTGAGTCAAAAATTATTTGAACTGCATAAAGAAGAGGCGATTCAACATGGATGTAAGCAACTTTTTCTCGAAGTCATTGTAGGAAACGACCGAGCGATTCATTTTTATAATAAGTTGGGCTATGAAAAAGTGTACGATCTTTCTTATTATAATTTAAATGATTTGACTAAAATAATGAATAAAGATTGTAAGGATATTGAAGTAAAACAATTAGAATTTCCAACTTTTAAAGATGAAATTCAGAAATGGTTAAACTTCCATATAAATTGGCAAAATGATGTTGATTATATCGAAAAAACAAATAATGTATTTTATGGTGCATATGTCACTAATGACTTAAAAGGCTCTCTATGTGTAAATGAAGAAGGTAAAATTAGTTTTATTTTCGTAGATAAAGATTATAGAAATATTGGTGTTGGGATGAAATTATTAGAAGTAGCAAGAGAAGAATTACATTTATCAAGTTTATCAATTGGGTTTCCTAACAATAATTTACTGGAGGTTTTTTTAAAGAAATGTAGATTTGAAAAGAATTCTTTAGCACAATATGAAATGTATTTATTACTCTAAGAGCGGAAAGATTTATTCTTTTCGCTTTTTATTTTGCTGTTATGTTGGTAAATGCTCCGTAACTATAATTTATAATGCGAGGGAGTTTGTTTATCCTTAAGTTATTTTTTAAATTGTCAATTTCATACTAATAATTTTCTTTGTATAATATTCTAATTTTATGTAGAATAGATACGATGGGAGGGGATGAAATGAATAATGGATTAAAGTTTAAGATTTTTGAATTGCATTGTCTCGTTCAAAAGACTTATTCTGATATTAAAATGGCATGTGATATTGCTATTTATCAAGAAAACACTTCTAAATATTTAATTTCATTAGGATTTTTAAATAAATCATATATGACTTATATAGAAGCAAAAAGATTCTATCGCGAAAATGAAGAGCTTGTAAGTGTAGAATTTGATAATTTCTTTGATATGTATGATAAATTAGAAAACGAATTAAAACAAGTTATTTCAACTGAAGATAAAAATCCTTCATCGCTACATAGCAGACTTGATCAGTTTCAGCAGAAAGTTGAAAATATAAATGACCTAATAAAAGTATTGCAAAATGCTCGTTAATGAATGCTTTTTTCTTTTTGTATAGAAATTATGTATTAAAAACATTTTAGGGATATTACATATTGAAGAGGTGGCTTTTGTAGATTACAAAAGTCATCTTTTTATGTTAGGAATAGATTGTATACATTTTAGCAGTTTCATATAAATAATAGAAATTTATACGAGGTAAATATCATGGGAAATAAAAAAGAAATAGCTATAGTAGCATTAACAACAGGATTCGTTTTAACAAGTGTAACACCATATGGAGTAGGTCATGCAGAGGAACCTGGTCAAATGCAAGTTGAAATTCAAGAGGATTCGTTCCGTACAGGTGATCTGACACAACCATCAAAAAAGGCACCAGAGAATGTAGTGAAAGATGCACTTAAGGAAAATACGGAGCATGCTTTGTCTCCAAAACAAGTTAGTGCAGAAACAGGAGTAGATTACAAGGTTCTTCAAAAACGTGGTTCTTATGATGGAACTACACTTGTGCGCATGCAACAAATATATGAAGGAAAAGAAGTATATGGCCACCAGTTGACTGCTCACGTAGATAAAAAAGGTATTATTAAAAGCATTTCAGGAGCTAGCGCACAAAATTTAACACAAGAAGATTTAAAGAAACCTATTAATTTATCAAAAGAAGAAGCAAAACAATATATTTATAAAAAGTACGGAAACGATACTAAATTTATTTCTGAGCCAGAAGTTAAGGCAGTTATTTTTGTTGATGAAAATCATGGGCAGGCTAGCAATGCATATCAAGTTACATTTGCTGCTACAACACCAAATTATGTATCTGGAACTTATTTAGTGAATGCTCATAATGGTGAAATGTTAAAAGATATGGTACAAGAATCAAGTTTGAAAATAAGTGAAGAGTATGTTCAATCCGTTAAGGAAAATAAAACTAGCAATTTCACATCATTAACTGGAACAGGAAAAGATGATTTAGGCGTAACTCGTACATTTGGTATTTCTAAACAGACCAGTGGGAATTATGCGCTTGCTGATTACACAAGAGGACAAGGAATTGAGACATATGATGTAAATTATAGAGATATTACAAATGAAGAAAGTTATTATCCTGGTATACTAACAACTAGCGTTTCAACAACATTTAATGATCCAAAGGCGGTAAGCGCTCATTTCTTAGCAACAAAGGTATATGATTTTTATAAAGAAAAATATAAGCGTAATAGTTTTGATAATAAAGGGAAAAAAGTAGTTTCAGTTGTACATGCATGGGATTCCGGAGGAACAAATGATCCTGAAAATTGGGAGAATGCATTTAGTACTAATATTAATAACATTAGTATGCTTTTATATGGAGATCCTATGGTAAAAGCGTTCGACATAGCGGGTCATGAATTTACACATGCGGTTACATCTAGCGAATCTAACCTTGAATTTTCAGGAGAATCTGGGGCGATTAACGAGGCATTATCTGATATTATGGGAACGGCTATAGAGAAATACATAAATAATGGAGAATTTAACTGGACAATAGGAGAACAAACGGGATCGACTTTTCGTAATATGAAAAATCCAACTGCAATTAATTTTTCAGAAGGACTACCGTATCCTGATGATTATAGTAAATATAATGATTTAAATGGAGAGGATTATGGAGGCGTTCATTTTAACTCAAGTATTATTAATAAAGTTGCGTATTTAATTGCACAAGGTGGTACTCATAACGGTGTAAATGTAAATGGTATTGGTGAGGATAAAATGTTTGATATTTTCTATTATGCAAATACTGATGAATTAAACATGACTTCTGATTTCTCTGAATTGAGATTGGCATGCCTTACAGTTGCAACTAATAAATATGGAACGAACTCAATTGAAGTTCAAGCAATCCAAAATGCTTTTGATGCGGCAAAAATTACAGGAACAGTGAAAGAAAACGAAAAAGCAGTAGAAAACCAAGCTCCAGAGTTAACTGTACCGATTACCATTACACTACGTGTAGGAGATACGTTTGATCCAATGAGAAATGTAAAAGCTGTTGATAAGGAAGATGGTGATTTAACAAATAAAGTAAAGCATAAAGGCGATGTAGATACTTCAAAATCAGGTACATACATTATGGAATACATGGTTGTTGATTCTCAAGGGCGGAATGCAACGGCAACACAGACTGTAATTGTAGAGAAAAATGGAGAAACATCAGATTTAGAACCTAAATTAACAGTGCCTGTTGGAGCGACAATTCATGTAGGAGATTCATTTGTTCCAATGGCAGAAGTATTAGCTAGCGATAAAGAAGACGGTGATCTCACTTCTAAAATCAAAGTTGATGGTGAAGTAGATACATCTAAAGCTGGTACTTACGTATTAACGTACACGGTTACAGATTCTAAAGGTCATGAAGTAACGGCGGAGCAAACTGTAACGGTCAAAGTTAGAGAAGAAGTTAAAAATGATAAACCAATACTAAAAGTACCTGCTACAACTTCAATTACTGAGGGTGATCAATTTGATCCGTTGGTAGGAGTATCAGCTACTGACAAAGAAGACGGTGACCTTACTTCTAAAGTAGCGTATGAAGGAACTATAGATATAACTAAAGCTGGTACTTATGAAATAATATATAGTGTAAGAGATTCCGTGGGTAATGAGGTAAATACAATACAAAAAGTGTTAGTGAAAGATAAAGAAACTAGCAAACCTAATGGTCTTGCTAATAAGACAAACAACAGTAATACCGATAAAAAAGAATATACATATAAGGAGCTTCCAAAGACGGGTGTAAGTACAACTAACAGTGCAACAATCGGCATATTGATGATTATTGCAGGTACAGTACTCACTTTGATTCGCAAATTTAGAAAGATACAAAAATAATAGTAGGGATTATTCGTTTGAAGAAAAGAGTTCAGTATTCAAAAGAAATAAAGTAGAAAGTAAATAAAACGAAATATGGATTTTTTACTTATTAAGATTTTAATAGTTAAGCGGTACATTTGGCTTTTATAAAAATTTGCAGTTGGATACTATTCTGTCTACAGAACTATATTACATATAAAACACGTTACTATTCTTTTATTTTAATGAGAATAGTAACGTGTTTTTTGATTTGAAAATAGCATAAATCCTATAGCTCATGAATATAGGAGTACTTCTAATTTGCCATTGATAAGTTACTGAAAACACTTTGCTTTAATGGAAGTGTCACTCTAAATGACAACATGAGATTTTCGATATTTACCAGGTGTTTCATTGGTGAATTTTTTAAAAATTTTAGTAAAATAACTTTGATCGCTAAAATTAAGCGAAGCGCATATGTCTGATAAAGGATAGGTGGTGAAAGTTAATAATTTCTTTGCTTCTTCGATTCGTTCACGTTGAATGTACTCAATTAATGAAATACCGACTTCTTTTTTAAATAATATAGATAAATAATCTGAATTCACATTTGCAAATTTAGCAAGTTGTTTAACAGATATTGGATTGTAAATGTTTTTAAAAATGTAGTTTTTGCAAATAGCAATAGTCTGTGAATGTTGCTGTGTTTTTTGTGCCTTTACACGGTCTGCAAAGGTACAAAAAGCATTTTTTAATAAATCCCAAACAGATTCTTTGTCTTTTAAATCTTCTGTTCTTTGAATATGTAAATCATAAATTTTGTAAGCAATCCCAGATGGAAGTCCCCCTTTTATCGCATATCTAGTAGCGAGCGTGATGGATGAAATACAAATGTTTTTATGACGTCTTAATTGATGGAATGAAGATAAAGATGAAAGAGTCTCTTGTTGGAATTCGTAATAATATTTGAGTACGGTTTCTTTATCCCCGTTTTCTATAGAACCAAGCAGTTGCTGCTCTATATATAAATTATGATAAATGGATTCGTCTTTTTGCATTGAAATATATACATCTTTGTTTAAGATTCTGCTATGACTTATATGAAGTGAGTCACTGTTATTTGAAAATGTGCTTACATCTGAATTTTTTTTATAGAGAATGTTATAGAACAATATTGCTATATTTACAAAGAAATTTTGATCTTTGACTGACAATGAAAAATAATGGTCTCTTGTTCTTTTATAATTTGGAATGAAATTAAGGTTACTATCCGTTTTACTTGTAGAAAAATTTACATGTGCCAAGGGCCCAATAATAACAGTACCGTTCACCATATAATCGCTCTTTATGTGAATTAAAATGAAGTGCCCTAGATGTTCGTGAGTTCTGAAGATGGGGAAATTATATGTATCATTTCTCTGAAAAAGCACATGTAACTGCTCTATTTTTGATGTATACAACGAATGTGAATCACTTTTTGATGTGAATTCTAAAAGAATATTTTTGTTACAATCTAAAAAACAAACTGGAATTTCAAAAGATTGGAAAAACATATTGCAAATGTACTCTATCTCAACTAGACTGAGCTTTTTAGTCATATTCTTCCTCCTTACAGTTATGCGTAATAGTTAAATAAACATATATTCCTTTTTTCATAAGTAGAAACGGAAAACCTTTATTAATAAAAAATATAAATAAAAGTTATAAACTTCTAAGAATAATACCATAATTTAACATGAATAGCACATATTATTTGAATATACAGGTAATAGTTTTGGACAGTAGCGTAAAATATGAATCGTCACACTTATTTGTTGGTTATTACTTATATGTATTAAAAAATGATTAAGATTGGATTTTAAATAGGGATAGGAAGTGAGAAATTAATAGATTGACAGTAAGTGACTAGTCGAAATTAGTAGTGAAAGCTATTATGTAACAAATGTAATGATTCTTGAAATAGGGATATAAGTGTAATTTAGGGGAGAAAATTACATATATCATGTGGAGAGACAACGTAATAATAGAAGATAAGAAAAGTGAATAAGTGATTGTAAACAATGGATTGTTGGACGACTATGTTTTATGTTATTCGTTTAAAACTGATACTTGGCACACTATTGCTTTTAAGAAGGTAATAGTAATAAAGAGATTTTTAAAATGATAGAAGTAGTAAAGGGGATAAGAGAAATGAAAAAAATATTTAGTGTGCTTTTAGTGTTTTTCTTAACATTTTCTACATGGTCTAGTGTATTAGTAAAGGCGGATTCACCATCTAAAGGTACTTTAACGATTCATAAGTATGAACAAGAAAAAGATGGAGCGCAGGGACTAGAAGGTGACGGTTCTGCAAATCAAGAGGTGCCAAAAGATGCGAAACCATTAAAAGGTGTAACGTTTGAAGTAAAAAGGGTTGCTTCTTTTGAAAAAATTTCAAACGATGGGAAAATCGTAAAAGAAGACGTGAAACCTGTAATGGGAGCCACTCCAAATCAAGTAGTAACAGATGATAACGGACAAGCTGTATTAAAAGATCTTCCGCTAGGACGTTATGAGGTGAAAGAAGTGGCAGGACCTCCACATGTTAATCTAAATCCCAATACGTATACAGTGGATATCCCATTAACGAATAAAGAGGGTAAGGTGCTAAACTATGATGTTCACATGTATCCTAAAAATGAGGTTAAACGTGGTGCAGTTGATTTAATAAAAACTGGTGTAAATGAAAAAGCATTAGCAGGTGCTGTATTCTCTTTATTTAAAAAAGACGGTACAGAAGTGAAAAAAGAGTTAGTAACAGATGCTAATGGTCATATTCGCGTGCAAGGATTGGTGTATGGAGAATACTATTTCCAAGAAACAAAAGCTCCGAAAGGCTATGTAATAGATCCAACTAAACGTGAGTTTTTTGTTAAGAACTCCGGAACAATTAATGAAGATGGAACTATTACTTCTGGTACAGTAGTTAAATTAGAAGTGAAAAACTATGAAGAACCAACAATTGATAAAAAGATTAACGGAAAATTGGAAGCGTTACCAATCAATCCGTTAACTAATTATAATTATGATATTAAAACATTAATTCCAGAAGACATTAAGGAATACAAAAAATATGTGGTAACAGATACTTTGGATAATCGTTTAGTGATTCAAGGAAAGCCAATCGTGAAAATTGATGGAGCAGAAGTAAATGCAAGCATTGTAGAGGTAGCTATAGAAGGTCAAAAGGTAACAGCTACAGTAAAAGATTTCACAAAATTAGATGGTAAAAAAGAATTTCATTTGCAAATTAAATCTCAAGTAAAAGAAGGAGTACCATCTGGTTCGGAAATTTTAAATACAGCAAAAATTGATTTTACAAATAAAAATGATGTAATTGGAGAAAAGGAATCTAAACCTGTAGTTGTTGTTCCGACAACTGGAATAATTGAGTTAACAAAAATTGATGGTGCTAATAAGAATAAATTAAAAGGTGCAGAGTTTGTACTTAAAGATAAAAATGGAAAAATAGTTGTTGTAGCAGGAAAAGAAGTAACAGGTGTATCAGATGAAAATGGTGTTATTAAATGGTCTAACATTCCATATGGAGACTATCAAATTTTTGAAACGAAAGCACCAACATATACAAAAGAAGATGGTACAAAAGCTTCTTATCAATTATTAAAAGATCCCATTGATGTAAAGATTAGCGAAAATAATCAAACGGTTAAATTAACGATTGAAAATAATAAAAGTGGATGGGTTCTTCCGGTAACGGGTGGCATAGGAACGACTCTTTTTACTGTAATAGGCCTTACGTTAATGGTTACAGCGGCATTTGTTTTCTTTAGAAAAAAGTTTGCTAATAATTAAGATTTTAGGAACATGTAACTATGGGAAAAGGGGAGAAGCAAAATGCTTCCCTCTTTTCGATATTTAAGCATATACAGAGGTGGAAATATGAAACGAAATCTTGTTTTGGGAGGTATTTTTTTATTTGGATTAGGCGTTTTTTTATATCCTACTATTAGTAATTGGTTGGCGACTCGTGCACATTATTCTGAGATTAGCTCTTACGATAAGAAGATCAAAGCGCTACAAAAGAAAGAAGTCGAACGTAGGAAAAAAGAAGCAGCCGAATATAATAAACAAGTTCACACTTCCACGAAAACATTTACTGATCCATTTTCTGAAAAAAAAAGTAATCATCAAGCATATGCTGATGCGTTAAATTTAGGAGATGTAATGGGGTATATTGAAATATCGAAAATTAATATAAAACTGCCAATCTATCAAGGGACATCTGAGGAAGTATTGAGCCGCGGGATAGGTCATTTAGATTTTTCTTCGCTCCCGATAGGTGGAGAAAATACGCACACTATTTTAACAGGGCATCGTGGTTTACCATCAGCAAAATTATTTACAGATTTAGATAAGTTGAGCGAAGGAGATCTCTTTTATATTCATTCTTTAGACAAAGTTCTTGCTTATAAAGTAGATCAAATTAAAGTAGTGTTACCACACGAAACGGACGATCTACAAATTGTAGAAAATAAAGATTATACAACTTTAATTACGTGTACGCCTTATGGAGTAAACACCAATAGATTGCTAGTTCGAGGTGTGCGTGTGGAGTTAAACGAGAATGAAAAACAAAAAGTGAGTACAGAGATATTTATATTTAATAAGTGGACTGTAATAGTTCCAATCCTATTGTTATGTGTGTTTCTAGTCGTAATTTATAAGAAAAGGTTAACTCGATAGAATGTATTTATTTATCCTGCATTAATGGACATTGGGACCGGAAATTCAGAGATAAGTAAAGAAGATATATAGGGAATGAAGTAAATCCTCATTGATAAACATGTCATTTTATTCGACTATAGAAAAAATACGGTAAAGGTGGGAACAAAGGAATTGAGGCTACGATTAAAGCTGGTAAGTATTCATTTTATTGTTTTGTTAATGTTAAGTGTAAGTTTTGTCGTATATGTACCACAAGAAGCATATGGATCCACGACAAACTTAGAAGGTCTAGGTGATATATCGCGTTATAATGCAGTTGTCTTTGGTAACCATAAAGCAATAGGTGGCGACATTGAAGGAGCAATTGCAGTTCAAGGTGATATGGATGCATCGGGGTATACAATTGTAGGTGCTGCAGCGGGAACATCTAATATAGTAGGTGAAAAATGGGTTGATGAGGGATATCCGTCCTTGTTGTTGTCTGGAAAATTTAAGAAATCAAGAGAAGAATCTTTTATCATTCAAAACGGAATAGTCGTAATGACAAAAGAGAGTGATCCAGATCGCATCATACAATCTTCTTATGATCATATCGTTTATAAAGAAAAACTAGAAATTGACGCGAAATTTAATGAATTTCGCAATATAGTGAACCAAGTCAGTAAAAATGCTGGTCAATATAAAACGAATACCCCAATTCCAAATATGAGTTATGGAATCGGAAAAGATATAAACAATTCTAATATTTATGTTTCATCAGAATTGACAGGGAAAAACAATTTAGATATAAGAGATGTATTTTTACCGAGTGCTAAGGACAAAGATTTTATTGTTATGTATTCGGATGCAACAGAGGTTACATTTAAAAATGGGTCTATTCTATATGACACGAACAATATTGGAAGGGCTACAGATATAGTTCCTACATCACAACCATATTCTCCTAATTCGCCGTTTACTGAGCTATATGGGAAAGTGATTTGGGTTTTTCCAAATGCGAAAAAAATTACAACAGAGGGATATGGTGTCGTTGGGAGTGTGTTTGCCCCCAATGCTGTATTAGAAACAAAAGGCGGTTCGATTAATGGACAAGCATTTGTTGGTGCGGTACAACAAACTGGTGGATTTGAATTTCACAATTTCAAATTTAACTGGCAACATTGGAACAAGCCTAGTACTGGAAAAGTAAAAATAAAAAAGGTTGATAGTAATAATGATAATAAAAAATTGGTGGGAGCAAAGTTTCATATAGAAGATTCAAATAAAAAAGTAGTTGGAGAACTAGTAACAAATGAAGAAGGAGAAGCGATATCAAAAGACTTACCAATAGGAAACTATATCCTTGTAGAAATAGAAGCGCCAAAAGACTATGAATTATTAAAAGAAAAAATAACTGTAAAAATAGAAAAAGATGCAGTAGTAGAAATTAAAATAGGAAATAAGAAATTGCCAGATCCAATGGGAAAAATGAAGTTAGTGAAAGTAGACATAAGTGATAAAAATAAAAAGCTAGCAGGGGCAAAGTTTCATATAGAAGATTCAAAAGGAAAAATAGTTGGAGAACTAGTAACAAATGAAGAAGGAGAAGTAATATCAAAAGACTTACCAATAGGAAACTATACCTTAGTGGAAGTAGAAGCACCTAAAGGTTACGAATTATTAAAAGAAAAAATAACTGTAAAAATAGAAAAAGATGCAGTAGTAGAAATTAAAATAGGAAATAAGAAATTGCCAGATCCAATGGGGAAAATGAAGCTTGTGAAAGTAGACATAAGTGATAAAAATAAAAAACTAGCAGGGGCAAAGTTTCATATAGAAGATTCAAAAGGAAAAATAGTTGGAGAACTAGTGACAAATGAAGAAGGAGAAGTAGTATCAAAAGACTTACCAATAGGAAACTATACCTTAGTGGAAGTAGAAGCACCTAAAGGTTACGAATTATTAAAAGAAAAAATAACTGTAAAAGTAGAAAAAGATGCAGTAGTAGAAATTAAAATAGGAAATAAGAAATTACCAGATCCGACTGGACAATTTGAAATTGAGAAAGTTGATGATAAGGATATCAATTTAAAACTACAAGGCGCTATATTTCAAGTCTTAGATAAAGAGGGTAAAGAAGTGGCTAGATTAACAACGGATGAAAAAGGAAAGGTGATTTCCAGTCAATTAGTACTTGGAAAATATACGATAAAAGAAATAAAAGCGCCAAACGGATATATGTTACTTAGGGATCCAATAGAAATAGAAATTACAGAAGCAGTAAAGACACAAAAAATAACAGTGAAAAATGCGAAGAATAATTGGGTAATTCCTAATACTGGTGGGAGCGGAACAACAATTTTTTACGTAATTGGTATTATGCTAATGTTTGGTGTGCTATATTTCTGTAAGAAAAATCGTATATTATGAACTAATTTTATAGAGTTAGACAGATCGTTACGTTAGAGAGTTTTTAGGACATGAGTTCGGTATTGTACTGGACTCATGGTACTAAATTTGTTAAAGGAGGAAGGATAATAGTAAACATAGAATATATTAATGAATTAAAATATTTAAGAGGTGAACATGGTGGCAATAAAACAAGACGAAATTAAAGTAGTTGTCGGAGCTGGAGTGTTTAATAATAATCCAGGTTGGATTCAAACGCAAGAAGATGAACTTAACTTACTAGATAAAGCTACGTGGGAAGAAAGATTTGAATACAACTCTATTTCAGCTATTTTAGCTGAGCATGTATGGGAACACCTTACTTTTGAAGAAGGTGTAAGAGCAGCTGAAATTTGTTATGAATTTTTAAAACCATCTGGTCATATTCGGTGCGGAGTCCCTGATGCATTCTTTCAGGATGAGGTATATCAAAATATAGTTCAAATAGGGGGCCCCGGTCCGAAAGATCATCCAGCAGCAAGTCATAAAATCGTTCATAATTATATAACATTAACGAAAATGTTTGAAACTGCTGGATTCGAGGTAGTTTTACTTGAATATTGTGATGAAAATGGTCGGTTTTATTACAACGAATGGGATGCAAACGACGGTGTTATTTTCCGTTCGAAAAGGTATGATTCTAGAAATAAAGGCGATAAACTTGGTTTTCCATCGCTAATTGTCGATGCGATTAAGCGTTAATCATTAATCATTCCACAAAAACAGGAGTTAATCCTATTATTTCATAAGTCGCAAATGCGGCTTTTTTTATTTGTACGTAAATCTATATTTAATTTTCAATATTATTTAACTCGATTTAGAAAATATTTAAGTTTTTCTCAGCACCATTCACTTTAAATTAACACTTCGTTGTTATAAATATTTATTTTATATTTATATTCGTGTAAAATGAAGTGAGAACATACATTCTATATAAGGAGGCAATCAAAATGATAGCTGAAATTGGGAAACTAACTGATGGATATATTGTAAAATTTGAACGCGAATTTCCATATACGGTAGAGGAAGTTTGGTCTGTATTAACAGAAAACAGTAAGCTGAAAAAATGGATGTCCAATTTACAGATTGAAAGCCTTAAAACTGGTGGAATAATAAAGTTCGACATGATGGACGGTTCATTCATAAACATTGATATTTTAGAGTGTCAACTAAACTCAGTACTTGAATTTACTTGGGATAAAGACCGTGTCCGATTTGAAATACATAAAGAGGAGAATGGTACTCTTTTACTTCTTAAAGAGTACATTCATGAATTAACAGATCATACACCGAGAGATATAGCTGGTTGGCATATTTGTTTAAATCTTTTTTCTTACGTTTTAAAAGGAGAAGAGAAAGAATTTTCTAAAGATGAATGGCAACAATGGTTTGAAATATACAAGGATAAGATTCATGAAGTGAGAGGATAATTGCATAATAGGTAATATTCATTATGTAATTATTATATTGTAAAAATGCTTTTGTGAATAAATAAGAATAGAGGTTAATATGAAAGTAAATCAATTAATTGCTAATAACATAAATAAATTAGATGCAACTATACCGTTTAATAAATCGTTTGGAATTGCTGGGTTATCTGGATCGGGTAAAACAACTTTTTGCCAAACAATTGGTGAAGAGTCAAAAAAACGATTAGTTTCTTTATTACCAAAGGCTGAATATCAATATTTATTTCCTAACATTATGGAAACAAATTTTAGTGCTATTAAGATGGAAGAAATGCCGTTAGTACTTTTTCTAGGAAAATCATCGATTTCGTCTAATCCGCGTTCAACGATTGGTACTCATACTGGTGTTTTTACAGAGGTTCGGGAAAAACTTGCTGAAGTATTTAATCTTTCTCCAGAGGTCTTTTCATTTAATAATCAATTAGGCTGGTGTACTGGTTGTAAAGGCCGTGGTACTACAAAAAATGTTGAGTGTAAAAAATGTAAGGGAAAACGTTATAGTGAAGAAATTGAACAACATGAAATTGATTTGTTGGACAAGCCACATTCAATCTCAAATATTAATGATTTAAGTATTGAATCTATTCTTTCACTAGCAAAAGAGTTAAATATTAGTGAAGAAAAACAGCATATACTGCAAAATATTATTAATATGAACATTGGTTATTTAACATTAAATCGAATTATGGGTACGTTATCAGGTGGAGAGTTAACACGACTTTATTTGGCCGAATTCATGGCAGTAAGTGAAAATGCTGTAATTATTATTGATGAGATTTCAGTTGGACTTGATCATGAAACTTTATTACAAATTTTAGAAGAGATTAAACGATTAGGGTGTAAAAATCAAATTTGGCTTATTGATCATTCAGATACAGTACTAGATACAACTGATGAGCAATTGTTCTTTGGACCTGGTAGCGGAAAATATGGCGGGAAAATTGTGGAAGAATCACCAAGACCAAAGTCAATACTGTGGGATCGAAATAAAGAAATACCAACAGAATATTATACATTCTATGATTTATATTGCCGTAATATCCAAATGGCTGAGTTTCAAATTCCTAAAAACAGGCTTGTAACAGTTACAGGAGAATCAGGATGTGGGAAATCTACACTTGTCAACGAATGTCTAGCTACAGATTTTTTGAAACGATATCCAAAAGATAAATTAGTTATGGTAGGACAAGACCGAAATCAATCAATTACAAGTCGATCAACTGTAGCAACTTTCCTAGATATTAAAAAGAAACTGACAAAGTATAGTGAAGACATTGATGATATTTTTGAGCGCTCGATTGAGGATATTATTGATGAACTTCCAAATGAAGATATCGCTTATAAACGTTTGAGCCTACTAATTAAATTAGGGCTTGGCTATTTAACATTAGAGAGAAAAACACAAACATTATCGACAGGTGAGTTTCAATGTGTTCATTTAGTTTCGGAATTATTTGCAAACACTAGAAATCCACATACATTATTTATTTTTGATGAGCCTTCAAAAGGTTTATCACAAAATATTTTAAATCAATTTATCGATAGTATTAGAGGTATTCTGCAAGATGAATCAGTTTCGATCATTATGATTGAGCATAATCGTTACATGTTAGAAAGCTCTGATTATATAGTTGATTTTGGAAAAAGGCAGAATGAATCTATAGAGCATTTGGATGTTGTCAATCATGAGGATTACTATCGTCAAAAAAGTAATGTGAATAGCACAGAGAAAATACACATCTCTTCAATGCTTAGGCAGAAAAAAGGGGTTCACTATTTAGAAGAAAATCATATTAACTATTTTAAAAATGCCGAAAATATTTATAAGGGCGGTATTTTAAAAAGTTTATCATCAATGGCTAGGTTAATTTATGGTGAATATGAATCTAATACAATCGCACCTGTTATTGCTATTGATCTTGAAAAACATTTATATAGTCAATATAGTTTCTTATATGAGCTTGGTGGATTAATTAATCATATTGTAGCTGCTCATCCAATTAATAAAGATACGAGAAGTTTTGATTTCTATTCACAGGACAATCATTGTCCATCTTGTTCTGGACGTCTTCAAATTGAAGTTTTTGATAAAGATATTGCCATTCAAGATAAAAGTGTTCCATTTTGGGATGGGCTATTCGATCCAGAAATCATGAAGGTATTAAAATTTTATCAGCATGAAAAAATAGAATTTCTATTCGAAGAAATAAAAAATGAGCTTGGTCACGATTTGTCAAAGAGCTATAATGATATGTCAGAAGAAGAAAAGCATACGTTTTGGTACGGATATTTTGAAAAATCATTTTATGATAAAAAAGGAAAGACACGCAGAACATGGGTAGGGTTTAATACAATTATTGGTGGATATATTGTTATTTCAAAAGCACCTATTAAAGAAGAAATTAAGAGTTCAAAAAAAATGATGAAATGTCCAATTTGTGAGGGGACGGTTTTAAATCATCATAAACCACTTAAATTTGGTAACGTAGATATTCGTGAAATAATCAATCAGCCTATTAATAAAGTATTGAAAATAGTTGGTGATTTACCGGCACTTGTTAAATTGAAGTCTATTGTTGGTGGCGATATGGTATTGACGGAAGATGTTTCTTTATTGCCAAGAAAAGCACAAGTTGCATTGAAAATGTTTGAATTAGAACAAGCAAGCTTTTCAAACTATGAAATGGTGTTACAAAATGTCTTACCATTCTGGAGCGAAATAAAAGGAAATATCGAATCCATTAGTGTTAATAATCAGGTAACTGTTTGTGATTTCCCTAATGTTTATGAAACGAGAGAAACCATTATAGATAAGTATTTCACAAATGGTAAATATAAAAAACTTACGTATGTATACGAAGCGTTTGGATACAAAAAATTAGTTACCCAAATTAATAAAATTAAAAAAAGTAATCCATGTCCATTTTGTAAAGGTAAGAAAGTGATAACCGAAGATAATCTACATGATGGTGTCTTTAAACTAACAATTCCATGTGTAACTTGTAATGCAAGTGGTATTAATGACGAAGGGTTAAAAGAAGTTGTCGAGGGCGTGGATGTACAAACGTGGTTAACTGGAAAAGTAAGTGATGTTGTGAATGAAAGCTTATTAACAGAAGCTGTTGGACAAATACCCATTTTCAATCGCATACGTGAGTTGGATAAACGAGATATGATGGCGGTTTATGAATGTCTTGAGAAAAATAACTAGTGATGGATTTGTCAATTGCAGTAGTCATAAAAACAGGAATATAGGTTTTTAATTATATAAATATAACATGTTAAATTGTTATTTAAATCGTTAAAAATAGTTGACCCTCACATAATGTCATTGTTTATGATGAAGTTGAGCTTCAAAGTAGATGTAACTTATAGGAGGAAATCATGTTTAAAATAGGGGATTTTTCGAAACTATCTTCCATTAGTATACGTATGTTGAGACACTACGATAAAGTGGAATTATTACAACCAGTAAAAGTCGATGAGCAGAGTGGATATCGATTTTATTCAGCTGACCAATTAAAAAAGGTAAATCAAATTCAAACATTAAAAGCTATGGGGTTTAATATTGCTACCATCAAAGAAATAATAGAATGCGATAATATAGATAGCATAAAAGAGCGATTTTTAAATCGTAGTGCTCAAATTAAAGAAGACATGAATAACCTCCAAAAACAATTACGTCTCCTCGAAGACTCAATGAAAACGATGAGAGAGGATGTTGTTGAGATGAATTATCATGTTTCAATAAAAGAAATTCCAGAAAGAACTGTAGCTAGTGTTAGAAAGATTATTCCATCGTATAATTGCGAAGGTGATTTATGGAGTGTATTAATGCAAGAAATTCAAATGAAAAATATTAGTATTGCCCATCCGAGTTATAGTATTGCGGTTTTCCATGATCGTGAATACAAAGAAAATGATGTAGATATAGAAATACAGCTAAGTATTCTAGGTAAGCACGAAAATACAAAAGACGTTACATTTAAAAATATGAAATCAACCAATGTAGCTTCTATAATAGTTAATGGAAGTTATGAACAGATGACAGCTGTAAATGAGGCTGCGGCAAAATGGATTGAGACAGAAGGTTACAAATTAGCAGGCCCGATGTTTAATATTTATCATGTGAGCCCAGCGATGGAATCGGATCCTAATAAGTGGGTTACAGAAGTTTGTTATCCAGTTAAATAATGATAAAGAAAAAAGGCATTAATTATATGCCTTTTTTCTTTGGAAACTTATCCATAAATATCAAGACAAATTACTTCGAGATTCGATTCGTCAACTACTAGCACAATTTTATTTGCAAATGTACAAAATGAGCGGATTGTAATGAATCATCTAAAAACCAACCAGTTGGTACTAAAGTAATGTAATCATCTATTTGGAAATTTCAGCAATGTTTAAATGAGCAACAAAAGCCACCGTAATAAGGGGCTTTTGTCTTAAATAATTTAATGATATGTGTACCCTCCATCAGGAAACAATACATTACCCGTAGTAAAACTATTTTGCATTAAATATAGAACAGTATGTGCAATTTCATTATTATGGCCAGGCCTTTTTACAAGAGAAAGAGATTTATAAGATTCATAAGCAGCTAGTCTATTTTCGTTTTGTTCATTCTCTCTTTGTATTGTTCCAGGAGAAACAACATTAACTCTAATAGGAGCTAATTCTACAGCTAAAGCTTTCCCTAAACTTTCAATAGCACCATTGCAAGCTCCATAAGCAGGTGCCCCTTTAAGTGGTCTTTGACTAAATGCACCAGACATTAACACAATCGATCCAGAGTTTGAAAGAAAAGGAATTGCATATTTTACGGCATAATATTGAGGCCAAAACTTTCCGATGAAGCTACTTTCAGCAATTTCCTCTGTAGAGGTAATCGGTCCAAGTGTGTAAGAGGCTCCCGGTGTGAATAAATGATCAAAGTTCCCAACTATCTTGAAAAAATTTTGTAATTGCTCTTTATTTTGATTATCCAATATATAAGTTTGAAGATGATTGTTATTTATTACTTCTCGAGCAACTTTTAATTTTTCTTCCGAGCGTCCGGCAATAATAACATGTGCGCCTTGTTTAATTGCTTGTGTTGCTGTTGCTAATCCAATACCAGAACTCCCGCCAATGATAACAATACGACTATTTTCTAATGTAGTAATAGACATATTTTAGCCACTCCTTTAATAAAAAATTTAGAATATAACTGTGCTATGCTTTTATTATTCGCTAAAAGGGAGCAAGTGAAAAGTACGCACTTTATATGTACATAGTCGTAAATTTTGTACTAATCGCTATACATGCGGATAAGTAATTGGAAAAATCGCTAAATATGGTTTATCCCGCATTAACGGGCAGTAAAACTCTCACCTCAAAGTTAGGAAAATGTAAGGAAGTTAGGTAAGAGGTCAACTGCCCGTAAAAGCCCGATTGGTTCAACTAATAATCAGTGTGGGATGGACAAAACCCCCACTGATTAAAGTTTCACTTTATGATATCTGAGGAGAGGTGAGAAAAATGGATTTACAAGAACCGAAGTTAAAAGGAGTAATAGCAACATTACAAATAATCGGTGGGAAATGGAAGCCGCTCATTTTGTTTATTTTGCTAACAGATGGAACGAAGCGTTTTGGTGAATTAAAGCGATTAATACCAGATATATCTCAAGGGACGTTAGCAAAGCAATTACGTGAATTAGAGCAAGATCAACTAATAAAACGCGAAATTTATCAAGAAATACCACCTAAAGTAGAATATAGCTTAACTCAACATGGAAAAACAGTCAGTACTGTTTTGGATAGTATGTGTAGTTGGGGAAGAGGGCATTTAAAATATATAGATAAAGATAAACCATAAAAATGTTATGTAAACTTATTGTAGTGTGAAGGGAAATATTGTTTTAATAATTTGTATTTTATAATATATAATTAAGGAGTGTCGTAGGTTATTATACATATTTAATTTATTTTTACAAAGGGGAAGTAATAAGATGAACGAATTAGAGTATAAAAGCTTCTATGATAAAGTAGGAAGATTAAATGGATGGGATTTTAGCAAAATAAAATGTGAAACTGTAGGAGATACATGGGACTTTTATAGTGAGGTAAAAGAAAGGTGTAAACCATCACATATTTTACTTGATGTTGGTACAGGCGGAGGAGAAAATGTACTTAACATAGCATCATCAGCTAAATTGTTGATTGGAATTGATAATTCTAACGGCATGATTGAGACGGCACATTCTAACTTGAAAAAATCAGGTGTACAAAATGTTGAGTTTCTTCAAATGGGTTCTGAAGCTTTAACATTTCCACATGCACATTTTGATATTACTTCAAGTTGTCATGCCCCGTTTCTGGCATCTGAGTTAGCAAAAGTAATGAAAAAGGGTGCCTTTTTCTTAACACAACAAGTAAGTGAGAATGATAAATTAAACCTGAAAGAAGCATTTGGTAGAGGACAATGCTTAGGTGAACGGGATGGTACTTTAAAAGAAAAGTATATGAATGAACTTATTAGTGCAGGATTTGATCTCGTGCAAGTACGTGAATATGATGTTACTGATTATTACAGTAGGTCTGAAGATCTCATTTTCTTATTAAAACATACTCCTATTATTCCTAGATTTGGAGAACAGGAAGAGGATTTTACTATTTTACAAAAGTTCATTGATACGTATAGTTCTGAAAAAGGGATTCGTACTAATTCAAAAAGATTTATGATTATTGCTGTAAAACCTTAATGTATTTTATCGTAAAAGTTGCTTTTCATTTAAGGAAAGGCAGCTTTTTTATATGGAAACAATGCAGGGGAAATTTGAAAAAATAGAAATAAGTAAAGTGTTAATTAAAAACCGAAATATGGAGGATATTTGTTTTGAAACGTTAGTGTACTAGCAATAAAAGAAGCTAACATATTCATACTAAAGTTGTAGTTTCTATATGAAAAATCCATCCTTCCGTTTGATTTTATCTATTTATAAGTGTAATACAATACAAATAGATAATAAGAAATGAGGGGGAATGTAAAGTGATTACACATATATCAGATATAAAACTACAAACGGTTTCCATAGAAGGGGTAAAACAAGTTTATAAGGACATATTATCTTTTCCAATAAAAAAAGAAACAGCATCCTTCATTCAATTTGAAGTAACACCTTATACAACAATTAGTTTTCAAGAAGTGTATGAAACAATCGCACCTGCACATTTTGCTTTTGAAATCCCATATTCAAAATTCCATGAAACAGCAAAATGGTTAAAGGACTCTGGATTACTCATTGTAAAATGGCAAAATGGAAATGTAATTGGTGAAGAGAATGGTCTATTCAATTTATACTTTAAAGACGGAGATGGAAATCTACTCGAAATTATCGCACATAGTTATGTTAAAGAGGATGTATTAGTACCACACTCACCTTTAAACATTTTATACGTAAGGGAAATTGGTCTTCCTGTTAAAAGTGTACCTGTTTTTACGGAATGGTTAAAATCAAATCTAAATATGAAAACGATGGAAGATGGGGATATTTTTAACTTTGTTATAGGTGGCACTGCATATATCGTCGCGACTTGGTGGCAGCGACCTTGGATTCCAATTGCAATGAAAGCTCTATCACCGAAAGTACACGTTTCTTTAGGAACACCAGACGTCGCATTTTTACAGCGAATCCATAATAACTTTAAGAAAAATAGTGTACCATTTGAATGTAAACGTAATGAAGTATCATTTATTGAGCAAGGATATACATTTTCAATTGTGCATACATCAGAGTTTCATTCGGATATTCCTAAACAATTAAGCTTACCGCTTTCTATTTAAGGATGGAAAGCGGTAAGTTTTTTGTATATTCGTGAAGAAGGTTTTAGCTAGGATTATAGTGAATTTAAAGAGAAATATAAGGTGTTATTCTAATTTATGTTAAGGGGGGAAATAAAGTGGTTTTAGGTAATCTAATTGCAAAAGGGAATACAGCAGAAATTTATTTAACTGATGATAAGGTTGTAAAATTATTGAAAGATTACCTCCCAGATACAGAGTCTATGAATGAAGCAAAAAAACAAAAATATGCGTATTCATGTGGGTTGCCAGTTCCAAACGTATTTGAAGTGAAAAAGATACAAAATAGCCAGGCAATTATTATGGAACATGTAAAAGGGGACAACATTGGTGATCTTCTGCTTAATAATTTAAATGAGGCAGAGCGTTATATCAGCCTTTGTGTTAATGAGCAAAAAAAGATCCATGCTATACATGTGAATACAGATGAAATGGAGTTAATGAGGGAAAGGTTAGAGCGTCAAATTAAATCTGTGCATAAATTGGATGAACGCAAAAAGAAGGATATATTACAAAAATTAGATTTTATTACATTTGATTTTAGGCTATGTCATGGAGATTTTCATCCATTTAATTTGATTTTGAGTAAGGAAGAGAAAGTGAAAGTTATAGATTGGGTAGATGCTAGTTCAGGTGATATTCGCGCAGATGTATTTCGAACATACTTGTTGTACTCACAATCTTCGGTAGAATTAGCTGAGATGTATTTACATATATATTGCAGTCGTACCGGCATATCAAGAGATGAAGTTTTTCAATGGGCTCCTATTATTATTGCAGCTAGATTTTCTGAAAAAGTATCACCGCAAAATGAAGTGTATTTGAGAAGATTATTGAATCAGTATTTATAAGTCATAAAAAAGGTTGTCAGCTAATTAATAAATGCTGTTGTTTAACCAAAGTTTCCTTGCAGTTAAACAACAGCATTCTTAAATATTGATATAGGTATTCTTATTTTCGATCTTCATCCTATAAAGGTTCATAATCCGTACTTGTTCCTCCGTTAATTCTTCTTTATCCCAATACATATGCATTAAGCTATATTCAAAAATCTCCTTTAATTTAATAAATAACGGAAACTTGTCTTTCATCTCTTTTGGTAGCTCATTTTCCTCTTGGTAGCCTTCAAATAGTGCTTTTGTAATTGAATACTCATAGTCAACGATATTCCCATTTCCAGCAAATGAATATTCTATCGCACTATAAATAGGAACGGCTAAATCGAATATGTAAAAATGTTTTTCGCAGTCTTGAAAATCTATCATTGTTAAGTTTGAATTATTTTCGACTAAAATGTTTTCTAACCATAAATCTCCGTGAATTAAGCCGTAATTTGAAGAGGATTTTGGTAGCTCTTTTATGGAAGTTAAAACGTCAGATGCAATTTCTCTTATTGTATTTTCTTCTTTAGGGATATATTTAAGAAAATTATATTCTTCATTTTCATACCAATCGTTTATATGTTTTACTGGTTTAATCTTTTCAAAGCTTTTAGATATACGATGTAATTTTCCAATTTGTTTACCAAGTTTTTTAAATATATTAGAATTCCATTCAGACCTTGGTAAATGTATACCAGGAGCAGCTTTATATAATACAGCAAAAATCTCCTTGTCTAATGTGAATTTTTCTACAAAATTCCCTTGTAATGAAGGGATTATTGGTGGAACACCTAAACCATTTTGATATAAAAAATTCGTATATATAACTTCTTCTATCTGTTCTTCATATGTTTTGTAGTTTGTAATTCTACTGAAGTATGTACCTTGTTCTGTAAGACATTCATACATCTCATTTGTTATTGGCTTAATGTTAATAAAATTCAACGGATACTGTTCATTTATGAATTGAAGTATTTCTTTTTCTAGCTTGTTCATTGAAACGTCCTTTCCAAACCTTAATTTTTTAACTTGGGAATTAAAAGAATTTTATTTTATAAAATTCGTGTTTAATTTTTGAAATCCTTTAAAATGAAATATGATGTAAATTGACCTTTAATAATTAGTAAGGTGTTGCCAACATACTCATTAACGCTAAATTGAAAAATGAATAGAAGGTATGACAAAATAAGATAGATGAAAAAATAAAAATTAATACTTATATATAGATTATAAAGACTTTAGAGAAAGGCTCATGTTATAAAACACAAGAAATATCAAAAGAAAGAAACGCACTTCTCCTATACTTTTAAATAAGGAGTGAAGGAAATGAATGAACATATACAGCAGATGATTAATTGGATTGAGAGCAATTTAAAAAGGAGATTTTCTTTAGATGAATTATCTCGTTACATGGGGTATTCTCCTTATTATTGCTCTTTTAAATTTCATCAAGTAACGGGTTTCAGTATTAGACGTTATATTCTTCTTAGAAGGTTATATGTATCTACGGAAGATTTAAAGAATGGTAGGAAGATAATTGAGGTAGCGTTGGATTACGATTACTCTTCCCAAGAGGCTTATAGTAGAGCTTTCAAAAATGTTTTTGGAATGAATCCAAGAGAATACCAACTTAACAAAATGCCTATTCAATCATTTGTTAAACTAAATTTAAATAAAGAAGGGGCGTTTAAAATGAATATTTCTAGAAAAATAGAGGTTGAACAGTTACGAGATAGGAAGAGTGAGCTATTTGATAAAGAGGTACTTAACATATTAAATGGTCAAGTTATGTATGAAGAATTTAAAAACGAAAAGCTAATGGGTAATTCTGATTATGCCCCATTTAATGAGGCAATGTGTGTGAACTCGGCTACTACTCAAGTTTTTAATGAAGAGTTTATTAAAACAAGAGCGAAAGGACATAACAGTTCAGTAGAAAGTTATATAAAAAAGGTTATAGATCCGTTAGAAAACCTTTTTACGAAAAAGTATAAATGTATTGTTCTATGGTTTGGTGAAGATATGTTTTGCCAAATGAACCTACTTACCATACTTTCTCACCTTGAACAGTCTGCTTATGAAGGGAAGGTATACTTAAATAGCTTTAGAGAGGATGAATTTAAAGTAAATCAAATTGAACTTGAATTGGGGAATTATTCTTCTATATACAATGAAGTATTAGTAAACCATAAAAAGACCTCTCATAAAGTACCACCTGTAATGTATCAGGCTATAGACTTATTTTTAGAAATGTTAACAGAAGATAATGCAGTAATGAAATTCATCTCTAAAAATAAAGATTTATCAACTCGTGAGTTATTAATAAAGTTGTTTTATCTTTTTCCAACAATCGGATATGGGGATACTCAGTACATAGAGCTGATTAATAAAATAAAGAAGAAAGCTACACCAAAAATATAGGTGCAGCTTTCTTCTTATAATTGCTCAAGTAATTCTAATTCTTTTTCTACAAATAGCATTAGTTCTTTAATTGTTTCACCAGAAAAATCAAAACGAATACCGGCTGCATCATACACTTCTTTTATAGATTGCGAGCTTCCTAGTGATAATGCCTTTTTATAATTTTCTAGTGCTTGTTTAGGTTCCTCTTTATATTGTTTATACATTTGTAAAGCGCCAAGTTGGGCGATCGCATATTCAATATAATAAAATGGTACTTCAAAAATATGGAGTACAGGTAACCAACTCGTTGCTATCCAGTTTTCGTAACCATCAATATGTATGACGCTAGACTGATAATGTTTTTGAAGTTGTAAGTATTTTTCATTTCTTTCTTCAGAAGTATGAATTGGATTTTCATACAGCCAGTGTTGAAATTGATCGACAATAAGCATAACGGGTAAATATGAAATAACATCTTTAAAGAAGTTAATTTTTGCTTGTTTTAAATCTTTTTTGTCTGTATAGAAGGTATCCCAATAATTAAGCGAGAATAACTCCATTGTCATACTGGCTAGCTCAGCTGTTTCAGCTGGAATTTCTATATACTGTCGTAATTTTAATGGTTTTATGAGTTCGTTATGAATACTATGACCCATTTCATGTATAAAAGTGACAATATCATCTTGTGTATAATTTAAGTTCATAAAAATATAAGATAATTGTGAAGCTGGTAAGTACTCACAAAAGCCACCAGCTGCTTTTCCTTTGCGGCTTGTTAAATCAAGACAATTGTGTTTAGACATTCGGTTTAAAAGTGCTGAAAATTCAACATCTAGTTTATTAAAGATATGAGTGCTCTTTTTAATTAAATCATTTTCATTTGCAATTGGTTTAAGTACTTTTTGATCTGGAGTTACAGCTGATACATCCCATAGATGAAGCGTATCCACTTGCAGTTTCTCTTTTTTCTCTAGCAATATTTTATTTTTAAGAGGCACAACATACTTACGTATGGATTCAGCTAGTTCATAGCAGTCTTTCGCTGTATAATCAAAACGCTCGTATTTTTTGAACATATAATCACGATAATTATCTAGTTGAATATTTTTTGCCTTTTCGTGACGGATTACGATTAATTCATTTAAGATATTTTGTAATTTATCTTCGACAGATAGGAATTTTTCAGAAATGAGCGTTCTTGCCTTTCTTCGTATATCACGATTCGGATCTTGTAAGTAAGACTGTAGTTCAGTAATTGTTTTTTCTTCACCATCCCATACCACAGTTAAACCACCTGTAATTTCAAAGTACTCGGTTACCAGTTTGTCTTCGTTTACTTCTAAATCAATGTTCTTTTCACAGAATAATGTCTGTGCATTTTTTATTTTTTTATCAAGTAAGCTATACGTTTTTGGGTCAAGTTCCATTCGAAAAGGTGATTCTAAATATTTATTATCAAATGAATTTTGATAGCGTTTCAAAAGAGGCCTTACAAATTGTTGATCATATTCAAAAGTATCTTTTATTTCTTTATTATCGGTATTACATTGAAAGGCGATATAGTGTGATCTTACTTGTTCTTCGATGTCCCAAATTACTTTTGACTGCTCTTTTAACCAATTTTCAAGGTCTAGTTTTGAAGAAATCATTTTATTTAATAAAGTCGAAAGAGTTTTGTCCAATTGTAGTACATTACTAATATCAATCGTATTTACACGTTGCATTATATATCCCTCACTTTTTATTTATTCATAGAGATATTCTATTTATTAATTGTAATTTCCTTGTTAAGTGGGGAAAATGTGAAATAATGTTAAATTTAATAATTAAAGAAGGTATTTATATGTCAAAGTAAAAAGTTTATCGTAAATGAAAATGTTTGGAGGGGTGCTACATGAGAAAGGGAAAGAAGTTACTTGTACTTTTATTTCCATTTGCTTTATTATGTGCCTGTGAGAATGACATTGAAGATGCTAAAAGTGAAGATTCTATAGTGATGGATATTGCCACAGCAGCGGTAAAGGAGGAATCTTTTTTTAGTGCTGCTATAAGAGATGAAAAAGAAAGGATAGTAGATTTAGAGATTGCTGATAGCGAAGATAGTAACGAAATAAAAAATGATATTAATAAAAGATTGGTGATACAAGGTGTAACGTCTTATAAAATCAATATAACTCAAAGAAATAGAGAAGTTGTAAAGGCAGAGAGTAGATGGAATCAAGTTTTTGGACATATATTTGATGATGTATTCAGAAAAAATGGATATGAAGGGTTTGGTATTCAGCAAATAAATTATAAAAAGAATCAACCTGTTACCATTGATATAAAAACTAAGATTAGCGATGATGAAGTAGGGGCGAGAGAACTTGGACAGAAAATAGAAAAAGAAGTTGAAGTTGTACTTAAAACAGAAGCAGTAAAGAAATGGATTGAAAATGATTCATATGCTATTGGGATTTACGATATAGATGATCGGAAAATTAACTAATTGAGGAATGAATGCTATATGAATAGAAAACCGATGGAATCAAATATAGAATTGCTGAAGGAGGTGTAATATGTATAAGTATTTACATATTTTAAATGACATTGAAAATAAGATTCAAAATGGAGATATAAAAGAAGGAAAGAAATTACCGTCTATACGGTCACTCGTTACGCAATATGAATGTAATAAGGCAACAGTTATACGTGCGCTTCATGAATTAGAAAAGCGTCACATTATATATTCTGTCCCTCAAAGTGGATACTACGTTGTTAAGAAATCTGGGAGTACCATAGAAAATAACGAGATAATTGATTTCGCTTCTTCAGCACCAGATCCAGATGTTTTCCCATATTTAGATTTTCAGCATTGCATTAATAAGGCTATTGATACTTATAAAAATGATTTGTTCGTATACGGAACACCGAAAGGGTTACCATCTTTAATTCCAGTCATTCAAAAACAGTTGGCAAATTATCAAGTGTTCACGAAAGAAGACAATATTTTTATAACATCAGGTGTGCAGCAGGCGCTTGCTATATTAACTTCTATACCATTTCCGAATGGAAATGAAACTGTATTAATTGAACAGCCAACATATCATCTATATATTGATTATCTAGAAATAAATAAAGTTCCTGTAATCGGTATTAAACGTACGAATGAAGGTATCGATTTGAATGAATTGGAGCAAATATTTCAAACTGGAAAAATAAAATTCTTTTATACGATACCGAGATATCATCATCCGCTTGGAACTTCTTATTCTAAAGATGAGAAAGAAAAAATCGCACTATTGGCTAAGAAATACAATGTATTTATAGTGGAAGATGATTATTTAGCAGATTTAGAAACTGATTCAAAAGCAGATCCGTTATATAGCTTGGATAATTGTAGTCATGTCATATATTTGAAAAGTTATTCGAAGATTATTTTTCCTGGTTTACGGGTTGGAGTTGCAGTCATCCCACCATCCATTGCAAATGCGTTCTATACATACAAAAAGATACTAGATATTGATAGTCCAATGATTTCTCAAGCGGCTTTAGAAATTTATATAAAGAGCGGTATGTTTGAACGTCATAAAAGTAAAATTAATTCTTCCTACTACAATAGATCAATAAAACTAGCAGAAACATTAGAAAAAGTGCAAAATGAAAATCCATCATTATTTACATATAATAGACAAAACACATTTGGAATACACACTTGTTTAGAAATGCAGAAAAACACAGTTACAGAAACACTTATACAAAAATTAGGTGACATGCAAATAAGTGTCGATACTATTGATAAGAATTATATGAGGAATTTTCCTAAAGAAAAACTATTAAAATTAAATGTTTCGAATGTAAAAGAAGATAAGATTGAAGAAGGTATTCGTAAAGTAATTGAGGAAATCAAGCAATTAAGACAGTTTAATTTTCAGTTTAGAAAAGAATAATTTGAATTAGGAGGTTCGTTGTGAGGCGCAAAATCATTCTCTTGTTTGTATGTAGCGCTATAGTGGCAGGTGCAATTGTTGTGATTACATATTATAAAAAAGAGGATCAATGCATAGCAGTTGCTAAGTATTCAAGAGGTATTATCGTAGATCAAAATAACGAACCTATATTTAATGTGAAAATATATGAAGATTCAATTGAAAGTAAGGAACGCAGTATTTCAAATGCACAAGGTGAATTTGAAATACTAGATGGGGTTTGTGGTGAGATTGTTTTACAATTAGTTACTCCTGATAGAGAAATCTATACGAGAAAATATGATAGGAAGTATATACCAGAAGTAATAAAGCTGAATTATAAAAATAAAAGTGAATAAGATGAAACCATTACAGAGAAAAGTAGCAGTTGTGGCCGGAGCAATTATATATGTAATTGGATAATTATATATTTTTTAAGAGCACTCTTAGCAAAGAGTGCTCTTTTTCATCAATGTAAATATTTACTTATCATCTTTTTAAAGTGATTTTTATCATAATTTACATATTGCATAGCTGTATTTCGTATTGGATCTCCAGCATAAAATCTTTCATACAATTCGTGTCTAGATCCTAAGGGGCTTCCGATGGTATCCCAGGCTAACTTAAATAATTTTGTGCGTTGTTCGGCATCTATATTAGTTCCTTTAAAGTACTTTTTCAATAAATCAGCTATAGGACTCTGGAAGTCATTTGAGCTCGAAGGAAGTTGAATGAACCCACCTGCTCCAATTAATTGTAAAATTTCTATTGCACGGGGATAATATTTGGAACCAAGATTCCTTGCAGTTTCGATATATTTAAAATTCGGCAAATAAGTTTTCGTTTCATTTGTAGTACCTTCAACTTCAGCAGCAATTAAAAGTGCGCGAATTGTTTCGATTTGCATAATTAATTCCCCAAGCTTCTCTTGAACATGCAAATAAGTAGTAGCACCGATCGCTTCAGCAATTTCACAAGCAATTGCAGTTATAAATTCTAGTTTTACTACTAATCGTACAATTGCTTGATGATAAGCTAAACTACTAGAAGCTATATCTGACTTTAATTTCCATAATGCTTCAGGGTTGTTATACAGTAAGACACGTTCCCATGGTACAAATACATTATCAAAGATTAATAGTGCATCCATTTCATCGTACTGTGAGCTAAGAGGGGAATCAACTGTACTTGAGTTTGCATTCGCAAATGGTTCTCTACAAACCATATGTAATCCAGGGGAATTGGCTGCCACAATGAGAAAGTGAGCTAAATCTTTTTGAGTATCAGTCAGTTTTGCTAATGGATAGATTAATAAATCATTTGAATAAGGAGAAGCAGTACCTACCATTTTTGCACCATTTAAATAAATTCCATCAGAAGTTTCCTTCGTAACTCTTAGTAACCCTAAATTTTTTGCATTCAATATTGATTCTGTAGAACGATTTATTTGTGGGTCACGTTGAACTACACTTAAGAACAAGTGATTATCTCTCGCTTTTTCATAATAAGATGTAATTTTATCTGGAAACTGTGCATCGAATTTTTTATAAAAATATCTTGATACGTACCAGCCAGTAAGTCTCGATCTTGCATAATCAGATAATCTACTCATTACACCGTCTGTAGCATAACTCCACGTTTCAAATGCAGTTCTTCTCATTAATAATTTATTATAGGAATTCGGAACTAAAAATGCAGTATGAACAAATTCTTTCGTTTTTGGGCTCACATATCCAATAGAATCTCTTCGTATGGGGTCATCAAACAATGTAAATAAATTAGAAATGGTACTTAATGTACCTGCAAAATGTTTGTCTGTAGTTACATCTACTTTTTGTCCATAGAGCCAAACGTTACGACCATCTTGTAAGCTCTTTATATAGTAATCCTTCAAATTTTGCATATTTCCTCCTTTTAAAGGCTACTCATATATTTGTACATCTTTTAATGGTGGGGAATATACGTGAAATGTTATTGCTGTTGAATCTGTAGCGTTATACATTTTATGCACAGTATCTTTTTTTACTGTGAAAATATTTCCCTCTGTAAACTCTTCAATCCGCTCGCTATTATTTTCGTACGTTATATTTTGTAGCGTACCATTGACTATTAGTATACATCCTACAGATATTCCGTGATCGTGCACAAAAGTCTTTGCTTTGCTGGGGAATTTTAATACTAAAATCTCTACAAATTCAGACTGATAGATAACGTTCCTTCCGTATTCAAGATTAACTGGTGAAGTAATAAAAGGAGATATTTTATGAAGTGAAATATTTAATGATTGAATAGCGTGTATTAAATTGACCGTATCGTAGTTACATAGGTTATTAAACGTTTTTTGTATGTTATGAATCAATTGCATGTAAAACTTCCTCCTAAGCATGTACAGTAAAAGAAAACCTAATCTAATATTATATAGTGAGTATTGAATTACATAATATTGTATTGAAACATTTCCGAAAAGTGACTTCTTTTACTTAGGAAGTTTATTCAATTTGAAAATTGTGGTAATTCGTTCCGTTAAAATGATATGCTTGAACTATATATTTTTTATCCCGTTAAATCCCGACTGGTGAGGGCTGATAATCAGTGAAGGATGAACAAAACCCCCACTGATTAAAGTTTCACTTTATTGGAAAGGTGATGAAATAAATGGCAGTTCTTTTAGTGGAAAATCTATATCAAATGTCTATTGTTTTACTGATTTTATGTTCATTTTGTTTTTATAGATATTTAAAGAAAATAAAAAGGGAAAGAAAGCTTACAGGTTTTGAAATTACGATGTATATCGTGACACAACTTGCGTATTTCATTTGGGCGGCAACAACTTTTCTTAAAATGTTATCAGAATAGTAATTTTAAAGTATTAGACGCTGAACAGAAATGTACAGGAGCATTAAAGGTATAAACTTGGGCAAGGGTAATTTATCATCTATTAGGTAAATAAATTTAGTCGAAATCTAGATGGATAACAATATTACTTATAACATCTTTATAAAAAGAGAGGATATAAATGGAACAATATAAGTTAATTGTAAAAGGGCCTAAACAACTTGAGTGGGAAACAAATGAAATTAAGGACATACAGGACGATGAAATTATCGTTAAAACAATCGCAGGAGCGATAAGCATTGGGGCCGAGTTACCACAGTATAATGGATCCGATGTTACAGATACGAATCCTTTTTATCCAAGAAAAACTGGATATGAAAGTTATGGTGAAGTGATTCAAGTTGGTAATAAAGTAACACATGTAAACGTAGGCGATAAAGTAGTTTCTTTTTATGGACATGAAACGATAGGGATAGTTAAGGGTTATAAAGTAATTCGAGTGCCTAGTTCTATACAACCTAAAGTTGCTTTATTATCTATTCTTTCGTGTGATGCCGCTAAAGGAGTATTGAAACTAAACCCGCGACAGGATGAAAAAGTACTTATAACTGGAATGGGAGTTATTGGTTTACTCGCTTGTTATTTCTTAAAATACTATGTAGGCGTTGAGCACGTGGATGTTGTTGAGCCTAATAAAAATAGAAAAGATTTTGCAAAGAAGTTTGGTGCGAAAAACATATATGATTCAGAAGAGAAAATAATAGAAACATATAATTATGGTTTTGAATGTTCTGCTACAAATAGTGGGTTCCATACTTTGCAAAAAGCTCTTAAAACTAATGGTGAAATATGTATACTGTCTGATGGTAATATAGAAGAACTAACATTAATTGCTAACTTTTATCAGAAAGAATTGCAAATCATTGGATCAAGTGACGGATACGATTATCAAAAGCATGCAGATTGGTTTTTTAAAGAAATAGGAAAAACACCATTTATAGAAGAGATCTTTCAACATGAAATACATTATACTTCACTCATAGAATGCTTTGATGAATTGAGTTTAGGGATAATTAAACCATTAAAAGTATATGTTTCATATGAATAACGAAAAAAATAAGCAAATATTTGTCACATACCTTACAAATGTTTCGTCACATTTATGATTACTAAATGAGGAGGAACATATATGAAAATATTTGTAGCAGGTGCAACTGGTGTAATAGGACGTTCTTTATTGCCAATGTTAATAAAAAATGGGCATACAGTTTTTGCGATGATCCGTAATACTTCGCAAGTAGAAGCAATGAAAAAGATTGGTGCCATACCAGTAATAGCTGATGTATTTAATAGAAAGGCTGTATTTTCTGTATTAGAAGAAACAAATCCCGATGTAGTTATTCATCAATTAACGTCATTGTCTTCATGGAATTTTGAGGATAATGCAAAAATTAGAACAAAAGGCACTCGTAACCTTGTCGATGCCGCTAAAAATGTAGGGGTACAGAAAATAATCGCTCAAAGTATTTCATGGGCGTATGAATCAGGGGATACATTTGCGACTGAAAAAGACTCACTACATATTACTGCTTCTATGCCTCGGCAAGTCACTGTTAATGGCATATTGAAATTAGAAAAAGCTGTTACTGAGTTACCTGAATCGGTTATACTTCGTTACGGCACATTATACGGACCAGGAACATGGTATGCGGAAAACGGATTAATAGCAAATCAAGTTCGTAATAATGAAATTATCGCATCAGACGGGATAAGCTCGTTTATACATGTTGAAGATGCTGCAAGAGCTACTATGCTAGCCCTTAATTGGCCTGCAGGAATCGTAAATATTGTAGATAATCATCCAGCAACTAGTAAAGAATGGTTACCAATATATGCAGCAGCGATAGGGGCACCTCAGCCTAAAGTTCAAGATGGGAAAAATAGTTGGGAAAGAGGAGCTTCCAATAATAAGGCACGTAAAGAGTATGGATGGACACCTTTATTTCCATCATGGTCTGAAGGATTTAACAACTTAATAGGTAAGTAAAACACACCTTTGATGGGAATGATAGTAAAATACACCATTAAAGGATTGGGTAGTTATGAATATAATTTTGGAAAGTATTATATTAACTTTTACTGGAATAATTGTTTTGAAAATGACAGGTAGTACATCTGTGAGCCAAATGACAAGAGCTGAAATCATTATAGTTGTATCAATTGGCCGTATTATTGTAGAACCTGTATTAAGTAGAAAAGTAGTCCCATCTATATTTGCGGCTATCATATTTGCAAGCATATTACTTATCATTCATTTCTTTGAATTGAAATCAAGGAAGGTGGAACAATTTTTAAATGGAAGTAGCATTATAATTGTTGAAAACGGAGAGATTGTAAAAGAGAATTTGATGCAGGCAAAAATGTCGGAACAACAACTTTATATGGAATTAAGAGAAAAAGGGATTCATGACGTAAAGAGTTTACAGCAAGTTACAGCGGAACCGAATGGTCGTATTGGTTATCAATTAATAAAAGAAGCACAACCAATAACTTTAGAAATGTTAGAAAAAGTATTAGATCGGTACAATATAAAAAGATAATTTCTCGTGAGAAAAAGCCAATACTATAACGGAAGTATTGGCTTTTTTATTTTTCTACAAACGTAAGGATTAATAAAATAGGGTGGATTTTAAACCAATCATTATAATAGATATAGGCTTATAATTGTGCTATATTCAATGGACTTATAGTGAATGTGGTAAAAAACTAATTTGGCATAGGTAGACGCAGCGTTAAAATTTATAAGTTTTTAATGTGATACTAAAAATGGATTGAAAATAAGGAGATAGATACATAATGGAATTTTGGGAATCAAGTTTTATCGAAAAACAAACGATGTGGGGATTTGAACCTACAGAATCTGCAATTTTGACAAAAGATTTTTTTCTTGAAAAGAACGTTAAGAATATATTAGTTCCGGGTATTGGATATGGAAGAAATGCAAAGGTTTTTATCGATAATGGTATAAATGTAACAGGTATTGAAATTTCGAAAACAGCGATCGATTTAGCAAGAGAAAACGGACTAGAAGATGTTAGTATGTATCACGGTTCAGTAAACGAAATGCCTTTTGATAATAAACTGTATGATGGGATATTTAGTCATGCACTTCTTCATTTGTTGAATGAACAGGAAAGAGAGAAATTTATTGAAGATTGTTATAATCAGTTAAAACCAGGCGGATATATGGTTTTTACAACTGTTTCTAAAAAAGCTCCCATGTACGGAAAAGGAAAACAGTTGGATAAAGATTATTATGAGATAATGGAAGGTGTAAAAATGTTCTTTTATGATTCTGAATCTATAAAAAAAGATTTTAATCAATATAGATTAGTAAAAGTTTCGGAAATTGATGAACCAAATAAGAACATGGCAAATAAACCTTCAATCAATTTCTTAATGATAAAATGTAAGAAAGAACGATAACTAAAAGTTATTAAGAATGATTAAAGATGTTTATATATTGATTATGCACAAATAAAAAGGACAAGCATATAATATAAATACCTTTTAACTTTAAGTAACCTTAACTTTCGTTAATAGGGTATCTCAAAATCCCCAAAAGAGCACTTGCGGAAACAAGTGCTCTTTTATTTGGAATTTTAAACCATAAATATTGAATAAAATGTTAAACTGAAAAGAGCACTTGTTTTAATTAAGAGTGTAGTATATGAATGGAGTGTTATTGAATGCAAACAAGAAAAGCCTATCTATATGTATTTGACACGATGTCTGATTGGGAATACGGACATTTAATTGCTGAACTTAATACAGGGAGATATTTCAAAAAAGATGTAGCGCCTTTTAAAGTAGTTACAGTTGGAATAAATAGAGAAACGATTATTTCAATGGGGGGCTTGAATATAAAGCCGGATATTTCCCTAGATGAATGTATCCTTGAGAGTAACGATTTATTAATTTTACCTGGAGGGAATACTTGGAGTGAAGAAATACATAAACCTATTTTGAAAACAGTTGATGAAGCTTTAAAACTTGGTACAATTGTAGCAGCAATTTGCGGTGCAACTATAGGTCTTGCAAATTACGGTTACTTGGATTCTATAAATCACACAAGTAATAGTTTAGAGTATATGAAAATGGTTTGTCCTACTTATAAAGGAGAAAATTTTTATGAAGTGGGACCTGTAGCGTCTAGTAGAAACCTTATTACTGCATCGGGTGTAGCGCCTCTAGAATTTGCCATGGAAGTACTGAAAAAATTAGATGTATTTGCGCCGGATACACTTCATTCATGGTATAAATTGAATGAGACTCATGAAGCAGAATATTTCTTCCAGTTAATGAATTCAATTAATAGCTGAGTAGTATGTCGAAAGAAAATTATATTTTAAATGATGCGAAAACTAATAACAAAATAATTTTATGAAAATAAAAGGTAAGGGTATTCCTATGAATATATGAGGAAATATCCTTACTTTTTATAGTATTATTTCCGAATGACAAATGTAATGGCATTTGTTTTTAATCGAATGTGTCTTTCATTACGAACTATATTATAAGCTAATTCTTTTATTTCAACTTTTAGTTCTTTCCATTCTTTATAAATGCTTTTTAAAGTACTTATCATTTCTTCGGTTAAAAGATTAATTTCAATCGTCATTCTTGTTCTGGCTGTTGTAACATATAAATCAGTTAAGTTAGGTCCACCAAATGTACATGATGTTACATATAACGCAGGAATTGGAATACTTAATATTTGTTCTCCAGTAGAGGGATTCCATCTAGTTATTTTTGAACCTCCCCAATGTGCAATCCATAAACAACCTTCTTCGTCAATTGTCATACCATCAGGTAGACCATCATTTTCAGAGAAAATGATTACATCACTTGGATTATGAATGTCTCCAGTACGTATATTATATTGATAGCGAACCACTTTTTTAGTAGGTGTATCTATAAAGTAAAGGTATGTATGATCAGGTGACCAAGCGATTCCGTTTGAAGTATTTACATGTGAAACTTTTTTCTCTACACTCAAATTATTATGTAAACAATATAAGGAACCTGCAGCATTCATACCGTATGTATCTGTAGTACCTGCCCAGAAACGACCAGCGGGATCACATTTTTCATCATTAAAACGATTTTCTATTAAATGAGGTTCGGGGTCAAACATATGTGTCAGTTTTTCTGTATTTACATTAATAGAATAAAAGCCGTTTTCCATAGCTAAGAGTAATATGTCCTCTAAATATGGAACAACACAGCCAATTTGTTGATTGAGAGCGATTACTCGGTTCGTATTGGTAGTAGGATTATATATGCATAATTTTTTCTCCATAATATCAACCCAATATAAAAGTTGCTTTTTTTCATTCCAACATGGTCCTTCAGCTAAACTTGCTTTAACATTTAAAGCTAAGTCTATATTACTGAACAAGATGTTCACCTCGCGTTATAAGATATTAATATAATTCGATAAGAATAGAGGTAAACCTTTTAGTCAGAGGATATTATGATTTGTGCTCTAGAAAACTAATCTTCTCAAGTGATTAAAAGGTTTATAAACACGGAGGGGAAAATGCATATGATGTTTTATGAGATTGTTTGCTTTTCTTGTAAGAATATATTTCGTGTTTACGAAGGTAGTGAAAAATATAAGCGATTTAAAGAGAAACCAAAAGGGGCATATTGTTGTGATGAGTGTAGCCACAAAATTCAATTAGAAGCGATAAAGAATTTTTTTAGATAATTTTACGATTTCGATTCGGAAAAGTTTGACAATAAAAGTGTTATAAATTATCATATTAAAAAACTAATATTTAAGGCATAGAAGAGAAGAGTAGTTAAGAAAGAATACGTACAGAGAGCTCTGGTAGCTGAGAAAGAGCGGTATACATCTTAATGAAAAAAGACTTGGAGCTGCGCAAGGAACTAATTTATTTAGGGATGGTGCGACGGGTTCTCCCGTTATAGAGATAGGGTATAAGCATATTTTGCCGTACCTGAAGAGGTTAATATGGTGACATATTAACAAACTGAGGTGGTACCGCGAAGCTAACAACTCTCGTCCTCAAGATGAATAATCTTGGGGGTGGGAGTTTTTTTGTTGCATAAAACTGGAAATGAGAAACAAAAAATAATTGAGGTGAGTAATATATGCATTGGGCGTATGAAGTAGCACATGAATTAATTAGGAAACATCCAAATAAAGAAATGTTTGTTTGTGCATCTGGAATTAGTCCGTCAGGTTCTGTTCATATTGGGAACTTTCGTGAAATCGTAACGACTTATTTCGTAGTAAGAGCACTTCAAGATTTAGGGAAAAAGACTCGTTTTATATTTTCGTGGGATGATTATGATAGGTTTAGAAAAGTTCCAAAAAATATTGATCCATCTTTTGCAAAGTATATTGGTATGCCATACTGTGATATTCCAGATCCGTATGGATGTCATAACTCGTATGCGGAGCATTTTGAAAAAGAGTTTGAAAAATCGCTTCAAGCATTTGGAATTGAAGTAGAATTTATTTATCAACATGATGAATATAGAAGCGGAAGATATAACGAAAATATATTAGAGGCCTTGTATAAACGAAAAGAAATATATGATATTTTAATGGGTTTTAAAACTGGAGAGTGTAGTGAAGAAGAGCGAGAGAGCTTTTATCCAGCTACATTATATTGTGAGAGGTGCGGAAAAGATACAACAACTATTACACATTTTAATGAAGTATTAAAAACAGTGCGGTATGAATGTGAATGCGGAAATGAAAAAGAGTTATCCGTATTAAATACAAATAAAATGAAACTAAACTGGAAAATCGATTGGCCGATGAGATGGATGATAGAGGATGTTATTTTTGAACCGGGCGGTAGAGATCATTCATCAGAAACGGGTAGTTATAATGTATCAAAAGAAATTGCAAGGAAAATATTCAATTGTGAAGCGCCTCATTACGTTGCTTACGATTTCATTGGTATTAAAGGGAATCATGAAAAAATGTCTAGTTCTTCAGGGAATAGTATTACACCAAGCGATTTATTGAAAGTGTATATACCAGAAGTAATTCTCTTTATGTTTGCAAAATACAAACCAGGCGCTGCTTTTCATATTGGGTTGGATGAAGATGTGATTCGTAATTATACAGAGTATGAGCGATTGAAAGATAGTTATGAAAATAAAACGCTCAAAAATGAAGATTTATTTGATGCAATTAAAATCTCTAGAGTTGATAGTGAGTTTAAAGAATATCCGAAATTTAATCAAGTAGCAGGAACGTTACCATTATTAAATTTTGATTCAACTATTTTACAGGGGATATTAAAGAAAATAGATAGGAGCTATGCATTAGATGAAATGAGAGCGATAAGTAATCGCGCAGAGTATTGGATAAGAAACTTTCAATCTGAAAAATTAATCGCGGTAAATCAGGAGAAAAATGCAGAGTTTTACTACACATTAGATGAAAGGCAGAAAGAATGGCTAGTAGAAGTTTGTAAAATACTTCGTTCTAATAAAGATTACTCTAACTTAATGGAGCAATTATATGCGATTTGTCATCATGAAAATAAAAAAATAATGAAAGAAAATCAAAAACAATTATTCACTATTATATATAAGCTCATTATGAATCAATCAAATGGTCCTCGTATACCATTATTAATACATGTAGTAGGCATAGAAAAATTCATCACACTATTAGATTTCTAAAACACAGTTAAAAGCAACGTAAGTACCAAAATTTCTAAGTACTTGCGTTGCAAATTTTACTATCGTGAATACATTTTCGGACATTCATCACCACTTGGTTCATAAAAACAATGGCTTTTAAACTGTCCTACAAATGGCTGATTATACCATTCAGGTGGACAAGCTCCAACTGGACGGAAATACCAAAGAGCCCATCGTGCAGGCCAGCGCCATTGACCTTGTAAAACTTTTCGTGCGATTTCTTTTTCTGATTCACGAGCGCGTTGATAAAAATATCCATATTGTACTGCTTCAAATCCGCCGGGGCTTTGATATACAGCGTCTCGTACGGTACGGAGTTGTTTAAAATCTAAGCAATCACAAAATACACGGTTTACTACAACGCATCCAACTAACTCCTCACCTTGGCGACCTTCGCCTTCAGCTTCAGCACGAATTAATCGAGCTAGTAAATCAACATCACTTTCGTTGTATGGAATAAGGGGCATAGTGATACCACCTTTCTGTTATAGTAAAGAGTGTATGTTATAAAACAATCTGCGTGCTTTTTTACTTAAAAATAACATTTAATTTTAAGAGGAGCTTGTATAAAAAAAGCTAATTAGTAATAGTAGATAAATATAAAAGGGAGAGGTATTATGTATCGAATTCATAAAGACCATATCATTTACTTAATGTCACCAGAAAATAAGCCGTGTATGGAAGTAGAAATTGGGAGCAGTCTTGTATTTGAAACATATGATTGCTTTGAAAATCAAATCGATTCTGAAGATGTTGTGTTTCAAGAATTAGATTGGAACCGAATTAATCCAGCGACTGGACCTGTATATGTTAAAGGAGCAGAACCTGGCGATATATTAGTCGTAACGATTGAAAAAATTGAAATTGCAGAGCAGGGCGTTTTAACTACAGGTGCAAACCTTGGTGTAATGGGTGATGAGTTAAATGAAAATACAGTGAAAATTGTCCCAATACATAATGAATATGTTTTGTTTTCAAGTGAACTACAAATCCCGATTAATCCAATGATTGGGGTAATTGGTACTGCACCGAAAGAAGAGAGCATTTCATGTGGCACACCGCATGATCACGGCGGGAATATGGACTGTAAAGAAATTAAAGAAGGAACAACATTACTACTACCAGTTAATGTCCCAGGAGCACTATTAGCATTAGGTGATTTACACGCAGCAATGGGTGATGGTGAAATTGGTGTTAGTGGTGTAGAGGTTGCTGGTGAGGTAACGGTAACAGTTCAAATTATAAAAGGAAAACAATGGCCATTACCAATGGCTATTCAAAAAGAAAAAATGATGACGATTGCTTCAGAGAAATTGTTAGATGATGCAGCAAATCGTGCTGTACGTAATATGGTGACATTTTTACATGAAGAATTAGCAATGTCTAAAGCTGATGCAACGCTTTTATTATCGGCAGCAGGTAATTTAAAAGTTTGCCAAGTTGTGGATCCGCTGAAAACAGCGCGTATGGAACTAGGAATGGATTATGTGGAGAAACTAGGATTTATTTTTAGTAAATTTCATATTAAATAGATAAGGGACGAAAAAGGATACTTTTGTATAAAAGCATCCTTTTTTAATTTACGGATTTTGTGAAAAGAGGTAGTATTTATTCTATATAAGTATATTTGAGATTGCGGATTAAAAAGGAGTTCAATAATGGTCAAAATTATGATTGTAGAAGACGATATGAAAATTGCAGAACTATTATCGACACATGTTGCGAAATATGGTTATCAAGGAGTTATTGTATCGGACTTTCAAAATGTATTAAACATTTTTTTAGAAGAACAACCAGAGTTAGTTTTATTAGATATTAATTTACCGAGTTTTGATGGGTACTTTTGGTGTCGTCAAATTCGCGGAGTTTCAACATGTCCGATACTATTCATTTCGGCCCGTGAAGGCACGATGGATCAAGTTATGGCGTTAGAAAACGGTGGCGATGATTTTATTCCGAAGCCTTTTCATTATGAAGTTGTAGTGGCGAAAATTCGTAGTCATTTAAGACGTGCATATGGAGATTATGCACCGAAACTAGAAGAGCGAATGATTGAGCAACATGGCCTTTGTTTATATCCTGAAAGACTGGTATTGAAACTTAGAAATGACGAGATTGATATAACGAGAAACGAAGCTATTTTATTAGAGACATTAATGAAAAATTATCCGCGTGTTGTGAGTAGAGAAGTGTTACTTAATAAATTATGGGATAGTGAATCTTATGTTGATGATAATACATTAAGTGTAAATACAACACGTGTGCGTAAAAAGTTACAAATGTTACATATAGAAGGTGCGATTGAAACGATTCGTAGTGTTGGATATAGATTGCATATTACTTGGGATACTGGTATAGAAAAATGATAAGGTTGTTTATACGTGATCATATACCACTTATTTGCTTTACCATAATTCAACTACTAGCTATATTTCTCGTATATTGGTTTGATGGGCATAATCATATTACAACGGCGTTATATGCAATGTTTTTAGGTGTTTTCTTTATGGGAAGTTATTTAGTGTTTCGTTATTTTACACATCGTTCTTTTTATGAGCGCCTAGCAAACCCCATGCAATCTTTGGATGAATCTGTTCAAAAATCTGATTTTGCAGCTGTATCGGCTGCTCTTCAAGAATTACTTGAGGTGCAATATAGACATTATCAAAATCAGCTGCAAATGCAAGAGAGAAAAAATAATGACCATTTAACCTTTATGAATCAGTGGATCCATCAAATGAAAACACCTTTATCTGTAATAGAATTAATTACACAGGATGAAGTAGATTCACGTTTTGAAAGTATAAATGAGGAAACTGATCGATTAAAAAAGGGATTAGAAATGGCTCTGTATGTCGCACGTTTAGAAGCGTTTACACAAGACTTTTATGTAGAAAGGGTACAACTACATAAAATAGTGAATGATTCGGTACATGAACATAAACGATTCTTTATCCGGAATTTTGTATATCCAGAGCTTGAAATTGATAAGGATATTACTGTAGAAAGTGATGTGAAATGGTTACAATTTTTAATCGGACAAATACTATCGAATGCGATTAAGTATTCATCAGGTAGTAGAGAAAAGATTAAAGTGAAAGCTTGTAAGGAAGGTAATACAGTTGTGCTTGAAATTATCGATAATGGTGTAGGAATACCAAAGCAAGATTTACCAAGAGTCTTTAAACCTTTCTTTACAGGAGAAAATGGTAGAGATTTTAAAGAATCAACAGGGATGGGACTATATCTTGTATATGAAATTACGAAACAATTAGGACATAGTGTAGAAATCAATTCAGAGGTTAGTAAAGGTACAGTTGTACGAATTAAATTTTTTAATGTGTAGATAAGTGATATAGGCTAAAAAACTTTGGAGATAGGTTTTTTAGCCTTATTTTATAGCAATTATATGAAATAGTAAAAGGTCATCTTAGTATGTATAATGACACGTTAATAAATACGGGTGTTAAATTAGAAGGATTTAATAATAAATTGATAAATAGATTTTGTAAGAAAAAAGCTATCCCTTTGAAAGAGGTAGCTTTATGTATCCATCCTATGAATAAGTGTATTAACATGAATAAGTATAATGTTCAAATTCGTGATATTTTTTGTGGATTATAATAGAATTAGTCTTTTATTTTTTCATGATACAGTATTGTAATTAAACAAACAAACTTAATAATTTATATCCAATTAATCCTAAAATAGTGATAGGAACCATCATTAAGAAAGAAGAAATTCGATTAGCATTAGAGCGTTCTAATACAAGAATCAAGATAATCCCGACTATGACTTCGGTATATCCAACAGGTAACATGTGACTATAGTGTTCAAAATTTAAAAGAATGTTAAGTCCATCCGTTACAAAAACTCCACTTAAAAGTGCGCTTCCGAATTTATGAAGTGGATTTGTAGTATCTTTCCATAGAAAACCTGCAATTCCAAAGATAGTTCCTCCTATACATGCACATACAATCCATACAGATATAAAATAAATAGAGTGAGCTACATTTTTAATAACTATTGCATAACCATAGTAGCCTAATACCATACCGAGTAGTGCAAGGATACCAGAAAGTATAGCTGAACGCTTAGAATAACTAAAGCTAGCCACAAAAAAGGATGGAACTAACCAAACGCTTCCTAGATTAGCTAATGAATTCCAGTGTCCAGGAAGTATACTTTGCCCCAATTTAGTTAGTATACCAACAATAATCCCTACTATAATCGGGATGAGAAAAATCCTTAAAAACATATTTAACTTTGTGATTTTTAATGTCCTGTCCATAAATTCAATCCTTACATTATTATTTTCTGTAAAGATATAATAGCTTATCACAAGGGAATAATCAATAAAAATTTATCGAAAAACAATAAGTGGTTATTGGGTAACGAATAACATTTTGTTTTTATATAAAATTTATATAAGAGAGAGTGCTTAGAAGTTTACTACTGGGGAAATCTAAAGGACGTATTACAATCAATGTAATTTGTGCTTGTTCAATATGAAGCTAAGAAATGATAAATAAGCCTAAAAGAAAGCAATCTTTTTAACAGCACAAATAATTGCATTTACTCATACAGTACTAGTATGGTACAATATGGTTATTAATGACGGAAAGGAATGATGGGTGGACGATGATTAACTAATCTTATTTTTTAATGTTGAAATGAAATAAATTTCAATTTATAAAAATTAGGATTAGTCTGCCCAATTCCAAACAACGGTATTGCTATTTGATTTGCGTAATAGCTTATTTGGGTATAAATAATGTAACGACTAATCCTGCCAAAATTACTTTGGGAGGATTTTTTTGTTCTCCCTTAATGAAAGGGATCGGTAATATGAAAGGAATTTTAAAATTAAATGATGTTTACGTTGAAATAATGGAAAATACTTTGTTAGAAAAAATGAATGTAGCAGTGAAACAAGGGGATGTTATCGGATTAATTGGTAAAAATGGTGCTGGTAAATCAACGTTACTTCAATTAATAAATGGAAAGATTGAGCCTTCAAAAGGGATTGTTGAATGGCAGCAAATGAATATGACAACCGCATATGTTGAGCAAGAAATAGAATCTTTTATTAGTAATGATGTGATTTCGCAAGAAGCAGAACTTCTTGCGAAATGGGGCGTGCCAACGAACGATTTTCATACTTTAAGTGGTGGTGAAAAGCTGAAAATTCGATTAGCAAAAGGATTTGCCCAAAATCCTAATGTCTTAATATTAGACGAACCGACAAATCATTTAGATGAGATCAGTACGGGATTTCTCATTAAACAAATAAAAAAGATGAAAGGTACTGTTATTGTTGTATCGCATGACCGATATTTTTTAGATGTTGTCGCAACAAAAATATGGTCAATTGAGGACAAAAAATTAATTGAGCATAGTGGTAATTATACGAGCTACATGAAAGTGCGTGAGCAAAGAAGGAAGTCGCAGCAGCGTGAATATGAAAAGCAGCAAAAAAAGATAGAACAAGTAGAAACACATATAAAAGAATTGAGTTCATGGTCACAAAAGGCACACGCGCAGTCTACAAAACAAGAAGGTGTGAAAGAATTCTATCGTGTAAAAGCGAAGCGAATGGATGCACAAGTGAAGTCAAAACGAAAACGACTCGAAAAAGAGCTGGAGAAAACGAAAGTAGAACGTGTGAAAGAAGAATATTCAGTTGAGTTTTCTATTCAAGCGAACAAAAAAGTAGGAAAACGCTTTTTAGAAGTGAAGCAATTAAAAAAAGACTTTCATGGGAAAGCATTATTTGAAAACGTTAATTTTACAATTCAGCACGGTGAGAAAGTTGCGATTGTTGGACCAAACGGTAGTGGAAAAACAACATTACTGAAGATGATTATGGGAACGGAAACTGCTGAAGGAGAAATATGGATTTCACCATCTGCAAACATAGGCTATTTAACACAAGAAGTTTTTGATTTACCGCTTGATAGAACACCGGAAAATTTATTTTTTAAAGAGACGTTTGAAGAAAGAGGAAAAGTCCAAAATTTAATGAAACATTTAGGATTCCAAGCGTCTCAATGGAAAGAGCCGATTGAGCATATGAGTATGGGAGAAAGAGTAAAATGTAAGCTAATGGCTTATATTTTAGATGAAAAAGATGTACTCATTTTAGACGAACCGACGAATCACTTGGATCTACCTTCACGTGAACAACTTGAAAATACATTAGCTGAGTATAACGGAACATTAGTAATTGTATCTCACGATCGATATTTTCTGGAGAAAACAACTAACACAAAACTCGTGTTTTCAAACAATACGATACAAAAGCAGCTAGAAGAACCTACTATAACAAGAGATGATATTGAAGAGCTACGTTTAAAGTTAGAAACAGAGAGACAAGAAGTATTAGGAAAATTAAGCTTTTTAACTTCTAACGACAAAGAATATAAAGAACTTGATGAACGATTTATAGAACTTACGAAGCAGATTAAGGCGCTATAACGTAAGTAAGGGGGATTAATATGGGAGAAGAGAGTTTGACTAAGTTATTTAGAATAGATTGTGGAGATATATACTTGCAAGAGTTTATGGTCAAAGATGCAGAGAGTATTTATAAAATAGCAAATCAACCGGAAATAGAAAAGTTTTTACCAGACTGGAAATCAACAAAAGAACAAAGGATGGATTGGATTGCAAATTATGAAATACCAGCAAACCAAGTATTTCTTGAGGCAGTGAAAACTACGAATAACATAGATAATCGTATGTTAAAGCTAGGAATATTTAAGAAAGCTACAAATGAATGCATTGGATGGTGCTGCACAGGCATGAAAGAAGAACTCCCTTCACCAAACAGAGAGATAATGTATGCTATCTCAAATGAACATCAAAATCATGACTATGCTACAAAAGCGACTAAAGGTTTAATTGACTATTTGTTTAAAGAAACAAATTTAATTATCCTCAACGCAATTGCTTTAATTAACAATGCACCATCAAATAAAGTTATTAAAAAATGCGGGTTTACTTATTTGAGTGAACAGAAGATAGAAAATCAACTATATAATCATTATGTATTGAGTAAATCTGAATGGATAAAAAATATTTCTCTGTAAAAGGAATTAAAACGAAATCATAAAAAAGCTTAGAGCTAAAACTCTAAGCTTTTTTATATTCATTTTATCCCGCATTACCGGGCAGTAAAACCCCCACTGATTAAAGTTTCACTTTATACTTGCTGACATAAGAAAGGTACAATTGTAATGACTTCTTAAAGGAATTGCTTTTCAACAAAATAGGGAAATCAAGCTGTACATGGGATATCAAGTTGAAAATCATTTATGAAAAGGTGATTGGAATATTTTGTCGAATTTATGTATCAATGATAATACAAATTTCTTACTCAAATCATTCTACAAATCAATTACTTAAAAAATGGAAGGGAAAAGTGGGCGGTATAAAGAAGCATTTAGTCTTAGTCAACAAAAATTGCTGGTAAGTCTATTAAAGAGCTACATATAAAACTTACGGTTGAGTGCTAGTAGGTAGATTAAATCTATAAGCCAGGAATTAGTTTAAATGAGGGAGGGGAACACATATTATAATTTGGTTTCGTCACTTGCCACAAATAAGTATGGATTTTTCAGAATGGACTCCTTTTATACAGAATAATTGGTACCGAAAACATTATATGAAGTTTGTATATTTACTTCAGATAATCATTTTTATAATACCTTATTTTTTTGAAACAGGTTTCACTCATATTAATATATTTTATCTTATCATAATAGGTATGTTAGTCTTCATCATTCACGAATGTCTACACATTTTAGTAATAAGTAAAAAAGGGGATATTAGCTTAACATTTAGTAAAAGATTTTTTTGGTTAAATACAAATGCAGTCTTACCCAAAACGAGATTTTGGGTCTTTATGAGCTTGCCTATAATTGTATTATCAGTAGTTCCTGCCATGATATCGTTCTTTGTATCAGGAAATATTAAATCAATTTTATTATTTATATGTTGGATAAACGCATTCATTTCCGCCTCAGATATTTACAATTCGTTTTTGATTGCAATGAAACCGAAGCACTCATTTTTTTGCAGAGGTTATTATAAAGTGAAATAGTATTTAATGGGTAACTCAAATATGCTTCAACTACATACAATAGTTAAAATATAATATTTGAAAGTAAAAAGACCGATAAAAAAATCGGTCTTTTCTTATTAATAAAATAAAGATTAGAAAATAGCATTGTAATTCTAACCAATATGCAAATATTATAAGATAGATATGCTTTGTTTATAGATTTGAAAATAGGTTTGTTATCAGTTTTTTTAGAAATCTTACAAGCGTGTAAGATAAATGAAAGGTGAATCAATATGAGCTGTAAGACAATTCATTTACACTCTATAGTGAGCAGTGGAAATGAAGGGAGAATATAAATGGAAATTTTGCAGGCAAATAGTATTAGTAAAGTATATAAAGGGAAAGTACCTTATAAAGCATTAGTAGATATTGATTTATCAATTCAAGAAGGTGAATTTGTAGGAATTATGGGCCCGTCAGGTAGTGGGAAAACAACGTTATTAAATATGGTATCTACTATTGATTCTCCATCATCGGGAGAAATATTTATTAATGGTACAAATCCTTTTCAATTATCATCAGAAGAATTAGCGTTATTCCGCAGAAAACAATTAGGATTTGTATTTCAATCATTTAATCTTCTTAGCACACTTACTGTAAAAGAAAACATCGTATTGCCGATGACTTTAGATGGTGTTTCCGTCCAAGAAATGAATAAACGAGTAGAAGAGATTGCAAAGAAGTTAAACATTACTGATATATTGAGTAAAAGAACGTTTGAAATATCAGGGGGACAAGCTCAAAGAACAGCAATCGCTCGTGCGATCGTTCATAAGCCGCAATTATTACTTGCAGATGAACCAACAGGGAACTTGGACTCTAAATCTTCAAATGATGTAATGGAGATGCTTGATACTCTAAATAAAGAAGAAAAAGCAACGATGATGTTAGTTACACATGATCCGTATGCAGCGAGCTTTTGCAGCCGAGTAATCTTTATTAAAGATGGTCAACTATATAACGAAATTTATTGTGGTGAAAGTAGGCAAACTTTTTATCAAAAGATTATGGATGTCCTTTCTTTGTTAGGAGGAAAAAGGCATGACTTTTCGTCAGTTCGCATTTAATAATATTTTTCGCAATAAGCGTACATATGCTGCCCATTTTTTAAGTAGTGCATTTTCTATTATGATTTTCTTTACGTATGCTCTTTTATTATTTCATCCTGATTTACAAGGTGAGTTGAAATCGACAAGTGCAACAATAAGTGCATTTGGTACATTGGGATTTTCAGTTTCGCAAGGATTGATTTTTGTATTTTCATTTTTCTTTATTTTATATTCAGTTAGTTCGTTTTTAAAGACGCGTAAGAAAGAATTTGGCATTTTAATGATGCAAGGTATGTCAATGAGACAGCTTAAGAAATTATTATTAATTGAAAATATGTTGATTGGACTTGGTTCAATTTGTATAGGGATTTTCATTGGACTCATATTTTCTAAACTAGTCTTATTGATAAGTGCAAGTGTATTAATGATTAATAATGGTTTACCTTTTTATATACCAGTCCGAGCTGTATTATTAACAGTTATTACATTTCTTTTCTTGTTTTTAATTGTTTCATTATTTACATTTAAAATGATAAAAGTAACGGAACTTGTGGAACTTATTCGAGCAGAGGAAAAGCCAAAACCTGAACCGAAATCTTCAGTTTTATTATCGATACTTTCTTTAATTAGTATAGGGTATGGATATTTTTCAGTATTTCGCTTTATACCAAGTACCAATTTTATTACGCTTGGAATAGGTGTGCTTCTAGTAATTATAGGAACGTACTTTTTATATACTCAGTGTAGCGTTTATATATTGCACCTTGCTAAAAAGAGAGAATCTTTCTTTTTAAAGAGAACAAATATATTAACATTTTCAGAATTAATTTACCGTATGAAAGATAATGCAACGATGTTTTTTATAGTATCTATTGTTTCAGCAGTTGCATTTACAGCAATTGGTACAACAGCCGCAATTGGAAATAGGGATTTGGTAAGGATGACAAATCCGTATACATTTTTGTATGGAAGTTTGGAAAATGACAAAGTATTGAATAAAAATCTTTCTATTATAAAAAAACACCTTTCTGATGCTAATATTCCGTATCGAATGGCTTCATCTTCATATATATACACAGAAAATAGCGTAAATGTAATGAAGTTAAGTGAATACAACGATCTTGCTAAAGCACTAGGCTATCAACAAGAAACCATTGAAAAAGAAGATGAAATTTTATTAATCCCTGGAGTTGTATCACAAAAACAAGAATTTAAAAATGGCGAGTATAAAAAGGATATAGAAGTCATTCAAGGCGATTGGACAAAGACATTTCATGTGAAAAAAGCTGTAGAAAATTTAGTTTTACCACATGATTCTAGAACTATTTATATCGCTGTTCAAGATCAAGTATATGATGGAATGCCTCTTACTAGTGACCCAGTTAATGAAGAAATTTCATATCGTACTTACGGATTTGTTGTAGATGATTGGATAAAAACGAAAGAGATTTCCAATCAATTAAAGAGTATATTTGATAAAGATCTTAGGGACAGAGATTTCTACTTTGAAGCTTTAACATTAAACTTGTTGGAAGCAAAGCAAAAGAATGGTTTATTACTTATGGTAAGTATTTTAGTCGGAATCGTCTTCTTTACATTCGCCGCTAGTTTTATTTATTTCCGATTATATACAGATTTAGATCGCGATCAACAGCAATATAAAATGATTTCGAAAATGGGATTAAGTAAAGGTGAGTTGAAAAAAGTTGTAACGAGGCAGTTATTATTAATGTTCTTTTTACCAATTGTCGTTGCAGTGATTCATACTGTAGTCGCTTATATGGCATTACAACAATTAGTCGACTTTTCTATCATAAATAGCTCTATCGCCATTTTAATTTCATTTATATGTATACAAGTTTTATACTTCTTTATCACTCGTTGGCGTTACCTACAAAAGCTTTATAAAACTATGGAACAGTAGAGAACATCAGCAAGTAACATTGCAGAAAAGCATGTAAAAAAACAATATGAGTTATGAAAGGAATTGTAATGAAAAAAACATTATCAATTTTCATATTATGTATATTAATTTTAATTAGTTTAAGTGCATGTGCTAAAAGTGAAGAATTATTTCCAGCTAACGGTGTATTAATCATTGGAGATGAGAATCATACTGGAGCAATTATGAATCGTTATAAGGAAAATACGAAAGAACATGAAATTTTCCCAGTGAAAACAGGGGAATTTGAAAAAGGAAAGGTATTAATATTAAATGAATCTACTGCACAAGCGATGATTAAAGCAAAGATTTTTCGTAAACGTGACCAAGGAGCCCTTTCCAAACTGGTAGATACGTTACCTAATTTTCCAAAAGAAAGCTCACTACTATATATAAATGAAGAAGAAAAGAATATTAAAAGTATTAAAATAGAAGGAAAAGAGATACCAGTTGCATATGATAGTGATGCTTGGCTTGGCAATAAACGTGACTATGGAGCACTATGGTATATCATTGTGGCGAAAAATAGTGTGTATAAAGAAATAAAAGCGAATGAAACGAATATGCAACTTCTACATTTAAAAAAGTCGTTAGGTGATGAAAAACCTAAAATGTCGACAGATAATACATTAATTAATGAAAAAGTAAAAGTAAGAAAGCTAATTGAAGGTTTTAAAGAGAAAGTATCAGTTCAGTTTGTAACGATCGGAGAAAAATCTTAAAAAAGAGTTCGAGGTTGATAGAAAGTTTATCAGCTTCGAACTCTTTTTAGTTTATAGACAAATCAATTATTATGTTTTACATTACTTCATTTAATCGAGTCTCGTTTGTTTCCTCAATCGCATTTGAATTTTGAACTGAATTATTTTGGGCTTCTTTTTCTTTACGAGCCTTTTGTAGCATTTCAAGGATGATCCATAAAGGAACACCTTTATCCTTTAACATCTTCCATAAATCTAATTCATTAAATTTATGCTCAGGCTGTTTCATTTCTTTTTCAGATGAACGAATATCAAACTTGATAGGATCATTTACTTTCTTACTTTCAAGTTTAGTAGAAGAGATAGTATTATGCTCAAGAGTAGATGGAGTTATTTTAGTAGGTTGAGATAATGTATGAATATTTGATCCGATTTGCATGTTTTTTCCTCCTTTTTGAAGCAATGAGATTAGTTTTCTTATGGTTTTTAAATCTTTTTAACATGAGGAAACTATATCTAATTATAAATCTAAATAAATAGATTTACAAGTTATATTGTAAAAAGTAAATGTTTACTTGAATTAATATTTATCAACATTTGTATATGTTTTCTATATATACAACGTATATAAAATACTTTACATTATGTTTAAGTTGTTAAATTATTCTGTTAATTTTCCGAAAAGAAAAATGTAAACGTTTTATTAGGGGGAGAAAGTATGGGGAAGTTATTTTTAAAAATATGTTTTTTCGCATTAGTGACCGTATGTTCATTCGCAGCGAAAATATCATACGCTGAAGAAAGGCAACAAAATAATTATCCTATCATATTGGTGAATGGATTTGCTGGATGGGGTAGGGAAGAAATGCTGGGCGTAAAATATTGGGGTGGTGTTCATGATATACAGGAAGATTTGAAACGAAATGGTTATACGGTACATACCGCTGCTGTTGGACCTGTTTCTAGTAACTGGGATCGTGCATGTGAATTGTATGCACAAATTAACGGTGGGACAGTAGACTATGGTGCCGTACATGCTGAGAAACATGGACATAATCGTTTTGGCAGAACTTATAGTGGTTTTGCACCGAATTGGACTGAAACAAATAAAGTTCATTTAGTTGGACATAGCATGGGTGGACAAACGATTAGAACATTAGTACAGCTATTAAAAGAAGGTAGTTTTGAAGAAAATAATTATGTGAAAAATCACCCAGACACCAAAATATCACCACTATTTGAAGGCGGAAAATCATATGTTCATAGTGTTACAACATTAGCAACCCCTCACAACGGTACAACACTTGCGGATGGGAGTCTTCTACTGCCGTTCGTTAAAGATTTACTCATTACAGCTGCAAGCTTTGGAGGAAACAATAATTTATCATTATATGATTTTAAATTGGATCAATGGGGTATAAAGAAGAATGCTGGAGAGTCCTTTTTCCAATATAGTAATCGTATTCTAAATAGTTCACTTTGGAAAAATACAAAAGATATAAGTCAGTGGGATTTAAGTACAGATGGTGCAAAGGAGTTAAATAATTGGGTAAAGACGCAACCAGATGTGTATTATTTATCCTATAGTGGACATGCATCACAAGCAGCACCTATAACAGGTCTACATTTGCCTCATATAACGATGAATAAAGTGTTAATGGGAAATGCATTTTTCTTAGGTTCTTATGCGAGATATGAAGAAAACCGTCCGCTAGTTGATACTTCTTGGTGGCAAAATGATGGTGTAGTAAATACAAATTCCATGATTGCACCATCTTCTAATGTTGCTGTAAATAATAATGAGTCATTACAGGTTGGAAAATGGAATCATATCGAAACGAAAGCGAATTGGGACCATCTCGACATGGTAGGGTTAAGTGTTTCAGACTCGTTAGGTTTTTCTAGCATTCAAGAGTTTTATAGAACAATTGCTGAAAAGCTATCACGTTTACCGAAATAGGTAATAATAAAGCGCTCTCGATGGAATTCGAGAGCGCTTTATATTATATTGAAAGAGGGATTTGGTAGAAAAATATGGGGGGATATTATGAAAATTCAAGTTGTATTATCAGGATACGGAACAGTAGGCAGAGAGTTTATAAAATTATTAAATGAAAAATATTCATATATATATGAAACATATGGGATTCAATTAGTTGTAAGTGGCGTATTAGGGAGAAATATTGCAATACATAATGAAGAAGGCTTATCTCTTCATCATTTATTGATGTATGGTGGCGGTACCGCTGCAATTGAAAAATATTTAGAGTATCATCCGAAGGAACGTGCAATAACTAGCATAAGTGGTACTGTATTGGTAGAATCAACGGTTACAAATCTTAAAGATGGAAATCCAGGGAAACAATATATGAAACAAGCGATTGAGAAACAGATGGATATAGTAGCAATTTCTAAAGGTGCGCTCGTTACAAACTGGAGAGAAATAAATGAAGCAGCAAGAGGCGCAAATGTACGAATTCGATATAGCGGTGCAACAGCCGCTGCACTACCGACACTAGATATTGGACAATTTAGTTTAGCGGGTTGCAGTATTGATAAAATAGAAGGAATATTAAATGGAACAACTAATTATATTCTTACGAAAATGTATGAGGAAGATATGACATTTGAAGAAGCGCTGAAAGAAGCACAAAATAAAGGGATTGCTGAGACAAACCCTATATTAGATATAAGTGGTTCAGATAGTGCGTGTAAATTGTTACTTTTGACTAACAGCTTAATGGAAACAGAGAAAACACTTACTGATATACATATAAAAGGAATCGAGCACGTTACAAAACAGCAAATACAAAATGCTAAGAAACAACATAAAATTATTAAATTAATAGCATCAACATATAAGGATGAGGGTGGCAATGTGAATTTAAATGTTGAACCGTGCGAAATAGAAAAAGATCATCCGTTAGCAAAAGTAAATGGGACCGAAAAAGGAATTACGTTCTTTACAGATACGATGGGGCAAGTTACTACAATTGGCGGGGCTTCTAATCCACGAGGCGCTGCAGCTGCAGCTTTAAAAGATGTAATTAACTTATATCGAAAAGATTTGTAAGACCGTACCGCCCTTTATAAAAAATACATATGTCGTGGACCTTTTGAGAATGAAATAAATATGCAAAAATGATTGCAGGGGGTAAGGAATTGTTTAAGGATTTTAAAGTTGTTAAAGATCGTCCCGTTTATATTCAATTAAAAGACTATTTGAAAAAGATGATTATGAAAGGGCATTTGCTCGGGGATCAAAAAATCCCATCAACAAGGGAACTAAGTGAATTACTAAGTGTGAGTAGAAACACTGTACTCGCTGCTTATGCAGATTTAGAGCAAGAAGGACTCATTTATGCAGTTAAAGGAAAAGGGAACTTTGTTGCGAAGGTGGATATATCTAACACTTCGTCTGTTGAAATAGATTGGAAAAATAAACTTAATACAGTGACCGCATTAGCGGACGAATTAGATTTAATGAAACATGGTGTTCGTTGGGAAAAGGGAATGATTGTTTTTAATAGTATAGCCCCGGATGAGAAGCTATTTGATGTTGAAAATTTCAAAAGAGCTTTTCTTACTCGTATGTCCATTGAAGGGGACATCGTATTGAACTACGGATATGCAAAGGGATATAGACCGTTAATGAATTATTTACTTCATTACATGGAAATGAAAGGTGTAGACATTTCGAATAAAGATATTCTAATTACAAATGGATTTACAGAAGGATTGGATATTGTACTCTCTTCTTTATCAAAAAAATCCGGTCGTGTCATTTGTGAGAATCCAACTCACCATGCTGCACTTAAGCTTTTCCGTTTACATGGACTTGAAGTTCATGGGATTGATATGCATGAGGATGGTATTGATACGAATGAAGTTGAAAAAAGTTTGCGTGAAAAAGATTTTGATTTTGCTTATTTAATTCCTTCTTATCATAATCCAACCGGTATTGTTACGAGTTCAGAGAAAAGAACGGAATTGATGAGGTTATTCTCAAAATACAAGGTTCCTATTATAGAGGACGGATTTAATGAAGAATTACGTTATTCAGGTTCACATTTAGCTCCATTATTAACTTTTGCGGGAGCTGGCAATAATGTGATTTATATTAGTAGCTTTTCAAAGGTGCTTTTCCCTGGTTTACGTGTAGGCTGGATTATTGCAGATAAAGAGCTGATTCATTATTTAGAAAGCGTAAAAAGAGCAAGAACGATTCACACATCTACGCTAGATCAAGCTGTTCTGTTTCAATATTTACATGAGGGATATTTTGAAAAATATTTAAAAAAGGCAAGATCTGTTTATAAGAAAAAATATGAGTTAGCTGTCGGGGCATGTAACCAGTACATTCCTTTTAAAAGAATGACTGGAGATGGTGGACTTCATTTATTTATAGAGCTAGAAGAGCGTATGAATGCCCGCACACTTTTACAAAAGTGTTATGAGAAAGGCGTTACGTTTTCACCTGGAGATGTTTTTTACTCTGATGGAGAAGGAGCAAACACTTTCCGATTAGGGTTTTCGCGCTTGAAAGAAGAAGAAATAGTTCGGGGAATTAAAATAATTGGTGATACATTAAAAAATGAAATTTGGAGTTGAGAAAATGAAAATCGGTGTTATTATGGGCGGGGTATCGTCTGAAAAACAAGTTTCAATTATGACGGGGAATGAAATGATTGCTCATTTAGATAAAAATAAGTATGAAATAGTTCCAATTACATTAAACGAAAAAATGGATTTAATTGAAAAAGCGAAAGACATTGACTTTGCATTGCTCGCATTACACGGAAAATACGGAGAAGATGGGACAGTTCAAGGAACACTGGAGAGTTTAGGGATTCCTTATAGCGGAAGTAATATGTTATCTAGCAGTATATGTATGGATAAAAATATTTCGAAAAAGATTTTACGTTATGAAGGTGTAGAAACACCAGATTGGATTGAACTTACAAAAATGGAGGATCTAAATCTTGATGAGTTAGATAAGTTAGGATTTCCATTAGTGGTAAAACCAAACTCTGGCGGATCGAGTGTCGGGGTGAAAATCGTTTACAATAAAAATGAATTGATCTCAATGCTAGAAACTGTATTCGAATGGGATTCTGAAGTAGTAATTGAGAAGTATATAAAAGGTGATGAAATTACATGTTCTATTCTGGATGGAAAACAGTTACCTATAGTTTCAATTCGACATGCAGCCGAGTTCTTTGATTACAATGCAAAATATGATGATACTAGTACAGTTGAGGAAGTTATCGAACTTCCAGCAGAAATTAATGAACGTGTAAATAAAGCTTCACTGACTTGTTATAAAGCATTAAAATGTAGTGTTTATGCAAGAGTTGATATGATGGTGAAGGACGGAATTCCATATGTAATGGAAATTAATACATTACCAGGGATGACACAATCAAGCCTATTGCCCAAAAGTGCAGAAGCAGCGGGAATTAGTTATAGCAAACTATTAGATATAATTATTGAAACATCATTAAAAGTTAGAAATGAAGAAGGGTTTTAAGGAGATTATATAACTAATTCTTTTGACAGTTTCACGAAGTATGCTATGATGAATACATTATAAAAACAAAATATTTATCCACTAGGGGAGCCTTTTATAGGCTGAGATCAAATGTGATTTTGAGACTCTTAGTACCTGATCTGGTTAATGCCAGCGTAGGGAAGTGGGAAAGACGTTGCTATTTAATGAGTAAATAAATACTGTCAATTTCACTTTCTTTACGCCTGTAAAGAAAGTTTTTTTATTTTACAGCTTTAATAATTGTGGATAAATACTTATATTTTATACATTATTGGAGGGATTTAAATGACTTTTTCACAATCATTACGTAAAGAAGTAGATTCAATTTGGGAAGCGAGTTTTAACCATCCTTTTGTAAAAAAACTTGGTGAAGGAACATTAGATTTAGCTAGTTTTCGCTATTATGTGCTTCAAGATTCATATTATTTGAGTCATTTTGCTAGAGTACAAACTTTAGGAGCTGCAAAAGCTCTTGAATTAGAGACGACAGCTCGTATGGCACATCATGCTCAAAATACATATGAGGCCGAGTTATCTTTACATGAGAATTTTGCTAAAAAGCTAGGGATAACAAAAGAAGAAAAAGATAATTTTATTCCTGCGCCAACTGCATATGCGTATACTTCACATATGTATCGTGCTGCGTATGAAGGGCATTTAGGAGATATCATTGCAGTAATTTTATCTTGCTATTGGTTGTATTATGAAATTGGCGAACGCTTAAAAGAGTGCCAGCCGGAAGAGCCAATTTATAACGAATGGATTTCTGCTTATGGATCTGATTGGTTCCGTACGCTAGTTGAAGAACAAATTACACGTTTAGATACTATCGCTGAAAAAGTAACAGAGGCAGACCGCAAACGTATGAAACAGCATTTTATTATTAGCAGTCAATATGAATATTCATTTTGGGAAATGGCTTATACATTAGAAAAGTGGCCAGTGGATACAGACGTAAAAGACGTAATTGGATAAAGAATAGAAGTAATGTTATAGATAGGTATGGATCATACCTATCTATATATTTTTTCTTGTCAAATTCGCGTAAAGTCATTAGTGCTACGGATGTGGCGAAATAGAATATCGATAATTTAGCTCATTTACTTGTCTACGCATTAACTGGATAAACTTCTGTCACATTTATTTTACAATCAAAGAACGTAAATGTTGGTGGTATGAAGTTAAATAAGAAAAGAAACCCGAGCTGTTAGCTGGAACGGAGTTGTTTTTTCTTTGCAGGAATTTCTAAATTATCATGGAGTGTTGTTAATACAATATGCATATTTGCATATTGTGTTTTTTTGAGTTCTTTTTGTGTTAAAATCAAATATAGGGATGTGGGAATATAAAGAAGTAAAAGCAGGAATATCCAATTAATTTTGAGAGGTGTTATATGTTTACAAATAAGAAATTAATTCGATTTGGTTTATCGTTGTTTGTATTTTTAGGAATCATTAATTTTACAATCAGCTATTTCCAAACATATCTTGAAACAGCAGCAGATATCAAATGGGTAATTCCAGAAATTTGGAAAACTATTTTACTAGATGTTCCTCAAGGTATACTTGTTCTTTTAGGCGCAATTGCTTTATATGATTTCACAAAAGAGGCATCACAAAAAGACGCATCAATCTAAGTGTGTCTTTTTTCAATTAGGAATTTCATAGAGAGTTTTGCTGGAGAAATAGAATGAAAAGCCCTAATAAGGGCTTTTTTCTTTGTAGGAATTTTTTATCCGTCATAGAAACCGGTCACTAGGAGATGTTATAGCGAAACGCATTTACATTACAGAAAAATCTAAGCGGCAGACGGAAATATATAGGATATGGCAACATAATTATTGAGAAATTAATTGAATTTATTAGGTATGAAGATATGACGCTAGAATTCATATTTTTTAATTTTTATTTATCCCGCATTAACGGGCTGTTCGTAAAAGCCTGATTGGTGAGGGCTAATAATCAGCGGGGGATGAACTCCCCCCCCACTGATTAAAGTTTCACTTTATAAAAATGAGCCCATAGCAAAAATAGGTATATGAACAAGGTGCATCATTTAGTGATAAGTCATACTTTGTTGGTGTACGTATTGAACTTAGTTTATAGCACTATTTTTACTTAGATGTAACGAACAGAAATATAGGGAAGCATCAATGAGGTTGTATTTTATAAACGGAGGTTATGAAAATGAATCAGTTTCAACAAGAACTACAAGCGTTAAGTCTTAATGATTACCGGTCTGGAAATATTGTCTATTGGGACCAGCAAAACCAATATCCATATTACTATATTGAAGATGCTGCTCGTCGCTGTGGCGGTTGTGGTCGTTGTGGTGGTTGTGGTGGAGGTCGTTGTGGCGGATTCCGTTGTGGTGGATTCCGTTGTATTGGTTGCTTCGGTTGTTTTGGTTGCGGAGGTTGCGGAGGTTGTGGCGGTTGCTCTAATTGTTTTGATGGTTTTAGTGGTACTACTGATACTACTGGTACTATTGTAACGTATGAATATTAATTACATTTATCCCACTATTTGCGGGTAATAAAATCTCCCTTAAAATTCAGAGAGAGCAAAGAGAAGTTAGGTGGCGGACTGTCCATAAAAGCCCGATTGGTGAGAGCTGATTAAAGCTTCACTTTATCAATTAAAAAACATTAGTTTTATATATGTACTTGCCGACAAAGAATATAGCCATTATTAATGGATATATTCAGTCATTCAAGTGAAAGAGTAACAATAAGATATATAGGTGTAATCAAGAGGTGATGGATAAAGCAATGACTAGATTTAAAATCTAATCATTGCTTTTTTCTTATGGTTTTATCATCAAATATCTGTCTGGTTTAGGGATTGATTTCTTCTAGCTAATGAATTTATTACAACTTTGTAAGGTTAATGTAATGTTAATCGATAGTAAATGAAGATGCTTGAGTGTAATTTAAATAAGATTAAAAAGTACTGTTTATCTATAAAATAATCGGGTAAATAATATGTAATTAGGAAGTGTATGAATATGATTGAACTAAAATCTATTATCCATTCGTATAAACTAAAGAGAAAAATAGCTAAAAATTTATACGGAAAAAGAGATGAATTGACACTGTTATTAAATGAATTTAATAAAATGAAATGTACAGTAACATCTGAAAAGAAGAAAAACAATATATTATCTCGTTTGCAACTAATTTATCAAAATATGAAATTAGATAAGCAGTATCCTCTATCAGTTGCTTTTGATAGTAAATTATTGGAGCGATTAGAAAAAGAACCTCTACATACTATTGAGGATGGTGTAACATGTTTACATCTAATGTTAGATGTGAATTATGAGAAAATAAAACAATATGGTTCGAGTACAAGTAGGTCATTTGTTCCATTATCGCAGTCTTCTATTTGTCTTGCTGATTGTATTTGTTTAACAGGAGTTGTAGTAGGTTTACTAGGAGCAATTTCATTTGGGGGATTACTGTTATCTATATGTTCAATTACATAAAGGTTGATATTTGTAAAAAGGGCACCGAATTAAGGTGTTCTTTTTTGGTTTTTTTGTAAAGATATTGTAAATGATAAGTACAATGCATTAAATGTAATGTATAATTCGAATGTATCGAAATTCAAATATAATAGAGGTGTTATACATGATAATTACTTTGAATTTTTAAAAGAGTCGGTTTGATAATAATTTATGTAGATAAACAGTTTTTACGTTTCTTTTAAATACTTGGTTTAAATGGATGAGATTAAGTAACTATTGTTCTAGCTTTTTGATAATCAAGACAACTGAAGAAAGGAAGGAATCATTTTATGAAAAAATTAAGGCTGCTAACATTTGAAAATATAGTAGAACCCCTTTTAAATGAAAAGGTATCATTTATATACTTTCCTATTGAATGGCTGGACATCGTAGAGATACATTATAAGACATTTTTATTAACGAGTAAGTTGAAACGTTTGAATGAAAGATTGTATGATATGTTTTCGGATATATTGTTTATTCAGCATAACCCGTACGTATTAAATGAAAATACACCATGGATTGTATCGAAAGAACCTATTAGACAAGAGCAGCTCGATTATATTTTTCAAAGTTGGTATGAGATTATTCATGATTGGAAACCAAATAGATTAGTAGAACCACCAAAATATGAATGGCAATCCGATTTGATTTCTAATTTGCCAGTACTACATGATAATGAAACGTATTCTAAGTGGGTGCCCGCTTTAATCTCACATATTTTTTGTGAGCGTCCTATATATTTAGAAAATACAAATGAAGAAGAAATCTATTTTTCCCCTCTTAGATCACAAAATATTTGTGAGGCGATGTCAGGGCCGATAAAAGATGAAAAAACACAAGATTTTTTCTCCTATGTATATCGATTCGAATGCATAACCCGCGGTGGTGAGAACGCTCCATTATTAAATATTTCAATAGGGATTCGGAGATTTTATCAAGAATATAATCATCCAGATATTCCTTTACTTTTAAGACGAAAACGAGGCATGATATTGATTTCTACCTCAGAGTTTGCGTCAAATAATAAAAAAATACGGTTTGTAAAACTAAAAATACAACAAGCTACAACCGGCATGAAATGGATTAAGATATTTAGAAATTTAAAAGATGATTTTCAAATAGGGGGAGAGGTGGATTTAGACCATATTCTCCAATATCCGAAAGATTATATTGTAGGAGAAAATAAAAGGGTGTTATTTCCATACAATGAGAGAATTTATAAAGTTCAAGGTACTAAAATAGAACCGGGTATAACAGTAAAGGAAAGAGAGTATTTATTTAAAGAATTTCAGCTTAAATTCTCTTATTTCACAATACTTCCAGAATGTAAAAAGGTAGCTACAAATAACAAAAATGAATTATTTCCTTTATTTGCACCAAAAGGATTAGAGACATTAATATTAGAAGTTTGGTCTGAAAATATAGCGCTGGAAATAGAACAAGCATTACTTGATAGCGAAATTGTTTTGACTAAAGTTGGTGAAAATTCTTATGTATTGAATACAGATTTTCCAGTGTTATTAAAGATTGTGAGATACAATATTGAAAAGGTGTTACAAAATCCATATAAAATGCAATATTGCCAAAAATATAAAACAAATCTTGTAGATGATGTTAAGAAAGCTGTCTATGCTACCGCGGGTAAGCGCAGTGATGCGACATTAGCATTAATCGCGATGAAAAATTGTGATGGACGCGAAAAAATTGATCCAAAACAAATCATTAGAGAGGGATTTGCACGAACAAACCGTATTTCAACATTTATTAATTTATTTATAGGCCAAAATGTATCTCGTAAAACAATTGTAAATAGTGTTTTTAGTCTATTAGAACAAAAAGGATTTTTGAGGCGTAGTTGGAATAAGATAAATCTACCTTGTACATATGTTAGTTTATCAATTGAACGAATATCGAAATTCGATTTCTTACCTATTTTTTCAAAAATAAAAGGAAAAGAAATTTTATATAAATTATATGGGAGTACAGAGTGGCAAACGATTGATTACGTATTATTAAATATAAATAAACATAATGCATTTTTACCACAACCATCAAAGAGAAATGATATGGGAGCTCTTTTTAAACAATATGTTTTCGAAACATTAATGGAAATTGTACAATATGCAAAAGAAAAAAATAAACAAGTTTACTTCATTGTAGATGCAAATTTGAGAAAATATTGGATAAAAGAGTTACAAAATAAAGAAATTAATATAGATATTTTACCTGATATTGTTCCAGAGGTGCTAAAGGTTCCAAATTTAAATATTATTAGAATAAATACAGGTTTTGATGTACCAAGTTACGGTGTAATAGAATCTGATGATGCTCTAGATAGCATTGGCTTATATGCAGATCAAAAAGGGATGTATTATAGCACTGGTGAATATTCACTTACTTGTAGTGGGATTTTTCAGCGATATATACTTGAAATTCTACCATTAGGTGTAAAACCTGTAGAAAGGGATTATATCGCTAAAATGATACATTACATGTGCTGTAATTCTAGTATGCTTTCGAAAAAGAATGTACACATGACATATTCCATGCATATGGAAAAGATAATAAAGAGTTATATTACTGACATAGATGCAAGAGAGTTTAAAGAATTTAATGATGAATTGGATGTAGATGTAGTAAAAGTAGAAAAGAAAGATTCAATTATTCTACTTTAAATACTTGTAAACAAATCCTGCTCGTTATATCGATCAGGATTTGTCATTTTTTTATGTAAATAAGGATATCCTTTGTCAAGTATCTTTTCGTTTACATATTTACTTTATGTGCAGACAGGATTAATATGTTTTTTAGAAATACAAAAACTATTTCATATGGAAAAACGATTTTTATTAATTGAAAAAATTTGAAAGGAATGGGGAATTGTGAAGAAATTAGATGTGCTCTTAATGCTACTGAGCGGCCTCTTTCCAATTGCAGGACTTACAAAGCAAATCCCTCTAGAACAATCTATATATATTGGAGGGCTTTTATTTTTTACTAGTTTCGGTAGTTATTTTGCTAAAAAGATGTATTCACGTATATGCAGCTGGATAGCGTATGCGCCATTTATAACATTACTGTTAGTTATTTGGCATCAGGATATTGCAACAAGCTCAATCATAGCAAATGCGAAAATTGCTGCATGTGTCGCGTTAATTCCATGTTTATTCCGTTTTCGTACATATGGACTTACTTTGGGCTTATTCTCATTATGGGCCGCTTTACTATGGGATATAAAAGAAGTACAGTCGTTAGTCATACTTGAACGCATAACGAGTTTAATGACAAGCCATTATGTATATATATTACTATTAATTGGAGGACTTGTAATAGGAGGATTACTCGCGATGTTCATTCACCGCAAAGAGAAAGATAATAATAAAGAAAATATAAATCTACTTGGACCAAAAAAGAAACACAAAAGATTATCATTTAAGATTCGTCTTCCAAGATTACCGAAATTAAGGATAAAACTATTTAAGTTTGGTGGAAAAGAATCTAAAAGTAAAATGCCAGAAAAAATCCATGAGTATAAGTACGAAGAACCAGTTGCAACATATGAAATGACAGAGCAAATAGATCCATACAAAGAAAATGCAGTTCAAGGTCAAACAAGGATGGAACGCCGAAGAAATAGGTATAATGCATAATGAAGTTTAATAACCCCGTAATGACTTATCTTAATATTGATGAATCATTACGGTTTTTTTATGTAATGAAATGAAGGTTGCTATTGCGGAGGGGAATAGCATATTTTATAGATAGGAACTAAAATAAGGGGAGGATAAAATGCTTATCATTATATATATATCTGTTTGTATATTATTCTTAGTTAGCTTTTTACATGTATATTGGGCTTTCGGAGGTAATTGGGGGACAAATAGTGTTATTCCAACTAAATCAGGGGAAAAGGCGTTTACACCTCGCGCCGGAATGACATTGTTCATTGCATTATTATTAAGTATGGCAGCAATAATTTTGTTGCAACAAGCAAAAATTTTTCATTTTGCAGTTCCTAATGTTATTATTCAAGTCGGTTCCTGGATTTGTATGATCGTCTTTTCTATTAGAGTAATTGGTGAGTTTAATTATTTTGGTATCTTTAAACGACAAAAAGATACACACTTTGCTAGAATGGATACCGGTTTATATATTCCACTTTGTGCATTTTTATCTTTATCTTTCTTATTAGCAATAATTTTGTGAGTAAATAATAGTAGCTGCTTTTCTCAAAATACATGTAAACGTGAGAAATCTAAGGGTAAATAAAAAGGATGTAAGCGCCTTCTTGTCGAAATGTAAATTATTATGAAAGGCGGTGACACTATGAAGTATGTAAAAGTTAGTATGAATGGTGGAAGTGAACATAAATTCTCAATGACTTTAGATCGGTTTGAAGAACTTATTACTGCAGAGAATGGGATATTAGAAAATAAATTAGTATGTATTGAAAATGTAATGATTAATCCTACTAATATATCTTCTGCAGTTGAAAAAATTGGTGTACCGGCTAAGTTTATGGAAGCTTAAAATGTTAGATAAAAAACATCCATTGGGGATGTTTTTTAATTTATAAATATGATAATCGTACAGTAAATATTTGAGTAGATTTTATAGCAATGACTATGCATATATTAAGTACCTGAACATGGTGCTTAATACATGCACGAAATAATAAGTACAAGCATATATTATGTAGTAGGACAAAATCTTCGTGTCCTACTTAATACTCAGAAAAAACCTCTAATCACATAAGAGCGGCCAATTGCAGGGTGCTCTTATTTTTTATGAAAATCTACTACGAGCCTTATTTTATAGTAGGATGCAATAATAAAGGGCTATTTTGAAATAGTGTTTTTTAGCCTTTAATTTTAAATTTATCTTTAACGTTAATAAATATTAAAAATAATATGATAGCAGAAATTAAGTTAGATAAGTAGAAATTTTGATGAAACAGTAGTTCAAAGATGACATCGAAAGTAACGAATAAGGCAATAGCAGGTAGTATGCAAATAAATATAAATCTCCAATTTTTTAAGTAATGTTTATAATTAGTAAGTACTTTCTCCATAAATATAGCTCCTATATTTTTGTTTTTATATAATTATACATTTAGATACAAGGATTTTCAAAGTAAAATATTTAGCAATTCAAAAATATAAGGAAAGCTTTTGTTGAAAATCCAGATTGCTGTAGCAATCTGGATTTGACTTTAAAGAACTATACTAAAATGATACACTATAATCTACGTTATGTTTGAAATGAATAGAGGGATTTGTGTGATAGATAAAATTAAAAATGCTGTAGAGGATATGTACGAAGATGAGGCTAAAGATTTACTTCAAAGTATTCTCATACAGTTAAACTTATTAGAAGAAAACTACAGTGAAGATACAATTAAAAATTTGATGGATATTCCGAAACAATTAACAAGTAATCCTACTTATAAAAGGAATGTAAAAGAAAGTACGCACATACATATTGCTTTTGATGATTCAACGGCTGGTTGCTTAAAATATATGTTAAGTCAAGAAGAATTATTTGAAGAGAGTGTTGTTGCTTTTTCGGAATTCTTTTCAATTGGACCGATATATAGGTTGCATACGAATGAGGGGCAACTAGCAAGACAGAAGTGGTTAATAAATAACTTAACTGCTTATGATAGTTATTTTGAAGAAGAATATTTATCAAGATTTATAGCAACTATAGAGGAACTACATACTATTTCTGTTGAAACGCCTATTACAATTTGGAAGGCTGATAATGCACATGAACATGTAGGTCTAAGCTTTGTAATGGCACAGTTAAAGGATAAGAAAAACATTAGAATTATTAATACGTCTGAAGCAAGTAGAGAATTATTAAAACAAGAGTATGATATTCGTGGAACGGGAGAATTAGCACCTGAAAGTTTAGCTCTATTCCAAAAAAGTTTTGCAAAGTTACCTTTTTTAACTGAAGAGAAGCGCATGAATTTTGAACATGAGTGGGATAGATTATCGGAAAGCATAGAATGTTTAAGAGTGTGGAAAGAAAATGAAGTGCATTTTGTACAAGTAGATTATTTTGATCAATTTATAATTGAATGCGCGAAAAGTGTGGGTGCTGATCGAGAGTTCCTCAAAGCTCCTAGAGTAATTGGTGAAGCACTTGGTCTTGTTGAACAATTGGTTGGAGATACCTTCTTAGAATATCGCTTGAAACAATTAATTAAACAAGAAGTATTTGAATTTGAAGGTTCGTTAGATGAAATGCGTTTTTATAGTGTGAAGTTAAGGAAATAATAAACACATTCTATTTTTGAAAGGCTCGTATTTTTAATAATACGAGCTTTTTAAGTTGAATTTGGGCTATACATAAGCTTCCCAGAGAGGGCATATCACATATGAATGATAAAGGTAATGAATGAAAAGAAGGTGATTTGTTAATATGTATAACCAACAAAATTATCCATATGATCAAGCGATGTATTATAATCCACAAAACTACGGGTATGAACCTACAAATGAAGTGAGAGATATTGAACAAGAAGATTACAGACCAGATGATGCGGAGGATGCTCCAACGTCACCACCACCGTCACAAGCGCCATCGTTACCGTCTACATTTGCTTCTCCAGCACAACCAGGCAATATGAAATCATGGATGTGTAACTGTTTAGGAAGATGGGGCTATTTACGTTTACATCGTCCTGGACCTTTTGGAAGGGATTTATGGTTCTTTCCGACTGAAGTGAGAAGAAACGGAGTATCAGGTTACACTTGGCAAGGTGGTCGTCGTCGTAAAGTAAGTTATCGCTATCAACAAATTAGTAATTTTATGTGCTTCGCATAAAGAGAGGTGGGAGAGTAAAACGATTGTACTCTCTCACTTTTTTATTTTTCAATATACGAAGTAAGATTTTGATTAAAAATTTACAATTTTCACGTTTTTATTAGAGTATAATGCATATGTTGGTTGGTTTTCAAAAACAAATGAGAGTGAGGGAATACAATGTCAATGAAAAACAAAGTTGGGTTAAGCATAGAGGATGGCATTAATTTAGCTTCAGCTCAGTTTAAAGAAGATGCGTATGAAATTTATAAAGAATCGCGAAAAAAACAACCTATATTATTTGTAAACCAAGTTGAAATCGGTAAAGAATGGCTCATTACTAGATATGAAGATGCTCTGCCACTTTTAAAAGATAATCGTTTAAAAAAAGATTGGACAAATGTGTTTTCTCAAGATATAAAGAACATGTATCTTTCCGTTGATAATAGTGACCACTTAACAACACATATGCTAAATTCAGATCCACCTAACCACAGTCGTTTACGATCTTTAGTTCAAAAAGCTTTTACACCGAAGATGATTGCACAATTAGACGGAAGAATTCAGAGAATAGCAGATAATTTGATAAGTGATATAGAGCGAAAAGGTACATTAAATCTTGTGGATGATTATTCATTTCCATTACCAATTATTGTAATAAGTGAGATGCTCGGTATTCCAAAAGAAGATCAAGCGAAATTTAGGATTTGGTCTCATGCTGTTATTGCATCACCAGAAACACCTGAAGAAATAAAAGAGACCGAAAAACAACTATCTGAGTTTATTACATATCTTCAATATTTAGTTGATATTAAAAGAAAAGAGCCAAAAGAAGACTTGGTGAGTGCTTTAATACTTGCAGAGAGTGAAGGGCGTAAACTTAGCGCTCGGGAACTATATTCAATGATAATGCTATTAATTGTCGCAGGACATGAGACGACAGTGAATTTAATTACAAATACGGTATTAGCACTTCTTGAAAATCCAAATCAATTACAGTTATTAAAAGATAATCCAAAACTAATTGATTCGGCTATTGAGGAAGGATTGCGTTATTATTCTCCAGTTGAGGTTACAACTGCAAGATGGGCAGCGGAACCTTTTCAAATTCACGACCGAACAATCGAAAAAGGAGATATGGTTGTCATTGCCTTAGCTTCTGCAAACCGTGATGAAACTGTATTTGAAAACCCAGAAGTATTCGATATTACTCGGGAAAATAATCGTCATATTGCCTTTGGTCATGGTAGCCATTTCTGTTTAGGCGCTCCACTTGCGAGGTTAGAAGCAAAGATTGCTATTACTACTTTGTTTAATCGAATGCCTGAACTACAAATAAAAGGGAATCGTGAAGAAATTAAATGGCAAGGTAACTATTTAATGCGTTCTTTAGAGGAATTACCTTTAACTTTCTAGAATAGTTAAAAGGAGACATGCATACATCGAAAATGATTTACATAGAGTATGTATGTGTTATTTAAATTCGAAACGGAAGGGTGAAGACATCCCAATGATCAACTAATTCTATTTGTAAGAGATCTTCGTTAAAAAACGAAATATTCTTCTGAATAGGGTTAGTCTGTACATTTATAGAAAAGGGATGTATTTCGCTCTGCGAATATATAGTCTTTTTATATGATTTGTGCTGCCTCCTGTTCAGAACATGAAATAGGAGGCTTTTTTATGTCGACAAATGTAGTAACGAAACAAAACAATGGGGTATCACAAGTATTAAAAAATCGGTTTGTACAAGGGATTTTAGCATCAGCATTATTTTTACAAATAGGAATATGGGTTCGAAACTTTGCGGTATTACTATATGTAATGGAAATGACAAAAGGTGATGCTTTTGCTATTTCCATGATTTCAGTTGCTGAATTCGCTCCAATTTTTATTTTTTCATTTATTGGCGGTACCTTTGCTGATAGGTGGAAGCCAAAGAAGACAATGATATGGTGTGAAACGTTAAGTTCCATTTCAGTATTCGCTGTCTTAATTACGCTTATGTTTGGAACGTGGAAAATTGTGTTTTTTGTGACACTCATCTCTGCAATCCTTTCACAGTTTTCACAACCATCTGGAATGAAGTTGTTTAAACAACATTTATCAACGGAACAAATTCAATTAGCGATGTCTATATATCAAACGATATTTGCAATATTTATGGTATTAGGACCAATTCTAGGGACATTTATCTTTCATAGTTTTGGAATTTATATTTCAATCATCATAACAGGTATCTCGTTTTTACTTGCGGCAGTTGTATTGTTATTTCTTCCGAAAGATCTTGAAAACGACGTAGAAAAGAAAGATATCACTCTGCTGCAGGAGATGAAGGATGGTATTAAGTATGTCAAAAAGAAAAAAGCATTAACTTTGCTAGGGCTTTGCTTTATGGCTGCAGGACTAGGTATAGGATTAATTCAACCATTAGGTATATTTATTGTGACTGAGCAGCTAGGATTATCAAAAGAGAGTTTACAGTGGCTACTAACAGTAAATGGTGCGGGAATGATTGTTGGCGGAACATTAGCAATGGTATTTGCGAAAAACGTTGCTCCGCAAAAGATGTTAATTATCGGTATGCTTGGTCAAGCAATTGGTATTGGCATTATAGGATATTCTACAAATTTATGGGTGACACTTACAGCTCAGCTTTTTAGTGGCTTAGCTCTTCCTTGTATCCAAATTGGTATTAATACGCTTATTATTCAAAATAGCGATACCGATTTTATAGGTCGTGTAAATGGTATTTTAAGTCCGCTATTTACCGGTTCAATGGTAGTAACGATGAGTATAGCTGGCTCATTAAAAGAGATGTTTTCATTAAGTATGATGTATGAAGGGACGGCTTTACTTTTTATAATTGGATTATTGTTTATTTTACCTATATACAATTTAAAGCCAGTAATAGCGGTAGAAAGTGAAATAAGTGGTAAAGGAAGTGCTGTACAAAATGAATCCTAATCCAAATATTAAATACCCTATTGAAGGAAATCAAAACGTTCAATTTATAAAAAATACAATAACAAAACCTAATATACTTGTTGGTGACTATTCTTATTATGATGCGAAAGATGGAGAAACATTTGAAAATCGAGTATTACATCATTATGAATTTCTTGGGGATCGCCTTACTATTGGAAAGTTTTGTTGTATTGCATCTGGAGTTAACTTTATAATGAACGGAGCGAATCATCGGATGGATGGATTTTCGGCATATCCATTTAATATCTTTGGAAATGGGTGGGAGAAGTATACACCTAGTTTGTCTGATTTACCTTACAAAGGCGATACAGTTATAGGAAATGACGTTTGGATTGGTATGGACACAACTATTATGCCCGGAATAAAAATAGGAGATGGTGCAATCATTGCAGCTAAATCTGTTGTGACTAGAGACGTCGCACCATATACAATTGTTGGTGGAAATCCAGCAAATAAAATAAAAGAGAGATTTTCAAATGAAATAATAGAAGAATTATTACAAATTCAATGGTGGCATTTTGACATTGAAAAAATAACTGAAAATATAGATGTGATTGTACGAGGAGATATTGAACCATTAAGAAAGCTAAAAAGGGAATAAAAAATGCATGACAAAGAGTATCATACCTCCGAATTTTGTTAATGATAATAGAACAAGGAGGTGTGATACTATGGCACAAGACGTTTTATGTGAAGTAAATAACTGTAAATTTTGGGCGAACGGTAATAAATGTAGTGCAGAGGCAATTTACGTAGTAAGTCATAAAGGTAAACATGCATCTACAACGGAAGAAACAGATTGCAAAACTTTCGATCCAGAAGTGTAAATGTTTGAAGGGTAGCCAAATCGTGGTTGCCCTTTTATTAATTATAGTATTGATAATAAATATCATTTTCATTCATTGTTTTTAACTTTTCTTGTTATTTTTTCATATTTTTTTCATAAGTGATGTAATCCAACTCAATTCATGTTCAATTCGTGATTTACTAAATTCAATGACTTCAGTAATAAAAGATGAGGTAACATCTAGAGACTGAATAGCAGTAAGCTGATTATATAGTACGTTTTGACGTACAGTCAAAATCTCTTTTCTATCCTCATAGTCAAGTTTTTCAAATAGCGCAATACGAACAAGAAATTCTGTATTGTTTGTCGCAAGTTTTTCGGGAAACTCTCGTAACATTTCAGAAAAAATTTCTTCTCCTGTTTCTGTTATATCGTACATATTTCGGTTTGGTTTTCCGACTTGTTTATGTATTTTTTTCGTTATAGCACCCATATTTTCAAAGCGCCGAAGGGCAGGATAAAGCATGTTGTGATTTAATTCGAAATTTTCACCTAAACGATTTTGAACATTTTTTTTAATTTCATATCCATGTTTTGGTCCTGTCGTTAATTCTGCTAGTAGTAAAATGTCAACGTACATAAAAATCCCCCTTATATATTTCTCAAGTTCTCTAATGAAAAATCCCCTTTGGTATATGTTAAAATAACATATGATAGTTTATACAACTTTGGACTGCCGACCTATCACTTTTATTGTAAAAGAAAAGGGAGGAAAGAACTATGGCTTCACCTGAAAATGTTATTTTAGTTCATGAAATTTCAAAGCTGAAAACAAAAGAAGAATTATGGAATCCATATGAATGGTATCGTTTGATGAGGGATAATCACCCAGTTCATTATGATGAAGAGCAGGATGTATGGAATGTTTTTTTATATGATGATGTAAATCGTGTTTTATCAGATTATCGCTTATTTTCAAGTAGAAGGGAGCGCAGACAATTCTCAATCCCTCCTTTAGAAACTAGAATAAATATAAACTCTACAGATCCACCAGAACATCGCAATGTACGTTCCATTGTTTCTAAGGCATTTACTCCAAGAAGTTTAGAACAGTGGAAACCTCGAATACAGGCTATCGCAGATGAACTTGTACAACATATCGAAAAATGTAGTGAAGTTAATATCGTTGAACAGTTTGCTGCACCTTTACCTGTTACCGTTATTTCTGATTTATTAGGAGTCCCAACAACAGATCGTAAAAAAATTAAAGAATGGTCTGATATTTTATTTATGCCGTATAGTAAAGAAAAGTTTAATGATCTGGATACTGAGAAAGGGATAGCATTAAATGAATTCAAAGCATACCTTCTACCGATTGTTCAGGAAAAGAGATATCATTTAACCGATGATATCATTTCTGATTTAATTCGAGCTGAATATGAAGGCGAAAGATTAACCGATGAAGAAATTGTAACCTTTTCATTAGGTTTACTAGCGGCTGGGAATGAAACCACTACAAATTTAATTATTAATAGCTTTTATTGCTTTTTAGTAGATTCACCTGGAATTTATGAAGAGTTAAGAAAAGAACCTAGCTTAATTTTAAAAGCGATTGAGGAAGTATTACGCTATCGCTTTCCTGTTACATTGGCCCGGAGGATTACAGAGGATACAAATATATTTGGTCCTTTCATGAAAAAGAATCAGATGATTGTTGCGTGGGTTAGTGCAGCGAATTTAGATGAGAAAAAATTTTCACAAGCCTCTCAATTTAATGTACATCGAACAGGAAATGAAAAGCATTTAACCTTTGGGAAAGGTCCTCACTTTTGCTTAGGAGCACCACTTGCACGTTTAGAGGCTGAGATTGCATTAACTACCTTTATAAATGCTTTTGAAAAAATAGAGCTATCTCCATCTTTCTGTTTAGAAAAATGTATATTGGAAAATGAACAAACATTAAAATACTTACCTATTCGATTGAAAGCTAAATAAAAATCTTAACAAGGTGCATACATTTGCATCTTGTTTTTTGTTTCTCAATTGTGAGTTTTCGGTAATCACCTTAATATGGAATTGTATAAAACGTAGAGGAGGATTCTTATGTTGACTTGTAATGGAAGTAAATCATTTCAAAAGTTTATTAAAGGTGTTACAGATCTTATGGAAAACGGTTTATTTGAAGAAGAAATAGTGTGTGGCATTGAAAAGTTACTAGAAGAACTTTTAGAAAAGAAAACATGGCTTCCGTTAGATAAACAGAAGGCCAATTTGACTCAATATGCACGACATTTATTGTATGAAGATCCGCTCAAACGTTTTGAAGTACTAGCTCTCGTATGGAAAGATGGACAATCTACACCTTTACATGATCATGACGGCACATGGGGCGTAGAAGGCGTTTTTTCAGGAAGGATTATGGTGCAGAACTTTATACAAACGAAACAACTTGGAAATTCACTTGTTTATTTAACACATACAGGAAATCTTTATTTGGGAGAAGGAGAAACAGATAAAGTAATTCCACCAGCGGATTGTCATATTCTTGAAATTAGCAAAAATGAAAGCGTTATTACGATTCATGTCTATGGAAAACGGTTAGAAAAGTTTAAAGTATATATCCCAACTGAAGAAAAAAATGTGTACATGTGTGAGACAAAATACATTAGTTATAATTCATAGTTTAAAATCCAAAGCTTTTTTAAAAAGAAAAGCTTTGGATTTTATTTTTAATTATTTCTTGACCTGAAACGCTTTTCATAAATTATAAATAAGAAGTACCTCACGAGGATTGTATGAAAACGATACCTAATAATTAATTAGAACTCGTGTATTTATAGAAAGTGGTGAAGAAATAATGAAATTAATCGCAATTGATTTAGATGGAACTCTTCTTTCGGGGAATAAAATGATAAGTAAAGAAAATGCAGAAGCAATTCGAACATGCCAAGAAGCTGGCCATGTTGTAGCAATTTGTACAGGACGTTCTATTGTTGACATTGAGCGATTATTGTTAGAAGTTGATTTAGAGTGTCCAATCATTGCGGAAAATGGTGCTCTTATATATAAAGATAAAAAAATGATGAAGAGATATCCAATTCAAAATATGCAGGCACTTGAAATTGTAGAATATCTTGAAGAGAATGGTTTATATTATCAGCTCTATACTGATAAAGGTGTGTATGTACCGGATTATGGAGTAGAGAGTGTACGTAATGAAATTGAGCATGTGAAGAATTCAAAAGAAAATTTCGACTTGAAAGAGTTAGAAACAATCGCAGCATTATATCTTGAGCATACAGCGTTTCATAGTGCGGAAAGTTGTAAACCAATTGTAGAAACAGATATACATGTGCATAAACTATTACCATTTTCTTATGAAATTGAGAAATTAAAAAAACTCAAAGAAACATTTCTTCATAATACAGATTTAGCAATTACATCTTCATATTGGCACAATTTAGAGATTAATCATCGAGATGCTCAAAAAGGGAATGGATTATATACTTTAGCAGAACATCTTAATATTCCGGTTGAAAACACTGTAGCGATAGGTGATGGGCTAAACGATGTTTCTATGATGGAAAAAGCGAACATATCAATTGCAATGGGGAATGCAGTTGAAGAAATAAAAGCAATGTGTAAATACGAAACGTTATCAAATGAAGAACATGGTGTGGCACATGCTTTATATAAATATGTAATGTAATTAAAAAAAGAAAAAAGAATCCAAATGGATTCTTTTTTCTTTTTATTAGGGGTAAGGTATTCTATGAGATTCATAGAAGCCTTATTACATTTCATTATATAGAATATATTGGAATAAATGTGTATATTTTTCATAAAAATGTGAATATTTTATGAACTTTATACTTATTGCATGTTTATACCGCTATTAGTGACGCGTATGACTCTCAAGTGAAAATTAAGTGAATGTAAGGAGGAATTCAAGTTACCTAGACAATAAATGAGGAATGAACGAAATATATACTAATTAAAGGTGTATTCAGTATATATATTCTTTTCTTGTTTTAATTGAAAAATAAAATTTGTTCGAATAATTATTCTACAGCTATATACCTACACTAGCTTTCTTCGTATAATGGAGAAGTATGAATTTTAGATTTGTATTAATTTTACATATTGAGGTGAACAAAGAATGAATTCGCGGCTAATGGAACTTATTGATGTGAGTACAATAGAAACCATGGCAGAACAATTTTATAAATTAACTAACATATCACATCAACTTCTTGATGCTGAAAAAGAGTGTGTTTTTTCATTCGGAATGAATGAGATAAAAAAGAGTAAACTTCCAAAGATTGAAATCCCCATTTTCTTATACAATCAACATTTAGGATCTTTTGTTGTATGGTCCAAAAAAAGTGAAATTTTCAGTTGTCAAAAATACTTTGAAATGCTCTCAAGTTTAATTTTAGATGGTGCAATAAAGGTATTTCAAAGTAAAAATACAACGTTGCTTTCTCGGAAAGAGGAGGAACTACATACGATTTTACAAAACATGCCTGTTATGGTCGATGCGCTTGATTATAATGGAGATTTTGTTTTGTGGAACCGAGAATGTGAAATCGTAACAGGTTATACCGCTGAAGAAATAATTGGAAATCCAAATGCACTGCAATTATTGTATCCTGATCATAATTATCGCCAGCAAATACAAAAGAAATTTTTAACTTGTGGAAAAAATTTCAGAGATTGGGAAATGCACTTAACATGTAAAAATGGTGAAATCAAAACAATAATGTGGTCGAATATATCAGAACAGTTTCCTGTAACAGGATATAGTTATTGGGCTGTTGGTGTAGATATTACGCATTTAAAAGCGATAGAAGAGCAGTTAAAACAACAAACATCTGAACTTGAATTAATTTTTAAAGCTTTACCAGATTTATGTTTCTTAACAGAAGATGATGGCACGATTATTGATTACAAGGCAGGATCTCCTACGAAGTTTTACGTACCCGCAGAAGCTTTTATGGGAAAAAAGTTTTACGAAGTATTACCATCTTCAGTAGCGCAGCAGTTTCAGGAAGCCATTAATCAAGTGAAGGAAAAAGGAACGAATGTAATTGTAGAATATCCACTCACACTTAATGGAAGTATTGATTTCTTTGAAGCTAGGTGTTTACCATTATTACGTGATAAAATTATGATTATTATACGCGACATTACAGAGCGAAAAAAGACAGAAGAATTGTTAAACAAATCAGATACGCTTGCAGCAATTGGTCAATTAGCAGCTGGCGTAGCTCATGAAGTAAGAAATCCTTTAACTGTAATTAAAGGTTTTATACAGTTATTCCAAATTAATAAAGAAGATCAAGAAAGATATTTTGATCTTATGCTTTCTGAAATTGAAAGGATAGAAGCGATCCTGCAAGAATTTCTGTCAATTGCTAAAACAGATGAAATAAATACAGAAAAGAAAAATATTTATCAAATTTTTAAAAATGTCGTATCGTTAATGAATACAAAAGCAATTATGACAAATATTCAAGTTGAACTATTTACGGATGACAAAGATATAATTATTGAATGCTCAGAAAATCAATTGAAACAAGTATTTATTAATATTTTGCAAAATTCAATCGAAGCTATGCCAAATGGTGGGGAAATTTCAATTCACATAAAAGAAATAAATGATGATGGTGTCATTATTCATGTAATAGATGAAGGAATAGGAATACCTGAAGAAAGAATTAAGAGATTAGGTGAACCTTTTTATAGTACGAAAGAAAAAGGGACTGGTATTGGATTAATGTTAAGTTATAAAATTATTGAAAGTCATCAAGGGACAATTAGTATCATGAGTGAGGTTGGTGTCGGGACAACAGTAACTATTTACTTACCGAAAGTACTAAGTAAACAATCTCTTTCTAATTGTGACGACAAATGTATACCAATACGCACTAGTAGTAATTCTTAAATCAATTAATACCCAATAACAAAGCGATTAGTGAAAACTAAGCTTTTTGTTATTGGGTATTTTTTATATTTAATTTAGTAAACTTTACCTTTTCTTTACCTTTGTTTTAATTTCTATTAAGTTTTAAACATTATATTAATATTTGTACAAAGCAATGTATAGAAATTGTACATTACTTTTAATATAGAAATGTGATTATTATTTGAAATATTGTAAGGAGGAGATTATGACAAAGTGAAAAAGCAAGAGAAGAAAAGTGGTAGAGTAGTACCTCTCCGGTTAAATATTTTATTCCTTTGTGTATTTTTATTATTTTCTGGCATTATTATTCAGTTAGGGAAAGTGCAAATTTTTGATGGAGAAACATATAAAAATGAAGTAGAGAAGAGAGAAAATGCAACCGTGGGCCTTTCTGTACCGCGTGGGAAAATATTTGATCGTGAAGGAAATCCAGTAGTTGATAATAAGTCTTTACGTACGATTACATATACAAAGGTGAAAGGTGTAAAACAAGAAGAAATATTAAAATCAGCAAGACAACTTGCAGATATTATTGAAATGCCACAAGAAGATATAGATAAGTTAACTGAGACTGATAAGAAAGACTTTTGGATGCAATTAAATCCAGAACTTGCTCAAGACTTAGTATCAAAAAAAGAAATAGATAAGTTCCGAGATAAGGATATTACCGGAAAAGAGCTAGACAAAAAAATAGAAGATTTAAAAAGGAAACGCGTTACAGATAAAAATCTTCAAGAACTAACGGCTAAAGATATAGAAATGTTAGCTATTAAAAGTAAAATGACCTCAGGTTTTCAAATGGCACCTCAAATTATTAAAAAGGACGTTAGTGAACAGGAATATGCGGTGATTAGTGAAAATTTAGCGAACCTTCCAGGAGTAGACGCATCAGTTGATTGGGAGAGAATCTATGTAAATGATGGATTATTCCGTTCTGTCCTTGGTAACGTTTCAAATGCTGATGAAGGATTGCCACGTGAACGATTAGATTATTATTTAGTGCGTGATTATAGCCGAAATGATAGGGTCGGCAAAAGTTATATCGAACAGCAATACGAAGATGTACTTCATGGTACAAAAAAAGAAGTAAGAAGCATTGCTGATAAACAAGGAAATACTATTAGAACGGAAACGGTTTCGGAAGGAAAAAGCGGTAAAAATTTAACTTTAACCATAGATATGGAATTGCAAAAAAAAGTAGAGGAGAGCATAGAAAAAATATTAAAACAATATAAAGGATCAGAATCAATGTTAGACCGTGCTTTCGTAGTGATGATGAATCCTAAAAATGGCCAAGTATTATCAATGGCTGGGAAAAGGCTTGTAGAAAAAGATGGGAAAATGGAAGTAGAAGATTATGCTTTAGGCACGCTGACAAGTTCATATGAGCTTGGATCAACGGTTAAAGGTGCGACAGTGTTAACAGGGTTTGAAACAAATGCAATAACTCCTGGGACACATTTTTATGATGCACCTATGAAGTTTAAAGGAACTAAGGAAAAGAAGTCTTGGAAAAATTTTGGTGATATAGACGATCTAAGAGCGTTACAAGTTTCTTCAAACGTTTATATGTTTAATATAGCATTAAAAATTGCTGGAGTGGATTATGTAAAAAATAGTTCGCTAGATATTAAACAAGAATATTTTGATAAAATGAGGTATTATTTCAGGCAATTTGGACTAGGCGTACAAACTGGTATTGATTTACCAAATGAAACTGCAGGCCAAATTGGAAGAAAAGATAATCAGCCTGGTTTCTTATTAGATTATTCTATTGGACAATATGATACGTATACACCACTTCAGCTTGCACAATATATTTCGACTATCGCAAATGGAGGGTATCGAATGAAACCACAAATTGTTCAAGAGATTAGAGAACAAACCGTTCAAAAAGATGAGGTTGGTAAAGTAGTACAATCAATAGAACCCGTTGTTTTAAATAGAATCGATATGAAACAAGAATATATTAATCAAGTAAAAGAAGGATTTAGAAAAGTATTTCAAGACGGAGATGGAACGGGAGTAAGAGCGTTCCAAAAAGCACCATATAAACCAGCTGGTAAAACAGGAACCGCACAAACTGTATATGGTGGAGAAAATGAAATTGGGCGAAATGAGAAAGGCGACCGTAGAGAATGTTATAACTTAACATTAGCTGGATATGCGCCATATGATGATCCAGAAGTAGCGTTTTCTGTTGTAGTACCGTGGGTTGAAAATGATAAATCGGGCATTAACTCCGATATTGGAAAAGAAGTTTTAGATGCTTATTTTGATTTGAAAAATAAGCGATTAACTGGTGAAGCGCAAAAAACAGATAACTCTAAAGAGAATTAAAATGGACGAAACGTCTCTAGCATTCATGTGAACTAGAGGCGTTTTTATCTGGGAATAGATTAGAAATGAGGTATATATGAAGCTGTTTATTCTAAAATATTGGAGGAACATATGTAGCTACATCTTAATTATAATAGGGGTTATTTTTATTAATAAGTCATTTTTATTTTGTATGGTAGAAGGAATTTCGATGCAACCTACTTTAAATGAAAAAGATTATATACTTGTTAATAAGGTAAACGTCTGTTTATCGTCTTTTCAGCATGGGGATGTTGTCATCATAAAAAAAGAAGACGAGCCTACTTACTATGTGAAACGAATTATTGGATTATCGGGGGATAATATACAATTAAAAGAGGATGAGGTATATATTAACGGTAAAAAGCGTGATGAGTCGTATATACATTTAGATATGTTACAAGTATCCAATCGTTTTTCAAATTTTAGAGAAATAAAAGTTCCTACGCATAAATTATTTGTGTTAGGTGATAATCGTAATCATAGTAAAGATAGTAGGAATACACTTGGACTTATTGATGAGTCAAATATAATAGGTAAGGTAGAAATGGTATTTTATCCATTTGATCATATAAAATGGATAAAATAATTCTATTAACGATTCACATTTTATAAAATAAATCATATATTGATAGCATAGGACAAGCAGAAAAGCTTGTTCTAACCTCACAGAACACTCCTTATCACGGTTAGGCATCTACATAGGTAGATGCTTTTTTTATGTTGATGACTGAAAATTATTTATCAACATAATGTAACAAGCATATTAGGACTATTAGGGGAAGATTACTTGTACAAATAACAGTATGCTTAATTAAAACAATGAAATGTAAGGAGTGAGAAATAAGTGCTAAATATTTTAGTAGTTAATTTTCCAGCAGAGGGGCATGTAAACCCTACATTAAATTTAGTAAAAGCCTTTACTGAACGAGGGGATAATGTACATTATATTACAACGGCAAACTTTAAGGATAGAATTGAAGATTTAGGAGCTACTGTACATACTCATCCGGATCTATTAAAAGAGATTTCTATTGATGCTGAAACCTCATCTGGGTTAAATGCTTTCTTTCATGTGCATGTTCAAACTTCTTTATATATATTAGAAATTACGAAACAATTATGTGAAAGTATAAATTTTGATTTCGTAATTTATGATATATTTGGCGCAGGAGAGTTAGTAAAGGAGTATTTACAAGTTCCAGGTGTAGTGTCCTCACCTATATTTTTAATTCCGCCAGAATTTTTGAAGACATTACCTTTTCATCCAAATGCAGATATGCCATTCCAACCAGAGGAAATCTCTGAAAAATTACTAAATCAGATGGAACATAAATTTGGAGTAAAACCAAAGAATAATCTTCAATTTATGAATAATAAGGGTGATGTTTGTCTCGTATACACAAGTTGTTATTTCCAACCTAATAGCGAATCGTTCGGGGAAAATAACATTTTTATTGGACCGAGTATTTCAAAGCGTAAAACAAATATAAAGTTTCCACTGGAATCACTTAAAGAAAAGAAAGTTATTTATATTTCAATGGGAACACTGCTTGAAGGACTCGAACCATTCTTTAATACTTGTATTGATACTTTTTCAGATTTTGATGGGATAGTTGTAATGGCAATTGGTGATAGAAATGATATTTCTAAAATTAAGAAAGCACCAGATAATTTTATAATTGCTCCATACGTACCTCAATCAGAAATATTAAATGAAGCAGATGTTTTTATTACACATGGCGGTATGAATAGCGTACACGATGCCATTCATTATAATGTCCCATTTGTAATAATACCGCATGATAAAGACCAGCCTATGATAGCGCAAAGACTAACTGAGCTTGAAGCGGCACATAGACTATTGAAAGAACATGTTAATGTGCACACTTTAAAAGAGGCCGTAACAGATGTTCTTTCAAATGAAAAGTATAAACATGGTATAAGAAAACTTAATGATAGCTTTTTAGAATGTGGTGGTTCAAAAGAAGCAATTGCAGTTATTGAATCTCTTTTAAATAAAGTAAAACTTTAATCGGTAGGGATTTTACTACCCATAAATAGCGGGATAAATAGTCGTAACTGTATACAAGCATAGAGGTTCTCACCTTTATGCTTGTATATTCTTATCCAGCAAATTGCACAGCAGTATTTGCATGTAAAAAAGCAGTATCAAAAACGGGAACAGTGAGATCATTTTGGGAGATGAGTAAAGGTATTTCAGTGCAGCCTAATAATATACCTTCAGCACCATTTTGAATTAATGATTTTGTAATTTGTAATAACTCTTCTTTAGATGTTTCTGAAATGATCCCTCTACTTAATTCATCTAATATGACATGGTGGATAAAAGTTCTTTCCTCGTCATTGGGGATAATTGTCTCAATGTTATATTTCGCTAATCGTGATTTATAGAAATCTTGCTCCATCGTTTGTTTTGTTCCTAATAGTCCGATACGTTTTATATTCTGTTCTACCATTTCTTTAGCACTTACATCACCAATGTGAAGAAGCGGGATAGATATTGCTTGTTCTACTTCCTCGGCAAATAGATGTACGGTATTTGAACACATTAATAAACATTCAGCCCCAGATTTTTCAACTTTCTTTGCAACTGTAACTAGTTCATTTTTCACTTCTTCATATTGATGGTTTTGTAATAAAGTAGTTACTTCACCAAAATCCATACTATATAAAACTAACTTTGCATTTTGATCGTATTGAGAGAGTGTAAGTGTATTAATATGTTTATAGTATAATGATGTAGATTCCCAACTTAATCCTCCAATCAAACCAATAACTTTCATAATGCATTCCTCCCGAAACGATTTTGAATTTATTATTTCATAATTCCGATAAGAATACAATGATTTAAATGATCTATTTAACAAAAAAAAAAAATAGTAAGAAAAGTGTTGAAATTTACATTCTTTAGTGCCATAATACGAATTACAAATTAATACTTATCCAGAGAGGTGGAGGGAACGGCCCTAAGAAACCTCAGCAACCCCTATGTAATTTTATAGGAAGGTGCTAATTCCGCAGAGGACACGTTGTGTTTTTTGAAAGATAAGAGGATTCTTGAACGTGAAAGAAAATGACCTCTTATATAAGAGGTCATTTTTTGTTGTATAGAAAGGGAGTGTAGATGCATAATTCATTTTTAAATTAAATATAGAGTAATAAAAGTTGACTAATATGAGAGGGGAATTGTAATGAACAAATTATCAACAAAGTTAGTAGTAGCAATCGGTATTGGAGCAGCATTATACGGGATATTAGGACTTTGGGGATTTTCTATTGCACCGAATACATTTATTAAACCAGCATTAGCTATATTAACTGTTTTTGGAGCATTATTTGGTCCAGTGGCAGGACTGTTAATCGGACTTATCGGTCATACCGTAACAGATACGATTGCTGGATGGGGGATTTGGTGGGGCTGGGTTACTAGTTCAGGGATTATTGGTTTTTCGATGGGTCTTATTCAAAAAAGAGTTGGTTTTAGTGTGAAAAACGGGTCGTTTAACAAGGGGCATATTTCTTATTTAGCAATTACTGGGCTAGTTGGTATTGTCATTGCTATTATATTTGCTGGGGCATTCGATATTATTGTGATGGGAGAACCATTTGACAAAATTGTTATCCAAGTATTAGGAGCAACAATTTCCGATGTTATCGTTTTCTTAGTAGTTGGATTGCCACTTACAATTGGCTTGGCAAAATCTAATAAGAAACATACACATTTAAAAATTGAAAAGTAGGGATGTTAACATGAAACCAATTATTTCGTTTGAACAATTCACCTTTCAATATGGGCATGCTGCGCAGCCTACTTTAAGTGATATTACCTTTCATATATACCCTGGGGAAAAAGTACTAATTGCTGGACGAAGTGGTTCAGGAAAGTCGACATTAGCTCATTGTATAAATGGGCTAATCCCATTTTCTTACGAAGGGACTAGTACAGGTAACGTTTTAATTGCCGGTAAAGACCCGAGGGAAGGAAGTATTTTTGAACAAAGTAAGCAGGTAGGAACAATTTTGCAAGATCAAGATGCTCAATTTATTGGTCTGACAGTAGAAGAAGATGTAGCTTTTTATTTAGAAAATGAATGTGTAAAGCAAGATGACATGAAAAAGATTGTTTCGGACTCATTAAGAAAGGTGAAGATGCATACGTTTCATAAACAAAGTCCACATGAATTATCAGGAGGTCAAAAGCAAACAGTTTCTCTAGCGGGTTTATTAACAACAAATGCGGATATATTATTGTTCGATGAACCGTTAGCTAATTTAGATCCACTAAGTGCCTTACATACGATAAAACTTATGAAAGATATACATGAACAATATAATAAAACGATTGTTATTATTGAACATAGAATAGAAGAAATTTTAAACCTGGATTTAGACAAAGTTATATTAATTGATGAAGGTAAAGTCATTGCGATAGGAACACCAAAAGAAATCTTAGCGTCAAATATATTACCACGTATCGGCTTAAGAGAGCCTATTTACATCGAAGCATTAAAGAGATTACATTTTGATAGTAATAATGACGTAATATATCCAATGGAAAACCTTCAAAAAGAAAAGGTAAGCAACGTTATAAAAGAGTGGATGGAGAAACAAGTCATATTAAAAGGGAATACTAAAAACAAGGAATTACTTAAAGTGGAGAATTTATCATTTTCATACTCTAATAAACAAAAAGTATTAGAAAATGTAAACCTTTCAATATATGAAGGAGAAATTGTGGCACTGTTAGGGCATAATGGAGCAGGGAAATCAACATTAGCTCATAGTCTTATAGGCATAAATAAAATGAAAAATGGGAAAATCTTGTTAAAAGGTGAAGATATTAGTTCTTGGTCTATTCGTAAACGTGGGGAAATCATATCTTACGTGATGCAAAATCCAAATCATATGATTACACAGCCTACTGTTTTTGAAGAAGTTTTATTTACATTAACATTACATAATTTTTCTAAGGAAGAAATTAAGAATAGAGTAGAAGGAACTTTAAAAATTTGTGGTTTATATCCATTTCGTAATTGGCCAATTCAAGCACTAAGCTATGGGCAAAAAAAGAGATTAACAATCGCATCTGTATTAACAACAAATCCTAAACTTATCATATTAGATGAACCAACAGCGGGACAAGATTATTATCACTATAAACAATTTATGTCTTTTATTAAAAACCTAGCTAAAAAGGGAATTTCATTTGTTTTTATCACTCACGATATGAATCTCGCGCTAGAATATACAGACCGTGCAGTAGTTCTACATGAAGGGAAAATTATTGCGGATAATACAGTGTTTGATGTATTAGGCGATCAAGAAACGTTACAAAGAGCCAACTTAAGAGAGAGTTCTTTAACCAAGCTTGTTAAATTTAGTGGGATTGCATGTCCAGAAAAATTTATGGAGCTTTATTTAGATAGTAATAGGAGGGAGGAAGGTGCATAGTACATATTTTCATCGTATGGATGGGGTAGTGAAATTGTTTTTATTTATTTTTTGTATGACGCTTACTTTTTTATTTTTTGATTTTCGGGTGTTGCTAATATTATTTATTATTGGGTGTATCGGGCTCAGCATTGCTAAAATTCCATTTCGTAAAATTTTAATTGTTTTTAGTGTCATATTTACATTTAGTTTATTAAACTCTGTCATGATTTTATTGATTACACCAACTCATGGATCTGAATTAACTGAATCATATACCGCGTTTTTACATATTGGATATGTAACGATTACATATGAAACATTATTTTATGCAGCTACACTTTCATTAAAGTATTTTACGTTGTTACCATTTACACTTCTTTTTATTTACACGACAGATCCAAGTGAATTTGTAAGTAACTTAAGTAAACTTGGTATTCATTATAAGATTACTTATGCAATAAATATTGCACTACGTTATATTCCTGACATCCAGTCTGAGTATAAAATTATTAAACACGCGCAAGAAGCGAGAGGAGTGGCTTTTGAAAAAGGAGAAGCAAGTTTATGGGTTCGTATGAAGAACCGTGTTTTAATTTTCTGGCCACTAATCATTCATTCTCTAGAAAGAATAGATACGGTTTCAAATGCAATGGATTTAAGAGGATTTGGAAAGAAGGATAAACGTACATGGTTTTATACAAGTAAGGCGAAACGTGAAGATTTCATCGCTTTATTTGCCGGTATTTTCATATTTATTGTTGCGGTATATTTAAAATTAAACGTATTTCAAAACTTTTGGTATCCATTTTAAAGCACTCTTTAAACGAGTGCTTTTACTTATTTTTATGTAGACATGCTCAAAAAAGGGATATACACATAATGTATAATACGAACCAGTTAAAATGATCAACTACCTATTAGTTTTCAAACCAAAAGGAGGAGAAAATATGAGTTACGGTGGTTCTTGTGGTTTTGGTGGAGGTTTCGCTTTATTAGTTGTGTTATTCATTCTATTAATAATTGTAGGATGCAGCTGCTGGGGCGGAGGATACTAATTTTTAATTAGTCTTCACAAATGTAAACTAAAAAAACATTGAAGATACTTATGTATCGAAACAAATAAAAAAGGAGCAACTATGCTCCTTTTTTATTTGTTTAAATGCGTATTCTTACTATATTTCGGGAACGTAATCGTTAAAGTTGTTCCTTTACTAATGATACTTCGGATTTTTAAACTTCCATGCATCGTCTCAATAATCTTAACAGCAACCATCGTACCTAAACCAGTTCCTTTTGTTTTTGTACTAAAATACGGTTCACCGAATCGATGTATTTGCTCCTGTGACATTCCAACTCCGCTATCTTCAATTCGTATTTCAACTTTACTATTATTGATAGATGAGGAAATATTTAAGGTACCACCATTAGGCATTGCTTCAATACTGTTTTTTATTAAGTTTAAAAAACATTGTTGAAAGTGCTGTTTATTACCAACAATGGTTGCCTCAGAAAAATCCTGTGTAATATGTATCGTATTCATATTACACAATGGCAATATCATATTAATAACTCGATTTAACTCTTGCTTTACTGAAATTTGATCTAATTTTTCTGGAGCAGGTTTGGCAAACGTTAAGTAATCATCGATAATTTCTTGGGCACGATTTAACTCTTCAAGTATATGTTTAATATATTCGTCTCTTGATTCAGGAGTTAAATTTGGTGTTTTTAAAAGCTGTGTAAATCCTTTTACAACCGTTAAAGGATTCCTTACTTCGTGCGATATACTTGCAGCGAGTTGGCTAACAATCTCCATTTTTTCCATTTTAATTAATTTTGAGCGCATTAATACAGCATCTTTTATAACTTCATTTATATAAACAATAAATAACATTAAAGTAGTCGGTAATACCATGAAATAAATAATATACAAATTATTCACTTCAAAATCTGATAAAGTTAATACAATTACAGTTGTAAATATTGCTAGGAAAAAGGTTAAAAACATGGAAAAAGCTACTTTAAGCTTTCTATTATATGTATTAAATTTTGAAGATGCGAGTGCTGTAACGATGAACATTATTCCGTAAACAACGACTGTCAGCATATTAAAGCCATAAAATATAAATCTTGTAATTAATAAAATTGTAAACAATATGATACCGACAGGGAATCCACCATAAAGCGTACCTATTATGACCGGAATTTGTCTTAAATCATGAATACAACTTTCATCCATATAGATAGGGTATCGCATACATAAAATAAGCGGGATACTAGAACAAAGGGTAATCAGTAATATTTTGTATTTTTTCAAATAATGCCTGCTATCATATATGAAATAAAAAACAAATATACTACATAAAATGTATAGAAGATTATTTAATACGTTTTGATTAATATAAACAAAGTCCATAATATTTGCCTCGTTATTCTGAATTTACTTAACATATGTATTATACATGATAACATATGTTAAAGTGAATAAACCTTGTTAATACAAGATTTGTTTGGCTTTTTGTTATAAAATACAAACAGTTTGCAAACGTTAACTATCCAATGATACTTTTACCAAAATTTTTTACTCCTTCTTCCTGTATGTTCGATAAAACATGAGAATAAATACTAAGAGTTAATGAAATGTCAGTATGACCTAATCTCTCACTGATAATTTTAGGGTTAACTCCTTGTTTCAATAGTATAGTTGCGTGTGTATGTCTTAAATTATGAGTTTTAATTTTTTTCACTGCTGCATTTTTTATTTCTTTATAAAAATTTCCCTGAAAGCATTTCTGTATAAACCCCCAACCGATTTATTACAATTAATTAAATCTAAATCTTGATAAGCAGAAACCATTCGTAATTAGAAACGTTTGGATGAGATTCTAAATAAATATAAAAATACTAAAGGAGAGTAAGCTATGAAAAAACAGGTGTTGCAAGAAAAGTGGACGAGCTAGGTCGTGTAGTAATTCCAGTAAGGGTTTATTTGGGAAGTGGCTTTAAAACTGATGTTGTCGAGTACATGCGGTAGTAAAAGGGAGATGGATATTTGAAAAAAGTAGAAATTGATGTTGGTAGCAACAAACTTTTAATAGTGAAGGGCGGAAATGTAACAGTAGTCAATCCACCAATGAGTGGATTTGGTGAGCAAGTCGCGGTTTGGATAAACGGTAAAGTTGATCGTGTAGATGTGAAGTGAAAATCGTAATAAAAAAGAGCCATGAGTGGAAAGGCTCATAGCTCTTTGTATAAGGGTAATGATTTTATAGGTAAATATTATCATGTAATTCCAAAAAAATCAATTTCAGTAAATTGATTGGTATTTGATTTGGATTTTATAGAAAGAGAGCAGCTAACAACAGCTAGCGGCTCGGCAGGTTCTGTAAGACAAAACAGAAAAGAATATTAACAGAATATAGAGGTTTATCCTGGTTGTTTGAACGTAGTTAAAGAAAGAATATCACATACTATCAATGTTAATAAAAACTATCTGTGGCTTTCATTTCTTTATTTTATTCACAAATAGTTCCAGTAGCTATTCCGGTTGGAGCGACACCTACTGGGATATTAGTGATAACAGTATTCGTAGCAATATCAATAACGGAAACAGTATTACTAGCTTGATTTGTAACATATGCTCGAGTGCCATCAGGTATGATAGTTACTTGATCAGGGGATAAACCAACAGAAATTGTATCAATCACAGTATTTGTCGCCACATTTATTACAGATACATTATTGCTAACTTTATTTACAACGTAAATAAGATTTCCACCCGGTGTAATATCTATACCAACAGGTTCGGTACCTACGTTAATTGTATTAATAACTGCATTGGTAGCGGTGTTAATAACAGAAACAGTATTGCTGTTTTGATTTGTGACATAAGCACGAGTACCATCTAGTGTGAAGACGATTATTCTAGGACGAATACCGACAGGAATGGTAGCGATAACTGCATTGGTAGCAGTATTAATAACAGAAATTGTGTTGCTTAATTCGTTTGCAACATATGCAAAGGTCCCATTTGGTGAAACAGTGATTCCTTGTGGAGCGAGGCCAACAGGAATGGTAGTGATAACTGCATTGGTAGCTGCATTAATAACAGAAACAGTATTATTACCATGATTTCCAACATAAACAGTTGTGTTATCTGGAGAAACAGCTACACCGATTGGATCAGTTCCAACGGGAATGGTAGCGATAACAGTATTCGTAGCAGTATCAATAACGGAAACGGTATCAGAAAAAATATTAGTAACATAGGCACGAGCTCCATTTGGTGAAACCGTTACTTCAAGTGGTGCATTACCTACAGTAATTGTATCAACTACTATATTTGTTCCGGTGTTAATTACAGATACTGTATCATTTGTAGGGTCATCTATGAGTCCTGCATTTGTAGCATATACTAGGAAATTACATGCAGGTCCGGTTGGCCCAGTAGGTCCGGTCGGTCCAGTAGGTCCCGGTGGACAATCACAATCTCCGGTAGGTCCCGGTGGTCCTTCCGGCCCTTGGATTCCTTGCACACCTTGAGGTCCAGTGGCTCCTGGTGGTCCTTCCGGCCCTTGAATTCCTGGCACACCCTGAAGTCCAGTGGCTCCTTCCGGTCCTTCCGGCCCTTGAATTCCTTGTACACCCTGAGGTCCAGTGGGCCCTTCCGGTCCTTCCGGTCCTTGAATCCCTTGGATACCCTGAGGCCCAGTAGGTCCCGGTGGTCCAGGAATTCCCATTCCGGTCCCTGAACCAGTAGGCCCAGGTGGTCCTGGTGGTCCTTGAATCCCTTGTACACCTTGAGGTCCTTCAGGTCCTTCAGGTCCTTCAGGCCCCTGAATTCCTTCTACACCTTGAGGTCCTTGAGGCCCTTCAGGCCCTTCCGGTCCCTGAATCCCTTGCACACCTTGAGGTCCTTCAGGCCCCTGAATTCCTTGCACACCTTGAGAACCCTGAGCGCCTCTAGGTCCAGGAAATCCTCTAGGTCCAGTGGCTCCAGTCGGCCCCGGTGTTCCGATGTTACTTAATAGCGAACTATTTAAGATTCCTTGTAAAATTAAGTTGAATGTTTGCTGTAATAAGGGGTCCGATATATTTGAACAACTTATAAGTGAAGACAAGCTTTGGAATAGAAATTGGAATAATGCTGAGATTTGAGTGAGAGATGCGGTAGGTAAAGAATTAATTAATTGATTTATAGTTCTTATAACTAAATTTCTATTTGGTATATTTGGTTGTACTGCTATTAATAAATCATTTAATGCCTGTAATGCTGATTGGAGTATTTGTATAGTTGTTGGATTTGGTGTTGTGAAAAAAGAAAGGGTGGCTTGATTTAATTGATTTATTATTTGCAATAATTCTTGTTGTTGAGCATTCGAGAAAAAAACAGGTGTACAGCAATTAATTTGATCACAAGGGGATATAGAAACAAAGCAGGGTTGCTGAAATTTATCACACGAATTTGATTTTCGATTATATCTCATAAATACCTCCTTTAAAAAATTAAATGTTAAGTAATTTTTGGTAAATTATTAGCAACTGAATTTGTAGGTATATGTTTAATTGAAATGTTTTTTCCTTCAAAGTATATGCCAATAAAATTGAGGTGTTCATATGGGGGGATAGCCAATACTTGGTTGCTAGTAGGAAATTGTAATCATAGGAAAGGAAATGAAGGTTACAAAGTTTATAGAAAAACGATTGTATTTTAAAAAAGCGTTATTGTAATAAAAGTTGAAGTTTATTAAAAAGAAGGAATGAAGGAAGATGTAAAAGATTTTAAAAGATCCATAAAAAAAGAATTCAGTGAAACTCTGAATTCTTCTACACGTATTTTTATTTGTTAATCCATTTAGAAATAATAGGATAATGAAAGTCTTTTTCTTGTAGCACATATAAAATTCCTTTTATAGGTCCAAAAATTAACAAGAGAAACAGTATTAGATATAAAGAAGCTACCCCGAAAATAATCAAAGCGTTATTTGAAGCCAAGTCTAAATTAGACCAAAATAGCATTAAGATTCTTATTATGAAAAGATTCCAAATCACTGTAATTATCCAAATGAATAGTTGAAAAAAAACAGCTTCAAGAATATTTTTCCGAATGTTTTGTGATTTACATACAAAATAGAAAACCAAAGGTATATAAAAAATTGTGACACTAAAGAAAATAAGAATAAAAAAAGATAATAATGTAAGAAAATGCATAATTAATTTTATGTTCTTTTCTTGAGCTAGGATCATTAAGGTCCTCCTATATTTATGAGATTTGTTGTGCCTATTAAAATATGTACTGTTGGTAATTATAACATGAAAATGAATTGTAATAGAATAATGCATTAAAAAGAACAAGTAATAAATTAAACAAATGCTTTATTTTGTTATAGATAAATAGGTGACTCAGCAATTGTGCTAGCCGAGTCACCTAGTACTATCGAACCAAATAATGTTCTTTTTCTATATGTAGTTATGTTGAGTTCCTAGAGGCTAGCCCAAAAAACAGTTAAAGGACAAAGAAAATCATAGTAGAGAGTTTTACATTTCATTATGTCAATGCTACAACAGCAAGAGTTAAGCCCAACGTATTTAATGTATTAGAATATGGTCCTACATTAACAGTAAGAGTACTTGTTATACCTGGAGGTGTAGTGAAAATTGCGGGGGCTGATACAGAAGTGAATCCGGCTGTATATCCTAGAGAAGTACCTGATCCAATGATTGGATTATTATTCAGATACATAGTGATACCTGCCGAATTACCTCCTGGTTGAATGATAACTTGCACTTCATAGATTGCCAAATAGGTTCTTCCACCTTCAAGTAAAACAGTTGTTGGTGGTGTGAATGAGATTGCCGTGCCATTAGAATTTACCACAGTATCTAGTGGAATCGCAGAGTTTACAGAAACTATTGATGGGGTAGTTTGAACAACATTTAAACTGTTAGCCGTGGGAGATGGACAAGAACAAGGTTTGTGAATGTTAGAGTTGTTATCATTTTGATAATTCACAAATAATCAAGCTCCTTTACTTAAGATAATTTTTTATCCTATATAAAACGTAGCTTTTTTGTATCTAAGTTATTTTTAATAAGTTTTTAAAGATAATTCGAATATTATTGGTCAGTCAACTCTTAAAAGTATTTGATACTCTGGGATTTAAAAGTGCATCTGATAAATATATATGAATGTTTTTTAAGGACATTACTGTAAGTTAGGAAACATAATAAAATCGTTATTTTAATAAAAAACGGGAAAATGAGGGGAGTAAAAGGAAAAGAACCCTTTATATAAAGGGTTTTTCTGGTGATTTAATCTATCAATTACATTCTTGGTAATATTCATCACATGAATCGTTATTATCGTTACAGCATATACAAAATGTTTTTTGAACAAATAAACTAACTACACTAGTAGAACCTTCCTGCTTTGTAAGAGTAAGACTTTGAAAATCTTCAACTTGAAATATTTTTGTTTGAACAGGTTGTAATGTAGTAGTAATTGGTACGTTAGATCTTCTTGTTAGAATAGTTACTTGAACGGGTGCACTCATACCGACAACGAATAACTGAATTAATGTTTTGTTATGATTGTTTGTAAAATCCTCAAATACAGTTTGTGGAGCGGTGGTTTCAAGGAAAACTGACACAGGTATATTTCCATTTTCATTTTCTGCAGAACCAGCTATCGTATGAGTTTCAATAAAACAGTTATTTTTTTGATTGTTGGAATGTGATTGGTTTTTATAATATTTTTTACCATCTTTATAAAAGTAATCAGCCATATGAATTTAAAGCTCCCTTCTTTTAAATATCTATATAGTCTATTTAATAAAATGAAGTAGTGCTTGTACAACATAATAAAATCTGCTCTCGTAATTATCTAAAAATGTTATTTGGAAATTAAAGAGCGCCATTCAAGGCGCTCTCGGATAAACATTAATATTGAAAAAGAATACCACATTATATTTTATGCATGTTCTTAATAAATGTGTAGTTTTTTAGCAAAATCCTTATTTGAAAACAAGAAGCCCTAGAGTTAGGGCTCTAGGGCTTCTTATTTTGGTATTCTCACATGGTTTTTCAAAAAGAATAGAACATATTGAAGATAACATGTGAATGTTTCATAAATGTATCAAAAAAGTGAACAAAATTGCTAGTGGAGAAGAAGCAGAAATGAAGTTTCTAATACGTAAGTACGTGAAAGGTATTATTTCCAATGAATAAAATGCGCATGGGACACCTAATCATTATTTTATCGGGGGAAAAGAATATGTTATGAACTTGGTTGAATGAAAAAATGAAAATTTTACTTTTAGAGTGAAACTAAACAAAAACGCTATTTTATTAGAAAAGGAGGATGAAAATGGAGGTCCAGTTAATTCACGAACAAACATATAAAAGTCAGTATGATTTAGAAAATGCAGTAGAAAAATTCTACGATAGTCTCCCAGAAGAATTCGGAATGTTAGAGGACGAGGATATCAAGAAATTTGATCATATAAGCGGAGTATTTGAGGCGACGGCCGTAATGAAGAATGGTTTGAAATTGAAGGTAGAAATATTCTTTGCGGATTGATGCAGACGAAGATGAATCATGAGTTTGTAAAGCTTATCAAGTAGCTTAATAAAAACTTCATTTGAAAGGAAAGTGATCAAGGTGGAAGTTCAATATGATGCGCAGGGCCGAATGAAGTATCATCCCGATTACCATCCGAATCATAAGAAGCCGTATACAACGACAGGATTAGCCTACATATATAAGTATTATGGATTCGGAAAGGTGAAGGAAATTGCTTTAGCATTAGGAAGAACGGAATTAATGATAAGGCAGCTAGTAAATACTCTCCGGAAGGAATGTTTGAAAAATATAAAACTATAGGTGAGTAATTACAATAAAAATTTCATTTTATAGAAATAAAAACCCTAGTTTCCTAGGGTAATGGTATAACAGCCAAATATATTTTATTCGTTTATATCGTAACTTAATATTACGTTAAATACATCAGGTAAATGAAACCAATTGTAGAAAATAAGAGTAGTTAACAAAAACTAACTGCTCATCTCCAAGGGGGAACAAGGAGAAAATCTAATGTCATATATAGTATTGACGTAATATTTAGTTTTATTCGTGAAGAATTACATTTAACTTAATGCATAAGCAATGATTAAAGTTAGTGTTAAAAACACTGATAATAACAATGTTAGCAGAACTGTTACTATGCTTCTAAGCATTGTTATCCAATTACCTGCTTTAGAGAATCCTTTAATACCAGCAAAAAAAGTTCCTATTGAAAAAATGAGTACAAAAAATAAAGGGTGAAAATAAACGATATTTATAAACGACGCATTCATTTCAGGTGTGCATACTTCAAGATATAAAAGAAAAAAAGCAATGCAAACGAATGAAAAAATAAAAGACCATAGATTTATATTATGCTTCATAGGTTGATCCTTTGTTATCAAAATATTGCTATTAAATTTTAATGGAAAATATAAGAAAAATATAGTGGTTATAAATTGGAATGAATTTTTAAACAAAATAATCCTTTTGTTTAAAGAAAAACAAGCTACCACGTTACAATGATTGGAGATATTTTCCGATATATCCTTAAGAGGGTGGGAATAGAAAGAGTATCTTCTAGAGGAAAGGAATTAATTTATGTTAGGAAATTGGTTGGGTAAATTAAAATAACCTAAATGTATACAAAGATATAAACTTATTAATAGTCATGACAATGAAGATTTTAGAACTGGTAAGATGGGAATATTTAGTTATTGTAAATGTGAAAAGTGCTGGAATTGTTCTAAAGGAAGGAATATCTGAAATATAAATATAATTGAGGGGAGTGAAATAATAATGGAAACTAGTACTTTTTTAGGGCTGTTCTGGGGATGGATGACGGTTATCGTATCGGGAATACTTTTCGTCCGTCCATCGGTGTTACATGACTTAAAAAAATTAGTGGTTGAAGACAGAGGGTTTGGTATTATGTATGGTTTTCTATCGATTTTCCTAGGATTAGGTACTGTAATTCTACATAATGTATGGGGATTCAACTGGCGGGGATTCCTAACGGTTATTGCATGGCTTGCATTATTAAAGGGAATTTACATAATTGCATATCCTGAACCCTCCAAGAAAACAGACTTTGAAGTAAGGATACTATCTACACGTATAGTACTCGCTATCATTGGTGCTTTGGCTTTATGGATGCTTATAGTAATCTATATAAAATAATCTTTTTTTTAATAAATAAAAGAGCCTAATGTGAGAGAAAAGGCCTTTTCAAAAATTGCATATGAGGAAAATCAATGTCAATAGTTTAATGCCAATAAATTAGAATTAATTCTAGGTATTAAGTATTGAGAAATAAAAAATATTTAAGGCAACAAATTGGTTAACTTTATGAGCTAACCAATTGTTACACAAAAGAAAATTAGGCCCTACAAGTAATAGATGTGTAACTTAAATTTACAGTTATAGTGTAAGCGAGATTGAAAATGTTATACGAAAGTAATTCTGTTTAAAAGTTTTATTTTGTCATAAATAAGAGAGCATTTAGCCCAGCCTAACTGCTCGATACAGAGGCAATAGTCTAGCTACATAGATATTATATGCGGAGTTATTGATTTTATTTGTGTAAAACACAAAAGAGCAGCTAACAAAACCTAGCCGCTCTAAACAGTGATGTGTCTCTAGATGTAGTTGTAGTATAAACAGAACGTTGAGTTTTATTCATGGGGAGATAGAAATGGGCTTGAAAATAGAATATAGTCCGGCTAGAAAACTAGAGGACACCAATTTTTAGAACTGCGATAAAATTGTTTTAAGAAATGGTGTTCGCTTTATTTTGAAAGGGGATTTAGGAAATGAAGGTATTAGAATAGAAATGGTTAATAAACGCATAGATTGATAAAAAGTAAAGGGCAAATCCCTTATGAGAATAAGGAATATTATCATTTTTGTTACTATTTTCTTCTATCTTTATATGTAATTAATTTGTATTTTATATATAAATTAGGAGGGAATTTATGACTACAAATAAGGACTACATTCGTTATATCCGGGGAAAAGTAGGACATGATTTAATATTTCTTAATTTTGCTGGAGGTATTGTTTATAACGAACGAAATGAAATTCTTTTACAAAAACGGGGAGATAGAAATGAATGGGGTCTTCCAGGTGGTGCTATGGAACTTGGAGAATCTCTTGAAGAAACCGCTAAACGAGAAATATTTGAGGAGACAGGATTAAATGTTGAAGTTGAACATCTTATAGGTGTCTATTCTAAATATTCTGGTGAGTTTCCGAACGGAGATAAAGCTCAGACTATCACTCATTGTTTTCAATGTAAGCCAATTGGTGGAGAACTTACTGTAGATGGTATTGAGACTTTGGATTTAAAATACTTCCCAATAGACCAAATACCAAAATTATTCACAAAACTACACGAAGATGCCTTAGAAGATTGGCTTTCCAAAAGAAAAGGTGTATTTAGATAAAAAACTTTCAAATTAATTATCCATAATCTTTAACTAACAGGTGCTTTAATTGAGCAAGAAAATAAAAAACTTTAACTTCCGCTAAAGATAATTATGTTAATGATCTATTGATGGCAGTTCTCGTAAGGACAAAAAGAGGAACGTATATAAATAGAGTTGTAGAAATAGAAAGAGTGGATTCCTTGTGAGAGAGTAGGGATCCACTTTTTTCTTGCCACTGATAAAGAGACACTATATCTGACTTACATAAATATCCTATTTATTCAAATTTGTCCTTTCTAATGGTACAATTAGATTCATGGAGGGATATTATGGTAAGTTTTTATGTAACATTGTTTCTTATATTTGGTACTGCGATATTTTTATTTTTCTTGTCTGGTTCATCAAAAATTAAGGCTAAAAATCTATCATTGATAATGATCTGTTTAGGGATAAATCTACTCACAAGTCCAATGGCTTTATTTATAGGTGTGATGGCAACAGACTCTCCATATAGCACTACGCTTGATTTTTTTGGAGGATGTCTCTTTATTCAGGGAATACCGCTCCTCCTCCTACTTGCAGCTTTTTTGAAGTTTGCAATAGCAAAGAAAACAAAACAAGTATAGTATAAACTCTATATTTCTTTTAATAATTTAAGGTTATATATTTTCTGCATTAGCTGCTTTTAACCACGCTTCGTAGAATTCTGTAACTGATGCATACCGTTCTGCTCGATTGTTATTTACAGCACGATACGCTACCTCATATAATTCCTTACTTGCTTCCCATTTTATAAAAGAACGATCTTTTTCACCGCCTAAAAGTGAGAAAGCCATTGCTCCCATATTAAATACATTTGTTCTTTCATCAATTGTTGCGTTTAGTTCAAATTCCTCTGGTGACATAAAACGGGAGGAACCCCATAGCCGGCCCATTTTATTTATGTAAGGTTTCTTACTGTATAAATCTATATCACAAATTTTTGTTTCGTTTGTATTAAAATTATATAAAATACTACCGTCATAAAAATCTATCGCTACATAGTTTTTCTTTTCTACATAAGTATGGAAAGAAAAAAGGGAATGTAAGGAATGAATTCGTTCTATAGCAGATAAATGCCTAAATTTATAAAATGGTGAGTTTGGATTTTTATATTTCTCAGGAGGTGGGAAACTCCAATGCGAATGAAGACATTCACCATCAAACCAATCGAAAATTAATACATATCCAGATTGAGCTGGAAAATGATCAATTAGTCTTATGAGCGATTCATGTTTTAAATCTTCATAGATAGTAACTGAATTTTTTAGCCTTTTAATAGCGTGACCCGTTGTTCCTTCAAATGCAATTGCTTGTGCTCCTGCGTATTTGATAAATTTCTTATGCCCATCTTTTTCTACACCAAAACTTATATTACCTGAGTCTTGCTGGTCAAAAACTGCAAATACGGTCCCTAATTTAATAAGCCAATCAAAATTATGATATTCTTTTAATTGGAATGTTACGTTATTTAACTGAATTTCCACGGAATTATCTTTCATAGATTACCTCACATTTAATATAATTATGTTGTACATGCCACTATTCGACATATTTTATGGAAATCCTATGCTAATAATATAAAATTTTATAAATATAATGATAAACACTTATAAAGAGGTGAATACAATGGATCAACAAATTGTTATTAAAGCATATCAAAAAGACTGGGTTGAAGAGTATATAAAAGAAAAAGAGAAATTCTGTTCCTTGTTAGGACAAGAAATAATTGCTGTTGAACATATAGGAAGCACAGCAGTAGAAGGATTAGGAGCTAAACCTCTTATTGATATGATGATTGGCGTAACAGACTTACAAATTACTGAAAACTGGATTGAAGTTCTATCGGAAATTGGATATGAGTATGTTCCAAAAGATGCAACCAATTGGCGTTTTTTTAGAAAGGGAAAATGGAGAGCGGGTACTCATCATTTGCATATTTATATTTATAATAGTGATGAGTGGAGAAACAATATTTTATTTCGTGACTTTCTAATAAGCCATGAATGGGCACGTAAAGAATATAGAGAATTAAAAGAGAGGCTTGCTATTACATATGCTTTTGATCGTGTTTCATATACAAAGGCAAAAGCGCCATTTATTCGAAAAATATTAGAATTGGCTAGAATTCAATAAATTTATAGATTCTTATCTAACTAGTTTTGAAACCTCTTCCTATACTTTTTATAGGGAGAGGATTTTTTGTTTTTTTCATGACAAAATATATAATTTCTAATTATTGGAGGCAAACTATTTTATTTATTTTGATATTTCTAGTACATTGGAAATATTAAGGGGGAATTAAGCAATGAAAGCTATTGTACATCAATATGAAAAAGGATTAGAGGGGTTAGAATATAAATTTTCACCTGAGATAAGTCCTAATGCAGGTGAAGTAAAAATAAAGTTAAAAGCTGCAGGGTTAAATCATAGGGATTTATTTATTATAAACAATAGAAAAGAAATGGATCTACCATTAGTAATAGGGTCAGATGGCTCAGGAATTGTTACAGAAATAGGAGAAGGAGTTTCAAATATTACACTACATACAGAAGTTATTATTAATCCTAGTATTGGATGGGAACATGCTACTGAAGTACCGGAGTTACCGGAAGTGCTAGGTGGACCGAAAGATGGAACGTTTGCTGAATATGTAATTGTACCGGCTGAAAATGTAGTAGAAAAGCCGGCATATCTTACTTGGGAAGAATCAGGTGTTTTATCTTTATCCGCATTAACAGCATATAGAGCACTTTTTACAAAGGGTAGATTGAAGTGCGGTGAACATGTTTTAATTCCGGGAATAGGCGGTGGTGTAGCTACATTTGCCATGTTATTCGTGAAAGCAATCGGCGCAAAAGTGAGTGTTACTTCAAGGGTAGAGAATAAAAGGGAACTTGCTGAAAAATATGGTGCAGATATTTCTTTTAATAGTACCGGAAATTGGGAAGAGAGCTTACAAGGTGAAAAAGTAGATTTAATAATAGATAGTATAGGCCCGCCAACTTTCTTGAAATATTTTGATGTATTAAAACCAAATGGAAGAATCGTGAATTTTGGTGCAAGCTCAGGAGATAAAATTGAATTACCATTACGCGCATTATTTTATAATCAAATTGATATTATGGGAACATCCATGGGTAGCCGTGAGGAATTTAATGAGATGATAAAGTTTATTGAAAAATATCAAATTAAACCAATTATTGATAAGGTTTACTCGTTAGAAGAAGCAATTCGAGCACTAAGCCGTATGGAACATGGGGAACAATTCGGAAATATTGTACTTCAAATGAATTAAAAAATATGATTTTGCAATTAGTATATTTAAATGAATATGTTATGTATTTCAAACATGAAAAAAATACGAACCGCCTTATTATAAAGGCTTACCGGCTTTATACATAAATAGCGTATAAAATTTGTTTAATAATTGTCACATGAGTAATAGTAAAATGAGAATTAGATGAAAAAAGTTTAAGCCTATTTTCATAATGGTATTGTATACTGTGTAAATCAAGAACACTTGTATGTAAGGAGAGAGTTTAATGAATTACACAGTATTTCAGTGGTTTAATAATTTTGCTGATTCATCCAAACTATTAGATACGTTAATGATTGCTATTACAAATAGCGCTGCATACGTAGCCGTTCTATTTATGTTTATCTTATGGTTTAATAATGGAAAGAAAGAAAAGGCAATTAGAAAACAATATACAGTTTTATATACGACGCTTTCGGTTATTATTGCATTATTAGTAAATGTTCTTATACACGCGGTATATTACCATCCGCGTCCGTTCGTATCACATGATGTACATCAATTAGTACCACATGCAGCAGATTCATCATTCGTTAGTGATCATTCTGTACTTGTATTTTCAATCGCCTTCGTATTTATTCTTAGAGGAGAAAAACTGAAATATATCGCGCTATTATGGGCAGTACTAGTCGGTATATCACGTATGTACGTAGGTGTTCATTATCCTTTAGATATACTTGGTGCAGCATTCTTAACACTTATTACGAGTGCTTTAGTAATGCAAAGTACACGTATGTTTGAACCAATAGCGAAACTTGTATTCAAAATGTATGCATTAGTAGCGAGACGAATTCCTTTCTTAGCGAAATATAACCATATCGCATAATTTTCCTATAAAAAGTTCCCCTTTGGACATCCAGAGGGGAATTTTTTTATAGGAAATACGAAAAGAGTTTAGAGTGCTCTGTAATCAAGTTGTACTAATTAATATTCTGAAATTTCACGCACCGTATTTTAAATATATAAAATAATAACACAAAATAACAACAGTTAGTTTTGCATTGTTTTAAAGGAATTAAAAAGAAAACTTCGAAACATATAGTATCGTAAACAAAAACTACAAATTTTAAAACGGATCTTCGTACGAATCCATTCCAAAAGAGAGGAGATAAGTATGCAAAAACTCCAAACGAATAAAGGCGCTCGATATATGATGATTGCTTTTATTGTTTTGTTTCTTATTATGATTTTGCGTATATTCTATATTCAGGCAGTAGGAGTCGTGCATAATGTGAATGTAAAGGATCTCGCGAATGAACAACATAATAAAAAAGGTGTTTTAGAAGCGAATCGTGGCACTATCTATGATCAAACCGGAAAGGTGTTAGTACAAGATTCTACAACGTATCGAGTTGTTGTGAATTTAAAAGGAAAAGATAAAGTGAAAAATAAAGATGAAACCGCACAACAATTAGCCGATGCGCTTGAAATTGATAAAGAAGAAGTATTAAAAAACTTTCATGAAGGGCGTACGCAAGTTGAAATTGGGAAAATTGGTCGGAACTTATCTAGGGAAAAGAAGGAAAAAATTAATGATTTAAAAATACCAGGTGTATCTTTTATGTCAGAAAAAGCAAGAGTGTATCCGAATGAAGACTTTGCATCCTATATACTTGGTTTTGCTAGACCAGATGATAAAGGGAATACGGAAGGGAAGTTTGGGCTTGAAAAGAGTTTGGATAAATATTTGCGCTCTACAAACGGAAATATAGAATATGTGGGTACACGAAGGGGAATTCCGCTTACAAATGATATAGGTAAAGTAGAACCAGCTAAAAATGGGAATAACGTATATTTAACGCTTGATAAACAAATTAATAGTTTTTTAGAAGAAGCGATGAACAAAGCGCAAGAACATTATGATCCTTCTATGTTAATTGGCATTATTGCTGATCCAAAAACAGGAAAGGTTTTAGCGATGTCTAGTAAACCTAGTTACAATCCTAATGTAGGTGATATCGAATACTTTTTAAATGACCCGATTGCAAATGCATATGAACCAGGTTCAACAATGAAAGTTTTTACATTAGCAGCTGCCATTAATGAAGGTGTATATAACGGAAAAGAATATTTTCAATCTGGAAAATATTCCGTTGGTTCATCTGATATAAAAGACCATAATGGTGGATTTGGATGGGGATCAATTACATTTGATGAAGGATTTGAAAGGTCATCAAACGTAGCTTTTTCTATTTTAGAAGATCAGTTACTGAAACCAAATAAATTTAAGCAATATATGAATAAATTTGGATTCAATCAAAAAACAGGGATAGATTTACCTGGAGAAAGGAAAAATACTTTATTATTAAATACACAAATTCAACAGGTTACAACTTCTTTCGGTCAAGGTTCTACAGTAACTCCGATTCAATTAATCCAAGCGGCTACTGCTATAGCAAATGACGGGAAAATGATGCAACCATATATCGTTGATAAAGTTGTAAATCCAACAAACAAAGAAGTTATTATGGAAAATCAACCGAAAGAAATTGGGAATCCGATAAAAAAAGAAACAGCGGACAAGGTTAGAAGCTTAATGGAGCGTGTTATAACATCTTCAAAAGGAACTGGTACAATGTATAAAGTGGATGGTTATCCAATTGGAGGTAAGACAGGAACAGCACAAATCCCGAATCCTGAAAATGGTCGATATATGGAAGGGAAAGAGAATTACATTTTCTCCTTTTTAGGAATGGCTCCAATTGACGATCCGGAGTTAATCGTATACTTAGCTATTAAGCAGCCAAAGTTAAAAGGAGATGAGTATGGAGCTCAGCCTCTTGCTGAAATATTTAAACCTGTTATAAAAAACAGCCTTGAATATTTAAAGGTGAAACCGTATACAGAAAAACAAATAGCTGATGCAACGGAAAAATCCCAATTAAAAGTGCAAAACTATGTGAATCAATCCATGGATACGGTAGAGAATAATGTAAAAAAAGAGAAACTCCAACCGATAATTTTAGGAGAAGGAAAAATAATAAAACAATATCCACAGTCTGGCGAGGTAATAAGTGAAGGTGATCGGATATTTTTATTAGGGAATAACGCACAAATGCCAAATGTAAAAGGGTGGTCCATGCGTGATGTTATGTATTTCTCTAAACTTTTGAAATTAGATTTGAAAACTTCTGGTACGGGTTATGTAACGAGTCAAAGTATTGAAAAAGGACAAGATTTACAAGAAGGAGATACACTAGAACTAGAATTAGAACCGCCGTTACAACCGTTAACAGAGGCGAATACGAATTAATCCAGGCATTTGGAAGGAGCTATATGCAAATAGCTCTTTCTTTAGAGTTGCGAGTAATTTCACGCACCGTAATTTTCAGAAAAAATAATAAATAAAAGAACTAACAGTGACACGTTGTTAAATATCTAATTATTGTTTATTTACAGTTAAATGTATATGTGATAATATGGAAAAAATAAATGCAGTGAAGAGAAGAGTAAATAAAATGAATTTTTCACAGAGAGCTCCATGTAGCTGAAAAGGAGTAAAAATTCTTTATTGAACCAAGCCTCTGAGCAGCACATCGGAACCTATTATTAGGGGATGGTGTGACGGGAGCTCCCGTTATAGAGCTATGGTATAAGCATGAATTAGAATGCAGTACCTGATAAGGTTAGTATGGTGACATATTAACAAACTAGGGTGGCACCGCGATGATAAATCTCGTCCCTAAGATTAAAAGTCTTGGGGGTGGGATTTTTTTATTGTTGTAAAACAATTTTGAAAGCGGGGGCCAAAAATGAAAAATTTTCTTAAAGATTGGAAATATCCTTTATTACTACTGTCCGGTGTTGGTATTGCGAATTTAGGGGCATGGATTTACTTAATAGCACTGAATGTACTTGTCTATCATATGGGTGGCTCAGCCTTAGCGGTCGCTACTTTATATGTAATAAAACCATTAGCCACTTTATTTACAAACGCTTGGTCTGGGAGTATGATTGATCGTTTAAATAAACGGAAATTAATGATTCACCTCGATATATATCGTGCGTTATTTATCGCTATTTTACCTTTACTTCCGTCACTTTGGATTGTTTATGTATTCGTATTCTTTATAAGTATGGCCAGTGCAATTTATGAGCCAACTGCTATGACGTATATGACGAAATTAATTCCAGTAGAGCAAAGACAACGCTTCAACTCATTACGTACTTTAATAGGATCTGGTGCATCATTAATTGGACCAGCAGTAGCGGGGGGATTATTAATTGCAGGTACACCAGAGTTTGCTATATATATGAATGCTATAGCATTTCTCTTATCAGGATTCATTACATTACTTTTACCTAATCTTGATAAGAAAGAAGCTTCGGATACAACAAGTAATACATTATCTCTTACAGTATTAAAAAAAGATTGGAACACTGTTATAAATTTTAGTAGAAAACATGTGTATGTCGTATGTGTGTATTTCTTATTTCAAAGTATGTTCGTATTAGCAACTGCTACTGATTCACTTGAACTATCGTTTGCGAAAGAGGTATTACTACTAACAGATAGTGAATATGGTTTTCTAGTTAGTATAGCTGGTGCAGGATTTATTTTAGGTGCCATAACAAATACAATTTTGTCAAAGAAATTAGCACCTTCATTTCTAATTGGAATAGGATCATTATTCATCGCAATTGGTTATTTAATTTATGCTTTTTCAAATATATTTTTAATAGCTGCTATTGGATTCTTTATTTTATCTTTCTCTATGGCATATGCAAATACAGGCTTTTATACGTTTTACCAAAATAACGTTCCCGTTCATATAATGGGACGGATCGGAAGTATATATGGACTTGTTATTGCGTTAGTAACAATCTTTATTACAATATTATCTGGTGTTGCGACTCAGTTCATTTCTATACAACTTGTAGTTATTGTAGGTTCATTGATCATGTTATTTATTACTATCGTCTTGTGTGTGTTTACTTTATTCCCATCACAATCTAAGTTGTATTCTACTGAATCAATAAAGTGAAACTTTAATCAGGGGGGCATCCCCCACTGATTATCAGCCCTCACCAATCGGGCTTTTACGGGCAGCAGGGTCCCCACTTAACTTCTTTGCTTTCGCTGAATTTTGAGATGGGGGTCCTACTGCCCACAAATAGCGGCATACATTCGAAATGAACTTTGTGTTCTCATTAACAATTTATCGTATTTAATAAAAGGGTTCTTTCCCCTTTATATGGAAAAATTAATAAGGGTAAAGAACAATACCGAAAGACAAGGGTGGTTGTCGTGATAAAAACAAAAGATGAAATTAATAAAATTGTAAAAGAAATACAAAAGAAAATAGATTTCTCTGGGGTAGTTTTAGTAAAAAAAGAAAAAGACTTAATCTATGAAAAAGCAATGGGTTACGCAAACCAAAGTGAATGTATAAACAATACGATACAAACAAGATTTGGCATTGCTTCAGGATGTAAAATTTTCACTGCAATTGGCATCTGTCAACTTGTTGAAAAAGGTGTTATTTCTTTTCATACAAAATTAAAGGATTGTCTAGAGATAAAACTTCCAAACTTCGATGAAGATATTACAATACATCAACTACTAACGCATAGCTCTGGTATACCAGATTATTTTGATGAAAGTATTATGGATAACTTCGAGGATCTTTGGAAACAAACACCTATGTATCTATTAAAGAGCTTAAAAGACTTTTTACCATTATTCCAAAACAGTAATATGATGTTTACACCTGGGAGTAAGTTTCACTACAACAACGCAGGTTTTATCATACTTGGATTAATAATAGAAGAACAGACGGGACTTAAATTTACGGAGTATATAGAAACAAACATTTTTAATTCGATTGGCATGAATGATTCTGGCTATTTTTCGTTAGATAAATTACCAAGACATACAGCTCTAGGATATATAAAGGACGAAACCAACCAAAATTGGAGAACAAACGCTTACTCTATACCAATAAAAGGAGGGGCTGATGGAGGTGCATATGTTACTGCACCAGACATGTTGAAATTTTGGGCGGCACTATTTAATAATGAAATTTTAGGAAAGGAATATACAAAGTTACTTTTAACTCCCCACATTCATGTAAATGATAAACAGTCTTACGGATATGGAATATGGATTGAAACACGAGAAAACAAGGTATTCAAATATCATGTAATGGGATATGATCCAGGCGTCAGTTTTCGCTCGGCCATATATCCAGAATTAGGAATCACTTTAGTTATTCCATCGAATAAAGGGGCAGGACCTGAAAAATTAATGACAGAAATAGAAAGAGCTTTTTAATTATATGGATATAAAAGAAGAGATACGAAAATAATTTAAACGGGTTTATGATTGTTTCTGTTCTGAAAAATATTTTAGTTAACGAGGAACCCTTTATTGATTAAATAAGGGGTTTTTGTAATTCTGCACAATTACATATGTTTATATGGATTTTTAAATTAAAAAACATTACTATATAATTGTAAATTTAAATTATTAATTCATATGAAAGGATGTGTTAACAATTTGTATATGATCAACGGTAGTTTGTTTATTATTTTAGGGGTTATTTGTTATTTAATTGTACGTGGAATATTAATTGGTACAAAAAATAAAAAACATATGATTTGGTGGAAAGAAATAATAAGTTTTTTATTCGTGGTCTACATTTGTATGGTTGTTGCAGTAACTTTATTCCCTTTACCAATCGGTTTTCCTTCTAATATTGAAAATCTGAATCGCTCGGTCAATATAATTCCATTTGCATCAATTATTAAAGACATCAATCAAATTGGTAGTGCTTATGATGGGGATGCCCTATTTATGATTGGTCTAATTGTAAGAAATGTAGGCGGGAATATTTTATTATTAATGCCTTTAGGATTTTTAGCACCAATTTTATGGGATAAATATAAAAAGTTCAAAAATACTATTTTATTGGGATTTACTATATCAGTTAGTATTGAATTGCTACAATTAATTCAGTCTTTATTTAGTGGAGTGGGACGTATTACTGATATTGATGATGTGATCTGTAATGTTATAGGTTCTATTATTGGATATTCTATTTATAATATCTTTTTAAAAGCCATTAATAAATTTAACATTCGAGTGTTGGGTAAAACTAATTCTAAAGGTGTGGAATTAGTTGATAAATAGGAGTTTAAACGAGTTATTAAAGGCGTACGAGTAAAAAGTACGTCTTTTTATTTTTATAAATAATGCTTAAGGCTGATGAGAAATCACATTTTCCATCTTACACTTGAAAGTAGCTATCGTATTTCAAGTATGGAATGAAAAGAGGAGAATATAATTTTTAAAGATAAACAAGTTTATAGGAGGATTCTAAATGGATATTTTACTTGTTGTTCTTATTATTGTTTTGATGCAAAGTAAAGAACGAAAAGTGAAAATAAACCGTATTTGTCTCATTCCGGCTTTGTTGTGCTTTGTAACAATCCAGTCCATTATTCATATGGGACAAATAACTTTGCTGCAAGGACTACTGTTTGTTGTAATGCTTGGAATCGGCTTAGGTCTTGGAATTATACGAGGAAGAGCTTTAACATTTCGAGTAGATAGTGAAACAGGTCATGTACTACGAAAAGGAAATTGGGTAAGTACAATAATCCTTCTTATTATTTTAGGAGCAAAAATTATAATTAAACAAAGTATGTTTTCTGGTAGTACACACCAGACATTAATGGTTGTAACAAACGCCTTTTTATGTATTACATTAGGCACCGTGATTAGTAGACGTTATTATATTTGGAAAAAATATAATGAATTAACACAAAAAGCGTAAATACATTCATCCCTTGTTTAACATTGCTAAGAACGGTAATACTAATTAACATTGAACTTTTACAACAAGGGATGATAATATGATATACATTTACACAGACTTCGGCGGTACTCATACAACTTCACTTGCTGCAGCGTATCATTTAAATAAATTACCAACGGATCGTAAGTTAACGAAAGAAGAAATTTTGAATGTAGATTACTTTAATAAATTGAAAACAGAAGATATGGGAAAAATTATTTTTCATGGAATTGATGAACATGGTCATCCTGTATATACGATTGGATGTGGCGCATCAAAAGTTGTTGTACCTGCGATGAAGCATTTAGGAGAAATCTTGCAAAAACATTATCAAAGTCATGAAAAAATTATTTTTTCTAATACATCACCAACTGTACCTTTACCAATGACTTTTGGTGGTCTGTTTTCTAGAAGGTTCCATATCGATTTTATTGGCGTACCGTTACTCGTATGGGGAGCAAAAATTTGCTGTGATAATATACAAAGGCTTGTTAGTTATACAAAAGAAGCTGGAAGATTAACGAATGATTATGTTGTAATTTTAGATAATGAAACTTTTAAATAGTATATGATAAGAAGAAAATCGAGCAAATTCCTTGATTTTCTTTTTTATTTGTGAAATAGACAAGAAATAGTCACATTTAATATACATCTACTATAGCCAAAACAATAAAGTCCTGTTACTATTACAGGGATATTCTCTTTTTATAACATAAATATATAGAAAAATTAGAAAAGAGGAATTGAATTAAGGGAGGAACAACATGAAGCGTGTTGCTTGGATTACTGATAGTACAACTGCGAATTTAAAAACAGAAGGAGATAACTTTGTTATCCCAATCGAAGTTATTATTGATGGAATGTCGTACAAAGATTGTGAAGAAGGTGTACGTGAACGTGTTTATAATGCGTTAAACGAAGGTAAAACAGTCACTACTTCACAACCTAATATTGGGGAAATGGTAGAGTTATTTACGAAATGCAAAGAAGAATATGAAGAAGGATTTGCAGTTGCTATTAGCGGAAAAGTAAGTGGAACCTATCAAAATATGAAGCTAGCTGCAGAAATGGCAGGTTTTCCATTAACGGTATTAGACAGTGAAACAACAAGTTATCCAATGGATGAACTAATTAGAAAAGCGAAATCGTTATACAATGATGGTATGACTTTACAAGATATACACAAAACATTAGTAGATGAAAAAAGAAGACCTTTCCACGTATTCCCGAAAAGTTTAAAAGGCCTTTATGCAAGTGGTCGTGTAAAGGGCATTCAATTTTTACTTGGAAGTTTATTAAGTGTTAACTTAATATTAGAAGTAAAAGGTGGAGAGCTTTTACTTGAAAAGAAAGTTCGTAAAATCCAAAAATGTCGAGAATATATTAAAAATGAACTTGAAAAAGAATTACCAAAAGTACTTCATATGTTCCATGCTAATGATAAAGATGGAGCCGAAGAATGGATTGCAGATATTAGACAAGCATTCCCTGAAATGGATTTCAAATTATATCCATTACCAATTTCATTTGCGGTTCATGCAGGTGAAGGTACAATAGCAATTAGTTATTAAAGTAAAACCCGTGAATTATTCACGGGTTTTTTATTTAATTAAAACAAAATGGGATCTCGACATATCTCCATCGAACTTAGTAATATTGCATTTTTAAACCATTGCTCAGCTAACCCTATGCAAATTTACAATTTTTAATGTCAACACTTCAAACTTGACATACTTATTGAGAAAGAGTGAGAATGAAAATATAACACTTATCCGATACATTCAGGGGTTATTAGTATTGGATTTATTTTTAAGGGGGATGTTTAATGAAACCAGAAATAATTATCAGAAATTTCTTTAAAGAAGTGCGTTCAGGGAGTAATCCGGATTTTTCAAATCGATATATGGCAGATAAAGTATTGGCACATCAAGTTATATCTGAAGAGGAACAAACAGTATATAGATCGCCAAAAGATTACGCTGAGCATGTAAGAGAGATGGTTGAAGTATATGGGAATTTCTCTTTAGAAATTCAAGAATTATTAGTACAAGATAGTAAAGTATATGTACGCTGGAAACAAGTAGGTACACACATAGGAGAAATAGATGGGTATGAACCTACAGGTCTCCCTATAATTCAAATAGCAAGTGCAGTGTATAGAATAGAAAACGGGAAAATTTCAGAGTATTGGATTCAAATTGATAGATCAGGAATTCAAAATCAATTAGAATACAATAAAAATATTCAATAAATTATCTTTAAGAATAATAGGAAAAAGCATAAAAACAAGATTTTTAAAACGATTATTTCTGTTACATAAAGGATACAAATCAATGTACTTTTTTACTGAAAGATTCATTCAAATTAATAAAAAGAGAGCTTGTTTTAATAAATCTTTTAAAATATGCTCTCTTTTATTGTTTCTATGTGTACTGACATCAGTTTGATGTAACATTATTATACAGTAACAAGAAATATAGGCATCTGTTTATGAACCAAAAAAATAGCGACAATGGTTCATATGGTTTAAATTCGGTATACGCTAGTTAATAATGAAAATAATAAATTGCAGAAATATATAATAGAATATTCGCACTAATATTTATACAGCTACAATCTATTTACATATAAGGTTATTAGGATTATATTGAAAATGAAAGAGAAAACAATAGATGGAAGGGGATGTTTTTTATGTTTAAAAAAGCAGCACTAGGGATTTCATCGTTAGCAATTACAGCGTTCGTCGGATTAGGAATGGCAACAGAAGCTTCAGCTGGACCAGCAGCACCACTTACTTCACTAAACGTCGTACAAGTAGAGTCTGAGCTAGGCGGGGTAGAAACAATTAATCAGAACAGCTTCAGCACATCGCGTAACCACGGGGGAAAATATTTATATATTACAACGAAAGAAATGGGCTATGGCCAAAACCCATTTGCTAAAATGAATGGTTCTAATGTAAAAAGTATTGATTCCACTATAATTGGCGGAAGACCAATCGTTGGCTGGTATTATAAATGGGATGCTTCTGGACACCAACAAGGAACGTTTGAGTACCAAAAGACATCTATAAATTCACCATTTAATACAATGCGTACATCAATTTATATCCAATAATCTTGAAAGCGTTCGCACATATAGAATAGTAAAAAAGGTACTTCTAGGAGTACCTTTTTTTGATTTGAATCACGTTCATCTATATTTACAATCCTGATTTCACAGCAAAAATACTTACCATAAAACAAAATCCTTAAACGTCTATAAAATTAATATGAACGCGTAGTACAAGTCCGCTACAGTTAAAGTACGTAACTTTACATATTTCAACTCAATGAAGAAGGAAGAAACTGTAGTACTTACGCCGCAGTTTTTAATTTATCCATGAACTCATAGTTTAATTTTAAGTTTTTTAGATATATAGACATAACCGTACTACCTGCTACTCTTTTTTAAAATTCAAGATTAAAAAGAGTAGCTAAACTTAAATAAGCTTAGCTTGATGGATATGTGGCGGAACTCTAAAATTAATTACATCTTTTTCATAATATAAACAATTTTATATAGGGAGATGAAAGGATTTTTTAAAATAATAAAGAAGTATGTATAAACAAATATATAAATGGTAGTGATTAGGATGAAAATCAGTAAGTTTGCAGAAGTAAATAATGTAAGTGTAGATACGATTAGACATTATATGGATCTCGGACTCGTTATTCCTGAGAAAAAAGGAAGTCACTATTTTTTTGACGAGTATTGTCAAAAGGATATAGAACTTATATTAGAGTACAAATGGATAGGGTTTAGCTTGAATGAAATTAAAGAACTGTTTCTTTATAAAAATTTAGGGAAATCCTTAGACTATGAAAAGGATATTTTTTATCAATCTTTATTTAAAGTAAAATATGAAAAGATTGAACAAGAGATAAAAACCTTAAAGGAACGAAAAGATAAATTAAAGAAAACGTTAAATAATTTATCTATAGAAACTGAAATTTCGAGTTCAATTTTAGGGGTAGATTTAAAAGTACTTCATTTATTTAAATGTGTTAAGTGTAACGGAAATTTAATTCTTGAAGATGGCATTATTAATAAAAATCAAATTGTTGAGGGGAAATTAATTTGTAATTGTGGTGAAGAATACGCGATTACTTCCGGAGTTTTAACAGCTGGAAAATTATTTGAGGTGTATAAGAGGAAATCACTTGAAGATTCTATTTCAGATTATATCCATGAAACGGATACTGCTTTTTTGGAAAATGTTCAAAGAGGAGGAGAATGGGCGAAAAAGAAACTAATGCAATTAGATTTAAATGAAAAAATACTACTTGATTTAGGGTCTGGTATTGGGTTCTTTTTACGAAATATTTATGAAGAACTACCGGAAGAGTGTTTATATATTGCTGTTGATCGAGATTTGAATAAACTTTTACTTTTAAAAGATGTAATTGAGAGAAGAAATGTGAAAAGAAATATTGTATTTATCTGTGCCGACTTTCTAAACATACCTATTCAGAATAATTCTGTTGATATTGTAATCGATCAATCAGGTACAAGTAATTATAGTTTTGAATATGAGGAGTTCTTATTGTGTGAATTAAATTCCCTTTTTAAACACAATTGTTATTTATTAAGTTCATTTATTTTATTTAATAAATTCAGCATAAATAGCCAAATTGCACCTAGACTCAGAGAGAATTTTACATCTGCAAAAGTAACAAAAGAAATCGAAAATTTACAGTTTCAATCTATTGATGAAAGTACTTCAAATTATTTGATACGAGGGGGAAGGTACGAGGATTTCTTTGTTCAAGGAGAAGAAATTTATACATATTCATTTTTCGGAAAAAGATGGGGTTAACCCCATCTTTTATTTATTTCCCCTTAAAACTTTTCAAATAGTACATATTGCTATTGGGTTGACCCAAGAACTTACAATGTACGTAACACAAAGTTAGGTAGGGGGAAAAGTGATGGGAAGTTTACGATTACATATAGAAAATAAAAAAAGAAACCAAGAACTAAGAAATATGTGTCTCTATTCATTCGGGAAAACAGTATCAATATTTGGTAGCTCTATTTATAGTTTTGCATTAGGATTATATGTTTTACATATAACCGGATCAGCATTAAATTTTGCCATTACGCTTATTTTAGGAACTATTCCGATGATTGTTATGAATCCATTTGCTGGTGTAATTGCAGATAAAGTTGATAAAAAGAAATTGGTCATTTGTATGGATTTACTAAGTGGAAGCTTATTAATTACTGTTTATATATTTAGCAGTAATTATGGATTAGACTTATTCACCATTTATGCTACTACCTTTCTTATAACGATATTTACAACATTTTTTGGAATAGGATTAGAAGCTGCAAAACCAAATATCGTCTCCAAAGAGAGGCTAATGAGCATTAACTCTATAAGTAAAATTATCGATTCTATATCTTTAATTCTAGGTCCTATGTTAGGTGGTATTGTTTTTGCAGTCTTTGATATTAAAATTTTTATAATTATAAACGGTATTTCATTTATCCTTTCGGCTATTTCCATATTATTTATTAACTTTAAATTGTTTGAGCAAAACATAAATGAGGAATGTTCAATTAGAAAAATTAATTTTATTGAAGATATAAAGGAGGGATACTCTTACTTAATGGAGCGGAAAAGCTTAAAAAATACGTTCAGTATTTTAATTTCACTTAATTTCTTCTTAGGGTTTGCTGTAACTGTTCCATTGCCATACATTATTAATACAGTTCTCGATCTTGGTTCTAAACAATTTGGTATGATTCAAGGGACTTTTCCAGTAGGCATGATAATTGGTGCGATTTTAGTAAAAAAGATAACCGATCGTTTTTCTTACGCTTATCTTTTTGAAAAAGTTAAGCTTTATGTTGGCGGTTTTTATGATTATTTCAGGAATTCCAGTTTTATTCAAAAGTTTTGAGGTAAATGATTTTGTATACGTTATTACCTATTGTGTTGTTATGTTTTTTTTAGGACTAATTATAGTGCTTATTGATATACCTATAGCTTATTTCATGCAAAAAGAGATTCCTGATGAATATAGAGGGAGGGTTCTCAGCATTGGATTAAGTATAAGTAAAATGATGCTTCCTATAGCAATGGCGCTATCCGGTCTATTATTAAATTATATTCCAGCCTACATGATTACAATTGTAGGGGGAATCTTATATTTAATAGTAATTAAAGTTTCATCGAATTGTTTCATATTAGAAGTTCATTCGAAAGATTATAGCGCTTAGTAGATCTTAGATTATTTATATAATGGATACTGCTACATTTTTCAAGATAAGAAATGCAAATACTATAAAATGAAAAAATCGGCTGATTTCCCATGAACAATTTTGAAAAGATTACATATTCGTTTTGGAGACTACTTTAAAATTGTAGGTTGAGGGGGATGAATATCGTTCTAAATACAATAAGAAAATTTAACTTTGTTGATTGACCTTCCCCTTACAGGAAGCAGTATATTTAAAATAATTAATTACAGGAGGTGAGTGTTATGCTTTCAATTGGAGAGTTTTCAAAAATATCTCATCTTACAATGAAGACGCTGCGCTATTATGATGAAATTGGGCTTTTAAAACCAGCTTTCATAGACCCTAAGAATGGATATCGCTACTATGATATTTTCCAATTAGAAATAGCTTTATTGATTACACGATTAAAAACTTATTTATTTTCGCTGGAAGAAATTAAGGATATTTTAGAAAATCGGGAGAAAACTGAATTGCTTAACTCTAAAATGAAAACCAAACAAGAAAATCTAACACAGCAGATAACATATTATTCTTCTTTATTAAAAAAATTAAAGCGTGATATTCAACAATTAGATGAAGAGGAAAGTATCATAGGTTACTTAAATCATATTGAGATTAATCTTGTAAATCACTTAACCTATAATATATCATCTCAGCGAAAACAAATTAATACCGTTGATTTCCTAACACACTTTAATGAGTTGTTTAGTAAAATTTCATTTGAAAATTTATTACCTATTGCAAAACCACTTGCTATTTTCCATAGTTCAGAATATGTACCTGAAAATTATGATGTGGAAATTGCGATTCCCCTTGCAGAAGCCACAAATAAAACAAAAGTGTTTAATCCCGGTCTTTGCGCAATGGCTACGCTTATTGGTTCTTACGAAGAATTACCTTTTATTCATACAAAGCTACACGTTTGGATTGAAGAAAATAACTATAAACTGAATGGAGCTCCGTTTGAAGTTTATAAAACGAATCCTTATAGCACACAGGAGGAGAATAATATCATAGAAGTTTATTTTCCTATAAAATGAATAAAGGAAGGAGCGTATCACAATGTATGGTATAAACCGGCCAACAATAAAAGAAAAAATATTAATTTTAGTTACTGAGATTATCTATCTAATCATTGCGTATTACTTACTTTTCATTACTTATTTCAAACCAGGCATTTCAATAGGGCTGTTTATAGCTTTAATTATCACCGCTTTACGATTAACGGCTATGATGTTTATATGGTTGTCTAGAGGGATTTCATGGCAAGAAGCCATTATGAACAGTATTGCTTTTGGAATTTATTATTTAGGTTTTCCAATCTTAATGATTACTAGTAATTAGGATCCTAATTTAATATTACTTACAATAGGTTGGATATTGTTTTTAGGAGGAAGTATGTTAAACACAGTTTCAGAGCTACTTAGAAAATCCTTTAAAGACAATCCTGTAAATCAAGGTAAGCTATATACAGGTGGTTTATTTAAATATGCGATTCATATTAATTATCTGGGGGATTGCCTTTGGGTGTTAGGTTTAGCATTTATCGCTAGCAATATTTATAGTTTATTTATACCTCTAGGCCTGTTCTTTGTATTCGTTTTTGAATATATTCCAAAATCTGATGGTTACTTACAGAAAAAGTATGAAGAACAATTTACAGTCTATAAACAGAAAACAAAAAAATTAATACCGTTTATTTGGTAAATCAGTTTCATAAATTATAAAAAGCGCAGGATCAGCATCCTGCGCTTTTCTATCGTAATTCAGCGGTTTTTCTAATGACAATCTTATCAATATCATCTTCTTCATCACCAATAAATAATCCGCGTTCTTTTAAATATGCTTCAAAATATAAATCTGCTTCAGCGCGTTCGTCATATGGCTTTACAGAGAGAACGAAACCTAATTTGTTTTGTTCTTCTAAGTGAGAAGTGGAGATGTAAGCCGGTACATTATGGCGTAAAAAGAGTTCTTTAACCGGAATAATCATATCTTTCATTAATTTCGTTAGCATACCCATTTCAAACTCGAAATTAAAGCGATCTATACTAGATAAATCAGCGAATACTACACCGATAAAACCTGTATTAAATACTTCTTGATATTCTACATCTTCATCATGGCCGCCATAAAAATTCTTTTCGATTAAATAATTTACAAAATAAGCAACGCCATCACTTTGTTCAAATGGTTTCGTTGAAAGAACAAAACCAATTTTCTTTTGTTTATGTAAATACACACATGACATGTATGCTGAAATGTTATGTTCTTTAAATAAAGCACTTGTTGCTCCAGAGAGACCATCTAGTACGTGATGAACAATTTGAAGTTTTTTACGAGCGAAATAATAGGATTTCTTTTGTAACTCCAATGTATCAATAAAGACAGAGCCGATAAAGCCTGTATTTGAAATAATAGGTGCTTGCTTTTTTCTTCCTCTGCGCTTTAATGGAGCCATTGTTAAAATCATCCCTTCATGTACGTTTAAAATAAAAAGAACGTTTGTTCGTATATTTACATTTTACTATTAAAACGCTATAAAGTAAAGGGTTTTTGATGAAAATATAACAAAAAAGACACCTTATAAAAGGTGCCTTAAACGCTGTAAGGGATAGGGTTTACCCTAACTATTTATATTATGATACAGAAACAATCTCTTCTGTATCTTCTACATCTAAATGACAGTCCATAGTACGAACATCTTGATCTTCATGACTTCCGAAATAAATAGTAATTTTCATATGTATCGCTCCTTTATTCTAGGAATACCTAAAATAATTACTAGTAATGTTAATATTTATTATATACCACTTTTTTCATTCCGACAACGTTATATCATTTTTAATTATTTTAAACTATAGAGCACAATTTAAAGAGATACTTTTTATAGAAAATGGTAAATTTCTAATATGTTATATTTAATATAGAAAAATTCGAGTGTTACTTTTTATGAAAAGGAGAACTATTGATGAATTATAAACAACTACTACTAGAAAACTTTGCATTTAAAACTTCATATGTTGCACAATTTGTGCCCGGAATGAGTATAAAAAAAACGAAAGATTATATTGCTGTTGATTGTGGATTACCTGCCGATACATTTAATATCATCACTCTACTAAACAATAATTTAACGGAAGGGATCGAGAAATTATATAAAGAGGTAGAATACTATTATCAAAGAAATTTTCCAATGAGTGTTTGGTTATGGGATGAGGAGCAAGAGCGGGATATAAAAAGTGAGTTAATTAAAATCGGTTTAAAAGAAGTAGAACAGAATATTGCGATGGTAGCAGACTTAAAAACAATTTCCCCAACAATAAACATGCCAGTAAGTTTTACTATTCAACAAGCATCTTCACCTGGACAAATAAATAAATTTGGAGAAACGTTAGCTGATCTATTCGGTACATCAGAAGAAGGTATACATGTACAAGCATTCTATAATCAAATTTCTAATCTTGATATATGTAACAGTGAGAATCTGAAATTATTTTTAGGGTTATATGAAGGTGAAGTCGTAACTGTTGGTTCATTGATATGTTCAAAAGATAGTATTGGTATTTATGACATAGCAACGAAAGAAGGAATGAGAGGACGAGGGTTCGGATCTGCTATGTTCAATTTCCTGCTGCAAGAAGCACATAAATTTAAAAATACGTATTGTGTATTACAAGCTTCACCCGATGGAATCAATATTTATAAAAAATCGGGATTTCAAGCTATCGGCAAAATGACTGTATTGGAAAATCGACATTTAATTGAGTAAATCATTCAAGTTAAATCGTCTTTATATAGGAGCTTATAAATCGTTATGAAAAAGATATATCTCGTTACAATAATTTGTGCATTTATAGTAATAAGTATCTTTGTTTTTCAGAAAATAAATGAACATAAGTATACTAAAGCTATTAATCAATCAAATCATATAAAAAATATCGCACATAGAGGTGCTTCTGCATATGCGCCTGAACATACAATAGCAGCATATAAATTAGGACAAAAAATGAATGGAGATTATATAGAAATTGATCTCCAAATGACAAAAGATGGGCATTTAGTGGCAATGCATGACGAAACCTTAAACCGTACAACAAATGGTACTGGGCTAGTGAAAGAGCATACATTAGAAGAAATAAAGCAACTAAATGCAGATTCTTTTTTCAACGAAAAATATCCGAACTTAGCAAAGAAAGAATTTGAAAATGCTAAAGTCCCAACATTAACAGAAATTATTGAAACGTTTGGGCATAACGCAAACTATTATATTGAAACAAAATCACCTAATGAATATCCAGGAATGGAAGAAAAATCATTAGAAATTATTAATCACTATGAAATACAGGATAAAGTTATTATTCAATCGTTTAGTGAAGAAAGTCTGCAAAAGATTCATAGCTTAAATAGTAATATATCTTTAGTACAATTATTACCTAATAAAAAAGCAGTTCAATTAACAGAATTAGAGATAGAAAAGTATAAAACGTACTGCATAGGTCTTGGTATGAATTACAAATATATTGATTCAGATTATGTAAATAAAATAAAGAAAAACGGATTAGAAGTTCATCCATTTACAGTAGATAATGAAAAAGATATGAAAAAGTTACTTTCATGGGGAGTCGACGGGATGTTTACTAATTATCCGGATCGTTTACATTCAATATTGGATTTGAAAAGTCATGAATAAGAAGTGTTATTCATAAAGGGAAAATTTACACAACCTATATATTAGGATTAATAATGCAAGGTGGCATGTTGCATATAAAAAGAAAATACCAAAAACCGCAACTTGAAGACTTAGGTTGTGGTTTTTTTATTGCTTCGATTTCAACTTACAAAGTTTGAAGCTAGAAGTGAAAACCTTTTTAGCTGAATTGGCTTCCTATGTATTTGTACTTCGTATCGTTCTAGGTATATGTACAACCCGTGAGACGAGTTTTGCATAGGATAATAGAAAAGGAGATGTTGCATATTGAAATACCACAATAGAAATGTAAGTAATCTGAATAAATTAGCGGATAATACGAAAGCTGCAGCTTTTAAGTGGTATCAGTACTGTATCGACAATGGAATTGAAGTATTAATTTATGAAACAATCCGTACGGTCGAGCAACAACGTGAATATGTTCGTAAAGGAGCATCACAAACGATGCGCTCATATCACTTAGTAGGACAGGCATTAGATTTTGTTCCAATCCAGTCGAATGGTACAGAAGATTGGAATGGCTATAATAAAGAACCGTGGGCATCAGCAATTCGTTATGCTAAACAAATTGGCTTTGAATGGGGCGGCGACTGGAAAGGATTTGTGGATAGCCCGCATTTGCAATATAACTACAAAGGATATGGAACGGATACTTTTGGAAAAGGTGCTCAAAACGTAGTGACTCCTCCCCCGTCGAATGATAGTGTAGGGATTGCTTATATTAACGGTAGTAATGTAAATTTACGAAAAGGACCTGGTACTGGATATGGCGTTATTCGTCAATTAGGGAAAGGAGAGTCCTACAAAGTATTTGGACAATCAAATGGTTGGTTAAATCTCGGTGGCGATCAGTGGATTTATAACGATCCATCATATATTCGTTATACGGGAGGAAATGTACCAACACCTTCACAATCATCAAACGAGGGTGTTGGTGTAGTTACTATAATCGCTGATGTATTGCGTGTTCGTACCGGCCCAGGAACAAATTACGGCATTGTGAAAAACGTGTATCAAGGTGAAAAATATCAATCATTTGGATATAAAGATGGTTGGTATAATGTTGGTGGAAATCAATGGGTTTCTGGTGAATATGTTACGTTTGTAAAGTAAAAATAAGAGCCGTCCTGTTGGGCGGCATTTTATTTTAAATATTCATAGGACGAGCATTCATAATATTATTTGTAATACATAGAGTATAATTTTTCATTCTAATAATCAGAAAGTAATCAAAATGTAATTAATTTCAACTACGCTTTTTATATTTTTTTGATACACTGGCTACGAGGGGGATACCAATTAAGGTGGGTAAAAACCAAAACCATATTGGCGGAAGTAAATTTAAAATGGGAATATGGATGCCGATATTTACTAAAAGTGCGGTGACTGCACCAATATAAGAACCTAGCATACCTCTAATGTGGTGATGGAGCCAATTTTTCCAACGTTTTTTTCGTGCAAGGTATCCATAAATCGCAAATGAATAAGAGAAGATTGCTACATAAAATAAATATGCGATTTTATCCCAGTTGATAATGGATAATATTATTGCCGTAAGGGTAATGACAACATAGGATGCATGATATATTTCGCCCCATTCGGTATGTTTTCCTTTCTTCTTTTGGGCAACCATCGCTACAATACCAGTGATTAAGCATATTGTTCCAAATAGGATGTGTATGGTTAAAAGAATGTTAAAAATGCTCATAATAATTCCTCCTTTTTTATTTTTATAGTATTGCAGTATAGGAGAAAAGTTGAAAAATATAGTTAGTTCGGCTTAATATATTGAAATAAAGGTACCCCTAGAACAAAACCCAATGATTTAAATATTTAGTGAGATGATTATTATGTTAAATGAAGGAGAGACTTCTATGTTTACATCTATTACATATTTACAATCGGGCAATGAGAAACAACAAAAAATATATGATGTTTTGAATAGCCTAAACATAATGGAGGATTTAGCTTTATATAATCCCGTTCTTTGCGGGACAATCCCTATAAGAATTGATACTCCTCAATCTGACTTAGATATCGTAATGGAAGTATATAACTTTGATGTTTTTGAGCAGGAAATGAGATCTTTATATGGTTCTTATGGAGGGTTCAACATAAAAAAGAAAAAAATTAAAGGTACTGAATCGATAAAGGTGAATTTTGAATTCGAAGGTTTTGAATTTGAATTATTTGCTCAACCGAAGCCAGTGCGTAATCAAAATGCATATAGACATATGATAGTGGAACACATGTTATTAATGCAACATCCCCATATAAGGGAAGAAGTTATTCGCTTAAAGGAACAAGGTTTAAAAACAGAACCTGCTTTTGCTCAAGTATTAAATATTGACGGAGATCCTTATGAAAAACTTATTTTATTAGGGCAGGAAATGAAATTGTGGTAAATAAGATACGTAAAAAAATCCTCCAAAAACAAAAGAGGATTTTTTTATGCCGTTAACTTTCGAATTAATTCACTGAGCAATTTAATCCCGTAAGTCATTTGTTCTGGTGAAGCATATCCATATGATAAACGAATGTACTGATCTGATTCTTCTTCATAAATACGTCCTGGGTTTAAAAGAATTCCTTTTGATAGAGCCTCTGAAAATAGTTTTTTCATCGGAATGTTATGTACAACCTTTAGCCATATAAAAAATCCACCACTAGGAATATCCCACGATGCAATATCTGCACAATATTTATTTAAAGCTCGTATCATTATTTGTCTTCGCTCTTTCAGGTGCATTCTTACGTTTGCTACATGTTCTTCATAAAAACCTTCATTTATCCATTTAGCAGCTACTCTTTGAGATAAAGAGCTGGATCCATAGTCTGTTTGCATTTTTATATCTGACAATCTATCAATAACAGGTTCTGATCCGATTATCCATCCAATTCTAAGTCCTGGGCTAAGTGTTTTAGAGAGACTACCAATATATAATACCTGTCCATGTTTATCCATCGACTTTAAAGGAGCTGGAGGTGATTCATCAATCCATAACTCTCGGTAAATATCATCCTCGATGATAGGCAACTGCTCTTTTTCACATATTTTTAATATTTCTTTTCTTCGCTCTTTGGTCATCAATATCCCCGTTGGATTTTGAAAACAAGGGATTGAATATAAAATATTATTCTTTTGACTATATTTAATTCGTTTTAATAAATCGTTAGGTAAAATACCGTGATGGTCCATTGATATACCGGATAAATTTATATTTGCTGATTGAAAAACATGAAGTGAATATAAGTAAGAAGGTTGTTCAAGTAAAACAGTTGATTTTCTATGTAAAAGACCAATTGATATTAATTGTAATGCTTGGAGTGCACCCGAGACTATTAATATAGAATCCGGTGATGCATGTATTCCAAATGATTTTACGTATTTGCTTATTGCTTCACGTAACGGATAAAAACCTTTTTGTTCTTCGTATCCGAAATAATCTAATTCCTCACTGACGGTTTTTATTATAGATTGCATAGTTTCGAGCGGGAAAAGATGAGGTGCAAGTTCACCTTTACCAAGATGGATAAGCTTTTTATTTGCTTCTGCTTCATTTATTTCTCGAACCATTAACTTACTTGGTTTATGAATACCGGCTTTTACATATTCACTCCAATCGGGCGGAGGATTAGTTGCTAATAATGACCATGTATTATTCATTACAATTGTTCCTGCTCCGATTTGTCCTTGAATTAAACCATCTGCCATAAGTTCATCTAGCGCAGTAATTACAGTACTTCGATTTACATGAAATAATTTTGCTAACTGCCGCTGACTAGGGATTTTACTTCCAATTGGCCATTCTCCGTTTTCAATTTTTTCTTTCATATAGTCTATTATCTGCTGATATTTGGGCACTTTTTTATCGGTCGTCATATAAAAAACTCCTTCGTTTATTTAAAAGATTCAAAGTGGTTGGTTTTTCCGATAAATAACTGGTTGAAGACATTGTATCAACTATTAAATATGATGAAAAGAAATAATTGGTAATTTAAAAATGGTTGGTTTTTTAGGGAAGGAGAGAAAATATGCATAATAAAAAATGGGATTTACGCATTATATGTGCTCACGCTTTTACAATTCTTATATGGGGAACTGCTTTTCCAGCAATTCGTCTGGGGCTTGAATCTTATACGCCTGAACACCTTACTTTACTACGCTTATTAATCGCCTCATTTATACTTTTGTTATTTTCATTTATATACAAACTACGACTACCGGATTTAAAGGATATCCCAGCAATTTTCATATTTGGTGCTCTAGGATTTACTATTTATCACATCGCATTAAACTACGGCGAAAAAACAGTAAATGCTGGATCTGCAAGTTTAATAATTTCAGTCACTCCAATAGTGACGGCAATTCTTGCTTCTGTTTTTTTGAATGAAAAAATGAAATTAAATGGCTGGATCGGTGGTGTAATGAGTTTTGCAGGAATTGCCTTAATTTCATTTAGCCAGGGCGATGCTATTCAATTGAATAGCGGGGGATTATTTATATTATTAGCGGCGATTTCAGAAAGTCTATTTTTCGTTTTCCAAACATCTTCCTTAAAAAAAGACGGCTTCTTACCATTTACCATATATACAATTTTGTCTAGTACTGTATGTATGCTTATTTTCTTACCCGGAGTTTATCAAGAAATACTAGTAGCTCCTCTTGAAGTTAACTTGAGCGTTATATATTTAGGTGTCTTTCCAACAGTACTCCCGTATATTGCATTGGCCTATATTATATCTCGTGCTGGTGCTTCTGAAGCAACAAGTTCTCTATATTTAACGCCAATAACTGCGTGTTTCATTGCTTGGATATGGTTAGGAGAAGTGCCAACTTTAGTTTCGATAATTGGCGGAGGAATTACTATACTTGGAATTGTGATTGCTCATATACCGGTATTAAGAAAAGAAAAAAATAGGAATTTAGCAAATAATCAATCTGTATAATGTAATTCAATAATAATTTTATGATACTTTTTTATATAGTTTCTTTCTTATGTTGATAAATATAATATTTTGTATTTCAGTTAAATATTGTATGTTACATTTTATGTAGTAAGCATTTTAAAAGGAGCTGACAACATAATGAATGGAAAAAGAAAAATTTTCACATGTATTTCTATTGTAGGAATCGGACTAGCTAGTTTTTCTAATTCTAGTTTCGCAGCAAGTGTAACGGACAATTCAATACAAAATTCTATTCCCGTAGTTAATCAACAAGTAGCTGCTGCAAAGGAAATGAAACCATTTCCCCAGCAAGTTAATTATGCAGGTGTTATAAAACCGAATCATGTTACACAGGAAAGTTTAAATGCTTCTGTAAGAAGTTACTACGATAATTGGAAAAAGAAATATTTGAAAAATGATTTATCTTCTTTACCTGGTGGTTATTACGTAAAAGGAGAGATTACAGGTGATGCGGATGGGTTTAAGCCACTTGGAACTTCAGAAGGTCAAGGGTATGGGATGATAATTACAGTATTAATGGCTGGTTATGATTCGAATGCTCAAAAAATCTATGACGGTTTATTTAAAACAGCAAGAACTTTTAAAAGCTCTCAAAATCCTAATTTAATGGGATGGGTTGTCGCAGATAGTAAAAAAGCACAAGGTCATTTTGATTCTGCTACTGATGGAGATTTAGATATTGCGTATTCGCTTCTTCTTGCTCATAAGCAGTGGGGATCTAATGGAACAGTTAATTATTTGAAAGAAGCACAAGACATGATTACAAAAGGTATTAAAGCTAGTAATGTTACAAATAATAACCGACTAAATTTAGGAGATTGGGATTCTAAAAGTTCACTTGATACGAGACCATCTGATTGGATGATGTCACATCTTAGAGCATTTTATGAATTTACAGGTGATAAAACTTGGCTTACTGTTATTAATAATTTGTACGATGTTTATACGCAATTTAGTAATAAGTACTCTTCAAATACAGGACTTATTTCAGATTTTGTTGTAAAAAACCCACCACAACCTGCACCTAAAGACTTCTTAGATGAGTCAGAATATACAAATGCATATTATTATAATGCTAGTCGAGTACCTTTAAGAATTGTAATGGACTATGCGATGTACGGCGAGAAGCGAAGTAAAGTCATTTCTGATAAAGTCTCTTCATGGATTCAAAATAAAACGAATGGAAATCCTTCTAAAATTGTGGATGGTTATCAATTAAATGGATCCAATATTGGTAGTTATCCAACTGCTGTATTTGTTTCACCGTTTATTGCTGCAAGTATAACGAGTAGCAATAATCAAAAGTGGGTAAATAGCGGTTGGGATTGGATGAAGAATAAGAGAGAAAGTTATTTTAGTGATAGTTATAATTTATTAACTATGTTATTTATTACAGGAAATTGGTGGAAGCCTGTACCTGATGATAAAAAAACACAAAATCTAATAAATGATGCAATTTATGAAGGATACGATAATTAATTAAATTTGAGAATGGTTACTGAAGAAAGGAATTAGCATTCGCTAGTTCCTTTTTAATGTTTTGTAAAACATTATCCATTCTAAAATTCGCATAGATATACTTGCTTTTTTCATATACATAGTTATTGATGACTCTATGTTTTTATGAAGGGAGAGTATTTCTTGGAAAAAGTATTATTTTTCGGAGACCCAGGTATTGATGACTCATTTGCCATTATGTATGGTTTACTGCATCCCGAAATTGAAATTGTAGGTATTGTAACTGGATACGGAAATGTTGAGCATATACATGCTGCACATAATGCAGCGTATATTTTACAGTTAGCAAATAGACAAGACATTCCTGTCATTAGTGGTGCAACAAAACCACTGACAGAAGAAATCACTACGTACTATCCTGAAATTCACGGAGCAGAAGGATTAGGGCCCATCCATGTTCCAGGAAATATATTATCTATTCCAATATATAATTTCGGCAGTATTGCTGCGATTCTTATAAAGTACGGAAAAGATTTAACGATTGTTGATGTAGGAAGATCTACCTCGTTAGCAATTGCTTTTAATTTATGGAATGATTTAATGCTAAATGTAAAAGGAATCTATTTCATGGGTGGTGTTTTTTTAGAAGTAGGAAACGTTACGCCATTAGCAGAGGCAAACGTGTATGGAGATCCGATAGCAAGTAAAATTGTTTTCCATCAAGCAAAGAATTTATTCATATTCCCTTTAAATGTAACAAACAAAGCTGTGTTAACACCAAATGTATTTAACTATATTCAAGCTAATACAAAGAATCCATTTCATATGATAATGAAACCAATGTATGATTACTATCTATCCGCATACCAAAAACTTAATCCATCTATGGAAGGGCCTTTGCTACATGATGTGGTTGCAATAAGTGGATTAGTAAATCCAAGTTTTTTTGAATTTGTGCATCGTACAGTAAATGTAGATACATACGGAGATACGAAAGGACAAACATTTGCTGATTTTCGCCCTAACTCTAAATCTGAAGGAGCCCGTATAGCTTTAGAAATAGATGCAGAAAAATTCATTCAAGATTTTATAAAAATTATGTTATAAGTTGCTGTCGAAAAAGGGAATTATTTCAATGCGTTGAATATAAAAATACATCCTCTAGATAAAGGAGCTTACAATATTGAATGTCCAGTTAAAGGTTGTTACGAGAGACAATTGGGAAGATGCATTAAAGTTACAAGTTAAAGAAGATCAAAGAAAATTTGTCCCCGCTGTAGCAGTTTCACTTGCTAAAGTATATATAAAACCAGATGGTGACAATGTAGAGTACATACCATTCGCTATATACGATGGTGACCTTATGGTTGGTTTTGTTATGCATGCTGTTGTAATAGAGACATCGGATATGTATTGGATTAACGGATTTATTATTGATCAATCGCAACAAGGTAATGGTTATGGAAAAGCAGCATTACAAGAAAGTATTAATATAATAAAAAATACGTTTAAGGCATGTAAAGAAATTAGATTAACCGTACATAAAGATAATATCTCTGCAAAGAAATTATATGAACGATATGGTTTCATATCATTAGGACAGGAGTATGATGGTGAGCAAGTATATCGTTTATTTGTTTAACTATTAGGAAGTAAAGGTGTGAAATGAAATATGCAATTTACTGAAGTGAAAATTGAAGTGTTCATTCCTGAAGAATATATTGAAACATTAAGGGATGAATTAAATAAAATTGGAGCATGTAAAACGGGCGAATATGACCATTGTCTTTCCTATAGTTCAGTGAAAGGATATTGGAGACCTTTAGAAGAGGCATCTCCTTTTAATGGAGAAATTGGTCAAATATGCGAAGGACAAGAATGTAAAGTTGAAATAAAGTGTAAACGAGAACTTGTAAAAGATGCTCTTGAAGTTATTAAAGATATTCATCCGTATGAAACACCTATGATTTATATTATACCAATACTAAATGACTATTTTGAGAAACTATACATTAAATAACTAGGAGGAATATCAATTGAAAAGTAAATTTCATCATATTGTACGAGCAGTCATGATAAAAGATGAAAAATTATTAGTTGCTGAATATATCGGCCATCATTATTTTTTACCTGGTGGCCATGTTGAAATTGGAGAATCAGCAGAGAATGCATTAAAAAGAGAGTTAAGAGAAGAACTTGGAGTAAACTGTAGTATACAACAATTTTTAGGCGTCATAGAAAATCAATGGCAAGATAAAGAAGTTCTTCATCATGAAATTAACCACATTTTTGAAGTAGAGTCACAAGATTTACATACGGACTTAACACCGAAATCTAGCGAGTCTCATTTAGCATTTCACTGGATAGCTTATAATAAAGAAGCCTTAAATCATTATGAAATCATGCCAATGCCTTTAGTAAAGGAATTATTAGAAAGTAAGTTAAATGATGAACTCCTAAATTGTTGGATTAGTAATTTTTAAATCACTTTATTTATAGTAAATACGTCCATCGAATGAATATAAAGAAAATAGGCTGAAAAACAAGGTACATCACCTAGTGTAAGTTCATATTTTGTTGATGTACGCATTTAGTCTATAGTCTTGTTTCTACTTTGTTTAAAAGAATTTATTAACTTTAATATTTGGACGGAATTTACATTTATAAATGGAGGGTTTCATAATGAATCAGTTTCAACAAGAACTACAATCATTAAACCTTAATGATTATCAAACTGGCAATGTTGTGTATTGGGATCAACAACAAAGTCAATATCCATACTATTACATTCAAGACGATGCACGTCGTTGCGGCGGATGTGGAGGTTGTGGTGGACGTTGCGGTGGATGTGGCGGTAGATGTGGTGGTTGTGCAGGTCGTTGCGGCGGATGCATAGGATGCGCAGGATGTTTCAGTTGCTTTAATTGCTGGAACTGGTGGATTATTTAAGTATAGAAAATTCAAGTTATTTTATATGAAAGAAAGGTGTAAAAACTATTTTGCACTTTTCTTTCATGCTGTAATTTTGATGTGTATTAAGGGGGATTTATTTGTATATATATGATAAGTTGATTTCTTGGGTAGAGGATATAAAAGAAAAAAATCATAGTTCTGCTACAGCACTTTGTATTATAAAAGATAATAAAATCGTACTAGAGCATTATAGTGGTTATCACTCAAATACATCTACAACCAAGAGAGTAACAGCATCTTCACAATTTAACGTTGCTTCTGCTCGAAAAAGTTATTTAGGATTAATGATAGCGTATGCGCTTTACGAGGGGAAAATAAGTTCTATCGATGATGAAGCGATAAAATATTTTAAAGACTTTAATCCTGTATTGCTTAGTAAAACGACGATAAGACATTTAGTAACACATTCGCACGGATTAGAAGAAACGAATGACGGGACAATTTTTCGTGAATTTGAACCGGGACAATCATGGGCGTATAGAGATATTAATGTAAGAATGATGACACGTCTTATTTATCAGCTATATAACAAAAGTTTTCCTGAATTGTTAAAGGGGCGTGTGTTTAAACCTGCTAATTTTCAAGAAACAGGTTGGAGAGTTCAGCGAGATGAAAATTTAGTTGACGTTGTTAATAATCCAAATGAAGACGCAATTAGTGAAATTGGTACGGTAGATGACGGTACTGAAAAAAATTTATTTGTCTCAGCTAGAGAATTTGCGCAGTGGGGTAATCTGCATTTAAATCAAGGTATGATAGATGATAAACAAATTGTTCCAAAAGAAGTTATAAAAATCGCTACGAGTTTGCAGAGCCCAACATTTATAAACAAAGAGCTACCACAAAATGGGGTGTTTTGGTTCATCCAAAATGAGCCTGCACAATTAAGCGAAATTGGTGAACGTATTCCAAAAGGGTCGTATCAAATATTAGGGATTACTGGACCGACTATTTTAGTAATACCTGAATATAATGTAGTTGTTGCAAAAATGTATAATAAAAGATATAACTACGGTGGTGATAATTACTTATATTATTTACGTGAATTTAGTAATTTAGTCGCTGATACATTTAGTAACGGTAATAGGGCATAATTACTCCTATAACAAAAAGGAGTGATTGAAAATGAAAGATAACGTGAACAAAAATAAAAAGCAAAATATAAAAGATGTAAATACAGAGCAAAATGCAATTTATAGCGATCCTAAAGATGCAGCTAATATGCAAACTGTACCGCAGCCGAAAGATTTTGATGAAATCGAATATTAATTTTTCATCCGACTATATGATGAATGAAAAATACGTCTTAAGTCTCATAACATTTAAGAAATTATTTGATAACATATATACATAAGCATTTGAAAATGTCTTATCTTAACAAAGCTTTCTTTAGAAATATCTGATATAACCTGCAAAAGGCACTTCTTTATGAAGTGTCTTTTTGTGTATATGAACTTAATTACCATTTTCCGTACAGTATCTTGCAATTTATGATGGATATACTAACTGTGAAAATTCATGTCAAGATAAAAGAAGGGGACAGTTAGTATGAAACAAACTTCTATAAATCCGTTACTAATTGTTCTAGGTACAATCATTGTTCAAATTGGCCTTGGAACAATTTATACATGGAGTTTATTTAATCAACCCCTTGTAAGTAAGTTTGGATGGAATCTTAATTCAGTAGCGATAACTTTCTCCATAACTAGTTTTTCTTTATCATTCTCAACTTTATTTGCAGCCAAGTTGCAGAAAAAATTAGGACTTCGAAAACTTATTGCTACTGCAGGAATTGTTTTAGGACTCGGCTTAATACTTAGTTCACAAGTTTCTTCTTTACCACTATTATATTTATTAGCTGGTGTCGTTGTTGGTTATGCGGATGGAACAGCTTATATTACATCACTATCTAATTTAATTAAATGGTTTCCAAATCGGAAAGGGCTTATTTCAGGTATATCTGTATCAGCGTATGGAATGGGCAGCTTAATCTTTAGATATATAAACGGAAATCTTATCGATAACTTTGGTGTATCACAAGCATTCTTATATTGGGGTATTATCGTGTTACTTTTAGTGTTAATCGGATCGTTCTTCTTACGTGAGGCAATTGTAAGTAATGCTGTAACTGAAACATTACACAATGACTATACTCCGCGTGAAATGATGCGAACGAAACAAGTATATCTGCTATTTTTTATGTTATTCACCTCGTGTATGGGTGGTTTATATTTAATCAGTATGGTAAAAGATATCGGCGTACAACTTGTTGGACTTAGCGCAGCAACCGCTGCAAACGCCGTTGCTATGATTGCAATCTTTAATACAGTAGGTAGAATCATTCTTGGGACGTTATCAGATAAAATCGGGCGAATGAAAATTGTCTCTGCAACGTTTATTATTATAGGTTTGTCAGTCTTTACTTTAAGTTTTATTCCGCTAAATTACGGAATCTATTTTGCTTGTGTAGCAAGTGTCGCCTTTTGCTTCGGCGGTAATATAACTATATTCCCAGCTATTGTCGGAGATTTCTTTGGATTAAAAAACCATAGTACAAATTACGGCATTGTCTACCAAGGTTTCGGATTTGGTGCGCTTGCAGGATCATTTATTGGAGCGATACTTGGAGGATTTCAACCAACTTTCATTATAATTGGTGTTTTAAGTGTTATTTCCTTCATTATTTCAATATTAATCCGTCCACCAAATGTAGAAAAGAAAAAGGAACTAAAACATTTACATCGGAAAGTAGCTTAATTTTAAAAAGAGTCCTCATACTAGGGCTCTTTTTTATTCCATTAACTTTGCTTCTTTACCAACTCATTAAAGACAGGACAATATCATTTTAAAATTGAATAGATAAGTAAAAAGGAGCGTGACACTTAAAATGAAAATAGTACAGCAGTGGGTACAAGAAGATAGTGATTACATAAGAGAGAAAGTAATTGAATATAATCAAAAATATCTCGCAGATGAAGAAAAAACACCTTCAGAAAAGGTTAGTTTCATAGTAAGAGATGAAAAAGAAGAAATCGTAGGCGGGGTAACAGCGATAACTTTTTGGCACCATATACACGTTGACTTTCTATGGGTTTCTGAAGAATATAGGCATGAAGGTTACGGAACCAAGTTAATAAAACTTATTGAAGAGTTTGCAATTGAAAAAGAGTGCAGGTTAATCAATTTAGATACTTTTAGTTTTCAGGCACCTGATTTTTATAAGAAGCATGGATATAAAGTAATCGGAGTAAGTGAAGATCATCCGAAAGGACATAATCATTATTATTTAGAAAAACGGCTAAAAAGTATATAGAATTTGTTAACATTAGTATTTGGAATACACATGCAATAAGGGCGAGGTTATTATTAATTTCAGTATTAATTGAATCAATTTTTATTCTAAAACTGCAAGAACGTCCTTTGGATAATCTTCCTAAGGTACGTTCTTTTTTATATCAGTAGCCTATTCTTATTAATTCCACCAATACTGGTAAAGGCAAGACTTAACTAACTTATATATATTAAAAGGAGTTAATGGTAAAATAAATAAAAGACAGAAAATTCCTTTTATTAAAAATAGAGGAGGTACATATGAAAAAAGTAAATGTTACATATGCACTTTTATACGATAAAACAAACGAAAAGATCTTAATGGTAAAAAACAAAGGGGAAAATGGTTCTTATTATACATTACCAGGTGGCGCAGTTAAATTAGGAGAAACGTTAGAAGAAGCAGTAATTCGAGAAGTAAAAGAAGAAACAGGGTTACATATAAATGTAAACGGGATTTGTTCTATCAGCGAAGCCTTTTTTGAGGAAAGAGATCATCATGCAATTTTCTTTAATTTTCTAGGCGAAATAATTGGCGGGGAGACATATATATCAAGACCAAAAGAAATCGAAGAGATTACTTGGATGGAATTACATATAGCAGCTCCATATTTACGCATACCAGAACATTTACTAGATTTATTACAAAGGAAAGAAACAGTACCGTACTTTTTTAACGGAACAATCGTTCATCAATCTTCATAAAAATATTATCTCATGTAAGGTGGGGAAAACATGGAGTTCATCGTTAATCACAAACAATTTACTCAAGCACTTTCAGAAGTTAACAAAGCGATATCAACAAAATCTTTAATTCCTATATTATCTGGTATAAAAATAACTGCAGATCAATCTGGAATTACTTTAATTGCAAGTAACTCGAATATTTTTATCGAAAAATTCATTCCTGTTTCAATTGAAGACGAAAAGATTGCAACTATTTTAAAGGCAGGAACTATTGTTGTACCTGCAAAGTATTTCATTGAAATAATAAAGAAAATGCCAAGTGATATAGCAATAAAAAGTAAGAATGAGCAATTAATTACGATACAATCAGAAGAAATCACATTAAGTTTAAATGGATTTCCTGCAGATGAGTTTCCGAATGTACCGCTTATAGACAATCATGCAGAAATCAAAGTAGAGACAGAGCAATTGATTGAAGTATTTAAACAAACAGTCTTTGCGGTAGCGAAAAATGAATCTAGACCTGTTCTTACTGGGGTGCATATAGAGTTATCTAATAATAAGTTTATTTGTGCTGCAACTGACTCACATAGACTAGCGATACGTGAAACGCGACTTTCCTCAGATGTAAAAGCAAATTGTATTGTACCAAGCGCAACCATTAGTGAACTTCTAAAATTAATGAACAGCAATTCGGAATTCGTATATATTTACCTTTCAGAGAGTCATATTATATTTACGCTCGGAACAACTACATTATATTCAAGACTAATTGAAGGGAAATATCCTAATATTTCTAACCTTATTCCAAATGACTTTAAAACGATTATTAACATAGATAGAAAAAAGATATTACAAGGTGTAGACCGATCAAGTTTATTAGCAAGTGAATGGGCCAATAACAATGTTAACTTAGAAATCATAAACGAATCTACAATTAAAATTTCTTCAAACGCTTCTCAAATTGGGCAAATATCCGAAACGCAACAAATAGATGCGATTCAAGGTGAAAAACAATTAAATATATCTTTCGATGGGCGTTTTATGGTTGATGCTTTAAGAGCAATAAAAGAAGAAACGATTACTTTAAGCTTTGGCGGTTCTATGAGACCGATATTGATTGAAGCAGGAGAGCAATCTGCAGCAGTACATCTTATATCACCAGTAAGAGCTTATTAGGGATAGAGGAAGGGATTACATTATGTACAAGCAGACTTTTGTTTTATGAAATCATAAATTAATACATTATAAGAATGATGTATTAGTAAAGCAAACAGTTTACTAAATCCTACATAATATAATTCAATCATAGACAAAGCAGCAATGGTAATCTGAAATACAAAGCAAAATAATAATAACCTAAATATAAAAGCATAGATTAATCGATATGGGGTGAGTACGATGAAGAAAGTAATTGTTTTACTCATTGGTATAGTTTTAATTATTTTTGCTTTTTATCAATACAACAAAAAAGACTATGCAGCTAAAAGTACTAACTTGTATGTAGAAGACTTTAAAGGGGCAAATGATTCAATAAAAATACAATCTGCTATTAATAAAGCAGCGTCTAGTAAAATAAAAACCGTATTGCTTGATGATAAAAAGTATAAAATCACGTCACCAATCACTGTTAAAAAAGGTGTGAAATTATTATTTGGTTATGGATCACAATTTGTGGTTGAGGGAAACTTTAGAGTTCTAGAACTAGAGAAAAACGCATCCATTGAAGGAGCGTATATAGCTATTGACGATCCTAAATTTAACTCTGAAGTTATTTATTTAGACGGTAAAAATAAATATTATAACACTTGGAACAAAACACAAATAAAAGATATAAATATTATTAATTGGACGGAAACGAATAAAGGTACCGGAATTTCTTTATACTCTGCTGGAAAAGAAAATGAAATTTCGTTTATTAACTTCGAAAACATTAAAATTGTAGGAATGGAAACCGGACTAAAATTAGTAGCAAAAAAACCGAGCACCGGACAAGCTTGGATAAATGCTAATCGTTTTATGAACTTTTCTTTAGAAGACTGTGTGAATATGATTTATATGGATAGTCAAGTAACTACGCCAAATGAAATTAGTGGGAATCAATTTACAAATCTTCAAATACAGCCTTCAAATAAAACAAAAAGCATTATAAAAGTAAGTGGTCAGTATAATGAATTTCATGGGATGGTGTGGGATTTAAATAAAATAAAACATGAAAACGAACTCATTGAACTAACTGATAAAAGTATGAATACAGTGATTGAAATGTTCAGTGTACCAGCAAATAGAATTTTAGATAGTGGGAAATCAAATATAGTGAAATAAGTTTAAATACAGAAAAAGAGCGAATTCCTTATAAGAGAGTTCGCTCTTTTTCTATTTATAATTAAATTTCTCTTCACCAAGCTGTTGAAGGATAGTTTGTAGATTTTAACGTAATAGATTCGCCAATTTGAGGCGTTGTAATTTTAACACCTAAACGGTTGGCTTCTTTCGTAACACGTTCTATCGGGTCACTCCATTTGTGTAATGCTAACGTAAAAGCACCCCAATGAATTGGAAGAAGTAATTCTCCTTTAACATCAATATGAGCTTGTACCGTTTCTTCAGGCAACATATGAATAGCAGACCACCTCGGATCATATTGCCCGCATTCCATTAATGTAAGATCGAATGGACCGTATTTATCACCAATTTCCTTAAAGTGAGGGGCATAACCGCTATCACCACTAAAGAAAATTTTAGTCTCTTGACCAAGAATAAGCCATGAACACCATAATGAACGATCTCTATCTGTCATACCACGTCCCGAGAAATGCCTTGCAGGCGCACATACTAACTTAATATTATCAAACGTAATTTCGTCCCACCAATTATGCTCACTAATTTTACTAGGCGAAACACCCCATTTAATAAGATATTGTGCAACTCCAGTTGGAACATAAAAGTGCTTTGCGCGATCTTTTAACTGCATAATACTTTTGTAATTCAAATGATCATAGTGATTATGAGAAATGATAATCGCATCAATTTCTTGAAGGTCATCACGTTCTAAAGAAAAAGCACCACTATAGCGTTTACTATTAAACAAAGGAAATGGGGAAGAGGCATCTCCAAACATCGGGTCTAATAACAGTTTTTTACCTTCTATTTTCAAAAGAGAAGCAGAATGGCCAAACCATGTAACACTCTCTAACGGTTCATTATCTTTATTTGATAAAACGATAGGCAAATCCTTTATAGGACGCAGCTTTGATTTTATTTTAAAGTAATCCGTCATTAAACTTATAATATCTTTCGGTTTAAAACTCATATCAGTATGAATTTGATTTGTATATTTCTTATTCATTCGTTCTCCTTTTTACGATTAACAATTTACGTATGTTGTTATTGTAGCTATTTGTAGTTTAAACTATATTATTTTACCTTTCATCTAAAATGCCTTGTATTTCATAAATCCGTCAAATTCATTATTTGTATCTATAAAGTACAAATCGCACAGCAGCAGCTAAGACAAATATTAAGTACATGTAAATTGTTTTTATTTAGTAAATTCCTTCTTATACGCAGCAAAGAACATACGTTCCGTTGTATGTTATAGAAGAAAATATGTCTCTAATAAAAGAAAGGAAGGAGAGGATGTAAGTGCACATAAAACGAAAAAAGAAATCAAAATGTAAACTATCAAAATCTGAAATAACGCAGCTATATGCAGAGGGGAAGAGTACCTCAGAGATCGCTACACTTGCTAATGTGTCTGCAAGGTATATTCGTATGGTTTTATCAGACAATAACGTACCAAGGCGCGCTATAGGGAGTTGGAAGAGAAAGTATGACATAACAGAAGATTATTTTAAAACGTGGTCAAATAACATGGCTTATATTTTAGGGTTTATAGCAGCAGATGGTGTTATACAGAAGGAAAATCAATGTGTCAGTATATCTCAAAAAGAAAGTTATATTTTAGAAGATATAAAAAAAGAACTCAAAACAAACCAGCCACTTTATCAAAACAAAAAAACAGGCGTATATATGCTAAATATTAATAGCAAAACAATAAAAGACGACCTTATGAACATACACGGAATTATGCCATGTAAATCATTTAACATCGAATTTCCTTTTGTACCAGAAGAATATTTGCATCATTTTGTTCGTGGGTATTTTGATGGGGATGGTTACGTCAAGTATGAAACTTATACAGTTAATTTCGTAGGTGGATCATATAACTTTATGAATTCTTTACATCAAATTCTTCAAAATCGCAATTTACGAGCCGATTTACTAAATCAAAACAAACATTATCGCGTTATTTTATCTGGAAGAAAATCAATACAACTATTTTCAAATTGGATTTATAAAGACAAAGATATTTATTTGCATAGAAAATATGAAGTGTTTCAGAAAGAAAGTCTGAATTTAGATCAATTACAAGATCGAAAATTAAAACAAACTCAAACTGCCGTTAAACAAAGAAAACAAAATTTCCTTGAAGAATATATGAAAAATAAATGTAATACTACAACTTGTTCAAATTTAGAAATAAGCGAATCGGCTTTCAAACGTTGGCTAAAAAATGATAATCAATTTAAAAGAGATTATGAAAAGATTAATTTAACAATGTCCACTAGCGATAACTAAATATAAAATCCTAAAAATCCACCAGCAAGTTCAGCTGTAGAAGTTAGAAAGTTAATTAACGATAACTTTTTAATTGAAATCGAAGCAATTGCTGTAGCAAACTAATTTTAAAAACTTATTATGAATCATATCCATGCAATTCGGTTAATGCGTTCAGTTAAAACGAATTGCATTTTTTATTGTCTTAAATATAATTTATATCTGGAGACATTTTCATCAACAACTTATAAAACAAACAACTAAACAATCCATCAAACAGAATGATTAAAAAGAACGAGGGGAGGCTAATCACAATAACAAACTTACATATAATAAGTTTGTTATTTAAAGTTAGTTAACATAATATATATTATAGGCAGTTATAGAAACAAAGTAATATCAGGTATCAAAAACCAAGTAAACTATACTTAATGAGACGAAACAGAGATTTTTAGTGAAATTCACATGAAATCTTATCTAAACAAATTTCTTCAGCTTTTATCGTTTTTATTTGTTATAAATTCATCACAGCAAATCTTAATCAATAATCGCTTAAGATTTAACGAATTAAAAACATTTTTGATTGGCAAGAAATTTTTATACAGAAAAATTATTTCTATACAAAATATAAATTAGTAATTTTATTTTATGTTTTACTTAATGAATTTATTGCTATTTGCACATGTTTTACAACTTTACATTATTTGTTGTTATTTCTGTTATTTAGACTTGACTTTCATTACAATCATTGTTTTTTATTCTAGTTAACATAACGCTTATTTTTAACATAAAAAAATCCTCCTCACCTTCAGGAAGATTTTTTGTTTGCTATTATATTATTTATATCTTCTAGTAACAATCCCAATTGTAAATGACATTGGAAAAATCTAGATTTAACACCTCTTCCTTACGTATAAAGAAATTAGCAACGCCAGAATCTCCCCACATAATATTTAATGAATCGTCTGTATCGATTTGCAATAATAATATATCATGTTGTTGGTATTTTTCTTCCCATTCTCTCGGATCTGTCTGTGTGAAAAATGGATAACCACCAATTTTATGCCCTTGATCTTTACATAAATCATCATACAGTTCGCCTAATTCTGTATTATTTTCTTCATCAACAATTTCTTCCCAATCAATGTTATCACTAAAAATCATTTCAAATCGATAATCTCTTGGTGTTACTGGTTGATAAGCTAACTCAAAATTCAGTTTTGTTGCTTCAGGTATGATAAAGTCCTCTAATTCTAAGGTGTTTAAATAACTAAAATCAGTAATAACCTTATTTAAATCTTCTATAATTGTAGAATGATAAATAATTCGAAAGTCTTTTTGGATTGTTGGATGATCAAAATCTGCTCCGTAAAGCTCATCATCAGCACTTACGAAAAACTGTAACATTCCCTTTTGAGGCATATATTCAACATGCGGAATTTCTTCAAAGTTTAACTGCGCAAGTAGCATCATAGGTTGTCCGTTTGAGTCTTTAGGATGCTCTTGATCTATAGGTAAATACGGATATCCACCAAACTTACTTTCAAAAAGCGTTGTCTCTGCTTGCGTTCCAGACACTTTAACATACGGTTTCACACTTTCTTCTAAAATACTACGATACTGTTCTAGTTCTTTCGGAATTTGAAGTTGATACGTATTCTTCACTACATTTGCCTCCCTTTAGTAATGAATTGAAAATGCCTAACTTAATTATATAGCAAGCGATAGCTTAATTGAAAATCGTTAAAAATCCATTTTCACCCTCATTTTTTGCGCGCTTGGTGGACAAAGTAAATTATGTTCTAAAACCTTTTTATTAATAGTTCGAATTAAGTCCGCTGCTTCTGCAGTATTTGTATTTTCTTTTAGTTTTTCTTTTAAATCATCAATTTCTTTTGAAAGCTCAATCCACCTAGGTAAAACATGATTATTTGCTAAAGTTCTATAAAGTTGCTTTTCAGGATTGTAAGAAAGATCTTTATCAAGATTAAGAGGTTTCCCTTTACCAGGTAAATTATCAAAAGCTCCTTTCTGTTCTGCTTGTTTAACGATAGAACTAATATGATCCTCATACGTATAAGACCAAACTTTCTCATCTTTTACTAAAATCTCTTGTTTTTTTAGTTTTTTATCTAGTTCTTCTTGATTCATAGATTCTCTCTCCTTTTTATTTTCTAATGTCGTTTTTGTAAATTCTAATGCCCTTAATCCATCGAATAGCTTTTCTCGCCACCATACGCTATCATGTCCGCCTTGAAACTCTTCGTAAGTGGTTTGGCGTTTCTTTTCTTCTAAAGCTTTATATATCCGTCTATTAGCCGTTAAAAGAGGTTCGTTTTCGAGTTCACCTACTGCTATGTAAGAATGTAGATGAGTCGCATTAGAATATATTGATGAAATTTGATTTTCAATCCAAGGAATTGTATTTTCATAATTATCCTTTTTCCAATGTACGGATCCAGACAGTGACAACACATTTCCGAAAATATGTGGATTTTGAAGTGCTGCATAAAAAGCTGCTAAGCCACCAAGACTGAAACCAGCAATTGTTGTATGATTCTTTTCTTGATAAACGTGATACTTAGCTTGAATCCACGGAAGTAATTCCTTCGTTAAAAATGCATTCATTTTATCGTTATAAGTTAGCTCTTCTAATCGATCGACAGGATCTATAGCAACAGCAATACACGATGGGATTTCTTTTTCGTAAATTAAATAATTAAGTGTTTTTGTGATTGAAAGGTCATTAATGAATGAATTCCCATCAAATACAATGAGAAGTTCTTGAAGATGTGAAGTGTGAGAATAATCATGAGGCGTATAAATATGAATTTTGCGTGTGTTATTTAAAATCGAACTATAAAAAGAATATGTTTCAATCTTTCCGGATGGATAATCATTTGAAGGAAAACGACTGCTATATTGCACCTCCATTCCTATGTTTAACACAGACGCTTTATTGGTACCTTCTCCAAATGTATTTCGATTAAATTGGTCTATTTCGTACTGTTCACTACACTTTATCCAATCATTTTCGAAAACATCGTTTACTGAAAAATAGTACGTTGAAATAAAACTCTTATCCGTCCTAAACGTTACATACCAAATATCTGTCTGTAACAATCGTTGTAATTGATTTACAGACAAATCCCAACCAGGAAAACTACCGAATACATAAACGTTTTCAGTGTTTTGATCCCCTAACCATATATACGTTATAAGCTTATACTGACTATCTGCAGGGCATTGTTCTATTAGTGGCGTGTGATTTGACTTTATTTCATGCAAAAAAGTATAAAGAGCTTTTTTGTTTCCATTCTTTAATTGATTTTTAAGCTTCTCTAACTTAGGACTGATTATTGTAGTCACCTCTCTTCCTCCTTTGTAGTATTCAATATGTAGTTTTTTTCATTAGAATCCCTATATAAAAGTAGTCGTAAGTTATTTGTTTAGCGAAGTTATTTATTAGAAAAATAATCAATTGCCTGAATAGAAAGTTCCAATGATTTTATTCTTCTTTCTAAAAGCGTTCTTTGAGGACTCCCAAGCTTTGACTTAACGTAAATCTTTTCAATTGATGGAAGCAAACCAATTAGAACATTACGAGCTTCTGCTAAATCTTCCTGAGTATAATGATGAGTTTCTTGCTTCCAAACACTTTCTAACATAGCTAAGCCGATACTAGCTGCTTTGAGTCTTTTTTTCACTAAAGTAGTATTTGATCCTTTTTGAGTCATCTGTGATAAGGCATTTTCAAGTTTACTAATTGTTGACTGTAAAGATTTTATTGATTCTACTTTATCTATATTTGATACGTTTTTCATGTTAATGTTATCCCTTCTACGTTGCTAACTTGTTTTGTTTAATGTTCAATGAAATCCTTAAAAGCTTGATTTCACTCGAAATATTTTAACATAAATAACTAACTGTATTCGAGTTGGACAATAACTTAAAGTAAAACAGCTATTCCTCTCTCCTCCCCTGTAGCATTCTATTATATGTACTTCTTTCTTCTTATTAGAATTCCTATATAAACTAGTTGTTAATATTGAATGTTTTATGAACAAAAAAACGTACAAGTAATGTAACCTGTACGTTTTCGCTTTTATTCAGTAAGGTAATAAAGTAATAGCTTCCTGGTCTTCTCATAACTTATGAAATCTCTATACAAAATGGGATAATTCACAAGTTCTGTTTCTAGAAAACGATATTGCGGAAACCACTCGAAAAACGATTTTCTTAACCACTTTATTTGTTGAAACGTAATGTTCTGTTCGTTTCCATTTAGTACAGAATTTAAAGTAGCTGCTGTATGCATCCAATAATGATTAAAATCAGCGTTTATACAGTCATCTTCGGTAAATTTACTTTTTAAGTCTCGCTGTAATTTTGCTGTAGCACGATAAGGAAACGGTTTATGAAGTGGACTATGCATTTTCTGCAATTCCTTAAAAATAATTCGTTTTCCTAACTTCAACTTTCTCCTCCTTTATTTCTCTATCCAATTTAATAAGTTTTCATAATGATATTGAGCATCGATATACCCAAGATTATATAGATTAACAAGCTTTTCCTTATTTCTTTCTATTCCGCTTATAGGAAGCTGTACACTTGGCTGAATTACATAAAAATTATCTTTTTGTTCTTCTCGATTCATATAAGATATCGTCTCATTATAAAAACGATAATGGTCTACTAAATTCTCTGCGATTTTCGGATATTTTCTATATAAAATTTTAGCCAGGCCTGAAAATTTATTTCGCTGCTTCTCATATCCTTCTGGCTTTGTCATAATGACAACGTTCTTTTCATAACCATCCTTTTGGGCTTTCAAAACTGGTATAGGGTCTATAATCCCTCCATCTAATAATTTTCGATTATTATATTCTACAGCAGGTGCTATAAACGGTACAGAGCTTGAGGCGCGAATGATTTTTAAAATATCATTTCCGTGTTCTGCTTTATTATAATAAATGGCTTGTCCTGATTCGCAATCAGTCGTCCCTATGACAAACTGTTCATTACATTTTAAGAAAGTTTGAAAATCAAATGGTACAATTTTATTAGGTACTTCATCAAATAAAAAATCCATTCCGAATAATTCGCGTTTTCGAATCAAATTTCGATAAGATATATAACGGTGATCTGCTACTAGCTCTGTATTTACTTTCTTATTTCTCCCTTTTTGACGTGATAAATAAGTTGCTCCCATACAGGCTCCTGCTGATACGCCGACTACATACGGAAAGAATAAGTTCTTTTCCATGAAATATTCGAGTACACCTGCAGTATATAAACCTTTCATTCCTCCGCCTTCTAATACTAAACCTATATTCTTCATGCTATATCCCTCTGCTTCTTTTTTCTTAATTTCATATTAGCATAAGATTTTAAGATGAGGTTATATAAACTAATTACAACAATAACCAGAAACTACTAAAGTAATGTCATAATATCTTTGTGAGTAACATGTTACAATATAAGTAATTCATTCCACATATATTAAAGGAGGAATTTAATATGGGTTTATTTAGCGGTATTTTAGGAAATGCATCAAATACGAGTTCTGAAAGTGTAGAACGTGATTTAGAGAAGATTATGCTAGACGATGAAAAAGTAGAGCATGCTTATAAATTAATTCGTGATCTAATCGTATTTACAAATCGTCGTCTTATTTTAGTAGATAAACAAGGAGTAACTGGCAAAAAAACAGAATACCATTCTATTCCTTATAAAAGTATTACACAATATAGCATCGAAACGGCTGGGCATTTTGATTTAGATGCAGAACTTAAAATTTGGGTGTCTAGTATGGAGGATCCAATTACGAAAGAATTTAAAGGTGACGATAGTATTTTAAGCATTCAAAAAGCGTTAGTAACCTTTACGACTAAGTAGTGGTTTTTGTATTTTTATTCATTTTTAAAATTACTAACCCGAGTATTTTGGAAGAACATACATTATTTTTGTATATTTAATCTAAAATAACATAAAAAGGTAAAGCGTATTTTATATGCTTTACCTTTCTTTTTTGTAATAAATAAGTGTAGTTTCATCATTTAATTTCTTTATAACCTCTGTTCTTTTATAACCCATCTTTTCGTATAAAAAGCAATTTTTCTCTTCTTCTAAAATAGTAGCAAGTTCCCAGCTCGTTGCTTCAGGAAACATTTCCTCAATTAATGTAAGTACCTTTTGGGCAATTCCTTTTCCTTGATAACTCGGGTGAATAAACATTGGACTGATCCAAAATTTATAGGGTGTTTCTTTTGGTGAAATGCATATCGCTCCAACAAGATTCATTGCCACTATTATTTTATAGAAGCCACCGTCTACATGATTTATTCTACAAATAGTTTTTTCGATAGTTTCATTTGCTGGATTTGTTTCATAGTCTTTATATTTATGTAATAAAGGGCTAAATGAGTCTATTTGCATTTGAAATATAACTTCTGCATCACTTTCTGTCGCCTTCTCTAATGTAATCTCCATGTTACCAATTAAGTCGCTTTCTTAACGAGGTAATATGAGCGGTATGATGACGACCATGCCATGCGTATAGTCCTATTGCAACAGCAAGTTTTGTTTCACCAGTTTCAGGATGGTTAAATGTCTTTTCTAAATCTTCAATTTCTAGAGAATATAAAAGGTTAACCCATCTTTTATGTAATGAATCTAGCATTACTAGTGAAACATCTACCGGTAATTTTGAATCGGGTAACTCTGCCCACTTCTCTTCTTTATACGGCTTAATAGTGGGATTCTTTTCTGTCAGTGCTAATTTAAAGCGTATGTAGCTATTCATATGACTATCAACGACGTGATGAACTACTTGACGTACAGTCCAACCTCCAACGCGATATGGTGTATCTAACTGCTTCTGATCTAAATCTTTAATTGCCTTTGTTAGTTCATTTGGTAAATCTTCAATTTCTTGAATCCATGTATCAATCATTTCTTCAGTTATAGGACGTTTGTATGTAAATTGGCCAATTGGATAACGTAAATCATTCATGAATAAGTCCTCCTTATTATAAGCGTGAAGTATTTCTCCAAATATAGTGTACAAACTTCACATGTTCTCCATTTAATTCTACAGAAGTTGTATCTGATTCGTTTTGATAAGAAGAAAATCCGCTTTTTTCTAGTACAATTTGTGATGCGAGATTATTAGTAGTTGTTTTAGCATGAACTTCAGTAATTTCATTATTTTTCGCTACATCTAAAATTAATTTTACGGCTGCTGTAGCAACTCCTTTTTTAGTAAATTTTTCTCCGACCCGATACCCTAGCGAACTAATTTGAGTTTCCGTATCTATATCTACTAAATTAATTCGCCCTACAATTTCTTTTTCTTCATTACGAATTAAATAAAAATAAGAATCTCCATCTGCTTGTTCTATTAATAAATCGTCTAGTAGTTTTTGGAAATATTCAAATTCAAAATATTTTGAGCCACGATTTGGCACCATTGTTTCAAAAAAAGATTTATTCGTAAGTTCAAACGTAAATAAATCCTTAGCATCTTGTTTCTTTAGTTGCTCTATGTATATTTTCATCCCGTATTCTCCTTCTAGATTTACTAACTGTTATACATTCTTTTTTAATCAATTATATTCCTGCTATTACTTTCGATTAAGTAATACAGATAGTAGCACTTTCGGATGAAAAAGATGAAATGGACTACGAATTAAATTCATCACTCGTACTAACCGAATATAAACATCAGAATTACTTGCGGATAGTCGATATATTTGTTTCGTATACCATAGCTGAAATTTTTGTTTTGTAGTTAATTCTCTCTTTAGTTGCGGATGACGTGATATTTCCGTTGTTGTCATATCCCATGGGGGTTCTATTATATTAGCTGCCTTTTTATAAAATTGTTGTGTAAATGTTTTATCAAGTTGTTTTCTACCTTGCAGAAGTAATTGCAACTGGTGAGCCTCCATAGCAGCAACTGATACGCCTTGGCCGAAAACGGGATCAAAACGACATTGCGCATCTCCAACAACTAATAAGCCTTCTGGTACATTATTCACTAAATCAAATCGCCGGCGTACTTGATAGGGAATTTTGTATGTCTTTATATCAGTAATTCCCTCAGCCTTGTTTAGGAAGTCTGTAACATTAGAAATTGATAGGTTTTCAGCAAAATCATAAAACTCATCATCTGTTTGTGGTGCTTTCTCGTTTGCGTATCCACTGAAAGTAACAAAATAACGATTATCTTCTATCGTTTGAATAAGAACGCCATAAGGGCTATCAGGGAAACTCGGAGACATTAGCACATTGCAACAGTCTAATTTCTCATTTTCTTTAAGTTTGAACATTTTCGTTGCGTAAAATAAATCAATACGAACTTTCTCTTCTTGTACTTCAATTTCATATTCTCGTAACCACTCTATACTTTTTGAGCCAAATCCACTCGCATCAACTACAAGGTCTGCATGAACTTCTTCTTGTATGTCTGTCTCTAAATATTTAACTTTTACTCCACACACTTTGTTAAGCTTTTCATCTACCAATAACCCTTTAACCAATGTTTCATATTTAATAGTAATATTTGAAATCTGATGTATTCGTTTTTGAATATGCCATTCTAGTAAAGGACGACTTTGTTGAATCATATGTACTTCCCCTATGAACGGTTGTTTCCATAGACCGAATTGATGCCATTTTAAATCACGTGTAAAGTTGTTTATAATACTACCCGCTTCTATTAATTCATTCGTAATAGTAGGAAACAATTCTTCAATTGCTTTTTCTCCACCTTTTAATAACACGTGAGGATGATTACTTTGTGGAACTCTTTTTCTTGAAGCTTTTCCATCCCATTTTTCACCGACTTCTAAAATGATTACTTCTTTAAAAAAAGTTGATAATGCTTTTGCTGCAAACTTTCCTGCCATACTTCCACCAATAACGATAGCCTGATTAAACATATTTTCCCCCTTAATAAAAAGAGATCCTGCCTTGTATGAATGAAACAGGATCTTAAACTAATTAACTTCTTTATCATTATACTTAAAATACATCAGTAAATTGCAAAGTTAAAATTAAAATACCTAATCCCCATACGTAATACGCGAATACTTTTAAGGAGTGACGTTTTAAATATTGAATCATCCATGAAACGGCTATGTATCCAAAAAACGCTGCTGATAACGTTCCGACAATTAAAGATGTACTAGAAATAGATTCTGCTTTCCCTTGAAAAACGTCTACAAATTGCAAAATGATAGCTCCAACAATGGCTGGTGTCGAAAGTAAAAAAGAAAAGTAAGCAGCAGTTTCACGGTCTAATTTTCTCCATAATGCAGCGACAATTGTCATTCCAGAACGAGAAATGGCTGGAAAAATAGCAGCCGCTTGAAATGACCCGATAATTAGTGCGTCTTTATATGTTATGTCATCCATTTTTTTACGACCATTTTTTTGTTTATCTGCCATGTAGAGAAAGAATCCAGTCACTAAAAACTCCCAACCGATCGTGATTCCTGTTTTTGAAATATCTTCAAAGAAGTCTTTAAACAATAAACCAATAACAACTGCAGGTATCGTCCCAACAATAAGTAATAACATGAGCTTTGAAAATGGGTTTTTAATTAAATATATAAATTCTTTTTTGTAATAAATAAACACTGCAAGTAAAGTCCCAATATGCAACATCGTATCTAAAAATAAGCCTGCTTCATCTAATTGAAATAAATGCCTTCCTAAATAAAGATGTCCGGTACTACTGATTGGTAAAAATTCTGTTAAACCTTGAATTATACCTAATATGAAAGCTTCTAACCAATTCATGATGGTCTCCTTTCTCTTTTGCTTGTACCAATATATGAGGGTTAAATTTTCGATATGAAAAAAACTATATTTCTCTATGAATTTACTTTTAGTTTATGGATATATATGTAAAGAGAATTAAGGAGGGTTATTATGTGGAAGCACACAAAATTCGGTAATGTATTACTTTGGATGGGCCCTATCCTTGTATTTTTAGGACTATGTATGACAAATGTTATTTCAGATATTCCTTTCTTTGAAGGAAACCATAAAACGCTTGGTATTGTACTTATATTTATAGGGATATTCTGTTTTATTGTGGCTAATCATTTGAAAAAAGGAGAAAGATATGAAGAATAAATCTAAATAAAAAACAATCCTGGCATATTAGCTAGGATTGTTTTTTATTAATGTTGATTATTTGTAGAATACTTTATCAACGTTATATTTCGCTTTGTATTCATTAATGATATATGTTTCGTAAATTTCTCTTTCTGTTGGATCTTCTACGATACATGCATCAATGCGGTATACTTCATCACGGTGATTTTTAATTGGTGAAACATTATCTTCAAAATGCTTCTTAATACGTTGTCTAATTTTACGAGCTTTACCTACGAAAAGTAGTTCGTCATTAATATTGTAAAACATAAAAATGCCGCCTTTATCTCTAGGGAACAAGTGGAAATCGATAAATCCATTAATTGGAGTAATGATTGGCTCGTCTCCTTTAATAACTTGTTTACGTTCAGTAATTGTAACATCAACTTCAGGGATACTAATTTTAATCAAGTTCATTCACGTCCTCTTTTATTATAAAGATAAATAATAGCATACATATGTAAGAAAAGCTACGTTCATAGTTATATTTCATTTTATAATTCAAATATTATAGGTGTATCATGTAAACTCTTCTTCCAAATCATATGATCACTTGATTCTCCCCAATAATCTTTCAGTACATAACTAGGCTCTCCAAACTTCTTTGTCCATATACTTTGCGCTTTTCTGTATCCACTATCTAAACAGAATTCTGTTATTCCTCTGCTAAGTAACGTAAGAAACATTGTATGTAGCAGTAAACTCCCGATACCCTTTCTTTGATACTCTGGAAGTATAAATACAGTTCCTATTTCATACAAATCCTTAAGTACACCACCTGTACAACTATTAATCAATGTACTTGCTGGACCAACTTCAATTGTTCCAATGATTTTATTGTTATTTGTATCAATTGCTAATAAAAAGTAACGTTTTTCTCCATTACTATCAAAATCTGTTTTCAAATATTGCTTTTTCATGTTAATTTCATTTTCTATGTCATCCAATAGTTGTGATAATCCTTCATTTTTGTATGTATTCGTAATAACGATACGGAAAAATAAATATAGTTCATCTACATCATTCAAATTCGGTCTTCTAACTGCAACGTTAGTCATGAATACATTCTCCAATCTTCATTATGCCATTGTCAATACAACACTTTACATAATCTATTCATCATTATTCTGCAAAAACCTGCATAAATCCAGCAATATAGAAAGCTCAGTATAAATATTAATAAAATAATTTTCATGTCCATAGTTGTATGAACAGTAGGACCAAGTACCGGAAAACGGAAAACATCGAGAACGATCATAATACCTATAAGTAGACACGTTGCTGAAAAAGAAACTATCCAAATTCTCCTCTTAAATTTTAAAAAGGCTAGTCCTAAGGCTAGACCTAATAAGCCTGTAGTAAAAGGAAAGATAATTAGTTCACTTGGCTCAATAATAAATAATAGAAAAATAGTAAGAATATAAGAAAGTATTCCCTCACGAATAGAATAGAAAATAGCAAAAAAAATCGGTAATGTCGAAAATGGACTAATGAGCAAACCTATACCAGGAACTAAGTTACCCGCTGCTTGAAACATGGTGGCTAATGCACTCATCAAAGCTGTAAGTACTAACTTATTCGCAAGGGACAATTTTCTTTTATGAACAAAGCTTATATCATGCTCTATCATCAGTTGATACCAATAACGTACAAACCGATTCATTAAAATCCCCCCTAAAGACACCTCATTCATTACTTTCTATATTATTCGTACACATACGGTTTATGAGTTACTTTCTGCAAGTTAATAGATGCTCATACATTGAAGATTTTTAGGGGGATAAGTTAAGTCGTGCGTTTTGGGAACAGAATGAATTCCTTATATTATATTTTTAGACTGATAATTTGTATCGTATTAAGGGATAATTTCAAAAATGGTACCTTTGTTAAAATCAGTTACTTTCATAGAACCGTAAACTCCTAAATATAATCTAGTTTGATTCAAATTTGTTCCTAAACTCATATAATAAGCTGCTTGCGTACCAAAATCATAATTGGTTTCAATAGCATGAAAGTCAGCATGTTTACCGTCTGTACCTGCTCTAGTATAAGCTAAAACACCCTTAACTGGCGGTCGAGAATCTTCTTTCTTAGCAAGGTCAGTAAACACTACGCTACCTGTTAAATTTGGAATTGCATTTCCCATATATGGCTGAACTCCTGTAAGTGAAGTTCCTCCAAACTTATCTGTTCTAGAATCTTTATGAAAATAACTAAGTAGAGGCAGAATACGCTTCACTGAAGTTTGCATTGTTTCATCATAATAAACCATTGTTCTCTCATCCAAAGTCTGATTTTCGGAACAATGTCGTATAAAAGAAGTAGGTAAATCCCCTTCCCATCCTCGCCACCCAAAATTGATAACCCCATCTTGATTGGGAGTTAACCTCATAAAATGCATTTGAACAAGTTCTGTAACCGGTATAGGTTTATATTGAATAAATGAAAAAATAGACTCTACAATATCTTGTCCAACATTTCCAGCGTATTTGATATATTGATTATAAAAGCTTTGAAATGAAATGCCGGTTATATTACGTAATCCTTTTGCAATTACTGTAAGTGTTTCTTGTATAGATAAAGGAAGTTCATTAAAGCGTGTAACTACAGGAGGGTTATTTATAAATGTATTTTTACTTACATCGATTTCAATTATTTTTCCTGCTATTTCTAAATCATCTTGGCTTAAATTAAATGGATCATAACCTGATCCGCCATCTCCATTTGTAAAAACAAGTTTTCCAGTCTCAGGTGAAAAGTTTAAACTATTGACTCCGTTATGATTAAAAAATGGTCTTCTTACATTCAGTAATGTTCGTCGCTTTTGAGCTTGACCATTAGATTGTAAAGTCCATTCTTCCACAGTATCAATGTGATCATATTGCGTATTTCTATTAACCCACTTTAAATTTAACGTTTTAGGGTCACAAGGATTCGGTTTAAATTGTTCAGAAAGTGCACCTGGCCCTTGAGTTCCGGCTACTGAATAATGTAGATAAAATAACCTATTTTGATAAAATTGTGGATGGAACGCAAGTCCTAGCAATCCGCGTTCATCATAACCGCTACTAGAAACACCTTCTTCAAATGTACCTAATTTAATAATTTGTTGACGAATATCTAAAAATGTCTTTATAACGCCATCCCCTATGTAAAAAATCTCTCCTAATTGGGTTGCGATAAATAGTCTTTCGGTCGATTCGCCTGGAAGTATTGTTGTTTTCAATACGGTTGGTAAATTTATATTATGAACAATGGGTCGTAAACTAACTTTAACTTTTGTCAATTAACTGTACACCCCTTTTTCTTCTTTTTATAGAAGAATATGATTAGAGTAGTTCTGTTAGTATCAAATAAGTCGTATTCCTTTTTATTACAATTTTGTATATAATATAATTATAAATACTCTGGGGGACGAACTATGATAATCGTACTACAAATCATCTTACCACTAATTTTCGCAGTCTATTTATTTACCCTCTATCATAACGGGACGTATGGATCTGCTTCATTCATTTTAGCAGTCATGATAGGAATTTTCGGTTTAGAGAATATTTTTCAATATGCTAGTCTAACAGATCATGCTATTTATCCATATTGGGGCAGTTTGAAGGCTGTTGTTATCGTTTTATCAGTCGTATTTCTATTTAAAAAAGGTGGTTTAACAGGAAAATATTGATTTGTAATGCGTTACATATTTTCTTGTTAAATTGCTTTTATTTTATAAAAGAAGAAATATTTATGTGAAAACAAGAAGGGATGTGTTACATATGTCTATAAATATTATTTCAATAATCTCTATCATAATATGGATTGTGTTAATTACAGAACTTATAAAACCTTCAAAAGAACAGAATGGACGAAAAATGGTAACTTTAGTAACTGCTGGTTCCGTATCAACACTTATTTTGACGGTTTCATTTATTCAAAATATCCCGTTTTGGAATTGATAGTGATATAACTAACAATAATATGTATAAATAAAAAGATTAGGATTCACTCCTAATCTTTTTATTTTGGGGTAGCACCACACATCCATCAACTTAAGGTATATTTTTATACAAAATGCGGTCTTTCTATATAGTTTTTTATTATCTTTTATAGATTTTATAAAAGTAGGCATATCAAATAAACCCTGACGGGCTTCAATTTTTTTACTATGCTACCTGATGAGTAGAAGTGGTATACTCATAAACAACACCCAAAATATCAAAGACTGTCTTTTTCTCATATCGATGAGATTTTCGTCCGTTGTGCTGTAGGAGGTTAAACAGACGAAGGAGAACCTTTGATAATTCTTGGGTGTTTTTGTGTAATGCTTGGTAAAAAAGTAAAAAATAATCCTTAATTATGTACATCGCTTTATATTCACTTAGCTCTTTCTGTTTCTTACGTAACAGGAGTTCTCGCATTTTAAACATAGTAGAAGAACATAATAGGATACTAATGAGTTGTCCATAAAGGTGACATTCTAATCGTTCTTGTTTAATAGATTTACAACGATGAATTTGAAACCAAGATTTCCATATTTTAAATAACAGCTCAATTTGCCAACGCAGTGAATATAGATCATAAATTTTCTCTTTTGGTACCCATTCCGTAGGAATGTTTGTCATATATACCGTAATACCTTGTAAAAGTTTTGTACGCTCTGTATATGTAATTCCTTTTTTCTTTTCGCGAATAGCTCGATCACGTAGACGTTTCTGTTTTTGCTCCTCGGTACATCTATAAACTACAATTCGAGTAGGCAGTTTGTCTTTACTCCCTACATATACATCATGTAATTCATACACTTGGCCAGGCTGCAATTGTTTCATGATGTCTTCCAAATGAATTTGTATATATACGGGTTTTAATTGAGCGGGTTTTGTTTTAAATACTACTGTTTCAAATTCTTTTCTATATATTTTAGTGGGTAACTTTAGACGTGATAAATAATATCCTTGCTTATCTTGAATAGACTTAAAGTCTTGTAGACGAAAATATCCTAAGTCACGAATATATAGTTCATTCTTTTGTGCCATGCCTGTTCGAGTCGCACTATATGCCTGATCACTTCGTTTTCCTGGTTCAATTTCCACATCAGAAAATTTTCCACTCAACAAGTCATACTCTAGTTGGATTTTCACACCAGCTGTATGACTACACCCTCCGGCACCAGGATAAGTAGTTGCGAATCGATCTGGAACTTGGAAGGTTGTAGAATCAAGGACGAGAATCCGCTCAAAATAAGAAGAAAGAGAATGAGAAATCTTAGATACTCCTCCAATTTTAGCTTGTAGAAGTGTAGTAAATACAGTGCGAAAGAAGGCTACAGAATCCGAATTAAATCGTCGATTAAGTCCCTCCGGACTTAATAAAATTCCTGTTGAAGTTTCTAATTGACTACAAAGTTGAGTAAGAGAGGTAGTAGCGATTTGTTGATTTAACCATACACACAAAGATAAGAAATGGTGCCCGTGGCACTTGCGTTTTCGTTTCATTCCGCCTGCTTCTATAGCTAATTGATTAAGTGTAGCGGGAGACATATATCGATATAGCTCTTCGGCAAATAAAGATAACTCTTGTTTTTGATGCATATTCATAAAAAGCACGTCACCCTTTCTCATTAACATAAGAAAATAGTAACGTGCTTTTAACTTCAAAAATAGTCTAAATCCTTAAGTTGATGGATGTGGGGTAGCACCACATACCCAGCAAGCTAAGGTCTTGAAGTAGCCCCTAAACAAAATTTTAAATTTTTCTAAAGTTATTTATGTGAATTCAAATCGTTTTCAGGAACATATGTGGTCCTTTTACAATTTGAAGTTCTTTTTAAGCTTCTTATATTTTCTGTACGAACGTCTAACAATGTTTAACATAAAATACGGTATTTTAACGGGGAAAGGCAATTTATAAATGAAAGGAAAATAAAAGGTGAAATATGCCTTTTCTAGGTCTCTCCACTTACTATCTTCTTTTGTTTTTAAGAAATCAGATACATCGACTACATATCCCCTTCCTTTTTCCATCATCACATTTTTCCCGTGAACATCACAAGGAGTTAACCCTTGTTCCCTCGCATACTCTAAAGCCTCATTAATATCAAGTATTACTTGCTTAGGAATTTTAATTCCCTTATGAATAGCATCGTATAAGGTAATTTCTTTTAAACGTTTCAATACTATGAAATTTTCTCCTTTATATATAAGCTTTGAATAAGAAGGATGATCTCCAATTCTTCGGTATACTTCTGACTCTTTTTCAATTCCTTCTCCTTCTCGCACGTAAACTTTCACTACCCAATCTTTGTATTCTTTGTGCATGAATACTGCGGCATAATTACCTGTTCCTAAACACTTCCAAAGTCTAGGAATATCTTTAACTACTACAGGCTCGAATTCATCCTCACTTCTTATACTTACCTCTTTTAATAATTCGTCCTTTATCAATCCCACAAAACTATTTATACTCATCATTCCCACTCCGGTTTTGCTAAAAGGGGGCCCACCCACATTTTAACGAAAATATACACTAAGCGAATTTTAGCATAAAACGAGTCATCTTTCTTCTTAAAATAAAAAGCTAACTCGTTTTATTTAAACTGTTGAATACTTAATATCTATTCCGTTATTCATAGCCAAAAACCGTACGATATAAAAATATTTCTAACTATTTTCATTTTTTCAGAGTCAACTGTATAGGGCTTTTCTTAGTACAAGTTCTCTTAGTAAATTACCTATACAAAATCTATATTACTCTATTTTATAATCTAAAACATTGTTTAGAAGTGTAGCAAAGGTTTGTTAATGGTTCCATTCTTGTTCCAATACTATCTTTGTTAGCTAAAACTTTTATTGTTTTAATAGTCTTTTGTTTAATTCCCACAATGCTGTTTTGTTGCTATCCCATTTCAAAAACGTTACTGCTTCCTCAAAGCATAACCATTTATAATTGAAGTGTTCTTTAGATAATGATATGTTTTTTGTAGGGACTTTAACTCCAAAAGAAAATTCTTTTATTACATAAACCTCTTCTCCCCAAAGGAATCCTCCAACTACATCTTCTACTGATAGTGAAGACACAGAATCTAATTGTATATATGGACATTCTCTTGTAATACCAGCCTCTTCAAATGCTTCCCGTTTTGCTGATTCAATAGGAATCTCACCGTCTTCTCCGCCACCAGCTATTCCTTGCCAATAACCATAATCACTTCGGTTAAAAATGGCATATTGAATAGAATCGGCAGTTTTTATATAAGGAAATATCAATACTTGATATGGCGCTCTCATTACTTAACCTCCTCTCGAAAATAAGTTTTAAAGCAATATGAATAAAGAGCCGACATCACAATTCTACATTATTAATGCAGGTCTATAATGTCGGCCCTCTATTTTTAAATAATTTTATTTTTCATAAACAGGCTTACTCTTAACAGAGGAAAAACTACTTATTCTCTGTCGAATTTGTTTAGCATGGTTTTTCATAAATGTTAGCAGTACTCCATATTATTCAATTGCGCCAGCAACGTCATAATCATTTAAATCTAATTCAATCGGTTGTCCGAGCGCTAGTTTAGCAAGTTCCGCTCCTAAGTATGGACCAGCTGTTAAACCCGAAGCCCCTAATCCATTCGCAACGAGAATTCCTTCAAAGTTAGGTAGTGGCCCGATAACAGGTAAGAATCCTGGTGTGAATGGTCTGAATCCAACTCTCGTTTCAAGCATTGTAGCATTTTCTAAGCCAGGTGCAACTGTTAATGCCTTATGGAATACTTCATGTAAACCACCTGCTGTTACACGATGATCGAAACCAGTATCATTCTCATGTGTTGCACCAATTACGACATGACCATTGTCAAACGTTAAAATATATTGATCGTTCGGTGGCATAACAACTGGCATATTTTCTGTTGCTGTATTTTCAATTTGCAGATGAACAATTTGTCCTTTTTGGAATGTAACTAAGAAATTAACCCCTAATGGGTTCAAGATTTCATTCGCCCATGCGCCTGCAGTTACAATAACCTTTTCTGCTAAAATTGTTTCATCGTTTACTGTAACTCCAGTAATATGATTTCCTTCACGGACTAATACTGCATCGCCTTTTATAAAAGTTGCACCATGTTTTTTCGCAGCACTTATTAATGCATTGCGTAATAATCTTCCATTCACTCGTGCAGCACCACTAATATGAACAGAACTATATTCGTCTGATAATGCTGGGAATAATTTTTTTGTTTCTTCAGCTGATAAGCGAGTTATTTCACCAATCTCTGGGGCATCTTCACGTCGTTTATAAGCTCGCTCTTCCATTTGATCTAACTTTTTCTCGTCAGTATGTAAACTAATTGCACCTACACGATTATATCCTGTGTCAGTTTCGCCGTCTTCTTCTAATTGCTGAATTAACGAAGAATAGTAACGTGCACCGCCTTTAACGATTTTATACCATGCTTTATTACGACGCTGTGATAGCCATGGACATACAATACCTGCTCCTGCATCAGTTGCTTGCCCTAATTGTTGGCGATCCACGATAGTAACATTCGCACCTGCCTTAGCAAGATGATAAGCAGTAGACGCTCCTAAAATTCCAGATCCAACTACAATATACGATTTCATTTCAAACACCTTTTCTCTTTTGCTAATTATATAAATATAAGAACATTCCTTAGTATAATGGAAGGAATGCTTTTTTCAATGCACTCATCACAATTAATTGTTGCAGCATTGTGACTTTCTTAATCATTATTTTTTCTTCTTACGGAATAATTCAATTGTTTTATAGCCTTGTGAAAGGATCTCTATCATTTTCTCTAGACGTTTTTCACGTGTTTTTTCTTGTTTTACAGAAAAAAGATTACGTGCCCAATCTTTCTGATATCCAGGCGTTAAACTTTGATAAAACTTAAGTTCATTCGGATGATTAGCTAATAATGCTTCAACATCTTTAATTCGATCTACATAATCGGCAACACATTGACTCATAGCAGATGTTTTTGTTGTTTTTTTCTTTTCACGTTTTAAACCAACAACAGTAAAGACTTCATCCATACTTACCATTCGTGCAAATTTAATATCGCTTTCTCCCACATAACCATCTTCTCCAACGTTTAATGCCGGAAACATCTCATCACGGTGAATAAACGTACTATAACGAGCATTACCTTTTTTCGGATATGCGAAGAATACGTAACCTTTTTCAATTAGTAATTCTTCATTACTAATAATAAAATTCGTTTGTTTCACCATTTCATCAAGCGTTTCTACAAATATAAAGATAGCATCGTGTTCTTTTGAGAATGCAGTTTCTTTACCTGTAAAAATGTCATAATCACTTGGTTCGTTAATAACGACCATATTTGTATACTTATTAAGTTTCAATTTATCAATAACTGACATAATAATCTTCCTTTACATTCAAAATTCATTGTACATACTTTTTCGTACTGTTCTAGTGTATTATATGTATTAAGAAAATCAAACTTTAAATCATATTATTCTGCTGCAAAAGAACACAATTCTTTACTAGATGGGGTAGTTTTATGCCATATGTAATCCGAGATGAAGGGCTAGTTTTACAAGGGGATGATGGAAAAGAACCAATTTTTCATACATATGAAGAAGCTGAGGAAACATTAAAAACATTAACTATACCGCAGTTTCCGAAACATATTAGAAGAAAACCATTTACACCAAAAATAATAAAGATAGCCGCTTCTGAATAAGAACCGGCTATCTTTATTATTCATAACTTAATAGCAAATAAAGTATATAAAAACTCTTTATATTGATCTTCTGTAATTTCACGCTTAGTTTTTTCCCCATGAATAATTTCGGTTAAACTTGTATTCGTTAATGAAATATGGCCAGAGTTCGTCAACTTTACTGCAATTGGTCCCTTATTAAAAATAGACTTCTCATCTTCTATCACTCTTCTTTGAACATCATTTACTACTATCTCATCAATAATATGTTTATAAAAAGCATGACAAACTTTCCATTCTCCAGCAGCATCTTTTCTTTCTAAAACATAATTTCCTCTACTCGTAGCTTTTTGTCTCACCCGGTACGAACCATTTTTTGAAGAAACAGATTCACCAATAAAAGGTACAGGAACAAGAGGTACTAACGAAGCTATACCTACATCAATTAAATACTGTACATTATTATAAGTTAAAATAATTGTTATATGGCCATCCTCAAGTGCCCATGCATTTATATCGTTTTTATAAACCGTACCTAATGCCAGTTGTACATCATAGCCACAGTCTCTTAAGAAATAGTAAAAAAGAGTATTTAATTCGTAGCAAAGTCCACCACGGGAACTAGTTAAAATTTTCTCTCGTAAGTTTTCCAGAGAGATTTGATTCGTATTTCGTGCTATAACATCTAAATTCTCAAATGGTATAGTATGCGCAAACGAAAAGAGTATGGTAGGTAATTCTTCAAACGTTACATCATTACGTTTTTTAAGATTTAATCTTGTGAAAAGCTGATCTTGTAAACTTGTCATATTTAGCACCCCTTAAAAATTTATAAGTTAAAATAATATATGCTGATTGTAAATTTTAAGGGGCACTGTAACAATGTACATTTCACTTAACTGTACCGGTACAAAAATTACGATTCACGAGGTAAATTAATAGAAGGCGTCATTACAAATGTCTTTTCTGTAATTACTTCTTTTTGGGGCAAATCAAAAGCTACGAATATAAATTTAATAGTTTATCTATAGGCAAATTATTAATATCACTTAAATCAACAAAATATTGAAGTTGCCACGTTTGGCTCTTTTTAGCTTGATTGCTAACAGTGGTATCCCAAACAGGATAAATTCTCATTGCCATTTTCCCTGTTTGACTTGGTGTTCTCGATATTTTTTCTTTAAGAAGAATCTCTTTAGGGAAAATAAATTGCCCTAGTTTATTATCAGCAATACAAGTGATTACTAATAAATCAGGAGCAGCTTCATAAGAGAAAGCTCTATTTCGCATATTTTCATCTTTCTCCCAAAAAGAAACAAATTGCCCAATTTTATTAGGAGTAACTTTTGATTTTCTAAAACGAATGGTTTTGTTATTTAAGTGGAATAAACATCCGGCATATTCTGCGTTTTGCTTTTCTTCTTTTAGATTCGTAATCATTAAGTTGTTAGGTTTGTAAACTATATTATTTAAATTTTGGATTATATTATTAAAATTGTTCAAAAAAACTCCCCCTTTATTCATCTCTTAGTTTACCACAAACATCAGTTCTTCTATATCGTATATAATTATGAACTAATTGAAATGGGGGAATTTAGCAGAATATAATTATTACTTTAATGTACTTAGTTTTTCAATTGCTTGTTGTTCAGTTGCTAAGTAAAAAATGTCATTCCCTTTATTACATTCATAAATAAAATCCTTTAAGCTTTTACTAGTATACATAGAGAAATCTCCAACAATAGCAATCTTTACCTTGTAGTTTATAAACTTTTGAAGGATATCGCCCGCAAGCCGTGTTTTTAGATCAAAGAAATCTTCCCTTATTAAAGATTTATGGATAATAATATGTTTCGCATCTACCTCATATTGAACTGTTGCCATAGTATCTAATGCAGACTGAACATCCGATATTAATACCTTATCGTTTCTAATGAGCGCAATATTGATTCCATCGATTACTACTTTCTTTATTTCCATAGTCCCACCCCTTTATAATTTACACAGTATGAGTAAAATTGTTTTACAAAACTTCGTATTAATCATAGATTAAATTAGCCACAGCTATTAAAATTGTCTCTATTTTTTTATTATAAGTATATATTTTTTATTACTAATACGGTCAATGAAATTAATGATAGTTTCTCTTTTTTATATTTTTGAATATATATATGGAATTGCCTTTACTTGTTATAAAAATATTGTGGAGTAACATAACTTAACAAACTATTCAAAGTGTTAATCTCGGCATATGGTTGTATTTTGGTAGTATTCTTGATTTTCTGAGGGTTAAACCACACACCTTTTATATTTGCATTTTGAGGACCAGCAATATCCTTTTCTAAGTCATCACCAACAAATAAAGTATTTTCCGGCTGTAAATTTAGCTTATTTAATGCTAGTTCGAATATACGTTTATCAGGTTTACTAAATCCCACTTCTTCAGAAATAATGATTGTTTCAAAATACCTATTTAAATTCGTGTTAAATATTTTAGCTTTTTGCCTCTGAGTTGAGCCATTTGTTATAATTCCAACTTTAAAGTGCTTCTTTATTTGATTTAAGAAATGAATAGTATTTTGGTCTATTGAAAAACATCTAGGGAAATTATTATTCCAAAAATCTTGGATGTAATTGCGTGGCAATCTATACTTCGGCGTGAATTCATCAAACAATGATTCTAAAACTGTCGTTTTATTACTTATGCCATATTCTCTTTTATCGTATTCTTTGAATTTCTGTAACATGTTGCTTTTAGCCGCACCATCTACATTTTCATAACACTTTTCTAAAACAATTAAAAATAATGCCTCTACTGCTTTATCCCTATCAAGTAATGTATCATCTAAATCAAACAGCATCGCTTTATAACCCATCAAATCATTTCACAACCTTTCTAGCATTATATAAATCTTTCCAAGTTTGTACCTTTAAACTTTTGGTTTAGCAAGAACATTGTTATGTAGTGATTAACGATTAAATAAAAACTAGATGAAAAAAATCCATAGTTCTTGGCACACACTCTAGTATTACAGTAGCTTCTTCTATATTGAAATTCCTTTTCCTCTTTTGGTAAAGAAGCAAAAGTATATTTTCGAGAATTTTAAGAAACTACATACAATTCACGTTATTATACATTAGTTTTTCGTAAATATTAATCGTACATCAATTCATACGATAAGTTTTTTTAAGCAATTATTTCTCCATAAAAAAGGAATATAGCTAATAATACTTTTTGGTAGTAAACGTCCTATGAAGTTTACTACTGTATCTCCACATAAACTCCAGATTGTACGGCTATAATGACTACCAGAGGTGATATTATGAAAAATTATCATATCCTCGTGGTTGAGGACGATCAAGAAATTCAGGAATTAATTAAACAATTTTTAATGACACAGCAGTATACAGTGGTAGTCGCTTCAGATGGACTAGAGGGTATGACACAATTTAATAAGCAATCATTTGATTTAATTCTTCTAGATGTTATGATGCCCAATCTTAATGGGTTTGAAGTTTCTAAAATGATTCGAAGTCAGTCAAACGTACCAATTATTATGCTAACTGCGTTGGAAGAAGAGGAAGATCAAATGAAAGGATTCGATCTTGGGATCGATGATTATATAACAAAACCCTTTTCATTTCATGTTTTGATTAGACGAGTCGAAGCTGTACTTAGAAGAAGTTATGATAAAAATGTAAATAATCATTTAATATTTAAAGAAGTTCGTATCGATGTGGATGCATATAGAGTGTATGTAAATGACGTTGAAATTATATTAACGACAAAAGAGTTTGAAATTCTACAACTACTATTTCAAAATGAGAGAAAAGTACTTACAAGAGAAAATATCGTAGAGAAGGTTTGGGGGTACGATTATTTTGGAGAAACACGAATTATTGATACACATATTAAAAATCTACGTAAAAAATTAGCTATCCCTTATATTAAAACAATAAAGGGTATTGGTTATAAAATTGATGAATAGTATTGTGAAACTCATGAAAATGAAGCAAATTACTTATAAACTCTTTATGACTACATCTCTCATTTTGTTATCCTTTGCAGTATTGATTTATTTAACTTTATACTTCTTTCTCCCTACATTTTATGAGCAATACAAAACAGATCAACTTCAAACAGGAATAAAAGAAATCATTGATAAGTCTAAAGATCTTACGTTTCAAGATGCGATACCACTTTTTGATGAATATGCAAAAAAAAATAATGCGATGCTTTATCTTCAAAATAATGAGGGAATAATTAAATACTCTCCTTCATTTTCTTTTACTCAAAGTGGTTCGCAAACAACAGTAGTTACTAGAGCAACACGGTTCGAGAATGTAGGTACCCTTAGCAATTCATATAACGTTACGAAACCAATTCAATTTCAAGATGGTAGTTTAACACTTGTAGTGTTTGCTACATTTCAACCGATTGATGAAGCTTCACAAGTTTTAGTACGCTTTCTCCCCTATATTAGTATCATTGTACTCGTAATTGGTATAGGGAGTGCTTATTTTTATTCCAGGTTTATTACAAAGCCACTTATTTATATTAATGAAGGTGCACAAAAGATGGCAAATTTAGATTTCTCCGAAAAAATTGAGGTTCGCTCTACAGATGAGTTAGGAGAATTGTCTAATAGTTTGAATGACATGTCTATTAACTTACAACAAGCTATGTTTGATTTAAAAAAAGCAAATGAACAATTAAAAAATGATATTGAAAAAGAAAGAGAAATAGAAACAAAACGCAGAGAGTTTTTTGCGATTGTAGCACATGAATTAAAGTCCCCTCTTACTGTAATGAAAGGATACTTAGAAGGGATGATATACAATATTGGCCCTTATCAAAATCGCGATCAATATTTAAAGAAAAATCATCAAATTATTGAAAGTATAGAACAATTAGTTCGTGAAATTTTAAGTGTATCGAAATTAGAACAACACACCTTCAAACTAAAAGTAGAAGAAGTTAATCTTTCAAAATTAATAGGTACAATTACAAAAGATCTCGAATTTTTTGCTTCTCAAAAAAGCATTGAAATAATAAAAGAAATTGATTCTGACCTTTCTATTTATACAGATTGTGCTCTTTTAGAAAAAGCATGTAAAAATATTATCCATAATGCGGTTATGTATTCCCCACATAATGAAAGAGTCTATATAAAATTAAATGAGGATTCTAAACAAAGTCAAATCGAAATGCAAATTATAAATACAGGTGTCAATATTAAAGATGAAGATTTACAACAAATTTTCAAACCATTTTATCGAATTGAAAAATCAAGAAATCGAAATACTGGAGGAAGTGGTTTGGGGCTATATATTGTTAAACAAATTCTTGAGACGCTAGATATAAAGTATTCAATAAAAAATATGGAACATAGTGTGCAATTTCGCATGAGTATTCCATTATCTAAACATAAAAAAACAAACAAACTCTCCTTTAAATAGGACGAGTTTGTTTGTTTTTTGTAGTAAATATAAACTTATTAACAGGTTTTTCATTTAATGACATATGCTGCTTTTTAAATGGCGATTGTCATAAGTCAACTTAAATATTTACCTTCTACTATAACAGCAAAAAACGAAATTCCGCTTAGCAGCAAATTAGATTCTCTTATTTGACATGCATTTCATCTATGAAACTGAAAAGGAGGATGAAAAATGCATATTTGCCTCCATTTTTCAGATTAATTTGGAATTCTTTTATGATAAGCTATATGTAAAGATTAAACATAAAACATAAAGGATGATTCGTATGCAAATAAGACCAAAGATAAGTGAATATAACTCCTATTATGCAACGTATACCAACTTAGTATCAGACGGAAATATCATACATATTCTAGAACAACAAATGAAGGAAACGAATCTTTTATTAAAGGGAATTTCTAATAGTGAGGGACTTTTCCGGTATACTCCTACTAAATGGAGTATAAAAGAAGTAATCGGTCATATAGCAGATACAGAACGGATTATGGCGTATCGATTGCTATCAATCGCTCGAGGCGAGACAGCAGAACTTCCAGGCTATAATGATGATATGTATGTTCTTAGAGCTGCTTTTGATAAGCAATCTATGCAAGATCTTCTTGAGAATTTAATAGTTGTTCGCCAATCTACCCTGTATTTACTTAGAAGCTTAGATAAAGAAGCCTGGTCACAAAGAGGAAATGCGAATAATTCTGAAGTTACAGTTCGTGCATTAGCATACATCATTGCCGGTCATGAGCTTCATCATCTTCAAATTATAAAAGAACGTTATCTTGGTTCTGATGCATATCCAGCAAGTTAATATTTGAAGAACAAGAGTCCTATTTATGTAGGGCTCTTGTTCAGTATTTATAACGTATTAGCACTTAGAATCATGGCAATTAAATGCATTTATTTATAAAATTCACCACATAATATATATGCTATCCTCTTTTATTCTGTACATAATTTTCTTTAGGTTGATATACTATAAACACAATAGTTCTGGAAAGGTGATGATATTATGTATGAACAACAAAATAATAGAGATAGAGATCAAAAAATGATGTTTTCGATGCAAGGAGTTCCCACAAATAAAATTAACATGAATCAATTACCTAAATGGATTAAAATTTTTGGATATTGCGCGTTTGGTTGGATGATAGTATTTAGTTTAATTATGATTGTAGGTTTAATTCTGCAATAACTATACAGATACATAGATAGGTAAACGGGACGATATTTAGATTATACATCTAGGTAATGTTCCGTTTTTTATGTATGATTATCCCATGATATAGGTAACCAATTATACTAAAAAGAACTTGTAGAATATCCTACAAGTTCTTTTTCAAATATTATTAAAACGGGAACAACAAACTATTTTAACATTCAGTACAGGGAGACCATTTTGATTATGGCTTGATTTTATTATAAAACAAATATAAGCTTTTGAAAGGTCTAGATTTTGAAAATTATGTGAATTGAACAGCTACGATGTTTATATTAGATTTCATTTACAACCAACTTCTTCTTACTTAAATACACTGCACGATCTGATTTTTTAGCAACCTCCTGTGAGTGCGTCACAACAATAATACATTTATTCTCTTTATGTGCAAGTTCTTGAAACAGTTCTATAATATCCATTGCGGTTTGCTCATCAAGGTTTCCTGTTGGCTCATCCGCAATCAATAAATCAACATTACAAGATAGTGCTCGAGCAATTGCTACACGCTGTTGTTGCCCACCGCTTAGTTGCAGGACGTTTCGTTTCGCTTCAGCTTCTGAGAGTCCTACCCTCTCTAATAACTGTAATGCTCTTGCTGTTTTATTTTGCACTTTAACACCTGTAATTTCCATTGCTGTTAAGACATTTTGAAGAGCTGTCATATAGGTTATTAAGTTATAAGATTGGAAAATTACAGATACATTTTGATTACGGTATCGATCCAAACCAATTTTTCTAATATCTTTGCCATTATACAGTACATAACCATTTTTAGGGACATCTAGTCCACAACCTAAGCTTAGAGTTGTGGTTTTACCAGATCCAGATGGTCCTAAAATCGTGTAGAAATGTCCTTTTTGAAAAGAAAAGTTAACATTTTCTAGTATCGCTACATTTTTTCCATTACTTTCATAATAATAATCTAAATTTTTAAACTGTAAAATTGTCTCCATATCGAGCCTCCTCATTCATCTTTTAAAAGAATTTGTTTTGGGTTTAAACGTAGAATAGATAATGCCGGAAGAAGCGTTGCTATTATAGCAATAGCTAGTCCAATTCCACCCATTTTTCCTACATCTTCTCCTGTTACACTTACATCAATTTTATTAATCGGATCTTCTTTTTGATTTTGTAGAGTACCATCAGGTCCAGCCATCATTACAGTACCATGTTGCGAGGTATCTGTTTCTTCGCTTGAAGTAGCAATTTCATTCGAAAGTAAATTATCCCCGATATATTGAGAAACTTTAGCTCCTGTTGTTATGGATAATCCAAATGCTAAAATAGCGACACACACTACTTCTACTACGAATTGCGCCATCAGCTTCCACTTTTTCTCTCCAATGGACAATAGAATTCCCATTTCTTTACGACGCCCTTTAATTGATAGCATTATGATTAATCCTAAAATGATCGCACCTGCAATCGATACAATATAAATAATCATTTGAGAAGTCGAAGAGATATTTTCGATAGGACCAATCATTTGCTTGTACAATGAATCATGCGCATCTAATTTATAATAATTAAAATCAATATTAAATTTTCTTGCTTCTTTTTTAAATGCATCAATATATTGTGGATCATTCAAGAAATACACGACTTGAACACTACTTATACCTTGGTCTACTTCTAATTTTTTCATAGTTGAATGCGGCATATATAGTTTATTAGCTGGATCCATAATAGGAGGAGCCTGTTGACCCATTGCTTGCTCATTTGTTTCGTAAATACCGATAATTTCAACCTCAAGGGTTTCCTTCTTATCCCCTGATTGCACTTTAACTTTGTCTCCTACTTTCAAATTGTTTAATTCCGCTAATCGTTTTTCCATTAAAGCTACATTCTGATCCTTCATTTGCTCTGTTATTGGTTTTCCATCAATGATTTTACTTTTTCCGTTTTTAAAGCTTTCTTGTAATGCAGTCTTGCGAACTCCCTCAATCATAAAAGAAGCGTTCATATCGATTTCTGTACCAGAGCTTGAACCGCCTCGCGCAGCCGCCATTCCCACTTTACCTTTTCCTTCTCCTTCTGAAGCTCCTACTAGTTTAAGCCCATCAGAAATACCGAAAGTGTTAGCTATGTAATTATAATCTTTTACATACTTGGACTTCGCTAATTGATCTGTTTCTTTTGCATCGAGCTGCGGCGGATTTGGCATTTCTCCAGTTTCCTTAGCTTTTTGACCTAATTTGTCGAAATCAAGACCTAAAGTAACATCTGCACCAAGTTTTTTTCTTGCAGCATCCGCTGCTTTTTTTGATGCATTTTGGATTGTGAAACCTGAAAGAACCAAATTTGTAACAATCAGAAAAACTGCCATCAAAATTAATGATGTTCCTATCCTTTTTTTCATACTGAGAATTGCTCGTTTCATAAAATTCATTTTTTCTTACCTCCTTGATAACTTGTATTCTATATAGGTTATCTAGAGTTTATATGGAGCTAATCGGTAGTTTAACTAGAGATATAAGGAGTTTATGTGTAGTTATTTACCTGTTTCAGAAAAGCTAGAACACAAATTCAAAAATGCAGCCGTTTTTGAATATTGATATGGAGTTATTCCGTTTAATAAATTTATTAAAGGTTAAGATTAATTTAATGTATGTAGCACAAAAAATATTTACTGTGTAATTTCTATACAATAAATATAGAGAAACCTATTTGTAAATATTTATATGAGAATGTAAGTTCCTAATAGAAATTACATCTTTTAATAAGAAAAGAAACAATTTAATATTCTTTTATATGGATATGAACATTAACTTACTTCTTAAATTTTAGTATATATTTATAGTTTTATTTTATTGCAAGCTTTATAATATGATATACAAATTTATCACCTACTATTAGGAAAAGAGAATATTTTATAATTAATTTACAACATAAATTTTGTCCATGTTTTAAACAATATGTATCTTGGAGGAGGTTAATTTGATTTTTTCAAAACTCATTGATCGGTACGCCTTGTATGATTTACATAAAAAAAGAAGTGTAGAGTTTCAGTATACTTCCCTTTCTAACACTTCATTAAATATAAAGGACATAGAATCTTTTTATAAAGTAAAACCATCACATATTCATTTTGACATTAAGCATTCAAAGCAGGAAAATGAATACATGGTTGGGCAATTCAACTATAAAAGCTCGGTTCAATCCGGTGATTCACGCAACGATTCTGTAACTGGGGAATTATTCTTACATAAAACTGAAGATGCCCCTCATGTTATCTTTGTTCACGGTTGGAGAATGGATTCTAACGAACGTGTAAAAAAAATATTCCATGACCATATGACCAGCCTGAAGTGGAATATGTATTATTTCACTCTACCCTATCATTTTGAAAGAAAACCCGATCAATCCTTATTCAGTGGAGAGTACATGGTAAGTGCAAATATTGAACGAACAGTACAAGCAACTAGACAAGCGGTAGCTGATTTACGGGCTTTGATTAAATGGATTAAAGCAAATAAAAATGGGCCCCTCATTCTAATAGGAATTAGTTTAGGCGGATTTATTACTAACTTAACCTCTCTTGTTGAAGAAGAAATTGATGTGTTAGCATCCATTTTCTATGCAAATCGACTTTCTTATTCTATTTGGAATACAACTCCAGGTAAATTTATTAGAGAAGACTTGGAACATCATGGTGTTACGTATGATGATTTAATAGATTATTGGAAAATCACTGAACCGAGTCAAGCATTGCCAAAAGTAAAAAAAGAAAATATTTTATTAATTTCAGGTAAGCATGATCTATATGTGCATTCTGAGGATACAGACTACTTGTGGGAATCTTGGGAAAGACCTCCACGATATATTTATAAATGTGGGCATGCCGGGATCGTTCTTAAACGTAAAAAAATTGCAACTGATACTATTGATTTTATTCAAAATCGATTGAACTCCCCGCACTTATCCAATGTCATGCCTTAAATCGCGAGATTACTAAGTACAAAATCTTATACTTATATTGTTATATTTTTTACTAGTCACCTTTGTAAATCTTAGCCCCAAGCCTTACACGATTGAAAATGAAATAAAATAAATAACTAAGGAACTAATTTACCATGTGGAAAAACATTGCTCAGCATTTTCACCAGTGGTCCCTGTATATGCAATATTACATACAAAAATCTTTATTTATTACGTTATTAATTTAAAAATAAATTATTCATCCATTAATCTATACCATCCGTATTTACATTTATGGATACCCTAATTACATATGAAAAAGAGAGAAGAACATTGGTTAGTTCTTCTCTTTTTGTTTATTTTTAAAATAACTATCTATAAAATTTTGCTTTTTATAATTCTTCATGAGTCTAGAAAAGAAATTTTTCTAATGTACATAATTACAACGACATTAAAACACTTTGCTCTTAAATCCGCTACTTGTATTATTAATTGCATGAAACTCCTTCTTGAGAAAGGTTTTAATTTCCGAATATTCTGTTGACCGTTATAACATATCCAATTTACAATTTAATTGTGGTGTTCTTTCACAATTAAACTACTTAGAATACACTTCATTTATTTGAAAACAATTACAAATAGAGGTGCTAAAATGAAAACTAGAGTAAATCCAGAATTATTACAAGGGTTAGAGATGTTTCCGGATCTCGATTTACGCCCAGAAAATTTGCAATCAATCAGAGAAGGAATAGCTCAAATGAGACCACCTACCGTTGTTGATGACTCTCTTTCTTTAACAGATAAAGTCATTGTTGGGCCTGATGATAATCCGTTACCATTACGAATTTATCGTCCAAAATCAAATCATGAATCTTTACCTGTCTTATTATGGATACATGGTGGAGGTTATATCTTAGGGTCGATAGATGATAACGATGATACTTGTATGAGGTTTGCAAAAGAAGCTAGCTGTGTGGTCGTGTCTGTAGACTACCGCTTAGCACCTGAACACCCTTACCCAGCACCAATTGAGGATTGTTATTCAGCTTTAAAATGGATTGCTGATAATGCAAAGTCATTAAACATTGATTCAAATTGTATTGGGGTTGCAGGAGTAAGTGCCGGCGGTGGACTAACAGCAGCATTATCATTATTAGCCCGAGATCGAAAATATCCTTCAATTTGTTTACAAATGCCACTATATCCAATGATTGATGACAGAAATGATACACCTTCAGCGAATGAAATTAAAGAGGGATTTGTTTGGAATCAAAAGGCAAATGAAGCTGGCTGGAAAATGTATTTAGGAGAAATGTATGGAACGGATCAAATCCCTGCCTATGCAGCACCTTCTCGAGCTGAGGATTATAGTGACTTACCGTATACTTACACATTTGTTGGTCAATTAGATCCATTCCGCAGCGAAACATTAACCTATGTAAGCAAACTAGCGCAAGCTGGTGTTGATGTGGAGTTTCATTTATATCCAAATGCCTATCACTGGTTTGAAGGGTTAAATCCAAATGCCGATGTATCTATTTATGCTGTGAACGAAATAGTACAAGCAATAAAGACTGGTTTCAAACGAGTATCCAAGGTTGAGGCTTAATCCCATTACAAGATAAATACTTATAAATAGTATATATGTTATCATTTAAACATAATAGCCGATTCTAAATGAGAATCGGCTATTAATATGTAAAATCCGCCTAATATATCAAGGTTGAGAAACAGATATAAGATGTTTAGGCGATGTGTTTATTTCCTCTGCCAATGCTTTTATGTTCATCATGATTTGAAGTATTTCTTCTTTTGTTGTCCTTGGGTTGATAGAGCAAAGTCGAATTACTACTTTTTCTTTTAATTTAGTAGTACTTAGCATAGCAAATCCTCTTTGATTAATTTCTTCCACCAATTTTTTGTTTATTTCATGAATTGTATCTGTAGATGTTAGCTCACATGGAATATAACGAAAAGTAACAATTCCTAATTGGGCGGGTGTTACTACTTCCCAATCTTTTTCTTTCCTTAAAAACTCTTCAACTTGTTCAGCTAGCATAATGCCATGATCAATTGCCTCACGAAAAGCTGTAACTCCGAATGCTTTAAAAGAAAGCCATACCTTTAATGCTCTAAATCTACGAGAAAGTTCAATTCCACGCTCCCCAAAATTCACTTTTTCTTCTATATTAGTTTCTGTATCCTTAATATACTCTGGGATCATACGGAATGTTTCACTTAAATATTGGCTATTTCGAATAAGTACACAACCAACATCATAAGGCTGAAAAAGCCATTTATGCGGGTCTAACGTTAAAGAATCGGCACGATGAATTCCACTTAATAACTCCCTTCCTTTTTCACTGAGAATTGCTGCAGCCCCATAAGCCCCATCCACGTGTAGCCATATATCTTCATCACCACATACATCAGCCAATTCATCGAGGGAGTCCACCGCTCCGCAATTCGTTGTCCCTGCATTAGCAATAACACAAAATGGTTTTTTCCCTTTTAATCGATCTTCTTTTATTTGTTTTCTTAAAGTACTAACTGAAATTTTTAAGTCTTCATCTGTCTCAATTCGGCAAATTTGATGCTGTTTAAAACCTAATACTTTAAGTGCTCGATCTACAGAAAAATGAGTTTGGTTAGAAAAATAAACAATCGCATTTTCTATGTCATTATTCAGCTTGACCTGTCTCGCTACAGTAAGTGCAGTCAAATTAGCCATGGAACCACCACTGACAAATAGTCCTTCAGCTGAATCAGGGAATCCTAGCATTGATTTTAACCAGTTAATTGTCGTTAATTCAATTTGTTCGGCACCTGCACCTACTATCCAAGCTGTAGGAAATACATTAAACCCACTTGCTAAAAAATCTGCTAATACACCAACATAATTATTAGGACCTGGCACAAAAGCCATAAAATGAGGATGATCCACATGAGTAATTTGATTAAACACATTGTTATTAAGAAAATGAAGTAATTCTTTTGGATTAGATCCGTTTTCCGGAATCGTTTCAATTAGCTTGTCTCTAAAAATATTACTATCAATCGTTTCTGAAACTGGTTTACTTTTTAAATGATTCATATGATCAACAATCAAGTCAACCGCTTGATATCCTAACTGACGCATTTCTTCGGCTGATAACTGTAATTTTTTTGTCATTTGATTTACTCCTATTCTATTTAAAAAGGCGAGTTCTTGCTCGCCTTTTCATTTTTTATAATTTGTAATCACAAATTGTTTGTATTGGATTTTGAAGAATCGTGTTGATTAACCCATGGATGTGATTTAATATTTCCTGTATTTTCTCTGCTTCATATACCGTTTGATCATATCCAAACTTTATTGTAAGTCTTTCTTCAGGGAAGCACATAATTCCATACTTTACATGTGGCTCATCAACAACTTCGTAATCCGTGATAGCAAAATGTCTGTTTTCATTTGAAGAAAAGATTGCTGGATTAGTTGGATAGTTTTCAAAAACCCAAAGATGGTCAGTCAACTCAGTTTTTAATTCACTTTGCTTTTGTATATCAACAAATGAATAGTATGCATACTCATTACATTTCAATGTCTCTAGTTGTACCTTTTGCAAGAAGTCCACAAAAGATTGCGTTTCTGTCCATGCTAATCGGATAGGCAAAACATTTGTGAACAGACCGAACATATTTTCAATTCCTTCTACTTCGGGAGGTCTGACTGATACTAGATTAGGCAATACTACTTCTCTCGTTCCGTTGAATTTGCCAAGCAATATTCCCCATACAGCTAGTAATGCTGTATTCATAGTTATATTATTTTTAGTTACAAATGTCTGTAACTGATCAGTCAAATCCTTGTCTAATGTTAAATCCATAAAAGTGAAGTTTAACCCTTCACTTTTAGATGGGACTTTCTTTTTAGGAATACTAATTTTCTGATTGTATCCTGATAAATAATCTCGCCAAAAATGACGTGCTTTCTCATGATCTTGTGCCAAAGTCCAATCTATAAATGTTTCAAAAGGTTTTACCATAGGTAACCCCGCCGTAGTTCCGGCATTTGTAGTTTCGTAGAGCTGGAATAATTCGTCTATCAAAATGCTGACGCTCCACCCATCACATAATAGATGATGGGAACTCCAAATTACTTTATGCTCGTTATTACCTAGTTGGAATATACAGAGACGTGTCATAAGTTCATCATTTTTAAATCCTCGACTTAAATTTTCATTCATCCACTGTTTTAGGAATTCTTGCTGTTCTTGTTTCGTCATCTCAATCAAGTTTTTTATTTCTGAATTTATTTGAACATCATATAGAACAGCTTGCCAAGGTTTTGCTTGTTCATCTTGCACAATTATTGTTCTTAAAGAATCATGACGATCAACTAATTGTTGGAAACACTGAATAAAGAGTTTAATATCCAGCTCCCCCTCAAGTGCCCAAATTGTTTGTTCAAAATATGCATTTGTATCAGGTTCATTCGTAGCATGCTCATAAATAACTTCCTGGAAAGGTGCTAACGGGTAAATACGTTCTATTTTTATATCCGGCATTTTTTCTTGTATTTTGTTAAGTGTATGTTGATTAAGTTGTTTATCTTTAACATTTAGTAATGTAGCTTTATTATCGTTCATTATGTTTACATCATTTGTTTGTGAACTTGAAAACTGGTCTAGCTTTTTAACAAATTGAACCATGTCCCTTAATATAGGAAATGAAAATATATTTTTTGGTTCAAGCTCGAATCCTTGTCGATACAGTCTGACGGACACTTGAATCGCTTTTATTGAATCTCCACCTAAGGCGAAGAAATGATCATTTACTCCAACTTGATCTATTTTGAGTACTTCTTGCCAAATACTAGTTAATATTTTTTCCATTTCAGTTTTTGGGGCAATAAATACTTCATTTGTTTGTTTCTCGGGAGTAGGGAGCGCTTTTCTATCTAATTTACCGTTTGGAGTCAAGGGTAATTGGTTCAAATAAACAAAATAAGAAGGAATCATGTAATCTGGCAAGTGATCTCGCAAATGCTTTCGTAGTTCTGTTGTACTAATATTTTGCTCAGTTACCACATATGCAACTAAAAATTTTATTCCGTTCTCATCTGTTTGATCAATTACGACAGCATGTTCGACTTGTTTATAAGTTAGAAGACAATGAGCGATTTCTTCTAACTCTACTCGATACCCTTGAATTTTTACTTGGTAATCTTGGCGGCCTAAAAATTCAATATATCCCTCAGAATGCATTTTCCCACAATCTCCTGTTTTGTATATAAGACCAAAATCAGGATGTGACACAAACGCTTCATTTGTTTTCTTTTCATCATTTAAATATCCTTTAGCAAGGCCCACTCCCCCGATATATAAATCTCCAATTACACCAACAGGGCACATTTTCTTTTCATAGTTCAACACATAATACGTTTGGTTTGCCAAGGGCATCCCGTATGGAATACTATTCCAATGTGATTCCACCTGTTTGACCGGATAATAAATTGACCAAATCGATGCTTCTGTTGCCCCTCCTAGTGAAACTACTTCTGCAATCGGAAAATGTCGTTTTATTTTTTCTGGTAAAGAAAGCGGAATCCAATCTCCACTATGTAAAACTAAACGTAAAGAAGAATGTTCAAAATGAGAACCTACTTGATCCAATGCCAAATCCATGATTGCAGGCACTGTATTCCAAATTGTAATCCCTCTACGTTCGACAGTGCGGATTAATTCTTGCATGTCTCTCGGATCACGAATCATTACTAACATTGCACCTGTGCTTAAAGCTCCGAAAATATCGTATACAGATAGGTCAAAACACATGGAAGAGATACCAATAATACGATCATCTTCATTCACCTCATATTTTTGATTTATGTCTTGAATAGTATTTGTAACCGCTTGGTGAGTAATAATTACTCCTTTTGGTTTTCCTGTACTTCCTGAAGTGTATATAATATAGGCAATATCTTCTGGACCAGCAATAGCGGGCATATCTTCTGTTGTATAAAATGACAAATGATTTTCTTCATAAAGACTAGGTTCTAATAAAAGCTTGCATGAGCTATTTTTTAAAATATATGTTTGGCGATCTAAAGGATGATCGGGATCAATCGGAACATAAGCGGCACCTGCTTTTAAAATACCTAACATATTAACAATTGTGTCAACTCGCCTTTTTGCTAAAAGACCCACTTTGTCACCTAGACCAATGCCTTGCTCTTTTAAGAAGTGGGCAATTTGATTGGAGCGTTTATGAAGTTCCGTGTATGTTAACCATTCTTGTTCAAATACCACTGCTACTTCATCCGGTGTACGTTTTACTTGGTCTGTAAATAATTGATACAGAGTAGTTGAAGGTATTTTTTCTGTTGTTTCATTGTATTGCTTAATTAAAATTTGATCCGATTCTTTCATCTGCAAAGATGTTATATCGCTTTGTTTCACCAATTGTTCCAATAAGTCAACAAATTGGGAAAACATTGCTTCTATTACATCAACATCAAACAACTCTTCAACATAGTTCCAGCTAATTAGTAACTCTCCATTTTTTTCAATTACTACATTATCCAAATACACTTGTGGAGTCCGAGCATGAATATAGCGAAGAGAACCAAGTTGTTCCCAAGAGAAAGCACCTGCACCTGCTAACATCGAGGTGAAAACGATTGGCATAACTGCTTTTGGCGTCATTTGATGATATCGAGTAAAATCTCGAATAAAGTTAACTCCATCGTAATGACGATGTTCAAGGCCATCTAATAAAGTAGCTTGCGTTTCTTTTACTCTAGTAAAGAAAGTTTGCTCTGGTTTTACATCAACATCCAATAAAATAAGTGATGTGAAATCTCCAACAATCTGTTCTACTTCATCATGAACAGGATAACGGTTAAATACAGTCAAGTTAATTGCTAATCGACGTTGATTACTCCAATATGCCAACACATCACCATATATTGTACAAAGTAGAGCGGAAGGCGTTACCTCTTTCTCTTGTGCTAACTTTCGTAGCTTTGTCCATTTTTTATTATCCAGGATTTTTGTAAGTGATTGGAATTTAGGAGTAGCAATCTCTGCTGGATCCTTTTTTAACAGCAAAGAAGGTGCAAACGGAAAGTCAGGAAGCTTACTTGTCCAATAATCTTTTGCTGTTTTATATTCTTCGCTTTGTTCCATTTCATAATAGATAAACATATAATCTTGAAAATCAAAAGATAAAGATTCTAATTTTTGATTTGGTTTATAATAATAATGCAACAAATCCTGTCCAACAATGTTCATGCTTGCTCCGTCCATTAATAAAGCATCGTATCGAAAACATAATAAATACGTGTCTTCTTTTAAAAGAAAAGCTTTCAATTCAAACAAAGGCCATTGCCCCAAAGGGAATACATGGTTAGTCATTCGAGAACGCTCTTCTTGTAAGCGAGCATGTTGATTCCTATCATCTAAATCTATGAGACTCTCTATTTCAATCTCGTAATCAGGAACGCTTTGTAATATTTGCTGTTTTCCCTCTGGTAAAATTACAGCTCGCAACATTGGATGACGATGGATCACCTTTTGAAAACTTTTTGAAAGACGATTGATATCCAATGCTGTTTCATATTCAAAATATGTTTGAGGGGAAATACCACTTAATTCAAACTGTGAATTCCTTCCTAACATATACGCTGTCTGAACTTCTGTTAAGGAGAATGGATTAGACAAATCTTTAACATGAGTTGGTTTACTTTCAAAGTTTTCTTCTTTATGCTCTAACTTTACACAAGAACTCAGTTGAGCGATTGTAGGGTGCTTAAAAAAATCTGTTGTACTTATTTTTAAGCAGTCTTTTCTTAATAAATTAATTACCTGAAGTGCTTTAATGGATTCTCCTTTTAATGCAAAAAAATTATCATGAATACCGATTCCCTCAATCTCCATAACTTTTTCCCACGCACGCACCAATTTTTGTTCAATTTCATTGCGCGGGGCAACGTATGGAATTGATACATAATCCGTTTGGGTTATATCCAATAACCTTTTTCTATCCACTTTTCCATTTGGATTCAATGGAATCTCTTCTACCTGAATCATTTTTTCAGGAATCATAAACTCAGGTAATTTATCACTTAAATATTTTCTGATTTCACCAAAAGACACCTTGTTATCCGATACATAGTAGGCAGCTAATAATTTCCTATTTCCATACACTTGATCAACAACGATAGCCTGGTTTATTTCTGGATATTCCCTTAATTGAGTTTCGATTTCTCTTAATTCAATCCGATACCCTCGAATTTTCACTTGATGATCCATTCGACCTAAATACTCAAGTTCTCCATTAGGCAACCAACGAACGAGATCACCTGTATGATACATCATTTCCCCTGCCGCAAAAGGACTCTGTACAAATTTTTCATCTGTCAGTTTACTTTTACCAAGATACCCTCGTGCTACCGCTACTCCAGCAATGCAGAGTTCACCGGGAATTCCAAATGGTTTTAATTGGCCATACTTATTCAATATATAGGAATGATAATTCGGATTTGGTTTGCCGATCGTAACTTCTTTGGAAGTGCTCAAGTCTTTTACTGTTGCGCAAATGGTTGTTTCTGTGGGACCATAAATATTTAAAATTGTTGCTTCACTGATACAACGAATTTTTTCAACCAAATCAATGGAAAATGCTTCTCCTGCTAATAAAATAGATTTTAAATCTTTTAGAAAATTTGCCCCTTCTGGATCACTCAAAATCACTTCCATTCGCGATGGCGTTGATTCCCATAAATCCACCTTATGTTTTTTGACCAAATGAGCCAATTCTTTTGTTGCAAACTGTTCCTCTGTAGCAATTACTACTTTTGAACCTTGCGTTAAAGGAAGACATATTTCTAACAAGGAAATATCAAAAGATACACTAGCAAGAAACAAGAATGATTGATTAGCTTTTACTTTTTCTCTCATTACATTTAAAAAATGAACTAGCGATTTTTGTTCTATCATTACCCCTTTTGGATTTCCTGTCGATCCTGATGTGTAAATAACATAAGCCAAATCATTAGGATTATGTTCTCGTACTAAATTACTTTCTTCACCTTGGAAAAGATATTCTTTATCAAGATACACTACTTCACCCGCAAATTGCGGCAATACTTCCTCTGTTCGCTTACTAAGTAAATATTTTGCTTGACTATCTTGTAACATATATTCAATTCGTTCAGTTGGGTAGTTAGGGTCGATTGGTAAATACGCTGCTCCTGCTTTTAAAATCCCCATCATACCAATAATCATTTCTAATGACCGATCTACCATAACGCCAATAATACTTTCTTTTGAAACACCTTTACTTTGAAGAATAGAAGCCAATTGATTCGCTTTCTTATTCAATTCTCTATATGTCAAAGATTGATCATTACAAACAACAGCAATTTGATCTGGAGTTTTTAATACTTGCGCTTCAAACAAATCTTGAAATGATTGAAACAAGTCTATGCCCGTTTGAAAAGTATTCAATCCTTCTAACAACTCTTTTTCTTCTTCTGCAATAATACAAATATCTTTCAATGCCAAATTCGGATTTTGTGAAACTTGCTTTAAAACATAACAATACGAATTGGCAAACTGTTGCAAAGAAGAGAATGAACGGGACTTACAAGAAATTTGAAATTCAAATTCATTATGTATTTCATTCCATTTTCTTCGTATCCATAGGGCTAAATTATTCTCTGCGTATTCTTCTAGCGAATTTTCATTATGTAATCCTTCCATCCCGATTACAATTTGAAAAGGAGTTAAATTGTGTTTAACTAATAATTCAGAGAGCGGATACTCCTGATTTTCATACCCGAATAAAGTCGTTTGTTCAATCTCATTTACTAATTGTTTAAAGGTGTGATGCGGATGGATTTCACTTCCTAAAGGAATCAACTTATTAAGATTCTCACTTTGTTCAAGATTCTTTTCAATTATAGGAATACCAATAGTAATTCTTTCTTGATCTGTATAATGTGCCAAACAAACCCTTAAAGCGGCTTGAAACCAGCTAAATAATAATAAATCTTGAGACTTACTTATTTTTTGTATACTTTTACTAAATTCTACATTTACTATGACTTGAACGTACTCACAAGGTGTTTCTTTATTTAGTTGGTAATCGCTATTAAATTTAAATACAGAAAAATCGAGAATCTCGGAAGATAATTGCTCCTTCCAAAACGCTTCTACTTCTTTATTTTCATGAATTGAACTTCGATCTTTAATGTGCATTTTTATCTTTATCCCCCTAATATTCATTTCTTCTACTCGTTAATTTTTAAGCCAACTTCAAGCCCATGGAGAAACACTTGATGATTATCCAAACATAAAAATTGCTGAATATCTTCAAATTTCATATGACCAACTGAACAAACCCCTAAATTTAATGTTTCAGCAACCATATTTAAGGTAGCGGTGATAATGCCTGACTCAATACAAGCAAATAAATATCCATCTGAACCGTATTTCGGGATGGAAGCGTTCGCATTATAAACCAAATAAACTGAGAAGGCAGATTGAGTAAATAAATCCTGATTAATTAACTCATGATCACTTTTGATTACTTGATCAATGCTGTTTACAATCACAAGACTATTTTTTGATGGGTTATAATAATAAAATCCAGCTTTCATACCCTCTATACGTTTTGGTTTTACATAAACAAAGATATCAATGGGATAGAGCCCGCCTGCACTTGCGTAATGATAGTATATTTTTTCTTCCCTAACCTGTTTTAGAGTTGATAAGAATCGGGAAAATTCCGAAAAACTAATATGTTTTTCCATATCAAATTGACGACAAGATCTACGTTCCTTAATTATAGTAGGTAGCTCATTTGTTGTTTCAAGTTGAATTTCGGTCGACCGTGCAGCAACGTGCGTGCGATTTAATTGTTCACTCATATACTTATCTAACTTTTCTTTAGAAAAGCGAATCTGGTTGCTATATGGATTTGAAAAAATCTTTTCTTGTGAAGAAAATACTTCTCTTGGGTGTAATATGTTACTTACTAACACACGATTTTTTATCATGAGCTCTATGTTTTTTTGTGTCTCTTCTACATTTCCTAATGAAAAGCGCTCTACTAGTTCACTGATTTTCACACCTTTTTGAGCCATAAAATAAAGATCAGGAAACCACTCAGACAGAATACCTGTAAATCTCATTTCCCCTATCAAAACTTCATTATGCAACTTCTCCCAATGCTTAATCGGAGACCAGTAATAAATTTTCTCGCTCATATAACCCTCCATAAACGTTTAACTTATTTTTGAAATGCAATTTTCTAATCTTCTAATTTTTTTAAAAATTCTATTCCTTGTCTCATAGTGATTATAAATACATGCACTTTAACGAAACTTGAAAATAATGAAATAACTTTTTCTTCATTAAAATTTTTTATTTCATCATAAAAAATGATTTTTTTTTGGATATTTCACATCCTTTCCCATAGTAATCCTATAAGGTATAAACCATTTATAACATTGAGAATATTCATGTATTTCCAATGTGAAATTATTGTAATGGATTGGAGAGCGGTTGAATATAGTTATTAAATCAAATAATGTTGAGAAAGTTTTATTTATTATATCGATAAAATTTTATGATGTAATTTATTACAAATAGATTAAGAAAAGAGTTTTAAATTTTTCTTAATCAGTTAGTGTGAAAATATCACATACTATTACATACAATCGAGTTACTTACATTTCATATTCAAAATAGAGAAAAGACACCTTGAATGGTGTCTTTTCTCTATTTTAATTCCATATACTTTTTACGCCTTTGTTATTTTTAAACGATTTGTAGGAATTAATACAACTCGAACATCTAGTTCGTTATATGTTCGAATATATAATAAACATTATCTGAATTACGAATGTATTTCAGATAATTTTATAAATAAACTCAAAGATATCTTCTTCTCCTACTGCCACAAAAGAAATAATCTATTGCTTATTTCTTTTATTAAATTGTAATATAATTACAGTATGTGAAATTATATTACATTAACTTTAAAAACGAAGTGAGAATAATCTCACTTCGCTTTTTTCATTTGCAATCCTTATTAAATTTGCTCAATGCAGTATTTATTTCCACATTCTTCGCTTTTATTTAATCGGTTTCTCTGTTTTTAAGACAAATGAACTTAATGCAGGAACTTTAATTTTATTGTCATGGACAACATAAAGTGGTTTACTTCCCGCCTGCTTGCTGTCTACTAGTACTTTCCAAGGCCCTTTCGATGGAAGTGTTATTTCAACAGCTTCTCTATTTGCATTGTGAGCCACTGTAAAGTATTCATTTTTATTCCCCTCTATTGTATAAGCTACAGTATTTTTCGGAGCATCAATAAATGATACGTGTGTTTTTATTTGCTCTGCAGATGTCATTCGAAAAGCTGAGTACTTTTTGCGTAATTCTATTAAACCCTTCATATAATCTACTTCATTATTAAACGTTGCACGGCGCAGCCAATCCATCTGGTTAATTGAATCTGGAGATTTGTAACTATTATGATCACCGTATTTCGTCCGCATAAACTCTTGCCCTGCATGTAAAAATGGAATTCCTTGTGATGTTAATAAAATTGAAGAAGACAATTTGTGCATTTGTTTTCGCACTTCTTCACTGTCACCTGAATTAGTTAACTCAAGTTTATCCCATAATGTATGATTGTCATGTGCTTCCACATAAGTTAATACCTGTTCCGGATCTTGATAGGTAGACGAATTTGTATCGTAGTCAATACCTGCCGTAATACCTTTTTTAATACGATCTTCCATGTTTTCCTTTCCATTTATAAAACCATTTTCCTTTTCCTCAAATACACTACCTTTCAACCCATCACGTATATTATCGTTAAAATGAGCAATCCCTTTCATTTTCTCTGCATTTTTTTGATTTGCTTTCAGCTCAGCTGCAAGAGGTGTATTTAAATCCCATCCTTCTCCGTGTAGTATAATAGAAGGGTCAATTTGATTAACAGCTTTACGTATTTCATTCATCGTTTCATAATCATGAATACCCATTAAATCAAAACGGAATCCATCTAAATTGTATTCTTTTGCCCAATATGTGACGGAATCTATCATAAATTTCCTCATCATTTTTCTTTCTGAAGCAGTATCATTTCCTACTCCAGTTCCATTTGCAAATGTTCCATCTTCATTGTAACGATAATAATAACCTGGAACTAACTTATGGAAATTAGATTCAGCAGCGTTATACATATGGTTATATACTACATCCATTACCACACGAAGATTATTATCATGTAGTATTTGAACCATTTGCTTTAATTCAGTTATTCGAACAGTTGGCTCATAAGGATTTGTAGAATAGGAGCCTTCTGGAACGTTGAAATTTTTAGGGTCATATCCCCAGTTATATTGCGGTTCATTTAAAGTCTCTTCATTTACTGAAGCATAATCAAATATCGGTAAAAACTGAACGTGAGTAACACCTAGATCCTTTATATGATCAAGTCCTGTTTTTACACCTTCTGGCCCTTTTGTTCCTTTTTCTGTTACACCTAAATACTTCCCTTTCTGTTTAATACCACTTTCAGGTTGGATGGAAAGATCACGTACATGTAACTCATAAATAATAGCATCTTCCGGATTTTTAAATTTTGGCTTTTTGTTTGCTTTCCATTTTTTCGGAGTGGTTTCTTCTAAATCAACAACCGCACCTTTATCTCCATTTACAGAAGCAGCACGTGCATACGGATCAACTGCTTCAGTCCACTTATCACCAATTTTGACCTTATACGTATAAAAGAGCCCTTTTTGGTTCCCTTTTAGTTCTGCTGTCCAAGTTCCCTTTTCACCTTGTTGCATGTTTATTTCAGTACCTATTTTATCGTTCCATTTTTTATATGTAACTAACTTCGCTTCACTTGCAGTAGGAGCCCATACACGGAACTTTGTATGTTGCGCGGTATATGTATTCCCTAAATCGTTACCACTATAATAAAATAAATTATCAAATTCCTCGCTACGAATGACTTTACCAATTTCAGTATTCGTATCAACTAAGTTTTCTATTTTAAGTTTGTATGTTTGTTTTAAATCAATTTTCTGTTCCGTAATTATTTTAACCTTATTAGTAATATCTCCACTGTTTGTATCATAAGGAGTAATATTTTTAATTTTAATGCCTTCAATTTCAATTTTCTTTTCCTTAATATTAAACGGGACATTAGTCGTTACAGTAATTTCATTGAAACTATCAATAGTTGCTTTTTGAATTGAGAGATCCGATGAAGGCTTAGAGTTATATACTTTTTCATCACCCGAAAGAATCCATACTTCAGCACGACCGTCCTTTATATTTTCAATCCAACGATCCCCACCATCTTTTTCCCATTCATTTGTTCGAACTATAAATCCTACACGATTATAGTCACCGTCTATTTTTATCTTAGCGTATTTTCCAAATTCATCTTCACCAGTAAATTCATAAGATGTACCATTTGCATTTTCTCCCCATAACCAAAGATTCCAGTCTTTTGTATTTCCAAGCTTTTCTTTGTAATGAATGATAATTTCAGTTGTTTTCGAATTTGAAACTGCCTTCACACTCTGAAAGGAGAAAACAGATGATAACATAATGATTAAAGTAAGTAATAAAACTGTTTTATTAATTAATCTTTTTGTAATTTGCACCACATACACCCTTTCTTCAAATATTACTAGCGATTTATTATGCTTACACTGAATAACACTGCTTAAATTAATCTAGAAATCTCTTTTAATTCACCTCCATATTGGCTATTTTCACGTATGTATTTCAATGACCTTTTAATACGAAAACGTTTGCATTAATAGTTAAAAAAATAGATTTGTGTATGCCTTCATATATTTGTAAATGCTAAAAGGTCAGGGAAATTATTTTAAAGCAATCGTTTGTTATCGCTTTCATTTTATAGACTTTCTATCAAGAGGTCAATATATTATTAATTTTCTGTTTTTACACACTTTAAACCTTATTTATTTGTCGCAACTTCTTATAGATAACGCACCTAATTATTGCTTAGTCAGTTTATTTTCAACAATACATAGCTACGTAAAAAAACAGCTAATATCCTTAAAATGATATTAACTGTTTTTCATAATGTATTAATATATGAATGATGACTATGTTTCTAAATTACTTAATTTTTGCTGCATCAAATGCTTTTTGAACTGCTTGAACTTCAGCTGTATTCGCACCATATTTATTAGTTGCCACTCGAATACATGCTGATTTCAATTCTTTGAAATTAGAAGTCATGTTTAACTCATCTGTATTTGCATAATAGAAAATATCAAACATTTTATCTTCACCAATTCCTTTAACAGTTACTCCGTTATGAGTTCCGCCTTTCGCAATGAGATACGCAACTTTATTAATAATACTTGAATTAAAATGAACACCGCCTTGATCCCATCCATTAAAATCGTTAAATTCACTGTAATCATCTGGATAAGGTACTCCTAGTGAAGATGGAACAGAAGCTGGGTTTTCCATATCACGGAAAACAGATCCCGTTTGTTCTCCCATTGTCCAGTTAAATTTTCCATTATTTACGTATTTCTCAATAGATGTTCCCATAATATCAGATAGCGCCTCATTAATCGCACCAGATTCCCCGAAATATTCAAGGTTAGATTCGCTAGAAGTAACAGCGTGTGTAAATTCATGTCCAGCTACGTCATATGCTTTAACAATAGGATCCCCATATACAAGCATACTTCCATTATTAGCACTTAATGCATTCTGCCAATTTTTCGGATCATTCGTCTCTTCAGAATCCCAAGCGTGTACAACTGAAACTACCTTTTGTCCCTTATTATCAAAGCTATTACGCTTGTATTTATCTTTATAAAAATCAAATACTTTTGTTGCTAAGTAATGAGCACTTACTGCTTTTGGATCGTTAAATGTTGCCGAAGTACTAGTCGCTAATGTACCAGGATAATAGCTTTCTTCTTTAGTAATATCTCTGTAATTCACATCATATGTTTCAATTCCTTGCCCTCTTGTATAATCAGCAAGAGCATATTTACCATTACTTTGTTTAGAGATACCAAATGAACGAGAAATACCTAAATCATCTTTTCCTGTTCCGGTTAATGATGTAAGACTGCTTTGTTTACTTTTCTTTAAAGCTCCAACTAGTTTGTCACTGGCTTTTAAGTTAGATTCTTGTACCATATTTTTTAACATATCACCATTTTGTGCATTTACTAAATAAGTACCAGAAACATAGTTTGGTGTTGCAGCTTCAAAGGTAACTTGGTATGCATTTTTTGCTTGTCCATTATTTTCATCAACAAAAATAACCTCTTTAACTTCTGGCTCAGTAATAAACTTGATATCGTTCCCGTACTTCGTATAAATAAATTGTTTTGCTTCATCTTTTGATAGATTAATAGGTTTTTTCAATTCTTCTTGTTTTAAATTTTGCGCGCTATCACCTGAAACACTTTTAATAACACCATTATTATCTACGTGTGCAGTTAATTGATGACCATATACTTCTTTTCCTTCGTATGTTTGCTGCATACGTACAAGTGTAGTTCCATCATACGAACCACGTTTTTGAAGGACTTTATAATCTACTCCTGCTTCTCCATTGACTTGTTTTTGGGAGAGAGCTTGCTCTGTTTTCTCCTTAAGTGCATCCTTTACTACATTTTCTGGTGCCTTTTGTGACGGTTGTGTGAGTTCACCCGAACGGAACGATTCCTCCTGAATTTGAACTTGTAACTGATCTGTTTCCTCTGCATGACCTACCCCATATGGTGCCACAGCTGTTAAAGCTAATCCTGTTGTTAATGCTACCTTAGTTAATGTCTTTGTGTTTTTCATTATTTCACCTCGTATAATTTTTGAAATAGAAAGCTTGTACAAAGTATACTGTCTATTTCTGTCGGAAAAAAGAGAAAATACACAATTTATGTAACATTATGCAAAATTACATAAATTGTGGTCAATATTATAAATAATGAACGGAACACATATGAACATTAATTTGAATAAAAAAGAGTCCTTATAGGCGCTCATCCAATTGGTTAGTTATTAATTATCTATATTCATTGTAATAAAAGTATACTTACCTCTAAATAACAACATAAAAACCCACTCTTTACTATTTTAAGAGTGGGTTTAATGTTATTAAAATAACAATTACTATAAGAAACCTTATAATTTATATTTTTTTAGTAATCCTACTAAGTTTTTTGTAAAATTCACCTTTTGTTTTTATATGCTTAAACTGATTTGGATTAATATTTGCTTTTTGTGAGAGTGCTACAATCTCTTCTTTTGTAATTGAATCTTTCGTATTTATAGATGCTATATTTGTGTATTTTCCGTCTTCTGTTTTTGGAATTTCTAAAATCCCTTTATTCACAAGATCAACTACAGCCTTATGCTCTGAAGAATGTAAATCTACACCAGTAATTTTCCAATTATGCATAACTTTCGGTGTGTATACACCGTTCTTTACCTCTTTTAAATATGTAATAGCAAGGTTACGAATGGTTCCACCTGTTTCTCCAAATGCATTCTCTTGTTTAGATGACCAAATTTGTTCAAACTTACGCCCCTCTAAAGCTCCCCCTTTTGCCTGAAGAGCCTCCATTCTATATGCATTCATTCCCAGCGTCATAACATCGCTCATTTTGATTGGTTTGTTTGTACGAATAGAGCGTAAATTTGTAATTCTGCTTCCGTATGGTTTTGTTAAGTCAATTTCGTATTTTACGCCTCCAAAGAAATCGTTCGTACTGTATTTAGATGCACGGCGGGTTTTATCAAAGCTAACGGTTACATCTCCGGCACGAGATGAGTTAAAATATCCTGCTGCCCATTCCATATAGTCTTTTAAATCTTTTCCAGAAATCTTATATACTGTAATTTCTCCCAAGGCATATTGGTAATTGTACGCAATATCTTTTTTCTTAATAGGACCTGTATCCAAACGGGCATAATCATTATCAATTTGATGGGCTACTACATCTGCTTTACTGTAGTAGAGCATGACTTCATGAAAGAAATCTGATAAAGGTGTTTCTTGAATCTGAACACTTGGAATACCCTTTATTTCATTTTCAGGAACAAGATTTCTACCCTTTAATTGAGCGACTACAACATTTGCATCTCCTCTCGCATATTCGTGAAAAGGTGTTAGTGTTTCTTCAAGTGTAGGATCAGATAATATCGTTGTTCCATCAGCATTTTTTACAGGTATAGCGGTAGCAGTTTTATCTTTTAAAACCAACTTCCCATCTTGCTTTGTAAAAGTAAGGTCAATACGTGAAATATGTGTTCCATATTTATCTGGCTCTGTAATAATTACGCCATTTACAACTTCTTTTTTTACAAGTTTATGCATGTGAGCCGCAAAAATAGCGCTTAGTTCCGGACAAGCATTTGCAATATCTTGAACACCAGTACCAGGGATACCATTCTCATTTTCTAATCCCATATGCATAACTCCTACCATTACATCTACTTTACCTTCTAATTCCTTAATTGCCTTTTTCGTCTCTTCTACCGGATTTTTCACCACTAAACCATCTAAGTGATCTGTCCCTTTTTCAAAATCACTAATCATTGGTGTATTCATACCAATAATCCCAACTCTAATTCCATCTTTTTCTACAATTGTATATGCAGGAAGAAAGCGCCCTCCATTTTGCTTGTAAATATTTCCTGCTAACGTTTTTCCCTTATATTGCTCACTAACTTTTTTCAATGTATCTAATCCAAAGTTGAATTCATGATTTCCAAATGCCCAGGCATCATACCCCATTGTATTCATCGCTACCATCATTGGCGATTGTGGCTTATCGTTGAATAATTCTACTGAGTTTCCTTGAATTGTATCCCCGGCATCTACTAATATGGTATTTGGATTTTCTTGACGGACCTTCTTTATAACCGTATAAAGCTGCGTCAAACTTCCACTCATATTTGCTCCATCAAGCGCATAATCCCAAGGCATAAATCTACCATGAATATCTGCAGTACCTAACAATGTAATATTAACTTCAGATTCCTCAGCCTTAGAGATAGATGGTTTGACTATTACTGCCGTTCCAAGCAGTAATAGAATTACAAAGTAACATACATAGTTCTTCCATTTCATTTTTTGCATAATAATAATATTTCTCCCCTTTTTGTACTTTCATAAAGTTGCTTGAACTTTAAAAATGTAACTTATTATTCAGGAAACTTCAACTACAAAAGATAATTTTGAAGGTGGTTCTGTTGCAAAAATAAAGAGAATAAATTGCATACATCCCCTAACAGAATTGTATTTTATCGTTTTCTGACAAAATACTCCTTCCTTAAGCGTGTGAAGTGTACTTTCAAAATAAGAACATATCATTTATCATTATTTCAATTTATTAAAACGGGCATATACAATATGTTATGATGATTAATTTTTTGAATTTCGTTGCTGATTTATTTCCTTCTAAATAAAAACACTTTCAAAAAAAATAGCCCCGCTCTTCATTTAAGACGGGGTTACACTTATACAGAAAATCGGATAGTTTCATATTTTCTTAAGCTTATTGGTCACTTTCAACTAATTTCATTCTATTTTTGTTTTCTTCTGAATCAATATGAATCAACCATTTTCCTTGTTTATAATACGTATCAATAACTAGGGAATAATTTTTACTTTTCAATTTCACAAAGCAATTTTATCTCTTTGATTTGTAACATATGACGCTGTTCATGCAAATAGATCAGTTCTATCCACTGATCAAGGGGCAATTCTCCAAGAGCTGGATGCATCACTGATTTTTTCGCTAATACAGACTCATCTTCTATTGTACTCAGGAAACGCATCAATTCTTTTCTTGATTCGTTTAGCATATTGAGCATTTGCTCCACTTCAAATGGTTCTATACTTGGTTCAATCATTTCTGGAGCTATAAACTTTTTCGTTCTATCTAATAAAATAGTATGAATTTCTTTACGCACATTTTGGGTACTATCTAACTTTTTTAACCCTGAGGAAATAACTGTTATCACTCTCTCATCTAATAAAACTAAATGATGACAAACTTGTGCAATACTCCATTTATCCTTATCTGGTTTCCTATTAAATTGAGCATCACTCAACAAAGAAATTTCCTCAACTAATTGATTTCTCGTTTCATAAAACTTTTCATTTACAAATGTATCCATGCGGATTCTCCTTTCATTGCAACCTACATACTTAAATTTCTACGCTAAAAATATTATCTTCGAAAACAGATTTTCTTTCACTACTATTCCAATTTCATTTTAAAGCCACAAATGAAGTTATTTGTTTTTTTGTATGTTTTTAATTGGCACAAATAAATCAACCTTTAACTTTCCTTCTAGATCTTCAGCAACATTATTTAAGCAAAACTCTAAATTATCTCTATCATAATCTGCACCATACTCACTATTTAGTAGCCACTCTGCATACATGTATTGATACGCTTCACTTAATTTATGAGGTTCATCATAGAACTGGTATAGACCATATGTACCTCCATCTAATCTTTTAAATTGCACATCATGATACTTTTCTTTATCGAAGTTTTCAGGAATCGTAACACATGCATCATGCCGGCACTTATGACTTGCAACAAGTTCAGGATTATCTAATGATATTCCGATAAATGATTGCTCTGGTGGATACAGTTTATTTTCAATTGACCAGTTCAGTAACTTCCCCCAGTGATCTTGCGGTTCAAAGTAGCTACCAGTTCGTCTTATATACGCTATTTCTAATGGTGGTAATTTTTTTATAACAACTTTCATTTATATCTTCTCCCCTATAAATATGTACACTGTTTAATTAGCTTTTTTTTACATTTATTCCTTCTTAAATTAAAAGAATTCTCTAATCATATAAAGTGAAACTTTAATCAGCGGGAGATGAATTTTAATTGAAATATAATTGATTACTATTACTACTACTAAAGTAGTATGTACTTTCATACTTTTATTTGATTTTACATTCTTTTTAAATCGATATATTAATTGTAAGAAAATAAAAAGGTGGGGGATTTTAATTGATTAAAGGAATATACGAAGCGCATTTACCAGTGAGTAATTTACAAAAATCTATCGGATTTTATGAAAAACTAGGGTTGAAGTTAGCCTGGAGCGATGAATCAACAGCATTCTTTTGGATTGAGGATGGGAAAAGTTGGCTAGGATTATGGGCGGGCTCTGAATACGAAACAAAATATCATCCTTCTTTACGTCATATTGCATTTAGAGTTTCATATGAGGATTTAAAAGAATCATTATATTGGTTACACTCACTTCAAATTAAAGCTGTTCCGTTTGGGAGTAATGAATCTATTGAACCATTTGTCCGTCCACATCAAGGTAATGCATCTGTTTATTTTATTGATCCAGATGGTAATAGCTTAGAACTTATTTGTCATATTTTTGTACCTAACGCACTAAAACATATAAATGATAAATTATCCTTTAAAGATTGGGAGACACTATTAGCTGACACATTTGAATGAATATTAGTTATAAATCATAATGGCTCACCTTTATTTTTATAACATGTATAACAATCTTGAATAATAATCTCCTATCAATTTATCATTAAATAAATGTAAAAAATGGCCCTATTTATTCATTTTTAATGCGTATGTATGTACATTTGTTAATTTATTCGATATATTATGGGTATTGAATGATTACGTAAAGTGTAAAGGTCGCTTATATAACACCTTATATTTTTATATCCGTGAAAACTACAAAGTGTATGAAAATCCATTTGTCAAATGAATTTAGTGCGGAAGGAGGTTTGTGGTTACTTCATAGGGTATAATAATCAGTTTTTACTGATAAAAATATAGGAGGCGACATAATGTTTCGTACGATTTCAAATTTCATGAGAGTAGCTGAGATAAGAAGGAAAATCCTTTTTACACTAGCGATGTTAATCGTTTTTCGAATTGGCACGTTTATTCCAGTTCCTCATACTAACGCAGAGGTATTAAAAGTACAAGATCAAGCTAACGTTCTAGGTATGTTAAACGTATTTGGTGGAGGAGCATTGCAACATTTCTCAATCTTTGCTGTAGGTATTACACCATATATTACAGCTTCCATCATAGTACAATTACTACAAATGGATGTTATACCTAAGTTTTCGGAATGGGCAAAGCAAGGAGAAATGGGCCGTAAGAAATCAGCTCAATTCACTCGATACTTTACAATCATTCTCGCATTCATACAGGCCATCGGAATGTCTTATGGCTTTAATAATATAGCAGGTGGACAATTAATAACAGATCAAAGCTGGACTACATACTTATTTATTGCGACAGTTTTAACTGCAGGTACTGCATTTTTACTTTGGTTAGGCGAACAAATTACCGCTAACGGAGTTGGTAATGGTATTTCGATGATTATCTTCGCAGGTCTCGTTGCCGCGATTCCAAATGTTGCAAATCAAATTTATTTACAACAATTCCAAAATGCTGGCGATCAGCTATTTATGCACATAATAAAAATTGTTTTAATTGGACTCGTAATTTTAGCGATAGTTGTTGGTGTTATTTACATTCAACAAGCTGTACGTAAAATACCGATCCAATATGCAAAAGCTGTTTCAGGAAACAATCAATATCAAGGAGCAAAAAACACTCATTTACCGCTTAAAGTAAATAGTGCTGGTGTTATACCAGTTATCTTTGCTTCTGCATTTTTAATGACGCCGCGTACAATTGCGCAGCTCTTCCCTGATTCAAGCGTATCAAAATGGTTAGTTGCAAATCTTGATTTCGCACATCCAATTGGAATGACACTTTATGTCGGTCTTATCGTTGCTTTCACATACTTCTACGCATTTATTCAAGTAAATCCTGAACAAATGGCTGAGAATTTGAAAAAGCAAAATGGATATGTTCCTGGTATTCGTCCTGGTAAAGCAACTGAACAATATGTAACTAAAATTCTATACCGTTTAACATTTATCGGTGCAATTTTCTTAGGTGCTATTTCTATATTACCGCTCGTATTCACGAAAATTGCTACGTTACCACCTTCTGCTCAAATTGGTGGTACAAGCTTACTTATCATTGTCGGTGTAGCACTAGAAACTATGAAGACGTTAGAAAGCCAGCTTGTAAAACGTCATTATAAAGGCTTTATTAAAAAAGTGAATTAATTATCAAAAACACAGTTGGTTATTTTTCCAACTGTGTTTTTGATTTTATCAGTCCTGTAATATACAGGGCTATTGCTTTATTAAACTACATCTCCTTCTCTAATAACCGCCCTTTTTTGAAATAAGTCCGTAGTGTTGAACGATTGGCCAAAAATACACCAATCAATATAAGACAAGCCCCCATTCCCATTGTAGAATTTAAAGGTTCTCCTAAAATGATATATCCCACAATTATTGCAATTAATGGTGATACATATAACCACGTCGATGGAAATACTGGATTTGTTTTTGATAAGAGCCAGTAATATAATCCGTGTCCACCAATCGATCCGATAAATATGAGATATAAAATAGGCCATTGTACACTCCATGAAGTTAATACAGTTACATTTGGTTGTTCTACAATAATAGATACGATTAATAGTAAAATCCCTCCATAAAACATTTGAATTCCGTTAATAAGAAATGGTGATACATTTGATAAATCTGAAAGTATTTCTTTCGAACGAATAGAGCCTATTCCGTAAAATAACTCTCCTATAACTAAAACAATACAAGCAATACTCCATATGAAACTTACTTGTTGATGCATTCCTGGTAAAGAAACAAATATAACACCTATTAGTGCAATAACTAAGGCAACGAGTTGTTCCTTTTGTAATTTCTCCCTATTCCTCTTTGCTTGTATTAATAAAATCATCATTGGTCCCGTAGCAGAAAGAACAGCAGCTAATCCCGAAGAAATATATTGTTCTGACCAATATAAACTTGCGAATGTCATAAATGTTAAACAAAATCCAGCATACATAATACGTTTTGAAAATATATGTGGCATAATTTCTTTTCGCTTTAATTTAAAAATAATCATAAGGATTATACCCGCTAAAAAGAAGCGAATTCCTGCTGAAAACAACGGTGGCGCCCCTGCTTCAATTCCAATTTTAATCGTTAAAAATGTTGTCCCGAAAATAATACATACTAAAATGTAATTAAAAATGACCATTTTACTTCCTCCTTTTTACTCTTAAAATGAGTATAGAGGCTATGGTGTATAACAGTGTATCGGTACATATAACAGTTACTTCAAGTTGTAGTTGATTCCCTATATATTTTTCGCTTTAATTAAATTAAAAAGAAAAATAGGTGAACCTATGAAGATTGTATTGCGTAAAGAATCAAACATACCGTATTACAAGCAAATATATATGCAAATTGTTGAAAGAGTACAAAGTGGTATGCTTTCACATGGTGAATCCCTTCCTTCTTTACGTTGTATGGCCACAGATTTACAAATCAATGTATTAACTGTTCGTAAAGCTTATAAACAGTTAGAAACGAAAGGGTATATACGCATCGAACAAGGAAAAGGTGCTTACATATATAAACGTGTAAAGAAAGATTTCAAACCGATACCGTATAAATGGCAACAATCAAGATCTATTAATGTTATGCGTTCTCAATATGCAATGAATAAACACCGTAAATATTATGATTTTTCACAAGCAATTCTGTATCCCCGTCTGTTACCAAATCCATTTTTGGCAGACGAAATGCATAAATTGCTAGATAAAAATCCGATGTTGTTAGCAACTTATGGGCCAGTTCAAGGCGATTATGAATTGCGAGTTGAAATAGCAAATTACTTAAATGAACACCAGAAATTAGTGACGGACCCATCTCAATTATTAATTACAAGCGGAGCACAACAAGGAATTGATTTAATTGCTCAAACATTATTAAAACCTGGAGATACTGTATTAGTAGAAAGTCCGTGTTACAGTGCCGCGCTTGATGTTTTCATCAATAAAGGTGTTCAAATCATTCCTGTTTCTCTTGATAATCATGGAGTTCGCTCCGACTTAATTGATGATATTTGTCAAAGTAAAAATCCCGTTTTATTGTATACGAATCCGACCTTCCAAAACCCGACAGGTACAGTAATGAGTAAAGAACGAAGAATGGAACTTATAGAACTAGCGGAGCTATATCAATTTTTTATCATTGAAGATGATTCTTTCGGAGAAATATATTTTGAAGATGCTGTAGTACCACCTCCAATCAAAAGTTTTGATAAGGATGGCCACGTAATATATATAAAAGGATTTAGTAAAACGTTAGCACCAGGATTGCGTATTGCAGCACTTATTGCCGGTGGCCCTATTTTTGAATGGCTATATGCAGTGAAAGGTTCGATGGATATCGGTAGTCCTTTATTAACACAAAAGGCACTTCTACCGTTTTTACGTGCGGAACGTATGAAAAATCATTTAGAAAAATTACGAACAGCTTTACAAATGAGACGTGATTTAACAATTGATATATTATCGCCATTAAAAGAACTAAACTTTGAAATACCAAATGGCGGTTTTAATTTATGGGTGACACTGCCTGATTCGATAGATCCCTTTACCTTATTACAAAAAGCAAATGAAGTAGATGTCTCTTTTTTACCAGGAACAGCTTGTCTATTAAATTACGAAACAAATGATAACCAATTAAGAATTAGCTATTCAATGTTAAACGAGAAAGATATGGAAATTGGATTAGAGAAATTACACGATACAATACGAAACAGTATTTGTTAGAAGTAATATCACAATAGCCAACAATAAATAATACCCACAAATGAAAATGTATAGTATGGGATATTATCTATTGTTGAGCTTTTTCGTTATTCAAATCTAGTTACTCTATAAGCTGTAATCTTTATTATCATTCCACTTTAACTACAATCTTTCCTCTAACATGTTGTCCTTCACTCAAAATATGAGCTTCTCGAACTCCTGCTTCATTAAATGGCACCACTTTACTTATGATTGGTTTGATTTTTCCGTTTACAATTAAAGCTGATAATTCTTCTAATTGTTTTCCATTTGGTTTTAGCCATAAAAATCCTGATTTTATTCCTTCTACTTTTTGTAGTGGTTCATGAACAATAGAAACTAGAACACCACCAGGTTTAATAATTCGAAAACTTTTTTCTTGCACTTCGCCACCTATTGTATCTAACACAATATCAAAATCTGATACTAGTTCTTCAAATTTATCTTTTTTATAATCAATAACGAGATCCGCTCCTAAAGACTGTAAAAATTCTTTATTTTTACTACTAGCAGTCGTGGCAACAAAAGCTCCAAATGATTTTGCGATTTGGATTGCCAAACTTCCAACGCCACCAGCTCCAGCATGAATGAATACACGGTCATTTTCTTTTATTTTTGCGTAATCTACAAGACTTTGCCACGCTGTAAGTCCTGCAAGAGGAATAGAAGCTGCTTCTTCGTAACTAATATTATTAGGCATATGTGATACTAAATCTAATTGTACTGCAATGAATTCAGCATAAGAGCCGCTTCCTATATTTTCAGGTTTCGTAAACACTTTATCTCCTATATTTAAGCACTCTACATCTTCTCCAACTTCTTCAATAACTCCAGCTACATCTAATCCTAAAGTGATTGGAAATGAAAAGCGTAACTGTTCTTGTAAGTCACCTTTTCTTATTTTCCAATCAACTGGATTAACAGATGTTGCATGAATACGTATTAATACCTCATTATTCTTAACAATCGGTTTTAAAACTTGTCTTTCTTTTAATTCTTCAACACTACCATATTGATCAATAACAATTGCTTTCATTTCCTCTCCTCCTTGCTGTTTATTTTAATAACATACAATTATTTCTCAAAATTTTTTTCCTTGAATTACCATATACTTATTTTTGGGGGTAATTATGCATGAATCGTTGTGAATTCCAAAATGAATCTTACACACACCTTAGAATCATTCAAAATTGTATTTTTAATTAAATTCAAAAGAAATGGGGCTAACTTTATGAGTGAAAAGATATTTAAAATAAACGGTATTGATATATGTACAGAAAGCTTCGGTAACTCTAATGATCCCGCTATTTTATTAATTATGGGAGCTACTTGTTCAATGATATATTGGGATGAAGAATTTTGTGAACAGTTGGCGAACACAGGAAAATTTGTTATTCGCTTTGATAATCGCGATGTTGGACGCTCTGTTACATATGAACCTGGCACTTCAAATTATTCAGTAACAGATATGGCTGAAGATGCAATCGGAGTATTAGACGCTTATCATATTGATAAAGCCCATCTTTTTGGTATGTCATTAGGTGGTATGATTGCTCAAATTGCCGCTGTAAAACATCCCGAAAGAATTTTGACGCTAACTTTACTAGCGACTAGTATAATAGGATCTGATAATAATACTCGCGATTTACCCCCAATGGATGAAAGGATTTTAACACATCATGTAAAGAGCGCAAGTATAGATTGGACAAATAAAAATGATGTGGCAGAGTATTTAGTTTCAGGATCTCGTCTATTATGTGGATCAGAACGAATATTTGATGAAAATAGAGTTTATACACAAGTAAAACAAGAAATAGAACGCGCAAACAATTTATTAAGTATGTTTAATCACGCTTTACTTCAAGGTGATGATGCATATGAAGGTGTACTTCACTCCATACAAGCACCAACATTGGTTATTCACGGAACAGACGATACAGCACTCCCATTTGAACATGGCCTCGCACTAATTGATGAAATTCCAAACTCAGTACTATTAACTCTTAAAGGGGCAGGTCATGAAAATCATCCAAATGATTGGGAAAGCATAATTACTGCGGTTTCTAAACATACATCTGAAATTTAGACAAACAAATAATTAACAGAAGGGGCACAATTTGTATTGTGCCCCTTCCATTTACAAACAAAAACCCATCACTGTATTCGTATGTATAGTGATGGGACTTCTTATATTTTTCTATGTTTAAAAAAATGGACAATCTAATTGATCAACAGATTCCCATAATTTTTTTTTTGCATTTTCAGTGGATGTATTTGCTTCTAGTGTCATGTTTTTAAAAGGGTTTACTTCGACTTTTAATAAGGATGAAGGCTCCACATATAATGAGAAAACATGGCTGCTTGGTAAAGCTTTTGAAACGTCAATATCTCCTACTTGTTTAAATAATTGCTGCGCAGCAAAAAAGAAGAAATTAGTTGGATTTGATTGTTTATTCAGCCACGCAAGCATTTCAGGTGATACCGATTTATGAATATTGATTTTTACTCGATCACCACGTTTATATCGCCTAGATCGCATACTTCCACCAACTAACTTATCGTTAAGTTTGTAAATCCTAACTCTTTTTGCTTATGCTCTCTATATTTTGGCGAACAAGTATAAACTAATAATCCTCGTGCATTTGTAAATAACGGATTATCTACAAAGATTACATTTTTGAGTCGTCCTTTTTGCTTTAAAATCATTTTTAAACTGTTTTTAATAATTACTGCACCCCCGCCATAAATAAACACGTATGGATCGTCTTTCATATCATCAATTTTATTTATAATATCTGTTGCAACACGTGCTGCTAAACCTAATAGCGCTGGCTGTGATTCCTCAACTAATAAGGTATTTCTCGGATGCTTATCATTTAAATAAATTTGATTGAATTCTGTAATACTATCAATCGTCTTAGTTGGATACTTCCGGTTCCATCTCGTAATGATTTGTAGTAACGTCTCTTTTACACCATAAGATAAACCTTTACTTAGTTGCGGACGGAAATTTACCCCTAATGAAACGACTTCTTCTGTCGTCCCTGCACCAATATCAAAAGAGAGTAGAGTTTTATCTACAAAATCAATTTCAGAAACTTGATTTTGCTCACATTCTATTTTATGTTTCACAACATTTCCTTCTTCATCGTATACAATGCCCCACGTCCCAGAAGCACCCTCAGGCAGGCATTTACAATACTCAATTGAAACATTAATTGTCACATCGCGTCCGTTCGGATAATGGAAAATAACCTTATGATTTCCCATATAACGTTTTGCATTTTCAGCAGCTATTTCTTGTGTAATAAGCTGCATAGGAAGAGCGACAGATAAATCATATCGAATATTAATATGGCTAGAAGTTGGACTTTGACGCATAGCGCTTACCGCCAAACCTGATAGTATTGTAATAACCATTAACTCATCCGTTGACTTATTTGATTTCTTCTCTACCTCAGTACCTTTTAATTGATCTTGAATGACTTTTTCTCCAACGATGTATCGTACATTATTTAGCATTAACGATGGCGAACTTATAGTCACATCAATGTGGTTTTCTAATTCAGATAATGAAACATCTACCTCGTCTAAGAGTCCTGTAGGCTCACCTATATATAAAGAATAAATACTCGGAATAAAAATAGGGTCTTGCCCTTTCACCATTAACTTCAAACCGTTGTTTCCTGCATCTGCACCAGCTTTTAAAAGTATAGACATAACTACCCCCTAAATTAATCTGACATCCCTTCCAAATATATGCGAGCCCATTCTTTTACATTCAAATGTATTGTAATTTTTTATTTATCATAAAACCAAAATATTGCATACTTACATATTATATGTAAAAAGTATTTGACATGATGCTTTTCCAATTTTATACTTATATTTGTAAAGAGTTTTTTACAATCGAGGGGGGAAATTATTTATTGAATACTAAAAAAACTATTTTTATAATCATTGTTTTAGCATTAATTGCAATACTAGTACATGGCACATATAAATACATCACTGAAGGTTCTATTTTGGGTGGTACGATTTTTGCTATCTCGTTAATACTTAGTAATTTAATTAATCACATTACTTGGGGAGATCCCCACGGTGTATCAGAAGAAAGTCAAGATGAAATGGGCCAGCAAATTACATATAAAAGCTTTAAAATTGCGTATTTTGTGCTTGTAGTTGTAATGTTCCTTTTATTAATCTTCTCCGAAGGATTTTCTATGAAGGCTAATTTAGATGGCGTTAAAAACCTCCCTCTGTTCATCGCAATTTGCTCTTCATTCTTTATTTATCCTATTGTCGAACTCATAGTTGCAAAACAATATAAGTAAAAAGATGAGGTTTTCTACATGTAGAAAACCTCATCTTTTTATATTTACATACTCTCTACAATTGCTTTTAATTTATTCACAGTACGCCAATTCCTAACTGTAGCTGGTGTATGTAACTTCTGAAACTGGTTCATTAATTTAGAATTTCGAATGCTATTTTTGAAAAACAAATAAGCAACCTTCTCATCTATATAGCAATCTTCAAGTTCACTTTTAAATGTAAGCAATTGACTACTTTCCTCTTCAGAAAGTACATTAGCTAAAAAAGCAACATGAACACTTTCTCCTTCTAACAATGAATGAACTTCATACGGACATTGTTTAATAATATTTATAAATTCACCATATGTTCTTAGCATGACTGGAACATCGAAATCAAATTCATTTTTTATTTCAGATTGTATTCGGTCCTTTAGAAAGTTTATATCTTCCTCAGATTCGAACACGATATTACCACTTTGTATATATGTTTTCACTTGTTTTAACCCTATTGATTCAAACACTCGTTTTAAATCAGCCATTTTGATTACTTTATGTCCACCGACATTGATTCCTCTTAGTAATGCAATATAAAGTGTCATATTATTCCCCTCACAATAAAATAAACTTATCAATTGAATCGATTTTCCCACTCATATTTCTCGGATATTTGTTTTAATTCTTCTAACATATCATGAATAGATAATACCTCAAATAAAATAATAGACTCACTTGAAAAATGGTGATGATAATGATTTGGTTTATAATCTTTTAAATCATTTTTATAACTCCAAAATTGCTTGTCTAATTCAGCAATAAGTTTCAAATGTTCCTCATCAATTTCATTACAACGGTTTCTCAATATAGCAATTATAGAATGAATTGTTCGTTGTAATATTTCCCTTTCACTTTGTGACCAGTCACAAGTCTCAATTGACACTCGAGCTAAATTATCTATATGGTAAATGATTTGCTGTAATATATGAAGTTGGTTCTGCATGGTTAAAAAGCTTCTCATTTCCTTCTTTGTATGTTGATGATATTTCCAATCTCTCTGCTCATATTGAACAAATTGTATCGCCTTATGCAATAATACAGTCAATTTAGATAAATCCTGAGCGGTCTCCTTTTTCATACCTTTTCCTGCAACTAATGCAGTAATCCATTCTTCCATAATATTTGCTGTTTTAGCAAATAGATCCTCTGTACATCCAAAAATCGTTTTCGTGTAGTGTGGTGGGAAAATGAAAAAATTCACTAAAGTAGATACTATAATACCAGTAGATGTAGTAGCTAAACGAATTAAAAACACAGTGAAATAATGATCTGCCGTAATTGGAATCATAGCTACAGCAGTTAAAGTTGCGACTAATGTTCCCGCATGTAACCTTAGTTTTTGACATGTAACGATCGTAAACATCGCAGCTAATGCATAAGAAATTGCTTGATGACCTAAGAAAAATGTGAACGTCATGGCATATGCCGATCCAATTGTTGAGGCCGGAAAGCGAATAAGCCCTTTTTTTATTGAGTCTGTTGCAGTTGGTTCAATTGTAACAATTGCTGTTATTACAGCAAAAATAGTTGGAATGTTAAAAATTTCACAAACTAACACTGTAAGAAAAACTGCAATCCCAGTTTTAATCACTCTTCCCCCAACGATATTCCATTTTCTATCTTGATTCATTTTTTAGATCCTTCATTTCTGTTTCATTTTATATACATATATTACTAAAATAAAAAAACCTACTACGTGAATATTCAAGAGTAAGTTTTCTATCTCATTATTTCATTATAGGTAAATGCATTATTATTTGTTGGCCAATTGGTCCCATTCTTCTAAAACCTTTATCCTCGAAGCCCACTTTTGCATATAAATTTTGTGCAGGAATATTTCTTTCATTCACAGCAAGTACAACTTCATTTTTTATTGGAAAATAGCGTTTTACAAACTCTTCTAATAATAACAATGACTTTTTAGCGAATCCTTTTCTTTGTCTATTGTGATTAATAGAAAATGACGTTAAAAGTAAAGCATCCTCATTATCTGTGAACTCCTTTACTCTATCTCCCGTTTCCAATGCGAAAAGACCCACCGGTACGCCATTGTAATCTAAAATAACAATCACATTTTTTGTACGATCACTTTTTGCTTTTTCCAGTAATGCGCTTGGATCTGCTGTAAACTGAACTTGTTCACTTGGTAAAGTAAATGTTTGTATAACTTCTTTATATTTCTCCTTATACGGAACTAATTGAATTTCCCCTGTGTGTATGTTCATGCTAAACTCTCCCATTTTTTAGCTTATTAACTTATACCTTGCTGTGCTTTTGAATGCACTCTTCCATCTAAAAAGGTAATTTCAACAAATGAATTTGGATTGTTTCCTTTCCAAGCAAAAATTTGTTTAATTTGTGTAGAATGTTCTACCCCTTCTTCTATAAGTAAATCCCCTTCAAAACCAATTAAATCTTTCACTTCTGTATAAGTCATTCCTTCATTTATGTTCGAGAAATGATTTATATTGATAGATTCTTTCTGTTGCCTTTCCATCACAGTAGAAGAAGTTGCTGTTTGATTTTTCACTTCTTTTCTCTTTTCACACGCTGTCATACTGAAACCTAAGCATAAACTAAACAATATACATGCGCTTTTTTTCATCATAACAGTTGTCCCTCCCATCATAATTAAACCATATATTCCCTTAAAAATAAACTGAATATTTAATATTATAGTTAAAAACCTCGCACAATTAAGTACGAGGCTAATTTCATTTATTCAAATGATTATTTGATTGATCATCCTGTTCTTTTCTTAACTCTTGTTCTTCATCTTTTGGTAATTGTTTATCATTATCTTTAATTGGATTCGTTTCTCGATTTTCAATCATATCATTTGGAACTTGTGGCATTACTCGTCCCACAATAGCCGCTAATTCATCTAGTATACCTTCACCTGTTTTTCCTTTTTTAATTTGCTTTCCGATTTGTTTGAGGCGTTCATACGTATCAACATCTGCTACAACGACTGCATTAGCACCGTCAGGGTCATTTTTTAAACTTTCTGCAACAGAATATTTAATTGATTCAACACGAGTTCGATCAAGTTTTGCTTTTACGTCTATACCTACAATAGCATATTTTCCAACAACGACCGCTGTCGCATCATTCACACCTGGCACACTTGCTGCTAAAGATGCTAAATGATCTGCCGCTTTTTCATTTGGCTTATTTGATTTATTCGTATAATTAACATTTTTCATTGAAACATTTTTTTGTTCCGGCTTTTCGTTTGGGTTTTCTTTTGTTCCAATACTGCATCCAGTTATAACGAAGCAAAGCATTAATATATATATTAGAGTTTTCATTATTTTCACCACTTCACTTTTAAGGTTTAATCATAAATTTTTTCAACAGCTTGCATTTTCTTTACCTTTTCCTCGGCCCCGCTATTAGCATTAATGAATATTTGGTACGTATCTTTTCCTAAAGTACCTACAAATTCATAGCAAAGTACTTCATTATGCAAATCATTAACTACTACAGCTTTACGTTCTTCCATTACTTTTACATCCGGATTGATTTTCTTTCTTGCTTCTGCTGCAGTTAGCTTTGCCGATGGAACTGTTCGTTTTTGATGTGACGCTAAATATTCTTTTGCGGAGAACCCTACGATAGAACCGTCATCTAAAGCAATTTTCATTTGGATTGCTTCTGGATAAATTCGTACTCCATTTTCATTTACTACATACGTAAATACACCAACATTATCATATTGAGAGCTATCATAAAGATCCATATTATTAAACTTATGGTCCTTTAAAAATTTTAAACCTTTACTACCTGCATCGTTTAAACTAACTTTCTGTTCTTTAATTTCGCGGTTATTCATAACCCAAATTGGATATCCGCCTTTTCCGGTAATATCCATATAGAACTCATTGTTCGTTGCTTCATCTTTAATTTTCACACTATAGAAGGATTCTTTCGCACCTTTTCCACTTTTCTCTACATCTACTTTTTCATTTCCTTTTAAATTTAAAAACGATTTGGCAATTTTCGCCGCTTCATCTTTAGAAATTGCCTTTCCTTCCGCTTCAAATCCGCCTTTTTTATTTTTTTGCGCACTTGTAAAGGTCGGTCCGAAGTTTGTAGAAGAATATGATGTTACGTTTTTCTCTACAGTTTTCAATCCATCAATAATTGTGTTATCTGCTGGATCACGATTTGATGCAAGTGCCATTTCTACATCCATCCAGCGTAAATTATTTTTCAAAACAAGATGTTGTACTTTTCTTAGTTCATCTTGTATATTTCCTGCATTTGAATATAAAGTTTGTAGCGTTTTATATTCTTGCTCATTTAACGGCTCTTTTTCTAAATCACGAATGGCTGCACGGTAACTGAAATCACCGATATTCGCTAAAAATTCTTCCGTTTTATTAAATGGCATTAATGTTAAAGGAAGTTGTCCAACATCTGAGCGAGCTTCAGATGTTAAACGCCATACATCCGCTAATGCAGGTGATAAAGATGATCGTGAATTCATCGCAAGTGTTGTGCCAATTTTATCGTGTAATAAATCGACTTCGTATGCTAAATCATGGAATGCACGTTGATAGCTATTTTCCGCTCGAATTAAAACCGCATTTTTCTCTTGGTGCTCTTTATAGCCCCAATAGCCTGTTCCTACTACACCGACTGTTAATAATACAATGATAATACCTCGTAACATTGTCCCACCTCCGCTCTATTTACAGAAAATATGTTTACCGATTTTTTTAATTTGTGGACGAGTCCAAATCCATTTACTAGTCGCAGTATCTGGATTGAAATAATATAAAGCATTTCCTGTTGGATCCCATCCGTTAATCGCATCTAAAACTGCTTTTTTTGCTGTTTCATTTGGCGTTAAATATATTTGTCCATCGGCTACTGCTGTAAATGCTCTAGGCTCAAAGATTACACCTGAAACAGTATTTGGGAATGACGCACTTGTAACACGATTCAAAATAACGGCAGCTACTGCAACTTGTCCTAAATACGGTTCACCACGTGATTCGCCGTATACTGCGTTTGCCATAAGCTGAATATCATTTTGAGAATAACCGTTCGGAACATTTGTCCCTTTATTTTGAGGTGGTTTATTCTCTTGTGCAGTTCCGCCGCTATTTCCTTTATTCGTTGTTGTCCCTTTATTAGCAGTTGACTTGTCATACTTCGTTGCCTTCACGAGCATTTGCTTCGTTTTAGCTCCAGCTAAACCATCAACGGGTAATCCGAATTTCTCTTGAAAATTCCGAAGTGCCCAGTATGTACCCCATCCGAAAACACCATCCACTTTTCCCGTATAAAATCCGTTATATTTCAAACGAGATTGCAGTTCAATGACATCTTCGCCAGATGCTCCTCTTTGAATAACTTGATTAGAAAAAGCTTCTACATTCTTTAGTTGTATACTACTGACCATTAAAGACAGTCCTATGAACGCAAGTAAAACTGCTATTTTAAAAATAGCTTTTTGGCGCATAATTTTCCCTCCTTAATTACGGAAATGATTTCTTGGTTATGTTTTGTAAAAGCCTCGCTTTTATGTAAAGAAGACAAAAAAATCCAAACTAATATCGTTGAAAAAATATGTAAACAATATAAAAAAAGGATGAAAGGAGTTCATCATGAAGAAATCGTTAAAACGTGTCGCACTCGTCATTCTGTTCCTAACAACATGTTCAAATATATATACAGACTCATCAATTGTTCATGCGCAGCCGCCGTATGCCAAATGGGGTAAACTTGCCGTAGAAAAGACGAAAGAACAATACCCAAAAGCAGAAATTATTGACTATCTTCATATAGGTAGAAAACCAAAAACAGTTCAAATAACTGTTGAAAAATTTAAATTGTGGTTACGTGAAGATGGAAAAGAATATGGTGTTTTTGTTGATGTAGAATTTGAAACGAAGACGGAGAAATTTATAAAGTTGTCGTTTCAGAAGACGAGTAGATAAAGTGAAACCCCACTGTTAAAAATGGAAACAGTGGGGTTCCTTGCATTTCTAAAATTCTTTCCTAAAGTTTCGATTCCCTAAAAATCTTACCAATATACAAATAGCGCCAATTACTACAGCTATCCCTATACTATATAAAAGTACTTTACCATATCCACCTATTCTCGGATCTAAAAACGGATATGGATACCAATTCACGATTGGACCACGTATTAAGCTATATACAACGTAAAAACACGGGAATAAGAGCCAACTTGCAGCTTGTTTCCAAGTGATTTTCTTAATAGGTGGATTTAAAATCCAATCTAAAAGCATTGCAATCGGCATGATATAATGTAGCACAGTATTTACCCATGGTATTGCCGTTTGAAGTGACTCTTCTAACCCTCTTAGTAACAAAAAATAAACGAGTCCTGTCGTAAGTATGTATACCGTTGCCGCACCACGAAGTATACTAAACTGTTCTGAGCGACCAAATGTAGCTGTTCCGATACTGCTTAAAAGGAGAATACATGCAACTAAAATGTTACTTTCAATAGTGAAGAAACTAAAAAAGTTAACTGGATTAAACGGCTTCACTTGTGCCCTAATTATGAATTGCGTAATAATGGCGCTACACACTAGAAGACTTAAACATAATCTAAATAAAGATAAAATTTTTTCATCCTTCATACATTCCCTCCTTTTCTTATATATAATTAGAATTTCCCTGTACATGCTCAATAAATAGTTTTAATGGAACAAGCCCACGTTTTGGCATATGACTACTTATAATAGCTACTATTTCTAACTGAGGAATGATAACGATGTATTGTCCGCCGTATCCCATAGCAAAATATATACAATACGGTATGTGAAATCTTCCGTTATCTAATACCCACCAGTGATATCCATATGCACCGACATGTTCATATGTTTCAAATAGAGCCCTACTTGACTCTTCTAACCATTTCGCTGATACAATTTCTTTTTCATTCCAATATCCATTTTGCAAACATAACTTTCCTAATTTTAATAAATCGGTAGATTTCATTTTCATACCGAAGCCGCCGACATATATACCTTGCGGATCTTGTTGCCACTCGTATTCGTTAATTTCTAATGGATCAAATAAATATTTCTTTGCAAACCGCTCTGTCGACATTCCAGTAGCTTCTTGAATAATATAGCTCAGTAAATGAGAAGAACCTGAATTATAATTCATTTTTGTAGCAGGTTCTTCAATTATTGGCTTTTCTAATATGTACTGTACCCAGTTCTCTGATTCTACAAAGTCATTTGGGAATACTACTCCATTTCCAAACTCTTTCCAATCCTCACCAGTAGTCATTGTTAATAAGTGATAAAGCGTCAAATCATGTTTTTCCCCAGGTACATTTTCAATCCACTCTGTAATCGGTGTATGTATATCATTTATATAGCTCTTATCAAGAGCAATACCAATTAATAAAGATACAATACTTTTTGTAATCGAATTTATTTTATATAATTTATTTGCACATTCAGGTGTTTTATAGTACTCAGTTGTTAATTCCCCTTTTTGATAAACAAGAAATGTATTCACTTTTTTCTTTTCGAATTTATTTTCTAGTTGCTTGAAATCCAAAAACTTTACCTCCATTTAAATAGTTACTCCATTTATTATATCTTGTTCCTTCATTTTAAACATAATTGTGCTCAAATAAAAATAAACCTGTCAGTCATAATGAACTGACAGGTTTATTTTTATAATTTCGTACGAACATTCCACAGCTCTGGGAAGAATTGTTGATCAAGTACTCGTTTTAAATAAGAAACACCGGAGGATCCACCTGTTCCCATTTTATGTCCAATAATTCGTTCTACTGTTTTCATATGACGAAAACGCCATTGTTGTAGCCAGTCTTCAATATCAATCAATTTTTCAGCAAGCTGATATAAATTCCAATATTTTTTCACATCCGCATATACTTCTAACCACGCTGCTTCTACTGTTGCATCTTCTTCATAAGGTTGCGTAATATCACGGTTTAACACATCTTTATGAATAGGGAATCCTTCTTTTACTAATGCTTGAATCGCGACATCATATAGACTTGGTGCATGTAGCGCTTTATGAAGTCGTGCATGTAATTCTGGATCCTTTTCATAAATTTTTAATGCGTGTGGCGTTTTATAGCCAAGTGCATACTCAATCATACGATATTGATACGATTGAAAACCTGAAGCTTGACCGAGTGAATCACGAAACTCAATATATTCTGATGGTGTTAATGTCGCAAGAATATCCCAAGATTGAATAATTTGAGACTGAATTTTTGATACACGTGCTAACATTTTAAAAGCTGGTTGTAATTTATCTTGTTTAATAGATTCAATCGCCGCATTTAGCTCATGTAAAATGAGCTTCATCCAAAGCTCACTTGCTTGGTGAATAACGATAAATAACATTTCATCATGATGGTCCGATAATCTTTTTTGAGAAGATAGTAAACTATCTAATTGTAAATACTCCCCATACGTCATATTCTCTTTAAAATCCGTATGAATCCCTTTTTCCATAATTACTTTTTCATTTTCTTTCATATTAGCCAAACGCCCCTTTTATATGATTCTACTTATATTGGTCTAATAACGGCTCGAACTGGACTTCCATCTGCATCAGTTAATGCAAGTGGTAATGCAATAAGTTCATAATCACCGTCTGCTACATGATCTAGTACGACATTTTCTAAAATATGAATTCCATGTTTAAATAATTGATGATGCGCTGCTAATTCTTTATCATCTAGCGGATCAACTGATGGTACATCTACTCCGATTAAACGAATACCTTTCTCTGAAAGAAAAGGTGCTATGTCTGCACGTAAATGAGGGATCACATCTGGAAATTCTTCAGCTTTTCCATGTGAAGATGTACGTAATAATAATCGTTCTACACCTTCTAAATGAAAGCTTTCTAATTCCTTTTTCCCGATGCTTTCAAAATGAGAAACGTCAATAATCCGTGCTGGACCAACATAAACTTGAACATCTAAATCTAATACTTTCTTTCCATCATTATCAAAATGAAATGGTGCATCAATATGAGTGCCTGTATGAATACTCATCGTTAACTTTCCGACATTTACCGAGCCACTTTCTTCTTTTGACCATGAAACTTCATACGAGAACGGTGTGTCTCCTGGCCACGTTGCAATATTATTATTTAGCGGTTGTGAAATATCAATCCACTCTGATGTTTTCATATTTATGCCACAACCTCTCGCTTATTTTCAAACTGCTTATACTCTTCATTTTTCATAATTTTCTTTAATATTTGTACAGATTTCCACACTTCTTCGTATGTGTTATATAAAGCGACCGGCGCAAGTCTCACCCCATTTGGCGCTCTAAAATCTGGAATTACTCCATTTGCTTTTAGTGCTTTACATATACGTGCTGCTTCTGCATGCTCTAAATAAATGTGCCCGCCTCGTTTTTCATCCTCTAATGGATTTCCAATTGTAAATTCGAAATCTTTTAATTCATGTTCAATTAAATTCAGCATGTACCTCGTAATATGTAAAGATTTCTCACGTAAACGCTCAATACCAGCATCTTTGAAAATTTCAAGTGAACCAATTAATGGTGCTGTACTTAAAACGTGAGGTGTACCAATTTGATAAGCACCTGCATGATCAGCGGCTGTTAATGTATGCTCCATATCAAACTGCTTATCTTTTCTAGAACTAAACCATCCAGACAACCCTGGTAGTCTATTAAAATGTTTATTATTTACATAAATTCCTGCAACGCCACCCGGTCCTGCATTTAAATATTTATAATTGCACCAAACAGCAAAATCGACATCCCAATCTTTGAAATGATGCGGAATAGATCCTATTGAATGGCATAAATCAAATCCAATGTGAATGCCGCGTTTATGAGCTTCCGTTGTTAAACGTTTCATATCCAGAATTTGACCACTTCTATATAAAACAGAAGGTAATAAAATTAAAGCGATATCATCTTCCATCGCATAAATAATATCTTCTTCAGAAAGTGTTCTACCATCTCGGCTTTTCACTCTTACTAAATGCTCCTCTGGATCTAATCCTTTTAAACGAATTTGACTTTGAAGTGCATAAATATCTGATGGGAAAGTTAATTCATCCGCAAGTATTTTTGTACGTATTCCTTTTGGTTCGTAAAACGTCGCAATAACTTGGTGTATATTTGTAGTTGTAGAACCGGTTACAATAGTTTCTTCCGGTAAAGCACCAATAAGAGGGGCTGTAAGTTTACCTAATTTCTCTGAAAGGAAAAACCACGGGTGCTCACCTTCTGTCCAGCCGTCAATGCCATACTCTTTCCACGAATCTAGCAACGTAAGTAATGATTTCTCTGCTCTTTTTGAAAGTAGTCCTAATGAGTTTCCATCTAAATATATCGTTCCTTCTTTTTTATAGAATTCAGTTTGAAAATCTTTCAGTTCATCATGTTTATCACATTCAAGCGCATATTCATAATTCGGTTGAAATGGTTCTTTATACATGGTGTCACCTTCTCTTAATTTTCTTTTTATTCTAACTAATTGAAATATATCACCTCAATTGATACGACGTCAATGATATTATGTCAGTTGACTTTATATATGAATTTCTTTTACAATACAGTTATATTTTCAGATATTTCAGTATAAAGAGGTGATTCTTTGAAAAACAGTACCCTTTCATCAAGAAAACACCGCTCCTTAGAAACGAAGAAAAAACTATTACACTCTGGTTACACTATTTTTATAAATAACGGATTTCAAAAAACGACAATTACACAAATTATTAAACATGCAGAAACAGGTTACGGAACAGCATATGTATACTTTAAAAACAAAGATGATCTCCTCACCGTTTTAATGGAAGATGTTATGAATCAATTTTATGATATTGCCAAGCGCTCCTTTTTGCCTCAAACAAAGGAAGAAGCACATAAAATGATTCAAAATCAAGTTAGAGCATTTCTACAACTAGCAAAGAAAGAACGAGCTATTTTACAAGTTGTAGAAGAAGCAATCGGATTATCAAAAGAGATACGTCAAAAATGGGACGAGATACGGGAACGCTTCATAAACAATATTACGCAGGATATTACATACTCTCAAGAAAGTGGATTAGCACAGCCTGAATTAAATAAAGAAATTGTAGCACGTGCTTGGTTCGCAATGAATGAGATGTTTCTTTGGGCAATTGTGAAAAATGATAAAAATTTTGAGTTAGAAGAGATAGTACATACATTGACGGAGATGTATACGACGGGGTTATATAAATAGCACACCTGCAATAAATACGGTGTGCTATTTTACATCTATAAAAATATATTATCTGGGTATGGTAGTGCTAAAGTAGGCTTTTCAGAAAATGAGAAATATTGTAGTTTTAAAGATTCACCATCTATCGATTTCAGTTTTCCACTAGTAATTTCACATTCAAACACAACAACAATATATTCTACTTGATCGCCATTCGGATATATATGACGGAACCTTTCCCCTCCAAATACCCCTTTTTGTTTTTTTACTTGCACTTTCAAACCCGTTTCTTCCCACACTTCACGAACTACCGCTTCTTCTGGAGTTTCTCCAGGCTCAATTGCTCCAGCTGGCAAACTCCAGTATTCTCCACCAGGATATTGAAATAAGATTTTCCCTTGCTCATTTTTAATAACAGCAGCTACACTCGGTATTAGAATTAGTTCATGGCCTAATTGCTCACGAATTTTTTTATAATATAGCGACATTGACATACAATTCTCTCCTAACCTATTAATAACTGTATTTTCTGATATTAATTGTATAATATTCTTAATACAAACTACTATATAGAAAGGATAAGAACATGTCACAAGAAAAACTTGTAAACAAGTTTCTATCGTTTTTAGGTGCTACAAAACAACCTACTAGCTTAAAGTTTTTAAATGAGCTTATTAAAGCTCATCAAGAAAAGGTAAAGTGGGAAACTCTTACTAAAATAATTGACTGGGAAAAAAGTAATGAAACAGAGGATTATTTTCCTTACATTGAGACATACATAAACCGTATTACAACAAAAGGTTTGGGCGGTACTTGTTGGACACACTCAATTGGATTCCATTGGTTACTATCCAATCTTGATTTTGATGTTCATTATATGTATGTATATGGATCCTAGACATTTATGTTTACGAGTTAATTTAGAGCAACCTTATTATGTCGATGTTGGTTACTGTGCGCCTTTATTCCAAGCTTATCCACTTTATGAAGCATTTCAAGTAAGTAATGTAAGAGAAACTTTCACTTGTGAAGTCTCAAATAATAGGATTAAAATTGCTAGAAATCCAGGTCCAGCAAAAATCTTACATACAGATCCAATACATTTATCAAGTATGAAAGAACTCATTACAAAGTCTAATGATTGGCGTATATCTCCTGTATTAAAGAAAATTCAGATTTTCGGTTATATCGATGGCATTCCGACTTCTATTAATAATAATGTTTTAAAACAATATTCCCAAGGTAAGAAAATAGAACAAAGCCTTACATTTTCTGAACTTAATTATTGGATAACAGAAAGATTTTGTATTAATTAAGAAATATGTGAAAGAGCTATTGAGATTTTCAATGAAAAATCTTCAAATAGAATATTACAAACAAGTTCTTTAATATCTTTAGGCTGAGGTAATTATCTTTTTAAAATATTTTAGTAGTGGCCATAAAGCATACTCCTTATGATCTACATAACTAACAACATCCCATTTTAACTTTTCATTAATTTCACTCATAAGTTGGGGTATTACTACTTCACCATATTTTTTAAAACATTCATGAGTTCCTTCGTAATTTTCAAATAAAGTTTGATTAAAAATATCGTGTTAACCCGTATTCTATGGTAAATAAAAAGAATCCATTTTGAAAAAGATTGATCAAAATGGATTCTTATCCAGCAGGTTTATGTTTTGGTTTTATAAAAAAGTTTAATCATTTTCTATCAATGAAAACAATTAATTGACTATTTTTATTATGAAAAGGTCGGAGCAGGAAATTCATCAATTTTGATACGAAGTAAACTATAAGGTTTCTGTCGTAAGTCTTTTCCATAATGAAATCTAGGCTGTCGATGTAATTGGTTCACAATGACATACAAATATTGATCCGGACCAATTGAAAAAGTATCCGGCCACAAAATTCTCGGATCATGTGCGATAGCTTCCATTATGCCATTTGGCAATATCTTACGGATACTGTTGTTTTCATAATCTCCAGCATAAACAGCTCCCTTTGCATCGGTGATCATTCCATCAGACGCACCTTTTTCTCCCCAATACTCCACATGATAAGGTAAATTCATGTCCGGTATCGTTCTGTCTCTCAAGGCTTCTGTTGAGATCGAGAACAAATGCCGACTGGTTAGTGGAGCAAAAAATAATATCTTTCCATCGGGAGAAATCGCAAGACTATCAGACGCCAACCTAAATGGAGAAGTTGAACCGTCTTTGTTTCGATTCATTAAAATTTGACCTTCTACTTTCGGTAAAAAATAGGGATCGGGTGAAGTTGAATTTGCTCCATTTAACCGTCTAAACGCGTTTCCATTTGATAAATCTACGACGATAATAGCTCCTGGTCCTCTTGAAGAAGAATCCGTTATATAGGCATAACCTGCTTTTCCAACACGAAAATCAAAACGGACATCATTCAGATAAGTTGTAGGCAGGACAACATCTTCTGTAAAGGTATATACTTTTCTTATTGTATTAGTTTCTAAATCAACAGCGACTAATTTTGCCCCCCCTTTAATAGGTTCAGAAAAATTGGGTGCCGCTGTATCTAATATCCAAAGCGTTCCCCTTCCATCAGCAACTACACTTTGGACACTGATGAAAGTCATTGGGATATTCTCGGGGTTAACCAAATTGGTTTGTAAATTAGGATAAGGCTGCAATTTATCCTCAAAAATTTCCGCCACCGTAAATTTAACATCGTCTCCCCATTTCGGAAAGCAAATGAAAATACGACCGGTTTCTGAAACAGTAACACCTGTAGGCATAGCCCCATAAAATGCATAAACTAGTTCTAAATTACCGAAATATTTTTCACTAGGTAACATAGGTTTCATAATATCCTCCTCAAGCATTCAAACGGGATATCTCCTATATATGATTTATATTTTTTCTAGTGCATGTTTCTTAATAAGTTTTTCTATACGAAAAGATGATTGAATTGATTGTTTTCGAAATTTAATAAGTCTGTCAGAAGAAAGGAAACATTTTAATTTAAAGGTCTCCAGATGAAGTAGAATTCAATTAGCAGGTAGCGAAGTTCAACATTCCCGAATCAACGTTAAGCTGGTATAAAAATGGGGAAATTTCCCCATTTAAATTTGTGAAAAAATGTACTTAAGCTAAACTGCCCGTTAGTTTAAGTGTAACACTTCACAAACAATCTTTTGAGTATTCTTATTATTCCTGTTTCCTCAACACTCTGGCCCTTTAATTGAACAATACAACTGAAATTTAAGGGGCAAAAGAAAAATCTTATATTAATACAGGGTTTTATCAATCTTTTTTATAAATTATCAAACTTTATTTCAAATCAATACCACACTTTATTCCATGTTCCATGAGTGACTAACGGGTGCTTTGAACAAGAAAATAAAGGTGAGTACATATTATACATGACTAATATGCGCTCACCTTTATTTTTTTAGGATTTTTAGCTTTTAGGTCTTGATAATAATTTTTAGTGGTTTTATTAACAATTTATATTTAGTAAAATTGCTTTTTATGAATTTAATATAAGTCCAAAGAATTTCCTGGTCAATATAATAACGTATATCAGCACACTTTTTCTTTATTTATTCTACTTACAATTCCAACTATAAATTTATATTCAATCCTCCTCTTCTTAGTTTTTTTAAACCCTTCTTTCGTATCAAAAATAAAACACGTTTTCCGAAACCAAATTCGTACATATAAAGACTCAAAATAAATAGGTTTTATAATTCCTCGTTCTTCAAATTCAGTTCCATCTTTATTTTCAGTTTCTGTTCGAACGAACCACCTATTTCCGAAGCCAATTTCAATATACTTCACACACTAACCCCCATTAGGAAATTTCCTTTCTAACAATTCTATTATTTCCCCGGTAAGCGCACATTCCGACAGAACATGAGCCCACAAAGAAAAAGTAGATTACAAAAATCTACTTTATAACTTATATTTTTGCATTCGTTTATAAAATGTACTACGGGGTACATCTAATAGTTTTGCAGCTAATGAAACATTTCCGTTTGTCTTTTGTAATGCTTCAATCATGCTATCACGCTGTATTTTTTCGCGAAAATTCAATGTATGTTCGGTTTTATTTTCAACTTGTAACTCAAGTTGTTGTTGATTTCCCATCATTGTTTGTATCAAAAGAGCGACTTGTTTTTCGCATATTTCCCGTCCTTGCGACAAAATGTAAATGCGTTCTAATGCATTTACTAGTTCTCGAATATTTCCGGGCCATGTATGTTGTAAAAATTGATTGCAAATACTCTTCGGAAATACAACATTCCAATTCTTCTGTTCGCAAAAGTGTTGTATAAAATATGGGATATCCTCTTTTCTTTCTATTAACGATGGAACATATAACGGATAAACGTGCAAACGATAATATAAATCTTGACGGAATTTCCCTTCTTCTACTAACCGTAGTAAATCTTTATGTGTGGCAGTAATAATACGAATATTTACTGGTACCTCTTTTGAACTTCCTATTGGAGTTATTGTACGTTCTTGTAAAACACGCAATAATGCTACTTGCATCTCTGGTGGTACTTCACCAATTTCATCTAAAAATAATGTTCCTCCATTCGCTTGTTCAAATTTCCCTTTATATCCTTGACGTCGCGCACCTGTAAATGCACCTTCAGCATAACCGAACAATTCACTTTCTATTAATTCTTTAGGCAAAGAACCGCAGTTAACAGCTATAAAGGGCCCGTCTTTTCTTGGACTATTTTCATGAATCGCTCTCGCGACATATTCCTTTCCCACTCCTGTCTCACCACATACATACACACTAGCATCAGTCGTTGAAACAAGCTTAATTTCTTCTAGTGTGTGTTGAAATGCTCTGCTTGTCCCAGTAACTCCTGGAAAAGTAATTCCTTTTATAAATGTGAGAGCAGAATATGTATTCATTTGTTCGTTTTCCTTTAAATACATACATTTCCCAATCATTCTTTCATTACTATATACTGGTATCTCTAATTTAGTTTCTAATCCATGGTGCATTAACTCTTCAAGTTTCATTCTTGACCAATTATTTATTCGTTCACGAACGCTCTTACTCGCAGAAACGATAACATCACGATGATTACAAATAACTACTTGTTCATCACTATCAATGACATCTAAAAAACGATGAATTAAGTGTAATTCATTTTGATGAACTCTTATGCTACATTCACGTTCTATCGCATGTGCAATTGAAGTCACCATACCGAGCATATATGGATGCGAAAATTCAATTGGGCAGGAGAAATCTAGAACACCAATTAATTTCCCGTCATCATTATGAATGGGAGCAGCCGCACAACTCCAGCTATGAGATACCACAGAGTAATGTTCAGTACCACTTATCATAATAGCTTCTTCAATTTCTAGCGCTGTTCCTATTGCGTTTGTCCCCACAGCTTCTTCCGTCCATTTTACACCTTCAATAAAATTAATATGTTTCGCTCGCTTTAACGTTTGTTTATTTCCACTTAACGATAGAACATAACCATCTGGATCGATTAATAATGCCATCATTTGTAGTTCATCAATGGTTTTTCTCATATTTTGTATTTGAGGGATTGCGATATCTAGGAAGATTTCACTCTTTTTCTTTTGATCTTGAAAAAAATTAGAAGACAAAATTTTCTGACCTTTATTCATGTGAGGGTTCACATTTGCTTGTTTACATCGATGCCATGACTCTGAAATTCTTTCGTTTATACGGTTCGAATCAAGGACTCCTTCATTAATAAACTTTTTCCATGTATGTAAGTAAAACGGTGAAGCTAACATTGTATCATCTCCCTATTCATTGTTTTGGAGATCTGTAAAAACATACTTTTATTATAAAACTGAATAAAAGCGTTTTCAATAAAACTAGAAAGACGACACAAATATGTTAATAATTTGAATATCTTAATGCACTTCTTTATTCTTTTTTAGTAGCACTATATTTTGTATAATGGAAGCAAAGCAAAGAAAATACATAACCAAAACCACTTTTGTGGATTACCGTTTATAAAGAAAACAATCACGGCTATTGCAAATAAAATAGTGGATGCTAAACTAAAATATAATTTTGTTTTCATTCCTATTATCCCTCACCCCTCTATTACTTTACAGTACATACTAACTCTTCATTTTTCATCTCTACTATGTACTCCTGTAAAACATATTCTTTCCCGCCATGGTTTTCATACCATTCATGTATTCTTCTAATATGCCTCTCGTCACTTCTAATTTTCGATTCTATTTCTTTATACTGTTCATAACTATTATATTCCCATATGGCAAATACTTCAGACGTACCATTCTTATTATCTTTCATCCAGCGTCCTATTAGCTTAGAACCATGCTTTAATTGATTAGGTAAGTTCGTGTTATTGAAATGATCATTAAATACTTCTATGAATTCATTTTTCACTACATAGTACTTCCTTCTGTAAAACATACTTCTTCACCTCTTTTATGAAAAGTATCAGTAAACCTTCCCATCACTACCGTATTATAATACTTTCCGTCCGATAGTCTTTTGTCATTTTTCAAAACGCCTTCTACTTCAAAACCTAATTTTTTATAAAGATGAATAGCTTTCTCGTTTGTCTCTAATACTTGTAAAGATATTTTATTTACTGCATTTTCGTCAGCCCATTTAATAGATTGTTGTAATAGGCTCTTACCCATTTTATATCCCCAAAACTCTTTTAAAATGCAAACGCCAAACTCCACTTTATGAGACAATCTCTTAAAATTTGATCCTTCACACCTTGAAAATCCAACGATTCGATTGTGCACTTCTGCAACTAAAAAGAGATTCTTCGTCTCTTCACTATCTGTTTTTATTATTTTTTGAAATCCTAGATTATCTATAAATCCCTCTCCAGCATCTCTATCCATATTTTCAGTTTCTCCATCAATCTGAACTCTAATTTTCGATAACTGGTCAGCATCTTTCTCAGCTGCAGAACGAATTGTATAAGTTAATCCATTTATATGAAACTCTTGCTCTTTTACAATCATGTCAAACTCCTTTCAAATGAATATAATGGCGCTATTACAACTTGTTTACCTTGTTTCTCAAAGTCCTGAACAGTTTCTTTACTAGCCTCTTCGTCAGTTATAATAATGTCAATTTTTTTTAGAGACTCTCCTCTTATAAAACAATCTATTCCAAGTTTATTATGCGGAACTAAACAAATATTTCTTCTAGCAATTTCACTTACTCTTTTACTAAAATAAGCAACTTCAGGTGTTGCAGTACTAATACCTTGTAATGAAATGCCTCCACCTGTAGAGAAATAAAGATCAATAGAAAATCTACTTATCAATTCAGAGGCAAATGTATCAGTAATATTTCCTGAAGGCTTTACTTTTCCACCAATTAAATATGTATCGATGTTCTTATATTCTCTTAGATGACCAGCTATTTCTATAGAATTCGTAATAACCGTAAATGATACTTCCGGTAAATATTTCAGCATCGCATTATGAATGGAAGCCCCGCCAATAAAAATAGAATCATCTTCTTGTATATAAGATGCCGCAACTTTTGCAATTGTGTTCTCATATATTGAGCTATCACTATAACGTTTAGCTGGTTCCGCAGCTAAGTTCCTCACTCGCGTAAGTTCAATTGCACCTCCGTGCGTTCTTTTTAATAAACCCTCCTTTTCCATAATAGACAAATCTCTTCTTATAGAATCAATAGACATTTCAAATCTTTCCGCAAGTTCCTTTGCGATTACTCTTCCATCTGTATTAAGTAGTTCTAAGATTCTCTCTCGACGTTCTTCAGTAAACATGTTATCACCACCGTTATTGAAGATTCAGAAACTTAAACTTTATTTTAATTATATGTATGCCTCTTCTGTTTTACAATATTTTCAGTTCTTATTTATTCCGTTTTATACAGTCTTCTCCCGCTTTCTATCCCATTAATTTGCCAACCAAATAAATGTATATCTGTATATTACGCAAAAATACTTTCATTTACCTTCCTGTTGATGTAAAATTATTCCTATGTTTTACTTTTTAATACAGAAAGGGATTACTATGAAATCATTAATCAAAACGACATGTACAGCATTATTATTTACTGGAATATTAACAGGATGTAATAGTAATACTACATCAAAACAAGAAAAGAGCGCTCTCGAAAAGAATGCAATGCACTATGGAGAAATAGTTAAAAATGAATACTATAGAGCGACAGTTGAGAATGCAAAGTTTGAAAAAATAGACAAAGAGCGGCGCCTTACTACTCGTGTTATGATTAATAATGTTCGAGACGATGGACAAACTATTGATCTTTCGGAAATAAAATATTTCATACAAGATGAAAAAACTGGTGAGAAATATGAAGGTGAAGCTCATCCGATAGATGACGAGCACTATAAAAATGTTCCACACGAATTCTCTTTAACTACTGACATTGTGTTTGAACTGAAAACTTCACCAAAAGATTTAAATAATATGTATTTATACATAGATAGCAAAGCTGCGCCGTTAACAAATACATATTGGAAGCTTGATAATTTAGTATCTAAATAGAAAGACCAGTCTTATACGACTGGTCTTTTTACATTTATACATTTAACACTTTCATTAACACTTATATTAATTTTCTAATAACAACTTGAATAACATCAGCTAAACCAGTGTGCCCTTTCCCTTCAACTCGCTCTTGTTCTCCATTAAAGAAATGAATTACCTTATGTTCTTCACACCAAGTAAGGATATCAATTGGATCATACAGCATATCAACATCTTTTGGTCCACCAGTACTATAGTTTATTTGTTTTTTTGAGTAAACTTCAAACATAATTAATCCACCAGGTTTTATCGTTTGTATCATTTTATCTAATATCATTTTTTTATAATCATCATGAAAATGTCCAAATACCATAATTGCCGCATCATATTCATTTTCTGGCAAACTATCAGCTAATAAATCTACTTTTTTTGTATGCACGTTTACGTTATGCTTCTCTGCCAATTTTTTTGTCTTTTCTAATCCATCTTCCGAATAATCAATAGCTGTTACTTCGTTCCCTTGTCTTGCTAGAAATACAGCATTTCTACCTTCTCCCTCCGCAAATGCTATTACTTTATTGTGATTTGCTAAACGAAATGCTTGTTCTTTAATAAATGTATTAGGTTCTTCCCCGTAAAAATATTCATCTGATTTATATCGATCATTCCAAAAATTATTCATCATCTTCTCTCCTTCTTCATATCATTTTCTAACTACAATTAAAGATATTAAAGAGCCTTTTTATCCTTAATTAATTTAAAAATAAAAGCAGATTAAAAATCCACTTTTATTTTTTTCGCAAGATCTACGATTTTTTGATTTCTTAACTCTTCTTCCATTTTCTCTTCTGCTGCGAGCATTGCCTCATTAATTAAACATCCAGGTTTGTCATGTAAACAACAGTCAAACAATGATGTTTTGCCTTCAATTGCATGTATAATATCTAAAAATGAAATATCTTCCCAATTCTTACTAAGCGAGTAACCGCCCTTTGGACCAGATGATGAGTGTATCATCCCTTCCTTCGTCAACTTAGTTAGTATTTTAGACAAGTACGTTGGTGAAACATTTTGCATTTCTGCTAATTGGTGAACACTAACTAACTTATTTGGTGTGGCCTTTGCCAGAAAAAGCATTGTATGAAGAGCATAATTTGTAGCTTTAGAATATTTCATAGTACAGCTCCTATTGTAGACTTCATGTATCTACAATAACTTTATTTTTTTATTATGTCAAACGTTTGTAATACTCCATACAACATTATTTCTTCACAAGTAATACATCTGCTGCGCAAATCGTCACTTCTCTAAATGGAGAGTCAAATAAAACACCTAGTTCAAAACCATCTTCAGTAAGAGCTATTTCATGATATAGCCACCAAGAACTGTCAAAGTTTTCCTGCACAGAACACTTTGTTACTCCTATAAAGGTTACTTCAAGTTTATCAAATTCACTAAAAGTACCACTGCAATCTAATACGATAGACAAAGTATCTTCTGAATCTCTCTTTATTACTTTAATTACACTATCGTGTAGTGATGTCTTGTGTAACTGAGCGACATTTGACGGAAGTTTTTTCTCAATGGAATTAAAATATTCTACGTATGATTGATCTAATTGTGCCATTCTTTTCTCATAATCTGTTGTCCACTCTTGCATAAGTTTTTTCAGTTCACCTGATGGGTATTCTGAATTAATTGTTATGTTTTGTATAATTGAGTATATCGATTCAGGAAGGAATTTTAATAAATCTATTTTCCTTTCCTCTATTTCTTCCTTTAAACTTTGTATATCCATTTCCGACCATTCTTTTATAGACTCTATAAAACTTACAAATTCTAAAACTTGCATTTTTTTATACCATTCTCTTGTAAAATATTTCAATGACACCTCTCCTAAAATATCTTTACATCCAGTAAAAGCAATACATCCACTTATTATATCATTCCAATAACCATTTTTTCTAAAGAAATAATGTAAAAATGTAAATATTCCGCCTATTATTTCTAAAACTTCAGAATATTTACAAAAGTATAAAATTAGAATACATTTTAGCTGTACAAGATTCACCTGTACAAAAATTCAAACAAAAAGGGATGGTTATATGTTGAAGAAATTAGTAGCAGGGACATTAGTAGCTGGTTTTGCATTAACTGGAGGACTAGGTGCAGTAAGTGCTGAGGAAAAAAGTAACACAATTAAGTCATTTGATTATTTAAAAGTGGATGAACAAAATGTTAATTCATTTGCAAAATTAAGTGATCAGGATAAGAAAGATATCCAAATTACTATGGTATTACCAGAGCAAAATGAAAATGGAGATTGGCTAGCTTATGGTTTTACTAGCCGTGAAACATTGGATGCGTATATTGCAAAGGATAAAAAAGCAATTAAAAATAATATTAATCCTTTAGGTAGCGGTGCTGGTAGTACTGATTTTTACGAACATAAAGATAAAGGTGGTCAATATATTTACTGGAGCAGCGGCTTTAAAAACTTACCATCTAGCTGGAATGACAGAATTTCTTCTGTAAGTACAGCGTCACCTTCTGCAAGTTATTCAACGACACTTTGGGAGCACACTTCAACACAAGGATATGGAAAAGGTGTTATATTTAAACACGCTGATTGGTATGGTAAAACTGCTAATTTAGCTCCTGATTGGAACGATATTACTTCAGCGATTGAAATTAAAAAATAATAAGATATTCTATTAATAAAAAATCAAACCACTATTCTCTTATTTGTTTAGAGAATAGTGGTTTATTATATTTCCATTTAAGCATGTACAGCATGTCCTACCGCTTGCATTAACGCTTCATGAATTGCTTCTGATAAAGTAGGGTGTGCTGCAATATAATCTCTCATTATATCAGCGGTAACTTCTGTATGAATCATTATGGTTCCTTGACCAATAAGTTCAGTTGCATGAGGACCGATAATAGAAATCCCTACAATTTCTTGGTATTTAGGTTCTACAATGACTTTTACTTTACCTACTTGTTCTCCTAAAATAAGAGCTTTTCCGTTCGCTGTAAAAGGAAATTCTCCGATGAGAATATCACCATATTGTTCTCTTGCACCTTTTTCACTTAACCCGACACTAGCTATTTCTGGAGCTGTGTATATACAACGGGGCACAGCGTGATAATTTACTTTCACGTCTTCTCCGCTTGCGTGTAATGCTGCTGTCGTTCCTTCATGGAAGGCAACGTGAGCAAGCTGAATTCCACCGATCACATCACCAGCTGCGTAAATATGCGATACGTTCGTTTGCATATGTTCATTCACAGCAATCCCTTTATTTGAAAACTGAACCCCTGCCTTTTCTAATCCTAATTGTTGCACTCGTGGTTTTCTTCCTACAGAAACAAGAACAAATTCTGGAGTTACTTCGTGAGTAATTCCCTCGTATTCAAATGAAGCTTGCTTCTTATAGTTATTTAAACCTTTTAAAACTGCTCCCGTAAAAATTTTCACCCCATCTTTTTCTAATTTCTCTCTTAAAGTATTCGCGATATCTTCATCTTCACCAGGTATTAATTGCGGTGCCATTTCAACTATCGATACTTTTGTGCCAAGTCTACTATAAATGCTTGCAAACTCGCATCCTATTACACCACCACCAACGATTAACAATGAAGATGGTACACTCTCAAGAGACATGGCATGGCTACTATTTAAAATCCATTTTCCATCAAACGGAGCGAATAGTAATTCTGTAGGTTCGGAACCAGCTGCGATAATAAAGCTCTCTCCATCAACTACTTCTTCTTTATTTCCTTGTACAACTCGCATACGATGATCCGTTTCGAATTTCGCTGTTCCTTTTACAACTTTAATTTTATTTTTCTTCATTAAATATTGTATTCCTTGGACGAGTTGCATTACGATTTGTGATTTCCTCGCCTGTATTTGATCCCAATCAATTGATATACTTCCTGTATTAAGCGTAACCCCATAATCATTCGCTTTTCTCACAATGTCATGTACTTCAGCACTTTCTAACAGTGATTTCGTCGGCATACACCCAACATTTAAACATGTTCCGCCAAGGTCAGCTTCATCAATAAGAGTGACATCTTTGCCATTTTGAGCCGCGGTAATTGCTGCTACATAGCCAGCAGGTCCGCCCCCAATAACAACTAATTTACTCATTCTCTCACCTTCTCTTTATAAAAGAATTGTTATAGGTTCTTCTAAATAATATTTAATTGTGCGTAAAAATGCAGCTGCTGGTGCACCGTCTAATACACGATGATCGAATGTTAAACTTAAAGGTAACATACTTCCTTTTCTTAATTTTTTCCCTTTAAATACAGGAACATGTTCAATTGCACCTACACCTAAAATACCAGTTTCAGGTGTATTTAATACCGGTGTGAAATATTCAATACCAAAGCTACCTAAATTACTAATTGTAAATGTCGTTCCGTGCATATCATCACTACTTAAGCTACCTGCTCGTGCCTTTTGTGCCACATTCTTAATCTCTTTAGACAACTCTACTAAAGATAAATTATTTGCAAAGCGAATAGCTGGAACGACTAACCCTTTTTCTAATGCGACTGCCATGCCTAAATGCACATGTTCAAATTGATGAATTGCATCATCTATATAAGCGCTGTTCATTTCTTTATGCTCTCCAAGTGCTAATACAACAGCATGCGAGACGAAATCCGTAATAGTTAATTTATTATCATATCTTTTTTGTACAACTTCCGCTATTTCTTTATGTAAAGCAACTAAATCTGTTACATCTACTTTCATCGTTAACGTTAATTGTGCGCTATTTTGTAAGCTTGCGTGCATACGATTTGCGATTGCTTTACGCATACCAGTAACAGGAATCGCTTTACTTTCTTCTCGTTCAGATATTTCCGGAACGTTTACTCTTACCTCAAGTGCTTTTAATACATCTGCCTTTGTAATCCTTCCGCCAGGACCTGTACCAACTAATACCTTGATATTCAGATTTTCAGACTTTGCAATTTTCTTGGCTACAGGTGAAATTTTAATTCTTTGCTTCGATACTTCTTTCCCATTTGCTTCTTGATTTTGTACATTTTGTACTTCTATATTAGATGTTTTTTCTTCTACAACATGTGTGCTTTCCTGCATTTCTACCTTTTCATTCGGTTTACCGATGTAGCAAATTACAGTACCGGGCGGCACTCCTTCATCTTCACTTACAGCTATATCAAGTACCGTACCATCAGCTGGCGCTTCAATTTCCGTTTCAATTTTTTCTGAATTAATACTAGCAATTAGTTCTCCTTTTGCTACATTATCGCCTGCTTTAATATTCCAGCTCGTAATAATACCTTCTTTCATCGCCATACCTAACTTCGGCATTACAACTTCTACAGCCATGTCTCTCTCTCCCTTCTCATCGTTTTATTACACATGTAATAAAGATTGGTCTCCGATCATTTCTGATACAGTTTCAATTACTTTTTCTGGTGTTGGCAAATACAACTTTTCAAGTGGTGGTGAGAACGGAACAGGTGTATGTGGTGCTGTAATTCGTTTAATAGGTGCATCTAACAAATCAAAACCTTTATCCGCTACAATTGCCGCAATATCTGTTGCAATACTACATCTAGGATTCGCTTCGTCAATGACGATAAGACGATTTGTTTTTTCAACAGATGATAAAATAGTATCTTCATCAAGTGGTGATAAAGATCGTGGATCAATTACTTCTACTTCAAGCCCCTTTTTCGATAATTGCTTTGCAGCTGCAAGCGCTGTATGAACTTGCTTTCCGATTGCGACAATTGTTACATCAGAACCTTCCCGTTTAATATCTGCTTTTCCTAATGGAATTGTATAGTATCCTTCTGGCACTTCACCTTTCATATTGTAAAGTGTTTTATCCTCAAAGAAGATTACTGGATCATCATCTTCAATTGCCGCTAATAATAAGCCTTTTGCATCATACGGTGTGGAAGGAACAACAACTTTAATACCTGGTATGCTCGTAAATAATGCGTACAAACTTTGTGAATGTTGAGCTGCTGCACTAAAACCAGCGCCATGCATCGTACGTACTGTAACGGGTACTTTTGCTTTACCTCCAAACATATAACGGAATTTCGCACCTTGGTTTAATACTTGGTCAAGACAACTACCGATAAAATCATTAAACATTAACTCAGCTATCGGACGTAACCCAGTTGCAGCAGCTGCCATCGCAGCTCCCATATAACCCGCTTCAGAAATTGGTGTATCCAATATACGATTTCGGCCAAACTCTTGTACAAGTCCTTTCGTAACACCAAGAACACCACCCCAAGCTTCATCATCTTGCAGGTGATCAACTTGTGCACCGCCTGCAACATCTTCACCTATTAAAATTACATTTTCATCACGACGCATTGAGATTTTCATCGCTTCATTAATTGCAGTTGACATACTTACTGTTCTAGTCATAATTTTTCACCCTCCTCTTATTTGTAAGAAACGTATACATCTTTTAATAATTCTTCATCGTCTGGGTATGGACTATTTTCACTAAATTCAATGGATCTTTGTACTGCATCATCTACTGCTTTTTCCATATCAACAAGTTCAGATTCTGTTAATAAACCTTCATGAATTAAATGCTTACGGAAATTCACAATTGCATCTTTTTCGTTTAAATGTTCTTCTTTTTCTTCTGATGTTTTATATGTTTGCGCTTCACCTTCGAAATGACCATAATTACGATATGTCATACATTCAATAATTGTTGGACCATCACCATTACGCGCACGTTCAACTGCTTCTGCAGCAGCTTTATATACAGCTAGAAGATCTTTTCCATCTACTTGAACACCTGGAATATTATAAGCTTTTGCGCGATCAGCGATAGAATCACAACTTGAAGCATATTCAAATGTAGTTGCTTCACCGTAACCGTTATTTTCTGCAATAAAAATAACTGGTAACTTCCAAATCGCCGCTAAATTAACCCCTTCATGGAATGTTCCTTCATTATTTGCTCCGTCACCGAAGAAGCAAACACTTACATCTTTTGTTCCTTTATATTTAGCTGTTAATGCTGAACCGCAAGCAAGTGGGAAACCCCCGCCTACAATGCCATTCGCACCAAGCATTCCTTTATCCAAATCGGCAATATGCATGGAACCGCCTTTACCTTTACATAATCCTGTCGCTTTCCCGAAAAGTTCAGCCATCATACCATTTAAATCACAACCTTTTGCGATACAATGTCCATGACCTCTATGTGTACTTGTAATACTGTCACTATCCGTTAAGTGGGCACATACACCAACTGCTACCGCTTCTTCACCTGCGTATAAATGAACGAAACCTGGCAAAACGCCTTGCGCGAACAATTCATGCACCTTATCTTCAAACTTACGAATTTCTAACATTTTTTCGTACATCCAATGAGCTTGTTCTTTCGTAATTTCATTCCCTTTACTTTCAGTTGTTTTTAACATATCCAGCCCTCCTATTTTCTTGTTCGTCTTTTATATTGCAAGTATTGTGCCAATTTCGAATCCTTGTTTTAATAGGTTTTCTCTATCTTTTAACAATAAAAAAGTGGACAAAATGAGACGTTTGTCTCGTTTTGTCCACCTTTGTTCCCTTAATAAGAGAATTGTTACTTTATTCATTATCAAAGCTCTTCTGTAATTTTCGGATGTAAATAATTTGACCAATATGATATGCATTATGAGTTGTTACATTCGCTAGCACTTCCCACCACTTTGCAGAAACAGGAAATCCCACTACATCACTTTCAACCTTTTCTTCATTTATGAGATTTTGCCATTGTAACAGTTTTTCTAGTAGTTTTTCCCGTAATTCATCGAAAGTTTGATTATCTGAGAGCATAAAACTTTTGTTATTATCTCCTATAGCGGGTACTGCATTCACATTTGATTCTTTATACCTAGTTTGCCACGTAGAGTTCCAATACAGTAAATGTTGTACGATTTCAGCTATACTATTACTCTCTTCATTCGGTTTCCAGAAAGCTTCCCTCTCAGATAAATCCTTAACTGCATCTGAAAATGGCATATACCAACTGGGATCATTTGCATTCGCTAATAGCTGATCTGCTAATACATCTTTTACATGGACCATTTTTCTTCCCTCATTTCATTATCATATTAATATACACTACTCTATATACGCTGATTCCCTATGATCCCCTTTTTTTACATACAAATTGATTTCATACTAAATGTAAGAATAATAGATTTTCTTATCATAACTCGTTATGATAAAAGAAAAAGAAAGCTGGCGGAAAATGAATAAAAAAATCGCAATAATTACAGGAGCCTCAAGTGGATTTGGACTATTAACTACACTCGAACTCGCAAAAAAAGATTATTTAGTTATCGCTACAATGCGAAACCTAGAAAAACAAGGAACCTTACTATCCCAAGTTACTCAACTTAACTTACAGCACAATATAAAAGTTCAACAATTAGATGTAACAGATCAAAATTCTATACATAATTTCCAATTGTTTTTAAAAGAAATTAATAGAATAGATCTCCTTATAAATAACGCAGGATATGCAAATGGGGGCTTTGTAGAAGAAATCCCAGTAGACGAATATCGAAAGCAATTTGAAACGAACCTTTTTGGAGCTATATCAATTACCCAGCTTGTTTTACCATATATGAGAAAACAAAGAAGTGGAAAAATCATTAATATAAGCAGCACTAGCGGCCAAGTTGGATTCCCTGGTTTATCTCCTTATGTATCTTCAAAATATGCATTAGAAGGCTGGAGTGAATCGCTTCGCTTAGAATTAAAACCTTTCGGAATAGATGTCGCTTTAATTGAACCTGGTTCTTACAATACAAATATATGGGAGGTTGGTAAACAACTAGCTGAAAACCAATCTGATACAACATCTCCTTACAAAGAATATATGGATAAAATACAAAAACATATTAATAGCGGTAGTGATACATTTGGTAATCCGATAGATGTTGCTAATAAAATCGTTGAAATTGCTGAAACAAAGCGTACTACTTTACGATATCCTATTGGAAAAGGTGTAAAATTTATGATCTTTACGAAGAAGATTCTTCCTTGGAGATTGTGGGAACACCTTGTTTTGAGAAGCTTTAAGAAGATGTAATAAACTTTTTGAAAACTATTTTGAAAGAGGTGCTAATTAAATGTTAGGTTTACCGTATGGGAAAGTGTTTTTAGTGCCGTGGACTGAAGAATGGGAAATTGAGTTTATGAAAGAGAAACAAATCATTGAGGAACAAATTGGCGAACATATTTTAGCGATACACCATATTGGTAGTACTTCTATTCCATATTTAAGTGCAAAGCCAATTATTGATATAGCAATTGAATTAGAAAATTATACGGACGGTATACATTTTATTAAAAAGTTAGAACTACTAAACTATAAATATAGAAAAGAAGTATTACCCGAAAGATACTATTTTAATAAAAGTGAACCAAGAACTCATAAAATTCGTATATATGAACAAAGGAATACATATTTAATAGAACAATTACAATTTCGTGATTACTTAAAAGACAATAAAACTGCACGCATGCAGTATGAACAGTTAAAAATTCAACTTTCACAAGCTAATCCTACTGATAAACATAAGTATGCAGAGGATAAAACTAATTTCATTACATCTATATTAACTAAAATAAATGCTTAAATAAACAAGAAACCATTTAGTAGTAAATGGTTTCTTGCTTATTAGTTATTTCATTATTTGTACTATCAAATTTTTATTATACAGCAGGTGGAAAGAAGTAAAATAGTATCGAAGTCATAAAAATAAACGTGAATACCCCAATTACCGAAAATATATATTCTTTCGATTCTTTATCATACTTCCATTCCATCAATGCTCTTAAGATTAACGTCCCACCTAAATAAGTAAAAATGACATAAGCGATATTAACACTTTCAAATTTAAAGATAAATATAAAGCTAGTTATTAAATAAATAAAAAGTAGTCCTATTTCCAATTTTTTATGTAAACTATTTACATGTTTCTTATATCCCCAAAAACCACCCTTGGGCATATTCAATTTTTTTCTTAAAAACTTATCGAGAAAGTAGACAGCTATACAAAAAACAATAGTTATAATCCCAAAAGTAGAAGCTCCCATTTTCACCCCTCCTATTATTTCATTTAATTACTTGAAATAAATTGGACTATATTACGGTTATCCCCTTCTAAATAACTTATGATGCCTTCAGGATATGTCGGCTTCTCCTGTAATTCCTCTAGACTTTTCCAAATTAATATAATATCCTCATGCTCTTTATGCCTTATTTCATTTGTAATGATTTTTTCAACAGTCCCCCAATGTATCAATGTACAATGATGACCATTTTCGTTGCCCCACTCAAAAATATGTTCATTTACAATTGCTAACTCTTGAACATCAACTTTCAAATCGTATTCTTCTATTAACTCTCGAATTATTGCTTCTTTTGACGTTTCACCAAATTCAATAGAGCCACCTGGAAAACGATAAAATGATTCATTCTCATCACATTGTACTAGTACTTTTGAATGTTCGTCGTTTACAATCATTACTTCAGCCCGTAAACGTGGTCTTATCATTTTCTCACCCTTTATTTGTATGACCATTCATCACCAATACGTATTATAGAATACATTCAAAATAAAACCTGTAATTATTAGTAACGGAACAATTCCAAACGAAATAATATATTCTTTTGCTTTCCTATCATATTTCCACTGCATATATCCTTGAAAAATGTACAACGTCATAAAAAAGAAAATTGGTATATAAGTCATGTATATTGGATTCAAAATTGAACCTATCATCATAAGTACTACATAAGAAATAATGATAATCCATTGCCCCCATTTATGTGATTGGCTGACATATTTACTATTCCATCCAGTTTGTCTCGGTATATTTAACTTCTTCCTCACAATTTTTTCTAAAAAGAATAAAATTATAATCCATAACAATAAGACAATTAGTTTCAAAAGAAACAGAAAGGCCTCCTCCTTTACCTTTTCTCCGGCTGATCACTCGGATACGTAGCACTCTCTTTATTTTCAACGTCCCAACTAATTATAGTCGCACTATCGCGTCCGAATTGATGATGAACGTGCTCTAATACATGATGAACACTTTCTTCAAGTTTTTTATTATTTCTATTCATATTATTATACAGATTTACTGGCGTTTCATATCGGCGTTCCCCGCATTCTAATACTCCATCTGTCACCATTACAATTCGGTTCTTTCCAGTACGTAATTCACGAATACCTGATGAATAACAAGGAACAGGTAAATCAAATGTGTTTACATTTCCAATCCATTCGTAAAAATGACGTTGATTTAATGCATATTGTCCTAACTTATGTAACTCTTCATGAAATACATACACTAAACAATCACCAATAGAAAGCCACCATATATAATTTTCTTTTCTTACACATAGTAAGCAAGCTGTTTCACCTTGTATTCTTTTGCACTTTTCCTTAAATGAAGATGACTGAAAAATTGTCAGTATATGATTTTCAATAGATTGAAACATTGTATTAATTGGTTCATTCAAAATTACTTTTATATTTTCATATTCTTTTTCGATTGTATTTACTACTAAATCAACACTTTCTGCACTATTATGTCCATCTAATATAGCTGCAAATTCCCATTCACCATTTGACCAAACTAATACACCATCTTCATTCTTTTTCGCTCCAGCACTTATATTCCCGCCATATTTACCAAGTACAATATCACCATATTGCTTAACTGAAATTTCTCCTAAACACATTTCTATATTTCCAACCCATGAATATTGTGTATTATTTGTTGTATGCATACTCATTTACCATATACTTACGTATTCTTTCGCATAGTTTTTTTATTTTCTCTTCATCACCATATGGTGCACCAGTCCATTTCGCTACTTCGGTTGGTGACCAAAATTCTTTTGGTGTATTTGGATAACGTGGAATAATGTGCATATGCATATGTGGTACACCATTTCCTGAAACAAAAGTGTAAATATGCTCTGCACCTTCGCTTTCTTTTAGCGCTTTACTTACTCTACTTGTTATAAGTCCGAACGCTTTCGCTTCTTCATCTGTTAGTTCAGCAAGGCCAGGTACATGTCTTTTTATATCTATCATTACATAACCTAGGTATGTTTCTTCACTATCCCAGTAGACATGTCCAACGTAAACGAGTTCATCTTCGTAAATAGCTCCACCTGGAACTATAATATTTCCTTTATGTTTTTCGCAAATGAAGCAGTTTTGTTCTACTTGATTGTTTGTTGACATATCCATCACCATCCTTTTCATATATAATATCACAAAAAAAGGAAAAATAAGTTTCGTATTCCGAATTTTCATTCTCTTTATACAGCAATTTTTGAAATGAATTTACACCTCATTATTTCTTCAAAAACGCAATCCCAATTATAATCCCAATCACAATTCCGATTACTAAATTATTTGTAAAGTGCCCTTGAAATACACCGATTACAACCCCTATACCGACACCTATTGCCAAAGCATCATTTCTTTTTTTATTTTTAGCCAAAATTGCATCTCCTCCCATCATTTCTCCCTAAACAACATGCATTCACTTAAATGTATTAATATACGCACTATCTCGCTTGAATCTTTTCAAAAAATGCACTTTAACTTCATATATAATATTTTCCATTTTCTGTACATACTCCTTTTATAATGAAAAAATTTCAAGTAACCATTAAATATATATAGGCATTTACTATAAGAAAGCTTCGTAATTTATTGAAGGAGGAACGATTCAAATGTATCCTCATTGGAATCCAAATATAAATCAACAGTATGTTTATTCCCCTCATCCCGCAAGGAATACATTGCATCATGATTCACAATATATGATGCAGCGTATTGCAAGTCTTGAAAATCAATTAACTAAATTAATCTCATTAATCGAAGAAAATAATCAATTAATTAAATCCATGGAACAACAGCAAAACCAAGTTTGTGCACCAGCTGGAGGTTCGGTTATCGTTCGTATGTAAACTGGATGCAATAAAAAACACACTTTGTAGTATAAAAGTGTGTTTTTTGGTCATTATTTTCTTTTCGTATGGAACCCTTGTGTAATTCGGTCTAATATAATTGCGATTACTACGATAGCTAATCCAGCTTCAAATCCCATTCCGATATTAACTTGTGTTACCGAGCGATATACATCAACTCCAAGTCCAGGAGCTCCTACAAGTGACGCTGTTACAACCATCGATAACGAAAGCATAATACTTTGGTTCACACCAGCCATAATCGTTCCGGTTGCAAGTGGTAATTGTACTTTAAATAGTTTTTGTGATGCAGTGGATCCAAATGCATTCGCTGCTTCAATTAAATCTTCTGGAACTTGTCTAATTCCTAAATCAGTAAAACGAATTGTCGGTGGCATTGCAAAGATTACTGATGCAATAATTCCAGGTACTACACCTACTCCGAAAAATGTGATCGCTGGAATAAGGTATACGAATGCAGGCATTGTTTGCATAAAATCTAATGTTGGTTTTAAAAATTTTGAGAAACGTTCATTTTGAGATGCTAATATACCAATTGGAATTCCAACAATAATTGAAATAATAACTGACGTAAGTACGAGTGCCAATGTTTGCATCGTTTGTGCCCAGTAGTTAATATTCAAAATAAATAATAATCCAATAAGCGTAAAAATGACTAAAGATGGTTTTCTCGTTGTGTACCAAATGAGGAAACATAAGATAATAATCATCAATATGGCAGGTATTATTGTTAAAAAATTAGTGAGTAAATCAACGAATCCACCAATAATATAAGAGAATCCTCGGAATAAGCCTTCAAAGTGCTCATATAAACTTGCAACAAATGAGTCGACCCATTCCCCTAATGGAATACGCGGTATACTATTCATCGTCTTTCACCTCTTCCTCAATGTTTCCTGCAAGAGCTTGAATGACACTTTCACGTTTAATAATTCCTCTTAGCCTTTTCTTCTCATCGATTACTGGTAACGGATATTTCATCTCCGCCATTTTTGCATACGTCTCTTCCAGTAAAGTATCTAAATACACATGCGGAATATCATTAAGTAATAAATCAGCAATCGGCCACTGTTTTTGTACTGCCTTACTCGCATCATCCGCAGTTAATATACCTAAAAACTCATACTTTTTGTTTACAACATATACAGTTGAAACACCAGCATTCCTCATAATTTGAAGGGCTACACGAGGTCCACGATCAATTAATAAAGTTTCTGGTCGTTTTAAAATAGACTCCGCCGTAATTACTTTTCCTAAATTCACGTCCGCAACAAACTTTTCTACAAATTCATTAGCGGGGCTCATCATAATTTCTTCTGGCGTTCCAATTTGAACGATTTCTCCATCTTTCATTAATGCGATACGATCTCCAATTCGAAGCGCTTCATCTAAATCATGCGTAATAAATATAATCGTTTTTTCCATTTTATCTTGCAACTCTAACAATTCATCTTGCATTTCTTTTCGAATAAGTGGATCTAATGCACTGAATGACTCGTCCATTAGTAATACATCTGGATTATTCGTTAGTGCCCTGGCGATTCCAACGCGCTGCTGCATACCGCCACTAAGTTGACTTGGATAATTATCTTTATGATGATCGAGTCCTACTAACTGTAGCGATTCTAACGCTTTTTTCTCTCGCTCTTCAACTGGAACTCCTTGTATTTCTAAACCATATGCAACATTTTGTATAACTGTACGATGCGGAAATAGAGCGAATTTCTGAAATACCATACTCATTTTCGTTCTTCTTACTCTCCGTAACTCTTCTTTTCCCATCGTTGCGATGTCTTCACCATCTATGTATATATGACCTGCAGTTGGTTTAATCAATTGATTTAACATACGAACTAGCGTAGATTTCCCGCTACCAGACAAACCCATAATAACGAAAATTTCTCCAGAGTATACTTCAAACGTTGCTTTTTTCACCCCAACGTTCATTCCTGTCTCTTTTAAAATTTCCGATTTACTTTTTCCTTCTTTTAATAAGGAAAGGGCTCTTTGCGGATGTTTCCCGAATACTTTTGTTACGTTTTCAACACGCACCTTTGTATTATCCATGTCACTACTCCTTTTCTACCCATCTATTCACATAGTGTTGCGATTTTACAAAGAAATATTACATAAAAATGACATTCATAAGATTTCTTTAAAATTCTCGTTTCCGTTCATAATAAGAATGCTTACTTATACATTTATTTTATAAGGCAAACGTTACTTAGGAGGTTTTCAATGCGAAAGAAAATTTGGTTTATATGCCTTGCATTATTTATTACTATGATTTTCACTTCATGTAATGCAACAAATGCAAATTCGAAAGGGAAAATTAAACTTGGTGTAACAAGTTGGAAAGAAAATATTGCAACTGCAAACATGTGGAAAGTTTTATTAGAAGAAAAAGGCTACAAAGTTGAGCTCATGTATTTAGAAAAAGCCGCAATTTGGACTGGTGTTGCTCGTGGCGATGTTGATGCGAATTTAGAAGTATGGCTACCAGTTACAGATAAACCGCTAAACGATCGTTATAAAGATGATATTGTCTTAAAATCAAAATGGTACGAAGGTACTGGACTAGGTTTAGTCGTCCCTTCTTATATGAAAAATATAAACAGTATCGAAGATTTAAATGCTCATAAAGATGAACTAGATAATAAAATTGTCGGTATCGAACCCGGTAGTAGTCTTATGAATTTAACGAATAAAGCAATGAAAGAATATGATATAAAACTAAAACTTGTCCAATCCTCTGAAGCTGCGATGATGAGTGAACTAAAGAAAGCATATACAAAAAAGAAACCAATCGCTGTTACGCTTTGGAATCCGCATTGGGGGTTTTCAGAATTTGACTTGAAATATTTAAAAGACCCTAAGAAAGTATATGGTGAAAAAGATGACATTTATTACTCCGTTCGTAAAGGTTTCGAAAAAGATCACCCAGATGTTATAAAATACTTTGATAAATGGAAAATGAACGATGAACAGCTCGGTACGTTAATGGTCATGTTAAATAAAACAAAAGATCCTGAAGAAGCTGCGCGAAAATGGATTAAAAAAAATCAAGCATTAGTTGATGAATGGGTAAAGGATTAATAAAAAGGCTAGAGAATTAATATATCCTCTAGCCTTTTTCATCTTATTTTTTCGTAACAACATCATCTACAATCCCATATTCCTTCGCTTCTTCTGCAGTCATAAAATAATCTCTTTCTGTATCATGTGCTACTCTTTCAATCGGTTGGCCTGTTTTTTCTGCAATCATTTTATTAATATCATGCTTTAACTTTAATATTCTTTTCGCAGTTATTTCAATTTCTGTTGCTTGCCCTTGTGCACCACCAAGCGGCTGATGAATCATAATTTCACTGTTAGGGAGCGCAAACCGTTTTCCTTTTGCTCCAGATAATAATAGCAATGCACCAAATGATGCCGCAAAGCCCATGCACAGCGTTTGCACATCTGGTTTAATTAAATTCATCGTATCTAATATTGCAAAACCTGCTGTCGTTGAACCGCCGGGGCTATTGATGTATAAGAATATATCTTTCTCTGCATCTTCTGCTTCTAAAAATAATAATTGAGCTACGACACTACTCGCTACTTGATCATTAATTTCTGAACCGATAATAATAATGCGGTCTTTTAATAACCTTGAATATATATCATAGGAACGTTCTCCTAATTTTGTTTGTTCTACTACATATGGAATTGCATTCATTTTAAATCCCTCCAATACTTGTTATGCTGCGCAAAGCATACAACTGTAGGAAGAAGGTTGTTTCACATTAAATAATAAGACTGGCTGTTTAGATGGTAACTTAGTAAAATCTATTGACGGAAGCAGTTTCGTTAATAATTCCGGTCTCTCTTCTCGAATAGACGTTACTACAACTTCCATATCATCTGTGAATTCGACTATCTCGACCCCTTCTTCACTTACAGTTTTCAGCCTATTTCTACTCCGGAATAAAGAAGCTTTCACTGCACCTTCTGATACAGAACACACTTTAGCAATATCAGCGATACTATATTGAAAAACATCTTTTAATAATAAAATTGCGGATTGCTGTACATTTAATGAAGACAATACTTTCCCTACCATTTCATGCAAATCTGCAATGTTCTCATGTGGTTCTTCAAAAGTGATTTGTTCTCTTATTTTTTCATGAACAGACTTAGACTTCATCTGATCTAACCAACGATTTCTTGCTATTTTATAGACGAGTGTCATACAAATATCTTTATTTCTATATTTTTGAAGCACTTTACACACTGTTTCTTGGGCGAGATCTTCCCCATCCCATTTGTTTTTCGTTAAAAAAGTACAGTATCTTTTTAACTCTCCATATTGTTCAATTAAAAAGTTTATATTTGAATGATTCATATCGATACGGTTCTTTAAAACATGAGTTACTTTTGTGCACAAAATAACCACTCCTTTTCAGCGCTTACTTAATAAACGATTCAACATTAAAAAAAGTTACGGGGATATAAAAAAATAATGTTTATGTTCAATAATTCGCGGTCATAAATATGTTATGTACAATTTTACATGAGGAGGAACAAATTTGCCAAAATTAACAATTGAAGGTGCGGGAACATTTGATGTAAAAGAAGGAACGAAGTTAGTATTAGCAATTGAAGATAGCGGTGTCAACATTCTTCATCGTTGCGGCGGGAATGCACGTTGCACAACTTGTAGAGTAGAAATACTAGCAGGTGATTTCTGTGAAGCGAGTGCGAATGAGAAACATGCAATGACGGAAAAAGGGATTGAAGATCATTTACGATTATCTTGTCAAATGCGTGTACATAAAGATATAGTCGTTCGTCCGGTACTTACAGTTGAAAATTCAGGTCTTGATGCTGGACCGCGTCCGGCGGAGTAAAGCGATGAATTTAAAACAGCTCGCTGGCGAATATGCCGCTAACTTTGTAAATGATGGCATGAAGATTGGGCTTGGTACAGGTTCTACTGTATATTGGACAATACAAAAATTAGGTGAGCGTGTAAAAGAAGGATTATCATTTCAAGCTGTACCGACATCAAAGGAAACTGAAGCATTAGCACATCAACTAAATATCCCCCTAATTTCGTTAAACGACGTACAAAGTCTTGATCTTACAATTGATGGAGCGGATGAAATTGATTCAAATTTACAACTTATAAAAGGCGGTGGCGGTGCATTACTTCGTGAAAAAATCGTTGCCTCTTCCTCTAAAGAACTAATTATCATTGCTGATGAATCGAAACTTGTAACACATTTAGGTACTTTTCCATTACCTATTGAAATCATCCCTTTTTCATGGAAACAAACCGAAAATAAAATTCAGTCTCTAGGATGTCAAACAACATTACGTTTGAAAAATAATGAAACCTATATAACCGATAACAATAACATGATTATCGATTGTATATTCCCTAATCGTATTTCTAATCCTGCCCATTTACACACTCAATTAAAAATGATTACTGGTGTAGTTGAAACAGGGTTGTTTATAAGTATGACGAGTAAAGTAATTATCGGCGCTAAAAATGGGATAAAGGAATTGTAATAAAAGCTAACTTTTTAAAGTTGGCTTTTTAGTATGTTCTTCTCTTAATAGCGCTTTATTATGATATACTATGAAAACACAAGCTGATTACACTAGAAAGGACTGAACATTTTGCAATCCAAACTTATAACAGAACTTGCTGATTTAGAAACTGCCTTTCATATTCGAAAAGAAGTATTTGTAAAAGAACAAGGTGTCCCTCTTGCAGATGAATTCGATACATTCGATGAAATCGGAGAGCAATGTAAACATATTTTAGTTTATTATAATGAGCTTCCTGTAGGTACAGGGCGTATACGATTTGTTGATGGCGTCGGAAAATTAGAACGTATTTGCATTTTAAAAGATTATCGTACATACGGATTAGGTAAAGTCATCATTCAAACGTTAGAAGAAATTGCTCGTAACGAACAAGCTACAAAAGTGAAACTACACGGGCAAACACAAGCTGAAGGATTTTATAAAAAATTAGGTTATGAAACTTCTTCTGATATATTTATGGAAGATGGCATTCCGCATATACTTATGACGAAAATGTTATCATAATAAAAAGGGTAGTGTATGAATCTTATGTATTCATACACTACCCTTTATTATTAATAGAAAAGTGAATTCTCAAGATTCTCTTTTGAAATCAAAGCCCATCATCTCTTAGTTCATATCTAGGTAAAGCTTACACTGTTTTCCATAATGATAATGCATAAATCCAGTTCGGATCACCATTTCCTTGATAACTCTGGACTGCTTCATATACTTTTCCTTCGTGTAGAACTCTATCTCCCTTTTTATATGCTTTTTTTGCATCCCACGCTTCATGTGAAGCGCTTTCAGTTTTTGTAGTAATTGTGAATATATCACTCTGTACGGATTCATTTCCAGCTACATCAACAGCTTTCACTACATATTTATAAGTAGTATTAGCGAGCAGATTTTTATCCATATAAGAAGTTGTATTGAATGTTGCAATCTTTTTCATTGACCCTTCTGTTTCTCTATAAATATCATAATGGTCTACACCAATATTATCGTCAGATGGACTCCACATTAAATCCACACTTGACGCTGTCGTTCCCATACTATGTAATCCTTTTGGTTGTGTTGGTGCTTCTGTATCAGGAGTCTCAACTGTCGTTTTTACTGTAAGCGCTGTACTTTCTTTCGATACATTGCCAGCTGCGTCAATTGCTTTTACAGTATAAGAGTATTCTGTACTTGGTTGTAACTTCTTATCAATAAAATGAGTCCCTGGTACTGTATCAATCATCTCTCCGTTACGGAAGATTTGATATCCTTTTACCCCTACATTATCCGTAGAAGCGTTCCATGTTAGTTCTACACTATTCGCTGTTACTTTTTGCGTCTGAAGTCCATTTGGAATACTTGGCGCTTCTATGTCTGGTTTCACATCATTAATAAGATTAACATCAATTACATTATAGAATGCATTTGCTGTATCAGCTACATCCCATACTGCTAAAATCACATGATATCCACTACGATCAGTAGGTACATTGATTTTATGAGTTAAATTATTTGAAGCTGCAGAACCATCATGTTGTACAGTTCCAATTGGTTCGAAATCTGCTCTTGTTAGCGCTTTATTTGGATTCCATCCTTTTTTAGTAATATAGTAATGCCACTTACTCGTTAAGTGAGGCGCAGTATACTTCCAAGTAAATGTATTTTCCCCACCAGTGATTGTATTTTTAAACCAACGATTTGCTGTTTGTTGATCTAAAATACCACCAAATTTTCCGCCTGCTGAAGCAATTTGTCCATCTACTGGACCACCTTGTGGGAAACCTTTTGGAGCTTCTAAACTTTGTGGTTCATACATAACACTTCCACAGTTTACATTTAGCGCACCATAAGTTGAACTACATAAAGCGGATCGGCTGCCGGGCTTTTCAACAAAACCGTGCGCATAAGCATTTTGAGGAATAAGTGTCGTACTAATAATTCCAGCTGTTAATGCTACAGCTCCTAAACTTTTTTTGTTCATTTTCATATTTTGTAGTTGTTTTAAAAATCGATTATTCATGTTCATGTCTCCTTCTTGTTATACTTTGTAGTGGAATGTGGGCTTTGATGTAAAAGAATAACAAGAGACAAACTTGTACCGATGTATGTGTTAATTATGCATACACCGCAGTGAAATTATATTTTTCTTGTGAAATATTTCACTTTATGAATATATCATGACATAGAAATTACCTGAGTATGTGCAGAAGTTGTGCAGAAACAGTGAAATTATTACTAACATGTAAAACAAAGTCCTAACATTTTAAAATAAAATTTGAATATATTTATCTATCATCTTTACTTCATAATTAACAATACATTTAACTGGTTAACTTTTATTCTTATACTTAGATTTCTCAGTGCCTTATTTTTAACCATACTAGATATTAAAAATAAGAATTATAAAGTTAAATAAAAAGCATCCTATTTAGATGCTTTTCTAATGTATAATTTCATTTTTTTCACTGACCTACAAATATAAAAATTTCATCAACAGCCTCCTTATATCCACCTGATTTTTGGAAAGATTCCTTCAAATTCAAAGCAACTTCTTTAAATGAACGATTATTTAATACTATTTCTACACTTTCACTTAGTTGATCCACAGTTAATCCTTGCATTTGTAATTTTACTCCTGCTCCAAGACTCTCCACTTGCTTTGCGACTACTGGCTGATCTGCACTTTGCGGTATTACAACGAGCGGAACCCCGTTATACAGTCCTTCATGCGCACTGTTCATCCCCCCGTGTGTAATAAATAGTTTCGTATAAGTAAGCAGTTCGGTTTGAGGCACATAGTTTTTCACAATGAAGTTTTTAGGGATTTCGCCTAGATCACTTATTTTTGTTTTACTACCAATAGACATAACAATTGTATGCTCACTATTCTCAAAGGCCTTCATACACAGTTTATAAAAGTCAATCGCTTCATTAAAAACAGTACCTAATGAAATATAAATCGGACTTTTTTCTTCAATTGAAGTAAAATCAACGTCTCTGTTTTTCATTTGTGCAGAGATAGATGGTCCTACAAATTTATATATTTCATCAAACGTATCACCAAAAGGCTGGAAGTCCTTAATTGTATACACAATAGTAAGGGGTGCAGGATTACAGAAAACTTCATACGATGATTTTATTTCAACACCATATTTTTCAGCAATTCCCTTCGTTAAGTTTTGAAAATCATTCTGTATTTTATCATGAATTTCTACTGGGATATTTTTTGACAGATGACCTAACATTTGCTCAAAAGATTTTTCATCCTGCGCAAAAGATGTACATGAATTTATGGATGGCAATTTAAGAATTTGAGCAATTAAGTGCCCACAGCCAAACATAGAATCATGAATTATGTAATCAAAATGTTCACCTTCAATTTGTTCTAGAACACTAGGTATAACAACATCTGCTGTATGTAGAAGAGCGTTTATTCTTTCCTGTAAATAATTTCTGCCTCCAGATAGAAACGCTTTTATAAATTTTTGATCGTCAATCGTTCGTACAGTAGCACCTGTCTTCTCAATTCGTTCCCTAAAAGCTTCTATTGAAAAATAAACGACCTCTTCACCGCGAGAAATCAACTCTTCTACAACTGGCAAAGTTGGATTTATATGTCCTTCTGATCCAGCGTTAATAAATAAAACACGCGCCATAATAAACACTCCTTACGTTAAATCATTTCTATGTTGGCAAGAGTACGGATTCTCTCCATACTCTTTTCCTAGCTGTTCGTATCATGTTCCTACTAAATTGACCTAGCGAGTCTAAAACCGAGATCATCTATATGAAATGTAGGATGGCTTCGACGACGACAAGTAGCGCCGCACCCTCTCGCTGTTTCAGCCCAACTACCACCACGAAAAATGCGGTATGATCCGTACACTGTTTCATCATACAAATCATAACACCATTCCCAAACGTTCCCTAGCATATCATAAAGTCCCCATGCATTCGGTTCTTTTTGGCCAACGTCATGAATCTCTCCATTTGAATTTTCATTATACCACGCTATATCATGAAGTTTCCCGTATGTATATCCGGTTGTACTTGCTTTACATGCATATTGCCACTCCGCCTCAGATGGTAATCGGTAGCCATTTGAATCTAAATTACATTTCACAATTTGACCACCATCACTAATAGAATAATATTCTTTTAATCCCGCTTTTTTTGAAAGTACATTACAAAACGCAATGGCATCGTTCCATGAAATATTGACAACTGGTTTATGATTTTTATCAAAATTATTTAATGTACTATTTGTAATAGCATCATATAGTTCCATTGTTACAGCATACTTTGCAAGAAGAAATGGTTGAATTTGTACTAGCCATTCTTTTTTTATTCGATCATCTCTTAATACTACCTCTCCAGCTGGAATATTGACCATTAATGAATCGATTAGTTGAATTAAATCGTTAGTCATTTTCTATTCCTCCAAACGTTCATTTTATATGAACTTATATTCATATACTCATTACAAAATACAATTTTCAAAAAGCGTTAAATTTTTCATAATAAAAAACGATTAGTTTTATTAAACTAATCGGTATGATCCACAAAGAATTTTTGTGTTACATTCTATTATTATATGTACTCTAAAAATTTCCGAACCTCATTTGGAGATTTTAAAACAATAACCTTTTTGTCTTCGGGTAATTGCTCTAACCCTTTTAAAATTGTAGGTCGTTTAGCATTAGGATATTCCCATATCCATTTAAAAAATTGTAAATCAAATCTTTCTTCACATCCCGCGCCCATATCCGGTCTAGTTTTATTTCGATATTTTGCAATTCTTTTAAAAGCCCTATAAACACAAATTGTTCTATGAATATCAAGGAAGATAATTGTATCAGCTGCATTCAGTCTTATACCCATCGTACCGCCGTAATTCCCATCAATAATCCATTTCTCATCTTTAATTAAGTTATTTTGAACTGTTATTTGTTCTTCTCTCGGAACACCTTCCCAATTCGGTTTCCAAAATAATGCATCAAGATGATGCACCTTAATATTTAATTTATTTCCTAACTGTCTTGCTAATGTAGATTTTCCTGAACCACCAGAACCAATTAATATTATTTTTTTCATAAAGGGCTCCTTTTTAAAATCGATTATTTCCTCCGTAACATAAACTCAAAAAGTATTCCCACTCCAACACCAATTGTATAAGCCACTAAATCACTCCACAAAAAACCGTATCCCAACACGAGTCCGCCCAAAGTCGTTGCACGCATGCTATCTATCCATTCCGCATGATACAATTGGCTCGCTTCAATCCCGTAGCAAAACATTAAACTAATAAAAGCCAACTTCTTCGTCTCTGTTTTAGGAAACAAAAATCCAAAGCCAGTGAAAATCATTAATGCCCATAAAGCATCGCCTAAGTAATCATTTAATAGATGTGGTAGTGCAAAAGAAAACTTTCTTGAGCTAAGACCTAAAATAATAACAACTATAGTAAATAGTGCATATAACACTCTATTTCGTTTCGTATTCATTTTAAAGTCTCCTAATATATAATGTATAACTGTAAATAGCTAGTAAAATAAAGTTATTTTACTAGCTATTTATTAGTTGCTTTTATGATAAGAAAATGTGGATTCGTATTTAAATAATAATATGATTTTTCGTCTACTTCTTTCATCTTTTCAACTGCCTTCGGTTCCACTATCTCTTCTAATACAAAATAATTTGTTGTTTCATTTATTATGTCTTGTAGTGACCTTCTGAAAAATTCGACTTCAATAGTAATATTCGGTTTAACCCAAGTATCTATTAATAGCTGTTTTTCAAAATAACTTTCACATGGAAACTTTGTGAAATCCATAAAAGGATGATGGATAGAATATATAAGTTCTCCACCCGGCTTCAATACGCGACGAAATTCTTGAAATACTTGATTCCAATTTTCTAAGTAATGAAGAGTTAACGAACTTACAATCACATCATACGTATTATCTTCAAATGGCAATGTTTCTTGCAGATCATGACAAAGGAACGTTGCTTCTTCTCCTATATATTCTTTTGCTGCTTTTACCATTTCAGGACTTACGTCAATTGCTGTAACATTTGCTCCTCTTCCTATGAATTGAGAAGTATACCATCCAGCTGCACATCCAGCATCTAGTATCTTTTTTCCTTCTAGTTCCTTTGAAATAAGCTCCATCATCGCCGGTCTTTCATAATAACTGTTATATGGATTTGCGAAATCTAGATTTTCTTTATATGTACTCGCTAATTTATCATACGTATCTTTAATCGAATCTTTCATTACACACACTCCTAATACATATTAATTCATTAACTCCTGCTGCTTTTTCTTTGAAAATGATTGTAGTACTAAATCATACGACCAATCAATCATTTTATTTATTTGCTCCTGTTCTATACCCTTATGAATATAAACGGTATTCCAATGTTTTTTATTCATATGATACCCTGGAATAATTGTTTCTGGATAATCTTCTCTTATCCTTAATGCGACTTCTGGATCACACTTCAATGTAATCGCAGCTTTTTCACCTTCTTCATGATTTACTATCGCAAATATTTTATTATTAAGTCTCATACATATTGCACTCCAACCATCTGGAGAATCTTCTGTCGCTTTTCTTTTCGATAAACAGTACGCTCTTGTTGCATTCATTTTAATTGGCACCTCTTATTCTTCCCTGTTTAATTACGATGCATCACAATTTGCTTCGTTGCTTGAAATTGTTGCTCACCATAAAACTTTATTAGCTTCTCTCCGCAAAATAGACTAACAATATCAATATGAGATATTTCTCGAAGTAATATTGTTAGCATCTTCTCTCCAATACCTTTATTTCTTACACTCTCATGTACGACAACATCTTCAATGTATGCTCGAAAAACACCATCAGAAACGACTCTAGCAAATCCAACTAATTCATTTTCTTCCCATACTCCAATGGCTATGCTATTCTTTAATATTTTTTCAATATCGACTTCTTTTCTTTCTGGCCACCAACCGACAGAATCATAAAGTTTTTTTATTTTTTCTGCACAGATTGGTTGTTCTTGTTGCAATTTATACGTGTACATATTCTTTCTCCTATCAAACAGTATACATAATATTATTATAATCTCTTTTCAAAAAAGTGCTGACTATGACCTTTCGGGTGATCTTCAACAATACCATACTCCCTGTAACCGTGCTTTTTATAAAATTCTGGTGCTTGAAAACTAAATGAATCTAGCAATATTAATCTACACCCTTTTTCCTTCGCAATCCCTTCAATTTCATGTAAAAGTTGGCTGCCATAACCGTCATGACGAACTGATTCATCAACCCACAAAAAGTCGATATGAAGATGATAAAAATACATCGTACCTGTTACGCCACCAAAAATTTTTCCTTCTTCATTTTTTACTACGAGGCGTACTTCTTCCATCGTCTGTCTTGCCTCATCTGTTAAGATGGACATATTATATTGAATAACTTTATTTTTAATATATTCTCCTTCAGTGCGTGTACCGTTCTTTATATGTTTCATTTATATTGCTTCCTTTCAGCTTAGTAAGCTACATTTTATTTTTTCTCTTTAAAATACTAATACATACGAATCCACCGTATGTAACAAAGCATGAAAAGCCAATTATCCCTGGTACAAAGACATATCCTACCCTTATGTAACTTATAACCGCAAAACAAACGATAGACAATAAAATAGATGGCCAAAATATAAGAGCTGTTTTTCTTCTTCCTCGTTTCGATGTACTTTCTTTCTCTCCAGAAACACGTGTGCCAAAAAGCAATACAATACAAATAAGGATCGCTGTAAAGTAAATTGTATCTAATGACAAATCGTGATCATATAGTGCGATTCCAACTTCAAGAGCAATAATCGTTAAAATTAAAATAATGATTGTTGAAGTCTTTAAGTTTCTTTTCAACCGCTCACTCCTAGCATGTTTTCACTATATTCTTTGTATATGTACTTTAAAACTACTGCAAAAGCTTCATCTACCTCTTTATTTTCACGGCGATTCGGTAAATCTTTTCCCCCAATCACATAAAGAAGCGGAAATTCGTTAAACATTCCTATTATACCAATATTTATTGTAGCTGTGAGCAATCCACCTGTCATATGGGCTAAATGATATGAAGGTATTCCATCATATTCACCTTGTTGTCTTACCATCCCGTTTACAATTGGTTCCCATAATTCTGGTTCTGTTTTATACCCTTGAAAAATATGAACTAAAAGCGAAAGAACTTGATTTAACTCTCCGATATTTTTCTCGTCTCTAGGGTTTTCCTGGATATAAATCTTCGAAAAGTATGTTAAAACATATTCTCTGACAGTATTCCATCCTCCGCAGTGCATTACAATTGACTGCGCAACATAACTGTCATGACAAGCTATCATTACTTCAACCGCTTTATTAAGTGTTAATGTAGTTCTTCCTTGTAAATGTGGATATAGCTGTGCACTATCTTCACCTGGATTAAACGTAATGTGATGAAGTATATCATTCCAAGAAACTTTTTTCTCCCTCACCATCTTTGCTAGTGCAAATCCAATTGCCACTTTAGCTGCTGATGCTAATGGAATATATAGTTCATCATTATATGAAGCAATTACACGTTCATTTTTTGTAGAATAAATAGCTACTCCTACATGACCAGATTGTATCTCTTTTATTTTTCGAATAACAGTTTCCATTTCCATTCCTCTTTTCACATCGTTATATCACCTTCTAATAATTCAATATAGAATATAAAATTCCTTTTCTGGAAGATAATTTTTGCTATTACAATACGAAAAAGGTAGCACGGATAATTCCTTGCTACCTAAAAATAAATTTTCCCAAAAAACTTCTATTCTTCTATAGGATTTACAGGTCCATTAAGCTCCAATTGATAAAAGGCTAAATCTAGCCATTTATCAAATTTATAACCTGCTTTTTTTATTGTCCCTGCATGAACAAATCCATAGTTTTGATGCAAAGCAATACTTTTCTCGTTTTCCGCATCAATTCCAGCAATTAAGGTCATATACTCTCTTTCCTTCGCAATTTTGATTAATTCTTTCATTAATGAAGACCCAATGCCATTTTTTCTATATGCCTTATCTACATACACAGAATGTTCAACTGAATATTTATAAGCAGGCCACGCTCTAAATGGGCCGAATGTCGCAAATCCTACTACTTTATTATCTAATTCATATACGAAAATTGGATACCCTTCAGCCTTTTTTTGTTCATACCAATCTATTCTATTTTCAAGGTTTACAGGTTTATACGCATATACAGCTGTTGTATATAGTATAGCATCGTTATAAATATCTAAAATGTATGCTAAATCTCTTTTCGTTGCTTCCCTTATCATTATTTTCTTCCTTTCATCATGTTCATCTTATTTCACTATCTTTTTAATAGTTTTATTTTATCCAAATTTCCGATTTTTATCTACATACGAATACTAGCTTTTCGGAAACCATCAAATATATTTATTGCAGCAGATAACATATAAAAGAAAATTCCTCCCCCAATGAGCCACGTTTTAAACTCCTCTGGGGAAGTAGTAAATGCATTTGCCAAATACGTAATGAATCCTTCGTTTAATAAATGTGGATTTACTACAATTACAATGAATACTATCGTCCCAGCTACTTGAAGAATAGCATTTCCAATTGCCAACCTTTTCGTCCATTGTCCCTGTACTAACTTATAAAGTGATATAGCTACTTCGAAAACGATCATAACCAAAATTAGGGGCCAGTATTGAAGCAAAACATCTTGATTAAACGTTGGCGCGACAAACTTCAATCCGTTTTCTGTACCATGATATACGCCTACAAGATGATTCGCATAAAAGTAAAGTGTAGCCCATATTGCTGTCCACATTAAACCTCCAAAAACTTCAAACTTTGAAATCGCCTTTTTCTTCGGGATATACGAAACATTTTTCAAGTCATCTGGTGTCCATTTTTTTAAGCTTGTTGTTAATGGGTGTGGATCCTTTTCTTTATCAGTTCTTTCTAAAATAGCAAATACAAGTGTTAACCAGAAAAATACATGGAGACCCACTTCAAAAATTTCCCCTATACCTTTACCTATCAATTGTAAAATAACATTTAATACCGCTTGATCACCATTATAGCCTATAAAATTTTCTGCAACCATTGATATGAGTGCAATGACAGCTGCGATTGGTATAATCATTTTTAACAACGTTGTATATACATCAAAATAACGTGGTCCAATTAAATGCATCGGTCTATCCAAATAACCATTAGCCAATGAAACCGGACTCCCCAATTTTTCGAGAACGCTCTTTACATCTTCCTCATTATAATCTTCAGGTAACATATCATCTATAGTTGACCTTAGTTCAAGTGTAATATCTTCACGATTTTTTTCAGGTAATCTCTTCGCAACCTCTTGGATATAGAGATCAATTAAATTCATTCCCTTCCTCCTCCTTTAATAAGTTATAAAGTTCTTTCGAATCTTTTATCCATTCTTTTTTCAACTGCAAAAATATTTCTAATCCATAATCACTTAAAACATAATACTTACGAGGTCTACTCTCCGTTTTATCCCAACTACTCGTCACTAATTCCTGCTTTTCTAATCGGCGAAGTAGTGGATATAAAGTACTTTGATCAATTGTAACCCCTGATTGCTCCAATAACTGGACAAGTGAATATCCGTACTGTGGCGTTCTTAATTGGCTTAAAACAGCTAACGTTAATGTCCCTCTTCTTAACTCAGTAATTAACGAGTTTAATAAAGTATCCATTCACTCACCTCATTTCCATTACTATATGTCATACAGTATGTGTTTTATACTATGTATCGTACAGTATTAGTGTGACAAAAACTGTGCTTTTTTTACCAAAAACAGATAATGAAAAGCGCAAATTATATGATTTGTGCTTTTTTAGCTAAGTTATATATCTATAGCACTCTAAAAGGTAGCACCTTAACTACTAATTTTGAAGTTCTAGTAATGCTATGTTACAAATATCGTATACATATGATGTGAACATAACATCTCACTATAGGAAGCTATTAAAACGGCAAATTACCATGGTTGAATGATTCCTGTTTTATTCTTTAGGCACTGTTGATTTCACACTGTTTTCAGCACCTAATCAACGTTATTTCCTTCATAAACTTCATCTTGTTCAAAATCTCTATTTTTATTTGGTTTATTAAAGTAAAATAAAAAAACAATTAAATTAGGTTAATTGTTTTTCAAATGCAAAATCTTTATTTTTTTAAATAACCTATGATATTCGAAAAGACAAACTCTCCAAATGCAAGTGGTATATAAATAAACCATAACTTTAATATTGCCTTTGTTTCTTTGTGATCAGAATCCCCCATTAAAACCAGCCCAATCCTTTTTCTTCTAATATTTTCATTTTAATTCCAATAACAAGGAAATTATACCATTTATTAATGTTATAGTCTATTTTTTCTAAAAATTAGATAAATAAAATTTTTGTATTCCCTCAATATTCAGATAAACGTAATAATTTTTTTACGTTTCATCTTCAAAGTCTATAATGAGTCCTGTTAGAACTGCTTCATTACCAATCGATTGGATCCCGTGACCAATAAAATCCATCTTAAATTCTTCCCACTCTAACTGCTCTTTTGTGATTCATCGTCACATTATGATGAATCACTCATACATTATCTAGAAGTAAAAACCCTAATTCACTTTTCTCTTAAAGAGCACTATTCAAATGTGCTCTTTTTAAGTCTGTTCGAATAAAATTAAAAATCCTACTGATAAACAAAAAATCTCGTTTATCAATAGGATTCATTAGCTATATATAGCAATTATAGCGAACTCCATCGCCTATTACTAAAGTCGAACTGATTTAAGTAATATAAATTCCCCTTTTTCTTTAGAAAATGGAACAACCTCTACAATCGCCTCAACATTAATTACTCCGTAAACATGCGGATATTCTTGACCGTTTGAAGCAAGTTCATATTTTACTTCTGCTTTTAATAGGGCTGGATCAATTGTAAGTAATAAAACATCTTCTTCATGCTTGAAATATTTTTCTGCAACTCTTAAAGCTTGATCTACTAATGAACAATGAATAAATCCCTCTTCTATAAGGGAATCTTCATTAATTTTTCCAATTATTTTTGCGATTTCCCAATTACTTTTGTAATCATAGTAACTCTCCCTTTTTAATTTATGTAATGATATAATAACACTAAATTTTCAACACGTTCTTAATAGATTGGGGACTTATAATGGATAAACCTCTCACTACATTACAAACTATTATTATACATATGAATACAAATGAGCATTAGCATGATTTTATTTGTTACTGTCAGCATCGCGAAGCGGGACTTCGAAAATTAGCTTATAAACATTTAGAGACATTTATTCCCAATGCAAAAACATGGGAATCAAAAGATCAAGAAGAGTTTGCCATTTCGCTGTTTACTATTTTAGATGCATTAAACGAAAAAGATGAGGGCTTAACTTTCTCACTAAATAGTTTTCTAATTGACATTCTATATAGATGGACAGAAAACAACCCGATTGATTCAAGACCTTTTAGATGGATAGGAATTTATATGGACTCTAGCAATAAAGAAGACGATTTAGAAAAATCCCTTCGAAAAGCGATTGAATTAGGTGGTGATACCGAACAAAAAGCCATGATATACCTAGTTTCTAATTACATCAATACTTTAGAATTTGGTACACATGAATTCCCTTCAGGTTATTGCGGAGATTTAAGCGAATGTATAGAAAAACTTCCCTATATGCTTCAATTAACTAATAGAATTCAGAATAAGAACATAAAGGAGCAAAACATTGGTCAAATACAAGAACAACTACACCTTATTCTAGATTGGTTAAAACATACACAAACTCCAGTAGATGCTGTTCGTACATGGGAAAAAGAACAAACTAAGGAATTAGAAAAAAGCATCGTATATCATTTAAACAACAGCTCAAGTCATTAATTCGTCTACCATTTTAATATAAAAAAGAGGATCTTCATACTGTACTAGAAAATCCTCTTTTTATATTTATCCCACATTAGCTTGCAGTAAAACTCCCCACTGATTATAGTTTTACTTTATTTTAATCCTTTAATTAAAGGTGACGCTTCCCCACTATGGAAAATCCATAAGTCATGAAGTGATCTCGTACATCCAACATATAGTAACTTTGCATCATGTTTTGTATTTTTGTAATGTTCCTCATCCACATCAATTAAAAGCACCGCATCAAATTCTAAACCTTTCGCTAAATAGACAGGTACTACTGATATACCACCTTCATATTTACTTTGGTTTGCTTCAATTACGTTTACCGTTAATCCTGCATTTGTTAATTTCACATATATATCACGGCATTCATCTTCTGTTCTTCCGATTACCGCAATTGTTTTCACATCTTCATTTTGCAAATGTTTTACCGTCTTCACAATTTCAGTAAATTGATTTTCTGTATGAATTACTTTCACATCTTCTCCACTGCGGAAGACTGGTGTTGCGAGTCCTACTGGGATTTCTGCATTTTTAATTATTTCATTTGCAAATTCAATAATTTCTTTTGTAGAACGATAACTTCTTGTTAATTCATAATAACCGGTTTCTTGGAATACTTCCTTAAAAGCATTCCAATCTTCAATTCCTTGATAATCATAAATCGCTTGCGATAAATCACCTAATATAGTGAAAGAATTACCTAATGTAATTTCTTTTAATACATAAACTTGGAAAGGCGAAAAATCTTGCGCTTCATCAATAACAACGTGATGAAACTTCTGCCCTATTTCAATCCCTGTTATACGATGATGTATGTATATTAAAGCTGGTAAATCTTCTACATACATTTCTTTTTTACGACAACTCTTTTCTGTTTCTTGAACAAGTTCTTCAGGTAATACCTCAAGTATTTCTTTACTTTTTACTATTGAACTATACAGTGATAGAGCACTCATTTTCGGCCAAAACTTCATATATGCGTTCAGTCTCTTAGTCGCTTCTTTTTTTAGTAATTTTTTCTCGTTTGTTTCCCCGAATTTTTTAAGTTCAATTTCAATCCAGCGCTTCATTCGTCCTACTAATCGTTCTCTTCTTTTCTTTAAAGGATAATGTTTATATTCAACTTGCATCCATTTTTTAATATCTTCTACTGGAATAATCGCTCTATCCCACGCCTCAAAATCTTTTGTCGGAACTAACTCATTTTCAAATTGGATCATTCTCTCTTCAATATACGTCTTAAATTCCAACGTACCCTTTAATTTACCTAGCATTACCTTCTTTTCATCACGATTAATTGAAAATGCTTCTTTCAATTTTTCTTCTGTCTGCTTTAGTATAACTGAATCATCTAACGTACGTAATGCCCAATCCGAAAACGTTGTTTGACTAATATTCCCTACACCTAATTCAGGAAGTACACTCGAAATATAGTCTAAAAACAGACTATTCGGCGCAAATACGATCATTCTCTCAGCTTCTAGCTGCTCACGATATTCATAAATCAAAAAAGCAAGGCGATGTAAAGCGATTGTTGTCTTTCCGCTCCCTGCAACCCCTTGAATAAGTAATGGTAAATTTCTTTCCGCTCGAATAATATCATTTTGTTCCGATTGAATCGTTGAAACAATATCCTTTAGCTTATTATCTTTATTCTCACCTAATCGATATAGAAGAAAATCATCGGCATGCGATACATCTTCATTTCCTTTTACATATGTATCAACAACACGTTCAAGTTCTCTTTTTCGAATAGAAATGTTTCGTTTTAAATACACATCACCTTCTACTAACCCATCTGGTGATTGATAAAATGCTAATTCTTCTCCACCGGTAAATGAATAAAACATACTTGCGACAGGTGCTCTCCAATCAATAATGATTGGTTTCATCGTGTCCATATCCGAAACCCCTACTTTTCCAATATAAATCGGCATAACTGCTTCTTTACCATCTTCCTGAAAATCTAACCTTCCAAAGTACGGCTCTTGCACACCAATACGTAAATTTTGTCTATTAGACTCTCTCATACTTTCAAGAATTTGCTCTTTAAAATCTTCTCCATAATAAACTGGGATTTTTTCAAGCTTATCCAATTGCTCATCCATCGTATGTAAAGTATCCTTCATTTTTTGTAACTCATCTTCAAATATGTTGCTCATTTCGACGATTCCCTCCTGTCCGTTCTAATTTTTCAGTCGAAGTATTATTGTATTAAAAATCCAATCATAAAGTCAATAGTTTCCATTTGAATTTTTCGAAAAAACTTACTTTTCATCTTTCTAATTTAAAAAGAACATGCAACATCTAAATCACACAAATACACATATAGTATAGTGATGCATGCAAAAGATACTACTTTCTATTTGTCTCCTATTTAATTTATTTATTAAAAAACATTGTAAAAATTAAAGACTTTAATCAATGGGCGTTTTACTGCCCATAAATAGTAGGATAAACAAAAGTAAAGGAGGCTCTTCAAATGAATGTCGCGAAAAAGAAATCACTAAAGTTATATTTACTTATTTTTGTATTAACTGTTTTGGCCAGTGGATGGATTGGGGTATTTCTAGATTCTCTTCTAACAAATCAACCTGAAGGAAATACTTTAGGTATGGGGTTATGGCTAATATTACCTTTCCTCGTAAGCATTTTACTTAGAGTTATTAGCCGAGATTGGAATGATTTTGGCATCAAGCCAAATTTGAAAGGAAACTTTATATGGTATTTCACTGCACTACTTATTTATCCATTCGTTACAGTAATAACGATAAGTATATCGCTCATTTTTGGAGTAGCTCATATTGCTAGTTTTGATATATCCACGTTATTGTCACTCATAGTCATGTCTACTATTGGTAACTTTATTAAAAATATTTTTGAAGAGTTTTCTTGGCGTGGTTATTTAACTCCAAAGTTGATTGAACTAAATCTAAATGATTGGTACATTTATATTATTTCTGGTTTAATTTGGGCACTTTGGCATGCTGCATATTATATAGTCTTTTTGCCAAATGAATATTTTGAATCTATCTCAAGATTAAATATGCTTTTATCTGGCTGTATCCTTATGGTTTGTTGGTCAATTATGTATGTTGAAATATATAGACTTACAAAATCCGTCTGGCCATGCGTTATCATGCATGCGATCGAGGATGCTGTTCCTACTGTTTTAGTTACCATAACAGGGATTATTACCCTTACAAACAGTAGTGATTTTTGGTTAAATCCTATTAGCGGGGTCGCTGCTACTGTTTTATTTCTCGGAATTGGAATCGTACTAAGAACTATAAGAATAAAAAGAGAACGACAATTATTCACACAATAAAAAGCAGATAATGAATTCGTCATTATCTGCTTTCCAATTTTTAAAACTACCTTATTATATTTTTTGATACATAAGCCAGTCACCAGATTCTATCACTTTCTTTAACATCTTTTTATCTTGAGCGATATACACATATGCCTCAATTTCTCTATCAGCAACATATACTGTTTGCGTGATTCGATCATATAAATCAGTCTCCGCATTACCTGTATATTCTTCTAGTTCATCTAACTTACACAATATCTCATCATTTACTACATAAACTTCTCCATACACCTGTTCTTCAATCGAATAAGTCATGGCCGGATATCCTTCATTCGTATCAAATAATTTTCCATATGTCCAAGCTCTGTCTGCGATGCATGTTGCACCTTGCATATAATGAGCATTCGATTGTCCTCTTCTTAACGTGCCATAAACGAAAACATGATACATAAATTCTTATCCCCTTTATATGTCTCTACTTTCTTATTTGTAAATAAGCACGAATCATAAAGTAACTCACTTCATTCGGAAGCTGTTCTTTAATAGATTTCAGACCACCCTCTGCATTTTGAACGGCAGTTTCAATAAGAGATTCATACTCTGCTGGAACAAAACTTTGCCACTCTACTTCCATTCCATCCTCGTAGCAGCGAATTAAATGGTTTTCGATTGTTTGTCTTGATAAGTTGCGTTCTTTTGCAATCTCATTCAAATCAATACCTTGTTTATACATTTCATACGTTTCTAAATGAGAATTTGCGGACGCTTTTCCTGACTTTTTACGCTCTGAAACTACTTCTGTCTTAATCGTTTCAGCATAATTTGGATTTTCTTCAATAAAATGCTGAACTGCTTGTAAGAAGTGCGAGCCATATTTCACAAGTTTGTGTTCTCCGATACCTTTTACCGTCAACAATTCGGAATCACTTTGCGGCATTTTCACGCACATATCTTTCAATGTTTGGTCAGAGAAAATAACGAACGGAGGTACACCTTCTCCTTGTGCAATTTCTTTACGTACTTCACGAAGCACTTCAAATAAAGGATGGTCTTGAACAATTTGTCTTGTCTCTACTCGTTCTTTTCGTAAAACATTCTCTTTACCAAGTAATACTTCTTTCCCTTTTTCAGTTACTTTTAACGTCGGATAAGTGCCATGTTCAACTGCAATTAACTCGTCTGAAATTAAAAACTCAATAAACTCACTGACCTCTTTTACACTACGGTTCGATAAAAGCCCATACGTTGGTAAAGTATGAAAATTAAATTCAATAACTTTCTTATTCTTCGACCCCGTTAATACTTGCGCTATCATTTGCTTTCCAAAGCGTTGGTTCGTTCTAATCATGCATGATAAAACCATTTGTGATTCCCTTGTCACATCGATGCTCTCGCGATTGTCTGTACAATTACCACAGCGTCCACAATCTTCTTTCGGTTCTTCTCCAAAGTATTGCAAAATGAATGATTGTAAACATTGTTCTGTATGACAGTAATCGGTCATATTTTGCAATTTTTCAAGTTCATTTGAAAAACGTGATTCTCCAGTTGATTGATCAATTAAAAAACGCTGTACTTGTACATCTTGAGAAGAATATAACAATATACATGTACTATCTAATCCGTCACGACCAGCACGTCCTGCTTCTTGATAGTAACTTTCCATATTTTTTGGAAGCTGATAATGAATTACGTAACGAATATTCGATTTATCAATACCCATCCCGAATGCAGATGTTGCTACCATTACACTTACTTCATCTCGTAAAAAGAGTTCTTGTTGCTCATTTCGATCACTATCACTCATACCAGCATGATATTTTGATACAGAAACACCTGCCTTCATCAAATCTTCATATAACTGATCGACTACTTTTCTAGTAGCTGCATATATAATCCCGGATTCCTTTTGATTTTGACGAATATAATCCGCCAAATATGCATTTCGATCTTGCCCTTTAATGACAGAAAACGATAAGTTCTCACGCTCAAACGTTGTCATAATTGTATTTTCTTGATTAATTTCAAGTGTGTTACAAATATCATCACGTACTTGCGGTGTTGCTGTTGCTGTTAATGCTAATACGAGCGGCTTTTCTGGAAGATAATCTAATATGCGATGTATATGTAAATAACTTGGACGGAAATCATGTCCCCACTGTGAAATACAGTGTGCTTCATCAATCGCAATCATAGGGATTTTCATATCGATAAGTTGATCAACAAACTCCATCGAATCAAGACGCTCAGGCGCCACATAAAGTAACTTGTAATGTCCTTGTTTCGCTAATTGAATTCGCTGATTTGCTTCTGCAATAGATATAGAACTATTAATATATGTAGCTGAAATGCCATTCTGTACCAATGTATCTACTTGATCCTTCATAAGTGATATTAGAGGCGATATAACCAACGTCGTTCCTTCAAATACTAATGCCGGAATTTGATAACAAATCGACTTACCGCCACCCGTTGGCATAATACAAACCGTATCTTTCCCATCTAGTACATTTTTAATTGTTTCATCTTGTCCTCTTCGAAACGAAGAATAACCAAAGTAGGACGCTAAAAGTTCTTGTGCTTTAGTAAACAAAAAAGAGTCACCTGCTTTTCTTTATCTTTCATCTACTTCTATTATATCAATCACTTATACGACTTGAAAGGGATGAATAAATGCTTATTGTTTTTTCATTATTCTATATTTAATATGAATTAGCATCCGTGTTTTATATGTTTTACAACATTTATAACGTAAATCCAGTACACATGAAGAAAGAGTTTCAATTTAAATATTCATTTTATTTCCCTTTCTTGAATACTACTAATCGTATACATATAAATTCAGGAGGTTTCTATATGAAACATCGTAATATGAGTTCCATCACAACAAAAAAGAAAACAACACAACTCCAATTCTCTAATAATGATGCGTGGAAATATGAATCATACTATAAGTACCAGCCATTATTCTCTTATAAAAAGCTTTTACATTTTCTTTCTCAACTTTTTAGACGTTAATATATGCGCAAAAAATGTATCATTCACAGAAGTTTTCTCAATATTAAACGTATAGACTTACTACAATTCAGTTGTTACCATATATAATAATCTGTTGGATAAACCCCTTAAGTTGACCTGCTTATATTAGCAGGTCTTTTTCATGATTACATACTTCTGTGTACCTCGATCTCACTTCCAAGTCTTTTCTCCATTTTATAACCATATTTAGATCCCAACAATTAATGATAATCATTAATTGTTGGGATCTAAATTGTTCACATATAATTATGCAATTCTTCTTTCTCAATACACAAAACACATTTTACTTGTTACTATAAAAGTACTCTAGATGAGTTTTTGCTCATCGACATTATCTAGTTAATGGGGCCTGCCGCGGGAAGCAGGTCCCTTTGACTTTATGACGGTACCAATTTCATTTGGACACATTTACCAGGTTTTTTCAAAAGAATTTTATGATAACATTACGTAGTCGAGTCCGACATCTCGGCAATACCCTTTTGAGGGTCTGCAACTTCCCTTGCAGACCCTCTTTTACTTTATATTCATTTTATTCATATATACCACAACATCATTCGTTGAATTTCTCCATTTCAAATTCCCTAAAAATAATCTAGGACACGTAACTAAAAATAAATATTTATCATACTTTGAGTTATACATGTTCAAAGGAGTGTTACTATTTATGTATTCTTATTGGCAATCGTATTACTCCCCCTACCATAACCCTTATGTAAACTATGATTTATCCGTGCGTAACTACCGAATTAGTAAAAACGAGAATTTTTTAAAAGGGTATATGCGTTCTTTATGGGAACAACACGTCGCTTGGACGAGATTGGCTATTATAAGTATTGTATTTAATTTACCAGATGTTAACGTTACTGTTGGACGGCTTCTACAAAACGCAACACATATGGGTCTATCACTTGAACCATTTTACGGTGAGGATGCAGTGAAAAAATATAGTGCATTAATTAAAGATCACTTAGTAATTGCAGCGGATCTTGTTAAAGCCGCAAAAGCTGGTAATCAAAATGCAGCGGCCGCTATAGAGAAAAAATGGTACGCTAATGGTGACGCAATTATTGAATTTCTTAACAGTATCAACCCATATATAGATAAAGAAGAATTTAGAAAAATGTTTTATGAACATTTAGCACTAACGAAAGCAGAAGCACTTGCCTTCCTAAATAAAGATTATGAAGCAGGAGTAAAACTTTACGATAAAATTGAAAAAGAAGCATTAGAAATGGCTGACATGATAACAAACGCAATCGTAAAACAATTCCCGCAAGTCTTTCAATAAAGTGAAACTTTAATCAGAGTAGGTTACTACTCATTAATACTGGATAAAAATAAGTCGATTTCCCAACATAAATCGACTTATTTTTATCCATGATATTTCACCTCTCCTCTTTACATTTAGCTTATATCGATATATTTTATTAATATCCGTTTTTTATAGGAGGAAATAGTTTGATTAACGCCATTGGTCTCGTTTTTATACTCACAAATAAACACGAGAAAAAAAAGAAAGTTTACCTAAATGAAAAATTTGCACTAATAGATATTATTGATTCTAAAGAAGTATTTGATGATGAAGGTAATTCTTTAGTAGAACTAACATGTAAATACAGCATATATTTAGACGAAAAATATTACTGTAAATCTCTCGATGATTATACCGGACAAGTATTTCCTTTCTTAAGTGCAAAAATAGGAAAAGGTCTTCTAAGAAACTTAAACTACTACTTTTCTTACGTTGATGCCTATGATAAGAAACCACCGGTTAAAGAAATAAGACCACTTATGAAACATGTAACTAACAGATAGCGAAAAATACAAAAAAGAAAGCATCTAACTCTAGATGTTTTCTTTTTTATTGAAAACTCATTCACCCTCATCCTCTTCTAAAAATACGTATCCAAGCATATTTTAAATTAAAAACATTGGAGGATTAGACTGAATGAAATACTCAGAAACAATTATAAGCAAACGACTTCGAATACTTAAACTGACGGGTATGTTTTTCATGCTAGTATTAATAGCATGGATTGGCTATACAAAATTACTTTATGAAAACGGCTTTCTTCAAGAAAAAAAGAATTCAGTAGAAGTAATGAATACTAGCATTACAGGAGAAATAGAGCAGCTTTTTCATATAAACTTGCAAGGTTATCGAAAAACAAGCCTTGATGCTGTTATAGAAGCAAGCAAAACCGATCCAAGCGAACTATCCCTAATTGAATTGGTCAACAAATCCTGCTCGCGAGATTGCATAGGCGAACCAGTAACATATGTAAACTCAAACAATGGATATATCTTTTATAAGGAATCTAATGGAACTAATGTAGCTATAACGGTTAAAAAGAAAGACACATGGGTAATTGTAAAGAAATCTGTTCAAGATGGATTATAATTCCCCCCCAAAAAAAGAGTACGTATGAACTGCACCCCAATTGTTAGACACAGTCTAACAATTGGGGGTGCAGTTTTTCTATGGCTAAATTTACAGCTGATGAAAAAATACAAATCGTTCTACGTTATTTGAACGGAAATGAAAGTTATCGAGAAATAGGTAAATCGCTCGGTATAAGTGACACAATCATTTTGAATTGGGTAAACCAATATAAACAGAATGGTCTGGAAGCTTTTCTAAAACGATGTACAAATTACACACAACAATTTAAACTAGACGTACTAAACTTTATGATTGAAAACGGTATGTCCTTATTTGAGACGGCAGCTATCTTTAATATTCCTGCCCCTTCAACGATTTCTGTTTGGAAAAAACAGCTCGAAACACAAGGAATTGATATTGATGCCCTTCAATCTAAGAAAAAGGGGCGTCCATCCATGAAAAAAGATTCAAATAAACAATTAAAACAACCTTTAGCTGAAGGGTCAGTCGAAGCACTTGAAGCACGCATTAAACAGCTTGAGATGGAAAATGAGTACTTAAAAAAGTTAAATGCCTTAGTTCAAAACAAGGAAAAATCACAAAACAAGACAAAGCGCAAGTAGTCTACGAATTAAGGCATAAATATTCGGTCAAGGCACTCGTGGAGCTAGCTACTATTCCTCGAAGCACGTATTATGATTTAGTAAAGAAAATGAATCGTCCAGATCTAGATGCCGATTTGAAAGCTGAGATTAAAGCGATTTATGAGGAAAATGAAGGTCGTTATGGTTACCGTCGCATTCGTGATGAATTAACGAATCGTGGCCAGAAAGTGAACCACAAGAAGGTTCAGCGCATTATGAAAGAGCTTGGGTTAAAGTGTGTTGTGCGTATGAAGAAATATAAATCCTATAAAGGAAAAGTCGGTAGAATTGCACCTAATATTTTAGAGCGTAATTTTTATACAGATGCACCGAATCAAAAGTGGGTAACAGACATCACAGAGTTTAAATTGTTTGGAGAAAAACTGTATGTATCACCTGTATTAGATTTGTATAATGGTGAAATTATTACCTATACAATTGGTTCTAGACCGACGTATTCGCTTGTTTCAGACATGTTAGAGAAAGCATTGGAACGTTTACCTGAAACCCACCAGCTACTGATGCATTCGGATCAAGGATGGCATTATCAAATGAGACAGTACGTCCTTACACTTGAATCAAGAGCTATCGTTCAGAGTATGTCTCGAAAAGGCAACTGTTACGACAACGCAGTAATAGAAAATTTCTTTGGGATTATGAAGTCGGAGTTCCTCTACATAAAAGAATTTGAAAATGTAGAGCACTTTAAAATAGAATTAGAAAAATATATAGATTATTATAATACGAAACGGATTAAGGCAAAATTAAAAATGAGCCCAGTACAATACCGGACTCACTTTTATCAAGCTGCCTAATGAAATAACCGTGTCTAACTTTTAGGGGTCACTTCAGTATCGTACTCTTTTTTATTATTAATTCCCTTCCTCTTCATCCCTACAATGGCATTTCGGTTTTGTTTTACAATGACATTTTTCACACTCACATTTCGGTTTCTCTTTGCAACAACATTCGTGAAAATCTCTGCGTTTACATCTACATCTCCCAAACATTAAATCATCCCAAAATTTATTACAATTTCGGGAATGCCCACAATGACAAGTATTCCTCATGAATATACTTCCTCCTAAATAGAATTCATCATATTCTATGTTTGAAAGTATACAAAGGCTTGTATATTAGTCTATTTTCTCCATATCATAAGTAGAGTTAGAAGATTATATAATAATTAGTCTTATCTCACATACTCATAGTACCACTTACGTGAATCTAACCAAGCTGTAAATTTATCGATATTTCCAGACCAATACGTCATACATTTTCTAAAAGTGAAGGCAATTCGTTTTCGATTAAAAAAGAGATGTCACTTCACAAATCGGATTCTTTATTCTCTAAATTGTATTAACTTGAATGGTAACACGAACAAAAAAGCATCACCTTTTTGGCGATGCTTAAAAACTCTATTTTACTTTTAAGTTTCCTAAATAAAGTTTAAGATCATGGTGACCGAAACTATACCTATATTTCCGCCTCCTCCTTCACTGCCTCTTTTAACCTCTGCAACATATACCCAATTCCTTTACACCCCTCTAGCGGATATGTAATCATTTCTTCTGGATATAACTTTGTCACTACTTTTTTATGCTTCTTCCCTGCTAGTAAGACGATTTCGTCAAACTGTAGTAAACTTTTATCTACCATCTGTTTTTGTAATTTCTCTATACTTATTACCTCATCGCTTTTTGAATCAAATGCAAGATCATAGTTTTTTAATACAATATCATTTGGCCTTAAAAATCCATGTTTCGCTGATAATATAACCCAGTTTTCGAAAAACATGGATGCGTACGCCTGACATGCTTTTCCGAACGGACTAATATATACATCTTTTGCTTCCATCGGTCCGTAGTTTGAATGCTTATCCCAAATTTTCTTTTTTCCACATGGAATTATACATAGCCTTTTCATATATATTTCTACTCCCTTTACTTCAATAAATAAAATCCATTATTTTGTACATTTTTCTCTCGAAATACTATATAATAATTCTGAAAGTTTTAATTACACATTTTACCATATAAGTGCTATGGATCACTCTCAATGCAAATATTATAATACCATAAAAATTTTTCTTTTTTTCTTCAAAATAATAAAAACAAATCACAATATTATGATGTGCGAATAAAAATTAAAAAGGAGGTTCGTAAAAATGAAAAATATTATCCCTGCACTATTAGTCTATTTTATCGTTTGCGTTATTTCCGTTATCATCCCAGCATCTGAAGGCTACAATTATGTCGGCTGGAAGTTATTTGTTGGGCAAGTGTATGCGATACCTATTTTCTTCATTACTGCGATAATCACATTTTATATAAACAAGAAAAAATCTTACGAATAAACAATTGTAAGGATAGCTAACGCTATCCTTATTTTAATTCGTTAATCAAATCTAAAATAGCCCTTGCAGTACTTTGTATCCTTTCTTCCGAAAAGTCAAACGCAACACCTGTATTTATATATATTTCCTGTATAGATAAATTCCAATCTGAACTCGCTCCCTCTTTAAAGAAAGTAATCGCTTGTTCCGGATTCTCTCGATAAATTTGAAACAATTGAATCGCTCCTATTTGTGCAATTGCATATTCAATTTTATAAAAAGGAAACTGAACAAAGTGAAATGACTCGAACCAACTAGAACCAATTTCATTCTCTACTCCTGCAATATCAACTGATGAATATTGATACCTTTTACATAGTTCAATATATTTCTCATCTCGCTCTTCTGGTGAATGATTTGGATTTGTATAAAGCCAGTGCTGGAATACATCTCCTGAAACTGACGATATTAATAACGATAAAGTACGATATAATTGAACTCGCTGTACTTCTTTATAATCATCCTCTTGCGTATAAAAAATAGTAAGCTTATCCATTAATAATAACTCCAGGCTAAGGGAATAAAGTTCCGCCACCTCTTCACGAAGGTATCTTTCCTGCATACTACTTTCATTGTTAAATTGTTTATGAAAATGTAATGCATGCCCCAATTCATGTATTAATGCATGAATTGCATAAAATGACGGACTAAAATTAGAATAAATAAAAACGTCTTTACTATGAGGTAAGGTAAAGCAAGCAGCTCCTGATGCTTTATTTTTCCGTTCTTGTACGTCAATTAATCCCGCTTCCCTTATATGAGTAAATTCCTCATGAAAACATGAATCTGTCTTCCGAAACATTTCTTCAACCCCATCCAATAAATCAATGTAATTTTCAAATGAAGATTTTTGCAAATTACAAGGAGCAAGATCCCAAGGACGATACGTTTTTACATCAAGATTCTTTTTAAAAAGACTTCCTAACTGTTTCCAAATTGGTACAACACACTTTTCTATCGACTCATGAAACTTATAACAATCTTCAATACTGTAATCTCTATTTTTTTGTTTAAAAGCATACTCACTATAATTATTAAACCCTGCATTTAAAGCCATCTGATTCCGCAATTGTACGAGTTCCTTCATAATACAATCTATTTCTATTTTTACTATACTTCTTGCTTCGCATAAAGCGTACCAAGCTTTTTCACGAATAGCTCTATTTGGGTTATCTATCCTTGCTTTTACGTATGCATACGTCTTTTGCTCGCCTTCCCAATTAATAGATATGTTAGACATTATTTCTCTATATTTCGTAATAAGTTCTTGCTCTTTAACGGAAAGCGCTATGTTCTTTTCATTAAACATTTCACTCTTCACAAATCTTGCTTTTTTCATAAATCCATATTTCTGCTCATCTAATAAATCAGAAAACGGACAATCTCTAAATTTCTGGTCAAATTTTGCATTGTATCTTTTTAAAAGTGGCTGAATTTCATTTTGGTTATACATATGTATATCACGTATATTACTATCTTTTGTATCTCTATACATAGCGATTAAATTGATCGTTAACTCTTCTTCTATTTCTGCGTTTAAACGCAGCTCCTCCGAAAGCCAGCTCTCTAATTCTGAAACCGACGTAATATTTCGCTCTAAAAGTGACTGTAATTTACTCTCCAAATCATTCAACATACACAATCCTCCCGTTTTTAATTTTCTGTTTTTTAGAGATAAAAAAGGACAAGTAGCCAATCTGACTACTTGTCCTTGCTGTTTATGTGTACTCAATAAAATTAAGCTTGGAATGCTTCTGTTAATACTGGTACGATTTGTTTTTTACGAGATACAACACCTTTTAAAGTAGCTGTGTTGTTTTCTAGTGATACGTTGTATGCTTTCTCAACAACGTTTGCTGCTTTACCGATCGCAAGACCGACAGAATCGTTAGTTAAGATATCAGTTACAACGAATAAGAATAGGTCTAAACCTTTCTCTTCTACTACTGCAGAGATTACTTTTTCAAGTTCCGCTTGGTGTACAAGAACGTCGTTTGTATCAACAGCGTTTACTTGTGCGATTTCAACTTTCGCATTACCCATTTGGAATTCTTTAGCGTCAAGAGAGATTAATTGCTCCATTGTTTTTCCGCTTAAGTCAGCACCAGCTTTTAACATTTCTAAGCCGTAGCTATCAGCATCTACACCAGCGATTTCCGCTAATTCACGAGCAGCTGCTACGTCTTGTTCTGTGCAAGTTGGAGATTTGAATAGTAAAGAATCTGAAATAATTGCAGATAACATTAAACCTGCAACTTCTTTACGAATTGTAACGCCATTTTCTTTGTACATTTTGTTTAAGATTGTAGCTGTACATCCAACTGGCTCACAACGATAGTATATAGGATCGCTTGTTTCAAAGTTAGCAATACGGTGATGGTCAATAACTTCTAACACACGAACTGATTCGATATCGTTAGCACTTTGTTGACGCTCGTTATGGTCAACTAAAATAACGTTGTCCACTTCGCTTGCTACTGTCTCAACAAAACGCGGTCCTTCTACTTTAAAATAGTCTAACGCAAATTGAGTTTCACCGCTGATTTCGCCTAAACGTACAGGCTCAGCATTCATTCCTAATTCTTTTTTCAATTCTGCATAAGCAATTGCAGAACAAATTGCATCTGTATCTGGGTTTTTATGCCCGAAAACTAGTACTTTTTCCATGTTTTCCACCTCTTCATGAAAAGGATATCTTAAAGAAGCAAATATGACAATATTTAAAGCATATTTTTTTATAAATAATTGCACTTTCTTCTATATTTTTCATCATTTTCATAAAAAAAATCATCTAAAATGAATTAGATGATCGAAATATATGTTTCAATTAAAATAGTGTAGGAGTTTGCACTACGTTGTTAAAAGCGAAATTTGAAGCTAAGCCATTATTCAAAAGGTTTACATCTATAACTTGATAAAACGCATTTCCAGTGTCTGCAATTTCCCAAACAGCTAAAATAAGATGGTATCCACTACGGTCAGTTGGTACATTTGCTTCGTGCGTTACTGTTGTCCCTGGTCTAGCTCCACCGTCATTTTTCACATAGAATGGCACTAAATCTAAATCTGATCGCGTTAAAGGTTTATTTGGATTCCAACCTTTTTTCGTAATATAATATTTCCACTCTTTTGTACTATGAGGAGCCGTAAGTTTCCACTTGAATGTATTCGTTCCGCCATTTAACGTAACTTTCTTCCACCTATCTACAGTTTGAACATCTAACGCAGGAAAATGACCAGCCCCTGCAATTTGTCCATCAGAAGGTCCTAGTCGCGGAAATCCACCTATCCCTTCTACACTTTGTGGTTCATATTGAATCGGTCCACAATTTACATTTACCCCTTGCTTACATAAATAAGATCGGCTCGCTGGTGATTCTACATATCCATGAGCTGAAGCCTTTTCTGAAAATCCAAATGTTAATAATCCCGTAAGTAATACGCCACCACTTAAAATAACTTTCTTCATCTTTTGTAAACTATTCTTTTTCATTCTTTCATCCCCTTCCAATAATAAAGCGAAAATAACTATAGTTGCCTAGTCATCTTCTCTACATTTATTATAAGACGAGAATCATTACTAAAAGAACCCTCTAAAAACTTTCTCAAATTCATTTAGTGCGTTAATTAGATTATAATTAACTATTTTAACACCGCCAGAAAAATATAGACTGTGTTAAAAATAGTCGTTTATTATTCACTTACTAATAATTAAGCACTCTCCCCGTTTGATTATACCTTAAATGTTTTTATAATAAATAACCGTAGCATCTAACTTTCCATTCGGAGAAATTGCATACCCTGGTATTGTTCCTACTTCTTGGTAGTCTAGTGATTTGTACAATTTATTGGAAGGATCTCCTTCTCTAGTATCTAATACTAAAAGAGACCTGTTTTCTTGCTTTGCTCGTTCCTCTGCTTTTTGCATAAGCGATCGTCCAATACCGTTACGTCTAAAGTTTGGATGAGTCATTAATTTACAAATCTCGGCTCTATGAATTCCGTTAGGCTTTGTAACTAATTGTAATTGAATACTCCCTGCTACTTCGTTGTTTATTTTAGCCACATACAATATCACTTCTGGCGCTAATACTGTTTGCCAATACTTTGTTGCGTCTTTTTGTTCCAGTGGAGGCAAAAAACCAATTGATGCCCCATCATTTACAACCATTTTCAAAAGTTTCGAAAGTTCTTCCATATCATTTTCTAGTTTCTTAATTTCTTCAATTACTAAATTTCGCATTACTTTTCCCCCTTTTGTTTCATTGTAACAATTTTTAAAGAAGGAATAATGAAATAATAAGATGAATTTATATTAAGATATGATTTTTTTTGAAAGGATAACGATATGAAATATATATTAGATAGAACGTACGCAAAAGAATTACTCAAATGGGCATATGAACAAAACCCGGGCCCTTGGTTTGAACATTCACTACATGTTGCTCATGCAACTGAAAACATAATTATAGAACTTATAAAAAAAGGGTACAAGCTAGATGCTGACATAGCATATAACGCTGCCCTTTTGCATGATATCGGAAGATACAAAGGTTTTACCAAATCGGTCATTCATTCCTATGATGGTTATATGTATATGAATGATTTAGGATATACAGGAAACGCCATTATTTGTGTGACACACTCATTTCCCTGTAAAAATGAACATATAGATATCGCAGCGGAATGGAGTCTCGTTCCTGACCATATGAAAAGCCGATTAGTTGCAATATTGAATGAACATAGTAACTACGACTTATATAATAAAGTAATTACTCTTTGTGACGCTCTTGCTGACGCAGATGGCTTTACTACGCTGGAAAGAAGATTAATTTCCGTTGGTTTGCGTCATGGTACAACATCTCATACATCTTTACATTGGAAAGGGTTTTATGCGATTAAGAAAGAATTAGAAGCTTTAATCGGTAAGAGTATATACACAATTCTTCCTGATGTAGGAAAATCTATTTATGAAGATATAGAATATTAAATTGAATACAAATTGAAAACGATAAAAATTGAACCCATCCTAGATAATGTTTATACTCAAATTTAATTTCACATAAAAAACGTTTTAAACATAAAGTTTAAAACGTTTTTTATTCAATGCTTTTGATTTTTCAGTTCTGTTAAACACTCTTGCACTAAAGTTACCGCTTGACTCATCGCAGCTCCGCCAGCAAATGCTGCTGAAACACCACATGCTTCCAGAATCTCTTTATCCGAACATCCTTGATCAAGACAACCTTTTGTATGATAAATTGTACAATACTCATCTTGCGTTGCTAAACTAATTCCTAATGCAATAAGTTGTTTTTCTCTTTTTGTTAAAGCACCCTCTTGAAAACAAGCTTGCGTGAACGCATTATATGTCTCAGCGATTTCAGGAATTTGATTTGTAAAACTACCTATACCTTCTTTATAATGATGTAGAATATCATTTATCGAACTATGTTGCTCATGTTCCATCTTATTCCCTCCAGTCATATTATCCATACCTATTGTAGTATGCGATGAAATGGAGGCAATATACCTTCTTTTAAATTAAGAATTTTCAGTTAATTTACGTTATAATTTTAAATTATCATCTACAATAACTTTTTCTCTAGAACTTTTTCTTTCAACCTCTTTACTTCTTTCTTCCCAAAATGTTAATCCTTCAATCCCCACATTTTTAGGATTAAATACTGGATCTTTCCCTTCTTTTTTCTGCCTTTCATAGTCTTTTAACACTTTTAATGCGATTTTACTTAATAATAGAATCGCGATTAAGTTTAACCATGCCATACTACCGATTCCTAAATCTCCGAGATTCCATAAAAGCGACGCTGATTCAACACTACCGATGTAAACCATAATTAAAAATCCAAATTTTAAAACTGGTTTTAACCAGCCATACTTCAATTGACGATCTAAATAAGTAAGTGTCGTTTCAGCGATATAGTAATAAGCGAGTAACGTTGTAAATGCAAAAAAGAAAATTGCAATTGAAATAAATATTGGACCAAACCCTGTCATCACAGTTTCAACTGCTTGTTGCGTATAAATTGGACCTGCTTCCACATTTCCTATGTTTTTTACAATAGTGCTTTTCCCTTCAGGTATAACATTATACATACCTGTAATTAATATCATAAGAGCTGTCGCTGTACATACGACAATTGTATCGATATATACGGAAAACGCTTGAACTAATCCTTGTTTTGCAGGATGCGATACTTCAGCAGCAGCCGAACTATACGTCGCTTCTCCGACACCAGCAACGTTTGAAAATACAGCACGTTTTACACCCCATGCAATAGCTGCACCAACAATTCCACCAAACATTTCATTTACACCAAATGCGCTAGAGAAAATTAAAGCAAACATACTTGGGATCTCCGTTACATTCGCAATTAATATGATACATGTAACAATTACATAACCAATTGCCATAAATGGAACAAGCATTTGAGAAACGCCAGCAATTCTCTTTACACCACCAAAAATAATTGCCGCTAGTAACACGACTAAAAATATACCAGTTATATATTTGTTAATACCATTAGAGTTTTCGAATCCAACTGCGATACTACTAGATTGAATACCTGGTAATAACATGCCATATGAAAGTGTTACAACTACCGCTACAATGACTGCAAACCATTTCATTTTTAAACCTTTCTCAATGAAATATGGAGTACCGCCGCGATATTCATTCCCTACTTTACTTTTGTATACTTGAGATAATGTTGATTCAACAAACGCACTCGCTGCCCCTAACAAAGCCATTACCCACATCCAAAATACAGCTCCAGGCCCGCCGAAAGCGATCGCTGTCGCTACCCCTGCAATATTACCAATTCCAACTCTTCCTGATAAGGCTAAACAAAATGCCTGAAAAGATGATATTCCCGTCTCGGAACTCTTTCCTTCAAATAATAGTTTAATCATCTCTTTAAAATAACGAATTTGCAAAAAACGTGTTGCAATCGTGAAATATACGCCTGCCCCTAATGCAAAAACAACTAAACCGATACTCCACACTTGCCCTACTAACCATTCTACTAAATTCTCCATCCAAATCCCCCTTATCATTCTTTTGAAAAGCAATTTTGTATATAAGAAAACGGACAACTATTATCAAACTTTCTAGTTGTCCGCATCTTTCATTATTTCATCCCTCAATTTTTGTCAGTAAAACACCCTATTACTTTATATTTACCCAAACACTTTTCACTTCTGTATAATTATCAAGCGCATATGAACCTAATTCGCGGCCAATACCAGATTGTTTGTATCCACCAAATGGTGCAGCTGCATTTTCTAAGTTATAATCATTAATCCACACTGTTCCTGCTTTTAATTTATTTGCCACTTGATGACCCGTTTTGATATTTTGCGTCCATACACCCGCAGCAAGGCCATAGGATGAGTTGTTCGCTCGTTCAATTACTTCTTCTGTCGAATCAAATGGAAGTACAACAACAACTGGTCCAAATATTTCTTCCTTAACGATTGTCATATCGTCTGTAACATCTGTGAATACAGTTGGTTTAACGAAATAACCTTTTTCAAGCGCACGTTCGCCACCAGCCGCAACTGTAGCACCTTCTTTCTTCCCTTGCTCAATGTAATTTAACACACGCTCTTGTTGTTTCTTAGATACGAGTGGACCCATTTCCGTTCCTTTCTCCATACCTGCTCCAAGTTTTACGTTGTTCGCCATTTTCACAAGTGCATCTACTACAGTTTCATAATGTTTACGATGAACAAATACACGTGATCCTGCGCTACAATTTTGACCATGATTATACATAATACCTTGGAATGCACCATTAATTGCTTCTTCCAAGTCCGCATCTTCTAAAATGATGTTTGGTGATTTGCCGCCAAGCTCTAACGTTACATGCTTAATCATTTCTGCAGACTGACGCATAATATACTTTCCTGTAACAGTAGATCCTGTAAAAGCAACTTTATCAATGTCATGATGATTTACAATTGCTGCTCCTGCTTCAGGACCAAAGCCTGGTACAAAGTTTACAACACCGTTTGGAAATCCAGCCTCTTTAAAGAGTTTTGCTGTATATAGTAAGGATAAAGGTGTTTGCTCTGCTGGTTTTAATACGATCGTACAACCTGTCGCCAGTGCAGCTCCCATTTTCCAAGAAGACATAACGAGCGGAAAGTTCCACGGAATAATCTGACCTACAACACCTACAGGTTCATGTCTCGTGTAATTTAAGTAATCTTTTGAAATTGGGATTGTTTGCCCAATAATTTTTGTAGCCCATCCTGCGTAATAACGATAATTTTCTACAGTCGCTGAAATATCATCATCAAGTGCTACTTGATATGGCTTTCCATTATCTAAAGCTTCTAGTTGCGCTAATTCTTCTCTATGTTCTTCAATTAAATCTGCTAACTTATAAATAAGATGCGCTCTTTCAGCAGTAGTCATTTCTGCCCACGGACCAGATTTAAATGCAGATCTTGCTGCTTTTACTGCAGCATCAATATCCTCTTCTTGCGCTTCACATACGACTGCTAGAACATCTTCTGTTGCTGGATTGTATGTTTCAAACGTCTTTCCGCCAATAGCAGAAACAAATTCGCCATTAATAAACATTTTAATTTCTTCATTTAAAAACGCTTCCACTTTTGGTTTCAGCTCAATATTTGTCTTTAACATTATGTTCTCCTCCTTATTTAAACAGCTGCATGAGCTGCAATATTTGATAAAATCGTTTGAAGCTTTTGATCTTCGTCAACAGTTAATCCTAGTCTTGGATAGCGAGAAGGTCCTCCCGCTTGCCCATGTAATTCCATGGAACGTTTAACGATTTGAACATATTTCCCTGATCCTTCAAGAAACTCGCAAAGTGGTAAAATAGCATCGTTTATTTCCCACGCCTTTTCTAATTCACCATTTTGAAAATGCTCATACATTTTTGTAACGAGACCGGGAACGATATTTCCTGCTACTGAAACCCATCCCGAAGCACCAACTAAATATGATTCCATAACTAAATCTTCAGAACCACAGAAGACTTGGAAAGCCCCTTCACTTTGTCTTACTAAACCTCTCGCTTTTCGAATATCTCCGCTAGATTCTTTAATATGTGTAACATTTTCACACTCTTTTCCAATACGGAGCATTAGCTCTGTACTCATATCGACACCAGAAGTAAATGGGTTATTGTATAGCATAATTGGTATATTTACAGAGTTTGAGATTTCTTTAAAATGAAAATAAATCTCCTCTTCCTTCGGTTTACAATAGTAAGAGTTTATAATTAATGCACAATCCGCTCCGTGCGCTTCTGCATGTTTCGTATATTCAATTGTTTCTTTTGTGGTCTCTGCTGCAGTTCCAACAATGACTGGAATACGGCCATCAATTTCTTTCAACACAGTTTCTACCATTTTAAATCGTTCTTCTTTTGATAAACTTACAAACTCTCCTGTACTTCCATTAATGATAATACCTGCAACCTTTTGTTCGATAAAGTAATTTACATTTTGTTTTACCCCATCCCAATTAATTTCCTGAAATTCATCCATCGGTGTTATTAATACTGGAAATGCCCCTTTAATTTTTTGCATATTTATCTCTCCCTATCACATTTTATTTTAATAAGAATCCTGCCGGAAACGGATCCGTAGGGTCTAATAGAAACGTCTGCATCCCTGTAATAAATCCTCTACTTTCAAAACGGAAAATGTATCCTAGTTCCTCCTTCTTCACTTTTTCCACAGTTATAAAACTATTAAATATACTTTCATTTTTAAAAGGTTTATCCGCCATATAATCATTTTTAAATAATGCATGAACATAGGAAACGATAGTAGAAACAAAACCTGGCGAACGTACGATAAAGTTATCTTCATGAAATGTAATCGACTTTATATGGTTCTTTTCTTTTTGCGAAGGATCTACTAAAATAAGCCTTTTTATTAGCGACTGTTTTTGTATAGCCTGCAGTGTAGCTTCTCCCCATCTTTTCAATTCTGAAATGTTTTCAACACGAATTTCTGGCGAATACGCACCTTTTTCTACAACTGCATATACTTTATCTGCTTGTATGAGAGAATAACTTACATTACCAACCTGTAAATTTTCCTCAATCAAATAGCAAAGTTTGCTTTCAAACGAAACAGATATAACTTCATCATTCTCTACATACGCATGAACTAAAAATATTCCAGATAACGTTTCAATTTTGTATTGATTGGACTCTCTCTTTTTTAAATACCCACTTTCGAGTAACATCGTTATTACCGCAACAATGCCCCCATAATGAAGCGGAATCGAACCTTCATGATTAAAAAATAATACAGCTGCATCCACTTCATTATGGATAGATGGAACGACAATACACCCATTCAAACCGATAAAACCACGTGGTTCATTTAATAAAAGCTTCATCTCTTCTGCTAATTCACCTGAAAATTGTTCATTTAATTGCTCCAAACTGTAGTAGTATTTGCATGGTACGTCTTTCATTACACGAAATGCCTCGCCATTTACATGTACGTCTACTGCTGTATACATTTTTTGAATGTTCATTTTATATCCTCCGTTTCATGTTCCATCGGCGGAATTAGCAAAAATCCTTCTTTGAGTGGATCCATTTCATTGTAAAAAAATTTATGCATACCCATAAGCCAAGCTGATCCCGTAATTTTCGTTATGACAGCTTCAATATTTTCAACATGTGTCGTATTCACGACATATCCTTTAAATAAAGAACCAACGATACTCTCATGAATGAACTCTTCACCAATTTTGATTTCTTTCTGAGCGTATAATACAGCTAGCTTCGCAGATGTTCCTGTACCGCATGGGGATCGATCTATTCCGCCTGGTGGTACAACAACTGTATTTTTCACATGCGCACATTCATGAGTAGCATCTGTATAAAATTCAACATGTGTTAATCCTCTAATAAACGAATACTCTGGATGAATGATTTCAAACTTCTCATTAATTGTGTTTCTTATATGAATCGCCTTATCGATGATTGTAGATGCATTTTCTGGTACTAATTCTAGGCCTACTGACTTCGCATCAATAATGGCATAAAAATTCCCTCCATACGCAATATCAGCCTCTACAGTTCCAATGTCTTTGACGTGTACAGTAATATTTTTCAATAAAAAAGCTGGTATGTTACAGAAAGATACCTCTTTTGCTTTTCCATCTTGAACAGCAATATCTACTTCCACTAAGCCAGCCGGGGTATCTAGTTTTAAAGAAGTAATCGGTTCAACTACTGGAATTAAACCTGATTCAACTAACGCTGTACATACACCGATTGTATCGTGACCGCACATCGGTAAGTATCCACCTGTCTCTATGTATATAACACCTATATCAGCCTCAGGATGACATGGGTCTGTTAATAATGCCCCTGACATTACATCATGACCACGCGGTTCATTCATTAACAATTTTCGAATCCAATCATATTCCTTTTTCATATGTAACATCTTCTCTGCCATCGTCTCTCCAATCAACTTTGGAAGTCCGCTAATTAATGTCCTCGTTGGATTCCCGCCCGTATGTGTATCAATAGTCGTAAAGACTCTTTGTGACCTCATCCGTTTAACACCCTTTCTGTAAAACGACTCAAACGAAGTGGTTCAATAGGAATAATTGTCTCTTTTTCATTTAATAACTCTTCAATTACTTTCCCAGTAACTGCTGCAAGACTAATCCCATCCCCTTCATGTCCAGCGGCAATGAAATAATTCGGAATATGTTCCACTCGTGAAATAATCGGCAAATGATCTTCTGTCCACGGACGTAAACCAGCGTAAGAACGAATTACCATCATATCTGCCATTTTCGGATAAAAGCGAATCGCTCTATTTGCGATACATTTAATGACTTCATTGTTTATTCTCGTATGAAACCCTACAAATTCACGACTACTTCCAATTAAGAAATTTTGACTTTCAGTAGGCTCAAATACGAGCGCAACCCCGTATTTTTCAGTTAAAACATCTACTTTTCTTTTTCCGCCAAATTTAGAAATTAAATAACCGAATTCCATTACTTTACGGCATCCTACATGTTGTTGCCTTGATGCTACTATAATATGCCCTTTTCTCGGTTCAATTGGTATATTTACATTTAACATCTGACCAATCTTAGGAGCCCACACACCGGCTGCATTTACAACTTGTTTTGCTGTAAAAGTACCATTCGTAGTTTCTACAACAAATGAACCATTCGTCTCTATTTTCATACTCTTTACTTCGGTCTGCTTAAAGGCTTTTGCGCCAAACTTTTGTGCCTCTGACAGAAGCGAGAAAGCAAGGAGATATGGATTCACAGTTGAATCCGTCGCACATTCTAAACCGCCTAATAAATCATCAGCAAAAAAAGGCGACTCTTCTCTTATATCTTGCCTATCAAGCATTCGAAACGGTAATCCAGCTTCTTTTTGCCGATCTACCCATTGCTGTGCAGCTTCCATCTCTTCGTCTGACTCACATACGAGAATACTTCCTGGTGCCCTATATTCAAATGAATGCTCTAATTTTTCACTTAAATCAGTTACTAATTTTTGACTTACTAAAGACATTTGACTATCAAATCCCGGGTCTTTATCAATGGCCAAAATATTCCCATCACACCGTGAAGACGTCCCGCTGACAAATTCTCCTTTTTCAATGATTGTTACGTCTCTTCCGTATTTTGAAGTGTAATAAGCGATAGAACACCCTATTATTCCACCACCTATAATTAAAACGTCGCAGTGCCTCACAATATACTCCTCCTTTCCCTAAACCTCTCACTTTCTTTTATGCAATTGACGTGCCAATTCTTCATATATACAATTTCCATAAACAATATTTTTATTTGTAAAAATAATTTAAATTTACAGCAAATAGGTGTATTATTTTTTTATCACTGTCAAAATTTTTATACATAACAGGAGGGCATTATGGCATTTTCATTTCCGACTATACAAGAGTTTTTGGAACGTGTTTTAATCGATCATACATGTAGCCTTAATCACATTAAGCAAGTAAACGAAAGGTTTTATTATCTCCCTTCTACTACAGATGAATATAATTGCGCCATTATTTATGTAGATGACTCATTCACTGCACTAATTGACGCTTTTTCTTATGAATTAGCTGTTATCATCCTTAACGAAAACGATGAGCCGATATGCTGTATAACTTCTCAGCAAATGATTCCATTTCTTTATAAGTCCTACAATGAACTACAGGCATTTTATGACACCGTAATACAAACAACTGACTCTTCTGTTACAGTCATTGATAGTAAAGAATGCGTTCGAACTTGGACAGATGGTGCTGAAAAAATATTTTCAGTCAACCATAATGAAATTATTGGGCAACCGATTACTCGTTTTTTTGATTATAAAGACTTGGAAATTTTACAATCTTTACATGATGGAAAAAGCATAGTCGCTCAGTTCCATCAGCCTCGTCCCGATTTATTCGTATTAATTAATTCAAATCCAGTTTATTGTAATGATGAAATTATAGGAGCAGTCGTTTCAGAAACAGATGTTACAAATCAAGTCGCTTTAAATGAAAAACTATTTAATATGTCACATGAAATGCACCGTTTAGAACAAGAAGTGGCAAAGTATAAAGATGAATCCGATCCATTCCTTGCGATGAATGGGAAAAGTCCTGTTATACAAAGAACGATACAATTAGCTAGAAAAGTTTGTTCGGTGAAATCAACTGTTTTAATACTTGGGGAAAGCGGAGTTGGAAAAGAAGTATTTGCGAAAGCAATTCATGAAGCAAGTGAGGCAGCGAAGGCGCCTTTCATTTCGATTAACTGCGGGGCAATTCCAGAAGCGTTATTTGAAAGTGAATTATTCGGTTACGAGCGTGGGGCGTTTTCTGGAGCAAATAGTAAAGGAAAAAAAGGTAAAATTGAACTCGCGCAAGGCGGTACTTTATTCCTCGATGAGATTGGCGAAATGCCGCTCGATATGCAAGTAAAACTGTTACGTGTACTACAAGAACGAAAGTATTACCGAGTTGGCGGAGAAAAAGAAATTAATATTGATTTCCGCATTATCGCTGCTACAAATCGGGATTTACAAGAAGAAATGAGAAAAGGAACTTTCCGAGAAGATTTATATTATCGTTTAAATGTAGTTAGCCTGCATATTCCACCGCTGCGTGAAAGACGAGAGGATATTATCGAACTCACATACTCATTCTTAAACGATTTTTCAATCAACTATAACAGACCAATTCGTGACTTACCTTCAAGCATTATGCATGAACTGCTTCATTACAATTGGCCAGGTAATATTCGCGAACTTCGAAACGTTGTTGAACGACTTGTGGTATTTGCGACAGACGGAATTATAAAACAAGAATATTTACCATTTCATACAACCGAAAATTTAGACAATCATACAGCTCATTCCTTATTACTCAGCAACAATAATACAATCCTTTCTTTACAAGAAGAGATGGATGAGCATGAGAAAAAAGTTATTGAAAGGGCTTTACGAATTTTAAATGGGAATAAATTAGAATGTGCAAAACAACTTGGCGTAACAAGGGCTACTTTATATAACCGTTTAAAAAAACTTGGACTTCAATAAAGAAGCAGTATGCACCGATTAGGCGTTTACAGGTAGCTCTCTCTCCTTCCTCTATATTGGCATGATTTTTGCATATATAATTTGTGCAAACCGAACTAGAGGAGGAATACACATGACCAATAAAAACAACTTAATCGTTTGTCGTTGTGAAGAGGTTACATACGGACAACTTCAATCGACAATTGCTGAATATAACTGCTCGGCAAGAGAATTAAAACTAAGAACACGTGCTGGCATGGGATTTTGCGGTGGTCGTACATGCAGAATAATGATAGATCGAATGATTGAAAATGCGAATCCTGACGTAACTCTTAATGAACTACCGTTAAAATATCAACCACCAATACGTGCAGTTACTTTTGGATCGGTAGGTGAAAGTAAATGAGTAGAATTACACATCACCCTATTTTAGGTACTTTACAAAGTAGTGAGCGTATTACTTTTCAATTTAACGGTCATCAATACGAAGCATATGAACATGAAACGATAGCTGCTGCCCTGTTAGCAAATGAAATACGGACATTAAGAGTTCATGAAGATAGCGGGACACCGCGAGGTATTTATTGTAATATTGGGCACTGTTCTGAATGCCGCGTGACAGTAAATAATCAAACAAATGTACGCGCATGCTTAACTGTTGTAGAAGAAAACATGGTTGTTGAAAGCGGGAAACAGCATCCGAATATCGTGAGAGAGATGGTGAAAAAACGATGAGTGATGTAATTATCATTGGTGCAGGACCAGCGGGATTATCTGCTTCTATCTCTTGTGCTCGTTTCGGACTAAAAGTGCTCGTTATTGATGAATTTATGAAGCCGGGTGGGAGATTGTTAGGACAGTTGCATCAAGAGCCTACTGGAGAATGGTGGAACGGAATAGAGGAATCGAAGCGACTTCATGAAGAAGCAGAATCACTTTCAGTACATATCAGGTGCGGTGTTTCGGTCTATAATTTAGATAAAGATGAAAACAATTGGTTTGTACATACTAATATCGGTACGTTAGAAGCACCTTTCGTACTACTTGCTACTGGTGCTGCGGAATATTCTATTCCCCTTCCAGGCTGGACACTTCCAGGAGTGATGTCAATTGGAGCAGCTCAAGTTATGACAAATGTTCATCGCGTGCAAGTTGGAAAAAAAGGAATCATTATTGGTGCTAACATTTTGTCTTTCGCCATTTTAAGTGAATTGCAATTAGCGGGAATTAAAGTAGATCATATTGTACTCCCTGAAAAAAGCGAGTTAAGTCAAAAAGCTGGTGAACCTGAAGAAGTTTTAAACTCTCTTTTAAATGCAGCACATCTCGCTCCTTCTGCTATTTTACGAATAGGTAGCCACTTTATGAAATATGATTGGATTCGAAAAGCTGGATTAACATTCTATCCAAACAGCGGAATGAAAATAAACGGAACGCCACTTCACCTTCGGAAAGCAGCTCTTGAAATTATCGGAACAGATCAAGTTGAAGGTGTACGCATTGCTAATATTGACTCTAAAGGAAATGTTATTAATGGATCAGAGAAAATATATGAAGCAGATTTTGTTTGTATTGCTGGGGGATTATACCCACTTGCCGAACTTGCAGCTGTAGCTGGTTGTCCCTTCCATTACATTTCAGAATTAGGTGGACACGTTCCTCTCCATTCCGAAACAATGGAAACCCCTCTTCCTGGTTTATTTGTAGCTGGCAATATTACAGGCATTGAAAGCGGAAAAATTGCGATGGCGCAAGGAACTGTTGCAGGTCTATCTATTGCTAAATATGCAGGTGAACAACATGATATAGTCGACCAACAATTATATCACGCCATTCAAAACGTTCACTCTGTTCGTCAGAAAGCTGCAATTCAGTTTAATCCGATGGTAGATATCGGTAGACGAAAGATGAATGATTTATGGCATAAATTCCAAACAAATGATAAAGATTTCTATAAACAACAAGAAATTATTTAATAAGACTTATTTGTCAAAAAGCTCCCCTTATCAAAAACATAAGGAGAGCTTTTCAAATTATTTCACTTCGATTGTCCAATCACCATCAGCTTGAATAGTGAATATATGTATACCATTTTCTTTTACAGGTACTTTTTTCGTAGTATCGGCAGCACCAATTTCATTAAATATCATGCTATCGTTTAAATCCACTACAAAATTACTTTCACCATTCTTATGTACACCATGCAATTCTTTCAAACCTTTTTCAAGTTTCACAAAAACAACATCAGATCCGTGACCACTAATTGTTCCTGGAGCTGTTACTACTTTATCTATTGGAATAGACTGAGACATATTCACTTTCCAGTGACCATCTGCCATTGGATTAATAAAATATTTTCCACTCTTGTTTAATAAAACTACACGTTTTTCTTTTCCATTACCAATAAAATTCGAAAGTGAACCAGAGTCATTACCTTGTTCATCTTTTAACTCTAGAATTGCATTACTTTCTCCTGTATGTTCTACTTCCGCAATAACAAATCCGGATTTTAACTCAAAAAAATCAGAAGAATTCGCACCATCACCTTCTAACGAAACACTATGATCTTGTGATAATCTCTCCACTGCACTTTTTTCTTTTATCTCTTTAGCTTTCGGGCTAGTTGTTGCTGTTTGCTGTTCAGTATTCTTATCTTTTTTTTCATTCGCTTGTACATCTTTTGTTTGCTCCGTTGAATTACAAGCAGTTAAAGATAAACATACCGCAGCAATTGTTGCTAATAATTTCTTTTTCATAATATCCTCCTATTAACATAAAACATTCTTAATAAGAATAACATATTTTTACCAATTCATCAGTTTATTAAAAATTGAATTTTATCCTAAAATAGGAAACATACTAAAAATATAAATTAAAATAAAAAACTGCTAGAGCATAAAGCCCTAACAGTCTTATTGTTCATCACTATTAAATTTCGCTAATGCGTAAATACCTTCTTCATCATCTAATTCAAGTTGTAATCTCGCTGCGAATGAATTGACATTATATTCTCTGTCAAGCAATAAGCGTAATGCTTCGATTAAGTTTGCTTGAATTAAAATTTGCTGGCGACCATTTACCTCTACTTCCGCAGAGAAACCGTAGTCATCGTCATACATGAGTTCAACTAACACTTCTTCTGGACCCACTTGTCTTTTTTCAGCTATATATACGCAAAGCGCATTTATTAATTCTTGTTCAGAAATTTTTATTGTTTCCATGCTACTTCATCTGCCTTCTTTTTACGTTGGTCTTTGAAGTATTTAAATGCACGAACTGCTAACATTACGATACCAGCCATTACTAACATATTTACCATAAATGCTAATACAGAACCAAGAGCTCCCATATTTGCAAATAAGCTACCCATTAGTAAACCACCAAGACCACCTAGTAATAAACCTTTCATAAAGCTTCCTTTATTACTTTTTGGTGCTGTGTTTGTTGCTTTCGTTTTTGAATCTGGAGTCGTTTTTTGAGAATTTACATTTGAGTCTTTTTTGTTTAAATCAACTTTTGACTTTTGACCTGAACTTGGTGTAAATGATTTTTTACCAGATTTGTAACTTTTCGCTGCTGCATGATCTACGAACATAAAGCTGCTAGCCCCAAAGATAACCATGAATGCTGTCATTACTGCTACAAGTTTTTTCAACATATTATATCCATTCTCCTTTTATATAGATATATGTGAAATCTATCTTTCTAGTAAATTCAGAATGATAGATTTGTTTTTAAGAACATTTTAAAGGTTCTTATGAACTTATTATATGAACTTTTGTCGAAATATGCAAGTATTATTTACTTTCAACAGTTTGGTGACAAAGGAAAAATTAAGCAAAACAGAATTGACTTTAAATGAAACAAAACATATTATAAGTTCATAAGAACTTTTTATTATTTTGGAGGTGAAAAGATGGAAACATTTCATCTCACACGAAACGAAATGGCTACCCTTCTTCTATCACTAAGAGGATGGAATACGAAAAAGCCTCTCGGTATTTTACAAGAAGCTTGGGCAAAGTCACATAAAAAAGATATTGAAAGCGGACAAAGCGTTACAGCTTTTATTACTACCGCACTTTCTCCTATTTTTGAAAAGCTGATTAAAATTGACGATACTGATGTCGGTTTTTCTTTAAATGAAATAGTTGCGCTTGGAAATCAGATTGAAAACACAAGTTTCTCTGTAACTGCTATGCAAAACTGGGTGAAACGAGATATAAAAGAAATGATTGGCTCTCCTCAAAAAGGGAAAAAATATTCGATTGAACAAGCAGCCTTACTATTTATTGTCGAAGATTTAAAAACAGCACTTGATTTTGAATCAATTCGTAAGCTATTACGCCTTATCGTTAATGACCCAGCCGATCGAAGTGATGATTTAATCAATCCTGTTCATTTATATGTAGCATACTCTTCTCTATTTGAAGAACTCAATCAAGGGAATTGCTTACAACTAAATGCAACAGATACAGTTCATACAATTGAAAACATCGTAAAAGAAAAAGCTGATAAAATCGCAAGCAAGTTCGATCAAATTAATAACGAACAACGCGAAGCAATTCGTAACGCTATTATCATTGCGACCCTTTCTGTACATACCGCTTATGTACAAATGTTAGCAAAGCGTTACGTAACAGCAACTTTATTTTTACAGAACTTAGATGTGAAGCCTTAAAAAAACAAGCATCCCCCCGTCATATACCTAGGACAGGGGGATGCTTGTTTTCAATCAATATAAAATACAAAAATCATTTTACATCTAAGTTTCATTATAAAATAACTCTTGATTATGTATTATGTAAAAATCATTACTAACCTAACATTCAACAATGTTCATTTCTTTCTATTAAATTCCTATCAGATTTTCTCGATAAACTTAATTACTTCATCTTTATAATTATATTTGTCATTAATTTCTTGTAATAATTCAATATCATGCGTATGAGTTTTTCCTGTCTCTAACAGCTCACGATATAAATCAATGTAAGGAAGATTTTTATTCATGGCATTTTTATATTCCTTTTCTACATCGTAAAAAACCTTTTTAAACCTCACATCAGTAATCCCTGCCTCATCAATTTCAAGAATTGCATACTGAGCACGCAAGTCAGAGTTTAGCTTATTCCACTTGTAAAAAGGTTGTCCAACTGTTCCTGGGTTAATAATTAATTGATCATTGCTACTATAGCGCAACAATTGATGGTGGGTATGAGCGTAAATCGCAATATCATAATCACGATCAAATAGCCGATCAAACTGTTCCTGATTATTAGTGGGCCACAAATCTCCTCCGTAATTTTTATTTTGTAGATTATGACTAATACTGATTGATAAATCATTAACCTGTTTTGTTATATGTAATGGTAAATTTTTAACATGTTTAATATAGTTTTCATCCAGGTTTTCACATTGATACTGAACTAATCTAGAAACATAAATATCAGTTGCGTTATCAATATCAATATTTTTATTAAGAACGTCAAGAAAACTATCTTCCCAGTTTCCTTGTACATAAGTATCAACGTTAATACTTTCTAATATTTCAAACAAATCATTCGATCCAGGACCAGGCATAATTAAATCTCCTAAAAACCAATAATCAGTCACACCTTCTTTCATAGAACCTTCGATAACTGCTTTTAAAGCAGTTGCATTTCCATGTACATCTGCCAGTACAGCAATTTTATGTTTCATGTATTTTATTCCCTCCTCTAAATTTACGTTTCCATCTCATTCATTTTTTATTTTCGAGCCAAATCAAATTGAATAGGCATATTCTTTTTTAGGCAATTTTACTATCTCTTGAATGAAATTTGATTTCTCTAAAATGTCCTCTAACTGCCCCTCACTATGGACGTAAATACCACCTGCATATGAACTGTACGCCTTTTTCTCAGTTATTATCGCTAAATTGTTATTTTCCTTTTTAAAATCACCCTCCACTCCTTTTTGAAATGATAAACTTTTAGTTGGTGAAACATAAAGTTGAATTAAAGATACTATTTCAACATCATCTGATTTTGCAAAGCACTGTATTTCATTTAAAATCATTTCATCTTGTAACGGAAGAAAGTCTTCTACTTCTAACTTCTCTCCTTTATGAAAGAAGTTTTGAAGTCCAGGAGTATAGAACGAAAGATTTTTCTCCTCTATCATTTTAAAAATTGTTTGCAGCAATATGCCTTTTCCTATCACAAACGGGTGGCCAAATCCATTATTGTAAAGCCCTTCTTTCATTTTCATTAATTGTTCAATGAAGGGGATTCCCGATTCTTCAATAACAAGTTTACCGTCAATTAAACGCATGTTAGCAATCAATTCTTCTATCTGTAAACCTTCTAATTCAAGCGATGAGTAATATATATCTCTATTCCAAAAATCTAATTGATCCATTCCTAATGAATTAAATAAGAGCTCATCTATAATTGGAAAAACTCCATCTTCTGTTAAAGCTTTCGTTACATCATCTAATAATCTAGGTGTTTGATTTAAAATCGTACGTATTTCTTCGTCCTCTTGAATGATTCGTACCGTCCACTCACCATGATCTTCACCCGATATTTGCTGAAAACAATGTGAATATGGCCCATGTCCAACATCGTGTAGAAGGGCTACAGTAGATACTAGCTTTCGTTCATATTTCGATAAATGTATGTCACCAATCTCAGTAAGATGTTCTATCACTTTATTTACTAGCACATATACACCTATCGAATGTTCTTCTCTTGTATGTATTGCGTTCTCATGTAAAAAATAAGTATGTCCTTGTTGTTTAATATGCGTCAACCTTTGAAATGCTTTTGTATCTATCAATCGAAGGATATCTCTATCACGAATAGAGATTGGTCCATAAATCGGATCTGTAATATACATACGTTCTCCTCCTATTTTTGTAAATGAAAGACCTATACCATTATACTTAATTTTCAGTCTATTATCATTGATATATGAGAAATTTTTAATAATCTTTTCATTAACCCTTCATAAAAACGCGGCTTATATCCTTTACTATAATACTTATGAGAGACATAAAAGAATTGAAATAGCAATCCCCTATGTAAATAAGGTATAATCTACATATAGTGAACCTTTTACGTAATTAAATAAAAGGTTCTTATACTCAAAAATTCATAAACTAGAAGGTGCAACAATGTTAAGTAGTTTTATTCATTCAGTATTAACGTTTTTTGAAGGATTAGGTTATTGGGGCATTATGCTTGGACTTATGATTGAGATTATCCCAAGTGAAATTGTCCTTGCTTATGCAGGATACTTAGTATTCAATGGAAGTATCTCATTTGTAGGCGCAGTTGTATTCGGTACAATTGGCGGTGTTATTGCCCAAATCTTTATTTATTGGCTTGGACGATACGGCGGACGCCCTATATTAGAACGTTATGGAAAATATATTTTCATACATAAAAAACAAATAGATGCTGCAGAAGATTGGTTTAATCGTTACGGAACTGGCGTCATTTTTACAGCACGCTTCATTCCAGTAGTGCGTCATGCGATTTCAATTCCTGCTGGTATTACAAAAATGCCTTTACTACGTTTCACTACATTAACAGCACTTGCGATTATCCCTTGGTCTATTATTTTCATTTATTTAGGTGAAAAACTAGGTGAAAATTGGGAAAATATTAACGATATTGCTAGTCCTTATGTGAAATCATTCGCAATTGGTGGCGTCGTACTTATACTTTTATACTTCGTTATAAAAAAATGGACAAAAAAGCGTAAAAATCTTGCTTAAGTATATAACAAAAACCGCTATAAATTCATTCGGAGTTATAGCGGTTTTTTATTTATATATGAATTAATCTTCAAGAATTATATAACACCTTTCCATCTACATTTACATGGATAAGCAACCGTTTGATCATTTCTTTCGTATATTATCTCAAAAAGGAGTGATTCCCCTATGCATTGGCAGCAAAAAATACCATACTTAATCAGACGCCCTATCGGTATTTCCTTCATAAATGGGCAAGGAACTTCTGGTGTATTATGTTCAGCTCATGATGGTCAATTATATGTGTATGAATACCTTTATCAATCCCAGTTCGCAATGAAACATTATGATTATAGACAGATTCAAGATATACATGCATTCCCAAATTGTCCTCACCAAAATCCTCTATACTAAAAAAATCGGAACGGCTCATAGCCATTCCGATTTCTATACTTTATTTCTCAGAATTAAATTTATGCACTGCTTCATCAAAATAAATCCAACCTTTCCAGCCCAAATGAATCGTATCTTTTAAGAAATACTTATCATATTCATGACCAGAGAAATCAACTACTGGATATCCTGCTTTCTCAACCTGTTCTCGAACTTTTTTATAATACACTTCACGGCGTTCTTTCGGGAATCCAGTATAATCATACCAAGGCCCATTTACAGGTACAGAAATAAAGAGTGGTTTGACATTTTTCTCTTTAAATAAATCTAAAATAATTTGTAAATCATCATATTCTGGTGATTCATCATATGTTTCATTTGCTCTAAAGTTTTTTAAACCTTTTAGTTTTTTCTTCAGATTATTCTTATGATAATACGGATTTTCAATTCCGAATGTATTTGTAGTAGACTCAGCTTTCCCTTCTTGTTCCGCGTGTTTACGTGCATCTTCCCAAGAAATTGAACGAAGTCCGATATTTGTTTTCTCTTTCATCGGTTCGATTTTAAATAAAGAGTTAAATAAATCTCTATGATCTAAAATATTTCGATGCATATAAGCAAGTGGTTTAGCTAAACCTGCTTTTATGTTATGTTTTGTATCATTATATACAATACCTTCTAATGAATTTTTTAATATATCATCTTCTTGAACAACTTTATAATCTAATAGCCGTTTCGCGATTTGCTTCTTCATTTCTGGATTTATCTCATCATTAAAAATAAAATGATATGCTTGTTGTTTGGAGAAATTATTAGTGAAATCCCCTTGTGAGACACCAGTCTTTGTAAACCATTGTGGTGAAAGAACAAAGACTACTTTTTTACCTTCTAATTCATCCATAGTAGATGTCATATTTAAAATATGAGCTAAGCTTTGTGTACCGCCAGTTCCAATTAAAAACGGTGTAAAACCAGCTGGATTTACTTTGAAATAATTAGACGGATGATATGCATCCATTCGTAAAAATTCTGATGAACCGTACATCGGTAAATACTGTGAATTCTCTAACATTTTTTGCTGTAAGAAAACACTTTGTAATTTCTCTTTTTGTAAAGAAGTAGCCGCATCTTCTACCTTCTTATCACTAATAAGCGATACTAAACTTTTCGATGGGATTAGAATGATAATGAAAAAAAGCACACACGCTAAAATTATAGGACCAAAAGCATGCTTCATTTTCATCTTCTGTCCCTCTTTCTATCGTTATTAAATTGTAACCCTTGTCTTTGACACGCCATCTTTTCTCTCCTTTTTCTCTATACATGTTCCATTCTATTTGTCTATTATATACATGTATGTATTTCCTTCCTTGTTCTATTAAATCCTATAGAAATAGCGCAAGAAAATGTTTCCATAGAAACACGTTAATTATACAAGATTCTACATAAATTTCACACTGGAATTTTAGTAATAATTTTATTTTTAAGTCGTAAAAAAACATATGAAATGTCTATATTTCATTCGGAACTGTACAAAAAAACAGACTATCACATACGTGAAGTCTGTTTCTCCATTCTTTTATTTTTGTACATCTGCCCCTTTTAAACTTGTAGCTGGACCAAATTGATGTACATATAAATCTTTCACATATGGTTTTTGTAAGTAAGATAATCCGCGCTGGAATACCGGTGCAATTACTGCATCATCAAGTAGCATTTTTTCAGCTTCTTGCATTGCTTTCCAGCGAGCTTTTTCATCATTACCTAATTCTGTTTTAATCTTCTTAATTAACGCATCATATTCTGGGTTTGCATATTCTGTATTATTAACACTGCTTCCAGAAAGGAATACTTCTAAGTAAGTCATTGGATCTGGATAATCCGGTAACCAGCGTGATAACGACATTTCATATTCTTTCTTCTTCTCTAGTGCTAATTTTTGCGTATGTGGTTGCAATTTCACATTCACTTTTAAACCTGGTAAATTTTTCTCAAGCTGCTCTTTAATGTACTCTCCAACTTTTTTAAAGTTTTCTAAGTCATAATTTAATAGTTCTAACGTCACTTCATCTGTACCTGTTTCTTGCTTTGCCTTTTCCCAATATTCTTTCGCTTTTTTTACATCAGTTTTATTAAACTCACCTGCCGTACTTCTAAAATCTTTTTTATCTGGTCCCTTTAAAAATCCTTTTGGTACGTAATAGTTTGCAGCAACCGAACCATCATTTAAAAATGAATCCGCAAGTCCTTTCTTATCAAAAACTGTACTTAGCGCAAGACGTGCATTTTTATTTTTAAGAATCGGTACATTTTCATTAAATCGGAAGAAGTACATAACTGGATCTGTATATTGTTTTAGCTCTTTATTATTTTTATATTTATCCACGAATTCTGTAGAAATAACAGCTCTATCAACTTTATCTGTTTCATATAAATTTACCGCAGTTGAAATTTCTTTTACAATTTGATAGTTTACTTCATCTAACTTCACTTCTTTTTTATCCCAATACTTATCGTTTTTCTTCATTGTAAAGCTAGCTTCATGCTTCCACTCTGATAATGTAAATGGTCCATTATATACCGCTTTATTTGCTTCTAATCCGTATTTATCACCTTGCTCTTTCGCATATTTTTCGTTAATTGGATAGAAGGATGGTAAAATTAATAATTTCGTAAAATACGGTACAGGATGTTCTAGCTCTACGACGAACGTTTTATCATCCTTCGCTTTTACTCCTAATTCATCTAGACCTAGTTGTTTTTTATTTATCTTCTCAGCGTTTTTCACATCGTACGCAATGTATGCATATTGAGAAGCGGTATCTGGATTAATCAATTGCTTCCAAGCGTATACGTAATCATGAGCGGTTACTGGATCTCCGTTTGACCATTTCGCATCACGCAAATGAAATGTATATATCTTTCCATCTTTACTCACTTCATATTTTTGTGCGCCTGCCTCAATTACTTCATCATTTTTCGATAGACGGAATAGTCCTTCCATTACGTTATTCAAAACGTTAAACGAGACTGCATCTGTGACTTTCACTGAGTTTAACGACGGAATTTCACCCGTTTCTAGTAACTGTAATACTTTCTTTTCATCTTTCGGCTTTGTTGTAGTTTTTTCTTTTGCGCAGCCAACTAAAAATGAAGAAACTAATAGAGTACTAACTAATGAGTAACGAACAACTTTTTTCATTTAAAAACCCCCTCTATTTTTAAGGTAAGTAACGACGAGCACCAGCGTATTCTTCTATATATCCTGGTGTATTTAGTGGTATAATCTCTACCGACCTTTCAGCTCTTGGTGCGTGAATCATATTGCCATCACCAATATACATTGCAACGTGATGGACACTACCTTTCCCTTGATCATGTGCAAAGAAGATTAAATCTCCCTTTTGTAAGTTTTCTTTATCAACTGCAATTCCTGCTCTTGATTGCGGTCCAGAATCTCGCGGAATTGTAATGCCGTGCGATTTATAGATCGTATGCGTGAAGCCAGAGCAATCAAATCCAAAACCACTTGTACCAGCCCATATATACGGTAAACCTAAAAACATTTTCCCTGTGTTAATTAAATCATCAGCTGTCGGTTTTGGAATATCAGTTTGAGAACGGTAAACTGTTCCATCATTTTTTCGTAGCCATGCTTTCTGACCATTTGGCAACAATACACGGTATGAAATTGTGTCTTCACTTAATAGCGGCAGTCTTGTATTATAACTGACTTCAAGTGATTTATGTTTTTCAGAAGGATTTATATATAAAATCGCAGTTGGCTTTGTTATTAACACAAAAGGTTCATTTGTTTTATCTGCAAATTCTTGATTATATGTTAATTGCTTTTCAGGCATCCAGCCCGGATAACCTTCTTCATTTCGTGGTGTTGGCTGTCCATGCACTAATACCTTCACCCACTCGCCTTTCTTATCAATAACGGTTACTTCTTGACCGAGTAACGCTTGTGTTTCTAATTTATTTGCATTTGTTAACCATAGTTTCTCGTCAAGTGTCATTGATTTCGTCCATTTCCATAGATCCACTGGATTTGTTGCACTCGGTGTATCGATTGACCTTAATGAATCAGGTGCTGTCCATAACGTTGCAGCAGATACATCTATAAATGCTTTATTATCCTTCTTTTCTTCAGCATTTGCCGATGTAAACGATGAAAATATAAATAAAGTTGTTAAAAATGCAGTTCCTACTTTTTTCATATATATCCCCCTTAAAAAAATAATTTACTAGTCTCTTTTCCTAAGACTTACTATTCATTGTCGATTGAAGGTTTACCTTTGATCCAGAATAAGTCATTCCTTCTGGCTCTTCCATTAACCAAAGCGGTGCATCAAGATCAAAATAATGTATATTAGGATGTGCTGCCGCTAAATGTGCAACAGCGCTAACGGAAAGTGAAGATTCCATCATGCTTCCCACCATACACTTCACACCAGCCGTTTCTGCGATATCTGCAATACGCCATGCTTCACGTATGCCACCACATTTCATTAATTTAATATTAATTAAGTCTGCGTATCTTCCTTGAACGAGCTTTAATGCATCACTTGCTGAAAATATACTTTCATCGGCCATAATTGGCGTTTGCACACGATCTTTGACGTACTTTAACCCATCCCAATCTTTCGCGTGTACTGGTTGTTCAATAAATTCTATATTTAAATTACGATTTTCCATCTCTTGAATGATAGAGATCGCTTCTTTTGGACTCCAACCTTGATTCGCATCTAAACGTAATGTCGTATTTCTTGGTACCACATTTCGAATTGCCTCAATACGTTCCAAATCTAAATGCGCCTCTTTACCCACTTTAATCTTTAATGTTTGAAATCCTTTTTCTATATGTTTCTTCGCTTCTTTTGCCATTAATACAGGCTCATCCACACTCACTGTAATATCGGTATAAATTTCTTTCTTCCCGCCTAACAATGCATATAACGGCACATTTTGATATTGGCAATATACATCATATAAAGCGATATCTACCGCTGCTTTCGCACTTGAATTTCCAATACAACTCATTTGAATGCGCTGTAGTAACTGCTGAAACTGAATGATATCTTGACCAATTAAACATGAACGCATCGGTCCTAAAATCGCTTCTTCCATTCCACTGGTGAAATCACCCGTAATAACTGGCGTTGCGGCTGCAGCCCCCTTACCAATCAATCCTTCGTCTGTATGAATATAAACATCTATACTTTCAATTTCTGTTACAGTACGAAGTGCGGTTTTAAACGGTGTATGCAGTTTTATACGTCTACGATTTACTTTTACGTCTGTAATTTTCATTTTGTTCATCCTTTCTTCTTCCAATGAAGTGAAATCTTAATCCACTGGAAATTTATACCCACAGATTATTAGGTAAACCTATTGAGCATTTACTCTCCTATCTCTCTACTTTGTTTTCGTTTACTTTTGGTGTAGGATGATAATGTGAAATAAAAAAATCCAGCCATAAGAATGATTCTTACGGCTGGATTTTGTCTATGATTGAGTAGACAAAGCAGCAATCTGATTATATTTTTTCTGTGCATCTTTTAGCGCTACAAGTAACGCTTTTTGAGAAGAGCCGAAATATCGGTTCTTTACTTCCATTACTAACGCCGGGTCATTTATATTTTTATGTAGAAATAAATATTTAACAAATTGAGATGTTAATGCAATTGTCGCTGAGCAGTCTGCATCTACAATTTCCCCTGTATCCTTAACAAGTACAAATGCTACGAAATAGCTTTTAAACTTTTCAGTAATGGGATTATTTTGAGGTGCTTTCGCATCCCCTACGATATAAATTGTATTTGAAGCGTACACAGCTATCTTCCTTTCTTATACGAGGATAACGGGTTTCTTAATAGTCGTATGAGCGAGGAACTCAACGTTGATTAAAAAATGTATCCGCTTACCTTGTATTATAATATAATTAACAGAATTTTAACAACATTTATTTTAGTGCATATTCCATATTCCATATTTATGCAAATAGCTTAAACTCTTCATTTTTACAATATGTGATTGTTCCTTGTACCATGACATTCATACATAAAAAACTGCACCTCCAATTGTTAGACGGTGTCTAACAATTGGAGGTGCAGTTCAATGGCTAGCTGTTTTTTTATTACTTTGGCATCACAAATATAGTTTCATTTGACTTAGAAAATTGATACTCTTTTCTCGCAAACTTCAAAATTTCTTCTTCATCGTCTGTTAAATTTTCTATGTTAGTCTTTAAAGAACCTTTATCTTTCTTTAAAGATACTAATTGTTTCTTTTGATCCGTAATCGTATCTTTCTTTTTATCAATTACTTCTTGTTGTTTCGTTAAAATATATTGAACGTACAGAGTAGTTGCCGCAATAAAAAGGACCATTAAAATAAGACGCCTTAACTTCTTTTTATTTATCTTACGCTTGTCACTAGGTTGTGATGATTGTTCTGGTATATTAGGAACATTTACTCGTTTGAGTTTCCTCATTCAAATCCCCCTAACCCATATTTTTCACTACCATCGGCACGTTTTCTTACTAAACTAAATTCTATTCTTATAAAATAAACTCCTTCACAAAAATATCCCATAAATTAACCAATTAAAGATAGCATTCGACGACATTTCTACATTTACACCGTTTTTTTTTATACATGCTGCTATAAAATAGTAGTTTCTGTAATTCTTTTTCTACTATTGTAGAAGAGTTTTTTCACACACAAAATTCTTACCTCACATATCCATGTTATAACATGCTTACAAGGAGGGGAAATATGCATTACCGCACATTAGGTAAAACTGGAATAACTGTTTCTGAAATAGGTTTTGGGGCATGGGCAATCGGTGGTGATGAATGGGGACCTGTTAACGATAAACAATCTATAACTGCTATAAAAAAAGCAATTGAGTGTGGTGTGAATTTTATTGATACTGCGGATGTGTATGGTTTAGGACATAGTGAAAAGTTGGTGGCTACCGCGATTAAAGGACATCGTAATGATATTATCCTATCAACGAAAGGTGGTTTAATCGGACACCACTACGACCCTAATGGAGTTCCTGTATATGATACTCCCAAAAAAATCATCGCCGTATTTGAAACAAGTTTACAACGTCTTCAAACAGATTATATTGATCTTTATTTTTGTCATATTTGGTGACATAATCGTAGAGAAACAGAAGCATTTCTACGTGCATTTGACATATTAAAACGTGATGGAAAAGTAAGGGCAGTCGGTGTTTCGACTCATGATTTACAATACATTCATCATTTCAATAACAACAACGAAATTGATATCGTACAACTTGATTACAATATATTAAATCGAAAACCTGAAAAAGATATATTACCATTCTTACAAGAGAAAAATCTAGGAGCTATTATTCGTGGTCCATTAAAAATGGGCATTTTAACTGGAAAATTCACAAATAAAACAATTTTTCCAGATGGAGATTTACGCAAAGAATGGCCAAATGAAACTTGGTTTCAAGAAGACTTACAAACCGTAGAAAAACTTCGATTGTTCTCAAATAAAAATCAGAACCTAGGGCAACTTGCACTTCGCTATGTACTCTCTCATCCGGCAGTAAGTGTTGTAATTCCTGGTGCCAAAACCGGAATGCAAGCACAAGAAAATGCAAATGCATCTGTTCGCCCTATTTTGAGTGATGAAGAGCTTAACTATATTCATTCAATATAAAAAGCCCAATCCGGGCTTTTTAATTTGGCAAACTAATATCATACTCCATTCGCTTCGCTGTGTCCTCCGCAACATGCATACCTAACAAGTTTTTCACAATATGAAATGCCATATTAATTCCAGCTGAAATTCCGGCAGATGTTATAATATGTCCTTCATCTACAAACTTTACATTTTCTATAACTTCAACATTTTGAAACTCATTTTTAAACTTTTCAATACTAGCCTAATGTGTTGTTGCTTTTAAACCTTCCAGTAAACCTGCTTTCGCCAGTAATAGCGCTCCTGTACAAACTGAAGTCATCAGCTTTACTTCTTTCATTTGTTGGCGAATCCATTTTATTACTATTTCATTTTTTATTTCATATTCTCTAGCACCTAGCCCACCCGGAATTATTAAAATATCCACTGATGGTAAATTTTCAATACTATAATCTGGCTGTACCTTCAATCCGTTCCTTGCTGTAATCATTTCCCCATTCTCGCTAACGGTATAAACAGTAAATGGTTTTTCTTCATTCACCTCAGTTACAGAAAAAACTTCAAATGGCCCTGCAAAGTCTAACACTTCTACTTCATTAAATAAAAATATACCAACACTCCATTTATTCATCATAAGTTCACTTCCTGTTTCAAATGATGTAATAGATGATCATATCCTTTTTCTAATGCAATATCATACGCTGTTTTCCCATCATTTTTCTTTATCATCTTATTAGCTCCATTTTTAAGGAGTAACATAATTATTTCTTCATTTCCTAATAATGCCGCTTCGTGAAGTCCTGTCCAGCCACCACTTTGCATAATATTTACATCTGATCCTTTTTCAATTAAGAAAGCAACAAGTTCACTTTGCTTGTTCGCAATTGCTGCTTGCAAAGGCGTATTTTCATTTTCGTTTTTCGCTCTACTATGTATATCTGCACCGCTTTCTAAAAGAAAACTCGCTATTTCTTTCTGTCCAAAATAAGCTGCTAAATGAAGTGGTGTCCATCCATCTTCACTACATTCGTTAACAATAAATACTTGGACTCGCCTTTATAAACTCCACTACTTTTTCCTTATGACCACTTAAAACAGCTTGTACTATTGATTGTAAATGCTCCATAATAATCTCCTATCCTTCAAAATATTTAAGCATCCCCTTCTACATGTTCTATTAATTATTACATTTTCCTTTTAAAAACTTAAGTTTACATAATAATATTATAAATTACTTTTGTACTTAATGTTGAATAGCAATAATGTTTAAAATAATACCTTTAAACAATAAAGACTATGATTTCATTAGAGTTACTGAAAAAAGCAATTAAAAAAACTATACACATAGTTTTCATCGTATTCGTTCAGTTGCATGAACTAAAACAGGTAATGTTTATTCTGCTATTCATGCTTTCAACATATCAAATAATATTATTCCAATAAAAAAACAATCCATTTTAAAAATGGATTGTTTTTTTATTTCTGTTTTATGCGGTTTATTTTATTTTTGTATTTTCAATGACGAAATAATTACACTTACAAAAATGAAATACTACTATCTTAGCCCCTCTTATAGTAAGTTTTTCGTTTGAAAACCAAAAACACATTTTCGCCTTACGATTAAAAAACATATGTAAAAATCTCTAAAACAGCTGCCTTATCATACTAATCTATAGCAATTCTGTCTTCTTCCCTTACCTGTTTCCTTTAACACATACGATTTTAAAACAAGCGCCGTTAATGAATCTGTTAATGTTTTATATGATAAATTTGATAATGCCAATAGATCGTTCGTATATAACATTCTATGCTTCTCTAATAATAATAGTACTAATCGTTCAGACGGTTTTAATGCCTCATCACTTTCTAGTATAAAGTCTATATTTTTCATTTCTCTAATTACTACTCCTTATATAAAAAAATACTTTAGGTGCTAATTTAATATAAAAATAATACATAACAAAATTTGAAATATATTAAAATAACATTGTTTTAAAACACTATTATACTATAACATATATAATTCTTCAAAAACTACATTTAAAAACGGTTAGTCATTCTCTAAATATGAATGACTAACCGTCTTTCAGCTTCTTCTCAATTAACATGTTTTACCTTAAATATTTCTTGCAATATGCGGCTTACTGTAATGACTTGTTCCACCGCCACCAACTACTACTTTACCGCCTTTTTCGAAAATTAATAATTTACTTGAACCATCTGCAAGAAGCACTATTACTTCAGCATTATTACTTGTTGCTACATAAATTACATAACCACTCTTTGATATACAAGTTTCCCAATTCGAATCAAATTCTGATCTTACTACACGATTTGAATACACTTGATTTTCAATTCTATCTTGTTCTACGTTCTCCAAATTTATTCTCCCCTCTTCCCTGCATAGTTATATATATTAAAATAGCAGTCCTGTTTAAAATAGTGACCGATTTTAACATAAATAGTATATGTAGTTAGTAGGAGAATGCTTGGACAATGGAAACAAGACAGTCGATTTTGTATTGACTGCCTTGTTTCCATAGATAGTTCTCTATTTTTCGTTTCGCAGAGCTTCAAAAGTAATCATTTGATTTGCATTTGACGGTTCTTTTTCATAAACATATTCAGCAGAGCAAGTAATGTTAGAGAAACCTATACTTTCTAAAAGGAGTTTAAACTCTACTATTCCATACCAGCGCAGCGCAAAACGTTGTAACTCTGTTTGTACTAGCTGTCCTTTACTCCACTTTTCATATTTCAAATATGATACAGTAACTTGGTTCAGCCAATCTATTTCAATTGATTTATTTTCTAATGTGATTCCGTCTCCACTCGGCAAAGAAAAAGTCGATGTATGAATTTCCCCAGTCTTCCAGTCATGCGGAAGCATAATATCTACGATTAATCGTCCGCCTGGATTAAGATGTTCATAAAAACATTTCAATGCGTTTATAGAATCCACACGATTTTCAATTAAACAAAAAGATCCAGTAGGAATGATAATCGCCTCATATTTATGCGGAAGTGAAAATTGTTGCAAGCTTCCTTCATATAAATTAGGATGTAAGCCTCTCTCTTTACACCGCTTACGGCAAGAATCAAGCATTTCAGGTGAATAATCTATCCCATCCACTTTAAAACCAGCCTCTAGAAGCGGAATGATGACACGCCCTGAACCTACTGCAGCTTCGAGAATTCTACCTCTACAATCTTTTAAACGTTCTTTGTAATACTCAATATCACCATTTAAAGAATAACCGACTGGTTTTGTGTAATCATACAGTTCCGTACAAAGTGTACTATAAAAACTAAACATTTATTTTCTCCTCCGTTTTTACGTACGGAAGATTCCAATTCAACTAATCTTCTCGTACCTCTAATTTTAATGCGCTTTCGAAAGAGCTGACTGTCATAATATATCACTCACTTTCCATAGAATATAATGATATTGTATTACATAACCTTCCAATTTGAAATATAAAATTAAAAATTCAGACTATAAAACAAAAAGCTTACTTTAGTAAACTCTTTGGAAAAGATATTTATTTCACAATCGGCAATGTCACTTCACTTAATTTCACTGTAAGTTTCGTGCCCGCTTTCGGTCTAATTGTATAATCATAGTCGCTAGCAATTAAAACGACCCCTATTTGATGTCCAGCTTTAAAGACATAATCATCTGGCTGCATGTCCCATGTGAATGTATAATCTTTGCCCGGTTGAATCGCTGTTGAATCTTCTATATTATTTAAGTTTTGTGGATCCATCCAGCCTCTCGTTACGATTTCCGGCTTCGTTCCTTCATAGTCAACAAGTAATGCTGTTAAATTTGATACAGATCGATCAATATTTCCTGTAATTGAAATCTTTGGTGTACCACTTATGCGTGTATCTTTTTGCAGTACAGGCATTGTATATACTAATCGATTGGCTACTTCTAATTCTGGGTTTGCTACTAATTGATTTGATTTCATTTGTGCATCATCTAAGAATGAGAAAACTTTATTAACAGATCCCATACTTAGTGGAAAATTGACTGATTTATTACTTAAATACATACGGATTTTTGAAGGTACAGCCGCTGGATCTGGCCAATTTTTTATCTTTTGCCACGATTTATTTTCTCTTTGCACATCAACCATTGGTTCATCCATAATTCCATTTTCAATTCCGTACAACCAATAATCTAACCATTTATTTTGTGTTTGCTGCCAGTTATTATTTGATGTCCCACCATGACCACCTTGGTGTAGCCACATTTTACGAGGTACATGATTTTCTCCGAGTGCATCCCACCATTGCGCGAACTGCTTCGTCTTAACATTCCAATCATTTAAACCATGAACAACAAATACGCTTGCTTTTACATTTTTAGCATCTTTTACATAATTGCGTTTATCCCAAAAATCATTATAATTACCTGTTTTTCGGTCTTGTCCAGCCGTTAACTCTTTTATAACTTGTCCGCAAACTTCAGGATTTTCCCTTGTCAGTACTGCTTCTGCCATATTATCTGTATCTTCTCCTTGATATCCGCCTGGCGCAATTACTGCACCATTTGCACGATAATAATCATACCAACTACTAATTGCTGCGATTGGAATAATTGTTTTTAAACCTTCAACTCCAGTAGTCGCAACAGCATTTGGTAGTGTACCATTATAAGAAACTCCAGTCATACCTACATTTCCTGTAGACCAATTTGCCTGAACTTCCTCACCCTGTTCTGTAAATGCTTTCGCGCGACCGTTTACCCAATCAATAACAGACTTTGTACCGAGTATTTCTTGTTCATCTCCAGTTGTAGGGCATCCATCTGATTTTCCAGTACCGATACTTTCGCCTAGAATAACTGCATAACCTCTTGGCACGTAATAGTTCCCATACGAACCAAGATTAACCGCTCCATACGGTTTTCCTTCATACGCATACAATTCTTCATCTACATTATATACAGGAACATCTTTTAATCCAGATCGATATGGACTCATTTCATAAATAACAGGAACCTTCACATTCGAATCTGTCTTTGGACGCATAACTTTTATCGATACTCTGTCTTTCTTACCGTCGCGATCACTATCAACTTCTGTCTCTACATATAAATTTTCGATAATGGCTTCATCGAGAGAATAAATCGGCTTTGTCATCCCATTTTCTAATTCAATTTTCGTATTTTTAGTCTCTTCTTTCTTCTCTGCATGCACATCCATAGTAAAGCTAGGTATAATTGTTGCAGATAGCATTGCTGACAGTGTAATTGCCATTTTCTTTTTACTCAAAATGTTCCCTCCCCTTATTCGTTCTCTTTTACTATATAACAAAATAACTGAAAATTCAGTTTTATTTTTATATAATAGTTGAGAAACTCAAAGATTTCTTATTAAGTAAAATTCAATACAGGTGTGAAAGTATTTTCCCACTCCCAGCTTCTATATAAAGTGAGCCCACACCAATCGGGCGTTTACGGGCAGCGGGGCCCCCACCTAACTTCTTTGCTTCCGCTGAATTTTGAGTTTTGGGGTCTTACTGCCCGGCAAATAGCCGGAAAAATAGAGAAAAAGACAACCGATATTTCTATCGATTGTCTTACATTCCATTTATTATTTTTCTAACTCTTTAAAGGTATCTTTCAAGTCTTTATCAGATACTTTTATATCTGCATTTTTAAGCAGATCTCTAGTAACTTGTTGATGGAATTGAGGATCTTGTATACGTTGCTGTTCTAATTCTTTACGAATATTCTCTTTCTCTTCCTCATATGGTTTAAGCTCTTTTTTATCCGTTAGCTTAATAATATGATATCCGAAAGAAGATTTAACAGGTTCACTCAATTGACCAACTTCTAACTTATACGCAGCATCCTCAAATTCTTTCACCATCATACCAGGTCCAAATTCAGATAGTTCCCCACCTTTTTCTTTAGAACCTGGATCCTCTGAATATTGTTTAGCCAATGCCGCGAAATCTTCGCCACTATTTAATTTTTCTTTAATTTCTTTTGCTGTCTTTTCATCTTTTACTAAAATATGGCTAACTTGAAGCTTTGGCTTATAATGATCTTTAATATCTTTTTCCGTTACGGTTGCTTTAATAGCTTTTTCAAAAGCAAAAGTAAGCTTTAATTTCTCTTTCAACTGATCTTCATTTTTCACACCATTAGATTCCATATATGTATTAAAATTATCGCCCATCTTGTCTTTTAATTCTTTTAGTTGTTTCGTTACCTCTTCATCCGTAACTTTATATTTATCATTTAATACTTTTTCTACTACCATTTCAGATAAATTCTGTTTACCGTAGTTTTCTTTTAATTTTTTGTTAAAATCGCTTTCTGAAATGCTTCCTGATTTTGTCGTTACAATATTATCTGATGAACCACATGCAGATAAAGATAACGTCATACCCATTAAAATGCTACCAATTACTAATTTCTTTCTTTTCAAATCTGAATACCTCACTTCATTAAATTCAAATATAACTATGTAAATATAACGTTTTCCTGTGAACTTCACGTGAATTTAATGAAAGTAGAACATTTGCTAATTCTCCATTTAATACATCAATTTTGAAAATTATGGTGATTCATCCTGTATCGCTAATCTCTAAAGCTGCAAAAAGGACTAATATTTTCATTAGTCCTTTTTCACATTTATATAAAATTGAATTTCTCCATCTATAGAGGAAACTCCATATTCAAAACCATGCCTTTCTAAAATACTTTTCACTATCGCTAAACCTAATCCTGTACCTGATTTTTCTTTACTACGAGAAGATTCTAGTACATAAAAAGGCTCCCAAATTTTCTCTATATCTTTAATTTTATCCGTATGAATGCCATTTTTTATTTGGAAATATATACTTTTATTTCTATCTTCTAATGTAATTATTATGTTTTGATTTGCTGTATATTTTATCGCATTAGAAATTAAATTTTGAAACACCATTCTCATTTTATTTAAATCTGCATAAACGATTGTATCGCCCGCATTACAATTTACTTGCAAGTTAATTTCTTTCGAATCCAGTTCAATCTGATGCTTATCTAATATACTCTGGACCAGTGGTTCAATGGGGAATTCTTCTTTTTGTAAAATATCTCTTTCTAGTTTAGAAAATCGTAATAATTCTTCAATTAAGTTTGATATTTGATCTGTTTGTTTAATAATTGTATCTACATAAGTCCCATCATCTAATCCATCTTTAATCCCCATAGAGTATGCTTTTACTAATGCGATCGGTGTCTTTAATTCATGCGTTACATCACCCATAAATCGTTTTAAATGTTCATTACGATCAGTTAAGTCTTGATGTGCTTCATGTAGTTTTTCACTCATGATATTAATACTATTGGCCAACTCTCCTATTTCATCATTCGTTTTCACTTTCGTTCTTTTAAACTGCAAATGTGAAATATCCTGAGCCACATCACTTAACTCTTTCAGTGGTGTCGTTATTATTTTTGAAAGTATCCACACAAGTAAAATAATAAGAAGGAGCGAGAAACATAGGATATATAAGTAAAATGTATTTAACGTATTTATAATTTCATTTGAATTCGCAATGGAAGTCCCAATTAAAATTATCGTATCATCTTTCGCAATATATTTAGCAAAAAAACTCGCTTTTACCTTTCCTTGATCGTACAGTTTATTCGATTGCCCTTCCGTCTTCACTTTCATAACTTCGTCTTTCGTAATCCAAAGCTTATTTAACGTTACTTTCTTTTTCGTAAGTTGCATGCGTAACGCGTCGTTCATAGCATCTTCTGACTGATTAATTGGCGTATACGCAATTGTAACATTATTTTCACTTTCAATTGTATGAATAACATCTTCTAAATCATTGACTGGCGCATTTTGTATTTGAGTTGTAAATTCATTTAAGTTTTCACGTGTTTTATAAATATTATATTTCGGCAGGAGAAAGTTAATTAATAATAAAGAAATTGTAAATATAAGAATAACGGTTAAAGAAATGCTGAGAAATAGCTTTTTCCCAAGTTTATTCACTTTGTTCCTCCAAACTATAACCCAGCCCACGATGCGTCTTAATAATATTTTCTCCAATTTTTTTACGCAGCCTTCTTACATGTGTATCAACCGTTCTCTCTTCTCCAAAATAGTCAAATCCCCATACAATGTCTAACAATTTTTTACGAGTTAAAATCGTTCCTTTATGATTTAAAAAGCATTTTATTAATTCGAGCTCTGTTTTTGTAATTTCTAACTCTATATCATTTTTATATACTTTATTTTTGGCGAAATTTATCTTTACATCTTGTACTTGAATAATATCATCATGCTGAATAAGTTTTTTCGCTCGTGTAATTAGTACTCCTGGATGAAATGGTTTTTTTACGTACTCGTCTGCCCCACTTTGAAGCGCTGCTAATTCATCTTCACTTTCACTTTTCGCCGTAAGCATTAATACTTTTACGCTTGAATTCTTTTTTATTTCCTGACAGACAGTAATACCACTATGTTTTGGCATCATCCAATCCAAAATAGCTAAATCAATTTTTTCATCATAAAATATTTGAAGTGCTTCCTCTCCGTCTTTCGCTAATAAAACTTCGAAGCCTTCTTTTTCAAAATAAGCTTTTAAAATTCTTAACATATCTTGTTCGTCATCTGCAATTAAAACTTTCATATTTTTTCCTCCATTGCTTTTAAACAAAAACCAATTGTATCATACAACATCTTTGTTACATGAATGTGACAGAAAAATATTTAAAGCTTTTGAGGGGATAGTAATGGTGAGGTGTTGTATTATGATAAAAAAAATCGGGGTCATTTCTCTTCTTTTATTTCTATTATCAACAAATGCATTAGCAAATACAAATCAACAAATTGAAGTGTTTGATTGTCAAAAAGAAATGGTCATTCAAAAACAATCTTTAGATCCAATAGTCCAAAAAGAAGCAGTTCAATACGCTAAAGCAATTACTGGTCCATTTAAAAACTTAAATGTCGTTCCAAAAGATGGCTATATGATAAAAATCCCATTATCTAAGCCGGTTTCTATTACTAATCAATGGTTACACACTACAATAGACGAAGTACTTATACTGCTCCCACTAAATGAAAAGCCTTATATTATGCTTTATGATGATGAAAATAATCCGCATTTTTATTATGTAAAAGGTAAACCAGGATTATTATTGAAACAAATGAACGTTAAAACGTAATTGACTGAAAAGGAGTCACCTTATAAGCTAAATTTTAAAAGCTAAGGTGCTCTTTTTTATAATAACAATTTAGTAAATGAAATTATAAAAGTTGGTTTTTAATATAAGGATCGCAACTTCATATATCAGCGATTTTTAAGATATATCGATTTACCAACAAAAAACCTGTTCGTAGCTATTATTTGGATAGCAATCTCTATAATAGTTTGTAGTGACTCGATCCCTTATATAATCCCCCTTTTACAAATCCATTCGCAGTATAAAACACATCCCCTTGCTTCGTGTCAGTATGTAAAACAATCACTTCAAAATACTTTTCCGCATGACATAATAGTTGGTTTAATAATAAGTTCCCTAACCCTAAACGCCGATAATCCCTTGAAATATAAAATCTCCTTAACCGCCCAATCTTATTGTCTTTTGTGTACGGATCCTCATTTAAACCTCCAACTCCAATTAACATATCACCTTGAAAAATACCATATAAACATTCTCCAGTTTTATTGAATGTATTTATTTCGTTTTTATATTCACTTATTAGCCTTATAAGGAAATTAAAACCTTCTTCTTCACTGTCTTGAACGAGATGACTGAATTCATATCCCATTAAATTTTCTATTTGTTGAATATGTATATCTTTCAAGTCCATTCCCCCTAAGTACGAAAATATATAAAATGCTCGAGAATCATTTATTCTGAGCATTTTTATGGTTGTTACTTTATGTAATTTATAGCGTGCGTATTCTTCACTTCATATCTAAACCGATAATACAGTTGATTAATTTTATTATGAAAATATAAGAGCCTTGCTACAATCTAGTGTGTGATAAGGCTCTTTAAAGTTGTTTAATTCTTATCGAATTAAAGCATGTGTTTGTTTAAGTGTATACATTCACCATTTATAAATTCTCTCAAATATACTATAAGTTTATATATTTCTCATTCTTCTCTAACAGGTTCAAAATAAATTGTAATTTGTTAATCGATATGTTTGTGTAACCACTGTTCAAATATCTTTAACTGTTCTTCAGTATGAAAGTAATGTTCACCCGTCTCCATAACTTCTAATTCACAACGATGTTTTTTTATAAAATAGTTAATAGTTTCAAATTCGCACAGTTCATCCTTGGCTCCGTACATAATATATGTATCTATATTCCATATATTAATAGGATGTTCTTTTACATAGCATAAATAATCCCAATATAACTTTTGACCAATAGGTGTCTCTATAATCATTTCTTTTTGCAAAAGCTCTGGTGTTACATTAAACCATTTCATCATATTTTCGATAATTCGTTCCATATTAACTACTGGTGATAAAAATAATGCCTTTTCTACCACATCATTTTGATAAGCTAAAAGGCTAAAATACGCTCCCATACTACATGCAAACACGTTTATTTCTTTCCAATGTTCTTTGGCATAATTCATAATTATAGATAATTCACTAACACAAATCTGTACTTTGCAAGGAGTATTATCATCTTTTCTTTCTCCATGCTCAGGTAAATCAAAGCTTAATACTTGATAACCTTTTTGTTTGGCTTCTTCAGCTAATATTTGAATAATTGTATCTTCCTTATTTGACATATTTCCATGTACTGCAATAAAAATTTTATCACTCTTATCTCCCCATAAAACCGCAGGAATATTACTAATTTTAAAATTATTTTTAATCATATTCCCTCCATAAACTAAGACATATAGGACTTGGCAAAAAACGCACACACTTTATTTACCTCTGTACAGCAGGTAATATCCCCTTCAACTCCATTAAATCATCTATTACTACATCAGCCTGAGCAAGTTCATCTTCTTGCGCAAAATCAAAATTACACCCAATTGCAAGTAAACCGTTGTCTTTCGCTGCATTTATATCAGATAGCCGGTCACCAACTACCGCTGCCTCTTTTATATCATATTTGTTCATAATACTTTTAACTAAGTCACCTTTATTTAGCGATTGTATTTGTTCAATACTAAACGTTTCAATCACCCACTTGTCTAAAGCATAATAAGTTACGATTGCTCGTAAATATTCTTTCAAACCATTACTAGCAATGTAAATGGAACAATTATTTTCTTTTATATATGTAAATATTTCTTTTACATTTGGATATAAAGCGCCTTTTCCGCTTTTTATGTTTTCAATAAGTCTATCTAAAAAATATGCATCTGTTTGTTCTCTTATTTCAATAGAATGGTCTGGTAATAAAGCTTCCCAAACTTTCGGTAACGGCACACCCATAATTTCTCTATATTTATCAATTGGTGTTACTGTATCCCATAATTGTAATGATCTTAAGTGATCAAAAGTATCATCTAATGATAATTCTAAAATTTTATCTGTTTGAAATAACGTACCATCCATATCAAAAATTAATGCTTGTAACATTCCTATCTCTCCTTTTGGACTATGGTTTTACCAGATATATTTTTAAGCATCTCAATAATAATTTCTGAGCAATAATTCGCAGCAGTTTTCGCGAAGTCATCATAAGAAATTTGAGCTTCATCATCTGCGCTGTCAGAAATACATCTTATAATGAGAAACGGTATATCATTTATATAGGCAACATGTCCAATTGCTGCCCCTTCCATTTCTGTACAATGAGGTGCGTATTCGTCTATTAATTTCGCCTTTAACTTTGAATCTTCAACAAAACATTCACCGCTGACAATTCTTCCTTCATGAACTGCAATCTGTAAACTACTACTAATACAAGCTTTACGTGCTAACTCTACCAATTCCTTACTTGCAATAAATTCCTCTTGGAACGGAAATAAGTTTTTCATTTGAGTTTTACTTACATCATGATGAGTAACATTCGTTGAAATAACTATATCGCCGACTTTTACATCTGAATGTAATCCGCCAGCAACGCCCGTATTAATGATAGAGTCTACATCAAATTTATGAATTAATGTTTGCGCGCATGCAGCTGCATTTACTTTCCCTACACCAGAACGTGTAATAATTACTTCTATTCCCATGAATTCTCCAATATAAAAAGGCATTCCCGCTATTGTCTGTTCTTCTTGTATAACTAGTTTTTCTAAAAGTAAATCTATTTCAATTTGCATTGCTCCAATAATGCCGATTCTGTTCATGTATGTAGTCTCCTCTTTATTTATAAGTCGGCCAATATATTATGTAATACACCATAATTTTCAGCTATCCAATTCATTTCATCTGCAAAGCGTGAAGGTGGTACACTATGCTGATCCATATTGGCATGGATCCACCAAGTACTCTCCATGTACCAAAGCATTTGAATTGCCCGAACAATATTCCCTACTGGAAAGTCTACTTCATTTCGGTACCCTTCTAAAAATGATGCAACAAGACTCTTATTTAATACTCCGTCACTTAATGCGCACGATATAACTACACGGCCAATATCTAACTCTACATAATCGTAATCCATGCGATCAAAATCAAGAATCGCTGATACTTTATCATTAAGAAACAAGAAATTATCTACCCATAAATCACGGTGCACCCATCCCCGTTGGCTATTATGAAATTGTTCTGTATTTACCAATTGTGTTGCTTCTTGCTGTAATTTTATATAAGAGAGAATGTGCTCTTTTCCTAGCTTCTCTACTTCTCTCATTTTTTCTTCCCAATGTTTCAATCTCGCCTCTTTAGTAGGTGGAACAAATTTAGGATTTTCTCCTTTTATTAAAGAGCCATCATTTAACAAGTTATGCATATAACCTATCGTCTGACCAAGAGAGTGAATTTCCTTTTGATTCACTTTTCCTGGTGAAACTAAGCTACCTTCCTTATGTTCTAATACTATAAATCTTTCATCACTTTTTGATATATGCATTACATTATTTTTATAAATTAATACCCTTGGACAACTTACACCATTATTATGTAATCTTTGCTGTTGTTGTAATGCTTGTATTAAAAGGTCTGAGTTATACATTTTGTACCGTTCTTGATTATATTGCTTTAATACAAAATCCCCTGCATCCGTTTCGAGTTTCCACTTCAAATTTAGCCAACCACGATGAATAGGTATTGCATTTCGAATTTTAAATTCAAATAAAGTTTCACATTCTACTTTCAGCTCTTGAAAAATCATTGTAGCTTTTTCATTAGATAACGGCTCTATCATCTTACTTGTCCTTTCTTAGCTTGGCATTCCTTTCACTCTCTCTAACATAACCGACAATAAAAATTTCGGAAGTACAAGTTGCCTCTTCAATCTTTTCGGCTGTGAGAGTAACCTATACAGCCATTCAGTTCCAGTATCCCTCATCATTTTCGGTGCTCTTTTTACAGTACCAGATACTATATCAATCATGCCTCCGATACCAATAGATAGCGGAACGTTTAATGTTTGTATGTTTTCATAGATGAACTCTTCTTGTTTTGGTGAACCTAGTCCTACGAGTAGTAAATGCGGCTTGAATTGCTTAATTTTTATTTTTATTTTTTCTATTTCTTCACCATTTACAAATCCATGCTGTCCTTTAAACTGTGCTCCTGGGAACTGCTCATTTAATTTTTCTAATGCCTTTTTATTACTTTCTGGAGCGGCTCCAAAAAGAAAGACACGATATTCATTGTCGTTACAATATTTTATTAAATCGTGAGTTAAATCCGCCCCAGTAACACGTTCTTTCAAAGTTCCTTTTAATATTTTCGAGCCAATTATGACACCAATCCCGTCCGCTGTTATTAAATCCGCAGATAGTAACATCTTTTTAAACTGCTTTGATTTTTCCGTATTTTCCTTTGCAGACATAACAATTTCAGGATTTGCAGTTACTACAAACCTTGGTTTCTCTTGTTGTTCATGTATCCAACCTTTTAATAAACTTATAGCTTTTGCATATTCTAAAGTTGAAAAAGGTATACCTTTTATAAACTGTTGATCCACTATACTCTCCCCTTACATAAGCTGCAAATATTCATCAATGTCTTTAGAAATTTGAATAAAAGCCTTATTCCAAAATTCATAATTTCTTATATCTATTTCAAAATATTTTTTCATAAGCTCCTCTACTGGAGCCTTTCCTGTTTCTCTTAAAAACTCTTTATATTTCGGATGAAAAGTACTTTTACTTTCTTGAGCTATTTCTAATAAACTAAAACTTACTAAATATCCAAATGTGTATGGATAATTGTAAAAAGGAACATCTGCTATATAAAATTGAATATATTTCATCCATACAAACGGCTGGTATTCACTTAAAGAATTTCCATATGCTTCTTTTTGTGCCATTATAGATAATTTCTCAATTTCATCAGCACTTAATGGACCCTCTTTACATTTTTCATAAAATGTTTTTTCAAACTGATACGATGCTCGTATTGCCATTACATAATTAAAACTATTTCTTATTTTCCAGCTAAGCAATGCCTTTTTCATATCTTTACTATCAGTTGTTTCAATTAGATAATTTAAGAGTACCGTTTCAAAGAAAATAGATGCTGATTCAGCCGTACTCATCGGCAAATAATCATCTAAAAAAGATGTAGATTGTTCAAAACTCATATTATAAAAATGCCAAGCATGTCCTAATTCATGAGCGAGCACTCTTACACTATCTATACTCCCATCATAACGCATGGAGATTCTCGATTCTTTCTCACTGAAAAATGGAGCACAAAACCCACCTGGTGGTTTATTCTCTCTCGGTTCAGCATCTATCCATCCACTTTCTATCGCATTACGTGCAAATACTGCTAATTCTTCATCAATATTCTTACATGCATCATAAACGTTTTGTACTGCTACTGAAAAAGGAATAGTAACCTCATTACTTTCCTTTACTGTCATAAGTTCATGCCATGTAATCGAAGCTTTCCCTTTCTTATACACGCTTAAAGCACTTACTAATTTATCAAGGTTTTCTTCTGTCACATTCCACATTTGTAATAATACAGTTTCTGAAATGCCATTCGCATGAAAAGATTGTGTTAAAATCTCTCTATCTTCTATTTCATTACTCTTTATATTACGTAATCTCCCTATTTGATTTAATACAGTAGCAAAGATTTCTTTTTCTTTATTTAATGCATTTGTAAGTAACTCGAATAATTCTAATCTTTCCTTTTCATTATCACTATTCATTGCAATGTTATTTGCTTGTCCAAATGATAATTGTTTGTTATTGTGCGCTATTTCTATCCTATCCCGTAATTGTATGTACATATTTTCCCACGCATTAAGTTCATCTTTTATTAACTTAGTATTATCTGAAGTTTCCACTTCATTATGTTTTATTACTTGCTGTACTTCACTTTTTAGTTCCTTCACTTTCACAGTCAATTTAGTAAGGTCAGATGAAACACTTTCTTCAACCGATTGACAGTACAAATAGTATTCTGCTTTTTCAATAACTTGTATAAGCTTTGAAAGAATCTCTACATCTTTTGTTACAAAATATTGCTCTTTCAACTCCAAAATCGGAAATAGAATATCCTCATTCAAATACAGTCGATTTAAATCCCATCTAGCAATTTCTTGCATTTTTATAGCCGCCTCCTATTTTTACAAATAGTTACAGATATTTCTCCCTACACAATTATATATGAAATGACAAAATTTCGATATCATTAAATATTCAGATTCCTATAAATACATTCTTATTTATACTCTTTTCTTCTACCATTAAGTATCATTCCACATATAAAAAATACTCCCTCTACAAGATTGCATTTGATATAGGAAAACTTCAAAGATTTTATCTTCATCAATACCATAACGACCGATTATCACAGATTAAAAAATAAAAAAGGATTGATCAAAAGATCAATCCTTTACTCTACTTCATTTAAGAAAAATAACGTTATAACGCCAGGTCCTGTATGTGCTCCGATTGCTGCACCAATTGTATTTACGATAAATACTTCACAGCCAAATCTTTCCGTAATTAATGCTTTTAATGCTTCAGCTGTTTCTAAATCGTCACCGTGAGTCATACCGATTGTTTGACCTTTAAGGTCTTTACCACGCTCTTCCATAATATCAACAATACGGCTTAATACTTTCTTTTTCCCTCGTACCTTTTCAAGTGGTACAAGTTTTCCTTCTTCCACGTTTAAGATCGGCTTAATGTTTAGTAAACCACCGATAAAACCAGCTACTTTACTTAAACGTCCACCTCTAACAAGGTACTGTAAGTCAGCTACAGTGAAGATGTGCTCCATATGGTTCATTAGAAAAGCGACACGGTTTAAAATATCTTCTTTTGATGCGCCATCTTTTGCCATTTTAGCAGCTTCTAAAACGACAAGACCTTGACCAAGCGAAGCACATTTCGTATCAATAATTTCTAAATCTAAATCTACATATGTTTCTTTTACTTCCTCTTTAATGACAACTGATGATTGATATGTACCAGACAGTTCAGATGAAAAAGCTAAATATATACAAGGATTACCTTCTTTTGCATAAGAAACAAATTTTTCTTGGAAAGTTTCAAGTGAAGGCAATGACGTTCTATAAACAGCGCCTTCTCTCATTTTTTGCAATAATGTAACTGACTCTAATGTTACTCCATCTAAATACTCTGTTTCTGCTTCATCATATACACGGAGTGGAATTAAATCAATATCATATGCTTGCAGCAATTCTACTGGTAAATCCGCCGCACTATCCGTAATGATTTTAACACCCATTTTTAAACCTCTATTCTGTTATAAATATAAAATAATAAAATAAAAATAGTACTTTTAAATTATATACGTAAAACTTAAATGAAGAAAGGAAAACACTTTATATTGTATGCACTATTCTTCAAAACTTGAACTATTAATGAAAATGATTCTATTTTAAACACCTTTTTCTTATTATTTTTCTATAACACGAATAATTTTATAAGTATTTTGTATCATTATATTTTGATTCTTTATCTTAATATAATCTTTTCAAATTCATACTGTTTAAAATTTAAAAGCCAAATCCAATAAAGGAAATGGCTTTTAAATTTTCATAAAATAACCAAAATTTATTTTCCATCACATTGTTCTCATTATTATTTTGGCGATGTTAAATATTAGTCCAGTTATGATTAATATTTATAGCCTGTACTATAATTAAAACAGTGAATATTCACCTGTAAGAATCACTAGATAAAAAACAAGTTAAACATTTTATAAAATATTTAATTTTACTAGTAAAGCTAATAAAATTTGGAGAAGAATTTGAACATTTACTGCTATGTCTGTATCCGTAGTCGTAACTGTAACATTTCTAGAATTTCTAATAACAGTTTCTTGTTTATTAATTTGTTTAATAGATGATTTTTGAAACAATTCTTGTGCTACACGGTCAGCTTTTTCACTGTCTGCTATAGAAACACTTATTATAACCACAATAGCTGCTTGTAATGCTGCTTGAATAGATAAAGCAGCTTTTGTATCTGTAGTAGTAACTTCTACATCTGCTGAATCTACAATTGTAATAGATTCTTCAGAAATTTGGTACGTTTTACTTTCTTGCGCAGCTGCTTCTGAAACGCTAGCATTTTTAAAAGACGGATGAGGATTTGAGGAATCTAATGCACTCCACTTTTTATTTTCATCTGAATGACATGTTTTGTCCATACGTTCACCCCCTTTCAATCTAAATAATTATTAACTTGTGATTGTATTTCAGAAACAATACTTTTAATTTGCTGCTTTTTTTCTGGTGATAAATTTTTTAGTTTTTCTTCATTGATTCCATGCCTATTAAAAATATCTGAGAGTAAAAGGTCTATAATTATATTCTTTTGATCCTTATCAAACTTAAAGGAAGAAAATTTATTTAAATCATCCATTTACAATGTTCACTCCTATCAGTTTCCTATAAAAATTTCAAATAACTACCAGCATTATATGCATTTAAATAAAAATTGCTTGGACAAGTAACTTAATCTTCTATTTTCACTTCTTTTTACTAATAAAATCAAAAAGCTGTCTTCTAATACGAAGACAGCCTTCCTTTACTTCACATATATAAGTTTTATTCAATGTTAAATTATAAGTTCACCTTTGTTATTGTGTAGTTTTCCACACTTAATTTCCCATTAATCTTGAATATTAATTCAGTCATAATGAGAAGTCCAAGCTTGTACCACATATTACAACAAAAAAATATTTACTTAGAGTGAACCCTTATAGCTAAATATAAATGGGATAGACACTTTATAAAATATTTAATTTAACTAGTAACGCTAATAAAATTTGAAGGAGAATTTGAATATTCACTGCAATATCTGTATCAGTAGTTGTTACGGTTACGTTTCTGGAATTTTTAATAAATGTTTTTTGTCTATTAATTTGTTTAATAGATGATTTTTGAAACAATTCTTGTGTTATTTTATCTGCCTTTTCACTATCTGCTATAGAAATACTTACCACAACCACAATAGCTGCTTGTAATGCAGCTTGGATAGATAGCGCAGCTTTTGTATCTGTAGTAGTAACTTGTACATCTGCTGAATCTACTATTTCAATATATTCCTCAGAAATTTGATCGATTTCATCTGTTTGTATAGCTTCTTCTAAAAAATTTGCATTTTTACTAAATGAATAATAATTTAATGATTCGCAATCTTCTTTTTTTGATTCACAGTCCTCTTTTTTTGGCTCACAATCCTCTTCTTTTGGCTCAGGAACTCGTTTTTTCGGCTCAAACTCCCGGTTTAATGGATCCCGATTTTTCTTTCGTCTACAAACTTCACATTCACACATAAAATCACCCCTTTTAGTCTTAAAAATTAGCAATATTAAAATATTGACTAACTAATAGCATTTTATGTATTTTTTTAAAATTTGTTTGGACAAGTAACTTAATCTTCTACTTCTTTTTCTAATAAAAAAAGCTGCCTTCTAATAAGAAGACAACTTTCTTTGTGACTACTCTAGAATAGATTTCATACAATATAATTGTTCCTTCCTTATAACCTGAGTTCGTCACTTTAGTTATAAAAATGTGGGTATATCCTATAACCTTTTTTAGGGATCATCCATAATTTATTTCATAAAAAGTGCTTTGTTTTACTGAAAGGTGGTTGCGGAAACAACCGCCTTTTTATTCGGAACAAAATAAAACTTTTATATAAAAGGCCCATAATTAAATACACTAAACTTCATATGATATATTGCATCCTTTCTTTTTAGAATGAGTAGTCGTTACTGAAGGGCACTTTTCGAAGTGCTCTTATCTTTAATCTCCCTCTTTTTCAGGAAGAGTTTTTTATTAAATCCTAATATGATTTGTATCAATAAGGCTGGCGATTACCACATTTCCTTAATAGCTTCAATGAATACAGTAGCTACTAATTAAAATACCCCTATGATTTTCTCTACACTTAAACAATCGTGCGTTATCGAACACATGAACTATTTTTTATTTTGACTATGTAACACTAAATTCACAACATTATTATCCTATATTTGGTGAAGCCTACATTTCAATGCCAGCAATCCCACACTTTTAACTAATAACTTAAACAAATGTGCTATCTCAAGGTTCTTTTGATATAGTATGTTATGTTCTATATAATGAAGAGAGCGCTAGTATTTCCAAGGAGGATGTATATGAGTATTCAATTGGCCACATCTAACGATTTAGAATGGGTTAATAATCAATATGACTCAATAGGATTTGTAAGAAGTGATTTAAAGAGAGATAAAGTTGCAATTATTACATATAACAATGAGTATGCAGGTGTTGGACGATTAGTCCAAATAGATGCAGATACTTTAGAAATGGGTGGAATTTTTATTCTGCCTCAATTTAGAGGGCTACAATTAGCTGGTGAGCTTGTTTCATTTTTAGTGGAAACTGCGAGAAAATCACAAATACAAGATGTATATTGTCTTCCTTTTGAGGAATTAGAAAACTTTTATAAGAAATATGGCTATACTGAAGTCGATACTACGAAAGAAGCAGTCCATCCAATTATTATAAAAAAATATAATTGGTGTTTGGAGAACTACGAAAAACACGTTCTACTATTTAAATTGTAAATGTAATAAAGCGAAACTTTAATCAGTGGGGGTTTTACTGCCCGTTAATGCGGGATAACAAAGTATATTCTCAATCGTTTTTCTATCAGTACTCCTAATCGGAACCTAAGGATTAATTAAAGATATTTTATCTCTCCTTTTATAAATGGCTGATTAAAACTTAATGTTCCGTCAATACTATAGTAACATGATTGTATTTCTCCATTCTCCCTTGGAGAGGAGCAGTAAGCTTTTGCTAGCTGCTCTTTTATTTTTTCAAAAAGTCACATAAATATCTTTAATTCCAAACATTCAAAAGATAAAATGTGATAAGATTGTTATGAAGATATTTACCAACTAATAAATGCGCCCTAGACTTACGTACTAGGGCGCATTTATTTTTTAGTATGTAATTCCTTCACTCATCTATTATCCACAAAATAAGTATCATACGCTTTATCAAAAACATATCCTAACTTTTCTGCTAGGTTAGCAGATGTAGTATTCGCTGCGTCCCAGTTTGGATACTTTCCATTTTCTAAGCAATCCAATATAAGAGCTGCACTAACTACAGTTGCCAAACCTCTTCTTCTATGATTGTGATCAGTCGCAACTTCAATTTCAATTCCATCATTATAAATACTATACGAGGATGCACCACATACAACTTCTCCGTTATATAAAATGCTATAACCTATACCACGGTTTATATAATCTTCTACCGACTGAAATTGACTTGTAAAATCTTCGGAGATCTTATGTAATGTAGGGCTATTTGCGATATGCTCATCTATTCTTTTTAACTCATATCCTTTTGGAAGTGTTGATATAAAAGATTGTAATTTTGAACGATTAAAAACTTCTGGATTTCGTTTGAATTTATAACGTAAAAACTTATCTATTTTTCTTTCATGGAATGTTTCTAGGCGTTGTTTCCACTCTTCACTATTTACGATAACTAAAATTCTTTCTGGAATATTACGTAATAACTCTTCTGTTTCTTGCACATTTGGGTCTCCAGCGTAAAATGTGAAAATTCCTACCGTAACTTGTGCTAATGTTGGATTTTCAAGATCATTTACCCAAGCAGTACCCATATGTCCTTGTAAATAAGAAAGTAAAACAACGTTATTGAAATCATCAAACATAGAAACTAGTTTTTTTCTTGTACGTATATTCGCTTCATATATCATTTACATTCCCGCCTTCTTTAAAATCAATCGTATTCTAAATATTTAAGATTCAATATATATAATTTTTCAATAAACCACTTACCATATAAGCAAACACCTATTAAACTAAAATTTTATATAATTATAAATTATTCACAAATATAAAATTATTATAACATCTAATAAAAAAAGAGTATCTCACTTTTTAAACTTTAGAATATACATCGTGTATGTATAAACCCTCAACATAATGTATGAGGATTTATCAAAAAATGCGTTATAACTCCTTCTTAGAAATAAAAGATTCCGTCTCACCGTTCTTATATACCTTAGTCAATTTAACAACCGATTTGTACGTGTTATCGTCATCCTTTATCATTTTTTTCAGCTCTTCTATTTCAATATTACCAGTTCCACTCTCTACTTTTAAACAATTTGAAATGTTTAAGTATCCACTAGATGCGAAAAGAATAATGAATGTAATATCAGGAAAATTAATGAATAGTATTCCAAACTTCAAAGGGTTCGCAGCAGTATCCGATAAAACTAATCGAAAATCTAACAGTTCAGGTACTTGAACAAAATCCTTAGAAACAATTGCTTCACCTACGATTGCAACTTGCTTTACTATATTCCCAAGTTCATCTGTAAATTCAGTACATATAGGTGCATCAATTGTTTTCGCTTGTAAAGATAAATTTAATTCTGGATCATGAAAATCGAAAAAGATTGTGCTCCCCTCTGTTAAACATTGCGGGCACACATTTCCTAGCAAGCTAAAGTCCTCTTCAATATATTTAACTTTCGATTTGCAACTACAAACTTTTCCTATTCGGATTGCATCAATTTTTGAGCAATCTACAAATATAACCTCACTATCTTCTTGTACAAATGATACAATCCCTTTCATCACATTAAACGAAAGAAAATAGGATACAACGATTTCGTTTCCTGCTATTACAATACTTTCAACTTTAGTATACGGTTCTAGACTTTGTAAAAATTCACATATACTATTTTGGCAACATCCACAATCACGTTTCGGCTCACAATCCACTTACACTCCATCCCTTCTTTATATAGAATAGCTAATACATATATATGAAAGGAAAACAAAAAAGCTTGGACAATATAACTTTAACGTAGGAATATCGTTACCTATTCATAATATTAGTAAGGGAATTACACCAATAATGAGTAATAACACATAATTTTTACTATAAATACATATAACAATTTCATCTTTCATGAAAAAAACGTTATAATGAAGTGTAGCCTCTACGATTACGTTATAAAGGAGATTAAAACAATGGCTAAAATTAAAGTATACCAAGTAAAAGAAGAAAATATGGAAGCAGTAAAAAACATCATTGATGTTGAGGAACAAAACCCAACTGCTGAAAACTTACAAAATCTATACGCATGTGTATTAGAAACTGAAGATATGGCATTGCCTGAATCATACATTGAAGAAGATATCTTAATTGATTCTATGGAAGTTATGGTTAACGCTTCTCAAAGCAAAGTAAGAGACTTAGGTGCATACGATGTAATCGAAGTTCAAAACAAAGGTAAGAAAACACAAATTTTATTACTTGCAGACGAAGAATACGAAATTATCGAAGGCTAATCTAACACCATACATATGAAAAAGCTCCTTTCCAATTGGAAAGGAGCTTTTTCATTACGCTTTTGATGTTTCGCTCTTTTTATTCTTTTGTTGTTTCTTAATTACCATGCGCTCATTTCCCATAAAGAAAATGAATATGAATGCTAATCCAGCTGGTACCAATGCCCACATGAACGTTTGAACAATTGAACTAGAAAGAGCATCAATAATCTTATCTAATATTTGCGGAGGGATTTGAGATCTTGCCGATTCTGATAAAATGGCTCTTGAATCCCCTAATGTGTTTGTATTCATTCCCCCGCTCATACCTTTAAATGCTTCTTCTAATTGATCTTGGAAACCTGTTCTTTGAATCATTCCGAAGATTGTAATACCAAGTGTCATACCTAATGAACGAATGAAATTACTCGTCGAAGTCGCAGATCCGCGCTGTTCCATACCGAAGTTGTGAATAGCTGCCATACTTAGTACAGAGAATGAGAAACCGACTCCAAATCCGATAATGATCATATACACTGTTAATAATGCACGACTTGTTTCTGGCGTTAATGTGCTTAATAAAAATAGTCCAATTAGCATAATAACCGCAGAAATGATCATAATGTTTCGGTAGCTAAGCTTTGTCGTTAAAAAACCACCTAACTGCGCTGTTACGACTGAGCCTAACATCATTGGTAAAAGTAATAATCCTGAGTTTGTTGCAGTGCCACCGTATACACCTTGAATAAATAATGGAATGTATACAGTTGCTGACATAAATGCAGCTCCGTAACATAAAGCAATAATTGTACTCATTCCGAACAAACGTTGTTTAAACATCTCAAATGAAATGATCGGTTCTTCTACTTTACGTTCAATAAAAATGAATGCAATAATTAAAATAACGAATCCACCAAATAAACTTAAAATAAAGTTAGAATCCCAATCATACTTTTGTCCGCCAAGTTCAAGCGCAAACATTAAAGAAACTACTGCACCAACTAAAGTAATTGCGCCAAACCAATCAATTTTTTGCTTTCTATGAACTCGTGACTCTTTATAAAAGAATGTAATAAAAATAAGTGCTAAAACGCCAAGCGGTAAGTTAATATAAAATACCCAGTGCCAGCTTATGTAATCTGTAATATACGCACCAAGCAACGGACCAAAAATACTTGATAAACCAAATACTGCTCCGAATAAACCACCCATTTTCCCGCGCTTTTCAGGAGGGAAAATATCAAAAACGATAGTAAACGCGATCGGCACTAATGCCCCGCCGCCAATACCTTGAATGGCACGATAAATCCCTAACTGTGTAATATTTTCAGCAGTACCACAAAGCGCCGAACCAATCATAAAGACGATTAAACCGAAAATAAAGAACCTCTTTCTACCATACATATCTGATAGTTTTCCGAATATCGGCATACCTGCCATTTCTGCGACCATATAGGCAGAAACGACCCATACAAAGTTTTCAAGGCCTCCTAAATCACCAACGATTGTTCCCATCGCTGTTACGACAATGGTATTATCCATTGATGCCATTAAAATACCTAGCAATAAGCCCGCTACAACAAAGCCGAGCTTATTATTCTTTTCAACCATAACCTTGCTCTCCCTCGTACTACTTATATTTGTTTATGTTCCTTTACGACTGCATTACCTTTTTGATTAAAACTAGTATGATATTCTACAACACTAATTTCACATCCAGGACCAATTGTAACATTATTTCCTCTTACTACTTCAGCAATCGTATGCTCTAAATAAATCTCATCTCCTTCAATGATAGACGTTTGGAGGCTTCCAGCATGATTTGTAAATGGAATAAATCTCGCTTTTTTACGAACGGTAATCTTCTTACCGCCAATTTCTCTTACTTTGCTACCTTCATAACGAAGTGAAATTTCAATATTTTCAGCATTAAGTAATCCATCACTTTCAAGGCCACCAGTTAGTGACAGTTCTTCAACTTCAATATCTCCTTTTACATTTAAAGCGCCTTTCACATCTACGAAATCACCAGTTAATTTCCCCTTAACTTCTATCATACCTCTTACTTTTATTTTTTCAATATGAGCATCACTATGCATTTGTGTATTTCCGTATACTTTTACATATTCCGCATCTACATTTCCTTGTACTTCACTATCTCCATACACGACATAACTTTTCACTTTCATATTACCGCACACTTCACTCGTGCCGTACGTTTTAAATTCATTACAGCTCATGTCATTAGAAATCGTTCCTTCACCGCGAATCTTCACTTTATTATAATCTCCGCCTGCTGAACTACCAGAACCATTAACAGTAAGACTATGTTGATGTTCCATATCATTTTCTCCCTTCCATTAAATCTGCTTCATTTCTTTTACATTTGCGCTTTTATCAACAGTAAGAACACCCGTATATTCGATCAGTTCAATCTCACAGTTCGGTCCTACCGTAACATTATTTCCTCTTACCGTTCTTATGTGAGCATAATCAATATCGATATTGTCACCTTCTAATAGTTCAGCCTCTAATTGCATACCAAATACTGATTTAAACAGCCTACTAAAAGTACTTAGTCTATGTTTTACTTTAATCGTTTGACCACCAATTTCTTTCGCTCGACATGTACCGTGAATATTAATATTTATTTCATCAGCGCTTAGTAATCCACCAATTGTAAATTGTCCTTCTGAAGAAAACGTATCCACTTCACAATTACCATCAATTGTCGCTTGACCATTGACTTTAAATTCTTCACCAGTGACATTTCCACCTACCGTACCTTTTCCTGCAATTTTCAAACTGTTTGCCTTCACATCTTGCGTAATTGTTGCTTTTCCATCAATTCGCATCGTTTCAGCATGAACTGTACCGTCGATTTTACCTGATCCACTAATTCTTGCATTGCTACTTTTCAAATTTCCAGTAACGGCACCGTAACCGTTACATTCAAATTGGTCACATTCAACATTTCCATTCACAGTACCTTTTCCGTTTAATTGCACTTTATGAAACTCGCCACCATTCGATGAACCGTAACCATTTATAATCAAATTATCTGTACGCATATTTTCTCCTCCACTACAACAATTTCGTTTTTAATGCTTCGGTATATTTCATAATCGCTTCGCGTAAAACGATTTTAGTGCCTTTTTCAAAAATTAAATCTTCCACGTTTGAAACTAATAAACATGTAGAAATCCCTAACTTTCGTACAATGATTAAATCACAAGTTTTATGTTTAATTGCTTCATAATTTTCACGTACAACTTGCAAGATCATTTTTCCTTCTTCTAAACTAATATCTCCCGATTGTAATAATTCTTCTAACATGTACACATAAAGAATATCTACAAATTGAAACTCTGCTGTTTTATTCGTTTGTTCTATGAAAAATTGTAAAACTGGTTCTGATGCAATCCCCTTACGTAAAATGTCTTCCTTTGTTAAAAGAATTTCCCTCACACTCGGTGAAAACATATTCGCTAGTTCATCAAGTGATAAATCCTCTTTCATCGTTTGGATTTTATCAATACGCTCTAATATCTTTTCTTTCGGAAAAAATGTCTCTTGACCCGTGAATGTTGACTTTCGTACAAACCAATCTTCCGGTATTAAATTTTTTCTTTTCCACCTATATAACTGTCCGTATGAAATGCCAGTTAGTTCTAATAAATCTTTTTTTGAAATCAAATCTGTACTCAACTGTATAACACTCCTTCCTGATAACAATGTAACATAACACTGTTACGCTGTAAATAGACTTTTATCACAAGTAGCGTAACAATGTGTAAAACAAACATATTCCTACATACAAAAAAGGCTCTTACACATCTTATGAAAATGCGCAAAAGCCCTTATATATCAAGATTTAAACCAAATATTATAAAAATCAATCCAACCTTGTGAATTAATCATTATATTTTGGACTTTTTCATGTGTACTTACCTCTTGTTTATTACGATACAAAGGAATAATATGAATTTGACGTAACAAAGTATCCTCAATATCGCGTAACAATGTAACTCTTTTCTCTAATTCTTCTTGTTTAAAATAAATAGACAACTTTTCATAAAAGTCCATGTTGCTTTGTCCATGAATAAAACTATTTTTTGTAAGAAACATATATAATAGACTATCTTCTATTCGTTCGCTTATTGTGGCACTATCATGCATCATATCAGCCTTTTGTATCGTACTTACTTCCAATAGCTCTTCTATATCAAGAAAATTATTTTCTACACGAATCCCGTACTTCGCACACTCTTTTTGTATCCATTGTGCATCTTCAACATGATCTCGTCCTGTAAATGTGTAGAGCTGTAGCACTTCATTATGATAAGTACTCCTTTTAATTAAACTTTCTACATCTTCCTCAATCTCTACAATGCTTTCACCTGCTAATATTAGTTTCTTTGCCACTTCTCCACGTTCTCCGCCGAGTTCTTGAACGATTGTATAACCATGAATGATTTTATATAACGCTTTCCGAAATAACTCATCTTGCATTGGTCCTTCTTTCGTAAGATTACATGTTATATATGTCACGTTCGACTCAAGCCGAGACAATTCTTTATTATGTTTTTCTTTATCTTTATACTGCGCCTTTACTAAAACATCATATGTACTTACACCTTGTTCTACATTCCACAACTCAACACGATCTAAAAAAGGTCTTTCACGAAAATATAAAGGATGACCTTCTAAAATGAACAGATTTTCATTACTTTTATATAATTGAAAAGACCCTGTTCCAATTAGCTCTCCTGCTTCATCTTCATTCACGATAGAACACTGTTCTGCACTTATCATATGTAAAAACATTTTATTTTCCGTTTGTAATTGAATTTCGACAACGTAGTCATCCACTGAACGGATACTTTCAACGTGTTGTAACATCCATGCGTGTGCATTATTTTCCAGATTCATAAATCGATTCAATGAGTATATAACATCATGTGCAGTAAGTTGTTTTCCATTATGAAAGTGAACTCCTTTTCGTAAATAAAACGTCCATATTTTTTCAGCGTCATTATATTCCCAGTGAAATGCAAGTCTTGGCTCTATAATGTTTGTATTACCGTCTACATACACGAGTGTGTCGAATATATGTTTTACCATATGACATTCTGAACGCATTGTAGCGTATACAGGATCTAATATGATATCTAAATTCATTTGTACTTGCAACCGGAGTACATCTCTTCTCCCTTCAGATGTCATTTCAATCTTATGACCAAATATTGAATCTACCCAGCAGTGATATTCTCCCTTTACTGACGGAAAATGTGAGCTATAGCGTTCCACAAATACGCTTCCGCTTTTCACATCCCCTTTTTTCGTTATTTCTTTTCCTCTATCTAAAATTAAAGACATCGGGTGCTTTTGAAATATTAACTTGGAACGATTTCCCCTGCCGCGACCTGGAAACCACTTGATCCAATTTAACTCATCTAATTTTTTTATAATTAATTTACTATTACGCTCTGTACAAAATAATGTTTCAGATATATTTTGCACTGTTACTTCCAATCGTTCTCCCTCTTTTTTCCCTTTTCCATAAGCAATCCATAGTTCAATATATTGATCTAAAATAAACATCATAATCCCCCTAAAAGGTGAAAAATACTCCCTATTGTTTCTACCCTTTTTCCAATTCTTCTTTCATCTTATCATTTAAATATAGAAAGGAGGAATTAATATTGAATTATCTCTTACTTCGTTACAATAAACCTATTTTTATTAGACTGTGTGGTGAATTATTAACCCGAACGACTGAATCTATGCTAGCTATCATTATGATTATTTACGTTAATAAAATGTTAAACGGCAATGTAATAATAACTATGCTGATTTTCGGATTACAGCCACTTTCAGACATTTTATTTACACTTATTGCTGGAGGAATTACTGATAAATATGGCCGGAAAAAGATTATGTTACTCGGCTTATTGCTACAAAGTGTTGCAATCGGTAATTTCGTTTTCGCTCAATCCGTTTTTATATTTGCACTGTTATATGTCATTAATGGCATTGGCCGTTCCTTATATATTCCGGCTCAACGTGCACAAATTGCTGATTTAACAAAAAAAGAGCAGCAAGCAGAAATTTTTGCTCTCCTACAAACGATGGGAGCAATTGGATCCGTAATCGGCCCTTTAATCGGTGCAAGTTTTTATAATACTCACCCAGAATATTTATTTATCGTGCAAAGTGTAACCCTTACGATATATGCCGTTGTTGTTTGGACCCAGCTCCCAGAAACCGTTCCGACTATAAGTAAGACGAAACAAACAATTGAGGCAAGTTCACCAAAGCAATTTGTTTTTAAACATTACGCCATATTCGGTCTTATGTTTTCTACACTTCCTATTAGCTTTTTTTATGCACAAACTGAGACGAATTATCGTATTTTTGCAGAACATGTATTTCCTAATCTCGTATTCATACTCGCATTTATTTCAACATGCAAAGCCATTTTGGAAATCATTCTACAAATCTTCCTCGTAAAATGGTCTGAACGATTTTCTATGGCGAAAATCATCCTTATTTCTTACGCCTGCTATACGATAGCTGCAGTTGGCTTTAGTTATTCAACGACGATATTGTCGTTGTTCTTCACCTTACTCTTTTTAGTCATTGGAGAAAGTATTGCTTTAAACCATTTATTGCGATTCGTTTCAGAAATTGCACCTCATGATAAACGTGGTTTATATTTTTCAATTTACGGTATACACTGGGATATATCTCGAACGTGTGGACCTGTTATTGGTGCAGTTTTATTAAGTAAATTAAATGGAAGTATGCTGTTTTATATTTGTGCTAGTTTCTTATTAATTGGAGGTATTGTTCAAGCACTGTTTGTTCAAAATTTAGAACGTAAAAAAATCATGAACCAGCCTACACATAATTTATAGGTTACTACTTTTTCAGTAGATCAATATTTCTTATTGGATGAATATTAAAAAACAAAAGTGAAGTATTTCGCATATGAAAGTATGTTTTATATGGCAGGAGACGTTCCTTATTTACAACTAAAAACACCTCACTTCAATAAAGTGAGGTGTTTTTGAAATCACTTAATTTCTTATCCTGCCATTTTATTAATACTATCCTCTGGTGAAAATACAGAAATATGATCTACCTTACCAGTCGATTTTGGAATGACAAATTTCAGCTCATACTGGTTATTTACTTTGTATACATATATTTTATCTTCACCATTCTCTTTAACTGAAGATGGTTTTCCTAATGCTTTTTCAATTTCTTGTAATGTAATCAATTTTAGTTCTGCATGATATGAGCGTACATCAAAAACTTGTGACCCTTTATTAAATCCGAAAACAACATTTTTATTTGTAAAAGTTGCGTACATTCCATTCCCTGTATATTCGGTTTTATTTGCTTGCCCCCACGCTTTTTCAATTTCTTCAATATCCCCTGTATGGGCTCCAAATAGCACATTAGGTACCTTTCCTTCTTTTGCTAGTTCAAACAAATCTTTAACGTGGTTAATTGATTTTTGATTAAGTGTTCTATTTTTCGAATCTGGCTCAGGTGATGGTTTTGTTGTTTTTTCATTACTTGGTTTTGCTTCAGGATTTTTCTGTTCTTCTGAAGAATTGCTTTGTTCATTTTTATTATTTTCCAAGGTTGGATTTGTTTCCTTTTTTTCGTCTGTCCCATTACATGCTGCTAGCGCAAACATACATGCTATAGCCAAAAACAACATAACTATTTTCAAATACCCTTTCATCATTTTACCCCCCTATTGCATCTTATTCATTTCGATAACCAACCCATTACACTACTTTTCAAATTATGTTTGTTCCAAAAAGTCAGTGCTTCATTCTCTCCAAAGGCTTGTACAAAATATGTTACAAAAGCTGTTCCTAAAAAGTAACCAAGTCTGTTATATCCGAAGTAACTACCTCCTGATAAACGGAACCATTCTTTCTCTTTTTCATCTGTCCATCCTTCAACATAATCTTGTAAAAAACGTTTCTTTATTTTCTCTTCATTTTCTTTATAATATTGTAGCCATAGATCACCGTCACTATTATATGAGTAGTAAACAGACTCATTTAAATCTTTAACGATTTTTTTTGATAAATAAGTTGCAACACCTTCACGATACAAACTTACCGACGCATCGGTCCATTCAGCCCTAGTCCAATCTATTCCAGTATTTTGTAGCATAACATTATGATATATATGACCTATTTCGTGAGCAGCAATAACACGAAGATGATTCAAATCTGGAGATAATTTTTCTGCCGCAAAAAATATGTCTCCAATGATTTCCCTTTCTACAAATGCATTTGAACCAAATCCTCCAACGAATACATGGAATTTCATATTTACATCAAAGTTATATTTATTACGATATTCATTTGTTACCTCTTGAATAATGATTGGTAATGATTCTGCAATAATACGAATATCTTCTATTTTTGCGGGATATTGTTTAATGGCATTAGAAAGACGTTCTTTCGTTTTAGGACAATGATACTTAAAGTATTCTTCAAATATCTCTGAATGCGAAGTAAAGTAGCGATTAAGGAGTTCTAATTCTAAATCGTCACTTTCCCATAATTTCAAAAAACTTGGAATTATATTGTTAATCACTGTATTCATCTCCTTATTTAAACCTTCTCTTCTCAATGATAATATCCTCTATCTATAGCTGAAAATATGCCGTCACAACAGCTCCTTGAAACAGAAAAAAACCAGTAGGAAGTGATTACTCTTTTCCTACTGGTTGAAATGAAATTAAACGGTAAATCTTAGTTTCTTAAAAAATGTAGCGATAGTGCTTTTTACAGTTTCAAAATTATAAGCAAATGTATTATCTCCACTTAATGATGAAATACATGTTAAACCTGCAGCTTTAATAAAAGCTTTTACATCTACAAGCATAGAATTAGCCTCCATGAATTTAATTACAATCATTATAACAGGTGTTTTACGATCCTAACATGAAAGTAATAAATAATCCTACTTAATAAATAAATTTCTATTATTAATTTATCCCGCTATTTGCCGGGCAGTAAGATCCCCACTTCGAAGCAAAGAAGTTAGATAGGGGTAAGGGCTGCCCGTAAAAGCCCGATTGGTAGGGCTAATAATCAGTGGGGATGAACCACCCACTGATTAAAGCTTCACTTTATTTAGCTCAAAGTACACCATTTCAATGTCATATAAAAAAGCTGCCCAAAAGGACAGCTTTAAATATGTATATTACACTTCGATTGACTTACCGTCTTCAACAATATGATAAAGTAAGTGAGCTAAATGATGAATTGGACCATATTCTTCCTCTTCCTCATCTGTTTCACCTTGGTATTCCAGATCATTTAAGTATAGTGCTAAAAATTGATAGTATAGTTTTAAATCAAATCCATAACACGCAGTTGGTTCTTCATGATCTCCTTCATATTGTAACATTAAGTATTGATCATTTCCTTCTGCATCTTCTGCATCAAAGAATACGAAGAAGCCAACGTTTGTATCTAAATCAAATAAATGACGAGTACCTTTTTCAGTTGCTTTATTGAAGTCCTCTTCACTTAATTTATGTACTGTTGTCGCTTTTGCATTATCTTCTTGATGGAAATTTACTGTAAATGATTTCAATGCTGACACCTCCTGATTGTATAATACTAGCATAACATATAAAAAGGACTGCTTACAAATGTAAACAGTCCTGCTACATTCATTTCCGCATTGCTCTTAGTAAAAAACTCACAATGAAGATCAAAATAACCGCACCAATTAAAGCAGGAATGATTGCAAATCCGCCTATTACAGGACCGAAACTACCAAGTAATTTCGTACCAATCCAAGAACCGATAATACCAGCAATAATATTACCAATTACACCACCTGGTACATCCCTTCCAGTAATTAAGCTTGCAAACCATCCTAATAAACCACCAACGATTAAAGACCAGATCATATAATAACCTCCTTTATATTTAACCAATCAAAATATAATTAGAAACAATTGCTTACCATTAGTTATGTGACATTTTTCATAAGTTATTCATGCTGCTCAACTATAAGATTTTTGAGAATAATACACACCGATAAACTATTTTTCGAACTAACGATTTATCCGACTTGTTATTACACACATTAAGGACAATCTGGCTTCAATATTGTTCGCATAAACTCTTCTTTAAAAGCAGGATAGTTAAAACCAACAGCAATTCTCTGAATCGGCCGATCATCAAACCTTGTTGGTTCAGCTATTTTTCTAAAGTCAGCTACACTTTGGCCCCTAGTCACATCATTTGTCGTACTAATCCACACTGCCGATTTTTTATATTCGAAAATACTATCGTTTATAAACGAGACAAACGGTAGTAAATCGTGTATGGGACTTCCACCAATACCTGGATATTCTTTTTTATAAAAATTCTCATAATAAAAATCAATCATTGGTTTAATGAGTTTCGCCTGTCCAGTTCCTTGTTTATCTATTATATTGGCCATTTCAGGCGTAATAAGCGCACCCTGTGTTACATTTAACGGGTATATAGTAGCGTTTTTCGCATATTTCATAACAATATTTGCTGCAATTGGATCACCATAAAAATTCGCTTCAGATACTGGTGTAACATTACCTGGAAATAGGAAAGCGCCGCCCATTATATAATACGAACAAATACGATCCATTATATTTGGATACAATAAAAATAACGTAGCAAGCGTCGTTAGTCTTCCTGTCGCCACAATTATAATATCTTCTGGACAAGGTTCGATTAATTTGATTAATTCACAAAAATTTTCTCGTTTACAAATTCTCATTTCAGGTGGAATAATAGGACCTAAACCATGATCCCCATGGATTTCAGGGAAAAACAAAGGTTCTTCAGCTGTCATCGGCCTACTCGCACCTTCAATAATTTTCACTTGTGTAGCATAGTACCTTTCTAAAAAATAAACATTTTCCGTAACGATATCTCGTGATACATTCCCGTACTCTGCAACAATACCTAGAATATCTAATTTACATGTTTTATTTGCATAAATTAACGCTACGGCGTCATCAATACCAAAGTCTCCAAAAAAGATGATTTTCTTATTAACTATTCTCACCCCTCTTCAGCATAATCTACTATTATTATTATGTGAAAAAGACAAGGCGGTGAAACAGTGCAAACTAAAAAAGCCGCCTATTTATTGGCGACTTCAATCTTTTTATAAGACAAATATGCTAGTACATTTTTACTTGAATCGTATTTCGGGTTATTTCCTTTTCTTGGCTCTCTCATATGTGTCTTTTCAAATCCAGGAATGTCTGGCATTTTCCCCATAAATTCAAGCATTTCTTCCTCAGTACCTTCAATGCGTACACGAATCATAATAACTATTCCTCAATTCACAGTTTCTCTGTACTAAGTATATCGTACTTCAGAAAGACTGCAACACATTTATCTTTTTAATGTTGTACTTTTTTTACATATAAACATAGCCATTTCAGTATAGAACGAATCTACTTTATTATTTTTAAGTTGAATATTAAAATATTCCTTCATTTCGTTTGGTGCTTTCATCATACATTCTGTTAATTTTTCACGCTTTTGTACAGGGACATCCATCATATTACACCACCAGTCAAAATCAAACTTCTTATCAAAAGTAAGACATGACTGCATTTGCAAACCGTTTTTTTCTAATAAAGTAAGCCATTCTGTCTTTTTTAGAGCTCGTTCATGACTTGGGTCCCGCTTCTTTTCTATAAAATTATAAAATGTATCATATTCATTATTTTCTGGCGAAACATTATCTATTAAGATGAATAATCCATTATCCTCCAACGTACGATTTACTTCATAAATAAATTGAGCCGGATTCGTAAAATGATGGGCTGCAATCCGGCATGTAATTGTATCAAAAAAATGGTCTGCAAATGGTAAATTCTCTGCATTTCCTGCTACAAAAGATACATTTTCATGACCATTCTGCTTTATAAAAACTTTTGCTTTTTCTAACATCTGTTCTGTTAAATCAAGTGCAACTACTTCTTCAAACATAGGTGCTAACATATTTGCCACATGCCCGCCACCAGTAGCAACATCAAGAAGACGATTATTATGACGAGACTCAACTTGTTGAACTACATATTGTAAATCCAGTCCTTTAGCATGTATTTTACTATTTACATATTTATCTGCATTGCTGCCAAACTGTTTTTTCACAAGCTCTTCTTTACTCATATTATCATCTTCTTTCTATTGTTATTTACATATACGACTCATATAATTACTACAATTCTCTTAATGTATTTTCAAATCCTCTTTTCATCTCACTTCTTATCATATTTACCTTTCATTAAAATAATATAATTTTTCACTTTATTATTAAACAAAAAAAAAGGCTATGGGAACTTCCCCCCTAACCTGAATAAATATTTACTACATTTTTATTTCTTCGTATATATCTATATAATATAAATCCTCTTTCAACTTCATAATAACATCTACTTCGTTATAAGTAGCCTCACGAGCATGTAAACCAAATTGATCCATACCAATCCATATCCACCCAGGTGTAAGATATAAAACATCTATATTAAAATAATCTAACTTAGTAAGCTCCGCTGTAATAAATTTATCTTTATTAGCGATTTGTTTATCTATTAAACCGTATTCTTTCCCATTTTCAAATAGCGATATAAATTTCCCTACAATCGGATGTTCACGAACAATAAAATGATATTCTTTTTCCTCTATATTTACCACAATCAAACGAGAAACAGATAAATCAGGCCCTGAATTCGGCATATTTGTTTATTCACCTCCTTATATAGGCTTCTTAAATATGATAACAAATGAATATTCAAATTAAATTAATATAATGTAAAAAATAAAAAAGCTGATTTCCCTTTAGAAATCAGTCTTTATAATTTGATCAACTTTATTCTTTTACAAATTATTATAATGTTTCTTTTTCCTCATCATTTCCAGAAACTAAATTTCCTATAGCATCCGCTGTTACTTCCACTACAAATTCACAAATACCAGCTACAACTTCTCCAATTATTTCATCCATCTTTTTACCCCCTTATTTTATGTAACCTATTTGCATTATAGAAGAAACTGGTAAATACAAACTATCGAAAAAGGTGACATAAACCTTACAGAATTGTAAGCTCTTTCATCCCTTTACTTATCCCCTTTGAAACTCCAAGTATTTTTAGCAGACATATAGGCCATCATAATATGAAGCAAGTAATAATCTAGTGTCAGGAGGCGTTTAATATGTATTACGTAAAATTAATTAAAGGTCAATCTTTCTACGCTTTTGATCATCGTTTCTTAGTGTCTGAAGAAGAAGAGGTTTCAGAGAAAATTTATAATTACTTACGACGTAATGAATTTTTTGAAGTACGTAAAGAAGAATATTCTGCTTAATTACAAAAAGCATTAAGAAAAATATCATCTTATTGTGATATATTCTTAATGCTTTTATGTGAATTTCTTCTTTTCAATAATTATTGTTGACTCTATTAAATAATCTAGTATTTGTCCAAACTAATTATTCACTATTTTCATATTCTAGTATATGAGGAGGTGAAGAATATGACTCATATCATTGATTACCAAGCTACTCAGCCTATAAGTAAAACTGGTGAAACAACTTTTGCAATCCCAGCTTCTCCAAATAAAGCAATTTTAGCAAATTTGAAATTGCGAATTTCAAGTAGAGATTCACGTAATAATCGAGTAGAATTAATCGCTACAATTGGTGTAGAAGGTATAACTGAGACTTCACAAGTTTTATTCCGAATTTTCCGTGATAATATTGAAATTTTTAATGCACAAGTAGGTATTGAATCTACAGATTCTGAACAATTCTACGTACAAACATTTCAAGCTATAGATCAAAACGTTAGCAGTGGAACACACGAATATTCATTAACTGTAGAAAACCTTACTAGTGGTGCAAGCGCAGAAGTTGTTGGCCCACTATCTTTTAGCGCTTTAGCTATTGGACAAGAGCGTAAATGTTGCTAAGTGAATCTAATATTTAATTTTGTACTTGAGAAAAGCGAGGCGTAGTTATACGTTCTTGCTTTTTTATATGTACCCTTACTTTCTATTAGCTTTAATCATAAATTTTTTATGTTTTAATTCACTTATTTCATCAATTAACGCATCAAATTTTTGACAAATCAAAAAGATTGAAATCCAATTATGAAACACGTAATATAGACTCTGACTCTAAAAAAGTTCGTATAAAAATACTACATAAATAAGGAGGTTTTATATACGAGTTTTTCATTTTAAAAGACGGAGAGGTTTTATGTTATGTGGCGTAATAAAAACGTTTGGATTGTTTTAATTGGGGAGTTTATTGCAGGTCTAGGATTATGGCTTGGTATTCTTGGCAACCTTGAATTTATGCAAAAATATGTCCCTTCTGATTTCATGAAATCAGTTATATTATTTATCGGACTATTAGCCGGTGTTCTAGTTGGACCTATGGCTGGCCGTGTCATCGATCAGTATGAAAAGAAAAAAGTTCTTCTTTACGCTGGGTTTGGTCGAGTTTTAAGTGTTATTTTCATGTTTTTTGCTATTCAATTTGAAAGTATCGCATTTATGATTGCATTTATGGTTGCTCTTCAAATTTCAGCAGCATTTTATTTCCCTGCATTACAATCTGTAATTCCACTCATCGTACGTGAGCATGAGTTATTACAAATGAATGGTGTACATATGAATGTTGGTACAATCGCTCGTATTGCAGGTACTTCACTAGGTGGAATTCTTTTAGTTGTGATGAGTTTACAGTACATGTATGCCTTCTCAATGGCAGCATACGCCTTATTATTCCTCTCGACTTTCTTCCTACAATTCGAAGACAAGAAATCAACAACACCAAGTAAACAAGCTGCAAAAGATAATAGCTTTATGGAAGTATTTCGTATTTTAAAAGGAATTCCTATTGCTTTTACAGCACTTATATTAAGTATTATCCCTCTATTATTTATAGCTGGGTTTAATTTAATGGTTATTAACATTAGCGAAATGCAACATGATCCTACGATTAAAGGGTTCATATATACAATTGAAGGTGTCGCATTTATGTTAGGTGCCTTCGTAATTAAACGTCTATCTGATCATTTCAAACCTGAAAAATTACTATATTTCTTCGCAGTTTGTACTGCTTTTGCACACCTTTCATTGTTCTTTAGCGATATAAAATGGATGGCTCTTACATCATTTGGTTTGTTTGGGTTTAGCGTTGGCTGCTTCTTCCCTATTATGTCGACAATTTTCCAAACGAAAGTTGAAAAAAGTTATCACGGTCGCCTCTTCTCATTCCGTAATATGTTTGAGAGGGTTATGTTCCAAATCGTCTTACTTGGCACAGGGTTCTTCTTAGATACAATTGGGTTACAATATATGGTTCTCATCTTCGGAGTCGTTTCATTATTGATTATTTCTATTTCCCTTTCTAAGCAGAAACATTATGAAAAACAGCATTCGCAATCTGCGAATTTATAAAATAAACAAAGAAGTATGGATATAATATTGAATCCATACTTCTTTGTTTTATAATACGCCTATTTATTACGTTTATTGAAATTATCTAAAGGAGTAGCCCTCTTTTATTTCGAATAGATTATAAAGAGTACTCTTTATAAAAGGAGTGGTAAAATGTCTGATGGCATCCAAGTATTTATTGTCCTGCTCTTTGCAATTGCTCTGTTTAGCATCCTAAACTTTTTAGCCATTTCCTTATCTGGACATAGTTTTAAAAAAAGAATCGTGGCAGGTTTCATATTTTTACTACTGACTCCCATTATCTTTTTGACTATCGCAACATTTGCTTCTATATTCGATAAAGCAGGATTTGGCGCAGGTACGTTAGCCTTTATGATCGCAAGCGTATATATAATAAATGGAATAGTGCTTCTGCTTTCCTCTTTATATATCCTCAAAAAAGACATAACATAGGCTATAGTACTAGCATGAATCTGACTTTACACTAGATTCATGCTTATTTAATTTCTCCTAAATTTTTATATGAAATTAAATAATTCTTTAAAAAAATTTAAACTTTATTTATTATAATATCCCTATCGTATTCGCACGTTTATTCAAATTTAAAAGAAAGGAGCACAAAATGAAAAAGGTTCTACTTACAATTCCTATACTAATCATCCTACTTAGTGGATGCAGCAATAACGATATATACGGTTCTTGGGAAGTCGTTGACAATAAAAATGGTGAATGCCCTGTATATTATAAATTTGAAACAGTTGTCAAAAAAGAAAATAAAGAGGAAATTGTGCAAAATTTAGTAGAAATGCAAACCACAAAGAATAAAGACGATTTATATAAAGGCTCATTTGTCAAAAATTCTAATGTATATCACATTGATTATGGTAATTCATTTACATCAGAGCAAACTTTAAAAGTTGCCGACGGTACATTAAATGTATACTTTTTGACAGCTGAAAAATTATGCACGTATAAAAAGAAATGATTACATTTCAGAGGAAACGCAGAAAATATTTTCTGCGTTATTTCACTTTAGAAATCTTCCACAAATACTTAATAAAAACTATAAAATAACTTAAGTTATATAAAATGAATCCTATAATAGACATTTCAATTAACACGTCTACGCTATTTACATCGATACTTTTCAAAATAGGCTAATCCTTCCTCTAAATTTGTCAATCGTTTTAATTTTCATAAAAAAATGATAAAATATAAACATGTGTTTTCAGAATAATTAAAAACGCAGAATGAAAGCACTGTTTTAGGAGGGGTTTTGATGACTTACACGTTAGCAACTAGAATGAAAGCATTCCAATCTTCTATATTTAGTGAATTAGGAGCCTATAAAAAAGAAAAAATTGCAGCAGGTCATAACATGATTGATTTGAGCATCGGAAATCCTGATATGCCGCCCGCTGATTTTGTAAGAGAAACAATGGTACATACAGCGAGTGAGAAAGAGAGCTACGGGTATACATTATCAGGTATTCAAGAATTTCACGAAGCTGTAACTGAATATTACAACAACACTCATAACGTTTTATTAAATGCGGATAAAGAAGTTTTATTATTAATGGGTTCACAAGACGGGCTCGTTCATTTACCTATGGTTTATGCAAATCCAGGTGATATTATATTAGTTCCTGATCCAGGATATACAGCTTATGAAACAGGTATTCAAATGGCTGGTGCAACATCTTACTACATGCCTTTAAAGAAAGAGAATGATTTCTTACCAGACTTAGGAGTCATCCCTGAAGAAATTGCCGATCAAGCGAAGATGATGATTTTAAACTTCCCAGGGAATCCCGTTCCAGCAATGGCTCATGAAGATTTCTTTAAAGAAGTAATCGCATTCGCGAAAAAGCATAATATTATCGTTGTCCATGATTTTGCTTATGCTGAATTTTATTTCGATGGTAATAAGCCAATTAGCTTCCTCTCTGTACATGGTGCTAAAGAAGTTGGTGTAGAAATCAATTCTTTGTCAAAAAGTTATAGTTTAGCAGGTAGCCGTATTGGATATATGATTGGAAACGAAGAAATTGTTCGTGCACTTACTCAATTTAAATCTAATACCGATTACGGTGTATTTTTACCAATTCAAAAAGCGGCATCTGCAGCACTAAGAAATGGCGCTGTATTTTGTGAGAAAAACCGCGATATTTATCAAGAACGGAGAGATACTTTAGTCGATGGATTCCGAACATTTGGCTGGAATGTCGATAAGCCAGCTGGTAGTATGTTTGTCTGGGCTGAAATTCCACAAGGATGGACTTCTCTAGACTTCGCTTATGCATTAATGGATCGTGCGAATGTCGTTGTTACACCTGGTCATGCATTTGGACCTCACGGAGAAGGCTTCGTACGTATTGCACTCGTTCAAGATAAAGAAGTGTTGCAACAAGTTGTTGAAAACATTAGAAATAGCGGCATTTTCACTCTTGAAAAAGTAAATGAATTAGTTAAAAATTAGTTCCCACTCCCCTGCTTAAATTTAGCAGGGGTATTATTAATTGGAGGTACTTTCATATGCATATTAAAGACACTCTTCCCCATCGTTATCCATTTTTAATGACTGATAAAGTAACAAATGTAAAACAAGGTGAATCCGTTACAGGATATAAACTCATTACAAATAACGAATGGTTTATAAATGATAATCAAAAACATATGCCTCATATGTTAATTGTAGAAGCACTTGCTCAGCTTAGTGCATTTGTACATACAAGTGATTCTGAAGGACTAGGATTCCTCTCCTCTTTAGATGGAGTTGAATTCCAAGGAAAAGCATATCCCGGTGATAAACTTGATTTACATTATGAACTAACGCGCAATCGTCGAGGTTTTGTTCTTGGTAAAGGTATTGCAACTGTAAACGACCAGCCTATTGTAACTATAGAAAAACTATTAATATATCAAGCAGATTAAATTGTTCCTTATATCAGTTGGGAATATCTATTCTCAACCAATTAAAAATAAATAGGAAAACATATTACGTAGTTAGGAGCAGGAAAATGGAACGTACTATCGGTATCGATGCTGGAGGCACATTAACGAAAATAGCTTATTTTAACGAAAAAAGGCTATTAACTTTTGAAAAATTTTATTCACATGAACAACATAAAATAATAGATTGGATTAAAAACAACAATGGCATAAAACAAATATGTATTACGGGTGGTAAATCGAAACTATTACAGCAACTGCTTACAGGTTCATATAAAATAATAGAGCTAAACGAATTTGAAGCTACTCTTGCAGGTGTCCAATACATATTAAAAGAAGAAAAACATGCTATACGCAATTTTATTTTAACCAATATCGGTACAGGTACTTCTATCCATTACGTTTATAATGAACAATATATTCGCGCTGGTGGAACCGGAGTTGGCGGTGGGACTATTATGGGACTTTCAAAATTGTTAACAAATATAGATCATTTTGAAGATGTAATCCCTCTAACAAAAGTAGGATCTAGAAAAGAACTAGATATTACGGTTGGAGATATTTATGGTGGTATTCTTTCCCCTATCGATAATAACTTAACTGCTAGTAACTTCGGAAAAGCAGCCATTACAGAATCAAATAATAGTAGCTCCGATATACTAGCTACTGTACAAGGACTTGTCGGTGAAGTCGTTACTGCATTAAGCCTTCAATTCGCTGAAACAAAAAACATTGAACATATTATTTATATTGGTTCGACTTTATGTAATAACGTACAACTTCAACATATTATTAGTAGCTACACCGAATATCAAAATAAAACACCAATCTTTTTACAAGATGGTGGTAATAGCGGTGCAATTGGTGCATTACTTCATGCTACGAAATAAAAAGCTGACTTTTGTCAGCTTTTTAGAAATGGCACTTCAAATTCAATAATTGATTCCCCGTTCTCTCCAATTCGCTCCACGCTTATTCTATCAATCACACAATTTAACTTCCCATGAAAACTAGGAATCTCCTTCACTACTTCAGCAGCTAACGCGACACTTTCTTTTCTTCCGACTGTTACATGCGGGATGTACGGAATGTCTTCTTTCAAAAATTGTAATAAAGGTCCTGTATATAGAATATTATGTAGTTCCTCTATTTGTTCTTTCCCCTTTTCAACTCGTAAAAACAAATATTCTCTTTCACTTGTAATTTGATTCTTAAATTCAATTTCTATATTCTGTATCGGTTTTGATACATTTATAATATGTAATTTCAGCTCATCATTTGAAATCGAACTTTCAAATGGGAATACAATTGTAATATGCGGTGGAATTAATCCAAATAAAGGATCATGTTTTTGCCTAATGTCCTCGATTTCGCTAATGAACATGTTGTTTAGAAAAAGTAAAATTGTACGCATTTTTATCCCCTCAACTTTTCCTCATTATAATATGTATCATATTCTATGACAGCCTGCCCTTCAACAACTTGTTTTGCTTACCTGTAAAAATAAAAAAACTTCTCAAATGAGAAGTTTTCATATAGCATGATTATTATTTTCCAGCCAAACTTTCCTAAACTTTATATAACAGGCAACTCTCCAAGGAAAAATATACGATACTGCAACAACGTAAAATAATAAACCAATCGTTTGTTGATCTAAATCAACGATAAATTGTCTTGAACCATATCTTAAAAAGACAAGTGCAATAAAAGTAATTAAAAAAGCTGCACTTTTTTTCGTATAAATATTCCCATCATCTCTTCGTTCATAATTTGTTAATACTATAAGCGGTACAGCAAAAAGTACACCAATGAATACCGCTATAATTACTTGTAATATAGCTGGATGTACGGGACCTAAAAACCATACAATACCTGGTGTTAAAAATAGTAATGGCCATAAAATACGTTTTCCCGATCCCTTTATTGGCTTATGCATGGAGCGATAACGACGCCAAAATATTAGTAGTGCAATGCATAAAAAGACGGTTATTAGTGAGGACGTGTCTCCCATATATTTTCCTTCTCCCTAAAAGAATAATCTATCACTATTTTAAACTGTTCGTTCAAATGATACTTTACGAATAAATATACTACTAGTTATGATATAAAGAATTGTTAATCCAATTGAAATAACAATAAAATAAGGGATATCTATTAAAGATACATCATTTGTAAATAACAATCCTTTTATCCCTACTTCTCCATACAGCACACTATTTGTTGAAAGGAAAAGCGACCCACCAATCATGAGACCAATCCATTGAAATCTTTGCTTAAAAATTACTACTACTTGAAAGAAACATGCTATCGTAACATAAAATAAAAATTGTAAAATAAACTGTTGTATTAATTGCTCTCCAAAGTTAACATTTACTAAGTTATATTTTATATCTTGTAAAAACAGTATTTGAAGGAATGAAAACAATGCGGATTGCAACACGATATAACAAATCGCTCCGATAAAATATTGTATTCTCGTTATACCAAATGAAACTGCTAAACGAAATACATCATCTTGAACAATGAAAACACTCCCTACTATAAAAATCATAATTGCAATTGAAGGATTATTGATAATTTCGGGTAAATAACCAACTTTCGCTTCATTTAAATGAGCAGCATATAAAGCTCCTTTTATTAATAAAGCTACAATCCAAAATATTAAAATTGCTTTATAATGAAAATTTATATGTAACCTCAATTGTTTCATTAACGTCGTCATTCCACTTCGCCACCAGTCATGTGAATAAATAGTTTTTGTAATGTAATTCTATCAATTACTAAACCTTCTTTTTCAAGAGAGTAACAATCTTCATTAGAAAGCTCTTCCCATATAACAGCAATACCTTTATTCCCATAAATTTCTTTATTTATAACTTTTTTATTAATCAAGAACTCCTCCACTTTACCTTTTTGCCCTGAAATAATATGACCTTGTTGCAATAAATCTTCCACTGTTGATTGAACAACAAGTGCACCTTCTTTTATGATAATTACTTCTTCAATAACATGGGTTACTTCTTCTACCAGATGTGTTGATAATATAATTGTTCTGGGATACTCCCCGTAATCTTCTAGTAGTAAACTATAAAATAACTCACGATGTGCTGCGTCTAATCCTGTAGTTGGTTCATCAAAAATAGTAATTGTCGCTCTGCTTGCTAACCCTTTAATAATTCCTACAACTGTTTGCATGCCATGAGATAGTTTATGGTATTTCTCTGTTATATTAAGCTGAAATTTACCCGCCAGTTCTTCAGCAAACTTCTGATCCCAATTTTTATAAAACATGTTACATATCTTAAAAATTTCTTTTACGCTATAACTTAAATGAGACTCTTCTTTTACTCTAACGAAACAAATATTTTGCATCGCTTTACTATTTTCAAAAACATCTCCACCAAATATTGATACACTTCCACTACTTGAAGTAATTTGTCCTGCTAGTAAATTTAATAAAGTCGTTTTCCCTGCTCCGTTCCTTCCAAGCAAACCATATATTTTATTCTCTTCCAATGAAATCGTTACTTCATTTACAGCTATTTTCTTTTTATACTTTTTCGTTACATCTTTCGTTTCAAGTGCAATCATCCCTCTTTCCCCTCCTTCGTAATCTTTTGAATCATATCCATCAATTCATCTTTTGATATTTCTAGTACTTTCGCTTCTTCCCACACTTTAGGTAAATATTCAGTCATAAAAGTATTTTGTCTTTTTTTTAGTACGACTTCTTTCGCTCCCTTTGCAACAAACATCCCGATCCCTCTCTTTTTATATAAAATCCCCTCATCCACTAATACATTCACCCCTTTAGCTGCGGTAGCCGGATTTATTTGTAACATCTTCGCAAATTGATTTGTCGATGGAACTTGTTCTTCTTCAAGCAATATGTCTTTTAAAATATCAGATTCAATCGTTTCTGCAATTTGTATGTATATTAATTTATTTTGTTCTAGAGTCGGCTTCACATTTTCACCACCTTAGGTTCATAGGTTCATTACTTATGTAATTAACCATATCACATAGAATTATTTTTTTCCATAAATTTCTTTTACAAAAAAAGAGAGTCATTCAATTAAGAATGTCTCTCTTTCTAAAAATTCGAAGTTTCAACTCTTGTTCTCAAATTCTTTTCATTTATACCATTTTGACAAAAATTAAACTGTTGTCCCTCAATACATTTTGTACGATCTACTACTTGCCCTAAATGATAGCTTGTATGCTCAACCAAATGTAATAGACTTTGAAGATCAATATGCCTTTTTTCTTCCCAGACCTGTATATATGCTTTGCCCCACTCATCAAATATTTCTTCAACAGTTTTTAACAAAGCTTCAGATCTTATTTGTTTCACTGGAAAATATTCTTCAATTCCATTTTCAAAAACTATATTTGGATCCTTATAACGCCTTGTATTTCTCTGTAAATGTTCACAAATATGTAGTACGATTCCACCAATTGAATTAACAGAGGTCTCTTTTTTCCACAAATCTTCTTCACTAACGAGCCTAATTGCCTGTACTAATTTAGGTAAATAATGATCCTGCATTCTATGATAAGAAATTTTGTATACTAACTCCATCTTCTCCCCTCCATTATTTCAACTGGCTCACTGGATATTTAGCAAATAAAGATTTCCGAAAATCTTTATCTTCCACAAGCATTTTAATTTTTTCATTATTATCGTTAAGAAACTTTACTACTTTCTTTTTATCCCATATATCATCTTCTTTTGGAAAATCATCAAATTTTCCATGCAAGATTGATAGGATTTCCTCCCTTTTCATCATAAATTTTATATTCTCTACCTGAAACTCGTAACTGTTTGCATTTGGAACTAAAACTACAAGATAAATAATGTTAAAGAGAAAATTCTTCTTCATCGTATCTTTCTCATCAAACCAATACGTCTCAATCATTTCTTCTGTAAGAGCCCCACTCCCTTTTGCGCCATAGTTCACTTTTATATTTTCATTTTCTAAACTTATACTTTGAACTGTTCCACCACCGGGTAAATGATTAATAATTGCAACCACATCTGAATTATTACCAACGTATGTCCCAGTATATTTCTTAAAATCATCTGACCTAACATCATATATAGCTTTTATTCTTTCCCCGTTAGAACAAGCCGTAATAAATAAAAAAATTGTTAGCATAACGATTATGTTATGATGCATATATTTCATTTAGCATCCCTCATTTTTATCGATATTTCGTTAATTACAATATTTACTTTCAAATCCCTTTTTAAATATACGCATTTTAATCAAAATTAAAAATTTTCATTTTTTATGTTTACAATTATCCATTAATTGTATATACTTACTAACGTAAGAAAAAAATTCTAAAAGGAGGTCGAAGGAAATGATGAACTTACAATTACATGCATTAACTTTAGCGTTAACTGCACCTGTGTTTTCTGGACAATTAAATATGAATTCGACCACCCTAATGGAGAATTGAAAATCGTAATTTATTTCATTTAATTCATAAATTCGCCACAGGAGGTCGTATACTTTCCTGTGGCTTTTTCGCGCCCAGCCATAGGAGAACTGTATCTTCCTGTGGTTTTTTTGCGCGATTTTTTAGTCTCTTACATTATTTTTCTAAGAAAGGAGCAACATTCAATGACTATTAGCGTATTGTTTTTAAGTATTACGATTCAAAGAAATACAATTTCCAAAGGGGAAATTCTTCATAATGAGCAAATTGAAAAAGCTATGAATGATGTTAAGGAGCGCCAAGCACTTTACTGTGATCACCTGTAATTCCTTTTCGAAAGGAGGAATTCATTTATGACTTTTCATATTTTCTTTTTTACGACTGTGCTTCAAAAAAATACTTTATCTGAAACTGAAATCAATCGTAAACAACAGTTAAAACAACTGACTGATAAAATAACTGACATTAAAAGTTCATACTACACTCAAATGTATTAAAAATATATTTTAAAGGGGCAATATATTCATGAAATTTAAAGCATTCTTTTTAACAATCACCATTCAAAAACGTAAGCTTTCACAGAAAGAGATTTTACGTGAGCAACACATCCAAAGCATTATGGACGAAGTAAAAGAGCGCCAATCTTCTTATTACACTCGTCTTTTCTAAATCACTTATAAAGGGGTCATAAATCTAATGAAATTTAAAGCATTCTTTTTAACTATCACTATTCAAAAACGTAAACTTTCACAGAAAGAGATTTTACGTGAGCAATACATTCAAAACATTATGGACGAAGTAAAAGAGCGCCAATCTTCTTATTACACTCGTCTTTTCTAAATCACTTATAAAGGGGTCATTATCCAATGAAATTTAAAGTATTCTTTTTAACCATTATCATTCAAAAAAATACATTTTCCGAGTCTGAAATGTTTCATGAGCGACAAATTAATCAGGCTATGGATCATGTAAAAGAAAGACAAAGTCATTACTGTAGTCATCTGTAATTTCTTATTACACTCGTTTTTTCTAAATCACTTATAAAGGGGCAATTATCTAATGAAATTTAAAGTATTCTTTTTAACCATTACCATTCAAAAAAATAAATTTTCTGAGTCTGAAATGTTTCATGAACGACAAATTAATCAGGCTATAGATCATGTAAAAGAAAGACAAAGTCATTACTGTAGTCATCTGTAATTCCAATTCGAAAGGAGGAATTCACATATGAAGTTTCACCTTTTCTTTTTAACGATTACAATTCAAAAAGAAACAATATCTCAAAATGAATTAAAACAAGAAAGACAATATAAACAAGTTATTGATGAAATTCGAGATCGTAGGAGCAAATACTACACTCACCTTTAATCGTTTAACTATATAGAATTGAAAGGAGTCGATTATGATGTTGATAGCACGCTGTAAGGAAATGATTTGGATAGTTCAGAGGGATTCCACATAGTTTTATAGAGCTTATATCACACAAGTTTATCACTGAATTTGATGTATAAAAAATATATAATAAAATCAAATCAACCCGCTTTTAATTATTTATTTATAAACAAAAGATACACCACTTAAAAAGCGGTGTATCTTTCTCAGGTTTCACTATTTCCGATTACTTCTCTTTGTCTTAAACAATCTCACTAAGTTCGAAACAACAGTTTTTGTTACTGCATAAACTGGTACTGCTAAAATCATTCCGATGATTCCAGCAAAATTACCTACCCCTAAAATTAGGATAATAATTGTTAATGGGTGAATGTTTAATTTCGAGCTCATAATACGCGGTGAAATAATATTACTTTCAAACTGTTGTACAATTGTTACGATAATAATTACGTATAAGGCTTGCATCGGAGAAACGAACAGTCCTACAATAACAGCTGGTGCTGCCCCAATAAATGGCCCTAAGTTAGGAATGATGTTTGTAAATGCTGCAATAATTCCTAAAACAAAAGCGTACGGTAAATCGATAATTAAATAACCGATAAAAGTAAACGCACCTACAAATATACAAACGAGCGCTTGCCCTTGAATATATGCAGATAATGTTTCGTTCGTTTCCTTAATGATACGAAGCCCCTCTTCACGGTAAGACTCAGGTAATAAACTTACCGCTTTTCCTGGAAAGGCATGTCCATCTTTAAACATGTAAAATAAAATGAACGGTACTGTAAATACAACTAATGCAACGTTCGTGATAATACCAAATAAAGCCGTTGCACTCGACGTAATTGTATTTGGAATATCTTTTAAGTATTCAATCGCATTTTTTTCAATTGTTTCAATGGAAACGTAGTTTTGTGTAGATAACCATTCAAACAACCTATGATGTGATAATTCTTGTATGTATACTTTCCCCTCTTTTATGTAGCCTGGCATATTTTTTACTAAGTCCATTAGCTGTTGTGAAATCGTAGGAACAACTACTCCAACGCCAACCGCAGTTAATGTTATGATAAAAAGATATAACAGTAATATCGCTAAATTTCTAGGTACTTTTTTATTCTCCAAAAAGATTAATACAGGATTAAATATGAAGTATAAAAAAAGCGCGATTAAGATTGGGAAAAACAATGTTGATATGAAGATACCAATCGGTTGAAATAAAAATGATATTTTTGTGCAAATAAATATGATTCCTACAACCATTAGCACTTCTAATGTCCAAAAGTGCACTTTTGATTTCAAAAAAACGGCCTCCTTTAAACTAGCACTTCTCTTCATTGTACCAAAATAAGTATGAATTTCACATAATATTTTCCTTTACAATATTCCAAAATACCAATAAATACACTACAATGAGATTACATACAAATTTGCAGGTAAAGGTGATAAAAATGACACAATGCATCATTTGCAGAAAAGATACGAAAGAACTTAGTGAACAATATGTCATTCCAGAAATATTATGTGGATATTATTTCACAAACTCAATTTGTGATACTTGTCATGAACAAATGACAACAGATATTGATCGTCCTTTAATTAGGCATAAATTGAGTCAATTTAAGATTGAACAAATGAAAAGACAAATTGATTCCCCACTCTATACGAATGAGCACGGTGAGGAACTTGCGGCTGCTGAGACTGATGTTGTCGAAGTAAGCGACGAGATTCTTTATTCTAATGCATTAATTATGAAACTATGTAAAAAGCACGATATTTCCTTACATAATGAAATTTGGAAGGAGGAACGTGTAACGAAAGTAGCGAGTTCTATTCAACGTGAATTACTATTAGATAACCGTAAATATAAAATGAGTGTATTAAAAATGGCTTATACATTCGCTGTACAAACAGTTGATGGCTACTTTGAAGATCAAGATGCAATTGATATTTCTACCATTCTCTCAAATGCAGATTTCGTGGAACTAAAAGAAAAAAGCATTGTACGTGATTTAAGCAAAAGTTCTTTATGGAATACGCTAAATACAAGTAGTGAAAATCATTACTTTATTTTACTTAGCGATAAAGACGGCCTGTTTTGCTTCATTCGTTTGTTTGACATCTTTGATGTTGTCGTTCATTTATCAGAAAAAAGATTTGACCTTCCATCGCCGATTGTCGGTGTAAATAATGTGAATACGCAGAAATTTTATGTCCAAAGTTTAAAACAGTATATGGATGGGCTGTTTAAAGAAAAAGCACCTACTATATAACAGGAACCAGAACATACGGTCTCCTTTCTTGATGAAAAGACACTGTGTTATAATGAGTATGAAAAGAACAATACAATCACATAAACCAATTATAAATTGTATATAAATAAAAAAGACTAGTGTGCGGCTACACACTAGTCCACGTAACTTAGCAGATTGGATTGTTCATTTATCCTATTTGTTTCTTACAAACAAAACAACCCACATTCTATAAGCATAGGTGGGTTGTTATTTTTTGAGCTTGTCTATTAAAACGACGACGAACGTTAACAATGCAACGAGAAACAGTCCACCTTGCAGTAGCAACGCTATTTCACTCACGTATTATCACCCCCCTCCTACTCGGAGAAGTGATAATTGAACAACCAACCGCACCTTAAGTTACCCTTTAATTTTACCATATTTTCTAATAATTTACGATGAAAACCCGCAAGCGAATAACTTGCGGGTTTTTTATCCCGTATTAACAGGCAGTGAACAAAATAAAGCAATAAATATGTGAAACTTTATTTCTCACTATTTTTTTAATGCATATGCATCAGCAATCATTTCACCAACAATTTTATTTTCTTCTTTCTTCTCGTCTTTCAATAATGGGAATAACAATTCTGCGACCTCATACGCTTCTTCTAAATGCGGATATCCTGATAAAACAAACGTATCAATTCCTAACGATTCATATTCTTTTATCCTTTCTGCTACTGTATGCGGATCGCCTACAAGTGCAGTACCTGCCCCACCTCTTACAAGTCCGATTCCAGCCCATAAATTAGGGCTTATCTCTAACGACTCTCTCGTACCTTTATTTAAATGTGTCATCCTCTTTTGACCAACCGAATCATATCTTGCAAATGTCTTTTGAGCAAGCTCAATTGTTTCATTATCCACATATTGAATTAAACGTTCTGCCTCTTCCCATGCTTCTTCTTCTGTTTCTCTTACAATTACGTGTAATCTAATGCCAAATCGTACTGTACGCCCCTTCTCTTCTGCAAGTTTTCTTACTTCTTCTATTTTCTCTTTCACTTGCTCTGGTGGCTCTCCCCACGTTAAATATACATCACTATGTTCAGCTGCTACTTCTTTTCCAGCAGCTGATGATCCTCCGAAATATATAGGAGGATATGGTGTTTGAACTGGCGGGAATACAACTTTACTATCTGTAACTTGAATATGTTTTCCTTCTAAAGAGATCGTTTCACCTTGCAATGTCGATTTCCAAACTTTTAAAAATTCATCCGCTGCTTCGTATCTTTCATCATGCTCAAGATATAATCCATCTCCTTGTAGTTCAACTGGATCTCCTCCAGCTACTACATTAATAAGTAGTCTCCCATCTGAAATTCTATCAAATGTAGATGCCATCCTCGCTGCAACTGTAGGTGACATTAGTCCTGGTCTCACTGCTACTAAGAATTTTAGTTTTTCTGTTTCAGCAGCAAGAGCTGAAGCTAACACCCAAGGGTCTTCACATCCTTGACCAGTTGGAAGTAACACACCCGTATATCCTAAATAATCAGCTGCCGCAGCAACTTGCTTATAATAACCATATTCAGCTGCTCTTCCTCGTTTTGTCGTTCCTAAATATCGACCATCTCCATAAGCCGGAATAAACCATAATAATTCCATACCTTTACACATCCCTTATTTATTTTGAAACGTATACTAACAAATTCTATATAAATTACCCCTAATAATTTATATGTTAATTCCCAGTCTCACCTTTAAAATTATCTCGCCATCTTAAAAACTTCACTTCTAGTAAACGTACTAGAGAGTCAGAAAACTTCCCAACAAATGCAAAGATAATTATGCCGACAAATACGATATCTGTATTTGAAAATTGCCTTGCATCCATAATCATATAACCAATACCTTCTGTAGATCCCATAAGTTCTGCTACTACTAAACTCACCCATGCAACACCTAACGATAACCTTGCTCCTAGTAAAAGGTTAGGCAATGCAGATGGTAAAATTAGTTTCGTAATTAGTTTTCTTTTGCTAAACTCTAACACTCTCGCAACATCAAATAACTTTGAATCCACACCTCTAATACCTAAAAATGCGTTTACGTATAAAGGAAAAAATGCACCATCTGCAATTAATAACACTTTCGATGTTTCACCAAAACCGAACCATAATACAAAAAGCGGCGCAACAGCTAAATGAGGTACAGTTCTTAACATTTGCACAGATGGGTCTAAATATTGCTCACTTCTCGTTGAAAATCCAACAATTGTTCCTAAAATGATTCCTAAGCCCCCACCAATAAAGAAACCAGCCGCAGCCCTGAATACACTAATACTTAAATGGCCGAATAACTCTCCTGTTTTAATAAGCTCTTGGAAAGCTAGAAAAATATCTAATGGTGTTGGTAAAACTGTTTTAGAAACAAGACCGAATACGCCAGCCAACTGCCAAATTATTAATATAATAACCGGTATAGTAATCGCCCTTACTAAAACTTTTACATTTAACTTTCGTACCTTCTTTATGCCATTTTTCTTAATCGTTATACTCGCTGGTTTCATAACAGCTTTCGTATTTTCCACTTTACAAAACCTCTTTTCACTTCGCTTTCAATGCTTTTTCTACGAAAGAATTATCCACAACTTTTTCCGTCTTAATTTCTTTCTTTATAGAACCGAGCTTATATTGAAAATCCGCTGTCTTTTGTTGTTCTGCTATTATTTCCTTCGTTACCGGAACTAAAATTGGTTTGTCGTGATTAAACACTTCTTTTACAATCTCTGCATCTATCTTTTTTACAGAAGTGTACACTTTTATTGCTTCATCTAAGTTAGCCTCTTGCCATACACGTGCTTTCTCATAAACTTTGAGGAATTTCTCAACTAATTCTGGATGTTCTTTCGCAAATTTTGTCCTCGTAATTAAAAATTCTGGTGAAGAGACATTTAATGTTTCACCATCTGCAATCACCTTCGCACCTTTATTTAACGTATGTAATGATATGAAAGGGTCCCAAATCGCCCATGCATCTACTGATCCTGATTCGAATGCAGGCTGCGCTTCATCTGGTTGTAATTGAATGACATTTACATCTTTTGCATCAATACCTTCTTTATCAAGCGCTCTATATAATAAATTAAAGGCACTACTTCCTTTTGCTACTGCAATTTTTTTACCTTTTAAATCTTTTACACTCGCAATCTTGCTATCTTTTTGAACGAGAATTCCAGTTCCTTTTCTCGCATAACTTGTATTGGCGATTTCGGTAAATCCAATACCTGCTGCTTGCGCTGAAATGACTGGAGAATTCCCTACTTCACCAAAGTCTAACCGGTTTGATGCGATTGCTTCAAAATAAGGAGGTCCACTTTGGAACTCTGTCCATTTCACTTTAACTCCTTCTTTTTTAAACTCCTCTTCAAACCATCCCTTTTTCTTTGCTAGTAATAGCGGGCTTAATCCTTGCTGTATACCAATTTGTATTGTTACATCTTCTTTCTTACTACTTACTGTACTTTTTTCACATCCTAATAAAAATACTGATATAGCTAAAGTAAAAGAAAGAATTTTAAATTTTTTATACATATAAAATCACCCTTTTCCTATATACTTGTTTGAATCAACCCTCCATATTCAAACTGCTGTAATACTTTCGTTCGAAGTTGTTGGAACGATTGAGAAGTTTTATTTCGCGGATAAGGCAAATTATTTTCAATCACTTTATGTATTTTCCCTGGTTTTGCACTCATAATGATAATTCGGTTTGAAAGATATATCGCTTCGTCTATATCATGTGTAACGAATATCATTGTTGTTTTCTTCTGCTCCCAAATATTCAGCAATACTTCTTGTAAATGACTTCGAGTAAAAGCATCCAGCGCTCCAAAAGGTTCATCAAGTAATAATACATTCGGATCTCTTAATAACGCTCTCGCTATCGCAACACGTTGTGACATCCCGCCTGAAATTTCTTTCGGATACGATTTTTCAAAGCCGTCTAACCGAACGATTTCAACCCATTCTCTCACCTTATCTTTCACATACTTATCTTTTAACGACAAATCTGCCGCTATATTTTCTTCAACTGTTAACCATGGAAAAAGCCTATGCTCTTGAAAAATAAAACCTTGTTTCTTGCTCGTTTTTAAGATAGGCTCCCCGTCAATAATAACTTCACCTTCAAAATCATTATCTAGACCTGCAACAATTTTTAGTAATGTACTTTTTCCGCACCCACTCGGACCAATTACTGTAACAAAATCCCCTTTCTCTAATTGAAAATTAATATTCTCTAATACTTGAACAGTACCAGTTTGTTTCAAAAAATATTTTGATACCCCATCAATTGAAACAGTCATTTCTTCTCCTCCTTAAAATGATTCATATAAATGAACAGATTCAGTATTTGTGCAATAAAAAAACCAAAGGCATTTTATCAACAGATAAATGCCTTTGGTTTCTCCAATCAGCAATACGTTATGGAATTAAGTACATATTATACAAATATTTCCGATAAGTCAACTAGGTTTTAGCGAACATTATTTATTTTTAAAGATATCAGCAGTCCCTTTTATTATTTTTGGAAGGAACGTTTTAATTGTATCCGTTAATAAATGAAGAGCTTCGTTCACATAACCACCTTCGAAATTTCCTAATGGTTCTGGTAATTCATCCTCATCTAATAGGAAGTATTCTCCATTTGGAAGTACCATAATATCGATGATTAAATCTTCGAAGGAAACCACTTCTCCTTTTATTTGTGTGTTTTTTACGATATTAAAATAGGAACCTAAATACTTCCCTTTTATATCTCTCCATACGTATAAATTGTACGGACGATCTTTCCAATAATATGCGATTGTATAACTTCCTTTTGGGATTGTTAACTTAGTATCTTTTGCAGTCATTGTAAATGAATACTGCACCTCGTGAAATAAAACGATACTTTGTGATTGCTTTTCAAGTAATAAACAATTGTGATCTACTATTGTTGAGTTATACCGGATTTTTCTTTCTATAATTTCACTTTTCGATGTAAGTAACTTATTCATTATTTTGTTTCCCCTCATACTAGTTCTATCCTCAATTATATACTTCTTTATCTAACGATAAAGAAGTATATGGTTTTTTATATAATGATTTATACAAGTACACAAGAAAAACTCCTTCTTATTTAGAAAGAGTTTTTCACTATCCATGTTTCATATTTTTTCACTTCTAACGGAAACGCATTTGTTTTTATGTAACTAACAGCACTATTACTCATGTTTTAACTTTTCCTTAACCGCATCATAAAATTTTCGTTCTTCATCAACATTTAAGTGCACACGACTTACTGTTTTAGAAAATCCATATAACAACTGTGCTTTCACTGGCTCTTTTAATGTTATTTCAAAAGTAGCAGGTTCTTTTATGAACTCCATAACAGTTGCATCCAATACCTGTTTCCCTTCTTTTGCCGTTAGCAATTCATCCTTGTAGAACGCAATATTATCAATTTGTGTAAATGATATAACAATTTTCTTTCCTAATCCAATTTGAATGATTACTTGTTCTTCTGTTACGATAAGTGGATTTTTACGCATCGCTTGTATTTCAGCTATAAAATAAATCATCGCGTATACATTTAAAATAAGTAAAATCCATGCTATTACTGGATTCCACTGGTGTAGCAAATAATGAAAACCAATACTTTCTATTAAGGTCGCATGGATGATCATGATATATACACCTATTGCACCAGTCTTTTTGTGATATGAGTATACGTATTCACCTTCTGGTACTTTTTCACGCCACGATAAAAATGCATAATAGATTAACTTACACTCCGTTACAATGATATCTATTAATTTATTTCTTTTCATAGTAGCGTCAAACGCAGCATCAATTGCATAAGAAAATGAAGAGTACTCACTTTTATATTCTTTATATTTTTTTATTATGGTAGGAAGCTTTCTAACAATTTTATATAGAAGGAATAACTCTAAACATACAAAAGCAATTTCTCCTGCAACTATAATATAAGAAACGTATGAAAAATCTTGTAAATAGTCACTTGGAATAATAAATCTTGCAAAAATATAACCAGCTATTACAACAGGAACTATATACGTTAACGAGTACCTTTTTCGAATAATGAAGAAATACGTGATGATTGGAATGACAAACATGCAATCTAATAATGACCCAAGTACAACTTCTTTCGGCGCAGCTGGTACTATTGGAAGAGCATACAATAAATAGTTTGATAGCATAATTAAAGAGACGAGTCCAATCCAAATACCTTTTCGCCTTCGCGATAGTGTAACATTCATACGTTCACTCCTTTATTTAAAAACCTCATTTAAGTGGTCTTTATAAAATGAAATGGCACGTTCAAATTCTTTTACTTCCTCTACTTTCACGACAGTTTCAAGTAATAATTTCATCGCTGACTCGTGATCGTTTACGTTATATTTTGCTAATGATAAAAATACTTTCATCGGATCGTTCTCTGGGAATTTTTTCACCCCAGCTTCTAATACTGTAATTGCCTTTTCATATTCCCCTATACAACGATATGTACTTCCTAGACCAATATAAGCACCGCAAAGGGATTCGCCATCAAGTCCATTTGCGATTGCCTGCTCATAATACGGAACTGCTTCTGTTTCTAGCCCCATTACATCATGTATCCACGCACACTGATACAGTACTTCTGCATCCTTTGTAAAGTTTGTTAATCCTATAAGCATCTCTTTAGACTGCGCATATTTCTTTTCGTTTCTAAGTTTAATAGCTTGCTTTAATAAATGTTCCATAGAATCCACTCCTCACCAATTATTCTGTGTATAGCTCTTAATTGATATACGCTTCACATTCGTGTAAAAGTAAAATTCCCACCAATTAAAGTTTCGCTTACTTATTACTATGCGGATTCATTCTTATCTAAAAACTTAATTTTAAAAAGCAGTGACACGATTACATAATACCTCTAAGCTTTTGACAATTTCTTTCGCTGTTTCATCTTTCCCATTACACAACTTCCCTTTACCATCTTGTCCAATTACATAATGCACAGCTCCGCGCGAATATAAAGAATGTGGTGAATTCGCAATCATTACATTCGCCCTTGCTTCTTTCATTCTATTTTTCGCTCTTTCAAACAGTTCTTCTTCATTTAAATCACTTTCAAGTTTAAAACCAATAAGTACTGTTTCTGGGTCCCATTCTTTTATTTGTTTTAATACTTTTGGAGCCTTTTGAAAGTGAATAATCGGTGCAATATCACTTGAAATTTTTCCGTTCATATTAAGAACATTACCATCTTGATCACAGATCTTCTCCACAATCCAATCTGATCCAGCCGCTGCCATAATAACCGCATCAACCTTTTCATGTGTGATGATACTTTTCATTTTATCTTGTAAATCAACAATCCCTTCAAATGGATGTAATTCTAACCCTCTATGTACATCGCTCGGTTTCTCCGCAAAATAACCGTGTAAATATATAACATGTGCCCCTTTAGCTAGAAGTTCTTCTGCGATTATCCTTCCGATTGTACCTTTAGCCATATTCGTATGCCCGCGTACTTGATCCCATTTTTCTAGACAACCACCGCTCGTAATTAATACCTTTTTCCCTTTCATTGTAACCATCCCTTACTAATTTTTCTTACGAAACCATTCTGTTCCAAAATCAACTATATCACGCTGTTTCATTAGACGACACGTTGCATTCCCTATCTTCCCATTTTTTACAGTTCCTTTTCGCTCAAACTCAACACCAATTTCTACAAACTTCTCAGATTCGTAATCCATTTCAACAAACTCTTTCCACACTCTTTCACCGTTTTCTATAATAGGTGCTCCTACTTGTATTAACTCACATGCACCAGTACGCACCTCGGATAAATGAACAGACGTATTTGAATCATATCCAACACCAATTAATAATACGTACCCGTCTAAATCGTATATTTTTCTTAATGGAGATTCTTCTCCAAAGCTCATTGATAATGAATGGTTCATTGTTATTTCTACTGCATGTTTTCCCCATGCAGCAAAACTTCCTAACGGATGATTACTACGTACTACATTCGGATATGTACGAAAACATTCAACTATTTCACCCATTCCCCTTGTTGGGGTTATACGTGAATCAAATGCAGGGACGTTATCTCGGATAATTTGCCACCAGTCTTCCGGTACAGGTGGTCTTGACCAATGTTTCGGATCGGACAAATCCGAAGATTGCGTTGGCATTATTATCGTTCCTTCTTCCGTAACAACTTTCATTAATGCTTCTACTACGGCAACCGCACCACCAGATATCCATCCGATAGAACTTAGTGATGAATGAACGATAATTGTCATTCCTTTTTCGATTCCTAATGTTTTTAAATCTTTTGTTATTGTTTCGATTGTATTTGGAAATTGTGTGCTTGCTACTATTTCATTCATTTTCATATTGGTTCCCTCACTAGCCACGTAAATTTAAACTTTTATATAAATATATTATCATATTTTTCTTAATTTTTAACTTAATCATATTCATTACTACAAAAATATGTATATGGGTGTACTGAAGCCTCAAAACTCTATTAAAATCGTAGAGAATGATAAACGAGAGTTTTATTAAATGAAGAAAAATGTAAATCTTATTTTTTCAAGCTATACTCCATATGCATATTTTTATACTATTTTTCCAAATAACAATGAAATCTTTCGATTCCCATATATTTTTCTCCTAAACTTTTAACTTGAAAACCAATTCTTTTATAAAATTCTACCGCCCCATCGTCTGTCTCTGCTTCTATATAAGTCAATTGATATATCCTTACCACTTCTTTAATCATTTGCAGTGCAATTCCTTTTTGACGATAATCTGAAGCCACTGCTATATGACATACTCGTGCTTTAGTTACTCCGATTACTTCAATACCTATACAAGCTTTTTCTTCATATTTGTACAAAGTCCCTTTATTACTTTGATAAAATATTACTGCCTTCTTTAAGCTTATTTCATTTGGACCGACGGCATATTGTAGCAAATTTAATATTGAATCTTTTTCAATTTGTTCAACACGCTGTAAATTCATATTTTCATCCCTTTCTATGAAAAAAGACTAACTCTTAATAAAAAGAGCTAATCTCATTACGCCGTTATTTTTTCTTCTTTTTTTACAACGACAGCCACATAACTATGAAGTATCATTCCAATAATAACGAGACTCATACCAACCCAAGATAAAGATGACGGAATTGGTGCAGATAACCATATCAGCTCTCCTACTAGCGCAAATAAAACTTCACCAGACTGCGTCGCTTCCACTGTTGCTAGTTTTTGTGGATCATCTTTTACAAGATCTGTTGCAAAGAAAAATAATATTGTCGCGATTAACCCAGAACTAACTGCTACAATAAAACATTGAAAAACTTGGTTACTTGACGGTAATCCGCCAGTTGATACTTCGTAACCAGATAATAAAAACCAAAATGGTAAACTTGCTAATGTCATACCGAGTACTCGCTGAAATACATCTAATTCCCCTTTACAAACTTGCATCATTTTTCGATTTCCAAGAGGATACGCAAATGCTGCAATAAGTACAGGAACTACACATAAAACGGTTTCACGAATACCTAATGAAGAAGCATGTTCTACTTGCATGAGAACAACACCTAATAAAATAATGCCCGACATAACTAATTCCTTCATCGGAAGTTTTTTATGTAGTGGATCCACCGCAAAAAATGGTGTTAACAAAATCCCTGCAACGATTGTAATTTGCCATGTTGATGCAACGAGCCAACCTGGTCCGAACGCTCCAGCAAAACTAAGCGGTGCATAAAAGAGACCAAATCCAACGATACTCCATACTAACCATTCTTTCGGATTGTTTTTCATATATTGAAAGAGTTGCTTTAAGTTCCCTCTATACATAACAATAAGTAATAGCATTGGAACCATAAAATAATACCGTAATGATGCACTCCAAATCCAGCTTCCACCTTCTAAGTCCATTGCCCGGTTTAAAACAAAGGTAAAGGCAAAGAAAAATGATGCCAGTATCCCTATAACAATTGCTTTCATTGTAAAACCCCTTGTATTTAATTTTTAATCTCTATAACATATATTTTAGTATACGCGATGAAAAATCTACATACAAACTTACATTTCACTTTCCATTCACTTGCAATGAAAAAGATAATAATACATTCATTTATTATACTTAATATAAAAACATTAAACAGAAATAATTTTAAAAATAAGTTACTTCTATGGATGTGATAACACTGAAAATATACAGAGCCTCTATACAATCTATTTTATTTGTACTTTCTTTCGAAGTTGTTTTCCTTCTAATAAGTGTTTTATCTTTAATGGAAGAATTTGATTTACTAGGAATTATTTCAATATTTTTCTCCTTATGGCTACTAAAGTATGCCCTAACCTTATGGAAAACACGTGCAAACGATATAGGTTCCTATTGGGATGATGAAGGAATTGTAGTAGATTTGCATGGGAATAAAGTGTATTGGTATGAAATCAAGGATATTACATACCAAAATTTTCAAGGATCAAAATCTACCTTAATCTCGACCCATTATACTCACCATGAAAATATACGAATCCGCCATAAAAGATGGCTACCAACTATTGCACATTCAATTTACTGGTTTTCTATTGAAAAACCAAAAGATTATCATAAAAATTTAATAATAGCTTGGGATGAAAAGCAAACGAATAAAAATAAACGCCTCCTTTAATTATTATTTAGGGGCGTTTGTTCATTCAAAAATTAAAGAATATGTAGTTTATATTCTCTATATAATTTCCTCAATCGACTTATATGTGCTTGATGATACCGATTATGATCTGCTATATGCCAAATTCCCCATCTTATAGTCGCATTTTCCCCTTTTTCATACAAAACTTCCCGCGTTAAATCAGTTTCTGTTAGTTTCATACATTCTTCATAAAACAATTTTTGCACTGCTTCATAATCTTGCATTAACTCTTGCAACGTGTATTTTCTTAAACTCGGTATTTCTCCTACTTCATTCAACATAGGACCATATTTATTTTCAAATGCTGTTGGAACATCTTCTCCCTTGAAACGATACACCCAATGTAAATCGACAACTGCTAAATGCTGAAGTAACTGCCCAATACTATTTTCATTATTTTCAGACCCTTTATAGGATAGTTCGTTCTCTTCAGTACCTTCTACTAACCTTTGCAATCTATTAAACGTATCAGCAACCGTCGCATACAAAATCGCTACTTGAGGATCCAGATTTCTTTCTAAATGGAGATCTTTCATACAAAACTTCCTCTCTTAAAAGAACAACACCATATGTTCATCATCACTATACATACCATTCATTTTTATAGCCCTTTTTTCAATTCCGTACGTTTTAAATCCCATTGATTCATATAATCGTTTGGCTGGTTCGTTCGTTGACACAACCCCTAAATTCAATTGCTCTAGCTTCATCTCTTTTGCCCTTTCAATTGCTTTACGTATTAAATCACGTGCAAGACCACTTCTTCGATTTTCAGTATCTACATACATTGCAACGATATGCCCTTTATGCTTATATGCGTCCTTTTCTTCTGTTAATAAAGTAACAACCCCAACTAAACGATTTTCATTATTAAAAGCACCAAATGTAAAACTACTGTTGGATGAAAGATTACTAGCAACGCGTTCAAGAGGGTTTTCTTGACGTACTGCTTCTTCATAAGTCGTTACAAATGCTTCTGGATTTACTTGTAGTGCTTGTAAACGTAACTCCCAATATTGTTTTGCATCCGCTTTTGTAAGTAATCGAATCATTTTATCTTCCCCTTTTTAATTGACATAATATTTTTATAGGTGATTATTTTTTGATTCATACTCTTCTTTTAATATACTGTAACGATAGCGATGAATGAACTTCCCCTGTCTCAATCGATCATTTCTCATTAACCCTTCGCATACAAATCCGGCATTTTCATAACTCTTTTTAGCTTGTGTATTATCTTCATCTACACGTAACCAAATTTTCTCCAATTCAAACTGGGAAAAACCTATTTGTAACATGCTGTTTAGAGCTGCCATTCCAAATCCTTTACCCCAATAGTCTTTATTTCCAATCGCAATTCCTAGTTCTGCATTTTTATTTGTTTTATCAAAATTTTTAAGGTCTACCCATCCAATATGTATACCTTTCTCAGTAACGATCGCCCTTTGTTCATAACCATTTTTTCGGCTTATACAAGCTTCAATCCAGATTCTCGTATCTCCACGAGTGAACGGAGGATATTGGTCTGGTACGACTAAATGCTTTGTTACATCGCTATCTAACGACCATTGATAGCGATCTTCTACATCATCTAGTGTCAATTCTCTTAATTGAACATATGGTACATTCATTTTTCTCTCCCCTTTTTATTTACCAATAGAAAATCCTTCGAACACTCTTCCACCATACTGTTCTAACGTCATTTCTATAAAATGAATTAATTCATTTTTCTCTCCCGTTTTATAAAAATGATCAAAAGCCGCTACAAATTTGTTTGCATATTGCTCATCATATCTTCTTAGCACTCTAATAAACCATTTTGAACTCCCAAGCCACCTACCATTTACTCTTAATACATATTCATGTACTAAATCCGCTAATAAATTAGCGATAAACAATTCTTCTTCTCTTTTTGTTGCACCAATAAAGTCATCTAAAGTATCCGTAATAAAATATCGCTTCTGCTTAATCGTTTCTTCGGTCCATTTAGCTGGTCCTTTATGTAGTAAATCATTCGCTTCTTTTTTTAATTTCTCAACAATTTCCTTTTCCCCTTTTAATACAACCCCTTCTGAAACTAATTGTGGTAACGACGGTCTCCCTCGATCACAATCCATTCTGAAAAAGGTTTTATATGTTGTAAAATTATGAACAAACACCTCAACAGGCCATCCATTACTATAGAAAGATTCTCTATAGCAAGAATTTAAACTTTGATCGACTATTACAATGTCAAGGTCAGATGTTTTCGTCGCTTCTCCTCGTGCAACGCTTCCGCCGAGTAAAGCTACATCACAATTCGGAAATTGTGATGTAATTATGCTTTGTGCTGCTTCAATGGGTTTCATAGCCGTTCCTCTTTTCTTATTTCATTTTCTTTTTTTCAGCTCTTTCTCTCGCTTTTTTTATATAGCTTTCTGCATCTGGTGTTTTACATGATGTTGTACCGTGATCAACCTCTACTTTTCCAATTTCACGTGCGATTTCAATCGCTTGTCGCTCTAAGTCTTCATTACGGATTCCTATTGCGATTAAAGCACTATTCATCGCTTCTTTTTTTCTATTTTTTTCATTATGTATATTTTCTTTAATCTCTTCTAAGTATGGAGAGAAGAAATCATCATGTAACGCTTTATTTTTAATCGATATATTTGCTAATAAAGACCAGCCAGCTCTTCCAATCCATTCATCATTAGACTTTGTCCACTCTTCCATTCTTTCTATTGCAATTGGCGAAGTACATATAGATGTCATAAAAACATCCATTAAACAGTAATAATCAACATCCTGAACCCAACTATTAAGCTGTTCTGCTGTTATATTCTTCGGGTCTAAAATATAAGTTGCTAATGTCATCGCGTCCATATTTTTTGTTTCCCACAATTCAACTGCTAAATCGTGATCTTTTTTTATTTTCTTTTTTAACAATTTTAGATTCGCAAAACTAACTCCGAATAATGGCTCTTTCGCTCCGTGGTTTTTATACGTTTTTCGATTTTGTTCTGTTCCATATTCCTCTAGTTGCTGCATTACTTCCTCAAGTAACATATACCCACCTCTTTATCTTTTATGTTGACTGTATATATGTATGTACGATATATTCTACATTACTTTTTGTTTTTCCTATATTTATTTTTAAAATACGGTATGTGAAATTTCTAAACATTGCACAGCTATACCATTAAAAAACTGTACATGTTAAACATACAGTTTTTTGATGGTATCAATTTTGCGTAGAATAAGATATAAACTACGAAAGAACTTTTAATGATCCTCTCAATCACCTATTTTTTCAACTAAATTTTTTACATCTGACCACTCTTCTATTGACCCTGCGTCCGGAAAAACTGTAACTACATTAAAATTCGCACCTTTTTCTTTCCCAATTTGTTTAGCTGCTAATAAATTCGCTGCCGCAGAAGTTCCTATTTTTATACCAGTATCTTTGTAAAAACGTGCCATTTCATACAGGGTATCTTCATATGAATAAGTCCATTGTTTTTCTATCAAATTTTCTTCCTGTTCTATGAAATGTTGTTTCCTTCCTAAGCCGAACCCACCTGATCCAGCATATTTCTTTAAATCATTTGGTGGTTGTTCCGAACCATAAGGCAATTCAGCAGGCATTACTAAATGTAGTTCAACATTTTTTGTATAATTCTTTATTGCTGTATAGACTCCCATTAGAGTCCCACCAGTACCAGCAGATGCTACCCATGCATGTATTGGTTTTCCATTCATTTGTGCAATAATTTCTCGCCCTGTACCTTCTATATGACTTACTAGATTTGCATTATTATAATGTTGGAATAAAAAGTATAATTCTGGCTTTTGTTTGCTAATCTCTATTGTTTTCTCAATTACTGCGTAGAACCCTTTACATTTATCAACTAAGATTACGTTAGCACCATAACGATCAAGTTCATTTAATAGAGATTTACCGGTTCCAGAACTTAAAACTAACGTGCATTGAATCCCTAAATAATTACAAATACACCCAATTGACCTCGCTAAGCTTCCACCACTATACTCTAAAATATTTTGTTTTTTGTCCGCTTCTTGTAAATATTTATTAATCATTCCAAGTGCTGTCCTATCCTTAATTGACCCTGTAGGGTTATGCCATTCACATTTAGCATAGATAGAAAGATCCTTCGTTTCTTCGCATTTTAATTTCATGAGAGGTGTATTTCCAACATGTTTAGAAAACTCTTCAAAATGGTTTACTATCATACTTTTATACCTCCTTCATAAATTATGTTTATTACATTTGTTCTTAGCCAAAATACTTTCTACATTTTAATAACTCTCTCAATAAGATCTTCTTATATAAAAATCCCTACAAACACTGTAGGGATTTATGTCTAAATCATTTTGTTACACTCTATTTCATATGAAAATAGTTTCTTTATTCAGATGCATTCATAAGCACAATTCTCCAACCATCTGGATCCTCTATTGTGGTTCCTTTCTCTATCCAATACGGGTTTTCTGGTTCCACCTCATGATAGCCCATATTACTTAATCGATTCACTATCTTTTCAATTTCATCTTTATTAGGCATATAAAAAACTAGTAAATTATCTTTTGTCGGTGCCGGACATGGACTTCCATTAACATGTTTAGTAAACTCCAAATGATACTCTTCATCTGGTAAGCCAAACATAACCCCATCATATCCTTCATGATTGTGAAATTCCCCTATACGTTTTAAACCTAATCCTGTTTCATAAAAATTTATCACTTCTTCAAATTTATCTGTTGGTCTTGCAATTCTAAATTGAACCCAATTCTTCATGCAAATCTCCTCCTTTTCATTTCCAAAGCTTTATAGTAATTAGTATAGGTTACATATATTCCCTTTAACATCCCTCATTAGTGTGAACTTCCTAAGTTGAAAGACCTATTAGTTAATAAACAATAGGACTTTAGTATAAAATTCATATAAAGTTAGTTATATAAATGTAGAGATGAATTACAAGCTATTACGTATGAAATAGTTCTCCTTGCAGGGCCTTTATATACCGATCAGCAGATCTTTGTACAGCTTTATTCGCATCTTCCACCACACCATGAAATGCATTATATAGTCGACTAAATTGGATATCTTTTACCTTCTCTGCCATATCTCTAACTTTATTCGCTGGTAATGGAATGAGATTGGGATAACTATACATAAAACTTACCCATTTTCGATCCGAAACTACTTGTATAATATCACCTGATAACAAAATGCCTTTCCCTTCATTACCGTCTTTCCAATGTATAACAGTTCCCCCCTTAAAATGGCCTCCTAAGCGATGCAATGTAAGTTCTTCCGATAATATCAGATGCTCCCCAGACCAAAATTTAATTTGCTTACTCGGACGAACCACCCACTCTTTATCATCTTCATGAATATAAATAGGTACATTGAATGTTTCCGCCCATTTAACTTGTGTAGAGTAATAATGTGGATGAGAAAGTGCTATTGCTTGAATACCACCTAAATCATATATACGTTGTATCGTTTTATCATCTAAATAACTAATGCAATCCCACATAACATTTAGAGTTTTACTTTGTATTAAAAATGCTGTTTGTCCAATCGCAAATTTAGGTTTAGTAGTAATGCTATACAAACCGCTTTCTTCTTTTATTATTTCGTTTTTGTATAAATTGCTATTTTGCATCGTTTCTAATGTTGTCCATGACTGCCCAATTGGATTAACATATTGTCTTTCCTCATTACAAATTTTACAGCGAGAAGGTGCTTCTTCATTTTCGGGATACTGTACTCCACATGTAGTGCAAATATAATTATCCATATTCCCACTCCTTTTTTCATGTAATTGTTTCTTTACCAATATTTTAATAAAAAACAAAAATATTCGAATCAATAATTGGAACGAAAATGAAATGATACGAAAGTATGATTAGTCTCCTTTCGTTTTAAGACTTTAGCCTAAGTACTATATTTTTCATTTCTTCTTTCTGTGAAAGTTGCATATCGTTTTTAATAGAAATTCCAAGTAAATTAAACTTTTACCCATTAAATAAGTGAATACATCTTTTCAAAATAAATGAACCTATTCATAGATTTCGTCACACCTTTGACACAGTTGCACTAAGCGATACACATTAGGGGTATAGTATATTTAAAGTAAAGATAAAAGAATATTCAATAATTTTATCTTCCTTATCGTTACTAGATTCAATTCGTAACAAATAAAGGAGAGGTTTTAATGGAAATCGTTATTATGCTCTATGATGGAATTACTGCATTAGATGCTATTGGTCCATACGAAGTATTTGCTGCAGAAAGCAACAACAACATAAAATTTGTTGCTAAAACGAAGGGATTAATAAAATTAGATTCGAAAATGGGCTATTTACATGCTGATTACAATTTTAATGAAATTACTTCAGCAGATATTCTTATTATTCCCGGATGTCGTCCACCAAACTTTACACAACTTATGAAGGATGAAGAAACTCTTAATTGGATTCTCCAAATACATAAAACGACAAAGTGGACTACAACTGTATGTACGGGCTCCTTAATCTTAGGTGCTACTGGTCTACTAAATGGTGTTAATGCTACTAGTCATTGGAGCTGTTTTAACTTACTTCGTTCTCTCGGAGCTGTTCCAACTGAAGAGAGATTCGTGCGCCATGAAAAAATTATAACAGCTGCTGGTGTATCTGCAGGTATTGATATGGCCCTTCAGTTAATAGCTTGGGAATTTGGAGATGAAAAAAGCAAAGCAGTTCAACTCATGTTAGAATACGACCCTCAGCCTCCCTTTGATACAGGTTCTCCTAAAAAAGCGCATGCATCCTTATTAGAAGATTTAAATTTGATGATTGAAAGTTTAAATAATAAAGTTTAAATTCATCCTATTTTTCAAAACTGCAATTGATATAAAATCTTGCATACTTTTGAGTAAACTTTTTTACACTTGTAAAAAAGTTTTTTTGCATTTCCCTACCTATAATTGCTAATATAGTAGAGTAGAACTTTTATAGAGAGAAGGAAAATTATGCACAATGGAATTCGAATGACAACTTTAGTAAAAAGGGCTATGTTAGTTTGTGCGGGGGTATTATTCACATACGAAGCGGCTTTGGGATCAGTACATACTGCTCTAGCTAGTACAGAGGATGAAGCAAAATCTGTTCAACTTGTAAGTGAGATTCAAACATCTCTTGCTCCGAAAGAAGCTCCTAAACATTATAACGGGCAAGTTAGAAAAGTCGCTTATTTAACATTTGATGATGGTCCTGGAAAATACACAGCTGAGCTTTTAGATATGTTAAAGAAAGAAAATGCAAAAGCAACATTCTTCCTAATTGGTTCAAACGTAAAAGCTTTCCCTGATCTTGTAAAACGCGAAGATGCTGAAGGCCACTACGTTGGGATGCACAGTATGACTCATAACTACAAGAAACTTTACACAGAAGGTCATTACGTAGATGAAATGAAGGAAGACCAAGGCTTAATCGCTGGTGTTTTAGGTAAATCACCAGTATTAACTCGTCCATCTTACGGCTCTATGCCAGGATTAAACGAAGCTCTTCGCAACAAAGTTGTAGAAAATGGCTTAAAAGTTTGGGATTGGACAATTGATTCTTTAGACTGGAAATACAACAAAATGCAAGTTGATGCTGCATCTGCTAAAATTGTAGAGAACGTGTTACATGGTGCTACAAATCCAACAGAAGTTATCCTTATGCATGATATTCATCCACAATCAGTAAAAGCAGTACCTGGAATTATTAAAGGACTGAAAGAAAAAGGATATGAATTAGAAGCATATAATGAGAACGAACATTTCCCATTAAACTTCTGGCATGATAATCGTATGTAATGAAAAGACTTGATTCCCTTTATCTGGGAATCAAGTCTTTTTATCGTTTTGGGAATTACTCCTCGTATATTCGACTCAAATTCCCCCTTCTCTAATATCAATAAAAATTCAAAATCACATGTTATACTAAAATTTAGTTTAAATAAGTAGGTGCCATATGATCGTATATACAGTACAAACTGAAGAAGCTTGGAAACAATTTAAGAAACTTGGTTATTTAGAAGGTAATAAAGAATTCATCGATCCAGACGATTTATATTCATATGACTGGATGGTGCGCGTTGCTAAAACAAGATTGCCTCATTACGAAGGTAACTATCCTATTTGGGTCTGGGAAGCAAATAATTACCCAAATCGAAATCATAAAGCTTGGGGTAGAACAAATTCAAAAATGGCAATTTTAACACTAGATGTACCGAAAGAATGGGTACTATGGAGCTATTTTGACTATTGGTGCTGCGCTATGACTGATGGATCAATATATTTACATACAAAAAATAAGTGTACTTTAGATGAATGGTATACATATATGGATAAAAAATACGAGATAATATTTGATTTCGATTATTTATTATCTCATCCTGATTGGTGTCTAGGTAAAGAGGATTCGTTAGAAAAACAAGGTGTTATCGGCAACATCCCCCTTTCCTTCGTAAAAAAAGTAAGGCGTTTTCGCGCTAAGGAAGATACATCTATTAATGAAATCAGAAGTGATAACTGGGATAGTAGAAAAGAAAACCGTATTAAAAAGATGAATCGAAAATTAAGAAAAAGAATCGAAAAACAAAAAAGATTGCAAAAGCGACTTATACGAAATTAAAACAGATTTATCAAAATATAGTAAGAAATTATGGATTGAATATAAAATTTCAACCCTTTTTATATTATCAACACTTTAGCACATATTAACCATAAGGAGTGATATGTATATGGAGTTTCTCTCATCTGAATATTTGTCTGCCTTGCTTGCCATCATTGTAATCGATTTAGTGTTAGCCGGAGATAATGCCATCGTAATTGGATTAGCAGCAAGAAGATTACCGAAAGACCAACAAAAAAAAGTTATCATATGGGGTACTGTCGGGGCGATCGCTATTAGAGCCCTCGCTACCTTAGTTGTCGTTTGGTTATTAAAAATACCTGGTTTACTCCTAATTGGCGGTATACTTCTTATATGGATCGCTTACAAGTTGATTGCTGAGGGCAAAAATCATGATATTAAAGCGGAAGAAGGATTTTGGTCTGCTATTAAAACCATTATTATCGCTGATGCGTTAATGGGCATTGATAATGTACTCGCTGTTGCAGGAGCTGCCCATGGTAACTTTTCTTTAGTAATCATTGGATTATTAGTGTCTATTCCTGTAGTCGTATGGGGCAGCACATTGATTCTAAAATGGGTGGATCGTTTTCCTGTCATCATTACGATTGGAGCAGCCGTTTTAGCTTATACTGCTGCAAAAATGATTGTAGATGAGAAATGGTTTGCTGGATTTTTCGAAAGTAACCCTTTCATTAAATGGGCATTTATCATTATTATCATCGTCGGTGTAGTTTTCTTCGGAAAGGCAAAACAAAAAGCAACAGCTAGTTCTGTCTAATAATGATGGTATATTTACAAATAAAAAGCGCTATTCATATGAATAGCGCTTTTTATTATTTATTTAGCTTCCCCTTCCGGAGTCGTTTTTACCTTCGTTTTGTTTTTATCACGATTGTTATAGTTATACTTCGAACGATCTACTGGAGTGAATCCTTCCGGTGTGTAGAATCGTAATAAGTCACCATTTACGACTTGGTCAGAGTATTTTAGTGAGTTTTGAACCATTTGTTCATTTTTCTTTATTTCATCTGTAAATTCTACAGGTTTTCCAGTTGTTGTATCATAGTATTTGCCGTTCAGTGCAGTAACAGTTGGGCTTACGTAGTTGCCGTTACGGAACGCAACGACTTGTTTATGCTCTGGTGATAATAAATCTGAACCGAATTGAACATAGTTTTTCGTATCTGTACCTAGTAAGTGTAATAACGTAGGAAGAACGTCAATTTCACCGCCATATTGATGTTGTACGCCACCTTTCACTCCTGGTACACGAACGATTAAAGGCACACGTTGTAACTGTGCATTTTCAAATGAGTTCATTTCTTTACCCATTACTTTTGACATTGCTGCGTTATGATTATCTGAAATACCGTAATGGTCTCCGTACATAACGATAATTGAGTTATCATATAAACCAGATTGTTTCAAGTAATCGATGAAACCTTTTACAGATTCATCTAAATAGCGTGCTGTTTGGAAGTACGTATCTACTGATGAATCGCCTGTTGTCGCTGGTTCAATCGTTGCTTCTGCCTTATCGATTGGATAAGGGAAATGGTTCGATAACGTAATAAACTTCGTATAGAACGGTTGTTTCAACGTTTGTAATAACGGAATAGATTCATTAAAGAACGGTTTATCTTTTAATCCGTAGTTTACTACATCTTTTTCATTCATATCATAGTATGACGCATCAAAGAATTTATTAAAACCAAATGATTTATAAATATCGTCACGGTTCCAGAATGTTTTGTAGTTACCGTGGAATACTACTGATGTGTATCCTTGTTGTCCTAAAATAGCTGGTGCTGATTGATACGTATTATGAGATTTCGTTGTAAAGACAGAACCTTGCGGTAAACCAAACATTGAATTCTCTAACATAAACTCCGCATCAGATGTTTTCCCTTGTCCTGTTTGATGGAAGAAGTTATCAAAGTATAGTGTATTCGCATCTTTTGTAAATGAGTTTAAGAACGGTGTAACTTCTTGACCATTTAATTTGTAATCGATTAAGAAGTTTTGGAATGACTCTAAATGAATATAAATTACGTTCATTCCCTTTCCTTTACCGAAATACTCAGGATTTGGACTTGCATAAGTTGATGTTAAATAATTTCTTACTTCTGTCATATTATCCCCATCAGCTAATGCTCGTTCTGTTGATGCTTTCGCACTTTGAATACCATCGTAAATTGTGTAGTTGTATGCCCCTAAATATTTCACAATATAATTTCTATCGAATGTTCTTGTTAATAATTCAGGACGGTCGGATTCTGCAAGACCTAAGTTAACACTGAATAATAAAATACCTGCTACAAATACTAGAGATAATTTATGCTTCGCAACACGAATTGGTTTTGGATTTACGAATTTTGTTGCGACTAACACAATTAATATAATCGTGTCTAAAAAGTATAGTGGATCATAAAGATGTAGCAACGCAAGAATACTACCACCTAAATCTCCAAAGTTATTCGTTTGTGTTAATGTCGGGAACGTAATAAAGTCACTGAAAAAGCGATAGTAAACTACGTTTGCGTATAAAAGAATCGACAATAACAAGTTGATAACGATTAACCAAATATAAGATCGTTTCCCTTTTGCAAATAATGCAAGTCCTAAAAATAGAACTGCTGAACTAAGCGGGTTGAAAAACAGCAAGAATTTTTGGATTGTGTTTGAAATTCCTAAATTAAATTCCGTTACATAGGCTGCATACGTTTTGAGCCACAATAAAATAACGGCAAACAGAAAGAATCCAAAATGATTGCTTAACACACTTTTGCTCTTTAATAAGAACTGTTTCATTTCTCCACCTCTTTTAATCATCCAAGGCTTATTTTTTATAAGTCTGTCTCTCTATTCAAATTTTCTTCTTCAAATAGATTATCTTTATTTAACTATATGAAGAATATTAGTAATTATAATTTGAAGCTAGTATTTATTCAACTATTTCTTTTTAAACATTTTGACCTTGGTTTCTATTTAACAAAATAAATTTGTAACATTTCCTGTTTTCTCCCAAGATTAATCCACTAATTATGACATCCCATACTATATACCTTTATAAACTCATTCGCAAACTATTCTATCTCCAATTTTGGTACATATTTCACATGACAAAATAATGTTATTTAATTATATTGCTCACCTTACATTCCCCTGCTTCAACTAAATCTTAAAGTCATTACATCTCTTCCGTACATGAAAAATCCTCATGTTCACTAATATTATATTTGAATAATTATTCATTTGCCCCACCAGTGGTGTTATGTTTTCTCGACAAAAAAACTCGCTCTAAAAAGAGCGAGTTTTTTCATGATATATTATTGACCTTTGTACATTGCATCTACTTGTTTTTGAAGTTCTTCATTTTCTAAGTACTCATCGTAAGTTGCCTCTTTATCGATTACACCGTTTGGTGTTACTTCGATAATGCGGTTTGCAATTGTTTGTACGAACTGATGGTCATGAGATGTGAATAACATTGTACCTTTGAAAGCAATTAAACCGTTGTTTAATGCAGTGATAGACTCAAGGTCTAAGTGGTTCGTTGGATCGTCAAGTGTGATTACGTTCGCACCACTTAACATCATTTTAGATAACATACAACGAACTTTTTCGCCTCCAGATAATACAGAAACGTTCTTCTTAACTTCTTCACCTGAGAATAACATACGGCCTAAGAAACCACGTAAGAAGCTTTCTGACTCATCTTGTGGAGAGAATTGGCGTAACCAATCAACTAAGTTATAGTCACTGTTCTCAAAGTATTTAGAGTTATCTCTTGGGAAGTAAGATTGAGATGTTGTAACACCCCATTTGAATGAACCGCCATCTGGCTCCATTTCACCCATAAGGATTTTAAATAATGTTGTCATCGCGATATCGTTACGACCGATAAATGCAACTTTATCACCTTTATTTAAAGTGAAGTACACATTATCTAACACTTTTTCGCCATCAATTGTTTTAGAAAGGCCTTCAACAGTTAATAAGTCATTTCCTATTTCACGCTCAGGTGTGAAGCCAACGAATGGGTAACGACGTGATGATGGTCTAATATCATCTAATGTAATTTTACCTAATAATTTTTTACGAGAAGTTGCTTGTTTCGCTTTAGATGCGTTTGAGCTAAAGCGTGCAATGAAGTTTTGTAACTCTTTTACTTTCTCTTCTTTTTTCTTATTAGCATCTTGTGTTAATTTTAAAGCTAATTGGCTTGACTCATACCAGAAGTCATAGTTACCAACATAAAGTTGAATTTTACCGAAATCAAGATCAGCCATGTGCGTACATACTTTATTTAAGAAGTGACGGTCATGGGATACAACGATTACTGTATTTTCAAAGTTCATTAAGAAGTTTTCTAACCATTGAATCGCTTTTAAGTCCAAGTGGTTGGTAGGCTCATCTAGTAATAGAATATCAGGTTTACCGAATAATGCTTGAGCAAGTAATACTTTTACTTTCTCTGCACCAGTCAATTCTGATAATTTTTTGTCATGAAGATCTTCACCAATACCAAGACCTTTTAGAAGGATTGCAGCTTCTGACTCAGCTTCCCAACCGTTAAGCTCAGCGAACTCACCTTCAAGTTCTGCAGCACGCATTCCATCTTCATCACTAAAGTCTTCTTTCATGTAAATAGCATTTTTCTCTTGCATTACTTTGTAAAGTTGCGTGTGACCCATAATTACTGTTTCTAATACTGGGAACTCTTCATATTCGAAGTGGTTCTGTTTTAATACTGCTAGACGCTCACCTGGCGTAATATGTATATCACCTGTTGATGGTTCAATTTCTCCAGATAAAATCTTTAGAAATGTTGATTTACCAGCACCGTTTGCTCCGATTAAACCGTAGCAGTTACCTGGCGTGAATTTTATGTTAACATCTTCAAATAATTTGCGATCCGCGAAACGCAAACTAACGTTACTTACTGTAATCATTTGTGTCCTCCTACTAATACCGCTTATTTCAGCGTTTTCTCACCGATTGTCTTAAAAAATCGCATATTACGACTCAATTATTGTAGACTATAGCTATTATATAGTAGAAGCTGGATGAATAGCAACGGTTGATTACTATTCATCCCTTTTCTATCTTGAATAAAATGTACGTTTTTAACGAAATAATATTATATAGAAGCATATTTCATAATGAACAGAGATATGAAATATGAAAAATTCGCAAAATATAAAGATGTGATGGACAAATTTATTAAATAAGAAGAATCCCCTTTTAAAAGGGGATTCTTTACTTTCTTTTACTTAATTTTTTCGTATAATTCTTCATTTTATTCGTTAACCCTATTAACGCAGGTATCAATATTGGCATCACAATAATAGCTAATAATAACAGTGCAACACCAACAACAGATGCTACTTGTATAAGCGTCAATACACCTGAAGGGATTAATGCAGCAAATGTACCACCTAAAATAAGTGCCGCTGATAATACGACTCCTCCTATGTGACGAGATGCATTTACAATTTTCGTTGCTGGGTCCCCCTCTAGCTCATTGTATCTCATCATTACGAAAATGCTATAATCCACACCTAAAGCGACTATCATTATAAAACTAAAGAATGGTACATTCCAGCTCAATGACTCTACGTTTAGTATGTGTGTACTAATTTGTTCACTTATACCAAGTGATGCAAAATAAGCTAATATTAAAGATCCAATAATGAAGATTGTATTTAAAAATGACCGTGTAATAACGAGTAATACAACCGCAATTCCAATTAACATAATTGTAGCTGTACGTAAGAAATCTTGGCCCGTTACTTCTTTTAAATCAACGTTTCTTGCTGTTGTACCGCCGATCGCTTTTTTTGTTGATTTTAATTCTGTACCATTTAATGTACCGTCTATCGTTTTATTAATTTCTTCAATGATTGGCATCGCTTCTTTTGAATACGGATTTACGTCTAAAATGATTGTCATTTTAGCAGTCTTTCTATCATGTGACATGTACGTATTCAATGCTTTTTGGAAATCTTCTCCCTCTAAAACTTCTTTTGGAATATAAAATTTCTCAGAGCTTTTTGATTCATTCAATTCTCCTAAATATTTCTGAGCATCCCCTAGTCCGTTACTTACCTTTTCGAGCCCTTCTGTACTTTTAGATAATCCTGATTGTAATTGCCCCATCTGTTCTTGCAAGTCTTTCAGCCCGGTTAATAACTGGCCTTGCCCATCATTTATTTTTGTTAATCCGGTTTGTAACTCAGATGACTTGTTCGCAATTTGTTTAGAACCTGAAGCACCTTCATCTAATCCATTTTTAAGATCAGCTGCTCCTTTTTGTAATTTAGTAACTCCATTGTTCATTTCTTTTAAACCGTTATCCACTTTCAATAACGATTGATTCGCTTCTTTAAATGAGCCAATCGCCGCTTTATGATGCGTTGCTAATTGATTTAATTCATTTGAAAGCACACCTAATTGCTTCTGAGCCTCTTTAGCAATTCCTATCGTTTGTAGTATGTTCGGATCATTTGCTAATTCTGGTTTCGTTTGAATAAAATTGGTCATTAACACTTCAATTTGTTCATAACCTTTTTTCGCACCATCAATTGCTTGAGAAATACTTCCAAAGTATTGATCGTAAGAGCTTAAACCTTTTTCTAACTGTGCATAACCAGCATGAAGTTGTGAAGTTGCATTAGATAAAACATTTATATTTTCATTTACTGAAGTTAATCCACCCTCAATTTGTTGCGCACCTTGTGCTCCGTCATTTATACCACTTGATAGTTGATGTAAAGCTGTTCCTAATGCCGTTACACCGTTTTTCGCTTCGTTTGTTCCATCAATTAACTTTTGAACGTTTGCAAGACTATTTGAGTCTTTACTACCCATTTTATCTTTCGCAGCAGTTAACCCATCATTAATGTCCTTTATACCACCATTGGCATCTCCTAACCCCGTATTTAGTTCTCCAGCTTGTTTATTTATATATAGTTCTTTTATCCTTTCCCCAGTTGGACGCGTCGGTGAATATACTTCTGACACACCTTTCACTTTCAAAATCTTATCAGTTAGTTCATCTAAAGTTTGAAGAGAACTCGCCTCGTCTAACTTGTTATCCGATTGAATGACTAACGTACTTGGTGAAGAAAAACCAGGTGGAAAATGTTCTTCTATTACGTTAATCCCCTTTTTCGATTCATATTTATTATCTACTTCAAATAAATCATTGTAATTTAGTGTGTTAGAATATTTCATTAGGAAAGGAATCGATATCACAAATACAATGATTAAAGCTGCGAATGGTCTTACTACTGAGTTTTTCGCAAGAAATCCCCATAAACGACTATCCTCATGACCTTTAAATGTTTTTACTGGATAAAACATTCCTTTTCCTAAAAGCACCATAAAAAATGGATTTAACGTAGTTAATACGAGTAATAATACTGCGACACCAATTGCTACGGCTGAAGTAGATTGATATAATTTAAAACTCGCTAAAGCAAGAGATGCAAAACCAATTAGTACTGCTATCCCACTATATAAAACGGTTTTCCCTGCCGATTTAAACGTTTCTTTCGTAGCTAAAAATGCATTTTCTTGTTTACTTAATTCTTCCTTAAACCTTGTATATAATAAAATGTTATAGTCTGTTCCAACCCCAAACAGGACAACAACTACAAACACTTGTGTAAAGTTAGAAAACGGAAAATTAAATTGATCTACTAGATGGGCAATAATCCCCATTGAAACTAAATATGATACACCCACTGTAAGCAGAGAAACGATTGGAACAATTGGTGAACGAAATACAATGATTAATACAACTAAAATGAAAATGATAGAAATAACTTCTGTCTTTTTCACTCCCTCTTGAGAGGATGTAAGAAAATCACCCGCTATTAAATCACTTCCTGTTAAGTACGTTTTAACTCCCTTCGGTTTAATTTTATTATGAAGCCCATTTGCAATTTTTGATATTTCACCATGTTTTTTATCTACAGAAATTTGCGTTAAAATGGTCGTATTGTCTTTAGATATCAATTGTTTTTCCAAGTCTTTATTATCTAAATGTGAAACAACTTCCTTAATTCCTAATTGCTCTTTTTCATTTTGTAAAGCGTTGATTGTTTTTATTATTTCATCTTTTTGCTCAGTTGTTAAAGCTGCTTTACTTCCACTATTAAAAACAGCTATAACATCATATCTTTCTGTCCCGTCTTTATCCATCTCTCTTATCATTTTGTCAGCGATACTACTTTGCTCTGTATTCGGAATCGTAATATGCCCTTTTTCTTTCACTAATTTATCCATATTAGGCATCGTTACGATCATTGTAATAGTAATAACTATCCATAATAGAAAAGATAAACTTCTCCAATTTTTTAGCTTACTCATTTTAATCATCTCCCGTTTTGAAAGTATAATGTTAGTTCCGGAATGAATATTCATTCCTGTTATTTTGAAACTATTTTTAGGAATGAACGTTCATTCCTATCATTCTATTGATTTATTCTATAGACCCTATTAAACTAATCTTTTCCGGAATGAATGTTCATTCCTTTGGTTGCACAAATACCCTCTCCTACTTTCATTTTTCAAATCTATTTAGGAATGAATATTCATTCCTGTCCTTATAAAGCTATAGAATCAAATGATTCTAATAGCATTCCAAGAGCTTTCTTCCAATTCTTTTACTAACTCTTTCGAGTATTCTAATTGCCCTGTTGCAATTACTTTCGTTAATGCTTCTAGCGGCTGATATACAATAATAATTAAAGCAACTGGAGGCAATGGACGAAGAAAACCTTTTGCGATTCCATCTTCAATAATATTCATAAAGAAGCCTATAAAATCGTCAAATATTTTCTTACTTTGTTCATCAAGAAAATAACTGTCACAGTGAGAATTTGTAAATAAAAAAGCGTCCACATTGTTTCTCGCAAATTCAAATAAACGGTTGTACGTATGACTAAACTGTTCACGAATATTTGCTTCAACAGGAAAATCTGTTTTTATCATTTCAGAAAGCTCTAACATACTTTTTGAAAATAATGAGTTAACTAGTGCCTCTTTATTTTCAAAATAGCGATAAATAGTACCCGCACCGACTTTTGCCTTTTCAGCGATCATTGGAATTGTCGTACCATCGTAACCACGCTCTGCAAAAAGTTGCATCGCAGCATCAAAAATATCCTCTTGTTTGTTTTTAGCCATTTTTTCCACCTCTATTTTTAGGAATGAAAATTCATTCCGTTTTTAATTATAAATTACAAGGACTAAAAGTCAAGTGCGTAACTACGTATAGTTGCAATTTTAATCCCTTGTTTGTGAATCAATTTATATCAGCGGTTTTTAGAATACATCGACTTACCGACAAAAACGAGAACCAAAGAGAAAACCGTCCCAAATTTTGTTTGGGACAGCCCCATTTCCTATTTAAAGCTTAAAAGAAATCATAAATAAAAGCTTTACGTACTGGAACTATATTCTCAAATGCTTGTATTTCCTCTTCGCTTCCGCTAATGAATTCTAGTTCATTAAGTTCTAACGGACGCTTGTAGCCAAACATTATTGTAGATAATGCGTTAATATCCAGCTTAATTCCTTTATCTATTGTTTCCTCTTTCATAATTGTTATTTCATGATTCGCAAGCCTCACTGATACATTGTTCCACGGAGCAAATGCGTCTGTAATGTGTAGGATCACTTCTTGCTGTACATTGTTCCAATTCAACTCATATTGTTTTAAGAACTGCTCTACATCTACAATTCTTCCCATAAAATATGGTTTTATTTCTGTCTTCACGCGTGGCTCTTGCAATGAATATAACAACGGTTCGTTTTCACTTACTGTCATTTCAAGTTCTTTAATCATAGAATCATGCTGGCAAATAAAGTTCCACAGACCATTTCGTGCTTCATTATGTAGTGGTACAAATTCTTCTACTGTCATTTTATAGTTTTCTATTTTGTATAACATGTAACCTGCTGCCCTTTTATTTTCATCATAGTAAATCGCTAATGTTAAATCATCATAAACCGCTTGTAACCACCAGTTCTTCTCTCGAACTAGCATACCTGAAAAACGTTCTGCAAATACTTCATAGAGCTTTTCGACCTCTTCTGGATGATTTTCTTTATTAAAACGTTTCACAGTGCCATTTACTTGTTTTTTCATCACTAAATCGCTCTTAGTCATATGACATGTGACTAAATTCGCACAAAGTTCCCAGCCGTATTTACGGTAAAATGAAACCGCAAATGGATGTAACATAGAGACTGTATAGCCATCTTTTTTCATCGTTTGAAGTGAATCTTGAAGTAGCTCTTTTACATACCCACTTCTTCTATACTCAGGATACGTCGCTACCCCTGCAACGCCACCCATTTTAAATTTTTCTTTACCTATGTAAATATGAAACGGAATAAGATGTAGTTTTGCTGCTAAGTCTTCCCCTTCCATAATGCCGTATATTTCATGACTTTCCTTCATCTTTGTAAGTTGCTGCTGTAATCGTTCCTCATCTACTTTATATTGAAAAGCGTATTCTGATAAACATAATGCTTCTCTGAACTTATCTTCTTTTAATTGTATGACATTCATATAATTCTCCTCCATTCCCTGTTTGAATTGTATCACAATTCTTTCTATTGTAGTTCGGTAAGTGAAATTAGAAAGACGTTTTAACAAAAAAAGCAGATACATCACGTATCTGCTTTCCATCCTTATTATTTAGCTAACTTTTGAAGTTCATCAAAGAATGTAGGATATGATACACCTACTGCTTCTGCATCTTCAATAATTGTTTTTCCTTCTGCCAGGCAGCCAGCAATCGCAAGCATCATTCCGATGCGATGATCACCATAACTATTTACTGTATTGCCTTTTAGAGCTGATTTTCCGTAAATGATCATGCCGTCATCAGTTGCTTCTATGCGAGCTCCTAGTTTCGTTAACTCAGCAACGACTGTATCAATACGATTTGTTTCTTTTACTTTTAATTCGTGTGCATCTTTAATTACTGTAATTCCTTCCGCTTGCGTTGCCGCTAATGCGATTACAGGAATCTCATCGATTAATCTAGGGATAATATCTCCGCCAATTTCAATTCCTTTTAATGAAGATGTTTCAATTGTAATATTTGCAGCTGGTTCTGATGCCCCTTCGTTAATTAGATCTACAGTGAACGTAGCACCCATTTTCTCTAAAACATCAATAATACCTGTACGAGTTGGATTCATTCCTACATTTTGTAATACTAGTTTACTATTTGGGATGATTGCACCTGCTACTAAGAAAAATGCTGCTGATGATACGTCACCTGGCACTTGAATGTCTGTTGCTGTTAATTTTTGTCCACCTGACAGCTTCACTGTTTTCCCTTCGCGAGTTACTTTAACACCAAATACTTCAAGCATTCTTTCCGTATGGTCGCGTGAAATATGTGGTTCTGTAACAGCTGTTACACCTTCTGCACGAAGACCTGCAAGTAAAATAGCTGACTTTACTTGTGCACTTGCAACAGGAGAAATATATTCAATTGCTTTTAAATCTCCGCCACGTATTGTTAGCGGTGTAAATGTTCCTTCTTCTCTGCCGTCAATGTTTGCACCCATTTGTTTTAATGGGTTTGTTACACGCTTCATCGGTCTTTTTGCGATTGACTCATCACCTTGTACGCAAGAGAAAAATGGTGTGTTAGCTAATATACCTGACATTAATCGAATTGTTGTACCAGAATTACCAACATCTAATACAGCTTTCGGTTCCTGTAAACCTTCTAATCCTTTACCAACTACAGTAACTTCATCACCGTTTTGCGTAATTTCTACTCCCATTTCTTTAAAACATGAAATCGTACTTAAACAGTCTGCACCGGGCAAGAAACCTTTAATTGTTGTTTTCCCTTCTGCAATCGAACCGAACATAACAGCACGGTGTGAAATGGATTTATCACCTGGGATTGTAATATTGCCATTCAATCCGTTATTAACAGGTTGTATTGTTCTTTCTTTCACGTTTTTCACCTTCTCATTTAAATTGTTTCATAAGTTTGGTATTCTTCTTCTCCAAGCGCTAGCTTTGCTTTCATACGATCTTCTTCCCTTTGGAAACTAATACGTAATACCCCAAGCAGTCCTTCACGCGCTTCTAATATTTGCAAGTTCGTAATACTAATTTCCTCGCGCGCTAAAATACTCGTAATATGAGCCAATGCCCCCACCTTATCTAATACATCAACGTATAAGTCGTGATAGGCAGGAATTGCACCACTCTTTCTTACTGGTAAAGAATCACGGTATTCTTTCGCATCTGCAAAATAGTTTTGAATCTCGCCTGCATCTCCGGTAGAAACTGTCTTATATAAACCTTCCATTTCAGAGATCCACTCTTTTAATAATACCATTAAATGCTCTCGATTTTGCTTTACAATATCACTCCACATTTTAGGACTACTAGATGCGATACGTGTAATGTCTTTGAAACCTCCAGCAGCGAGTTGATGAATGAGCGGATTATCTCCTGCATGTTTCTCAACTTGCTTTACTAAACCTGCTGCGATAAGATGCGGGAAATGACTAACAATCCCTGTTACATAATCATGTTCTTCTGTATTTAAAACAAGAAAATGAGATCCTGTTCCTTTTAACCATACTTTAAGGTCTTCCACTTGTTCATTTGGTATATGATTCATCGGTGTTAAAATGTAAAATGCATTTTCAAATAAATGCGCCTTTGCGCTTTCAACTCCCGTTTTATGAGAACCCGCCATCGGATGTCCCCCAATGAAAGAAACTTCCTTTGAAAATAAAGCTTCCGCTTCGTTCATAATAGACCCTTTTGTACTACCAACATCAGTCACTATAACATCTTCTCGTAAACGGAATGACGCAAGTTTGTGTAATAGCTTCTTCGTTTCTTCAACTGGAGAAGCAAAAATAATTAAATGTGCCTCTTCACATGCATGCTGTAAATCAACTGCTACTTCATCTACTACGTGTAATTCTTTTGCACGCTCTACTTGCTCTTGAAATATATCGTACCCTGTTATCGTTACATCGTGCTCTTTCTTAATTGCTAAGGCGAGAGAGCCTCCTATTAAACCTGTTCCAATTAATACTACCTTTTTACGCATTTGTCTCATCTCGAGACTTACTTTTTTTGTTTTCAAAGTGTTGTTTTAACACTGAAATCACTCCTTCATTTTGCTCCCTTGTTCCAACTGTAATACGGACACCATTTGGGAATGGACGAATAATAAACCCTGCATGTGCACAAGCTTCATAAATCTCTCCAGCATTCTCAACTGGCAAGAAGATGAAATTTGTTTGTGATGGATAAAATGGAATTTCATTTTCCTTACAAAAGCTTTCGTATTGTTGTAATCCCTCTGTATTCACACGAACTATTTCCTCAATAAACTCATCGTCACCAAAAGCAATCATCGCTGCTTTTTGCGCTAATGAAGATACGTTAAATGGCAAACGTACGACATTTAATTTCTCAATTAGCTCTTCCTGTCCGATCGCATATCCAACGCGGAAAGAAGCTAATCCGTATGCTTTAGAAAACGTTCTAAGTACAAGAATGTTTTTATGTTTTTCTAAAAGCGGTAATGTCTCAGGGAAATCTTTTGCTGTTACGTATTCATAGTACGCTTCATCAATGACAATTAACGTATTTTCACTAATGCCTTCAATAAATTGAGTTAATTTTTGCTCATTCACATATGTGCCCGTCGGGTTGTTCGGATTACAAATCCATACGATTTTCGTATTATTATTTACCGCTGACGAAATTTCGTCTAAATCGTATACACCGTTATTTAAAGGAATTTCTTTCACTGCACTGCCTTCAATAATTGCATGATGACGGTACTGCGGGAATGTTGCACCAGCCGTTACGATATTATCTCCTGCTTTAAGTACTGCACGGCTTATCATTTGAATGACTTCATCTAAACCACTACCACAAAGTACTTGTTCCATTTGCACATGCAACTTATCCGCGATTGTTTGACGGAGCGTCGTAGCACCTCCGTCAGGATATAAAGCATGTTCCAACCAAGATTTTTGCAACTCTTCTAAAACTCTCGGTGAACAACCGAATGGATTTTCATTCGATGCTAATTTCACAAACGAATGATCTCCGTACACTTCTTTCATTTGTTCTGGTGATTTACCTGGTTTATATGGTTGTAATGATGATAGTTGATCTTTTACTTGCACGTTAAACCCACCTTTTTATTAAAATTCTTTTGCGTAGTTATTGTGTTGCATAATGTTTTGTTTTAATAATTCCATACGATCTTTTCCGAATTGTTCGACTAGTGCATCTGCAAGTTCCCATGCTACAACAGATTCAGCTACTACACCCGCCGCTGGTACTGCGCAACTATCAGATCTTTCAATACTCGCTTGGAATGCTTCCTTCGTATCAATATCAACGCTTGCTAACGGTTTGTATAATGTAGGAATTGGCTTCATAACGCCTCTTACGACAATTGGCATACCTGTTGTCATACCGCCTTCTAAACCGCCGGCATTATTCGTTTTTCTCGTGTATCCTTTTTCTTCATCCCACAGAATTTCATCATGCACTTTACTTCCTGGTTGTCTTGCCGCTTCAAAACCTACGCCAATTTCAGCACCTTTAAATGCATTTATACTCATAATTGCACCAGCAAGTTTTGCATCTAATTTACGATCGTAATGAACGTAACTACCAACGCCAATTGGCATACCTTCTGCAATAACTTCCACAATACCACCGATTGAATCTCCGCTACTTTTTGCGTTGTCAATCGCATCCATCATTTCTTGCTCTACTTCTTTATCTAAACATCGAACTGGTGAGTTTTCAGTTATCGTTTGAATTTCTTCAATCGGTAAGTTTGAAATATGTTTTGCTTTTACTCCACCAATTTCAAGAACATGTCCTGCAATTTTTACGCCTAATTCGCTTAAAATTTGTTTTGCAACTGCACCAGCAGCTACACGAACTGTCGTTTCTCTTGCAGATGAGCGCTCTAATACGTTTCTTATATCACGATGACCATATTTAATTGCTCCATTTAAATCCGCATGTCCTGGACGTGGTTTTGTAATTGTACGTTTCATGTCTTTACTTTCTTTTTCAGAAATTGGCTCAGCACCCATTACTTTCGTCCAATGTTTGAAATCATCATTTTTTACGATTAACGTAATCGGTGATCCAAGTGTCATCCCGTGACGAACACCACTTACAATTTCAACTGTATCTGTTTCAATTTGCATGCGTCTTCCGCGTCCATGACCTTTTTGTCTTCTTAATAATTCTTTATTAATATGTTCCGCCGTAAGTGTCAAACCTGCTGGTACACCTTCTAAAATAACTGTTAACTGCGGTCCATGTGATTCTCCAGCTGTAATGTATCTCATTTCTCTTGCCCCTTTACTATTTTTTTGTACAAAAAAGTCCCTACTGAGCGCTCAGTAGGGACGATGTTTATCGCGGTACCACCCTAGTTGTAGACAACTGTCGTCTACCTCTCTTCTTCTTTAACGATCGTTTGACCGTCTTCCCCTCCATAAGTTGTCGAGAAAGATGCTCCAAGGCTGTAATTCATGCTTACCTTTGTACTGATTCACACCAGCCATCAGCTCTCTTTAACAGTGAGATAAGCACTACTGTTTCCTCTTCAACGCATATATGATATGGAATTAAGATAATTTATTTTTGAAACCTTTTAACTCATCCATGAATCTATGGAATTCTGGAATGTCCATTTGTTGTGCAGAATCTGACAATGCAACTGCTGGATCTGGATGAACTTCAGCCATTACTGCATCTGCGCCAATTGCAAGTGCCGCTTTCGCTGTTGGTAATAATAAATCTCTGCGCCCAGTTGAATGTGTTACATCAACGATAACTGGTAAGTGTGTTTCTTTCTTTAAAATTGGTACTGCAGAAATGTCTAATGTGTTACGTGTTGCTCTTTCGTATGTGCGGATACCACGCTCACAAAGAATAATTTGATCGTTACCTTGCGCAATGATGTATTCCGCTGCATTAATGAACTCATCAATTGTTGCTGCTAATCCACGTTTTAATAATACTGGTTTGTTAACTTTACCTACAGCTCGTAATAAATCGAAGTTTTGCATGTTACGTGCGCCAACTTGAATTACATCAACGTAGTCTAATGCCATTTCAACATCGTTCGGATTTAAAATTTCACTAATAATTGCTAAGTCGAACTCGTCTGCTACTTGGCGTAAAATTTGTAGTCCTTCTACTCCTAAACCTTGGAAATCGTATGGAGATGTTCTCGGTTTGAATGCACCACCGCGCATTAATTTTAAGCCTTGGTCTTTCATCGCTTGCCCTACTTGACGAACTTGCTCTAAGCTTTCTACTGCACAAGGTCCCATGATGAACGTTTGTGTTCCGTTTCCAATCAATTCACCTTTTACATCAACGATTGTATTTTCTTGTTTCTTTTTACGTGATACTAGTAACGCTTTACGGTTATCATCTTCTTGTAACTCTAAGCTTGCTTTGAAAATCGTTTTGAAAATATGTTGAACTGTTGATGTTTCGAATGGTCCTTCGTTATGCTCTGCGATCATATCAAGTACTTCACGCTCACGTACTGGATCAAAGCGTTTCGTACCTTGTACTTGCTTTTGTTCTCCAATTTTTTGAACGATTTCACCACGTTTGTTTAAAAGGTGTAATAGTTGTAAGTTAATTTCATCTACCTGTTTACGTAATTGATCTAATTCATGATTTGCCATTTGGAAATCCTCCTCTAATGTTTTAAAAGTATAGTAAGAGAATAAAAGATTCTCTATTTTCTGAACTGGTTAATTATACAAATTTATAGTGGAATCGATACCTCTTCTTATTTTAAACTAATAATTCGTACAAAGACATGAACTACTAGTTAAAAAGCCACTTTTTTGTACAAAAAAGCCCTACTGATCCAATCAGTAGGGACGATATTTATCGCGGTACCACCCTAGTTGTAGACTTCTTTCGTCTACCTCTCTTCATTGTTAACGATCATCTGACCGTCTTTCCCTTCATAAAGACAATACTATCTTTACTACGAAAAAGATGCTCCAGGACTGTAATTCGCTCTTGTTTTTGTACTGGTTCGCACCAACCACCAGCTCTCTGTTACAGGGAAACAACAACTACTGCTTTTCCTTTCAATGCATGACTATTTTATTTTCAAGTTGGACCACTAAAATACAAAAAGTCCCTACTGAATAAATCAGTAGGGACGATATTTATCGCGGTACCACCCTAGTTGTAGACTAACTTTCTGTCTACCTCTCTTCACTGTTAACGATCAATTGACCGCTTTTTCCTCATAAAGACAAACTATCTTTATTACGAAAAAGATGCTCCAAGACTGTAATTCATGATTATCCCTGTACTGGTTCACACCAACCACCAGCTCTCTGTTACAGTAAGACTAACCACTACTGTGATCTCTTCATTGCACTTTGTTTATTCAAATGTTTTTGAAATTGAATAAGTATGATTCGTATTATAGAACGCTTTTCAAAACACTGTCAACAACTTTTTATATATTTTTTAAAATTCCACTTTCGTCCTATAATTCTTCTTGTAAATCACCCATTACAATTCCTATGCGAATTATTTCATTTTCTAGTAAATGTAAAACATATTCCTCTACTCCATACTGAACTAATAATTCTTTTATTTTTATGATTTCTTTTTCAAATAAAACGGCTTCTTGACATGTTTGTAGTAAAATAAAAAACACATTTGCAAACATTTCTTTATGCGCTTTCATACTTTCTTTCTTATGAAGCATTTCAATCAATAACTGCTTCATTTCCTCACCTGTACATTTACCATTTACACTTGAAAATGCACGAGACATAATACATAATCCTTTTTCTAATATTTCATCCATGTATAAAATAATACGTAAAAGCATTACATATTCTCTCGCTGTTATCTCACCCATTTTTGGTCGTTCTCGCAAAAATACACTGAGCCAAGCTGTCCAAAATTTTTGTTGTTCTTTTACACTTAATGTTTTGACGTAATAGCATAAAAACTGCATAAATTTAATTTTATTTTCTTCATTTTCTAATACGAGTAAAGGGCATAACCAATCTGTTTTTTGCTCCCAATATAGTACACATTTAATAAATACAAAGCTAAGCCACTTCAAGAAAGCTTCCCTCGTATGCGGATGTAATACTTCCAAATGTTCTATCGCATACTTAATAAAACGCTTCATTTCTGTAAATAAAGGTAAATTTATTTGCGTGTAACATAAACCAGCCCATGCATATTCCGTAATTTCATTTTGTTTTTTTAAATCTAAGTATGGTAACAAATATTTTCGGCACCATTGCTTTTCAATATGATATAGAAATGTAATATCTGCTATTAAACGAGCAAACATAAAGTTTGTTCGTACTGAATTAACTCTTACTTGTTCTTCAAATAAAAATAAATATTCATATACATTACGATCGTATAAATGATCATATGATAACAACTTTAATAATACAGCCGTCATTTTTCCAACAGGATGCTGAATTGATTCATTGTAAAAATCTTGTTTTCCAAGCTTAAAATCCGTATCACTCTTCATAACTTGAGGAAACACTGAAAAAGCAAAGCGTTTTACAACACGTATACTATTCTCTTCTAACTCTTCTAGTCGATTACTAATTTCATATAGAAAACTACTAATTAACCAATGAAAAGCAGTATTTCTAACAAATTTCTGCAATAACGGAATAATTTTTTGGATTTGATCATTTGTCAATCCTCTGTTATTTCGCCATTCTCTAATACAAACAAACCATACTTCATTACTTATTTCTTGCACTCCTACTAATTGATATGCGAATGAAATACTCCACTCCGTATTCAATTTACATGCTTTTGATAACATCTCTAAAAAATGGCGTTGTTCAAAAACACCATCTTGCGAAAATTGCCGAACTTGCTTCATAATTTCAACATCTTTCAGCTGCAATAATCCGTCAGCTGTTACATTACAAGTAATGCTTTGCGCTGTATCCTCTTTCTTTTGTACACTGTATTGTTCAGAATGAAAATGAGGATGCTTTTGCTTCATTAACTCATACCCATTTGCCGTAGATGGACTATTTGAATCACACTTGAATAATAAGTCTAATACGAGACATGCATCAAATACTCTCTCTTCTGTAAGACGCTTTATTACAGTTCGAGTGACTTCTTCTTTTGTTTTTTCCAAACAATTTGCATAATGACTTTTTAAAAGTTGGAAAACTTCGTGTTTATAAGTGAAATCTAAAAGAAGTCCTTCATGTAACAACCATTTCATTTTGTCATCTACACGAACAAAAATATTTTTATTCATCGCATCAATTGCAATTCGCTTTTGAAGTACACTATTCGCTTCTATCATTTCTGTAATATAATAATCCGCTTTTTTCTCATTGTTTTCACATAAATAAGTTAGACACTCTTTTACAATTTGTATTAAAAATGCAAGATCATTTTGATGAAACTCTTTTTCTACATCTTCCGTATTTCTTTTTTTCAGTGCCGTTTGTCTTAATGACAACATTCTCAATTTTTCTAATCCAATCATCATAATTGGAACAGCATAATAGGCGATATATGGCCTCATCTTTTCATTCCAAATTTGCTCCACATGAGAAAATGTTGATACTGGTAAGCGACTCGATTCCTCGAGTTCTATTGCTTCTTGCGTATCATTTCCCCATTTTCTTACACGTTTCAACTTCAGCTTTCCGTCTAAAATAAAAGTTAGTAACAATAACGCAATTTCCTTATGCTCAGGAAAAGAACATTTTTGCAGTAACTTAGAAATCTTTTCTATAGAGCTACTATCTTTTTCAGCAGTTTCTAATAAAAGGAGTGTCCACCTGGCAAACAACAATGGGTCCATCTTACTCTTCGTTTCGTTTAAGTAGTTACAAATTGTTCTCCATAATAACGGTGATATTTTAGAATAGTTTTTATAAATTAATTGAAATAATTCTATCTGATGACTAAAAAGAAATTGTTCCACTAACCATTCTGCAAGTAATTCATCTACTTCATTATAGTTTGGCGTAAGCATAAACAAATTTTGTAATTTACCTTCTGCTTCTAACCATTCGACCCATTCATAATCGTGAGCAAATTCCACAAAGTAACGAACTGTTTCAATTTTTTTAATTGATTGCTTTATGTATGATAATTGTTCCTGTTCTACTGACGGGGGAACCGTTACAATATCCCGAATACGCATTCTTTTCGTAATATAATTATCACCCATTAATTCCGCCCAGCGTTTTACCGCTTTTACGAGGGATTGATGAGTATTCACTTTATTCGGATACACAATCGGTCTTATCCCCAAATGTTCCCAGTGGTACGTATTTTCTCCTTGTGCGACGAAAGCAAATCGTCTTGTACTTGGTGGTAAACCAGTTGCTAAATATTTCATTACTGGGTCATTATGACTATATCCAACGAATAAAACGGTGTAATTTGAGAATAGATCGACTAAAAATCTTCTCGCCCACCCTTCCGTTAAGTAAGCCCTTCCAAAATCACCGTCTGTTAAAATTAAAGCCTCTTTCTCCTGTTCTACATTACCATGTATATAAGCAAGACCTTTAAAAGCTCTCCCAGTCGGTAAAGCTGGAGCGTAATAAACATTGATATCTCTATTTATTTCTTTAATTGCAGTTGTAAAATGTTGATCAAAATTTGTTGTTACAATGCGGATATCTGTATCTAAAGGAAATAACCTTGGAATTGCATAATGTAATGGATTCGGTTTTGATTTCTCTATATGAACAAGATCTCTTGCGACTTGATGTACATCTTTTGTTTTCGCAATTTTACCAAGATAATAATCATGTGGTTCTGTTATTTCACGCTTTTCGACATATAACGTTTTTGCAATTTCATCAACTAAATCATCAAAATTTGGTAAGTTTGATTTCCCTTTCATAGAAACTCCCGCTCCAACAAATAACACTAACTTTCCTTGCTCAATGTGATCAATTAACTCATCTGGAATTTCTACTTCTGAAGTAATCCACATCCTGGATTCCCCCTTACCTAAAAATGTCATACACTCTCATTTTACTATAACATTTTTTCGTTATTTTTATAATATTTAGACTAAATTCCGAACATGAAAAAGTTTTATGTAAATAAATCCGTTACAATGTATGAACTCCAGAATTTATTGCAAAACTATGTATAAATCGGAGGTGTAAATTTTGAATGATTTCACAGTAGTGCTTATCAAGTTTATATCGTGCATTATCGCATTTAGCATTGGGCTTGCTTTATTTTTCCCTGCAACGTTTGTTCAAATTATTTCATTCAGTCTCTTTGTTACAATCGTATCCTACATGTTCGTTGATAAAATTATTTTAAATCGAATTGGCAATACTGGTGCCATTATGTCGGATTTCTTATTAACATATTTAAGCGTATGGATTTTCGGTAATATTTTATTAGACAACTATATGCAAATTGCATGGGGCAGTATCCTTTCTGCCATCGTCTTCACTTTATCTGAAGTAATCGTTCATCGCTTCTCTAACTCTCATACAAGGCACAACAATGATAACATTCGTATTAATCGCCGCTTTGCATATGGTACGGAGTTTGCTGAAGAACAAAATATATTGGATAAAGACAAGAAGAAGTAACATTTTAATGCAGGAGCGCCCTTTTTAATTATGTGGTGCTCCTTTTTTGTATATTTTTATTATGGTACGTGAAATTATATAAACGATTATTTCAAAATATCGACTTACCAACAATATTTGACGCTATTTTTCTAATAAAAAAACTGCCTCTTATTTAGAGGCAGCCACTTTCAAGTCTTTTAATGCAACAACATCCGCAAACGCTCCCAATACTGCGTTATGATGTTTCACAATATCTTCAGCACGTAACACTTCTGCATCAAATGTACTATGCGCATCACTAACTAACGTTACTTTATATCCTTCACTACATGCTCTGCGCGTTGTCGTATCTACACAATACTCTGTTTGCATTCCCGAAAGAATAACGTGTTCAATTCCTTTCTCTTGTAACACTTCGCTTAAGTTTGTCTTATGGAATGAATCTGGCGTCGTCTTTTCAACAATATCATCCCCTTCTTGCGGAGCGATTGTTGCATGGATTCGCCATCCATCCGTACCTTTTTCTAACGGATGGTCTTTAGGACCGTTATGTTGGACATAAATAACTGGAATATCATTTGAACGACATTCCCCAATAAGCTCTTGCAATGTTTGTAAAAATTTTTCCCCATTATGTACTGGCATTCCAGCTGTATACATACCGGCTTGCACATCAATTACGATTAATGCTTTTTTCATTTCACACAGCTCCCTTCGTTTATATAAGCCATTGCATATTCATTATAATTGTTTGTATTCCATCATCCAACAATCTTCTAGTTCCCCCTCATGCAGCTCATGTTCCTTTAAAATCTTTACTTTTTTAAATCCGCATTTTTCATAACACTTTATCGCTCGTTCATTATTTACTTTCGGATCCATTGCGATTGCTTCTGCTCCCATTTCACCCATAATGTATGTAATTGCTGCCTGAACGAGTTTTTGTCCAATTCCTTTTCCCCAATAGACTGGTTCACCGATAAATTGATCCATTCCCCATACATTTTGTGATTCTTTATAGCCATATATCGCTTTCCACTCTGAATCAACTGGGTACATTTGTATGTAACCAATCGGAACGGTATCAAATTCTATTAAACATCTATTTTCATTACTGTTTGGATTATGCATAAAATGATCAAGCACCTTTTCTACAGATTGCGGATTATCTCGCCCTTCGTAATACCGCAGGACTGCTGGGTCCGTTAACCATTTAGAAATGATAGCTGCATCATTTTCCATTACGTATCTAATCAATAAACCTTCTTTTTGAAAAAGCATATTATACCTCTATTATTCCTTTATATTTTTTCTTGATGTTACATCTTTCATTGCACCTACTAATGCATATGGTAGTAATGTAATCGCAAAAAATGCTGTAAATACGTTAAATTGCGGGATTGTATAGAGTGTGAACCATTCAGTGAAAAATTGAGAATTTAATATTCTATTAAAAAACTCTCCGCCTGGCCTAAAGTTTGGTGCCCACGCAGTTATTTCACACAAAATAAACAGTAACTGAACAATAAAAAATGCCCCTAGATAACGAAACCAAGTCCGTTTCCATATAGGTTGTGCATTTTTTAATATATCCCCCATCTAATCCCCTCCTTAAATATCCATCATATTAATTATACACTTTCCTCACTTTATTTGTTAAAATTTTCTATATAATTAATACCGTTGGGGGAATACATTATGTCTAAACCTATACTTACATCCACTTTAATCATTCTTAGAGGAAACTCCGCAAGTGGTAAAACAACGATTGCAAAGCAACTACAAGAACATTTCGGACAAGGTACACTTTTAGTATCACAGGATGTTGTGCGTAGAGATATGCTTAGAGTACACGACACAATGGGTAATTTATCACATGATTTACTATTTGAAATTACAAAGTACGGAAAAGGAAAATGTGAATTTGTTATTTTAGAAGGTATATTGGACAGTCGCAGGTATGGTGAGATGTTAAAAGAATTAATTCGTTATTTTGATGAAAATGCATTTACATATTATTTTGATTTATCATTAGAGGAAACTATTAGACGACATAACACAAGGGACAAACGATATGAATTTGGTGAAGATTCCCTCCAAAAATGGTATAATCCGCACGATACAATTGAGGTTGCCAGAGAAACTATTTTTACAGATAACTTTACGCAAAAAGATATATTTGATGCGATTCTTAATGATGTTGCGATACAAAAACAAGACTAATATAATATGTTAGTCTTGTTATGTACTTTGTGTTTCCGTTTTTATAATTGAACAATCTTTACATAAATAATAGTATATATTCATTTCCCCAAACTGGAAATCAACTACTGAAATAAGTTCACGTTCCTCGATATCTTGTGTAATTGTAGCAACATACTTCATCTCTTTAGAACAAGTTGGACACGCCAAATGCTCTGGAAGATCCGCATATAATGGTGCCCCTAATAATCTACATACATATTCAGAACCGAACAAGTCAAAAGCTTCCCAGTAACTATCTTCATCTGTAGGTATATCTTCATTTTTCATATTTATAAGCTTTACCGTTGTTTTTGGTAATGAAACTGGTAACTTATCTTCCTCTTCCATTATCCATTCTTCTGTATTTTGCTGCTTTATGATTTGAACTGTTTTACCTCCATCACTTAACTGAAAATATTGCGGTTCCCACACCATCGCGCAGTTCAAGCATGAAACGAATGGTAAAATATTTAGTTCATTACTTTTAAGTTCAGCAAGTCTCCCACCTTTTAAATCAAAACAGAGAATTTGATGCATCTTCTCACCGCATAACTTACATACTGGCAAATTACAATCTTGACCGCCAAAGTAATGATTATATGAACCTCTTCCTTCAATTACTCTATACCCTTTCCGCTCATTACAATGTGCGCCATATAATTCTATTGTCATATTCTATCCTCGCCTTTTATAAGAATGATTCACAAAATGATAATAATTAAGACTAAAAAACATCGTCTTCCTGAATAGTTTCCATAATAAATTCTTTTAAACTCGGAGATATTTCTTCCATTTCGTCATCCGCGTGATACCAAATATATATTTTATCATCCATTTTTCCATTATTTATTTTAAAGCACAATTTATCCCCTGAACCATCGTCACCAATTATGATAAGATTTTCTGGTATAGACTCATCTCTCATGTCAATGTTTTGTCTAACAATATCATCCCAAGTTTTCGTTACATTTCTATTATCTTTAATCGGATATAGTATCCATTCCCCTATTTCAGCATTATTAACTAATTTAATAAGATCCCTATATTGATTTGGGAAAGCAGCACCTAGCTTTTCTTCCGTTTCTTTTATTTGCAACTCCAATACACCTTGTTTCTTTGTTTCAATATATTCTCTTACTTCTTTCATGAAATACACCTATCCTTTGAACTTAATTACACTATTATGAGTGAAAGTGTTTAGTAAACGATTTGATCCGATTTATATATTTCATTATACGTTAACCCTTCGTTTTCAACATACTATTCTTCTCTACTTCTCAATAACCTTCTGTTCTACTTCCTTACCTCATTCTTAATAGTTTTTCTAAACATGAGACAATTTTTATGTTTTATTACAGGTTTATTAATAAGTCATTTAAAAATCCTATTATACTTCCACTAAAAAAATAAAAGCCAGCCTCAATAAAGAGAACTGACTTCTATTTGGATCATTATAGTTACTATAAAATTTTTACTTTAACAGTTTTTCTTCCCCAATTCATAGCTTTACTTTTTGACCCCATTAATACATCAATACGATTACCTTTAATTGCGCTTCCAGTATCACCAGCGATAGCTTCTCCATAACCTTCTACCCATACTTTAGATCCTAATGGGATTATTTTCGGGTCAACTGCGATAATTCTCATATTCGGATTTGCCGTTAAATCATGCCCCATCGCAGTTAAAACGCGTCCACCATATGTACCATTTTCACTTGGATCAGCAGTATACGCTGTCGCTACTACCGTTAATTCACGTTTAGCAGACTGTATATTGTTTTGTGATACTTCTTTCGCTCTCTCTTCTTCTTTAGCCTTTGCTATTTCTCTTGCTCTTTCTTCTTCCTTAGCTTTTGCTATTTCTCTTGCTTTTTCTTCTTCCTTAGCTTTTGCTATTTCTCTTGCTTTTTCTTCTTCTTTAGCTTTTGCTTTTGCTATTTCTCTTGCTTTTTCTTCTTCCTTAGCTTTTGCTATTTCTCTTGCTTTTTCTTCTTCTTTAGCTTTTGCTTTTGCTATTTCTCTTGCTCTCTCTTCTTCTTTAGCTTTTGCTATTTCTTTTGCTTTTGCTATTTCTTTTGCTTTCTCTTCTTCTTTAGCTCTTGCTATTTCTCTTGCTTTCTCTTCTTCTTTAGCTTTTGCTATTTCTTGCGCTTTTTCTTCTTCTTTAGCTTTTACTTCTTCTTTAGGCTTTACCATTTCTTGCGCTTTCGGTTCTTCTTTAACTTTTACTTCTTCTTTGACTTTTGCCTCTTCTTTAGGCTTTACTATTTCTTGCGCTTTCGGTTCTTCTTTAACTTTTACTTCTTCTTTGACTTTTGCCTCTTCTTTAGGCTTTACTATTTCTTGCGCTTTTACTTCTTCTTTAACTTTTACTTCTTCTTTAACTTTTGCCTCTTCTTTAGGCTTTACTATTTCTTGTGCTTTCGGTTCTTCTTTAACTTTTACTTCTTCTTTAGGCTTTACTATTTCTTGTGCTTTCGTTGTTTCTTTCGCTTTTGCTACTTTCTGCATCTTTACTTCTTTCTTTTCTTTAACTGATTTTTGTACTTTCGCTACTTGCTTCGTTTTCTCTTCAGTTTTCTTTTCAGTTGGTGCTGTACTTGATAGGAAAGAAACGTTTGCATAAGCAATTTTTCCTTTATACTCAAATTCCAACCATCCGTCTTTTACTTGATGCGTTGATTCAATTACATCATCTTTTTTTAGTCTGCCAAGAATTTCTGAATCTGTGTTTGCTTCGGTACGTACATTTAACAAATTCGCCGTTACATGATACACATCTTTTGTAAACTCCGAACTTACAAACACTTCTTTACCGTTCAATTCAATTTTTGACCAGCCATCTTCGGTATTGATGACTTTTAACTCTTGCCCATTCTTTACTTTTTCGACCACTTTTGATTCTGTAGTCGGTTTTTCACGTACGTTAAGTACATCTGCTGTTACGATTGTTTCTGCGGTAGCAGTTGTGGTAAACGCCCCCAATCCAAAAATAGTTGCTGTTGCTGCGCCAATTACTTTTTTCATATTAGCCTCCATTATATTTTTTTGAATTTTATCAAATGTCTCTGTAAAATTGTATAATTTTACATAATATCAAAACATTTGCAACAGTATATTAATACGGCTTAATATACTGTTATTAAAACTCCTCACTTCAATACTAACAAATTCTTATTTCTAATTCTATATATTATAAATCTCCTTATCTTTTATAAAAGCTTCATGCCCTTCTTCACACTAAATAGTTGTTGCAATTCCCGCCAAAAATAAACTTACGATTGCTAAAATTTGAGTAGCGACTATAGCCCCTCTTAAATGAAACTTATAATCTTTATATCCTTTCATACCTGCCGTACTAGGAATCACAACAAACCTTGGAGTAATCCAGCAAAAAATTAGCCAATCAATTATAAGTAAATCTACTAAATTGAAAATCATTAAAATACCAAAAGTGTGTAAATAAGCATCAATATACAATAATTTTTCATGCTTATGTAATATATATGTAGAAACGAAAGGACAACCGAAAAGAATAGCATTGTATACAATATTAAAGTAAATGGTTTGCTTTTTTTCATGAATCGATTTTGGAAAAACTACTTTTTGAATATCTTTTGGATAATCAGTTAATGAAAGTCGAGGATTATAATATAAGGACCCTAAAATCATTACGGATAGTACAATAGACATGATGATACCAACGTACATCATTTGCTCAAATTGATTCATATGCTTCATTCACCCTTTTCTGTAATTACTATGTTAATCATTCACTTAATTACACATTGTATGTACGTACATAATCAAAAATTAACATCTAGCTTTAATAGTGAAGCAAACAGATGTAAACCTACTAAAAGCAATGATCGATCCAAATAATATCCCTTCTCGCAAAATTTTACTAAGCGTAGGTTTTACATCGGAGAAAGTTTGTGAGATTGATGGATTACCTGGGGAAATTTTGAGCACATACATATAATTACAAAAAGGCAGTGCTACTTAAGTAGCACTGCCTTTTTCTTTATTGGAATAATCCTTTTCCTTTATTCATTTACTTATAAAGTATTGTCAGTTCTTCTTTATGTTCTGTATTTCCACATTATAAATATTTCACGTCAAGGAGAGATGACTGAAATGAATAATCAAAAAATTGAACTTACTGGTCGTATCGTTACACCTAATGATCCTGATTATAATTCAGCGCGTGAAGAATTCAATACATTCTTCAACAAATTTCCGTTAATCATTATTTTTGCTCAAAATACGCAGGATGTAGTAAACGCTGTTCGCTGGTCAAGGCTACATAACGTTCCTATACGCATGCGCTCTGGACGTCATAATTATGAGGCATTATCCGTCAGTAATGCTGGTCTTGTAATTGATGTAAGTGAAATGAAGCAATTAGAAATAGATCACAATAATGGAACTGTAACTATCGGGACTGGATGGAGAAATATTTCTTTAATTGAAACACTTGCAGCTGAAGGATTAGTTGTGCCGAGTGGTGTTTGTCCTACTCCCGGGATTGCAGGTGTTACTTTAGGTGGCGGACATAGTATTCTCTCTCGTCCGTTTGGATTAACTCTCGATCATTTACTTGAATTAGAAATGGTAGACGCGAATGGTTGTATAATACGCGCTAACGCCAAGTGTAACTCCGATCTCTATTGGGCTTCGCGCGGTGCTGATGGTGGTAACTTTGGAATATGTACTTCGTTTAAGTTTCGAACACATAAAATTAATACGGTAGGATTTGCAGAAATAAGCTGGGGGATATCAGATTTAAAACCTGTATTAACCTCTTGGCAAGAATATACGCTACCTTGCGCTAATAAACGACTTACAACTACTCTTTTTATGTCTGCAGGATTAGAACCATCATTATTAATGCAAGGTGTATTTCTCGGTTCTGTACAAGAATTGCAGTCGCTACTACAGCCATTACTAGAAGCCGGTTCACCACTGCAAGTAACTATCGAAGAAATACCATGGGCAGAAGCAGCAGCGAAAATAGCTGAGAAGCAACCTGCAACACCTTTACCATTTAAAAGTGTTGGTCCATATGTATATGAACTATTACCAGAAGAAGGACTATCCATTATCGATCACTTTATTAATAATGCACCTCCCTTTTCCACCACCTCCGTATTTTTCCACGGATTAGGCGGTGCTGTTGCTGAGGTGCCAAATGAGGCGACTGCTTACTTTTACCGAAAAGCACTATCAAACATGTCAATATTCGCTACTTGGGAGCAACCAGAAGGTGCTGGCGGAAGTATTCGATGGGTTGAAGACTTCCGTTTGGCAATGCTTCCATTTACAAAAGGTGCCTATGTTAATACTCCTGACCTATCCATTAAAAATTGGCCAGATGCATACTTCAGTTGCAACTTTGACCGATTAATGGAAGTAAAAGCAAAATATGATCCGAAAAATGTCTTTAACTTTCCGCAAAGTATTCCGCTTTTTTAAACTATATATTCCACCTAGTATATCAAAATATAAAACATCCATTTTTTAAATGGGTGTTTTATAAACTAAGTTTACATAATATAATTATTAGTTACTTTTTTTGCTAAATATCTATTCAACAATCCAAAGTAACACTTTCTCAAACTCTTTTTTGGGCAACATACTTTCTTTTATATAGCCATTCTTTTAATTGTACTTCATCCAAAGTTTCGTTCCCCTCTCGTAATCTTTCACACTATATTCGCTCGTTTTTCACAAAAGGTTCATTTTACATGAAAATTTATTTATTACAATAAAAATATAAGGTATATTTTTAAGAAAAAGAGGATTTCAAGAATGAATCAAGAAGATAAAATTTACGCTGAAAAAGTGTTGGAAAATCTATTCATCGGATCACAAGTTGATGGATTACAATTTGGTATTTCTCCAGCCGCTATAAAGATTCATTTCACAAACTTTCACGACTCAGTTGATTATGACGGACAATTATATATCAATATCGAATCCAAATGGTGTTTATTTAATAAACCTCAAAAAAGATACCCATTAAATGAAGATGAATTTGAAGTTTATTCTGAGGAAGAAGAATATGAAAGAATATTTAAGATAAGAAGACAAAAAGTTACCGATATACGACTCGGCTTAGAAAGCCCTCATTTAATTATTACATTAGAGAGTGGACAAATTATTTTTGTAAATGGTTTTCATGATTATTATGAATGTTGGCAATCTGGTGTTCTATGTGAGCAATGGCTTGTAGTCGCTGCACCTGGGAATGAAATCGCCACTTGGGCTCCCGATGAGTTTATCGATAAATAAACTGTCTTCACGAAGAAGAACCGAAGATATTTTATGAACTACATAACTATTTCTATTACACTTAAACGAATGACCATTTTACTTTAATAGAACTCACTTTATTAAAGCTGAAAGGATGATAATGATGGCATGTGTCCATGATTTTGGAATAATTGACGATTTTACTTCTCAAAAAAATTACGAAGATTATACACCAGAGAAATATCATTGTATTTCTGTTGATGATGATATTATCAGTAGCTTAAATCGAAATTTATCAATTATGAAAACCTACTTTCATACAGTCAAAAATCAAGAACACGGTTTAGCTCATTACGGTATTACAATTATCCCGCCTGAATCATTAGCAATTTTCTATGAAACAGTTACATCTTCAAAGTTCTTCAGAAAATATGATGAGCTGAATGAGTTAGCTTCAAAAATTGTACAAGCCGCAGCAGAACAGAAGTACATGATCCATTATGGGGTTTAAATGTAATTCAAAAAATGCTTAGGATTTCTCCGAAGCATTTTTTGTATGTTACTAATAAATTTATTTCCTTAACCATTTAGTCCATGATTGAGCCTATGGCCCCACCTTTTACAAGTGAGGGCGCCCCTATTAATCTAAATAGGCGTCTCATTTCCAATCTTCCAGCTAAACCATTTCCCATGCCCTTCTGTTTCTCCAACCGTTTCACGATATTCGTTTCCGTTAATATAATAATCAATATGAAGGTCACGATCCCACATGTTGTTATAAAGGTGGAATACATCACGTTTTGCGCCAATTTCTTGTATTTGTTTTTCTAACTTATGTTTTACTTGTTCTGGTATTTGATTTGCGACGTGTGTATGGAAAATACAAATAACAGCTTCTTCACTTATTTGTTCAATAATAGATGATAATAGCTCTACACCGTCTCCTTCTATGAATTGGACAGATTCATTTTTTACTAAAGATGCAGCTTGATCAAACATCTCAAGCCTTTCTTTATGTTCTGGCCAAATTAAAGCACGTAACCATAAATAATCTTCCTCATTATGTAAATCATTCACATGTAAGTCCAGTCCGATTCTTTCTACGACAGATGGGCCTTCTTTTAGAAAATGCGGTACATTCTCCCCTCTTATTTCAGAAGTTACATGCACATTTGAATTTATATTTCCGTACATTTCATCCGTCCCGTACGAATAACTATATTGGTCCCAGAACAGTTGCAACCCAGAACTTGTCCCAATTTCAATTAACGCTAACGGCTTCTTCACTTTGTTAAATATGTAGCAGAAACTTGGGTATAAGTATGCACACCGTCTTACTTCATTCGTTTGAACGAGTTTCGTTTGTAACAATGTAATGATTTCTTCTCGGTACTCTTTACAGAAATCTTTAAAATGATCAAAAGCTTTATTTAAATTTGTATCGGCATTTTCAACTAAACTACTATAATACGTTTTTAAATGATGTTCTTTCCCTGCTAACAATAAATAATGTACTGCACCTAATAGTAAGTTTGGGACTGGTTGACCTACCTGAGCACAGGACGATAGTGTAAGTACTTCCTCATCTTCAGCAATTTTCATTGATAAATATTCATATAAATCACTTGACCCTTTACATTCCTTTATTGAAAAGTTTCGAAATAAGTTTGAAATTTGTTCTTTTGTACACATTAGAGTCCCTCCTTTTTATTTTTCGGAATAATCTTACCATTACAGAAAGAATAATCCTATAAAAAGGTACTCGATTTAGTCACTTAAGGATACGTAAGCTTTTTCGAGATAATTTCAAACTGTAATTTTTTTCTATTTACCACCTTAAAAGAGCTTGTTAAATAAGATTTTTAGCGAATAAAACGTTAAATAGTTTAAAATTATCAGATAACACTAGATATTTTAGTCTATTAATTATTATAATAGAGTATGAGATGGTTATATAATTGAGACAAAAAAGGTATACACCTAGGTGGGGCCTAGGCGGTGTTTCTCTTTTACGGCTTAGACATAGAAAACACCTACACTTTTTTGCCAATATAGGGGATGGAGAGATTATCATGAGCAACATGCAGCAAAAAACAGACGTTATCTTAATTGGTGCAGGAATTATGAGTGCAACGTTAGGCTCATTACTAAAAGAATTAGCACCAGAATGGGAAATTAAAGTTTTTGAAAAACTCGCAAGTGCCGGGGAAGAAAGCTCTAACGAATGGAATAATGCAGGTACAGGGCATTCTGCGCTATGCGAACTGAACTATACTTCCGAAAAAGCTGACGGATCTATAGATATTAGTAAGGCTGTAAAAGTGAATGAGCAATTCCAGCTTTCAAGACAATTTTGGGCATATCTTGTAAAGAGCAAATTAATTCGTAATCCACAAGATTTTATTATGCCACTACCTCATATGAGTTTAGTACAAGGGGAAAAAAATGTTGAGTTTCTAAAAAACCGTTTTGAAGCGCTTTCAAAAAATCCACTGTTTCAAGGAATGGAATTTTCTGATGCTCCTGAAACATTAAAAAAATGGCTTCCACTCATTATGGAAGGTCGCACATCTAATGAACCGATGGCGGCAACGAAGATTGACTCTGGAACAGATGTTAACTTCGGTGCATTAACACGTATGTTGTTTGATTACTTAAAAACAAAAAATGTCGAGCTAAACTACAAGCATAGTGTCGAAAATATTAAGCGCACGAAAAATGGTTTGTGGGAAGTAAAAGTACACGATATGAATAGTGGTAAAATTGAGCATCATACTGCTAAATTCGTCTTTATTGGCGGCGGTGGCGGTAGCCTACCTCTACTTCAAAAGACTGGTATCCCTGAATCAAAGCATATCGGTGGCTTCCCAGTAAGTGGACTATTTATGGTATGTAAAAACCAAAAAGTTGTAGAGCAGCATCATGCGAAAGTGTACGGTAAAGCTAAAGTTGGCGCTCCGCCAATGTCTGTACCTCATCTAGATACGAGATATATAGACAATAAAAAAGCTTTACTGTTTGGACCATTCGCAGGCTTCTCACCTAAATTCTTAAAAACTGGCTCAAATCTTGACTTAATCGGTTCTGTAAAACCGAATAATGTCTTAACGATGTTAGCCGCTGGTGTAAAAGAAATGGGACTTACAAAATACTTAATTCAGCAAGTTATGTTATCACATGAAAAACGTATGGAAGAATTACGCGAATTCATTCCGAACGCGAAAAGTGAAGATTGGGATATTGTAGTTGCTGGACAACGTGTACAAGTAATTAAAGATACTGATGCTGGCGGTAAAGGAACACTTCAATTTGGTACAGAAGTAGTAAGTGCAGCTGACGGCTCAATCGCCGCATTACTAGGCGCATCACCAGGTGCTTCTACTGCTGTTCACGTCATGCTCGAAGTATTAGAAAAATGTTTCCCAAGCCGCATGGTAGAATGGGAAGAAAAAATAAAAGAAATGATTCCTTCATATGGCATTTCACTAACTGAAAATCCAAGATTGTTCCAAGACCTTCACACTTCTACTGGTCGTACACTTGGATTAAACGAAAAAGAAACTGTTCATAATTAATGCAGAAATAAAAAAACGTCCAATATATTCGGACGTTTTTTTGTCTACTAAAAATTATACTTATCAATATTATCTTTCGTAAATACAACTCGTTCTGGTAATACGATAATTCCGTTCCCTTCTGCCTCATAATCATATCCTTGAATGGAGTTTGGCTCTACTTTCACTTTTCCAATTCCTTTTACTTCGAAGCTATCCCCTACTTTTAACTTCTTCCCTTTTACAACAATTTCATTTGCTACATACGTTGCGAGAGCACCTTGTTGTTTTACATCCCATAAACCAAATTGTTGTACTGTTCCTCGTTTTACATAATCACGCATAACGTTCGGTGTAGAAAATCCAGTTACCACTACTTTTTTATCCATTTTTAAGTTTTCAGCTGCCTGCGCCATTGCTGGGAGTGCTGTTGCATCTGGACAAATAACTGCGTTAATATCTGGATACGTTTTTAATATGTTCTCCCCTACGGATAAAGATTTTTGTGCATTATTTTCACCGTACTGCGTCGTTACAATTTCCCAGTTCGGATATTTCTTTTTAATAATTTCTTTCGCTTTCGTTACCCATTGGTTTTGATCCGTTACTGTCGGGCTAGAATAAAAGAATGCTACTTTTCCTTTATCTCCAATTTGCTTAGAAGTCATTTCTATTAATAAGTTAGCAAGTTGGTCTGGTGTTCCTTGGCTTATATAAAAAGAACGATCTTTCGGATTCACATCAGAATCCCATGTTAAGACGGTCATTCCTTTTTTCTTAGCACGTTGTAGTGATTGCGATAAACCATCAACTGATGTAGAGGAAACCATAAGTGCATCATAGTTTTGGTTAATAAAATTATTTATATACTTTACTTGCCCTGATACACTCGCTTCAGACGGCCCATCATATTTCACTTGTACGCCTAGCTTCTCTCCCATCTCCTTTGCTCCTTCACCTCCCGATGTGAAGAAACCAACTCCTGTTAATTTCGGAATAAATGCAAATTTCACATCATCAGCCTTTTTCTTATCTGCCGTTTGGCTAGAACACGCAATTAAACCGATTAAACAAATACATACAATCAATACAATCCCTAGTTTTCTCTTCATGACATTTCCCCCTTATGCAAACTCTGTCTTTTCCCCGCTAAAAATTGATGTAATTTGAAATGTCTCATAATAACTGAAAGAATAAGGATAATACCTATTACTACATTGGATTGTTCATTTGTTAAACCCGTCATTTGCAAGCCATACTGCATGAGCCCAATGAAAATACTCGCCAGTACAGTACCGAAAATACTTCCTTTTCCACCTGTAATAAGTGTCCCGCCTAATACAACTGCTGTAATAATTGGTAATATTGTTTCGCTTCCTATATCAGCACGTGCAGAACCGAAATATGCAGTTAAGAAAGCTCCTCCTAATCCACCTCCTAACCCAGAAAGTATGTAAGCAATGATTACTACTTTCTTCGTCTTAATCCCGGTGTATTTTGCTGCATTTTCATTCGCGCCTGTTAATTTTACGTGGCGCCCATATATCGTTCGGTGAAACAAAATCGTGCATACAATTGTTAATAAAATAAGTAGCCATAATAAATTGGGTATTCCTATAAAACTACCATTTGCTAGTTGTACATAAGTATCAGGTAAGCCGCTTATCCCTTCATATCCAGAAGCACCTGCCCCTCCTGAAATGACGAGTGCAATTCCTCCGTATAAAAACATCGTTCCGAGTGTAACGACTAGTGGTTCTACATCTGTCAATTTTATAATAAGCCCATTTAAAGCTCCTGCTAAGCAACTGACTATAAGTGCCATTATTACTGCTAGTAAAATATGAATTCCATTCATCCAAAACACACCAATTAAAATCGAGGTTAGCCCCATAATTGATCCTACAGATACGTCAATTCCTCCTGTTACAATAACGAAAGTCATTGGAATTGCCGCGATTGCTATGAATAGAAAATCATTTGTACTAAAAAGGAGATTACTAATATTTAAGAAATTGCTGTTTATAAAACTAAAGAGAATGAATTCTATAAGAAGTAATATGATTAACACACCTTCCCATCTGTAAAAATACTTCATAGATTCATTCTCCTTTCTGCTTTCCACTTCTTCATGACGCTATCTAATATGATAATAAGTAATAGTAAAAAACCTGAAATAGCATTATTCCAAAATGCTGGTATTTTTAAAAAGATAAGTGAACTGCTTATCACTTCTAAAAACAATGCTCCTAGTGCAGCTCCAAATATAGAACCTGTTCCTCCTTTTAGATGAATTCCTCCTAGCACAGCAGCTGCAATCACCTGTAGTTCCATTCCTGTACCAGTTTGATTTGGAACGAACCCGATATTCATAACAAATATGCAACCAGCGAGCGCAGCGCTTATGCCTGAAATCATAAACGCATATATCTTCACTTTATTAACAGGTATACCAATAAGCCTCGCGCCATCTTCATTATCACCTACCGCATAAAAGTATCTTCCCAATGGCACTTTTCTTAAAAAGAAGTATAGTAGTAGTAAAATAATAAGAACGAACCATACAGTTATAGGTAAACCAAGAATGATGATAGATGACAGCTGCTTAAAATCGTTTGGAATATCTTCAATCCACTTCCCGCCTGTGAAAATTAACATTGCACCTCTAACAATTCCTAACATGCCTAATGTCATAATAATGGCTGGTACCCGAAACTTCGCAACTCCAATACCATTTACGAAACCGATAATGGCCCCAAGTATAATAGCTACAAATATCGACAAGAATGCACTATACCCATTCGTTAACATCATTCCGCAAACTGCTGCACTTAATCCCATGCTTGAACCAACTGATACATCTATATTTTTCGTAAATAAGACGAACGATTGACCGATTGCTAGCACGACTAAAATAACGCTTGATTTCATCAGTAAAGATAACGAGTTAAATTGAATAAAACTAGGGTTTATCATTCCTACAATAGCTATATAAATTAGTAGTAACAGTATGATAGACGTTTCATGCATTTTTAACATATGTTTCATTCCGCTACACCTCCGTATGCAAGGCGTGTAACTTCATTCACACTCAGTTGTTCTTTTTCCATATGAGAAACAAATCGCCCATTTCTCATTACATATACACGGTTTACTAATTGGACAATTTCTTCAACATCTGAAGAGATTAATAAAATTGCGAGTCCTTCCCTTTTCATTTTTTTTATCGTCTCATACACTTCAAGCCTTGCTTTCGCATCAATTCCGCGAGTCGGCTCATCAAGAATAATAATTTTAGGATTACATGCAAGATACTTCGCAAGCACGACCTTCTGCTGATTACCTCCTGATAAAGATGCCAGTTCTTTATTCATATTCTGTACAACAATTCGGAACTGTTCTATAAACGAATTAACTAAAGCGCTTTCTTTTTCTTGATTTATAAAAAAGCGATTATTTTGATATAAACTTGCTGCTGCAATATTTTCTTTAACAGAAGCAATTGAGAAAATTCCATTCCTCGCCCTATCCTCTGGCACATAAACTAGTCCTTCGTCTAGCCTTTTATGCAAAGAACACGTATCAATTGATTTTCCACCCAATAAGATAGACCCTGATTTTATAGTTTTCAATCCAAATATCGCTTCTGCTAATTCCGTTCTGCCAGATCCTATAATGCCAGCAACACCTACAACCTCACCCGCATGTACAGTGAATGATATATTTTCGAATCCGTGACCATTTATATCAACCACTTCTAATATTTTTTTCGTCTTTGCTGTCTCTTGAACTACTTCTATTTTCTCTTTCTGTTTATATCCTTTTGGCAATAGTCCTTCCATCAGCATGTCATATGTATAGTCACATACATCACCTTGGCTTACAACCATTCCATCACGTAGTATTGCTACTTTGTTTGCAATTTCAAAGATTTCTGGAAAACGATGCGTAATATAAATCATCCCAATTCCTTTTTCTTGCAAGCTTTTCATCAGCACAAAAAGACTCTTAATTTCATGAGTTGTTAATGTCGATGTTGGCTCATCTAAAATAAGAATCTCAGCGTCTCGTATTAATCCTCTAATGATTTCTACTAACTGTTGCTGCGCAATGGATAACGATCCTCCCTGTTCATTAAGGTCAATATCCCAACTTAAACTGTTAATTAATTGCTGAACTTTTACTTTTAGTTTCTTTCTATTCCCCTCTAATCCAATACATATATTTTCTTCAATGGTCATATGAGGAAAAATGAGCGGTTCTTGTGGTATTAAATAAATCCCTTCTTGGTGTGCTTCTTTTGGATTTGCAAACTGCTGTCTCTTTCCTTTCACATACATTTCTCCACTATCATACGAATATAACCCCGTTAATATTTTCATTAATGTCGATTTCCCGGCGCCATTTCCACCAACTAAAGCGTATATATCACCATGCTCTACTTGTAAGTTCACTTCCTTTAGCACAAGTTGATTCGAAAACGCCTTACTCATTTTCTTCACTTGTAATAAGGGCACATTCTCCACATGATGTCACCTGCCTTTACCCAGAACATTTTTTGAGAAAATGATTATTTGTTCTACTTGTTTTGTAGCATTGTATATTCCTTTTTTCATATCTAGAACACTTTTTTCAATGTACTATTAATCGTTTCAACTGGAATAAACAAAATATGTGAAACATATGTTTAAGCATTGGTCAATTGTTGAAAGGGATGAAGAGTATGTCACAGCTGAACTTTGAAGAAAATTTATTAACTAAAGTAGCCTGGTACTATTATAAAGATCAATTAACACAACAAGAGATTGCTTCACTTCTTCATATTTCAAGAAATAAAGTCGTCCGGTTATTAGATAAGGCACGCAGTGAAGGTATCGTTACATTTCACGTAAAAGGAACCGGTTTGCATTGCTTGAGCATTGAACGTGACTTAATGAAAAAGTTCCACTTAAAAGATACTTTCATTATCCCTACTCCAATAAACAATTATGCTACTTCTCTCGGAAAAGCCGCTGCACAATATTTAGAGACTCATCTCCAACAAGGTGATTTACTCGGCATCGGCTGGGGTGAAACGATAAGTAAAATGCTAGAAAACATTCATTTTGAAAGTTCTATTAATCTTTCATTCGTAACGCTAACAGGCGGAGTAAACCACTATCTTTCAAGAAAACAAAACTATTTACACTACATGCAAGGTGATCTTCATATTATTCCTACTCCTTTTCTAGCATCTTCTACTGAAATGGCACGAAGTATTTTATCAGAACCAAGTGTGAAAGATATGCTTCATGTCGCTTCACTTGCACATACAGCAGTTGTCGGTATTGGCGGGTTATCTCAAGACGCTACAATTGTAAAAGAAGAAAAATTAACGCTACGTGAAATGACATATATTCGAAGTCAAAACGGGGCGGGCGATATTTTAGGACAGTTTTATAATACGAATGGTGAGTTATTAGAGCTCTCGCATCATAATCGTCTAATTGGCACACCACTTATGATTCTTCGCAACATGAAGCATGTCATTGGTGTGGCTGGAGGTACACAAAAGATAGATGCCATTTATGGGGCTTTAAAAGGGAAATTTATTCATACATTAATTACTGATGAAGAAACTGCGCTCTCCTTATTAAGAAAGGAAGGTGATTCTTAATGTCTACTTTATTAGCTTTCGATGCTGGTACAGGAAGCATTCGAGCTGTTCTTTTTGATTTACATGGCAATCAAATTGCAGTAAGCCAAAAGGAATGGGTTCATAAAACTGATCCTCGTTACCCCGGTTCTATGAATTTTGATGTAAAAGAAAACTGGCAACTTGTACAACAGTGTACGAAAGAAGTTCTGCAAAAAAGTAATATACTTCCCTCTTCTATTCAAGCTATTAGCGCTACAAGTATGCGAGAAGGTTTTGTTTTATATGATAAAAATGGGCAAGAAATATGGGCATGTGCAAATGTTGATGGCCGTGCATCCGCTGAAGTTAGTGAGCTAAAAGAAATCCGCTCACATCTTGAAGAAGATTTATACAGAAAATCTGGGCAAACTTTTTCATTGGGTGCTTTACCACGTCTACTTTGGATTAAAAAACATGAACCAGACGTCTACAACAATATTCACTCCTTTACGATGTTAAATGATTGGATTTTGTATAAATTAAGCGGCGTACTGCAAATCGATCCTTCCAACGGTTGTACGTCTGGAATCTTTGATTTACAAAATAGAAATTGGGATAACAATGTCGCTAAAGAGTGTGGTATATCTTTGCCATTTTCACCAAAAGTAAATGAAGCTGGCACTGTGATTGGTAATGTTACAAAAGAGTGTGCAGCACTAACTGGTTTACTTGAAGGAATTCCTGTCGTCGCTGGCGGCGGTGATGCTCAAATGGCAGCACTCGGGACTGGAGTCGTAAAACCAAATCAAACTTTAATATGCGGCGGCAGCTTTTGGCAACAGGAAGTGAATATTACAGAGTCAACAACGGATCCAAATGCGGAAATTCGAGTAAATTGTCACGTCGTTCCGAACCTTTGGCAATATGAAACGATTGCCTTTTTCCCTGGCCTCGTTATGCGTTGGTTTCGAGACGCTTTTTGCCAAGAAGAAAAAAAGCTCGCTGAAAAACTCGGTTTAGACGCTTATGAATTATTAGAAGAACAAGCGAAAGACGTACCTGTCGGTTCATATGGTATTATCCCTACTTTTTCAAACGTTATGAACTACATTTCTTGGCGTCATGCCGCACCTTCATTCTTAAATTTAAGTTTAGACGCTGACAAATGCGGAAAAAAAGAAATGTTCCGTGCTATTGAAGAAAATGCGGCCTTCGTTACACTTGGAAACTTAAAACTAATTGAAAATCTTACTGGTACATTCCCTTCTGAAGTCATTTTTGCTGGCGGTGCCGCTAAAGGGAAACTATGGCCACAAATTCTATCAGACGTACTCGGCATTCCTATAAAAGTACCCGTTGTGAAAGAAGCAGCTGCTTTAGGAACTGCAATTGCTGCTGGAGTTGGCGCTGGCATATATACATCTATGGAAGAGACTGCCGAACAATTTGTACAGTGGGAAAATATATTTGAACCAATCACTGAAAATCACGAGCTATACAAGGAATTCTATGAAACATGGAAAACCGTGTATAGCAGTCAGCTCGCTTTAGCTGATAAAGGACTTACAACACATATGTGGATTGCGCCAGGTGCACTGTAACTCATTTACATAAAGGAGTGAACTGTATGTTAAAAGCGAATGAAAATGATTTCTCCTATCGCTTCGGTGATAACGGGCCGAAATATTTAATACAAGGCCCGAATATTGATCTTGGTCTTGTTGTCATTCAGCCTGGGCAAGAGTTTCAAAATCATTACCATACAACGTGTGAAGAAGTTTTTTATGCGTTAGAAGGTGAAATAGACTTCTATGTAAATAACGAAAGAGTTCCGATTAAACAAGGTGATGTCCTGCAAGTTCGCCCTCATGAATCTCACTATCTAATTAACCATTCTGACAAACCTTTTAAAGCTGTTTTTATAAAGTCACCACATTTACCAAATAAAGATACGGTACAAACGGAAAATCCAACATTAACGAAGGAGTGATTTTGAATGACTTGGGGATTTAAAAATCGATTAAATACAATTTTACCTGATGGTAGAGCGGTTATGTTAGCAATAGATCACGGCTACTTTTTAGGGCCAATTCACGGGCTAGAACAACCACTTGAAACAGTTAAAAACTTACTTCCTTATACAGACTCCCTCTTTTTAACACGCGGTGTACTTAGCTCCTGCATTCCTGAAAACTGCAGCACACCGATGGTTATGCGTGTATCCGGTGGCGCTACTGTCGTCGGTAAAGATTTAGCGAATGAAACAATTGTTACACCTGTGAAGGAAGCAGTGAAGCAAAACGCAATTGGCGTTGGCGTTTCTGTTTTTGTCGGATCAGACTATGAAACACAAACTGTTACAAATCTCGCAAATGTAGTTTCTGAAGCTCATGATTACGGCCTACCAGTACTAGGCATTACCGCAGTCGCAAAGGAATTACAAAAACGTGAAGCTCGCTTTCTAGCACTTGCTTCCCGCGTATGTGTTGAAATGGGTGCTGATATTATTAAAACGTATTACTGCGAAGGATTCGAAAAAATAACGAGCACATGCCCTGCCCCAGTCGTCATCGCGGGCGGCCCAAAACTAGATTCAATTGAAGACGCATTAAACATTACGTACAATGCATTGCAAGAAGGAGCAGTTGGAGTAGACATGGGCCGAAACATATGGCAATCCGAGCACCCAGCTGCGATGATCCAAGCAATACATGGCATTGTGAAAAATGGATTGAATGTGAAAGAGGCACTTGAACTTTATGATGATGTGAAGAATTAATGTGAAAAGACAGACTATTTATTAGTCTGTCTTTTTTGTTAAAATAAAGTAAAGGAGGAATGATTATGCGAAGAATGACTTTCGAACGTCCTACCGATCATTACGATGAACGCTTATACTCTATTGATGAAAAAATTTGCGCCCTATTAAAAGAACGAAAAGAACTTTCAGGTGATGACCCAGGTTTTCCACATGATGAAGCGATTTATAAATGGGCTAAGCAATACGAATTTTATCCAGACTATCTAAACTCATTATTCTCTTCCATGATGGATGAAGAAGAATTTAAACCTCGCGTTGAACCAACTGGCTTCAAAAAACATGTACCTGTTTTTAAAACTTATGAACATAATGGCGTCATGTATACTGTAACTTTTATTCGGCAATATGCAAATGCTAGTGTAGTTTATTTATATAGCGATTGGGATTCCACGGATGAAGATTTTATTGAAAATAAGCCTCATAGTTTCTTCCAATTATCAATAGATGATACATACGATTGCTGGTCAGAAGGTGGTGGCGGCACCGATGGACATATGAATCATCAATTCGTTATATCTCCTGTCCTTCCTGATAATTTGTCTGGAATAAGCTTACGATTTAAAGAACTCAGTATGCCGTTTAGGAAAGATCAAGCTGTGCTTGAATTTGAAATTCAGATAGACAAATAAGGTGAGACTATAATCAATCCACAAATAGTAAGATAAATAAGGTAATAAAATAAACAAGCCCCTTTCCAAACTGGATAAGGGGCTAAATATACACCTTCAAATGATTACTCTTGGTGATTACTATTAAGCTTTGAAATTTTCTTACCTTCTCTATAATCAAGACAAGACACTTCAATTAATAAGCCATTAAATACTGTAAAATAAAAACCATAACTACTACCTCGCATCGAATAAGGTTCCTTATCTATTTCAATGCCGCCTGCTACTAAACGATTATACGCTTGATCCACTTCATTTGTAGTTTCCACTAAAAAACCAATATGAAAAGCTTCCGGATACGTAACTTCCTTATTCCCTTTAAATGCTTTTGGATCACTTAGCACAAGTATAAATCCACTCTCATCACTCATAACTACAAGTGCTTTCCCTTTTTGTTCCAAAAATTGAAAATCAAAAAATGTTTCAAAGAAATGTCTCGCTTCTGATAAGTCATCAACACATAAATTTAAATGATTCAGCTTCATGTACTCATCTCCTTTTAAATAGAAGGGATATAGACTCATTTTCATAACCCTTAAATATGTAAGGCAAGATATTCAAGCGTTCCATCTAAGACTATGCTTTATAAGTCTAATATTTTTTTCTATATCCTAGAACATTTTTTTAATGAATGAAAGATTTCCTATCATTTACATCCCCCCAGTAATAAAAAAGAGGATACATGATTGCTTCTACAACATGTATCCTCTGCTTGTATATTACGACTGTTGATAAGCCGATTTCGATGATTTCACATAATAAACTGCATGATCCACATTAATAATATGATCTGGCTTTGGTTTACCACGGCCCGCTCTATGTCCAGCTAAGTGTTCTTCACTTGTTTCCCAGTTTTTCCATGCTTCTTCAGATTCCCAGCGAATCATTACGACAACTTCTTCGTCGCCGCGTCTTACTTTTTTCACGAGAACACTTAAATCGATGAAGCCTTCAAATTTTTCAATAATACCTTCTCCAGTGAAACGTTCTACAACTATATTTGATGTACCTTCTTTTACTGTAAATGTTTTCGTTTCGATAAACATATATCCCACTCCCTCTTTGTTATACGAATACTAGTATTCTTCTATTATAATTGATTATGATAATTATTTTCAATTGTAAAGTTTTAATTTTTTGAATTATGCTGATTTCTTTTCTATCGCCTCATCTAAAAATTTGAAATATGGAAGTAACATCCCTATTAAAGATGTAACACATATAATTGCACCGATGATTACATATAGCACTCTTACTCCCCACATTTCACTCAATATTCCCCCTACTAACACCCCTAATGGCATAGCGGATCGTATAAAAAATAAACGCACTGAAAATACTTGTCCTATCATATTATTTGGGACGGTTTGTTGGCATATTGTCGTGTTATGAACATTGAAAAATGCAATACAAATCCCTGCTATTACTTCAATTATTATTGCAATGATAATACTATGATTGAATCCTAATGAAATGTATGTGAGTCCCCCTATAAACAATCCTCCGAGCATAAGTATACGCCGGCTTTTATATGTTACTTTTCCGACTAATACTGAGCCAATTACGTAGCCAAGTGGAAAACCTGCCATGAAATAACCGTACTCTGCATATCCCGCTGACAGCTCGTCTTTTATATATGGAAGATTTGTAACCATCGTTACCCCTACTCCAAACTGTACGAAAGTAAGAAATATACCGAGCCAAACGATGATTGGTTTTCTAAAAAAATATGTAAAACCTTGAAGAAATTGTTCTAACCACGTTTTCCGAATAGGTTGCGACGTTCTATTTTCTTTTATATAAAATAAGAAAGTGCCACTAACAAATAAACATATGCATACGAAAGATAATGTAAGTTCTGTTCCAATCAAATGAATGACTACTCCGCCTAATACTGGCGCAAGAAACATCATAAGGCGAGTCATCCCATCAATATACGCATTTGCATCTTGAAGTTGTTCTTTCCCTACAATGCTCGGTGTAATTGCTTGACTTGCAGGTGTATAAAGTGGTGTAATAAGTCCCACTACAATTTGAACAACATAAATGTGCCAAACTTCTATACTACCCGACACTAGCATCACCAAAGGTAATAAAAATATGGACGCTCGTATCCATTGTGAAAATATCATAATCCACTTCCGGCTCCATTTATCAATAAATGGGCCACTTATTAATTGCAATATGAGTGATGGGATGAAATATAATAGCCACATACTACTTAAAGCCATTTCCGATCCTGTTAATTCATATACTAGAATTGAATTACATAACGTTCCGAAAGCCCCTCCTAATTCTGAGATTGCACTACCAATCCACATAAAAAAGAAAGAACGACTTTTCAATACACTCTTCACTATAGCTCACCAACTTTTCTCTTAAATTCCTCCCTTTATGTACATTCTTGTTGCATATTATCTATTCAAAAACGCTTCTAATTCTTTTGCTAACGACTGTACTGCTTTCTTCCTTAATACATATTTTCCGTCATGTATATCAACTAACTTCGCTGCACGTAACAATTTCAAATGATGGTGTACTGTCGATTTACCAAGCTGCAATCTTTCCGTTATTTCCTGTAAAGTACGTTCTTTTTCAAACAACATTTTTACAATTCGCAATCTCGCTTCATCCCCAAGAGCCTTATGTTTTTGAACTAAAAAATAATTCGGTTCATACGAATCTTCAGGATGAATGCTTTCATTCGCAACTGGATAATGAAATACTTTCGTATCTTCAATATCTGCTTCAATATTCCACGGTCTGTACGTCATTTGCGGAATAAGAAGTACGTGATGAACACTTGGCTCTGGCATATAGTTCACTCCGCCAGTCGTCCATTCGACAAACTCTTCCGGCTTCATCTTTTTATTCATTTCATTTTTTGCTTCATAATCTCGTTTTAATATAGAAAGTATTTCTTCTTCCTCTTTCTTAATTACACTCTCATACCAACCTGTCATAACAGCAATTAAATGAGATTTCAGCACTTGGACATCAACATCACATATAAAACGAATATACGTAGAGAAAAACTGATGTTCTTGTGTCAGTTCCATTAGTTCATGTATTGCAGTTACGTTTCCACTTGCCGCTAAAGTTCTTTTTTCTTGGTACTTCTCTCCTAAAAACGGTAAACATATATACTTCAAATCTTCTTCTGAAAGTGAATCGATTTTAACATGAAACTGCGATAAATCTTGAAAATCCTCTTCATACAATAACTGAAGCAATGCTTTCCACGTATTATGTTCTTCTACAAACTGTAAGTGTTCTTCCATCTCATCTGTTAATGATTGTCTAATTCCTTTCCATTTACTTTCAGTCTTTTCAAGAGTATCAATTAACCTTTTATGAGTAATTGCTGCAATGCCAAGTGCACATTCGAAAAGTATCGAATATTTCACCTGAACATTGTATGTTTCCCTCTTTTTACTCTTTATGTGATAGACCTCCATTTTTATCCCCTCCTTGTTTGCTATGCATTAAATTCTATCTTTATCGAATTTTACCTTCTATTCTTTTAGAATTTACAAAAATATAAATTAAACCACATTCATTCTAAATTAAGAAGAATAAGAGCTTTTTTATATACAAATAATAAAGCTCAAGGAGTGGTTGACATGCATTTCATATTAAATATGTTAGGGATTTTCGTTGTCATATTAATCGTTTTCTTATGTTCGCCTAATAAAAAACATATAAAATGGAGACCAATTGTAATCCTCATCATATTGGAGCTTTTTATTACGTGGTTTATGTTGGGCACAAAACTAGGCAGTATTATCATTAATAAAATTGCGTCATTTTTCAGTTGGCTACTGGCATGTGCGAATGAAGGAATTCGATTTGCATTTCCTTCCGCTATGGACAGTCCACACATTGATTTCTTCTTTAGCGCGTTACTTCCTATCATTTTTGTTATCACGTTCTTTGATATTCTTTCTTATTTTGGAATCTTAACTTGGATTATTGATAAAGTAGGTGCAGTTATTTCAAAGATTTCTCGTTTACCAAAGTTAGAAAGTTTCTTTTCGATTCAAATGATGTTTTTAGGAAACACCGAAGCACTTGCGGTTGTTCGTGATCAATTATCTGTTTTAAAAGAAAATCGTTTGTTGACTTTTGGAATTATGAGTATGAGTAGCGTTAGCGGATCCATTCTTGGCGCTTATTTATCAATGGTTCCAGCAACATATATTTTCAGTGCAATCCCATTAAACTGTATTAACGCATTAATTTTAGCCAATGTATTAAATCCTGTGGAAGTTTCGAAAGAAGAAGACGTTGTTTACACACCTTCCAAACATGAAAAAAAGGATTTCTTTTCTACTATTTCAAACAGTATGTTAGTCGGGATGAATATGGTTATCGTTATTTTAGCCATGGTAATTGGATATGTAGCTTTAACAGCATGTTTAAATGGGATTTTAGGCTTTTTTGTAACGGGGTTAACAATTCAAAAAATCTTCTCCATTATCTTTAGTCCTTTTGCATTTTTACTCGGTTTATCAGGCAGTGATGCTATGTATGTAGCTGAATTAATGGGGATCAAAATAACGACGAATGAATTTGTTGCAATGATGGATTTAAAATCAAACTTAAAGTCGCTACAACCGCATACGGTTGCGGTTGCAACGACATTTCTAGCTTCTTTTGCTAACTTTAGTACAGTAGGTATGATTTACGGAACTTACAATTCATTATTTGGCGGAGAAAAATCATCAGTCATCGGTAAAAATGTTTGGAAGCTTCTTGTTAGCGGGATGGCTGTTTCTTTATTAAGTGCTATGCTCGTTGGGCTATTTGTATGGTAAATAATTTTTATAATAAAAGACACCCAAGCCAATTGAGTGTCTTTTATTATTATTTTCGAATTTGTCCATTTCCACGAATCACATATTTTGTAGAAGTTAATGCTGGAAGCCCCATTGGGCCTCTTACGTGTAACTTTTGTGTACTGATACCAATTTCCGCTCCGAATCCAAATTCGGATCCATCTGTAAAACGAGTCGATGCATTATGATAAAGTGCCGCGGCATCTACAGAAGTAAAAAACTTGCTGACGTTTTCCTCGTTTTCAGTAATAATTGCTTCAGAATGCATAGATCCATACGTATTTATATGATGAATCGCTTCTTCAACAGTGGAAACCACTTTCACTGCTAGTGTAAGAGATAAAAATTCTGTCCCCCAGTCTTCTTCTGAAGCAAGTACAATTGAAGAATCCATTGCAAATGCTTTTTGATCACCACGTAGCTCCACACCTCTACCCTTCAAAGAAGAAAACAACTCGCTACCATATTTCTCTGCCCACTTCTCATGAAGAACAATCGTTTCAATCGCATTACATACAGATGGACGCTGCGTTTTTGCATTTATAATAATATCCAATGCCATTTGTTTATCCGCTGTTTCATCAATGAAAATATGACAATTTCCCGCACCTGTTTCAAGTACTGGAACAGACGCTTCTCTCACAACAGTATCGATTAATTGTTTGCCACCTCTTGGAATAAGAACGTCTAGATAATCCTTCATTGTAAACAACTGCTTTGCGCTATCTCGCGTTGTATCTTCTATAAGCTGGACGCTTTCTTGAGGTAAGCTTGTTTGTTTGAGCGCCCTGTGAATAACGGCAACGATCGCTTTATTAGAATGAATAGCAGAAGAACTACCACGTAATATGACTGCGTTTCCTGTTTTCAAACAAATTGTAGCAGCATCCACTGTTACATTCGGTCTTGCCTCATAAATCATCCCAACAACACCCAGTGGTACGCGCATTTCCTGAATAGATAGTCCATTTGGCCTTTCCCATGCACTTACACATTCTCCTACAGGATCACGTAATTCAATTAGCTGCTTAATCCCTTCTGTCATATCAACAATACGCTGTTCATTCAGCATAAGGCGATCAAGGAGAGAATCAGAAAACCCTTTTGCCTTACCTTCTTCTATATCCCGTTTGTTTTCCTCTAAAATATAAGCTGTTTCACTTATTAATTGATTTGCAATTGCAGCAAGTGCTTCGTTTTTTTGATTTGTAGATTTTAGTACAAGTTCCCTAACAACCTCTTTTGCTTTTATCCCCTTTGCCAACACTTCATTCATTTTTATTTCCTCCTTTTTAAAGTGAAACCCAATGATCCCTATGGATGACTTCATAACTATGTCTCTCGCCTCTTACTTGAATATCTTGGCTTTGCATACCTTTTACATCTCTTAGTTCCTCTGCACTATATGTGCATTGTCCTTTTCCTATTACGCGCCCTTGTTGCGTTACAACCTCTACAACTTCACCCACTTGGAAAAATCCTGATACATTCGTAACACCAGCTGGAAGTAAACTCTTACCATGCTGAATGATGGCAGTAGCTGCCCCAGCATCTACTTCAATTTGTCCGCTAACAAGCGAATGCAAGGCAATCCATTGCTTGTTCATCTTCATTTCTTTTTGAGGAGCATTACCGACATACGTTCCATCACCCTTACCCTTCAAAACATCTACAAACTTTTCCTGTCCACGTCCTGTTCCGATAAATACACTCACACCAAGAGAGAGTGCTGTCTTTGCAGCATCGATTTTTGATTTCATACCGCCAGTCCCAAGTTTTGAGCCAGCATCTCCTGCAAGAGAAGAAATTTCTTCCGTAACTTCAGGAAGAAAATAATATTTTTTTGCATCCGCATTTTTCTGAGGATTTTTGTCATATAACCCGTTCACATCTGTAAAGATCATAAGCATATCCGCCGAAACAAGCCCGCTTACTAAAGCTGACAGCATATCATTATCACCGAACGTCAGCTCCTCTAAAGAGATGGAATCATTTTCATTAATAATTGGAAGAGCGGAACGGTTTAATAATTCTCCTAACGTAGCGTAAGCATTACTATACTGTTCTTTTCTAGAAAAATCACTTCTCGTCAACAAAAGTTGCGCAGTAACGATGCCATATTTACGGAATTCCTCCGTGTACGCCTGCATTAACAAACTTTGTCCGACAGCTGCTGCAGCCTGTTTCCCTTTAATCGTTACAGGTCTGCTAGGATATCCTAGCGCTGAAAAACCTGCAGCGACGGCTCCAGATGTAATTAACACAACCTCGTGCCCATCAGCTTTCAACCGAGCCAATGCGGCAACGTGATCTGAAAGCTGTTCTGTAGAGATGCCTCCGTGACTATCTGCCAAGGAACTACTCCCAATCTTTACAACAACTCGTTGTTTTTTCACTTTTTTATCCCCCAAGTCTAAAATCAAAGTTTTTTATAAATTACACTTCATTCACTTTGTAACTATATCTATTCTCATCAATGCTGCACTGAAGTATTTAAGAGCAAAATAAAAATGACCGCTTCGCCCTTAATAAAATAAAAAGGACGAAACGGTCATTGTTCCGCGGTACCACCTTAATTGATATACATAGATATCCACTTGGTGCCTATAACGCAGGCGAACGCCTAAACTTTCATTTAAGACTCAAGGATAGGTTCGATATATTCTATACGAGGAATCTTTCAGCCGGTGAATTCCACTCTCTTTCGCAAGAAGACATATGTACTAATTCCCTTCAACGATTTTCAATCTAATTTTTTTATATTATGCGATATAGTTCGATTCGGTGTCAAGAGGTATTTTTAAAAATAAATAGAGCCACAAGTTATTTGTATGAAATTATCGCCCTACTGAATGAAAATACAAAATGATATAAGTTTAACTCATATTCATAAACATAAAATCTTAAATTATAGTGTATATATTTACATAATGTCGAATATAATTAATTTTTATCTTTTAGTGTTGCAAAAAGGAATATATTCTCTTAGAATGTTTCTTTATATTGCACAGGGATGTTATTCTTATTCTAAGAAAATAATATCAAACCGATATAATTGATTATAAAAGGAGCAAGATTGAGTTATTATGGATAAACAAATTGGATTCATCGGTTGCGGAAATATGGGAATGGCTATGATTGGCGGAATGATAAACAAAAATATAGTGTCTTCAAATCATATTATTTGTTCAGATTTAAACACTGCTAATTTAAAAAATGCTAGTGAAAAATATGGGCTAACTACAACTACCGACAACAATAAAGTAGCTAAAAATGCTGATATTTTAATTTTATCAATCAAACCAGACCTATACGCATCAATAATTAATGAAATAAAAGAAGTAATCAAAAACGATGCTATCATCATTACGATCGCTGCTGGGAAAAGTATTGAAAGTACTGAAAATGCCTTTAATAAAAAATTAAAGGTTGTAAGAGTAATGCCTAATACTCCTGCTCTTGTTGGAGAAGGAATGTCTGCATTATGCCCTAATGAAATGGTGACAGAAAAAGATTTAGAAGATGTACTAAACATTTTCAATAGTTTTGGTCAAACAGAGATCGTAAGTGAAAAATTAATGGATGTTGTAACATCTGTAAGTGGTTCTTCACCAGCTTATGTATATATGATTATAGAAGCGATGGCAGATGCTGCTGTACTAGATGGTATGCCAAGAAATCAAGCATATAAATTCGCTGCTCAAGCTGTGTTAGGCTCTGCAAAAATGGTACTAGAAACAGGAATACATCCAGGTGAATTGAAAGATATGGTTTGTTCTCCTGGTGGAACGACAATAGAAGCTGTAGCAACATTAGAGGAAAAAGGATTACGAACAGCGATTATTTCAGCTATGCAACGTTGTACGCAAAAGTCTGTTGAACTATCTGGTCAAACTAAAAAATAAAACTATAAAAGAGATTACGTTAGCTATGAATTCACATAATTTTAATTAAAAATTCACTACATGATAAACGGCCAAACTCATATAAAATTGAGCTTGGCCGTTCCGCTTTTTAATTATATTAAAATAATTTAATTCAAATCTTCTTTAAAGGTTCTATTTTATCCCTTACCTATTCCCTACTATGATTGTGTAATTTTATTAGAAACTAATAATTTTTCAATGCATTTCGGTAACATATCTATTAGTGTTTCAAATGCGTAGTTTACATCTAGACGTTCTGTCCATTGATGTGCATCTTTTCCTACCGGCCCCATATTTAATACTGGAACATCAAACTCTTCTAATTCCTGAAGCGGAATTGAATAACCTTTATCCCATAATGGCATATTGTCTACAAGCGAACTCATTGAATCCAGTGGATACTGCAAGCCTACATAGCTTAAATCTGAAATCCCCCCAAAATAATTTTGGTTTTCAAATGTAATCTTATGATTGTAGTGTGCATACTTTTCCATTTCTACAACTACCTCTTTTATTAAAGGATTGTTGCGTGAACTCACAGCTGGATAGTACGGAGGAGCGAAGAAAAGTACAATCATCGGTGCCTTTTCTTTACATAAAATCGCTAATTTATCTACTAAATCAATCGTTACCGCACGATCATCTTTATCTTCTCTATTTTTTATAATATTAGATTGAATATGATTTATTTTTTCTTGTCCATGTTGCTCAATTGCATATGTGATAAGCTCTTCATAAGTTAATACATTTACTTTGAGATTAGGTGGTATAAATGGATTATATTTAGAAAAACGATATGCATGTTTTTCATACGACTCTTCTATTTTCTCTGCTACTTTCGTTACTTTTTGACGTAACAATGAAACTACATCTGTCATTGATTTTTCTAATAAAAACAAATTAAATAATGTAACTGCACGATGCGGAATTTGTACAGAATAATCCTCTTTTAAGTCCCTTTGAAGTAAGTTAGTTGGCGGAGGACTCGCTTCCCCTTCTACAATGTCACAAAGGTCTGTGTTTAACTCTAATTCTGCTGTTATTAATGAGGCCATATAACTCCCATTTAAGCCTGCAAAAGGTTCACCTACATGTGTCTCTTTTCCATAGCAAAGAAAACCAGGTAACACTTTACCAATAGAGCCAGTGTAAATATACTTATTTTGGTCACCAGGATGTCTTGAAAACATAGGCTCTGAGTTTAAGACCGTTTTATAATCTAAGTTATGCTCTCTTGCTAAATCTAACAATCTCGGAACAGCCGCCCTCATCCCTATAGAATTCACTTCTTCATCTGGTACAGCCAATAAAAGAACATTCCCATCGAATCTTCCTTCACATGCTTGTTCAATAATTGCCATTTGTAATGCGAGGCCGCATTTCATATCCATTGTTCCTCTACCAAACAGCCATTCTCCATGTTCTATATCTTCACGTACATGGTCTGGAAGTTCATCTTTATGAGAATAAAACATAGATGTTAACTTTTTAGGATTAAATGCATCTTCTTTCCACACTCCGTAATCTTGTACATCTACAACATCAAAGTGACTTACTAGAATTACAGTATTTTTTGTACTATCGCTTTTCTTTACTAGTGCTGTAACAAAATATCGTCCGTCCCCTGTCGGATTTTTTTGTAAATGATGCGGGTTTTCTTTGAAGTACTGTAAATCAGATAACTGTTCCACAACAAAGTCTGGCAATATTACTTCAGCTTCTGAACCGGTAATACTAGGAATTTCAACAAGACCGCTTAATAATTGAATCAATTGTTCTTTTGATTGCCACTTTGACATATAAATCCCCCTATTTTTCCGCATTATGAAAACTAATTCCAGTATATGAATAAAAAAAATGACGACAGCTATCAAAATTATAGTTCTGATGTACTGCCGATTTTTATTGATATTTCATGAGCCGCTTGTTTTACCTTGCTAATAAGAAAAGATAGTCGATCATCATTAATACGATGACTAATTAACCCAACACTTAATGCTCCTACTACTTTATGATTAAATCCGATAATAGGTGCAGCTACTGAAGCTGTCCCTTCTGTTTTTTCACCATAACTGACAGCATATCCTTCATTTTTTATTTGCTTTATTTGATTAAGAAGAATTTGCTTTTGTTCTGGTAATGAAGAAAGTAAATTTTCTACAATATGTTCCATTTCATTCGTTTTCATATTGGCAAGCATCGTTTTATTTGCGGCACCAATTGAAAGTGGAATTTGTTCCCCTAGATTATCGATAACTCGAATTTTTAAAGGACTATCAATTCTTTCAATGATAATAGAATGTGTTCCGTTTGGAATATTTAAATAGACACTTTCCTCCACTTCAGCAGCTAAACGTTTCATCACTTCTCTTGCAACAGATCTGTAGTCTACCTTCTCCAATTGACGTAACCCTATTTCCATCCACATTGGTCCAATTTTGTACTGTTTTGTCTCTGAAATTTGTGTAACTAACCCATGCTCCATTAAAGAGTTAAGTAATCTATGTACTGTACTAACCGGGAGATGTGTTCCATCAGCTATATCAGAAATAGCCCAATACTCTTTTTCATTTGTAGAATTCAATAATTTAATAATACTTATCGCTCGATCAATGGACTGTACCATAACTCGCCTCAACTTTACTCGTAATATGTTAGTATGCTTAATTAACTATCAATTTAGCAAAGATTCAAAATTAAATCAATCTATTTATTTAATTTTCTAACAATAAAAAACGTATCACTAACAAAGAATTGAAAACGCAAACAAAAAATTATTGACTTTTCTTTTTAATTATCTGAAAATTATAACAAGATTTCACATCACGGAATACATTCCATAATACGGAAAAAAATCAAAATTTATTCTATCAACTATGAAAGTGAGAAAAACAATGGCGCAAGTAAGCAATACAAACAATGAATTAAAACGGACGATGAAAAGTAGACACTTATTCATGATTGCACTCGGTGGTGTGATTGGAACGGGGTTATTTAACGGATCTGGCTTTATTATAAGTCAAGCTGGACCTGGCGGATCCGTACTTGCCTTTATGGCCGGTGGATTATTAATGTATTTCGTTATGCTATGTCTTGGTGAACTTGCTGTAGCCATGCCTGTTTCAGGTTCTTTCCAAGAATATGCCACTAAGTTCATCAATCCTGCAACTGGCTTTACAATCGGATGGTTGTATTGGTTAAGCTGGGCGAATACGACCGGTCTTGAATTTACAACTGCCGGCATTACAATGCAGCGCTGGTTTCCTGATATTCCTGTTTGGGTTTGGTGTTTAATATTTGGCGTTACAATCTTCACTATTAATGCATTATCTGCTCGTAGTTATGCAGAAACAGAATTTTGGTTTTCAAGTATAAAAGTATCTGCCATTATCGCTTTCATTATTCTTGGCGGCGCCGCTATGTTCGGTTTTATTGATTTAAAAGGTGACGAACCCGCTCCGCTATTATCAAATTTCGTAAATCATGGTGGTTTATTCCCAAATGGACTTGCCGCTATTCTTTTAACAATGGTTACAGTCAATTATTCCTTCCAAGGTACAGAGCTTGTCGGAATCGCAGCAGGTGAAAGTGAAGATCCAGCAAAAACTTTACCTCGTTCTATTAGAAATATTATATGGCGCACGATGTTTTTCTTCGTCTTAGCAATCTTTGTTCTTGTTGCTTTAATTCCTTGGGAAGAAGCTGGATTAACAAAGAGCCCATTCGTTGCTGTTTTTGATAATATCGGTATTCCATATGCAGCTGATATTATGAACTTTGTTATTCTTACTGCTGTTCTTTCTGTTGCAAACTCAGGACTATACGCTGCTACTCGAATGCTTTGGTCTTTATCAAAAAACGAAATGGCTCCAGCCTTTTTAAAGAAATTATCATCACGTGGGATTCCTCTCAACGCTTTAATCATGACGATAGCTATTTCTGCTTTTTCTCTTTTGACAAGCGTAGTAGCTGCTGAAACTGTTTACTTGTGGCTCATTTCAATTTCCGGAGTCATTACCATTATTGTTTGGATGTCAATTTGTGTTTCTCAATTCTTTTTCCGCAAACATTATTTAGCAGACGGCGGAAAATTAGAAGACTTAAAATTTAAAACGCCACTTTATCCACTCGTACCAATTCTTGGTTTTGGATTGTATGGCATTATATTAATCAGTCTTATTTTTATCCCAGAACAACGACTTGGAATCTATTGCACTGTCCCATTTATCATCTTTTGCTACACTTACTATCACTTTAAAGTTAAGAAAAGAAATTCTACTAACACTCATAGTGAAACTAAAATTAGCGAGACTTCGTAATATTTGACGATACATAAAAGACCACACATGGCGTTTCACTTCATGTGTGGTCTTTTATCGTTCCTTCTCTCATTTCCCCCTACTATTGAAAGAATTATTTATAACACTTTAAGTTCTGGATTGCTCAGGTGAACTTTGGGTTGAAAAATGAGCATTTCTATACCTTTCCCGAAATTTCAAGTTCTGCTAATGATGTTGTAGAAAGTGTTAATGTAGTAAATACTATAATACTAACAATTACTATTTTTACTATTCATAAGTTGATGATTCTGCTTACTATTACTGTCTGTCTTTAAATATATTTAATATATATTTAAAGACAGACAGGAGTTAGATACGATGATAAAAGGTTTTGGAGGAATATTTTGGAGAACTAAGAATCTTGAAGTTATAAAAAAATGGTACAGTGAAGTGTTGAAACTTGATATAGAAGATTGGAATGGAACTGTGATTAAACCCCAGTTAGGAAATGAGACCATCTTTTCTTTCTTTACAGAGAATGACAATTATTTTCCAAAAGAACAACAAGTGATGTTAAATTTCGAAGTACATAATCTAAACGAGACTATAAAGCATCTTGAGAATATTGGTGTACCTCTTGAGAAGAAAGAAGAAATCAGTGAATTTGGACAGTTTATTTGGATTAAGGATCCTGAAGGTCGATTGATCGAACTTTGGGAGAAATAGTGGATTCTACTTATTTACTATTAAGTTAACAGCTGCGTTAATACATCAAGGTAAATAAAAAAGTCGATTCCTTTAACTCCACAGGAAATCGATTTTTTTTTGGAGTTAAACTTCTTAGCTTTGTAAATCCTCATTTTTCAAATTCTACCCTATGGCCACCAACTTAAAAACATAAAAAAACGCTATTCTTACGAATAGAATAGCGTTTTTCATTATTTAAATATGATTTCATCTGAATTTAATAGATATATCCCCTCTCCTACAAAAGTAGTAGAGTGTTCATTTAAACACTTACTACCTCAGTGGGATTTATCACATTCCAATTTCAATATAATAGTAAATAGGTATATCGGATATAGATGTACATTACTAGGCTTATACATATTTCAACTTTAGAATTACATTCACTATTTAATTGGTAGTTACCAATAAAGAAAGGAATGATCATAATAATACAGAACATATACGAAACTCATTTACATGTAAGAAATTTAGAAAACGCAATAAATTTCTATCAAAACAAGCTAGGATTAACGTTAGCAAGAAAATTCTCCAAAAGAAGAGTGGCTTTCTTTTGGGTCGGAGAAAATAAACAACAAATGCTTGGACTATGGGAAGTACATAACATTGAAGACTTTGAGCCGAGACATTTTGCTTTTGGTGTAAATTTAGAGTTTTTAATGACTTCTAAAGCGTGGTTAGAGGAACGTGGAATAGCAGTGATAGGAAGTCAAGGAAAAGGAAATCAAAAGCCAATTGTCCAAAGGTGGATGCCTGCTGCAAGTGTATACTTTCTAGATTGTGATGGAAATAAATTAGAATTCATTTCTATGTTACATAAGAATCCAGATGAATTAGAATATGCGTCCTATTTAAGTGTATGGAATGAGGAACACCAAGAAAAATGAATGGAATTTCCGTTCAAGTTTTTTCTTATTTTTGGATATAATGTTGTACGATTCCCCATTTACTATAAATTTGTTAACATAATGCATTTACTGTCATCTTATATTTGTACTTACGTACGAGCTATTCCTAATCTGCTTCAATTACAATTTGAATTATGTAAATTTTCTTCTTATCTGGCATCTACTCTTTAAACACAAACTCCCCTTAAATCGAAAATGATTAAGGGGAGTATTATATACGATGCAATTATAGTTCAGATTTCACTCGAACAGAAACATTATTTTTAATTATATTTTTGACATCTTTAAAGCTAACAAAATTGTTACTTTTCTCATCCCAAAGGCGGAAACGTAGTGATTGTAAGCTTGTAGCAAGCGTAATCGTTGGTACATTTTTTAACGGAAGCGTATTATTGTGTGCCTCTTCTAGTTTATAGTTAGGTACTCTTGGGCTTAAATGGTGAACATGATGGAATCCAATATTACCCGTTAGAAATTGCAAAATTTTAGGAAGCTTATAAAAAGAACTTCCTTCCACTGCCGCTTTCACATATTCCCAATCTTTATCCTCTTCAAAATAAGAATCCTCAAATGTGTGCTGTACGTAAAACAACCAAATCCCTACTGAACCTGCTATTAAAAATATAGAACCATGTACTAAAAGAAACGATTGCCATCCAATTGCCCAGCAAAGCATTCCTATAATAGCAACGATTAAAATATTCGTTAAATAAGTGTTCATACGTTCTTTTTTTCTAGCACCTTTTCGGTTAAATCTATTTTTAAGCAGGAAAACATAAATCGGGCCTAACCCAAACATAACGAATGGATTGCGATATAAACGATATGCTAAACGGAGTCTAAATGGTGCAGCTACATATTCATCAACTGTAAGCGTCCAAATATCCCCTGTACCCCTCTTATCCAAATTACCACTTGTAGCGTGGTGAATAGAATGTTCATGCCCCCACTGATCAAATGGGAATAATGTTAAAACACCCATACACGTTCCAACTATTCTATTTGCACGTCGACTTTTAAAGAACGAATAATGGGTGCAATCATGAAAAATAATGAAAATCCTTGTCATAAATCCAGCGGCTAACAGTGCTGGAACTAATGTTAACCAATAAGAAACTGACAAACTTTTATAAGCAAGGTACCATAAAATAATAAATGGCACGATTGTGTTGATCAGTTGCCAAACACTTTTTTTAATCGTTGATTTTTCAAAAGGAGCAACTTGTTTTTTTAAATTTTTAGTATTTTCTAAGGTCATTGTTCTAATTCCTTTCCTTTTTGTTGCTAATTCATATTATAGCACACTATTAGTATCAGGTGTTAAAAGTAGCTATAATAAATATTTTATACTATGAAAATCTCTTTTTTCTTACTCATTACTTACAAATTTCTTACGTCCAAAATAGCTTCTATAATTGGACAGACGGAGCATTTTATGTATCAAAGAAACTTCGAATTTTTCCAATAAGTACATAAAAAAACAGAGAGTTTTTTCACAAGAAGAAAAGAGCTGTCATAAGTCAGTTTCACCGACTTGTGGCAGCTCCTCTTCGTTTTACCTTATTTTATCGATGAAGCCAAACCGCACCTGCAGACTTGTCTTCAGCTTGGCCTACTACTTCAAACTTCAGTCCTAGTTTCGGCAACTTACGTCCTGCATCAGGAATGATGCTGTTGATATATTGCTTAGAATCATCAAATTTTGCCACTCCTGGTAATCCTTTATAATCAAAGATACCGCGAGTTGGTGAATTTACTTTCCATGCTGGTGTTTGATCAAATGAGAATGCCGCATCGGCAATTTGATAACGCGTACTGCTCTTCACAGTAGGTTGTCCGTTTAATGTCCCTACAATTGCCTCTGGATGGGAATCTACTACTCCTAAGAACCCTTCACCTGGATGAACGCCTACCCAGTTATCTGTAAAGCTTTGATCCGCATACCATACAACCATTCCTGTATTAAATACTGGGCCACGTGCATGTTGTAACGCAGTGTCAGAACCAGCGTAATTTCTCCACTCTACATAGTAATTATGTTTTTTCTGTTCAAATCCGTTAGACACAGTAAAGCCTTTTAACGTCATTGCTGGCTGACCTTCTGCATCATCAGAGAAAACAACTTTTCCATCTACAGTTAATGCTGCATTATCTAACGCAAATCCTTTATAAGCTACTGCAATATCTGTTAAGTACTCAAATTGCAGTTTTACTTTTTTTCCTTTGAATTGGCTTAAATCGTATGATTTATCAACCCACTTACCATCAGTTGTATCCGCGCCGCCTTTTACATCTTTTTCGCCCATTCTATCAATGCGTGTCTTCGTTCCATCTTCTGCAATCGCATATACGTCAAGGAAATCATACTTCGCTTCAAGTTCGTAAAATGCCTTATAATCGAACTTAGCATCCTTTGCATTTGTTAAGTCAAATACTGGTGTCTCAAGTGTTGTATGAATGTCATTTCCTTTTGTACTATAATAGAACTTCTTACCAAACGCCGATTCGATATTTTTTATATCTTTGTCCGGCAAGTTAACACGAACGATTCCAGGTCGTTTAGATTTTGTAGTACTTTGATCTACATATGTCGCAACACCGATGCCTTTGCTAAGTTTGTCATAATCTACTTCAAGGATATTCGCCCAATTCCCCTTCATATTCTTTTGGAAAAACTCTTTATTTTGTGGTGAGAAACTCGTTGGCTCTGTTCCTGCAATTTTTCCAGCCCAGCTACCACCACTCATAATAGACCATGACTCAACAGGTTCACCTTGTCCTGAGTACTTTGTATCATATTCATCTGGTAAGCCTAAATCATGGCCATACTCATGTGCAAACACACCAACCGCTCCGTCTTCAGGCTCGATTGTATAATCGTATGCAGCCATCTTTCCGCCCCAGTTCGAAACAGAAGATTTCGTGCCATCAATTGCATATGGTTTTGAACCTAGTTTTGAACGATGTGACCAAATCGCATCATCTTTCAATTTACCGCCGCCAGCTTCTTGACCAACGCCAGCATGTACAACCATTAAATGATCAATAATTCCATCTGGCTCATTTTTATTTCCATCACCATCTTGATCGTATTGATCAAATTGGTCATAGTCTGCTAAATTGATTCCTTTTGCTACCGCTGCTTTTAATGCTTCTTTCACAAAATCTTTTGGTCCTAAAGGCCCCTTGTTATCATGCCCAGTACCCGCATCAGCACCATAATCTGATGCTTTTCCTGGAACAGTAAGCCATTCTGTTACAGTCCCATCAACTGTATAGCTACCACCAGATTGTTCTTCATAATATTGCTTAAATGTGTTAATCTTCGATCCATCAAATAAAGTGAATGGTTCATCACCAAATAACATTTTTTGATAATGTTCACGATTAAAGTCCTTAGAATACATGTATCCTGGCTCTTGATCAATATTGTTATGCTTAAAATCGCTAAATTCTACAAGTAAAACAAGTACTTTATCTTTTCGAACAGCTCCATTGTATTCTTCTTGCTTCGCTGATGTAGTAGGTACTTTTCCATTTAATTTCCCTGGATTTAATGCTGCACCTTGTCCAGCTACTGGGCCTACTTCAGGCTGCTGTGCCTGTTCATTTTCCTTCATTTTTGCATCTTTTACTTTTTTCATAAAATCAGAAGCTTCTTGTGTAAGACTATCTCCTGTTAAGATTTCTTTCCCAGGGTTTTCCCCTTTCTTTTTCTCAACATATTTTTCGACAGCTTTTGACGTCTCAGCTTGTGATGCAGATTGATCAATTACCCCCCGCTGTTTTAGCGCTTCTGCCAAACGCTCCTCCGGTATTAAGTGCTCATCTATTGGTAGAGATGATGTTGGTGTCTCAGCATACGCTGCGTGACCTCCAAAAGCAAACGTACTACTTAGTACCGCTGCTGTTGTTAATACCGCTAATGGTTTTAATTTCTTTTTCTTTTTCAATGTATTTCCTCCCCAGTGTCTGCAAATTATCGTTTTTTGCCGATAACAACATAATATTCGTTATAATACGAATATTCAATCTTTTTCAACAAATAAAATGTTGAGAAAGATTTTTTTATGCAGAGTGAAATACAAAAGATAGAAAAACAAACAGGCTCTCCTATAAATAACAGTGAACTTTTATATGTTCTTAGTTACAATCAAAATCCAGTAAATCTGAGATTTATATTTTTTTAATAAAAATAAGAATTAAATATTTTCTATACTATTTAATCTATGGATTACCACATTACTCACTATTCTCATTATTACAAGCTAATAGTGGTTCGTACATCATTATAGCGTGATTCTCCGTTACATATTGATCTTCTATTAACTGTTTCTGTTGATTATATACTTTACGTTGAATCACATTATGTCGTATATAACCGCCCCAGTATGCAGGTTGAATTGAGTGTTCTTTCTCATACACTTCATATTGATAAAGTTGCGGATAGACTGTTCTCCATTCACCAACTAAATATTCATCTGTCATATAAAGGTGAAGTTGATACGGTTGGTCCGTTTCATTTTTAATTTGTAAATCCAAATAGTTATAGGAACAAGTCGCTCCACTCCCAAACGGTTGAGTTCGCCTAGAATCAGGAAAGACATCAAAGCTATGACGATATCGTTCTGTTACTGTCAGTGGTGTATGTAAAGTCATCCAATATATTAAATTCGAAAGCTGACAAAGACCTCCTCCAATACCTGTTTGAAAAGATCCGTAGTGTAATACCATACCTTCTACATACCCTTTTTTCCTCGTAGGCTTACCTATTAAACGCCAGTAAGAAAATGTTTCTCCTGGTCTAATGACGATACCATTTAGTTTTTTAACAGCAATTTTCAAATTAACAACCTTATTCTGTTGATACCACATATCTACATCTTTGAGCTTACGAAGTAATATCGTTCGGTGCTGAATTGCTGTACAAGGTAGCTTTTCTTGTTGGAGCCTTTTTGCATATGTTTTTCCGTCTACTAACCACTGAATGTATCTCTTTGTAGAGTAATACCACGTCCCTAGCATAATGCGATACTTAGACCGCTGTTTAGGACGTAAGTGCACTATATTCATTTTATTCCCTCTCTCTTTCTTCAACTAAATTCTAATATACCTCTAATTCAATGAACTACAGTTTTCTTAGCTGCATAATAATTTTCGTAAATAAAGTGAAACTTTAATCAGCCCTCACCAATCGGGCTTTTACAGGCAGCCCGATCCCCACCTAACTTCTTTGCTTTCGCTGAATTTTGAGGTGGGGGTCTTACTGCCCAGCAAATAGCGGGATAAAAAAGACGCAAAAAAATAATAAATTTACTCTAGTGGAGATTTTATTTTGATGCTTGCTTTATAATTATATGAAACTGCGCTACAATACGATAAATTGAAATAAACATATTATAAATATAACGAATAATATTAAATAAGAAATAATGAAAATTAAAGAAACTCTAAAGTATTAATATATTTTTCATAAATATTAATTGATAATACATTAGACTTTACTATATGTATAAATTCTCTATTCTACAAAACGAAATTTTTTAATGTAAGAAAAAAATATAATTCCCCTTTAACATTTATACAAGTCTCATCTGGAAAACTTTCCAAAACAATCCGAACCCTTATATTTAGAATAAACGCAAAAAATTGCCACCAGTTAGCTTAACTGGTTAGCAATTTTTTAACGAGAATGCTTTACAAATAGTTGAATTGCTTCTTCTGGTACATAGCACTTTCCATTACTCTCTACAATAATACTTCCTAATTCATACCCTTTACCATTGATACGAATTATATTTTTGTTACCAAATAGTTGTGCTTCTACTTTATTATGTTTTACCACGAGTAACGAGTTTGCTCCTTCGGTTTTGTCAGCTGTTACAGTTGCACCGACTTTCTTAAAGGCTTGTTCACTCTCTAAAAATATTTTATTCGTTACTTCTTCTAAGTTAAAGCCCATCGCTTTCGCCATCGTCTTCGCAATGTCTGTATTTTGGATTAAGCCTTCTGGTTTTTGAGGTCCATAAGAATGTAAAAATACATCCTCACCTGTATGTCCTCCTGTCGTAAAGCCGATATTTGCACGATTAGCCAATAATATAGTAAGAATTCGTCCTACATCCATTTTCTTTTTTGCCGCTTTTAATTTTTCTTTTTCATCATGAGTTAGATTATCCAAACCGTATAGTTTAGCTACATCTTCTACATTTGATAAATCAGATTTCAGTTTATTTATAGTTCCTTCAAGTGTCATTTTCGCCTTTTTCAATGAATCAATGTATGCAGAAACCGGTGTAGTATTGTATCCTTTTGTCGTATTTCTATTCCCTATAGAGATACCGCTGTTACCATGATCAGTTAAAGCTATGAGCATCGTATCCCCATCTTTCTTCGCAAATTGTAACGCCTTTGCTACCGCTTCATCAAATGCCAATACATCACTAATCATCCCAATTGGATCATTAGCATGCGCTGCCCAATCAGGCTTACTACCTTCTACGAATAAAAAGAAACCATCTTTGTCTTTTGATAATGTTTGAATTGCTTTTTCTGTCATTTGAGAAAGTGTTGGTTGTTCTGGATTTGTTGCTATACGATCTATATCAAACGCAAGAGCATGATTTGAGAAAGAGCCCCAAATTTTATTAGATTTGGAGTTCAATAACGCATCTTTCGTTTCAACAAAATCGTATCCTTTGTCTTGAATCACCTTTACTAAATTTTCACCATCTTTTCGGATTCCATTACTTTTCATAGGTAGCAGCGCCGCTTTTCCCCCGCCTAATACGACATCTATATTTTGATATACTTGCTGCTTCGCAATTACGTCAAATTGCTTGCGATTGACATGGTGAGCCGAGAATCCCGCCGGAGTAGCATGCTGAATTTCAGATGTAGCAACAATTCCAGTTGCACGGCCAGTACGTTTTGCACCTTCCAATACGTTTGCGACCGGCCGTAACTTGTCCTCTTCTTTTATTGGCTTTAAGTTAGGTGAATTTACAATAGAAGGTAGTACGCCTACATATCCTGAATTCGATTTATTTCCAGTTGCTAATGCTGTTGCTGCTGGTGCTGAGTCTGTAATAGCTGATTCCGCCGAAAACGTACGAACACCTCCTGTTACAATTTGATCTAACGTAAGCGGTGCCCCTTTATACCAGCGAGCCAATGTTGTCGCCGTTGAACTCGTTCCGTCCATAACCATCATAATTATATTTTTAGGCTGGTGTTCTACTTTTTTCACCTTAGCTTTGGCCGCATGATAATTCATCATACTTTCCGTACTTAATACGCTTACTATTATAGCTCCCACTAATAGTAATTTTTTCATCTTCACACCATAATTAACCATGATTGTTCCTCCATAAACTTTGCATTCATTTCAATACACCTTATTTCCTTTTTCATTCCACAACCTACATATGTTTTATTAGTTCCCAATTCTTATAAAGCTAACAATAGTTACTTTCTCTTTCTTTCCTTAATTAAATACCGGTATGTGTCATCTATCTTATAAAAAAGATTTAGCATCCTTTTCATTAATTACTTGTTTAACAATAAATCCTCGATTAAAAGGAATAAAAATTTATTGTTAAACAATAAATTTCATGTTAAATTAATAAGATAATAAATAAATGAGGTGCTTTTTATGAAACAAGGATCCACACTCTTTTTAAAGACCGTTGTGATTCTGATCGGAATCCCCGTTCTTGCTATGTGCATTTTTTTAGTCCCTAAAATAGGAAATTTCGCCGCAGAATTATATCCAGATATTTCATATATTAAATATCTTGTATTTATCAATTTATACGCAACAGCAATACCTTATTACTTCGCACTGTACCAAACATTTAAGCTTTTAAACTATATTGATAAAAACAACGCATTCTCAGAGTTATCTGTTCAAGCTTTAAAAAATATTAAGTACAGCGCATTGGCAATTAGTGTATTATATGTATTAGGTATGCCACTTTTCTATCTCGTGGCAGAGAGAGATGATGCCCCTGGCATTATTATTATCGGAATGATTATGATTTTTGCTTCAATGGTAATCGCGGTCTTTGCTGCCGTTCTCCAAAGACTATTAAAAGATGCTATAGATATAAAATCAGAAAATGATTTAACGGTCTGAGGTGAATAATATGGCAATTATTATTAATATTGATGTAATGTTAGCAAAAAGAAAAATGAGTGTAACAGAACTTTCGGAGAAGGTTGGAATTACAATGGCTAACCTTTCTATCTTGAAAAATGGAAAAGCAAAAGCAGTCCGTTTTTCAACTTTAGAAGCAATATGTAAAGCATTAGAATGCCAACCGGGGGATATTTTAGAATATCAACCTAAAGATACCGAATAAAAAGAGTCTTTTATACGAGTAATGGGTTCAGTTTAGGAAGAGAAAAATGCTAATAAACATTAGAAATAACAAACTAAAACGCTCAGAAAATATTCTGAGCGTTTTTTATTTCCTTCTTCAACTAAAGCACCAGTTAGTGTAAAAAGCTATTTCACCATTTGTATGGCTAACTTATCTTTTAACATTGACCTATATGAGTCAATTTCATATTTTGTATTATTGATTGTTTCTTTTTTCATTTTTAACATATCGAATATTTCTAATTCTAAATTCCTTCTAGCTTCAAGAACTTTTATCGCTCCTTCTACACCTGAATGGTGATGTTCTTTCCCATAGCCTTGGTTAGTGTAATAGTCGATAATTCCTGTGGACCATTCTGGAGTTCTTTCTTTTAACGCCTTCCTAAATGAAAATTCAAGATTATCTTGTTCTACATACAATAACATTGGGTTTAAATTCTCTATGATTTTTGCAACTTTCATTACATAATTTATTATTTTTTCTTTTTGTTCACCATATTTAATCATCCCAATAGTTAATGGATTTTGTATGAAACAACATTCAAAGATATAAACCTTATTGTCTTCTAGAGCGATTTCAGTAAAGTCATTCCATTTGTCAGCAATTAATTCAACATTTTTATCGAATGGTAATTCGTATATATCATTTTTAAAAATAATGTTAAATAATTCGTCCGAAAACTGGTCACCAAACTCATTTTTCATCTTTCTGTATGGTAATAAATAATTGCTTCCTTTTTTTAGAACTTTCTTAAGGAGCACTTCTTTAAAATCTCCACTGTTAGATAATAATCTATTGAACTCAAATTTATTAAAACAAGATACACCATCATAGTCGGCTGGGTGGTTCAAATTTCCCTCTAAAAATAGTTCAACTTCAATTTTATTTTGGCTTAGAATTTCATTTATTAGCTTTGCAGTGGTTGATTTTCCAAATCCAGGTAACCCTTCTACTATTATTAGTTTTGTATTCATAGTTATAAACCCCTATCTTCAAAGTATTTAACCAAGATTAAAAAAATCACTTAATCCACTACAATCACCCCTTCAAAATATGATATTTACCATTTCCTTTGAAAAAACCTTCTTAAAGTAATCTGAACGCTAGTTTAAGAACATTTTTTCACAATCTCTATAATTATTTTAACATAAATTTTCCATTTATCTTATTATTTAGAACGCTATTTAACTATATAAAAGCGCTTAAACACTGAAATAACAATAAAAAAAGGGATGCTAAATCATAAGTGATTTACATCCCTAATTTGTATGTTATTTTATATTTTCACTCCCGTAACTATACCCGTTATCATACGAAAAGGACTCTTTTTATTTCACATTACGGCGCAAAACTAATTTGACCAGTAAACAATAGGATAATCGCTATGATCCAAAATATAAAAAATGATGAGGACAGTATTAATGAAAGGATAGCAATCCCCTTCTTCTCTGTTTTTTTCGTCATTGTGATTATTGAAAGCATGATACCTACACCTGTCAGGGCAATTGTAATATAATCTCCAACTATATTACCTGCATTCGCTATCCTTGTTGGCGTTATAAAAACGAATAGAAAACACAAAATGCCGATGAGTAAAGATATATAGCTTATTATACTGTACTTCTTTTTAGGAACTATTTCTGTTTTCATACTAATCCCACCCCTTCTATATAGCTATGAGTTTATATTAGCATGAATAACCATAATTTAGTTATGATAAAAAGCAGATAAAACGGACACTATCACTTTATCTGTCAGTTTATTTCTATCTAACAACTAACCTGACTATTTCTTTACTAAAGATATACAATCATTCTTTAATCCACGGCAATTGGTATATAATAGCTCTAAAAAATAAAGACTGTACCTTTAAAATGAAAGATACAGTCTTTATTAATAACTTTTTTTATAAAGAAAACTCTCTATCACTCACTACCTTAAAAAACTCCGAGTAATGTGATAAAGAATAATCCGCTACATCACAATTACCTTGAAACATACATGTTGAAATACCTAATTCTTTTGCAGGTAATAAATCTAATTCTCTATCTCCAATAGCTAAATCAATATTGTATTTTTTATGCAGATGATTATAAGCTAAAGAGTTTGGCTTTCGAGGAAAGCCATCGTCAATTGTAACCATATCTACGAAGTATTTTTCCCAGCCGTAATATTTTAAAATGCCCATAACCCCTTCCCTATGTTTATGGGTCATAATCACATTTTTATTTGCAAATTTCAAAACCTCTTCGACACCTGCAAAAGGTTTCATATCTTTTGACGTGAATTTTCCCTTCAAAACTTTAATCTTTTCTTCCTGCTCGCATGAAATATTATAATACTGAATTGCATGAGAGTATGATATTTTTAAGTTTTTGTATATTTCTTGTTTTTCTACTGAATCACCTAATATTTCAGAAAGCATCATTGTATATGCAGGATACGTATCAAATAACGTCCCATCAAAATCCCATAAAATATTCATTCTATTCACCTTCTATGTTCAAATCATTTAATGACTAAATCCGCCCTATCCCTCGGCGATTCCATTTCTAAGTAATAATCCTCTGCTTTCCAATACCTATTTTCAAACTTTGAAAGGTTTTTCTGTGTCTCCTCACTCTCACGTAGAAACCTTGTCTCTCTTGGACAGTCCAAATAGACCATATAATGAAAGAAATCTCTCCATTCTTTTCGCTGCAGAAAAACTCCTTCAATAACAATTACGCCTACAATAGGAATCTGTACTTTTTTCATTTCACATGAGTCTGTTTCCTCTTGATAAAAAGGCAAAATTAATTTTGTCTCATGTTGTAACTTCTGAAAAAACTTCTGCCTCAAGTATGTAATATCCCACTGTAAACAATAATACTCATACCATTCTTCATGGTTTGTATAATAGCGTCGATTACGCTCCACTATATGATCATCAATATGGAAAATATGAAACGGAATGCCTTCTTGTTTCATATTTTCTTTTAAATTTGCTACGAATGTTGTTTTTCCTGAACGACTTAAACCATCTATACCTAAAATGAATCTATTTTCCCTATGATTCTTCATAATCGTTATAAGTTCGTTTATACTCATTACTTCTTCCACTCTTCTTTTAATAAAGAATATAAAATGGTATCATGAGCAACTCCATTTTGAATCATATGTTTTCGAAGTAATCCTTCTTCTTGAAATCCTGCTTTTATTAACAACTTTTGAGAAGCTTTATTTTCTACATATACAACCGCTGCGATTCTTATCAGTTGCAGCATTTCAAATCCGTAAGCTAAAATCGCTTGTAATGCTTCCGATGCATATCCTTGTCCCCAATATGTATCATCTAATTCATAACCAATTTCAGCTCGTTTATGATTATTATTAATTAAATGAAATCCGCACGTTCCGATTAATTGGCCCGTCCCTTTTTTCTCGATTCCCCAGCGAAATACACTGCCCTCTTCATAACGATTTTTAAACGTTTGAATCGTTGTTTTCGCTTGCTCAATATTTTCAAAAGAATCCATTCCGAAATAACGTATAACTGATTCTTTCGAAAAATATTGGAACATCGTTTCTGCATCTAATAGTGTAAGTTCTCTTAAGAGTAAACGTTCTGTTTCTAGTTTTGGAAATCCCATCTCTCTTTCTCCCTCTATTCTAATGAACTGCAAATTTCAATATAATTTCCATCTGGATCAGCAATGTAGGCAATTGTTTGTCCCCACGGTTTTACAATAGGTTCAACTAAAATCTTGATTCCTTGTTCTCTAAATTGCTCAATCGTTTCTTGTACATTCTCAACAACGAATCCTAATTCGAAATGAGAAGACTTTAATTCACCTTCTGTAAGCGGTAGTCCTGTTAATTCTTTCACATCTTGCCGCGTATTCATCGCTAAAATGGTAGTTCCAGTATTAAATTCAATATATGTACCATGCTCTGCTTTTATAGGTAACTGTAAAATATCTTTATAGAATTTTAAACATTCCTCAAACTTTTCTACATATAAAATGATGTACTTCATTTTCAAATCCATTTTACATCCCCCTTTATATCTATCCCTAAAATTTCGACAAAAGTCTCACAAAAACCTTGTTCCTTGTAGTAATGAGCAAAAAAAATGAGGCCGATTTCTCGGCCCCCCAGCTTATTGGCATAAAACAGGAGATTTGGTTTGGACATAACCAGTTCGTACTTTTATTATATTTTATTTTTTCTGAATTTTAAATACATTAAACACCTATTTATATTGAGAAAGTTTTTTGCTTGCATAAAATTAAAGATTTTAAGAAATGATACAAATGGAGGTGTATACATATGGAACCAATGCTATGTCCAAGCTGTAAAACGAACCGTACTCGCTTTAATATTCTTGAGCAACAAGTAAAACCAGTCAAAATAAATCCACAAACTGGTCAAGTAGAAGAAGAATACACAAATGAAACGATGAATGCTTTTCATATGGCCTATCAAGGACCTACATACCGTGTCCAGTGTGCTGTATGCGGACTTGTTGAAAACCCAGAACAATTTATTAAACCTGCGCAAAATCAGTCTTTCTAATAAAAACATTATTATCCCTTGTAGAAATAGATTTTTCTATAAGGGATTTTTCCATTTAATAAGTTAATTAAAGATGTATTTCTTCCTTATTATATATTAAAACCCATACCCTTTTGGTAATATTTACATAAGGGAGGTAAAATAAATGATTTTAAATAAAAAGATAATGCTTCCATCAACATTTATACTAGTAACTTGCCACATAGTCATCTTTTACTTTTGGATCTTCGATTTTGAAAAAATAACGACTCCTTACGGTCTAACAATATGGATTGTTTCTACTATTTGTGGTCTTTTACTTTATTACCATTTTAAAAATCAAAAATCTAATAAAGTGATATTTATTGCTAATTCTTTATTATTAATTATTTCTTCTTCATTTATGATTTTTTTAGGTATTGTTACTGGTATTATCTTTGTAACTGTTAATTCTATGAATTAACAAGGTCGTCTTTTATTATGTAAAAAAGAATGAACAAAATAAATATATATAAAGATTAGAGAAGATGATTTCCCAATATATCTTCTCTAAGAATATCACTCTTTGTTAAAATATTTCCTTTTTCAATTTTTTAAGATTTCTAAATAAATTAATAAACGCATATGAATATATACAAACTAAAAACCCTACCATACCTCTATATAATCCTGATTCTGATACTCCAAGAAAACATAAGTAAAGCACTGGAATTAACGTTACAAACATAATTGCAACGAACTGTATCAATTCAACAAGTTTTTGTATCTTCGTTTCTTTGTCTGAATAAATATCAGGTAACTCATTTTCCTCGTCTACTTCTTTACAGAAATAATTCCATTTCGCAAAACTCGTTACATGTTTCCAGCCACACATTTCATATATATCAATATATTCTAGTTGTTTTTCTTTCGAATCTTTATAATCCAGTCTAAAATCCGCTTTATATATTACATCTTTCGGTTCAGTTTTCTTAAACGTATACATTACATTATACTTTTGTAAAGCCCATCCTTTTTGATGCATTTTTCTTAAAAAAGCTTCTTCTTTTTCCAAGCTCCATATCGCGAAAGGTTTGAATACCTTCTTTGTCTCCATATTCCATTCACTCCCCTAATATACTATTCCCATTCCTTACAGATCTCTGTAACCTGTTATACTCGAGCTCTAACACTTCTCTCCCAAACGTTGTTAACTCATAGCACTTCTTTCTATCTGTAGAGGCAACTTCAACAATTAATTTTTCTTTTAGTAATTTCGTCGTATTCCCGTATAAGGTACCAGGACCGAGTTTTACTTCTCCATTTGTCATCTCTTCTACCATTTGCATAATTCCATAACCATGCATTGGCTTTACAAGTGACAATAATATGTAGTATGTCGCCTCAGTTAACGGAATATATTTTTGCGCCTTCGCATTCATTATAACTACCTCCGATACATCGCCTTACGATATATCGACTAACGATACATCGTATACCGATATTGTATAATCATATTCCAAAATATGCAAGAGTAATTTAATAATTAAATATCTATTTATTTGAATTTAAAAATGGTATCAATTTTCTGAATAATTTGTTAAAATATAGAAATATTAGCTCTTTTATACTGAAAGGAATGGTACATATGATAAATAAATTGAAAGAAAACATAGGATCTGTGTTTGTTGGTAAAGAAAATGTTATTGATCTACTGCTTGTTTCACTGCTTGCTGATGGACATGTACTACTCGAAGACGTGCCTGGTACTGGGAAAACGTTACTGGCGAAAACCATTTCAAAAAGTATTGGCGGTAGTTTTTCTCGTGTTCAATTTACCCCTGATGTACTTCCAAGTGATGTAACAGGTATTGAATACTTTAACCCAAAAACAAGTGAATTTGAGTTAAGAATTGGACCCGTTATGACAAACATTTTGCTAGCAGATGAAATTAACCGTGCAATGCCGAGAACACAATCTAGTTTGTTAGAAGCGATGGAAGAGCGACAAGTGACGCTTGAAAAACAGTCTACTCCTCTCCCAAAACCGTTCTTTGTTATTGCAACGCAAAACCCAATTGAATCACAAGGGACTTTCCCTCTTCCAGATGCACAGCTTGATCGCTTTTTAATGACGATTTCAATCGGTTATCCAACTCCTGAAGATGAGTTACAAATGATGCGACGTTTTCGTAACGATATACCGCTAGAACGTGTCACACCTGTTATCTCTTTAGAAGATATATTAGAATCACAGAAACGAATAAAAGAAATTTTCATATCAGAACCGTTAGAACATTACATAATTAAACTTGCACAAGCTACTCGAAATCACGATTACATCGCTAACGGTGTAAGCCCACGTGCCACACTTTCTTTAGTGCGCGCAGTTCAAGCATTAGCCTTCTTACGCGGGAGAGAATATTGCACCCCTCAAGATATACAATTTTTAACTCCTTCTGTTTGGAATCACCGTATTGTCTTATCAATGGAAGGTGCCCTGCGCACGACTAAAAATGATATAATGCAAAGTATTTTAAAAGAAGTTGACGTACCTGTGGAGATTGAGCAAGCATGAATGGACAGCGTGTTGTAACTGTACCTTTATTTTTTCAACTCCATATTATTCAACTAACTGTGCCAGGCGCTATACTATTTACGTTTTTTATGCCGCAACGAATTATAATGTTTCTCTTTTTCTCCTATTATTTATTTGCGATTTTCATTTATAAATATGTCGCTTACATAGAGAAAAAATTTGAAGTTATAAACGAGAGACAAACAACTCGGCTTTTCCCTGATGAATCTGGAAAGTTTTTTATTCATTTGAAAAACGGTGCACATATCCCTCTCGTTAATGGTGTTTGTTATTTTCATTTAGATTCGTCTCTTATACAGCATAAAGATCAAGGAATTGAACGAATATCAAAAACGTTATTCTCTTTTCCATTTTCACAACCTGCACATTCGGCGCAAAAATGGGATTTAACATTAACCGCAACGAAACGTGGTGTGTTTCAAATTGAACAGTTCGAATGCGTTTTAAAAGATCCTTTTCATTTATTAAATGTACACTTACCTGTTTTCGATAAGTTAAAAACTGAAATTATTGTGTATCCTTCTCCTAAAGAAGTAGCAGGTTTGCAAGAACTTCAGCAACTTCTAACTGGTTCTTATCGAACTAATTTTTCTTTTTACAATGATGAAACATCTATTATCGGTGTAAAGCGATATGAGCGTGAGTCTTTCCGCTCTATTCATTGGAAGGCATCTGCTAAAATGCAAGAATTACAAGCGAAGCAATTTGAACCTGTAAAAAATTATAGTTGGACGATTTGTCTTTCTTTAGCTGCCGATCGTGGATTTGGTTGGAAAGATAATGTTGAAGATTTAATTTCATTCGCAACATACATTTGCCAATATGCAACGAAGCATCACATACCGTTTGAATTATTTATTAGTGTATTAGCAGAAGGTGGTGCATTACATTTATCGTTACATGAAGGGCAAACACAATATGCAAAAGCTTTAGAAGAATTAGCACGTATTTCAGATGATAGTACGTTACTTCCGAAACAAGGATTCCTTCATTATGTAACGAGAAAGAGAGAACGTTCGTCTACAATGATATACATTGGTTTACAGAAAAATGAACTCCCTCTTCTCTCGCAGCCAACGTTCCTCATTAATAGCGAAGGGATGGTGGAATCGGTTGAAAACTTGGCTCTATCACGTTAATGACTTTATTTTGCTTCTCCTCCTTTCATTATTAACAGAAAGGGATGACCTTGTTGCTATTGCCATATTTTTAGCAACAGGCTATATAGGCGTATTTCTTATTCATAAATTTATGAATAAAAAAACAAACGGATTTGTCATACTGTTCATTACTCAAATAATTGGTTGTTCTTTCCTTCTCCCATTCTCTCTATTCGGCACAATTATGTTACCGCTTTTCTTCTTTATCGTACATGTAGTCGGACCAGGATATCCAGTTCAAAAATCGTTAGGCGGTATTGTTTGGTTTAGTATTTCAGCCATATTTTATGCGCCCTTTCCACCTTTGTGGAAGCTGTTACTATTAGTTATACACATTATGATTACATTTTGGTTAACTGGGGCAAATCGGAATCAACAGTTATTACGTTTCATTTCTATCATTACGATTGGTGTAATGAGTATAGTACTTGTTTTAGTTTTTCCTTTTATTCGTCTTATTTTTAGCTTTATCACAGAAGTAGTCGCGTTAGGAGTCGGTTATGTTATAAATCCATTTCTCATAGCAGCTGAATTGAAAGATACTGAAGGGGTTTGGGCAAGTAAAGGGCATCTCTTAAAACCTAAAATTGAAGACAATGGGGAAAAACTTCCTGATTTTGACCCCACACTCATAAATAGCATTACCATAATAGCATGTACAGCTATCGCTATTTACGTCGTTTGGAAAATAGTAAAAAAACGAAAACAATTCAGTTTACCAAATATGCCCGCCTTCGAATCTACTATTATTACTAATAAAGAAGGAACAAACCAAAATCGTTTTAAACGAAATAAACCGCCGCATAACGAAATTCGGAAGGAAATTTTCAAGCTAGAGAGTAAGTTAACCCCTCCTTTAAATAGAAAACGGGGAGAAACTGTTGAAGCTTGGCTAGAAAGAATAAATGATGAAGAAGATGTAAATATTCAAAGTGATATTATTATAGATGCTTATAATACGGTGCGTTATTCAAATGGTAAAAGCATTGTACTTCTGCATGAATTTAAGGAAGAGATTCATAAGCTTTATGCCTATCAGAAAAGTTTGAAGAAACGAAAGAAATAACGTAACAAAAAGACTCCTATATTCATAGGAGTCTTTTTATACTTCTACGTTGCTTTTTAAATGGAAGCATTCTTCCCTGCTTCAATTTCTAATGACTCTTCATGCCACCAAAGTGTTTCTTCAGGGTCTTCTTTAGCGATTAGGTGTGCTTCTTTTTTCGTTTCTACTGTAGGATATGAACCTTTTAGCGCACGCCCTGAAGTCGTAACAAATAATACACTAAATACAACTAATCCAATAATACTTACACCCGTCAAATAAAATGCTGGCGCAAGCGGGTTACCAGTTGCATGAACTAAGTATGAGCATACGAGCGGTGTTGTTCCACCGAATATTGATACAGAAATATTAAATGAGATCGAAAGTGCTCGATAACGTACATCAGTGAAAAAGAGTGATGGTAATAATGAAGGTAATGTTCCTTCATATACACTTAAGAAGAAACCTAGTACGAAAATACCTGCAAATATAGCTGCAATATGTCCGTTACCTATTAGTAAAAATGCTGGAATTGCAAATACAGTTAAACCAAGTAAACCAATTTGCACGACGCGTTTATTACCAATTTTATCACTTAATTTACCAAAATATAGTGCTAGTGGAATCATAAGTGCCATCGTAATAGAAATAATTAATAAGCCCGTTGTTTCTTTGACTTTAAGTACTTGAGTTAGATAAGAAGGAATATACGAAAGAATCATATAATTCGTAATATTAAAGAAGGCGACAATTACTGTGCTTAATAAGAAGTCTTTTTTGTGATATTTAATAATATCCATAAATGAAAATTGTTCATTGTCTTCAGATTCCTCTTGTGCTTTTTCCATCTCTTCAAAGATTGGAGATTCATCTAGATGACGGCGTAAGTATAAACCGACCAAACCAATTGGTGCAGCTACTAAGAACGGAATACGCCATCCCCAGCTGAGCATTTGCTCATCTGTTAACAATAACGTCAAAATGGTAACAATTACCGATGCAGCAATGTAACCTGAGAGTGTTCCAATTTCAAGACCACTACCGAGTATACCACGCTTTTTATCTGGAGAAGATTCTGCGATATAAACCATTGCTCCTGAATATTCGCCGCCTGTAGAGAAGCCTTGAATCATTCGGGCAACTAAAAGTAGTATTGGTGCCCATACACCAATTTGTTCATAGGTTGGTAGTAATGCGATGAATAATGTAGAAAGTGCCATTAAAATAATAGTAGTACTTAACACGATTTTTCGGCCGTACTTATCTCCTATTCTACCAAAGAATACACCTCCGATTGGTCGAACGAGAAAGGCTGCTGCAAATGTACCGAATGTAAGTACAAGTTGCAATCCACTATTATCAACACCTGAGAAGAATAATTGACTTAAGATAACCGCTAAATACGCGTATAATCCGAAGTCAAACCACTCCATTGCGTTCCCTATACCAGTAGCAATTACTGCTTTCCTGGCTTGTTTAGGATTGACAATATTAACGTCTTGAGGTTCAAAATTTAAATCATTATTTTGTTGCATATAATAAAACAGCTCCTTTTTAATTTAACTTCTTTAAGCACACCTTCTCTTATTGAATAAAATTAATTCGAAGCACTTAAGGAAAATTAACGTCTCCTTATCTGTTATTATTGTTTCACATAATTAATTATTTGTCCAATGAGATGCTCTCTAGGTTAAGTAATTTACTATTTTAAAAAGCTGAGGAAGCCGCTAAAATAGCGCCTTCTTCAGCTTTTTATATTTTTTTATATTTTTTTAAATACTTGCTGTAGCAGCTATGTTATGAACACAGGAAATAAACTCATAAGTGAATGCGTCAATTTCCTCTTTCGTAATAATATACGGCGGAAGTAATCGAATAATATTCCCTTGTGTTAGATCGACTAACATCCCTTTATTCATTAACTCAATCTGTAATTTCTTCACATTTTCATTCGTGTCATTCACACTTATCCCAAACATCATCCCCGCATGACGTACTTCCTGAATATAATAAGCATTTTCTTTCTGAATATCTTGCAGTTTGTCATTCAAATATAGTGACGTTTCATAAGCTTCTTGCATTAACCCATCATCAAGTAATGTATTTAATACAGTTAAACCTAAAGCTGTTCCCATTGATGAATGAGCAAATGTTGTCCCGTGATCTCCTGGTGAAAATACATCACATAACCTTTCACCTACAATAATTCCTCCTAGCGGTATCCCGCCTCCTGCTCCTTTACCAATTTGAATAATGTCCGGTGTGATATTAAAATTTTGATAAGCAAATAATTTTCCCGTTCGACCCATACCACTTTGAACTTCATCAACGACAAGAAGTACATTATATTTTTCACATAAATTTTGAACACCATGTAAATATTCACTTGATAAAGGATAAATCCCCCCGCTACCTAAAACAGGCTCTAGCATAATCGCAATTGGATTTTCTTTAATAATGGTTTCTTCTAATTGGTCTATATTCTCGCGCTCTACTTCATATACAGGAATAGATGTTTTAGGAAAATTTTGATATACCTTTTCTTGTCTCGTAAAATGCAGTGCCCCTAACGTCCTCCCGTGAAAACTATCTTTTAACACAACTACTCCATCACGCTCTTCATTCGCAATAAATCTATATTTATCAATTAATTTTAATGTCGTTTCTGTCGCTTCCGTACCAGAGTTTGTAAAAAAGACTTTTCCTCTTTTTAAAGTACAATCTACTAATTTCTTTGCATACTCAATTGCAACTGGGTTTAAAAAATGAAACGGTAAATGCAACGATTTCGCAACTTGCTCCATTGTCATTTGTACAATTTTAGGATGATTGTATCCTAATACATTTACTCCTACGCCAGAAAATAAATCTAAATACTCTTTACCATCTACATCATACAGTTTACACCCTTCTCCTCTTTCCATTGCAACCTCTGTACGACAATATGTAGACATCATATATTCTTTATCTAATTGAAACCAATCCGACATGTTAAATTCCTCCTAGTTATTTTTCCTTTTTTAACGTTCATTCTCTATATAATCGTTTATAAATTAAGTTTTAAGATTGAAATTTTAATAGTGGTTTTCTTCCACATTTATAGTAAAACGTGTGCTTTCTCTTCCCGATATTCATTTTTCCATAATTTCTTCTATTTCAACAGGTCCACTACATATGTGTTTTTTTCATCTAGCGGTATGTTACTGCTTTGAACTGTGCGTGTCATACATAATTAAGGCTATAGAATCATATTTAGTAACATTGGACAAAAAAGATTTGGAGGCTATATCGATGGATGAAAACTATGATAAACAGGGGCAATCTATACTAGGGAAAGACTTTAATGAAAATGACGAACGTAATGAACAAGCTAAACTTCACTCTCAAACAGTTGGTTCACGTGGACCCGTACTAGAGCAAGATAGTGTACTGCATGAGTCATTACAAGAATTTATTCATGAAAAAATTTTAGAAAGACCTGTTCATGTAAAAGGATTTGGTGCGTTCGGTTATTTTCAAACGATATATTCGATGTCTGAACATACTAAATTAAGTTTTTTACAAAATTCTAATGAGAAAGTTCCTGTTATGGTGCGATTTTCGTTAGCTGTTAGTACGAAAGGAACACCGGATACTGCTAGAAATGTACGCGGTTTTTCTACAAAATTTTATACAAAAGAAGGAATTTTTGACCTTTTATGTAATCACATTCCTGTTTTTTCTGTTCGTGACCCAATGCGTTTCCCTGAAACGATTCAAGCATTATTGCCTTCACCTAAAAATAACTTAATAGATCCTAATAGATTTTGGAGTTTTGTCGCTAAAGCACCTGAATCTATTCATTTTGTTGTCCGTTTATACTCTAATAATGGTACGGCCAAAAGTCTTCGCCACATTCCAGGACATAGTGTTAATACATATGTATGGAGAAATGCGGAAGGTAATCGAAAGTATGTAAAGTATCATTGGTACCCATTTGAAGGTGTACAGTACATTACTAGTAAAGAAGCAATTAAACTAGCTGCTGAAAACCCTGATTATAGCGGGAAAGATTTATATGATGCTATTGAAAATGGTAAACCAGTGGAGTATGGTTTATACGTCCAGCTCATGGATCCGAAAGATGAAGCGCACCTATCTTATGATCCTTTAGATGACACAAAAGTATGGGATGAACAGACGTATCCTCTCATACCAGTCGGGAAAATGGTATTAAATAAAAATCCTGAAAATTTTATGGAACAAGTAGAGAAAGTCGCATTCTCCCCTTCTAATTTACTGGATGGTGCAGAACTATCAGATGATAAAATGCTGCAAGGGCGCGCTAACATTTACAGTGATTCACAAAGAAGAAGAATTGGTCCCGAATTTCGCAAATTAACGATTAACCAACAGCAAGATTGGACACCCGCTAATCAAATTACAAGCGGTGACGGAAGGTACGTTGAAGGTAAACTTGAAAGAACTTCTATAACAAAACAGAATGACTTTACGCAGGCTGGTGAATTTTATACGAAGTTAAAACCGATAGAAAAAGAACATCTCGCTGAGAACTTAGCTAGTGATTTGAAAGTTATATCCGATGATATTAGGGAGATCGTTTTGGGGTATTTCAATCAAGTATCAACTGATTTGAAAACAAGCATTGAGACAAAAATGAAAGAGCATTAAAAAGATTAAAGTATTCTTTACGAATGAGAATTCAAATCTATATTAATTATTTTCTTGTCAAAATCCAATGAGATTATTTAATTTAAAAATATAAAGCCAATATATCCCTGTTCTGTAATTAGAACAGGGATATATTGATATAGTTTAATTTTTAACATTACATACTTTATTTTGCTAAAAAATGCAATAAGTTTCCTTTCAAAATAAATTATAGTAAACTATTTTACTTGTACCGTATAATTCCCTGTTCCACCACCATACTTATATACACTTAAGTAATATTTCCCTGGCTTTGCATTATAATTTCCAAGCAATTTGTTTCCATCACGTTTTGTTGCATAAGCTACATAATTATTTAGATCTGATTCAGAATATAATACCCAGTTCAGTCCAAGATTTTGTTCGTTCGTAACAGAAATTTGTAAATCTTTTTGATCCTTTACATCAATAACAAATTTATCCCCCTGATCTTGATCGCTCAAGGTTCCTCTTAACAAAATATTCAAAGATAGTGGGTTTGCTGTTTCAAATGAATTATTTGGTTCTTTTTCTACAGCCGTACCTTCTTCCGTATTCACTCCGCTAAACACAACATCATATTCATATTGCCCAGCATTATTTACACGGTAATTTACAAAATAAGCAGTCAATGTTTTATATCCAGTCCACTCTTTTCCTGAAAGACGTTTCAACATATCATTTGTTGCTTCATTCATCACTTTCCAGTCCTCAACTTCTCCTTTAGCCGCACTTCCTGTATATGTCCCCTGTAGTGTAAATGTATTAAAGAATTGTGATTTATTCTTTGTTACTTTCACATCTTTTAATTTCGCTTCATTCGTAATATCTGAAGTAATGTCCGAAAGCGATTTTGGATCATGCTGAGTTAAATACTCATCTGATACTTGTGGAATTGTATACTTATCGCGATTATCAATAAGCATTTGCATATAAGATTGATATTCTTCATTTAACTTATTATCTTTGCTTAATGTAGCACGGTATGCATCGTAACTTGAAACATCATTTGCGCGAATCAAATCATGCACTTTATCGAACATTTCAGGGCGCTTATTATACATATATGATTGCAGCGCAAACGAATAATTATAAAAATCCCACGTTCCATATTTCGCATTTAATGTTTGTGATGCTGTATAACGTTTTGTAGGATCATTAGATAACCCACCAATTATACTTTTTCGCGGTACTACACTATCTAATCGCGTTGCACCTGCAAAGAACTCTGCGTTTCCTTCTTCAAACCATGTTAAACGTTCATTTTGATACATTTCTCCTTGTCCCCATAATCCCTGAACTTCGTACCTTCCCTGTAAGTAGTGCGTAAATTCATGGCGGAATAATTCTTCCAAACTATAAATACTTTGCTCTGGTGTACGTTCATATGTAAAGAAAGTCCCTGTCCCTTCAATATAAATCCCACCATTATTCGTTTCATATCCGTACAGTTGACGATTAAATTGATACTCATCTGGGCTATTATAAATAACCATCGTTAACACATCATCAGCATGTCCACTTTCAAGTGGTTTATCGCTACCAACTGTACGATAAAATTGAGAACGCACTTCTTTTGCCGCCCAGTATAGACGTTTAATTTTCTCTTCGCTAACTTTATCCCCAGCTTTAAAGACAATTGCTCCATCATCAAACGTATACGTTTTCGGTAAATATTTCTTTTTACCCTCTTCTCGAATTTGATCTAAATTTACAGTTTTTCCGTTTGCATCTATTCCTCCATAATTTGTAGTAATTTGTTCTGCCGCAACAAAGTATTGCTCTCCTAAATATGGATAAATTCGCATTGCATCTGTAACAACTTGTTGTCCTTTTGTCGGCGTGCTATGAAGCTTGCCCAATCGTCCAGCATAGTAAATCCCATTATTAATTAACCATCCGTTTCTATTTGTTACTGTACCAAGTAGTGCAAAACGATTTACTTCATTAATAAAGTTATCAATATTTCGAAACCACATCGTATCTTTTGGCTCTTTTCCAGTCGTGTACATATCCGTCTGAATATCAAAGTCAATTCCCTTCATCAACTCATATATAGCGTCTCCTTTTGTTCGATCTTCAATGAAAGTTGCAAGATTATCATTATATTGTTTAAAAATTTCACCTGCATATAAAACCGTTTCAACATCTGCTGATGCATTTCCAATTAATTTTCCATATGATGCAATTACTTTATTTTGTTCTGATGTACCAAGTTTGAAATTTGGATTTTTTGCAATTGTTTTTAAAGCTGGTAAACATTTATCATGGTAGCTACGCTCATTTAGTTTGCTTAATTCATCATGGTAAAAACCTAAATAAAATGCTGCACGTAGAGCTTCTACTAATGTTTCAATCCCTTTTGAATCATCTTTCGTATAAGCTTGTCCTTGTTCTGCTAGTTTATTAATAATTGCTTGCATTCGACTATCATCTTGATAGAATTTAAGACTATCACTATTAAACTGAAATAATTCTGGAATTTGATACCATTTAATTGTCACAAGAAGATCAGTTAATTGTTTATTATTTAATTGATTTAACTCAGCCATTGAATACTTTTTTTCTTCAGCTAACGGTTTAATATTATCGTTTGGTGCTAGTGGACGCTGCGATAAATCCGCTAATTTTAACCGTTTTGTAAAAGATGCATTTTCTTGTACTTTTGAAGGGTGCGCCAATTCATCAACAGATTTCTGTATTCCTACCGGCTCCATTTGTAATACGTTCTTCACATTTTTCTCTTTTGTCTCTGCTTGAATTTGCAAACCATTACATGTTATTGTCACTAGTCCAACACCAAGAATCCACTTAGAAATTTTCGAATATTTAACCATACCATTGCCCCCTAATAATTTAAAAGAAAATTCAGAATTTTTAAACCGAAAACCTACTTATTTGTATGTATTTACAGTTCCGCTATAAATACAACTATGATTAATAATGCAATAGTAGCTTGTTTTATACTATTACGAGTACAGATTCCTTACATACAATCTCCCTTCCTTACATTTAATACAAGCAAAAACTGTGCCAATCATATTTCTTATGCATGGCCAATATTCTTTTATAAATACTGTAGAATAAAATATACATAGGTGGTTCGGCAATGTATAAATCATTTGACACAAAATCTAATGTTTATGAAGAACAAATTCATTGAATGTTATAAGTTCATTAGCCAGTACATAATTTCCAACTAAAAACATCCCCAATTTTTAAATCTCTCAAAAAAAGGTAAACAAACATATTCCATAAAGCTAATATGTTCGTTTACCTTTTTCTATTTCAAATCAACAGCAAAATATCATTGAATAAAAACAGCATGAATAAGTATTTTGTTATTCATTTCTCTTTTTCATATAATCTTTTTCACATTGCAAAGGCTTGAATTTCACTTTTTTCCCTTTCTTCTTTTTCGTTTTTATAACGAGCCATTCCCCTTTTTCAACGTCTAGTTTTAGGCGTTTCATTACATTGATATTATCTTTTTCTTTATAAAGTAAAAATGCTTCTTGCGCCCTCACAAATAAGCTGGGCTGTTCGCTAAATCCACCACTATCATAAATTTTAGTTAGCGAATTATAATAAGAATCATTTTTCTTTCCACCATACATCAAATGGGCAGCCTCCAGATCTCTTTTACTTACTTCCCAAAAACTATGTTCATCAATATTTAAATTAAATGTGGATTTAATGTCCTGTATTATATTCTTCACATACTTTTCATCTCGAACTTTTCTTTCTTCGAGACAATCCGAAGATAACCTTGGTGCATCTGATTGGGAATGTACAACGTGTTGTATCGATACACACAGAATAAATATGCTTAAAATGTAAAATATTTTTTTCATATTTACATATCACCTCAAATGATTTAGATACTATATCATTTGAGGCTTACAATATTCTTATACTAATAATGTAAAAGGCCCTATAATTTAGACTATTATAGGGCCTTTCCTTTTAATATTGCTTTATTAAATTTACCGGTGAGTCCAGTACCTTACTATTTTTCACATCATATAGTCCTATAGGTGTTATCCGTATAAAAGGCAAGTGCGTCGCAGAAAAGAACAAAATGGTAAATGCCGGATCGTCATACGCGTAACCACGCTCTTGTAGTAATTTCACCATCTGTTTCTCTTCCTGTATTAATTCATTCATTTTCAAATTAGACATAATCCCAAGCAATGGTAATGCGATTTCATGTAATACTTCATTCTTTTCAGCTATTACCATTCCCCCGCCAAGCTCTTTTACTCTATGAAAAGCTGTAAGCATCTCTTCTTTATTCTTCCCAATAAGAATGATGTCGCCGGTACCAGAATAAGAGCTAGCAAGCCCACCAAGTTCTTTTGCAAAACCTTTCACAACTGTATTCACTCGCCACGCACCGTCACGAGCAATCATCATTAGAAAACACTCATCATGATCTAGTGAAAGTTCATCACGGTTTAAATCAATTTCAGTCGTGTATGTTTTTGTTATAACATTATTCAATAATTGTATACCCATTTTATGCGGGAAAATCATATCTTCTTTTTCTATGGACCAGTCTAATAATAATGGAGTTACTTTGAATTTACTCCAGTCTATTTGTACTGATTCATTTTTATTTACTCCGTCGCGCTTCACCCATTTCCCCTTTGCAATTACACTTATTGGAACCGGGTTTTCTTTACTTTCTAAAATATTTATATTAGCAATTCTACCTGTCGCAATTGAACCATGTAGATGCTCCATATTATAATAACGGGCGATATTATAGCTTGCCATATGATAAGCATCTATAACTGGCACTCCTTGTTTTATCGCGGTAGATATCATTACGTTTGTCATTCCATTTTCATAAAATGAAGGATGTGAGCCGTCTGTAGTAAGAATGAATCTATCAAACTGTTTTACTCCTAGTTCCAACAATTCTTTCAATAACACTTCTAAATCTGGGCGGATTGAAGAATTTCTTAAGGAAACCGTGTAACCTTGCATAAGACGAGCGAAAGCTTCCTGCCCTGTCATCGCCTCATGATCACAATCTGTACCTAACAGTTTTAACTTTGCTAAAGTCGTTTCAGATGCACCTGGAAAATGTCCTTCTACTTTTTTATGTAATCGTTTCGTTTCCTGCACCCAATGTAACATTTCATCATCGCCATGTAATAACTTTGGCCACGCTGTTAGCTCACCGCCTTGAAGAACTGCTTTATGCTTTAGCCACTCTATTATTTCTTCACGATTAAATAAAGATTCCCCGTTTTGCAATTCAGTCTGTCCATCAAAACGACACCACCAATACATACTTGCTGAAATCTTTTCAAATTCATCTAATAAACGAAATGCTTCTTCACGTTGTAATGTGAAAAATAAAGTTAAATTATCATTAATAAAAGTCGCCGTCCCAAACTGCATCGCATAATTTGCTAACGTTTCAGGATTATATAATTGATATGGATGTGCATGTGGTTCTATGTAGCCAGGAACTACATACTTTTCATCACAATCAATGACTTCGCATTCTTGTAGTTGCGCTGGTAGTTTTTCTCCTACATAAATAATGCGATCATCATAGATCCAAATATTTGCTTGTACCCACTCGCGCATATAGGAATTTAAATACGTTGCATTCTTCAATAAAATGTGCGGACTTCTTTTACCATCTATTACTTCAACATGTTCTCTTAATTGCTTGTTACTCCATCTAAACTGATTTTCTCCCAATGAATTTCACTCCACATCAATTTACTTTTATTTATTAAAATAAAAACAATTAACTAACTAAAGTATTCTCCATTCATAACTCCCCTGTATAACCCCTCTACCCTTCATTATATGGAACAATTGCAAAAATAACAATTTTCAAAATTCAAAACATACTTCTTTGATTCTCAATAAAAAAGGATGTCGTGTAACTGACATCCTTTTTTATTGTTGAATTACTCTTGATGTTCTACTATGAATGTTAATACTGTCCTTTAAAGCAGGATTCCATTCACATTCTTTCCATCTATTTCTGAAATTCAACTTGCATCATTTTATCAAACTGTGTAAGAATATCAACCGGACCTAAAGAATTAACATTGACAGCAAATGTATGCTTGCCTCCCATTACTCCGCCTGCAAAAGTCATAAACCCAGGAATTGATCCTCCGTGACCCCATACTGAGACACCATTTGGAAGTTTAGTCTCATAGATTCCAAGACCATATCCATCACCAACCCCTTTTCCTTCTACAGGAACTGTAGTAAGCATTTCTTTTAGCTCGCGTTCCTTCAATAACTTACCACCGAGTAAAGATGAAAAGAACTTATTTAAATCGTCTGCATCTGAAATCATATCTCCCGCTGAATTAGCTAAACTCGGATTATAATACGTCATGTCTTTCAATTCACTTGTTTCGTCAATTTTCATATACCCTCGAGCATGATTCTTACCTGGAATAACGGGTGAATTCCCTGGTAAAAACGTATTTGATAGATCCAAAGGTTCAATAATGCGCTTTTCGATTTCTTCTGCGTAACTATTACCCGTTATTTTTTCAATAAGCATTCCTAGTATTACGTATCCTGTGTTTGAATACGACCAACCTTTACCTGGCGAAAAATCTGGGGGTAGAGCAAGTCCTATCTTTACTATTTCTTCTGCTGTATACGTTTTTTTCGAATTCATAATATCAGCGTCTTTTGACTTTAAATAATTAGCTATACCACTCGTATGATTCAAAAGTTGACGTATCGTAATTTGATTGCCATCATAACCATTTCCTTGAATGAGGCCGGGCAGCCACTTTTCAATCGAATCGTCAAGCTGCACACGATTTTCTCCTACTAATTGAAGAACAGTCGTAGCAGTAAAAGTCTTCGTCACACTTCCAATCCGAAAACGATAATCCGATTTCACCGGTTTCTTTGTAATTAAATCCGCCACGCCAGCAGTATAACTATTAACTTTCCCTTCATTAGACGTCTTAGCTAATACCCCTGGTGCCCCAATTTGTATTGTTTCCTGCATTACTTGTTTCCATCCATTCCGATTCTTTTGATTAGGTTCTTGTGACGAATTAGAAATATTTTGAGTAGACTCTGCTTTCACAGTAAAACCGGGTGTGAATAAAGTAGTACCCGCTAATAAAACTGCCAAACTCGCTAACTTAATGGAATAACATTTTTTCATAAGGCTTTCTCTCCTCTATTCATATCGTATTGATTCAAGCTATACTTTCATCCTAAATGATAAAACTCTCTTTTTTCTTATCCATTCCTTACGAAATACTTACTTTCAAAATTAGACGCCCAGATGAGAAAAAGTAATGTATGAAAATAAAAAAAGAACGTGTTTTCAATTTTTGAAAACTCGTTCTTTTACATATTTAAAACCCTATATCAACTTTTTAGTTCATTTACTTTTACCATCCTGCACTAGCGTTCATGCCATTCCCGATAATAGTAAGTATTAATGGCCACAGCACTGGTGCTAACGTAAGAAATAGATTAAGCAGTATAAGTATTCTATATCTCCCAGGAATATTATAATTTTTACGATTAACAAATAATATAAAAACTAATAATATTATGGTCGTTACAAATAAAAGTAACACTAACAACCAATACCAAACCATTAAACTGAGACTCCATGGCTGTAATAGCTCGTGTACAATACCAAAGGTGATTCCCAATACTGCAAAACTAAAGGTAGTAACTGTTGCTTTGATAAACAATTTACTCCATTTTTTATCGTATGTATACTTACAATATAAATCTATTAACGTGTATAAAGATAAAAAGGCCATGAATACACCTACCCAAGACAATAACCAGTCTCCGCCTCCTCTAACTAACATAAACAGAAACCAACACATCCCTGCTGCAGAAAAAATAAAGGAAAGGAGTATGTTTTTCAATACAGGTTTCATTCTATTTTCACACCCTTATAAAAATTTAAAAATAAATTATAATTTTTTATTTACATGCTACCCGTAATCAATTCATCTCTTTTTCATTCTATACTGATGAAGCGAAGATAAACTCATAAAAAATGTAACGAGCAATACTCTACTAAGGCAACTTTTTTCCATTGATAGAGATATAAAAAAGTAAGTATACATTACCATGTAATTAAATATAAGTAAATGAAATTAATTTACAGTTAATTTCATTTACTTATATTAATGTCACGCTTTCCCGTCTCGCTCTATCCATCGTACAGTCTTCTCTACATCTAACTCCGTATACGTCTTTTCTCCATAACGGACAGACTCATATATCGGAATAATATCTCGCGTTCTACAAATTCTACTTAACCATTGTTGCATCGTTTCATATGACCTTCTCTGTTCGTGAAATGGTAAAGTTCTTTCCCATTCCACTAACGTTTGCCTTATCTTATCTTTAGGTAACGGCTGTTCAAACTGATGCTTCACTTTCTTGTTCTTTTCGGTTCTATCCGTATTTTCTTTTGTTATCGATTGTTTATCCTGTTCTATTTCTGAATTCATTACCTTTTTCCTCATTAATTTATAAAAAGCATATAGAATGACCACTGCAATAATTACATAAAAAACGACACTAATCCATGAATTTGAAAGAACAGAAAACACATCAGTCCATGAATTTTTTCGTACAAAAAGTGGAATTTTCCTATCTATTTTTGTTCTTGTATCTACAACTCCTGTTTCTTCATCTATAATTCTTTCAGGTTCATCAAACTGTTCGTCTAAACTAGTAAAATCATAATTTCTTTCCGATATTGTCTCCGTCTTACTAGAAAAAAGCCCTTTTACTATGTCTTGTACATGCACAACACCTTGTGATAACGTTATCGCACTAACCGTAAAGAAAAGTATCATGAAAACTCTAATACTCCAAATCTTCACCTTCATATGTCGCTCTTTATTAGCCATAACATAAACCCCTTCTTATCCTTTAATTACGACCCATTTATTCGTTCTACTGTATTTCTTTGGGGAAGTACCAAGAATTAAAGGAACTGCATCCAATTCTTTTCGCCGAAAGCCTGCTGTGTAAAAATAAGTAGACGATACAGGAGTATCTTGGTCCGATATTGAGGCAAGTACTTTTAATACATTTTGCAAATGTTTTCGGTTATGACCGTTCTTTATATGTAGCAAACCGTTATCTTTTACGCTATTGATCCATACTTCAAATGAACAGTTTTGCATAAGCAGTTGTTTACATATGCCTGCCGTTAATTCAATGAGTTCCTCTGTATCATTTCGCAAAGAAATACCGCTTTTATTTTGCAAGTTGAGATATATCGCATATTTATCTGATTGTGTTCGCTCGTACTTTTTCGCGGTTATCGTCCCTGTTTTCGCTGTTGCACTCCAGTGGATAGAACGAAAATCTTCATTTTCATACGACTTCACTCCCATTACTTTCGTTTCATCATATAAGGGGGATGACATCGCTTTTCGAAACCCTCGTGACCATTCTTGCAATTCAGGAACTTGGATTTTCGGAACAGCTGGTAAAACTAAATAAGACGGCGTTTCAACTTGTTTATACGTTATATGGTTCGTTATGAATCCAAAGGGATCCGTAATGACAATTTCAACTTCTTCCCATTTCGCAATTCCTCTTTTTACAGCTACAGCTTGCAAATCAAATGAAACTGATTCTCTTCCTTTTATATTAAAATTTATATAATAATTTGAACCTGTACTATGATTTTTGTTTATTTCATCATGATTCCAAGTTAACTTATTTTCACATTTAAATCGAAATACGATATTGAAAATAGGGAATAACGACTTGTTTGAAATTTTCATTTTGCACACATTCGCTTCACCTATAAAAACGTTTGAATTCCCTTGACTGTATTCCCATTCAACACGAGATACTTTACGTATGTATACATGCATCGCACCTATTAAAATTACATACAAAAATACGAGAGATAAAAACAATAGATTACTTGAAAATACACATAAAATAACGGCTACACCTGACATAACTCCCATTACTAAAGGCTCCGCTAAAGGTGTATACACAAGTTGTTGATTCATTGTACATTCTCCACTGGCACATTAATCGTATGAAGAATTTCTTTCATGATTTGTTCTTTTGTTGTTTTCATCTCCCCTTCAATTGTCAACGTTAAACGATGAGCGCATATAGATGCAGCAAGTATCTTTATATCATCTGGCGTACAGTAATCTCTTTCATTTAATATAGCCCGTGCTTGAATCGCTCTCATAAATGCCAACGTCCCCCGCGGACTTACACCAATTTCAATTAGCTCATGCTTACGCGTTTCCTCAATAATTTCAAGAAGATAATCTTGCACATCATTTCCTACTAACACTTCTCTTGCACGTTTTTGCATCATAATAATTTCTTCACTTGAAATAATAGAGTGTAATGTTTCTAACGGATCATTCGTTTGAAACCGATTCATCATTTCCTTTTCAGCTTCTCTCGTAGGATAACCTTGGCGAATCGTAAGTAAAAATCGGTCTAATTGAGCATCAGGTAAAGGAAATGTACCAGCAGATTCAAGAGGATTTTGCGTTGCAATTACTAAAAAAGGTTCTGGTAATGAATGCGTCTGTTTCGCAATTGTAACAGTACGCTCTTCCATAACTTCGAGTAACGAAGATTGTGTTCTCGGTACAGCCCGATTAATTTCATCCACTAATACTATATTTGCAAAAATAGGACCTAACCTCGTTTTAAAATCCGATTCCTTCACATTAAAATATTCAAGACCAATAACATCTCCGGGCAAAGTATCCGCTGTAAATTGTATTCTTTGAAATTTTGCGTCCACGCTTTTAGCCAAACTTTTCGCTAGTGTTGTTTTTCCTGTCCCCGGTACATCTTCTAATAAAATATGTCCTTTTGCTATTAGAGCAATGGCTGCAAGTTCTATGGATTCATCTTTTCCTATAATAACTTTCGAAATATTATTAGTGATTTTCTTTAAAATGTTCATATATTTATCCCCCGTCTTCAATTATTCAGAAAATTAAGAATTATTATTTTCCAAATTATAACACATACTGATAAAAGTAAATATATTCCTGTAAAAATAAAAAAGATGACCTTAGCACTATAAGCTAAAGTCATCTTTTTCTATCTCATTATTTTACTAACTCTCCATTATAAGCTTTTATATTAAGCGGAGCAGTTAAAAATTGTGCTGCTTTACTAACGAAAGATGTGAAGTGTTCACTCGTATTATGGCTCGCAACTGCTGCTTCATCTTTCCATACTTCTACCATCGTATAAACACTTTCTTTTTCTGTATCTTTATATAAGTCATAAGATACATTTCCACTTTCTTCTCTTGAACCGTGAATGAGTGGCTGAATTTCTTCTAAAAATGCTTGTTGTTTTGCTGGATCTACTTGAAATATTGCGTGAATAATAATCATGGTGTTTCCCCTTTCATATTCCACTTATTTCTTTAAAATTACTTCCACTCTGCAACTTTTTCAATTGGAAGACGTACTGATTGGTAACCACTGTCAGCAGCTTTTCCGATTGAAATTAACATAACTGGTACGTGACGGTCTTTATCTAGTCCGAAAGCTTCTGCGATTTGATCTTTCTCAAATCCACCAATTGGACAAGTGTCATAGCCGTGAGCACGTGCTGCTAACATAAATTGCATCGCTACAAGACCACCGTCAATTAATACAGTGTCTTTCATTACTTCTGGTGTAACCATTGAAAAGTAACCTGAAAGTTTTTTCATTTGATCTTCTTTTACTTCAGCTGACATAAGTCCGCGCTCTACTGCTGTACCATAAATTTCTTCTGCGTTATCAAAGTTGTTTAAGTCACCGAATACAGCGATCATTGCTGAAGATGTTTCTACTTGAGATTGATTGAATTTCGCAAGTGGTGCAAGTGTTGCTTTTGCTTCGTCACTTTCAATCACAAGGAATCTCCATGGTTGCATGTTTACTGAAGATGGTGCAAGTGTTGCTTCTGTAAGAATTTCTGTCATTTCTTCTTTGCTAATTTTCACTGAAGGGTCGTACTTACGAATTGAACGACGTCCTGTTAAAATTTCGTTAAAATCATTTGTTTTTACTGAGTTAGTCATAGTTGTATTCTCCCTTTTTTATAATTCTTTTATATTTTCTTGAATGTGGTTTAACATATTTAAAAGATTGTCGCGTTCTTCTTCACTTAATCCTTTAAATGCAGATGCTGCAAAACGTTCTTTTTCCTCTTGAAACGCTTGAATTTTATTTCGTCCCTCTTCAGTAAGAGAAACTAACGTAATTCTGTTATCATCTGGATTTTTACGTCTTACAATCATCTCATTGGCCTCAAGCTGCTTTAAATGCCTCGTTATCGCAGCATTATCAATATTCACTTCTTGCTGAAGTGCTTTTTGACTAATTTCACCTACTTCATATAACTGAAGTATAAGCTCTAATCGAGACTGGCTCATACCCGTACACCCTTCAAATTTCGAACTTACTTCTTTATTTAGAAAGTGTAATTTATATAAAATAATCGCTTCTTTTGAGCATGAACTTGTCAAATTACCCCTCCTTTACAATCAAAATAAAAACATTTGATGTATCAATATTTGATATGTCAATTAATATAATCTATATCGATTTAGAATGCAAGCATTTTGTTTTCATTTTATTTTTTCCAAATTAAGGCGCTTTGTAGCGTTACAAATAATGTTAATTGCACTATAATAATACTAATTTAAAGAACTGGAGAGTGATTGATAATGCGGCAATACACAAATAGAAATGAGGAAATGAAAATGGAAAATGAAATGAGGATATTCACAAATGACAACAATAAATATAGGGATTGTCGCGCACGTAGACGCTGGCAAGACGAGTTTGACTGAGCGTATTCTTTATGAAACGAATGTGATTAAAGAAATTGGCCGAGTAGATAGTGGTAATACACAAACTGACTCAATGGAATTAGAAAGACAACGCGGAATTACGATTAAAGCATCTGTCGTTTCTTTCTTTATTGATGATGTAAAAGTAAATGTCATTGATACACCTGGACACGCTGATTTTATCGCTGAAGTGGAGCGATCATTCCGCGTTCTAGACGGTGCGATTTTAGTTATCTCTGCCGTTGAAGGTGTGCAAGCACAAACAAAAATTTTAATGCGAACATTACAGAAACTAAACATACCGACAATTTTATTCGTTAATAAAATTGATCGTAGTGGAGCAAACACTGAAAAAGTTATGAAACAAATAAAAGAGGTTCTTTCAAATGAAGCATTCCCCTTCTACTCTGTTCTAAACGAAGGAACGAAAGAAGCCCGGATCATTGAATATATATCATATGACGATTGTATGGAACTGTTAGCACCATTTAATGAATCATTACTTGAATCATATGTAAATAACGAAATAATACCGGACGCACTTTTAAGAAAAGAACTAGAAAAACAAATACAGAAAGCAAATGTATATCCAATCTTTTTCGGTTCAGCAATGACAGGTATAGGAGTAACAGAACTACTTGAAAAAATTCCGGCCCTAATGCCAGCTCTTACATCGGCACAAGAGGAACCATTATCCGGTGTTGTTTTTAAAATTGAACGTGAATCTTCTGGAGAAAAGGTTGCTTATATAAGAGTTTTTTCAGGTAGCTTACATGTTAGAAAATATGTTGATATACAGCGCGATGAGTCTCTACAACATAAAGAAAAGATTAAAAAAATGTGTATGTTTCATAGCGGAAATGCTGTTCAATCTACTATCGTTCCTAGCGGAGAATTTTGCAAAGTGTGGGGACTGAATGATATAAAAATCGGTGATATTATTGGTGAACGTACGGATTATATAAAAGATATTCACTTTGCCGAACCACAAATGGAAGCTTCCATTGATGCAGTATCAAAAGAAAGAATTCATGATTTATACGCTGCACTTATGGAGCTATGTGAAGAAGATCCACTTATTAAAGTGTGGAAAGATGATGTTCATAATGAACTATACATTCGCCTTTTCGGTGAAGTGCAAAAAGAAGTGATTGAAACCACACTTTTTGAGAAGTATAATTTGCAGGTTACTTTCTCAAATACACGAGTTGTATGTATTGAGAAACCAATTGGCATAGGGAGTTCCGTTGAAGTAATGGGCGAAAAAGCGAATCCATTTTACGCAACAGTCGGATTCAAAGTTGAACGTGGTGAACTTAACTCTGGCGTAACATATCACTTAGGGGTTGAACTCGGATCACTACCTTTAGCATTCCATAAAGCGATTGAAGATACGGTATTTCAAACGTTAAAACAAGGTTTATATGGTTGGGAAGTTACAGATATTATCGTCACATTAACACATACCGGTTATGCTAGTCCTGTTACAACAGCGAGTGACTTTAGAAACTTAACACCGCTCGTATTAATGGATGCTTTAAAGCAAGCTGAAACACATGTATATGAACCAATAAAAGAGTTTGAATTAACTGTACCGGAGCACGCAATTAGTACCGCGATGTATAAGCTCGCTGCCGTTCCAGCAACTTTTGCAGAGCCTATATTATATAATGATTCTTACCAATTAACAGGATCATTACCTGTTGCGAAAACAGAGAATTTTAAGCGAATGCTTCATTCATTCACTGAAGGAGAAGGCATTTTTACAACAAAGCCATCTGGTTACAAAGAACTGAAGGCTCCCTTCCCTACTCGAAAACGTGTTGATTATAATCCGCTGAATCGTAAGGATTATTTACTTCATGTGCTTAGGGCTTATTAAATAAAAAAGAGGTGCAAATTGCACCTCTTTTTGCATGTATTGATAGGTTAGTTTGTCCTAACAACTTCTTTAAGCTTTCCTATTATTTTCGCTATAGCCTCAATTGAATTTTCCGTTTCATATCCCCCAACATTTACAGAATGATTTGCATTTTTGACAACTTCAATCTGTAAATTCGTTTTATATAACTGATCAATTTGATCTGCATTGTATTGGTGATCTTTATCCCCAATAACTAAAAACCCTTCGTGTCGACTATGTAAGATAGAATCAAAAATTGTATCAAACGTCAGTAAAGGTGTAAGTAGTATCATTTTTGACTGCGCGAATTCTTCTCTCTTCATTAAATCATTTGCAATCGGAATTGTTCCGAGTGACTTCCCTAAAAACATAGTCTCGTTGTATTGCTCATCTTTTAATACTTCATTTATCACCGGATTAATATCATCCATCATTACTTTCGTTACTTCTTCCATTGGTTTATTCATTAATTGTCCATCATAAGAATAATGAATATGTACAACATCTATTTTATGTTCAAGCATTAACATCGTTGCGTAATAAAATAACGGCTTATCATAATTGTATCCTGAACCTGAAAACATAAAGCAAACCGTACTAGAACCTTTTTCGATATGTGTGTAACGAATTAGTTTGTCATTTATATGTACCTCTTTTTTAGTTCCCTTCACCATTTTCCCCTCCGAATACATTTACTTTTGTAATACGATATGTTCTGTGTGAACTGATACATCCTTTACTTTCTCTTTTATAAATGCAGGCTGTAAGTTATATGTATGCAGTTCTTCTACTGGCACCCATCTAAACAAATACGTTCTACCCTCTTCTTCCAAAATATATTGATCCGCTCCACTCGCAGGTAACTCATGTAGCTCTACTTCATAATAAAAACTAATTTCATGAAACTTTCGCTCAGAAAGTGTAAAGAAATTTTCTACTGACCATATTAACCTTTTCCTTTTAATAGGAACACCTATCTCTTCCGCAAGCTCTCGTTTTAATGCATCTTCACTATTCTCTAGCATTTTTACTCTACCGCCGGGTACATACCAAAAATCTTCACCGTCACCTTGCAGAATGAGTATTTTATTATCATGTTTACAAATTGCTCCAACGCGGTAATTAAAACATGTTTCCTCAACTTTAAACGTAAGATCCATCCGTAATGCCCCCTCATATAAATATCGAATTATTACAAAAATATTATGTAATTACTGTACAAATAAGGTTACTAAATTTATTCACTTCATTCAATGATTTTTGAATTTTCTAAACTATTATTTTTCATCATTACAAGTGTATATACATATGTTACAATCATATTGCACACTAGAAAACATTATGGGGGTACGGATGGAAACGTTATTAATCCAGCAAACTGAGAAATCAAATAAGTTTTGGAAAATCGTTGTGAAAGAAAAAGACTATGTTGTGTTTTACGGAAAAATTGGCACAGCTGGCAGTGTGAAAGCTAAAGAGTTTGAAACAGAAGAAGAATGTATGAAAGAAGCTAATAAACTAGTTGCTTCCAAACGTAAAAAAGGATATACAGACCCGTTGCCTGGGGAAGATTACATAAAAGAAAAAACGATAACCGAAGAAGAATTTTGGGAACTACTTCATCGTGCAAAAACGAAAGGTGAGGACCAAGAAGAACAAATAGAATGGCTTACTTCTCACCTTGCTAAACGTACAGTACATGAAATTGTAGCTTTTGATACGCATATGCATCGCCTTTTGAAAGACTCCTATACCTCCCGTTTATGGACAGCAGCCTATATTATTATGGGTGGCTGTTCAGATGATACTTTCGATTACTTCCGCGGATGGTTATTATATCAAGGAAAAGAGACATACGAAGCTTGTATTGAAGATCCAGAACGATTAATTCCTGTATTAGAAAACTTGAGTGAGTATGACGTCCCAGAGATTGAAGAACTTACTCTATATTTCGGGCAAGAAGTTTACATGGAGAAGACTGGGGATGAAGATGATACTTACTTTACACTATACCATGTCTTAACAAATGAAGAGTTTGAGGAAGTTGATATCGAGTTAGATTGGGATGAAGACGATGAGGAAGGTTTAAAAAAGATGTTTCCTACACTATGGGAGATGTACGGGGAAGAACCGATTGAGTGGTAGATTCATATTAGGACTCTGTTTATTGGTTAAACAGAGTCCTTTTTTCACAAGATTCTTATTTAAACTCTCTTTATTCCATACCACTTATCCAATAACATCTTTTCTCTTTCCCTTGAAATCCCTGCTTTTAATTCCCATTCGTCCACACTCTTCATCCACTCATACACATCTGTAACTGTATGTTCTAACCTTCTAAAAGTAAGTCCTTCTTTAACAGCACTTTCAATACTAATTGAAAATCCACCTTTCCACGGCTTCGTTTCACCTTCTAATGAAAAAGTTTCTGGAAGCCATAAAGGCATCTCTGTCCAAGGCTGCACTTTATGTTCATTCATAAACGATTCCTCTATCCAAACGAATTCAGCATCACTATTCGTAACTTTTTTACACGTATTTAATAGCTCTTCCATCGTCAAATCATAATTCGGACCTGTTACATTGAATGTACCTGCATTTTTGTTTTCTGCCATGTTTAGTCCCCAGTTTGCGACGTCTTTTATATCAACTATCTGTACTGGATGGTCTTTTCTTCCTGGAACTAACACTTTACTTCCTTTTGCTACACGCCCGATCCAGTATGGAAGTCGATCTGTATAATCGAACATTCCTGAAAGAAGTCCTGCTCTTACGTGTAAAACACGCCCCGGCCAATACTTCTCTGCTTCTTTTTCGCATAATACTTTCAGCGCACCATAATGCTCATAAGGAGATATTTCACCATTTTCTACAGCCTTTATTTGCTCTTCCGTCGGTTCAGGTTGTAATATATAGTCTTCTTTTATGTCATGCGGAATCCAATCTTTATATACGGAAAGGCTTGAGATGAATATATAATGTTTTATATTATCTTTTAAGACATCTCCAATATTCCGAATGTGATGCGGAGAAAACCCACACGTATCTACGATAACATCCCATTTTCGATTTTCTAAACTTGATACATCACCATTTCTGTCACCGATTAAATGTTCCACTTCTGGAAAAATTTCATTGTTTGTTCCACGATTGAATATTGTAACTTCATGCCCTCTTTTCAACGCCTCTTCTACGAAAGCTCTTCCTAAAAATCGTGTACCGCCTAGTATTAGAATTTTCATGGTTCTCCCCCATTCGTGATAAAAAATCTATTCTTTTGTTTAACGATTTTTTGTTGTGAAAAGTCACGGGGATAATTAAATTTTTTCTACAAGTTCAATATATGCAATTTCGACACTTTTTCTATCTTAAAAACAATAATATGGAAATATTCATTCTGTCGATTTCCATTTCATATATAATTAAAATATCGGATATTCGATTAACCACTTATACATACTTAGGCAGGTGAAAAATATTAATAAACACATAGTTTATCATTCAACATTATGTATTTATTTTCTTACATCACTTGTATATGTCATCTTGCTGAACATAGAAAATGGTCGTAATTATTTGGGGTTTACGATGGTTGTTCCGTTTTTAGCTGTTATTTTATATCAAAAATTATATAAGAAGCAAAAAATAGTTCACACATTTGGAATTACACGTCCAAAAATAAAAACACTAATCTTCTCCATATTATTCCCACTACTTCTAGGACTATGTCTCCATTTTTATTTTTATATTTATGATATTAAGTTCTTATATAATCATTGGAATGAATTAGGATTTCTCTTACTCGTTGGTCTTACAGTTGGATTTTTATCTGCATTATTAGAAGAGATTATATGGCGCGGAAATTTTCATTACTATTTACGAAAAAAATATTCATTCATGCAAACAGCTATTATTACAGCTTCGTTTTGGTCTTTATGGCATTTACCAGTAGCAATCTTTTATAAAAATTATGAGTTTTGGTTTGTAGGAATATTAAGTTATCTCGCTTTATTATTTATATTATCTATAATTTTGACATACGTGAGAGAATACGGTGGTTCTGTAATATCACCCGCAATTTTACATGGTATGTTTAATGTATTTTATTTAACAGATGTAGTGCAAAACAAGTGGGATGCCAGCCTAATAGAATTAATTAAATTTATCTTACTAGCAATTGTGCTCGGCATAATGTATCTTATACATCACAAAGTTAAAGAATAATTAAAACTAAAGAAAAAAGGTGTTTCCACTTTTAGTTGAAAGTACCTTTAATTGCTCATAAAGTACTTCAACACCTTGCAATTATTCAATAATCGTATAGGTGTTGAAGTTTTATAATCTTAGTTGAACAATTTTGTTCTCACAACACTTATTTATATTATGGAAAACAAAACAAGTATAACTAGACCTTTTATTCTTATTTTCATAATATAAACATATTAATCTTTTAAATAAGGAAGTATACACTCTTTAATTAACTTCCATCTATCCCCTGCATTCGGTATACTTTCAGACGCAATCGCCACCACCAATTCCCTCTCCGTAATACAGCAAATCATATTCCCACCATCACCCATTGCACAATACGAATAGACACCCTCTTCTTCTCGTAACCACCATAAGTAACCATATTGATTTGAATTCATCGCTATTGATTCTTTTATCCATGATTTTGATAGTATTTGTTTTCCATTATGAATACCTTCATTCAAATACAGCTGTCCAAACTTAGCCATATCTCTAACCGTTAACGTTAGTCCCCAGCCACCCGTCGAAATACCGTTTGGATCGTGAACCCATCCCTTTACAGCTTTTCCGAATAAGTCATCAAATCCAAATGCTTTCATATTGTAGTTTGGAATTTCGCTCATGCCGAGTGGTTGAAATAAGTATTCATTCGCAAACTCACGGGCACTTTTTCCTGTTACACTCGTAATAATCGCTGATAGTACATGTGCTCCTGCAGATGAATATTTAAAAGATCCAATTTCTCCGCCTTGTCCTATCCTATTTAACGTATACTGTACCCAATCTCGTTGCATACATAGTTCTTCTAACGGCTCCTGCCAGTCTACGAAAGGATGTGGAGCTGTCATTGTCAACAGATGTCGTACTGTTATTTCAGATGAATTAACGTTATATTCCGAGAAAAATTCTATTACTTTTTGATCAACGCTTTTTATATAGCCCTTATCTATACATATCCCAATTAGGGCAGAGATTACCGTTTTTGTAACTGACGCTATATGAAATGCATCATTTGGACCATGACCGTTATAATAGTTTTCAAAAATATAATCCCCTTTTTGTACTACTAACATCCCATTCATATTTTCATATTCTTCTTTTATAATCAGATTTAACTTTTCAGCATTTTTCATCATTCATTCCCCTTTAACCTATAATTAAAAAGGTTCGATAGGTACATATATATCAACTATATGTTTCTTTTCCGGGTGCCGTCTTGGATCATTTTTATACATTTCAAAAGGATACGAATCTCTCGGTTTATATCCGCTATTTTGCAGCCACTCACCGTATATAAAGTCCCATGCCCCTTTATATTCATCTTGGAATATTTCAAAATGTCCTACTGCATACTTTCCAGAAGGTATTATCATTATTCCTATGTCGTTCGTTTCTACTGCGGACGCATCCGGAATTGTTATACATAAACTTGTTCTTAAATGATAGTCCTCAGTAAATTCATGATGATCGTGGTAAATGGTTAATACTTTCGTATCATCAAATACATGATAGTTTTGTTTAGCTGCGTAATGAAATACTTTCTCTATCATTTTCGGAAAAGCTATCGTTAACTCTCCATATGTACCGATATGTCTTATGTATGCAACATTTATATCATCCGCTGTTACAATTTCAACATTTCCTCGAACCTGCTTACATTCATTGTATTGAGGAATTCCCCTTACGTCTTTGCAATTCTTGCTATTGTCATTTCGATATTGAGACGGACTTACACCGTAATAATTTTTAAATGTTCGGGAGAAAACTGCTGAATCTGTGAAACCAAAATGGTAAGCGATATCCGTAATCGTCATATCCAATCGATATGTAAGAAGGTTTGTTGCCCTTTCTAACTTCAATCGATTTACATATCGTGATAACGGCTCGTCTACTATTCCTTTAAAAATTCTATGAAAATGAAACTTCGAAAACCCTGCTATATCCGCTAGCTTTTCAATGGATAGTGAACTGTCTATGTTTGATTCTATATAATCTTGAACCTTATGTATGCGTCTTAAATACTCATTTCTACTTTGTTTACTCTCCATATTTCTAGCTCCTCACAACAAAAAGGCTAACTTTGTGCTAGCCTACTTTTACACATTTTTCAAAAATAATACTCTACTACCACCATTCCCATCATAATTTGTATGTACCGATACACCCTCTATTTCATCATCCCCAGCCTCAATTCGAAAGCCAATCTCCCTATGAAACTGTATTGATTTTTTATTTACTGGTGACGTGATTGCTTTTACAACTTTACGGTTATTTGCACGAGCGATATCAAAGAAATAAGAATACAATGTCGATGCAATTCCTCTTCTTCTATACTTCGGATTCACACCGATAAAATGAACGTATGCTTCATCTTTATATGTTTGTGAAAAAAAACCGCATAAGAAACCTAACGTTTCTCCCTCTTCTTCAATAATAAAACTCGTTTCTTGAAAGTGAATGAAAAACAATTTTGGCAACATGGCAGCCATGTCTCTCCCGCCCCACCAATCATTTAAAACAGAATGAATCTTTACATAATCTTCCCCTTGGATGTTTCTTACTCGCATATGTTTCTCCCTCTCACTCACTTCATTTTTTCATAAATTTTAATGACTGTTTCTACTAATAGGATAAATACCCATATCCCGCAAAATACGAGAACTGACTGAAATATAGAACCTAGCATAACAATACTTATTAAACCTAATTCTGATCCTGAAATGAACATTTCATCAAACCCCAGATTATGTATAAATGGACCAGTTGAAAAAGCCATTAAAATAGATCCTATTAAATAAATCACACTCATTATTTTTAATATTTTTATAGAAAGATACGAAGTTTGTTTTTCTTCCACTTGTGATAATTCGATTTCTCCACTCGCAATTCCTTTTTGCAAACAGTCCTCACATAGAAATTCTTCCTTAATTTTTTTACCACCGTGCAATGTACCTGTAATTTCTTTACAGCGCGAACACTTTCGATTTATCATTTTGTTATCACTCCAATCTCGTAAGATTATACTTATACAATTCTATTTTTACCTTATTATTCCTTTTGTGTATTTTATAGAGAGGTGACGTGTTTTATGATATCTAAACTTATTTTTGGTTATAAAAAGCCTACTGAGCAATATGTATTACGGCCTAGTTGTTATGCAATTATTTTTAACTCAACTTCTTCAAACATTGCTATTATCCAAAAAGGAGACCGTTATTTTTTACCTGGTGGCGGTATGGAAGGTACCGAAACAAAAGATGAATGCTTACATCGTGAACTACTAGAGGAATTAGGATGGGTAATTGAAATTAATCAATATATCGGTAATGCAATGCGATATTTTTATGCGGAAAAAGAAGATACTTATTATTTAAACGATGGGTTCTTTTATATTGCGAACATGGTGCAGACACAAACTGAAAACTGTGAGGAAGATCATGTTTTGCGGTGGATGTCTCCTTTACTTGCTGTAGAGCTTCTCATTCATGATCATCAAAAATGGGCTGTTGAACAAGCGCTTTTATTACAAAAACCAAAAGGATCTCCTTCTATATGAAAGAGATCCTTTTTATTGTTAACTTACTTTTTTCAAATTGAGAGCTGGCTTTTGAATTCCACCCTTTTTTACAACATATAAACCGATAAAGATTATAAGTCCGCCAACGAGTTGCATCATGTTGATTTGCTCTCCGATAGTTACTGCCGCGAAGATAACTGCGAACAATGGTACAAGATACATATAAACCATTACTTTCGTTGAGCCTATTTTACTAATACCGACATACCACATTGCAAGTCCGAAGATTGTCGCGAAGACGATTGAATATGCTAGAGACCCCCAGCTTGGCATGTCTACTGGCCACGTTAATGTATTTACGTTGAATAAACAATATACAACGAGAGGTACAATTCCAATTAAAGTTGACCAAGATGTGACTCTCATTGCGGAATATTTTGTTATAAGAGGTTGCGCTAATATTGGGTACCATCCCCACGCAATCGCTGCCACTAATCCAATTATGTTTCCGAGCCACGCATATTCGTAAGTAGCTCCTCCTGTATGCCCTGTTAATAAAACGAATGCTGCACCAACAAAGGCCACTATTGAACCAATTTGTACTTTCATCGAAAAACGTTCTTGTTTGTGCAATACTGCTAATATCCCTGTAAAAATAGGTGACATTGCAATTAATAATGAGGCGTTTGTTGCTGAAGTATATTTCACAGATAGCATAAACATCGTTTGATACATTGTTGTACCAACGATACCGACTGCTACTAATCGTAACCAATCTTTTCTTTCAATACGTAATGAGCGTTCCATCATAAAAGTGATAAGTAATAATACCGGTGATGCTACTAAAAATCGTAAACTATTAAATTGAATGGATGACATAAATGCCACTCCATACTTTCCTATTGTATAATTTGCTCCCCATACTAATGCAACTGATACTAGGAGCCATTCCATTTGCCATCGTTTCATCCGAATCTCCCCTTCCCTATTTAGCATAGTAAAATTGGCTGGATATAACACCGTCCAATTGGCTGTTTTTTTACCCAGCCAATTTGCTATACTTGATGTATATAAGAGATACGGAGGCGTTTTTTATGGAATGGAAACTAGATAGTGACAGTAAAATCCCTATTTATCAGCAAGTTGTTGACTTTATTGAAAAACGTATTACATATGGAGAACTTCCTCCAGGAAGCTTCCTCCCTTCAGAACGGAAATTAGCTACGCAGTTAAATGTAAACAGAAGTACAGTAACGACTGCTTATAATGAACTACGTGCTATGGGAATTGTAGAGAGTACGACTGGTAAAGGAACACGAGTGAGTACACATATGTGGGGTGTTTCTCCAACATTAACGCCGAACTGGAGAAATTTCGTAGAAGGTGGTACTTTTTTACCAAACTTACCACTACTTCGCCATATTCGGGCAGAAGTACAACAAAATGAAAATATTATTGATTTTGCAAACGGAGAGCTCGGTTGTAATCTTTATCCCCACGATCAACTACAAGCGATTTTACGTGAACAACCGTTAACGCATTCATTAAGTTACGATCATCCGCAAGGCTATCTCCCGCTAAGACAAGCGGTCGTAAAATATATGAAGGAATATTTAAAAGTTGAGGCGACTGAACAATCCATTATGATTACATCTGGCGCACAGCAAGCACTTCACCTTATCGTGCAATGTTTATTAAATCCAGGTGATGCTGTTGCTTTCGAAAGTCCTTCACACTGTTATTCCTTGCCGTTATTCCAATCAGCAGGTATTCGTATTTTCCCGTTACCTGTCGATGAACATGGTATTAATCCAAATGATGTACAGGAGTTATATAGAAAACACCGTATTAAAATGATCTTTTTAAATCCAAACTTCCAAAATCCTACGGGGACGATGCTTCATCCAAACCGTAGAAAAAAACTATTATCACTTTGCGCAGATTTACGAATTGCAATCGTTGAAGATGATCCCTCTAGTTTGCTGACGCTAGAAAAGAAACAACCTTGTCCTACTTTGAAATCAATAGATGAAAACGGAACTGTCATTTATGTACATTCTTTATCAAAAATGATTGCGCCAGGATTACGAGTCGGTTGGCTTGTCGCCCCACAGTCTGTCGTAGAGCGATTGTCAGACGCACGGCACCAAATGGAATTAGGAATGAGTATTTTCCCGCAGTGGCTTATGCAGCAATTTTTCGAAACCGTACCATTTCAGTCTCATATCGTACCGTTACGAAAACAATTAGCAGAAAAAAGAGACGTTATCGTTCGTGCCCTAAACGAGCAACTTCATGATAAAATCTCTTTTTCAAACCCTACTGGCGGTATATACATTTGGGGGAAATTAAAAGAACCTATAAACGAAAAACAACTCATTATGCAAAGTTTAAAACAAGAAATTGCTTTTATGCCAGGTAGTATTTTCGGTGCGAAAGATGGTTATATACGTTTATCTTATGGAAAAGTGGATATTGATCAAATTGCGGAAGGTATTTCTCGTTTGCGCGAGGCTATTTTGGTATGTGAAAATAACTTTAAATAAAGCTTTCTCGTTTGACAAAACCTAAATCTACCATTATTATCAACTCGAACCTATTTATAGGAGTGATAAAATGAAGATTTACGTTGATGCAGATGCTTGTCCTGTAAAAGATGTGATTATTTTTGAGGCTACGAATGTGGAAATTCCTGTTACCCTCGTTACTAGTTTTTCACATTATTCTAATGCAGAGCAGCCAAAAGGTGTCGAAACAATTTATGTTGATTCTGGAGCAGATGCTGCAGATTACCGAATTATGCAGTTAGCAAAAAAAGAAGATTTAATCGTAACACAAGATTACGGTCTTGCTTCGCTCGCTTTAGCAAAAGGCTGTATCGTTCTTCATCATAAAGGGTACAAGTATACGAATGATAACATTGAACAATTGTTACAAACACGATATTTAAGTGCAATGGTTCGAAAAAGTGGTAAACGTACAAAGGGACCGAAACCATTTACAGCAGAAGATAAAGAGAAATTTAGAGCACTCTTTAAAAGTATGATCTCACTTTAAAAATGAATCGTCTATTTGCTAGGAAAACTTCGCAAAACAAAGAAGAGAATATCGTAATGAACATTCTCTTCTTGAGGTTTACCCGTTTAAAATGAAGGTAAATTATCTAAGTTATTTTCTTTTATTCCATCCGGTTCACTACGTATAATATCTCTGCCATACTTATGAAATACGTCCACATGAGCTAACTTCCCTGATTTTGCTTCATTAAGAGCAGTCATATAATCTAACTCTCTCCCGCTACTTGTTTTAAACGCTATTAAATCTCCATCATCATTTTTACGAACGGCAACAATTTGTTCTGCTCCTGAAGTAACTTCCTGAGCTATTTCAAATTGAGCTTGCTCTTCTCCTTGATGTAAATAATCATTATACACTTTTTCAAAGTCTTTTTTGTCCATAAAACTCACCTCCAACACATTTTATTAGTATGGTTGGGAGATGTTGATTTTATGTAATTTGCTCTAAACTTTAGTATTTTCAAATGAAAACATTGTCCCCTCACTATTTGATTGTAAAGTATATTTTATATCGAACATCTTTGATATATCTTCAATATTTTTCAAACCAAGTCCCGTTCCTTTACTATTTATATCAAACCCAATCCCATTATCTCTAAAAGAAACAATATCTTCATCTATAATGATTTTGAGTTTTTTAGCTTCTGAATGTTTAAGGACATTTTGAAAAATATTATCAAATAGCCTTTGAATCCATAACTCATTACTATTCCATATCAACTCTTTATCTTGTGAATTATATACTAATTCAATTTTATGAATGCTATACAAATAGCTCCATTTTTTAATCATATTTTCTATTAAATTGTGTATATTCACTTCATCATGCACAATATAAGTATTCTCTAAGGTTTCTGTAGATTGAATATTAAATTCGTTAGTTAAATCACTTATATATTGTATCTGATCATAAAGTGATTCAATTACTGGTACTTGTTCCTTGTACTCACCTTCTAAATAATATAATTGTAATCTGACCGCTGTTAAGGGTGTATTAATATCATGCCGTAATTTATTTAATAGTTCCTTTTTTATTTGTTCCTGTTGCTGTAGTTCCAATTCTCGATAAGTTGTTCTTTCTATAAGCAAGTTTACTGATTTAATCAGTTCTCCCATTTCATCATCACTTTTAACATCTATTATATTAGGGATTTTTTTATCACTAGCTAAATCTCGAATTGTTTGATTTAATATATTAATTTTGTTTAATACGGTGTTAATCGACTTTGAAAATACAAAAGCTAATACTAATAGTGATAATAAAAATATGATTAACATAGTAGGATATGCATAGGATTCGTGAAAAGGGATGTTCTTATTTTTAGTTTTAAAGACAACATTATAAATAACTGATACAAAGATACTAATCGACAACAATAACAGTGGTACGCTAATAATAGCGGAGAATAGTAGTAACTGATATTTTTTCTTTAAGTTCATTTCTTTATGTAGGTATTTAGTCTATACCCTTCTCCATATATGTTCTGTATAATATCACCTGTTTTATCATCAATTTTGGTCCTAATTTTCTTTATATGTACGTTCATGATATTTTGATTTCTATCTTCGAGTTGCCATAGGTAATCATAGAAATGTTCTTTCGATAAAATTCTATCTCTATTTTCATATAAATAGAAGAATATTTTACGTTCAATTGCTGTAAAAGCAACTTCATTACGCAAACCATTTATAAAAACTCTTTTATATTCTGCATCTATAAATAAATGGTTAATTTGCGTGAAGGTACCATATTGATTATCTAACATTTTCTGAATCCTTAACAACAACTCTCTAGGGTCAAAAGGTTTTATCATGTATTCTTCTCCAATAGTCAAACCTTTTAGTTTACTATCCATATCATTCCGAGCTGATAGAAATATAATCGGAATATTTAACCCTAGATTTTTTATTTTCTTTGTAATTTGATAACCATCTTCGCCTGGTAACATAACATCCATTATGACTAAATCTATTTCATGAATTACACCAAGAACTTTCCTTCCCTCTTTCTCCCAATGCACATTATACTTCTCGCGCTGCAAAATTTTTTGTAATAAATCTCCTATAATTAAATCGTCTTCAACAATTAATACGTTATATGCTTTCATTATGTAGACCTTTCATTGCTATCATAGCAATAGCTTAGTTCTTCACTACTTTATTATTAATAAAATTCATAGCAAATTTGTATATTTCATCAGGAGCGTATAAATAAATACTATGTGTGCCTTCAATTATTTTCACATCAGCTCTTAATAACTCGCTAGCAAACTCCTTATAATCTTTATTTTTTTGCTTTGTATACTTTGAATCTTTATTTTGCCTAGCAATTGCATCTATAAATAAAATAGGTGTTTCTTTTGGGATTGATAAGGAATTTGATTTTTTACTGTTATTGTAGCTTTGTAAAAGTTCTTGCTTCATATCATCATTAAAAGCCCTTTTGTATGTAAGCGCTTTATAAAATTCTTTTTCTTGTTCGTTTAAAAAGGATTGCTTAATGACCTGAGGATTATAAGTAATAGAGGGAGCTAATCTCTGAAAACCAATTTTCGTTAAAATATTCATCCCTTTTATTTTTAATGAATCCACCATGCCTATTTTATGAGTTACGTACTGTTTAGGTAAACCAATATCTAATGCAATAATCCCTTTTACTTCACCCGGATATTTTTGTGCCCAATAAATAGCCTCTATACCCGATAGAGAGTGTGGTACTAAGATGTATGGTGGTTTATTTCCACTTCGAATAAGCGCTTCTCTTGTTTGTTCTAATATCGTATCAATATCTCTCTCATCTTGAAAAACATCACTGTATCCATAACCAGCTCTCTCAATTACAGAAATCTTGTTTTCTTTCGAAAATTTACTATATAAACCTTTCAATTCATAAACAGGAGCGGCAATTCCAGATCCGGCCATAAATACAAACGTATCCTCCCCGCTCCCCTCATTATAAACATTCAATTTTTTATTATCGAAATTAACAAGTTCGCCTTCATTGTTCATTAATTTCGATTCCATTTTTAATTGATAGTTATGATATATAAATACAGCGCCTGTTCCAAAGAAAATCATACTAATACATATTAAAAATATTATTTTCACTGACTTTAATAATTTTTTCATTTGACACCCCTTTCAGCCTATACTAAAAGGGTACAATGTAAAAATAAATTTCTAATAAATTTTTCAAAATTAACTGTATTCTTTGTTTCTAATTATGGATTATTTTAATACCTACGCAAATCCTTCAAAGTCTCCAATATATCATCTGTAAAGGCTGTACTTCCTTCTGTCTCTAAAACTCTGAAATAAAAACTTCTTAGGAAAGTTCTAATATTTTGTACTAAAATAGCATGCTGCGGATGTCGGATATCTTCAACAGTTGCTATACTATGTAGCCAATTGCTCCACTCTTCTCCAGTTAATAGATTTTGATCGCGTAATGACATAATTGGCTTTACTAATCTCTCATCCTCAAAGTGTATGTACACGTAGTCATTTAAACGAACCTTCTGACGAACAGCAGCTAATATTGCATATGAAAACTCACGATTTTGTATTGTACGTGCTAACGCATCGAGCGCATCCGCTGCGTGTGCTGTAGAATGTGCCCATCCTTTCCCTTCTACGTAACCCCTTACATCTTCTTCTAAATATACATATTCCAGCACTTGTTCTGCTACACTGTACAATTGTTCTTCCGATAACAATGGTTCTCTTTCATGAACAGATAAAATAAGTGGCGGAATTAATACGGAGAACGCACGTTTAAATACAGAGTCTGTTCCCTTTTCACTAATTTTATAAAATAAATAATCAGGACTAATCGCTTGTAACATTAATCCTCGTAACTCTTTTTGTCTAAATACATCATTTGTAATCCATGTGTGAAGCGTACTATAAATTAAATCATCACGTAATTCAGCATCAGGTGATCCGATATAATCTAACATCCACTGCGCATATGGATATGCATCCACATCTTCTGGTACAGCATAATTATTATTTTTAATTTGTAGTAGTTCTTCTTTTAATTCTAGTACTTCATTCATTAAATTTCCTGTCCCCTTTTTGCGTTTTTTATTGTCTTATCCCCTTTTATTTGCTTCATAAAATTAATTTAATTATAACAATAAATAAAAGGCTATACATATATTTCTGATTATGTATTACGCTCTTTCATGAAATATAACTTCTGGATTTTCTAAATCACTATTCTGAAATACAACATCCGCACACTCTATCGGATTACGCTCATCTATATACATCTTACAGGCCGCATGATATCTGTTTAAAAACATCTTCTCTGCTTCTTCATAACCTCCAAAAGCTTCAGTTTCCCGCTTAGCACCACGTTTTCTCGCAATCTCAAAATCTGTATCTACAAAGATTTTGTAATCAAATAAATGTGCAACGTCTTTTTTCAATAGAAACGTTCCATCTACTATTAATATCATATTTTGTGTGGCCAATAGCGGCTCATTATGTACAGGCATATCCGTTATTAAGTTATGAGAAATCGTTTCATACTGTAAATTCCCGTTAGGTCCTAAAGGCATTAATAATCTTTCTTTGAAAGCTGTATAATCGTGTGCATCTTCATAATACCCTCTTGCAGATTCTTTACCTTGTGCATAGCGAATCACTCTTGAATTATGAAAATCGTCGATGCTAGCGCGTGTTACTGGTAACCCTCGTTTTTTTATTTCTTCCGCTAGTTCGTTTGTAAATGTTGTTTTTCCTGATGCTGTAATACCACTTACTCCAACTCTTGTTGGATGAGTTAAGTTTAATTTTAAAATATGATCTACAATTTCTTTCATGCGTTGTATTCGGTTCATGATATTTCCTCCTACAATCAGTTTACATAACATAATTACAGGTAACATTTCATATCATTATTTGTCGGTAAATCGATATCCTTTGTCGAATCGTTGATATATCGAAAAAATCGTTGATATATTTTAAGTTATGATAGATATATTTGAAAAATCGTTGATATATTATTAGCTTACTTCCCCTTAAATCCTCGATACAGTGCAGTCCGTAACTCTTGTTTGTATTCTGCAATCTCTGGCATTTCGAGTTCTTCTGCTAGTCTGATAGCTAATTCAATATCATACGGTACTCGTACAAGTTGAATAGAAAAGCTCGCTGCTTCTTTTTCATTGTAAGTTCCTTCAAATATTAAATAGGAAGCTTGTGTTATTTCAAGTGGGTTTCCTACGCTACCGGCGTTACATAACGTTTTCCCTCTGAAATTTTGAACGAACGCTTGGTGAACATCACCGTAACAAACGACATCTGGTTTTCTTTCCCCTTCTATATTTTCCGTCAGATCACTATTTTCGAACATACTAATACGTTCTTCTCTTGAAGCGTGTGGTTGAATTCTTTCATATAAACTTCTCGGTGAGGCGTGGAACATACGAATGAGTTTGCCGCTCATAAAAAATTCGATTGAAAATGGTAAACTTCTTAAATAGTCGTTTTGTTCTTCTGATAATTGTTTTTGATGCCATTTTAATGCTTCAAATTCAGTTGGCTTTGTAATAAAATCATCCCAGTTTCCCATTACGACTACTTCACATTCTTTACGAATGATTTCAATTGCTTCACTGGAATGAGGTCCTTTTCCTACTAAATCTCCAAGACAAATAATGCGCTCGATTCCTCTTAATTTAATATCATTCAACACGGATTCTAATGCTTGAATATTACCGTGAATATCTGAAATTACTGCTATTTTATCCATATAAATTACTCCTTTATTTATTAAATTCACTTGATTGATACCATTTTGGAATATAGGATGAAAAATCATTATGATCTTCTAAAATTCTATTTAACCTTTCCTTCATATCATCTACTAAATGTGGTGTGCTTCGGTTTGTCCATACGATATCAGCCGGGAATATCATTGCTGCATATAATGAGTACAGTTTCCAAAAATGTAGATTAGGTTCGCCTCCGCAATAACCGTGAACTTGTCCAACCGCAAATGGTTTACTTATTCTTGTAGTAAAAATCGCTACATTATAGAAATCATGTATTGGGTCGCCAAAATCATACCCTCCAAAATCGATTACGATAAACTCCTTATTATGAATCATACTATTTGCTGGATGGAAGTCATCATGTAAAAATCTTATTGGACGATTTTTCAATAAATCTTTATGTTTGTCTACAAAGGTTAATACTGGCTTCAAATCCAGAAAATTCACCTCGTAATCTGTTAGTGCCTCTATGTATCTTTCGTATTTATTCCATCTAGATGTTTCCCATTTATTACTTGCACTTTCTTTTTCAATTGAGTGAATCCTCTTTAATACCTCCCCTGCTTTTCTTCCTGCATTATACTGTTCTTCCACCGATAGCTTCGTTAAACCTTCTTCACCATTTATACCTCGGGTCCATTCAAATACTTGAACACATTTATTTAATTTCTCAAGTATTATGAAATGAATTAACTTGGGCGTTGGAATATGTAATGACTCTAATTGTTTCATATACGTATATTCTTCTTGTTTACATTCAAAATGAACAGCATCACATACTTTTACAAAATAAGTTTCTTGATTCTTTAATTCAATTTTATACTTCTCTTCATGTGAAAAACCTTTTGAAATAGCTGTACACTTTGCAATACGAGGCCATTCTAGTTTTCTCTCTATCTCTCTAAGGATTTCTTCCACAACATTCACCTCTATTAATATATGTACAAACTACCTAGCACTTCATGCTCTCGTTTATTTCCACCTGTAAACTCTACTGCAAATGGATTTTCGCCATTCTTATTCAAATGTTCTAGCACTAGCCCTTCTTCAATCGGTTCACAAAACTGTACATGAATATCTCCAAACACTACACTTTGACACTCAGCATTCCATTTTTCATTTTTCACAACTGAGCTTGTAGATAGTCCCATTACTTCTTTCCATTTCCGCACCGTTTCTCGAACGTTTTTCACTACATAATGGATCGTTTCAATTTGTTGTACTTTGTTTTTATGTTCCGTAATCGTTCCAATGTTACGTAAATCATTTCTTCTTTCTTCGTCCGTTTCATTCCACTGTATAAAGAAAGGTAATTTCAGTCCGTTCTCTTCTTGCTTAACAAATAACATTTTCCATTCTAAAAGCCGGCCATCTTTTCTCATGCGTTTCCCTTCAAATGGCCCTATCGTATGTAAGCCGTGCTTCTTAAAGTTAACTACTAGCTCCTCAATTGCATCTGTTCGGATTGCGATTTGTAGCATTCCTTCTCCATTTTGTAGTTTCATCACTGTTTCTTGTACTAATGGATTTTCTGCTTCTTTCGCTTTTTCTTCATGTTGAACTGCTAAAAATTCTATATATGATAAATCAAAATAACTTAAACTATTCCAAGTACCCCAATTCGTATGCTCTCCGCCTAGTGCGGTATGAAATCCAAGTTCCTGCATTTGTTTTACCGCTTCCTCCGGTGTACCATGAACTGCATGAACGAGATGATCAAATCGTAACATGTCTTTCTCCCCTTTCTCTTCATCCTTTTATTGTATATTTTATTTTTCTTTCATTCAATTCAAAAACTTTAAAACCTAGTTGATTTATACGATTAATATGTATTATAATGAAACAAATTTAATTATTGCTGATTGGAAAAACCAAAGGCACTTTTCTCATACGGGAAAAGTGTCTTTTTCATTTATTATTACAGGGGGATTATTTATGCAGAAATTAATTGTCTTTGCTATTATCGGATTTTTCGCTCAATTGATCGATGGAGCACTTGGAATGGCGTATGGGGTAACGTCTACTTCACTATTATTAATGTTTGGTATTGCACCGGCTGTAGCTTCCGCGTCCGTTCATTTAGCTGAAGTGGTTACAACTGCAGCTTCTGGCGCATCTCATATCAAATTTGGAAACGTTGATAAATATACCGTTTCTAGACTTACATTACCTGGGGCAATCGGCGCATTTGTTGGGGCATGTTTTTTAAGTAATTTGCCTGGCGATGTAATCAAACCGTACATTTCCGTATTTTTATTTACTTTAGGGGTTTATATTTTATTACGATTCATCATTCAAAAACAAATTGTCACTTCAAATAAGCGTATGTCTGCAAAACAACTTGTGCCGCTTGGTTTATTCGCTGGATTCGTTGATTCAACTGGTGGCGGTGGTTGGGGGCCGATTACGACGCCTGTTCTTCTAGCAAGAGGAAATGAAGCTAGAAAAGTTATTGGATCTGTAGATACGAGTGAATTTCCTGTTTCACTCGCTGCAACAATTGGCTTCTTCATCTCACTTGGCTGGGAACAAGTAAGCTGGGTTTGGGTATTTGCCTTAATGCTTGGCGGTATTGTCGCAGCTCCAATTGCTGCATGGTTAGTTCGTATCGTTCCAGCACATTTACTTGGGGTATTAGTTGGCGGTCTTATTATCTTTACGAATATACGTACACTGCTTACTACATTTAAAGTGGATCCAACTATTATTTCACTTTCTTACGTTGCAGTTGGTCTTGTCGTTATTATTTCTATTTTCATTGCTGTTCGAAATCATTCCAATCGTCCTAACGCATCAACGGCTGAGTATCCAAATGATCAGAAGCAAATGCTACCATAACTATAAGAAATACCGCCCAATTTAGAGCGGTATTTTTTATTTTTCTATTTTCCAATTAATCATCGTTTCTGTAGCATTTACTCTCTTCATATGTAACTTTTCTAAAACACGAATCGAACTATAATTATCTAGAAGTGTCTCTGCAATTATTGTTTCTACCTCTCCTGTTTTGAAAGCCCAATCGATTAGTTCTCTTACAGCTTCTGTTGCATAGCCCTTATTCCAATATTTCTCAATAAATCCATAGCCAATTTCCACTGTTTGATTCTCGTTTGGTTTCCCTTTAAACCCAATATCACCTATAACGCTATCATCTTCTTTCCGAAGAACATACCACGCGCCCCATGGTAATATAGCTGCATCTTGTTTTACATTCTTTACATGCCCTACAATATGCGGACCGCTATTGTATCCTTGCTCGTTAGCAATTTGAATTCTCTCTTCTGTACACGGCACTATATAGAGCCTTTCTGTTTCTAATTTCATATTGATTTCCCCTTTTCAATTAAACAATACCCCAATTTTACTAAAAATAAAAAGAATATTCATCCTATTCGTAAAATTTATACTTATTCTTTGAAACGAATTTAAGGAATAATCCTCTTTTGATAGTTATGTCGAATTATATTTTTCTGAATTTTCTTTTAATTTAGAGGATTTTTCAATATTTTTTGCGAAACATTTGTATAACAATTTTTTCTTTGCTTATTGCTACATAATAGTAGGTTCGGGTGGAGTTTTGCAAGCGTTTCCTATACAATAACCGATATTTTTTGACTTTTCCTAACAAAATATCTTGCAATATATTCAGAAAGTCATTACAATTGCCATATATTAAAAATCTTAGCAATATATAAATCCTCATCAATCCGATGAGGTAGAGGTTGCGACTTTTAATAGTAAAACGGACGAGACACAGAGAATGTCAGCTGACTCCGTTTGAAAGGAAAAGTTGCCGAAGTTTATATTTCTTCTCTGGAAATATGAGCTGGGGCTGTCTCCGAAAGGAACAGAACTGTCACGTTTACAAAATTACCGTGTAAACGTGGGGTGCTATCTTAACGGAAGGGTATGATGGGGTGGTTATTTGTGAAACGTTCCGCCAAATTCCTTTGGCGGTTTTTTGTATTTTTCTCCCCCGCTCCTTCCTAACCTACAAGAAAAGGAGTGTTGAACATGAATAGCGCAACAAATCAATCTACCTCTAAAACGCAAACTACACAAGGACAAGGTGAATTAAAACGCGGATTAAAATCTCGTCACCTTACGATGATTTCTCTCGGTGGTACAATTGGTACCGGACTATTTCTTGCCAGCGGTGGTGTCATCCATACAGCTGGACCTGGTGGCGCATTAATTGCATACGCCGCAATTGGAATTATGGTTTATTTTTTAATGACAAGCTTAGCTGAACTTGCAGCTTACATGCCTGTTACTGGATCTTTTAGCACGTATGCAACAAAATTTGTTGATCCATCACTTGGCTTTGCACTTGGATGGAACTATTGGTATAACTGGGCAATTACGATTGCTGCTGAACTTGCAGCCGTAACATTAATTATGAAATTTTGGTTCCCAGATACCCCTTCTCTTATTTGGAGCGGATTATGTTTAGCTATTATTTTCCTTTTAAACTACTTATCTGTTAAAGGGTTTGGTGAATCTGAATATTGGTTCGCACTTATTAAAGTAGTTACGATTATTATCTTTTTAATTGTTGGTTTCATGATGATTTTTGGAATTATGGGCGGTGAAACGGTTGGATTTAAAAACTTCACTGTTGCAGATGCACCATTTAACGGCGGTATCATGGCAATTATCGGTGTGTTTATGGCAGCTGGTTTCTCATTCCAAGGAACTGAACTATTAGGAGTAGCTGCTGGTGAAACGTCTGATCCAGAACGTAATATCCCAAAAGCAATTCGTTCAATCTTTTGGCGTATTCTTTTATTCTATATCCTTGCGATTCTCGTTATCGGTTTATTAATTCCTTATACAACTGAAAGCCTTGCTGCAAGTGATGTTACAGTAAGTCCGTTTACACTTATTTTTGAAAAAGCGGGCGTTGCCTTTGCTGCTTCTGTTATGAACGCTGTTATTTTAACTGCTGTACTATCTGCTGGTAACTCTGGTATGTATGCATCAACTCGTATGCTTTGGGATTTAGCTCGCCAAGGAAAAGCACCAAAGTTTCTTGGTAAATTAGATAGCCGCGGTGTACCTGTTAACGCGTTAATCGTAACGTCAATTGTTGGTAGTATTGCTTTCATTGCTTCTTTATTCGGTGATGGTGTTGTATACATTTGGTTATTAAACGCATCCGGAATGTCTGGTTTTATCGCATGGGTTGGAATTGCAATTAGTCATTACCGTTTCCGTAAAGCATATATCGCACAAGGAAAAGATTTAAATGACTTACCATATAGAGCAAAATGGTTCCCATTCGGTCCAATCTTCGCATTTACACTTTGTATCATCGTAATTTTAGGACAAAACTACGGCGCATTTATGGGTGAAGCAATTGATTGGAACGGTGTACTCGTTTCTTACATCGGTTTACCACTCTTCTTAGTACTATGGTTAGGTTATAAATTTACGAAAAAAACAAAAGTGATTCCACTTGATAAATGTGAACTAAAATAAAGTGAAACGAGCAAACAAATTTGTTTGCTCGTTTTTTGTTGCAAACCTCTTTACTTCCCTATTGCTCCTGTTTTTGCAATAATAAAGGAAATATAAATAAAGGTTGGGATACAATGAACATTCGCATTACTGATGAAGCGAAAGCAGCTATACATAGATTAGAACTTGAAGATAAAAAGATCGTTCGCATTAGAGGAACAATGACGAACTCTTGTAGTATTTTCGTTGATGTCGATTTAATTTGGGATACATATAACGCAGATGATGTTGTATATGAAGATGCAGAGCTTATCGTACAAATGGATTCATTCACGAAAGACTACACTGGTGATACGGTGAAACTTGATTATAAGACGACAGGTTTTAGTATTACGACTCCGAGTGAGACTTTGGTTTATGGATTGTCGATTAAAAAATAAAAATTGTTTTCATTTGACCACCGAGGTGAAAAAATGGGTAAATATATTCCGTTAAAATTTTTATTTAATGAAGAATTAGCAGAAAAAATAGCTGATTCTATTTGTAAACACGATCCTTGTTTCTCTAAAAGCATCTTTGTAGATTCTGTAGCTTGTAAAGTTGAAAATTTAGAGTTAAAACAGCGTATTGAAGTAATTGCAGATGAATTACACAATGCTTTACAAAAAGATTTTAATGCCGCAATACATATATTACTGAAAACATTAGGACCAGAAAATACAACAGAAGTAGGCACATTTACAAATGGATATATGTACATGCCTGTTGCAAAATACGTTGAAAAATATGGGCTTAACGATTTTAAAATCTCGTTTAATGCAATGTATGAAATAACGAAAAGGAATACTGCTGAATATGCCATTCGGCCCTTTCTTGAAACATACCATGAAGATACACTAAACATATTACAACAGTGGCTTCATGACGAAAACAGCCACATTAGGAGATTAGTTTCTGAAGGTACAAGACCAAGGCTTCCTTGGGCTAAAAAAATAGGAGCTCTAAAAGGTGATTTTAAGTACAATTTACAACTTCTTGAACCATTAATGAATGACCCTTCTAAATATGTTCAAAAATCTGTAGCCAATCATATTAACGATATTACGAAAGAAGATAAAGAACTCGTTTTTCAGTGGTTACAGCAATTACGTGATAAACAGCATCCTATTAATCCTTGGATTATAAAACATGGGTTAAGAACAGTTATTAAAAATGGTACTTTACCAAAAGATTTTTGTTTTTGAGTATATTAAACAAAAACGCTATCTTTTCCTATGATTCTAGAAAAAGAATAGCGTTTTTTTACTCGTCCAGTATTTAGTAAGTATAACTTTTTATATTTCAAAAGACTTTTCTCTCTAAAAATATTTTTCATACAAATTTTCACATTCTAAAAAATCTATAAATTTCTTATAATGTGTCACTGTTCTTTCTAAAGCAATCATTAAAACAAAAATAAAATAAATTGCTTGGATTCCATTCATATAATTAAAGAGTGATTCAAATATATATACAATACTTGCAATCATAGAACAAAACCATAAATAAAACTTCATTTTCAGCTTTTTAATTTTTTGCTTAGTTGTCTTACAATACTGGCCATGAACTCTTATAAACAAATAAATTGCTGTATGTAAAATAATAATTGAAAATTGAAAACTTCGATTGTCCTCCGAACTAAATTCAGAAAAATCTATTTCTAATGAATGTAATACTATCCAAATAGAAAATAAAGATAGCAGAAATACATATAAAAAACCAATTAATAATTCAAAAATAAAGAGCCAAGGTTTATTTATGATTGAGTAAAATGGATTTAGATATTTTATGGTTAATAAAAATTTTCTCACTAAATCAGTAATAATAATTGCTGTATTAGTTATATTCATATAGAAAAGTAATGTTATTGGAACTAATAACATTATAGTGATGCCCCAAACAGTAATCTTAATGCCTGATAAAAAGAAAACAGCTCCATAAATTATAACTGAAAAAATAAAAGTTGATACTGGAACAAACATTAAAAATGTAAAAGTTCTTATTAAGATTAAATCCCCTAAAAAATCTTTTATTATGGAAACGTGTATTTTTTCCTCCTTGTATTTTTTCACAGTATCAACTATTTCTTTCTCAGATAAAAGAAAACACTTCAATCTATTAAACATAAAAAAACCCCTTTATATTAAAAAGATTAAAATATATACCAAACTGTTATTAAAATTTCATAAAAATAATTGTAAATTTTGTATAAGCATTTTTTTCACTTTCAACTGTAATTAAGGCGTGATGTGCCTCTATAATAGCTTTGACAAGTGCCAATCCAATTCCGGTCGATCCGTGCTTTTTAGAACTACTTGATTTATAGAATCGTTCAAAAATATGAGGTAATTCTTCAGCTGAAATTCCCTCTCCAAAGTCTTGGATTACTAGTTCTGTATAGATTGGAGAATTTTTGGCCTGAATCATTATTTTACCACCGGGTTTAGAATGTTCGATTGCATTCTTCAACAGGTTTAACAAAGCTTCCTGCATCCATAATTTGTCATGAATAACGACTATTTCTCTTGGGGCATTCCAATCAATCAAAATATTTTTATCACTTATCATGCTCTGCAAGCGATTTAGTACTTCCTCAGTCGTATCGACTAAATTCCCTGGCTCTTTATCAAACGAAATCGCTTTTGCATCAATTTTTGCTACTTTTAACAAATTCTGAATTAAGACATTCATTCTAGAAATCTGAATATCATTATTTTGTAGTAATTGAGCTTGTTGCTCTCGGGATAGTTTCTCATTTAACAACATTTCATTATAGATAGAAATAGTTGAAAGCGGCGTTTTTAACTGATGAGATATATCCTGCAACATTTCTCCTAAAAACCGTTTCTCTTCAAGCAAATCATGCATATTTTTTCTAATGATATCCCTCATTGAACGAAATGAAATCGCCAGTTTCGCGAAATCCCCCTCTTTATTTTCATTGATGACAACCGAGTAATCTCCCTCGATTATCTTTTTTGCAGCTCTAGTAAGCTGGCTAATCTTATTGAAAATAATTTTTTGTTGCATGTAGTTTGCAACAAAAAGTAAAAATCCAAAAGCAATCAATCCCCACATCATAAATTGATTGTGATTAATAATTAGATTATTTAAGTGAGGAAAAAATTTTGAATCCAAGTCTTCATATAATCCATATTGCTTTAGGATCTCTGTCCCTTTTTCCTGATATTTACTTGAGTGAGACGAATGACTTGATAAGACTTTCATAATTTCCGCTTCATTTTCTGGATTCTGCTCTACCAACCTAGCTGTAATTTTCCCCCATGTTGCAATAGAGTCTCTTTTCAAATGATCATAAAATAATTGTTGAATAATAAATTGGTAAATCACAAATATAGATAAAAGGACGGCTAGTATCGTCATATAGCTTTTTAACTCGGTATTTTTCATTATCTTGCTCACCCAATCACGTCCTTGCTCCAACGATAACCATATCCTCTTTCGGTAACGATAAACTGTGGTTTTTGAGGATTGTCTTCAACTTTAGCTCTTAAACGCTTTATGTATACAGATAACGTGTTTTCATCAAAAAAAACATTTTCTCCTTCTGTTATTTGTTGTAGGAGTTCATCTCTTTTTAATGCTTTGTGAGAATTCTTCATGAAATTCAATAGCAGCTTGTATTCTAAATTCGTCAATGTAATACTTTCACAATTTTTATAAACCTTGACTAGGTTCGTATCGATTCTTATATTCTCAGATCTTAAAATTTGAGATGGCGTTTCTAGCGACGCTTGTTTACGCAATTGTACTTTCACTCTGGCCATGAGTTCCCTAACCCGAAAAGGTTTGGTTATATAATCATCACCGCCTATATCCAGCCCCATTACCACATTTGCTTCTTCATCTAGTGCAGTTAAGAAAATAATAATCGAATTCTCGTTTTTCTTTTTAAAATACAAACATAAGTCATAACCATTACCATCTGGTAGGCCGATATCAAGGATGGACAAATCAAATGTATTGTGAACAAACTGGTGTTTAGCTTCTTTTACACTGGACGCTCTAATCACCTCATAACCTTCATTTCTCAATGAAAATTCGATGGCTATGCCAAGAGCTTCATCATCTTCAACTAGTAATATTTTTTTATTCAAGTATGCCCTCTCCTTTTTCCCCTAGCTTATACTCCAATTACAATAGCCTGGCTATAATCTAGCCAGGCTTATAATATTATTGTTCTCTAATATTATCAATAATATTATCTTGTTGAATTTTTTTCAATGGATTTAAGACTGATAAATAACTAATTATTAAAGCTGAAACAAACGTAATGATACAAGCCTCATAAGGAATCGTCCATGTCATTTTCAACATATCAGATATAGCTAAATATATAATATAAGACAATATACAGCCAAAAAAGATTCCTTGTAAACTTCCCGAAAAACCGTAAATCAAAGCTTCATAGGTAATCATTTTTTTCAAATCCTTTTGTGACATACCAATGGATTTCAAAGCGGCCAATTCTTTTCGTCTAGTCATGATACTTATAGTTATAGTATTGAGGATATTAACGCTACTAATTAAAGAAATGACTGTGATGAAACCATATGCAAGCACTTGTAAAGTAAGTTTTTCTTCTTTTTTTGTTTTATTTTCTTGATAATTATTTACGATTGTAATGGAATAGCTTTTTCCAATCGTGTTTTCTATTTCCTTTACTGTCGCGGAAGATTGAGTTACATCCTTTAATTTAGTTTCAAAGCTATTCTCCTTTTTTTCGTATACTTTAGATATATTTTCAAGTGATTTCAATTGATGCAAAACTTGTTCACTTTCAGCTAAATGATCTGGATTATTATCCACTATCTTAATTGTAATATCCGATTTAACAGATAACTTATCAAAAGATTTAGATGCAAATGCAACACTCATTAAATACGAGAAAGTAATAAATAACACACTACTTATAATAATTGATAAGATTGTAATGGTATAGCGATTTTTATTTCGCTTAACATTTTTCATAGCCATGCTCAAAGGAATAGATAAAGGTTTTTTCACCATGGAATTCTTTTGTTTTTTGATTTGTTCCTTTTTAATTGACAACCTGCTACTAATTGCCAACAAAGGGGAGATTTTCCCTGCAAAATAAGCTGGGTACAAACTTGACGCTATTACAGAAAGCAAGGTAATAATCGAACTGATTAGTAAAATATTCCAATCAACATGAAATATCGAGACCGCTTTACTATTTTCCATTAAAAGTGAAAAAGTGAACTGCAGAGAGGCAAGTGCTATTAGGCTACATATAATTCCAATTGGTATAGCGATAACAGCCAGAAAAGTAGCTTCTCTCAGAACGATTTGTCTAATTTGCTTTCGTGTTGCACCAATGCTTCTCAACAAGCCAAACTGCCTCGTTCGTTCTACGACACTGATTTGAAAAGCGTTGTAAATCACAACAATTGTCGCTATCACAACAATGCTGATTGTAATAATTAGCGTAGCCATAATCGAATTATTGTAACCTGGTTTCTCTAATTGAATTAATTCATTACTTATATTAATATTATTTTCTCCGGAAATGGTCTTGAATCCCTCTAAAACCTCATTAAAGTTTGCTTTTGAGCTAATTCCAACTAATATTTTTCCTTCACCAGCGCTAAACTTACTCTTATAGGTTAGTAACCGTCCCACCTTATTTTCCTGTGTATATGTACTATCACTTAGAAAACCAACCAATTTGTATTTTTTTTCATTTAATTCGAATGAATCACCTATTTGAATATTTTCTTTTATATAAGGTAATACCCAGGGATCAACAGCAACTTCTTGATCATTAGATGGCAATCTGCCCTTAATAATACTGTATTTTAAAAATTCCAAGGCGTTATCATCAGCAAAATTCATTTGTACAGCAGCCTCTCCAACTTGGACTGTTTCTCCCTGTGACATTAAACCAAATGATTCAATTTGCGGGTTATATTTAATTTTTTTCAATATCGATTCATCGTAATTTAATACAACGGCATGAAAAGAATACCCTTGCCTCTTTTTCGTATTCTCGATTTGAGAAATCTGAGTACCGTTCATAAATAGGCCGATTGTAGAAATTAACGATACAGAGAGTACGATTCCTATCAAAGTTAAAATTGTTCGTTTCTTATTTCCCTTTAAGTATCTCCTGCTTAATTGTTTATAATTACCAATCAAGATTAGTTTCCTCCCGTCTTAGGCTTATTCGTGGATAGCCACTGATCGGAAATGATTTGGCCATCTTCAATTGTAATAATACGGTCAGAAGTTGATGCAATTTTTAAATCGTGAGTAATCAATACAATAGTTTGATTATATTTTTTTGCTGTCAATCTTAATAAATCCATGACTTCTTTTGTATTTTGAGTATCCAGATTTCCTGTAGGTTCATCAGCTAAGATTAAATGTGGGCGATTTATAAGTGCCCTCCCAATCGAAACCCGTTGTTGCTGACCTCCTGATAATTCAGATGGTAAATGATTTCGTCTTTCATGAAGTCCCAGAATTTCAATAATTTCGTCCATATAAGGATTATCTACAGGTTCATTATCTAGTAAAGTGGGCAAAGCTATATTCTCTTGCACATTCAATACAGGAATTAAATTAAAGAACTGAAATATAAAACCAACTTTTCTTCTTCTAAATATCGAAAGTTCATTATCTGAATAATTATAAATATTGTTCTCTCCAATAAATACTTGTCCTGAACTCGGACGGTCCAACCCTCCCAAAATATGTAACAATGTACTTTTACCTGAGCCAGAAGCTCCTACGATTGATACAAATTCCCCTTGCTGTATAGAAAGATTTATGCCCTTCAAAGCATCTACCCTACTATTTCCTTCACCATAACTTTTGACTACATTTTCTATTCTTACGATTTCCATTTATATCACCTTATTTTCATTTTAATTTAGTCTTGTACCTCTACAAAGTTTATTTTATTCTGATTATTCGAAGAGAGCTTATCAATCTGTTGTAAAACTTTGTCTACTTCTTGTTTGTTTTTATAATCAAAATTACGTTTTTGAAATTGAATCAATTTCATTATTGACTCTGATTCAGAAATTGTATTATATTCTTGGTCGTTTAGAATAACAAGGTTCATTGGAACATACCCAATCCAAATTTGCTGTTTAACATACTGAGCAGGTACTATCTTACCGTTCAAATTCAACTGGTTATTTTCAAAATTATCACCCGCATAAGAAAATAATAGATTCTGATCACTAGATACTTTATTTTTATCTTTCACCCTCTCAGAAATAATAGATGCTGAATTTGGATCTTTTCTAGCTCTTAGAAGTCCCTTATTAAATAATTTTACCGCGGTAGAACTATTAATAACTGCATATTCTGTAGTGTTGATTTCAAATTCTTCATTTGTATCATTTTGTTTCTTATCTTCTTCTGATAATGGAATCCTTTTTGTTATTGTGACGTACTTTACCTTATAGTCTATTGATTGTTTAGTGTCATCTTTAAACTCTTGTTTAACTTTTTCTACGTCAGTTGCAGTACCACTAACTAGAATCCCATCGACTGGTTGTCCTGGACCTTGCACATAACGTTTTACTCCTAATCCTATTCCTATAAAAATAGCAATAACAACCGTATAACTTATAATTTTTTTCATTAGAATACTCCTTTAGTAAATGATTTATATCTGGATTATAGATGAGTTTTTTTCATAAGTTAATGACTTCTATCTAACTATGTGACTTCTAATCTTACAATTTTGTAAGATTAGTATTCCCCATGCTCAACAAGCTAAATTTATATAATAATAATCTTATACGTTATTATTCTCTTTTTTATTGAAACGGGTCGAATCACAGGCAATAACCCGACCTATAATGATTAATGTTACAGATAATAACTTAAGGCCCGTCTTATATATAATCTAAATCTTTAAAATAAACAAAGGATATTACTCCTAATACAGCACCAACTATCCCTAGCATCAAATCCTTATACTTTTGTATAAACATCTTATTCCTCTTTTCGTACAAATAACTTATTCCATATATAACAATACTAAATTATGGAATGTTTCCAAAGAATTAAAACGTTTTTATATTCAGTTTATATGTCTACTTATTTACTTATCCCATAGATAAGTAAATCCAAAGGGATACAAAAACGTCACTTCTTTTATAAACAGTACGACTTTATTGTTACATAATAGTAGTGAGAAATATCACATATCTCATAAAAGGGCTGGGCGGAAATTTAAGTTTACTAAATACCTTTTCTAAAGTTTGAGTGCAACCTTTTTCTGTACACTCCATCCAATCTTTCATCAAACAACTACCTTCTCCCATAATTTTAAAGGATTCCCACTCGATTATCCCGAATATATAAATTACTATTCTCACAAGGAGCGAATTTATATGAATCTATTCGAACACGAAACGTAAAACCGTTCCCCTTTCATAAGAGGTCCTCCTTTTTTCTTTTCTTACCATATCATTTACTTACAAAATAGGAGGATACAATTATGAAACGTGATCCATTATTTTTAACTTTATTAGAAAGTGCTAATACAAATTTTAGCGGTTGGGATTTTTCTTTTATTTCAGAAACGGGTCGAATGAAGAGCGAGCCTTTATCGTGGTCATATGGCAGTACAGCTTTCCAGCTTATGCAGCATGCAGAATCAATGCTCGATATGGGGACTGGCGGCGGAGAGTTTTTATCTATGTTACAACCGTTCCCGTCAACTATTTATGCTACTGAGGGCTACGCTCCAAACGTGCCAATTGCTCGAAAGAAATTAGAGCCTTTGGGGGTTACTGTTGTAGAGGTGAACGATGATACTGCATTGCCATTTCAAGATGGTCAGTTTAATCTAATCCTAAACCAACATGAATCATATGCTGCTTCTGAAGTAAAAAGAATCCTTTCTCCAAATGGAACATTTCTTACACAACAAGTTGGCGGTCTCGATTGCGCGGAACTTAATGACCAATTTGACACACCACTAAATAGTGAATTTGCAAGTTGGTCGCTTGAAGCGGCATGTAATGAACTACAGGAAAACGGATTTACTATCTTAGAAGCAAAAGAAGAATTCCCTTTCCAACGCTTTTATGATATTGGCGCTATCGTCTATTATTTAAAAGCAATTCCGTGGCAAATTCCTGATTTCACTGTCGAAAGGTATTATGAGGAGTTATATCGTATACATGAGATTATCTTGCAAAAAGGATATTTTGATGTGAAGCAACATCGATTTATGATTAAGGCGATTCGTGACTAACGGAAAAGAGGTGGCAAAGCCACCTCCTTTTTTATTCCTTTTACGTATGTTCTCTACTCTTTCACCATAAGAAAAGTTATATCATACATATTACAATTATGACCAATGAATTGTATTTCTGAAACTTATAATCACCTCGCATATATAACAAGAGCAAAAACGTGATTTTTCACTTTCCTCTTCTATTGAGAAACAAGTTGTTTTTCATATCGCTTGTTCGCATCATCTTCTTTCAAACATGCAGTTGTGTAATTAATAATATTCCGGTTATCGTACGTGAATATATGTTTTAACTTATTTTCTTCTGTTAATACTGTCGGTAAGTATTTTGGTAAATTGCTAACTACTCCTCTATTATCACCATCTAATATCCAATCAATTTCTTTCCATTCTAATAAGCCTTCAGCCGTACGTAATGGTGTATTCATTTGCATTCCATCTGGCAAATCAGCAACGAACACATACATTCCTTCACTAGCCTGGGGCTCTCCTTTACCTTTAAAACCAACAGTCCCTTTATACGTTACACTTGAAAGTTCTATGCCCGTTTCCTCAAACGTTTCTCTAATTATTCCTTCGTATGGCGTTTCATTCTCTTCTATTTTTCCTCCAACACCATTCCACATCCCCATATTCGGCTTTTTATTTCTATGTTAATAGCAGTATTTTATCGCTTTTTCTAATAAAGCAAATTGTGTATTTGTACATACGATCATTTCCTTTCATTTTCCACATGAGTTATTTGGCTTATTTTCAAGTAAAAACACTCGCCTTACAATTCCTTACTACATAATATATAGTACAACTTTCATGCGTAAACACTTTACGTCAAACGAGAGAATCCTTTTTAGAAAGGAGAATTTAAAATCGATACTATAAGCAATGAATTTCTAAAACAATATTACGACAGCCTTGTGTGGTTAAAAGATACACATTGGTTTGGAGTTCCAATCTGTAAACTTCCCTCTGATCTCTTTTTGTATCAAGAAATCATTTATGAATTAAAGCCCGATTTAATTATTGAATGCGGGACTTTTCACGGTGGTAGTGCACTGTATTTAGCTTCTATGTTAGATTTAATTGGAAAAGGTCACGTACTTACTATCGATATAACTCCGCAGCCAAATCGGCCATCACATAATCGGATTACGTATTTAACAGCATCTTCTGTTTCTGTGCAGGCCATCCAAACAATAGTAAGTATGCGCAAACCTGATGATGTGATTTTAGTTATTTTAGATTCTGATCATAGTAAAGAGCATGTTTCAAAAGAACTCTTGCTATATAAATCTATCGTCACTACTGGCAGTTATATAATTGTAGAAGATACCTCCATTAACGGAAATCCGCTTCTTCCCGATTGGGGTCCTGGCCCAATGGAAGCTGTGGAAGAGTTTTTAACAAAAAACAATAACTTCATAATCGACGAGTCTAAACATAAATTTTTCATATCATTTAATCCAAAAGGTTTTTTAAAGAAAATAAAGTGAAACTTTAATAAGTGGGGTTTTGCTCATCCCCCACTTATTCTATCATTTTCATTTTTGAAAAAGGATAATATACGAATTCCACCTTGCCAATTATGTTATCTTCTTCAATATATCCTAAGCCATTTCGACTATCTCTACTTACTTCGCGGTTATCTCCCATTACAAATAACTTATTTGGTGGAATTTTTGTCTTTTGAAAGTTATAAAACACTTGTGTGTTGTTAAATAAATCTTTGTTCGTATATGGTTCTTCTTGCTTTTTATCGTTCACATATACCTTTCCGTTCGTTATGTTAATTACATCACCAGGAAGCCCTATTACACGTTTCACATAATATTTCGATTCATCCTCTTCTTTTATAATGACAATTTCTCCGTGTTGTAAATTAGAAAGACGTACTACCGCTTTATTTACAAATACGTAGTCTTCTTCATATAAAGTCGGCTGCATCGATTCCCCTTCCACCTTACATAAAGTAAAAGAATGGTAGCCTATGACTATCACCAATATAAATAGTATGTACTTTCCCCAGCCTCTCTTAATCTCCTTTTTCATATCCATTCCCACCTTATAAAGCGCTTTTTAACTCAAAAAATATATCACTGCACAATATGTTTCCATGCAGTGATACTATTTTTACTGTGCCTTGTTCGGTTGTTCTACTGGAATTGAATTTGTATTTGATCTATTTGTTTTTAATTCAAAATACGCATCCAAAATCTCTTTACCAATCGCAGAATTAATTCCTGATTTATCATCATTCACCCATGGTACAACAACTGAAAAAGCTACTTCCGGATCCGCATCATATGGTGCATAACCGGCAAGAGTTAAATTATAACATTTTTTTCGGTTGTTGTTCTCATCTCTTCCAATATCACTTTCTCCACCATATACTGTCTCAGCTGTTCCTGTTTTTCCCGCTGGTTTATATGGTAGACCTTTAAATGTTCCGGTTCCGGTTCCGTCAGCTTCTTGAAAAACTCTTCTAAATCCTTCTTTTACATGATTAATGTACGAAGTTTCCATATCCACTCTATTTAATACAACTGGTTCAATCGACCGAACGACTTTTCCTGCATCCTCTGGTCTATTCGGTTGCTCTCTAACTTCTTGTACAATTTGTGGTTTCATTCGGTAACCGCCATTTGCAATGGTTGAAATATATTGCGCAAGCTGAAGCGGTGTATATGTATCATACTGTCCAATCGCGTAATCAAGTAAAAATCCGGGTATGTTATCAGTTCTACCTATTTGACCGATCGATTCATTTGGCAGGTCAATACCAGTCGACACACCTAGGCCAAATTGTCTAAAATAGTAGCGCATTTTATTAAATGTTTCTTGTTTAATATCTAATGGATTGTTTGGAACATAATTAATGCCTGCCATTTTTAAAGCTGTATTAAACATATAAACGTTCGATGACACTTGCAAAGCTCTTAAATCATCAATATCCCCAAATTCTTTCCACGATTTCTTCGGCTTAGAACTTCCTTTAAAATACATTGGCGCATCAAAGAAGTGTGTATACGGCTTAATCGCTTCTGTTTGATATCCAGTTAATAAAGTAGCCCCTTTTACAGTTGACCCTAACTCATAAGAACTTGTCATCGTTCCTAATGCATAATCTTCTATTTGCATACCGCCATCTTTATTTACAATTTTCTTTCCTGCCATTGATAAAATTTGACCGTTTTTCGGATTCATCATTACTACGAACGCACGATCCATCATCGGCTCTGCAGCATGAAAGGCTCGTAAATTCTTTTCAAGGCTTCCCTCTACTCTTTTCTGTAAATCCATATCGACTGTTAACATCAAGTTATTTCCACTTTTTCCTTCAGTCACTTTTTCTGTTCGAACAATCTTCCCTGCTTTATCCATAATATTTTTAGACTGTTCTTTCGTTCCATGTAGTGCATCTTCGTATTGTTTTTCGATGTAACTTTTACCAATACGGTCGTTTCGATTATAATCACGAACTAAATAATAATCTAATTGTTCTCTTGGCAACCCTTCATTTTCATTAGAAACGCTACCTAGTATAGAGCGCAGTATTTTATCATTTGGGTATTCACGTTCCCAATCTACTGTTGTATCTACCCCCGGTAAACTTGCCAACCTTTCACTAACGACAGCATATTCATTTTCACTTACGTCTTTTTTAACGATTTGCGGAGTCATTTTATATCCCGCATTCATTTTGCTTTTAATTACTAATACTTCTATATCTTCCTTTGAAAGCTCATTTAATTCTTCTTGTGTAATTCTTTCCCGGCGCAGTTCTTCTACTTTTTTATCTAACTCTTTTCCTTCTATTTCTTGCTTTCTAAATTTACTCTCATCTTCTTTCGTTACTTTCGCTGCTGCCCGCTTTTCATTTAACTGCATCCAAAAATCTTTTTTATCTGTCTCTGTTAACTTATCCATGTCCTCTTGCGACATTTCAATTAGCTTAGCTAAATCTCTTGCTACTTGTAAAACTTCTTTCGAGTCCACTCCTCTCATTTTCGTATATGTAACGGTTCGTAATGGTTTATTATTTACAATAACGTGACCTTGTCGATCAAACATTTTCCCTCTAGGAACGGGAGTACTTACCGTTACATCTTCCTTTTTGTTTACTTCATTTCTATACGTTTCTCCATCAATGATTTGTACTTTACCTAATTGAATTATAATAGCTGAAAATAAAAGAAAGACAATAAAAAATAGTACATTTAACCGAAATGGAATATGAGTCTTTTTCTTTTTCGATTGTTTTTTCTGCTCCTTTTTCTGTCTCATTTCGCTCCCTCGCTTCATTCTATTAACATTTCTACGCAAAATCATTATGTATCAAATTTATTTATATGATATATATAGAATTTTATATTAATTACTAAAGAAATAAAAGATTTAATTTTCAGTTTTTTAATTTTACAACCTATTTATTACCATTCCCCTTCATACGTCATAACATGAATTTTATTCAAACAAAAAACTGAGGTGTTCTCTATACACCTCAGTTTTTCATAAAAATAATAACTTATTTAACCGACGATAACCCTTCAACAAACTCACCAATCTTATTTTGAAAAACAAAATCAAAGTTATATTCCTGTCCTGTTAACTCTTCATTTACTAAAATAGTTGTTGCTCCCACTTCCCTCTTTGCAATTTGCGGGAATGAAGCGACAGGCTGTACTTTTAGTGATGTTCCCATAACGATAAGCACATCTGTTTCATATAAACGTTTGATAGCATTTTGATATTGCGGCAATGTATCTCCGTATAAAACAACGTCTGGATTTAAAATGAAATTACACTTCTCACAACGCGGTACTTCATGATCAATCATATACTGTAAATCATAGCCTGATTTACATTTTGGACAATGTGCTGTTTGAAGTGTTCCATGTAAATCGATGACATGCTTACTGCCACCTAATTGATGTAAACCGTCAATATTTTGCGTTAAAATCGTAATATCTTTCCCTTGTTCTTCTAGCGCAGCTAAAAAGCGATGTCCACGATTTGGTTTATATTGATGGAACGTATTAATTTGAAAGATTTCTTTATAATGCTTCCAAAACTCTTTCGGACTTCGATTATAATACCCTCTCGATAAATACATCTCCACATTCGCATCAGCATACAACCCATTTGCTGAACGAAAATCTGGAATACCACTTTCCGTACTTGCACCAGCGCCTGTTAATACTGTAATTTTCTTCGCTTTTTCTAAAATTGAACGTAGTTCTTCAAATTGTTGCACAAAAATCACCTCTATGTATTTTCCTATTCTTATTATACCAGTTGTTTACAGGAGGTGTTGTACAATTCATTTTACTTAATGCGTTGCGCCCCCAACCTCTACAATATCTACTTCAACTGTCGTCGTTACTTCGATTGCCAATTCTATCCCTTTACGAATAGTAGAAAGTGACATACTTGGTTGACCTGGATAATTACTCGCTTGTTCTGGTAAGAACGGAATGTGAACGAATCCACCTTTTATTTTCTTATCATGTTTCTCTAGTTCATGCATAAGTCCATAGAATAAGTGATTACAAACGAATGTGCCTGCCGTCTGTGAAACAGATGACGGTATGCCCTCTTCGCGAAGTTTTTTTACGATTGCTTTCATCGGAAGTGTAGACCAATATGCAATCACTCCTTCTTCTACAACTGGTACATCTACCGGCTGATACCCTTCATTATCAGCAATTCTTGCATCATCAATATTAATTGCGACACGTTCTATCGTAATATCTGGTCTGCCCCCAGCTTGTCCGATACATATAATAATTTCCGGCGCTAGTTCTTCTATATACTCTTTTAATACGCTTATTGATTTATGAAATACAGTTGGTACTTGTTTGCTTATTATCTTGTATTCTCCAATTGTTTTTTCATGCAAACCTTTTGCTACTTCCCAAGCTGGATTGATATTTTCTCCGCCAAACGGATCAAACCCTGTTAATAATACTGTTTTCATAGTTTTATCCTCCTAATTAGAAACGATATACAAGGCCGTACATAATAAACATATTTATGATAAAAATTGAAAGAGCAATTGGTACTTGTGCTTTAATAACCGCATTTTTATCCTTTAGCTCTAAAAGCATCGCAGGTACGATATTAAAGTTTGCTGCCATTGGAGTAAGCAGCGTTCCGCAATATCCAGCAAACATACCGAGTGCTGCCATAATTGCTGGGTTTCCGCCATGCATTTGAACTATTAAAGGTAAGCCAATTCCGCCAGTAATAACAGCAAACGCTGCGAATGCATTTCCCATTACGACTGTAAATAGCATCATGCCTAAACAGTACGCCATAACAGCAACGAACGGATACTCTGTCGGCAGCACTTGTCCGACTAAATCTGAAACAACTTGCCCAACGCCAGACTTCGCGAATATACCGCCAAGTGCTGCTAACATTTGTGGCAAAATAACAGCCCAGCCGACAGCTTGTAATAGTCTGCTTCCTTCTTGTACAGGCGTTGCTATTTTTGATTTTGTAATACGCATCGCCGCAACGAATGCGAGTAATGCACCAAGCGCTAATGCAACTAATGTTACTTTATCTGGATCAACAAGAGAGACATTTCCCCATTTAATTTTCCCTAACGTCAACGTACCGATAATTGTAAAAATAGGAATTAATAGTGCAGGCATAAAAATTTTATTTTTTAATTTCTCAGCATGTTTCACACGTTCTTGTACTGGAACTTCTTTTTCCTCTGATTTTGTTACTTTATTTAGTGAAGCTAAAACGACCATAGCGAGCACTATACAGCCAACGTAAAACGAAGGAATTACATTTCCGAATAAAAATGTAACTGCAAACAATGCCCAAAATAAACTAGAACCGAATCTGTTTGGATGTTCACGATCGAATGCGATACGAACAGCGATAAAAGCAACGATTATCCCTAATACATAATAGATTGTATCCATTGTGATGATGTTCATATTAAATTGCCTCCTTCTCTTCTTTTCCTTCTGCCTTCATTGTTTTCTCTATATATTTATCAAACCTTCTAAATCTAATCCAGCTTACAATAAGTGCAGATATTGCTGTCGGAATGCCCCAAAGTGCCATATCCCATACTCCGACATGCATACCTACTGAATCGAAGAATCCTTTCATTAATAAAATAGCTCCAGTTGCGATGAAAATATCTTCTCCGAAAAACCAAGCTGTATTTTCAGCTGCTGCTGCGTTTGCTTTAATCTTTTCTCTTAATTTTTCAGGAAGTTTACCGTATTTACCTTGCGCGGCCCCTTCTGCCATCGGTGCAACGAGCGGCCTTACTGTTTGCGCATGCCCACCAATATTAAGCCCTAGTGCTGCTGATGATTCTCTTATCGTAAAATATGACATTAATACTCTTCCAGTTGTTGCTCCTTTTGATTTCGTTATAAGTGCCTCTGCTCTTTCTTTTAAACCGTAACGCTCTAAAATTCCGATTACCGGTAAAGTTAATATAATTGGCATAGACATATATCTATTTTCTATGAAAAATTTACCGAACATGCTGATCACATCATAAAAACTTAATCCTGAAACCATACCAGTAACAATACCTGCAACCATAACTACTAAAAGTGTATTTAATCTAAATAAAAAGCCCACTGCAACAAGTAGTATTCCGATTAATTTAATCATCCCAGCACTTCCCCCTATTTTTTATTTCGGTGCACAAATAGAAATATTATTAAGTTTGAATGTTCTGTATATTCTTTCTGCAAATTGCACTGCTTTTTCCCCATCACCGTGTAAACAAATTGTTTGCGCCTGAACTGCTACTTTCTCTCCATTGACCGCATTTACATGGCCTTCTTTCACCATTTGAAGTACTTGCTTTATCGCTTCGTCTTCATCTTTTATAAGCGCATTTTCTTCTGTACGGCTCGTTAATGTACCATCTTGCTTATATGTACGATCCGCAAAAGCCTCTTGTACAAGAGTTACTTTGTATTTTTCTGCAGCCTGTATAAACGCCTCGCTATTTGCTAAACCATAAAGTAATAGACTTGGATTTATATAATAAATTGCCTTTGCAATTGCATCTGCAATTTCCGGATTAGTTGCCGCCATATTATATAAGGCACCGTGCGGCTTTACATGCTGCATTTTCCCGCCTGCCGCTTTCACAAATGCGTCTAATGCGCCTGTTTGATATAAAACATAATCGTATACTTCACTTGCTGAAATATTCATGTTTCTTCTACCAAATCCAATTAAATCAGGAAATCCAGGATGCGCCCCTATTGCTACGTTATGCTCCAAAGCTTTTTCAACAGTTTGACGCATAATAGACGGATCACCCGCATGAAAACCGCAAGCAACGTTTATAGAGGAAACGAACGGAAGAATTTCATCATCATTCCCCATTTTATAAGCGCCAAAACTTTCTCCTAAATCACAGTTTAAATCGATTGTAGTCATAATGTATTCCTCCTAATTTCAGCTTCGTAAAGCGATGAATTTCTTTAATAGATTCATATTTACTTCTTGTTCTATGTACAATTGTTCCGCTTCTTCAAGCGTAATTTTCTCAAAAGAAACATAGTCCCCCGGCTTTAGCTGGGCAAGAAGAGGTAAATCTACTGAAATGATATTTCCCATTCTCGGATAGCCACCTGTCGTTTGCCTATCTGCCATTAATATAATCGGCTGTCCACCATTAGGAACTTGAATGGTTCCAAATGTAACAGGACTCGATAAAATCTCTTTTTCTTCATTCCTATTTAAAACTTCTCCCTCAACCCTATAGCCCATACGGTCAGCATAATTAGATACCTTATACTCTTTCGTAAAAAATGCCTTTCTACTTTCTTCTGTAAATTGATCATATTCAAAGTCAGTTATGACACGAAGCTTTGGATGTTTCTTATACTTTGGTAGTACTCTGTTGCTAATTGCCCATTTCGTTTTTATTCTCGCATCTTTTTGTAAATCTTGAATGAAACGACTCGCCATTTCTGGTTGTGCACCAATTTGGAAGTAGTTACCCTTTTTCAACATTCTTCCTTCTATACCACCAATCGCAGCACGTATGTACGTACTTTTGCTTCCCATTGTACGCTCAATATGTATACCACCCGCAAAAGTTACATACGCTCTGCAACCACTTTTCACTTTTCCAAAACAAAGCATACTACCTTCTTCCGCTAAAATGGGACGCCATAACGGGATACGTTCTCCATTCAATAACGGTTCCATATCTGCTCCGCCAATCGCAAGTAAAGTCGTTTTCTTTATTAACAATTTAGGTCCCATAATCGTCATTTCGAGTCCCGCTTCATTCTCCTCATTACCAACTAACATATTGATCATCCGAAGTGCACTTTGATCCATAGTCCCGCCAACTGGTACACCGTATTGTTGATAATGAGATCGCCCTAAATCTTGGACTGTTGTAAACATTCCCGCATGCAAAACTTCTACATCCATTCTTTAGCCCCCTCAAGTGATACGTACTCTTCCTTCGTTATTGGGATAAATCGTAAATACATACCACTTTGAATATATGTTGGTATTTCTTCTTCCGGATTAAATAATGAAATAGGAGTTCGGCCGATAATATTCCATCCTCCTGGTGTTTCAAGCGAATATATACCTGTTTGATTTCCGCCAATACCTACTGAACCAGGAGAGATTTGTAACCGTGGTGTTTCTTTTCTAGGTGTTTCTAATTCTTTTGATAGTCCTCCTAAATACGGGAACCCTGGTGTAAAACCTAACATATATACAAAATATGTAGTTTCACTATGTATTCGAATCACATCTTCTACTTGTAAATCTTTATAATGTGCAACCTCTTCTAAATCAGGTCCATATTCTCCCCCGTAGCACACTGGTATAGAAATATGTTTCACATCCTGTTTTACTTCTTCTTTATAAGAATCACACAGCTCCTTTATATACTGGCGAACGTAATCATATGGCCTTTCACTTCTCTCATTTCTCTTCCATACTTCGTATACATTGTAGTAAACAGCTAATGAAGTAAACGACGGAACGCACTCAATCATTCCTGCAAACGGATGTTGCTGCAGTGCTTGAAATAACCGCTGTACTTTCTCATATATATCCATCTTAATTTCTTCACCAAATGTAACAATAATTGCTTGATCCCCTAACGCAGAAAATTTCATCCTACTCCCTCTTTCTATGCCAAAAAGCCGAGTTCTTTCGAAATGCGATGTGCTGTTTCTTTCACCTTAGCGATAAAATATGAAATGTTACTTTCGCTGTACTCAATTGCTAATCCCGAAATACTCATACCTGCTACAACCGTTCCATCACTTGCGAAAATGGGCGCTGCTATTGCGGCTGTATGATTTTCTAACTCAGAATAACTAATTGTGTAGCCTTCCTTTTTTGCCATTTGCAACACTTCTAGCAATTGTTCCTTATCCACAATTGTTCCATCTGCAAACTGTTTTAAATCCACTTCCTCTATGTATCTCCGTTTCTCTTCCTCAGAAAAATACGATAGTAAAATTCTCGGACATGCACCAGCATAAAGTGGTGCTCTTCTTCCAACCGCCGTATACACGCGTACTGGCTGAACACCTTCCAGCTTTTCAACATAAATTGCGTCATTACCATCTTGAATTATTAAATTAACTGCCTGTCCTAAACTATCTCTAAGTTCTTTCATATAAGGAATTGCTATATTTCTTACTGATAATCGGTGTGAAACAAGTTGACCGAACCGTAAAAATACGACCCCTAAACGATATTTCCCCTTTTCGTTTTTTTGTAAAAACTCCATCTCTTCCAACGAACCAATTAAACGATAAACAGATGTTTTCGGCATATTTGTAAGCTGAACCATCTCAGTTAAACTTAGCTCTTCATGCTCATAAAACAACTCTAAAATATCCATTGTCTTAACTGCCGTTTTATTTATACTCATTCTATCTCCCTTTCGTTCCGAATTACGGAACTTAAATTCCGTTTTTCGAAACAAACATATAATTTAAAATTATAAAATATTCTTTCAATTCATTCAATAGATTTTAAGCAAATAAAAAAGTATGGAAGAATATCTCTCCCATACTTCACCACACTTTATAACGCTCTTACTTGTTCCAACGGCCAGAAAACAGCTTGTCCTTTTCCGACAATTTCATCTTCTGAAATAAAGCCAAACATGCGACCATCCTTAGAAACTTCACGATTATCCCCTAAAACAAATACTTGGCCTTCTGGCACTTTCGTTTTCCCAGTGATTTGTTCTAACGTAAAGTCTGGAGTTAATACACGGCCTACTGCTTTTTCTTTAAACTTTTTTAAATATGGTTCTTCCATCGCTTTTCCGTTTACATATAAAACATCATTTTTATACTCAACTGTGTCGCCTGGCAAACCAATTACTCGTTTTACTAAATCGTATCCTTCTTTTCCGTGGAAGACGATAATATCAAAGCGATCTAATCCACTTATACTATAACCAATCTTATTCACGAGAACTCGTTCGTTATTTTTTAAAGTGGGCATCATTGATTCACCTTGCACTAAAGAAGGTGTAAATAAAACACCGCGAATAATAGCAATTAATACAAGGGTAAAACCTATCGTTTTAGCCCAAGAGAATAATTCTTTCTTCGTATTTTCCTTCATCGTTTCTCCTCTTTCTTAAGCACTTATTTTATGATTTCAACTAATTCTTGTACTAAATTAGGGTCTATTTCAGAAAAACATGATTTTCCTTCTCTTACCGCTGTACCGACATGAGCTTGCGAAATTCCAGTTTCATCTAGCAATCGCTTTATATTTTCTTTCGTCACCCCAGCTCCAGCTACAAGCTGAATTTGACCATCGCTTACCTTTTGCATTTCTGTAAGCACCGGAATATTCTCTACTATATTTCCTTGTCCACCTGAAGTTAAAACGTGAGTCACTTTATGAAACTTCTTTAAAGTGTTCATTGCTTCTACTGGATTTTCTATATCATCTATCGCACGGTGGTACGTTACATTTATTCCATCTACAACAGATAGTAAGTTCGCTAATTTCCCTTCATCCACTTCATTTCGTTCATTTAATACACCTAATACAACACCAGCTACTCCTAATTTCTGAGCAACTATAATATCTTCTTTCATCATTTCAATTTCTTCTTCCGTATATGTAAAAGACTTCGCATGCGGACGAATCATAACATGAATTGGTATACTTACCGCTTCCACCGCTTTCTTTATAAAAGCATAACTCGGTGTTAAACCACCTTCTGTATAAGATGAAATTAATTCAATCCGCTTCCCGCCAGCACTTTCAATTCGTTTTACATCTTCTAAACATGTTGCAATAACCTCTAGCATGAGATGACCTCTTTTCGTGCTTTTTTCTTATTATAACATTAGTAAAAATAAGAAGCCTAGCTTTCTCCTTTAAAACTTAAAAAAGAAGAATGAAAAGAAAGATTTTTTATTAGCAACGATTATTGATAACATCCTATTATTCATGTACACTCCTACCATAATGAAAAAGCCCATCATTTTGACGGACTTTTCTAATTTCAAGCTTTTCTTTCCTCAGTTTTCATATCAATGCCTAATTGATCTTCTAATAACTTTACACCTTTCTTTGTAAGATGGACAGCTCGGTTCTTATCCGTTTTCGTAATCCATCCCTGTTCAAAAAGCAGTTTTGCAATTGCAGACCCTAACCAACCAGAAATATGGTAGCGTCGTTCACTCCAATCAAGACAAGGTTTTGCAAATACCCTCCTTTTTATATCTGCCTTATCAATATTTATTCCAAAATTCAGAAACCATTTCTTACCTTGTTCCGTTACAATGTATTCTCCATCCTCTAAAATTATAAATTTCCTATCAAGTAATTTTTCAGTTATCTCTACACCGAGTTTGCCTGCAAGATGATCATAACAAGTTCGAGCATAACGAATTTGTTTTAGTTGGCTTGATTGTTTTAAAGAGCGAACTTGAACTGTTGGTGCAATTGTCCCTAACTTTTCAAGCACTTCTGCAACTTCTTGATTAGCAAGTCGATAGTAACGATGTCTACCATGTTGTTCAACTGTAAGTAAATTCCCTTCTACTAATTTAGAAAGATGCGAACTAATTGTTGGATGTGACACTTTTGCCATATAAGCCAATTCACTAGCAGGTAGTGCCTGATTATTCATTAGACACTCTAAGATGATTGCTCTTGTAGGTTCAGCAATTAGTTTAGCTATATATGAGATATTCGGATATACATTCATATTTCGATGATACCCTAACTATTAAATTGATACAATTATTTTAAGTTTAATAGTAAAGGAGAATGTATTATGAATGCAATTGATCTTAGTATATTAAATTTAAAAGAAACGAGAAGGCGCTCAGAAAAATTATGGAATTCTCTTCCCGATAATTTTCTTAATTGGAAGCCTGATCCTGAGGCTATGTCCTTTGGTGAAATGATTCGTCACGTATGGAGCTCAACTTTTTACTATCATATGATTATAAAAAACAACGGTTCAATAAACGACATACGTACCCCGTATGATGACGAGCCAATTACTTGTGTAAAAAAAGAAATTGAATTGGCACAATCATACTTTACTGACTTCATAGAATATGTTCAATCAATAAGCATAGCCGAGCTAGATTCAAGACTTATTGATAGAAGTGATGTTGGCTATCAACGATATTTAGGTGATATGCTATTAAGAATTGCCTATCATGATGCGGTCCATGCAGGTCAATTTTTACAATATTTACGAATGGTAAACTTAGAAAGACCATTAATTTGGGATTAAATACGAAAAATGTTTATACAGCCTCCAAACTGGCATTACAATAAGAATTTTCAACAAGAAACAATCAAAAAACCATGATAATCATTTATATTAAAAACCTACATCTCAACCAAGTACTTCATACACATAAAAAGCACGGGTTTGATTACTAATCAAACCCGTGCTTTCAAAACAACTATAATATCCATAAACAATAAAATGTAAGCTTTAAATACTACGACCGAAACGCCGCATCCGCCAGCATAGACAATGTTGCATCATCCATCGGTGGATTGTGTAATCCTGCTCTGACATTTAAATAGTAACGGTGAAGCGGATTTTTTTCTGATAAACTTTTTGCTCCTACGATGCGCATTGATTTATCCACTATGGATATCGCCGCATTTGTTACGGCGTATTTCACTGCCGCTAATTCTGCTTGCAGTAACAGTTTATCTTCTGCCTCATCGTATTTTTTCGCAATTTGATATAAAAAGACGCGAGCTTGCATAAGCTCGAGTTCTAATTCTCCAACTAATTTTCTAACATTCGGTAATAAACTAATAGAATGGTTTAAACTATTTGGCTTGTATGATCCCGCAAATTGAACTGCATAATTTCTTGCTGATTGTGCAATTCCTAAATAACATGCTGGTATATGTAGCAACCAGCCAATACCCTTTTGTTTCACTTTCCCGCCTTTTACATCCGTAAAAAAGCGGTTGTCTATCTCTACATTTTGTAAGACAAGGTCGTGGCTAGCAGTCCCTCGCATTGCAACGCTATCCCACGTTTCTTCAATAGATACACCGAGTGTATTTCTTGGAATAACAAACTCACCAACTTCTTCACGGCCTTCCATACTTGCTGAAATAATAAAATAATCAAGTACTGGCGCCATCGTTGTAAAAGTTTTCCTTCCATTTATAACCCACTTCTCGCCTTGTTGAACCGCTATTGTTTCTGGTTTGCCGCCACGCGTCGGACTCCCTGTTTTCGGTTCTGTTGCTGCCCTGTTAAAGAGCGCACCATTACGTACTTCTTCGCAAAACCATTTGAACATCTCATCATTCCAAGAGTGATTTTCCGCTAGCTCCTTCACAATGCCAAGATGCCAGCCAATCGATAATGCAGTAGCTCCGCAGCCTTCCGCGATTTTCTCTTGAAATAAAACGAAGTCATATAAAGAAATCGCACTACCACCAAATTCCTTCGGTAACGTTAATTTCGTATATCCAATATCTTTCAAATCATTTATATTTTCATACGGAAATGATCCTAATTCACTTAGCTGATGCTCCCTTTCCATGAACTTCGGAATCAATTTATTTATTTTCTCAATAATTAAAGACTGTTCTTCTGTTTCAACAAATGAGAGTGCCATACTATAATCTCCTTTATGCTCGATTCATAAACCGTTCATTTTGTCATTATGATTATATGAAGCTACCTCTCTATTGTTTCACTATTCCGATAAAAATACAATGTTTTTGACTAATAAGAAAAGTTCCTATTTAAGGATAGATCCTTTTCTTATATTAGTCCCCCTTCAATGCTTTTAACGGCAAAGAGGTTACATATCCAATATACGAGAATAATTCTTTAAAGAAGAATGGTATTTCTGTATCTAACGTTTTATATGCTGATGTCGGCGTTGGTGAAGCATACGCTTCAATATTAATATGTTTTGCGATTCTCATTGCGCGTTTCATATGAAGTGGATCACTTACAATCGTGTATGTTTGTATACCGTTCTCTATTCCAACTTGCTTCGCATTTTTTAAATTTTCTTCAGTGAAAAGGGATTTAGTTTCAATTAAAATATCTTCCTCTTTTACACCTTGTTTCATTGCATATACTCTTGCAGTACGTGCTTCCTCAAGTTCTGCCTCGAACTTTGTACCACCTGTAAAAATAATCTTTTTAATATTTCCGTTCTTATATAAAGAAATCGCATGATTAATTCTTTCTTTAAATACAGGAGATGGTTTTCCATTCCATGAAGCTGCGCCTAGTACGATACCAGCATCCGTTTTCACGTCATCATTTGCTTTAAAACGATAACTCCAAATATCGTAAGCTGCATAACTTACATATAAAATAGCAGAACAAATCATTAGTAAAAATACTTGAAAGATTCGTCTTTTCTTACTTTTCTTATTTTCTTTCATTTGTAATTGCCTCCGTACATCATCCATACTTCTATAAAAAACATTTATATCAAATCGTTTTGTTTGAGTTTATTTAAAAGAAGGAACTTTACTTGTTATTTATGTATAAAAGGGTTTTCATTTAAAATTGAGGATTATCAATTCATTTTCATTTGCGGTTTTCATTACATTTTTTAAATTCATAAGTTTATTACCATACAACTACATTGTAACGAATTTTTTCTCAGAAGGGAACGATGAAACAAAAGGAATTAAAATAAAGTAGCATTTTGTAAGAAAAAAGGTATATTTTTCATATCTCACGAACAATATACCTTTCAAAACACGAATTATAACTTTTCTTTATACAACTCTAATTTTTCTAACAATTGTTCTTTTACGCCTGGCCATTCACTCGAGATAATACTGTACACCACCGCATCTCTCACATAACCATTCGGTAATTTTCTTTCATTTCTAAGCACACCTTCTTTTACTGCGCCTAATCTTTCAATTGCTCGTTGTGCTTTTTCATTTCTTGTATCCGTCTTAATTTGCACTCTCAGCATATGCAATTTTTCAAAAGCATACTGAAGAAGCATATACTTACACTCTGTATTTATACTCGTACGTTGCACACTCGGATGATACCACGTTTGCCCTAACTCAACTGTCTTATCTTCTACTGAAATATTATATAAACGTGTACTTCCTACAATCTTATTCGACTGTTGATCTACGACTATGAAAGGTATTTGAGTACCTCTTCCGTAACCCTTTATCGCTTTTTGAACGTATTGTTGCATATCTTGCACACTATCCATTTTAGAGATTAAATACGCCCAAATATCCCGATTTCCTTCTACAATCGAAAACAAAGTTTCGACATCAGTATTATCCATTAACCGCAACTTTGCTCTTTCGTGAATAATTTCCATTTTTAAGCCCCCTTTGTTGTTACTATAACATATCATTAACATCGCTTTATTAATATATACATAAAAATAAATTATAATCATAAACATATAGTACATCTAAAAATAAAAAATGCGATGCCTTTATTCAAGCATCGCACTTATAATTTTGCACTACCTACGATTTTACGATAAATATTCATTTACACAATTTAGTAAACGCCATATATTTAGAACTTACATTATAGTTCAAAGCAACAAATAAGCAATCGGCGTAATGATAAGCAACGTTAAAATCGTTCTCTGCACATACAGAATAATAAGTTCAGATACTTTTAACGGAATATCTGTTGATAATATACAAGGAATGGAAGCGGAGAAAAACAAAATAGATGATACGGAAACAACTGCAATAACAAACTTTGTCACGAGTGGTGCACTTACTACTAATAATGACGGTAAAAACATTTCTGCAATACCAACTGATGCGGCTTTAGCGGCTAAGTCTGCTTCTGGTAAATGTAATAGCCATGTAAACGGATAGAAAATATAACTGATCCAATCAAATATTGGCGTGAACTTCGCTAAGACGATACCAATTAATCCTACTGACATAATGGATGGTAAAATTCCCATTGTCATAATAAATCCGTCTTTTAAATTCACTGCAATATTTTTCATAATGCTCGGTGCAGACTTTGATACTTCTAACGCATCTTCCCAAGCACGTTCCAACATTTTCTCTTTATAAACAGGCTCTGGGAACCCTTCTTCTGTTACATATGTATCTGGTTTTCTACTAAGGGGCGGGATTCTTACGGTGATAGCAGTCACGATGAATGTTACAACAAGTGTAGTCCAAAAATAAACATTCCATAAATGCATAATATCTAATGTTTTTGCGATGATGATCATAAATGTAGCGGATACTGTAGAAAATCCTGTAGCGATAATCGCCGCTTCTTTTGTCGTATACTTTCCTTCTTTATACACGCGGTTCGTAATAAGAAGGGCAAGCGAATAACTTCCAACGAAGGACGCAACTGCATCAATCGCCGATCTCCCCGGCGTATTCCATAATGGCCTCATAATCGGACGACAAAATGTACCGATAAATTCAAGCAATCCATATCCGACTAATAACGCTAAAAACGCCGAGCCAATTGGAACGAGCAGACTTACTGATATGACTAGCTTCTCATACAAAAACGGCCCAACATCTGGCGCAAAGAACCAAGCTGGTCCTACTTTTAAACAATATAATATACCAAAAACAACGCCAACTACTTTTAAAATAGAAAAACAAATGTCTACGATAGATGCATTCCATTTCTTCGTATAAAATGGATAAATCGCACCAATCGCCATAACAAACAATGCATAATAAGGTACTACGCCTGGAACCGAAGCCCTAATCCACGATACAATATGATCAATCATAATAGACGATGCACCGTTTATCGTAACAGGAATGAAAAACATAAACACCCCAACGAGACTAGCAAGTATAAACCGAAGAATAATCCCCTTCTCTCGCCCTGTCTTAATTACATTACTCTTTAATTCAATTTCACTCAAAATTCGACACCTCCTATTATCTAAATATTCTGTACAATAATGTTGTATTCCTTCTTTCCATTTCTACTATTTAATCATATGAAAAAGCCTATTTTAAAATAGGCTTTTCTATTCCCTCTCATAATCATCCACAAGCACTTGAATGATACGATAAGATTCTTCTGCTACTTTTTCATTACTATCCCTATTCGCATCATATGTAATTAACGCCTTCCAAAGTGCCCATCCTCTCGCTCTATTCCACGTTTCTTCATCCATGCGTAATACTTCTTTAAATACATTTCTACTATTTTCATCAAAAAACGTCCAAGCCATCGCTGCATCACAAGCAGGATCTCCTACGCCTAAAATACCAAAATCAATTACAGCACAAAGTTTTCCATCTTTAACGAGTAAATTCCCCGGTGCTACATCTCCATGCACCCAAACTGGTTTACGATCCCACGTTGAGCTAAGTGCTAAATTCCAAAGATGCTTTAATAATGCATCTTCAAAAATATCCTTATTATTTTCGATAGCAACTCTCGCCTCTTCATCATATACCGATATAAGTCCGCCCCGGTAAAAATTATGCGGTCCAGCTAAAGGGCCGTTACTCGCATTAATAGATTGCAATTCTACTAAAAAAGATCCTAAGTCCGCTGCAAATTCATTTAAATCACGAACGTTTTGTTTCGTAACTGTTTCTCCCTCTATCCACTTATTAATAGACCAAGGCAATGGATACGCTTCAGACGGATTTCCTTTCGCAATTGGTGTAGAAATTGGTAAAGAAAGTCCCTTACTTAATATAGGAAGCCAACTATTTTCTTTCTCTACTTGCGGTGCATATGCCACATCACTTGGCAATCTTACACTCATCTCATCCCCTAAGTGAAACGTCCTATTATCATGCCCACTAAACTTTACAGGTTTCACTTCTAAAGGGGCCCATTCGGGAAACTGTTCCTGTATTAACTTTTCAACTAAACTTACGTTAATTGGATGCATTCACATTCTCCTTTTCTTTTGAAACTTACTAAGCCCATCCGTACTTCCAACATATTCAAAACCATTTTTCTTATAAAAATCATTCAACGTACGATTATGCCCCACGCAATCTAACTTCAAATACTCTTTGTCATGTTGTACATTCTCTTCTATCCACTGTAAAATCCATTCTCCAATTCCGTTCCCCTTATACTTCCGTTTCACCGCAAATCTATGAATATATAATGAATTAGAAACTTCCTCTTTACCAAAAATATGTTCATCCCATTCATTTTGTTTAGGAGCAACTGTAACCGTACCAACTATTTCATCTTCTTTCAGAACAACATATGTATATTTCTCTCTTATACATTCTAGTATTTCAGCCGTAGCTTCCTCTCCTAAAAGATACTGCCACTGATCCACTTCTTTATGTTGTAGCCATTGTGCTACTTCTTTTAATAGAGTTTTAATACTATCACTCTCATTTTCGGTAGCAATTCGAATTGCATATTCTTTACTTATATTTCTCTCCATATTGCCTTTCCCCTTTCAAATTGCTACCATACTGACAAACGAGTCCTTCCATCATTTTCATCTGTAATATATTCTACATACAATCCTTGATTCCGTGCGTTTTCATACATCATTTCAATCTCTTCTTGGTTTTTCACATAAATTTGTATGTAATCACCATCCGCTACTAATACGACTACTTCACACTTACTCTCCTTAAATTCTTCATATGTTTCAATTTCTCCTAGTACTTCCCCTTTTGGATATGCTTTTAAGTCTACAAATAAAAGATAATATATGTTGTCTTTTATTAGCTTTTTTAAAGCTGAACCTACCATGATCTCGTTATCTTCTGAAAATAATTCTGGACCTAATTCATTCCCTACTATTATATAAGCTTCCTCCCTTCCCATGGCTTGCCAATCAAATGCAGTAATATCAATTGGCTTTAAGACTTTCCAAAGTAAATTATCATATCCATCTAGAATATCTACTGTAATCCCTCTTTTCATATGTCTGCTCCTAGCTTATTTATTTTTGTTCCATACATTATATATCAAATTTAATTACTATATTTTGTCGATACCTATGTACATCATAAAAAACCGCTCCACTACTAGCGAAACGGTTTCCTTCTACTTACATTTACATATCTTATTCAATCGTTGCACTGCGTTTTAAAATATTTTTTAATATCTTCACTACATCAGTCGTTCATTCTTAATGCTCACTTCGACTTCACGAAGTAATATAAAAACCATACCGCATGATTTTGTTCATCCGCAGCTATTCTCCGTAACAACTCTTTCAAATGTGCATCCGATGTCTCATCTGAAATTTCCAAATAAAAATCTACTGTCTTTTGTTCATCTTGTATAGCGAACTCTAATCCTTGTAAATACGTATTTGGGCAGTTTTCAGTAATTTGTGGTTTCGGCTGCCTGCCAGTTAAGTTCGTATAAATTTGTACAAAGTTGTGGAAATGCTTTATTTCATCATTACGAATTTCAAGAATTTGTTTTTGTTCTACTTGATTTGGAGCCATATTCGCTAATTTTGCATAGCAGCTTATAGCGCTATACTCTCCATTTATAGCTTTTTCAATATCACTAATCAACTTATCATTTTGTCTATACCAATCATAATAATTCGAATTATACATCGTATCCCTCCATACTTTCGCTTAACATTTTATGCATTTAGAAATAGTAGGAGCCTGTGTATATAACGGGACGACTTTAGATTGAAAGCAAAGTTTGAGAAAAGGGTCTATTTTGCAAAGGAATTGCTTATTCATAAAGTGAAACTATATTCAGTGGGGATTTTACTACACGACAAATAGCGGATAAAATATCACTATTTTTTTGTACGCTGTGGCTATAAATTCGCGAATGAATCAGGTTTCCAACCAGATGTGGTGTTGAGATGCGAAGCTATTATGAATCCAATCATATAACTAGGAGGTACCACTATGCCATCTTTATTTAAATCTATGGCCTTCCAGCTGAAAACCGAAAGACTTGAGCTTAGTATGTGGGAGGAATCCGATTCCGTTTGGCTGAGCAAATTAATTGGCGAACGTGGTGTGGATATTCCAGCCGTTGATTCCGTTCGTAACCGGCTCATTGAGATGCGCAAGAAAGCAGACGAAAATGGCATTTCTCTTCTCACTATTCGTAGGCGAGACGAAGGCGATTTTATTGGATACTGTGGCTTGATTATCGGTCGTTCCACACTTGAAGAGCCGGAGATTGCATACGAATTGTTCCGCAGCGCTCATGGAAAAGGTTATGCGACTGAGGCAGCAGCCGTTGTACTGGACGCTGCAATTGCTACTGGGCGCCACAGGCTTTGGTCGACTGTAGGCGCTTGGAATATCGCTTCCCTCCGGGTGCTAGAAAAGATAGGGTTTAAGAGGCATCACAGTACGTGGGATGACGAGCGCGGTGAGATTGTTTGGAACGTACGCGATCTTTAGAAATTCCTTAATTACATACAACACTTTTTAACAATCAGGCTTTTTCATTGAGAAAAAGTCATCAAAACTTATTCCAAGGCGACAACAGCAAATACTAATTTTTCAACTTATAGATTTCATCAAAAAAAGCCGTTTCACTAATTTAGTGAAACGGCTTTTTTTAAGCGTTCAATTCTGTTTTATGCCCTTTTACTGCACTACGTTTGAATGCAGTTGCTAATATAATAACCGCACTTACTATACCAATCCAAACGAGTACAGTAACAGGTGTATTCCAGCTTACCCCTTTTCCGAAGAAGAAGATTTCTCTTAAGCCTTCGATCATAAATTTCATTGGTAACCATGGGTAAACCCAGTCTTGATAAAACGGAGACAACATCTCAGGTGCTAATGATAATAACGGCGCCCCGAAAAATAGTAATAAAGCGAATAAACCGATTCCTTTTAGCCCAACTAATGAAAGTACCGCAGATATCATTAAGAAGAAACTAAAAGAAGTAATGGATAAGAATAGAGCTGTATCCGTGAAGTTCGAAATATTTAATCCTACCATCCCATCTGCAATCCATGTAAGACCAAATCCAATTACAAGTGCCGCAATAGCTCCTGTTACGATTTGTTTTACTTTCAATATAAAGTTTTCTTTTCGTGAACTTACCGGTATTTTACTAATCGCAATAAAAATAATCGCTGCGCTCGCTAAACTTGCAATCCATAACGGCTGGAACAATGATATTGGTGAGTTACCGTTCGCACTATTTTTGCCGACCTCATTCATATTTTTCACGTTCTTTACAATAGGTGTTACTAATTTCACAGCTTGATCTGTTGTTACAGTATCTCCTTTTGCTTTTAACCCTTCTAATATTTGCGTACGAACATTATTGTTCATATTATCAACGGTCGCCTGTAATATTTGTCCTGCCATAGTTGATGCAGCCGTATTCATTCCTTGATTAATATATATTTCTATCTCAGGTGAAGATGGCTGTGGTGTTCGTAACGACGCTTGTTTTGCGCTAAATTCTTTCGGGATGACTAATGCCGCGTAATACTCTTTATTGTTTAATCCCTTTTGAACGGCTTCTTTATTTTTTACTTCTACCCACTTCACTGCGGGTTCTTCCTCTGATTTCGATGATTTTTTCACCGTATCAACAATTGTTTGCCCCATATTCATTTTCGGTTGATTTGGAATTTCTACACCTTGATCCTCATTTACAATTGCAATTGGCAAGTTTTTCGGCTGCGGTTGAACAGTTGGAAATAACGTTAATGAAAAAATAAAAACAACAAGTAGTGCAATAACTGGTGATAACAATAAAAGTTTATTTTTAAACATCTTCTTTTCTCCTCCTTTAATTTAATTTATAATAATCAACAACGTGTTGTTTATTTATATTTTGAATTATATGTTCGAGTTGAACCTTATACAATAATCAAAAATCGTGAATGTGTCGGTTATAAGACACATTTTCTAAATGTGTTCAGTAAAATTAAGGAGGGACATGCTTTGCGCGATAGTAATTTAGATTTGCGTGTTGTTCGTACGAAAACTGCCATACGGAACGCATTGGTGGAGCTAATTGAAGAAAAGGGTTTTGACGCCATTACAGTGAAAGATATCACAACGAAAGCAAACATTAATCGCGGTACTTTCTATGCGCACTATCAAGATAAATTTGATTTAATGACAAAATGCCAAGAAGACATTATGTACGAGTTTTCTAACATTGCTAAACAGAAATTCCCGGAAGTTATTGCTGACCTTGGAACAAATCCTTCTCCAGCAATGCCATTTATACTTATCACTTCTATTCTTGAATTTCTAAATGAAAATAGTGATTTTATGAGAGCTGTACTAAGTCCGAAAGGAGATTTATCTTTCCAAACAAAACTGAAAGACTTTATGTGGAAAACATTATTTGAAGATACGAATGGTCCTCTCATTAATAAGGAGAATTTACTTGTTCCAAGCGAATACTTAACTTCTTATATGGCATCTGCACATATAGGTGTCATCCAGCAATGGTTAAATAATGGACAAAAAGAAACACCTGAGGAGATTGCTCGCTTTTTATCAACTATTGCAGTTCATGGACCTTTTTATGCAGCTGGTTTAAAGAAATAAGTCCGCTATATAATAAAAGATCATCCACTTTAATAGCGGATGATCTTTTATTTCATTACAACACTTCAATATATCCTTCTGTTCCATGTACCCGAATTCGTTGTCCGTCTTTTATTATTTTCGTAGCATTCTCCACACCGACAACTGCCGGTAATCCATATTCACGTGCAATCACTGCTCCATGTGTCATAAGTCCACCAACCTCAGTGACTAACCCTTTTATAGACACAAATAACGGTGTCCAGCCCGGATCAGTAAAAGCAGTAACTAATATATCGCCCTCTTCTAAATTCGCTTCTTCCATGTTTAAAATAACGCGTGCCCTTCCCTCTATAACTCCTGATGAAACAGGCAAACCTACAATCGCATCAGCTGGGAGGTTCTCTCGTTTATATTTACCTGTAATGATTTCTCCATCAGACGTCATTATACGAGGAGGCGTTAGTTTTTCATATAATTTGTAATCATTTTTTTGTTTTTGTATCAGCTCGTAATCTAGTTTATTCGTGCGAACAACTTCGTGAAGCTCTTCAAAAGTTAAATAGTATATATCATCAACTTCATGAATGACACCGCTCTGCACAAGTTGCTCAGCTTCTTTCAGTAACGCCTGCTTATATATGAAATAACGATTAATCATGCCGTATTTTGGATATTCACGATACCCGATACAATTACGGATGTTGCGAATCATACGCTTCGTTTCTTCTACTTTTTGTTTACTATCCGGTAAGTGTTGTAATCGATTTACTAACTCTTCTTCTTTTTTCACAGCTTCCTGCAGCCCTTCTTCAAACTTCCGTTTACTAGCACCATATTCAAAGTCCCTTATATGATTTAAAATCATCGGTATAATTGTAGCTGGCTGTTCACTCCAGCGCGTTTTCGTAATGTCGATTTCTCCGCTGCATCTCATTCCATATTTATTTAGAAAGGCATCGATTGCATCCCGAACTTTTTCCCCGCCTTTAAACTGAATTAATTCATCTAAAAAGCTGTCATCTTCTACATGTTGTAAATACGCAATGACTTCTGGATACGGCCGAATCACATCTGCAACATCTAATAATGCTAAACCCATTTCTGAAGTAATATTATTTTGTACAGATTGTGAAAGTACATCTGCTGCATTCTTTTCCCCTAGCCATTGTTCCATCTTTTCATTAATCCATGATGAAGCATTCATACCTGCCATAATAATAGCTATACCTTGCGAGTTAAATAATACTTTCTTTAATTGCTGAATGTCTTCTAAAATAAAATCAAGTACATCCACCCCTGATTTCGTTTGCATGTTTCGTTTTAACTCTTCTATTGATGATTGACTATTCTTTATTAAATTCGTAACGATTTCCGGATCATTCTCAGGTTGTTGTTGCGAACTTGCAGATGGCACATTTTTACTAAGATCCTTTTCTTTTTCATCATCCGGTAACAATTGAATAAAATCATCTCGCTCGATTATAGTCGTTAATGCATCTCTTACGAGTGGATCCGATTTTCCTAAAGTGTTTATTAAGTAATCTCTGCTAGCAGGTAAAGCTAATTGTTGCGTAGCATCAACAAATAACCTGCCTCCCGCTTTACGCATAGGGGCACTAGTCGTTAACAGGAAAAAAGATAAACCTAATGGTTTCATCGCATCGGTCATCATTTGTTGGTGACCAACCGATATATACACATGATTTCCCCCATCATTTACTCCTGGAATTGGATATAAAGTCGTAATCGGCCTGCTTTGGACTATATAAAATGTATCATCAACTAAACACCATTCAATATCTTGCGGACAACCAACATAAACTTCGATTTGTCTTCCGATGCGTGCTAGTTGTAAAATTTGTTGTTCAGTAAGTGTTTGAACTTTTTGCTGATTAGGAGCAATTTTCTTTGTCTCTGTTCCGCCTTCTTTTCGTCCATAGATGGCTAATTTTTTCGTTGCGATGACCTTTTCGACGATTTCGTCTTCCTTTACCCTATAATTATCGGCAGAAACCAATCCAGATACTAGCGCCTCGCCAAGTCCAAAGCTGGCATCGATTGATAACACCTTCCTATTCGAAGTAATCGGATCCGCAGTAAATAAAATCCCTGAAGCCTCAGGGAAAACCATTTTTTGGACGACAACACATATAGAAACTTGATTATGATCAAAACCATTTTGCATTCGGTATATAACCGCTCGATCTGTAAATAAAGAAGCCCAGCATTTTTTAATATGCTGCAAAATGTTTTCTTTTCCAATAATATTTAAATACGTATCTTGTTGACCAGCAAACGAGGCATACGGTAAATCTTCAGCAGTAGCACTCGAACGCACTGCATACGCATATTCATTGCCAAAGTGCGAGAGATAATGAACTACTGATTTCACTACATCAACTGGAATTTCCACTGCCATAATGACTTCTCTAATCTTCTTATTAATTTCACCAATTTGATCTCGTTCCTCAATTTTTAACATTGCTAATTGATTCAACAAAGTTTGAAACGCTTCATTTTTTTCGATGGCCTGTTCATACCCTACCGTTGTAACACAAAATCCTTCTGGCACTTGTATCCCTTGAATATTTGATAACTCCCCTAAATTCAATCCTTTTCCACCAACGAGAAAAAGCTGCGTTTTTTCTATTTCCTGAAAATCGAGAACGAAAGAACTCATTTGGCACCTCTCCTTACTATTCATGTGTTCTTGATTGTAACAGTAGTAAATGAGAAGAAACAGTCTATTTCGAACTTAAATTACATGATATAATTAAGTTAGGAAGAGGTCATCACTCCTATTTCCCCCTCTAATTCACTTCAATTACATCACCAAACTTAAACATTCTTTGATTATGAAAAGCAATCATTAGACATAATGGATTTCTATCGACCTTTGTTATGTATTTTTTATATAAATCCACATTATAATATCCTTATAAATCTTTTATTAAGCCATAAATTCATCTCAAAAAATAGTAGAATCTGTGACTTTAAAAGCAATATTTTTTGTTTGCACTTTATATAAATTGATATGAATCCCTCTTAATTCTAGGACTAAATTATTGTTTTTTTAATCCCACATTAATTCTTTTCTCAAATTCGCCAAAATGAATTTTCAAGATTAGGGAACTATAATGTCGTATTAAAATATATTAAGGGGGGAGAAAAATTGAACAATGAAATGAATTATGGAAGTGATTACAAATTTATTCCAGCAACTTCAATTGAAAGTGGTCACGGCATCGAAGTATTACCTGATTTATTTTGCTACACGATTCAAATCGTCAACATATGTTTTGTTGGGAATCCGCATACCGATGATTTTGTTTTAGTTGACGCTGGAATGCCTAAATGTGCAAATGAAATTATCTCTGTTACTGAGGAGCGATTTGGTACAAATAGCCGTCCAAAAGCAATTATTTTAACTCATGGGCATTTTGATCATGTTGGAGGAATAATTGAACTCATTAAATATTGGGATGTTCCAGTCTATGCCCATCAAATGGAAATACCGTTTTTGACTGGACAACAAAGCTATCCTGAACCAGATCCAACAGTTGAAGGTGGTATGGTAGCGAAAATGTCTCCCCTGTTCCCTAATGAACCGATTGATTTAGGAAATAGCGTAAAAGCACTACCTATCGATGGAACTGTTCCCCATATGCCAAAGTTTAGATGGATTCATACACCAGGGCATACTCCTGGGCATATTTCATTATTCCGAGAGAAAGACCGAACTTTAATTGCTGGGGACGCTTTTGTTACAGTGAAACAGGAGTATCTGTATAAAGTAATAACTCAAGAACAGGAAATAAGCGGTCCGCCTCGTTATTTAACAACAGACTGGAAAGCTGCTAAAGGGTCAGTTATTAAGCTAGAGAAGTTAAAGCCTCTAACCGCTGTTACTGGACATGGGATACCGATGTCAGGTGAATTGCTATCAACAAGCCTCAAAACACTTGTTCAAGAATTTGATAAAATTGCTGTACCTGATTACGGAAAATATGTAGACAAAAAGATACATTAAGTATAAAAATCAAAACGGAAAAAATTATTAAGTTTAATAAAGAAACACTGTACTTAGGCAACGTCTGTATTATAAGAATGGAAATACACCTTGTGAATAAAACTCGTTATTCCGAAAATACTATCTGTAGTATAAGCCTGCTTCTTAACCAGGTTGTACTTCTTACCATTAAAGGTTGATTAAAATGGGTTACGCTATATAGCATAACCCGTTTTTAATGAAATCTTTTATTCTGTATACGTTTAAACAATGGAGGAAAATGATGAAACATATTGTTGCTTTATTAATTAAATACACAGCGATAACTGCAGTATTACTTATCGTACTCAGTATTTTTCAAGGCATTTCCATTCCTAGAGTATTACTCATTTCTCTTTTCTTAACAGGAGCTTCTTATTTAATCGGCGATCTCTTCATTTTACCTAAATACGGAAATATGATTGCTACAATGGCAGATTTTGGCTTAAACTTCTTCGGAATTTGGCTACTAACATCCTTATTTACTAATTTAGATGCTACTCGTAATATTGGACTTTCTTCATTCTTAGCCGCATTAATTATTGGCGGAATAGAGGTTTTCTTCCACATTTATATGAAGAGACTAGTACTGCGTAACGATGATGAATTAAGAAATCACAACCATATTCATCATGACAAATATGCTATGGAAATGTCAGATGAATATATGGATTCTTCTACAATAAATAAATCTAAAGTTGAGGATACATCTAAAAAATAAAAAAGTGGCCAATGCCACTTTTTTATTTTTGTTTATTAAGCTTGATCAGAATTTCTTACATGTAATGGAGGTGGAACTACCCACCCTTTTTTCTTAATTAAACGCAGCAACGTTACACCTGCTTGCGCTTTTTTCATATGAAATTGTCCAAATAGCATCCCTACATCCTCTCGAAGACATTTCCCCATCACTTGACTACATGTCACAAGTCCAGCTGCTAGCCCTGCAGAAACAGCAGCAGCAATTTCAACATCATTAATACGTGCCCCTGGGGGAATGTCTTCGATAGATGCAACTGGTCGTTCTGGAGGAGCAGGCGGTAAAGCTACCCCATTAATCTTTAAAAGAGTTTTTAACTCTTCTACTTCTGAATTCATATCATTTTCAATTAAGCTTTCTAAAAACTTCTTCAAATCTTCGTCACCTGTGTGGTTCATAAATACTTGATGGCTTGCAATTGCACCTTGTGCTGCTAAAAGATAACTCCAAATATCAAATACTTCTCCGTAATGTAACGGTTCATTTTGAGGATTTCCACTTAAAATACCCATTTTTAAATTCCTCCCTTTCGAAAATATCATAATAAATATTGATTTCAATATTGAAATCAAATTTTTAAGTATGCTTTTTCCTGCAAAAGATTTTCTACTATGCATGGAAAACACCTTTCCAACACTGCGTGTTTATTGTTTAGGAAAGTCGTTTACAAATAAAATACTCAAAGATTATGAAAGAAGATTATCAATAATCTTTGAGTGAGAATCTGTTTAATATAAGGTTTTTTATTTTTATGAATACACAAAAGAAATTGATTTACATATTTGCTATATTTTATGCCAATTTACTTAGCGGTTAGCTCTACCACCAAGTTGTTGTTCTGCCATTGCTACTAAACGCTTTGTAATTTCACCACCAACAGATCCGTTTGAACGAGCTGTTGTATCTGCACCAAGTTGTACACCAAACTCTTGTGCAATTTCATATTTCATTTGATCAAGAGCTTGTTCAGCGCCTCGAACTAATAATTCATTACGACTTCCACTATTATTATTTGCCATATCGTTTCACCTCCAATGTTTTTAATATGCTACAAATTATGAAATAATAATTATCCTTTTTATGGGAATTAAATTATGTATAAATATTGAGTTTCTTCTTAAAATAGGGCAAAAGACATAAGAAAGAAGAGCTACTATAACGTACTTTCATAACAACAATATGTATAAATTTCTCTTTACTAAAGATTTCTGTTTTGCCAAGAGATACATATAAATTATGAAAAATAATTTATAAGGAGATATGAGATGAAAGCTGTAACCTATCAAGGACCAAACCAAGTACAAGTTAAACAAGTTGATGATGCGAAGTTAGAGAAAAAAGACGATATTATTGTAAAAATTACTTCAACCGCTATTTGCGGTTCTGATTTACATTTATATCAAGGGAACATGCCTTTACCACAAGGGTACATTATTGGTCATGAACCAATGGGCATTGTTGAAGAAGTTGGTCCAGATGTTACTAAAGTGAAAAAAGGAGATCGTGTTGTCATCCCCTTCAACGTTTCTTGTGGACATTGTTTCTATTGCCAACATGAAATGGAAAGCCAATGTGATAACTCCAATCCTCATTATGATTCTGGTGGATACTTTGGTTATACAGAGAAATTTGGTAACCATCCAGGCGGACAAGCAGAATATTTAAAAGTTCCTTTTGGAAATTTCACTCCATTTGTTATACCGGAATCATGCGAACTTGAAGATGAATCTTTACTGTTTTTATCCGATGTTTTGCCAACAGCCTATTGGAGTGTAATAAACGCAGGTGTTAAGCCAGGTGATACTGTTATCGTCCTAGGTTGTGGACCTGTTGGATTAATGACACAAAAATTTGCTTGGATGCAAGGTGCTAAGCGCGTAATCGCAGTCGATTACTTAGATTATCGTATAAATTATGCAAAAAAGATTAACAATGTTGAGGTATTTGAGTTTACAAAATTCCCCGATATGGGAGAACATTTAAAGGAAATCACACATGGCGGTGCCGATGTAGTCATTGATTGCGTGGGCATGGATGGAAAAAAATCGCCACTAGAATTTCTAGAACAAAAGTTAAAATTACAAGGCGGAACTCTCGGTCCTATTCAAATCGCTACGAAAGCCGTAAGAAAATATGGAACGGTTCAAATGACTGGCGTTTATGGTGGCAATTATAATGCATTTCCACTCGGAGCATTTTGGGTTAGAAATATTAATCTTAAAATGGGACAAGCACCTGTTATTCATTTTATGCCGGAACTATTTGAAAAAATAACAAATAAAGAATTTGATCCAAAAGAGATTATTACACACAAAATCCCCCTTGAAGAAGCAAGCTACGGTTATCAAATTTTTAATAATCGTGAAGATGATTGTATTAAAGTTATTTTAAAACCTTGAAAATTGTTATGTGACTGAACCTTTTATTTTTCTATGCAGTAGACTGCTAAAAATAAACCTACTGCATAGAAAATTATTCTAATCAACCTCAATTACATCACAAAACTTAAACATTCTTTGATTATGAAAAGCATCAGTACAAGTAATCGTCTCCATTAATGGATTAATATCTACTACTGTTATGTAATTTTTATATAAATAACCATCTTTATAATATGTAAGTAAAACCTCTTCCTCACCTAAAAATGAAGTTAATAGCTTATTTTCAATCATTTCTTTTGCATCTTGCGTTACAATTGGACGCGAGGCTTTCGTTTGCTCCTTTATCATTTCTTTAATAACTGCGAACTGCTCCGGCATACTGGCAAACGGTTGCCACTTTACCATACCTCTTCCTTTTAGCATACTAGCATTCTTCACGATTTGTGCCCTCCTAATAATGTGTTTCTATATCTTGCTGTTGCGACGCTTGTGTAAGAAATGCCTCGTAAAATACTGTTCTTACCAAATCGTGTTCGAATTTCGTCCATAACTTTCGTTAATCGTATTTCTTTTTCTCTTTGTATAATGTTATCGAAAAGCGAAATTTGCTCTTCCCCTTCATTAATAAGGTTTGTTAATGAAACACTTACTGATCGAATCGGCTCTCCTGTATGGCGCTCATATAAAAAATATGTACAAACATTATAAATATCCATCGTTAAGTTTGTTGCTCTATTTAACGTATGTGCCTTTTTTATTCCCCCACCGTATTCCTTGCTATATCCAACTGAAAAATGAATTGTTTGCGCGCATTTCTTTTCTCGTCTCAACCTATAACAAACCTCTTCTAATTCAATTACAGCACCTTTTTTTCCATATTCTATCCTTCCCCTACTTTCAGAGGTTTCTACAAATCTAAGTTCTTGATAACCAGATAAACTACTACAGAAATCAAGTAAATTAGAAAATCTTGCACTCTCTTTTTTCAACTTTTCTACACTTTGTCTTCCAAAATCATAAGCATTCAATTAAACCCCTCCATTTATATTATACACTAACAAAAAAGCTAACATTATTTTTAAATGTTAGCTCAATAAATAAGTAATTTACTCTCTCAAAAAACATTTTCAATTTATATAAAATTTGAGAGAATACTGTAATATTAGTCATCCTCTGAATGAGTCTTGATTTGCTGCATCTCTCCATTTTCAAACCACAGCATATAATATTCATTATATCTTCCATTCACATGTCGGTATTTTTCTCTAGCCTTAGGTGTTGCCTCTCTCATAACTCTTACAATCCATACTATAGATTTTTGTTCACTTTCTAAATTCTTTAATAACCTCTCTTTATTAACACATAAGTATGATTGTTCATCAAACCATGGTTCCCCTGATATTCTATAAAAACCAACTTCTTCTAAATTTTCGTTATAGAATTCATATCCATCTCCACCAGTAATATTTAAGAGGTTTCGTATATATTTAGATGGCATAATATAATATACATCACCAAATTCAAGAAAATGAGAAACACACTCCGTTGCTGTGTAATTAAAACAATACTCTTTAAAACTCTTATCTCTAAAAGTGATTACTTTTTTAATAGCATCAGTCTCTTCAATTCCATCTAAAAGCAAAACCTCTTTTGGAGTTATATAACAAGAGTTATCTATTGTAGCATGGGCATCAGAAGTATTATTAAACACACTCCATAAATATGGTTTTTTGTTTAAAAAATCATATTTAAAAATCGAAAGATTCTCCTTATCAATTATTACTGAAGTAATCCACATATTTGTTTCTCCACCAGTTTGATTTGACAAGGAGTGATACTCAAATAATGATAACACTTTATCTGATTCTTTCTCATTTTTTTCACCTTTTAAACAAATCCAGTTTTCCAGTGTAGGCCCTGGCGTATCTTTCATCCATAAATTAATTGCTTCTTCACTAACTACTCCCTCTATCTCTGGTGAAAGATTCTCTGGTAAGTAAAGCTCTGTATGTTTTCTTTTCTCTTTTGGATCAATCTGGGAGATTTCTTGTAATGGACTAGGAAAATCTGAAAGAAGAGTATAATTTTCTATAATAAAAGGTGGTTTATCATAATCTCTAAATAATAAATTATCAGCTAAATATCCTAAAATTTCATTTTTGGCAGTCCAAATGTATTTTTCACAAAAACTCATTACTCCACTTTTTGCACCATGTGTAGCCGCATGGAATTTCTCAAGAATAGCCGAGTCGATACCTATAATACGTTCTTCATCATCTGAAGAAATATATGTTGAAAATATATCTTTCGTCCAGCCTTGCTTCATTAGATAATTATAAGCAGCACAAAGTATAAATTGATCAGAAGTAAGGTTTTGAACATCATAATTCTCCATATATCGATTCAATAACTTTTCAGCTTTAATATTATATATCAAATTAAAAGTTTCTTTGCTTTCAACTATTCCCACATCATTTTTCTCTTCGATGTTGGTACTACTATCCGAATCAGTATAGTCTACTAAAGAACTAATTCTCACCCAAAAATTTTGTTGATCCTCATAATAATCAACAAGTTTATTCAATTTAATTTTGATTTCTTCTTCCAAATCCTCTACTTTTAATAGTAATTTAACTTCATCCAATTCGAAATATTCCGCCAATCCAGCTATTTCATCCTTTTCGCTCTCAGAATATACTTTTTCTGGATAAAAGAAGTTCGAATTAATTGGATCAATTAATACATACCTTGATAAATCATAATCAATTGTTCCATATCCTCCCATTCTTGATCCGGTTCTTGCAGTAATATCTATTGGTATATCCATATTATTAAAGTAAGGTGGACGACATCTTTCAATGGTTGCCTCATTAATATATCCTTTTCTATATCCACTTTCCAATATAGAACGAGTATAGTACCTAATCGCAATATTGTTTGTGAGGCATGTATTAGCATCAGGGTAAACAAATTGTATTATCCAATCACAAAATAATTTAGCAAGTTCTTCATTCGTTTGATTTGCAAGAACACTTCCAGCTGCAATTGAATAAATATCTTCTTTCATTTGCATATCATTAGTTTCGATTACTAATTGAAACAGCTTAAAGAATTCTAACGGCTGACTAACCGCCCATTCCCCTAACGTTGCTCTATAACTTACTCTTTCTGAATTATTTACAGTTGTTAATAACCATGCATAAATTAATGGTAAACCATCGAAAGAATCATCGGCTTTTAATTTAAAAGTTTCATGGTCTAACTGAATAAAACTACTAGAAACCCACTTTTCATTAATACCATACACTATGTTACTTGGAACGGACCAAATTATATCTCTTTCAGCAGGTAGGCTGAACTCCATCATATAATCATGTAACATCTTACTACCAAGTGGATGCCCTTTAACCCGAGATACTACTTTAATTAAAGAATCAACAATTTTCTTTAAATGTTCAGCATCTGTTCGCATTACTTCAGCGATATGTTCTTTATATTTTTCAGCTGCAGTAATAGAAACATTAGCTAAAGTAAAACATGTTAAAGACAAACTTTTCGAATCTGAAAAAGCTTGTTTTATACAACTATTTTTTGATAGAAGATATGAATGTTCTTCCATTAACAAAATTGCAAGCATCATTATTACACCATTTTGTTTCAAGAATTGCTCAGGTATTTTCATGCCATCATAATTATGTCCACTTTCATATAATCTAAGTGCAAAAATATAATCAAATATGGGTTGCATACCAATCGAAAATATCCTTTTTGAATCACCGAAGAAGGATTCTGAATATTCCTCAAAACTTTGAAGTAATCCATAGTTCTCTAAGTACTGTATCAATGAACTTACTATTTCCTGACTATTAATCATAGGGATTGAATCGATTAATACTTTTTCAATTTCAGGAAGAGGTATTCGTTCCTTTTCAATAAATAAACTTGAGATTGCTATTAGGCTTTTTTTAATTATTTGACTATTCATTCCAACTTTTAAATCGTGAGTTTTAATAAATTCTTCTTCAAGTATTTTTATTTTTTCTTTTAATAGGTTTGTTATAGTCATAGCTGTACTATCTATATTACTCACATTTTGATTCTTATAATTCTCACAAAACAGTCTTAAACTTAATGGTGACTTTAAGCTCCATTTAATCCAATTTGAACTACCTACCTCTACACCAAAGTGATTAATATAAATTGAGAAAAGTTGATTTACTGGCACATCTCCGGTTGATTGAAGTCTAAAAATATTTTCCAGCAGATTATCTGCATGTGATATAGATTCAAAAACATATGGTCTACTTGTAACACAAAACTTTATTCTTGAATACACTTCTGTTATACTGCTAGCTTCACGAAGTTTTTCTATCCATTTATCATATGGCCTAGACTCATCTAAACCTTCTATAAAAATAATCACTTTAGGTACTAATTTAAATTCATTACAAATATTTTTATATAATTCTATTGTTTCATTTCTATAAGATAAAGATTCAAGCCCTCTCCAAATCTCTACTTCTCCCCAGTTACTAGAGAGACCTAAGACATTTGTCATAATATCTTTCCAACTACTAGAAGGATTTATATCCTTAGCTCTAATTAAAATAGGTATATGAAAGTTTCCTTCAAAGATATCCTCAATGGCACCTGCAATCCCGTGAGTTTTACCCACTCCAGGATTACCAACAATTACAAAAAGATTTTGATTTAGAGTGAATTCCATTTCAGATAAAATTGAATGAAAATCATGTAATTCGAATTCAGTTATATGTTTTTTTATTTCTCTAATATGAAAATAACGCTTATCATTAGAAATATTTCTTTCATCTAATATTGAGTAAACTAAATCTATGTCAATTAAAAAATCATGATAACTAAGTAATGTTTCATTTAGTTTCTCTTCTACTAGAATTTCAATTAATTGGGCAACCTTACCCTCTATGTCTTCAAACTTATTTTTTATTTGAGCTAGATTATCAAAATCTGACCCATCTACTTTCCTAAATTCAATAAATTCTACATAATCATCTATCGAACGTTTAATACAATTACATAATTCTTTTATATTTTTTAATTGAACAAATATATTTTTTCTAGTTTCTGAGGTACCTAAGTATTGTAATACCTGATTGTTAATAGCCCCCTCTTGATGAAGGTTAGGTATATACTTTTGAGAAAGCCATCCACTTTTCTGGCGGTTATAAGAATATTTCAGATTCTCATAACTTATTTCAGATTTCTCAAACCAATATCTATATATCCCACTAGCTTCATGCTGTTGAAGTTGAGATAATATCTCTGTTTCATCCCACAATATTATTTCTAACGATGGATATTCTTTTTGAATTACTTTTTTCAATGTATCCCATCTAGTCGATTCGGTATTAGTAACAACCTTGCCTTCTCTTCCTTTTTTTATTGAGTTTAAATCTCTAGGGACACATACAATATATCGGATTAAATTTGGTCGAACTTCAATTGCAGTTTTAATAGACTTTTTTATTTGAGTCATTTGACCATCCATTATACTAGAACGAAACCATTTAGCTTGTACACCAATTATTGAATTGTCCTTTAAAGTAGCGAACGCTTCCACTCCGCCGTCACCGCCACTTCCGTTAACCACAGTAACCGAATTTACAGAATCTTTATATTCTCTCTTACACCAAAGTTCGAATAATTGATTACACATAGTTTCAAAAGCTTGTGTCGGGGCATCATTATAAGTTTGAAAATGTTCCCAATTCACTTTTCTCACCACTTTCGTATGTTTCATTTCATATAGGATTCCCATGAACTTATTTAATAAAACTCTACTCAACATCTAATATTTTTATGTACTGATAAAATAATTCTGTTATCAACCAGTTCATATACAATAAAATCCCTACATTTTATTGTATATGAACTGGTAAATAAAAGCATCTTATAATGCCCTGTAATTAACAGTCTTTTTTATTATCCTTGCCTTTAAAGCTACATATGAAATGCATTTTTAAAGACCTTAGAAAGAAATATACTTAGATGTACAAATCTCGCTCGCCCCTTTACATATTAGTGTACATAAACATTGTACACTCCATAATTAATTACTAGATGTTGCTAATCTGTACTTTTTATTTATGTACAGATTAATTTTTAGTAGTCTCAAAGCAACTTTACTCAAAAAATAAATTAGGCCCTATACCAATCGTACTTTCAATTCGTGGTAGGATCTGTTGTATTGATCTGGTTAAAATAGAACGCCAACTGTTTGGACCTAAAACATCTGGAAAAAAATTAAGAATACGATTAATTAAAATCTCTAATAATTCATCCCTCTGATAATCTTTATAGTTCCCAACTCTTATGATTTTGCGCAGTAACTCTTTAAGGGTTTCTTTGAAATTTGCAACTACTTTTTCGCGAGTGTCAGAAGAGATTTCAACTACAAATACCCCGTCTACTTTTCCAGAAGACCAACCAGGAAGAATTTGAATGCTATACTGAACGACAATACGGTAATTTTTCAATAAAGCATCTAAAGCTTCTCCAGCATATTGGGCTATGTACGGGGCAGCAACATCTATGATAGTTTGTTTTAATTCAGGAATAATGTTCTCCCATACTCTCCAATGACTTGTTGGTATACCTAAATGTGCTGCTGCGTTCTGTAAAGCGTACATTTCATGTGGCCATAACATAAACGACTCTATACCCTTATACATCTTTCTGTTTATTAATTTATCGTCACTAAAAATATTTTTATAATAATCATCATCTTGTTCATACGATTCACCTTCAATATATATCGAGTGAGTTCGCCATTGGAAAAGTATCAAGTACTCAATCCACTTTGTAATTAAATCCCAAGCTAATTCACGAACCTCTTGACTTGAATTTGGACAAGAATAGTAATAGTATGCCGCTGCTACAATTGTACCAAAACTATCTTTTGATAGTGGACTCATTCTTTGTTTTATATCATCCCATATCTATAGTAATCAATAACTTCAGGATGCCGAATTGGGTGTTTATGTCCAAAGTTATCTTTGTTTCCCCAACCTTCTTTGAGTAAAGTAGTTAATAACTCTTTTAGCTTTTCGTTTGCATAATTTTTATCCCATTCATCTTGTATATAATTACTAGTCGAAATAGCTATTGCAGCAATTGCTGTATATAATGTTGCTTCCCCACGTGCATCAGGTTGTACTATAGCATCAGATGTCTCTTTTTTTGATGCACGATATAACCATATTGATCACGAAATCCTTCATTTTCTGTAAACTCTCTAAGTAACCTTTCAAGTTCCTTTTGACGATTCAATGCTACTCCCTCCTAAAATTCTAGATTTAAAAGTAAATGTGATTAAATATTTATGAAATACAATAGCTCATGTTATAGATTCTCAATAAGAATCTGTTTTATTCGTTTTGTTTAGGTGTAATTTTAGTGCATATGTGAATTTACTAAAAAAACGCTATTCTTTCTAAACAAGCTAGATTAGAAAGAATAGCGTTTTTTACATTTAGGAATAGTGAAGATTTTTAAGTTGATGGGCATGGGTACCGTCAGAATTTCAAAAAACAAAGTTAAAGATTTTTTCTATAAAAAAGCCGTTATATTAAGAATAAAACGGCACTTCTATACGTAAAAGACGTAATTTCATTTGTTCAGTTTCATGCAATCCTTCAAATTTGTTTTCTCCAAGAAAATTGATATGTTCTATCCTAAATTAAATCTTCTCTAAATCGTTGTTTAAGGAGGATGGAAATAGCCAAGGAAAAAGTGATTGTCTACGTTCAATGCTTCAAGAAGTATTGTCATCGTTAACGTTAATAATTATGTAGGCGCACCCTCTTTGGATTGTATTCATTTAAACGTCTATTATATATCTATGTTTCGATAAGTATTATCATAAAAGAATGCATTTGGGTTAATCTTCTTTCAAAATGTATTCCTTTTATTTGCTGTAAAATGCGTGTTTAAGTGATATTTCGACTAAATTACAATCATGAGTGGCTCAAAAAAAGAGGAATCTTTTCCGTGCTCCTTTATAGTTTTTTGCAACAGAAACAATAAAAGCATGCCTCATCTCGATGAGCATACTTTCATTGTTAACTACTTTCTTTATGGAGTAGAATTGGCTTGCTGCAGCCTGTCTGGCACACTAAGATCCAGTAAGCCATTACCTTCTAAGCTGGCTGGATAACCTAGCGGGACGGTCCGTCTAATTAACTGGGCATAAAGTTCCGTTTCAGTTAAATTTCGCTCAAATACCTTTCTGCACAGGGGAATGAGTAGAGCCAAAGCTCCCGTTACGTGGGGTGCCGCCATAGAGGTCCCTTCCAACTCACCGTACTTACCACCGGGTAGAGTTGATAATATTTTTACACCTGGTGCAACCAAATCGACTTCGCTGTTAGAGTTTGTGAAGTAAGGGGATTTTAAATCAGGACCGATAGCCCCTACCGAAATGCTCTCATTAAAAGCCGCTGGAAAATCATATTCAATGGTCTTATGATCCAGATCTCCTCGGTTACCAGCCGCGCATACTACGAGGATCCCTCGCTCTACTGCCTCCCGGATCACTTGATGTAAAACAGGGTCTTCCTTCGGACTTCCAACGGACATCGAGATAATGTTGACCCGTTGGTCTATGGCATAGCGGATTGCATCTATTATCCATTCTGTTTTTCCGTTGGTTTTTCCGGTTTCCTTATCAACACGCAAAGCCTTAAGAATGAGTAACTTTGCTTCAGGTGCAACGCCTTGGATTTTTCCGTTGGCTGCAAGGATTCCTGCAACGTGAGTCCCATGAACTTCATCGTCTGAGAAATTAGATCCATCACCTTGATAAGCATCCGTAAAATTCTTGCCTCCGATAATCGCACTCTTAAGGTCCGGGTGTTCCCTATCAACACCTGTATCGATTACCGCTATCTTTATGCCCTTCCCCCTTTCTGCAAAATCCCAAATCGTATTTGCTTGAATTCGTATGACACCATCCGGTATAGGTTCTGGAGCGATGTCCCGAGAAACTTGTCGATACGGGAGTAAATAGGTATGATGCTCCATGTTCATTCTTCTATAGCTCCAGTATCGATGCTAGATGCGGGCGTCCCTGGTGTTTCCTCCACGGTATGAAAGGTTACTAGGAATGTTTCCTCATCACCCACTTGTTCGCGATCGGCCATCAACTCTCGTCCGCCTCCCTCCACGGCGCCTACAAATTGTTTGTTCGCTGCCTGTAAAGCTGCTTTGTCCTGATCTAACCGGACGAATTCAAAAATCTCGGCAGGAGTAATTTGCTTCCTATTAACGATCAGCAAACCCTGTCTGTTAATTCCTATTAACTGACCATTATGAGCGCGCAAAGCAATTCGCGACAACCCTAAATCTATACATTCAAATATACCATCATTACCTGGTTCCTGAGAATGTGCCACTAACGCTTGACCACCACTATTGTCCACAGAGACATATTGCTCTTTGTGCGTCTTCAAAGTTATTAAGGAAGTAGCACGGGGATAGAATATCGCAGCATGCATCTTGTCCATTTCAGATAATGTATTGCTTAGCGGTACTTCATAATCTCCGACAGTAAGTTCATTTTCGATACTATACATCATAATTGACTTGGTATCGAAATCAGAGAAATGGGTATCCGCTATGTTGTATTTATTAAACACGTTGAAATCGACTTCTTCCTTTGTCCAATTGTTGGGAGGACCCATAAAATACTCGTATACTTTTGGCTTATCCCAAGGGATATCCGCTTCTGGCGACATATGCTCATGAAGAAACCCAAGAGCATGACCAAACTCATGAAGCACGACGCGCCGAATTTCGTCTTCTTTCGAGCGATCATTCAGCCAGCCATAATTCATTGTTGGTTCATTCTTAGGGAAGAACCTCTCGTCCAGACATGTTGTACCAAGCGCCGACCAAGAACCATTACCTTGTACGAAGGCAATTCGTATTTCTGCTTCTGGATCTTCAGTAAACTCTAATTTTAAATTAACATATTGTTCCCATTCAAGAGCAACTTGCTTTACTTTACTTCGGAGGAAAGAAGAACCTTCTAGAAAGCGAACTCGTATAGTTTGTCCATTTTCCCACAATACACTATGAGGAACAGCTAATTGTGGACTGACATTGAATTCGGTTTCTTGCTGCCCAGGACTCTCTTTTAATAGATCTAACGGCGCTTTGAAAGTACATACTTTTAATGAAACGTTCACATAAATCATCTCCCATTTATAAGTATTTATTATCTATCTTCTTCTCATTCCCGTTTATTATATATATTATTCTTCAAAGTTAGATATCAATATGGTGAATAATAGTTTTTGGTTTAGGAAGCCTCAATGGAGGAGCTTCCTCCAATTTACGCCAGAAGAAACACTGCCGGATGGATGTACTGTATTTCCCTTGGTAAAGTTCATAATCTGCGTCTATCATGTGATTGACGACTGTACGAAAGGAAAATGCCTGTGGCGTCGTTTTGTCCCATGCTGTTGCCATTAATCTTCCAAACATGTCTCTTGCATTCAGTAGCGCCTCTTTGAACAACGTTTTTTGAGTAAGATAGAGCTGCTCAAACTCTGCCTGAATAACTGGAACCTTCTCTGGAGGTGCATGAAAAGCGTCCTGTCCCAGGGTTGCAGGAATAACCTCGCGCTCAATTAATAGATTCTGGTACATATCCACCAAAATATCGAAGGCTCCCCCTGTAAACGGCAGCGAAAATAAATGTGCATTGTCTCCAGCTAGCATTGGATCAAATTTTATATCGTTGAAGGCAATACGTATCTGATCAGAATGGCTTAATTCTGCTACACGGGAAATTTCATTAACCGAGAATAGGTTTCCCTTGCTTGATTCAAGCACCTTTTCAACAACAGAGTCAAAATGTAACACCGAAACAATAGCAACCAAATCACCAAAAGATTCATGATGGGCTTTAAATTGTAAATTGCTCGACTGTTGTACTTCCCCAATAATTTCATTTTTGATTTGGTGTCCTATCTCGTGGGCGATTACATCAAAATTGCTACTATAGTAGTGTTTACCATTTCTACCTCCTTCCAGTAATTTATAACCAAATTCGATGTATCCGTCGCCACTGTAAGCGTTATCTTGAAGATTCAAACGGGGTATTAATTCTAGCTTTTGGTAACGGCTGCGAAACGACCAGGAAATTCTCCGACCAAAGTAATTTTCCCAAATTTCCATGACTCGTCGGGCCGAGGCGTATAACATTGCTGCGAAAAATCCTGGCTCATCAGGCATTAAATAATCAAAGTGCCCGTCCGGTCCGGGAGGAACCGGCACGGGATCATCTTCTTTTCTTTGATAGGGCGGAACATAATCTAAACCATATGGAATTTTTCGTGGAGCATCTACTACATAGAAACGATTATCTTCTGGTCCAGCTTGAATTTCCCCTGGGTGAGATGCCAGATAAACTATCTCGGGTTGCTCAAACCCAGCTAAATTCCGATTTTGTGGAAAAATGAGAAAACGGGTTCCATCGGTTCGTATTTCTTTATCCAGTGACTGAGACATCGCAATTTTGCTCCCTTTAATGTAGATTTATTATTATGAAACTTAGAACAACTTTGGATCCAAGGAATCCATGTTTAAATATAATTGGGTCAACTCCAATACAGGAACTGCCCTTTTTGGTTCAGATGCCATTACTTTTATAGAGAAAATAAGTCTTCCATTAGATTGATATGGTGTGTTTGCAATAAGGTAATTCCGGATTACATATGCTAAATTACAAATGAACGAAGCCTTTGGATCGAATTCCCCACACGGATTTGAGAATGTGAAATCCGTGTTTTTATTCAACTTAGTAGTAGGAGTAAGCAAAATGGGGATTTGAATTGAACCGGCACCTTGTGCTAAATCATATTCATAATTACATTCTAATTGAAGACTCTGTTCATTCAGCGTATACTCTCCCTCAAACAAAGTTTGAAAAAAACGGTTCAGGTGTTGAAGAAGCGAAGCCTTCGAGCCTCCTAGTCCCGAAAGCTCAGCCATATTAATTTTCTGAGAACGTTGGAGATAAGGAATTAGTCGTTCCGCCATAGGACAATCTTCGGTACGATAAACAAAAGGTTCTGCAATGCAGTATCCGCTGATTAAACTTTCATTTCTCGAGACGTAAGATGAAACATCCACTGATCTCATTTGAATAATATCCAAATGACGGATTCGTACTTGCCGCTCCGGTATATCGAGTCCGTCTCTTCCACTTAAAGTTGTGCCATCTTTAGTGAACGTAAAAGGATAAATTCGTCTTTTATTGACTTGTCCGTTCAGACAAGTATCTTCTTCAATCACTGAATGATTAATTGTTTTATATCCTTCTAAACAGATTTCCGGTTCAAAGTTCCACTTTGAATCACGGCTAATTTCGATTAACCTGATAAGGAGATCTCCCAAATCATTTATAGTTTCCTCCACATAAAATTTGTAAGGGGGAACCACTTTGGAAACAGTTTGGGTATCAGCCAAAGGTTGTGGGTTACCAAGTTTAGACCAAAGATTCGTTATACGTTCGGCCATATCTTTAAGTGATTTAACAGTCTGCTCCGCACGTAAAAAATCTTCTGTACCATTTGGAGTCAATATACCCAACGAGCTTTTTAATGCATCGTAAATAGATGGCGCTAAATCATGGAATTGGGCAAGCTCAGTGCATAGATCCGGAGATTCAGTCAAACTCTGAGGGATATTTGGTTCTTGAAAGCGGATCGTGAAATAAATTCGATCCTGCGGATGATGGCGACTTAAGCTATATACTAATGTATAATCCCATTCCAAAAGTCTCCTTAAAGTAGGGACAGGTTCCTGTATTTTCGGACTTGCGAATGCTTGATGAATAAGTCTTGGTACTTCAGGATAATCCTTCAGCAGTATTGGAATTTTAAAAGTTCCCAATGGCTGAAATAATGGCCATTCCTTGGCATTTTCGACTTGTGGAGGCAGTACGAATTGAAGCCATGCGGATGGTTTGTAATCCTCTATATTCTCAAGTTTCCCGACTTGATGCTCGATATGAGTAGGCATGTAACCAGCATCCATCGTAACATACGGCTGAAGGACAGTTTCAGCAAGATCGGTATTCGTATTTCTGGTAAGAGCTAGATGCAAGAATGATTGATTTGTGGTCGTCTTTAATTTTAACTTAGGTTTATTCAGCATTAAACTTGAAAGCGCCATGGATTCATCGCTAAATGAAATAATAGATCCGAATAATCGCTCTGAATTATCCTCATGTTTGGAAGGTAAGGAAACATTAGGAACTTGCGCAATAAATTGAACAATCGCAACCGTATCATAAGCATGGGACAATACTTGCAAAAACTGCTGTTTATAAGCCTCCTGAGCCGACCGCAGACCTTCTTCTGACAGCTGCTCTTCATTCTGAAATACATACGTCACTTGACTGCATATTGCCACAGCAAGCCTGTCTTTCAATTCTATAAAACTCTTTAGGTAATCTGTACCTTTTGCCTGATTTAGCAAAGTAAGCGGTGCAATGAATTCAGCCGACAATATTTTATCCATAAATTGAAGGAATGTTTTAGCATGCCGGTCCATGAATCTGGAATCCGTGACATAGTTCGAACTCTCCGTGCTGAATAAACCTGTTGATCCATCAAATAACCATTTTTCGGGTGAAGAATGCGTTTCAGATTTATTGGATAATGGTTTAAGGGAATAAACTGCAGGGTTTCCCTGATTCAATATAGTGTAATGGATTCCTCTTTCTGCTTTCTTGCTAAGCCTAACTAGCCATACTGATTGGTCGTTTTCAGTAGTGTTGGTCTTAAACCTATTAGGCCCTACCACAGTTTTAAACACATATTCTTCATCCATATCAAGAGCTTCTTCAAGCATTTCAGCAAAAAGTTGCAGAGATGCTCGCAATTTATGAGCGCCCGGTTCTCTTTCCGAAGATTTTGGGTTTGGATAGTCTGGTAAAAATGTTGTACTGGACTTCCACACATGCTCCGAAGACCGGTAATCTGGACTTACCTGTTTTAAGGGGCGTGTCAAAATTAGCTGTGTGGTAAATTCAAATAAATGTAATGTATTAAAGTTATCAGGCTGCAACGTCTCCTCTAATACCGTAACAGAGGGAATTTTGGCGGTATCACCCGCCAGATAGCTCTGGATTTCAGTTAACCAGCTCTTTAGTTGTTCTACATTGGAACTAGAAAGGGGAAATGGTTCCTTAAGCAAAGAGCAGTACCACGTAAAACTTACAGCATCCTTCCCATCGACTGTACTCTCGTATTGGTGAATGATTTTTTGATAAATATTTAAGTCCGCCGCCCTTTTTTTATTATCCGCGTCTTGAGTATCCCGTATGTTTCCATGTTGGTCCTCCTCTCTTTTGGATTCGTAAGATTCCGCATTAAAATGGAAATGAAATTGAATGACCGGTACGTTGTTTTTCTTCACGATGCTAATAAAAAACGTAACAGAAGGCCATTGCTCAGGACCAAGCAAGGGATCTGTAAATCCAATAATGATAGGAAGATTGTCAAATCTATGTAAAAAATCTTCCTCAGAAGACAACCGATTTCCAAACACGTCCAGCCAATTTATATGGATTTGTAGAATGGAACCTATACCACGATATGGATTATTTACCATGGAGGGTGTTACCTCTTTAACATAGTTAACATATGGAATGCTTTTTGTGTAAATCCATTTTCCCTGCTCTTTATGCCGCTTAGGGCTTATCGTTAAAATTGGTTTGCTCGGCATATAGTAGCGGTTTTCGCTAATCTGAAAGCTTAACATATGGAATAAGCGTCTAAGTTGCTGTTCCGGAATTTCTTCCCCTTCGGATGAATCTTGTATACCCTCTTCTTGAACAGAATCCCTCTCTAATTTTAATTCAATTGCCCCCGCCGGCAATAAGCTTGTACGGAGTATGGGACCAGTTAGAATTTGTAAGTTTTGTCCCTCTGCAAATATTCCCTTTTCTTCCTGATTAGCAACAGCCAAAGCCGCAATTGGGCATCCATACCTCTCGGAAATACTCTTCAAACTCCAGCTAGATGTACCTTCTGAAGTATTTACAACTATCTTTGGAACCCTTAAAGGTTGGGATATATTCAGATTGTCCAAGTTAATATCAGGATTTGCTTTTTCGAAGAGACCCTTATCGATCCACAAGTATTGCGTAATTTTTTCTATAGTATCTAGTTCACGGTCCCCGACCTTGAATAACCCATCGGTAATGGTCAAAATTTTACCTTTGGCTAGTATAAGCTCTTTATTACGCTCCGCAATTTCAATGACATCGCTGAAATAATCTTTTGCATAGTCATTTAAACTATTATGCTGGTTAGATGGAATGGACTTGATTTCCGGTTCAACTTCTGCAAAGACAGATACAGAATCATCTAGTTCACCAGTTTCAGGTAAGACATCTTGAATCTCTTGTCGACCGGTTACCAAACAATTAATAAACGCCTGCATCTTCTCCTTTTCTTTTGGATACAAAATAAGAAGTTCCACAGAAGGTTCCTGATTATCTTGAAAAAGATGATCGGGAAGTCCATCTCTGTTTTCAGAATCATAATAATACAGGTAATGTCCCCCCATCCGCGTTATACTTCCTTGCCACAGTAATTCAAGGAAGCGGCGCGTATCCATCGATAATCCGTTGTTCTCTTGACTTAATGTGGCGGTTTCCGGCTCGGCATCTTGGGGCGGATTTCTCTCCGTGCTCAGGTTTACTTGGAGCATCGATAGATTAATCGAATTACTACCGGATTCCAGGACAGATTTATCAGCAGAACTATATAATAATTTCACGTAGGCTCCGCTACTTATAACGTCGTCTAAATTAGACAACAACATCTCCAGCAACCATAAATCCATTTCGTGTACACCAATGAGCTCATACAACCATTGGCCAGACGAAATTTCTGGTAAATCAGGGATTTTTTTTAACTGGATATGTAGCTTTGTTCCCCAGACATAATGGGAAAGGTTGCTGTTGAACATTGCATTCGACTGCGATTTAAATATACCGGCTTTGGCAATAACTTTGGGTTGAAAAACCTTGGACTGAATACAAATATTTGCATAATGGTCTGGCATTTTCCAAATCCGTAAAGGGCCTTCCAGTTCGGATAGCGGTACACTACTGTTCCAGATTTCCATCTGCGTGCTGTGGAACCTCAAAGGAAACGATTCCCATGGCGTCTCAATCTTGTACTTATTTATTGGAATATTAGCTTGCCGATTGCGTATATAGTTTTTCCATTCTTCAATTTGTTTCCTATCTTCGTCCCCAATTTCTAAAAAAAATGAATCTCCCATTGATGATTATCCCCTTTCTTGTTCCATGACAATCCATCCGAGATTATCTGGATTATCCAGTGCAATTGAAAATGGCTTCGGATCCTCTGGAATATCGAATTGCTGGCCAGTTAGCGTAAAGATCGATTGATCCATTTCCTCCTTTTTTGTTCCTACGGTCTCACGCTGATGTGCCAGAGACAATCCTTTCTCTGGCAATCGTAATCCGTGCATAAAAAAACGCGAAACCATACCTGATATATTTTGTAGTCTGTCCTTCGCTCGAATACGATCCCATAAAGCCTTCAAATTAATGCGATGTAAGTTCCCGATTTTAATTTCCGCTAGTGTGTCTGTTTCACCTGCAAATAGTCCTTGAATTTGTCCGTTCCGTTGATCCCTTGCAATGGCTTCAGGAAAAATATCGAACTTATTAGCAATAGCATTTAAGGTAATCTTTCCATCTAAAAAATCCTCCCTCCTACTTATATAGGAAAAGGTTGGCAAAACTAAAATGGAACCATGTGTAAGTAGAATCATCTGTAAATCAATTCCCTGCAATAATTGAAATACACTGTCAGCCTGAAAATATCGGCGTAGAACTTCTAACGTATCTCCCTCTTGAATCACTTTCGATACTGGGTTCTCACCATTTTGCCGATACTCGATTGTATGGCCCACTTGTAGCAATTCGGTGTTATTATGATTTGCTGTGACATTTGCAAGATCCATGAGTGAGATGGCTCCTTGATATACATTTTGAAGAATGTGCTGAAGCGTCTCATTCTGTTTAACTCGATGCTTAGGATTTGACACCCAAATAGATTTTCCCTCAGTTAGTAAATGATCCCCATTTAGTTCAAACAATTTCATGATGGTATACTCTTCACTACCTGTAAGTGTATGGATAAATTGGATTATTTTCTCGCAGGTATCATCAGCTTGAACTTTATATTGAGTATAACTCTCTTCAAACTCCTCCAGGGTATCAAGACCTGCTTCTACTAACTGCTGCGCGAGTAGCGCAAAATAATCGTTAAAAACAAACTCCGCAATGGATACCTTAGGGCCGGGCGACCGAGATGGGGTGAAGTCATGCTCCTGTTGCATTTCCTCTTTCAGCTGGACAGCTAACTTCTTAAAATCCTCGGAAAGTGATAACAAATACTCTTGATCTGCTTGGGCCACTTCGCTGAAACGATACTTCCGAATCGGTTCCTTAGATTCAGTTTCCATAGAACTGATTGTCAGTTGTAAACTTGGAATCATTGGGAAGAAAGTGGATTCGTAGTCTTCACTGGGCAGTTCGGCTATTTTCACTTTGAAAAAGGTCTCCATAAATGACAAAATCTTAGATGTCGGAATAGGAGTCCAAGATTGTTCATCGAGAGCTGGTTTTTGGTTTAAAAATTGCTTTAGACGGCATAGCAAAGTCTTATCTACGGATAGTCTGTCAATCTCCTCAAAGCTCTTTTTCGCCGGTTGGCTCGCGGCAAGCAGCCATCTCATAAATTGGAGACACAACTTTTCGAAATCGCTCAGATTCTCTGATAAGCTTCCACCTTCTTCTATGTCTTCCGTATCTTCCATCGTTCCCATTACCAGCATTAGGATATAAACCGGCCGAACGCTTTTGACACTACTGCCTAATGAATCGGTCTCTGGTGAAGGATCGCTGCTTAAGGACAAAATCGGAGTCAAATAAACTGTTAACTCTTCTATAAGAGAATCGTCTGGATTAATTGCACTCGTTTGTACAGGTTGCAAGTTATCCCAGTTCATGCTCACATTCCCTAGTTCCTGTTCATCAGGACAATGCCAATCATCTTCAGTGGATTTTGATAGTAATGACCTACCTTCCCATGGTGCTTGCTGAGAAGCTTCAATAACAAAAACTTCTTTGATTCTGGCCGAAAAGGACAGCTTAATCTTAATTTTGAATCGGCCATGGCCAATTTTAATCTTCACTCTTATATCAACCTCAGCCATAACTGCAATTTCCATATCTTGATATGCTTCATATGTCAACTGTGAAGCAACGTTTACCGTTACATCTACATCTGCTTTCACAAGCGACAAGTCAACATAACCATATAACTTTCCTTGTATACCGAATGTTCCTTTAACTTTGTAATATTGAGCTGGCTCGGATGAAAGGGACTGTTTTGGTGGATGCCAGTAGGCGTACACTCCTTCCAATATACCGATGGCAGTTATACTTAATCCTGCTCTAAGTGCTCCCTTTTGTACTTCCTTTCCAATTCCTAGCCGCATGCCTAACCCAAATTCAAGTACTGGATCGAACTCGCCCTGAGATACTTTCGGAACACTTGTTGAAGTTTTCCCGGACAATTTGTTAAAGTACATGCCAATAGAACCGATAGCGGGAATTCCTGGTGGTACGATGGTTTGTACTGTTAAGGAACGCGAGAAATCCATCTTTCTCGGAAAGCCAATATCAATTTTATAATCTCCGTTCGTATACAAACCGATGCCGAAAGAGGGGAGCGTAATGGTATAAGCACCAAATTCCCATGTTCTAAGTGACTCAGGGAGTAAAATCTCTGCTTGATACAGTCCGATGGATTCAGTAATTTTTTTGTACATAATCTCGAACTCAAAACCACGAAGCGTATCAGCTAAGGGTCCATCAAGTTTAATTCTCATTCCGTACAGGCTAGGATCATTAAACAATATACCCATTGAGATGAAAGACGAATCTTTTCCAGTTTTAAGGATATTGAAATTAGCTGCAGTTAACCATCCAGCGGCGGGGTTCGTAGAAATCCCATTGTCATGAAACGGATCATCCGAAAGGTTGCTCAGATAAGTGATAGCATCATTTACAGAACGAAAAGATTCGCTTCCATTCAGAGCAAGATGCTGTCCAAGTGTGAGCATCTTAAGTTCAAAAATATCATTAGAAGGCACCAAAACTTGTTCAGTTGATGGGTCGGACGGATCCCATTCAAGCTTACCGAATTCGTCTGAAATTACGGACAAAATAAATTTTGGTTGTTCGTCCTGATAATGATAGGTAAGATGAAATTTACTGAAAGAGTCTATGCCCCCCATGTCGGAAGTGATGCTTACCAATTTTCCAGTGAAATCAATGTTAAATATGGCATCTCGCAAAACGATATCATTAAGCAAATTCAACGGTGAGGGCACCTCGACATGTGTGCCTGTCATCCAGACCATTGCCTCTTTGAGTAAAGACAAAATCTTAATGTCCCCTAATTGAATCGATGCTGTATTTCCTTCAATAGCCGCTTGTTTATCTTTCCATTCAATAAAATATTTCTTGTCATTGGTATAACAGAACTTTAGTTCAATGTCGTGGAGATATCCGGTACCGCATATGTGAGCATTCCAAGCGTTATTCATATAGCTCAATTTGAGCTCAGCCCTTGCGCTAACACGGTCTCCCAAAGATCTCAGTTGCCAATCAGTATAAGCCGTTATTACCCATTCGTTGGTAGTCGGTTTCAGGCAAAAATGTGCATCTGTAATTAGTTTCAATTCGTTTACAGGCAGCAAATTTTCCGCTAGCAAAAACAAATCATCAGATTGAATTTTTCCGCAAATATTCCATTCGGTATTATTTGCATATTCAGCCATTATTTCTGTTTCTATAGTGTTGTTATCTCGACTCAGGCGGGCAATCCCCAATAATTGGAGAGATGTTTGAAGCTGACCTTCTAGCACTCTACCTTTTATGTTCATTTGCAGAGATTCAACTGCTAAGGGGCCTTGTGTAATCGTAAAAGGAAGCGAGATGGTTAGATCAATTTTAATTTCCGGATTAAAAGTAATCTCGCCTTTTAGTTCATCGATTTCTTCATTTTCATGGCTTAGGCCCAAAGAATCAATATCTTGATATAGTAACCTTGCGAAACTGATCATAGATAAAGGCCGTTCTGGTTTAACTTGCAGAGTCAAAGGTTTTTCCAGAGAACTACTTCCAATTACTTCGATACCTTGATTTGCAATGGAACCTTTCAGAGTATAAAGAGCCCCTTTCACTTCCGCTAGGTCTGGAAGGTACAGATCCATATTGATTGAATTTATTTCGAAAAGGGCGATATTCGATGGACTGGTCTTTTTGATTCTAGCCTGCAAGTTTCTTAACGTTTGGTTGTTGCTATCATATTCGAATAATAGTTGTTCCACAAACAAATCCTGAGCCAGAGTCTCGGGCATCTGGTATGCTAACGGAATACCTCCTGTAAACATACGCAAATAAGCAACCGGCATTTGTCCTTCAGGCCATGAAGCTTTGAAAGTTCTGATTGCCCCTTGAAATGGAAATTCGGTTTGCAGGCTGATTTCACGTGAGCCTACTTTCATGTTCCACTTCAAGTACCCATCAACATTCGAACCCTCTTGGTCGGATATATTCAAGTCAATTTCCGCCGCATGAAACCGGATCCAAGGCGTATGCACCAAGTCCAACTGCCATGACTCCGCACTTTTCAGGTTTATCGCCGCCGTCAATCCATTTTCAGACGTACTTGAGATGGTAATTGTTAAAAGCGCGTTATGAAAGTCGAATGCAGAAATATTCTTCTTAATGATTTTGATTTCGAGAAAGGTACCATTGTCGTCTCTCGTAGGTTCTACGTCCTCTGCTTTGATTTCTAATACATTTAGGTTTCCAATACTTTTAAGATGGTTGGCAAGAAAACTAACTGGACCTGAAGCTCTTATCAAATCAGGATGACCTTCCCGTAATTGATCATACAACTCATTTAGCGGCATGAAAACACCTCCTATCCTTTGTAATGAGCATACCAAGCTAAGGGACGATTCGGTTCTTTAGAGCCGAGCAAATACAAGGACGGTGCTCCAACAGGGGGCAGTTTTTTTATACCAAGAAAACTAAGTGCCATCTGATGGAATATTAAATAGAACACACCATTTGCTTGTTCAAAATGAATAGCTGCATTTTGAAAGGAAAGCTTAATAACGCCTTGCAAACTAATAGGTTGCTGTCCTTCCGCTAGTTTTATCCCAAGATATATATTATAATGACTCGTTTGATTTCCCTCATCTGGAGACCATGCCAACAAAAGTTCCATGCTAAGTTTCATGTTTCCGGCTAAAGCACCACTTGTCCCTGCATTGAGACGAAAACGCATAGCACACCAATTTTCTTGTGCATCCCAATTTACAGGAACCTTCATGTTTACCTTTGTAAATCCTAACTTTTCTATTCCGCCGTTTTCGTTATCATTCCCTTGTTCGAAACCAATCAAATCCATAGAGAAGGACCGGAATAAGCTTGCATCGCGGGGAGTGCTCATAGCCATGTCCATTACAACATGTTTCGCAGACTGGTCGAAGGAAATTTTTCCGTCTTCCCGGTCAACCTTCATCTCTACAGTGGAATTTGAAAAGCACAAACCTGTATAAGTGGGCTTCTCGTTCGTTCCTCCGTCTCCTGACTCTTCAGCTCCAAAAGAAAAAATATCTATTGGGGCTTGGTTTCGCTGGCGGATCGTTTGAAATGATAGATATCCGTTTAAAGCAAATTGATTAATCAGCATATCATTTTCATCCGTAGTTTGGAGTGTAGCTTTCGTGATTAATACACGGTCAAGAATGTTGCTATTGAATCGAAATGTGGTCTCTTTTTGAGTATCCATTACATAGAGGTACTTGTTGTTTTTTTTCTGCAGTGATCCCTCAAGCAACAATATGTTTTCCGGAGAATTAGGCTTGCCTGACATGATAGGTTGATTGAACCATTTATCTAGTGTTAGTTGGGCTTTACATTGAAAAGCAGCAAGTTGTCCATTAAAAATCATGACTCGTAAACTCTGTACTCGAAAGTCGTTGTCGTGGTCTGTTACGAAAACTGATTTCTCATGGTCTGCTGTAAGATATAATGGGTCATGGTACCGAACAAGCCCGAATAGAGCATTTGTTTCGGGGGTTATTAATTGCTCTCCTATGGGAGTTGTTTCACAGCCGATATGATGAGCGTATAATCCGTCGCCTTCCATGCCGAATTTTAACCCCTCCAGCGATTTCGGGAATTCGACCGTTGCTTTTAATACAAGCATCCCCTTCCAATACGGGTCCGTTACAGCTCGTACAAAATGTTTATAGTCCTCGTCCTCTCCATGGAGTTTTATCGTATCTTCAATATATGCAGTCATCCATTTCGAGAGTAAATTAACATCTCCTGTTTCTATGGCACCCAACTTCTCATCTTCGATAAAAGATGAGGCTACAAAATCATCGGGTTGTGTCCATACCTCAGGTTTTTTCACCAGGTCTTTCACGCTTTGACCGGGACCGGCAGTTCCTTTTACAATCACAATATTACTGTAATCCATGCCAGTCTTACCGTTTTCACCAACATTGATTCGAAATTTCCAATCTCCAATCGTAAGCTCGTTGCAAAAAGATGACTCCGGATGGGATTGAGAACCTACTAAATGCTTAGCACTGTTAGCCACTAAAAATAGTTGATTGGACTGAAAAGCCTGCTGCAAGGAACTTGATAAATTTACAAAACTCAAATCCTTTGGAGAATCTCCTTCCTGATGAGCTGAAGCGGCGAGCAATACTTTCTTGTAAGTTCCGTTATCCGGATCAAGTGCGACTAGTAGTCCGCTGGGTGTTGTCGCTTGATATTTATTTGTGGAGCAAGATGCTGTTTGATTCGAGGGAGTGAATGGCATCCCTTCGTCTGACGCTCGAAGTGGACTTGCAATACATCCTCTGCGCACGGGGGACAGCACTTGCTTTTCGAATTTCTCATAGAGATGATCGGGTTTGGATTGAACAAATTCATACGGGACTAATGGAAATGGTGTTTCAGATATAATCGGCATGCTTGTGTCCATAAAACGGAAAAAACGACCATGAATCTCCTCTTCACCTTTTACATTTCCATATAAAGTAGCACCGGTGGGTTGAGCCACATATCGTATTGGAACAGCAGGTACAGATCCTGATTCAGCTAAGAAATATACCCAAGAGGTGAGATAAGGACCTTTTAACCTATCTTTTCCTATTTTGATAAACGGATTGTTGATGGTACGTTCCATCTCTTCTGATTCTTCAACTATACTGTCCGCTGTTGCGTAACAGTTTGGTATGAATTTCATCCGATCTCCTAGGCGAAATTTGATATATTCCGTACCAGAAAGGCCGCATATGATATCACGGGTATTGTCCATTCCTCCCTTAGGAACCTCAAAAGAGAACTCACCTGCAGGCGAAAAAACACAATCTTTTAATCCCGATTCCTGTCTAGGGGAAGCCTGTAAAACAAGAGAAGCTCCATATTCTGGTTGATTTGAATTTATGATAGGAATTAATCCAATAGGATAGCCCAGACGTGTAATAAAGTTAGTTTCCAAAATAGGGATATTCTGAGGAATCGTTTCCCCTGTAAATATTAGACGAGTTCTCGGTGATGGAAGCAAGGTTAAATCTGCAGAATTAAACAAACGTAGCACTTCGAAGCAAGCGTTAAATCCAATGGAATCGTCTCGTTTCGCTACATGATTTAATAAAGGAAACCACAGCTGATCGTATGTATTGCGTTTATTTTCGTATTGTACAAACTGAAATCCAACCTTAATACTTTGGTCGTCAGTCAGAGATTTACGCTTGATAAATAGATTTTTCATCACAATGCAACCTCGTTGCGGACCTACCAACGGAATGTTCAGTTGCCCCATGTCTATAACCTCTGGAGCTTTTCTGCCCGTAAATCGTACAGTTTCTTTTTCATCGGATTTCAAAAGCAATGAGCTCCCGACGATTTGAACCTTGTTCATAGGTCCGATACTAAGATGAAACTCTTCTGATCCAATTGGAAATTCCAGGCTCGTTATTGTACCGGTTCCCGACTTATTCATTAGAAGTACGAACGTGTTTTCCACCCGAATATTCCTGGTATCCTGCAACCATAGAAAACTACCATGAGAGTCCTTATTCAAGACTGATTTAACAGACCGCAAATTCTCAAGGAACCTACTTGTTTCTTCCTCTGAGCCTACAGGGAATGGTTCTTCTGAGAATAAAAACATACCTTGTAGTTGAAATAAAGCCTCATTCAGATCAAGCTCTTCCTTATCCGGTTGTTTAGGAAATAAGCATGCCAAACAACCAATATCTTCAGGTGTATTGGCACAATTGAATAAAGTACCTGATTGATCAGTATCTACTTTTTTTAGTACTGACATTTGGAGCTCTCCCCCTATTCCAATTAGATTAGCTTTTATTAATTTGACCATAATTGCACCAATATATTCAAAATTTGAAAATAAAACCAAGGCTCATTTTCATACTGCCAGTTATTTGAATGCAACAAAGGGAATCACACGTATTTCCATTCAGGTTAAAGTAAACAGTAGAGTAGAGGAGTGGATTATCTCCTCTACTCTACTGTTTACTACTAAGTGACTGCGTTCCCTTATAATGAGTTCTTCTGAAACCAGAAAGAAATCCAACAGTTAATCGGTCAATCCATTAAGCTTTCTTGTAATCGAGAACCAATACCCAAAATATAGGAGAATGAACTATTCAAGGCGGTCTACATAGATATGGAACTAATAATAGAATCATCTAATTTATGTGATTTTTTAAAAAGACTGATAAATCAATCTAATGTAAAGTAATGTAATAAATATCCAGACAGATACCTCTGGTTACCTCTTGCTGTCATTATTCAGGGGAAATTGTATTCTGAGTTCTCCATAACAAGTAATTTGGATATATAATATTTAAGCTGTAAGAAAATAACCTTCACTCCTTTTAAGATGATACGAAATCTTGAATACAATTATCGGATTTAAGTCATAATATCATTGAACAAATTATATCGAGGATTTATTAGTGAAGTTTCTTAGGCAATATAAGTAGTTAAAGTAGCTAAGAAATTGATATGGAAGATAAAAATATAGAAAATTCTATCCCTCATTACAATTTTAGTTGTTATTGATGTTTGGAGTGACTTATGGTGGTACATTAGTGTGGCACTCGTACTTTTAAGAATAATTTGTGTTAACAAAAGCATTATAGTGTGGAATCAATGAGACAAGGATATGTTCAAAGGTGTATAAATAATTTGGCATTAGTGTACTTCTCACTTGATGATAAGGAGGATTAAACAATGAACCTTGATTATGAATTAGGTATGACGTTTAAAGGAGAATTTTATCCTATTAAAATAAATGAATCATCCACAGAAATATTTAGTACCGACCCACCACATGTGGGACATGTACAGAAAACGACAAAGGTATCTTTTACCGAATATAGTGATGGACAGCTGATTATTCTTTCTATAAGATGGGGGAATCATATACTGGACGTCAAAAAAATTGGAGATATTCCACAGCATGTGCTGCAAGAAATAATGAAAAGGAAATCTTTATAAACCTAGTTATGTAAGAAAGTTCAATCAGTGGGTTCTATTGCAAAGTTCTTTAACAAATACACAAATAAGTCTGAATATTGCAATCGTTTTTTGTATGCCCTTTAATTATTTATAAGTCCAAAAAACGAACCCTGGTTACAGACTTCATTTTTCCGACGTATATTGAATCATTCCTGAAACACACCGAAGATTTTGAAATCCTAAGGAAGTGTCAATGATTTTGCTGAAATAGATTGTTAAGATATTTTGTTATAGAATGAGAGGTATTCAGGTAAAAGTTTTCCTTCTGTAATTTTGAAAATGTGAAAATTACAGAAGGAGTCTTATCTATAGTCAGAATCGTGGGTTCTGCATGAGTTCAAACTGCTCTCTTCATAAAAACATGTATCACTTGTTTATCTCGCTTTTGCCTCCTTCTTTGTCAATGGTACGATATGAATAACACCAATCTCCTTTGATTTAAATATAGGTTTCATCCATTCTCTAAGATAATCGTACTTTTTTCTTTTCCCAAATTTGATATATGTGGTTGCCATATTCATGTACCCAACTCATGATGGTTTTCGGGTGAACAGAAATGCCATGTTCTCTCAGAATTTCAGATACATCGCGATATTTTAAAGGAAAACGACTATAGGAGCTAAAGACCATTAAAATAATACCTTTTTTGAACTGTTTTCCTTTAAAATATCTCATTTATCATTCTCCTGTTTATTTTTTACAGAGTTTAGCTTAGTTTAGAAAACTTTGCAATAGAACCTTCTCATTCACTTTCTTTTTTTCAAAGTAAAATGGATTTGATCAAATTGCCCCTCACGTGCTAGTGGATGAAACATAAAATTTACATTGTCCAAAATATAATTTTCGTTATCGCTTCGGTATATTCCATATTTCTCTAAAAAATTAACATAACTCCAAACATCTGAAAATGTCATAAGATATCGATCAATTGGATAATCCATACGACCAGGTATTGTATGCATTATTGAAAATAACGCTCTATCTTTTTGCATATTATTCATCTCCTGTTTTAAAAATAAAAATCTCAATATATAGTTTGCACTTTTAATGTAAAATGATGTATTAAAATAAAATTCAGAGTTATTATGATTATTTTAGGTCTAGATGTAAAGCAGATTGCTTTTTATTCAAATTCTTAGAGATGTTGAAAGTGGGGATAATTTTATCATTTGTAAATAATCAGAGCATAATTCTTTCATTCTATTAGTGAACCCAAAAAGAAGGAGTCGTTGCCGTGCCCCACAAGTGCATTCCAACGAACAGAGAGAACATAAAAAGGACTTTCTCTAAGTCGAATTTCTAGAAATAGATACACTACACCAATAGTGTATCCCCCTAGTTATTCAGCTCATCGAAAGCCTTTAATGCTTAAATATTCACGGCGTTTTTTACCAATTTTATCATCGGGAATATTTACTCCCTTCTCACTACAAATTTATTTTCATTTTGATTGTAAGGAATTGATGATACTTCTAAAATAGAAATAAACAAGTAAAAACAACCTTAAAATCTAACAAAATATTAGAAGACGAAAAATACATATAAAGGATTCATTTTAAATCGCTTCCTAATTCTCTTTATTACTTTATTTTATTTCCATTCAAAAAGTAGTAATTTATTTTTAAATTCTCTTCAAAAAACCTTTCTTTACTTTGCATCAACATGTTATCTTTAGAAACTTTTCCAGGACCTAAAATAAATCCACCTCAATTCCCCATTAAAAGTATACTCCACCCACCTTTTACCCCCTCATAATATTCAGGATGCTCTCCCTTAATTTCTTCTAGTTTTTCTTCCTCTTCCTTAGTCAGTTCATCTGGATTTACATATGCATAAATGAAATAATCCTTTTGTTCTTCCCTAACTAATCTGCCATAGTCATTTATTTCAAAGAACCAAAATTTAGATCTAGATATTTCAAATTGTAGTATCCTGTTTACCTCTTTAATACTAAATGAGTGTTTTCTAACTAAATTAAACATTCCTAAAGTAGAATGAACTTGAGTCGCCTCTTGGGCACCTAAACCAGCAAATCCATTTCCTGCACTACCTATCCATTTAGTTCTTTGATTTAGCTCTTTTCCTTCGACTCTTTCTCTCGTAATTTCAAACAGATTTTTTTTACTAGAGTCCAGAAGCTACTAACTATATCATAGTCTTCATATTCTTATGGTCATTCATCAACATAAATCATTATCGGAATTGAATCGTGTCGCAATAACTTGTACAAATCAATTGTATTACATAAATTAAAACTTTTATTTTCAATAATAATTGATTTATATGTTACCTCAATATAATCAGCTGACATTAGTTTACTTAAATTAAGAATCCTTTCTTTAGAACTTAATCTCTTAAAACTAATATTGTTTCTAATTTTTAATGTGTTAGCATTTACAAAATCAAAGAGTTGCGTTGATTCACCCATACATTCAGACAAATGTATATACATTAGCAAAAGAATGATCAAAATTCACACTAAATCCATTGAAATTATATATTTAAATAATTCATTTATTTGTTAATAATAATCTATTTAGTAACTTGATCGTCTAATAATTCATTAACCTCTATCCCACGAACATGAAGTACCCTTAATAATTTTAAATATTTGTATAAAAGTTTTTCATTTTCTTTCTTTTGCTCCTCATACTCATTTATAAAAACTCGACTTCTCGATATTTCCAGTTCTAATTTCTCCTGTAAATTAATCATCTTTGTTGTTGCTTTTTCTAACTTCTTATTGATGCGTTCCACCTCTTTTTCTAATTCTACGATTTCTCTATTATATTGCATTTTACTTATCATTTTATCTGAATGAGAAACTGGCCCTATCCACTGCTGATCCCATATCGTTCTTAAATGTGGTTTATAAATAGCAGTTTTACTTAATCCTGTCATTTCTATAATTTTTTCAGGTCGAATAATCACACCTTCTCCTTCTAAATCTTTTAAAGTCTGAATAGCCCACTTTACTTTCTCAATGGATTCTTTCCGTTTTTTCTCTTGATATTGCATAAGACCTGTATTCATTTTATCCCCCTCTATCTTTCAGCAAATTTTATATCTTATTTATCTACAATATCTGTTTGATACTGCTCTATACCGCTCTCACATATCTTAATTATCCTTTCTAAATAGCTAACATTTCGTATGGCATTTTCTAACTGAGCGGCTCTTCTTGTATCCGTACCAATTCTTTCTATGACAGCTTGCCAATATTCATGTTCTTTTTTGTAATCATCATAATAATCGGCTCTCGGAATAAACCATTCACATGCATAGCATTCAAAAAGTATAGAAGTTCCTTTAGGGTTACACCCAGATATATCGCCGCATATTCCAACACCTTTTTTCCCATTTGCTTCCCATGTTAAATATTTGTTTAAATCCTTTGATAAAAAGTTTATTGTTTGGGTATCAAGATTCATAATTCTTCCTTTAAATGATACTGCATTATTTTCTAGACCTTTTAGTTCCCCTATATTTAAATGGACTTCTTTTTGTCTTTCTTTTAATTGATGTAAGTAATGAGAGGGCATGTTAATATTTTTATGTCCCGTTAACTTAACTATTTGCTCCATGGTGTAACCGACTTGATACATTCTATCTGTAACTGCATTATGTCTAAACTGGTGAGAAGTTACAGTATAAGGATTTCCATCTTCATCAACAATACCGATAATTGCAGCAAAACTTTTCAAGTATCTATTCATTGCAATATTGTTTAAACTTCTTACAAACTTATACTTCTTATTATATCTAATATCCACATTACCATTACCGGCGTTACGTAGTGTCAAATATCTTCCAATGAACAAATAATCTGTTTTATCTCCCTCTTGCAAATCATAGTTTTCCAATAATTGTTCAGTTTGTAATTTTAATTGTTTTACTAGTTCCACCACAAACTTACCATGCCCAGAATAAATAATAGGTATCGCTTTCATTTCAGGATTATAATACCCACCATTTTGCTTAAAAGTAGGTATGCTAATTGTATATTCACTATAAAAAGCTTTTAAACAATCTCTTTTCATACTTAATATTTCAGTTCCTCTGTTTGGGAATGATCTTATTAACCAGTAAAAAGTACGGAATTCTAAAGGAATGTTAATATTCATATTCTTCATCGCTCTATCCATCTTTTGAATAGCATTAAGAGGAACAATCTTATTTTGAGGATTATGAACTTGTTTAAAAGGATTTATAGATTTCGTCGGAACAGTATGAGGTAATTCTGGAAACCCTTTAAGACTTTTAAAAAAATCACTAATTGCTCTATAGAGTGCACTTTTATGATTTGGCTTGTAATTATTATCAATACGAATTGCATATTCATATGCATTAATAATATCTCTACTTATATTTCTCAAAGAAACTCCTGGATAGTTTTCATGTAAAAAATCTATAAAAACTGCAATATAATATACTTTTTGCTGAATACCAAAAACAGAATGAGTTTTAATTAAGGCATAATACTTTAATAAACTTTTATAGGGCTCATTGAACTGATGAAATCTTACGACATAATATAATTTTGCTCTTGAATCTCTATGCTTATGACGGTAATACCAAACCTCATCTACAAAATCAAAATCTCCTAATTGTGGGATTTTATCTATAAGTCTCCGTCTTAGAGTGCCATCATATAATGGATCCGCACTAGTTATAGAGATATTGTTTTTGTTCATCTTCTGATAACCTCTCTTTTATAAATTTTTCTAGTTTCTGAACTGTATCATCATATGTTTTTAATAAACTTATCTCCGCTTGATATTCTCTATAATCTTTCCAATTATCAATATTATTTGCAATCATAACTTTTTCATATTCATCTAAATAACTTTGTTGTTCGCTATATAGCTTTTTCCACATTTCCAGCTTTTGGGGACCTGTTATCAACATCTTGCATCCTACACATTTTTTCTTATGACATGGACCAAATGATACATGTTTTATACAAGTTCCGTGTCCTTCAGGTGTATTTCTAGATCCCATCATAATCTCATCTTTTAAATGTTTTAGTTCTGACGGACTATATATATTCTTAATATCTGAATCTAAATTATCGAACGCAATATTGAAATATTCGGCATCTAATTTTGCAATTTTCATAAGTTCAATATCATGATAATGTTTCATAGTAGCTTTTGAATCTAAATGAGTTAACCAATCACTGACCTCTTCTACTGTTGCACCATTTGTGAATAAATTAACTGCTACAGTTTTTCTACATTGATGATGGGTATATTTCCACAATAAACCATCTCGATTGCATATACTGTATTTATGAATTAATTTATTAATCGCTCGTGCTATTTCTGCACCAGAATACAGTTTGATCCCCTTTCTTGTATTCTTTACAAATATTCTATTTTCTCCACTAATTTTTCTTAACTCTCTTGTATCTTCAATTTGCTGATTAATAATTTTTATCAAACTCGCATCACTAATAGGAAGATAATGATAATCTTCAAGGCCATGCTTTCTTCTGTACTTTAAAGTCTTATATGGAATAAATTTAAGATAATAAATTTTATCTTTAGCGTCATAAATAAGGCACTCTTCTTTTAAATTAATAACTTCATTAATTCTAATTCCAGTGTTCATCATAATAGTCCATGCATATTGCACAAATGGAGCTAGCTCACTTAATTTTTCTTTTAATACATTTATAACTTCTTCAGGGATATAGGTAGCGCTTTCAGAAAATGCATCCACGTTATGTAAAATCATTGCCCTAAAGGGATTTTCTATATAACTTTTTTCTTTCTTTTTAACTATCCAATCAAATAATAGCCTACATTCAGAAATACAGCTTTGTATTGTTTTAATATTATAGTTCATGCCTGTTTTGCTATGGATTTTTTGTAAAATATCAATAATTTGCTGCACTTTAATTACATCTACATCTAATAAGGATGAGTATTTATTGTATTGCATTTTATGCAATGCAGCTCCTAACATTTGAATATACCTAAATCTTCTAACAGTTCCCCTTACATTCTCTCCCATTTGTATATAATTATGTATATATTCTTTCAACTCTACTTTTACTATACCGTGTAAAAATGTCCAATCCAATTTTCTAATCATTGGAATTTGTATATTCATATCAACAATTAGCCAACTATCATCAGAGAAAGAATATCTGTGTGTTTTCAATTTTTCTATTAAATAAGATTCTAGTTGTTGAAATATTGGTTGCATAAAATATCGAAAATCTATATTGTTCATAACAAGTACATTAATATCACTAATTCCTAATGCAAAAACTCCAAACTTTTTTCTATTAAAACATAAGTTTTCATCTATATATGCCCTTCCAATTCGAATTAGATAATTAGAACAAACTTCTTTCAAGTCAGTGTATAAAAGTTGTCTTCTCATATAATCTGGAAATGAATTTGAAATCCTTTTAACACCTTTTATTCGTAGATCAACTAAAGCATTTTTCAAATCATTTTTTAGTTGATCATAAAATTCTTCTACACTCTCTTTTATAATATGATGCTGGTTTCCAGTATGGACATATTCTTCAATTAAAAATCCAATAATTCCTTTCTTACTAATCACCTTTTCTTTGAAATAAAAATCCTTACAAATCTCCTTCAAGAGCGCTGAAAATTCATTATAAAAAAACTTTTCTGCGATCTTCAATATATTATTTGCTAGTAACGGACTCCTCCTTATGACACATTTAAATAATTTTATATCGGTGCTTTTCAATGCATACTCTACATCATCCACTAGAACCTCCAGACACTCTATAGGGATAAAATCTGGATCATCTACATATAATTTTTTTGACCAATACAGTTTAATTTCAGAACCGTTAATTTCGTAAACCCCCTGTGCTGGTGATATGTCTCTTAGTACTTTTACCTTTGCCATTGTTCGCTCCTATTCATCGTTCTGATTGACTACTATAGTTCTAATCTTATTCATTACTTTTTTTCTCTGCTTCTTCGTGTATCCTTTCTCATATACTTTTAAACTTCTTATACTAGACCAACCTAATTCTTCTAATATCAATCCCTCTGTCACACCTAATTCTGGATGCTCTCTCATGATTTCAACTAATTCTTGGGCTCTGGTGCTTCTTCCACTATGTGTTCGAATTTCAGAACGTTTCATTCCAGCCTTTTCAGCAGCATTTTTTAAAGTATGTAAAAAGTTACGTGCTTTTAATGGCTCTCCTTTATACTTTCCTTTGTGATTTAGAAATAAATATTCACTATAATAAATATCTGATTTTCTTCGTTCATTTTCTTTGTATACTTGTATTTGTTCAGAAAGAGTTTCATATATCGGTACCTCTCTTTCTTTTGTTTTCGCTTTAGCATGATTTTTAATATTTTCTCTTTTTATTATTGACAGCCAATTATTATGAGGATCAAAATCCTCTAACCTTAAACCCAATATTTCACCGATTCTCATACCAGTTTCGATACTAATTTGGAAAATAAGTTTATCTCTTACAGTTGGTAAAAAATCAAAAATACTTTCTTTCTCTTCTTCGCTGTACCATTTTAGATGATTTCTTTTTTGCTTGTAAGTTAATCTATTCAAAATTGTTTGTTCTACATCAAATTCCCATATCTGTCCGTATAAAAATTTTGTTTCTTTCAATTTAGTATTTTTCATATTGTTATTTCCGTAGAGAAGGGGATTATGTATAATTTTCATATTATCCTCTAGCCAGTAGTAAAAACCTTTTAGAACACTAAGATTCATCTTCACGGCTGTGTAAGTCATATTCGTATCAACATTTAAAACTTTCTCGTTTAATCCTAAAAGGTGCTTCACATATTCTTCTATGACTCCCTTTCTAGTCACATTTTTATAATGGATATTCCTCTCTTTTAAATATCTAAGATATCGTAATAAAGCATAAGCATATCTCTCTCCTGTTAAATAGCTATTTATTGAAACAAAATCAAGCCATAAACATACTTCTGGTACAGGAATACCATCCTCCACAATTAAATATCTTAGAAATTCCCCATTACTAGCTTTTTTTACTTTTAATCCATACGTATTTTCATGCTTCACCCTACAATTCTCACCTCATTTTCTTTATTTATTAATAGTGTACTGGAATTCTTTTAGTACACTATTAAAACACATTCTTTCTAAGCCATAAACGAAAAAAGTAAACCATTTTATTTGGTTTACTTTAATATAACAGAACATCGATACTATATTGATGAAAATCTTCCGGTGCGACATACTGCAAAGCCAAACCCGTTATGAAAGTTGAACACTTCATATACGTATGCATAATTGGATTCACAATAATAATATCTGGTCGCTTCGGTATTTCGTACAAACGATTATGTGGGTGATTTCGCTAATAATTAAAATTTAAAATAAATATTCTGAATTATATGTTGATTAACAGGTAATTTACAGATAAACTTAATTTATCTCAAGATGATATTTTAAGAGATTAATCAATTAGGAGGGCTTTAAGCATTGGTTAGATTACTAAAGGAGGATGCTATTGGATCCGAATAATAGAAATATCAAGTTCAGTGTGAAGAAAGCATGTGTCGATATTGGAAATGACTATCAAGTGGAGTATGCAACTATAGTTGTTGAAGACACTAAGACTAAGTTTTTTAGAGTTCACCCTACAACCAATTTTATTAAACAACGCTATGGGAAAACAGATCACAATTTTAACTCGCAAAAAAGAGCTGCTGATGTCATTGTACAGTTCTTAAATTGGCTATTAATTGAAAAATACAGTACTTATCAAATAAGTTCTTTAAAACAACTTACCTTATCACATGGTGTTGATTTCTTGAATTATTTAAAAACCACTAAATATAAAAAAAAGAAAGATAGAAATAGCGTATACAGGTCTAGAGGGACTTTAGAACATGCAGATCTGTACTTAAGATATTTTTTTAAATTCTTAAAAGATCAACACATCCTTCAAGGTGCATTAGCAGATGTTATTGAAAAACATACATACAAAGCAAATAATAAAGAAATAATTAGCTCTATTTTTATTGGAAATGGTTTTTCACTCCCAGCAAAAAACGTTACAAGACATGAATTTAAACTAGAGCACTTCCCTCACCCCCAATTAATTACTTTATTATTAGAAGTATCTGATTTGGTAGCGCCAGAAATTTCTTTTGGGATTTATCTACAAATATTTGGTGGATTACGCAGAGGTGAAGTTGTTAATGTCTTACGAAGTGACCTTCGCGAAATCGGTCCTAATGGAGAACATGGTTTATCTGTTAGGATAGGCTACAAACCTTATATATGGGAAAGATTAAATGATATTTCATCTTGCTCAGTTAAAAGAGATACTAAACTTTTCCCTATACAACCCATTCAAGTTATCCCAACTATTTCAGTCCCTATTTTAAAAAGTTTGAAGATACGATTAGAAACGTTACAAAAATCGAACAGACATAATGCGCTATTTGTTGATAATAATGGTAATCCAATGAGTGGTGATACTTATGATGCTCGTTTTAATAAAGTTAAGCGTAAATTTTTAATGACTGTAAAAAAGAAAATGCCTGCTTATTTCTCTCTACTTTCATCTAATACCTGGGGGACGCATATTGGTCGACGAATATATACTAATCTGATGGCAAAGATCGTTAAAAGTCCAGCTGAGTTAGCTATTCTTCGAGGAGATAAAAGTCTTGAATCTGCCCTTGTTTATATGAGCAAAGAAGCAATTCGTGAAGAAATACAAGAAGGTTTACAACAGATGTATCAAGAGAATATGAACACCAACGATAATTTAGATGAAGAAGCAATTAGTTTAGCACAGCAATATAACAATAATTTTATAAATTCCATTTTAAGAGAGGGTGCTGTAAATTTTGAGTCGATTACTAATACAGAAAGAAGTTATTGAGTTAACTGGTTTCAGTGCAGATAAAGTTAGACGGTTAGCAGAATTAAACCTAATTAAGTTTAACGGAAAATATTATCAGCAAGATTCCATACTACAATACTTAGATTATGAAAAAGGAATAATTGATACTTCTTTCAACATCAATGATTTTACAAAATTTGTACAGATACCGAAGTATACCGGCATTCAGAATCTTCAATCGCATTTCCCTGAAGAATTTCACCTTCTTGAAATAATAAAATTAACTTTTCCGATCAACGGAAAGTATATTTTCATCACAAAAGAATCCTCCCTCACCTTTAGAAATACTTTAGATAAAAAAAGAGTACTATTTTCTACTCATATTTCCACAAAAGAAGCTAATAAAAGATATGGTTTTGGATTTGCTAGAATTAAATATTATACAAAAATCAAAAAATTAAATCCTATTATAGCTCCTCCTAATATTAGTGAACGCGGCTTGTATTATCCTATCGAAGAACTAGAAGCAGTCGCCGCAGAAGAACAGACCTTTTTAGAAGAGCATTATTCAGTTTCTGCAGTAAAAAAAATGCTTGGATACGCTGAAAGTAGCTTATGTTCAATTATGGCTCTAGCTGAAGAAGGGTTTTTAACCTTTCGGAAAACGGAATATGGAATAATTAATGAAAATGCTGGCAACAATACATTTTGGATAACAAAAGAGTCTGTTCATTCATTTTTAGATTTATTGGAAAATAAGTATTTGAAGCTAGAGCATATAGAGAATAAGTTAAAACTTTCACACATACATTTACTTTCGGTTTTTTCAAACAATGACAAGCTCATTATAAGTAAACAAATATACATAAAAAAAGAAAAAGCATTTAAACTTTTAGAAAGATATGACTTAAAAAGTATAGAAAAGACTTACTCTCCGAATCCCAATATCCCTTCTACTATCTATGACTACTATACTTTAAAAGGTATCGCATCTCTTTCCTCAAGAACTGAAAAAACCTTATATAAACTGCTGCAAAAATCTGAATATAAGAACCTTTTTAAAGATTATATAGAACCCATTAATCAAGAAGAGTTTTGGAAAATCAGCAAAAAAGAAGTCGATAATTACTTAAAAGAAATAATAAAACTGAGAGAAAAATATTATACACGCGCTGAATTATTAAAAAAATTACAGTTACCAAATAACTTTCAATACATCCCTATCTCTTCTATAAAGGTACCGTTGCATATGAAGTTTTTCACCAATATTTTAAGTAGTTATCTATATGATAAACAAGAAGCACAACTTTTTTTAGATAACCCAGAACTATCTCACCTTATTTTTAAACAATCGCACCTTAGCCTTAGCGATTATATAAAATCATTTATTGATTTAAGAAAATTTCCTGAAAGCCTTAAAGAAACCGTAGATCTCTTAAAGTCTTTTACTGAGCAAAATCTTTCAGCAAAACAAGCTAACCCTGATACATTAAACAGTTATAAAAGAGAATATCTAATTGCGATAGAATATTTAATTAAATATCCCCTCAAAAAAGAACTCTATCTTTTCGATAATACTGAAGTACAGTTATTTATTGAGAAATGCTCCTCAACACATCATAAAACCTGTTTATGGAGGATCTTAACTTTTATAGAAAAAGAAAGATTATGTAGATATTCACTAAAAAAGTTACCCAATCCACGTAAACAAAGGCTTAAAAAAGAACAAGAAAAACTTTGTTTTGATGATTGGCTAGAAATTTATAAGTATGCACAGAAAATCGATGCACACTTACATCAAGCTATTATTGATAAACAGTATGCAAATTTATGGTTATTCGTCATAATACTCTTAACTAACGCTTGGAGACCTAGTGATGTTTTTCGAATACCCCCTATACAGCCTGAAATTATTGGTATCCCTAACATTGATTGGCTTACGCATCATAAAATTACTAAACCTAAGGCACAAAAAATTATAAATATTATCCGTAGTTATAATTTAGTTACAGCTAAAAACGGAATGCCTAGGGATTTCACATGCAATCTTGATCTACTTGAACCAATGGTAACTGCATTGTGTATTTGTGAATTTCATAGACGGAAGTCTAATATTCCAACAATAATGGACTTTACGACCGAAAGAAAAAAGAAGAATACTATTAAAGGGAGTGATTTTAATCATTTTTTTGGAAGAAATATGAATCTAAAACACATTAAATTTTCTCCTTTAATCGCTAACCGTTCATTGATGGAACATTTATTTTATTCTATTCAAGAGAAAAAAGGGAAAGGTAATTCAGCATTTGAACTAGTGATGAAATTACGTAAACATAAAACTGAAGTTACAAAGGAATACATAAGTGATGGAGGAAATACAATCTCTCTCCACTTATTTTCTCGAGGAGAATTTGGCTTTTTATATGACCATTTAATTGAACTTCTTACAGATAAGCGTGAAAGTACGTTATCCCAAAGAACACTAGACATTTGCCAACTCAAACGATTTTTCGAACCATTTGAGGTTGAAAATTTTTCTTATTTTTTATCTAAAGTAATGAACGATGAAGAACAAAATTTAATGGATAAACTCTTATCCTTAACCCCAGATCAAGCATTTGAACACATGCGAAAAATGTATTTAGGACATATGCCATCAAAAAACTTAGATGCACAATGTTTAATTTATCCTAATTGTCATAGACCATCTAACATGTTTAGTTGTAATCAATGTCCCTTTGCAGTGCATAACGTTTATGCACTAACCTCCATATTCAATGAATTTGATGATAGCATTCAAAGGTATAAAAATACAAACAAAAATGGAGTAAAACAAAGAGAACAAAATACTATTTTAAAATTACAAAACCTTCTTATTAAAGCAATAGAAAAATTTGGTGAGGACTATGTATTTAGTTTTTATACTGGCGGAGAAAATGTCTTTGTACAGCAATTAACCCTTATAGAGGAGTGATCTTTTCTTGTCACAAATGAAAATTCAAGGTAACTTATATGGAATTAATTATCCTCAGGAATTTTCGGAGGATGAGTTTCTAAAAGAGCATTCAATTGAAAATGCAAAAGAAATTATTGCAGAACTTACTTTAAACAAAGTTTTTTTAGATGGAAAATTCGATGATGATTCCTGGGTTTTAATAAATAACAAAGAACTAAATATACGTAAATATTTTAATTTTCAGGACATCTTGGATACTGAAATTAAAATTAAAGCCAAGTGTTGGATTTTAAATTATTTACTGACAGTAGCACCTAGTTCTGCAACAGTGTATTTAAATAACTTGAAAAATTTTTTGCTTCTTACAAATTATTTATCATGCCTTGATATCGATGAAATAGAAGCTTCTTTAAATGAATTTAAATTATCAGTTCGATACAACGTTTTAATTTCCGGAATAAATTTCTTGGACTATATATATGGTAGTCAAGTAACTAAATCTAAAATAGAATTATTTTCAAATCAATTACGGTCAATAGTATCTAAGTTTTTCTTTTCTAATACCAGAGACCTCCCCCCTTATAAAGACATTATCAGGTTTAGTTTTATCCTTACTTCATTCTCTAACGTTTGGGATGAAAAATTAGAACTGAAGTTTTTCCCAGTTTTATTGTGGTGGAAATTAACATCTGTTATACCAATGAGACCTTCTGAGTTTTGTTCTATTAAAAGAAACTGCCTATCTATTCAAGGTAATGATTTTTTTATAACTTTGCCTAGACAAAAACAAAAAGCTACATCAAAAACTTTTGAAGTACCTAATACCCTACCGATTTCTAAAGAGCTCTACAATCTCATAAAACGCTATATTCACATTTCAGATTCGTACGGTGAAACAACCACTCTTATATCAGCTGCTGTATATCGTAGTACATTAAACTATCCTACACAATCAAAACGTAGGATATTAAATCAAAACCATTTTTTTCTTTATATGTTTAATAATTTACTACATGCTTTTTATTCTGAAGTTTTAAAGGATATATATGGTCTGGAACCAATAGACAAATCAAAGTGGCTAAAAGAAAAAAATAGCGTAATAAAATTAAGATCTAATGATGGTTTGAGTGAATTTACTGCTGAGAAACAAATTATCAAAATCCAACCGAATGACACAAGACATTTTGCAATTTGTAGTATGATGATTCAAGGATTTAATCCATTAACTATTGCACGTATGGCTGGTCATCAACATATTGAATCACAATACCACTATCAAAAGCATATTGAATTTTTTATAGATTCCAAAGCGTATGAAGCAACATTATTAAATCGTTTAACAAATTCATCTAGGGATACAAACTATAACTCCACGCTTGTAATAAAGGATTTAATTAACAGGTCCTTAGCTCCTGAGGAAATGTTTGAGTATAAAGAGGAAGTCGAAATTGGCTATTGCACAGATGAATTAAGACGATGTGAATCAAGAATTTGCATTTTCTGCTCTAAAAATTGGATCCCTCGTGAAGAAATAGAAAGTAATTTTAAAGAAATTGTTGAATTAAAAACTGAATACAGCAAAAAACTAAAAATTAGAGCACACACACTATCGAGAATTTATAAAGATATTAAAATAGAATATAAATCTTGTAGAGTAAATCCTTTAGAACTAGCTGAACTGGCTAGAGAGTCTAAATTAACAAACAGTGAAATACATGATTATGCTGTACTTATTTCAAAAATTTTCGAGTAAAAGGTGAGATAATTGAGCAAATTAAAAAATCCCAAAGGTGCTGGACGTAAAAGAAAATATGACAATCCGGCGGAACAAACTAGATTAAAGAAATTAGTTTATCTTTACAGAGAAAGACATCCTTCAGGAATAATTAAAATCTCTCATTTAGTAAGATTTTCAGAAGAAATGAATAAAATAAAACCCGATGAATTTCCATCAACATATAATAAAGATGTTTGGAGTAACTGGGGAAGAGAAATAATTAATCTAGCAAACGAACCAATTACTATTAAAATCGTGTCAGAATTAGGTGATCATCATGAAATACCTAATTTTTCTGATATCGTTGATAAGTATATGCATGATAAACCAAAGCTTTTAGAACATTTGTTAACATGTGAAAATTTACTACATGAATCGTTAACCAAAAATAATGACTTTAAATTGCAAAATAATATACTTGAGAAGCAAATTAATTCACTAAAACTTGAAATATCTGAACTGGAAGGAACGATTAAAAAATATGAAAAAATGACCTTAGAAATGGCTCATCATAGTGGTGTCGAAAAATATAGAGTAAAGTACGGCTTAAAAAATCAAATATCTGTATCAAAAAATCAGAAGGCTTTTGATAATTTGGACGACCTTCACTCATTTCTCGATCCTGATTTAACCCTCAAAAATAACGAAGAAAAAAATAGTCTAAAAAAAATTGTAAAAGAAGAATCCCCTATCTTAGCTAACTGGAAAAAATTACGGAATTAAATCCAGTAACAATTATAACTAAATTTCTGAGTATCATTACTTCTCTAATCCATCAAAAAAATATCGATGAATTGCAATTCATCCTAAAGTTTATTCATAGCTTCTCTGAGTTCGTAGAAAGTAACAGTATAAAATAATGACTGCAACATGTCCTTAAATAATAATCAAAACATTTACTTACAATAAATGTTTTAAATCATCTAAAATTACTAAAAGGATTTCCTTGCGCATAAGAAATATCTGTATTTTATCTACAGCTGAAATGTAAAGTACTTCTTATCCACTTTTGAACTTAAGAAATTTAATACCATTTAATAAAAAAGTTATCCTTTCTAACACATTGAACTGTACCACGAATCATGGACACTTAAAAAAAGCCCCATGATTCGGGATACAGTTCAATATCTAAGGGCTTTTTTAATTAATTTTAGGATGTTATTTCTACAACATAAACATTAAATTTAACTATCTGTAATTACTAACTAATAATTCAGGGAATAAATAATGTAATACATGCATAGTTAAACGTCTAGATTTACCTTTATACGGATATATATGCATGTACATTGATGGATTAAAGTTTGCCTCAATAATTCCATAAGCATTTTTATTTGCTGCAGGAACTTCTGTATTTTCAATAATCAAATCTATACCACTAATTTTAGCTCCAAGTGCATATACCGCATCTACAGCTATTTTCTTATAATCATCGGGAATTTGATCTGTCACATCAATAGAGTCTCCACCTGTACTGACATTAGAATTTTCTCGCAGAAATACAATTTCGCCACTTGTTGGAATTGAATCTTTTTGATACCCTTGAGCTTTAAGCATTAAGACCTCCAATTCACCTAATTGTATACTTTCTAAAGGTGTCCTATGGTCTATTCCTCTTAATGAATCCAAGTTTTTTTGAAAGACCAATTCTTCAATCGTATGTGTACCGTCCCCTACAACATTAGCAGGAATTCGTAATAAAACAGCATGAACTTTGTCATCTAACACAAAAAATCGATATTCTGTTCCATAAACAAATTCTTCTATCAATACGGATGAGTCTTCTTTAAATGCTAATGTGAGTGCTTTTTGATAGTCTTCGTAACTTGCTCCATCTTCTTTAAAGATAGATATTCCTAATCCATAATTTGTTGTTTTTGGTTTTACAACAAAAGGCTTTCTTGCAAATAAATCATAGGAACGTAAGGCTTTTTCTATATCATTAAATTCCTCACCTATTGGTACACGAAATCCATGCTGTTGAAGAATTTTCTTTGTTACTGTTTTATTTTCCATAATTAAAGGTGAAATATAACTATCTTTACTAGTCATATTCCCATTTTTTACATATTCAACATGATTTCCTAGCTTTAGTCTTAAAAATTGATCTTGTCGATCTAAAACGTCTACTTGTATTCCTTGTTGAATAGCATCAAACATTAAAATTTGTGTAGATAACTCCATGTCAGTAAATCCTGATAATTGATACGGTTTATCCCATAATTTGCTATAATTTTCTTTAGCAATACGGGTAGCTACCTGACTTTGACTACTTTTTATAATCTCTTTGTAAAATCTTCCAGATAAAGTCTTACTTGGATTTGTTAGCATTTCTCTCAAGTTAACAAATAAGGTATCCGAAACCGTTATGTCTAACAGCCCTGTTACATGTTCCATCTCATCAACAATACGCTCAGCATCTGTTTTAAATTGTGTATGTTCTAAAGGATGTTCAAGAGCCACTAAATTATTTTGAATATCACCGATTTTTACCCATTCATCATTATTATCGTCTTGGTCAATCCAGAGTAAATAGATAAGGAAAAGGTGTAGAAATTCTGCTTGTTTTTGGCTAATTCCGTATGTTTCAAAAGGGTTTAAATCTAGGTTTCTTAATTCAATATAACGAATGCCCTGATTATTTAAATCTGAGACTTGAGGGCCGCCCCTTAAACGAACAGATGCATAAAACTCTTTTTCTTCTAATAAAACCCCCTTACTCACCAGCGAAGAAAGATCAGATATATAGTTTTGTAAACTACTATAGGATACTTGAACATCATTTTCATTGCTATAACCATATTTACTATTTCTAATGCTTCTTACGGCGCCATTTAGAGGATCTTTTTCAAAGAAATTCTTTTCACTACTAGGAGAAGCACCGAAAAAATACGTTATTAGCCATCGATAGTGTAAATAATTCCTTGTGACTTTCAAATAAATTTCTGTTTTAAATTGATGATAATCTTTTATTTCTGATTGTAATTCAAATAATGCCTGAATTAAATCATCGCTAAATTCAAAATTGAAATGAATACCACTAATCATTTGTTTTCGTCGCCCATAAGAATTAGATAAATATCGACGGTATAAAACATTTTCATGATTATTAAGTTTCGCAATCATAATATCTTCTTCTTTTTCCGGCAACTGTGGCGGCATACTTAATGGCCAAAGCATTTCGGTAACGCCCATAGAACGATAGGCAACATCATGAATAGCTGCTAAATAATTAAATAAATCTTCTAGTGTCTCGGTAACTGGTGTGATTAGTTCCATCTGTGTTTCAGAGAAATCGCGCTGAATATAAGGATGGTCATCTCTTACTGAAATACTGTTGGGATGTTCTGTTTTAGCTAAACTTCCTGATAGCTCAACTCGTTGACTTTCTTTTTCAACGCCAAAACGTGCTTTTAATAAATATGGTTTAATACGGTCATTGTTTAACATTTTTTTCATTTCCATATAAACGCTACCCCCCATTAACTCAAATATTTGATATAGAAATCGCCAAAGTATAGGCATTTTTTTGAATTCAGCATTTGGATATTAATGGCCAAAGCATTTTATTCTTATCCACAGAAAGAGAAGGAATTTCGCGGATAGCTGCTAAGTTATTAATCATGTCTTCTAATGTTTTAGTATTAAGCTGAATATATGATCTGGTATCTCTTATCGAAATGGATTTAGACGTTTCAGTAGAACTCTCAACTAAGTCAACTTGTCGATTTTCCTTTTCAACTCCATAACGTGCTTTTAATAAGGATTTTTTAACACCGTAATTAAATAGCATTTTTTTAATACACATAAACTCTTCCCCCACTTTAATTGTTTTTACAAACGATTAAACACGACAAAATATAACAATCAAAAGTACCCACACCCCTACATGCGGATACTTTTGTTACTATATTTTGCTTGTAAATAAGAATCATCTTACATACTTCATATGGAAAGAGAAATGCTCATGTAAGAAAGTGGCAATAAAGAAGTAGCTATGATCATAGCCCTCTATTTTTTTATAAGTTACCATTTGACTATTTTTTTGAGCATTCTCTAAGAAAATATGCTCTTCCAATTGTTTTGGATAAAACTCGTCTTGACTACCTTGCATAATAAGAATAGGTGGAATAGTGTCTTCTTTAATTAATTCTGAAGCATCCCATTGTTTCCAAGAATTTTTGTCTTCACCTAAATAAGAGGTGAAAGCATTTATTCCCCATGGAGCTTGACTAGGGGTTAGGATTGGCGAAAAAGCAGAAATCGCTTTGAATCTCTTAGCATTTTTCAAACCAATCACTAACGCACCATGTCCTCCCATTGAATGTCCCATTATGCTTTCTTCACCTGAAAAATTAGGTACGATAGTCGAAGCAATGGATGTTAATTCATCTACTATATAGGAATACATTTTATAATGCTTTGCCCAAGGCTCCTCGGTAGCATTTACATAAAAACCTGCTCCTTGTCCAAGGTCCCATGCTGCTACATTTGAAACGTGTTCTCCACGTGGTGAAGTATCTGGCATGATTACTGCAACTTGATGCTTTTCAGCCAAACGTTGAAATCCACTTTTTTGACTAAAATTATCATCTGTACAAGTTAACCCAGATAACCACCATATAAGTGGGATTTTTTTCTTTTCTTTATTTGATGGTAAATAGATACTAAATTTCATATCACATTGCAAAACTTCTGAATAATGACTATATTTTCGTTGCTCTCCGTCGAAAGAACGATGTTGTTCAATACATGTAAGACTCATTATCTCACTCTCCATAAGTTAAAATTGTACGAATGGATTCACCTTTGTGTAATAAATCAAATGCCTCATTGATATCTTTAAATTCTAAATGGTGAGTAATAAATGAATCTAAATCAATATCACCTTGCATATAATCTTCAACCATTTCTGGAAGCTCAGATCTTCCTTTAACTCCACCAAAGGCTGATCCACGCCATACTCGGCCCGTTACTAATTGGAATGGACGAGTATGAATCTCTTTACCAGCACCAGCTACACCGATAATGATACTTTCTCCCCAACCTTTATGACATGCTTCAAGAGCAGACTTCATTACTTCAACATTACCAATACATTCAAAGCTATAATCCACGCCTCCGTCTGTCATTTCGACTATAACTTCTTGAATTGGGCGATCATAATCCGCAGGGTTCACAAAATCAGTTGCTCCCATTTTTTTAGCTAGTTTCCATTTTTTAGGATTTAGGTCAACTGCAATAATTCGGCTTGCTTTCGCTTGAACAAGTCCTTGAATAGCAGCTAATCCAATCGCTCCTAAACCAAATACAGCTGTCACGGCTCCTTCTTCGACTTTTGCAGTGTTGTGTACAGCACCGATACCTGTAGTCACACCACATCCTAATAAGGCAACTTTATCTAACGGAGCGTTTTCGTCGATTTTCGCTAAATTAATTTCATTCACAACTGTATATTCACTGAATGTACTAGTTCCCATGTAATGATAAAGTGGTTCTCCGTTATAAGAGAATCGAGTTGTTCCATCAGGCATTAAACCTTTACCTTGTGTTTCTCGTACAGCACTACATAAGTTTGTTTTACCAGAACGACAGAATTTACATTCTCCGCATTCAGGTGTATATAGTGGAATAACATGATCACCAGGTTTTACTGAAGTAACTTCATCACCTACTGAAACGACAACACCCGCACCTTCATGACCTAGTACAGCAGGAAATACTCCTTCTGGATCGTCACCTGATAATGTAAAAGCATCTGTATGACAGACGGAAGTATATAGTATTTTAACTAATACCTCTTTTGCTTTTGGCTCTTCTACATCGATTTCTACGATTTGAAGTGGTTCTCCTGACTTAAATGCAACAGCAGCTCTACTCTTCAACTGAATCCCTACTTTCTTTTTCTATTGTTTACACCACTAAGATTACACTTTATAATTTTAATTACAATACTGACAAATTTGTCACTATAAACATTTTTCACGAAAGGACGGACAAAAATTATGGTTATTCATTATAAGGACAAGGAATTTTTCACCGGAAAAGATTTAGCTTTATCTGTAATAGGAGGACGTTGGAAAATCGCAATTATATGGTGTTTGTTACAACGTTCACCTTTAAGATTAAGTGAAATACAAAAAAAGCTTCCTGATGTGAATCAGCGCATGTTAATCAGACAATTAAGGGAGTTAGAAGAAGATAAAATAATTACTAGATGTGTATATCCTATAGTACCTCCAAAGGTTGAGTATGAACTTAGTGAAGTAGGTCGTCGCCTAGAACACGTAGTAACTGCCATCTGTGATTGGGGAGATGAATTTAGTGAATTTGTAGAAATGGACACTACTCAGGCCCCGGCTGAATAAAGTTTAATGCAATTTTAAGTAGGTCTATAAAAGTTATGGTGGTAATGTATAAAAGTATGTGCATGAATAGTTCAAAATAGCCACGAAACGCTGGTATGAAGGCGTCTCGTGGCTTTTAAATATTACCAAGCTTATTTATAAAATTTATCGCGCATTATCGTATGTCAATAAATTCATTCTCTAAGCTATATTAGGTTGTACTGTCAGAAAATCAAAAAAAATACGTTAAGTATATTTCAACATAAAATGCTGGCGATACCTTCTATTAAAAAAGACGATTCTTAATACCAAAGAATCGTCTTTTCGTTTTCAATTTTGCTTATCGTACGAAATTCGCGTTTTGTTGGTGCTACCCCATCGCCATCAAGCTAACAAGGACGATTTACCCCAAAACGAAAATTTTATTTCTGTACAGTTGTTTCTTACAATTCAGCTCATTTTTTTCGTTTTGAGGAATACTAGACTTCTTAAATTGATGAATGTGAGGAATTCGATTTCTTAACTTTAGTTTGATAGCGATATGTGTACTACCACGTATAGAACGGTACCTTTTATATATTTTCTGTCGTAATATTAACTCCGTATTCTCTATAAAAATCTAAAATTGTAGATGGATTCACACCCAAATCTAATAGATTTTCTGGAAAGTAAATTTCAGAATCCGGAACCACAATATCAGATGTTTGTAAAATATTCTCTGCTTGGACAGATGCTCCTAAAGCAGTAAGATGTGTCTGTCCTAACGGATCCGATATGTTCACACATCGTCTATGCAATACACCAGTATCATCATAACCTTTAAGGTGAATAACTATGTTATGTGCACTTCCCTTTCCGGGTTTATAGAGAATATTTTTCCGTAAACCGGTAAATTTTTCTCCGCTAATTATTTTCCAAATTCCTGTATTCACCAGAGAAACCAATCCATATGTAGATATTTTACTATCAAAAGCAATACGAAAGTTAGCCGAAACAGCATGAATAGATTCTGGCAGAGTTATGTGATCAGGAGTATCCAAACGATAACATTTTGTTATATAACCGTTGGGAAAGCGGACTTTGATTGGATCAGTCATTGGATAGGCCTGTCGCATTCCCTCTTGAGATTTGACTTCAAATGGAATAGTTAACCGATCCATATATGCTGTTGAATTTGGTCCTGCTTTGTCTTGAAGAGAATATAATGCGTTGATATCAACTGTAACCTCTTGAAGATCTTTTGAATAAATTTTAGAAAAAAGGGCTGCTGTCCCCCCCATCCACCCAGAAGCTAATACAACAGGGGATTGAACTTCAACATTTTTCAATCGAGCAATAGAACTCTGAAAGCGTTCAGTCCAACGAGTAATGTCAACCAATGGAATTCTTCTTTTGACCGCGGATAGAAGTAGTCTATCTTGAGAATCATTAACCGCATTAACAACTAATGTGAGATCATCATTCAAACTTCTTAAAGGATCATCTGTTGTGTTGTCCACCTTGACTATTTTTACTCTCTCTGATTCAAAAGGTAGTGCTTTCCCTAAGGTTCTTCCTCCTAATCTAATTTCCAAATCAGGATGTCGATCATGTAAAATTCGAGCAATTTGGCTACCAACAACTCCATATCCACCAACAATTAATACGGTTTTCTTATTCATCTGAAACCTCCATTTTAATTAGTATTCACTTATAAGTTTAAATGATTAAAAACTTAAACCTTTTAACATAAAAATCATTAAAAAAGGGGCAAAATGTGTCCCTAAATTATAAATTTGTATCTAATTCTTACATTCATCTTCGACTAAAGAAACAAGTTCTTTTAAAAGATTTATTGTTTCATTAAATTCAAGGCAATAATACATTTCAGTGCCTTTTTTCTGAACTTGAAGCAACCCTGATTGTTTCAATATTTTCAGATGATGAGAGACAGTAGGCCTTGACATAGGAATATGCTCCGCAATTTGCGTCACATTTAAGCTATCTTTATCAATTAAAAGTGATACAATTTGCCGACGTGTTGGATCTCCCAGCCCTTGAAAACACGGTCCTAAACTTTCTAAAAGATGCATTACTTTATCATTACAGTTCATTTCACTCACATTTCCTTTTGTTTAAGAATTTAATCATTTAAACGTATTATAAATTACATTACTATCTAATGCAATAAAGAAGTAGCACCAACTTTGAGTATAAATATAGAAAGTTTCATACACGGCCGTTTTCGGTTTTCCATATTTGTCAGAATGTTGGTTCTTTTTCCCGTAACAATTGCCGAATCCATACCAGCTACAACCAGGACAAACCCACGAAATTAAGCCTATATCAGATTGTATCCAAAGCTTCCAGGGGTACCGCCACACATCCATCAACTTAAGGATTTGGTGCTGGTTTAAAATAAAGTTTGGTTAAAAAATCATTCTAAACCCATAATTTCAATGCATATAAAAAGCCATTGTTTTAAACAGTAATTGAACAAAACGATGGCTCTCTTTTATTTTCCAGAACTGTTTTTCATAAAAAAGTCTGATTAATTTAATCTTCCTTATACCACTAACGCACCATTTAGTTTAATAAGAATGAATGGATTTAAACTTTCTTCCAATAAAGTTAGCAGGTACGGGGTTGAGTTCTATTTCTCTTGACCAAACAGAGAGTTGACCAATGTGGTGAATCTCATGAGCAATTATATGGTGTAATATTTCCTCAACAGTATATTTATCTTCATCCCAAGCAACACATACAGCTTTCTCTTTTAATTCATCTAAATTTTTTTTGAGAAATTCAGCTATTTCATTCCGGAATCTATCTGAAAGAGATTTAACCCTTTCAAGTGTATCATAATCAGCAAATCCAACTACTATGTCTTCTTTGCCTTGAATACCGCGAACCCAACTATATTCAACATCAATAATGTGAAAAAGGGTATATAAAATACTTCCTACTCCTCCAGTTCGCTCTTTTATCAACTCTTCATTTGATAGTTGATTACACCATTCAAACCATTCGTCTCTTACTTGCCAGTTATATTTAAAAAAATTTATCAATGTAAACCCTCCCCTATATAATTGTTTATAGCAATAAGAATTAGCTTTTGTCACTAAAACCCCTCTTTTTATTGAAGTAACCTGCCCTGTTAGTTCAATAAAACAAGCTCTAGGTAAGTAATCTCGAGCAAAAGCGTTGCACCTTATTAAAACAACACGTCTTTTTTAAACTTCGTGACTTTATTCCAAATCCGTATATAGACTATTTTTGGAGTTAAAAGCACGTTACTATTCTCTTATATTAATGAGAAAGGGTGACGTACTTTTTATGAATATCCATCAAAAACAAGAGTTATCTTTATTTGCCGAAGAGTTATATCGATATATGTCTCCCGCTACACTTAATCAATTAGCTATAGAAGCAGGCGGGATGAAACGAAAACGTAAGTGCCCTGGGCACCATTTCTTATCTTTGTGTGTATGGTTAAATCAACAAGTCGCTACTACCTCTCTTACTCAACTTTGTAGTCAGTTAGAAACCTCAACAGGAATTTTATTAAGTCCGGAGGGACTTAATCGACGCTTTAACTCAGCTTCTGTAGCTTTCTTTCGAACTGTATTTACTACACTTCTACAAGCTAAAATTGGAGGTTTATCTAAAATTTCTCATTCTCTTTCAGCTTACTTTGAGCGCATTCGCATCCTTGATTCTACAACCTTCCAAGTTCCAGATCGATTCGCAGCTACTTATCCTGGTGCCGGAGAATGCAGTCATAAAGCTGATGTGAAAATTCAACTAGAGTATGACTTGTTGAGTGGGGAATTTTCTGATGTGGAAATTGAACCAGGAAAACGAAGTGATCAGGCATATAGTGCGACTCGAACAGGTATGGCACAAAAGAATGAACTATATATTCGTGACTTAGGATATTTTCGTTTACAAGACTTTAAGTCTATTCAAGACAAGCAAGGATATTATTTATCACGTCTTAAGTTACCAACTAAAATATACAGAAAAGAGTTCGAAACAGTTGTATTTAAAACAAAGCCCACTCAATTGAGACCGGTAATATACAAATTCATTTGGAAGACATCATGACACAATTACAACCTGGCCAAGTGTATGAATTACATGATGTTTATGTAGGGAGTAAAGACAAACTACCTACTCGCATTGTGGTTTATAGATGTACTGAGGAGCAAAAACAGAAACGCCTACATGACCGAGCTATTCGCGAAAAGAAAAAAGGAATTACTTATACAGAGCGTACGAAGCTTTTACAAGGTATTACGGTATATATGACAAACATTCCTACGGAATGGGTACCAAAAGAGAAAATCTATGATTTATATTCATTACGTTGGCAAATTGAACTGTTATTTAAAATATGGAAATCTTGGTTTCAAATTCATCGTTGTAAATCTATTAAACAAGAACGATTAGAATGTCACCTTTATGGGCAACTCATTAGTATTCTATTATGTTCTTCTACCATGTTTAAAATGAGAGAACTCCTGTTACGGAAGAAACAGAAAGAGCTAAGTGAATATAAAGCGATGTACATAATTAAGGATTATTTTTCACTTTTTTACCAAGCATTACACAAAAACACCCAAGAATTATCAAAGGTTCTCCTTCGTCTGTTTAACCTCCTACAGCACAACGGACGAAAATCTCATCGATATGAGAAAAAGACAGTCTTTGATATTTTGGGTGTTGTGTATGAGTATACCACTTCTACTCATCATGTAGCATAGTAAAAAATTGAAGCCCGTCAGGGTTTATTTGATATGCCCACTTTTATAAAATCTATAAAAGATAATAAAAAGATATATGGAAAGACCGCATTTTGTATAAAAATATACCTTAAGTTGATGGATGTGTGGTGCTACCCCATATAGTGCGACTCGAACAGGCATGACACAAAAGAATGAACTATATATTCGTGACTTAGGATATTTTCGTTTACAAGGCTTTAAGTCTATTCAAGACAAGCAAGGATATTATTTATCACGTTTTAAGTTACCAACTAAAATATACAGAAAAGAGTGCCAAACAGCTGCATTTAAAACAAAGCTCACTCAATTGAGACCGGTAATATACAAATTCATTTGGAAGACATCATGACACAATTACAAGCTGGCCAAGTGTATGAATTACATGATGTTTATGTAAGAAGTAAAGACAAACTACCTACTCGCATGGCCAATGTATAAATAGGGGTATTTTTTAACGAACTAGTAACAACAAAAAAACAAAATCATCAATACACATTATTGACACATTTTAATTAATTCCCTGTACGTTCAGGAATTAGTTTGTATATTTGAGTAGATCTGTGAGACAGATTTAAATTTAGGGAAATCCAATATTTTCTATTCAAAGGTGATACAATAGAAACATATCCAAAATGGAGGAACAACAAATGAATTCAAACACAAAACAGTTTATTTATGATATCCAGCAAAGAAAGAATAATTATATAGAAGATGTATTAACAGCAATACAACACCCTCAAAAAGAGCAATCTGAACAGGTCATTCAAAATATAGTAGAGAAGATGGATATGATGATTAGTCTAGTTACTACGTACATGAGGATTGAATCAGGATCTACGGAAGAATTAAAAGAACTTCAGAAAGAAATTATCCATGCTCAAGCATATATCCAAAAAAGAAAATTTGAAGAAACACAGAGATAAAACCCTGTGTTTTTATTTGGACGTCTATGAACCCAATTTGTTATAAATCAAATTAGATGTAATTTAATCATTGTTTTGGCATAATCCATACAATTTGTTGAATTCGTATAATATACGGTACCGTATCTTCAATTAGCAAATGATCTGGTTTCACATCCTTTAACTTTCCTCTTACAGTTTCAATAACCACATGTTTACCAATTACTGATTGTAATGTATGATATACGTAGGGATTCGGTACACTTACCATATTTTGTTCACTCAAGTCGTTTCCCTCCAAATAACTCAATCTATAAAGCTCCTTTCTAACCTACATTCTTTCTCTTAATATATGGTATAAATCTTTTAAATATGCTAGAAGGATAATTCATTATAGAAACAAAAATAACATTTTAATAAGGTACATTTAGGTTGTTCTTTTCAAGATATGTGTCATTTTAAATACGCTCTTTGTTAGCATACTGCTCATACTTTTTTTGAGATTCTTTCGTAATACGTGCGTTAAGTAAAATTGCCAACAATAAAAACACTCCATATTTTCCTCCTGTAGCTCCTATGATAATCACACTACTACAAACAAGTACAATTAATAGGATAAACGAAACTAAATAAATACGATCATAATTCTTTGACATCTTCTCGTATTTTATCCGTTCTTTCCTTGCATCCATCTAAATTCCTCCTTTAAAATCCCGCTCTTAAAAAGAAAACAATCTATCGTTTCAAATACTTAGTTTGTTTTTGAACAACTAATGTATATAAAATAAAAAGAAATCCTACCAATATTAAGCTTTCCACTATGATAATCTCCACCCTCTCCTTCCTTTGAACCCCATCTCATCAGATGGAATATATGTATATCCTGTTATTAGCCGTAGTAAACAAAAAGGATCTTCCCTTCTCGTAAAGGCTGATCCTTTTCTTCGTTCATTCAACTATTTTTAGCTATTCTTGATTAATTAGAATCACAGCTGGTCCATCTACACGAATTCCACCAACTTCGATTTTTTCATAAGGCTCCACTGTAATAGAAATAATCCCTTCTCGCTTCTTTAATTCATTACTTAATTCTTTTGTTAACATTTTTTTCATGTGTGCACTCCTTCTTACTGCTTAATTTACTATTGTTATGTAAATAAGATTAAAAATGGTTTCCTGGTCTGGAAACCATTTTTTGTAGTTGACCATATGGTGTTACCAGTTCGTTTATCAATTTTACGTAAAGAAGATAAACAATTAGTATTCACTGTCTCAGTAGATGTAAGGAACTCTTAAAGAGATAGCGGTGAGATTAATTGTTTTTTCTTCTAGAAATAATGACTTAGATAATATATTACCTAAAACAATGAAAGCCCTACCTCTCTTTCATCCTTACGGATCCTTGTCCGTGCCAGTGTGAATCAGGATTGCAAAAATCAAGTGACTATTTAATCGAGTTATTTGATGAAACTTTGAACGTTCGTAAAAGAAATTTAAAAATAAAAATGGATAAGATTGAAGTAATAACAAAAGAGGTTCCTACTCTAAAAGTGAGTTGAAGAAGTTGAATGCCTTTGAAATGATTTACTTTTAATAATCATCATATTCCCGAAAAATTTAGGATATTTCCGGGGGATGTAATACATTATCTATAATGAATCTTAACAGAAACTTTTTATTTGATTTTCAGTGATTCCTTTAATTAATCCTAGTTCACTAATCAAAAATTCATGTGCGTTATCCAACATTTTTTTTCGCTTGTATTCAGTGCCTTTTCTTTCTTCATACGCATTAAATCACGTACAACTTCAGCACCATCTTGTATTTCACCCGTTTTTATTTTGTCCGTGTTCACTTTATACCTTTGTTTCCACGGCAATAATTTATCTGATTCTCCATGCTGAAAAATGTGTATAATGTGTTTTAATGCAAGTATATCAGTAACTGGGCGTATACTCGAACTTAGTATTTTACCCATAGGAATCATGACTTGCATATTACTGATTGACATTTTTATAACATAATACTGTTGTTTTTTTCCTGAGAATTCTTTTTCTTCTATGGCTTCAATTATACCTGCTCCGTGCATTGGATAAACAATGTTATCGCCAATTTGAAACATATAATCCACCTCCATATATGGTAAACTTCCTTAACCTTAACACATATTTTATTTTTTATCAAATATTTTATAATATCATAAAATTATTTTTATCGTCAACAACTTTTTAACAAAAAATTAAATTGAATAAAAAACATCCCAAAAACAATAGGGAGTGTGTCAGATTTCCCATAAAGGGAAAGGGAATTACCCCGCTTATACTCTGAAATCTCTACTCATTAACGTAGATCAGTTTTCCTTGAAAACGACCAAATCGATCACGTATTTTTTTCAATCTTATGTGGTATTCCAAAATCTCAATTCTTGCTTTTTCAGCTAAAGGTGCAATTGGTCGTAAGTCTTTTAACCCCCAATAATCAACCACTACATCAAGTGCTTGATGTAGTGGTCCATAATTCGCTTCTTTTGCAATTACAGCCATTCTATTTTCAAAATCAGGCATAACAGCACCTCGCATTTTAAAATTCCTAATCACATTGGCAATATAATAGCAATAGTTAGGTTCCCATTCCAAATGTGTTCGAATGAAATCTCGATAAAACGCATAATGAAGAGTTTCATCTTTTGCAACACGGCTTAATAATGTAGCAAGATCTGGATCATGCTTACTTGCAATCTTAGCAACATTATTGTAAAACACCACCGTTGCAAGTTCTTGTAGCGTCGTTATACGTCATCGCTTCGATTGGTGTATGAAAATCAGGCTAAAATCCACCCTCAACGACTGACTTTCTTAATTCATGTGATCGTTTAGAGTTCACACTTCGAGTGAGTAGTAAATATATCATAAATTCGAATGTTAATCCTCTTCTGAAGTCTAAGTATGTATAAAATCTGTAATAACAGAAAGAGACCCTTTAAAAGTCTCAGATAGTTAGAGAAAAAAAAGTCTAGATATCTACACTCTTTTTTTATTTACATTCCTATATAGAGTATCAAGATAAGTTGTCTTAATGCTCTATATCAAGGGTGTCGCCAAGCCAAACAGACCAATTCCCCAGTGGTTGTATATACAGTTTAAAAGTAATTAAAAACAGAAGGATGATTAATAAAGTGGAATTGTTGTAAAAATGGTAGGATATATACTTTGAGGTGTATATTCTATAGAGGGATGATATTGTATGGTTTCATAATAAGGTATAGCGGGATGTTGATAGTATGGCATATACTGCAATGCATGATATACTGCATGCATTGTTGATTGAGCTCCATGGGTTGTATAGACTGAGCCTATTGCCCTGTTTTTAATACAGTAAGGATTTATCATAATAATTCACCTCAGTTAATAATTAAAAAAACATTTATATAATATGTCTAAAAACTAAACCGTGTCACATCAGGATTATGCAGATTTATAACGATAATGAAATAAACCTATTCATACCAAGCATTATGAATAGGATATACGCTATTAATAATATAGCAAGTTGTTTATTTTAAATGCTTTAGAAGCTCTCAAATTGACTTATCAAAATTAAAATATAGGATTTAATTCCAGATTCCCCCCTGAAATCCATAATTGTTTCCGTACCCCTTTTATGCTAAAAAGCCTTCTTTACAAAATTTACCTTTAGTCTAAGTACATTAACTTAACCAGTGCATAGGATAATTTTATAAAATCATGAAGGGTTGATAAAAATGTACTATATTCCTTTTATGTATCCATGTCCTTATTATGTTAATGTACCGTATAACTATGGAAAACCGCCTGTTTACTGGACTTTCCCCAATGAGATAGAGTATGCAAACAGATTTGATTCTTTTAGTTTTTCCGGCGGTGTTGGAAGTATTTCGTTAACAGATTATGGATCAGAACCATTTGTTGTTAATATAAATGAAGCAACAAAACAAAACAATAAGTATCGTACTGCTTTATGGACAGGTAAACATTTACAAGTTACCTTAATGAGCATCAATATTGGCGAAGATATTGGCTTGGAAATACATCCTAATGTCGATCAATTTTTACGTATTGAACAAGGTCAGGGGATTGTTCAAATGGGCAAGAGTAAAGATAATTTAAACTTTAAAAGAAATGTCTATGATGATTTTGCAATAATGATACCTGCGGGAACATGGCATAATGTAACTAATACAGGTAATATTCCGTTAAAACTTTACTCGATATACGCTCCTCCAAATCATCCATTTGGTACCGTTCATGTTACTAAAGCAGATGCATTGGCTATGGAAGAAAGTTATAGTCATAGCAATAAGAATACAGTTAGTTAGTTATTAATCAAGCTTTATTAAAAAAGAATGCACATTTTAATCTGTGTGCATTCTTTTTTATTAATATATACATAAAGACTTTGCAAGAAAATCTAATAAAGTTGTGTTCCCAAAAGTAATGATCTTATTTTTTCGAAATTTCGATATTCAATCTCTACTTCTTCTGACGGTTTCTTATACTTCATAAAAACCAAAACATGTCACCTACTTCTGCAAGGATTTAACTGTGTGAAAAAACTTGATTCTTAATATAGAATGTACACGTTTCTTAATAAAGTGATGCTCTTGCTCTACCTTGTTTGGGGGTCATAGTAACATATTAAACTTCTAAATTACATCTATACGGTATCAAATCAACATAAGCCAATAACAACTAGTTAATGGCAGGTTAGGTGGCTCTGAGATTACCGTTGTATTATACCCCACAATAAAACTAAGTGGAATGGTTGCAGAAGCCCATCCTAGAGTGAAAAATTGATTTGCAATTGTATTACCCGAACTAAAAATAGGTGTTTGACCGATAGAACTCGAGTCAATTCCGATAATTCCCTTTCCGGCAGTATTTTGGATACTGTTACCATTAACTTCTATGAATTTAAATATAGTAAAATCCGCATTAAACAATAAAACAGGTACATTTCCTTCATTTACTGTTGTGTTGTTTAAAAGAAACAAACCAAAATTTGTACCAACAAATTCCTCGATATCTAGCAGGTGTCTTAATGTAGCCGGAGATAAGTTGTCTTGTGTATTATTGCTTATTACTAAATTCCCTTGAAGTGTGCCTGAATTAACGGTTATATTCGTTATGATGATAAATCTGCATCTCGTGTTACCTGAGTCAGACACAAAGGTGTTATCGTCAATAATACTTTGCCCTGAAGTAGAGGAAATAATGATATAGAAGTATCCGTTGTTAGGTGAAGCAGCGGGTGCATAGGTAAAATTACAATTTGTTATTTGGAATTCAGTTGCTTTAATGGCGATACCGAGTTCGCATACTGAAATTTCACAACTATCAACATATATTCCTGTTGCTAACAAATTATTAATTGAAATAACAGACTCTACACTCAAAACAGAAGGGAAATTTTGGACAATTGACATATTACGAAAAATAACGTTAGATACTGTAACATTAAACATAGAGATTACAGTATTCAAGGTAGTAATAACGGTAGTTGCCCCTATTCCTTGACCCTCAATCGTTACCGTTTTATTAACAGTAACAGTGGATGTAATTATAAAGGTCTCAGCGTCAAGTAATAACCTGTCACCATTATTAGCGACAGCTAAAGCTGCATCAATTGTAGTATAAGTCTGCGTTGAACCCACAGGAATTGTGGCACCGGTAGGTGTTGGAATAGCTCTGACCATTGGAGGTACTGGCTGAGAGAGCTTATAATATGTTCTCCCTGTGGATAGGTCAATGTAAATATCTCCTAAATTTCCAATAGCGCATGTGGGATCTCCAACCCCTGTTAAAACCATGGCACCTGTTTCTCCGGTTGGGCCTGTTCCTCCGGTTGGGCCTGTTTCTCCAGTTGGGCCTGTTCCTCCGGTTGGGCCTGTTTCTCCGATTGGGCCTGTTTCTCCGGTTGGGCCTGTTTCTCCGGTTGGGCCTGTTCCTCCGGTTGGGCCTGTTCCTCCGGTTGGGCCTGTTTCTCCAGTTGGGCCTGTTTCTCCAGTTGGGCCTGTTTCTCCGGTTGGGCCTGTTTCTCCAGTTGGGCCTGTTTCTCCGGTTGGGCCTGTTCCTCCGGTTGGGCCTGTTTCTCCAGTTGGGCCTGTTTCTCCAGTTGGGCCTGTTTCTCCAGTTGGGCCTGTTTCTCCAGTTGGGCCTGTTTCTCCAGTTGGGCCCGTTTCTCCAGTTGGGCCTATTTCTCCAGTTGGGCCTGTTTCTCCAGTTGGGCCTGTTTCTCCAGTTGGGCCTGTTTCTCCAGTTGGGCCTGCTGGCCCAACTGGGAAAGTAAATGAAGGAATTGCTGGAAACGTTGGCCCCACCAAATTAGAATCCAAAGCTCCAACCTGAATCCCTTCCCATTTCCTATGTTCATTTTGATTATCGAACATCTTAACACCTCCAAACAGAGTATGCTCATTCCTTAGATAAGGAAATCGATTTTGCCTCTATGGTATTTTATGTGAGGAGATTCGCCAATTTACCTATATTATGAAAAAGCAAAAAATAAAAGGCTCTGTTCGATCCTGTTGCGAAGTATCTTAAACTAAGTTACAACCTTAAAAACAGACACAAGAAATGAGTGAAAATAAATCAAAATCGTATGGCAAACAAGTTATTATGTTATCTAAAACATTTGCTTCTAATCAACTATGCAACAATTCTGAATACAAAAACAAAAAACTTGAAAATCTTTCAATTCGTGAGAGAAATTGCCTCTCTAAAACAATAACACTTTTTCAAGAAGGGACTGCACCTAAAAAAGACAGCCATACAGTATGAGATATTAATCACAGCATTATGAGGGGATACAGTAAAACTGGAACATAGTATAGAGATAAATTATTCTATATGAGAGGTGTTTCAGATGAAAAAACAGTATGATGAAATGAAAAAAAAAAAAAAAACAATGTATTGAATTGGCGGTTAAAGAAGGGAGTACAACTTCCAGTATTCAAAGAGAATTTGACCTAGGGAACGGGACACTAAATGCATGGATAAAAAAGTATTCTCCCCTATTTTTGGATGATGAGGTATCTAATATGAAAGAACTGCGTTCTTTACGAAGTGAAATCCTGTCATTAAAAAAGGAAAATGAACTTTCAAAAAAGGCGACAACCTTCTTTGCCAGCAACCAAAACTAACACGTTTTCAGTTTGCAAGACGATATAATCAAATATTTGGAGTGCGCTGGATTACACCATATAATTGCTCATAAGATTCACAACATTGTTCAACTCTCTGTTTGGTCAAGAGAAATAGAACTCATCCCCGTACCTACTAACTTTATTGGAAGAAAATTTAAATCCATTCAATCTTATTAAACTAAATGGTGCGTTAGTGGTATACGGAAAATTAAATTAATCAGACTTTTTTATAAAAAACAGTTCTGAAAAATAATAGAAAGCCATCGTTTTGTTCAATTACTGTTTAAAACAATGGCTTTTTATATGCATTGAAATTACGGGTTTAGAATGATTTTTTAACCAAACTTTATTCTAAACCAACACCAAGCCCTTAAGTTGATGGATGTAGTGTTATAACACATATAGTGTAAAAAATTAATACCTTTGTTATTTTTTGCACCCATTTTTTAATAAACAGCAAATAAAAAAGTTACAATAGATCATTGTTTTGCGCATTCAAATATATCGATACCACCTATTTCCTTATTTAATTCTGGATACCTTGAGGAAATGAGAATAGATTACATGGATCATACTTTTTATTGATTTCTCTTAAACGTTCAGCATGCCCTCCATAATAAGCAATCATATAATCTTTTAATTCACTATAAGGAAAATTTATAAACGAACCTTTTGTAATAGTTTTTATATAATCAAAACGCTTTTCAACCCATTGAACATTGTCTTTTTTATAAATAGGGTCTTCCCATATGGTTTGGATACCTAGAATATAATGAGCATCACGATAATAGAAAGCAGTCGCATCTCTATCTACACTTTTAACGTTCCCTCCAAGTGGATAAAGGCTAATTGCTGCAAAAACACTTCCATTTGCCTTATCTTCAATAAGGTTAACGATCTTTTCAATTTCTTCTTCGTTATATTGCCTATGGACAAAGCGACCTGTAGATTTAAATTGTTCCGATGAAGGATATGAAGACTGTACAATGTCCATTGCTTCAAGAAAACTAACATATTGTAAATTCATCCTCCCCCCACCTATATGGAGTAGCTCTTGTAAAATAATTGTTGCATCTTCAAGAGTACCGTAATATAAACCACGTCCATATATCGCCATTCCTTCTGCGATGGAATTATAAATACTTACACCAATTGTCATTTTATTATTTAAGTTAACTAACCAACTTTGCCATGTACGAAGAAACTCTTTTTGGAGATTTACTGAAGTATTAGGCCAATATAATTCAATTAAAGTAACTTTATCAACTTTTGGAGGTAGCTTAAAAGTTAGTGAAACAATGACACCAAAGTTTCCACCCCCGCCCCCCCGACATGCCCAAAATAAATCTTTATGGCAGGTTTCATTCGCTCTAATAACTCTACCTTTATAGTCTATTAATTCTAGCTCTATTAAGTTGTCGCAGCCAAGCCCGAAGTATCTACTAGAGTAGCCCCATCCACCACCTAGTGTGTATCCACTTACTCCGACAGTTGGACAAGTGCCTCCTGGAAATGGATACCCTTTAGAGGATATAAAATCATAGATTTGTTCATTTTTTACGCCCCCTTGTATTTTTAGTGCTTCTCCTTTTAAAGTAACCTCTAAACAATTCATTTTGCTTATATCAATAACAAGGACGTTATTACCAATAGAATATCCCTCATAATGATGACCACCTGAGCGTATACGGATACTCACTTTGTTTTTCCTTGCCCAAATAATTGCATTTCTTACATCACAATTTGTATAACAATAAACAATAACAACTGGGAATTTTTCTATAGAATGATTCCATTCTTGTCTTGCCTTTTCATACTCACAATCAAATTCTGTAATAATTTCCCCAGTTAATCCCTCAAAATTCAATTTAATCATACTAAATCCCTTTCATTTTAAGATAGATTTTTTGGTTATAACTAGTGTATGTAATTTATTATTTTATGTGATTTTTAGAAACACAATGCTACCTAGCGCATTATGAACTAGTATGAATAAACGTTTAGAAACAAATAATTTTGATCTTCATAAGGTAAACAAACGTTGATATGTAAGAGCAATGAAATATAAAGTCTGAATACATATTACAATTGAGATTAAAAATCTAATTAGCCACCCTAAATAATTAAATAACTATAGATTAAAATAGCAATCCACGTTGTACTTTTTCACATAAGTATTATACTAACAAGAATGGGGATTATATAATTATGAAAATAAAACAGCCAAATCCTAAAAGAGTATGGAAAAAAAGAATGTTTATATTTCTTTTGATTGTTTTCGGATTGATTATTACAGGAGTTAGTTATTGGAACCTTTCACCTACTCCCAAAGCATTTCTCATAAAAAAAGCATTTGAAGGTGGAATGTTTGTTCAATCTGATAATTTTAAAAACACTCTAAAAGAAACAAAAATTGTTAAGGACATCAATTATAATTCTAAATTTCCTGATGGTACATTAGACATTATTTATCCAAAAAATCATAGTGAAAAAACACCTGTTATTTTTTGGGTACATGGGGGTGGGTTTGTTGGTGGAGATAAATCTGATATCACTGGTTATGCAGTAGAATTAGCTGCTCGTGGTTATATAGTGATAAATATAAATTATGCTCTTGCACCTAAGATGAAATATCCTACACCAGTACGCCAACTTGGTGAGGCTTATGTATATATACAAGAAAATGCAAAGAAATATAATGTACAACTAAATCACGTTTATTTTGCAGGAGATTCAGCTGGAGCACAGATATCTGGACAATTCGTTAATATTCAAACATCTCCCGATTATGCAAGATTAACTAAAATGGATCCTATTGTTGAACCTTCTACAATTAAAGGTACGTTACTACTTTGTGGTCCGTATGATATGCCTGCATTAGCTAAAATGGAGACAACTAAAGAAGTGCAAAACTTTATGCGTACCACTGGTTGGGCTTATTTTGGGAAAAAGGATTTTGAAACCTTACCTGAAATAGAGATTGCTTCAATCTTTAAACATATAACAAAAGATTATCCACCAACGTTTATTACAGATGGAAATACAGCATCATTTGAAGAACAAGCCAAAGCATTAACTTCTGCTTTACAAAATAAAGGAGTTCCTGTAGATACACTTTTCTTTGATAAAAATATCTATGGTGAGTTAGCGCATGAATTCCAATTTAAAATGAATACCCCAGCAGGTCAAGAAGTTTTCAACAAAGCTCTTGAATTTTTAAGTGAAAATAAATAATTTTTCTAATGTTGGTTTAAAAATTAAACACGTGCCATTTTCATTCTAACAATAAACTGAACTTGTATGGAGTGAACCCTTAGAATGAGACGAAAAAAACACCTCTCTAAATCGTAAGTATCAGTTATGATTTTAATGGAGGTGTTTTTTCTTTATCTCACCAAATGGGGTTACAAGAAAAGCTGGCGTTTTTCTATTTTATGGAGAACTAATTATTTCTTCTTTTTAAATATAAAGGGTAATTTATTATCATATTAATTAAACATTTAAAGATAAAAATATACTTAGAAATAGTAATTTTATAGTTTCCCAAAAACAAATATAGTATAGATAAAAGCGATAGTATACTAATAACTAAATGATACATATATTGAGACTGTTTCCCTATTAATCATTCCTAATTACATATCTAAATAGCAAAATATCACAACATACCTGAGGATTAAGAATTTATATGGACCTCTATTCTGTATAAATAAGAGTATAATTGAGCGAATATATTGTTATATCTTATTGAAAGTCAGTGATTTACTATGACAATCAGTTCTTTCCAATAATAAATTAAATTCAGGGTATGGAAGAGTAAATATTAGAGAGTTGCAGGAAAAACAATTGTATTAAAACATGAAATACATGAAACTATTATTGACAATATTAGCGGTAAGACCCTTGATGAATTAAAAGAACAAGTAATAATTATAATTTATAATGGTTTCCCTTAATTCATAAGATGATTAAAATTAATTTATAATAGTTCTTGTAGATTAAAGAAAAATTAATTGAAACTTCCCCACTCTCACTTGATTTAGAAGTGAAGATGGGGGAGTTTCAGCATCCTGAACTTTCTATGCTGAAATCTTAAATATTTTTCTTATTTTAGGGTTTCTTCTTTTACCACAATTTTAATACCTCTCTTCCTAATCCGAATAAGCATACCAACACTCAATAAAATAAAGAATCCTCCAAATATACTAAATACAAATGTAGGTTGGTAATATGTTAATAATAATCCGGAAATAATTGGTCCTACAGCCATTCCCATGTATCTAATAAAGTTAAACATCCCCATTGCACTTCCTCTATTATGTTCAAATTCATTTACAATCATAGTAGCAAATAAAGGAGTGAGGATACCAATTGATATTCCGTGAAGAATTAAAGCAACTGTTACGCCAATTAAAGTATTCGAGTGTGTCACAGCAAATAATATAACGCTCAAAGCTAAGACTACATTTCCAGTTATAAAAAGCTTTTTTTGTGAAATTCTTGATTGAATTGTTTTAAAAGTCATGCTGCCAATCATTAAACTAATAGCCATTGGTAAGTAAAGTAAACCCACTACCTGTAAACTTAATTGATAATGATCAGTTAATAAAATTGGTAAGTAAACAATGAAGGAGAAATAAAGAAAAAATGCAAAGAAACTTAATATTAATATGGAACTGCCCACTTTGCTTTTAAATATAGAAGCATAGTGAGATATAAGTGTTTTCCCACTCAATTCTTTTTTACTTCCTACACGATCCTCAGGGAAATATATCCAATTAATTACAAATAGAATTAAAGAGACTGCCACAAGTAGCCAGAAAACGCCTGGGTAATTATATTTTTCCCCAATAAAACCTCCTAGCACAGGTGCAACAGCAGGTGCAATGGATAACATGGTTTGATATGTACCCATTGCACTTCCTCGTTGTTCTCCTTGAAATACAGTACCAATTGTAGTTGCAGCAATAAGTGGTATTGCAGCTGTCCCTACAGCCTGTAAAATTCTACATATTAAAAATACTGTAAAGTTACTTGTAATTGCACAACCAATACTCGCTATAATTGTTAAAATAATACTCGGAATAAGAATAGTCCTAGCACCTTTAAAATCAATTATAGAACCAAAAACAATTTGCATAATTGCCGTAATAAAAATAAATATGGAAACGGAAAGGTTAACCATTGTTATAGATACTTGGAATGAATCCCGAATTATGGGAATTATTGGAGAATATATGTTTTGATTTAAAGAAGCGAAAAAAGCACTAATACACAACAAATATAAAAGAAAAGAAGCACTTGATTTGACACGGTTCATGCTATCCCTCCTAAAAGATTATTAATAATTAGCTAATTTATTTAAGTTATAATAAATTTATTTCCCCAACATTTTATCGTTTATATTTTGTAAAAACTTCAATATTGCATTTTGTTCAATTTCAGAAAATGAATCAACGAACTGATAAAATTCATTTTCTTTCTGGTCATGAATTTTCTGATGTAATTCACAAAGTGATTGTCCTGCCGGAGTAAGTTGATAATATACCTCCTTTTTGTTATCAACTGACTGAAAACGAGTGATTAAATTTTCTTTTATTAATTTGGTGTTAATTTTTGTGATATTCGCTTTAGATAAATTCATTTTCCTTGCAATTGTAATATTATTTATTGGTTGATTCTCACCAATACAGGCAATTACGTGTATACTTGTCATATTTGTCGGTACATGTTCTATTTCTTCCATTTTTGCTTGCTTAAAAAAAGTCTCAATATCCTTATCTGCCTTTTGTTCATTGAGATGTAACAAATGTAGATAATTATCGTAAATTTTCTGTTTTATGCCCTTATTCATTTAAATGTTTCTACCCCTCTTTGTCTATTTTGTTTTTTGTTTACCGGTAAACTATTTTGATTTTATATCCTCATTTAGCAATTGTCAATTGCTAAATTGGAATTTAACTAATTATGTAAGAACCTTTAATGTATCTGTTTTTCATAATTTATCCTAATAAAGCCCTATTATATTAAAGAGTTAGTTTCAATGCATAAAAGTCTTTTTTTAAATTGTTGACCTAATTATTGTTTACTGGTAAACTTCATATTGTTAACCGGTAAACAATAATTCTAGATAGGGGAAATTATTATGACAAATTTTGTCCATGAACAAACCTTAAAAGCTATTGAAGACTTTGTCATAACAAGAGAAAAGAAAAAATATGCATCTCAAGAGATGATAAAAGAATTAGTTAGTGAAGATGAAAATATAAATAAAAATTGGACTCTAACGCAACTACATATTGTTTCGGTTATTCATGAGAGTAAACAACAAATGAATAACACTCTACTATCTATGGAACTTAATATTTCTAAAGCAACTATCTCTAAAGCTATTCGCGTTCTTATTGATAATAAAATTTTACTGACGCATCAAAATACAGATAATAAGAAGGAAATCTTTTATACTTTAACTGATAAGGGAATACAGTTAGCAATTGTTCATAAAAAATTACACAAAATTGCACATGAGCGTTACAGTGAGTTATTCCAACAATTTAATGATTTCGAGTTACAAGTTGTAACAAAATTTTTAGAAGCATGGAAACAATGTATTTAATTTTTTGTAATATCTGCTTAGAAGGTATATATGTTGACCTTCTCATAAAAATAGAAAAACTAAGGGGTTTTAAGCCCCTTAGTAAAAATTGAATTATATTACTAACTAAAATAGCCATGTTTTTTAAACCAACTTATCAAAAAGAATAGGCATGGAAATAGGTCCACGTGTATAAAGTCCTTTTTCAACATATTGAAAATCTTCTTCTAATTTAATATTTTTCATATTATCTAAGACTACATTTACAACTATTTCAATTTCTGATTTCGCAAACGCTGCTCCTACGCAATTATGAATACCTGATCCGAATGCAAGATGTCTTGCAGCACCACTAAATGCCCTTTTAATATCAAGATCCGGGCGATAAATGTTGAATTCATCCGGTCTTTCAAATGCATTAGGGTCACGGTTCGCTGCACCAATCATACAAAATACCGTAGTTCCTTTGGATAGTTGGATACCACTTATTTCCGTATCTTTTGACAATTGACGTGGGATCAATTGCACTGGTGGATTGTAACGTAAAGTTTCTGCAATAGCTAATGGTACTAATGAACGATCACTTAATACATCTTGCAGTTGTTTCGGTTGGTTAATTAAATTATAGATTAATAAAGCAAGAGTCTTATCACCAGGTTCTGTTGCAGCTAATAATATATTTAAAATCAATGCTAGAATATCAGTATCAGTCATAGCTATTCCTTCATATTTTGCACTGCATAATTTAGAAATTAGGTCTTCCCGTGGGTTTAATCTTCGCTCTTTAATAATTGGTTCTAAATAATTAGCTAACTGTTCACTGCACCAAAGAGAATGTTTTTTTGCCTCTGGTGGTTGATTTATACTGGTAATAAAATCAGCTACACCGCTATGCCATTCTCCTATCTTCTTATGATCTGTCTTATCTAATCCAATCATATCCATTGTTACATAAACAGCAAATGTTCTGCCAAAATCATTAATTAAATCTATCTTTCCATTTGGAAGGTGTGGAAATAGTAAATCTTCTGCATTCTTTTTAATTAAAGGCATTAATTTTTGTAAAGCATCTCCCATAAAACTTCTTAAAACAATTTTTCTTTTCGCAACATGCTCTTTTCCACGCATTTGTGCTAATACTGGTCCACGCATTACTGGCTCAGCACGTTCAGCTAATGATTTTGTTGTAAATGTTTCAGTATCATTCAATATATTACGGACATCTTGATATCTGCTAATAAAATAACTATCAGTCTCAGCTTCGTAATGTACTGGGTCATTCTGACGTAGGTATGAAAAATACTTATATGGATTTTCTTGAAATTCCTCTGTTAATATATTTACCGTTTGTATAGTATTTGACATATTTCTTCCCCCTTGTATTGGATACTTACTATTTGCTAAGATAAATCTTCCATTTCTTGTACCATTAAATATCCTTGATTTGGTTTCATCTTGATAGAAAAATCATTTCTAACTATCTGTTCACCAAGTTCCCATGGTTTATGATAAATAAGTACAGTTTCTTGCGTTCCTAAAATTTCAGCTCCTCCAATAAAAAATGGTAGTTCTGCAATTACATATTCTACTGCAATATTTAGCATGTCATTTGATATGTGATCAATATCTATATTGGTACCCCTTGCCCTACCTAGGATGGCTGCGTGTGACATTTCTAAGCAAGCATTTCGAAAAGGAGTTTCGTTTAAAAAGATACGTTCGGCTTCTGCTCTCATGCTGTTATATGCATAATTATCATTAAAATCAGAAAAAGTATGAATAGAATTTACGTTACCACCATGCTCTTTAAGTGCTTTTTCAGCTGATCTTCTATTACGTGATACTTCTTTTCTTACTTTTCTTTCAGCCTTTCCTTTTGGTGTTCCTAATGCTTCAAGCAAATTTGCAGCTTCTTTTCCAGCTAATAAAACACTAACATCATCAAATGTGTGTAATGCCCATTCAATAAGTTTATTAATATATTCATCTGAGAATCTACTATTAAACGGACTAATACCTATTAATGCATGGTTACTACGTTTAAATATTTCAGCACAATTAGTAGATAAGGGGTGAGAAATAAATTTCCCAACATTTCTTACCGCTATAGAATGTGTCATACAATCATCCCTTTATTTTTTTATCAATATAAACTATTTTATTAATTTTTAGTGATTGAGAATACATCGCACTATATATATTAAGAGATAGGAAAAGTTACTAAATATGAATACTAAATAAAAAGTTTATCATAATGTTCACCGGTGAACAAAATAATTCTATATCGCAAATGTTTATTTGTCAATATAGATTATTCTGAAAAATAACCAAAATAAAAAACTTATATTTTTTATACACATTTTTGTGAACATTTAAAGAAATCTATAATAAACATAATACAAATTTTTAAAAATTATACTTACATTGGAGTTTGAATAGATTAGATAATTTCACAAAAATAATTTATTATTTTTCTATATTTTTAATTGTACCTAGACTAAAACTGAGCAGTATATAAATACAAAGTTACTTGCTTTCTCCGTTTTCCGAACTAAGTGATTTTCTATGTACAGAAAATATATTCCGTACTTTTTTATTTAACCACATGATAAATACACTTATTACTTTAAGAATATTGTATTTTTCCTATAAAAAAAGATATAGACAAACCCCATTTTCATAAATTTTGTTCATATTTTAACTCTGTACAAAGAATCTAAAATTTTAGTTTTTATAATTTTTTTGTAAAAAACTTGATTTTTATAAGAATCTACATATTTATTTAATTTTGGATCCCTTGAGGAAATGTAAATATATTACACGGATCATATTCTTTATTTATTTCCTTTAAACGTTCGGAGTTTTCTCCGTAGTAAGCGCACATATAATTTTTTAATTCGCTATAAGGAAAATTTATAAAAGAACCATTTGTAATATTTATATAGCTAAATCGCTGTTCAACCCATTTAACATTATCTTTTTTAATAGGCTCTTCCCATATAAATTGAATCTCCAAAATATAGTGAGCATCCTGGTAAAAAAAGCTGTATTTTCCTTGTTTATATCATTTATTTTGCCCCCAAGAGCATAGAGGCTTATTGCTGCAAAGATACTACCCCTTGCTCTATCCTGAGTAAGATGGATTATACAATTTACTGTTTATTATAATATCTATAGACCAATCTTCCTGTAGATTTATATTATTCTGATTTAGGATACGATGCTTCAAATTTTTTCATTGCATCTAAAAAGCCAATATACTCCAAGCTAATTGTTACTCCCTCTATACAAACTAATGATTGCAAAATATCGAACGAGAGCGATTAGAATGCCACATTTTTGTAAAACTCATCGCTATTTTTCTATGTTCTTCTACTATGTTTAAAATGTGACAATTAATTTTACAAAAGAAGAAAAGAGAATTAAATGAATATAAAGCCATCGGAATGATTCAAGACCATCTATACATTCTTTATCAAGCTATACGGCAAAACATTCTAAACATTTTGGACAGATATACATCTGTTTCACCACTTTCTTTTAAAATAAACCTTTCATTAAGCTTTATTCCCATATAACTCTTCCAACTCTGTTTATACTGTAACTGTAAATTTAAGTTACACACTATTTATATTAAAAAGGATTATTTTGTATAAATTCAGTTTCCCCTCACTTCACAGTTATAATCTTCACTTACTCCTATGCATAAGTGTTTAATCATCCTATAATTAAGTATGTCCGACCGTGTGCGAATACCTTGTTGAATACCCTTTTAGCTAGGAGTAATCTTAGCTTTTTATTTACTTCTCTGAATAAAAATCAATATTCCGCTCATACTATAATTACATCTAGAGACACATCCCTGTTTGGAGCAGTTAGCTTTTACTAGCTGTTCCTTTTGATTTGCATCCCAAGCATGAATGTAGTAGTTATATAAACTTCCATCAATACGCTCTGTACGTCCGTTGTATGTAACTTTTCATTAACTTCTCGGACACTGCTTCTCGCTGTAAAAATATCATCTGAGTTTGCGAGGTAAATATAGAAATGTCCTAATCCCTGTATTACGGACCATCGCTTTTCCTTTGTAATCTTTCTTCAATTTACTTCTTAATATTTCAATGTACATCTATTTCACCACTTTTCTACAAAATAAAATTTTTATATACATAAATACCTGGCTAAATACCTAAAATAATTAAAAATCTAGGTGATATTCAATGAAAACAGTACTCACGACCCTTAAATATTTATTAATTACACTAGGAATTACTTGCTTAATTATTTTAGGTTACGTATGGTATTTTCCACATTAATTCAAATAGCATTTTGTTTAAATTAACGACCATAAAACCAGACACATTTACCAGTATTTTCAACAATAAATTCATGATATGGTTAATTAGTCGAGTACGTCATAACTTGAAATTCCCCCTTTGAAACCTCGTGAATAAATGGGGTTTCTTTTGTTCAAATCAAAACTACCTTGAAATTTTTTCACCTTTTAATTGGACAGGCATATGATGTTTTATGGAGGTATCCACTCATAGCAATCTACCTTTCTTGTCAAAGGGCATACTTATATGTGTGCTCTTTTTGTTTGTTATGAAGAAACGCTTTGTTCACATTTCTGATACATTTATGAAACCTTCATGTGTTATCTTTAGTAAGTCCTTTAACTACAGAAAAATTTATTATGTAAAAATTCCTAGTCCCCTCTAGAGCTTTTTACATTGAAATAACGATTTTATAATTCATTAACATCTTCATGCTCGCGTGATACATCTGTAAACATTACTGAATTTCTTGCTTTTCTCCTTAAAAACGGTATATGTTACATTCTAAATAAATGAATTTATTTATTTATTTATTATCTTTTCTCATTTCCCATGTGACACAACCTTTTATTGAGCGCTAAGATCAATAAAAGCCTTTTTTACGCAAGATAAAGATTTTATTAAAATTCGCATCTACACCAAAAACATACATACAATATTATGGTATTCTTTTTCAATATTAATTTTGGTCAGAGCCTTTTTCTCTCAGGGCGCTCTTTATTATTTAATGACAGGCTCTATAATTCCAAATAAGGCATACAATATTAAAAATTTACTCGTGAAAATCTGATTACGATTTTTAGATTTTCTATATTTCATAAGACATTCACATGCCTTACTAAGGGTGCATATAAATATGCGCTCTTTTTATTTGTTGTTAAATCATGATTTAGTTTAAAGGTTGCACATAAACCATACGTACACATACGATATAATTGTAATCACCTTTTTCCAAGATGTATCTTGGCCATTGAGCGCCTTAAAAAGCACCCTTTTATTTTTAATGTATACTTTTTGAAGCAATACATATACTTTAAATAACCTGCTATGTCTTCAACTAATATTTTAGTTCCACTTCACTTTTCTTTAGACAATACCCCTCCGGCTATTGTCTTTTTCTATATTCAATAAGAATTTCGTTAATGAATTTATAAGATTATCACCATTAGGCAAAAGCAACATATATTGTTATGGATTTTGGGCGGAGCACCCTGATCAGGTGCTCTTTTTACATACTAATCATTGCGATGGGTAAGACTTTGAGGTTATCTTCATCTTTCCCCCTACTTAACACTGTACGTGCGACTTTCATCGCATACAGCGTCCCATCTTATTCTTCTATACTAAAGTAACTAAATTACAAACTTTACGGAGTCTGTTTATTTTCTTCAATTTTAATTTTACAGAATTTTCATTTGATTTTCCCATATATCAAATTCATAAGAATGATGAGAACTTCATTCCAAAATAAATTCATAAAATAATAAAGTCTCAAAAACGGTAATGTTTTTGGGACTTAGATGAATTATACATATAAACGTTTCAATACTTGTTTCATTTCTGGTTTGATATTAATGCTCGAACGGATTTTTTTGCTTTTTGTTCCGCTTCTTCTACGTTAGATGCATGGCCTAATTCTACTAATAATCCAGTTGCAACTGTCCCTGTACGATTTCATCCACCAGAGCAACGGAAAAATACTTTTCCCTCCTCGCTCTACAGCTTCTTTAACGGCTCCAATTGCATTTTTAACAGACCCCCATTAGCCTAATAATTTCTCCCTGGTAGGCGCATCGATGACTGTATGGATTAATGGAAGCCCAACCAACGATATAAGATTACCTGTATTTACAATCATCTCATGGACATCAGTAATTTTTATTTCTTGTTCACCTTGATGACCTACAATGTCCATTCCATTTTTCGTTCTAACTACGTATTGAATTTTATATAGTGTCATTACCTCACCGCTTCCTTCATCAACCAATTGATGAATACGGCTACCCAAGACGCCACACGCTTCCAGAGCATCTTTTCCCTCTCCTCCGTATGCTTCTTCCACACGTTGCTTTCCCATGATCCATATAATCTTAGTTTCTGGATAGAATTCCTTTAATTTTGCCAACTCTAACAAAGCATTGATTGCAGAATGACCACTTCCCACAACAGCTACATGCTTATTAGCATATCGCTTTTGTTCATTTCCTAAGATATCTGGAATACCATAAAAAATATGCTCGTTAAAAGATTGTTCTTCTTTCAACCAAATACCATTAGAATTTGACGGATTTGGATTTCCCCACGTACCTATGGCATCTAACATCACTCTAGCTTCATAAACTTGCAGTACACCTTCTTTTTCTGTATAAATCATGAATGGAATTTTTTCACGATTCGCTGTTTTCATTTTATCTGTGTCTTTCCTACCTATAGATAGTACTTTAGTATTCAAATGAATCGTTTGATTTTGGAAGGGTCTCCAGCGGCTGTAAGGATTGTTCTACAATTTCTTTCCCTGTTGGCAATGCTTTTATTTCTGGTGACTCCCAGCCACACTGTTCAAGAAGAGACAAAGCCGCTTTATCAATGTTATATTGCTAAGGTGAGGGTACCCGCACATGGCCCCATGTCAGAATGTTTAATCCTATCTTGTCTCCACCTTCTAATAAGATGAATGATTCACCTTATTTTGCTAAATGTGCAGCTGCAGCCCCCTACAGAGCCTCCTCCAATAATGGCTACTGGTAACTTTTTCATTCTCTGCATATCAAATTTTGCTTCAAAAACTTTTCTTCTTTTGAGAAAAATTAAGATAACCTTTGATATAGTTATTAATTTTAATTTAACTCTATAAAAAATAGCAATATAAAATCTTGCCATCTTCTTTATTCCTAACGCTTTTAATGGCGGTGTTGCTGCTAATACAATTGATCCGCTCTGATTCACATCCCCTACGACAGCCAATTTTGTATATCTTGGATCAAGTCCTTTTTTAATACATGATACGCTTGCATAAAAGCTACGAAGGTCTACACAAAGAATAATACGATTCGGTAAAAGAGAATAATCATACAAGGTTATCACTCCTAACAAAAAGAACATTCGTTCTTATTATATACGAACTCATGTTCTTTTTAAAGGTATTTCTATGAAAATTTTGGTTAAAATGACCGGGCTTTAAAAATCTAAAAACACTTAAGAACCCTACAATATTCAAATACTGTTTTCACCATTAGGAGATGACACTGTATTTAGTTCTAAAAAATCTCACTCAATGCATACTACATATAATTAAGAATGATATTTACGCGCTATCAATCACGGCGGGAAAAACTCTGTATACAAAACAGCTAGAATTTCAAGTAACTGATGAACATAAAAACTACTAAAATTCATTTCAGCTTTCATGTCTCTAATTCATATATTCTTCTAAATTTATTTTCAGCAAAATCTCCTACATAGCACCTGTGCCAAGATTCATCTGCATAACTAGTTACATTCTCCTTTTTGCTATTATTAATAGCTTAGTAATAAAAGCTGTTAAACAGCAAAGGTGCGAAGTCTTAAATTAGACTTCGCACCTTATACAAATTTATAATCAGGGACGATACAAACACGACTACAATAATATATACATAATAATCACTCATTATATCTGTTACTTCTTTAATCGGCTGGAGAGAATACAATATATAAACCAATCCTTTTACTTAGCCATCTCTCATTATCGGATTGATTGTTTCTAGATACTTAATTCCCTCTATACTAATTTTAATCGGTAATCTATTCCGATTAAAATTACAAATGATAAATGTATCCAGTTTTCCTTTTTGCCTACTTGCTAAATTCAGCAATTAAAACGTTTTTAAAAGACTCTGGATTATTAATCTTAAAACTGTTCGAATTGACGGCCAATGTATGTTTGCCTCCAAGTGTTCCACCAGCAAAAGTGGAAAACCCTAGAACGCCACCTCTGTGTCCCCATACCGAGACACCGTTCGAAAGCTTAATTTCCAGGATTCCAAGACCATATCCGGTTCCCTCTCTATTTGTAGGAACTGTAGTAAGCATTTGTTTTAACTGCTGTTCCTTCAGTAATTTACCACTGAGTAAGTAAGAGAAGAATTTGTTTAAATCGTCAGCAGTAGAAATCATATCTCCATCCGAGCTACCTGGGTTAATATAAGTAACGTCTTTTAGCTCACTCGCTCCGTCTAGTTGCAAATAGCCACGGGCATGCTTGGTGCCTGGAATCACGCTTGAATTACCAGGTAGAAATGTATTTGACAAATCAAGCGGTTCAATAATTCGGTTTTCAACCTCTTCCGCATAACTGTTGCCAGTTACTTTTTCAATAAGAATCCCCAGTAATACGTAACCTGTGTTTGAATAAGACCAACCCTTTCCTGGTGCAAAATCTGGGGGAAGAGAAATCCCCATTTTGACGAATTCTTCAGCCGTATACGATTTTTTTGTATCCATAATATCGAAGTCTTTTGAATTTATATAATCAGCAATACCACTTGTATGATTCAATATTTGACGGATAGTAATCTGGTTACCATCATATCCGTTTCCTTGAATAACGCCAGGTAACCATTTTTCAATGGAGTCGTCTAGATTCAAACGGTTCTCTCCAGATAATTGAAGTAGAACTGTTGCAATGAACGTTTTCGTCACACTGCCAATGCGAAAGCGAAAATCTGCTTTCATTGGTTTCTTAGTTCTCAGATCCGCTATCCCAGCGGTATAACTCCAAGTTTTACCACCCTCAGAAATTTGAGCGAGTATTCCCGGGTATCCAAGTTGCAGTTCATCTCGTATTGCTTTCTTAACGGAATTACGATCGCTTTGCGTACTTGTTTGTAACGAACTAGATACATTTTGCGTAGGTTCTGCTTTTACAACTGATGTTGGTGTTATGTATAACAGGGAACTTCCACCTATTAAAAGTGCTAGACTTGCACATGTAATTTTACTGCGTGTTTTCATAAAAAATTCCTCTCTTCTATTAAAATTGTATAGATAGTTGATAGAAGTGTCATATACGAACCACACAGCTATCCATTCTCCAAATGATGAAAAGGCAACAATGCATTTGCAATCATTGTACTCATTATTTTCACAAAACACTCTTGTTACTGATTGTTTGTTTTATATGTAGGCCGTAATTGTTCCCCCCTTCACGCCTCCTTATATTTTTATCCTACACAATGAAAATCTCTTTTTTCTTACCTATTCCTTACAAATTCCTTACATACAAAATCACTTGTACAATAGGGTTGAAGTAGCATCTGTGCCCGAAAGCGCAAAAAACACCGATGCTTTTCGCTTCAGTGTTTTTTGCGCTTTACATATTGAAGATTCGTTTTACTCTTAACAGCTTAAATTACTGATTTTTTCTAATGCGATTATTCTTCTTGCTATATAAAACAAATTTCATAGTGTTATATGAAACACTATGAAATTTGTCATTAAGGCACATTATTCTAAATTTATTGATGTAGTTGAGATGGACTCACTTTTTGAATTTGAACAAGTATATCAAACGCTTTACCTAATGATATATCAACAGTTTTTGGTATATCAGGCCCTTCGGTGGTTATTCCAGCGAAAATTGGATGTTGTTCGTTTAACCAAGTTTTTGTCACGCCGTTCGCCTTACGTAAATCAATAAAAAATTGATCTTTTTTCACCTGTCCAAAAATGTAGTTATAACTGTTTAGATCATCTAATTTTAATGTTCCATATGGGCCGAATTCACCATTGCTATTCTTGACATTGTATTGTCCTTCATAAACTGACGTTCCAATAGATACGTACCGTTTTCCGTAATATTCTGCTAAATGCTGCCCAGCTACTTTAGGATATATAAAAGGAAGCATATTTGTTTTCGAAATGTGTCCATTATGTCCCCATACAATGGTTTTTCCTAAATGTTCTTCAGTCCACTTCGCATTTTCATACATTGCAATATCATGTTTCAAATAAAAATCCGCTGGTTTATCAGGAGGTGTCGCTAACATTGTAGTAAACTGTTCAATAATACGAGCATTTTGCTCTATCCATGCAAACTCTTTAGATTTTCCATTTAAATAGCTTTTATTTTCCTCTAATAAAGCACTAATTTGTTTAGCATCTAAAACATACTTTTCTTTTTCTTCTTTCGTAAGACTTTCAAAAGTATTCATATCCTTTGTTACAGGAATAAGACCTTTTATCTGCTCTTCTACTCTAGGCAATAGTTTTGAATTGTTCGCTTTAATATATTCTGTTATATTATTATAAACATTCTCGTTTACTGATTGAATGTCCATCCCGATGATACGTACTTTAGATTTATGTTTTGGATTAGCATTATATTGCCGAATCCAATCAAGTAAATCTAGCATTTCTTTCGTCTTAAATACAGGTGTTAGATGTTGGCTTGGGTTTCCCTTACCAGTAAGAACATATCGATCAAGTTCCAAGGCCCTGTCCCATCCCTCTTCTAAAACTAGATTGGTAAAGCCCTTTTCAGATACTAAATACTTAACAATGCGGTGTTTCATCGTAAAAACTTCATGAGCCCCATGCGTAGCTTCACCTAAACCTACAATTGAAGCTGAACCTACCATATCCTTAAGTGGTTTCAAATCATTAAGAGATGCAGTTGGATTAGTTGTTTTTAAAGGCTTTGCATGTGCTTCTAACCATTTCGCTATTTGATTTGTATTATAGGGAGCTGTAACAGAAACCTCTGTTTTCGAATCTGCATAAGTATTTCCTACAAAATGAGTCATTGTTATAGCAGAAGCAACAATTGCAATAATTATTTTCTTTTTCATAAAAAACCTCCTGAAATATTTACTTATAGCTTTTTGACATACTCTGCCAACTTCCGTTTAAAACATTCATTTTCTTATTACTGTTAAGATACATTTATTCTAGTTCCTAAAACTCACTTATTTCTTAATAGGTTCTTAAGAAATTCTTAATTCATTTATACGAATATAAAACTAAATAAGCTTCAATTCATTGTATTGTAAATTCCTCATTGCATAACATTATAATGTACAGATATTTGTTATAAATGATGTTATCTAAAGTATTCAATTTCAGTATGTATTATTAACGTAGTTAATATATGGTTAATATGAAGTTCCAAATTTTGATTGTTTGTAGTCTCTTTATCATAGAGTTAATTTAGGGGTTATTTTTTGTTCACTTCATTTTTTTCGGCACTCTGCATCTAGACAGTATACCCATTGGCCACAGTTAGACTATTTCAAATCAAAAAAATAGATTACCTTCACACTAAAAAGTATAGTGCACAGGTAATCTAGTTGTTTTTGAGATTAATAAAAAACTAATTTATTTTTTGAATTCTTCCATCAATAATAGACTGAATTGGTTCTTTTGATTTTTTTATATAATCTACTAATGCTTCAAAATCAGTTGGTCCTGTTTCAGCATCTTTACCGTTTTTAAAGGATACAAATCCATCTCCACCTGAAGCTAGAAATGCGTTCGCAACGACGCTGTAAGTTTTAGAAGGAATGATTTCTTCTCCATTTGTTAAGCGAATACTTGTTACTTTTTCTCCATTAGGCTTGTTCGCATCCCAAGTGTATTGGATTCCTGAAATTTGAAGCATTCTTGTTATGTCTTTTTGCCATTGTTGATTTAAAATATCACGAATGTCTTGACCTGTTAAATTTACTTTTATTAATTGATTTCCGAATGGTTGAATACCATATATCTCTCCCCATGTAATATCACCAGCATCTAAGTCATTACGAATACCACCAGGATTCATAAGTGCAATTTGAGATTGCATTGTTGTACGCTGGGCATCAGCAACTAAATTTCCAAGAGTAGATTCACCAGCCGTATTGAGTTTGCGATCTAGTGGCGCAATAGACTTACCTACAACTTCATTAACAAGAGGTGCGATTTTTGCTTGATATTTCTCCATCTTCTTCTTGATTTTTTTATCAGGCTCTATGCCTTCATGGTAAGTTGTAACAATTTCTGCTTTTTTCTCAACAATATCTTGTGTTTTACGATCAATCTTTACATCAACATCAGCAAAAGCCATACCATATGAATTTGCTTGTACGACAAGTTTATTATTAACAGTTCCATTTACATAGGTGTGGCTATGCCCACCAAAAATAACATCGACTTCTGGATCAGTCTCATTTGCTAATCGGACGATATCACCATTTGTTACGCCGTTCCCATCTGTTATACCTCCGTTATGTGCAAGAACAACGATAGATTTAACGCCTAGTTTTTTTAATTGCTTTACGGATTTGTTAATAGCTTCAACTTCATCTGTAATTTCTACATTCTTTAGCATAGTAGGCATAACAAGATTAGGAACATCCGTTGTTACGACTCCGATAAATCCAACAGGAACTCCTTGTACCTTTTTTATAGTGAATGGTGGTAAAAATAAACGACCGGTGGATTTATTATAGAAATTTGCAGCAACATATGGGAATTTTGCTCCTTTAAAATTCCCTGTTTTCTCATGGTATCCACCATAAATAAGGCGGTTCATTTCTTCAACACCTTCATCAAATTCATGATTTCCTATCGTTCCAACATCGAATTTCAAATCATTTAGAAATTCAATTGTAGGTTCGTCTTGTAATAATGCTGAAACAGGAGTACTTGCTCCAACAACATCTCCAGCATGTACCTTTAATGTATTTGGATTTTGTTTTTCACGATCACGTAAATAAGCCCCTAAGTACTCAATTCCCCCTGCATCTTTATTGTTAATTTTTTTTACAGTGTCTAGTTGCCCATGAAAATCGTTAATACCGAGCATTTGTACATCTATGTAGCGGTTTTGTTCTGTACTTGCTTGGATTGAAGGCGCAGCAAATACACTAGTAAAAGTAACTGTACTTAATGCTAAAGCAACTGGAATGATTTTTTTCAACATAAAATTTCTCTCCCCTAATTAAAATCTGACATAATACGATGTTATTTTAATATATTAAGAGAATTATTTCTACAAAAATTCTACTAATTATAAAAATTAATAAGATTTTATTGTTTTCTGACAAATAACTCCTTCCTCAAAAATGTGAAGGTGTAAAACGTCAATTTTAAGTGGAGGATGAATATTTGTAAGCTTAAGCCTACACTTTTTTATTAAGATGTAAAGGGCCCCACTCAACTTAAGAAACTTCACTACCCAAAACAAGAAAATGTGCGTTTCTTTGTTTGGAGGATTATTCAAAATATTATCTTGATCGTAATATAGCAATACATCTAAAAGACCTAAAAAAACTCTAATCAATAAATTTTTGCTTTTAAGAAGAATATTCAATTCGAAACTAATGAATATTTATCAACCTAACATATCATTACCACCATTAAAAAAAGAATAGAAATTTCGTTATGAAAGATTTCTATCCTTCGAATTGATTACGGTGGTGCACTACTCCGCATTAAAAAAAGATGCTCCTGGCTTTATCCAAGAGCATCTTTTTTTTAGATTTATTTTTACTTGTTTATAATTTATCAATTAACAATTATATAGTTGTAATCAGTCCTTTAAAAATAATAGGAGTGCTTCATTAAATTCTTTAGCATGCGTTGCATTTAGCCCATGTGGACCACCCTTTATTAAGGCTACTTTAGAATTAGGAATTGCTTCATGTGTTAATTTCCCACTATATTCATATGGTACAGTTGCATCAGAATCACCGTGAATAATAAGAGTAGGTATATTAAACTTCTCCAAGTCTTTTCTAAAATCTGTCTTACTAAAGGCGGTAATACAATCAAGTGTTCCTTTAGGTGATGCACTGGCTGCAATATCCCAATTATATAAACGGAATGGCTCACTAACTAAATCTGTTCGATTACCAGCCGCGAAAAATCCCTTAGTAAATTCATCAAGAAATGCAAGGCGGTCATTTATCACACCACTTTTGAATGCTTCAATTGTTGCATCATCTAAGGCCCCTTCAGGATGATCCTCTGATTTGTATAAATATGGAGGAACTGCCCCAGCAAAAACAGCCTTTTCAATACGATCTGTTCCATACGTACTAATATACCGGGCTACTTCGCCTCCCCCCATAGAAAAACCAACAAGTGTGACATTTTGAAGCTCTAAATGTTCTAATAGTTGATGTAAATCAGAAGTAAAGGTATCATATTCATACCCTTCCCACGGCTGAGATGATTGTCCAAATCCTCGACGATCATATGTTATAACTCTGTATCCAGCCTCAACAAGAGCGGGAACTTGGTATTCCCAAGATCGACCACTTAACGGCCAACCATGAATGAGTACAACTGGTTTTCCTGTGCCATGATCCTCATAATATATCTCAATTGGTTCTTGATTTTCGGTTCCTACAGTAATTTTAGCCATGCTTCTACCTCCCAAAAATATTCTAATATGTATCCTTTTTTTCAATAATCCGGATGAATGTCATAACCTATTCATGCACGTTTATGTTGTGAACTCTAAGTATGAAACTCTATTGTTCCAATGCATTCATTTTCTCCTTTTGGAACAATCCCCCCTCTAATACCTTTTTCATCATAAAATAATTACTGAACATTACTCCTATTCAATTGTAATAACAAAAATAGGTGACTATCAATATCATTCTATCTATAGGATGTATAGGTAAAACCAATCTATTTTAGAGTGAAAACAACTATAGTTACAACCTATACAAATTATAGATAATTTAGAATTGATTAACGAATCATTTTTCAAATACTATAAATTTGTATAGCACTTCATGTTCTGTGAATGCTGCTATAACCAATATTATTGGTCAGCTTAGTTATAAACGAAGAAACTTATGATAGTATTCGACTATTTAAACTTTCTTCGATTACTTAATTTTTAGGAGGAATACATAATGACTGATCTCTATTCTCGTATTAACAAAGATGATGCTGTCGTGCTTTTAGTAGATCATCAAACTGGTCTTATGTCCGGACTAGTACGTGACTATGGTGTTGATGAATTCAAGAACAATGTTTTAGCTCTTGCTCATGCTGCTAAGTTTTTTGATTTACCAGTTATTTTAACAACAAGTTTCGAAAACGGGCCTAATGGACCTTTAATGCAAGAATTGGTTGATCTCTTTCCTCATGCACCAAAAATAGCTCGACCTGGACAAATTAACGCATGGGATAATGATGATTTTGTAAAAGCAATCGAAGAAACTGGAAAAAAACAACTTATCATCGCAGGCGTAGTTACGGACGTTTGTGTTGCTTTCCCGGCACTTTCCGCTATAAAAGCTGGATATGAAGTATTTGCTGTTACGGATGCTTCAGGAACTTTCAGTAAACAAGTTGCAGATGCTGCCAATACTCGTATGGCACATAGTGGTGTGCAACTTATGAACTGGTTTAGTGTAGCTTGCGAATTACAACGCGATTGGCGCAACGATGTCGAAGGTTTTGGCAATTTGCTTGCTAGCAATCTTCCAGGCTATCAAAATATAATTGGAAGCTATAGGGGAGCTCAGCGAGATCTTAGTAAACAAAATGCATAAATGTATTTCAAAGAAATAGCTTTAAATCACTTTCAAAAAAATGGATAGTATACATTTAGTGCTGATTAAATCAGCACTCTCTTTTAATTTAAAAGGTATAGCAAAAATTTTATTTTTACGATTACAATTTTAAATTAACAGAAAATATATTATTTTCAATAATATCTATTTTAAACAATTAAAAAAGGGGCGTTTTATTATGAGTAATTTAGAATTGTTAAATCCGGAGAACAGTGCATTAATTTTGATTGATTTTCAACCTCAAATGACTTTTGGAGTTGCAAGTATTGATAGACAAACATTGATTAATAACGTTATGCTACTTGCTAAATCAGCAAAAACTTTTAACGTACCTACTATTCTTACTACAGTTGAGACACGCAGCTTTTCTGGTTATTTTTGGCCACAAATTCTTGACATATTCCCAAACCATGAAATTATAGAACGCAGTTCAATGAACTCTTGGGAAGATCCAAAATTTGTTGAAGCAGTTAAAGCAACAGGTAGAAAGAAATTAATATTTGCAGCACTTTGGACTGAAGTTTGCCTTGCATTCCCTGTGCTTGAAGCAATTAAAGCTGGCTATGAAGTGTATGCAGTTGATGATGCTTCAGGTGGTACTAGTCTGACAGCACATAACGCTGCTATGCGTCGTGTAGAACAAGCTGGTGCAATTCCAGTGACAGCAATTCAAGTTTTACTTGAATACCAACGTGACTGGGCACACAAAGACACTTATGATGCTGTAATGGAAATTGTAAAGGAGCACACTGGCGCTTATGGTCAAGGAGTAGAATACGCATATACTATGGTGCACGGCGCGCTTCCAAGCAGGAAAATATGAAACAAGAAGGAGTAGCTGTCGAAGAGACTTATACAGGGAACACGATGGATGCTGCTGATCCAGTAACAACGATTGTTACATGGGAAATTCAACAAGGTAAAGAAAAACAGTTTGAAACATGGAGACATGAAATCGAAGCTGCCGCTACTAAATTCCCAGGGCATTTAGGTGTAAATCTAATAGTTCCAAGTAACGAATCGAGAGAGTATACTGTTATTTTTCGATTTGATACGTATGAGCATCTACGTGCTTGGCAAGAATCAGACATTCGCCGGGATTTGTTAAAAACGGCAGAACAATTTCAAGCTACTAATCCAAGTTACAAAACTGAAAGTAGTTTGGCTTATTGGTTTGTTACTCCGAAAACGCCAGTTCCACCGCCAAAATGGAAAATGTCTATCGTTACCCTTCTGGGTGTATGGCCTCTTAGCATGTTAGTTCCTAAAGTGATAGGACCTATTATAAAACATATGAATCCTATTATGTCCGCTTTTTTCGTTTCTGTATGTATAGTGTCCTTGCTATCATGGGTAGTCATGCCGATTTTCGGTAAATTATTTCATCCATGGTTACAAAATAATAGAAAGTAGACGAGGTGTGAACATGAATTTACCGGATATGATCTTATATAACGGAAAAATTACTACCCTTGACCCATCTCAGCCTGAGGTATCTGCTATCGCCATAACTGATGGTTTAGTCACTGCAGTAGGTGGAGATGAGCTTCTTAATAGTGCCACGGAAAAAACAAAAAAAATAGACCTTAAAAGAAAGAGAGCTATTCCAGGCCTGAATGACTCCCATATACACGTTATTCGTGGTGGTCTGCATTATAATATGGAATTACGTTGGGAAGGCGTGCCATCACTTTTTATTGCTTTAGAAATGCTCAAAGAACAGGCAAGGCGTACACCTGCTCCTCAGTGGGTAAGAGTAGTTGGAGGTTGGTCTGAATTTCAATTTAAAGAGAGACGGTTGCCAACTTTGGAAGAAATTAATGCCGTTTCTGAAGACACTCCTGTCTTTGTGCTACATCTTTACGATAGAGCACTTGTAAATCGTGCAGGGCTACGTGCACTGGGATACACGAAAGATACCCCAGACCCTCCAGGCTGTTTAATTCAGCGGGATAAAAGAGGTAATCCAACGGGCCTTTTAATTGCTAACCCTAACGCTTCTATTCTTTATTCAAGTTTGGGTAAAGCTCCAGTACTTAATCTTGACGACCAGATTAACTCAACTCGCCATTTTATGCGTGAATTAAATAGATTAGGTATTACAAGTGCCATCGACGCAGGTGGTGGATTCCAAAATTATCCGGATGATTATAAAGTTGTTGAACATTTAGCTGAGAAAGATCAATTAACTTTGCGTATTGCGTATAATCTATTTACGCAAAATCCAAATCATGAATATGAAGACTTTGCTTCATGGGCAAAAATTGTTTCTCCAGGTCAAGGAACTGATAAGTATAAAATGAATGGTGCCGGAGAGATGTTAGTATTCTCAGCAGCCGATTTTGAAAAATTTCAAATGCCACGGCCTGAACTAGCTACGATGATGGAAGCTGACTTAAAGAAAGTAATTTCTCTATTGGTGGAAAACCGTTGGCCCTTCCGTTTACATGCAACTTATGATGAGTCAATCACACGTTTCTTAAATGTATTTGAGGAAGTTAACAGAGAAATTCCTTTTAATGGTCTACGCTGGTGGTTTGATCATGCAGAAACAATCTCAGATCGTAGTATGGAACGTGTTAAGGCTTTAAATGGCGGTATTGCCATCCAAGACCGCATGGCTTTTCAAGGTGAATACTTTGTTGATTTATACGGAAAGGAAGCTGCAAAGCATACACCTCCGATTTATCGTATGTTAGAACTTGGTATACCTGTTGGCGCCGGTAGTGATGCAACTAGGGTTTCCAGCTATAACCCTTGGGTTGCTCTTTACTGGATGGTTGCTGGAAAAACCATTGGTGGTCTTTCGATATACGATGAAAAAAATAAACTTGATAGAAAAGTAGCCCTGGAATTATATTCAAAAGGAAGTGCGTGGTTCTCTGGTGATGAAGGTAAAAAAGGAACCCTGGCAGTAGGTCAGTTTGCTGATATTGCTGTATTGTCTGCTGACTACTTTACTGTGCCAGAAGAAGAAATCAAAAACCTTGAATCATTACTCACCATTATGGGTGGACAGGTTGTTTATGGAAATGATGAATTTAAAAATTTATCACCTGAATTGCCGCCAGCATCACCTGATTGGTCACCGACGGGCATTTACGGTTATGGTGGTGCTAACCTAGCCAACACTATACTTTCCCACGATTCCCATGATAACAAGTTACATAGTTGTAGTAACCCTCTCCATCAACACACTCATACCGTAATAGGAAAAGATGGAACTAAATGGGGGATTGGTTGTACTTGCTTTGCTTTCTAAGTCAAAACCACCGGTATAATGCCGGTGGTTTTCTTTCTACAATAAGGGTATGTAGATTCGAAATAACATTGTATATCCCTACATGGAACCTGTTACTATGCGATAAGACCGAAGAATTGATTGATTAACTTAACTTGTTTTTGATAGCCTTCTCTCCTTGCAAAGTCTGTCCTTTTTTCCTTAATTAAAAGTCAATGGTATCCCCCTCTTGATCGACTACACCACACATATAAATCCACTGCCCTTTGACTTTAATATAGATCTTAATTTTTCAATTGTTACACTAGAATCATTATTATTTCTATTACACTGATACTTTTTGCGAATCATTTAACTTCTGCATAAAGATACGTGCTGCAAAACTTAAAAATTTATCATCAAAGTGAATAAGATTAATATCTTGGCTTGGTGTTGGGTCAGTAATACGAACTATGCTCAAAGTATCATTATTAACAAAGTTAACCAGTGAAAGAGGTATTATGGCAACCCCATGTCCATTGTATACAAGGCTCAATAGAGAAATAGAAGATTTTGTTTCTATATTTGCTTCAGATAAAGATAACCCTAAACTCTCACAATATATCTTAATAGATTCACGACAACTACATGAAACCATTATTCTACTCAGCCCTACTAATTCTCTAAAAGAAACAAATGATTTTTCATTCAAAGGATGATTTTTTGGAATTACAAGGACGAGCTCTTCACTATACAAAAGGGTGCTTGTTAATGTGTCTGGAATTTGAGCACTACGTGTAATCCCGAAATCAATATTTTTGTCAACGATTTGATTTACAGCAACTTCGGATTCTATAATCTTTACTACAATGTTGGGATAATGTTGTTGAAACTTCATAATATAAGGTGTTAAATAAGTGAGATCCTCTAATAGACCTCCTATAGTAATCACACCTCTTTTTACACCCTTTAATTCAAAAATTTCATTATAAACGTCATCAAATTGTTGCATGATAAATTTTCCTTTATCAAATAGCAGCTTACCCGCTTCTGTCATTTTGATACCTCTTCCAACTCGATGAAACAAGGGTGTATCAAGTTCACCTTCTAAAACTCGTATTTGTTGACTTAAAGTCGGCTGTGAAATACCTAGAACTTCCGCAGCTTTAGTGAAACTATTATTATTACAAACTTGAATAAAATACTCTAAATGACGTAATTCCATTCTTGATACCCACTCTCCGCTTTATGAAAGATTTATAATTTAAAGGACGATATGTATACGTTAACATAACAACTTCATTTCATATTATACCGATTGAAATTACATGCTTTATTCATTTTGTATTATAATAAATTTACTACCATTTATTAATTTTTCCTCCTATTTATTTAAATTATATTTAATTAGGACATTACTAATTCGAGATATATTTCTAAAGATTTATAGTTCTAGTGCATAATACCCTAATTTTTTCAACTTTTCGATTATCATTTTTTTCTCAGTATAGTCCAAACCACCAAATATTTGCTGAATCGCCTCTTTATGCTGAGGAAAAATAATATCCATTAGTTCAATACCTTCTGAAGTAATTGACGCATACGTGACACGGCGGTCTTTAGGACATGGTTTTCGTATTAAGAACCTCTTCTTTTCCAACTTATCCACTACATACGTGATACTACTACTTGCAAGTAATATTTTGTCTCCAATTTTTTGTATAGGCTGATCGCCTTTACTATACAGTAGCTCAAGCACTGCAAATTCAGTTGGATTAAGTCCATAACTTTTTATATCCTCTTCAATACGCTTAGTAATTGACTGTATTGCCCTTGATAATATAACAAATAACTTTAAAGATAAGCTCTCATCGTTAATCACACTCATAATTACCAATCCTTTACAAGTTATCTTGAATTCGAGATTTATTATATTATCGTCTAAATATTATGTCAATCATTCATTTTAGCTTTATCAATCCATTTATAATTTATTTCTCAACATATGACATATGGAATTAGAAGAAAACAATTGTTAATATATAAGTATCTCAATTACGTTATTTCTTTTAAAGAGAGCTTGTATTCTAACGCAAGTTCTCCTTTTTTATATTCTAAATTGAATCCGGACAAAGTTCACATATTGAGTCCGCCCATGTATATGATATAGTTTTTAAACAAAGATTAGAGCCCTCCTACAAGAAGGAGAGCTCTAATCTTTCATATAAATATTCACCATTTTTATCATTGTGGGGACATCAAAACTTTAACTTGATGGGGATATGGGACTATCCCAATTAACAAATATTACAAACCATATATCTAGGTTAATATCTATCATATTTTTTATAAACAGGATTAATTAGATTTAAAAAAAGATTTCTTTTTCTTTACTCGTAATAAGTCACCTGTCCATCCTTTGAATCGCATATACATATACATCCCCCCTGTTGTGAAAATAATAAATAAGAGAGCGATTAAATAGCTATATTTCCATTCCAGTTCAGGCATGTATTTAAAATTCATACCCCATAATGCTCCTAAGGCTGTCAAAGGCGTACTCACAGCAGTTAATACAGTAAGAGCTTTCATAATTTCATTCCCACGATGAGAAGAAACAACTTCTTGCAAATGAATCATCGTGTCTAATTCTTCTTGGTACTCTTTAACAAGTTGTAATCCACGCTCTAATTTTACGTGTGTTTGTTTATAACAAAGGGTGTTTGTTAGTTTTTCTAACCAAGCTTCTTTTAGGCCTTGTAACACTTCTTGTATTAAGCGAAACACATGTGTGTTCATAAATAATTCATGACGAATATGATAAATCCTTTCTAAAACTGCTATGTTATTATGATGATAAAAATCCCATAATACATTTCTGAAATTGTTTTCAAAGTAGTCAACCTTTCGCAAATAATGAGATATAAACATTGATAAGATAGCACATAATCCTTCAGCAGAACTATTACAATTTTTTGTACCCATAGGGATATTATGTATTAATTTTTGGAAATCCTCTTCCTCCTTTTCCTGAACTGTTATCAGTATTCCATGAGCTACGAAATAATGAAGAAATTTTTGAATTTTGGCGTCCTTTTTATCTTGATCATATAAAAACGAACCATATACACAAGTTTGACTTGGTGATAACGTATAAACATATAATCCATTTTCACAAGGAGAACTTATTTTCTTTACAAATTGAGAGAAATAAGATGTTACATCACGAGGGATTATAGAAGAAAGTTTTTCAAGCTCACTAGTTTTCACATGATACCAACTCCATTTCGTCATTTTTATGCATTCCATATTATTCTTCCTTTCTAAATAGTTTTATGTTTGATCGAATCATATCCGTAATACGAAATTTGTATGTAGGTATTCATGTCTTGAAGGAAAAGTTTTTAGATCATCTAAATTACAAAATAAATGACATAGGAGGTCTTATTCTTTTAAAAGGAAGACCCCCTATATATTAGTTATTTTTATTTTCAATTTTAAACATTTCCTCTATACAAGCACTTTTTATCTTTTCTTATAAAGAATTTATTATATGTGGAAAAGAAGCTACATAATTTGGCACGTCTATTCAACGAACTCCATTTCAGTCGTTATTATAATTTGGATTCATATGCAGATTGATTGGTGATGTCGTCAAATACTTGACTCCCAATAATGTAGTATCCATGAAGTGCAGCCTCTTTCGAAGCGTCTACCATACGGAAAGAAGAAATTTCACTTTGCATTTTTTCAATTCGTTTTTTGTGGAGATCTACTATTCCTCCTGTCCAAATGATAGTATCATACTGTTCTAACGTAAATTGTTCTTGTAATACACGTATGACGTCTTGGAAGTGTGCATCCAACTCTTTTTGAATCAAAGTATGAACCTGACTTGTCTCATGATTTTCTTCTCGACATTCATATCCTTTTTCTAATATGTTTGGCATGTCGTTAATATGCAATTGATTACTTTCACCCTCATGATTCTGCACGATATTCTTAATATTTTTCAAAGGCTTGCTACATCCTAGTTCCGTCTCATAATGATTTAAAATGAGATTCTGTTTCATATCTGTCATTTCTAATGTACGAAATCCACCATCAATAATTAAGATGCGATCTCGTTCCTGAATGATTCCCTCTTTTAAGAGATAGGCATGTAAAGCGACCGGTTGCTGAAGAATCAAAGCATTTTCCACCGTAATATTAATAAATTTCCCATCAATTTGCACGGAAGTTTCTTTTTTTAGTGCACGTTGTAATTGCTCATGCTGACTACCAAAACAAGTGATGGGAAGCCCGGTAACAACTAGAGGTAACACGACATTTTCTTTATAATCCTTTGCAATGCAACCAAATATTTGTTGTTTAAACTCTTCGCTTTCATAATAATTTTCTATTTCATCGTCAAATGGAGGAAGAAATGAAGCGTCAGATTGATGTGCTTCATTTCCCATGTAGTATGCAAAGTCTAAGTCTATAAAACTTACCTTTGTTAAATCTTCACTTTCAGCATGATTAGGTACAGGGGCTAGTGTGGAAGCTTCACTCTTGACCGTCATCTCAGAATCTACATCCTGTCGATATGCCCTTTTGGTAAAGCCAATTCCTACATCAATTGCATACAGAGATTTCATACTTTTTTCCTCACTTTCTATTTTTAGAGTTAAATCTAGGCACTCTCTTCTTTCCCTTCTTTCACATATTTCTTTTCATTTTTCGTTTTTTCCCCGTCTAAGTTCTTACTATTTTCATTTATTTCGTAATCCTTTTCACCTGTTTTCTTTTTATTATTTTCGTTTTCTGTTAAGTCTTTAATGGTAGAAATGACAACTGGTGTGGCTGTAAGCAGTTGTGGTAATGTTTGTTTTGCAACATTAGCTGCAGTTACAGAAAATTGTTTACTTGTCTCAGTTACCTTCTCCAATGTTTCCTTTATGTTTCCTTCTTGTAGTTTTTCTTTTACGCTTTTTCCTTTTGTTTGTATAGCTTTCCGATTTTCTTTTTTTAATAGGGAGACTATGACTCCGGTCGTAATTCCAATCACAGCATATTTAAATATTGTATGTTTCATTTTTCTCATCCTTTTCTATTTTTATTTTCTTCAATGCTACAACCTAAAATAATTACCTTACCTATTTATCAGATGTTGCAATCTATTAGAGAGAATGATAGTTTTGCGGCTGCCTATCACTCGCCGTTAGTGTTTCATCTGTTACTAGGAGTAAAATTCTCCCTTGATCTAGTTTTTCTTCATATAAGTTAGCTTCCTCCTTCGACAACCCCATTTCCTCCATTTGATTTCGGAGCTCGTCCCCTTTTTTGGAGAAAAAGTTGATAATACTTGTGCCCAATCCTTGTTCTTTTACTCCAATCGTATTTGTGTTTGTATCATCCGCAATCCTTTTTGTTATATGTTTTTCATGTGCTAAAACATAAATGTCATCGTGGCGAACCCCTTGCAATTCTAGCCCTTTTACTTTCATAACTACTTCCTGTTCATTTTGATATTCATAAACTACCGTTTTTCTTTCATTCGTATGCATGGTATCTTTCCTCCTTTAGATTTTTTATTTTTTTATTTAGTTGTTATGTAATATGTAATACACCTATTTTAAAGATGTTAAACCTAAATTTTCGAAAAATTTTACACAATAGGTTATTCATGTTTTTAATATCAAAGAAATGTCACAAGAACTTTGCTTTGATAAAAGCGCTCCAAATAACGATTTGTTTGGAAGGTAAGCACATTGTTTTATAGAAATCATAGAAAAATAAAAAAGCACTCCTTTTCAAAGAGTGCTAAAAAAAACATATAACCTAATAAAAATATTTCTATTTTGATTACAGAAAGAAAGTCTTTATTAAAACATATGGTTGCTAATTTAATTGCGATCTGCCTTGCACCCAAGCAGCAATATCATTTATAACATACTCAGGTATATTAGCAGGACTATAATATTCATCCGGCTTACTTATTTCCCCATCGCCCTCTGTAAAGAAATGATTTAACTTTGGATATAGTCGATAATCAACGTTATTTCGTTCTTTTAATTGTTCTTTCCAAAGAGGAATTTCTATTTTTGATTGAACTTGATAGTCTCTTTCTCCTTGAATAATAAGAAGTGGTGTCTTTTGTTCTTTTGACATTTCTGCTGCTTTAATTTTCCGAATAGAATCCCAAAATACTGCTGATCCTAAGTAAAAATCTTTTGGAGGATTCTGACCAGAGAAATTTGGATCATTTAATAATTCAAATTGCGATTTGTAGAATTTATATTGCTCCTGGTTCATTGCTCCAATAGAGAAAAGGTACTCAAATTGATCTAAAACAACGTCTTGGATCGTACGAGCTGGCCCTCCCATTACAATTGCTCCAGCAATATTTTTATTTTGGTCTTTTTCAATCATTTTCGGAAGCATCATTCCACCTTGACTATGACCCAAAATATAAATTTGATTTTTATTTATTAGAGGCTCATTTTTAAGAAATTGAGTTACAAGAAGAGCATCATCTGTTGTCTCTTTATCAACTGTATAAAAGGGACTAAATTGTGTTTTCAACCCATGTTCATAAGTTCTTTTATTATAGCGAAGGACAGCAATTCCCTTCGATGCAAGACCTTCAGCTAAATCGCGAAACGGTTTTAAAGCAAACGCTGTTTCATCCTGATCAGTTGCTCCTGATCCTTGAACAAGAATAACCGCTGGAAAAGGACCATTTCCTTTTGGAACCGACAATGTTCCTGGTAATGGAAATGCACCACTTCCAACTACTACTTCTTTATCAACAAATGATTCAGGCTTACTATATGACGGACGCTCAGCAACAGGACTAAACGACATGCTGAGTTGAAAATCGTCTATTTTTCCAGATGGATCTAGTTTAATTAGTAAAGGTACAGTCATTTTTTCAAAAACTAATTGAATCTCCACATTTGTATGAACAGGATTTGTCTCTTTTTGTGTAACCTCTCCAATTTCTATAAAAGAACCTGCTTGTAATTGAACTGGGAGTCCCTCCCAATAGCTCTTCAGCCATTCTTCGGATATTATTTTCTGTAATGACTTTGAGGTTAAATCAAATGCAGATTTATAATCTTCACTATTCATATGGCGAATAAATGAAAGAGTAGTAGATATAATAGGATTTTCATCATCACTATTGTCTATTTTTTTTATATTTGTGTTTACTTCCTTTAATTTTGAAATAAATTGGTGGTTAAATGGATTATTATATGTATTAGGATATAAATTTGTTTTCAAAATTTCCGTATTCCGTCCCTCATACAAACTTGAAGAACTCGTAAACTTTTCAGGTGAAATTACTTCCTCCGCATATGAGACTGAGGGAATTGCTATTGTAAAAATTGCACTGATAAGTAATAACTTATTACTTATTCTTCTTTTCTTACCCATACTTATTGATTCTCCCTTCAAAATTTAAAATTTCTAATACAATATGCCAACTATAAGGAAAATAAAAATTACCAAAGAGATTAATAATCTATTTTACGATCCCCCTCTCAAGTTAAAAATCTATCATTAACAAACTTCAATAAAAAACGCCTTCCCCCTCTTTTTTTATTGTTGGATTTTCCAATGACCTAGAAGCACAGCACGAAATTACATGTAACCTACCCATGAGATTCTCTGTTTCAAAAGAAAAAAGCACCCCACTAGATGCTTTCTTTAATTGTTCTCACTATCATTTATTTAGGTAATTCTCTTATTACTGTAAGATAAATTCATTCTATTTCCTAAATCTCACTTATTTCTTAATTCACTCATACCAATATAAAGCCTAATAACCTACCATCAAAAAATAAAGAAAACAGGTTATTTGGCTATTCATTTCGTAAACTTAATGCTCAAATTAGTTTTTTTCACAAAGTTAAACTTTATTAAGAAAAACTTAAAGAATTTCCCTCTATATTCATAAGAACTTTTTTCTATACTCAAAAATGTAAATAGACAAAAGGAGAAACAATCATGAAGAAATTTGTAATTTGCATACTAGGAATAGGCCTCCCTATATACTTACTACCTTTCATATTACGTGGAGATTTAGACAGATTTAATCCGATTGCTGAAGAAAAAAATGTATATGCCGTTGCGAAAGGATATGGTGTTCCAGATTATCATCATAAAGGAAAAGCTATGTACTCACTAAAAGCTGTTGACGAATTAAGTAATGAAAAAGAATATACAGTTGGAACGAACACGCCTAATGATTTTATAAGAAAAACTTACTTAAAAATTCATGTGAAAGGAAAATATGTGTATTCTTACGATATTATTTCTAAAGAGGATATTCCGGAGAAAATAAGGGGACAATTGGAGATAGCAAATAAATAAAAGAGCCAATTCATACGATTTGGCTCTTTATTCTCTCTCCCATCTACCGTTTGGATAATTCTTTCGGTAGATTTATTAAATTCGTTATCATTGTTCCAATAACCATTGTTCAATTACTTTTACTGTTTCATCTCGTTGTGCTTTTGCCGTAATTAAACTCGCATTATCACCTTTTTGCTCACCATACATGCCAAAATGAGCATGATTTCCCCCTTTTATCATGTGCATAGTTGTATTCTTTGACATGAACTTTTTATTGTTCTCTATTTTTTCTACAGTTGCTAAAGCATCTACTTCCCCATAAATTGATAACATCGGAATCGATTTTGTAGAAAAGTCATCTGCAGGATACGAACCTAAGAAAATAATCCCGTCTACCTTGTCTTCATGTTGGAAGGCATACTTAGAAATCATAGCTCCTCCCATTGAATGCCCTGCAACATACCATTTTTGAACTTCCGGATACTTTTCAATTACACTGTCTACCTCATTTATTCCAAGTATCGCTAAATTTAATGGTAACTTAGGCATTACTACAAAGTGCCCATCTTTTGCAAGCGCTTCTCCTAAGTAACTATAAGCCTCAGCTTCTACTTTAGCTCCTTGATAAAAAATAACCCCTACTTTCGCATCTTTCGCTCCAAAAACGATATTATCTTCATCTTTTTTATCATCTACTAACGACAAAGCCTCTTTCGTCGGTTTATAAGTAAACTGAGACCAAGTCAAAAAAGTAAAACTTCCTATAATTAAAATAGCTAGTAAAGAGTACAGCGTAATTTTTATCCATTTCTTCACAAAGATGACCTCCATAAGATGTATATATTCCATATTTCGGATTATCATTAACACACATAAAAACTCGAGCATTTTTATTGTGCTCAAGTTTTTAGTTCCGTCTTTAATTTATACTATAAATTGTCCAAGATAAATATGTAGCAAATGCAGACCATAAAAAATATGGTATTAGCAACCATGTCGATACTTTAGATAATTTGGAAGAAACCGCTATGAGAAGTAACGTAGTAATAGCGACAAGTAAACAATCTACTGTTGCTAAAAACAAATTCTTTTGGCTAAATTGAAAATAGCTGAACGCTTGATTGAATATATAATTTAAAAGGAATAAAAACCAAAATGTTTTTGGCTTGAATCCATAGTTTTTGTAAATAATTGCAACTGATAATGCAATAAGTCCAAATAATACAGCCCATATCATTCCGATTGTCATACCAGGAGGTGTCCAAGACGGCTTTTCTAACGCATCATACCAAGTACGATCAATAGGGAATAAAACACTAGAAACATAAAACAAACCATATGTTAGTAAAAATACTATAATACTAGATTTTTTCATAAACATTCTCCTTTTTACTAGAAGATTATAGAAACTTTATATGATTAGTATGCCCTTGTAATGGATAAAATTCTAATATTTAAATTCCAAATACATATTGTTTAACCCATTTTATACAAATTCTTTCATACTTTTATATGCACAAAGGGCTCTCTCTCGTGCTGCCTTATGATCAACAATCGGATAAGGATATGTATCCCCAAGCTTTATATTGGCCTTTTGTAAAATATGCGCAGGCGCTTCCCATGGTTTATGTATATATTTATTCGGTATATCGCTTAATTCTGGTACCCATCTTCTTATATACTCTCCATTTTTATCAAACTTTTCTCCTTGTGTGATGGGGTTAAAAATACGAAAGTACGGTGATGCATCTGCCCCACTTCCAGCAACCCATTGCCATCCCATTGTATTATTTGCAATATCAGCATCTAGTAGTGTATCCATAAACCATTTTGCTCCTTCTTGCCATGGAATTAACAAATGCTTTACAAGAAAAGAGGCTACAGCCATTCTTGCCCGATTATGCATAAAACCTGTTTGCCAAAGCTCCCGCATTCCCGCATCAATAAACGGATAACCAGTTTCACCCTTCTGCCATACGCTTAATAACTCCTCTTCCTTATCCCACGGGAAATTTTCAAAGCTCTTATTAAGAGGTTTAGATACTGTAAATGGATAATGATATAGTAAATAATAAGAAAACTCTCGCCAAATTAATTGACGTATAAAGCTATTAACTTGTTTTTCAAAAAGACTACATTGTCTTTCGGTACTTTTATTTATTAAGTAATGAAACATTAGCTTTACTGATATTTGACCAAATGAAAGATACGGTGCCAACATCGAATGGATATTTTGATCTGGAAAATCTCTTCCTTCACTATAAGAGACTAATTTGCTAGAGAAAAATTTCTTGAATGTTTTATATGCCCCTTCTTCTGTCGGATTCCATATTGCTTCCATATGAGATGTCCACGGTATAGTTGGCAGCAAGTGTAATTCTGAAACAGATAAGCTTGCTGGCAAAGAGCTTCCCCACTTTATACTCTGCACTTTTCTAATAGGTTTAGGTATTACCTGCTTTTGAAATGCATTATAAAAAGGCGTAAAAACCTTATATTCAGTGTTATCCTTCTTTTTTATAATCCACGGTTCTAATAATAAATGCGAATTAAATTCCTTACAGATAATACCTTTATCCTCTAACATCATTTTCATTTTTTGATTAGATTGTACTCTGTCCGGATCATAACAAATATTCCAATATACAGCCGTTATATCTAATTGTTCTATGAGAGAAAGTATTTCTTCTTCCGTACGTCCTTTACGAATTATTAAAGTAGAGCCCAATGCCTCAAGTTGCTTCTTTACATCTTTTACAGCATGGTGTAACCACCACTTTGCCGCACTTCCTATTGAAAAAGTTTCATCTTGTATATATACCGGAAGAACCTCACCAGACTGAACAGCTTCAAATAGAGCTGGGTTATCATATAAACGAAAATCTTTTTGAAACATAACAATAATTTTATTTTGCATGGCTATCCCTTCTAATTCTTAAAGCACAATTCATTCTTTATGAGAACAAGTACTTCTGTTATTTTTAAAAGACTATAAGAATCATCCTTTTTATTTTATAATCTTCTTCACTATAAACATTGATTTTCTATCTCTCTAAGTACATCATTTCCTATATTATCTATCTTTTCATTTTTTATGGTGTTATATAAACTCTGTAAAACTTTTAACTCTGTTCTTAAATGTAAAATGACACTAGATAATATATATAACTTAGCTACACTCTCTTTTCCACACTTTTCTTCATATACTTTTTGAAGGGTAGTAAGATATAACGTCAGTTGAGAAATTTTAGTTTTTAGCTGTTCTAGAATTAATTCTTCCTCTCCATATTGTGCAAAAAGTAGCGCTTCATATATAGGACGATGCATATCCTCTTTCTTTATCATTTGCTCTAATAATAAATGCTCAAATTCTTGTTTACCACTTTTAGTAATACCGTAAATAGTCCTTTCAGGGCGTTGTTCATTACGAATAATATCAACAACCTCTATAAAGCCCTTCTTTTCAAGTTGCTCAAATGTATAATATAAAGAGCCTTTAGTAATTTTTATATAATATTTCATTTCACTATTTTTTAAAAGTTGCTGGACTTCATACGGATGCCTATTTTTCTCCATAAGAAGACCCAGCATAAAAAGCTTTGTATTCATAACTCTCCACTCCTTAATAACCTATACCAATAGTATAAGCTAAAAATAAGTAAAGAATCTTTTTGTTTTATAAAATTTATGACTTCAAATTCACTTTATTATCCTTTGTACCAGCTTTGGAATTTCCCATAAATAATATTGCTATAAACGAAACGATAATTGGAATTAAAGCTAATAGAAAAACAGTAGTAATTGAAGATGAGATAGCAGCTATAATTTTTTCAAGAATAAACGTAGGGATACCGGATCTTACATCTGAGCGAAATATTGCACTTGGATCACCTAGATTATTTAACATGCTGGAACCATGTTCTATTCCCTTAAAAGCATCCTTTAAGTTAGCTGTAAAGGTACTATTTTGAATGGAGCCAAAAATCGTTACTCCAATTGTCATACCTAGTGAACGAAAGAATGAATTTGTCGAAGTAGCTGAACCACGGAATCTCGGTTCCATATTATGAATAGAAACTGTGGGAAGCAAAGAGAACGAAAATCCAACTCCAAATCCCGTTATAATCATGTATATCGTTAAAAGTACACGGCTTGTTTGCGGATCCATCGTTCCTAACAAATACATACCTACCCCAAAGGATATTATAGATAATAACATCAAGTTGCGGTAACTAATTTTCGTTTGAAATATTCCACCAATTGCACTACCTACTACAGAACCTAACATCATTGGGGTTAAAATTAATCCAGCATTAGTTGCTGTTCCACCATATACAGCCTGAACAAAAATAGGAATAAATACTGTTAAAATAACAAATGTTGCTCCATAGAAAAACGTAATAATTTGTGATATTGCAAACTCCTTACGCTTAAACATCCAAAATGATATTATCGGATCTTTCACTTTTCTTTCTACCAATAAGAAGCCAACAAAAAATACAATAAACGATGCAAATAACCCAATGATTTGTATCGAATCCCACTTAAATTCTTTTCCTCCCAATTCTAAAGCGAACATTAAGCTAATTACTGCTATGACGAGTGTTATCGCCCCCCACCAATCAATATTTTGCTTAGTAGGTGGATTATTTTCTTTATAAGCTTTTAAAATAAAAATTAATGACATTAGACCAATTGGAATATTGACGTAAAAAATCCAATGCCAACTAATATTTTCTGTTATATACGCACCTAATAAAGGTCCTAATACACTTGAAGAACCAAATACGGCCCCTAATAATCCAGTCATTTTCCCTCTTTTTTCAATAGGAAAAATATCAAATACAATGGTAAAGGCGATTGGCATCAGTGCCCCCCCACCTATACCTTGAATTGCACGATAAATACTTAGCTGAACAATACTTTGCGCAGTACCACATAATGCAGAACCAATTAAGAAGATTAATAAACCAAAAATATAAAACCTCTTTCTACCATACATATCAGATAATTTCCCGAAAATAGGCATACCCGCCATAACTGCAACCATATAAGCAGAAGTAACCCATATGAATTTATCCAATCCACCCAAATCTGAGACAATTGTACCAATTGAAGTGGCAACAATTGTATTATCCATTGCAGCCATTAAAATGCCTAGCATTAACCCAGCTATCACTAAGCGTAAGTTGCTCTCTTTTGCAACCATGCCTCTTTCCTCCTTTTTTCACACTCAATAAAATATATAGTCTAATTAAACTATATACTCATTATAGTCTAATTAGACTATTTTTCAATAAATCATAAAAAAAAAATAAATCCCCCCAAATATATTGGAGAGATTATAATTGTAGAATTGCTTCCTATATAAAGTAATTAAAACCGTAAAAACTATTACTTTTTTATACTACCTTGATTTTGCATACATGCAACTTACTCATTTAGTTTTGGTCTAGTTTGTAAATATAAATTCAAATCCGGACTTGAACCTTTAATAATTATATCTCGAACAATTTTAGAAAGTACCATACTATATACTAATCCATTATCTCCATACGCATAGATAAAGTGACAATTTGGAAACTCTTCATACATTCCAATTATAGGTAAACCATCATGAGTACCACCATAAAAAGCACTTAAATAAAATTCAGGTTCAACTGTTATATTGGGAAAGAGCTTATTAAATTCATTTACTAATTTCTCTTTTTTATGGATTAATTTTGAATCTCTTTCTTGAGCAATATTTGTATCTTCATCTAGCCCACCTATAATAATCCTGTTATCTGCAGTAGTTCTCATATAAATATATGGTCTCGCAGTTTCCCAAATGAGAGTACGTTTATACCAAGAAGATACATCTTCTACAGGATTAGTAACAACTGCATATGAGCTAATCAGTGTAGCGTTCTTTTCCTTTTTAAATTCCAATCCTTCATATCCTGCAGCCACAATTACTTTATTGGCAGTAATAGAATTGCCCCCCTTTGTATAAAAGATAGCACATTCTTTCTCTAACTTTTTGCCAACAATCTCTGTATCTTCATAAATTTGAACTCCTTTATTAGAAGCTTGTTCTAATAAACTATGTGTAAATTTATAAGGATTTATTTCACCATCATTATACGTATAAATAGCTGCACGTTTTTTAAATGGATATCTCTGTCCAATTTGTTCCTCTGATAGCCAAGTCGCTTTAAAATCATGCTTATGTAAATAATACAGTTCTTTTTCTAATTTCTTTATATCCTCTTCATAGCTTGCATAATATAAACTGTCACGTCGTTTAAAGTCAGAGCAATAAGGTAAATTTTGATCAGCATATTCAATATCATTAATAGCTTGTTCACATAATTTCATATGCTTAACTGCATACTCTTCTCCAAATGTATTTACAAGTTCAAAAAACATCTTATCTCCTAAATATTGAATAAGTGCTGTATTTGTAAGGTTACTTCCATGTCCTACCTTTCTTTTATCAACGACAACAATATTTAAATCTGATTCACTCAAATAATATGCTGATTGAGCACCTGAACTTCCTGCTCCTATTATTAGTACGTCACATTTTATATCTTCTTCCAACCGAGGATAAGAAGGTGTATTAGAAAAAGTTGTGTTCCAATATAATTTCCCTTTCTGTAAATCCATTTAAAGTGCACCGTCCTAAATAAAATAGTTATATCCCCATCTGTATTTCCAAATCATTCTTACTATATACTTCTTATCAAATTTATTTTTGCTACCATTAGATTATTAATGCAATATTTTGTTCACCCATATATGGTATTAAACTAGGCTTATAAAAAGTTAATAGTATATATATTATTTATTTTCATTTAGAAATTTAAGAACTTGGTTAAAAGCTTCTTCACCTGCTGGAGTGTTCATTTTAAATTGAAATTCATGTGCTAACTCGCCAGAGATATTTTTATCAAAGAAAAGTGTATCTACAGGTACTCCTTTATTTTGTAAAGTAGAAGCTAATGCTTTACCTTGATCTTCGAATGATGCAGTATTTCCATCTGTGATGAACGTTGGTGGGTAATCTTTTGTAACGTGTTTATAAATAGAGGCGATTTCCATTTCAGGTAATGTTTCAAACTTCTTTTTCCCAAAGTAAGCCCAGCCAGTAGTACGCATAAAGTCTTGCACTTCTTTGGATGTTTCCATTTTAGCTAATGCAGGCATATTATACGGGCCACAAAATAGCAGTATACCTTTAATTGTAGAAGGAGCAACAACAGCGTCAATCCCGGTTAATTTCGCATAATCTGGAGATGTTTGAATAGTAACAAATTGTCCAGATATTTGCGCTCCCGCAGAATCTCCTGCAAAATATAGGTCATCTAGTTTTACATTATATTTCTTTGCATTTGCTTTTATATATTCATAAGCCTCACCAAGTTGTAGTACTGGTGTAGGATACTTTCTTTTAGGAGCAAGAGCGTAATTTATATTTATCACTGTATAACCACGAGCAGCTAATTCTACTGCATAACCAGTAATGTCTGATTTATCTCCACCTACAAATCCACCCCCGTGCACCCAAAAAATAACAGGTGTTTTCCCTATAAAATTTTTGGGATAAATAATGTCTAATGTACCATCAGGAAATTTAGAATTATAATTGATATCTTTAACAATTCGTGTCTCTTTTAGAGCGTTTTTATAATTATTAGATTGAACAAACATTCCACCTTCAAATGCTTTTTTTATGAGAAACGCTTTCGGAATAGGTGAAACATTCCAGAAAATCCCCCCCGCAATAATCAATCCGAAAACAATAAAAAGAGTTAGCAACATTCTTTTTTTCCATATCATTTTAGGTTTTAACTGTTTTATTCTCATAATTAAAGAATCTCCATTCTTTTTAGCAATAATCTTAAAATAAAGTGAAAATTTAATCAGCCCTCACCAATAGGGCTACCCGTTAATGCGGGATAAATCACAATATACACTTCTATTTTACGATTAACTTTATTATCACCTGCTAATCCGTCCTTAAAATTTCATGCAAAAGGTTATATATTTTTATTATGTACATATTAGATATCTCCTATAAAACACATTAAAAATTCAAACAAAAAAGCAAAAGATCCCCATTTATAGAAGATTTCTTTTGCTCTTTGTAAAGGATACAAGTCCAAATAAAAGTTGCTTATCTATCGATAACTTACACATAAGAATGCATTTGTTTCAGTACTTTATTAGCAGAAACTTTAACAACCGTTTCTTTTTCACCCGTTCTATCAATTATGAAACCATGAACTTCAATATCAGAAGGTACTAATGGATGATGACGGATCATATCTATACTCTTTTCAATATTTTCACTAACATTTTTTTGTCCACTCAGCCATTGATTAAGGCTACCACTTGAAAATTCAGGCATACAATTTTTAAAGAGATAGTCTAATTCTATATTATCTTTTATGAAATCACGTTGAGTTTGTAGATTAACTGAAGAAGTTTCTTTATCCTCTATTCCGACAACAAAAATTTCTTTAACATTTTCTTGATAAATAGCAATAATAATAGATTTCATTATATCTCCATAAGGATGTACAATTACAGAATCATAGCTGTGTATAGTCAACATGTTTTCTTGTTGACTGTTAGTTACTTGTTGGATACTAGGCTCTATTCCGTGTTCAATGTCTGTTAATAATAAAACTTTTTTATTCTTTGAATTCATATGGAGCACTCCTTCTTCATTATTGTATTTACGAAACTTTTAAGCTAGTAACAATAATAATTGTTACCAGTTTTTCCAGCGTCCCTCGGGATCAACACTTGCAAGTCTAACCCATCCATTTTGAACTTTTTCTCGAAATGTGAAATCATTATTTAGTAAACGTTCTATATATTGAATAGGCGCTTGAATTACAATTAGTAAACGAAGTGGTGAATGATACGTCTCACTATCTGACTGCATAACGGATTGCCAAGGTAAGCCTGGCAACAAATCACTTGCATTTCCCTGCATAACACCAAGACCCGCCGTTACGGTTTGGGTTGTTTTATTTCCACTACCATAATAATGAGGAGCTACAGTTGAAGCGTAATATTGTAGATTTATCCACTGAGCTACTGTTCCTGGTCCTGCAATAATGTTAGCTAATATATCGCCACTTTCATCCTGTTTCCAATCATAATTATGGAGGAAAGCCCTACCTTCTAAGTCACAATCCTGAGTTAATTCCCGTTGCCCGATAATAAAAGATGCATTACGAGCTAATCCCCATTCTGGACGTATTTCACTCCAATCTTCTGCAAATCGATGTGCCTCTTTACTCGCATTTTTTATTTTCGTTTTTAAATTTGGTAATTGCGTTAAACGCTCTCTATTTGCATGTTGGCTCACATTTGGCATAATCAACTTGATACAATCAAATGCTTCTTGCGCAGTTTCCGAAAGTTCTGGGACGTAAATCCATTCCAATTCATCCACTGTTGTTTTATGTTCAGCTGCTGCAAAAATGGTATCCTCAGGAATTTTAATACCTTCAGCAAACAACGCCTCTCTCACTTCTGGAAGATTACATAAAGTAGCGAAAACTCTTGCATTGAATCCCCCTGCTGCTCCGCCACAAGCACCACACTCAAGTGCTGCAGCATAAGGGTTGTTCGTACTTTGACTACTATGTCCGCACATTACAATTAAAGGAGCAAATTTTTCTGTCAGTCCCACCATTTTTAAAGCTTGACGCACATAGTTCACTTTTTCTTCTTTCGTAAAACCGATAGGTATCTCACCCTTTGTGTCATGAACATGATTAAGCGAGAATGTTGTATCAGGTTTTTGTAACATAGTTTTACGAAGTTTACGAATGAAACCACCAACTCCTCTTGGGACAAAGCTTCTTGTCACCATCTGTAGACCAAGTAAAGGACCACTTAACTCAGGTAGCGCCATACTTGTCATTACGTTCTGTTTCATCGTTTTAAATGTATAACGTACCGAACTGCCTACCCTCTTACGCTGCTCATAAGATTTAAGTTCATTTTCATTTGTGAGCTCTTTTATTTGATGTTTCGGTTTAAGTATAACTGGCAAAGAAGGATGGTTGTTATTACTACCTAGTGCACTAGTTGCAATTGGTAATCCAAAGAAACCAGCTATTCCAAATGTTTCAAACGGACCTAATTTTTCAAGTTGGCGACGAAACGGTTCTGAACGTACATCAATACAAAATGCTAATTGAGCTAATACACGCTTTTTATCATTGGTTACACGTTGTTTAGAAGCAATCTTCTCTCTTAATTGCTCTGCATGCGTTTGTTCCCAAGCTTCCAGCCAAAGTTTCCTGCGAATATTTTCATCAAAACGATAAGCGAATGCTAATAATTCACTTTGTTCAGCAGCAGGCATTTGTAACCATTCCCGTGTTGAAATATTCCCCCAATAGATCCAAGAAGCTATAAGTGGGACGATCGGAACTTTTTTCTCAACCTTTTGATTTTTTAAAGGTAAATAAGGTTTTGCAATAGCCAGCTCCATAGAAATTCGAACTGCTAAATATTCTATGAGAAGTTGCTGTTCCTGAATTGATTGTTGTGAGCGCCATCGTATCATTCCTGCCCACCCAGGTAAAGAAAGTAAGTGCCCTTCAAGATAAGCTTGTATGTTAGATTCAGAAATTCCTAGTTCAAATAACGCTCTCGCTAAAGCTACTTCGGCATCTTGTGGCCAATCTTTTAAAACTTTACGCTCATTTTTACTGAGCGCTGGATCAAATTTAATAAGGTGGTGCCATGCACGATAAAAACCTTTCTCTCGATTTGGCATCGTCCAACTTGATCCGGAGTCATCAAGATATAATTTACACCATTTAATGATATGATAATTAAGAATATCAGATAGGTTTTCACTATTTTGATTCTCTATAAGCGAACTTATTGGCTGCATAACAGAGGCTTTCATACTTGCTGTATTTATATAACTCATTTCTTCTACCAATTTATTTACTTCTGGCGATGATAATAGACTAGAAGGTAATTTTTCTAACTTTAAAGCCGCTTGGCAAAATCGCTCTGCTTTCTCTCGCGGGATATGAAAAGATTGTGAATCCAGCCAACGAGACAAACTACTTTGTAAAAATGATTCCTCAATCTCACCTTTCGCTTTTGCCGAATGAATCATGGAGGCACTAGGATAAACATCCACATTACGAGCTTCTTTTAACCAATTCGCGACTTGTTCAAATGATTGCTTTTCAAGTCCCATCCAAGGGTGGTGAGCTGCAAACGTAGAGATAGGCCAAAGTGGTGCAATAACTTGGCTAGCAGATGCAACTAAATCATTTATATTATGTTCTTGCATATCAATGTTTGTGTCTTCCTTTAATATTGATGGTATGCTCATCACGAATTACCTCCCTTTGATACATAATGTTTCAGATAGCTTGGGTGACTTTCTACTGACTTTCGTCTCGCCTCACCTACTCGAACTAACCAAAGATAAAGTACAGCGAATAAAGTAGAAGATTGATGACGAGTAACGAAAGTACTAATAACACTACTAAATAGTAAAATACATATAACAAAGATAACGGCTGGAGCTGAAGGTTGAACACTTTGATAAATATCAGTATGCAACCATTTATAAAGAGAATTATGAACAGTAAAGTAAATGAGAGAACATCCACTCAAAACAATTACGCCAGCAATTCGTCCCATTCTTCCCTCTCCAAAAACAACAAGCTGTTTCCATGAAAAGTATAGTGACCAGCCTAAGATTAACGCACTAACTAGTTGATACCCATCTCCAGAAGTCATAAACCAGAAAGTAATTGCTATAAATAATCCTAAAACACGCCCGACTATAATCCATAGATTGGCCATCTTTTCATTAGACTGATTCACTACCTCAAAACGTTGCACTGAAGAACCAGCTTGTAAAAACAGTGTAGCTTTAAACAAACCATGTAAAATTAAATGAATAATAGCCGCTAAATAAGCACCTAATGCACATTGAATAAGCATAAATCCCATTTGTGCAATAGTTGAACCTACTAGCTGACGTTTATAATCAACTTGGACTAAACTAATTCCTGTTCCGATTAAGACAGAAATACTAGAGAAAATAAGTAAAATGATTTGTGCAATATCATCATGAAAAAGAGGTGAAAATCTAGTTAACATGATACCACCAGCATTTACTAAACCTGCATGCATAATAGCTGAAACAGGAGTTGGAGCAACAGCAGACTCAATTAACCATCTTTGAAAAGGCCATTGTGCTGCTGGAATCATCACCGCTAATATAATTAATAAGTTAATTCCTGTTCTCTCCAATGTTCCATGTAGCGCTACATTTTCATTCGTTAAAACTGATGTTAATTGCCACTGTCCAGTTACTTGAAAAAGCCAAATGATAGCTGATAGCAACGCAATCCAACTTATTGTAAATAAATAGCCAGAGATTTTAGTTGCTTCACTAACTACTTTCCACCCTTTATTTAGCCCTATGAGTAGAACCAATCCTATAAGCGTTGCTCCCCAACAAATGATCATGAAACGAAGATCGTCACTTAACCATGCAACCGAAGATACACCTGTAGTAAATGTAAAAAGTGCAAAGTATTTTCGATATGAGCGGTCTCCCATTAAGTAACGTACAGAAAAACGCTGAATGATTAAACCAATTGTAAGAACAAAGAAAGCCATTAACCAAGCTAAAGTATCTAGATGCCAAGGCCCCACAACTCTATCTCCATTGTTATTAACAAGTGCGAGTAAAGAAATCAATGAAGGCAAGGCAGCGATACCAATATGGATATGAACAAAACGTAAAGGCATCCTTGCATTTAAAAACAATAATCCACTTAGCCAAGAAGCACTAAGCGCCATAAAAAATAATGTTAACAGTGTTGATGAACTCAGCGAAATTAACATGTTAAATACTCCCTTCTAAGCGAAAATAGCCTATAAAAATTCCTTTTAATTACGATAGTTTTTTAAATTTCAATTTTCATTCACTCTTTTTAGTGCATCGTTTTTTCCCATAAAAAAAACCGACAACTTCCATAATTCAATGATTTTATATCATCATTGAATTATGGAGATTGTCGGTTTCACTTCAACTAACTTCAATAAAGTTTTTTGAAGAGCTCCCATTTTATAGAGGATAGTAATGTATGTATTACTCCTATTAAAAATAACAGTATATCTCTGATCTCCTAGATTATGCAATCAATATATCAATTTATGTTATGCGCTATCTTTCAATTAAGAAACTTTTTCATTTAGTCAATATTACATATTAAAAAAATGCTAAAGCCTTAATTATAGCAAACAGTTAAAATAAGCATCTATTAATTTTTTAAAACAATTATAAGATAAACTATATTAAGCAGTTTGTCAATTTATTTATCGGTTTTTTTGAGGGTTATTCCAATCAAAATTCATTATACGTAAATAATTTCAAGTTTTTAATTATTATCATGTTAATAAATTTAAATAAAGTGCAAAACTTTTAGGTTTCTTACCTATCTCTCACTAACCCTACGGTGGTTTTAATTTTTAAAATTCTCCCTCAAGATTATGAAACAATTTAAAAATCATTACTCGTTCACCAGTACGGGAGCTTATATCCGTATGAAAGCTTTTCACTTTCTCTCCAGTTAATTCTAGTATAATCTCTTTCAAATCTTCAATTCCAGATTCAACTAGCTCCGAACGATTTTTCTTTATCGTTAACATACCGTCTTTTGTTTCGCAAACAGTATATTCAGCCGGCGTTAAAATACCTTGTAAATTTACGATAATCATATCCCGTAATATATCTGTCTTAACGGATATAGACCCGCGTCCTAGATAGTCCTTTTCCCAGTGAGTAATTGCTTTGCTTATCTCTGATTCAATAGAGCCTTTTGAGCTTTTCATCTATGTATCCTCCTTCAATAAAATAAATTTACAATAACAATATAATAATCCGGATTGATTTTATTTTCAATTATTGAGAAGAATTTATTGGGATTGCAAAAAAGAACTCTTATAAAGTGAAACTTTAATCAGTGGAGTTTTTCTTCATCCCCCACTGATTATCAGCCCTCACCAATCGGACTTTTATGGGCAATTGATCCTCCCCTACCTAACTTCTTTGCTTTCGCTGAATTTTGAGGTAGGGGTCTTACTGCCCATTAAAGTGGGATAAATTTACGAGTCCTTTTTATATTGTTTCGGTCAATCAATCTTTTAATTGTTGTAGGTGGATTTTTTCATGTCTCCTTTAATATCTTTACAAAATACAGTTAAGTTCATAAACAAAAAGAAAAGCAAATGACCTTAATTATTAGATCCCTTGCTTTTCTTCCATCATATACTTTCTAAACTACTCTATAAACGATTCTAATTACTTGCCTTACTTTCAAGTTTTTGAGTTGCCACTTTTTTAGGCATGAAACATGCAAAGATTAATGCTACGAAAGATAAAAATAACATGAATAGATACGCATCACTTGAGCCGAAAATAGAGGATAATTTAGCTAGTTGAATAGCTGTAATGTTTCCATTTTCTAAAGATAACTCTGAAGCGTGTGAAGTTGCTTGAGTTGTATATATAGTAATAACAACAGCTGTTCCAATAGCACCGGCTAATTGACGAACCGTATTATTTACGGCTGAACCATGTGAACCTAATTCTCTAGGTAAAGCATTTAGTCCTGCTGTATTTAAAGGCATTGAAATGAAACTTAGCCCAATCCGTAAAAGAATAGTACGCACCATTACATACATATACGTTGTGGATTCAGTTAAATCAATTACCCCCCACATCGAAATAATGATAAATACTAACCCTGTAATAAAGAGTGGTTTTGCTCCGTATTTATCATACATTTTACCTGTAATTGGTGATAAGAATGCATTAATGACCGCTCCAGGTAATAGAAGTAAACCTGATTCAAATGCGGTAAAGCCTCTTCCGTTTTGTAAGTAAATCGGTAAAAGAATTAAATCAGCATACATAATCATCGTGATAAGTACATTGATCACTGATGTAAGAGTAAAAATTTTATACTTAAATACGGATAAATTTAATAATGGATCGTTAGACTTTATTTGACGTAAGCAAAATAGCGTTGTAACAAGTACCCCGGTAATAATTGTCGTAATAACAATCGGGTGATCCCATCCCTTACTTCCTGCACTACTGAATCCAAATAAAACACAACCAAAGCCAATCGTTGATAAAATGACACTTACAATATCCAATCTTGCTTTTGTCGTATCTGCAACGTTCATTAAATATTTTAGCGCAAGAATAATGACGATGAATACAAATGGAGCTAATCCAATAAATAACCATCTCCATGATACATATTCAATGATAAAACCAGATAACGTTGGAGCAATGGCTGGCGCAAAAATCATAGCAAAGCCGATAGTTCCCATAACACTCCCGCGCTTTTCACTAGGATATAAATATAAAATAACTGTCATCATGAGCGGCATAATAATTCCTGCCCCAATTGCTTGAATCATTCTTCCTGTTAATAACATGCCAAAATTGATGGCACCGGCACATAGTAATGTTCCGATCAATAAAAAAATCATTGAGCTAATAAATAATTGCCTCGTTGTAAAACGTTTCATTAAAAATGCCGTAATTGGCACTAAAACACCGTTTACGAGCATAAAACCTGTTGCTAACCATTGTACAGTTGCAGCTGTAACATCAAATACTTCCATTAAGTTACTCATTGCCACATTAAGTAACGTCTGGTTTAATGTTGATAAAAAACATCCAGCAATTAGTACAAGTAATAAAATTTTCTTATTTCTTTCTGTTATTCCCTTCTCCATTTGTAAACTCCCTTTTTCTATAGTTGCATTATCGACACAGTGTCGATAAAATTCATAGTAACAAAGATACATATTCCTGACCATGAACAATTTTGTTGAAAATGTTCATTAATCGACATTGAAAATATGCTATGTCGAGAAAGTCAAAGAAAAATCTATAAAGGAGTTTCAAAATGTCTACATCTAAAAAAGAGGATCCTCGTACACTTCGTTCAAGAGAAATGTTTAAAAATGCCGTCTATTCCCTTTTACAAGAGGAATCCACTATTTCAAATTTAACAGTCCAGAAAATTGCAAACGAAGCTGGATTAAATCGGACAACATTTTACTTACACTATCAAGATATTCAGGATTTACTCATGCAACTCACTGATGAAATTTTAAACGAACTTTCTAATAAAATTACCGCTTTAATACACGTAAGCAATTTATCAGAAAAACAACAGCTAACACAATTACTTGATTATTTATATATTCATCGAAATTATTTATCTGTTTTATTTAATATGAATCATTTTGAGGAACAATTATTTCTATTAATAAAGAAATTAGTAGAAACGCGCAGAAATAATAGTGAGACAGAGCTACCCGAAGATTATGTTGCCATTGAGATTAAAACCGCTTCATTGGTAGGAATCATTATGTGGTGGATAAAAAACGGACTTCATTTTAGTTCAGATTATATTACAAACCAAATTTATTTCATGTACAGAGGACAATGATTGCAGGCTATTTACTAATAGAATGAGGTTAGAGCATATGAGCCCTATTTCGCTACGGAGAAAAACGCGAATTTCGTACGCTAAGAGAATTTGACTAAAAAAAGTGCCCCTCGATTGTTAGACTTTGTTTAGCAATCAGGGTGCACTTCACATGTAATATAAGCTTTTTATCTGTTGGCAGTTTGTTTGATCAATTCACTTTTACTATCTCTTTGCAGCATAATTCTCCCCACCGCTATAAGAATGGTAATAATTGAAGTGCAAAGAAGAATATTCATATCGTGTGATAGATTTCCCCCACCAAAAATTATTGTTTGATATCCGTCAGCTACATAAGTTCCAGGGAAAAGAGAACCGACAATTTGGTAAAAAATGGATATCAACACTTTTGGAACAATTACTCCACAAGTAACTAATTGTACTGACAGCGATATGATATTAAACATCATACCAGCAGGACCAAATAGAACGATAAACATTTGCGTTACGCTTAAAAAAGAGAAAAAGACAAGAGTTTGGAATATCCATGTTTCAAACAAGCTTGTATTCAATTTAACATTAAATAAGGTCATTAATAATAACGTGATAATAGCTAAAATAACAGATACGACAATGTTAATAACTTGTCTTGATAAAAATATAGACCATTTTCCGTGCGTGTTTTTTAATATTGTTGCAACAATATTAAGATTTAAACTCATAAGCATCGCTCCAACCCATGAAGCAAGAACAATTAAAAATGGAATCATGGTTGCTGCAAAGCCATCTGTATTGTTTGTTTTTTCGACAGATGATTGCACAGAATCAATGTTTAATGAACTCATAGCTTTCGTAATGTTTTCTGATAACTTTTGGACCAATTCTTCTGACGGCATCACTGTACTTAGTTCGTTAGATAGGTTAGATGAAATAAGCTTTTGTTTATACGCATATACATTTTTATTAACTGTTTGCGTAATATCCTTTGCCGCGCCTTCCATAATCTGTTTTGCCAAAGATGAGTTTGCTTGATTGATGAAATAGTTAATCTCTGTAGTATTATTTTCTTTCAATAGGCTTGAGAAATTTGCAGGAATTTGAATAACCATATCTAAGTTCCTGTTATCCATATCTTTTTGGGCGTGCGTTACCGAGCTATAGCTTTTAACTTTAAAGGGTAGATTTTCCTTCAAGCTTTTTTCAATATCGGTTCCCATTTGATTATCTTCATTAACTAATCCGACTTTTAATTGGTTTACCCGATCCGTAACACCATCGTATGCAGTCATCCACACACAAAAGAAAATTAACAGAAAGGCAAATGCTGTTGCAATTCCAATGAATGTTGGAGGGAATTTAAAGAAATTTTTTAAAGTTTTCATTGTCGTACTCCTTGTTGTTTTATTATAGCAAGTACTTACTTGCATTAGGTACAAAAAAAGACCTAGGGAGTTAGCCCCCTAGAAAATAGTTGGACACTATGTTTTAAAAAAATCTCTTTTGAATTGGAAAATAAATTGTCACCAAAGCGTGAGTTAGAAAGAAAGTAACCGAAATTCATCCAAATAAAGTTCATCGCCTGAGCTTCCATATCAGTTTCAATAAGCTTTCCCTTTTCTCTCATCTCAATGAAATATGAAACCAAATTATCTTTTAATTGTTTAGGAATTAATGCAATTTTTTCTTTGAGCTCTGGGAACATTTCAGCTTCCTGAAAACTAATCAAAATTAAATCCTTTAACTTTTCTATATATGCAAGATATCCTTCTGCAATAGATAGCAAGTCATCTTCAAGATTCCAAGTCATCTCTCCAGGCATTAATTTATTCAATTCCATATCACGCGATAAAGATTCGACAGCTTTTTCCATAATATTCTTTTTGCTTCCGAAATTCCGAAAGATCGTTACTTCGTTTACGCCCGCTAATTCCGAAATCGAGCGAGTCGTCGTTCCCTTATAGCCATGAGTGCGAAATAGTTCTAAAAAAGCCTCAATAATACGTTCTGATGTATTTGTCATTTCATTCACGTTTCATCCAACTTTCACATAATCTTTATCCAAACCCGAATGCAAGTCGTTACTTGCACAAGTAGAATAAACCTTTTTGATCAAAAAGTCAACTTTATAAAAAAAGCCGATTTCTTTATTGTATAGGAAATCGTCTTTTGGCTTAATTATTGATTTAGTAATAAAAACACCTTTTTAAAATAACTATGTTTATACTATAGACGTTGATCTTTTTGGAAGTTTAGACGAAAATGATCCTCGTCATTATATACCCCAAATTCATACCCTTGCTCCTTATAAAATTTAATAATTTCAGGAAGAGCTTGTAATGTTTGCGCCTTTTCATGCATTAATACAACTTCAACTTCTTCTGTTGTCTGTTTCTTTACATTTTCGATAATCTGAATGGGATTATCTTTTAATTTCCAATCATTTGAATCTATCGTCCAATCCCAAACTTTTATTCCTGCTTCTACGATTTTGTTACGAATGTCCTCGCCCTTTAATCCTGGTGCAGATCCATATGGGGGACGGACTAGTTTAGGAGTTGTACCCGTAATATTATGAATAAGAGCTAACGTTTCTTTCATCTCCGTTACAAATTGTCCTTTTTTGTATAGCTTATCACTATTATGTGTCATACTATGAGCACCAATATAATGTCCTTCTTTTACCGCTCGTTTTACGTTTTCCTGAAAACCTGTATTTTGTAAATTGCTACCTTGCATAAAAAATGTCGACGCAACATTTTGCTCTTTTAGTACATCTAAAAACTTCCCAGTTAATTCGCTAGGACCGTCATCGAATGTTAAATAAACAACCTTTCCTACCGGTTTTCCATCAGGTCTTTTCTGTTTTGCCGGTGGTGTTTCTTTTTTCTTTTCTTGTTGTTGCGTGTTAACTTGATTACTACTTTCGTTAGCTATTCCCTTCGCTGGGATAGAGTTCCATTTTCCAATTAAAAAGAAGGTGAAAAAGGTCGTTGCTAAAACAACTCCTAGAGATATTATTACCTTAGTTAGTCGACTTGTTTTTTTCTTACTTTGTGATTCTTTCATTATTTTTCGATCCTTTCCCTATTAATTTTTATATTCATTATTTATACAGCTGAGCATTAACTCCAGCTGATGTTTACAATAAATAGATTAATAGAGGAAGGTGAAGATAAAATGCAGATAATGTCGAATTTAGTTAAAGAATAACGTATGGCATCCACTCTTTAAAAAAATATTTGTTTCTCTACTACAGTTAAATTTGAAAACTGGATATACATCCAAAATAAAAGATACTACTCTTTCTAAACAATATTTTTATATCAAGATAACAACATACTGGTATAAAGATAAAATACAAAGATAGCCGTACTATTGAAATTCTATTATAATTTTGTAATTGGAATTCATTTGAACCAAATGAATAACTAGAAGAAATATTATTATGTGGAGGTGCCCCGATGAACCTTGTAATTAGAGAGTTAGAAACAAATGATTTAGATAATCTCCCGGAGATTGATGACAGTTTTATAGTGAATGCTCGGTTAATTCTTTCTCTTTCCAAAGGAAATAAACGTATAGAATATACAGTAGAAGACGTTCCAAGTTATGAAAAAAGTTATTTACAAAATCAAGATGATAATGAAGAACTGGCTTACAATGAATATATAAATAAACCTAATCAAGTCATTTACATAGCACTGTTACATAACCAAATCATTGGATTAATGGTATTGAAAAAGAATTGGAACCACTATGCTTACATAGAAGATATAACGGTAGATAAAAAATATCGTACACTCGGAGTTGGTAAAAGATTAGTTGATCAAGCAAAGCAGTGGGCAAAAAAAGGAAATATGCCAGGTATCATGCTTGAAACGCAAAATAATAATGTCGCAGCATGTAAATTTTATGAAAAATGTGGATTTGTAATTGGTGGGTTTGATTTTCTTGTTTATAAAGGTTTGGATAAGACAAGTGATGAAGTTGCAATTTATTGGTATATACATTTCAAATGATAATAGTTTATAACGTAAAAAACTCAAAATAAAACCCCAATTTCTCTATACTAAAATCGAGAAATTGGGGTTAAGTTATTTAAAACAAATAACTAATTAATAATCCTGCTGACAACAAGAAGCCGAAAATCGTATTTGTCATCGCTGTTGATTTCATTGCGATGCGCATATATCCAGGATCCTTTGCCCCTTTTTGGAAACTTTGAATCGCAGAAATTGGCTTTCTCAAACCTAGGAACATAACTAATGCCCAAGGGCTTATATAACCCATTAATACAATTACGGCAATCCATAAATACGCAATGAAAAAGGCTACCGCTAGTGTTACCACAGCTTTTTCTCTCCCAAGGAGGATTACTAATGTCTTTCTTCCACCTTTAATATCTTCTTCGATATCTCGGATGTTATTTGACATATTGATTGCACCGACTAAAATTCCAATTGGAATGGAAATCAATACACTTTCAATCGTTACAGTATTCGTTTGAATAAAGAAAGCAATGATTACAAAACATGTCCCCATTAACAAACCAGAAACTAATTCTCCAAACGGAGTGTACGCAATTGGTAATGGACCGCCTGTATATAAATAGCCAACTGCCATCCCAATTAAACCAATGACAACTAACCACCAGCTGCTATTCATACAAATATAAATGCCAATAAATGCTGCTACGACATACAATAAAAGCGCAACTGTTAACACATTTTTTGGCTTCAATCCATGACGGACAATTCCGCCACCGATGCCAACGGATTCAGCGGTATCTAATCCACGTTTGAAATCATAGTACTCATTAAATAAGTTCGTTGCTATTTGCAGCGCTAAACATGCAAGCATCATCGCAATAAATAAAAGCCAATCAATTTTGGCAACATAAAGTGATGCCACTGTCCCTAAAATTACAGGAGAAAACGTCGCCGTTAATGTATGCGGGCGCGTCATCTTCCATATTAATTTAGCGGAACTAATTTCTTTTTCTGTCCCCATAACTCTGTCCAATCTCCCAACATTTGAAGTATAAATTACTAGCAGTATCTTTCTATCTATTCCCTGCCACGCATCCATTCATTATATCAATAAATGATTATCCTTTCTAACAAATCAACTTTTAATAAAGTAAAAATTATAAAATGAAACTTTACCATCTTCACATAATATTCTGTATTATTTCTAAGAGTGGTTTTAAAGCGATGCGATAAGTAAATGAAATACATAATAAAAAAGAGCCAATCCCCTATAAGATAGAAGATTGACTCTTTCCTTTATTTACTCCCCTGTTTCAGAGAATCGCTTTATACGTTCACCAATTTCATCACGAACACGTTGAAATTCGGACCACTCTTTTCCTGCTGGATCATCAAATCCCCAATGAACACGATTTACATGCGGCGGAGTAGATGGACAAACAGAATCCGCATGACTACACAGCGTAACGACTAAATCAGCACTATTTAAAATGTTTGCATCAATTATATCTGATGTTTGATTTGTTATGTCGATATTTACTTCGTTCATTGCTTTAATTGCATTTGGATTTACTCCATGTGCTTCAATTCCTGCAGAATATACATTCCATTTATCACCTAAATATTGTTTGCCCCACGCTTCTGCCATTTGGCTTCGGCATGAATTTCCTGTACATAAGAAATAGATTGTCTTTTTGTTTTCCATGGTATTTTCCACCTTTATTTTATATTTAGACTGGTTGGTCATTAAAATATTTACGTTTAAACCAAAAAGCAACGTTTACAAGTGCAATCATTACAGGTACTTCAACTAATGGTCCGATAACTGCTGCAAATGCTGCGCCTGAATGAATACCAAACACCCCAACTGCTACAGCAATTGCTAACTCAAAGTTATTACTACCTGCTGTAAATGCTAACGTTGTCGTCACCGGATAGTTTGCACCAATTTTTCTTCCCATAAAAAAAGATACAAAAAACATTACAATAAAATAGATTAATAACGGAATCGCTATTCTTACCACATCTAATGGTACGCTAACAATCATCTCCCCTTTTAAAGAGAACATAATGATGATTGTAAATAATAATGCAAGTAATGTAAGTGGACTAATCTTCGGTATAAACACCTTTTCATACCATTCTCTTCCTTTTAACTTAACGAGTACAAAACGTGTTAACATACCTGCTATAAAAGGAATTCCTAAATAGATAAATACTGATTTTGCTACTTCTATCATTGTAATATCGACAATAGCACCTTCAATCCCTAACCATTCTGGAATTACAGTTACAAATACGTATGCATAAACTGAGAAAAAGAGCATTTGGAATACCGAATTAAAAGCAACTAAACCTGCCGCATACTCTTTATCTCCATCGGCAAGATCGTTCCAAACAATGACCATTGCAATACAACGTGCTAACCCAATTATAATGAGACCAACCATGTATTCTGGTTTATCAGGAAGAAAAATAATTGCTAACACAAACATAAGTACCGGACCAATAATCCAATTTTGTACTAAAGATAGAACTAACACTTTTACATCTTTAAATACTCGGCCCATTTCCTCATAGCGAACTTTCGCTAACGGTGGATACATCATTATAATTAAACCAACAGCCAGCGGAATAGACGTCGTTCCAACCTGTAATGTATTTAGTCCATCTACTACACTAGGAAACACAAACCCTAAACCAATCCCAACAGCCATCGCTAGAAAGATCCATAGTGTTAAATATCGGTCTAGAAAAGATAAACGTTTCATTTTATTTTCCATCTCCTATTAACAACAAGAATTTTTAGCTACCTCATTTGAAGTGGTGCAACAAGATGAATCTTCTATTTTGTGAACATCACTATCTGCTTTTGTATAAAAGAACTCCCACTCATTACCATCGGGATCCGTTACCCAAAACTTATCTTGTACTGCATAGCAACAAGTCGTATCCATCTCATCACGCGCAAAGAAACCTTCTTTTTCTAATCGTTCTTTATGTAATGTAATTTCTTCAGTTGTATCCACTTGGAAACCAAAGTGATTTACCTGATTTCCATTCACTTCATCTCGTACGTTCAGCGTGAAATTAAGACCTGGATTTTCTAATAAAAATTTTGCATAATCCGTTTTCACCTTAACTGGTGATACACCAAATACCTTTTCATAAAATTCAATAGACTTTTCTAAATTCGTAACGTTTATACCGACGTGAACATATCTCATACATTATTCCTCCTCTTTATATATCATTAATCAATTTTTTTTGATTAATAACGCAAAATTTTAACAGCAGCTACCTTTGCCTGTTTTTCTAAAGATACAGCACAATTCTTCTGATAATAAATTATTCACTTCCGCATCATTTAAATCATAATAACTCCACGTACCCTTTGTTTCTTTTATAATTAAACCTGCATCTAATAAAATCTTTAAATGATAGGACAACTTAGATTGTGTCATTTCAAAAACTTCTGTTAAATCACATACACATGTCTGACCCCGCTGGCAAAGCTCATACATGATTTCTAAACGTTTCTGATCCGCCAACGCTTTAAACTTTTTCTCATAGAGCTGGAAATCTTGTGCCACTGTAGTTCACTTCCCTTCATCAACTTTTTTTGATGTTTATAGTATATATGCTGTTTAGTTCTTTATGCAACTAATTCATCAATTTTTTTTGATTTAGAAAAAACTTCCTCGCATTATATCTTTGCTACAACTAAAAAGGACCATCTCCTTTTCAAAAATGAAAAACTACGGTTCTTTTTACAACTTAATAGTTACAATATTTCCTAGTAATGGAGTCTCTATAACTATTTAACTTTTAATTTGATTATTATAAAGTAGTGCCCCATTACCATCAATCTAAGAAAAACAAATACCCCCAAATGAGAAAAATCGATATAACTCTTCGGCAAATAAAGATAACTCTTGTTTTTGGTGCATATTCATAAAAAGCACGTCACCCTTTCTCATTAACATAAGAGAATAGTAACGTGCTTTTAATCTCAAAAATAGTCTAAATCCTTAAGTTGATGGTTGTGGGGCGGGACCCCAATAAGAACGGTATCTAAGATTGTATGAGAGGTGTTTGTTCCATTTCAAAGATCTCAGCCGACGATTAACTCAAGTACCGGTTTCGGATGATTCCCATGTGATGAAGTTCGTGTCCTGCGATGCCGTACGCGAGGGCGCGTGCCGTAATGCTTAGGTTGTTGGCTGTGCCCTTACGATTCCATGCCTCAGCCGGTAGCCCGCGCAGCAATGTGATCGTTGATTGCCTTACGGCCCGGTAGTCTTCGGCCAATTGCGCGGTTGTCCAGCTTCCGAAAGGAGGTAGGAACAATTCCTGATCGAAACCGGTCAGAGGCGTCTGGTCCCCTCTTGCGAACCGGAGCAGGCGGTAGGTCATGACGCGTTCCGCGTCTGCAATGTGGCCCACGACTTCTTTCAGCGTCCATTTTCCTTCCGCATACCGATATGCGGCCTGGCTTTCGGTCAACGATGCCAGGAGCTCAGTCATTTGCTTTTCCTGGGCGAGCAGAATGTTGATGATGTTACCGTCCGGCACCAAACGGATATATTCACCGGAGTTCCCGGCGTATTCTTCTTCTGACGGTCTTTGATTCATGCGTAGTCACCTCTTTATGTAAATATAGAAAATTATAGCACTCATCTATGTCTAATAAATTCGCGAAATGATAGAACTTCCCTTCTAATAATTGAGGAGAAGCAACTATTTAGTTGGTCGGTCGCCACACTATCCTGATTCGTTAGCACAATAAAAATTATCTGTTATACAATATTTCGAAGTTATTAATATATATAGGTAACCCCTTCTTTTTTTAATTTAAAGATGAATTTCCAATTATATTTTGAAATGAATTGGAGTAAAACACACTAGTCTAACTACTTTTTTATACAAGATTTTATGCGAAAAAGAATAGCGAAGATCCCTAAAATCTCCGCTATATCAATGATGTATAAAATCTTGTATAAGTGATAGATAGACATAGAGACAAAAAATTTAGTAAAAACAAGGATTCTATGAAAAACTTGCTACCGACAATGAGACGTTATGTTAACTTCAAGTGTATAAGGTATTCATACGAAGAGTAGATAGCTTCTCCCCTTTAAAAAGGTTTATTACATGGTGAAAGAGAATATTATCCATAAAAAAAGGAGTTAATTTATGAATAAAAATATATCATTTCTGACCTTATCATTATTCCTATATTTATCCGCTTGTTCGACTGAGACAAACACTGGTAGTACATCTACTACTGAACAACCAAAAGTAAAAACTGCCTCAATACAACAAGAAGAAAATCGCAAACAAATTTTCTTTCAAGGAAAGGAAATAAAGAAAATTGAGCTTATATCAACTAAGGTAAAAAATAAAAAAACAGCTATAAATCTAGAGTTTGATCAAATTATTAAATCTATGGAACATGCAGGAATAGATAAGGATCGAGAAAGAGTTATTCCTCTTTTGCTAGATGATGAGGCCAAAGCAAATATTGATTATCAAATGAATGTAAATTACCAAGATAGTTCCAGTGAAACATATTTAATTTGGCTAGAGAATAAAAAAGTTGTAATTGCTCGTCAAGACAATGAAGAACAAAAAAATCTCGAACATTATATAATAAGGGATACAGATGCTCAACAAATATTAAGTTTATTTAAGAACAATATAGAATAACTTCCAATAACGAGAATTATGTATATAAGCTGCCCATATGGACAGCTTATTGTATTTTTGCTTAGCGTGCAAAATTCTTATCTTGTTGGCGGGACCCCATTGCCATCAAGATAAGAAAAGCAAATACCCCCAAGATGAAAAATTAGTTGTTTTCTGTAAAAAATACACAAAATTTTCATCTTGAGGGTTTAAATTCTTAAGTGATGGGCACATATGGCGACCCCTAATATGAAAAATAATATAAAGATTTTAATTTGATCCTATATATTATTTACAATTCCAAAAGTAGATTCCCTATTTTTGGTATAATACACAGAGACTATATAATTTCTTATGGATATTCTTGAAAAGGGAGTAACGCTATATGAAATCAATAAATGTAAATAGCACTATATATTATATTGAATCTGTTCCTTTTGAAGATAAGAGTGAGCAGGATGAAGAGGGATATTACGAATATTTTTACAAAGGAGTCAATTTATCGTTTCACTCGGACAAAGAAATAATTACAGCCCGAATCTATGACAAGGAAAAAATAATATATTTCTTAAAAAATCCATCTCTCGCTTTTGGTAAGGATTTTGAAGCGATAAAGATATATATATTTAAAGAATTTGATGTAAATACATTCAAGATTCCAGGTGGAGAAAAAGCCTATATAGAATTATAGCCATAACCGATTTCTGTCTTTACTATAATATATAAAAAGCAAACAGTAGGTAAGTATATGCTTGATAAAGCTGAACTAAATACTCATAAGTAATTGTAAAGGGATATTCTTTGTTCAGGAGGATTTTATAACCGTAGCTTACAAGTGATGTAGTGCTACACCTATTCCATCTAACTTGCAACACGTTTGCGGTATCCTTATCCAAATCACAATAACCAGTAGCTTAAGACTTTTAATATAATATTAAAAAGTGGATATGCTTAAACACATATCCACTTTCAACTACGAATATTTTTCACCTTAAACATACTTTTTTCCTATTTATATACTTACCTTCGCTTCTCCAATATCCTGCTTTTTAACTAAATCTAAGTAAAAATGTGAGACAGTTGTGTTGTAATAAGGAGAAATAAAAATAAATGATAGATTAAATGTAAACATTCCGATAAATGCTGCTAATAAAAACCAACCTATAAATGATAACCAAAGAACAAATAACTTTAGCTTTTGTCCTTTCATTATTCTTTTACTTTCTCTCAATGCTTCACTTGCTGTATAATCAGGATTCTCAACTAATATGTAATACGACATGGAATAAGAAAAATATTTAATAATACCTGGAACAATAAATAATAGGCTCCATAAAAAAATAAAGATAGCTTGCATTAAACCTAACTTCATTGATTTAAACAAATTCTTCTTTTTAAATCCTGAAAATACATCGTCTACCTTAACTTCTTCTTGTTTCCCTAAGTGTAAAGTAAAAACAGAATATCCATAATTAAAGATACCTTGAATGACACTGTAAATTAGGAAACATACCCCCCATAAACCAATATAACTTAGAATAAGTGCAGCAAGTGCTACCGGATCTACTTGTGGTTGCCCACCTATTGAATAAATAAATAATGCATCAGGACCAATTATCCCGATAAACAGTACAAATATTAAATACATAAAAAAGGCGATTGCTGATGCACTTAAGGTTGGTACAAAATAGAATAAAGCTGATACTCCTATACCTACCCCCCATTTCCCATCTAACGAATTCAATGCTGCTTTCTTTAAGTTTCCGATCATACTCGTGTCCCCTTCTTTTTTCTTATTTTCCTTTACTGAAAAAATAAAAGAACTTGTAGCAAGGCCCCGCTACAAGTTCTTTTAGCCAAATACTTTAGCTCATCGAAAAATTATTTATTCTACACAATCGGGGGTAATGCCTAAAATATAGTTTGTTAACATCATTATATAACATATTTATGAATTTTTGTTAAAAATTCTATATTTTTAGACAAATCATCCTCCACTTTTTTACTTATTTTTTATTTTCATGTAGCTATCCAATTGTAAACGTAGATGACATGAGGTTCGAAAACGGAAGACAACGTAAACTAACCAAAGTTTACATACGTAAAAAGGGTTGTTTTTGTTAAACAAGCGACCTGATTAATTACCATAATCCTTCTTATAAGAAGGACACTTTAAATGTTTTTCTTATTTTTTAGTAACATATTTAATTCTTTAGCATCTTTTTTTGTATTTAAAAATGATATTAACCAAGAAAATACATATATTAAAACTATACTTTCAAGAAAATCAGCAGTTGGGAATATTTCTATCCAATGGTTATATGTAGATATAAGAAAGACAACTATAATCATCATGAAAAAATGGATTACCAAGGCGAACAAATAGCTGATTTTTTCAATATCAAAAATGAATGTAAAAATGCCTGCACAAGCTGAGATTATAAGAACACTTATTATCTCAGCTCGTGTAATAGATATGTTATAGTTTCTTGATAGTAAAACTATCATGTATATAAATGAACCAGTTCCTAAACCTGTATACAGTCGTTTTTTTAGTTTCAATAAAGTCTTTCCCTTCTTTTTTTATGATTTTAAGATAAGGTTATTTAATTTTGATTGTATATAAAATGTGTAGAATATTCCGCCAAAAAATAAACCTACAGATAGTCCACTTATGGCAGAATAAATTATATTAAACGAAATATCATCATAAAATGATGCATACATTCCTAAAGTTACATTTAAGAGATATTTTACAAAGAAATTAATCAATATAATTATTAATGGAAGGTAACATTTCTTCCTGAAAGTAACCGTCTCTTGTTTGAAGAAAATTTGATATTTTACATATAACAAATATCCAATCATAATACCTGGAAGAATGAAAATCGTATAGCTTATTAAACAATATCCTAAGTAAGAAAATTTAGTGATAATTTTATCTAACCCCCATATCATAAAAATCATGGGAACAAGGAACATTTTAGATAAATTAATTGGTCTTTCTTGAGAAATAGCAATACCCCTTTTTATTAAAATGAATAATAATATCCATACCCATAATGGAGTTCTTATAAATACTTCTTTAATCATAGTATACATTGTATATCCTCCTTTGTTTTTATTAATATTTACATCAAAGGAGATATAAAGAAATGCTTTTAAACATAAGTGGTAAAAATCAATACATAAGTGGTTATCGGGAATGGTTTTTTAGCTGTTTTTTTAATGAAGAAACATATTTTCTTGATACAATTACTTTTTCTCTGTTTGAAAGCAGTGCTTCCAAATTTCCGTTTGCTTTAGCGGAGAATTTGTTTAAAAAATGAATATTGATAATTATAGTTTTTGAAATTCTAGTGAAATTATCTGGAAGTTCAGATTGTAATTTATATAAAGGACTTTTTATCTCAAATATATTTTCTTTTGTATAAACAAAAATCTTCCTTTCAAGATATTCTAAATAAATAACAGTTGAGCAAGAAATTTTTTCTTGTTCACCTTTGTGAGTTGAATTAACTATTAAATAGTTATCAGAACTATTCTCTAGTGTTGATACCATATCTAGAATAAAAGATGTTACTTTGTGAATGTAGAAGGTACAAGATTCTTCTTTAAGCTTTTCAATAATTTTAATATTTGCTTTCATTTTCTACCATATTTCCCTTTCTTTAAAATAAATTTTAATGTTTGTTTGAAACAAAGTTTAATCTAAGTCAAAATAGTATTTTATATGAATATTATTAAAAAATCTATTAACATATTTCTTCGCATATTTTTTATAAACATCGTAACATTATTTTTACCCCTCCATAATTGCCATCAATTTGAGAAATGTATTCTTCTCAAAAATGAAAATCACCCTAAGATCCTATGGACAACTATGAAAGGATGAAATTTTCGTTTTGGGGATATTTCAGAAGTTTAGCTTGATAGCGATGTGGCGGTACCCCATTGCCATCAACCTAAGCTTTTGTGATCCCCCTCATAACGAAATTTTCACCTTTTTACAATTATTTATGAGAATTCAGCTCATTTTTTCGTTTTGGGGAACAATCAATTTCTTAAGTTGATGGGTATGTGATAATGCTTCCATTTGAACAAATTTTCCTTTTCCATACCGATCACACATCTTTTGTAGAGTAATAGTATCAGCATATCCCAGTTTAAGAGGTTACTTACAAAATATTTAAAATTTTTCCGCGAGAATCCTCCGAAATGTAATACGGACTTTAAATATTTTCATTTATAATTCTTTATTTGTCTATACTTTTCATACCGCTGTTGTATAAGCTCTTCTGAGGATAATAGTATCAATTTTTTTAGAGATAATTCGATTACAGATTCAATCATTTTTGCCTGTGATTTTATATCATTTTGTGCTCCACCTTTAATTTCAGGAATGATTTCATCAATAATTCCTAAATGTTTTAAATCTTTTGCTGAAATTTTCATATGTTCAGCAGCTTCTGGAGCATACTTAGCGTCCTTCCATAGGATAGATGCTGCTCCTTCTGGCGAAATCACCGAGTACCATGAATACTCTAACATATGGATATGGTTACCGACACTAATGCCAAGAGCTCCACCACTTGATGCCTCTCCAATTACAATACAAACAATTGGCACTTTAAGTGTAGTCATTTCAAATAGATTTCGAGCTATCGCTTCAGAAATTCCACGTTCTTCAGACCCTATCCCTGGATAGGCGCCTATTGTATCAATAAATGTAATAATAGGGCGATTAAATTTATCAGCTTGTTTCATAAGTCTTAGCGCTTTTCTATAACCTTCTGGATGTGCCATTCCAAAATTTCTTTCTATACTTTCCTTTGTATTTCTACCTCTTTGATGACCAATAACCGTAACGGGCATTCCTTTAAATTTTGCAATACCACCTATCATTGCTTTATCATCACCATATAATCGATCACCATGAAGTTCGAGAAAGTTTGTAAACAATAAAGGTATATAGTCCAATGTCGTGGGTCGGTTACGTAGCCTTGCAATTTGAACTCGTTGAAAAGGTGTAATATTAGAATAAATTTTATCTTGCATTTTATTTAAACGTTTTTCTAATTCATGAATTTCTGACGATAAATCTACATTATTTTCTTTCATAATTTTCTTTAATTCATCAAATTTCTCTTTTAATTCAATAATAGGACGTTCAAAATGCAAACTCATTTTATCCTCCAAATGTTATGACTTACCTCACTCTAATCAAAAGACTTAGAAATAGAATCAATAAATAATTCAAAACCATCCACAACTATTTTTTGTTCTGATTCTGATAAATTATTGAGAATACTTTGATAAAATGTAATGGATTGCTCTCTTAAGCAATTAACAGTTATGTGACCTTTTTCTGTGAGGTGCAGAAAAAGTTCTCTTCTATTTTTTTCATTTACTTCACGATAAACAAGCCCCTTTTTTACTAACTTATCTACCAATCTACTTACAGTTGAAGTCTCTAATCTAAGTTTATTGGATAGTTGCCAAACAGTTAATTTTTCCACCTCTAGTTCCTCTAACGCCATCATTTGAGAAGTTGGTAAAGGTTTTTCAAATGGTCCATTGGGCAAATTTTGAGATTCAAAAACCCCAGTTATTATAATCATTTTCTTAATATCCGTTCTTAGTTTTAAGGCATCTTCTCTTTTCAAATAGGTCACCCTCCTACAACTAATGCATCATACATCAATTGTATTATACATGAATATGTTTTTTTCACAAGCTTAACGTAAGCCAATATTACAACATGGACGAGATATTTCTTCTTGTTAAAATGGTATAAGTGGATTGTTTTCTACAAATGGCAGAACATCAATTATGTATCAGGGGCCTTTATGGGGTACCGCTCATCGCCATCAAGCTAAGAAAATAAAACTACCCAAAAACGAAATTTTGTGATAACTTGTAACAAAAAACTCATAATTTTTTTGGGGAGTTCTACATTCTTAAGTTGATGGGCATGGGGTAGCACCACACATCCATCAACTTAAGGTATCTTTTTATACAAAATGTGTGTTTTTCACGTAGTCTTTTATTATCTTTTATAGATAACATAAAAGTAGGCACATCAAATAAACCCTAACGGGTTTCAAATTTTTCGCTATGCTACCTGATAGGCAGAGGTGGTATACTCATACACAACACCTAAAATATCAAAGACTGTTTTTTTCTCATATCTGTGAGATTTTCGTCCGTTTCGCTGTAGGAGGTTAAACAGACGAAGGAGAATCTTTGATAATTCTTGGGTGTTTTTATGTAGTGCTTGATGAAAAAGTAAGAAATAATCTTTAATTATGTACATTGCTTTATATTCACTTAGCTCTTTCTGTTTCTTACGTAACAGGAGTTCTCTCATTTTAAACATAGTAGAAGAACATAATAGGATACTAATGAGTTGTCCATAAAGGTGGCATTCTAATCGCTCTTGTTTAATAGATTTACAACGATGAATTCGAAACCAAGATTTCCATATTTTAAATAACAGCTCAATTTGCCAACGCAGTGAATATAAATCATAGATTTTCTCTTTTGGTACCCATTCCATAGGAATATTTGTCATATATACCGTAATTCCTTGTAAAAGTTTCGTACGCTCTGTATATGTAATCCCTTTTTTCTTTTCACGAATAGCTCGATCATGTAGACGTTTCTGTTTTTGCTCCTCTGTACATCTATAAACCACAATGCGAGTGGGTAGTTTGTCTTTGCTCCCTACATATACATCATGTAATTCATACACTTGGCCAGGTTGTAATTGGTTCATGATGTCTTCCAAATGAATTTGCATATATACCGGTCTCAATTGAGCAGGCTTTGTTTTAAATACCACTGTTTCGAATTCTTTTCTATATATTTTAGTTGGTAATTTAAGACGTGATAAATAATACCCTTCCTTATCTTGGATCGATTTAAAGTCTTGTAAACGAAAATACCCTAAGTCACGAATATATAGTTCATTCTTTTGTGTCATGTCCATTCGAGTCGCCCCATATGCCTGATCACTTCGTTTTCCTGGCTCAATTTTCACATCAGAAAACTCTCCACTCAACAAGTCATACTCTAATTGAATTTTTACACCAGCCGTATGACTACAGCCTCCGGCACCAGGATAAGTAGCTGCGAATCGATTTGGAACTTGAAAGGTTGTAGAATCAAGGATGCGAATTCGCTCAAAGTAAGCAGAAAGAGAATGAGAAATTGTAGATGACCCTCCAATTTTAGCTTGTAGAAGTATAGTAAATACAGTTCGAAAGAAGGCTACAGAAGCCGAGTTAAATCGTCGATTAAGTCCCTCAGGACTTAATAAAATTCCTGTTGAAGTTTCTAATTGACTACAAAGTTGAGTAAGAGAGGTTGTAGCGATTTGTTGATTTAACCATACACACAAAGATAAAAAATGGTGCCCATGGCACTTACGTTTTCGTTTCATTCCACCTGATTCTATAGCTAATTGATTAAGTGTAGCGGGAGACATATATCGATATAACTCTTCGGCAAATAAAGACAGCTCTTGTTTTTGATGCATACTCATAAAAAACACGTCACCCTTTCTCATTAACATAAGAGAATAGTAACGTGCTTTTAAGTTTAAGAATAGTCTAAATCCTTAAGTTGATGGATGTGGGGTAGCACCACATCGCCATCAAGCTAAAATTTTATAGCATCCCCAGAACGAAATTTTGTACTATCTTGTAATAAAATGCTCATTTTTTCGTTTTGAGGTATTTGCGTTTCTTAGTCTGATAGTGATGGGGTGGGCCCCCACACAGTACGATTTTATTTCAAAAACACAACGATTTTACTACACACTTTTTATTTATCCCAAACTCTCATCTGCTAGTATTACTATTTTTCATTACTAATCTTGCCGTTTCACTCGGATGGCTAAGAGGAAAATGATGGCCATATGGAACAAAATCAACCTTACCAAGATACGATGGAGCAGAATAACCTCTGTCATAATCCCCCCAAATAATGTGAAGATTATACTTTGTTACTTCATTGAAATCACCTTGATCGTTTTTCAGTAGTAAACTGTTAAGCTGAACCGTAGTATTTAAAATTCTAGGAGAAGTAAAACTGTTCCTTATTTTTTCAATATAATGTTCAGGGATGCTCTCTATACTTTCAAACAAACCATTACTTAATAAATATCGCTCTATGAAATTAGTAGTTGCCAGTTTTAATTTCCATTTGTTCATAAATTGAGGAACATTTAGCGATTTAGCATTTTTTTTAACAACAGGTGGCTGAAGTAAAGTGATTGAATACTTCTTATCTATGTACTCTTGTACCAATGCTTCCAGAAGAATAAATGCACCGAATGAATGACCAATTAGATGTGCACCATTAGTAGCTTTCTCCAATAACTTTTTCACTACATTCAAATAGATATCTAGAAGATTTTTCTCTCGTTTAAAAGGAGAACGTCCCAAACCTGGAAGATCCAAGATCCATACAGGTTGACCAGTTTTTTCATGAAGCTCTTGTGCTAAAGGAAATAAATCCTCTCCATCACTCAATAAACCATGTAATAAAATAAACGGTTTACCCTCTCCTTGTAATTGGTAAAGGGTAGTGTTATCGCATAATGTTCGTTTAAATAAATGATTATGCTGGCCATTTTGATCTATCATTCGATAATCCAGATCAGCTACTACGGCAGGGAGAAATTTCATTACACTCGTCTTCTTAAACCAATCCCCTCCCATAATTTTTTTCGCTGAAACATTTGAAAATTTTCGTTTTGTAATAAAATTCAGTCCATCAGAAGGAATTTTTGTTATTTTACTTACCCCACTATTCATAATTGTTTTCATAAGCGGCATTGGAACCGAGATCTTTGGTTCCCTCATATTCATACTTTCTGACATAATACTTAATAACTCAGCAATGTTCTGATCGTGCTGTTTGTCTTCAACAAGTGTATATGTTTGAATAGTCGGTTGCTCTAATCTGAAAACCTGCACAATAAACTTCGCAAGCTCATCGTTTGAAATAAGTGGTAACCTATATCCCTTACCTCCAGGAATCATTGGCATGAGCCCTCTTCGCATACTCATCACAAGCAAACCTAATCCTGCTATCTGCTCTGTACTCCCTGTTTTACTACTACCGACTACAGTTGGCGGATTAATTACAGAAAGCGGATAACCTACTGCTGATGCCTGCTGACGGATATAAAGATCTGCTAAAAATTTTGTTCTCTCATATGGATTTTTTATTTTCAAATAATTATTTCCTTCTTGAAACACATCAATTGCAATCTTGCTATTTTTATCATCAAAGGGACTCATATAACCTACAACATGAATAAATTGTTGTAAGCCCTTCAATTGATGAATACTTTTAGCTAAGTCACTAATATGTTTGGCACCATGTAAAAATACGGAAGCTGCCTCTTTACTTGTCGCTTGAATATCCATGGGGCCTCCTGCGTGAATAATCACATCCGTTTTCAATACCCTCTCCTTATCTTCAGCACTTAGACCTAAATCTATTTTCGTCAAATCACCTTCAATAAAGTGCATAACTTCCTTTTTTAAGTTTCCTCTTTCTTGAAAAAGGCGTATTGCTTTACTTTTCGACCTTACTAAAAGAAGAATTTTAACATCCTCTTTGGCTAATTCTTTCACTAATTGCTGTCCAATAAAGCCTGTTCCACCAGTTAAAAATACTGTTCTCATATAAAATCCCCCTTTTAGTACTAATCAGTACTAATTTGATTAAAAAAAAATGCTTCTTTTATCGAAGCAATTTTAAAAAATGATCTGCTGTTTTCGTGATTACAGTTGCATCCTTCAATGTTTCTGAAATAAATAACGCTCCTTCAAGATTTGTAATAAAAAGTGATGCAACCTCATCAATATGAATCGTATTTCTAAATTCTCCATTCTCTACCCCTTGTTTAAGTAATAGAGAAACTTTCTTTTGTAATCCTGTAAAAAAAAGACCTATTTTTTCTTTTATTTGCGTGGCCTGTTTAGGACTTTGAATATAAAGAGTAATAAATGGACAGCTCCCCTTATACTCTCTCGACTGAACTCCTTGTGATAATTGCTTTAAAAACAGTTGGATACGATCTTCAACTAAAAATTGGTTCTGAGAAAGTACGTCATCAATTGCAGATTGATACATTTCAATCCAATAATCAACGACCCCTTCTAATAATACTTCCTTATTAGAAAAGTGATAATACACATTAGACTTTGAAACTTTGCTTACACGTACTAATTCATCCATACTTGTATAAGCAAACCCTTTTTCTAAAAATAATGTTGCAGCTACTTCAATCACACGTTTTTGATTCATTAATTTTACCTTTGTCATAACTAGAACTATATAGTACTAATTTAAACATTGCAAGTATTTATGTTAATTTTTAAAAAAGTTTGATTAAAAAAGTTCCACTAACATTGATTTTACTGCAAAAAAATCTTATTTTGAATAAAGTTGAACTGAACCCCGAAATTGTTAATTCACTATCGTCTAATAGAGGTCACCATACATACCCATCAACTTAAGAAAAAGAAATGCCCCCTTATTCAAGTTGCCTAGCCAAAAAATCACGTTTTAATAGACTTCTTTATCATCCCTACCTTTCTATAGATTACTAGTTATGAAACGAGGATCGTTTCATAACTAGTAATTTACTTAATTAGCTTGCTGGTTATGGAGTAGTGCCCCTATAAACAAAACCCTCCAGAGACATCTATAATTTGCCCTGTTACCCAGCGGCTATCAGAAGAAGCAAGGAATGCTACTACATCTGCAATATCTTCAACTTGCCCTATTCGTCCGAACGCAGATGAATTCGTAGCAAAATTTCGTATTTCCGGATCATCTAGCAATTTCGCATTTATATCTGTCTTCGTATATCCAGGCATAATTGTATTCACTGTTATACCTCTTTCTCCAAGATGTTTAGCTAGAGGAAGTGTCATCGTATTTAGTGCACCTTTACTTAAACCGTATGCAATGGACCCTGTAAAACCAAGTCTTACTTCCGCTGATGAAATGTTAATAACGCGCCCTTCTACTCGTAGTAACGGTAATGTTTGCTGAATTAAAAAGAATGGCGCCTTAATATTTACGGCCATAATTTCATCAAAAATTTCTTCTGTCGTATTTTCAATCGTCCCTTGTGTACCTATCCCTGCATTGTTTACTAAAATATCAATCTCTGATGTACCAACTCTTATTTGTAATTCATTCTTCAATTGTTCTACTAACTGTTTGACACCATCCATTGAATTGAGTTCTGCTTCAATTAAAAACGCTTTTCCTCCATTAGATTCAATCTCACTAATTGTTTCATCTGCAGCTGCCTTATTTCGGCCGTAGTGAATCGCAACTAATGCACCGTCGTTTGCCAATCTCATCGCAATCGCACGACCAATTCCTCGACTCGCCCCTGTTACTAACGCTACTTTCCCATCAAGATTCTTCATATATTTCCAACCTTCCTAAATTCCCTTTTGATAAATCCTATACTTATATTTTCATGCAAAAACCAAACATTTTAAATACAGATTTATAGGTAATTTAGTTCGTTCACTTATGATATTATAGTTATAATTTGTGATTCACTTTAGAAAACATAATAAGGAGGCTACACAATGCAAAACGCTGTAAAATTGGATGAAATCGATCATAAAATTATGAACCTGTTATATGAAAATGCGAGAATTTCTGTTTCAGAAATAGGACGGATTATATCCATGACGCAACCTGCTGTAAAGGAGCGTATGAATAAACTTGAAGATCAAGGAGTTATAGCGGCTTACCGAACGAAATTTGAGCCTTCCAAAATTAATAAAAGCATTCAAGCATTCATCATGTTTAAAACGAGCCAATGCTCTGATTTCATCCAATATTGTAATGCCGCTCCTGAAGTAACTGATTTATATCGAATTAGCGGGGAATTTAATTATATGATGAAGGTCATGAGCGATTCGATGGATTCCCTCGCTGCGTTTTTAGACTCGTTAATGCAATTCGGATTATCATCTCCTTTAATTGTTTTAAAGAGTGAGTTCGAGGAGAAATTGTCATTCTAATAAAGGGATACGTATTATCCTCACTAACAGTAAAATTTTCTCTTTCTTGAGAAAAACCAACAAAATCAATGACTAGCAAACAAAAAAGAACATTGATTTTTCAATGTTCTTTTTATATCTCTACTTATTAATTAGATTGCTCTTCGAAAAGAGCGCCTTAATCCCCTTACCCCTGATTCCTCTGTGCCTCCCTAAACTCCTCCTTCACCTTCTCTAACAACCCTTCTTCTGTAATTAATCGATACGCTGTATTCGCTAATGCTTTTGCCGATGTAATTAATGCTTTATCTCCTAGTTCTGAACGTGCTGCTTCTCTAAATTCATTCGTATGCGCAATTAAGTCATCTGGACCAATTTTAATGTACGGATGAATTGTCGGCACAACTTGGCTGACGTTTCCTGCGTCGGTTGAACCAATCCCTACTCTTTCTTTACGATTTACATCTTCACCTAATAGTTCTAGTTCTTCCGCTACGATATCGTTATATGTTTTTGTTACGAGTAATTCATCGATTTCATTTTGGAATTGATGGATTTTTACTTTTGCACCTGTTGCTAACGCTGCTCCCTCAGCAATGTTTCTTACTTTTTCTGTTACTTCCGCGCATCTCTTTCGCGTTGCTGCACGGATGAAGAACCTAGCCGCGGCATAGTCAGGAATAATGTTAGGTGCTTTTCCGCCTTCTGTAATGACGCCATGAATTCTCACGTCTGACGGAAGTTGTTGGCGAAGTGCGTTTATACCGTTATAGAGCTGAATAACCGCATCTAATGCATTAATCCCTTCTTCTGGTGAAGCTGCAGCGTGAGCTGTTTTTCCGTAAAAATGAAAATCAAGTGGATCGACTGCTAGTGAAGGACTCGTTGTCGCTGTTTTTCCGCTCGGATGAATCATAAGCGCCGCATCAATGTCTTTAAATAAACCTGCCTTTACATAACTTGATTTCGCGCTACCATTTGGCCCACCTTCTTCTGCTGGTGTACCAAACACGACAACTTCCCCGCCAATTTCTTCAAGTGTTTCTGATAATGCAATTGCTGCTGCAACGCTAATTGTGCCAATTAAATTGTGACCACACGCATGGCCTAATCCTGGTAAAGCGTCGTACTCCGCTAAAAATGCAATTGCCGGTCCTTGTTTTCCAGAACTTTTTCGCGCAATAAACCCCGTTTCATGTCCAGCTATATTGTGCTGCAACTGAAATCCTGCACTGCCTAGCAATAAACTTAACGTCCTAGATGCGTAAAACTCTTGGTTACCAATCTCTGGATTCGCATGAATATCATGACTTGTTTCTATGTACTTTTCCTTATTTCTTTCGATACTCTCTTCAATTGTTTTTCTTTGTGACGTTACTCCTGTCGCTCCCATTGTTCTTCCTCCTTTTATTTTCACGTAAAAAAGCCTCTTTCTAAAAGATAGAAAGAGGCTTCTGTATATACAGTCAAAATGAGCTTCTTTCTTATCTTTCAAGTTACCTTGCTGGAATTGGCACAGTATTCATAACGAATCCGCTGCCGAGGTATCATAGGGCCAGTCCCTCCACCTCTCGTGATAAGAATTTTCATAAAATTATATTAAATTATTTTTTATTCTAAGTTCATTCCAAGTAAAAGTCAAGGAATTCCTATCCGAATTTACCGAATATCTAAAAATCCTTTTAATACACCAATTGTCTCAGGTGCTTGCAGTCTTGCACATACGTACGGAAATTCCGTACTACCTTCAAATATCATTTGAGATGTAAGCGGTGCGCCTGCCCAGAAGATTTCATCATCAATTACTAAGAATGGGAATGCTTTATTTTGTCTTTGTAACTTTACATTTTTCAGCGGAACTGGTCCATCACTATAAACTGTTATTTGTGCATTTGTACGCATTAACGCTTGCCATACTCGTTTATCTACTTGTTTCGTACTTGGCAGTGAAATAATAATTTTTCGTTTTGCGGCTAAAATATCTTTTAATAGCCCTTTCGGCTCTTCAAGATTCATTTCCATAAACCAGCGTAAACGTTTCGAAATTTTCCGTTCCCACAATTGTCTTGATGTCGTGCGATCATACACATCTCCGTGACGTTCTATATGAGCTGTTAATTGTGATAACGCTTGTTTTCTAGAAAGATTTTTACGCATATAATGGCAATCTGATAATTGAATGAACTTCCCTCTCGCCCTTGTCACTGCTACATTGACGAGGCGATGATTTTTATGGTCAAAGAATAACACGCCAGGTCGTTCTTGCGGATAACTGTCAACCGTATCAAAGATCATCATATCTCTTTCAGAACCTTGAAACTTATGAACTGTCGCCGCTAAAACTGGTATGTTTTGATATTTCGTTCTCTGCAACATTTCTCTAATATACGTCGATAAAAAGCGTGACTGCGCCCTGTAAGGTGTCACAACACCAATCGACTGAACACCGTCTAACAATCCGATTAACATCATTTGCATCGCTACTAAACCAGACATAATGTTAAAACGGGAACCAGAAGCAGCATCTTTTAACGAAAAAGCTCCCATTTGGCTCGTATCAAATAAAACACTCGCTTCATTTGCGAACGGCTGCAATTGCGCAAGTTCTTTACGCTCTGAAACAGACGGATGATCGTATACTCTATTTTTATAAATAAACGAATTCGTAAACTTCGATATATCCGCATGCATACGTCTTTGTTCCTGCAACATAAATAGGTTTGGGTGTGCTTCTGATTTATTAACAGACTCAACAATCCCAGCATGGTAAAACATATCTTCCCCAAGCCATTTGCGAACGAGTTCATGGTTCGCCATCGCAATTGGAGGTAACTGTAAAAAGTCACCGCAAACGACGATACGTTTCCCAAGTGAAGCAGCTAATGCGATTTGCGGAACGAACGCCATACTCACTTCATCTACGACAACTAAATCGAATGTACGCTCATAAATAAGTGAATCAATGGCACATTTCGATAAAGTTGCACCAATTACTTTCGCATTTTCAATATATTCTTTTTCTACTTCTTTAATTTTCGCCTTTTGCTTTCGAAGCTCACTTTCAATCTCTTGTATACGCTTCTTATCAGCAGATGTTGCTTTATACGATAAGATTTTTTCACGAAGATCTTGGCGTGTCTCTTCTAAGTAGAGTCTTTCCTCACCCCATGATCCGTTCGTCGTTTCAACTAATTTCGATGCAAGTAACGTTTCATGATTTCGTATATGTTCATGCTGACTATAACCGTAACGAACAATTTCGCCAGGCGTCCATTTCTTTTTCTTTTCAATTTGCTTCGTTACTTCACTCATTAATACGTCTACTGCCGCGTTACTATGAGCTAACACAAGTACCGATTTTCCTTTTTGATAATGAGCCGAAATAATACGTGATAAATTGTAAGACTTCCCTGTTCCAGGTGGTCCCCATACGTACGTTGTCGGATTGTAAAATGCGCGATATGCCAGTTCATTTTTCGGATTTTTCATCTTCTCAATATGTTTCGGACTGCTCGTCCCATCAACGAGACGCTTTATACGATTACGTTTTAGCTTATCTTTACGTGCTTCTTTCAATCGCTCTTGCAGTTGCTCTAAAAGTTGCCACGGTTCACTGTATAAAACCGCTTCTCTTATTTCACCTTGTATATAATCATTTAATTTCAGTTCTATTTCTAATCCATGTACAGATAATACTTCTCCTGTCGCTTCCTCACCATCGAACTCAATTCGAATTGGTGAACCTTCAGGTAAGCTTACTTCCGAAATAAGCTGAAATACATACACTGTATTCTCATAATCTGTATATAAAAAACGACCGTTCATGATAGAAATTTTACTACCACCTATCGTTTTCCAATGTTTAATTTCATATGCTAATGCATAATGCCACTCTTTCATCGTTTCTGATAATGAAGGAGTTTGAGTAGGTGTATTCATCGTATAATCTCCTTCCTTCTCCCCAAACATACTTTCTCACTATACCATACAACACGCTAAAATTTGTAAGGTTTTTATCTTGCTTATTTTCTTAATTTTCAATAATATATTGTATATAATTTTCAGAAAGAAGGAATCTACATGCCAGTTAGAAGAATTGAACACGTAGGACTTATGGTTGCAAACTTGGAAGCATCTATCTCATTTTATGAAGAAGTAGTCGGCTTACAGCTCCTTCAACGTATGGGGCACCCGAATCCAGACTTAAAACTCGCTTTTTTAGGTGTGGAAGAATCGAAAGAAACGATACTCGAATTAATTGAAGGCTACAATTCTTCCTTGCCAGCAGAAGGAAAAGTACATCACATATGCTTTAAGGTAGATTCATTAGAAGATGAAATCGAGAGACTAAAGAAACACGCAGTAACCTTTTTACTAGGAGAAGAAATCGAAACATTACCAGATGGAACACGTTACATATTCTTCGCTGGTCCTGATGGGGAGTGGATTGAGTTTTTTGAAACGGAGAGATAATCTGAAGAGACTTTTTACTTCAATAAAGTATAATAAAAGCCGTAGGAGTTTAATGCCTACAACTTTGTAAAAGGATCTTGATTCACTATAAAATATCCTCTATAGGTTTATTCTTAAAATTTACTTTTAACTTGATATTGATGTGACGTAACCTTAAATATGTAGAAATTTAAAAAGCCCCCTAATATTGTTAAAGGGGCTTTACTCATACGAATGATAATTTTTATAAATAATTGCTAAATAGTGAATTTACATAAATGCTTTTAGAAGCTCTTGAACTAATGGGATTGCTCCACCTATAAATTTTAAAACTGCCATTGCGATTTCCATATTATTTCCTCCTCTTTTGTTAGTACTGGGATGTGATTAAACTTTATACACTTATTATAGTAAACGCTTACATTTGTAACAATACATTTCTGTATGCAATATTGCATATTTATACGTTTTGACAATATTTGACCTCTATTAGCCATTCTTTAATGGTACCATAACGAAGTGAGAGTCTTTAAGGATTCGCCTTAATAGGAGGAAATATGGAAAAAGTTCAAGATATTTACAGTAATATAAAATTTAAGAGTTGGTTTAAACAAGTATTAGCTGTAGGAGGAATATTAGGATTCTGCTACTTGGTGTTATATGGTTTCTGTTTTTTAGTTGATATGTAAATATTATACAGCTACACTAGTGGAGTCTTGCCTACAGAGGTAAGACTCTTTTATTGTACTTGAGATGAACAAACTACATACAATAGTTTTCAGGTTCTTCAGATTTCTCTATATGTTTCCTTGTTCCTCTATGTTCTAGACCCACTATTTCCTATCATTGAAAATAAATAAACTTCCGTTTATATTGAAAATACAATTTTATTGATGAAAAATGTCTTTTTACTAGATACATATTAAAAAGAAAAGTATAAGTTTTATTCCATTTCGGTACAATCTTTTTATCTTTGAAAAGGACTTAAATCTTATTAATAGATTTGAGTCTTTTTGTATACGTCCATTTCTATATAACCATATAAATATAATATATTAAAAATAATTTAAATGCAAGAATACTTGTAGAGGAAGCGCCAGCACTTCGGAAAAAACAAGCTAAGCCAAAAAATACAATAAGCTGCCCATATGGACAGCTTATTTACATAATTTTCTTTATGGGAAATATACTTAAGGCCATTTTTAACTTAATAGGAGTCTAATATCTCAAGTTTCTTAGCTAATACCCAGCTATTTAGACCTAAATATGCATAAATATTGTAATAAAAATAATTCCGGTTTCTCAGTGTTTCCTATAATCTTTTAATATCTTCATAGAATATAGGCCAACCTTGCATTAAGATATTATATATATATTTCTTACTACAAATATGGACGGTATTATCCTTGTTGCAGTTTTAATTTTAATCAAGTCTATTGTAATTACACAGATTGAAATATCTATTCAATTTCAAAAATAGTAAAGTAAAGGAAATGTATATGAAAAGATCACTTGTCTTAGAAACAAGTGATCTTTTCATTAGATATACTGCAACTTGCTAACAGCAGGTAATTGTTATCCTATTCATCTGTTCAATAGATATTATAATACATTTTTTAGTTATATAGACGAAATTGTTTCTAATGAAATGAGACCAAAAATATTTCAAAAGGTACCATAAATTATTTAGTGCTTTAAAAATGCAATTTTGAACCTTTCGAAGCACTAAATCAGGTAGATTTTAATAAACTTCAAACTTTGTCTGCATCAGGATCTCACAATTGAGCCTGAGTAATTAATGCTGTCAACATAACAAAAAGAGTCCTGATTGAAACAAACTCTTTTATGAGTTTTTACAAGTATAAACTTTTAAACATATAATTACATTTCTATTCTTTATTTTACCACTTGTACAGATGCTGGTTTCCACCCTTGATTCTCTACCCAATCAATATTAACCTTATATTTTTTATTACTTTGTTTATCTCGTACATTACCGTAGGCTTTATTATTACCATTATTTCCAATAAAATCGAAAATCAATTGGCTCTCTGGAACATTAACAGCATAAGAGATTGCTTTTTTCATCTCACTCCAATCTACTGTTCCTTCTTTAAATTTCATTTCAGGTTTTGCTCCTTGCTCTGTACCAATTGGCTTCCATGAAGGATTAGTTTGAGAATCCTTTTCTTGAGATACCGTTTTTTCTTCCTCTTTATTTTCATTTCCGCTCGTTTTTACCGATTTTTCTACTTTTTGTTTCCCTTCTAACTGTGCTGCTTCTTTATCTTCAGTTTTCTTCTCTTCTATCTTTGCCATTTCTTTATCTTCAGTTTTCTTCTCTTCTATCTTTGCTGTTTCTTTATCTTCGGTTTTCTTCTCTTCTATCTTTGTTGCTTCTTTATCTTCAGTTTTCTTCTCTTCTATCTTTGTTACTTTCTTTTCTTGAGCAATTGCTTTCTTTGATGTATTAGAAGGGGTAAACAACTGGTATGTCACTATACCAACTGTCACTAATACCAAAGTAAATGCAATATTAAAAATTGCCTTTTGACGACGATTCTGTTGTTTTTCTTGAAATCTGCTTACTTGTCCCATTCTTCAAACCTCCGTTTTTACTTTCTCCTCTACTCTTTATGTATTATCCCTAAAATTCTTAATATTTTTATTAAACAATAGAAATAAACTACACTTTCCATACAGGATTTCATATCATAATATAATTTGTGTTTTTTCAAGTATCTGACATATGTTATTCAAAATAGTTTAATACATTAAAAATTGATAAGCTTCTGCACTTAAGAAACCTTCAATTTTATTCAAAGGTGATTCCAATTACGTCCACATTAGATCTCCTGTAGAAAGCTTTTTAACAATTAAGCCTCTTCTTCCCTTATTTATAATTTTTAAATTAAATTTCCCTCTATAGTATAATAAAGATGTTTCGTTTTCTAATGGGGTATGTCGTAAAATCAAAAGAGATTTTATCTCTTTTACCTTCTTTTCAGAGTAAATTTCACCACTAGGAAATTCTATTATTCCTAATGTAATCTTTAATTCGCTCTCATCAAAAGTCCACTCTTTATTAAGTTCTCTTATCTTTTGTATAAAGCTTCTTTTGGTTTGTCCTATATAGAGCAATGTTACATTCTTAGCATATACTCTAGAGATTGCAAATATCCCCTTCTTAGAAGCTTCTTCCCTATTATAAAAGTCATTTATACTATACATGCCATACCACTTAATATGTACTGTTTCTATGAATCTCACCTCGTTTTTAGACAATATTATAATTTCTGAATGTTCAAATTATTATAGGTACATATGCTTGATTACTTGAATTATAAATTGTGCTTTTCAATAATACATTTTATTATTACTAATTTCAATAATGAAGAAAAAATATAATACTATAGTTTAATTACAAAGCTGTATAAAAACAAAGTGATGTCGTGCCACATATTTTCTTTTTTTACAATATCAAACTATCGTGAACAAAATTTTAAAAGTTATGGAATGAAAATACAATGTGTATGTACATACATTTCTATTAATTGAAGAAAAAGAGTAGAAATTTAATCTCTCTACACTGTTAAAATTATTCAACTCCCAAAAAACTGTACATCTTCTAGAGATACTAATTTTCTAGTTTTGATGTTTTTATAGTGTTTGAGCGTGATATTATTCAAGTTTTTTCATTGAGAATGCATAAATACAAACAAAACCAGTAATACATCTTTTCTGTGCCGTACTGGTTTTGTTTAAGATCATCTTAAATTGTAGCTAGTTCACCGAGATTGCAAATTCCGATTTCGGTGCCCCAGCGAATACGATTGTTCCGTTCTTCGGAAGTTCCACCTTGTTATTGCCACTCACAATGGTAAAGTTGACGCAAACTCCCTTCTCATCATACACCGCAAATGAACCATTTGATGGCAGCGTCACGGTCATCCTTTTGTCTGTTGCCGCTTGTGGAATTGTAAACCATTTCGCATGCCCATTTGCATCCAACGTAACTTTGGATGATTGGCCTACATCAATTGGTTTTACATTAGATTCACTTACGTATAACAATCCAGCCATCTCCATATATTCATTGCCGCCTTCTGTATAGAAATGCGTTTCCGTCGTATCACGACCATTCATCACGGGTACTTGGATCTGATGCACCGCGGTGTTCGGACCTGTAATTTTTCTGCCATCCCAATAGCCTGCTGGGCCTTCCTTGCGAGTAATTTGAGTACTAAGATGTTTCGATTGAACAAGATATTGAATAGAACTAAATTTCTCGTTTACACGATAAAACTTGACACCTTCCCTCTTTGCCCATGCAGCAGCGGTTTTCTTCGAAAGCACGTTGTCTTCTAATTTCTCAGCTAAATAGTGGGTCATCACACTTTGCCCTAAACCTGGATGAGATTTATATGCGCTCTCCTTCAAATAAGTTCTTCCATTCTTCTCGGTTACGAAGTTGAGCTTGGAAGTACCCCCCTCATTAATAAAGCTTCCATCAGCAGTATATACATATTTTTCTTCTGGATTAGATGGTAAGAATAGTTCACCGTTCTTCGTAATTTCAATTTTGAAATGAGTTTCGCTATTGCCATAAAATCCTGCTTTCTTTGCTACGCCTTGAGGCATTTTGACTTTGACCGGCTTACCAAAGGATTTGTTCGGCTTGATGTCCTTAATAGTACCTTTTTCTTTAAGCGTAGCGAGCAGCAATTCAGTTGCCATTAGTTGATTTGTAGAGCTCCGTCCACCAGATGACAATACAGCCGCTGCTATTTTCTGTTCCGGAAGCACGACTAATATAGCATGTTGCAGTGCCGTATCGCCGCCCTTAGTCAAAGCTTTGATCCCATATTCACTGAATGGGTATAGTTTCACACTATCCCAGCCAAGACCATAGTTAAAAATATTATCACCATCCCCCGGCCACATTCCTTTTTTATATTCATCTTGCTCCATCGCCTTGACTACCTTATCAGAGAGGATTCCTTTTCCCTGTCCCATAAATAGTTGTGAGAATCGCACCATATCTTCTGCCGTAGAAGATATGCCTCCCGTACCAATAACATTCACCGATTCAATTGGAAGTTGTCCTTGGTACGCCGGGAAATATAGTCCAGCCCGATTTTCATCCCTCCATTTGTCCTGCGGCGTTTTCGTATAATTCATCTTTAAGGGTCCTGTAAAGCTTTGATGTAGATATTCGGTAAAGCCCATACCACTAACTCTTTCCACCAAAATTTCGGCCAGCGTAAAGCCATCGTTACAGTATACCGAGAAAGCACCAGGGTCCGCCTTCAAGTTTTGATTTGACAATTGTTGTAACAAGGTATCATGGGCATAGGTATCATTATCGTTAAATAAAAATGCATTACCTAACGTAGAACCTTGCAATCCAGAGGAGTGGTTCAATAACATACGTGGTGTAATACGTTTATATCGACCGTCTTTCATCTTAAAATCAGGAACATAGCGGACAACAGGAGCATCTAAATCGACTTTTCCTTCATCGACCAATTTCATTACAGCCGCTGTTGCATACATTTTACTGACTGAACCAATCCCATATTGAGTATCTTTGGTTAGCGGCTTTTCCCCTTCCAAATCATTCTTGCCAGCCTGACCCGACAAAATAAGTTTTCCATTATCAATTAGCGCATACTGCACGCTATTCGCTTCATAAGACTTTGTAAGTAGCTCCGCCTTCTCTGCTGCAATCTTCTTCAGTTCCTGACTAGCTACTTCTTCACCAGTTACAACTGTAGTCTCACTTTCAGAAAATGCTTTCACTCCTGTTGGTAGAATCATAGTTACCGCTAATGCAGTGGCTAACACACCAGTTAGCTTATTTTTCATCACGGAATTACCTCCTTAGATAAGTGACCGTTTTCATCATTTGTTTGTTCCACTATGAAAATATGATAAAATTTATCCGTTCTCCTCTTTGACCTACTTGCTAAATTCAGCAAGTAAAATATTTTTAAAAGGATCAGGACTATCAGCTTTAATACTGTTTAAATTGACGGCCAATGTATGCTTGCCTCCAAGTGTGCCCCCAGCAAAAGTTAAAAAGCCAGGAATGGTTCCTCCATGCCCCCATATCGATTCACCGTTTGAAAGCTTCATTTTGAAAATTCCAAGCCCGGAATCGCCAAGCTCATCTACTCCTGTAGGGACTGTTGTAAGCATTTGCTTTAGTTGCTGTTCTTTCAATAATTTGCCCCCAAGTAAATAAGAAAAGAATTTGTTTAAATCATCAGCTGTAGAAATCATATCTCCGGCCGAGCTCCCCATACTTGGGTTATAATAAGTAACATCTTTCGGCTCACTTGCTCCGTCTAATTGGATATATCCACGGGCATGCTTGGTTCCTGGAATGACGCTTGAATTTCCAGGTAAGAATGTATTCGCTAATTCAAGTGGTTCAATAATTCGATTTTCAATCTCTTCCGCATAGCTGTTCCCAGTTACTTTTTCAATAAGAATTCCTAGTAATACATATCCTGTATTTGAATACGACCAGCTCTTTCCTGGAGCAAAATCTGGAGGCATGGATATTCCCATCTTTACTAATCCTTCAGCAGTATAGGATTTTTTTGTATCCATCATATTAAAATCCTTTGACCTTGTGTAATTAGCGATACCACTTGTGTGATTCAATAATTGCCGGATAGTAATTTGTTTATCATCATATCCATTCCCTTGAATGACACCAGGCAACCATTTTTCAATAGAATCGTCTAGATTTAGGCGGTTTTCTCCTGCTAATTGAAGCACAACTGTTGCAGTGAACGTCTTTGTCACGCTGCCAATCCGAAAACGAAAATCTGTTTTCATTGCTTTCTTGTTACTCAGATCAGCTACACCAGCCGCATAACTCCATGTTTTTCCACCCTCAGAAGTTTTAGCAAGTATCCCTGGATATCCAAGTTTCAATGTATCCCGCATGGCCTCTTTGACGGAATTTCGATTTCTTTGGTTGCTTGTTTGTAACGAACTAGATACATTTTGAATGGACTCCGCTTTTACACTTGAGGTTGGAGTTGTATAAAACAGGGAACCTCCAGTTATTAAAAGGGCTAAACCTGTACATGTAATTTGACGATGCTTTTTCATCAAAATAATCCTCTCCCCTATTCATATTGTATAAATGGTTATTTGCTGTTTGGAACTAATCACACAGCTTTCTTCTTAACCCACTGCAAAAGGACGACATTGAATCTGTAATGTCTCTTTTCCTCCAAACAAGTCTTATTAATTGATTTGTTTTTTATAGAAATATATAGTATTTTTCTCCTCTCACTCTTCTTTCCATTTTCATCTTACACAAGGAAAATCTCTTTTTTCTTACCTCTTCCTTACAAATTCCTTACGTTCAAAATCACTTTTATAATTGATTATTTTTTATGTGAGCCCCCTTACCATCAATTTAAGAATTAAAAAAAGAGGGGATTATCCCCCTCCTTTTTACGCTTGCTCCAACTGTCGAAATTATTTAATATACCCACGATTCAGTTCCGTTAATTTTTCATTGATGTTAAAAATTCTTACTCTAATATCTTTAACACCAGCTGCTTCAAGTCTGCTCTTGTGCATTTCCGCGTATTTTTCAGCATCTTGTTTTTCTTCAAATATATAAATGCCTCCAGCTTCTTTTGTTTCTTCATTCTCAGTCCATATTTTCCAGTGGAATCCTTCTTCTTCGTTAATACTATTTGCTAAATCCCAAAATCCTTTTTCCATTTCTTCACCAAAAGGACCTTCAAACGGAAAATCAACTTGTAATAAATATGCCATTTTCACTCACTCCTATTTTTAATATAAAATTCATCGGGAATTCCTTTGTATAAAAATTCTTCCCATTCTTTTACTGATTATGATCCGAATGATCGTAATGTCTAAATTCGTATTGCTATTATTATTCAAGCACTAATTGGAGAATCCCCCTATTTGTAACATAATCACAAAACGATAGTAACTTGAACGCATAAAGTGAAAGTTTAATAGTTTTCAGTTATGTTTAAAAAATGTGATACAAACTTATCCCTAAACTAAGGACAAACAAAACAAGTGCAGGTATTGCTTTCTTAAAGGGATCTCTCGCTAATACAATTAGAGTTAATGCGGCTGCAAGCATCGTACCGCCTAATAACAATCCTGCTAATAAAGCTACTGTTGGAATCCAAATTCCTATCAACATTCCAATCGCTCCTACAATCTCAAAAGCTCCAGTTAAGAAATTAAAAAACGAAGGTAAACCAAATCGTTTGAATTCATCTGCCATTTTCCCGGATATAATTTTCGTTCCTGTCATTAAAAAGAACAGAAACAACACTACTTTTACAATATTGATGAAAATTAAAATAGTAATCACACCTTTCTTATTATTTGATAAAAACTCAGTATTGTTCAGGTAGTAGTCACTACCTTTACCCTATTTCCTGAGATTACCCGTATGGAAGTCGCTTCAATTTACATTACCCTTCTCAATATTAAAGGGCCGAAAATTATATGCTATAGCATATATAATACAAAAATTTGACTGGTACTAGGCAAAAAAGTGACCCTGAATCAGATATCATACAAAATAAAGTTATCTTCCCATTCGTCCAAACAAAAATTATATGCTATAGCATATGTAATACCTAAAACAAAGTTTGTTCCTTATGAATAGCGTAGCATCAATAAGGAACAAATATTAATAGTGTGTATCATACAATTTGTTTAATAACGATTGTAATACTTTAATTTCTTCCTCGCTCAAATTACTCGTAACGAAATGGTGAGCGTCTTTCACTACAGGCAAGATTGTTTTCTTTAACTCGTCACCTTTTTCAGTTAAAAATAGGTTATGTGAACGCCTATCTTGGTCATTCAAAGCCTTCTTTACAATCCCTTTTCTCTCCATTGACTGTATCATTCTAACAACAGTAGTTTGATCTTTATCAATAGCTTCCGCCAACTCTTTTTGAGTAGTGCTCCTTTGGCTACAAAGAACACTAATAATCCCCCACTGCTCTGGCGTAACTCCATAAGGCTTTAATTTCTTCGTAAAATAGTTGGTCATTTTCACATCAGTACGATGAACAAGATAGCCTATTAAATCATGTAAGTTCATATATCACCTCTATAAATTAAGATATAAAAGGATATAGCATACCAGTCAATCATTCACAATGAATGTATTTGTTTCACCATATATATGCTATGGCATATATATTAAAGTAGATTATTTTAATTGTCAAATGATTTACCTATTATTTTTCGAAAACAAAAACGTCCCCTTAGATTATAGAAGGAATGACTAATTTGACGTATTTCTCTGGCGATTTCTCCCCTGTCGTTTTATGATATGCTAATAACATTTGATAAAATATGGTATATACGGACAGTCAAAAACTTTTAAAGATACCTCGTCCAGTTTTTGCTGTTGCAAGATAAACAGCATATAATCCGTTAACCACCCACATTAGTAACGAAAACATAAAGAAAAGGCATTCCAAATATGAAACACCTTCTTTCGTTTTATAAAACCATCCAACACGCTGAACTTTTCAATTTAATATAATCACTCGTTTAACTAAAGAAATTGATTACGTGCATAACGCTCTTCTCACTTTTCTTGCAAAATTTAGTGGATCATCAACGTCTTCGATATTAACGTAAATCAAATTTGGATCATCACATAACCACTCATTGTGTATAGACGAAACGATTATTCCTTGTTTAATAATTGTCGCCACAAATTCAGTGACTTCTTTTTGTAAGAGTGCTACTCGGCCTAGGCATAATGCCCGTCCAGTTTTATTGTCTCGTGATTCGAATGAAAAGGAAGTTGTTACTCTAAAACGTTTTCCTAAGATTGTTGCTCGTATTTCATCCCTGTTTATTGTTGCCACGCATTTCCCACCGGCGAATCCTTCTTGCCCGCCGATAATTCTTGCAAACTGTTGACAAATTAATTCATCATTAAACGCCATACCTTTAATCATCCCCCCTTTTACTGTTAAGTTATGAATGAATACATAGGTCTGAAACGGTAATGAATCTAATCTATTAAAAAAATGATGGCAATCTACCGAGAGCTATTAGCTCAATTATTCTTGATTATTTAAATTAACTCGGCTATATATGTTAAGACATTTTTAAAGAGCATAAAAAAGACACCTTAAGGTGCCATTCTCCGATTTGAGAATCATATCTATGTATGGAGAAATTTAGAAAAGAGAAGCTTCTAACTATAATTTATAGAGCTCTGATGCCATGAATTACTTACATATTTCCTTATTTACCAGAAGAAGAATCTCAGTTACATTATTTTCTCATTAGTCTCGTTAAAGCCATCCCAAGAAATCCAATGCCCATTCCTATTAGCCATCCAGTTTGGGCATTACCTAACATAGATCCCACTCCTCCACCAAGAAACATACAGCCAACGAATACTAATCTCCAATTCCCCAATTCGGCCGTTCCATAATTCAATCACATCCTTTCAATAAAATATATGCGATTAGCTCCCTCAACTTTCTTCCATAGGATAGTTCATTATTTTACTTAGGTTTAGCACTTCAGGGCATTCAAAAGATACGAAGCTTGAGTCATTTATATAGATTGTAGAAGTATGGAGATTTTCCACATTTTAAAATAGTAAAGTATAAACATGAAAAAACTCCTAACAAATTTTGTTAGGAGTTTTTTCAAATAAGCGATATTTATTTAATCTTCATTATTGAGTTCTATTGTACCTGTTCTAGCACTAACTTTTAAAATATTTAACAGATTATCAGGTGTCTTGATTTCCACTTCATATTCAAATTTTGATTGTGCTAAGTTGTCATCTTCTAATTCAAATTCTTTTTTCACATTAATAATTTCTCCATTTGTATGAGCTAAAGAAATTTCACGAACTTGTTTCTCTGTGTAGTTTTCATTCTTTTTTGCATAATTGTAACCCATACCATAATATCCACCAACAATAGCAATACCACTTACTAAAATAGTAATTACACTTATAATTATTTTCTTTTTATGTTTTAACATTTTCATCCACTCCTTAATGATTAATCCTCTATTCCAAATCTTGCTTCAAGTGCATTTTCTGCTTGCTCTAATTGATCTTCCAGTATATCGTGTTCTTTTTCTTGCGTTTGATATTGCTCAACAGTTATCGTTCCAGCGTGATAATCTGCTTCTAGCTGATTATCAGATAGATCTATCTTGTCATCCAATTGGTCAATTTCTTTTTTTGCTGCTAAGTACGTATTTAAGTTATCTTCTTTTGCTCCAACTGGTTTCGTGTTATTTGCCTTTTCTACAATAGATGAGACTTCGTTTTTGAAATCTTGTATTTGTTTCTTATCATTTGTAGCAGCTTGTGTTTTGTTTGGTTCTTGTTGTAGTTGAGCGACTTCTTTTTGTAATTTATCATTTTCCACTTTCAGTTGTTGTACTTCTGTATTGTTATCAACTTGAGTAGAACAAGCTGTTAAGAATAAACAGGACATTGCTCCAATCAGCATCCATTTTCCCATTCTGTTTTCCTCCCTTTACATGTGCACCTTATCCTTGCCTTTATATTACTGAACAAACATTAAAGGAAGATTAATGTACAAAAAAATAAAGTGAAGGCTTTTACAGGCAGTTAATCCCTACCTACCTCGCATTCACCGAATTTTGAGGGAGGAGTCTTACTGCCCGTTAATGCGGGATAAAATGATATAATTAACTAGTTTCTAATCTTTCTTTAATGTTTTGGAATTATAGTGATACATATTAATAAGAAGAGAAGGAGAATGTTAATGCGAGTTCTTATCGTCGAAGATGAACAAGACTTACAAAATATATTGGTGAAACGATTAAATGCAGAACATTATAGTGGCGATGCATGTGGGAATGGAGAAGATGCCCTGGATTATATAAACATGGCTACCTACGATTTGATTGTCCTTGACATTATGATTCCCGGAATAGATGGTTTACGCGTATTACAAAGATTACGCGCGGACAATAATGCAACTCCTGTCTTGCTTCTTACAGCTAAAGATACAATTGATGATCGTGTAACAGGACTCGACTTAGGTGCAGATGATTATTTAGTAAAGCCGTTTGCTTTTGATGAACTGTTAGCAAGAATTCGAGTGTTAATGCGAAGAAAAATAGGAAATACATCTAATGTGTTTGAAATCGCTGACCTAGTGGTAGATTGCAATATGCATAAAGTAACAAGAGGAGACCAAGTTATCACTCTTTCCAGTAAAGAATTTGCTATTTTAGAATATATGATTCGTAATAAAGAAGTTGTGCTGACACGAGATAAAATTGAGCAACATGTGTGGAATTACGACTATGAAGGCGGATCGAATATTATTGATGTTTACGTCCGCTATCTTCGTAAAAAAATTGATAGCCAGTTTGAAACGAAGTTAATTCATACAGTGCGCGGAACTGGTTACGTATTGCGAGTAGAATCATGAATAGACTATCAATAAAAATGAGAGTGACCCTGTGGTATACGGGGCTAATTGTAATTATTATGGCACTCGTGTTAGCTTTTATTTTAACTTCTTCAGATAAAGTTTTGCTTTTTAATATGAAAGATCAATTGAAGAGCACAGTAAAAGAAAGCATGGAAGATATCAAATATAAGCATGGGCAGTTAAAGATTGACGATGATTTTGAAACCTTAGAAGATGGAGTAAATATTAGTATTTATAGTAAACAAGGTGAGCTGTTGGTAGGACATAGTCCAACAAGCTTTAATAAAAAGATATCGCTTAAATCCGATGAAATACAAACCATTAAAGACGGCAATAAAGAATGGATTGTATATGATTTTCTCCATAATGCAGGCGGCGATGAGCAAGTCTGGGTTCGTGGAATAATGACTATGAACCAATTATCCTCAACGATGAATACGCTTATTGTGGTAACAATCATCTCATTCCCATTACTTATTCTCATTGCGGCAGTCGGGGGATATTTTATTACGCAAAGAGCGTTTCGACCTGTGCAACAAATGAGTGATTCAGCCAGTAAAATTGGTGATGGTAAAGACCTTTCGAAGAGAATTAATTTACAAGGTTCACCGAAAGACGAAATGTATCATTTAGCACAAACCTTTGACAAAATGTTTGAGCGATTGGAGACATCATTCGAAAGTGAAAAACAATTTACATCTGACGCATCTCATGAATTAAGAACACCAACATCTGTTATTATTTCGCAATGCGAATACGCTTTATCGCAGAGAAATAATCCGAAAGAAATGGAAGAATCGTTAGAAGTAATTTTAAAACAATCACGTAAAATGTCCGCTTTAATCTCACAACTCTTATTATTAGCACGAGCTGACCAAGGAAACCATAATACTTTCCAATTTGAATGTATCAATATGAGTGAATTAACGGAAATCGTTGTAGAAGAGCTTTCATTAATGGTTCAAGAAGCTTCGATTGATATAACAACTAATATAGAGGAAGACCTATTTATTAAAGCAGATCAAACATTGATGATGCGTTTATTAATGAATTTACTAACGAATGCGATTGCTTATAGTAAAGCGAGCGGAACTGTGCATATGCAACTATTCCGTGATGAAACCAACATAATAGGTAAAGTCTCCGATAATGGCATCGGCATCAGCGAGCAACATATTACAAAAATATGGGACCGCTTCTATCGAGTTGACGCAGCACGAACATCTTCAAACATCGGAAACACAGGTTTAGGATTGTCGATGGTAAAATGGATTGTCGAACTACATGGAGGAGAAATTACGGTTGAAAGTAAATTAGGAGAAGGCAGTACTTTTACATTTAAACTACCAATTGAAAAAAGAGCATAATTTATACGTGTCTGTCGCTTCAGAATAAAGATTGATTCAAAGGCTCTCTACAATCCTTATGTAAAAATAACTGACGCATTTTAAACATCATCGATTTTATCATTTTGGACAACCTATTCTGTTAAATTAATATACATGCGAAAAAACTATCAAAATAAAACCCCAGAAATCCAATGGTCTCTGGGGCTTCATTATATATTTAGCTCTTTTTGCTTTTTGTTTTGTTTATGTCTATACAGTAACTTTCGACTTATTAGAGAAATCACTAATAAGGTCAGAATTAATAAGATAAGTTGCATAAATGATAAATCAAAATATTTAGCACCTGTAACGATTAAAAGTGTAGAAATCGTGCCTTTTACAACGAAAAAAATAATAACCCATAACCCGCCTTTTTTCCAGTTCATTTTATATTACCCTTTCCTACGTTTAAATTCTTAAAATATTTAATAATAGTTCGTAAATATGACAACTTAATAGAAATCTATTATATTAACAAAAAATTCATGTCTAATTAAATGCGACGATTCTATATTAAGTGAAAATGATATTCATTGTCAATTTTATTGATTATTTGAATACTTATTCTTAATCTCTTTCTACTTTGTTTCTTATAAGCAATACACTCTTGTATTCAAACAAAAACACCTCCATTGCATTTGCACACTTAGTATGCGAATGCAAGAGGTGTTTTTTCATATACCATCAGATAAGATTTCCTGCTTTGTTTATTTCTTGATACGTAGCTATTTTCTAGTACACGATAACTGGATCATACGTGTTCAAACTATCATATACAGTTTTTGCAACATTAGGAAGAAGGTTCACACACCCACCTGATCCACCTGTTAAATAAGCATTATTTGCCCAGTCTTTTCGCCAGCCGGCATCGTGGAATCCTTGACCGCTATTTGTGAATGGAACCCAGTAATCTACTTTAACCGCATAATCAGCTTTCCCTACTGCGCTACCTCTTAGCGTGTATGGTGTTCGTTTGTATAGGACGTACCAAACACCTGGTGATGTATCTTCACCCGTGCTATGTTTACCCGTTACTACATTTGTTGTAACGACTAATTTTCCATCTTTATAAATCCAAATTTGTTGCTCTGCAATTGAAACTTCCGCATACGTGTCTCCGATGCCATTATTCGCTGTTGTTTTATAACCGATACCTTCCTTCTCCCAACCATTTCCGTGAATATTAGAAGCAGAAAGCGACTTTTCGCCTTTCTCAAAGGCTTGTTGAACTTGTTTAGTTTCTTTTTCAACATCTAGTGCCCAGCCGTATCCTTGCCCTTTTACTGATATGACTGAACCGGAATGCGTTTTAAATGAGAAATCTTTATTTAATGTTGATTTGGCATTATTAATTTCAGTAATTTTCTTCTTAATGTCACTCGCATCAATTGTAACTTTCATATCCTTTGACATAGAGGCATTTTGAATTATATCTTTCGCTTTTAAAGGATAAACTTCATCCTGCACTTTATACTCTACAGACTGCCCAAGAAGATTCTGTAGTGCTTTCTCCTCTTTTTTGACAATCGGATCGTCTTCTTTAATAGGTTTTATGTATGCAGATTTCAGATGAATTTCGCTTTTATATTTTTGCTTATCGTAATCTTTCAGTAGACTAGTAACATCATACTGTTTTCCTTCAACACTTTTCGAGATAACAATTTTCCCTTGTTCTAGCTTCGCCATAGCATCTTGAGGCGCTTTTAATTTTTCATTCATAGAGATGAGCGTTTCTTCTACAAGTTTCTTCATCGTTTCACTACGATACTGATCTGCCTTCTCTGGTAGCAATGAATAATTTTCTCCCTTTGAGGAAGGGAAAAATGTCCACTGACTTTTTAATAGTTTCTTAACTTGAGGCAAATCTTTTTCCGTAAGTTCCGTTTTGGTATCTTTTTCATCTAAAATTTGTTGTTGATCAACATAGACTTTGTTTGCTAGTCCAGATGTCTTTAATTTCTGTATTGCCTGATCAGCGCTCAGACCACCAACTTTTGTGTCATTAATTGTAACATTCGAATTAAAGTGAGTTGCCTGATAATAACTCATTCCCCCAATAAGAAGTGCAATTACACCAATACCCGCTGCGATAAACTTCCAATTTGTATAACGTTTTTTTGATCTTACTCGTTTTTGATCAATTTCTTCAACTGATTCATTTGTTGTATTGTTGTTCATCAATCTTTCCCCCGTATGCAGTAACGTCAAACGATTTTCAACTAAAATCATAGACTAGTGTACCTTATTTTTCCTAAAATTTCATTATTTCCGACCACATTTTATCGCAATTTAATGATTTAATTTAGATTTTTTAATAGTACGATGCATTGAACAGCCCTTTACAAGTCATAAAGTGAAACTTAAATTAACCGTCACACCAAGATATTTAGCTTAATATTCTAGGGGAAAATTTTTCTCTTTACGTAAAATACGAATTATATTATCCATTTTTATGAACATCAACCCCTAATTTTGTCAAAAAAATAAACGATAGTCCTTCTACATTTTTGATAAAAGGACTATCGTTTTTTCAGTTAGAGTATTTGTATAATCGTTTAACTTTTTATTTCCTGAAGGTCAAACTTGATGAAGATGATGAAATTTCATCTCATAGCCTTTAAATGAAAACATTATGTTTTTTATGGCACCCAAGTTTATTTTTATAAATTAAACCCTTAGCTTGATGCCTCCCATATATCCAGCAGCCTAAGATTAAGTAAGAGTCCATTCAACTAGATTTTTTCTAATATTTTTAGGTGCATCTTATTTCGCCTCGTCATATTTCACTAATTGAATTTAAAACACATCCGTATGCTATTTAGTAAAATTTACGATTCGAGACGTAATTATTGCAGTAACCAAGATAATAATAGCGGTTATCAAGCCAGATTCTCCAATCCAAATCTCAGTTTGATATCCTGTACTTGCACGTGCGAAAGGTCCTTGAATAATGGCATTCCAAGTAGTATGGATGATAACCGAAGGCCAAACGCTACCTGTGATAAGTCGTAAATAAGCTGTAATATAACTGAAGGGCACAATACAAAAATAGATGCCAAGTACTGAAAGTAGGACAGATGATCCCTCTACATATAGACCAGCAATAACAATTGGAACATGCCACGTTGCCCAAATCAATCCACTAATAAGGATAGGCCGTGAAAACTCTGCATCGACTAGCCTTGTAAGCATATAACCTCGCCAACCCATTTCTTCTCCTAAAACTGGGATTAAGTTAAGCAAACTTCCTAAAACGCCGCTCAATACTACTAGATAAATAAAACTGAATGGTTCCGGTACATACTGAAGTCCAAGTATATTGTAGATCGGTTCTAACATACCACCTTCGGGATGCTGAAACCCCGCAATTCCGCTCAACCAGGCGATAGAATAAGTAATTCCACAAATAATCATAGGTATTAGCAGAGCAAACCCAATCCCCTTCCATATCTTTAAGTTACCGAGACTAAAAGATACATCTTTAAACCCTTCTTTCAGTATTATGCGAGTCAAAATAGAAGAAAATGCTGGGGTAAACATATATACCACAATAAGCGGCATACTTTTCGTAATTATTACTACTACATTTAGGATAATAGAAGTAATGATTAAGATACTCAAAAAGAGTTGAAGTCCTATTTTAGCACGTTGGATTTTATCTTTATTGTGGAACGATTTTGCGTGTAATATCATTTTAATCCGCCCTTCCCCTTTCATTCACTTGTTTATCGAATTTACTTCTTGTCATTTCCACAGACACAACTTAGAATAAAAATGTTTTTGTATACAGATTCATTCATCTTTAAAATCCCTCCCCAATTTATAGTCTAGTCTTACTTACGACTCATCAATGTAATTATTATTTATAAGTTGTCATAACCGATAGTACAAAAATGTAATGATTAGTCTATGACCTGTGTCAATTAACCTTATGACAATATGTAACTAGAAAATATGATATGGAATAGATAACAATTGAATTAAGGCAATTGATTCATGCAAGTACAATGAATCAATCTTGCTTTACAAATAATTCAATTGAGGTGGAAAAAATGAATAAGAAAAGCATAATTGCAATGGTTAGTACAGCTTTATTAGTCACAGGATGCGCGGAAGTAGGAAAGGCTCAAACAGTAGCAGTCGAAAATTCAGGTCAATCAATACAAAAAAATATAGTTAAATCCATACAATCACAGGCTTACCCATTAAAAACGATAGAGCCGTCAAAATCATTTGAGGATTTAAAACCACTTAAGAAAATGATTGGGAGCGCACAATATGTAGGATTAGGAGAGAATACTCATGGGAGCTCTGAAATTTTCACTATGAAGTTTCGCCTTGTGAAATATTTGGTTACTGAGATGGGTTTTACAAATTTCACAATGGAAGAAGATTGGGGAAACGGCTTAAAACTAAATGAATATATCCAAACAGGAAAAGGAAACCCTAGGGAATTTTTAAACTTGTTATATCCTACTGATGAAATTATAGCCATGATTGAGTGGATGAAAGATTATAATGCTGATCCATCCAATAAAAAAAAGATCCAATTTATTGGGCTCGACTTAAAGGAGTTGGACCAAGGTTGCTTTAATAAAGTGATTGATTATGTAAGACTACATCGACCAGATTTGCTGGCAGAAGTAGAAGGAAATTATAAAGAATTGTCGGCTTTTAATGGAAGTACAAAGGAATATATGGACCTTGCTCCTGAAATAAAAGAAAAGTTCAAAGCAAACGCTGAGAGAGTAGCCCAATTACTAAAAGATGAGAATGGGCAAGCCAACACAGAAATAGCTTCACCCGAGTACATCTGGGCGCAAGCAACGGCAAGTGCAATAGAGAAATTTACCACAATGCTAATTCCTAACGACTATCCAAGTATGTTAAAGCTACATGAGCAATACTTGGCCGATCATGCAATGTGGGCACAAGAAACATTTGGTGGTAAAACGATGGTATGGGCACACAATATTCATATAGCTAAAGGAATTATCGATGAGAAATTATACCCTTATGTTGCGGGGCAATTTTTGAAGGAACGTTTAGACAATAATTATGTCACAATTGGTAGTACAACTACGGAGGGGAATTTTACCTTATACAGCGAATATGATCCTTCCACTGGAGGTAAGATTACAACCGACACTATTCCACAAGATGTAAAAAGTTTCAATTATACTCTCGGAAAAGTACCATATAACATGTTTTTATTGGATAACCGTCACCTTAAAGGACAAGCAGAAAAATGGGTTAAAGCAAAAAGACCATTACTAAGTATAGGGGGACAAATCTTCCCGAACGAATCGGCATACTTTGATACGTCATTGCTTGAGCAATTTGATATTATGTTTCATATTCGAAAAACAAGTCCATCTCATATTAAATAAAAGTATAAAACAATCCCGTTCTTGCATCTGCAAGAACGGGATTGTTTTATGGTGATTGATATAAGCATCTTTTTTAACCAGAAGTAGGTTACTCTCCCCCTTTTTATCATCATTTAGAAATGTCATATGACACTTTTACACTAGTGAGAATGACAAAAAAAGCAGTACAATTCGGTTATTACATAGATAGGAGCGAGAACTTTATGAAATCAAGATTCATCCAGAATGGTTATTTTTTATTGCTAACTTTCGTTACAGGATTTTTTTATTTTTGTTTTTATCTAATAGCTCTGCTATTCAGTTTCACCCTTTCATTTACTGTAATTGGGATTCCACTAGTTATACGTGTACTACAGACTACTACACCTTTTATCCAATTCGAGCGTATACAGACGAAAATTTATACAGATATTTCAACAGACCCTTATGATAGAAGTATAACAATAGATACATCGAACTGGGCTCAGGTGAAATTAGTGCTTACTGATCGTCGCACTTGGTGTGCTGTCTATTGGTTAATGCAGAAATTAGTAATTGGCATTTTCAGTCTCATTAGTGCAATCATTTTTTATGTAATGCCACTTATGTTGCTATTGGCACCACTACTGTATCAATACATTGAAATGAATATTATATTCATACAGATAGATACGTTTGCCAAGTCACTCTTTGTAATGTTTATGGGTATAGTATGTATCGCCATAAGTATTAGAATAGTAGATGGTTTGACAAAGAAATTTGGGGGCTATACACGTATCATGATTCGGCAACTAAATCGATAGAAGTTTGCAATCTGTGAGTAGTATCGCAGTTTTAAATTTAAAAGTATAATAGGCATGAAGAATTAAATTATAATATATGAAGTAAAAAGGTAGGCTACTTAGGGGGTAAATGACTTGTTAGATATGGTTAAGTATTGGTTTTGGTACGATTGGATTATGTTAGGAGTCCGTATACTTGTTAGTGTCTCTATCGCCATAACCACATTCGATTTTCAGGATAGTTTAACATTGCCACTTTGGATTGTTATTTTTTGGGAGGTTGTTGCCTTCTCGATTCCATGGGTAGCCTTACTGTTCAATTACAAATATTACTTGTTCACAGAAATACTGCTATATGGTGGACTGTGTATATATTTAACCTCTTTATTTCCGGAAGCTAACGTTACATTTCTGATATCGGCTTTTCTAATTGCTGCGAATAGTAAGCATTTGTCCTATTATTGGACAGCTCCAACAACAGTTTTTATAACAACTGGAATTCTCTATGCGGTTGCGCCAAGTAATAGCTATTGGATTTTAGTTACCTACTATGGACTTGCTTATGTAATGGGCTTCGCTTTCCATTTATTAATCGTCAATCATAAGCAAAATGAAGCGATTCGTAAACAAAACGCGGTACTTGAGCAATATATGTCTCAGATTGAACGCATTACACTGGCGGAAGAACGAAACAGACTGTCGAGTGAGCTTCATGATACAGTTGGTCACGCTTATACTTCTATTATTATGGGGATGGAAACGTTGCGTACCGAAATTGCTACTGAAATGGGTATACAGAGGCTAGATTCTCTGCTTGAAATGGGACGTAAAAGCATCGAGGACGTGAGAGGTTACCTACATCAAATGGAGTCTCCTTGTCAATCGCCTTCCTTAATTCAATCTCTCCAAAATCTTGGAGCCGAATTTCAGGAGCACGCTCAGGTTAATGTAAGTTTTCGGGCATACGGAGAGGAATATGAATTGTCTCGGCAAGCGAAGATAGCGTTCATTCGTTGCTTACAAGAGTCCCTTACGAATGCAGTACGTCATGGTCAGGGAACTGAAATTATAGTTTCATTGCAGTTTGAACAACAATATACGAGATTAGAAGTTCAAGATAATGGAAAAGGAAATGTAGAATGGCAGGAAGGCTTCGGTCTGAATGCAATGAAAGAACGAGCAATGAATTTGCAAGGTCAATTGTCTGTATATACAAAGCCAGATGAAGGAATGCTTGTTACATGTACCATACCGCGACAAACTGAAATAAAAGATGGACTTATTCGTTTGTTAATTGTAGACGACCAGCCGTTTGTTCGGGAAAGTTTGAGGACACTACTCGATAGATATGAAGATTTAAATGTAGTCGGTTTAGCTGAGGATGGCAATCAAGCCATCGATTTGTGTGGACGTCTTCAACCCCATGTTATACTTATGGATTTAGATATGCAGCACATGGATGGAGTTGAAGCAACCAAAAAGATTAAGCAACAATGGCCACATATCCGCGTATTGATTTTCACAACTTTTCAGGATACCGAACAGGCGTTGGAATCGCTTCGCAACGGTGCGGATGGTTTTTTACTCAAATCTATTGAAACATTGGAGCTAGCTAATACGATCCGACTTATTCACAAAGGTGGGACACTGATTGATCAAGGAATGTCTCACAAAATATTTGAGAAATTTGATGAGCAAAAAGAGACACCACAATCAAAAGCAACCGCTTATGAGCTAACAGCTAGGGAGATAGAAATATTGCAACTAGTAGCAAAAGGACTTCGATACACTACCATAGCATCAAGATTATATTTATCGAGTGGTACGGTCAGAAATTATGCTTCCACAGCTTATACAAAGTTAGGAGTCCGTAACAAAGAAGAAGCTGTTCAAAAGGCTCTAGAAATTGGAATTATTGAATAAGAAAAATGTTTTTTGTTTCTTTACAGCAAAGTAAACTGTAGTTACAAGATGCAAATTTTCTCCTAAATTTAATCCTCTTTCTATTTACAATATATTGAACTATCCCCACTTTCACTTCGTTTAGAAGTGGGGATTCCTTCATTCTTTATAATGATAAAATAAAATAAAATAGGCGAAATGCTGGACACATCCCGTTTCATAACTGCTACTGTCAAGGTGGTTGTTATTATGCATTATCTTTTTCTTTTAGACCCAAGCTTGTACTTTGGTCGGTGAAGCACGGGTTTTTTGTTATCTTTTTTGCATTTGCTATCTTAATATGTAGGCTGAAAGCTCACGCACAACTGCTCCGGCAATTTCTTTTAAAAGTTCAAACAATAATTCCTTGTTATATCGCCTCCTTTTCTTCCGAATGGATAGAAGGGAGAATTATTTATAGGGAGAAATAATAAGTTAAAAAAAGCAATAGGTGTTTTTACTGAAACGCATTGATTACTCTTATTATTCATTACAGCAAAGTTTATTCAACTGAATATATTATGTTTTTTTATAAAATAATACAAACCCTGATACAATATGACTACACTGTATCAGAGTTAATTTTTAATGTTGCACCATCTTCTAATACATATGATAAATATAGTATAAAATGATGGAGATTATTTAGGCCAAGACCCGGTCCACGCATCGTGAGCACTTTCGGAATAATGTTACAAATAGTCTACTAACCATTCACAGCCGCGAATTGGCTGTTATACAGATTGGCGTAGTACCCACCCTGCTCCAGCAGCTGCTCATGACTCCCGCTTTCGACGACATCCCCGTCCTTCATGTAGAGGATCATATCTGCCTCACGGATCGTCGACAAACGGTGAGCGATAACGAAACTCGTTCTGCCTTCCATCATCTTCAGGAACGCCGCCTGGATACGAATCTCCGTCAGCGTATCAATGCTGCTCGTCGCTTCGTCGAGAATTAGCATAGGCGGATCAACCAGCATAACCCGAGCGATTGTCAAGAGCTGTTTCTGTCCCTGGGACAGGCTGCCGCCGGAGCCGTTGATTACTGTATTATAGCCCTTCGGCAGCCGCCTGATGAAGCTGTGGGCGTTAGTTGCCTTAGCGGCTGCTATAACCTCATCCTAGCTAGCATTCGGTTTCCCATAGGCGATATTGTCATGGATTGTCCCACCAAACAGCCAAGTATCCTGTAGCACCATCCCAAAAGTATGGCGTAAGCTATCACGGGCCATATCGTTAATATTAATACCATCTATCGCAATCTCACCGGCATCAATATCATAGAATCGCATTAACAGATTCACTAATGTTGTCTTGCCAGCACCCGTCTGTCCCACGATTGCGACACGTGTTCCTGGTTCAACAACTAGGTTCAAATCGGTAATAAGGGGACGGTCAGGCTGGTAAGCGAACTTCACATGATGGAATGTAATCGTCCCCTGCTTAGCTGGGATATGAACTGCATCTTCAGCCTCCGGTGACTCCGCCGATTCATCAAGTACCTGAAAGATACGTTACGCCGAGGCCGTAGCTGATTGCAACTGTGTAATTACTCCGGTAATCTCGTTGAACGGTTTAGCGAACAGATTGGCATAAATCAGGAAACTCGATAATCCCCCGACCGATATTCTAGACATAATGACCATAATACTCCCAATTAAGGCGATGATTGAGAAGGTAACATTGTTCACCAAACGGGTGGATGGATTCGACAGAGAGCTGACGAATTGTGATTTTACCCCTGTGTGATACAATTTATCATTTCGCGCTGTAAACTCCGCAAAAGAGTGATCTTCATAACGGAAGGCCTGAACATCCTTCTGCCCGCCGATCATCTCCTCGACATAGCCATTCAGTCCACCCAATATGCGGGCCTGATCACGAAATAGCTGCTGGGAGCGCATCGTGATGAACCGCGCTACGAAGAAAGTCACTGGTGCAGATAACAGCACGACGACGGTCATGAGCGGATTCGTATACAACATGAGCGCAATCGTCCCTGTGAAGAGCAGTGCCTTCTGCGGAACGATTCCGATCTCACCGCGTAACTCATGTAGACTATAATTCCTTACATCAATTCCATTGACGAGTATTTGTCCAGAGGTAGCGTCATAAAATCTCGGAATCAAGTTCACAAATGTAGATTTGCCTGAACCAGTACCACCGATAATTCCCACAGTCTCGCCACGTTTTATCTCCACCGATATATCTGTCAGTGCCGGTTCACTCGTTGTACAAAACCAACATCTCTAGCAAGATCCCGTAAGGTATTTGGAGATAAAAAACTTTGAATCTCTTGAGCAAATAGTTGTAATTCGTCAGACACAGAAACAGACATAAAAAACGCCATCCTTTCCTATGATTCTACAGAAAGAATAGCGCATTTTTCATTTAAAAGGTACTATATAAAGAGACTTCACCCTTTCGACTTACCATGTACTTCAACGACTACTAGCTACTTCCTAAACGTTGTTCCTCATTTACTAATATATTTATGCTTTTTTTAAATTTGCAAAGGACCAACAATATTTTCATATTACTTATTAACCATTATTGGCTGGATTCTCTCCTGAATTCCCATCATTACTTGGTTGCATTGGCGTTCCATGACCCTCCCCATTGTTTGGTGGCTTTGTATTTCCTTCGCCACTACCGCTGTTTGGCGGCTTTGTATTTCCTTCTCCACTACCACTGTTTGGCGGCTTTGTATTTCCTTCTCCACTACCGTTGTTTGGCGGCTTTGTATTTCCTTCTCCACTACCGTTGTTTGGCGGCTTTGTATTTCCTTCTCCACTACCGTTGTTTGGCGGCTTTGTATTTCCTTCTCCACTACCGTTGTTTGGCGGCTTTGTATTTCCTTCTCCACTACCGTTGTTTGGCGGCTTTGTATTTCCTTCTCCACTACCGTTGTTTGGCGGCTTTGTATTTTCTTCTCCACTACCGTTGTTTGGCGGCTTTGTATTTCCTTCTCCACTACCGTTGTTTGGCGGCTTTGTATTTCCTTCTCCACTACCGTTGTTTGGCTCACTTTGCTTTTGATCTTCTGGTTTCTTTAATTCTTCTTGTTTCTTTTGCTTTTCTTTTTGCTTATTTTCATTTGGCTGTTCAGTCGTATTGGCTATTTTCGCATTTGGAGAAGTATCACGCTTCTCACCTTTAATACGTAATTCGCTATCTTCTTGAACCACACTGTTCGGCATTTTAAATTGCGATTTATCTGTAGCAAACTTACTCATCATTTCTTTAAAAATCAATTGAGCAATTTTCGTATTTTTACTACTAATATAATCATCTTTACTATCCTTTGTATATCCGGTCCATACAGCCATCGTATATTGTGGTGTATAACCAGCAAACCAACTATCACGATTAGCACTTTCTGGTAGATTATATTGTGCTATTTGTTCTAAAGAATAGTTTGTTGTCCCTGTTTTACCGGCTACATCTAAAGAACCTATATTAGCTGCTGTACCCAATCCAGATGAAACAAAAGTACGAAGCATATCAGTAATCATATATGCTGTAGAATCCTTCATAACTCGTTTTGGCTTTTGCTCAAAGCTTTTTGATTTACCATCTGGATAAACGATTTTCTTAACAAAATGTGGTTTCGTGTACTTACCATCATTACCAAATGCCGCATAAGCGCCTGCAATTTCAGTTGGTGACGCTTCATTTGTACCAATCGCTGTTGATTCGGTCGGTGCTACATTAAATGTAATACCTAGCTTTTCAGAGAAAGCTTTTGATTTATTAATTCCTACTTCTTTTGCAGTTTTAATAGCCGGGATATTTCGGGAAGTTTTCAATGCATCACGCATTGTAATTGGTCCTAAATGCTTTCTATCTGCATTTCTAACTTCTTGTCCTGTTGAATACTTATATGGAGAGTCATCAATTTGATGGTAAGTAGCCCATTTTAAATATTCAATTGCAGGAGCGTAATCAAAAATTGGTTTCATCGTGGAACCTGCTGAGCGATTTAATTCAATTGCAATATTATGTCCTTTAAAAACAGCTTTATTTTCACCACGTCCACTACCAATTGCACGTACTTCTCCTGTTTTCGTATCCATAAATGTGAAAGCCCCTTGGAATTTCTCATTTGGATAATTAATAATACCGCTATTTAAAAGCTTGTCCGCAAAATCCTGTGCCTTTGGATCTAATGTTGTATAAATTTCTAAACCGTCAGATCCAATATTTGCATCTGGCATTTCTTTTTCAACTTCTTTCACAACCGCATCCATAAAAGCAGGATATGGCATTTCTTTTTGTTCAGTTGCTTTCTTAAGTCCTTCTGTTACTGGAATTTTTGATGCGTCTTCCATTTCCTTTTTTGTAATATAACCATGTCGATTCATTAATTGAAGTACAACATTTCTTCTTTCTGTTGCTTTTTTGATATTTTGTTCTTTCGTTGGATCATAGTTATTAGGCGCTTTCATTAAGCCAGCAAGCATTGCAACTTCTGGTAGTGTTAAATCTCTCAATTCCTTACCATAGTAATTTTGTACTGCTGTTGCAATTCCGTATGAACGGTTACCTAAGTAAACTTTATTTAAATACATTTCTAAAATTTCATGTTTTGAATACTGTTGTTCTAGCTTATACGCTAAATATATTTCTTGTGCCTTTCTCTTTGACGTTTTTTCCATCGATAAGAAATAATTTTTAATAACTTGCTGCGTAATCGTACTTCCACCTTGAGAGCCGTAATCCCCTTTTAGGCTGACTAAAACTGCACGTGCAGTACCTTTAAAATCTACGCCACTGTGCTCGTAAAAACGTGCATCTTCTGTCGCTAAAAACGCATTTTCTACTAACTTAGGAATTTGACCATACATAATATTCGTTCGTTTTTCTTTCCCATATTCATATATCAATTTCCCATCTTTATCATAAATTTTTGAGGATAACGGATTAACAAGTTTTGCTTTCTCGAGTTTTGGCGCATCCTTGATCATAACGAAAAAAGTAGCAACCCCTGTGACTAACCCTACAATACCAACTAATAAACAACTAATTAAAAACTTACGAAAAAATGATGTCTTACCTTTTGGTTTTTGTTTTTTAGCTGCTGGCTGTTTGTTCTTTTTAACTTGTCGTCGCTCCTCTCGAGAACGATAATTTTCTGACATGCTATATTCTCCTGCCTTTCAATTCTCCTTTTGATTTACTTAAAATTATTGAAGTCACTTTAAGAAATATATTCATATTTAAAAAGGGTACTAAATAGACAATTTAAGTAATAAATTTGTTCCACTTTAAGATGAGGAAGAAATTTGAGCTTATCTGATAACGAAACAGAAACGGTAATAGTGGCACAACAAAAAAATGGAATTTCATAGAAAATCCATTTTTAGCTTGATGGGCATGTGGTGGTACCCCACATCCATCAACTTAAGGATTTAGACTATTCTTGAAGTTAAAAGCACGTTACTATTCACTTATGTTAATGAGAAAAGGTGACGTGCTTTTTATAAATATTTATCAAAAACAAGAGTTGTCTTTATTTGCTAAAGAGTTATATCGATATATGTCTCCCACTACACTTAATCAATTAGCTATAGAAGCAGGCGGAATGAAATGAAAACGCAAGTGCCATGGGCATCATTTTTTATATTTGTGTGTATGGTTAAATCAACAAACCGCTACTACCTCTATTACTCAACTTTGTAGTCAATTAGAAACTTCAACAGGAGTTTTATTAATTCCCTCAGGGCTAAGCCCTGCCGCTGCATGAAGCCCACTCATAATCGAACCAAGGAATCACTTGCCGCCCGTTGACTAATCCAAATGAAAATAGCAGCTAATTCTGATCCAGAAAACTTAAGTCTTCGCCTTATAAATCCTATTTCCCTTGCAAGTTCTTCTAAGAATACAGGTGTAACATATCGTTGTAATTATTCTGCAAATGGTAATAATTCATCTTGAATCGAGAGATTCATAAGAAAACATCATCCTTTCTAATTTAGCTTGTTTAGAAAAGATAACGTTTTTTTGATATTTGAGGGTATTAAAATCACCTGAGTTGATGGTTATGTATGGTGATCCCATAGCCAAAGAAGTAAGAAGATATTTAGAAGTGCATTAAATTTTGAGGCAGTGCTTGTGAACCGTATCATAAATAAATCAGGTTGTGTATGTTCGATTTTTAAATAATACCCGAGAAGGAGTGGGTTGCAGTTATAGTAATACTCTATTTTTTGTATTTCTATAATAGATATTTTTTAAAAAAACAGAATTATCTTGACAGTTATTAAATGGATTGATAAGGTTATAAAAAAATATTTCTTATCCAGAGAGGTGGAGGGACTGGCCTTATGAAACCTCAGCAACAGGTCTGCTTAAGTAGACACTGTGCTAATTCCAGCGGGTGATAATCCTGATAGATGAGAGCTTCCGTTTTTATTTGTCAGTAACGCCCTCTTTTTTAGAGTGCGTTTTTGTTTTTTCTGGATAGTAACTAAAGGAGAGTAGTAATGGAGAACAAAAATGGGAGAGAATTTCAAAGAAAAATGCAAGCACGTCATTTAGTCATGCTATCACTTGGTGGGGTGATTGGAACTGGCTTATTCTTAAGCTCGGGTTACACTATTCAACAAGCTGGCCCGTTTGGAACAATTCTATCCTATCTGATTGGTGCGCTAGTAGTTTATCTAGTTATGCTATGTTTAGGCGAGCTTTCCGTACATATGCCTGAAACGGGCGCATTTCATAGTTATGCAGTTAAATACATTGGACCTGGTACAGGGTATACAGTAGCCTGGTTGTATTGGTTAACTTGGACTGTTGCTTTAGGGTCTGAATTTACAGCCGCAGGATTACTTATGAAGCGATGGTTTCCATCGGTTAATATTTGGGTATGGAGTGCTCTTTTTGCCATTTTGATCTTTGTATTAAATGTCCTGACTGTTAAATTTTTCGCCGAATCCGAATTTTGGTTTTCATCGATAAAGGTTATAGCTATTGTGATTTTTATTGTTTTAGGAGTAGCGGCAATGCTAGGGTTTCTTCCAATGACTCATTCAAAAGCAGCACCATTCTTTTCTAATTTTACAAGTGGAGGTTTATTTCCTCATGGTGCTACGGCCATTATGATGACCATGCTTGCGGTTAATTTTGCTTTTTCGGGAACAGAATTAATAGGCATTGCAGCTGGAGAAACAGCGAACCCAGAAAAAATGATACCGAAGGCCATTCGAACTACTCTGTGGAGATTGATCATCTTTTTTGTAGGAACGATTGTTGTTTTATCTGCGTTATTGCCTATTTCCGATGCAGGGGTATTAGAGAGCCCTTTTGTTGCAGTTCTAGAACGAATTGGGGTGCCATATTCAGCTGACATAATGAATTTCGTTATCTTAACAGCCATTTTATCTGCGGCAAACTCAGGCCTTTATGCCTCTTCTAGAATGCTTTGGTCGCTTGCTAATAAGAATACGATATCCCCGATTTTTGGGAAAATGACGAAGCAAGGTGTTCCAATCAACGCCGTCATTTTCAGTATGATGGGTGGAGCTTTGGCTTTGCTCTCAAGTATTGTGGCACCAGATACTGTCTATATCGTACTTGTTTCCATTTCCGGTCTAGCAGTAGTTATAGTTTGGATGAGTATTAGCGCTTCCCAGTTCCTATTTCGCAGACAATTTTTGAAAGAAGGAAATTCTGAAAAGGACTTGATTTATCGCACACCACTATATCCATTAGTACCAATTGCTTCTTTTATCCTTTGTCTGGCATCGTGTATTGGAATTGCATTCGATCCAACACAGAGAATTGCCTTATATTGCGGCATACCGTTTATTTTGTTTTGCTATGGAAGTTATTATCTAACAAAAAATCTAAAAAAGAGGGGTGTAGATTATGTCGAACAAAATCAACCCAATTGATGCTATTTTATCCCAACATTCCATTATGCTTCTTGACGGAGCATTAGCTACTGAATTGGAGGCGCATGGATGTAATTTGGACGATCCCCTTTGGTCGGCACGTGTGTTACTAGAAAACCCGGAACTAATTTATCAGGTGCATTCGGACTATTTTCGTGCTGGAGCAGACTGTGCCATAACAGCAAGCTATCAAGCTACTATTAGTGGGTTTTCCGCGCGTGGAATACAAGAACAGGAAGCTTTGGAATTAATTAAGAAAACGGTGTTACTTGCAAGAAAGGCAAGAGATGATTTTTGGAAGGAAAATACGCAAACGAATAGGCCTAAACCATTGGTTGTTGCATCAGTTGGGCCGTACGGAGCTTACCTTGCAGATGGTTCAGAGTATGTAGGTAACTATGTTGTGACAGATAAAACATTAGCAGACTTTCACCGTTCGAGAATGTCTGCGTTAATCGAAGCAGGTGCAGATCTATTGGCATTTGAAACGATCCCTTGCCTGCAAGAAGCAAGAGTATTAGATACATTATTGCGTGAGTTTCCAGAAACATATGCGTGGCTTTCCTTTTCGCTAAAAAATGAGAAAGAGATTAGTGAAGGTATGAAACTAGTGGAGTGTGCACGAGTTTTTGAGAAAAGTGAACAAATTGTAGCGATAGGCATCAATTGTGCACCCGTAACTGTTGTGACTGGTGCAATCCAAGAGTTACGGGCAAACACAAAAAAACCAATTATTGTTTATCCAAACTCTGGTGAAACTTATAATCCAGAAACAAAAACATGGCATGGTCATGAACAATGTAACACGTTGGATATTCAATCTGAAGAATGGTACCAAGCAGGTGCACGTTTAATAGGCGGATGCTGCAGAACGACACCTTATCACATTGAGGAGATATCGAACAAGTGGCGTTCTTCCGAGTTTTTCTATTCGAACGAAGCAAAACAGTAATGTAATGGATGATAATCTAACTTTGTGTGTATTTTCATGATTTTTCTTGTTCAGGAATCTACAGTTACGTCTAGTGGCACAAAAAGTCTTTTTAGAGACACAAATGTGGATAGTAGCCTCGGGAATCCAGTGGACTTTTGGGTACCTTAGGTATGGAAAAGAATTAGGGAAAATAAAAACTGTTAGTTTAATAGACATGGTAGACAACATGCTGAATCTTTTAATGAAGATGTAGTTGATCCAATTGAAGGTGAAGGGGACCATTTATTCGTAATTAAAGTTAACGAAAAGGTTAATTTAGTTATTCAAAAAATAGTTCAATAACTATATGAAAATTTGTTGTAGTAGTAAATGTGGTCATATTGTTGTAAAAAAGGATAGATGTAAACAGGTATACTCTCCTGTTCAACTATCCTTTCCTTTTTACATACAATATTAAAATCCAAATTAGTTCCTTTTAGGAAGGTACCAATATAAACAAGACATTTAAATACATTTTAATCTTCTTTTGTGCAGTATTTTATATTGCAATGGTTTGTAGGATTATTTATATAAACTTTGTTCAAGATCATTTTATTCCTCCAAGCAGGAAATCTAAGATTGAACATAAACATTTATAATTAGGTATAAGGAGAGCTGTACAAGATACTCTTGATTTCCCAAGATTATGAGGATAATATTTTTGATACTGTTTAGCTTCATCTAAAATGAAGAAGAACGTCACGTTTACACATTCTTTTTCTACCCAATCCATATCATAAGTTTCTATACTATAATGTTTAAAATAATCATCAATGTCATTAATGAATCTTTTTTCTCCATCCGTTCCAGTAATTCGTTTATATTGCAATTCTTTAAACGATTTCATTTCAAGTCGGCAAGTTTCTTCTAACCACTCATATCGTTGCTTAACTGCTTCCGTCTTATTTTCATACCAATCCTCATGCCCTTCATAATATTTCTTCATACATTCAGGTCTCTGTTTATTTCTTAAATAGCTTGGCAATTAAACCAAATTTACGTTATTTCTTTGCGGAAATAGGTTGAAACCAACTATCCCTATCATTTAACTGAACTTCAAAAACATATATAGGCTGTGAGAAGCCTTTTGTATCAGTATAGTAATCTATATTATATTTTGTGATGAATAATGTATCACCTGCTTTGAAAGATCCTATAGGATCAAATTCTCCTTGTTTCAGTTTTTGAAATGCTTCCTTTGGAGAAAGAATCTCAACATCTCGAACATGTGATTTTTTTGTACCGTAATATTTGTAAACAGGCATTTTTTTCTCTGCGTCTTTTAACTCTATTGATGTTTTTATAGTAACTAGAGACATATCATTTTTTGTAATGGGATCAATAGGCATATTTCCAAATTCCTTTATTTGATACGAAATTATTATTCCGAGTGCGACGAAACTTACTGTAATGGGAAGGTATAAATATTTAATTATTTTTGTATCTGTTTCATTTTTTTTCAAAAATATAAGAACTATGTTTAACACAGAATATCCTAGCATCATGCCTAAAGTATTATGAAGTAAATCTGCTAGTTCCATACTTCCTCGTTGCAGTGTAAATTCAAGAATTTCAATCAATAAACTTGCTATAATTGAGATGATTAACATCCATTTTGTTTTTTGAAAAACCTTACTAAATAAAGGGAATAAAATTCCTAAAGGAAAAAGCATACCTATATTCACAATGATATGGAAAAAGGAAGTAAATGAAAATGTATTCCATGCTTTTTTATAAATACTAAGTACATCAAAATCAATGGTTCTTGCAAAGGCCATATCATCTGAACGACCAAGTGAAGTAGCTGATAATGCAAGGGAATAGTATCCTGTTATTAAAACAAACAATATAATTTGTTTTACAGTTAGTTTTTTTTCTCTTTTACATATCTTTTTGTATACTACAAAATAACTAAAAACAAATACAAATAGTAACAAGAGTGTGAGTAGTATCGTAGGAATCGCATAACTAGCGATTAAATTGAAAATAATGTTCATTTTACACCTCTGTTTTTATGAATATAATTTTGTACATATGCATTTTATATAGTGATTACTAATACAACAATCGAGCTTTGGATCTTCAAAGGCTCGCAAAAGATGTAGGATTTATTCGTTAGGGAAGTAATTTTAAACAAGGCTGAATAAGATAAAATCGTCATGTCATTCAAAAATACGAGCTGAATTTACATAAATAACTGTCAAGAGATAAAATTTTTGTTTTCGGGGTAGGATACAGCCCAGTAATTGATAAATCGCCTTTCTTATTTTTCTCTCTATTTTTTTGTTGCTTACATTAGAAATACTAAACTGTATAATGACTCATATTAAAATTATAAATAGACTTATTAGTAATTTTTCATACTAATTATTCCTTTCTTCATGCTGTAATACTTAATAGACAACCTAAACAATACAGTTGTTCCACATTTACAAAAAAAACAATTAAATATAAGATGAAGTAGGCTACATAAGGGAGGGTTATATGTTACATACAAAAAGATGGAGATTATTTGCGTTTCTTTCTATTGTAGGTTTGATTTTACTAATTTTATTAAAAATCAACTTCATTTCAATTACTATCGCAACTTCTTCAGCTGAAAGAGGAAAGATTTTTGATCAAAATGGTGTAATACTAGCTACAAATAAGAAAGTTAAGTCTCTATATTGCACTTCTAATGATGAAAAGCTATCGAAACAAGATACATCAAACACATTAGCTTTTTTTAATCAATTTTCAAGCGAATTTCAACATGATATTTCTACAGAGAACATAAAATCTCAATTACAACAATCTTGTAAAAAGCAGACTATGAATGATATACCGTTATACTCTGATATAACTGAGAATGAACTTGCATTCATAAACAAAAACAAACCCAATAATGTAATAATTAAAGATGAATGGATTCGATATTATCCTAAACATGAAATTGGCTCGCAGGTAATTGGGTATGTAGAAAATGACCTTAATTCAAAGCATATGCTTGTTGGAAAAAGTGGGATTGAGCTACAATATGAAAATGATTTAAAAGGAAAACCAGGAAAAACTCTTATTTTTAAGATTGGTAATAAAAAGTTCTTCTGGAACATTCAAAACGTACAAAAAGGAAAAGATGTCCGGCTAGCCTTAGACTCTAAATTGCAGCAAAAAACAGAGGAAGCATTAAGATCTCAAATTAAGAAAATTCCTGATGCTAAAGCTGGTTATGCTGTAGTGAGCGATGTAAAAACTGGCGCAATTTTAACTATGGCCAACTCGGCAGTATTTAATCCAAATACACACGTATCATCTAAAAATGAAAACTTTAAATCACTTTCGCAAAATAAAACAATTCAAAAATTAAAGTATGGTGAATCTTATGTAAATATGTCCTCTACTATAAAGCCACTTACTATTTTAATTGGATTAAGCGAAAAGCTTTTTCAACCTGAAGATACTTATTTAGATAAGGGTACCTTTCAGTATGATAATCAAAATAACATTTCGAATGCACCTGGAACGCCAACAGGTGAGATTACACCAAGGCAGGCTATTATTAATTCATCTAACACATTTATGACAGCAAAAGTAGCTCTGCCCTTATTCAACCAAAATAATGGGAATATAGAAAAGGTGGCACATATATGGACAGATTATTTAATGCAATTCGGCCTACGTTCTAAAACCGGGATTGATTTACCCTTTGAAGAATACGGGCAATATGAATTTCATCCATCTAATACGTTTGAAAAGGGAATCTCCGCTTTATTAAATGCCTCTTGGGGAGAAAACGAAGTGCATACCCCCCTTCAACTCGCTCAATATGCAGCAACTTTGGCAAGTAAAGGCGACAAATATAAACCTCAAATTGTAAGTGCGATTATTTGTCAGGACGGTAAGGAAACAAAAAAGTTTAAACCCATTTTAGAAAGTTCAAATCGTTATCCTATGGAATTTTGGAGTGTCTTGCAAGGTGGAATGAGTCAGAATATAGAGGAGATTAAAAATTTACCCTTTCATGTCGCAGGTAAAACGGGTAGTACAGGTTCTCCGAATGAGCAAGAAAGAATGATAAATCATTCTCTTTTCATTTCATATGCTCCTACCGAAAATCCACAAATCGCCATTTCTGTCGTTATTCCTGGTAGTAATTCAGAAAAAAACATTGCCGCTCTCGTTACAGCAGAAGTTTTAGAGTTCTGGCATACACTTCAATAAGAAAATAAAAACAAAGAGGAAGGTTCATTAAAGTAAACCTTCCTCTTTTACCATATAGAATCTATATTTATTATTTTCCACATACCTTCATGATCCTTTTCGAACACAAATGAATATTTAATATCCGTTAAAACATACTCTTTTTGTACATACCCAGTATTACCGTTAAATGTCGATATTTTCATATATTCATCATTCTGCACTTTTTCTGGAATCCAAGCTTTTACAATTTCATTAGATACTTCATATAAAATTTGTGATTCTCGTTTTGGTTCAGCTAAAATTTTCGTTTTATTTCCAGTAACAGTTACATATATATAATGGTCTCGCTTTGATTGGTTACTTTCTGTCATTCCACTTGGTACTTTATATACTTTCTTTGTATCATTTGCAAACTCTCCCCCCATTGTAAGGGCGACTTGCAACTCATGAAAAATATCTTCATCAAACTTCAGTTCATCCTTCTTATAACTCTTCCCTTTAAATAGAACTTCATCATTTAACGCTTTGTACAAGTCATTTTCATTTTTTGAGTTCGTACTTTGATATAGTTCATTCATAAATTGTTTTAATGATGGATCTTGAGCAGACTCATCTTTTGTTTTCGGATCAATTTGAGTACTACTTTGTACCGGTGATTTATTATCATCAAGCCAAGGTTGTTGAACAATGAAAAATAACATTGTACAAACCAAAACAACTACAACAGGCAATGCTTTTTTTCGAAATGGTCTCTTATATGCTACAGAATCTACTTCACTATTTTGATATACCGATTGCTTTATTTTATCAATATATTCTTCTTCATCTTTCCGATGCTCCATTGGTCCTTTTTTCAATTTACTATACCAGTCAGGATTTTTTTTACTGTTCATCACTTCTTCCCTCCCCTATTAGTTTTGAAACTTTACTTCTCGCTCTACTTAATCTAGATTTGATTGTTCCAATTGACACACCTAATGTTTCAGCCATTTCTTCATAAGATAATTCATATTTTGCGTCTAATATTAGTATTTCACGGTGTTTTTTAGGTAGTTTTAATACAACATCCCACACTTCATTTAGTTCCTCTTGCTTAAAAAACTGTTGTTCTGCCGAAGAAGACTGCTTGTCGTCACTAAAAAATCCCACTAAAGATATCCTTTTAAAATAGGATGATTTTAAATAGTTTATGGCTGTATTTCTTGTGATTTTTAATATCCACGTTTTAATGGATGAATCCTTTCGAAACGAATGCCAATGTTTAAAAACCTTTATAAAGACATCTTGTGTGATATCATCTGATAAGTGTGGATCTTTTGTAATAATAAATGAATAATTCCATACATCTTGCCAATAGTCTTTAATAACATAGTCGAGCTCGTCATGATTACATTTTCCAGTAAACTTCTGTTCCATTTCCACACCTCAAACTTATTTGAATAAACATAAAACTGCCCTCACTTTTAATATGGTTTCAATATATAGACATGATACAAGTTTCATTTGTTCCATAGCGCTTTTTTCTATATAGCTACGCTTTCTGTATTTGAATATATTGTCGTTCTTCTGTCTCTTTCTTTATTTTCTCTTGACGGTTACGTAGCTCTTCTTGCTCCCTTTGTATTTTGGTTCTGGTGCAAAAACAAAGTAAAAGAGAATAAAACATATATATTCCTAACGGAATCGTATTCTATGTTACAAGTCCATCTACTATATGATTCAAGTAATTTTGTTGTCTAAGTTGCTTACTATCAGGTATGCCTTTTTCTTTTTTCAACTACCCAATTGCTATAGAATAAGCCGGATTCTTATCGACTGTTATTACACGTGGCTTTGAAACATGAAAAGGCCGCAGCGCTTTGCAGCCTTTTCATCTCTTGTTTTGTTTAGACAAAAATCGATTGTGTTTCCTTCCGAATCAACAGTACGTTACAGGTACATCCATTGCCCTTTAACTTTAAGTAAATTCCGGATTCAAACTTTCTATTTTGAGTACGTTTAATTTATAGAAAACAGATAACAACATAATTTTCTCAATAAGTAATATTCTTATTTCAATACAAAATTCTTACAATTGATGCTATACCTGTATTAAGGGGAGCGTTTTAGTTAATTAGGGAGAAAAATTGTAAAAATGATATGGGAGGAACAAAAAATGTCATTGAAAAAGAAATTAGGTGTTGGAGTGGTTTCAGCCGCTCTTGGTATGTCTTTAATTGGTGGGGGAACATATGCATATTTTAGCGATCAAGTTGTGACAAATAATACATTTGCTGCAGGTACATTGGATTTAGCTATGCAACCAACTACTTCACTTAACTTAGAAAATTTAAAACCTGGGGACAAAATATTAAAAAAATTCAATTTAAAAAATAGTGGTTCCTTAGATATTAAAGATATCATGATGAAAATAGACTATACTGTAAACGACTTAAAACAAAATAATACTACAGAAGATTTCGGTAAACATATTAAAGTACAATTTCTTTGGGATTGGGATCCTGCAAAAAGCCCTGCATACGAGACAACCCTTGCAGAACTAAAATCACAAAGTTCAGAGATTGTCTCCAAAAAAGTATTTCATTCTAAGTGGAATGAAACAGGGGGGTTAAAACCTGGGAAAATGGATTGGTTTTGGATAAAGTTTGTATTTGAAGACAACGGCACAGATCAGAACGTGTTCCAAGGGGATAGTATTGCGTTAAAAATGGAGTTCCAAGCCAATCAAACAGAGGGAAAAGAAAGATAATTTCACAAAAATATCGTTGGAAAAATGTAAAACTGAGCTTGTAATTTTTTATAATTTGTCAAATTGACCATCAAATTTCCATATAAAAAACCAGTGATACTAGTACATGTGTAGGATATCACTGGTTTTTTTGAGTTTAACATTTTGTATGTTTTGTAAAACTATTTTTCTTTCGGAAGTACAATTCTTTTATACAATTGAACTGTAATCAAGTAGTAAATCGAGTAAATCACTACGAAAATAATAATTGGTAGCCAAATACGAAAGTACGGATCAGCCAAAAGAACGCTGAACATGTTTATACCAACTAATACGTGAACAATACCCACAATTGCTGGGACTAAAAATACGAAGAATAACTCTTTATAAATCGATTGTATTAATAACTCCCTGCGAACACCGATTTTACGAAGCATTTGATAACGTGTACTATCTTTGGATGCACCGGATAGAATTTTAAACATTAAGCAGCTTGCCATCATTGCTAAAAATGCAACTCCAACGAAAAAACCCATAAATATTAGTCCGCTGGCAAAATTATGACTCACAATATACGCTTGATACTTACTATCCAATTCTTCCGCTCTCACATTTTTATATTTTGCCATCTGTAATTCATCAAGTTTTTTCCATTCTTTTATGTATGATCCAAAATCATCTGTTCTCCCCATAAACACAGTACTTTCTTTACCCTTCATACCATCGTATATGTTTTGATCTACAATTTTCATTTCATAATCAGGATACATATAATCTGGCTGGATCGTTCTGAAAGCCTGGATCCATTGTTTTGTGTTCGTCTCTCCTTGAACCCGTTTTATTGAAAATGCACCAATGGGTATTTCCTCTGAAACTTTCTCTATTTTCATACCTTGCAAGAAAGGACGATTTTTTTCTACATCTTCTTTAAGATAATAAACATACCTATCATCAACTTTGTAATGATATTCATGTTTTTCTTGAAATAAGATACCACCCAAAATTTTCTTTTCTTCCGCTGTTGGATTATGAATGACTGAATCGTAAATTCGCATTTGATCTGTCGTTTTTAGGATGTTGTTTTTAAATGCCATACCACAAGCAATTCCACCAGCACCAAGAGCCACTAAGATTGCTACTGTTGCAAGCACATTTGTTAGACCATTAATGCGGAAATTTAATTGTGCAAAAGTAAAAGCATTTAAGCCTTTTTCACTATGTTTTTTATTACTCTTTAGCTTGTTAATCATAACTGGGAGAAGTGATCCAAATATAAGGTAAGTACCAACGGTTGCTGTGATTAATCCAACGGCCATTAATCCCAAAGCAATTAGCGGATTTACATATGACATATAAATCAATGATGCATAACCAATACCCAATAAAAGAATACCAAGGAATGCAACTACAACGGTCATTTTTCCTTTTACGGCGACACGTTCAGTTTGTGCATCTGCATGTACAAGTTGCAGTACAGAAATACGCGATAATTTAATACTATTCATAATTGCTGATAATATAAATAGTACAAAGAAGTAGACGCAAGTAATAGTTATTGATGGTAGATAAAATGCTTTATAACCTTCACCAGCAAACTCGAGTTGTTTCATTAATAGTTGACCGATACCTTCTGCAAGTCCTACACCAATTGTAATTCCAATCGCAAGAGACACAGCGCCTAATACGATTGTTTCGATAAACATAAGTAATGTAACTTTATGCTTTTTTGCTCCTAACATCATATACATACCAAATTCTTTTTGACGAAGAGCTGATAAGAAAGAGTTTGCATATAAAATATAGAAAAATGTGATAACCGCTAACAAAAAGGAACCAATTTTAAAGACAGCCACAATATCCCTAATAGAAGAATTAGATTCAAGGAACGTTTTATTGGATGCTAGCGTTTGAAACATATAAAAAGTTGAAATAGAGACAATAAGACCAACAAGTAAAACAATGTAATCTTGCAACTTACTTTTTAGGCCTGACATAGAAAGTTTAAATAACATGATTGAACTTCCTTCCTTACGCTTTTTGTGTGCCTAAGTTTGCAAGCACGTCTAAAATTTCTTTATAGAATTCTTCACGGGTACCACCGCGATGAATTTCTTTATATAACTCACCATCTTGAATGAATAAAATACGCTGACAGTAACTTGCGCTGTAAGGATCATGCGTCACCATCATAATGGATACACCTTGTTCTTTATTTAAGTTTGTCATCGCATCCAGTAAACTTGTTGCATTTTTAGAATCAAGCGCTCCTGTTGGCTCGTCCCCTAAAATAATTGCTGGCTCATGCACTAACGCACGTGCTGCTGCTGAACGCTGTTTTTGTCCACCAGATACTTCAGATGGATACTTTTGAAGGATTGCTGAAATTCCTAACATATCAGCTACCTTTTCTACTTTCTGTCCAATATTTCGTGATGGGACACCCTGAAGTGAAAGTGGAAGTGCAATATTTTCGTAAATAGATAAATTTTCTAATAAGTTAAAGTCTTGGAAAATGAATCCTAATTTTTGCGAACGGAAATCAGAAAGCTCACCTTGCTTCATTTTCGTAATATCCGTACCCGCAATTTCAACAACACCGCCTGTCGCTTTATCTAACGTTGAAATTACATTTAATAATGTTGTTTTACCAGAACCAGATGGCCCCATAATTCCGACAAACTCCCCCTCATGAATTGAGAATGAAACACCTTTTAACGCGTGTGATTGGTTCTCACCTTTTTTACCGTAAACTTTTTGGACGTTTTTCACGTCTACAACTGGTTTCGTCATATATATCCTCCTACGTTTGTTTTTTCATTTCTTTAAAATAAGTTGCTATTCATATTTGCTACTAACAAAATAGTCATGTTGCATCTACCTTTTCCATAAGGCTGTCACGATGTATCCACTTGGAAGCTGTAAAGAAAATTTTATTTTAATTTCTCCACTCACCTCATCGCTTTGAATACATACATGATAAACTATAAAAATTAGGAAACACCCTGAAAAAACCTTAAGAATTCTTAAGGTTTATAAAAAAAAAGCTTATGGAACCTGTAATTCCATAAGCCAATCTATTCGATTGGATGTTCAACAATAAAGGATATCCAACCTTCTTTATATTCTGCATGTATATTACCATGATGAAGTTCAACAATTCTTTTTGAAATAGCAAGCCCCAGTCCATTTCCTTGATCATTTTTTCTTGCCTTATCACCCCTGAAAAACCTTTCAAACAATTTATTCGGATCGCTAACAGGCGGTTTCTCGACTTTATTTGATACTTTCAAAATTGCCTTGTTACCTATTAGTTCAAGACATATAGATAATTCGGATGGTTTCATGCTGTACTTTATCGCATTCATAAACAGATTTTCATATACACGTACCATTTTTTCTGCATCTATGAAAATAGGTATTGTTTCTTGTGTAATTGATTTTTGAACGATTAAGCGTTCCTTTTCAAATATAGGAATGTATTCTCCAACTATTTGCTCCAACAAACCTGATAAATCAACTTCATTAAGATTTAACTTAGCATCTACGCCTGATAAACGAGTATATTCAAACAGCTCATCAATTAAATATTTCAGTCTCTGTGCCTTTGAATACGTGGTTTCAAGGTATTCCTGTAATTGTGTTTTACTATTGTATTGCCCTCGTTTTAATAAATCTATATAGCCAATAATAGATGTTAACGGTGTACGTAAATCATGAGATACGTTCGTTATAAGTTCATTTTTTGTACGTTCTAATCGTCTTTCTTGTTCAAATGTATTTTCCAATTCCTTGGACATATAGTTGATATTTTGAGCAAGTTGGGTCAATTCGTCCTTCCCCTTAATCCCAATTGTCAAACCCAGTTTTCCATTGGCAATATCATTTACATTATCCGAAATGAGCTTCAAATATACTATTTTCTTTCGAACCAATATCAAAAAAAGTATGATAAAGGTAAAGATTGCGAACGCGAATAAGAAAAACAATGCCAAATTGCCTTCAAACATACCAAATTCTTCGTGTTTTACAAATAATGGATCTATGACGTATACCAAAATGAGGATTGTTAAACCAAATGAAATAAAAAAACTAATTGCAACAGCACCAAGAAGTTTTGTAATGATCTTATTTCTGAAACTAATATTTTTCATATTTTATACCCAATTCCCCAAACAGTTTTAATATAAATGGGATGTTTAGAATCTTCTTCAATTTTGTCTCTTATTTTTGTAATATGCACCATAACGGTATTATCTGATTTATAAAAAACCTCTTTCCAAACTGCTTCATATATTTTTGCTACACTCAGGACAATCCCTTTGTTGCGGGCGAGTAGTTCGAGAATAGCAAACTCTTTTGGAGTTAACCTTGTTTCTTTTCCCCTTATCCATACTTGACGAGTATCTGTATTCACGGTTAAGTCACCAATTTCTAGAATACTTTTATTATGTTCTATGGACGTATTGTATTTTTTAAACCTTCTTAATTGGGATTTTACCCTAGCAATTAATTCTAGTGGGTTAAACGGTTTTGATAAATAATCGTCTGCACCAGAGGCTAGGCCCTGAATTTTGTCTATATCCTCAGATTTTGCAGATAGCATAATGATAGGCATATTGCGATCTTCCCTAATTTTCATACATGCTTCAATGCCATCCATATTCGGCATCATAATATCTAAAATAATCAAATCAAAGTCCTTTTCTTCTAACAGTTGTAAAGCTTGTATAGCATCTTCTGCCTTTTGAGTTTTTAGGCCTTCATTTTCCAGATATACCGAGATAAGATTTCTAATCTCTTTATCATCATCAACAATAAGAATTTTCGACTCCATTTTATTCCTCCACATTAAATGCAATAAGTATTCAATAAAGCATATATTTGTTGTTACTTAGTTAATAAACTTAATAGAGATGGTTTCTATCTTCTTTCTTTACTTAAGACGATCTTTTGTAAAATACACAAAAAGACCGTCACAGTATTGTGACGGAAAAACAGGAAAATTTCAATAACTAATACTATTATTATTTATTTTTAGCTTTTAAGACACCCAGCGCTATTTTGGTTGCTTCTGCAATAAGCTTATCATCGTATTTAGCATCCTCTTTATCATGATTAGAAAGTATCGCAAGAACAATTGGCTTTTTATTTGGTGGCCAAATAATTGCGATATCATTTCTGGTTCCATAAGATCCCGATCCCGTCTTATCAGCTACTTCCCATCCTCCTGGAACTCCAGCACGAATTAAGTTGTCTCCCGTAGTATTCCTTTTCATCCAATCTATTAATAAATCCCGTTTCTCAGTTGAAAGTACATCTCCTAGCGCAAAAGACTGAAGATTAGTAGCTAATGCCTTTGGGGTACTAGTATCATGTACGTCTCCTGGATGCACTTCGTTTAACTCTGGTTCAAAACGTTCAGGATTTGTAACGGTATCTCCTATTTCTCTCAGTGATTTTTTGAATTCACTAGGTCCACCTAATTGTTTAAGAATAAGATTTTGCGCAGTATTATCACTATATCGAAGGGAAGCATCTGCAAGCTCTTTCAGAGTCATACCCCTATCAACATACTTTTCTGTAATTGGATTGTAATTAACAAGATCTTCACGAGTATACAAAACTCTTTGATTTAGATCTTCTATTGATTTCTTTTGTAAAAGTACTCCCACAGCTAAAGCTTTGTGGGTAGATGCGTATGCAAACCGTTTATCTGATTGATACGTAACGGTTTGATTCGTATCAGTGTCCAATGCATAAATACCGAGTTTAGCATCAAATTCTTTTTCAAGTTTAGCAAAAGAATCATTACCAGTAGTTTCTTGTTTGGTTTGATTTGTTTGTTTTGTTTGTTTAGGTAATTCAGATTGAGTATTACCATCGGAACAGCCTATAAGCGTTGCACATGAAAGAAATACTACAGGTACCATCTTTTTGTAATGTAAAATGTTAAAAAACTTGTTTAAGACTATCATACATTTTCAACCTCTTTCAAGAATATATAGTTTTTCTAGGTGTTATACATATCGATACAATTAAAGAGTGTATCGGATATCACTCTTCTTGCATCTCACTTTTCATAAAATGATTGAACTATCATGAACACCTGTTTTATACGTATACTTAATAGACAACCTAAGTAACAAGTTTGTTCCATTTTTATCAGTAGTCGTATCTAGAAACCTAAAAAAGTCCATTTAGAAGATTTAAATGGACTTTTTCACTCATATAATACTATCTATAGTTAAACAAATAAGATTAAATACATTTAAATTTTCTTGTTTTATCTAATAAACTGTTTAGGCATTTCTTTAACGTGCTTATCATCATCACGCTAATCATAGGTTTCTTTCTGCGAAAAATATAAAGTTTGATCTCCAATTCTAACAATATTCTTATTTACCCATTCAATATATGGATCGGTATCTGGATAATTCCAATATATATTTTTCTCTGAATCTGTATCAAGGTTAACTAATTCACCCCTAACAGCATCCGCACTTAATGATCCTGCATTATGAAAATAAATCTTGATGAGATATTTTCCATCTGGAGATTTCACTGTTCGAATTAATTCCCCTTTTGGAACACCTTGCAAACTAAAAAGTTTCCAATATCCAAATCCAATTATAATTACTAACATAGTAAGTATAGTTAGTAATACTTTTCTTTTTGTTTTTTTAATTTCACCTTTTGTATTTATAATACTCATTCAACTCCATTCCATAATATATCAAAAATGAAAATTCCCCTTTAAGAAAAATATAAAAAATCAGACAGTATACTTGAATTGCTCTTCGCATGAGAATATACTAATAAAGCAGGCTATGACGTTCCTTCCTTCTAACTTCTTTGGCGAAATAGGGATGTTACTTTCCTGCTAAACACATAGGCTATGACAATTCTTCCTTCTTTGTAGAAATTTCAAATTGTTTTAGAGTTGTCAATTTCCTATGAAAATAATTAGACTATAAAACCTCTTTCTTCTTTGGGATTGAATAAACTTTAGTTTATCAACCATTGATGTAGAGGTTTTCTTTTCTTAATTAACAAATTACCACTTAACAACTAAATGTTATACCTCTAATTTTTCACTAAAAAATAACTATGTATCCTCTGTGCATTTCTCTACAATTAGTGTCTTTATGCATGTAAAAATAAAAATCTACCACTGAAAGGAGGACAGTCGGACTATTCCCCCTCTTTTATAAGGAGTGAATAGCTGGCGTTCTCATGAAAAATTCTATTTACATAAGAAGAAGTTTGAAAGTAATTATAAAAAGAGAAGAAAATAAACTACCGAACATGTATTTAGCCACTGTTTTAAAAAACTTGGAAAGTTTAGGATTTACTTTTTCCGAGCCTTTAATAGAAGAGTTGCAAACACTTTCGGTTGATGCATTCACATCGTTTTACAAAGAGTTGGTAAAACATTTAAAAGAAATGGTTGGTGCACATATTCAGTTTACTCCTATGTATCCAAACTTTCCGCAACAAATGATGGATTTAAGTGACGCTGATTTATACATCAATGCCGTTATTCATTATGTGACGTCGTGCCTACCTGTATCAAAAGTAGAAGAACGACTTCCTCTTTTAGATAGCGTTGATTTGAAAGTTATTGACTTAGGAAGTGAAGAAGATTTCAATCAAATGATTTCTCAATTGATTAGTGCAAACAGCTCTATTTCCTCAACTGATAAGACAGATGTAGAATGGGCTATTACACACACTGAAGATGTTTCCTGTTTTCTACCTAATGTAATTCCTCATAAGGAAAATATGTCTTTTATAATTGGGGTTTTATTAATAAACAGAAAAATATCAGCCGATGCTGCTGCAAAGTATTTTAAAACAGCAACTGATGTTCTTCGCCTTGCAGTTGCTTTATCTGAAGGTGATGTGAGTTTAGCATCCTCCGTTCGATTCAAGAAGTTTAACCGAGCAGAAAGACGCTTCCTTTTAGGATTGTTAGAGCAATGCGGAAACATTACCGAAGATATGATTCGATACAAAAAACGTTGGATTCGTTTAGGTGAAATTCTTCATCCAGCAGAATATCATACTCGTTTCCCAAAAAACCACCGAGCATTTGAGATGCTTCGCAACAACATTAAAGTTGAAACATTTAATGGAAAAATAGAAGCAGCTTTGTTGAATCGTGATATCATGACAGCGAAAAATCTTTTAAAAACTCGCCCGGGGGAATTTGCCAGACGCTTGGATCATTTAATCCGTTTATGTAGTAATAAGTCAACAGATGTTTTCAATATTCTCGAAGATTTTCTAAGTATAATAGGAAACGTTTCTACTCCTGTATTACTTCAACTCACGGCTCATTTTAAGCATCGAAATGATAAAAATGAATTTCGTACCTTTTTTCCAAAGGGAAATGTAGCAAAAGCTATAGGTATTGAAAATACACTTCCATTTATCTCAGAGGATATTTGTTTAATGATTGTAAAAATGTGTGAAGATACTTTAAAAAATCGCTTCACGGAACTTCCAAGTCTTGGAAAAGTATTTTTGGATGAACAGTTAAAAAATCACTTAGTTCCCTTCTCTCAACGTTCAGCCAGCAAAGCGCTTCGCACATTATCTCGAGGAAGTAAAGTAGATTTGCCAGAAGGAGATACGATTCGTTTTTTCCTATGGTGGAAAGAAGGCTATGTGAATGGACAACATACAGGACGCGTTGACATTGATTTGTCTGCTGCAATGTACGACGAAGATTGGCAATACAAAGAACATGTATCCTTCACGAACTTACGTTCAAAAATTTCAAAGCCTACCATAGCGGAGATATTACTTCTGCACCAAAGGGAGCATCTGAATTCATTGATTTCGATATTCCGTCTGTGCTGAAATATGGTGGACGCTATGTAGTTATGACTTTGCTTTCTTACACAGACCAACCATATAAAGATTTACCAGAATGCTTTACTGGTTGGATGGTTCGTCAATATCCTGGTTCAGGTGAAGTATTTGAACCTTCTACTGTTCAAGATAAAGTGGATATTACTGCCGACACCCAAATCTCTATTCCAGTTATTTTAGACTTAAAGGAACGAAAATTGATTTGGACAGATTTGTCTCTTACAAGAGATCTAACTTATGATAATACCATCGAGGCTAATCAAAAAGGTATGATACTAGTTGGAAAGGCTTTAACTAATTTAGTTAAACCGAATTTATATGACTTGTTCCGATTACATATTGAAGCTAGAGGTGAACTCGTTCAAGAAATCGAAGAAGCAGAAAGCATTTTTTCTTTGGATAAAGGGATTACTCCTTTCGATATTGAAAAAATAATATCTGATTTTATCGCTGACCCACAAGGCTAACTATATTACAAACATTGATAATGTGTGGAAAATATCCATGTATAATGTCTATGTGAAACAGGACCTGATAGATGAATATCAGGTCCTGTTTTTTATTTAGTAGATACTAAATAGTCCGGTTAATCACTATTCATCTAAATACACTATACTAATAAAGTGAAATTTATTCGAAAAAAATTCATTAGTTAATACGTAACTAATTAAGAAACATTCATATACCAGCCCAAACATCTTTTCCATATCGCCCTTCATCTTGCACACGATCCAACCAATTTCTTGCTTCTTGTTCACTGACTTCATGAATTTCTTGATACGCTTGACAAAGGGTATCTTCTACATCCAGAGCCATTTTACTTCCATCACCACATATATAAAGATGAGCTCCATTATCTAATAACGAAATTAAATTGATTCTATCTTGTTTTATTAAATGCTGTACATATGTTTTTGGATGTCCCTCTAGACGAGAAAAAGCTGTGTGTAAAGAGATTAATCCATCTCTTTCATCATTTTCTAGTTCTGTACGATAGAGATAATCTTTTTCAGGATGACGACAACCAAAATATAGATGCGCTTGTCCTAAGTTAATACCTTTTTGCTTTTGAACACGACGCGCTTGCAAGAATCCACGGAATGGTGCAATTCCAGTACCTGGCCCAACCATAATAATTGGTGTTTCTGGATCTTTAGGCAATTCAAAGTTTGATTGTGGCGTTCGAATGAAACAGATAATCTCATCTTTACTATGACGCTGAGCTAAGTAATTAGAAGCGACGCCTTCATATGTCCCTTCTCCACTCCATGCAGGCGCATTAACAACACCGACCGTAATGCTCAGACGATTGTGTGCAACGAGTGGAGAGCTTGAAATAGAATAGTAACGCGGTTTGAGCGCAGGAAGAAGTTCTAAAAAGCGTTCAAATCGGATTTCACAAGCCTCATACTTTTCAAGAAGGTCCAACATTGAAATCCGTTTCTTTAGTATTTGTTCATGGTAAACTCCTTCTTCTAATAATGCTTCCAATTCTTTTTTATGAGGAGGACATGCTGTGAATGTTACCATTTCTCGTATTTGTGCTCGAGTGGCAGCTTCTTGAACTTCAACACTATAACTAAGAAGGTCCAATAAACTAACAGGACTGTCTAAAGGTATGTGATTTATACTTCGTCCACTTGCACTCAGTATAACTTGATCCTTCCCATTTAATCCAAAACGTTTTAAAATTCGGTTGATATTTTTCTCGCTATTAACTGGCAACACTCCAAGGTGGTCTCCTTCTTTATATGTAGCGCCTTCTGGCAAAGATACCTCGATATGTCGTGTACTTCTATCACTGCTGGGTGATTGGAGTTCACGATTTTCTAGTATAGATGCATAAACTGCTTCATATGTTCGTGCAAGAGGAGATCCTCCAAGACGACTAACAAATTGCAGACTCAAAGTACTGCGCTCTTTTTCCATATTTTTGTTGAGCTCCAATCCAAATGCCTTCATCGCATCAGACCACATGTTTTGTTTCCATTGCTCAAGCTGTTCCTCGAAATCACCACTTGCATCTGCTTCTCCGCGTTTAGAAAATCTTGTTGCTCCTTTTTGAGCCATCTGCTCATCAATGTATCTTGGAATCCGTTGGTAGGTACTAGCCCAATTATGATCTCCACAACCAAAAACTGCGTATTGAACCCCTTTTAGCTCATCTGGTTTTAGTTCCTCCAACCATTGCACAAACTGCCCTGCATTACTTGGCGGTTTTCCATTATAAGAAGAAGTCACAATAAGTACCGCTCCTTCTTTTGGCAAACTTCCAATTCGATCGTTAAGAGCTACCACTTCCGTTTGAACTCCTTCTAAACTAGCTGTATCTGCTAATTCTCTTGCAATACCTTCTGCTACACCTGTATCCGAGCCATACAGAACAAGAAGTGAAAGATTATCGGCCCCAATAATAGAAGGTGTCTTCTGGACGTGCTGCTTAATTTCATCGTTTTTCAGCTTGTCCTCTGTAGGTGCAAGAACAGTAGGATGACTAATAGTTTGTTTTCGGGGTAGAATCCTAATCTTAAAATCACCGGGCTTTAGCGTTAATGTTTGTTTTACGTCCAGCTGATAGTTTTGATAATCGATTAATTCAAAATGTTGAAGAAGCATTCCCATTACAAGAGTGGCTTCATGAAGTGCAAATTGCATACCGATACATGCTCTCTGGCCATTTCCAAATGGCTTATAAGCATGATGAGGAACCTTATCCAGCTCTTCAAATCGTTCAGGTTGGAATTCTTCTACATTGTCTCCCCATGCATCTTTATCCCTATGTAGCTGTGGAATAAGAACAGAAATACGATCTTCTCCTTTCTTAATTGGGTATTTCCCGCCAATCACTGTATTTTCTTTTGCATAGAGACTGAATGCTGGAGCGGTAGGCCATAGACGCAGTGATTCATTTAAAATCATCCGTATATACTTCAGTTTCATAACTTGTTGGTATGTTGGAGTAGGATCTGTCAAAACACGGTCTACTTCTTCATAGGCTTTTTTCAACTTATCCGGATTCTTTAATAAAAAGTAAATTGCAAAAGATAACAATCCACTTGTTGTCTCATGTCCAGCTATTAAAAAAGTGATAATTTGGAAACGAATGTTTTCATCATCTAGTTTTTCACCAGTTTCCGGATCTTGTACATTTAACATACGGGAAAGTAAATCATTTTCTTCCTGATTTCCACTACTTTTACGTTCAGCAATAATATTATCTACTAAAGAAAACATGGATTGAATATCATGCTGAAATTGACGTTTCGTTCTCCACATAAGTTTGTCTTCTATATCTAGCCGCTGCAATTGGTGCATCGCCTCATCTAGAGCACGGCTCATGCTAGTAATAAAAGGATGAGGGGTCTCACGATAAAAGCTATTAAATCGGTAATTAAAACCACATAGACCAATTGTATCTAACGTAAGACGAGTCATATCCTCCGGAACATCTACGTTTTCATTCGGATTAAGCCGTGCCCATTTTTGAACGAGTTGTACAGCAAGATCGACCATCATGGCATGGTAATCTTTCATTGCCCGTTGGCTAAATGTAGGCATCAAAATATTATGAGCTTTTTTCCAGTTAGGCTCGTGAGTCTCGCTAGTAAATAATCCGTCCCCAGCAAAGGCACGAACTTTTGCTAAAGCACCCTCTATACTTTTATCGAACCGTGTTTCATCACAAACTTCTGCTACCAATTCATGTCCAGAAACGACAATGATGGTATCACTTAAAGTTTGAATTTGAAAAATGGGACCATACTCTTCCGCTATCTTGATAAAGGATAGCGTCGGTTTATCTTTATCGATTAATGGGAGATTACCCAGCGGTCCATATGTTTTCGGCTGAGGAATGGCAGATACTTTTTTTTCCATTTAAAACACCCTTTCAAAAAAGCATGAAATAAAGTGAAACTTTAATCAGTGGGGGTTTTGTTCATCCCCCACTGATTATTAGTTGAACCAATCGGGCTTTTACGGGCAGTTGGTCCCCCACCTAACTTCTTTGCTTCCGCTAAATTTTGAGGTGGGGGTCTTACTGCCCGTTAATGCGGGATAACATATCCCATTTAATAAAGAGGAAATAGCAACTAATCGCCTGGGATAAAGATATGTAATTGATTACCTTATTTTATCTTTTCCCTAACTATTCATGATTATGATATTGAGTATAAGCTTGGCAATTAGATTTATAACTTGTAGAAAAATACTAAATTAAAATGAAGCGAATAAATATAATTGGAGCCTTTTAATGTTGGTGTTAAAAGATAATCTAAACTTGTAATGTTTATGAGAAATTGCAAACGGATCTCATCTCTTGTATTTGTTTATAAAAAAGATTATTTTGATTCATTTTCTTCTAAAACACCCAAAAATAGAGAAGTTGACGAGCTTAAGATTGTAGTATTCGAAAAATCAGTAGTTTAGTTAAACCAATACGATAAGCAAGTATACCTTGTTATTAATGAAAGAGGACCTGATATGAACATCAGGTCCTCTTTTACTATATAATTATTTCCCTGCTTCTTTTAGTTTTTTCTAGCTTTAAATACCGGCGCCTTAGCAGCAAAAAAACTTGTAGGAATCTTTATCTAGCGTTTTATTCTTCTCTACCGATTTAACTTCTCGACAGCCTCCGCACTTGTATCTACACGTTTAACGAAAAAAACTAATAGTAGTGCAACAACATTCATGCCAAGCGCTACATAAAATGAATATTGAATTCCAGATAATAAAGCCTTCTGAGTTACTATTGCCTTCGTAGTTTCTGTAAAGGTTGTTGGATCTATATCAGACATTAAACTTTCAGCTTTTGTGTTTGTTACAGAGTTCATAATCGTAACAAGGATAGCAGTACCAATCGAACCGGACACTTGTTGAGCTGTATTATTAACAGCTGTACCGTGCGGATTTAAACGAGTTGGTAATTGATTAAGACCATTTGTCATAAGTGGCATCATCACCATCGCCATCCCAAACATCCGCAGTGTGTAAATAAGAATAATATGTGTGTGACTAGAGTCGAGTTGCAGGTTTGCTAGCATATAAGTTGAAACAGCTGTAATGGAAAGCCCCACTATGCCAAGAATCCGAGGACCATATTTATCAAATAGTTTACCTGTAATTGGTGACATAATCCCCATTATAACCGCACCTGGAAGCATCATCAGCCCAGAGCTCAGCGGCGAAATACCACGGACGTTTTGTACATAAGCTGGTGTTAAAATCATACCCGAAAACATGGCCACCGCGTTAACAATTGCAATTACAGACGCAAGTGCAAACATTGGGTACTTGTAAACACGTAAATCCAATAACGGCTCATCCATTTTTAATTGACGAATAATGAAAGCAATTAGGGCAATAGCACCTATGATTAAGGTTGTTAAGACAACTTTATTTGTCCAACCATCGGAGCTTGCAGAACTGAATCCATATAACAAACCGCCAAAACCGACAGAAGATAATAGTAATGAGAGATAATCAAGTTTTGCATTTTTGTTTTGTTTCATGACATTCTCAGATTTCCAAATCCCTAACAGTAAGCTAATGATTGCTAACGGTAAAATCATTTCAAAAAGCAAACGCCAGTCATAATACTCGACAATATAACCTGATAGTGTCGGTCCAATTGCTGGAGCTGTAATCATAACTAGTCCAAAAATCCCCATTGCTGTTCCCCTTTTTTCTCTCGGAAAGCTTACTAGCATAATATTCATTAACAAAGGCCCCATAACTGAAGAGCCTGCCGCTTGAACCATCCGACCAGTAAGTAATAAACCAAAATTCGGCGCTACAGCCGCTAAGGCAGTACCAAGAATAAAAATCACCATAGAGGTAATAAATAGGCTTCTATTCGAGAAACGCGTTATTAAAAATGCTGATGCCGGAATTAATATACCACTTACAAGCATATACCCTGTAGAAAGCCACTGGATCGTTGAATAATCTTGAATGTCTAAATCTTTCATTATTGATGGCAAGGCTACATTTAAAAGCGAGTTATTTAGAAATGAAACAAATGCCCCAATAAAAAGAATTACAAGCATTAAATATGGTGGTTTTCTTTTATGTAATGTTTCACTCATATATTTAATTGCCCCTTCATTATAAATTTCATTGATTCGTTTAAATCGTTTACATATTTGCACAAGAAAACATTACCCTTGCAGTATTTTGCCAAACTCTTCGAATGGATATTCTCTTTTTAGCAATTCCACTTGCCCAACATAACATTTTAAAATCTTTTTGTTGATTAAACCTTTATAAAAATGTTTGTTAACGAAATTTAAATTAGGCTGAAATATATAAAAGAAGCAACTGAAAATACCCTTCTAAAATAAAGTGAAACTTTAAATCAACAAGTCCACACACCCATTCCTTTAAATACAGGCTTGTAGATCTAGTTATGTAACCATCCATAAAAAGGAATATTACATAGGCTAAGTCTAACATTACATTTTTAAAGTGAGGAGAATAAGCGTATGCACCAATATTGGTATTTGAATTCAAAGGGAAACGGGGAACAATATACTAACCAAATTTCATTATATTCACAGCCCGAAATAACTAAATCTGAGGTAATGAATGATTTGAAGCTTCCTGAGAATTGGAGTTACCGAGTCTATCCAGTTAGTTGGGATTCACCAGCCAATTATACGGGGTTCAGTCCCCAACCCCCTCCCTTCTCTTGGGGGCAGCCAATCAATTATGCAGGGATGATGCCCCAAGGACATCCCGATAATTGGACTCCACTACCAGGTCATGAAGGTTTTAATTTTCAAAAACCTTCCTTCCCCTGGGCGCAACCATTCAATCATACAGGGATGTTCGCACAAGGGCATCTTGCCGCTTTACTATCGCCGCCAACTAAGCCTTTTCATTTCAATACCAATAACTCGGGTGTTTTTGGAAACCCTCCAGGATGGGGTAGTCCGTGGGCCCCAATGGGATGGGGAAATAACGGAGGTAACGGTCAGCCAGGAATGCTTGGAAACTTACTTACAGCAGGAAAAGGCACCATGAGTGGAATAGGAATGATCAGTAGTCTAATCGGGATGGGGAAGTTCTTCTTTTAGTTAATTAAAGTGATAGAATTGGTCCGCAGCTCAGACATTCCAACAAAATATTTCATTTTCCATTGATTTAATGTTTTCAAACATGTACTCCTCAATATATTTATTGTGTGCTTCCAATACTCCATCCAAGTTCGTCTCCTTGTCTTTCAATTTATAAAAAAATCTGTTGCAACTCTTTAGACAACAATTCCAGTTCATAAAAAATCGATAAGTTCATAACAAAAACGCCATCTCTTCCTATGATTCTAGGGAAAGAATAGCGTTTTTGTTACGTAACAATTAAGTTGTTTCATTCTTGTTTATTCAATAATTTCATTGTCATTTCTCTGCATTTTTAGCCTGATAGCGATATGATCATAACCCGTAAAATGCCATTTCTTTTACTTATGCTTTGCTAAAAATTCTGTTATGCGACGATATACATATATTTCATTTTCTTTTTTTGAAAATCCATGCCCTTCATCGTCTAATACTAGGTATTCTACATCTACTCCTTGTTTTTGCAACGCTTGAAAAATTTGATCCGATTCTTCCTTTACAACTCGTGGATCATTTGCCCCTTGGATGATAAGGAGTGGTTTATTCATTTGATTTAAGTAAGTAATTGGTGAATCTTGTATAAGCTTATCTTTATCATTATTAATATCACCTATTAAATTAACTGCGAGCGGTTTCCAATTTTCAGGCATAGATTCGATAAAACTAAATAAATTGCTAGGTCCAAAAATGTCAATGGCTGCACGGAAATACTCTGAATGACGCCCGTGAAGCAATAAGGTCATATATCCTCCATAACTACCGCCCATAACAAATAATTTATCAGGAGTTGATATCCCCTGTTCAAATAACCATTCGATCCCTGCTACACAATCTAAACGCGGTGCTTCTCCCCAATCACCTTCAATCATTTTTGTAAACGTTGAACCATATCTTGTACTACCTCTAAAGTTTGGCGCAAAAATATTATATCCCTGCCTTAATAAATATTGAAATAATGCTCTGAAATCTTTCGTCTCAGCACTTTGTGGACCACCATGAGGCCAAAATATTGTATATCCGTTTTGTACTTCTCCTTTCGCCCGGAATAATAATGCTTCTATGTTTAACCCATCAAAAGAGGCATATGTTATAACATCCGGTTCAACAAAAGAAGATTCAGATAGACCAATAACATAGTTTTTTGTTAATGCTGCCCATTCTGTATCTCTATTCTTCTTGTAATAGATGTTTGCTGTTTTCTTCGCACTTTCACCTAGTAAATATAAATTTTCCGATTTTGTAATTTCAATTTGACTTATCGTATCTACCGGAGAATTCAATAGAATTAACTCTTTTTTATCCCATACAAATTTATATAACCTATCTGTAACACCTTTCGACGAAACAATGTAGCCATTTTTTGTTTCAGCATGCCATTTTATATCGGAAATATCTTCCTTCTCTATTTTACAGATTGGTTTGAATTCCTGTTTATTTAAATCAAAAGAAGCTACATAGGAAAACTCTTCTTCATAATTTGTAACGAAAATCACTGTATTTTCATCAATATAAGAAATGGAGCCTACAGTATGTTCTTTCTCAATGGAAGGTACTAAACAAATAAGTTCTTCTCCTTTTTTTACATATCCTACATTATATGTATTACCATATGACTTTAAAACAATGTAACTTGATTCATTCGGACTTACTGCCTCTACATATGTAGGTGTCTCCACACCAGTTAACAACAGCGTATCTTCTTTTGTGCGTATATTATAACAACGAGAGTTTAAGAACATTGGGTTATCTTTACTTGTGACATAGTATAATCGTTCCCCATCCTCTGTTAAATGCACAAAGTAATCCTTTTCTGTCTCTCCTGCTGGAATCAATTCAAGCAATCCACCACCCTCTGGTTTTAATGCATAAATATGATAATTTTCATCCCCATCTTTATCAAATCCAGCTAAAATAAATCGATTTAAAGAATCCATTTTAATAAAATTGCTTGATTGATTACAATATGTTAAGGGATAAGGGGATAAATTGGGTAAATCCATCGCCCATAAATTAGAATGACCATTTAAGTTTGTACTAAAAATTAATTTTCCTTCATCTTCACTAACTGTAAACCTACCAATACTATAGGATCTAAAAAATTGTTCAGCATCTTCCATAGGAAATTGAATCATCTTTCTTCCTCCACTCTACCTTATATCTAAAAATTCAGAACATCTTATATATAAAGATTCTACATTTTCCTATTTATCCCTTTTGGGTTTTATTTAGATTTACTTCTACCTTCTACTTCTTCTTATTAACATTACATAACGATGCGGAGAGTTTTTTAAACAACTCTTCTTTTAGCAGTGAATATATTCTTTACTATTTCACGATTACTTCTCATTCGATATTTCTCACTAATTATCCCTCAAAGCGAAAAATAAGCGGGGAATTAGAGAGCAAAATCTACCATATACTTTTATTCAGCTAACTTCTCACCAGTAACAATCTTCATAAAAGCAGCTGCGTCTTTCTCTGCTAATTGAGCGTACTGATTATCCCCCGCCATTATTTCTACTTTATCCTTATTAGGACTAATCCACATTTGATATAAAACAGCTTTCGCTTCTATTTTCGGATTTTTAAACTGAAAAACAAACTGATAATCAGCTGAACGAGACATTTCCACCTTTTTATTTTCAAAAAATCACGCTGAAGACTAAATACAAATTTCTCATTTGCATAGCGCTCTCCGCCTTTAGTGTATATAATGGTTCACTTCCATTACGCTTTTAAAATGTAAAATAAGAATACACCCTATAAGCTACAAATAAGATTAATAGAATAGAAATGCCGAGTACCGTATATATGATCCCTTTTAAATTTGAGTTCATATAATCCTCCTACCTCCCGACAATTCCAGTATATAACAAAAAAAGCATTGGTTACCCAATGCTTTTTACACTTACGCAAATAGAGACGTATTCGCATATAAAGCTGGTGAACCACCTGAATGTACGAATAAAATATTGTCTTCCTTATTAAATTTACCTTTTCTAATTAAGTCGATTAATCCCGCTACTGCCTTACCTGTATACACTGGATCAAGTAAAATACCTTCTGTTTTCGCAAGTAACTGAACTGCCTCTACCATTTCCGGCGTTGGTAACGCATAGCCTGGTCCTACATATTCATCAAAGCACGTAACAGCGTCGCGCGGGATAAAGTTTGGAATACCAACGTGTGCTGAAGTTTCATCTACAAGTTTTGCTACTTTCTCTTCTTGCTCAGCTTTTCCTCTACTTACGTTAATCCCGATTACAGGAATATGACTTTGCGTTCCAGAAAAACCAGTAATTAAACCCGCATGCATACCAGCGCTACCGCTTACGCAAACAACTGAACTGAAATCAATTCCTTGCTCAAATGATTGCGCCATAATTTCTTGGGCACAAGCAACGTATCCCATTGCGCCCGTAGGGTTTGATCCACCAACTGGAATTACATATGGTGTACTACCTTTTTCACTTACTTCTTGTGCTACTTTATGCATCTCTTCCATCAGGTCTGCTCCGTTCGGTACAACAATGACGTTTTCAGCACCTAATAAGTGATATAAGAAATAGTTTCCGTTAAAGGCTCTCTTCTCTTCTGGCTCAAGCCCTTCCTCTAATACAAGAATACATTTCATTTTTTCTTTTACCGCAGCAGCAAGTGTCAGGCGGCAATGATTTGACTGAATACCACCAGCTGTAATTAACGTATCTGCACCCTTTTCCTGTGCATCTGCAACTAGAAATTCTAACTTTCTCGTCTTATTGCCACCGGCTGTTAAACCAAGTAAATCATCTCGTTTAAAATAAATAGTCGGGCCACCAAGTGCTTCAGAAAAATTGTTTAACTTTTCAATTGGTGTATAGGATTCTGTATATTTTTTTCTCGGGAATTTAGCTAAATTCATTGTAACGCTCCTTTTGTACTTCTTTCGCAATATATGTAACGTTACTATTATTACATGTAAAAATGGTGAAGTCATCTTTATGGGTTAAAAATGTATTAGAATTTCATTTTGATAAGTAAAACCGTATTAATGATTTTAACTTAATTACGGTACATGAAATTTACATCAACGATTTTTTTAATATATCGTTCATTACTTACAATATATCAACGATTTTTCAAATATATCGATCGTAACTTGCAGTATATCAACGATTTTCTTAATATATCGATCTATCGACAAAAAACGACAGACAGGCAACCCCTTTCTCAGCAACAAAAAAAGAGCCCACACATTCAAATGCAGACTCCCTCCAATCACTTATTTACCGAAAAACGAAGTAACTGCGTTAATCCCGGCTCTAAATTCATTTCACCTTTATGACGTACGTATACAGTTTTATCTCCATCAAATTTCGGAGGATTTGCTTGACTATACGTATGCCACTCATTCGTTCCTTCTATAGAATACTCCATATATTCATTTGCACCGACAATTATATTTTTACGATCATCTGCCGTTACATTTGGTGCCATCTGCGCAATTTTTGAATCACTAATTAATAACTTCTTTATATCCTTATCACGTTTGTAATCGTAAGCGTCACAATTACATCGTTACCATATGCTTTCACTTGTAACCCTTGTTTAAATGAATAGCCATCTGGAGCAGTTTTCTCTCCTCCATTTGGTCCTGCTGACATCCAGCCTGTTTCAATCCCGCCCGTATTTACAACAGTAAAACCTTTTTCATCTCCGCCTGTAATTTTCTTTTTACCAGCCCAGTCAGATAAGTTTAAATCCCAATGTGTATGACTCGTGAAGAAAACAACTTGCGGATAGTCTTTTAATATATCGTACAATTTATCCACGTTTAAATAATCTTGTAAATATGGTGATTGTCTTGATCCAGATACTGTATCAGGTAAAACGTGATGAGAGAAAATAAAGATTGGCTTATTTTTATCTTTTTGACTATACTCTTCTAAATTTTGTTTTAACCAACCTAATTGCTCATCACTCATATATACTTCGTCCCACATTTTTGAATCGTGGTATTTCATATATTTTTCAGTTCCTAAAAATAAAAGTGGATAGCCATCTAATTCTTTTTTATGATATACCTTTTCTTGTCCACTAAATTTCAGATAGCGGTTAAATAAAGTTTCCTCATTTACACCATTTGGCCATGTACTTTGAGAGAGTTTCCCATCTGCTGTCCATTTACCAGCATAAAACTCATGATTCCCAACAGTAGACCATACATTTTCTGGATGCTTATTTTTATTTAACACACGCTTTACATCATCATATTGTGACTGTTTTCCAGTCGGCGTTATATCCCCATTCATAATAAGCGCTCTAGAAAGTGGCGTCACTTTGTTCATATCTTTTAGCACATGATCAAAATCCCCTAAATCACCTTGAATATCACTAATAACATTAAAAGTTGTAGCTGATTTTCGGGCTTGCTCTTTCCCTTCCGCATGCACTGAAAACGTCGGTAATAATGCCGCCATAACTGCTAACGAAGCAACTGTCTTTTTCATACAAATTCTCCCCCTAATAATAGAATGTACAAACTGACATGTTCTGCTTTCTCTTAGGTGCTTGTCCAATTCACATTATAAGGAGGGATTGTAAAGATAGATGGAATAAAAAATTAAGTGTTTTTTAAGAGATTTTGTCTTTTTTTCACACTCCACAATTAGTAATTCGCGCCAATCTAGCTTTCTAGTCTTTAACATTACATAAATGTAAATGAATATGATGAATCTCTTCGTTTGATATGTTGTCTTTTTAATCTTTGTTATATAACCGCCACAAAATACGCTCTCTTTTCAAGTTCTCTTCATTTAATAAACGTTACTCCTCTTTTAATTAGCCTTAAAATTATAAAGTGGCTTAATAATATGTTTAATATCAATTGTGTCCTTTGTATTCTCAACAATCTCATCCATTGGCTTATATACCATTGGTGCTTCATCTAAAGTACTTTCTGCAACAGATGTAGTCCAAACCTCTGTCATTGTATTTTGAAAATCCTCTAAGTTAAGTACTTCTTTCGCCTTCTTACGACTCATAATACGCCCTGCTCCATGCGGGCCAGAAAAGTTCCAATCTGGATTCCCTTTACCAAATGCAATGATAGAACCGTCTCTCATATTAATTGGAATGATTACTCGTTCATCTTTCTGAGCTGAAATAGCACCTTTTCGTAGAATCATATTGTCCATATCGATGTAGTTATGGATTGTAGTGAATTGATCTGTTACTTTCCAATCCATTTTAGTGACGATTTCATCAATCATTGCTTTACGATTTAACTCCGCATATTTTTGAGCAATTTTCATATCATTCATGTAATCTTTAAATCCTTGTCCTTCTAAATAAGCTAATTCTTTGCGAATCACCGGTTTCTTAATTTCACGTAAAGCTTCATGTATTTCTTGTTGTCTACCTTCTTTCGTTAAACGTTCAATGATTTCTTCTTTAATAGATTTAACGTTTATAAGTTGCTCGTAAGCAAAGTTTTGATAATACTCTGCTACCTGTTTCCCTAAATTACGCGAACCACTATGAATGACAATGTATACATTTCCTTTATCATCCTCATTCAGTTCGACAAAATGATTGCCCCCGCCAAGTGTACCAATACTTTTTTGAGCACGTTGCAATGTAAACGGGGCTCTTACACTATCAAAATCAATCATTTTTGAAAATCTATGTTCCTTATCTCGAATACGAAAACCACTTGGGACAAATTTACGTATCGTTTCGTCTAAGCGATCGAAGTTGATTTCCTCTTTTTTCTTATTAATCATAACAACTTCCATGCCACAACCAATATCGTACTTACCTCTCAGTTTCCTGAAAGAGTGGACTATACCTTCTCTACAGTCATCGAGATATGCAGTCTCTACTGTAGGCTCACCGTATTAATTATTCCTCTTCAATTCAAAATGGATGAGGAATAATTCTGTACCTTAGTCTGCTAACATGGTACAAGTCTCTGAACCATTCGATTATGTCACCATAACCACTGGCTGCTGATTGCCCTCGCCTTTTATCGTTAGGGTTCCCAGTCAATTGAGTGAGTAGTTTAAAGTCTGAGCCAATTAGTTAACCCCAACTAAATTAGGAACAATCTTATCTTGAATTGTCATTGTTGTCCCAATCGTACAACCTGCGCCCGCATGTGTATCTGGCATAATACGAATCTTGCTATCCTTTACGAATTCTTGGTTACAAAGATCAATAATTTGACCTGCTGCCGTTTCTTCTACATTCGTAGTATACACTTTCGCTTCATTGTATTTTCCTCGTAATTTCAACATCTTCTATTTCCCCTTTCCTTTAGTTTCTACAAAACATTAATTTATATATATTATATATTTATAATTATATTTTCCACCACTACAGCTCATTTCCTTTTTTATAAAAAAGGACACAGAGATTCCTCTCCATGCCTACTAATTTCTTACCTTTTCACCGCATGTACATAATGCACCGTCTCAAAAGCTTTCAAATAATCATTTCTTCCTTCAAAATATAATGTATTTATGTCCTCTGGTGATAAATGCTCATAAATAAGTAAGCCCACCTTCTCTAACAGTGCTTCCATTTCGGCATAAGAATAACATGATTTCATCGGTTCTCCGCCTACCTCAGCCATTTTCACCATATTTTCAACTCGATTGGACAGTCCCTTTTCCGTAAATAAGTTTTCATCGGGATAATCGAAAACGATAGAACTCCCTTCTGGAACCATAGCGAATAAACATTCTATTAAACTAGAAAACTCTTCTTTTGTTAAATAATACGAAACACCTAAAAGACTAAAGAAAGTCTTTTTATTTTCAAATCCTTCATTGCGTAACTGTTCATAGAAAAATTCTTTCGTAAAATCCATTGAAACAAAATGAAGGTTATTTGGAACTTCAAGTTCTGCTTCTTTTATTCTTTCCTTCTTAGACGCTTGCGTAGAAGGATGATCCACTTCAAATATTTCTATTTTATTTTCTAATTCTCGGTGTCTAAGACTGAACGTATCTAAGCCTGCACCGAGTATGACGTATTGTTTTGCTCCTAATGTAATTTCATGTAAGAATACTCTTTCACAATATGCCGCACGTGCTAAAGGTGTTGGTGATAACTGAACTTGTGTAATCCATTTTAATATTTCTTTTGGATTGTCTTGAAACTGCTCTGCGATATCTTTATTGAAAAAGTGTATCCCTTTAACCATGTTCGTTTCAATATCGTTACGTTCTTTTTGTGAAATGAAATCTTTAGCTACATAATCATCAAAGATTTTAGAATTATCAAAGTCACTATGATATACTCTGCTGAAAGCCGATACTAACGACGTTACACTTGCTTCACCTTGTTTCACGCACATACACTCTCCTTCATTTTCACAACAAAAATAGGGTTCCCCTGGCCAGGAGAACCCTATTATACACCTTATTTTTATATTGGTAAATTATAGCATAAATAAGTTTTTTTGTCAAGTTTTCAGCCTACTAACGCTCCAATAATTTGTGTAATCTCTAGCAGGAAGATTTCGATCTACACCGAATATTCCAGTTCATAACAACACAAATGGAGGGCGTCATGAAAAGATTAGTCATCATTACAGTTGGAAAAACACACAGTGGAAAAACTACATTTGCAAGAGCATTAGAAAAAGAGTTACCCCACTCTTTCGTTATGGATCAAGATAATCAAGCTGAATTTATTAACACGCATTACGAAAAATTACAGCCGGCTAAAGGCCCTAATACATTTAAGCACGGTCTTTCAAAATTCATTGTTGATTATGCGAAAGAACATTCAAATTTACACCTTATTATTTGTAATTCCAATCGCAGTAAAAACGGAAGATTCTATTTACTAAACGAATTATTTCCACAGAATGAATATGTACGCATATTAGTTCACTTTGACATCCCAGATGATGTACTTTATGAAAGAGTGGGCCTTAGTAAACGAAGTACAAATATTTTTAGGGGGAACTATTCCAGTTTCAAAGAAGTACTCCATCGCCAACAAGCTGAATCACTACATGAAGACGTAGTAGATCCTGTAGAAAATGAAGCTGATTATTTGTTTGTTATTCGTAATAGTAAGGATGTAAACTCTACTATATTAAAAATTATTCATATCGCTAAAGAGTACTCCCCTATCCGAAATAAGAGATTATAAAAATTACATAATCATAGATTATTATGCAAATACTTCCTCTAGACGGCGCAGATGGTATATAATGATGGAAGAATCTACTTCTATATGCTCAATTTTACACAAAACAGCTCATGCATATGAAAGAAAAGAGGTACAAAAATATGAAAACAAAACAAACAATCGCTGCGTCTACACTAGCTTTAGCAATGATTGCTGGCGCAAACTCTGCTCATGCAGAAGTAAATGATGCTACTCCTCAGCAAAGTACGGGAGATCGATTAGCTGAAATTAAGCAACATAAACAAGAGTTAGATGCGAAATTACAGCAGCATAAAGAAAACGTGGATCAAACATTAAATGAACTTAACAAAGTTAAGGAAAATGTTGATACTAAGGTGAATGAACTACATGAACGTAAACAAGTTGCTGATGAAAAGATTAACGAAGTTAAACAGCATAAACAAGAACTAGATGCAAAACTTCAGCAAGACAAACAAATCGCCGAAGATAAAATCGCTGAAATTAAAGAGCATAAAAAACAAGTAGAAGATAAAGTTGCTGAAGTAAAAGAGCATAAACAAAATATCGATAACAAAGTGAATGAGATTAAAGAACATAAACAAACTGTCGATGAAAAAGTGAATGAAATGAAGCAACATAAAGAGAACATTGATCAAAAGGTTAATGAACTTAAGGAAGTTAAAAAACAAGTAGATGAAAAATTAGCTGAGTTAAAGAAAGCGAAACAAACTGCTGAAGACAAACTCGCTGAACTAAAAGAAAACAAGCCGAATACTGGTAACACGTTAGAGGAACTTAAGAAAATTAAAGGCAATTTAGACAGTCTTTCCGCTAACTTAGAACTAGCTAAACAAGATGTAAAAAACAAACTAGCTGAATTACAAAAGGCTAGAGAAGATTTACTAAATAAAATTAACGAAATTAAACAATCGAAACAAACTGTTTCAGACGATTTAACAAAGAAAAAACAAGACTTAGATATTAAAATCAACGACTTTAAGCATACTGAGAAAAAAATTGACGACAAATTAGCTGAGTTACATACAACGAAGCAAAATGTTGATAACAAGATTAATGAAGTATCACAGTCTAAACAAACGCAAGCAGATAATGGTACTAAAAACAATAACGCTAAAGAACTTCCTAACGCTGGTAGCGAGCAATCAAACAATATGGCTCTAGGAATGCTATCTGTATTAGGCGGGATTTTATTACTTACTCGTAATAAAATTAAAACGTTATTCTCTAAATAAATCCATTAAAAAAAGGAAAACCGCACATACATGTACGGTTTTCCTTTTTTTATATTAACTGTCCATCTCTCAGCGTCAATATACGATCACATACATCAAGCATTCTTTCATCATGTGTAATCATAATTGCTGCTTTTTGGCTCTCTTTCACTTCACGTTTCATCATTTCTACGACTTCACGTGCACGTTTTGAGTCTAAGCTCGCCGTTGGCTCATCCGCTAATATTAAATCCGGATTGTTCATGAACGCACGAGCGATTGCTACCCTTTGTTTTTCCCCACCAGATAGTTGATTTGGATAATGATTTTTTCTTTCTCCTAATCCAAATGCCGCTAATAAATGATCTGCACGCTTTTCGGATTCTTGTTTACTTTCCTTTTTTAGCTTTGCAATATAAAGCAATTGTTCTTTCACATTTAAATATGGAACAAGGTTTGCAAACTGGAAGATGAAACCGATTTTTTTCAAACGAATGTCTGTCATTTCCTTTTCCGATAACTGTGTAATATTTTGCTCACGAATGTAAATATCTCCTTTTGACGGTGATAATAAAGCACCCGCGATCGATAATAACGTACTTTTCCCTGATCCAGAAGGGCCAACGATTCCGATAAATTCTCCAGCTTTCACATCAAGCGACATCGGATGAAGGGCTGTTACTTCCGTATTTCCTTCTCCATACACTTTACTTACTTTTTCTAATTTTAATAATGAAGTCATTACATCCCGCCTCCAATTGCTTCTAATGCATCAACTTTTAATACTTGGTATAACGAAATAAGTGTTCCTAAAATACTAATTACGATAAAGATTGCTGCGTATTGTGCAATCATCGGTGTTGTTAATAAGAACGGCATACCCGCTGGTAAAATTTGTTCTAACCCTTGTACAAGAACGATACTAATTACCATCGCAACGACTGATAAGAATAACGCCTGTACGACTAAGCTATTTGCTAAATACGAGTTCTTCGTACCAATTGCTTTTAATACACCTAGTTGCTGTGTTTTTTGCAGTGTAATGACGTAGAAGAATACACCAATTAGTAATGCAGCGATTACAAGTAAGAACGCAATAATCATCGTTAACGTTCCTTGCTCTTCTTTAAATCCTGGAATACTTTGCAGTACTTCTTTTTTATCGATAACGTGAGCATTTTTAATTTCTTTATCTGTGTTAAGTGCGATTGCACTATAATCTTTTTGGTTTGGTTGTGAAATAGCGCCCCATACGTCTTCATTTACATAAACGACTGGTGTATGGCTAAACATTTGATCTTTCGTAAATCCGACGATTTTAAATTCTTTCTTTGAAACAGGATCGATAATTGTATCCCCAATATCGATTCCTTTTTCTTTAATTGATTCATCAGCAACCATTTCGTTGTTTGCTGTACCTAACTTCTCACCTTTTACAATGTTCGGTTCTAAAAATGTATCGCGTTCACTTGAGAAAATAGCGATATCAACCTTTTTCGAACTATCTTTCTTTTCATACGTTGAAACTTTCACCCGAAATGGAACTGCCTCTTTCTCGCCCACTTGATTTACTACGTTATCTACATCGTCTTTCTTAATTTGTGAACGAAGTAATTTATTTTCCGCATCATCTGCTAAAACGAACTTATTTGCCTCCATATTTTGAATCGATGAAGCATTATCATATGATAATCCATTTGCTAATCCTGAAATAACAAGGACTAAAAATGATAATAACACCATAATCAATCCGATTAATCCGTATCGTAATTTTGATTGTTTTAATTCACGCAGAGCTAAAAACATTTCGCTCGCTCCTTCCTCTTTCTTTCTATGCACTTATCATAAAAAAGAAATATGAACGGAATATGAACAGAAGATTACAGAGGGTAAGATTTAATTTTCAGAAAGTATTGAAAATAATTGAAATCCTTGATACAATTCAGTCAAATAATATTGACCGAGTAATTTCATTTAAGGAGTTGATCATTTTGAAGCCCGTATTAACACTAACTACTTATAGCCAACTAAAAGCATTAAGCGATCCACTACGTGCCGAAATGATGATACGTCTATGCGAACGTCCTTATACTGGACAATTACTATCTGAGAAATTCGGCATTTCAAGGGCGAAAATTCATTATCATTTAAAAGAATTAGAAAAGAATGGTCTTATAGAGATCGTTTATACAGAGGAAAAGAATGGGATTATTCAAAAGTTTTATCAATCTGTCGCGAAAGGCTTCACCCCTGCTACAGATCTATTACCTCATTTAGAGATAGTAAGCGAATCAGGTCGCCAAATCTTTTTACAAATGATAGAAAGAACGAAAAGCCAAATTCTCGCTGCACCAGAAGAAGCTTTTACATTACAAAATGCAAGTGAAGATCCAGCTAAGTGGAATTACGTTTCATCCTGCTGGGAATTTGATGCTACGCCAGAACAATTTCAAGTGTGGGTGAAAAAGTTTTATGAATTAATGGCTGAATTAAACGAAATCACAAAAGGTGCAGATAAAGATCCGAATAGCAAACCTTATTATATTTCTACTACTGCACTTCAAATCGCTGAGAGAACAATGCAGCAATTTATTAAAAAAGAAGAAAAATCGTAATACGATTTTTTTTACATAAACGGTCAAATTTATTTTACCGAATAAATTTATTATAAAGGAGTAGATAAAGTGGACATATTAAAAAACCGGAATTTCCTCTTATTATTTTTAGGAAGAATTTTCACCAACATAGGAGATAGTTTGTATTATGTAGCCGCGATGTGGCTCGTATACAAATTAAGTGGTAATCCTTTTTATTCTGGATTGGCTGGTTCCCTTACGTTATTACCTTCTGCATTACAATTTCTTACTGGTCCATTCGTTGATAGATGGTCCATTAAAAACACCCTCGTCATTACACAAGTTCTGCAATGCATTCTTATTTTAATCATTCCTATTACACACTACTTCGACCTACTAACAGTCCACCTACTACTCATCATCATGCCTATCGTAGCCTTTATTGAACAATTCGCCTATCCCGCACAATCAAAAGCTTTACCACTTCTACTGTATAAAACACAATTATTAAAAGGAAATTCACTCTTCTCATTTGCATATCAAGGCATTGATTTAATTTGTACGACGCTTTCTGGAATATTAGTAGCACTATTTGGCGCGATCACTTTATATGTAATTGACTCTTTCACATTCGCAATTACTGCCCTTTTGTTCTTTTCATTGAAAATACCAAAGCAAACCGAAACGGGCACATCACTTTCAACTAAACAATATTTCTCTGATTTAAAAGAAGGTTTTTCAATTGTCTTCCGTTCCTTAATGGGCGTATTCTTAATCGGTTCCGTTGTCGCTAATTTTTCAATCGGTATGACGATGGCAATACTCCCTTCTTTCGCTGATTCTTTAGGCGGTGTAAAATTATATGGTTTCTTTTTAGCCGCTATATCCGCCGGTTGTTTAATTGGAGCACTATTCAGTTCATGGGTTGGTAAACATAATGTTGGCCGTGTCTCCATTATTAGCTTTGCGACTGGCGCTTTCTTTTGGTTTCTCTCTACAGTTGTACCGTTTCAATGGTTATCCATTTTTTTATTCGGCTTAGCTTGGATACCAATTGGTGCGACCAACATATTATTTGCGACTATTGGTCAAATTGTAATTCCAAACCAATATCTTGGGCGTATCAATTCAGTCACACGAAGCATGGGCACAATTGCTATGCCACTCGGCTCTTTAATTGGCGGATACACTGCGAATGTATATAGTAGCCAACTCATTTTCGCGCTTGCTAGCATCGGGATTTTATTCATTTCCCTCGTATGGCTACTTCATCCGAAATTACGGGCTTTTCCAAAAGCTGATGACATTACAGCGGATACTTTTGAGCTTCGGTTTAAAGAAGAGTGCGGGAAAGGTGCGGCTTTATAACAGAACAAACATAACCCCGTTCTAAATTGGGGACGGGGTTAAAAATATAATTATTTCATTTTGGATGTAAAATACTTCACTAAAAATATAACAATGAAGTCGTTTGAATATCTAAAATTTATTCAACAATAGCACCAACTAAAAGGTTCCGTTAACGCTTTGATGGCCATGCCCCCTGCATTTTCCTTAATTGAATAATTTGTCCTGTATGATAAGCATCATGAAGCATGATATCCAGTAATTTCCCCTCTAGTGAATTTTGCTCAAGCTCTCTTTCGGAAATTGCACTTAATACCTGTCTTAAATTATGTTGAGCATCTTCAGAACGTTCAACGACTTTCTTCCATTCCATATCATCATTAGATTGCTTAGTAAGATAAAATGTCTCATTTCCATCAAGGTTATGTGTCCATTCACGGCCTTCCAAGTTGGCAGCAAGCCTCTCTTTGTAATAAATGAGATGATTAACGTTCTCCCAAATGGTATTCGTTTCCTCACTAGATGGTTTCCACATAGCCTGTTCGGCCGTAAGTCCTTCTATAGCATGTTTAAACGGTGCATACCAACTCTCTTTATCGAATGTTGAATCTAGTTTATTTAATAACAAGTCAATTCGTTTCAAAATAATTTCCTCCCTACACAGTTCAAGTTTTAATACACTCCCTCTAACTCTGTAGAGATTCTACATTTTTAAATAAACTTCCTCCTAATCCCACTCCATAAACTCATCCGATTATGCAATTAAAATGACTCATATTTTTTCATTTCACACGTATACTAGCAACAAAAAAGAAGAGGCTATTTAGGAAGTTCCACCCGTACAGTCGTCCCTTCCCCTTTCGTGCTATAAACTGAAACAGTTCCGTTATGCAGTTCAACAATCTTCTGCACAATCGACAATCCTAAACCGCTACCTTCTACGTTTCTTGCCCTTGCTGTATCTACTTTGTAAAAACGATCAAAAATACGTTCCATCTCTTCTTTTTCCATTCCGATTCCGTTATCGGATATAGAGATAATGACACTATACTCTAACTCTTCCACGAAAAACTCAATCGTCCCAGCATCGTTTGAAAACTTAATACTATTCGTAAAAATATTACTCCACACTTGATGAAGCAAGTTTTCATCACCTTTAATTGTAATGTCCGGCACATCAAACTCAACAGCGATATCTTTCTCACGCCATTTCCATTCGAGCATAAAAATGACGTCTTTAATTTGCTTCTGCAAATTGAATTCTTTTATTTGTAAAACTTTCTCTTCTTTATCTAATGAAGCGAGCGTCAGTAACTGTTTACATAAACTAGACATTCGCTTACTTTCCCCCTCAATAATTTGTAAGTAATGGTTTCTTTCTTCCTCACTCATCTTTTCTGTTTGCAATGTTTTCGAAAAACCTTGTATAGAAGAAAGCGGCGACTGGAATTCATGTGAAACGTTCGAAACAAATTCTTGTCTCATTTCATCTAGTTCTTTAATACTCTTCGTCATCTTTTGGAAGCTTGTAGATAACGTTCCTATTTCATCTTTTCGTTTTACATCTAATTCAATTTCATATTCCCCACTCGCAATTTTTTGCGTAGCCTTCGTAAATTTACGAATTGGGCGAACGATGTAACCTGCTGCAATCACTATAAAGATAATGCTTAATAGTACGATAAACCCAAGTAATACCGCTAAGAAAATTCGCATCTCGCCAAATTGGTTCTGAATGTCGGGACGAATAAATAAAGCGTACTGTTTATCACCGTGTTGCACTGGTACACCGACACTATTTATTAATTCATTATCGAAAAAACCGGTAATAAAGAGACGCGTTGGATACGTAGAAACACCATTAAACGTTTCTCCTTGCAATACTTTATGAACAGTAGCATCGCTAATAGACGTCTTACGAAACGCATTACCGATACGCTTCCCATTCTTTTGATCATCGACAATATAAATTTCATACCCTAACTTTGCAATAGAATGCAAATACGTCTCTTGATTTTCTTCACTTTGCTTTTCATATAACGATTTAACTTCTTCCGCATACTTTAAAATCTTTTCACTATTATACGGTTTTAACTTCACTTGATAATATACGTTCGTTAATAAAAAGCCGATAATACTACTAAGTAGCATAATACCGACCGTCATAAATACAAATCTAGAATATAGTGATTTCATTTTATTTCAGCTCCAACTTATATCCGAGTCCGCGTACTGTCGTAATTTGAAAATCATCCGTTCGTTTTGAGAAACGATCTCGGAGCCTTTTCACATGAACATCAACTGTTCGTTCATCCCCTTCAAAATCCATTCCCCATACTAGTTCAATTAACTCTTCTCTTGAAAATGTTCTTCCAGGATAACTAGCAAGTTGTGATAATAGCTCAAATTCCTTTAAAGGAAGCAAAATTGTTTGACCGTTACACTTTACTTCCACACCTTTTCGATCAATTGTCGTTCCGTGCAACGTAATAATATCTGCACTCAGCATTTGATAACGACGTAATAAAGCTTTCATACGGAAAATGACTTCAGCTGGCTCAAATGGTTTTACGATATAATCGTCTGTACCAGAAATGAATCCTTTTTCTTTATCCACTAACTGGTCTTTCGCAGTTAATAAAATAACAGGAATATCATGATACTTCCGAATTTCTTCACATAACGTATAACCATCAACAAACGGCATCATAATGTCTACAATCGCAAGATGAATGTTTTCCTTCTCTAATACGTCTTGCGCTACCTTTCCATCTTCCGCCTCAAAAACTTTAAACCCCTCTTTTTGTAAATGATAATGCAACAACTCTCTAATATGTTTATCGTCATCAGCTAATAAAATGTGTATCATCTTCATTAAACCCTCTCTCGTTCATCCTTCTACATCACTACATTAAGAAACAATTGAATTTTTTGCAAGAAAAAGAAAAAGAATCTATTTTGAAAAAAGATTATTCAAAATAGATTCTTACGTTTTAGTATTAAGATTATTTTAATGAAAAATAATTTCTATGCTTTAGAAATATCAACGAATCCTTCTCCAAATACGTCACGAACATCGTGTATAGCGATGAACGCAGCCGGATCTGTAGTTTGAACAATCCGTTTTAGCTTCACTACTTCTTGCTTATTAATAACAACATAAAGAATTTCCTTCGGAGTTTTCGTGTAATAGCCATGACCTGAGTACACAGTAACCCCTCTGCCCATTAAGGTAGTTACCTTCCCGGCAATTTCATTCGGATTATCAGAAATAATCGTAATGGCTTTCTTCGGATTTAAACCTTCAATTACAAACTCCATCACTTTCGTTGCTACATATAACATAATAATTGTTATCATCAGTTTTTCTGCACCAATGATGAAATACGATGAAAACGCAACAATTAAATCGAAGAACAGTAGACCGTAGCTAATGCTCCATCCTAAATATTTATGTGTCATCCTTGCTAAGATGGTAGTACCTGCAGTTGTTCCGCCAACACGAATGATTAGACCAATCCCGCATCCAATAAATATTCCTCCGAAAATGGCATTTACGAGCATTTCATCCGAAGCGATCGTCCAACCTTCTGTCAAATGAAGAAATAGTGAGTTTGTAACTACAGCAATGATTGTATAAATTGTTGTAATCTTATTTAAAAATTTATAACCGGCTATTAACAAAATCGCATTTAAAATTAAGTTAACTAAACCCGGTGACCATTCAAATAAATAGTACGTAATAATCGTGATACCTGTTACCCCGCCCTCACCAAACTCATTCGGGATAACAAACAAATTGACACCTAACGCAAAAAGAAATGCACCGATAATAATAAAAATAATGTCTGTCGTTCTTTTTTTCATACAGTACCTCACTTCTTATGTAAATATTTATTCTGTCATAAACTCTCACCATTATATCGTGGAATATTCAAATCGAACAGTGGTTTGTTTTTATTTTAATATAAGATAAAAAATCAACATTATTTATTATGTACTGCAAATAAAGTTTTGATTTCACCCGTAATTTACTCTTAAAAAGAAATGCTGAACATTGACTTGCACAAATTTCAAATAAAAAAGTACCCACCTAATTGTCATACGCAATGATAATTAGATGGGTACTGCATGATACATTTAGTTTTTACATGTATTGTTTGGAGAAAATTGCAAATAACGACTTATACTCGCCTTATTAAGACCAAATCCATACATCATCATTATTTTCAACGTTCGTCTTTGCTTCATGAACTTTTTCAATATGGTCAACTGTGTTCCAGTTAATAGAACTTCCGCCCCACCCTACATACTTCATATCAATTTTCACTTTCTCACCCACATTAAATACTTGTCCCTTTGTTAAGAAAACATCAATAATATCTTTCTTCCCGTTTAGCGATGGATACTCAACTACAACATATTTAGTAGCACCGTCTCCCTCATCTTCCATCGTTCCTACTTTTGATACTTCTCCAATTACATAATCGGGCGAGCCATCTTCTTTCATGTGCATACCTAACTTGTTTGTTGTATTTTCAACTGCAGTTGCAACCATGTATTCTGTAAAATTACGCATCATAGATCCAGTAGCTTTTACTTCATCTCCTACTTTCACGTTTGAAAGTGAATCAATATACACACTAACAGGTTCCTCATATTGCTTAGATTTTACAACAATCACACCGTTATCTACTTCTACTACTCGTCCTTCTAACGTCGAGAAATTCGATTCAATAGAAGCTGCACTCGCTTTTGTTAGTTCTAATCCTGGTACATTTGTTCCTGATAATGCTGCGATCCCTAAAGCACCTGCTAAAATTATTTTTTTCATACCCATATGTAACATCTCCATTCATGATAATTTTATTTTTTTTGATTGGTATCGACCGACCTGTAATCATTATAGTTACAGGTTGTAAAAATAACAACCGTTTTCCTCATGCAATGATGCATACTGTGATTTTCAAATATAAATTTTAGCAAAAAATATTTGTAAATTATTCCTATATTCAGCACTAATACTAAATTCTCAAATTACAGCAGGTGAACTTATTGAAGGCGGAGAAACTAATGTCATGTACAATGTTCTTCAACTCTACGGTTTGTATAGCCGTAGTTCATTAAATTATATAGGAGCGGGATTCATATGTTAATAAAGCCAAAGGGATTACAGCCAGGAGATATCGTAGCAACAGTAAGTCCTTCATGGGGCGGTGCAGGTGATTCTGAAATAAGATGGCGATATGAACAAGGAGTAAAAAGATTAGAAGAAGTTTTTAGTCTTACGGTTATCCCAATGCCAAATAGCTTAAAAGGTAGCGAATACCTTTATAACAATCCAGAGGATCGTGCGGAAGATATAATGACAGCATTTAAAGATACACGCGTGAAAGCAATTATCGCGAATATTGGCGGTGAAGATAGCATCCGGTTACTTCCCTATATAGATTTTAATGTGATACGCGAAAACCCGAAAATTTTTATGGGGTACTCTGACGTTACTATTTCACATTTATTTTGCCATAAAGCAGGGCTTTCCTCTTTATACGGTCCAGCAATTTTGACCGACTTTGCCGAAAATGTAGAGATGGATCCATATACAATTGAAATGGTAAATCGTACTCTCTTTTCAAATGAAACGATTGGAGAGATTCAACCAGCTTATGAATGGACAAGTGAGCATTTAGAATGGATTGAAATAAATAAGGATACAAGACGTACGATGCAGCAAAACAATGGATATGAGCTACTTCAAGGCTCTACCACTGTACAGGGGCGCTTAATTGGTGGTTGTATTGAAGTATTGGAATTTGCAAAAGGAACGGAACTTTGGCCTGAGAAAAAACATTGGGAGAATAGTATTCTCTTCTTTGAAACTTCTGAAGATCATCCAGAACCAAGTTATATAAAATATTGGTTACGAAATTATGCAGCACAAGGTATTCTGCAAAAAGCAAAAGGAATCATTTTTGGTAAACCGAAAGATGAACAATACTATGAAGAATATAAACAGGAAATATTGCAGGTTATGAAGGAACATAACTTAGAAGATTTGCCGATTCTTTATAATTTAAATTTTGGCCATACTGAACCGAAGTTTATTTTACCTTACGGTGCAATGGCAGAAATTAATTGTGAAAATGAATCTTTCTCTATTTTGGAAAGTGGCGTGGAATGAATAAAAACACTCCTATGAGATATGTCTGTGAATTGGTACTTTTTAAAAGTATATAATTGGAGGGAGATTACGTGTATGGAAGTAACATTTACAGTAAGTAAGTGGGATGAAAAACCAATCGATGATAATAAAAAAGATTTCCCTATTAATATTGCTCATGTCGAATATGATATTGATGGGGAATTAAAAGGAAAGGCTTTTGTTGAATACTTATTATATTATTTAGACTCAAATATAAATGATGGTCACTTAGCTACTGCTAAAATTTCTGGATTTTTACACTTTGAAGGGATTTATAAGGGGCAACAAGGAACATTTACAGCTCTAGAGCAAGGAATATTTGATAAAGGAAATTTAGATTCCCCAGGAACAATTATTAAAGCTACCGGTAACTTAGAAAACCTGAGAGGATCCTATAATTATCAGTTTACAGGTCAAACTAGTAAACTAATTTTAGAGTTTGAATTTCAGCAAAATACCTTATAATTTAGTGGAAAGGACATTTCTTGTAATACTAGGAATGTCCTTTTTGTTGACGAGTTTATTCAAGTTAAAAATGAACAGAGTATATTATCAGTATTCAGCAATGCATAAAATTTTGTTCATGGGGGAATTAAAAATCTACGCCCTAGAGACATCATGCCCCACCTATTCATTTCTTTTTTTACTAATTAAAGAATAATCCCCGAAAAACTCCCCTTCATAACTTCCTTTTCAAGTTGATTCCTACATATAAACGTCGCAATAATTTTTGTACGATTTTTTTCATCAGGCTCAAATTGTTCAATAGTTACGTCACAACGAATCGTATCCCCGCTAAAAACAGGACGTAAAAATTCAAAATCCATTTTGCGAGCTAGTACGTTATAATCACCGCCAATTTTTGTAGGCAATGTTGATGTTAACAGCCCTTGTACAACAAATCTTCCCTGCTCATCTGGTGTAACATGATGAACGCCTTCATCTTTCGATACTTCTGTAAATAACGCAACATCCTCTTTCGTAAAAGTTCGTTCAAAGTTGATTTTTTCGCCTACTTGCAATTTCATTCATACCCCTCCTCAAAAACACTTGTAAAATAAGAAAAACCGAAACTAAAAATCATTTCGGTTTTTCTAACTAAAGAAGTCTATTTATTTTAAAGAATGTACAAACAACCCGCTACGCAGTTTCGGTTCAAACCACGTTGATTTTGGCGGCATGACTTCTCCGGCATCTGCGATTGCTAATAAAGCTTCCATTGATGTCGGATATAGTGAAAACGCCACTTTATATTCACCGCTATTTACAAGACGTTCTAGTTCTTCTAATCCACGGATTCCTCCGACAAAGTCGATGCGTGAATCAGATCGCGGATCATGTATTTCAAGCACTTGGCTTAATAAATGATCTTGCAGGATAGATACATCTAAACCTCTAACAAGATCATTCGCATCAAACGTTTCCTCTTTCACAGTAAGCTTATACCACTTCTCATTTACATACATACCAAATGATTTGGGCTCATTTGGTTTATACGGAGAAACAGTTGCTTCTTCTACATAAAAGTACTGCGTAATTTGATTTAAAAACTGTTCCTCTGATAAGCCATTTAAATCTTTCACAACTCGGTTATAATCCCAAATCGATAATTCATCATGAGGGAATAGAACCGATAAGAAGAAATTAAATTCCTCTTCTCCTGTGTAATTTGGATATTGTTCTCTTCGCATAAGTCCTACTTTTGCAGCTGATGCAGAACGGTGATGCCCGTCTGCAATATAAAGATTAGGAATATCTTCAAATGCGTTTACTAAAGTCGTAATTACATCTTCATCTACAATCTTCCACACAACATGCTTAACACCGTCTTCTGCTGTAAATGTATAAATTGGCGTATGTTCTTCTTTCCAGCTCCTAATTAAATGCTTTACTTCATCTTTTGTACGGTACGTTAAAAAAATCGGACCTGTATTTGCGTCACACACATCTACGTGGCGAATACGATCTAGCTCTTTTTCATGACGTGTTCTTTCATGTTTTTTAATTGTATCATCTTCATACTCATCAATAGATGTACAAACGACAAGGCCTGACTGCGTTCTTCCTTGCATCGTCAGTTCATAAATATATAGCGCTGGCTCTTCATCTTGTATGAACACTTCTTCTCGTATAAATTGCTTTAAATTGTCGCCCGCTTTTTCATACACGCGATCATCATACGGTGACAGTTCAGGATCTAAATCAATTTCTGCTTTATCAACATGCAAGAAAGAATATGGATTCCCTTTTACAACTTCCCTTGCCTCTTCACTATTTAATACGTCATACGGTAAAGCTGCCACTTGTGCCGCTTTTTCCTCTACTGGACGAATGGCCCGAAACGGTCGTATTTTTGCCACATTCCTCTCTCCTTTACACAATCATTCGAACGGCTACAACACCTGTAATTTTGCTTATATTTTCTACAATATTCTCTTTTATTATATCATCAATTCCGTTATCGATATCAATCATTGTGTATGCCCAAGAATGTTTACTACGATTAATCATATCGGCAATATTAATATGATGTTCTGCTAAACATCCTGTAATTTGTCCTACCATGTTTGGAACGTTTTGATGCATAATTGTAATTCGTTTCTTTCCGATATACGGCAATTCTACGTTTGGATAGTTTACTGAATTACGAATATTTCCTGTCTCTAAATATTCACGTAATTGACGTGCTGCCATTACTGCACAATTTTCTTCTGATTCAGACGTAGATGCACCAAGATGAGGCGTCGCTGTTACATTTTTCATCTTTATTACATTTTCATTTGGGAAGTCCGTTACGTAATGTGTAATAATATCTTCTTCTAATGCTTTTTGAAGAACCTTTTCATCTACAAGTTCTCCTCTAGAGAAATTAAATAGACGCATCCCTCTTTTCATCTTCTCTACAGCGTGTTCCCCAATAATCCCCTTCGTTTGATTCGTAAGAGGAATATGCAGTGTAATATAATCACACGTTGCAAAAATTTCATCAAGGCTAAATGCTCTTTGCACATGTGTAGAAAGACGCCAAGCTGTTTCAACTGAAATATAAGGATCATATCCGATAACATCCATCCCTAATGCTAACGCATCGTTCGCAACTAAAGCACCAATTGCGCCAAGTCCGATAACACCTAGACGTTTCCCTGCAATTTCTGATCCAACAAATTGTTTTTTTCCTGATTCAACAAGCTGTGGTACTTCTTCACCCTCTAAGTTTTTCGTCCAACTTACACCATTAATAATGTTACGTGAAGACATAATAAGACTGGCAATAATGAGTTCCTTTACAGCGTTTGCATTTGCCCCCGGCGTGTTAAATACTACAATTCCTTTTTCTGTACATCGCTCGACAGGAATATTATTTACACCAGCGCCAGCTCTTGCAATCGCCTTTAAGTCTTTTGAAAACTCTTCTTGATGTAAAGAGTAGCTACGAAGCAAAATCCCATCTGGGTGATTGATTTTATCCCCTACTTCATAACGTTCTTCAGTAAAAACTTGTAAACCTTTTTCTGCAATTTGATTTAACGTTTGAACACGAAACATATCCCCATCTCCCTATCTATTCTCAAGCTCAAATTCCTTCATATAATCTACTAATTGTTTTACACCTTCCACTGGCATCGCATTGTAAATACTTGCACGCATACCGCCGACTGAGCGATGTCCTTTTAGCGTAACGAAACCGCGTTCCTTCGCCTTTTGTAAAAACTCATTATTAAGTTCTTCTGACGGTGTTGTAAATGGAATGTTCATAAGTGATCGATACGCAGGGTCAACTGGTGAAGTAAACAATTTAGATTCATCTAAAAAATGATAAATAAGTGAAGATTTCATTTTATTTTGTTCTTCAATCGCAGATACTCCGCCTTGCTCTTTCAACCACTCTAGTACAAGTTTTGTTACGTAAATACTAAAGGATGGCGGTGTATTATATAAGGAGTTATTTTTACTGTAAGTTTCATAATTTAACATTGTCGGACAAGAGCGATCTGCTCCCCCAATTAAATCTCTTTTTATAATAGCAATCGTTAAACCCGCAGGTCCTAAATTCTTTTGCGCCCCCGCATATATAAGACCAAACTTCGAAACATCATATCTCTCTGATAAAATATTTGAGGACATATCCGCAACGAGCGGCACTCTTTCTACATGTGGAATTTCCACATATTTTGTCCCCTCAATTGTATTATTCGTTGTAATATGTACATAATCTAGTTTTTCATCACTTAATAAACCGTTCAGTTTAGGAATCGTAGTAAACTTCTCTTGCTCGGAAGAAGCAATCACTTGTACTTCCCCAACTTTTTCGGCTTCTTGCAATGCCTTTTTAGACCATGAGCCAGTTAGTACGTATCCAGCTTTTTTATACGTATTCATTAAGTTCAACGGTATCATAGAGAATTGTAATGACGCACCGCCTTGTAAAAATAAAATATCATACTCATCAGGGATGCTCATTAATTCACGAAGTAAGTTACTCGCTTCCTCTATAATACTTTGAAAATAAGAAGATCGATGACTCATTTCTATAATAGACATGCCTGTCCCGTTATAATTTAATAGCTTCTTTTGCACTTTCTCTAAAACTGGCAAAGGGAGTATTGATGGTCCTGCTGAAAAATTATAGACTCTCTCCATTACCCTCATAACCTCCCTATTTCTCATCGGATTATTTTTTAAACTTTCTGAATTATAACCCAAAATATAATATGTGGTCAATTTGTTTTCTATTATTACGGCGCAAGACGCGATGGAATCGCTTGCAAGTGCAGACTTTTTTATGAACATATAAAAAAGTGTTAAGTACATAATCGTACTTAACACTCTAATAATGAAAGAATAATAGCTAATCGTTCGTAAAGAACCGATCAAAAATTTGATAAATAGCAGAGAGACCAATGAGCCAATAAATAGTGTCCACAAGCGCCGGCATAGAACCAAACCATTTCTCAACTACATTGTAATCTAACGCTACAAATAACCAATTCAAACCGCCAAGAATCACCAAAATTACTGTAAGGTAAGACAAAAATTTCATTATGATTGCCCCCTAGGTGATAAGATGGTGAAAGGCCTTTCACTAGAAATATATGTAGTAAACTTTAAAACTTACCTATTTTATAAAATTTATTTTCGGTACCACCCGTTAATAACTGCCTCTGCTTCTTTACTATGTATTTGATACGGATGTGTACTATCATTAGAGCCAATAAACCAAATTGAAAAACCTTTAAAATATGGTTTCGGTTCTAATACATCGCGGTAAGCACGCCATCCATTTAATTGTACATCTTTCGAAAACACATTTGAAACATCTGGATTCCATGGATTTTGTAATCCAAGTTCACGTGCTGGAACGTTAAATCCACCGAAGTAAACTGGCTTTCCTGTTGCATTATGTAATTGTTCCAATTGCTGAACAACATTTTGCCCACGATTATATACTGTTGTCGCAAATAAACTTTGTTTCACTTCTTCATATGTTGGATTCCTTTTTCCTGAAACTTCAAACCAACTATCTATGCTAACAATATCCACCTTTTTTAAATACGGGCGATTGATTTTTTCTTTAAACTTCACTTCATAAGAAGAGTCCCAACTTGCTGTTAACCACCAGTTCATTTGATACAAAACATTTCCTTTATACTGATTACGAACAAAATTAATTGTATCGCTCCAGTATCCTTCTGCATACTCCATATTCACGAAATTAGAAGCAATCTTTAGTCCATACACATTGTATTTACTTGTAATGGAATTAAAAATATCTTGCAGAATAACCGTCTTCCAATTCCAGAAGAAATCATTAATGTTACTTGGGTTCCATTCTGTCTCTCCAACATTCCCCTGCTGAATATACGGGAACGGTTCCACTATAACTTGAATATTACGCTTTAATAATTCTTGAATTAAAATAATAGCTTGTTGCTTTTGCGCTTGATTAATTACCATATTCGTAGAAGTCACATTCGGGATATCCACTTGAATCGGTACATTTACTGTATTTAAATTTAAGCGCTCCACATCCGCTAATACTTTCGCTACATTTCCAACTTCCCATACTGTTACGTTTCCTGATTTGATTTTTCCAGATTGAACAGTATTTACATCTGCCTGTACATTTCCTTGAAAACAAAAAGAAAACAACATAATAAACACTCCTAAAAAACTTATTAAACTCTTATTTTTCTTCACAACTTTCCCCCTATAATTTTTGGCTTTCTTGATTATTTTATACAACGTTTCATATATATTCCACAAAAAATCCAATAAATTTTTATTGATAAAAATGCTATTCATCCTTTATTCACATCTTACTCATACTAAGCTCCTAAAAATAGTAAGATAAATAAAAAAGGAACGGATTTCCGCTCCTTTTTTATCTTTTTACGATTATCAATCCATTTCCCTTTTAGGCTCTACCAACATGATGTGGGATTCCTTTTCAGTGAAAGGTTTATGCTCAACGCCTCTCGGGACAATAAACATCTCGCCCTTAGAAATTTTCACCTGTCCATCACGGAAATCGATGAACATCTCCCCTTCAAGCACAATAAATAGCTTATCCGTATTAGGATGCTCATGCCATATAAAATCTCCATTAGCTTTAAAAAGCTGAATTTGATCATCATTCATTTCACCAATCACTCGTGGATACCAATAATCGTTAATTTTAGATAACTCGTCATTTAGTTTAATAGGTTGGTAATGGATAATAATCCCTCCTCATTTTTAACTTCCACTATATTACAATAATCTAAGTAAAAAAGTCGTCATTACGCTTAAAAAGAAAATGCTCCGGCCAGAACTTTTCATTCAGATAGTACAAAGGAGTGATTTCAATGAAAGTTCTTTCAATCCAATGTTTCCTTTAACTCTCCATAAGTATAGAACAGTGATTTTCAAATAAGAATGGACCCCTGTTGACATTAGTATGGATTATTGATGAACTTCTCGCGATATTTAGTAGGCGAAATGCCAACTCGCTTCTTGAAAACTCTACTAAAATAAAAAGGGTCTGCGATTCCAACAGCCTGCGCAATTTGTTGTACAGGCACACCACTTGTACATAACATTTTTTGAGCCATCTTTATACGATAGTTCAATACATATTCTGCTGGCCCCATACCTGCATGCTTTCTAAACACGTAAGAAAGACGATTTCGATTAACATTATTTTGTTCTGTAAGCGTATGTATTGTAATATCTTTATAATAGTATTTACGAACATAACTAGATATTCGTTCGAATAAAGTATGCGACTCATAGTTGTTTTCTCTATTGACAACACTTAATAAAGCTTCATTCAACGCTTCGCGAAACAGCATTTCGGTCTGAAGCATCGAAATGCCTCCACGCTGATTATACACATCCCAAAGACGCATAAGTAATTCGACAAGACGAGGAGATTGTCCTGTTAATAATTCAAAATGCTGATGAGTAAAGCCAGAGTCTTCTCGTTCTGAATTGCTTATCTGATATAAAACAAGAATATATTCCCAGTTTATTTCACCAAGCATTTTATGGGCTAATGTCATTTTTGCACCCCCATGTATAACTTTTCCTGGGGAAAGGATATACGGCGTACCATTAAATTGAAATTGCGTCTTCCCTGTAAGTGGAAATACAAATCCTGGGAAAGAATCTGTAGACTCAGCACAAGGCACACCTGGATTTTTAGCATAACGATATACTCCTTCTACTCGGAAAGGATTATTGGCAAGATACTCTGCTAACTCATTCACGTCCAACTTCACAATGCACGCCTCATTTCAATAATAGTTTTCTTGTAATTCGCGAGATTAATTGGTGTACATTCTGGGCAACGCTAAACTAAAAATAGTACATACGACTTAACAAGATCTGGTTATTAACCTATAAATATATTGTTTTTCATTTATTGACAAAAGTATCCTCCCTATATTATTGATAATGATTTTCATTGTAGTTTGATAAAAAAACATTTGTCAAGTTGGATGGCGTAGAAAAATGACGAAACAAGGGGTACAGAGGGACCGTTCTGTTGCAAATAATACCTGGTCTTTGTTAACTAATTCCCCTCAAAACTGGAATAATCATGTTAATAGTTGTAATGGCTTTATTTGTTACAGCACTTGCAGCATGTGGAAATAATCGTAATCCTGAAGAAGTTGCTACAGCGTATTTCGAAGATGGAAACAGCCTACTATCAAATTAAATGATAGTAGGCTGGCTGTTAAAATTATTTAAGAACTGGGTTATGTTCTAAATGATAAGCTTTCATTATCAAAAAGATTATTACTAGTCCCTCCACAAACAAAAACACCCTATCACTTCGGTTCTAAATTTAGCACCTTCCCCTCTATTCCCTCCGTATTCAATGTAGTCGTATGATACGTTCCACTTACCCAATCATCTATTTGATCATGATACCAATCGCTTCTAAAATGTCCCGATTGTCCTGGCCCTACGATATGATAACCGTTTGACATATCTTTCGTATCAATAACAAATCGCCAAGAAGCCCCGTGATTTACAATGCCGTTATCGCCGTAACTCGCTGCTTGAACGGTAACTTGACTTCCGCCAATTGGAACTGGTTTCTCACGATTAAAAGCGAGTAACGCTAACATACTAGATGATTTCGAAATTGGATGTGTAAAAGCGAGTTGATGATAATCGCCCCACTTCCAGGCCCCAACATCGGGTCCATATTCCTTCTGCAATTTCTTCATTACATTCTCGTACGATGTATGCACAATTTTTGTGAAACCTCCGTACTTAGAAAACCATGCACTATTTTCTCCTGCTACTTGTTTCCGGATTAATTCATCCACAACTTGTGACTTCCCTTTAAATAACTCCATTACATCTTTCGGTATTTCTTTTGAAAATAACGTATTTGAAATCTCTTTCATTAATAAATGGAATATTAATGGTGCCGCTTCATCTTTACTATCGTAAAAATTCCACTTTGTTAATTGGTTTACACCTTCTTTCTCTACCTCATTTAAAGATGCTTTATTTAACTCTTTTAAAAATATAGGAGTAAACTCTTTCCCGTATAAATTCTTTTGATCCATCTGTAACTCTTCTAAATCTTTCACCGTATACTTTTCCTTCTCTTGCAAAAATTCTTGAATACGCATTTGCCTATATGGCTGTGCCCACGTATTGCTAATATGGTACGGATAATCATCATCAACAATTTTATTATTCGCAGTTGAAATAAAACCTTCTTTCGGATTTATAACTTTCGGCAGCTGATCAAATGGAATATATCCTTCCCATTCATATTCATCTGTCCATCCTGGAACAGGCAAGCTACCATCGCCTTTTTTACGCACTGGTATATTTCCATTCGCTTTATAAGCAATCGTGCCATCGTTTGATGCAAACACAAAGTTTTGCGTTGGTGTATGGAAATCTTGAAGAGCGGTTTCAAACTCCGTCCAGTCTTTTGCTTTGTTCATATTTAATACAGCTTTTAACTCAGCTGACGGTTCTAAAGCTGTCCACTTTAAAGAGAATACGGTTTTCGTTTTCTCCTTCCCCTTATTCGCAAACTCTGAAATTACTGGTCCATGCCTCGTAATTGTAACGTTATAAGGAATTGTCTTCCCGCCTTTTACTTTAATAGACTCGTCTACAACGGTAGCTTTCTCCCATTTATCGTTATACAGAAATTCATTTTCATTATTAGGATTTCTCTTCTCAATATATAAATCTTGCACATCAGGCCCTGTATTCGTAACGCCCCACGCTATTTTGTCATTGTGTCCTAATATAACACCTGGTACTCCAGCGAAAATAACGCCACTCACATTTAAACCTTGCATTTCAAGTCTCGTTTGATACCAAATAGAAGGCGTCGCAAGAGATAAATGAGGATCATCTGCTAAAATTGGCTTACCTGATGCACTCTTCTCACCGCTCACAACCCAGTTATTACTACCGTTAAACTCCGGCGGAATTATCGTTTTTGAAAAACTTTGCGCTACGTCCACATTTGTATTTTTCAGTTCAGCTAGCAATCTAGGAGCATCTTTCGGATATTTAGGAAATAGCTCATTTGCTTGCTCTTTCGGAAGGTTTTTCAGCGCCCAATATCGAAACGCCTGTCCATGCCAATGTCCTCCTAAGTCAAACGCCATATACTTCCCGATCGTTAAAGTATCAACAATTGACCACTCAGCAGGTTCATAACCTAATATAGTAAACTCAACTGGTAATTTCTTTTCCTTTTTCGCCTCACGTATAAAAGCGTTCACCCCATCAGCAAATGACTGCAGGGCATATTTTGCTTCTCCATCATATTGACTAACTGAAGCTTCTGCCGCTCGCCGTAAACCGAGTGTTCGAAACAATTTATCTCGGTCAACAGCTGCTTCCCCAACAACTTCACTTAACATACCAGAAGCTTGTCTTCTACTTAAATCCATTTGAAACAACCGATCTTGCGCTTGTACATACCCTTGTGAAAAATATAAATCATGTGCATTTTCCGATTTAATATGCGGGACACCTTTACTATCCCGCTTCACCGTAACAGCGTGTTGTAAATCCTCTAGCTTTATCGTTCCATCTATCTTTGGCATAGATTTCAGCGTATATATATTCAAAAAAATCGCAGCGGAAATAACTAACAAGAGAACGATACTACTAGCCCAAATAAAAATTCTTCTTCCCCTTTTTCGTTTCTTCTTTATAACTACCTCCATATAACCACCCCTTTCTCACACTATTCGCTTCTTTTTGAGAATGAACCTTTAAAAAACATTAAAAAACCCCCTTCATTTTCCTACCAATGAAGGGGGTCTTTCTTATCGTTTGCTACGCCAACTTTCATTATGCCCAAGATTTGCACCTGTCGCTACTTGCACATCATATAACATTTCACTAAAGAAGCGTTTATCTACTTCTTTTGGTACAATGCGTCTTTCATCATCAATTTCATCGTACTCATATGAACCACGATTCACTGTACCTGCTTTATAAAATTGAATGTCAAATACACATACATCTTCTTCATCTTCATAACCAATCAGCGCTCCGCTAAATGACAATTGCACTCCTAATCCGTTACAAGTATCTTCTTTGTAAAATGTATAATACACACCGCCATCTTGAACAGATCCACGGATCCATCCAAGCTTCGTCATCTTACCGAATAACGAACGACCATTTAGTAAAATACCACCAAATCTCTCAATAGCACTCTCATCATTCTCTTCTACTACAAACATTGGACGCTCAATTTGTAGGAACGGCTGAACAATTCCCGCACTTTCTAATTGCTCTTTCCATAATTCCTTCTCCGCCCCAGACAATTCTAACGGATGAACGAAACCAATAACAGTGCCAAATGAAAGTTCATAACTCTTCCCTTCAATTGTACAGAACACGCCACCTTCTGCATAACGGAATGCGTTCAGCAACTTCCCTTCCTTATACTCACCCCAAATGAGTGAAATAGAAAATTGCTTTATAATTGAATTATCCATAAATACAGACTTCCATGCATTATGTGACCAATAACGCTTTAACGAAAGTGCCGCTTCTAATCGTTGTTTTTGCATTGAAAGAGTAGTTCGGAGCTCCTTCTTTAAAGAGGCTAATTCTTTTTTAGCCTCTTCAGCCTTTTCTACATCATCTTTTGCATTCGGCTTTGGAAGTGACTTCATACGTTTTCCTTCCTCTGTCTCTAATTCAATTTTTGACTCTGTAGTTAAAATGGCAGTAAAACTTCGATTCCCGAAATCAATTATCTTTTCACCATGTATAGTAAAGCCAAGGTCCGGCACCAATTGATCTTCCAGCTCTTCCTCTGTTATACCACGTGTTTTCGCAGCAAGACTTAGGGCTTCTTTTGCTGCATTACGTACTTGCTTATGTTTATATTTAAATGCTATTGCATGAATAGACATAAGTGCAAGCTTAGATGAAGACAAACCTAAAGCACGAACGGCATCCGCTGCTATCTTTCCTCTCACTTGAAGCACCCATTCATCAATTTGCTTTATAAGTATGTCGACCATTTTGTCGTCACTATACATTCCGTATAACGAAAGAATTCCACGCTTCTTCACATCTGCGTCTTGAGAAATCCATATTTGATATATTGTTTGCACATATTCTTTTAAGTCCTCTTCATTTAAAGCTCTACCAATTACTTCTGCCGTTTCTTTCTTCTCAATAACAGCATCTGAAATATACTGTTGTAAATAGGCTAACGGAATTGCAGCATCAGCAATTTCATTAGAGTCACGTAAACGGATTTGTGGCTCATCCCCAATCAATTGCAGAAGTGAATTTCTTGTTTGTTCCGTTAAAATACGTGCACATAGTTCTTCGATCTTTTCTTCCTCCGTTTGAAATAAAAACGACAATTTTCCTGCGAAAGATGCATTTTTACTTTCTTGCAAAGCTTCCTGTACAAGTTTCGTATATTTTTCAAGCTTATACTCTATTAGTATTTTCATCACATTTTCACGAACAATCTTCTTTTTATTATGAAGTTCAACTGCTACATCTGCTGCAGCTTCTATATCTTTTGAAAGCAGTTTAACTACAGACTCACGCATTTTTTTAGATGAATCTCCTAAGCTTTTAATTAAAATCGGACGCATTTTAACCATGTTATCCTTTGCTAACTCTTCTAAAATATATGCTTTTGCCATAGCAGAATACTCATCAAACCGTTCAATTATATATGCTTGTTCTTTTACAATTACACAAACAAGCGCTTCCTTCGCCTTATTTCTCTCTTCACTGTAGCATGCAGCTTCTTCAACTGCATAAGCGATAAGTTTTTCCTTACTTAACCCATACGAAAGCAGATCTTCTAATACTTGTTTCGGCTCTACTCCTCTGACAGAACATTCGTAAAGAAGTTCGTATAAATTAACACTATCATCATCTCCAAACTGTAGTGTAAGTACAGCTTCCCTTTTCGCTACATCATCTATATCCCAAAGAAGCGCAACCTCTAACACCGGCATACCCCAATACATACTTCTATATTTCGGATTTTTAAGTATTTGCTTTATATCCTCAAGTGACAACTTCCCTAGTAAATAATCACAATATGTATCCCGCACTGTAGACAATTTAATTTGCAAAGCAGCAACAAAAAATTCTTCTCGCATTTTCCCTCTATTTAGCTCATATCCTTTTTCGGCTAGCGTTCGTGCGATGATGAGATAATTCATTTTACTTACATATTGCAAAGTTTGTTGAATAAATTCAGGGTTTTCCTCCAACATAAAGCATAGCAATTCATATTCATACGTCTTACAAAAATCCTCACTATTCAAATCATGTTGCCTTAGACGATGCGCAAAAAATCTTTCCTTAGAAATCCAAAACTGTGTACAAAAACTTTGAATTTCTTCATATGTTTCTCTATTTACACTACCAGTTTTTTTGTGGTTTTGAGACTGACCGAGAGTGTGACACATATAACGTGTTGCATAGTTTATAAAACCCCAAACATTTTTCTTCGCCAATATCTCAATATATCGCCTCGCAACATTCGAATGTTTATGAACACAAAATAATAGCCGCCAAATATGTTCCGGTAAATTCCCACCTATAAATACTTCACTATCATCTTCACCTTTTAAATACCGTTTAACTGCTTCAACCTTTTCCTTTTCCCCTAGCAGTTTCAATATAAATTCTGTATGTTCTTCTAACCTCTCATTCAATAAAGAACTATATGTACGAAACTTTTCATACTCTACATCAAACATTACGAGAAGTAATGTTAATTGCTGCTTAGTTGGTAAAGTATGTAATTGTTCCTCTATATAGTTCGGTTTCTCTTTTGTTAACTCTCTAAGAAAAACATCTGCTTCATTGACGTAACTTGAAATACTAGATAAATACCTACATGCAATTGCTACAAGTTTGTCCAAAGGTAGTGCACTTTTTTCTAAATAAACCTTCATTTTAGAAAAACTGACATGCGCAAAACGGACTACAAGAACATTTAATAATTGCTCCTCGAGTATATGATAAAATAACCGAAAGAAACCCGGATCTTGTTTATGTACTTTCCTAAAATCGTTTATAAATCGCTCCGCAAAATCGCTTCTTTTTTGATCACGAATCGTCGTTAGTTCAATATCTTTTAAAATCTCTTCTTCTTTTGTCTGTAAATATCGTAGTGATAATTGTTCCTGTTCTTCTATCATATTAATATATTGAAACAACTCAGATGTACTAGTAGTCAAACTTTGTACCCCCGCATCTTTTTATCTATTATAAAAATACCCTTATTTAATGGTAGTATAGCATAAAACCCACAAAAACGAACGTACATTCTACATTAAATTAATTTAAATTAAAATACACTACTCAACATACATTTCCTTCTCTCTAAACTTCCCATTACACACTTCTCCCCACTAAAATCCTTTAACTTTTTGCTACACCAATTCCTCAAAATCCCCTTCACATAAGCTAACGTTTTCTTATTATTTTCAAACGCAATTTTAAGTGCCACTAACACTTTCTCTCCAGAAAATCTTTGTATCCAATTCTTCAATTCTTTCACAATATATGGGGATAAACTACTAATATTTTGTTCATAAAACTTATAAACTTCACTATTTGGAACGTTCTCTTCTATACTTTCTACCTCTTCCGCTTCTTCTTTCTCTTCAATAACTACTTGTGAACTACTATTATCCTCTTCTTTTGGCATACCAAAATGCTGCAATAATAATGGAATCGTGTATTCTTCTTCAAGGCATTTACGTAAAAAGATATGTATGAACTCATTACTTTTTACAGTCTTTAACTCACGTAATACGCACTTTTCTACATTCGTATTTGAAATAGGGTTATAGTGTAACCAGTTTATTATGAATACCTCTTTCGTTTCCGTATCATATAAAATCTTTCCATACTCAACAAACCTGTTTAGCAACTTCTCAACAGTCTCCATACTATAACCTGTTTCAAGCTCTGCCACACGCTTCGGTAATATGTAAATACCACATTGCTTCGTTTTCGTACCAGTTAACAAATATATGTAAAAATAACGCTCCTCTGGCGTTAAATCTAATATGAATTCATCTTGCCAAAAGTTCACCTGCACATTACGGTATACCGCCATATGTTTCCCTCCACTCTTTGCTAGTAAATAGGAAGATTTTAATCCTTCATTATAAAAATAGGAATGCGGGAATGGTTTTGGCATTCGAATTACAATTTTTTTTACTACTACAACGCCGGTTTCATTTTTTCGTGCTTGTTTTGTTCTTGTAGTTGTTTTTGTTTTTTCTTAGTGATTTATTACTTGGTAGGGACTTATGAGGGGCTTATGAGGGGCTTGGAAGGGCATTCTGCATTACAATCTATGAAATACAATTTGTTCTTCCTACTAAATAGGAGCTATTCCAAATTATTATTTTGGATAGCTCCTTTCAAATTCTTCTTATTTTTTACTTCTACCAATGTCAGCTTCTACATACAATTTATTCTGCTATTTGCAGGCAGTAAAACCCTCATTTCAAAATTCGGTGAATAAACTGCTCGATTGCAACGCGAGTGGCCCCACTGATTAAAGTTTTATTTTTGCATTGAATCTAACATCTTCACAATAAAAGCAGCTGCCTGACCACGAGTCGCTGTACCTCGGGGATCAAACTCATTATTTCCAACACCATTAACTACCTTTAAGCTGTATAATCGTTGAACCGATTCTTTATATGTTATTAAATGCTTATCTGTAAATGGTAATGCTACTAACTCACCTGTAATTCCTTTGTATCGTAATGCTTTGTCAATCATAATAGATACTTCTTCACGAGTAATTGGTGAGTTAGGATCAAAAACCCCTTCACCACGACCATTAATAATTCCTGCACTTGCACAACGTTTAATACCGTCATGAAGTGATGGATGTGCCTCATTAATATCTACAAATGACTTATTTCCCTCTGGTAGTTTAAGAGCATTCGAGATTAATTTCGCAAACTCCGCTCTCGTTACATTTCGATATGGCGCAAATACACCATTGCCTTCGCCTTGCATAATACCTAGACTGTTTAATTTACGAATATGCCCTTCAAACCAGCCACCTGTAATATCATCTTTTGGTTTTTGTACTTCTTCCTTAGGCTTTTGTACCTCTTCCTTTGGTACATTGTAGTTAATTTTAATCCAACTTGGGTCATAGAAAATCCATTCTCCATTACCTACTTTATACCAACCATTTTTAACCGCTAATACTTTGTAACGATCTCCGTTTGAAGCTTTACGTACAACACGATGTTCAATACCCGCATCACTACGTACATTGATGCCACTACCATTTACCACTAGTTCCATGCTAGGTTCAGCTGGATTATTTTCATTTGGATTAAATGAGTCATTTTTATCTTGTAAAGGAGTATCAATCTGCGCATTTATATTTGCATACCACTGAATTCCTTGTACGAAACCAGCCCAATTACCACGTGAAATTAAAATGTCAGGACATTTTTTCCCGCTCCATTGTTGATGCTTGTAAATATGATCTGCACCAATTCCTTCTTTGTTCATTAAATAACCCGCAAGTCGTTTTGCATTTTCTAAAGCTTTATTGTAATCACCGTCTTGGTTAACCGCGATCTCGATACCGATAGACTCCCTGTTTCCTGATCCATCTCCATCTCCTGCATGCCAACCGTTTTCGTTTGTTGGTAAGTGTTGATAAATTTGTTTATCGTCTACTGTAAAATGCCATGAAGCTGTTCGGAACGTCCCCTCTGTTGCTTGTTTATACAAATATTTCGCATGATTTTCAGCATTAGCACCAGCGGCCGTATTTGCCGTCTCATGGATTGTAATGTAACGTGCTTTCATCGGATTTGCAGGACGAATATCAGAGTTTCCTGCCGGAACAATCCACTCTACAAATGGAACTCCTGCAAGTGTTCCATATTTCTTCGTACTCGGTGCACTATATTGAATACCTCTTGGCTTTGCAACAGGTTTCATTTGACGATCAGATCCATCATTTCGACCATCTACAGATTCAAATGCCTTTTCAATATTTAAAATAGCTTCCTTTTCTGCTACTTGCCCCTTCTTTGCATCTTTCATTTTGTTTAATTCTTCTGTTTCATCATGTTTATGCTTATATTCTTCTAAAAGCATTTTTTCATTTTCAGATACTTCTGCTTCGTTAACTTGTACATAATCAGGAACTTCCAACTTGAAATTAGAATAATTTAATCCGCTCGTTCCATGTTCTCCTTGGGCAATATTTAGTTGATCAGTTTGAGCTTTGTTTATCTCTTCTGCTGATGCTGATAAAGGTACACTCCCTAAAATCACCAGACTTGTTGATAGTGCGATTACTTGTTGTTTGATTGTCTTATTCATTATTATAAATAGATATACACACATTTTCGCCGTGTATATATCTCAACCTCCTTTTGTTGTCACATTAATTTTAAAAATACGAATCTATTATGTACTTCTAATATATTTTCTTTTTATTTATATATTTAAATTATATTATTTTATGCCCGTTAAGAAAATATTTATATGTCATACCTACAAATGAATTTCATCTAACATACTTTTTACAAAATCCGTCAACAAAAATTATTTTACAACTAATTACCAATACCGTCAAAAGCATTTTCAACAATCCACACTTTAATAGCTATAGTAAATGCTATTTCTTTCACATTATATACTATTACAAATTATCTTTAACTTGTCCGACAATTTCGTTTATCGTATTTCGATCAAACTTATCACTAATTTCGTATGGCTCACGATCTCCTACGAATTGCACGCCTACAATATCATTGCGATCCTTACCGTATTGCACTTCAATAATAGATCCACGCTCTATTTGTTTCCAAATGAGACCTACTTCATCTTTATTATCTAAAATAATGCAGTCTTCAATATTTTCATCAATCCCAATTAACTTGTTATCATCTATATATCCAATCTCGTATTGTTGCCGTTCTTTCGCTTTTCCGCTTACTAGTATACCTTTGCTACCATATGAGTAATCCGTATAGTCCTTTTTCTCCTTTTGTACCCCTTTCGGCTTTTGTGCTTCAGTTTTTTCAGCAGCTCCACAACCTGTAATAAGACTGATTGGCATAACCATAGTTAATACTACTCTAGTAAATTTCTTTATCATTTATAACTAACCTCACATACTTAATTTAAAATGCTATTTATTTCCTTATTATAAAATAACATGATAATACAGAGAAAGAGCCAAAGATAAAATATTATTTACATCCGTATTGTCCCTCCCTTTACATTAATATAGTACCCTCATAAGTATGAATAGCTAGGCTTTCAAAATTAATACGGGAATATTATAGAAAGTAGACATCCTACTCACATACGATTAGTATTAGAATTGAAAATATATAAACTAGATGATTACTTATATTAAGGAAGGAAGTGCACAGCTATGGATTTTAAAACAGTCATGCAAGAGCTTGAAGCCCTTGGTAAGGAAAGAACAAAAAAAACATACATCTCTAACGGTGCACACGAGCCGGTTTTTGGCGTAGCTACAGGTGCTATGAAACCAATCGCTAAGAAAATAAAAGTAAATCAAGAGTTAGCTGAGGAACTTTATGCTACAGGTAACTACGATGCTATGTACTTTGCAGGCATTATTGCAGATCCAAAAGCTATGAATGAGTCTGATTTTGATCGCTGGATGGACGGGGCATATTTTTATATGCTATCTGATTATGTGGTAGCAGTAACTTTATCGGAGTCAACTATCGCCCAAGACGTTGCGGATAAATGGATTGCAAGTGGGGATGAGCTACGAATGTCAGCGGGCTGGAGTTGCTACTGCTGGCTTTTAGGAAATCGCAAAGACAATGAATTTGCCGAAAGCAAAATTTCCGATATGCTTGAAATTATAAAAAATACAATTCATGCTGCGCCAGAACGAACAAAATCTGCTATGAATAATTTTATAAATACTGTAGCAATTTCATATGTGCCACTACACGAAAAAGCAGTCGAGACTGCAAAAGAAGTTGGTATAGTTGAAGTAAAACGTGATAATAAAAAAAGCAGTTTGTTAAATGCTTCCGAAAGTATTCAGAAAGAAGTCGATAGAGGAAGAGTTGGTTTCAAACGTAAATACGTTAGATGTTAGATTATTAAAAAAGGTGTCAATCAAGAAAGATTGGCACCTTTTTTTTATGTAGAAGTAGAAAATGGACTACCTCCCTAAAAATCATTCATTTCCCTCTTTACAACTTATATGTTAGAAATTTCTTCTTTCACTTTATACACCCTATCTCTTTTCTCATCGTTTTTAACAAAAGTAAGCTTTCCTTCTGTAACAAAACCTTCCAATGCTAAGCATACTTTTCCATATGCTTTTGGCTTATTCGTTGTAAATCTTTCATCTGATATTTTACCAGATCGTATTAATTGTTCGCATAGCTCCAGTGCACTTATTTCTTCAGAATCCATTAATTCCAATATATCTTTTTGCAATGCTGATAAAGGTGCAGGTATTTCGGCTACCTCTACCTTTTCTTTTTTATCTTCTTTTTCGTCTTCAAATAAATCTTCAAATGAAATTTGATTCATTACATCTTTTCCTTTCTCATAACGAATTTGCTTAACATGAACTGAATCCTATATGTACTAGAACTTTTACATTTAGTTATTGTTATGTAGTCCTTACCTCTTTACATAGATTTTATAACTCATGTACATTATTTTAAGTAGTATATTTCCATTATACCAAATATACGTTCTGTCATCTATTGTAGAATTCGTTATTACTGAACTGAAATCAATAGTGAATATCCGGTGCACAAATCATGCAAACAAAAAAATGCTAATCGCATTGTTTGAACTACTTCCACATGTCTATCAAGCTAAGAAAAACGAACATCCAAAATAAAAAAGCGAGGTTACTATTATAGTACCTGAAAAGCAGGCAGTCTTTAAAGCTTAGTTAAGTAAGTATTCTATGTTGTGAATGAAAAAGGATCTGATATGAATATCAGATCCTTTTTCATTGCTTCTTTTATAAATGTAACTTTTTTATACATACATCGTTTCACACGATAACTGGTTCATACGTGCTTACATTATCATACACAGTTTTCGTAATTCTAGGAGGAAGATTAACACACCCTCCAAATCTGACTTTTTAATAGAATCAAAGTGTATTTTTACTTACCAGACTTAATTTTTTCGTTATATTCTTCTAAAGTTAACCCTTTTTCTTTTAGATAAACAGCAACTTCTTTTCCTACATAACGATAGTGCCATGGCTCATACTTAATGCCAGTAATATTCTCTTTATCTTTTGGATAGCGGAGAGTAAATCCATACTCTGCAGCATTCTTATCTAACCATTTGAATGCATCGGTAGTTTCAAATTTTGCATTTAAATCTTCTACAGTATTCTGCCATTCAACTGAAATAATGTCTAACGCTAATCCAGTATGATGTTCACTTGCACCAGGATACTGAAGATATTCCAATGCTTTAGCACTAGCCTCTTTATCCGACAAACCTTGCGATTTATAGCTTTTAACTGAAGCATCATAATACGTTTGTTGTAATTTTATAGCTCGATAACCTGATCTTAAATAAAGATTGATTCCCTCTTTTTTTGCAGCCGCTACCATATCCTGATAGGAAGTTGCAATTCTACTATCTATTTTCATATTCGGCTTAGCATTTTGGGTAATACTTGTTAATTCAATTCCTAGTTCCTTTGATAACATATGCTCTCTATTTACAAGAATAATTCTCCAATCATTAGGATCAGAGATAGGTAAAACATCTTTTTTATTCGCATGTATCTCTTTTTTATTTTTATCGTTATTATTAGTAGTTTCCTGAGATGTTTGCTTTCCACTACAAGCAGCAAGACTCCATCCCATTGCCAATACCAATGCTAAAATTATAAATTTTTTAATTGTATCTCATTCCCTTTTTGTTTATTAGTCTTTATACCAATTTCCCAACACGTCTCTAGGAATCTCCTTGAAATCCTTCAAAGAAACGGGGCCGACAAATTTTTTAATTCCATGTTTTTTAGACTCTTCATCCGAATAATCTTTTAAAAATTGAATTTTAAATTGTTTCTTACCATCAGCGTAGTCGGTTACTGTCGGTACGATTGCCGCTTGTCGTATACCAAAAGTTTTATCTTCATACTTGACGAATTGTATATAAGATAGTCCTCCAACCAATGTTTCTAATTTTTCTTGCGCAGAAATAAGATTTCCAAGAGAATAATAGATTAGCGTTTCATGTCCATCTTTATTTTGTTTCCACTCAATTGGTTGAATTACATGTGGATGATTTCCAATTACTACATCTACACCTAAATCTGTTAAATATTGAGCAACTTCTTTTTGTTGCTTTGAAGGTGTTGAGGTATATTCTACTCCCCAATGCACCATAACAATCACCATATCAGAGCTACTCTTTGCCTTTTCCACATCATTTTGTATCGCTTTTTTATCAATTAAATTTAAAGCCCAAGACTTATCAGCTGGAATTTTAATTCCATTCGTACCATATGTATAATTTAGTAACGCAAAGCGAATACCATTTTTTGTAATCGTTTTTATTTCATTACGCTCGTTTTGACTCCCATTAATGCCTACTGGGATAACATCCGGATATTTCTTCCAGTATTCTCTTGTATTCGCAACACCTTTAATACCCATATCCATAGCATGATTTGTCGCTTGAGTCACTATATTGAATCCAGTGTCCACTAAAGATTGGCCTACTTCTTCAGGTGTATTGAAAGTCGGATATCCCTGTACTTTTAGATTATTTCCTGCAATTGGAGTCTCCTGGTTCACGATAGCAAGATCACTTGATTTAACAGCTTTTTTGATATTTTCATAAATATAGTTATAATCATATGAACCGTCTTTTTGTTTGCCATCTTTAATTACTGCGTCATGATATAAATTATCACCCGTTGCTATTAAATTCACAACCGATTTTACTTTTTTATCTTCCGTAAAATTAGGAGACTGTTGGATAGGACTCTTCTCTACCCAATTTGGTGCTTTTAATGATATATCTATATTAGATTCAGCCGGTGGTAATGAAGCTTTAGATGTCTTAACATCTGTATTACCACAAGCAGTTAAAAGCACTAAAAAAATAAGGCATAATAAAAAAAACTTTTTACTTCTCTGTAAAGTATCTAACATGTGATCCTCTTTTCTGTTTTATTACTTATAACCAGTTCTAACAAATCATTCTTTAAAACAACGTATTTTGGTTTTACCCTTAATTATGGAAGGACACTCTGTTACATCTGCTTCGGAATATACAGATAATCATTTTCCATTCTCTAGCAATCTATCAATTCCATCAGGATGTCGACTAGTTTCATATACCTGTTCCAATTGCAGTAACTCGTTTAATCTAAACAAGATAGAAGAATAGTTCATATAGCCTCTTCTCTTGCTTTACGTTTGTGAGTGGCTCCAAAAAGAGGGGATCGTTGCTGTACCCCCTTTAAATATTATGGAATCTTTGTAACTAATTTCTTTACGTTAAGCGACAAACATTATACCGATAACAATAAGTAAGACCCAAGAACTTATTTTACCAATATACGAAAAAAGTAGCAATCTTTTGACCCATATAATGAAGCCAATTAGGAGAAATGAAAGGGAGATTCATTTTAATTAATTCCTTCCTTCATTGATTAATAAAAAAACAAGCCACCCAGCTATTGGATGGCTCTATACGATAAAGAGAATTTGTTATTGGATTACTTCAATTTCCCTTCAAAAACAATCTTCCTACCGCACGGCTCAACTACTGTTTTGCCGTCTTTCTTTACTTCATGAAAGATCGGCTCTTCCATACGACGAGACGGAGCGTAGCCTTCTTGTTCCATACGTGCTAAGCAGTCTGTAATTGTTTCATTTTCAAGTACTTCAAATTTCTTTTTATTAGGTTGTTTTGTCATGCCCTAACCTACTTTCTATTTTTCTTGATGCGAATTGATTCTTCATGTAGACCATGTATAACATTGCTAGAATTCCCATTATAATCATAACCGCAATAAAAAAGCTTGTATACTGTATTTTTTCTATAAATACGCCGCCTAATACAGGCCCCATAATACTTCCTAAACTAAAAGCGATTCCGGATAATATATTACCTGCCGGTAGTAAGTGTCTCGGTAATAAATCAGTCATAAATCCAAGCCCTAAAGAGAAACACGATCCAATAACCATACCCGCTAAAAGCATGCAGGCAAAGACGATCCAGTAATATTGATCAAATACGGCGGCAAGTAGAAAAATGCCCGTACTTATGCTAAACGTCCAGGTTAATATACGATCCCTTCCGTATTTATCACTCAATATACCGAGCGGAATCTGTGTAATAATACCCCCAACTGCAAATGCTGGTAATAAGAAGGATACATCTGAAACAGACCACCCTTTACGAAGTGCGTATACTGGTAAGTTACTATTTAACATCGCCTCAAGTACACCGTATGCAAGTGGTCCTAGTAACGCAATCCATCCTAATCCAACAACTTGTTTATAACGAGAAAATGATGATTCACTCTTCACTTCTCTTTCATCTTGCGCTGGGAATGCATTTTTTGTTGGTAATAGTAACAGCCAACCTATTAGACAAAGTATAGTAGATATAATAAATGGCGTTGCAAGACCGTACTGTACAGTGCTTGCTAAATACGGACCAACGGCAAAACCAATTCCGAAGAATACACCGTATATCGATACTTGTCTCCCTATTTTACTTGGGTCCGATGTTGTCGTAATCCATGTTTGTGTTCCGACATGAAGCATATGATCTCCGACTCCAACTAGAAATCTAAGGATAAACCATACCCAAAATGAAAATGTTTGTGTAAAAAAGAATAATGAAATAATAACGAGAAACCCACCTATAACAATAATTGGCTTCATTCCAAACCTTTGCATCGGTTTTTCAAGAAACGGCGAAATAACTAATATCCCGATGTACAATGCCGTCGCATGAATACCGTTAATACTTGAACTAACCCCTTCTTGTTCAAAAATCATTGCAATGGCAGGTAAGAGCATTCCTTGTGATAAACCAGAAATTGCTACAATCCCAACCATAATCCAAAATGTAAAACGCATTGACATCCTTTGTCCCTCTCCTTCTCACGCTTCCACTTTTCATTATAAACTGTTTTTTCAAATGCGTGTACGAATATTCACAATAAAAAAGAAGCTAAAAGAATGAACCTTTTAGCTTCCTACCCTTCCCAAACTTGCGCTTTCACATTGTAATGAAAGTGTTTAAAATATGGATTTTCATAAAATGAAGATCCATATAAGTAATGTTGCATATGAGCTGTTAGTGGCTGCTGCATTTGTAAAGGGACTACAGCTGGTGAAACTTGCATATACATCGGATCTATCATTATTTTTGTATAGATATGATGATCATATGGCGAATAAGCGATTAAGGATGGTTTATGCATTGATAATCTCCCCTTATACATACAAATGTTATAGTATATGCAAAACTTTTCATTTTGGGGATTCTTTCTATTCTAGCCAATCTTCTACATGTTTTATAAATACATCTAAACAATCAATAAACGGTGAGTGTCCGCAATCTTCTAACACCTTCAACTCTGCATTTGGCAAATGTTTCGCTAATTCCTCACCGACTACTTGCGGTACGACATAATCTCTATCACCTTGTATGACAAGCGTTGGAGCTTTAATATGATGAATTTGCTTACTTCCCTCTACAACCCCATTATGTTCATCTGAAATATTAAATGTAATGAGCGCATAATTCACATCTACGAAATTACGTTGCGTTAACATATCATCTAAATACTTTTCATAACGGTCCGGTTCAGGTTGATTATGTGTATATATTAATAGATTCCATACTGTACGGTAATATAGTTTGTTCATATTTTTTATCGCGTCTAATACTGGAGCGATTTGTACTGGATCTTGCGCAATTTCTTCTTTCGTCTTTACTAAACTTGATACGATTGGCTGCCCATTCGTATCTTTTTTAAAGATTGGGTATCCTTTCATTCCTACTGATTCTACTAAAATTAACTTTTCTACAAAAGTTGGGTGATTCGCTGTAAATTGCATCGCAACACCACCGCCCATTGACCAGCCCATTAATGAGAATTTCTCTAGCTTTAACTCGTCGATAAATAATTTTACATCTTCTGCAAAATCTTGTAATGAATCTATCGACTTATTATATGTTGATTGTCCAAATCCTCTTAAATCAAGAGCGTAAATATGATATTGATCTTGCAACTTTTCAATGACTAAATCCCAGTGTTGTGACGATGTCATGTTCCCGTGAATGAGTACAAGAATATCTGTATTTCGCCTTCCAACTTCCTGATATGCAATCGTTTCTCCGTTCGATAGTGAAACAAACTCCATTGTTGCAGGCTTAATCATCACAAGTTCCCCCATTCTATTTAATAGAAAGAAAATTCTTTACTTAATTAAAGAATAGCACGTAGAATATACGTTCGCAACATAAAACCTATAAGAATTTTTTACATAAATCAACATGTCTATTACTAGACAATTATTATAAAAAAGTATATAGTTAGCTAGGTAACTAATTTGAAAGGATCAAAATACATGGACGAAAAACAACATTTTTTTCATATCGTCAGCCAGACTTCTCGAAAGTTTACGAAGAAATTTAATGAACGTGTATCTCCAACTGGGTTATTTAGTGCGCAGTGGGCTGTTATTTTCCGCATTAATCAAACTGGTTCTTGTACGCAAACAGAATTATGCCAATATTTAAATGTTGAATCACCAACGATGACTCGTACGTTAACACGTATGGAAACGATGGGATGGATTATTCGTACAGAAGGTAAAGATCGCCGCGAGAAGCTCATTTCTTTATCCGAAACAGCGATAAAGATGATTCCAGTATGGCAAGAAGAAGTTGATACTTTCGAAGAAAAAACGCTAGAAGGTATTAATGAAGATGATTTACATCAAGCATTTCAAGTGTTACAACAAATTATTAAAAATTTAGATTAAATTGGAGGGATGACGATGCAAAGTGAGAAACTTTGGACGAAGGATTTCCTCGGAACTTGTTTTAGTAGTCTATTTCTCTTCTTAACATTTTACATGCTTATGACTACTCTGCCTGTCTATGTAATAGACGGCCTAAAAGGAAAACCTGAGGAAATTGGTTTAGTTGCAACTGTGTTTCTTATTTCTTCTGTTTTATGTAGACCATTCACAGGAAAATGGCTCGATGATTTAGGAAGAAAGAAAATATTATTTATTTCACTTTCATTATTTTTAGCCGCTACTGTTATGTATTTCGGTGCGCAAAGTTTATTCTTATTACTTGCCCTTCGCTTCTTGCACGGTATTGGGTTCGGGATGGCAACGACAGCTACCGGTACGATTGTAACTGATGTTGCGCCAGCTCATCGACGAGGCGAAGCACTTGCATATTTCGGCGTATTTATGAGTCTGCCGATGGTAATTGGTCCTTTTTTAGGTTTAACAATTATTTCTCATTTTTCGTTTACTGTTTTATTTATCGTTTGTTCCGTATTTTCATTACTTGCATTTTTATTAGGACTACTTGTAGATATTCCGCATGAAGCACCTGTGAGCAAACAAAAACGTGAAAAAATGAAATGGAAAGACTTAATCGAACCATCTTCTATTCCGATTGCACTTACAGGATTTGTTTTAGCCTTTTCTTATAGTGGTATTTTATCCTTTATTCCTATTTATGCGAAAGAACTCGGTTTAAGTGAAATTGCAAGTTATTTCTTTATTGTATACGCACTTGTTGTTGTCATTTCTCGTCCATTTACAGGAAAGATTTTTGATCGCTTCGGTGAAAATGTACTCGTTTACCCCGCTATCATTATTTTCACAATCGGAATGTTCATATTAAGCCAAGCACAAACTTCATTTTGGTTCCTTGGCGCAGGTATGCTAATCGGTTTAGGTTACGGAACATTAATTCCGAGTTTCCAAACGATTGCGATTTCTGCTGCTCCAAACCATAGACGTGGTTCTGCGACAGCTACGTATTTCTCATTCTTTGATAGTGGTATTGGCTTTGGTTCTTTCATTTTAGGTATTGTCGCAGCGAAATCTAGTTATCATAATATGTATTTTATCGCAGCTATTATCGTTGCTTTCACTTTACTTTTATATTATGGATTACACGGACGAAAACAAAAATTCAAGAAACAATCTACAGACGGAAAAATTTCCGCTTAACGTTAATAAGGAAAGTAAACTTCCCCGTTTACTTTCCTTATTTTGTATTTCTTTCAAGACGAGCGTATACTTATAGTAGAAATAAAAAGGAGGGCCATATATGAAACTAAAAAAATCTCCCCTACTCTTACTTATACTAACATTCATATTTGTAATTACAGGACTTGGGTTTACTTACTTCAAACAAAATAAAACGACCCCATCAAAACATAATGTGACAAAAGAAAACTGGTTAAATGACCCTTACTTACGTTGGTCGTATACACATATGAAAGAATTCACTTTAGTTAATGACGTAAAAATCAATCCTGACCAAACTGCTCACTTCCCTTCCGCATTGCAAAACTTAGACGATTTTGCTGTGGAGCGTAGATTCGGAAATACAACTCCTCTAAAAAAACTTTTAGACGATAACAAAACAGATGCTTTTGTCGTTGTACATAATGGACAACTTGTTTATGAACGATATTTCAATGGGTATAAACAGAATGAACCTCATGGTATGGCATCATTAGCAAAAGTCTTTACCGGGGCAATTATACAATCTCTCGCTGAAGAAAATCGTATTGATTTAGAGAAAACAGCTGACACTTACATAAAAGAATTAAAAAATACACCGTTCGGAAAAGCGACACTTCAGCAATTAATGGACATGCAAGTTTCAGCAGAATACCCGACCCACGGATATGAGCAGCCTGGGCTAGAAAATCAAGATGCACAATTATATTTAGCTAGCAATATTTTACCCCGCGGCAAAAATTACGACGGTCCGATGAAAATTTATGATATGTTACGAGAAGCCGAAGAAACTGCACCGCCTGGTTCTTCCTTTTCTTACAATAACGGATCAACAGAAACGCTCGCTTGGATTATTAGAACTATTACTGGTAAATCACTAGCTGAAAATGTAAGCGAACGAATTTGGTCTCAAATTGGTATGGAAGAAAACGCGTATTACGTTACAGATGAAACAAAAATAGAACAAGCAAGCGCTGGCTTAAATGCAACTGCTAGAGATATGGCGAGATTCGGGCAATTACTATTAAACAACGGGGAATATAACGGAAAACAAATTCTCCCTTCTTCTATTACTGAAGATATAAAAAATGTCCAAGAAGGTGAACTTGCAATTGGCCCTGGAGCTTCCATTTCTTATCATAATCAATGGTGGATTCCCCACAATGAACAGGGTGCTTTTGAAGTGTTAGGTAGTTACGGACAAACACTTTACATTGATCCGAAAGCAAATATGGTAATTGTCCACTTCTCTTCTAACGCTACGCCAAGTAATGAAATACATTCAGTTTACTCAAATATGTATATTGATATTGCACATCATTTGGAGAAGCTTCCACGGTAGTGGAAGCTTCTTCTTATTGCGTTGTTTTATTTGAAACCACTACCCTCATCACGGTTATTCATAATGAAACTTTTTATTAGCAATCCAATAATACGTTACGAAGAGTGTCAATAAAATCCACACTATAGTTAGTAATCCAGTAATTATTGCGTTTGAATTTACTACCCCCGTGACTAACGTTTCCATTGCATACTTACTCATACCGGCTGGATTAAGCTGATCCATTATTGGATTCAAACCGACGATTACTCTGCAGGCTAAAAGGAATACAATTGAAATTAATGCAATAATACCTTGACTGTGAAAAATAGCACTTATCATTGTTGTGAAAGATACGATAAAAAGAACCCAAATTAGATAAAATAGTAATCCAGTAATTAGGTGTGCAAATGGAACGGCAGTAAAAAGAAAATTTACATATAGATAAGAAGCTACGTATCCAATTGTTACACTAAACGCTACCATTAAATAGTTTGACACTATTTTCCCACCTACATATGAAGTAACAGTAACGGGCCTTGTTAAAATAAAGGCCAACATACCATTAGCTTTATCTGTTTGAATTGCACCCATCATAGAAATCACTAGAATCATAAGTCCAAGCTGATCAAACTGGGATCCCAAAGTACTCGCTAATACTTCGCCCCCTTTTTGCGTTGCCATACTCGGATCAATGGTAATTCCCTGTCCTCCACCTAACGCTTCTAAAATTGATGGCAAATAATGAATTACTATCGGTTGTGTTGCGCCTAAAAATATAAAAACAATTGGTAGCCAAATAATCTTGAAATCACGTAACATTTGAACACATTCTTTTTTTATCAATACAATTGAGTTATTCATTTTTGCACCACCAAATTCAAGAAGATTTCTTCTAAAGTATCGTTGCTCATTTCAAATTTAACGATGTTCACTTTCTGTTCGAGTGCATTTTGCAATAACATATTTTTATTTATTTCAATACTTTCAACCTTCACTTTGATTTTAAGCCCAACCACTTCAACGTCCTTCACATACGGTAATTTTTTTACAATTTCAATCCACTTTTGATCTTTTGCTGTTATTTCAATCATTAATTTATTTTCACTATTACGATGTAAAAGTTCCGTAATCGTTGTATCTTCTATTTTTGTTCCATCTTTTATAATGACAAATCGTTCACAGATTTCTTCTGCATCGCTTAAGATGTGGGTTGATAATAAAATGGTTGTATCTTTTTTTATTTCTTTAATCAGATTCAATACTTCCCGCCGGCCGATCGGATCTAATGCGGATACTGGTTCATCCATGACAATAAGCGAAGGTTTATGCAATAATGCTTGTGCAATACCAAGTCGTTGTTTCATTCCACCAGAAAATGTACTAACCTTTGCATTTTCTTCTTCCTTTAGTCCAACTTTCTCCAACATTTTTGGAATCGACTTTGACAATTCTTCTTTTTTCAACCCCGAAAGTTGGCCCATAAAGGTAAGTGTTTCTCTCGCTGTCATCCAATGAAAAAAATTAGGATATTGCGGTAAATAACCAATTTCACTTTTCATTTTTGATATTTTTATCCCATTCAATAAAACTTCACCAGCAGTTGGATGAATAATATCCGAAATTACTTTTATTAATGTGGATTTCCCTGCTCCGTTCGGTCCAATTAATCCGACGCATTCCCCCGCTTGCAGTTCCATCGAGAAATTATTCACAGCAATTTTTCCTTTAAATGATTTTATTACATTTTTAATCTCTAATTTCATAATTTCTCACTGTCCTTTCTCCCTATAACAAAGTACAAGATAGGTCCCAATATATTAACGAAAAGAATAATTAACGTCCATACAAGTACATTTTTTCTTGTTTTCCTATGTCGATATAAATCAATGAATGCAATTAAAACTAAAAGTGCTCCCACTGCAATAACTGGTAATATAATGGGTAGAAAAGCCATAATATCAATGTCTTTAAGATCATTCAATCCATAATGTATTTTCATTGTCATCACTCCTTTTAAATCTCATTATCATTATTGATAATGATAAAATAAAAACGGATGGATTGCAATCATTATTCTCATTATTTATAATGAGAATAAAAAACAATACATAAGGTGATATAATGAGTAATAAAGTTGAAATTTTAATGCATCCGGTAAGAATGAAAATTTGCCTAGTGTTAATGAGAAATAAAGAAGATGGGTTAACACCATTAGAAATGGTAAAAATCATTAAAAATGTACCACAAGCAACACTATATAGACAGCTGCAAACTATGGTTGATTCAGGTATCGTTCATGTAATTAAAGAAAAAAAGGTAAAATCTGTTTCTGAAAAATATTACGCAATCAATGAAGAAGATGCAAAAATTGAAGGAAGTGAATGGAAAGGATTATCTGATGATGAAAAGTTAAACTACATTTCCTATTATCAGTTATCACTTATGACACAATATCAAAGTTACCTTAAGAAATTAGAGGAACAAAACAGTCAAGAAGATAAGGCTACTTTTTCTGTAGTAGAATTAAAGCTAGATGAGGAACACTTTGAAAAATTTCAAAACGAACTTAACGAATTAATGATTAAATACTACAATAACCAAAGTAAAGATGACGAAATAGAGGCTCCGATTCGGACCGTTGCTATTACAATTATTCCAGAAACTTAAATTTAATCGATATAAAAATGCAAATCAATAATCTTAACTAAATCCTGAAAACAGGATACTTCTCAAAACATCTAAACCATCTGCTTCCTATATTCTCTTTAGGAGCTAGGTGGTTTAATTTTTCTTGAATTCGCACACAAATGTAGTAATGAATGTATTATTTTTGTTATCTTTTATAAGTAGAAAGCTTCATCTTTTTAATGAAGCTTTCTATCACTTTATTAAAAAGATAATAAATTAATCGTTTCCTTTAAAACACTTCCCTTACAAAGATTGTCTGTTCATATTGGTCGAAAATTTCTTCTATAGATGAAAATAAAGTTTCTTCCGGGATGATGAACTTTATTTTTTGACCATTTTGCAACAGTTGCTTTGAAGCAAGCTAGTAACCTTTCTCTATACTATCCCTATAAGTGCTACCCCATTTCCAACCGTTTTCTTCTAGTATATTAAAAGCAGAATCTGATACAAGGCTCTATATCAACCTATCAATAAATTACCACTCTATAAATATCTGAATTTTCTTTACATTAAAGGTTATCTCCCAAACAACCTCGAATAATTTTAATACATATACATAAGGAGGTTGATCTATTTTGTTTCGTTCCTTTACAAATGGTTGCGTCGCCTTAGTGCAACGCTTCTTGCCAGAACCGTTTATTTTATCATGTTTACTAACTGTTTTCGTTATCTTCTTTGGTATGTTTGCGACTCACCAAACACCTGTAGAAATGATTAATCACTGGGGTAATGGAATTTGGGGACTCCTTGCCTTTTCTATGCAAATGGCACTTGTACTCGTGACTGGATCTGCTTTAGCAAATGCTCCTCTTATTAAAAAAGGATTAACGAAAGCTGCCAGACTACCAAAAACGAATGGCCAAGGCATTATTGCCATTTCAATTGTAAGTTTACTTGGTGCATACATAAACTGGGGCTTTGGAATTATTGTATCTGTTTTATACGCAAAAGAAGTGGCAAGGCAACTGGACGGATTAGATTATAGACTAGCAATTGCCTCTTCTTACTCTGGATTTCTCATTTGGCATGCCGGTCTTTCTGCCTCTATCCCTCTTACGTTAGCAACAGGCGGTGAAACGTTAATTAAAACGACTGCTGGAAGTATTAAAGAGGCGATTCCGATAACAGAAACGTTATTCTCACCATACGCTCTCGTTCCAGTTATTATTTTTCTCGTTACGATGCCTCTCATTAATAAAGCGATGCATCCAGATGAAAAACATACGATAACTGTAGATCCTAGCGTGTTCCATGAAGAAGCTGCTGCTCAAGAAGTAGAAAATAATACGTTCGCTGAAAAGATGGAAAATAGCATTATTATTACACTTTGCGTTGGATTGTTAGGTCTCATTTATATTTTCAATTACTTTTATACGAAAGGTTTTAACCTTACTCTCGATATCGTGATTTTTATGTTATTAATTGCAGGTCTTATTTTCCACCGTACTCCGATTCAGTATATTCGCGCTTTTTCAGACTCTACGAAAAGTGCTTCTGGCATTTTACTTCAATTTCCGTTTTACGCAGGAATTATGGGCATGATGATTGGAGTAAATAGTGAAGGACTTTCACTTGGAGGAGCTATTTCTAATTTCTTTATTAGCATTTCAAATGAAACGACTTTTCCGCTCTTTACATTTTTAAGTGCTGGCATCGTTAATATTTTCGTTCCATCTGGTGGCGGTCAATGGGCCGTGCAAGCACCAATTATGATTCCAGCTGGCGCTGAACTTGGTGTACCTGCTGCAAAAACTGCAATGGCCATTGCGTGGGGCGATGCTTGGACGAATTTAATTCAACCTTTCTGGGCATTACCAGCATTAGCGATAGCTGGTTTAGGTGCTCGTGATATTATGGGATTTTGCGTCGTGAACTTACTATATGCAGGTTTTATCATTAGTCTATGCTTCTTATTTATTTAAACGAAAAGCTAGTTTTATACTAGCTTTTTTACATAATAAATCATTTATTTCCCATGCAATTTATAACTGTATTCCACTCTATGTCCTTAAGATGTAATGACTCAAATGCAAAAAAATCTTCGCAAATTTTTCCAATCAGGTGTGGATGTTCCCTCAAAAAATTCCACTGTAATACTTTAGGAAGAAAATGCATTTCATATTCTTTACTTCCCCGTACTACCTCATCAACTTCTCTTTCACAAATTCCCCTTATTAAATAATCATTTCTTAACTCTATTTGAATTTGTTGAAATGTATCGCTGCATTTTTTCAATTGAAGTAAACACGTAATATACTTCCGAAAAAGTTCGTTATCATACTGACAACAGTTTATAATACGATCGACTTCATTCATAATGTACGAGCCTTTTCTTCTATTTGTAATAACCATTTTTCGCGCTTTGATACTTTACTCGTTTTCACAGATTGAAAAACTGACCGTTTTATATCACGAATGCCACAAAAACGTAAAACACCTCTCTTCATCATAATCCAATCTGCTGATCGATATAACAATGCGACGTACCATAGAGGCGAGTCTAACGTATTAATAACCCACGTTTTTTTCCTTTGCAATAATCCTTTCGGCAGAGCCCCTTCATATTTATAAGCAAATCCAGCTACGAAAATACGGTCAATAAAACCTTTTAAAATAGCTGGCATCCCCCACCACCATATCGGATATATAAAGAGAAGTGTATCTGCTTCTTCCACTAATTTTCTATACCGCGCTGTCTCTTCTTCATTTATTAAATCACGTCTTTTCTTCTCTTCATTGAATACAAGTACCGGATCAAATTGTTCCTTGTATAAATCAAGCAACGTAACCGAATGATTTGTTTCCTGTAGCCCTTTTTGCACATGCTCTAAAATTGCCCCGTTAAAACTTGAAGGATTAGGATGAGCGTATATAATCAGTACGTTCACTACAAAACAACTCCCTCTATCGTTAAAGTTACCCCTTCTTTAATAACTTCTCTACAATTTGTACGTTTTTCGAACTTTGCAACAGTCGATTTAATACAGTAAGTAACTCTTCTTTTTCTAAATCTTTCAGTTTCTCTTTAACTGCACTCTCACCAGCACCTTGAATATCATAAACAACTGCCGCCATATGTTTACAATAATTTTCATACGGACATTCGCAACTACTTTTTGAAAAATCTTCGAGATCGATAACTACTTCATAATTCCCTGCATTTCCAGTAACGAAAGCAAACACTTTTTTATCTTGTATTTCAACATCTTCTACATGTCCATCTTCATAATATTCATATCCCTTATCTACAATGTACTTTGGGATCCATTTCGTTATATCTTTTAATAAGTAAGCGTACATAATTGTACCCCTTCCTTTAATTCCCTTTTGACTTCAAAAATCCTGCATGTTATTCTAATTACTGTTAAGTAGCAAGTCTACGTGACAAAACGACTGACACCTATTCGGCGAAGGTGTCTCTTTTCATTTGCAGCCGATACGAATTGCCTCTTTCAGGCACATTCAATTTTTGACACTACACACTCAACACCATTCCCTGTATCAGGCTGCTTAAGCAGTCTTTTACTCTACATACTCCGTTATTTAAAAAAAAAGAGAGCTTAGCTCCCTTTTCTCGCCTTATAAAATACCCCTTTTTCAGTATAGAGATATTCATCAGCTAATGTAATTTTCCCATCCAGTTTCAGTTCATCTAATAGTCTTGATAAATAAAATTGATGTAACATCTTTTTCGTGAATTTTCCTTCATGATGCGAAACGATATGTTCTTGAATATCTAACAATGATATTGGCTTATCTTGCTCTATCATATATTCATAAACTGTACTACGCAGTTTTACGTATTTTTCGAGTGTCACAGCAATGCGCAACCCCTTTCTTCTTAATATAAATTTTCGTAATCGGTTTTTTTGCAACAAAAAAACCTCTCCGATAAGAAGAAGTTACGTATATATCTTCGTCTTATCTCCCAGAACAAATATGTTCTGCTGGAATTAGCACCTGCATCGCGGTTGCTGGGTTTCATCGGGCCAGTCCCTCCACCTCTCTGGATAAGAAAATATTCACTTAATTCTTACTATACGTAATTTCATTTTAATTGTCAAACAAATATAACAAATAATATTTTCTTCTTTACTGTTCATACTATACATATATGAATATGCAAGGAGGATTATGAAATGCATCAAAATGCTCGCGGATATGTACAAGATTCTTTTCAATCATTACAAGAAGCAAAACATTGTTTAGAAGAAGCACTACAGACTGTTGAAAAAGATTTTAATCGCGCTCGTATTGAGCAATCCCTTTATGCGATCGAACAAGCTATTCAACGCTGCGATTACACCGTTCACATTTTAGAACAAGATTGAAAAAACTTCCCATCATAAAGTGGGAAGTTTTTTCAAATGGCATACTTCATAATTATTGCCGTTATGATTAAAAAATATACAGAATTCACAATTTCTAAAATCCCTACTTTTATAATAGAAATTTTTTTGCCATACAATATAATGGCTCGAATGACACTTGGTATAAAAATAAGGGAGCACCACGGATTAATTGCAAATACAATGATTGTTAATAGAATATGATAACCCCAAGATATAAAACGATACTTCGGATTATTTTTCTCACGTATCATCGTTTTCACATAAAACGTACTACCTAAAAAGTATAAGAATGAAATAAGTGCAATGAATAATGCTGTATGATCGATTTGTTTCATTGAAAAATAATAACTAATTAACCCACCAACACAAAACACAATGATCGCACAAATATCATTTAATAGTGCTCTTTCATTTTTTTGACGAGCGTAATACATATTCACTATAAATAATGGAATCATTACTATTACGAATAAAAGAATTCGCCACTCATATAATAAAGAAATCATCCCAAATAGGAACGCGATAGTAAAGTAAACAATAGCAGCATGTAAAAATTCTTTTTTTCTTCTTTGCTTTATGTACGTAAGAAATGGATACGTGGCTAAATAGATAAAGAACCATGCTATAAACAATGGAATATGATAAATAGTAGGTTTCCCAAGTATGATACTTAATAGAAAAGGTATAACAAGCATAGCCCATGCACCATGTTGCTTCGGAATAACTAACTTCATTAACTATACACCTCCCTTTTGAAAAGAGTTCTCACGTACTATTATACAAATAATTTTATATAATAGCGGATGCATATTGAATCTATTTTTTGACAAAAAAATGCTCCTTACAATATGTAAGAAGCATGAAAGAGGCAAACGAATATGTAAGTCGCGACCCTACCTTATATGAGTATGCTTTTCTATGCTATGTTATGCTTATCTAATATACCGTATTTCTTTTTAAATCTTGTGAGAATCGTAATCCAAGACGTACTAAATAGTAGTAAGAAAATAACATTCGAAATCGCATGACTTAAATCAAAGTAAAAACTTGCGATGTAATACGAAATGACAGTTTCCCACGTTGCTTCTCGTATAAAACCGAGAAGGCCCCAGAAATTCATAATCCAACCAAATAAAAAACCAACAATTACTCCGTAAAGAAGTCTCCCCCATAGCTTTTTCATTAAAAATGTATTACGCAATAATCCAGCTATAAAACCAATCATACCCCATGAAAACATTTGCCACGGCGTCCACGGACCTTGCCCTAAAAAGATGTTAGACACAATCGCTGCTGTTGCACCGATCATAAAACCCGCTTCACTTCCAAACACAATTGCAGAAACGATAATAACAAAAGAAGTTGGTTGTACACTCGGTAAAATAGAAAATGGTACGCGGCTAACTGCTGCAATTGCCGCTAATACAGCGACGAGAACAATTTCACGTGAAACAAACGCCTTCCTTTCAAAACGAATATAGAAAGGTAACATAATAACAACTAATAAAAACAAACTACTTAACATGTAATAACCGTCCATAATAAGTGTAGTAAAGAGTAATGTGCCTATTATTACTGCAAAAATACCTATTATGAATGCAACATATCGTTTGGACACGCTTCGTACACATCCTCCCACGTTAATGCATATGGCAATTCTTTTCGAATGAATCGATTAATAGATGTTGTATAAAAGAAGTTACCACTAAAAAATTCTTTCGGTGCATCATTCATAATAACTGCTCCATCAAATAACATCATACATTGATCCACGTATTTCGCTGCAAACTCAATGTCATGCGTTGCCATTACAATTGTTGTACCTTCTTTTTGCAGCTCCCTAAATAGTTCTCCTACTCTTTCTTTCTTCCATGGATCTAACCCCTTTGTCGGTTCATCAAGTAATAATAAAGTTGGCTTTGATAATAATGTCGTACATAACGCAAGTAATTGTTGCTCTCCTCCGCTACAATCGTGCGGATGGCGTTCTTTAAGCGAGTACAACCAAAACTGTTTTAGCGTATCTTCTGCTATTTCTTTTCCTTGTTCTCCGTATAATTCACGTGCACGTTCATACACCTCATCCCACACTGTATCAAATGTAAAATGATAATATGGATGCTGCGATACATACCCAATACTTTTAAACCGTTCTTTCGAATCAATTTTATGTATCACTTTCCCATTCCACTTTACTTTCCCTCTTCTCACTTTTTGCAAACCAGCTAAAAGCGTTAACAGTGTAGACTTCCCTGTCCCATTCTTTCCAACGAGCGCTACCCATTTTCCTTTTTCAATCGAAACTGATAAATCACGTAAAATAAGCGGACTATTTTTTTCGTACTGGAACGAAATATGCTCTGCGCTTAAAATTACCTCTTGCTTTTCACTTTGTGCTATTAGCTCATTTACATATGATATCGCTGAAAAATTATTCATTTTCATTTGCGCCTCTCGCACCGTAAACGGAATATCTCTCACATTCCACTCTAAAAATAGCCTTGGAATTTGCGGAATAAATGGACGGAATGTTTCTACTCCCCACATATTCGTAATAACAGTTTTAGGACTACCATCATACATAATACAGCCATTATCCATACAAACAACGCGTGTTGCAAGCGGGATAACTTCATCTAAACGATGTTCACTTAAAATAATCGTAATTCCAAGTTCTTCATTAATCCGTTTTAATAATCCTAAAAACTCTTTTGCAGCAATTGGATCTAACTGCGCTGTCGGTTCATCTAATAATAGCAATTTCGGCTGCATAACTAATACCGCAGCTAAATTAACAAGTTGCTTTTGCCCACCAGATAACGTGTGAACAGATTGATGCAATAAATCTTGAAATCCTAAAAAGCTAATAAGCTCTGCTATTCGTTTTTGAATAATATGTGATGGTAACCCAATATTTTCTAAAGAAAATGCTAATTCTTGAATAACTGTATCCATTACGAGTTGATTTTCTGGATTTTGAAATACCATACCAATTTCTTGAGCAGATAACAAATCAGGTACATTTTCTAATAAAGTACCATCATAATATGTATCCCCAGTACGCTTACCAATTGGAAGTAATTCTTTTTTAAAATGTTTTAATAAAGTCGTCTTCCCGGATCCTGATCCGCCGGCAAGTGCAATAAACTCTCCTTTTTGAACAGAAAGAGAAATATGCTGTAACGCTTTTTCGTTTTCATCAGCATATACAAATGATAAATTGTTTATTTCTGCATGCGCCACCATAACCATTCCCTTCCTTCCATTATAATTGGTAAACTAATAAACATCGTAAATACGATAAACATCATCCCATCGTATTGCTGAAATAAAATAGATTCGACTTTCGGATAAATGATTAACTTTCCTCCGCCATACGTACTACATATGATAGCAATTATAAATAGAATACTTAAATAACTGAGCGTATACCAATCTCGTTTTTCCATTCTATAGCGAATATATGTCGTACGTTTCGTTACACCAAATCCACGAGCTTGCATAGAATCTGCCGTTTGCAGTGCATCTTCCAATGAACAAATTAATAATACTTGCAGCAATTGCATACCATTTTTGACGCGTTCAATTATCGAACCTGAATCTACCTGCACACCTTTCGTCTTTTGAACGAGTGTGATTTTCTTTAATCGCCTTATAAACAAAGGAACAAATCTCACTGTAATCATCGTTAACAATGCAACTTTCGGTGAAATTCTTGAAAACAAATATAAAAATTTATGACTGGAAATAATATCATTGTATGACGCAAACGTAAACATAACTGCAACTAGTAATAACCCCATTACTATTCCAAACATAATCGCCTCAAGCTTAATACGGCTATCACCTAACCAAAACAACGTAGTTCGACCTCTATGCGTTAATAACGAATTAAATAAAATTACCATAAAAAAGAAAACAATTGTGCTCGGTAGCATCTTTCTTATCTTTTCGCTATTTCCTTGCATCACATTTAACATAATAATTAATACTATTGCTCCAATTAAAAAAAGAGGATGAAGACACATCATACATAGTATCATCACCCCGATATAATAGAAAAAATTCACAAAAGGATGTAAAGAAGAAAAACTTATTTTCATAGCCCTTTACCGAATGCCTTTCTTATTGTAATACGTATACCCACTCAATTGTATCTCCTGGTTTTACCGTAGCTACACCAGCACTATGGTTTGGAAAAGCACCGTTCACACGATATTTCCAACCACTAGTATCCGAAATATCTTTTTCATATAAATCATTAATACCTTTTACATAAATACTATCTCTAGATCCGCTTGCATCAACATCTAATCCTGTACGTTGCAATACTTTATACACTGTATCGCCTTCTTGTACATCCATCTTTTTCGCACCCATTATATATCCGTTATTTCCTTTTACCGAGATTGTTACTTGTTTTGCTTGTGGTTTCGGTACTGGTACTGGATCTGGTTTTGGTGGTTCAGGTTTTGGTACTGCCGGAGTCGGTATCGTTTTCTCCGCTTTATTCGGATCAACTTTTTGCTCCTGCTTCGGTGTTTCTTTCGGCTGATTCACAACCTTTGCTTCTTCTTTTACTTCTGGTGCTTTCGGTTGTTGTTTCTCTTCTTGTGCTTGTTGCTGCTCTGGTTGCTTATTTACAGCCGGCTGTTCTTTCGGTTGTTCCTGTTGTTTCTCTTCTTTCTTTACCTCTGGTTGTGCCTGCGGCTTTTCCTCTTTCGGCTTCTCTTCTACTTTTTGTTCTTGTTTCTCTTTCTGCTCTTCTTGCTGCTTTTGCTCTGATTCAGCTTGCTTTTCTTCTGTTTTTTCTTCCGGCTTCGCTTCATCTTTTTGTTCTTCTTGTTTCGCTACCTCTTCTTGCTTCGGTTCTACCTTCTTCTCAGGCTTTACAGCTGCCTCTTCACATCCGGCAAGTAGCCCGAGCGAAAGCAGTAAAGAAATGAACCATTTCACCTTACTCATCCTATCTCTCACCTTTCATACGAAAATTAGGAGCAAATAATTGCTCCTAATTTTTTGTTAAGCTGCTTTACGTCTCCATAATACATATGCAGAAGCAATACATAATACACCCATACCTACTTCTGTTGCTGCACTATGAGAAGATGCTCCTGTTTTTGGTAGACTGTTACCGTTTCCGATTTTTTTATTCTTAACCGGTTCGTTATCTACAACTACTTTTAGATTTTCATCTTTTGTTTCTTGTTGTACTTGGTTTTGTTCTTTCGGTTCTTCAGTAACTTCTTTTTCTACTACATTATTTTCTGGTTCAACGACCTTTTCTGGCTCTTCAATCGGTTTTGGCTTAATTACATCACCAGCGTCTACATTAGACCAATCATAAATAGATTTTCCCATTTCTTTAAATTGAAGTAATGCTAAAAGAGCCTGTTCTGTAGCCATTCCGTTACCATTTTGATCACTTGGTAACCATTTAAATTCACCATTTGAAAGTTGATATGATAATAGGTTTTGCATTGCCTTATGAAGACGATTTTGATCTACATCTTTAACAAGTGATAATCCAATAATTGCTTGCGCAGTACTATTTGAATTTTCTTGTCCATCAGCTGAAAAACCGCCATTTTGCAGCTGTTCGTTATATAAATACGCAACAGCTTTTTGTATAGCTGGTTTCACATCTGATCGCTCTTGATAAGGAGCTAATGCTGATAAAACCATACCTGTTACATCAACGCTACTAGCACTATCTTTACTACCTGAACTATTATAAGTCCATCCACCGTCTGTATGCTGATTATTTAACAGTGCTTCCACTAGAGCAACTCTGTTCCATTTTGATTCAACTGGAATCTCATACTTCTTCGTATCAAATGCAAGTAAAGCAAATGCATAACCTGTAACAGAATTCACTTTATCTGACTCATACAATTTTTGAACTAAATTATGTCCACCTACATTTTTAGGGTCTGCACTCATTGCATTCATCATAATAATTGTTCTAGCTAAATCTGTCGCTGAAAAACGATTAATGCGCTTTTCTACTTTTTCAGTTACTGACTTAACATAATTTAATTTTGCCTCAATTGGCACATTCTTTCCAGAACGAGAAAGCGCTACAGCTACCCAATCACTTTCAATTCCATCTTGTAACATCTTGTCAGATGTTTTTGAGATTGCTTCCTCTAATTGCTTCGCTGGAATTTGAACATTCTCTTGCTTTGGTTGTTCTGGTTTTTTACCATTTTCACCTTCTGGTTTTGGCTCGACTGTCGGTTTACCATTTTCACCTTCCGGTTTTGGCTCGACTGTCGGTTTGCCATTTTCACCTTCCGGTTTTGGCTCGACTGTCGGTTTGCCATTTTCACCTTCCGGTTTTGGCTCGACTGTCGGCTTACCATTTTCACCTTCTGGTTTTGGCTCGACTGTCGGTTTACCATTTTCGCCTTCTGGTTTTGGTTCTTCTGTTTTACACGTTCCGAACTTATCTAACGTTTCTTTCAATGTTTCCTGGCTTATATTGCTCCAGTCTGAAACAAAACGAAAGACAACAACGTCTCCAGATTTTAATTTATAACTATCTGCTCCGACTTCTGCAGACTGATCATTTACATCATACAGCCAAGCACTTGTAGCCCCGGCCATTAAACCATCGATGCCTTTTACATATGTTCCAAACGACATCGTTTCAGATTCTACCTTGTCCCCCATGACCTTTTGCAGCAAACTTAAAGCTGTTTCTCCATCTTTAATTTGCTCTTCTTTCGGACATAACATAATGCCTTTTTGTGATTCCCCAATAATTGCAAGTTTTGCTGTATTTCCTTCAGCAAACGTAATATGTACTGTATTCGCAAAAGAAACAAATACAAGTGTCACTGCCATTAATGATGTAAGCAGCCATTTTTTCAACATTGCCATCCCAAAATTTCCTCCCTTACTACCATTTACACAAAAAAAGGCCCTTCAAGGGCGTGCGATTGACACTCTCTTTTTGTAAGTGTCGAACAAAAATGTACAACACCTCCTACCCGCATCATTCGCGGCTATATTTGTATAGGAAAAATAATTTTGTTTATGAACGTATCATTGTGATAACATTCACTTTTCTTGGCACAACTTACTCCCATTTAAGTTATCGTAAAACGATAAACCTATACATTCTGTAAATTTTAAATTTCTGTATTATTTTACTATTGACAAAGAATTTTGTCCATGATTTATCGGATTTATTTTCTAAGAATAATAACTTATTAACTCTTAACTATGTAAACTCTTTTCACTAATAATGACGCCATCTTCATCCGCATAGACATATTCATTTGGATTCCATTCTACTTGTCCAAAGTGCAATGAAATATTTCGTTCTCCTTTTCCTTCTTTCACACTTCTATTTGGCATCGTTCCTAACGCTAAAATACCAATATTAATATTCTTTAGTTCACTAGAATCACGAACATACCCATTCACAATAATTCCTGCTAGCTTTCTTTCTTCCGCAATAGCTGCCAAATTATCACCGAGTAAAGCACAATTCGTAGACGCTCCGCCATCAACAACTAATACTGTTCCTTCTGGTAATGTTTGCAATCCTTCCTTCACTAGTACATTATCATCTTTCACTTTTACAGTTGCAATTTTCCCGTGGAATTGTTCTTTCTTCCCAAAAGACCGAAAAGACTGGCGACATATTTGTAATTCCTTTTCAAATTCATCACATAGATCAGTAGTTTTCCACATCTTGTTCCCTCTTTTCCTTTTTCTTTCTACATAACATATTCTTGGCTTATTATCGTTTCCCTGTCTAATATTGCAATAATTTGTATGTACGGGAAAGGATACAAAAACTATTGCCTTAAGAAGCTACCTTTATTATAATCTATTTCACGGATTAAATTCAGAATATTTAAAATTAATAAAGTGAAGAAGGAGGGATTTTATGCAAATACAAACTGAGGCAAAAAAACAACCTAGTAAACCAAAGTTTAAAATGCCTGATGCGTACGTACTACTATTTTTTATTGCCTTACTTTGCGCCATTGCTACGTACTTCGTTCCTGCTGGAGAATTTAAAAGGGTTACAAACGGGACCGTTACAACGACAATACCAGGTAGCTACCATTCTGTTCCGCAATCACCCGTAGGATTTGTTTCTTTTTTTACCGCTATTGAAAAAGGAATGACACTTGCTGCTCCTATTATCTTTCTAATTTTATTTACAGGTGGAGCCATTGCAATTCTTGAAAAAACAGGTGCTCTTGACGGTTTAATCTATCATGTTATTAACAAATTTCGTAATCAGCAATTACTTTTCATTTGTATAGTTGCTGCGCTTTTTTCTATTCTTGGAACGACTGGTATTATCGTTAACTCAGTTATCGGTTTTATCCCCATCGGCATTATCGTTGCACGCACGTTAAAATGGGACGCTATCGTCGGTGTAGCAATTATTTATTTAGGTACTTATGCTGGTTTTAATGCTACTATTTTATCTCCCTCACCTTTAGGCATTTCACAAAAGATCGCAGAACTTCCGATGTTTTCCGGGATTGGTTTACGCACCGCAATCTATATATCTTTTTTACTTGCCACTATCCTTTATATAAATTGGTATGTAAAACGCTTGAAAAAATCAAATAAAGGAAGCATCCTTGGCGACAACTGGTTTCCCAGTAACGCTCTTTCAAGCGAAAAAGAAACAGAGAAAAAAGAAGTCCCTTGGACGATACGTCATAAATTAATTTTACTCGTTTCAGCTTTATCGTTAATTGTATTTTTAATAGGCGCTTTTCGTCTACATTGGACGGACGCAGAAATGACCGCTACTTTTATTTTCATAGCAATTACAGCAGGAATAATAGGTGGCATGAAAGCAAACGATATCGCATCCACTTTTCTAACTGGCTGCCAAAATCTTATCTACGGTGCTTTAATCGTCGGAATGGCTCGCTGTATTTCAGTCATTTTAGAACAAGGCAAATTACTTGATACAATCGTTAACCAACTCGCACAAGCTCTCGAAGGACAAAGCCCTGTATTTGGTGTTATCGGCATGTATGTGAGTAGTGCCGCATTACATTTCCTCATTTCATCCGGGACAGGAGAATCGGTTATTTTCATTCCGATATTAGCTCCATTAGCTGATTTCATGCACATTACACGCCAAGTTACAGTACAAGCTGTTATGCTTGGAGAAGGTGTAGTAAACTGCTTAAATCCAACTTCTGGTGTTTTAATGGGCGTTCTCGCAGCGAGCGGGATTTCTTATGGAAAATGGATTCGTTTCATGGCTCCACTTGCACTCATTTGGTTTATCATTGGACTTGTTTTTCTTATTGTTGGGGTGAATATTGAGTGGGGACCTTACTAAATACTTAACTAGATAAATAAGTACTATCGTTCCATATAAATATCTATTCTATTTCCCTCACTAGTCCTATTAAAATCATTTATTCTAGTAAAAATATAAGAAGGGATTGATCATAATGATCAATCCCTTCTATCAAAATATAATACCTTTAAAAATCTTAGTTCCAAATTTTATTTACCCATTCAGGATGATCAATAAAAGGATTGCGGTTATGTTGATATTTTGTAAAAATCACTTCATTACGCTTTCGCTCTAAATCATCGACCGGGTCTTGTTCATTCCATTTTAATAAGACAGATAGTTTCCCCATGTATGGATCTTTATTGTTATTCACTTTTTCATTTAGTTCTAAATCTATTTCGCCGTTGTCTCCCTCGTAACGAACAGCCATATAAAACAGCATTCTAGCGATATCTCCTTTTACACTATCACGAGGTTCCCAAGAATCACTATCATATTTACATTCTGTCGCTTCAGAATGATTCACACCACCATTATCAAAATCTAGATTTCCACGTGAACTATTTACAGATACATCCGTCGCTCTTAAATGATGTAGATCTGTTCCAGGTCCTGCAGTCGTTCCAAAGTCACCGTGAGATTTTGCCCAAACATGCTCTCGGTTCCAGTTATTTACTCCTGATCCATTCGTAAGCTTCCCTTGCGAACGACCAGTATATAAGAGTATCACATTATTTTTATTATTTGGATCTTCATCAGTATCTCTTAGTGCTTCCCAAACCGCACTGTATGATAACTTTGTATGATTATCAATAATATTATGCAGTTCCTTCTTTAATTCTAACCCCGTTTTTCCTATTGCATTATTATAATATGTATCGTCATAACTTTTTACAATAATCTCTTGTGCTGATGCAGGAGCTACTTCACCGTGTATAGTATCTGTGAATGATAGAGATGCAGAACCTAAAATAAAAAATGAAGATAGTGTAACCATAGCAATCTTTGTATTTCGAAACTTCATATACCCATTCCCCTTTAAAATATAATTTGAAGCTATTCACTAAAAAATGCTTTCTAACCCCCGAAACCTTTTAGAAACCCATACCCCTTTTCTGTTTATTTAATACAAGACTCTATCCAGTCTGTATCACTTCTAAACTTTTTGTTTATTCACATTCCAAACAATTTCACTTTTTACAAGGAATATCCTTCTCTTATAAAGATTATTAACATATTCTTTACAACTAAAAAGTAGTTTAATATTAACTTATAAATTTAAATTTATTTATGCAATAATGCATATTTGATAAATACTTTAAAAAACAGTTTGAATAAAAAGCATTCAAAGAAAACCGTGCAACAAAACAGATACAGTCTAAGACAGAAATAATAAAAATCAAGATGATAACTCGACTTTTCCCGTTTCCATAACTGTCTTTATTTTTGTGTAAAACCTTTCTTTCTCTGAATAATACGTACAAAAATAGATTGGATACCATGTAGGCACCAATCTATTTTAATTAAAGAAACTGTGTCAATTCTGAGTTCACAATACGTTGTGCAGTAATGATAACACTGTCAGCTGTTAGTCCATAAACACTATATAGTCCACCAGGTTGATTAGGAACAATTTGAACTTCATATTCAAATGCTTGTCCAAGAGCAGGATGAACTAAACTTAGAGTTGCAAAAGTAGAAGCATTAGAATTTACATTGAAGTTTACCTGTTCAATTAATACTAATGAACCGTCAAGTCTAAAAACTCTAGCTACTCCAGTAAGTGGGCCAGCAGTACGGTTAAGGATTTTTACCCTAACTCTATTTGCATTAGCAGGTTGATTTCCTACGTTTTCAATTGGTCCTGTAGTAAGAGCCATATAACATCACCTCCATTATATTATTATGATATTCAACGTTATATATTGATGTTATAGTTTAATTACCCAATTTATTTTAAATAAAAAAGCTTGTTTCTTATATTTTCTATAAGAAACAAGCTTTTCTTTTTCAACTACCATTCCTAAGACAAGTTTATCCGTCTCGAAAACATTTACAGTTACAGTTACTTGACGTTTATGCTGGAACAGAACTACTACTATTTACTTTGCATTGAATCTATATATTTTTTAACTACTTCATATACATATTCTTGATTTGCCGCTGCTGTATTTGGGTTATATTTCCCACCGTTTGTTTTATTATTAGATAATACTCGAATCCCTAAAAACGGTACGTCATAAGCTTTTGCGATTTGAGCTGCAGCAGCTCCTTCCATTTCTTCTACAGATGTACCGTATTTTGTATGGAACCACTTAATTCTATCAACTTCGTTATTCCAAACGTCTGCTGAACCAATCGTACCTTCAACTACTTTACCTTTTGTATATTTATCTTTCACTGCATGAGCCGCTGCAAGTAATTCCTTATCTCCTTCGTAGTATCGGATTTTCTCAGCATTTGGATCTTCTCCTGCACTTCCTTCAGAAGCCATTAAGTCCATAGATATCCATTTTGTCGGCTCAATTCCTTGGTTCTCATCCATATTTGTTGTTTTTAATGAACCTATATTTGCAACTTGTTTTCCTAACACAATATCAAATACATTTAAATTTGGATCATGTCCACCTGATGTTCCTTGGTTAATAATTGCTGTAGGTTTATATTTTTCAATAGCCACCGCTGTAGCAGCTGCTGTATTCTCCATTCCTTTACCTGTTTTCGCAACGATTACAGGATAATTGTCGACAGTTCCTTTATAAAATACAAAAGTTCCAGACTTTTCTTCTTTCACATTTTTTAGCCTTTTCGCAAACTTTTCTGCTTCTATCGGCATTGGCCCTTGAATTAAGATTGGTTTTTGATTGCTTTTTGCCTCAACTTGTTTCGGACTCGCATCACATCCCGCAAGTATCGAGAATGACAATGCAACAGTAGTTACTAGGGTAGCACATTTTTACAACGTATTCTTCTTCATAAATAATCTCCTCTTTCTCTTGTTGTTTTCTATACTCGATGCTTTTGGTCCAAACAAAAAAGTTCTAGAAATTGTAGAAGATTCTCTACTTTCTAGAACTACGGTAGTCAAAGTTAATTAAGCACATGCAAAATTATAAATCGGTAGCGCACATTACATAGAGCGCCCGAATACTTTAACCCGTAGTCCAGTTCTTTCATTGGGAACTAGGTAGAAACGCTCGGACCATATTACCGAGTATATACGAGTGATGTTATTCAAAATTATTATATGGATAATATAACAAAATACTAGTATATGCGCAAGAAAAAAGTGAACATTTTCGATTAAACAACTTAAAATGTTCGTTTTTAAATGAAAATTAGATAAAAAAACCTATCTCTTAACAGATTTTTTTATTAAAAACTTTTATATACTAAACTAGATTCCCACTCAACAACCAATCTTTTACAAGCAGTTTCTTTCTTTCCCAACTTCCTCACCTAATTTTGATGTAAAAGCTTTACTGCCCGGGATAAAATGTGCTTCCATCCAATTCACAATTATTTCTTCCAACTCTGGATGAAGCGGCTTTCCTGCCCCTTCTTCATAATTCTTTTTAAACTCTAATGCTTTAAATTCACCTTCAAAACTTTTTAAACTATGATCCATATTTTTTACTACACGTACTTCAGAATCACCCTTCACATACTCACCGATCCGCTTCGCTCTTTCAGGGTCAGCCTGAATATCTTTATCACCAGCAATAGCTAGTACTGGACATGTTACTTGTTGTAAGTCTTTATAGATGTCATGCTGAAAATGCTCTCTAAACCACTTTGCATTCATCGGTTTAAAACCAACTTTAATCGTATCTTTTTCTGTGTTCATCATTTTCTCTTTTATTTTTTCCATCTGTTTTTCTCCGCGTTTCTCTACATTAAGAAGACGCATTAGTTTTCCTTTTATTCCTTTCTGCTCTTTTAGTTCTTTATAAGCAATTTCTCTTTGTCTTTTTGTAGCTTCTTCTAATGATTCTGCAGCTCCTGTAATAAGTATGAGTCCATTAACTGGTGTTCTTGCGTTTACTACAGTGGCTAACATACACCCTTCACTATGACCAGCTAAAATGATATTTTCTGGATCAACAAATGGTTGTTCTTTTAAATACGTTATCATGGCCTCTATATCACTAACTAAATCCCACATTCCAGTCTTCAGAATTTCTCCGTTACTCTTTCCTACTCCGCGCTTATCGAAACGGAGCGTCACTACTCCAAGTTGCGCCATTACATGTGCTAAATCTTTATATATGTTCGACTCAAGCTTTAGCGGTACTATCGTTCCATCACGATCAACTTCTCCAGATCCAGCGATAATTACAACAGCAGCATACTTCCCACCAGCTTTTGGCTTTGTAATCGTACCTTGCAAAGTTAATTCACTTTTTACCGCTACTTCATATTCATCAAAGATCATTATATTAATCCTCCTTCTATTCCGTTATATCTAATTTGAATTTCAAACTCGCTATTATATTTTTGTACTCTCTTACATCTTTCATCGGAACGAAAACCGGGTTCTCTGCAATGCTTTGTAGCATGCTTCGCTTTATAATCTCTTCATTTCTAACTGTTTTAGCACCAAGTGGAAATTCTGCAAACCATCCATCAATCGCATCAAAATAGGAATCGCCGTGTAAATGCAGGCTATTTACTGTGAAGCTATTCGTACAAACCGCTGCATATTTCCGTAGCATTTCTAATGAACCTTCAAAATTCCCTTGCATGCAATATACTTGTGCAGCAGCATAGTATACTTTTAAAGTCATATTGGGATGTAACGTTTCTAATTCATATATATCTATTAATATAAAAGCTCTATTTAAAATTACCTCTACTTTTTCAGCGCTTGAAGCATTTACTACTACATAATTCGGTATTGTCCCAACGAGTTGTATTAAATGTTGATACATACTAATTTGCATCACTTCATTTGCCTTCTCAGCATTTCCAAGCATTTGATACGCCTGTGCGATTAGATCTCCCTCTGGAAAGTTAGGACGTATCGTTTCGCCAAGTAATTGAAGCACCTCATTTGGTCTATTGAGTATAAGATAGCAAGTTGCTTGAAACGATGCCGCCTCTTTCACAAGAGAAACATCGTCACTTTCTTCCTGCACTCTGCTAAAGAGATTCATTGCCTCTTCTAAAATTTCAATTCCTCTATCCGTGTCCTCTGTTAACATGTGATGATTAATAAAAAGTATTCCTATTTGAATTAATAATGGAAAACAAGAATAATATTTTTTGATTATTCCCCTGCACTCCATTATTACTTCATCAAACGGTTCTTCACTAAAAGCTTCGGCTAGTCGATGATATAAATTTTTAATATCTTTCTGCTCCATTTGTGGTGTATAACTAATTAGTTCATCAATACTTATGTTAAAGTACGATGCTAATAGTGGTAAAAATGTAATATCCGGATAACTCTGCCCCGTCTCCCATTTGGAAACAGATGCCTTCGTAATACCGATATACGCCGCTAACTCTTCCTGCGTAATTCCCTTTTCTTTTCTCTTATTCGCAATGATTTTATGAATATGAATCTCTCTCACTGTATCACCTCATACTTTTATTATATGTTTTATATTTCACACAAAATATGGATTTAAATTCGACTTTCATTTACAAAATCAACTGTTAGGAAACATCTGTCTAAAATCAAAGGCAGGAACATATTTGATATGTTCCTGCCTTTTTAATGTCGGTACCGCTACATAGCCATCTAGCTAAGATTTTGAAGTGCTTCAAAATCAAACATTTCATCTCATCACAGTTTTCTATGGGAATCCAGTGAACAGCTTATTTACATAATTTTCGATATTGGAAGTAAATTTAAGTTGTTTTTAAAGTAGGTATACCTAGTAGAAATTGTTGAATTGTGCCCGTTTGTTAAAGTTTAATTTTCATTATACTTTTTGTACTGAGTCCAGTGCTTTTTTTAATTCATCTGATTTTTGAGTGCCGATTACTACTGTGTTATATTGCAACTTTAACTCTATACCTTTATTTCCATTCATGTTATAGGCTTTTTCATTCTTAAGGTTAAAACGAATTCCCCATCCTCCAAATCGTTTTATTGGACTGTAAGTAATGCATTCATAATGATGTATATCTTTGAAAAGGTACTGCTTATATTGAAAATGAAAAGGAACAAAGCGGACATAAAGACCTTTTTCACGGACCTCAATGATCAGTTTCAATACTCCAAGCATTAATACAGGAAAGGCAATCCCGAACAACCACATAACAATTAAGACACCATTAGAAGCTGGTTTATCTCCAAACGGGATATCAAGAATAATTTGTTGAATAAATCCATACCACATCAGCATGGAGATCCCTAATATGATTATCCATACCCAAATTGGGGATCTCTGAACCTCACGAAAGATGACTTGTTCTTGTTGTTTCATTAATGATTATAACCTCCTAAAAGGTTTATTTTTTCTCACTCATTTTAAGCCGTTTTGCACTTCCAAAAAATGCGCTCCCAATTATGAATATAACGGAAGAAAGATACATTGTTATCCCTGAGTATTTATTATCAAAAATTGTGAAATTAAGTAAATTAATGAACATCATCAATATAAGTGCTATGTACAATCCATTAATATATTTCATTTATCCCCCCCCCTTTACTTTTTTGAAAACCCCTATGTGATAAATAGTGGTTTCTAAAGGTATTATTCAGAATGCCCTTTTCCCTATTTTACCATTTTATAGAGTTGATATGTTGTTTGTTTTCGGTTGAATATTGTATAAACACTCGGTTAACATAACGTCTCATGATCAGTAGCAAGAAAAAAGGATAATCCGTCCTCATAATGGACTAATTATCCTATAAATCTTTATCTAAATTTAATAAAACAAGAACTTCTTTTCCTATGTATCATTACTTCGTTACCTCACCAAACTGCGCTCTCGTCACTTTCGCCAAGTCATCTACTTTAAGCTCAATTTGTATTCCAATTTTCCCGCCACTTACTATCATCGTTTCAAGTGATTGGGCACTTTCATCAATACATGTAGAAAATAACTTCTTCATTCCGACTGGTGAACAACCGCCACGAATATATCCTGACACTTTCGTAATATCTTTCACAGCAATCATTTCAATCTTCTTTTCACTTACTGCTTTTGCGGCAGCTTTTAAATTTAGTTCCTCATCTACCGGAATAATAAACACATGATAATTTTTACTATTCCCTTGAGCGATTAACGTTTTATATACTTCTCTCACTTCTCGTCCAATTTTCTCGGCTACTGATACGCCATCAATTTTCCCATTGTCTGGATCATATGACATCATCGAATATTCAATTTTTTCTTTATCTAATATTCGCATCGCATTTGTTTTATCTTTTTTCATAACGTTCTCCTTAAAAGGTTATTTCATATTATTAAGTTTTATTATACACCCTTTTCCATTTCTCCTACATAACTTCACGTATATTTCAAAACTAAAAATATTGATAATTCAAAAATCATCTGATATAATTTGGAAAAACTTATGTTAAGGAGAGATTTGTAATGCGAATTTTTAATACTTCTTTCCAACTTCATCATCATACGTAACGCCGTGTATCCGAAGAAAAATTTTTCTTCGTGGGTACAGGGCTTTTCCTGTTGACCCACGAAGCGTTCATAAAGCTATGTGGGTATTTTTATACCTGCATAGCTTTTTTTAATTTAAAAAAGGAGTGATTACAATGGAAATGAAAAATGTAAAAGGGACAAAAGACTATTTACCAGAGGAGCAAGTGCTGCGAAATAAAATTAAAAGGGCTTGTGAAGATACGTTTGAACGATACGGATGCAAACCGTTAGAGACACCGACGTTAAATATGTATGAGCTTATGTCTTACAAGTACGGCGGTGGCGATGAAATTTTAAAAGAAATATATACACTTGAGGATCAGGGAAAACGTGAGCTTGCCTTACGATACGATTTAACTATTCCATTCGCAAAAGTTGTGGCAATGAATCCGAATATTCGCCTCCCTTTTAAACGTTATGAAGTTGGGAAAGTATTTCGAGATGGCCCCATTAAACAAGGAAGATTTCGTGAATTTATACAATGCGACGTTGATATAGTCGGTGTAGAATCAGTCATGGCAGAAGCGGAACTTATGAGCATGGCACTTGAGCTGTTCCGAACGTTAAAATTAGAGGTAACAATCCAATATAATAACCGAAAATTGTTAAATGGTATTCTTCAGGCCATTAACATCCCTACTGAGTTAACAAGTGACGTAATTTTATCATTAGACAAAATCGAAAAGATTGGGATTGATGGTGTACGAAAAGATGTATTAGAGCGCGGAATTTCTGAAGAAATGGCTGATACGATATGTAATACTGTATTATCTTGTCTAAAGCTTACAATTGCTGACTTTAAAGAAGCTTTCAATAACCAACTCGTTGCCGATGGCGTAAACGAATTACAACAATTACAGCAATATTTATTCGCTCTCGGAATAAATGAAAATACGATATTCAATCCGTTTTTAGCAAGAGGACTCACAATGTATACTGGTACCGTATATGAAATCTTTTTAAAAGATGGATCGATTACATCCAGCATCGGTAGCGGCGGCCGTTACGATAACATTATCGGAGCATTCCGTGGTGATAATATGAACTATCCAACAGTCGGTATTTCATTCGGTTTAGACGTTATTTATACAGCACTATCACAGAAAGAAACGATATCATCTACCGCGGATCTATTTATCATCCCACTCGGGACAGAATTACACTGCTTACAACTTGCCCAGCAATTACGTTCTACCACTTCCTTAAAAGTCGAACTAGAACTAGCAGGACGCAAATTAAAACGTGCCCTTAATTATGCCAATAAAGAGAATATCCCTTACGTGCTTATTATTGGGGAAGAAGAACTTAGTACAGAAACCGCTATGCTGCGAAATATGAAGGAAGGTAGTGAGGTGAAGGTCTCCCTTTCTTCTTTAAGTAGTTATTTATAATACGAACCACCCTCGTTTGGGTGGTTTTTCTATTTTATAGATAATCAATAATTAGTTTACATAAAAAAATTATAATCTATTTAAAACTAAAAATATATAATATCCAATTACCTGTTATTTTTAGTAATATATAGATATATATTGTTTTAGGAGGATTTACTTTGAAAACTTACATACAAGCACTAAAGTGGATCACAGGAATCTATCACCTTTTATTAATTCCTTGTTATTATTTATTTCCAAGTCTTGTTAACCTATATGGGATACCTTTACTACTATTGATTACTTTACATATCACTACTTTTTTATTAGCTAAACAAGCAGGCATGAATACGTACACTCATTATATAGGTATTATCGTTACTCTAGTTGCCTTCTTTCCTTATATAGAAATCCTTCTACATATTATAGCAGCCATTTTCCTTTTATTAGATGCTGCTTCTATGAATGCAAAAGAAGTTTGTGATTCATAGATGGATAAAATGAAACTTTAATCCATAGAGTTTTGAGATAGGTTGGCAAAAAGGATTTACTTTTTAAGTAAACCTTTTTTCATTTTTAATTACTTTCCTTACTCAAGACTAATAAAAGAATATTCTGTTTAATTTTTATAAATTTCTAAATATTTATAATACATTCAAATTAACATACATTTTAGTTATGTAAAAAATCTAAGTTTTAAGGAGATGAATCCATGCTGAAAAAGTTGGTAGCAGGTGCATTATTAACTGTTTTGTCGTTAACTGGAGGACTGGGATCAGTATCAGCTAGTACCGAAAAAGATTATACGATTTCCTCTTTCGAATATGTAACTGTAGATGAAAAGACTGTTGATTCGTTTAACAAATTGAGTGCTCCATTAAAGGAAGACGTAAAAATAACGTTAGTTCTACCGAAACAAAATCAAAATGGAGACTGGTTATCTTATGGATTTTCGAGCAAAGAAAGTTTAGAGTCTTTTATTGAAAAAGATAAACAAAGGTTGAATAATTCAATCACTCCCCTTGGTGTTGGAGGAAGCGGACCTGGTAGTACAGACTTCTATAAACTCACAAATCAAGGTAGCGAGTATTTTTCTCTAAGTAGCGGTTATAAAAACTTGTCTGCTAGTTGGCAAAATCAAATTGTTTCTGTACGTACAGCATCCCCTACCGCTAGCTATTCAACAACACTATGGGAACGTACTTCAACTGAAGGATATGGAAAAGGTGTTGTTTTTAAACATGCTGATTGGTATGGTCAAATTGCAAACTTAAATAACTTTCCAACTTCAGCAGTTGAAGTTAAAAAGTAAAAATATAGAAATAAAAGGTGTTTTCACGTATGGAAACACCTTTTATTTCTACAACTATTTCACATATCTCGTCTATACCAATTTCAACTCTTAATTATTATTTTTCGTATTCCTACTCTCCAAAACCTTCTCCATATTATGAGTTGCCCACTCCATCATTAATAAAATCATTGGACGAAGAGATTCACCAAGCTCAGTTAATGAATATTCTACTTTTGGCGGCACTTCACGGTATACTTCGCGATGTATGATGCCATCTGCTTCAAGTTCTCTCAGTTGCAGTGTTAACATTCTTTGTGTGATATTTGGTTTTAATCTTTTTAATTCATTAAACCGCTTTGTACCATCTAATAAATGATACAAAATTACCCCTTTCCATTTCCCTCCAATCACCTCAACCATAGCTTCAACTGGACAAGAATATTTATTTAAAAATGGGTAATTTATATTATTTTCGTTTGGACAATCCATAATAAATCCCTTCCCTTAACATTAGTATCTTTTTTGATACTATACCACATAAATGTGCGTACTTGTATCTATGTTACTTTAAAAATATAATTTACTTACAAAAATAAATTCATGAAAAGAGGAACTTTTATGAAAAATACAAAAGAAATTACAAAAGAAAAAATTATGGAGGCTTTTCATTTCAGACATGCATGTAAAGAATTCGATCCTATGCACAAAATTTCAGAAGAGGATTTCAAATTCATTTTAGAAACAGGCAGATTATCTCCTTCTTCTTTTGGATATGAGCCTTGGAAATTTATTGTCGTACAAAATAAAGAATTAAGAGAAAAACTACAACCGTATTCATGGGGCGCTGGTGGGCAACTTGCAACAGCTAGTCATTTTGTTATTGTTCTTTCAAGAAACATTAAAGATATGCATTATGATGCAGAGTATATTAAATATATGATGAACGATATTATTGGATTGCCTGAAGACACTCAAAAAATTAGATATGAATTCTTCAAAAAGTTCCAGGAAACAGATTTTAACTTATTACAATCCGATCGTGCTGTATTTGATTGGGCATCCAAGCAATCTTATATCGCTTTAGGTAATATGATGACGAGCGCAGCTCAAATCGGTATTGATTCTTGTCCAATAGAAGGATTTGATAAAGAGGAAGTAGATTCTTTACTTCGTCAAGAAGGCATTATACAAGGCGATAATCTTGAAGTATCAGTTATGGTTGCCTTTGGTTACCGTAAAGAAGAGCCAAAGCGTGATAAAACAAGACAGACTATGGATACAATTGTTGAATGGATTAAGTAATATAGCACAGACAAATAATGCTCCTAATAGCTGTATACTCATACTAAAGAAGAATCAATTGTTTTCTTACGTATGAATTTGGTTTTTCATGGAAAGATATGTTAGTATGTATACAGTTTGAGTGCTCTATTTTTAGAGTCGAACAGGAGGAGAATGAATATGTCTGATATTGAAGTTGGCGAAGTGTTTACTCTTAGTGATGAGAATAACGAAGAGCAAGAAGTAGAAGTACTTGGAGCGATGGATGTCGAAGGCGCAGAGTATATTGCAGTTGCCTTTGTTGAAGATATCCAAACAGAAACTGAGGAAGACATTGATATTTTCTTTTTAAAAGTAGAAGAAGATAATGAGTTTTCATACATTGAAAATGATGAAGAGTTTGATAAAGTATCTGCTGCTTTTGATAAGATTTTAGATGAACAAGAACAAGAGTAAACACGAGGGGGATGCATATCCACCCTCTTTTTTTATTCATCACTCATTCAGTGATTTATGCAGTAACTCCAGTACATCTTTCATCGCAAAAGGTCCATCTTTTTTAACATGCTCCGCAAATTCTGAAACGAGACGTAATGTTCTCACACTTTCGATTGGATGTTCTCCTGATGCACTTTCAGCTGAAAGCATAACTGCATTCGTCCCGTCCAGTACAGCTTGAAACACATCAGTCACCTCTGCTCTTGTTGGAATAGAATGATCTACCATAGATTGAAGCATTTGTGTTGCTGTAATGACATATGTATTCGTTCGATTACATTCCTGAATCATCATTTTCTGTAAAAGCGGAATGCATTGATACGGTAACTCTACTCCTAAATCGCCCCTTGCAATCATAATTCCATCTGCTTCTTTACATATATCTTGAAAATTCTCGATTGCTTCCATCGTTTCTATTTTTGCAATTAAATTAGGTGACGTTTCTTTATACTGTTGTATAAAATCTCGTATTTCTTTTATATGACTAGGTTTTCTTACGAAAGAACATGCGATAAAATCAACATTCTCCTCTAAAAGAAACTGAATATCTTTTTTATCTTTCTCTGTAATAGCTGGTAAACGAACAGCCGCATCTGGTAAATTAACTCCTTTATGAGATGAGATATTGCCACCTGTTTTTACCTTCGTTTCTATTTTGTCCGTACTTATCTTTTCAACAATTAATTCAACTTCTCCATCATTAATTAAAATTCTACTGCCTACTTTCACATCATTCGCAATTCCTTCATAATCAACACTCGCTTCTGTATTACTCCCTGTAACTGGTTGTGTATGTAAAATAAAAGAATCTCCTGCCTGAAGTTTAATTTGCCCTCCTTTCACTTCACCTAATCTTATTTTAGGTCCTTGTACATCACCCAAAAATTTAATAGAGTCATCTAATGATTTCACTAAACGAATGATGTCTTTATGACTTTCATGCGTGCCATGCGATAAATTCAGTCGAACAATTTTCATACCATTCTTTATTAACTGCGCTAATGTTTCTTTATTATTACTTGCGGGTCCAATTGTACAAATTCGATCGATTTTCATTTTTGTCACCATCCTTTTTTTAATAAGTTTCCCATATGAACTTAAAAATAACAGAGATTCTGACATGAATAGATTTAAATTTACATGAATTTCATAAAATTAAACCTGTATCCCTTGCTGGCTAAGCATTAGAAGATATATTCGCTTTTTTGCAAATGAAGACATGTTGAATCGAAAGTAAAAGAAAAGTTAAGTATGGGATAAACCATTGAGAGTTTCGAAATTTTCATATATTGTATGAATTGAGTTCGAACTCAAAAATTTAAAAAGGTGGGAAAATTAGTGAATATGAAAAAATCTTTATCGGTGACAACTTTAGGGTTAGCGGTTTTAGGTTTTGGTTTTACTAATAACGCAAGTGCTTCAGAGGTCGATACTGTAGACAGGCAGCCCGTTTTAGTTGACTTTGATACAATTCAATCAACAAAAACATCTAGTGTTCCTAGTTTGACTGTTGCAGCTGCACCTAAGAATGACTCTAACATTAGCGTATATACTCCCTTTTTTGGTAACCCATATGCAGTTGCGAAATCGAAATCAACTACGACCGAAGACTATGTTTATGCAAAAGCAAGAACTTTCAATGGCGATGGCTCATTAGTAAATACGAAAAGTAATAGTGCAAAAAAATCATCCTTTGTAAGTGCTACAGCGACCAACACAAGCATTTATTATGGAGATGATTACGCTATCGGTAATCATACCTATAAATTAAGTGGTTATAATGATGTGAATCACGAAACAAAAGCCTTCTGGTAAGAAAGAGAAAAAAGATATGCATCTTGCATATCTTTTTTCTCTAATACTTTACATATATTGAGGTGCTATTTATGAAACAAATATATATTATTATCGGTGTTTTACTCATTTCATTACTTACAATTTATATTTTGTTCAATACTTCAATCATACAACCTCATCCACCTTCTAAAGAAAATAAGAGAGAGCAACAAACCAATACTATTTCTTACGGATTGAAGGATAATCAAGGCCAACATATTAACAACGGTAGTACAATTACTAGTGAGGATAATAAAATTAATGTATCATTATCATTCGTACATACTATTAACGAAAACCGAAAATATGGATTAATTGTTCTAGAAGATTACGAACAAAAACCTTTTAAAATAGAAGATACTACTAATGAAATATCACACTATTTTTTTGATATGAAGCCAAACAGTTCAATGACTACGAAAATCTCTTTACACACTTCTCCTAATGCAAGTGAATTAACCTTTTTAATAATTAAAAAACCTGAATACAAATTAAAAGATAATAACTTAAATAAAGCAGCTATTTTAGAAGACATTCTAAGTATGCGATACTCAATGCATCCTCCTCAGAAAGAAAGCGAAAAAATAAAACTCTCCCTTATAGATCCAGATGCTATTTTAAAAGATGGTCTTTACGAACCATTATTTGTTACGAACCGTGAAGAGAACTTACAAACTGTCTTCTTTGAAAAGGAAGGCAAGCAATTAACCCTATCAAACGGTAATGAAACGAATGATGAAATGACTTACGCAATCGTGGCTTTTAAAGATTGGAAACAAGTTGAAATATTTAACAATAGAAAAGTCGTTTATACTAAAGTTGCACCTGAAACGAGGCAAATCTTTAATTTCATATTGCCTTCAGTGGATCAGGAAAGTAATTTTCAACTCGTCGCTTTTCCATTTCCTTTTAAAGTTAGCGAAGAAGATTATGTCAGTCAACAAGCATTCAGTTCTTTTCGCATCGTAATTGAAAATGAAAATAAATAAGTTATACTATGCACAGTATAACAACCAAAAAAGCCTACTGACACGAGTAGGCTTTTGAAACTACGAAAGTTTCGTCAATAACTGATTTAAATCTTTTTTCGTTTTCGTCGTTAAAGATTTCATTTTATTAATATCGATTTTTTCTTTCTCCGCTCCTACAATTAACGGATACATACTTTGACCGATTGTTTTAGAATCCGTCGGATGTGATGCCTCTAGCTCTTTTTCAATCACATCCCACTTTTCATTAATTTGTTTGCCAAGCTTATTCACTGTTTCCAATTTCGGATTAGCAGCTAACTGCTTGTCCAAGCTATCAATTAATGCTACAACTTCTTTAACATTCGTTTTCACAGCAACACTTTTCTTCGGATCTTTCGTTGTCTTTCCGTTATTGTTTGTGCTTGTACTTGTGCTTTGATCTGTTGTTTTCCCGCTAGTCGTTTGATCATTCGTTTTTCCTGTCGTCTCTTTTTCTTTTGTTTTTACATTTTCGTTTTGAGTTGACGTTTTGCCGTTACTTTCTGTCCCTGATGATTCTTTCGTATTTTTTACATCCTTATCTGTTTTTTCATTTGAAGAAGTATTTGTTTCTTTTTCAGTATCTTTCGTTGTTTTTGACGCTTCATCTGCACTTGTCGTTTTTGCTTCTCCATCATTTTGCGCAGTTACTTGCTCTTTCTTTTCCGTTTCTTTATCTGCTGAAGGACTACAAGCTGCCATAGTAAGCATTGTACCAATTGTTATCGATGCGATAGCGACCTTTTTCATTTTCATATAAATCCCCCTATGTTTTACATAATTTATCCTCCCCTTTACGATTCGATTCCCCCTTAAAAAATCCCTTTTCATACGAATTATCATCTTTCCGACAGTAATCTTCATAATAATACGTACAAAAACTGATAAACTCATTTTAATATTCGAGTTTCTTCTACTTCATTTTTCTACTTGCAAGTAAAAGAAAAAGAGTATATTGTCACATTAAGAATTACTATCTTCATATGACGATATACTCTTCTATCAAATTTTTATCTTTCTTGACATTTTATTTATACAAAAAAATAAAATTTTCTTTCGTTTTTTGTTTCTCAACATTTGTTAACATAATATTTTTATGAATAACCACCATTCGAGTGAATGACTTGCCCAGTAACCCATTTCGCTTCTTCACTTACTAAAAAAGAAATTAAGCGCGCAGCATCCACCGGTTCTCCTACTTTACCTTGCGGGAACTTCCATACTAAATGATGCTTCAGCTCCTCTGTAATCCATCCTGTATTCGTCGGTCCTGGATCTACAGCATTCACTGTAATCCCCTTCTCCATCGCAACTGGTGCTACTGACTTTGTAAATGCTTCAATTGCCCCTTTCGTTGCTGCATATGCTAGTTCATCTGGCATTGGACCTACTGACTGTCCTGAAGTAAGATTAATAATACTCCCGCCCGTTTTAAGTGAATAATGTTTTATAAACAATGAACTTAATAGCATAATAGCCCGAACATTAACTGTATAATGTTTATCCAACTGCTCTACATCTAATTCCTCAATTCTCGTATGAGTAGAATATACTGCATTATTAACTAGAATAGATGGATCACCTAACCGTTCTGATACCATATAAAACAAACGATTTGGCGAATAAGACTGCGATAAATTGATTTCTGCCATTTCACATCGAACATCGTAACTTTCAATTTCCTTTTTCAGCAAAAAGGGTTCTTGATCACTCATTCCCCATGGCATCGCTTTATCATACTTTGGCCAGTACGTGAAAAAAATGTCTATCCCCTTTTGAGCAAGCACCTTGCATACAGCTGCACCAATTCCATTCAGACGAGTTGCCCCTGTTACAATTGCTATTTTCTTCACCTTTTTCTCCTCCATCTATACACAGATCCCCTGCATGAATACAGAGGATCTATCTTCTTATTGAATATTTGACAGTATACGTTCAGCACCTAATTTTAACATTTTAATAAAGATATAATTTACAATCGTAAACATTACAAATAAAACGATAAACATAACCCACAGTCCGACATGAAGGAAGAAGTATAATACACTTACTCCCCCCACAATAATTAAAGCTATTAAAATATTAGCTAAAAAATTCCATAAAGTTGTATATCGACTTTTAAATAATTTCTGCTCTGTATCCCAATGAATATCTGCAGTTTGTGCGTCCCAGCGTGTTCCAATTAAATTAATTAACAGTAACCCGTTCGCACTTAGTAAAAACCACAGTATCATAAAGACTGGAGAAATCCCAGCTACAACTGCCATCGTAATACCGAATACTGCTAAAATGATTACATTAATTAACCAAGCAGTGATTGCTTTCGCAAAAAAGATATCCGCAGCCTTTACTGGTAAATAACGATTCACAAACCAAGAGTTTCCATCTCGCGAAAATGACGTTGTTGCAATGACGTTACTCCCCATTAAAAATAACGATGCACAAAGGCCAACACCTATTGCAAATCCCGTTGTCTCTGGATTGTTAATATACTCTGTAATAAACTTTAAATTTCCATCTTGCACAAATAAAATAAAGAACAACATAATTGGCATAACGAAAGTTTGTACAATGCAATTTAAGAAAAATTGTGGTGTACGGAATAACGTTTTAAATTCTTTTTTCACATACGCTTTTAAATGCGAACTTTGTACTGTTGATTTCTGTAAACCTTCCGCCGAAATAACTTGTTTCTTTGCTGTACTCGTTGAAAGTCCAATAACCCCTTTTAAATATGTACGCTCTGCTATGTAATAAAACAACACAAAGAAGACAAATGAAATAACTGCAAAGATTATTACATATAAAGGTCCCTTCCAATTTGCATTTTCTACTAATGCCACTGCTCCAAAATATGTAGTTGGAAAATAATTTGTCATTTGTACTAAAAGAGAAGATTGATTATTTACAAGGTATTCCGCAGCCCCATCTCCAGAAAACGCACTTTTATTTCTCCACTGCATAAATACGTTAATTCCTACAATAAATAATATACTTACGATTCCAATAAATATATTTCCTCGATCTTTATTTTTCGCTATATTTGTATACCTCATAATAATTGTCATCAGTAACGAAGCTAATACTAACGGCACGATTGGGAAGAGTAAGTAAATAAAAATCATATATATGTAATATGTAATAAATGCGCCACTTTTTAAACCGTACGTAATGAAGATTGGTAATAAAATAAATGAACTCATTACGTATTGTGTAATTAATACCGTTAAAAATTTTGCCGAAATAATTTGCGCTGGTTTTAATGGTAACGGCAGTAACATTTCAATATCATTGCTGTAGTAAAATACAGTTAAAATGTTCGTTATACTCATTAAAAATACCCATATACTCGCAATCGCAAGTCCCATTGCAATAATCATTCCCGGCCCTTGCCCTAATTGTTTCAAACCTTCATACATTCCGTGCGTCATCGAACCAAATATTAAAAATCCAACAAATAAAATAGCTGCAAATGAAAATAAATACGCCCATCGCTTCTTCTTATCTGCTATAAAATCTGCGTAATTTAACTTTAATAGTACCTTCGTTAACGTCCAAATTTTACTCATTGCCCGTCATCTCCAAGAACATTTTTTCAAGTGATTCATTGGATTTAAAATGATCTCTCATTTCATCTAAATTTCCTTTAAACTGCAAATTCCCCTTATTAATAATAGCAACCCGGTCACATATTTTTTCCGCTACTTCTAATACGTGCGTAGAGAAAAATACAATCTTTCCTTTATCCGCATGTTCTCTCATCATTTCTTTTAAAATATATGCAGATTTCGGATCAAGCCCTGTTAACGGTTCATCTAAAATCCATACATCTGGTTCATGCACGAGCACACCAATAATAACGATTTTTTGTCTCATACCGTGCGAATAACTTTGAATTTGATCAGATAATGCATTATAAAGATCAAACTTCTTCGCTAAAGACTCTATTCGTTCTTGTCTTACTTCCTTCGGCACTTCATACATATCAGCCATAAAGTTTAAATATTCAATTCCTTTTAAACGTAAAAACATATCTGGGCTATCCGGCACATAACCAAACGTCTTCTTTGCTTCCATCGGCTCTTCCATAATATTTTTTCCATTAATCGTAATAGTCCCTTTGTCCACCCCGTGAATGCCAGTAATCATCTTAATTGTCGTGGATTTACCCGCACCATTTGGTCCTAAAAATCCAAAGATTTCGCCGCTAGGTACAGATAAACTTAAATCTTTTACTGCATAAGTAGACCCATTATAACTTTTTGACACATTCGTAATTTCAATCATTCCATCCAATCCTTTCCTTAATTACCAAATAACTATATTGATATTATAGCATACTTCCATTTTAAGATTTTTACATTTTTCAGTTTATTTAACCTTTAAAATAAATATACACCCCTAATCCAACAACTAAAACGACAGCTAGTATAATATAAATCATTGTTAATCGTTTAATATTCCCCTTTGTCGCTTTGCTATAATTTGCATCACCATTCCGCCCAATTAACACCGTCGCAATGACAGTAATCACTACAAGTAATACAACGATCATGATCCAAGTTAGCATTTCTTCCTCCCCCTCCTTACAACCATTTTACAATATTATCCTCTTTATTTCGCAGCATATTTCCTCTTTTTACTATTATTATGAAGCAAACTGGAAAACTATTATTACCATTCCTATCCAATTGTGATATATTTGTAACATAACGTGACTTATTTCTAACAACGTAAGGAGGACCTATCATGAAAACAACTTGGATAAAATATTTAGGATTTCTCGGTTTCTTCGGTTTCCTCGGATTTTTTTATGAAAAAGGATTGTTTACTATGTTCTGTTTCTTCTCCTTTTTCACATCGTATAGAACAGTTCAACACGATGAACTGTTTGAACAAATTGTCAATAAATCGTGTCGCAATGCATTTATCGTTACATTACTAACTACCGCTATCATTATATTTATTGAAATGTTATTTCCAAACCCGGCGCTACAAGAAATTGATATCGCTCTTATTTTCGGCACACTCATTCTTACGTTCGGTTTTTCTATGTTCTTTTATGATAAACCTGTTGATGAAATGGAAGATGCACCATGGCGTTCGTAACGAAGATAAAAGAATACCGCGCAAAATTGAACATGACACAAGAAGATTTAGCGAAGCAAGTTGGTGTACGGCGTGAAACAATTAGCCACCTTGAAAAAGGTAAGTATAATCCTTCATTGCAACTCGCTCACGATATAGCGAAGGCACTTCATAGTACGATTGATGAGATTTTTATTTTTGAGGATAAATAAAAAATACCGTCATTCTTTCCAAGAAGAATGACGGTATTTCTCATAGATTATCCATATAAAACCGCATGAAATACGCCTAATAGTAAGTATTGATCCTCCATGTAATCTCCATCATATGCATTCATCTCGATGTAATACATATCTTCCTCAAGACGAATGTTCCAATCTGCGATTAAATAGCCTTTTCGTAATAATTTTCCCATTCCAAATGAAGTTTTATGAACAACATATTCTTCTGCCTTATATGTAAAGGTAAATATAAAATTTGCATCCAATAACTTTCCGTCACATACAAGTATTTCATGCTCTGCATCATTATTATCGATGTACGTTACTAAAATCTTTCTTTGGCGCTGCCTACTTACATCCTTTGCAATGACGCGAATATTGCCCTTACTATCCTTTATTTCATAAATGATATTACTACCAATTTTCGGAATGAAGTCCAGCACTCTCATCAACGTATTTTTATAATAACCCCGTACTACGCCTACTTGCTCACTTCCATTATAAAACTCTATCGGCGTCGTATCTGCTTTGCTATCACACGGTCGTTTGTAAGAGAGCTGCATCATTCGCTCTCCTCTTAAGTACTGATCAAACGTCACAGGATATTCTATCATGCGCAGTTCTTTATTTAGCTCATACAAATAGTGTTGAACACTCTCTATTAATGTTGTAGTAGATATAAGCTCTTGAAGTTCAAATTCTTGCCAGCTGGAAGAAACATTCCATTGATTATGATCCTCTTCATAGAAGAAACCAAGAATTACCTCTTCACGGTCAGCCGTTTCATATTTCATAGGTACGTTCTGCCCGTGTTGAACTTGTTCCATCCACTGACCTAAATAAATGCCCAGCTCCGCAACCTTCATACATGATTTTTGAAAAAATACGCTGTCACTCGCGCAAATCGTTACATCTCCTTCGATAAAGCCCTTTGAATAAGCATCATACCGTGGCTCATCCTTCTGCGGGAGATTCTTGTCTAACTCAAATAAAAACTTTAACATTCTTTATTCACCTCTAGTTGTTACACTAATCATACATGACATCGCATCACGCTAGGAAACTATTTATATACGTATATTTAATTCACGCATTATAACACGTGAATGACCTTGTATAGTAGCTCTATTTTTTCGTTCTATATCTTAGTATATGAATTTATATGAGCGATTTTTCAAATATATCTATCGCAACTTACAATATATCAACGATTTTTTCAATATATCGATTTTTCGACAAATATCAGCATGATTAAAATGAAGCTACCTTTTCTTCCGCCACTTCTACAATTTCTAAAATTTGTAGAAGACTCTCCACTTCATAAGTCGGGTTAACATCTGTCCCGTTTTCTTTCAAACTCGGATTATACCAACACGTATCAATGCCGTAATCTTCTCCGCCTTTCATATCAGAAGTTAACGAATCTCCAACCATTAGTACGCTTGATTTATCAGTAATCCCAAACTTCTCAAACGCATAATCAAAAATCTCACGTGCTGGTTTTTGATGACCAACTTCTTCAGAAATAATAATGTGATCAAAGAAATTACATAAAGGCGAATTTCCGATTCTTGATTGTTGCACCTTCGTATATCCATTCGTAATAATACCTAACTTGCAATCTTGTAGATTTTCACATAATTGTACTGCGCCTTCTATAAGATGTACTTCCTTCCCTAAATTTTCAAGGTATACATCACTAAATTGCTGCGCATCTACGTCTATATTATGAATTGCAAATAATTGTCTAAATCGCTCTACGGCTAATTCACTTAGCGTAATCATTTTATTTTCTAAATCTCTCCATAATCCATTACTAATCTCTTTATAACTTGCAAGATAATCATTATACCCTGTAGACATACCAAACTGTACAAACGCATTATGTAATGCGTGTCTTTCCGTTTTTGGGAAATCTAATAATGTATCATCTACGTCGAATAATATAACTTTGTATTTCATGATGTTTTTCTCAACTCCTATATTCTCATAGCTTAATTATAACAACAATAAGAAAGGGAGGCTAATTAAAACCAGCCTCCCTTCTTTTTACTTTTCTTCCAGCAGTAACTCTTTCATTTCCTCTAACGACTCTTTCGTAAAGCCAAGAGCCCTTTCAGCGTATGCTTCAACTGATCCGTATTGCTTTTGAATTTCACCAATCGCAGCTTGTAAATATTCGGCGCGCGCTTCAAACATTGCACCTAATATCGCTCTGCTCTCATCGTTTTGTAATTTCGCACCTAAAAAGGCCATCATTTTTTCATTTAACTTTTCACGGAATCCGTTACTTAATAAGTAATCTTCCATTACCGTTTTTTCCGGTACGCCTAGTAAAAGTAATAATAATGCTGAACCAAATCCAGTACGATCTTTTCCAGCTGTACAGTGGTTTACTAACGGTAAGTTTTCCGGGTTTTGCGCTAAGTTTAAGAAGCTCACGAATGCCTCGTTTCCACTTACGAAATCTTGATTCATTTTCACAAGATACTCACCTGGTTTTCCTAACATAGAAAGGTCACCAACTTGGAAAAACTCATTTATATTTAAGTCTTTCGCTAAGTCTTGCATAACTGGTAAGCACACTTGACGAGCACCTGTAATTTCTGGATTCGGCTTATGCTTCACTTCAAAGTCTGTACGGTAATCACAAATTAACTTTAAGCCAGACTTTTGTAAATACGCAATATCCCATTCTGTTAGTCCTGCTAATTCTTCAGAACGGTATAATTTGCCCCATTTCACTTTACGGCCTTCAGTCGTTTCATATCCACCCATATCACGGAAGTTAAACGCACCTTGTAATGGCAATCTACGCTCAGCTACTGTCACTGCTTGTCCATTACTTCCTACTAGTCTAAAATATGGACGTTCATTTTCACTCGGGTTTTCAATTGTATATGATAATTCTCCATTTACAGTTGCAAGTAGTTCTCCATTTTCTTCAATACGATCTGGTGAAGTACTCCAATAAATACGAACTTCTTCTATATTATTTTCCCATTTTATTTGTAACGTATTATCTTCATTTCTCTCTACAGTTGCTTGTAGCCAATTTCTTTGCTGCTCCATTCTTTCACCAACGCTTTCTCTTATAGTCAAATCTTACTCTATTTTATTATACAAATATCTACTTTGTCGTTCTCATTTTTCTTTTTATCTTACAAACAGGCGAAAAGTTCTTTTACTTGTTCAAAATTTGTACACGGGTTCCCACTAGATGTGTCCCAGGGTATATCTTAAAACTCCCTCACATACCGCTCAGTACAACTCAGCAACTGACATCCGTTCTTTTCAAAAACATCCTTCATCCACTCATTTTGTATATTTGTCTCACCAATATAATAAGATGCACCTATTTCCTTTAAGACAAACATCGCACCTGCAAATAGTGCAGCTTCATATCCCTTGTTACGTATATTTGGAGTAACTGCGAAGTACATAAGTTTCCCTTCTTCTAACGTACCTCTTTCAATATGCGGGATTACAATTCCTATCGGCTCTTCATCGACACTCGCTGTTAAGCAATGTTCTTTCCATTGCTCACCAATTTCTTGTAGCATCATATGCACAAATTGATCATGAGCGACTGGTTCTCCCGTCGCTTCATTCCACAGTGAATAAAAAGCCTCTTCCCCTACTTCTTCAATAAGCTTAAAATCAATTTCACTTTCTGCATCTTCTACTTCATATATATCTTTAAATACAATCATGTTTTCCGTAACATATTCAAATGAATACGTTTCAAAACATTTTTTATACACATCATAATTTGGACTTTTTGAAGAGATTTCAAAATGTAGTTTTTCTAATCCACCTTTTTTAGCTTCGGCAACGCAATACTGCATCATTTCCTCTAATTGCTCTTCTGTAAAAATCTCTGCATTATTTTCTTTTATCATAATAGAAGAAGCACTTCTTCTTATTTTAAAATGTTTTTCTAACTGTTCTATCGTCGTCATATTCTTCCCTCATCTATATCATACTCGAATTTCTAATCGTTCTCCTTGCATGAGCAGGATTGTCCTTGAATATATAGAATACTAGAAAAGATCGCATCTTTAAAGTGCGGAGGAGGTTCTCCAGTGGATATTACAGCATTGCAACAACAGTTAGAGCTTATACAACAAAATGACTATACGCAACTGCAACATATAGACGTAAATGAGTTAACTTTGAACATGCTTCAGTATATCGGAACGACTGATAGCTACGTTCGTTACCAACTTATATATAAATGTTTTGCGCATTTCATTCATCATGAATTCCTTATGGACGATCAGCTGAAATTACTTCTGCAAACTTGTTTAAGTGATGAGTATTTATATTGTGACATTTACTCCCCACATACAGATGGGGTTTTCACACGTTCTTACACTGTTTCGTTAATTGCGTTAATACTCCAATTCGCTAATTCGCACTACTTTTGTACAGAGGAGGATATCAAAGAAATAAAAAATAAACTCATTACTTACACAAACTTAGAAACAGATTTTCGGGGCTATATCGAAAATAAAGGATGGGCTCATTGTCTTGCTCACGTATCTGATGCCTTTACTGAAATTGTTCATAATACGTATACCACTTTTGAATGGTACGAAGAATTAATTCATTGTTTATTAAATAAAATCTTTATTCCATCTGACCTTTTTCATAATAACGAAGATGAGCGCATCGTTACTCCATTACTAGCAATGCTGTATCATGATTTCCCTCAAAACGAGTTAATTTCTATTATTCAAAAAAAAATAAAAAGGCTTCCTCAAATTAGAAAACGCCTTTCGCTTACTGAGTATTGTATTTTATGTGCCAATATTAAAACCTTTTTACGCACATTATTTTTCAGAACGAAAGATGACCATAACTTAGCCTTTACAGCACGTAAAACAGAAAGAATGTTAAAAGAACTTCCTAACTATTATTAAATACAAGGAGCAATGACATGGGTTATATTGAAGATATGAGAAATCTAGTAGGAAATCATCCACTTATTTTAATAGGATCACACGCCATTATATTAAATGAAAAAGATGAAGTATTGCTGCAGCTCCGTACAGATTTTAAACGCTGGGGCATTATTGGCGGTGCCCTAGAATATAACGAAACGTTAGAAGATGCTTTAAAACGAGAAGTGTTTGAAGAAACTGGACTTATTATTAAAGAGCCAGAATTATTCCGTACATACTCAGGACCAGACTTCTTTCAAATCTATCCAAATGGTGATCAAGTACATGGTGTACTCGTTGTTTATATTTGCCGAGAATTCCACGGTGAGCTTGTATGCGATCAAAGGGAATCGAAAGAATTACGCTTCTTTCCGCTTGATGAGTTACCTAGTAATCTTCATCCAGTCATTGAGAAGATTCTTCGCGATTTTCATCAATCCAATAAAAAATAGAAATCAAACAACCTCATTTCCCGTCATTACAACGTGAAATGAGGTTGTTATCGTTCACCGTAAATCCCTATTTCCCCAAAATGATATTAACGCTCTCTTTTTACAACTTTATATCCCTTTATAAAAAGGATAGTTATATAAGAAACAATAAATGAAAGAATAGTATACATGCCCACCCAAAAGAAAAATGCTGGATCGTGCACTGTAACATTTAACATAAGAAAAATAAGAAATGTTACTATTGGCATCACATAAAATCTACCTACTTTATATGCTCCAGCTATTGAAACAATACAAACAAGCAATGGATATATACAGAAAATAAAAATGATTTCACTCAACATTATGTCCCCCTTTCTGCAGAAATAATAGGTTTCTCGTACACATTTTGGGGAACAACAAAATTTTATTTTTTATCAATTATTAGTTAATATAATGTTAGATTGTTATCTCAATCTGATTTCCTTCAGGATCACTTACTACACTTTCATAATAACCATCCCCTGTAGTACGCGGCCCGTTTAACACTGAGTATCCTGCTTCTCTTAATGTATTAGTTAATTCGTTCACTTTTTCTTTACTATCTACTGAAAAAGCAATATGCGCATATCCTATTGTTTGTGTTTGTACTTTCTCGTCTATCCCTACCTGCTTCATAAGTTCTAGACGCGCACCGCCTTCAAAAGTTATGAAATAAGATTCAAACTGCTTTTTCGGATTGTGATATAAGCTATTTTCTTCACCACCGAAGTACTGTTTATAAAAATCACGCATTCTTTCTAAATCATTCACCCAAATTGCTACATGTTCAATTTTCATAATCGACACCTTTTCTTTTATGTTATTGAACTGGCAATTGGATGCTTCATTGCCAGTTCATTTAATTTTCTTTATTTGTTCTCGTAATCATAAGATCAAGTCCAAGGCTTTTTAACCCATATAAATAATCTTCTTTCCAGTTGCTCACTGTTATTTTCGGAATATGTTCTGCCGGAATGTACTGCGGACAACTTTTTACAATCTGATCTATTACAATTTGGTTCACTTCATCATCACAGAAGATGAATCCATGAGGGTTAATAATAGCTATACATGTAGCTATTAAACGAGTAATAGCATCTATATTATATTCCTCTGGATTATTCGAATCTTCACTTCTCAAAGCTTGCAAGAAATTTTTATTATCGTACTGCGGGACGAAAGATATCTCTCCTGAGAAAAATGTGCTTCCGCGTACGACATCTCCATTTACCATAATCCCCGCACCTGGGCCATTTTGACCTGAATACAAATATACAAGAGAGGAATTTTCATTGTTTCCAGTATTTTTATGATAGCCGAGCACTGCAGCATTCATATCGTTTTCTATTACTACTGGTATAGAAAACAGTTCCTCCAAGTGACTTTTCAAATTAAAATTTTGGAACTTTTCATATCCAGGAATATAGAAAATACGCCCATTATCGACAGCACCAGGAACACCAATTGAGATTGAACTTATCTTTGGAAACGTAGCTATAAGACTTTCTATATGTTCTGTCAATACACTTAGACCCGTATCAATTAATGCACTTGAAGTACTGCCTTGTTCTTTTACTTCCCCTAAACAGTTAAAAATTGTATAGTTCGTCTCATTTTTTTCTAAAAATATCGCTAAACCTAACATATATTCTGGATTATATTCATATCGTTTTGCTCTTCTTCCACCACTTGAATCATCTAAACCGGCTAAAGTGACTTCACCGTCTTGTTTCATTTTTTCTATAAATTTACTTATCGTTGGAAAACTGATTTCTAATGTATTACTAAGTTCAACTTTCGTTGCACTACCTCGCTCTAGAAGAGCTGTACGAATGCCGCGAAGGATCGTCTCTTTAATCGATTTTTGAGTAACAAATTGTTCACTCAAATCGCTCACCACCTTAATCAACATACTTATTAAACACTTTTAATAAGTTGCGTTGACAATATATCATACATCATTTTCTAAAGCAATAGAGATGATATATTTCTACTAGCGGCACTCCGTATTTAACTCGATGCATTCTCTCTCATAACAGACGATACAATTCCAGACAAGATAACAAATAATAAAACAGCTAGCAAAGCATTACGTATTCCGAATGCTTCTCCAAGTATTCCTAAAAATGGTGGTCCGACTAAAAACGCTGTAAAACCGATGATAGAAACTGCAGCAACATTAGAAGTCGCATTTTCACTGTCATCTCCAGCAGCAGAAAGCCCAATCGGGAAACCTAACGCGGCACCAATCCCCCACAGTACTACACCAAGTGCTAGAAAATATGAGTTACTCCCAAATATGACGATTGTCATTCCTATAATCGCCATCATAATAGTAGCACGCATAACCGCGACACGACCGAATCGATCAAGAAAATAACTACTGCACATTCGAGCTAATGTCATTGCCAATACAAAAATAGTGTACATAATAGAACCTGTTACTACACTTTGCTCATGTCCATCTACCATCACAATAGGTAGCCAATCATTTGCACTCCCTTCTGCAAATGCCATTCCAAGCACGAAAAGACCAAGTAAAAGCACCCTTCTTTCCATACGTAAGGAAGTATGCTTCGCTCGCTTTTTGTTCCGCGATTTCTCCTTCTTTCCTGTTCCATGCGGAAGAAAACGATACAACATACATACAAGTAATACAAACATGACCGAAATCGCAAGAAATTGATACAGAATCGGGATGTGAAGCGAGATGGCGGCAGAACCACTAAGCGCGCCTACTAAAGTTCCTATACTAAAAAAACCATGGAATTTCGGAAGAAGAGTTGTTCCTAATTTCTGCTCAATGGCAGAACCTTCTACATTCAATGCGACTTCTGCTAATCCATATCCTACTCCAAATACTAGTAAGCTACCAAAAGCCCCCATACTAGAAACAAAATAAATAGTAATACCTAAACAAAGCAATCCAACAATCATAAAAAACATACTGCCTATAATAACGTCTCTAGCTCCCTTACCGTCAATAAAATGACTTGCACTTAGTAAACCAATTATTGAACCGACAGATAATCCGAACAAAATCCAGCCCATTTCTGCATTTGACACTGCTAAAATATCTCGAGTAGCTGCTGTTCTAGAAATCCATGTAGCAAATGCCACACCTGGCAAAGCAAATAAGAGGAATAGAGCATTTCGAGAGACAAGTAGCGTCTTTGTATCATTTTCCGCAAAATCTTTCTTCATATGAAACACCTTTTACTCTTCTATCGTTTTAATAACTTTAGCTGGGTTACCACCAACAACTACATTATTAGGTACATCTTTTGTCACAACTGCCCCTGAAGCAATTACAACATTATCTCCAATTGAAATACCAGGGTTAATAATAGCGCCTCCGCCAACCCAAACATTGTTACCTATCTTTACCGGTTTTCCATATTCTTTGCCAGAGTTTCGTTCCACCGGATGTAATGGATGAGTAGCAGTATAAATGTGAACACCAGGTGCAAACATACAATTATCACCAATTCGAACTTCACAAACGTCCAAAATCACACAATTGAAATTTGCGAAAAAGCTCTTTCCGACATGAATATTGTAGCCGTAATCACAACGAAAATCAGGATTAATTTGGGATTTCCCATCAGCTGAAGAACCTAAAAGCTGATTTAACAACGTAAAACGCCTCTCATCTCCTGTCTCCATCGCCTCGTTATAAAGGCGTGTTAAACGTTTTGCCTCCACCCTATCAGCCACCAATTCTTCGTCATCAGCAATATACATTTCTCCTGCCACCATCTTTTCTTTCTCCGTTTTCATACAATCCTCTCCTTTTTTATTATATGGGATGCACTTATTAAATACCTTTAATAAGTGCCTTTAATTAAACTTATTAAACACGTTTAATAAGCAACCCTATATTAGCATACTTTTTCATATATGCAACTAATAAGTTCGGAAAAGAAGTGCGAACTCCTTGCTCTACGTATCGATATAAAGAATAATTTATATCGAAAAACGAGGGAACGCTCAGCGCCCCCTCTCAAATCCAATCCGTTTTTTAATTTCCGCTAAATTTACCTTCGCGATTTTTCTTGCTCGCTCAGCACCTTTTTCTAAAGCTTCGTATAATAAATTCGGCTCATTCATATACATAGTATATTTCTCACGAGGTCCAGCTAACTCACGATCTACAACGCGAAATAACTCTTTTTTCACATCGCCCCATCCGATTCCAGCCTCATACTTTTCACTCATCGACTGTATTTCATCTTCCGTCGCAAATTCTTTATAAATCGTAAATAACGTTTCTAGTTCTTTCGGTTCATTTGGAAGTGAAGAATCTGTTTTGATTTTAAATATTAACTTTCGTAGTTTTTCTTTCTCTTCAAATAATGGGATCACATTCCCGTAACTTTTACTCATCTTTCTTCCATCAAGTCCTGGTAATATTGCTCCTTCTTCTTGCACTACATACTCCGGAAGTGTAAATGTCGTGCCGAATGTATGATTAAAATACGTCGCAATATCACGTGCAATTTCAATATGCTGAATTTGATCTTTCCCAACTGGTACATGAGTAGCTTGAAATAGTAATATATCCGCCGCCATTAAAATCGGATACGTATATAATCCCATATTCACTCCTGCATCTACCTCTAAACCCGCTTCTTTATTTTGCTCCACCTTCGCTTTATACGCATGAGCACGGTTCATAAGACCTTTCGGAGTTAGGCAAGCTAAAATCCAAGCTAATTCTAGAATCTCCGGCACTTCTGTTTGCCGATAAAAAATAACATCTTCTCCAAGTCCAAGCGATAACCAAGTAGCTGCTACCTCTTTCGTATAACTGCTGAACTTCTCTGGATCATGAACAGCATTTAATGCATGATAATCAGCTATAAAGTACAATGCTTTTCCTTCATTATTCTTTGACATTTGTAATGCAGGTTTAATCGCACCAATATAATTTCCTAAATGCGGATAACCTGTCGGCTTAATTCCTGTTAACATTATTTTCTCACTCACACTAACTCCTCCTTTCTCAAAATAAAAAGAGCCTCTCATCCTTAAAAAAGGACGAGAGACTCCCGCGGTACCACCTTAATTAGCTATCATTATAGCTCACTTCAACTTCTTAACGTGAAGTAACCGTCTTTACCTACTCATTTCAGTTAGAAGCTCCAGAGCCCATTCCATATTCATCCCTTACTGATTTCCACCACACATCAGCTCTCTAAAAAGTTTCGAATATGTACTCTTCTCTTTCATTGCTTTTTCGTTATTTTTTACAGTTTATCACATTTCACTTCCAAACAAACCCTAATTTTCTATTTTATATAGCAGGAATTTCCACTTCAATTGTCTAATGTTATATAGGTTTGTAGAAATATTCGAAACAACTTTGGAGGTTTTTTCATGGTGAAATATATATCAATTTTAGGTTCAACAGGATCCATCGGCACATCTTCATTAGATGTCGTTTCAGCTCATCCTGAACATTTTAAAATCGTTGGTTTAACCGCAAATTATAATATCGATCTTCTTGAGCAACAAATCAAAACGTTTCAACCTCGTATTGTAAGCGTTGCGACAAAAGACTTAGCAGACAAGCTTCGTACGCGTATTTCAGCAAATACAAAAATTACACACGGGACTGATGGCTTAATTGCAGTAGCTACTCACCCTGATTCAAATCTTGTATTAAGCTCTGTTGTAGGTGTTTCAGGATTACTCCCAACAATTGAAGCATTAAAAGCGAAGAAAGATATCGCTATTGCTAATAAAGAAACTTTGGTTGCAGCTGGACATATCGTAACTGAACTAGCGAAACAAAACGGATGTCGCTTAATTCCAGTAGATAGTGAGCATTCAGCTATTTTCCAATGTTTAAACGGAGAAAATAATAAAGAGATTGAGAAGTTAATTGTAACAGCTTCCGGTGGTGCTTTTCGTGATAAAACACGTGAAGAAATGCAAACATTACAAGCTAAGGACGCTTTAAAACATCCAAACTGGTTAATGGGTGCAAAACTAACGATTGATTCTGCCACATTAATGAATAAAGGCTTTGAAGTAATGGAAGCGAGATGGCTATTTGATATTCCGTATGAAAAAATTGATGTAATGATTCATAAAGAAAGTATCATTCATTCTTTAGTAGAATTTATTGATGGATCAGTTATGGCACAGCTCGGTGCTCCTGATATGAGAATGCCGATTCAATATGCGTTTCACTATCCTGCTCGGCTACCTTCTTCCTATGAAAAATTAAATTTATTAGAAATCGGTAGTTTACATTTTGAAAAACCAGATTTAGAGAAGTTCCCTTGTCTACAATACGCATATGAATGTGGCAAAATCGGTGGTACTACTCCCGCTGTATTAAATGCAGCAAATGAAATTGCGAATGCACTATACTTAAAAAATGAAATTGCCTTTTTCGATATTGAAAAAACAATTTACAAAACAGTTGAAGCTCATCATAATGTAAAAGATCCTTCACTTGATGCTATATTGGAAGCGGATCAATGGGCGCGCCAATATGCAAATGAATTGTTAATAAAAAAGAGCTAAAACAGTTCCCACTGTTTTAGCTCTTTTTTTCATGTATTCAACTTAACAAATCTATAACCGTGTGTAACTAACACTTTTAATATCGCATATCCTGGAATGGCTAAAATAATGCCCATAATCCCGAATAAGTTTCCGGCAGTTAAAATAATAAATATGATTGTAATTGGGTGGATATCTAACTTCTTACCCATAACTTGCGGAGAAATAAATTTACCTTCTGCTAATTGTACAACCATCATTACAATAATTACCTTTAAAACCATCCCTGGCGAATCAATAAACGCAATAATTAACGCTGGTGTAATGGCGATAATTGGTCCTACGTACGGAACGATATTTACAATCATCGCTAAAATAGCGAGTAGTACTGCATATTTAATACCGATAATAAGGTAACCAATTAATAGCATAATACCGATAAACAAGCTAACTATAATTTGCCCCCTAATGTACGAACTAATCGCATAATGCATATCATCTAGTATTCTCATTGCTGCTGGTTGTCTTTGCTCTGAAATGAACTTTAAAAAGTGATTCGGTAATTGCTCACCATCTTTTAAAAGATAGAACAATATAAATGGAACCATTACAAATGTTAAAACAACCTCTGTAATAGTACTCAAAAATCCAGTTACATTACCAGTTACTGATGATAATGACTTTGTAAAATCAACTGTGTAGTCTTTTACAATATTCGCAACATCAATATTTAAATTCTCCTGAATTTTACCGAGTAAGTTACTTTCCCCAAATCTACGTGCTGCCCTTTCGATTTCATGACCAAAATATGGTAGATTATCTATCAATGCGTCAATTTGATCTTTGATAATAGGAATAACCGTTAAAACTAAAAACACAAATAATCCAATTACTATTAAGTATATTGAGGCTATCGATACGATTCTTGAAACACCTTTCTTTTCTAAAAGCGAAACGAATGGATGTAAAATATAGAATAGCACGCCCGCTAATAGTACTGGGAAGAAAATTGTTTTTAAAAATACGATAAACGGTGTAAAAACAAATGATATTTTTGTTAGCAATAAAATATTAATGAACAATAACGCAAATCCAAGTAATACCGCCAAATAATTTTGTTCTCTAAAAAACTTTCTTAACTTATCTCTTTTTCTTATATTTATTTTCTCCAATGAAACCACCTCTTCGAATGATGAAAAGCCCTTATTCAGGGCTCTTCATCATAATCTATATCTCTATTTCCTTGCAGCTTTCACTACAAATGATACAATAAGAATTAACACGATTGCACCTAATAATGCTGGCACGACATGAATCCCACCAAATGATGGCCCAAAGGATCCAAATAATCTACCACCTAACGAAGCACCTAATAAACCTGCGATAATATTTCCGAACATACCACCTGGGAAATTTTTACCCGTTATAGAACTAGCAATTGCACCTATAATAGCACCAACTATTAATGTGATAATCCATCCCATTTTTAGTCCTCCATTTCTATTATGGTGTATTTCTTTTTCATACTAAATTGTTATGTAACTATTATAATTATTATATCCAATAAAGAAAAATCTTGTCAAATCTATGAAAATACAGCCAACAAGGAGGTTCTTTCTCTATGATTCAAAAATTAATAACAACTTCTCACAAAAACGCTACTTCTATTTTAAGCATTCAAATACCAGCTTATGAAATTGAGGCAAAATATATAAATAGTACAGCTATCCCTCGCCTTTATGATACTGTAGCTGATATTCAATCCTGTGATGAAATTTTCTACGGCTATTTTTATGAAGATACACTTGCTGGGTTTATTTCTTTTAAAGTAGACGAAGAGGAAGTGGATATTCATCGTTTAGTAGTATCCCCTAATCATTTTCATAAAGGGATTGCAACAAAACTACTACTGTATGTATTTGACATGTTTTCCCCTTCCAAAACATATATTGTACAAACAGGGAAAGAAAACACCCCTGCTCTGTCTTTATATAAAAAACATGGCTTTATTGAAGTAAAGGATATCATATTACCCGATGGAGTGGTTTTAACCTCACTTAAAAAATCAGAAAACAATAAATAGTTTGACTCGTCAATTTATTTATGTTATCTTTTACTTTATAAAACCTTTTGCTGAGTCCAAATTTTGGAGCGGGGGAACCATTTTTGTAGCTATGCTACTTGGGGCGAATCTTTTTTAAGTAGGGAAACTCTCACTTCCCGAGTCCGACAGCTAACCTCGTAAGCGTAATGGGAGAGGAAGGTGCTTTTTGCCTATGTTACACATTTTGCCTCCTTAATTATAAATATGGGATCGATATCAAATAGTCACCTATATTTATAGAAAAGGAGAATGTATTATGTTACGTTTATCTGATCACGCAATAAAAATGATGGAGCAAAGACTACGAATTGAAAAACAACGCACATATCAAGCAAATAAAGTTGTAGATAACTTACATCACAAATACTTCTTTCAGCATATTTTTCAACCGAAAAGATAAAGAAAATGTTTATTTAATATTAAAAAACACAAGGTGTGTCTTACAAAGACATTCCTTGTGTTTTTTATATTCTTTATAAAATTCTCACTACATTTAAACTTGCTGTAATCGCACCTGCTATAGTAGTCACATGCCCTACACCTAACGGGCCATTTTGTAATATTAATGTTGAATTGGCACTCGTCACATTCACAAGAAGTGTATTTGAAATGGCTGGTTCGATTACTACAGTTGATGTCGTTACGTTTTGTATAAAACTCCCTGTTAGTTGCGTTCCATTTAATAGTAATCTAACAGATACTGTCTCATTTCCACCATTTGCATCCCCTTGGAAATAGTAGCTTACTAAATATATTCCTGGCGTCGCTACTGTGACTGTCGTAGCACTAGTTAAAGATACACCCGTTCCATATACAGTGGATCCAGAATTAATTGGAATGTTAGTATTTGCTGCAATTGTACTTGTTGATGTAGAAAAGAAATATCCGCCACCTGTCGATATAGCAGATGATCCTGTTGCTCCAGTTAAACCTGTTGGACCCGTGGCACCTGTTGGGCCTGTTACTCCCGTTCCCCCTGTTGCTCCTGTTATTCCTTGGATTCCTGTCGGTCCTGTTGCACCAGTCGCTCCTGTCGCTCCTGTTGCGCCGGTTGCTCCCGTCACACCTTGTGGGCCTTGAATTCCTTGGATTCCTTGTGGGCCTGTTATTCCAGTCACTCCGGTTGCTCCCGTCGGACCCGTTATCCCTTGCGAACCTTGGATTCCTTGGATTCCTTGTGGACCTGTTACTCCCGTAGAGCCGGTCGCTCCTGTTGGGCCTGTTACTCCTTGTGGACCTTGAATTCCTTGAGGACCTTGAGGGCCCGTTACTCCCGTCGGACCTGTTGCTCCAGTTGCACCGGTTGGACCCGTCGAGCCAGTTATACCTTGTATGCCTTGAGGTCCAGTCGGGCCTGTTGGACCAATCGGACCTTGAATTCCTTGCAGACCTTGAATTCCCTGTGGACCGGTTGGACCTTGTATCCCTTGTATTCCCTGAATCCCTTGCGGGCCTGTTGGACCTATTGGGCCAGGAATTCCTTGTATCCCTTGAATACCAGCTGGACCAGTCGGACCTCTTTCACCTTGAATTCCTTGAACACCTTGTATTCCCTGTGGCCCTCGTTCTCCCACAGGTCCTTGATTACCTTGAGAACCTTGTGGTCCAGTTAAACCCGTTGGGCCGGTTGGACCATTTTCTCCTTGCACCCCTTGCACTCCTTGTATTCCTTGTGGGCCGGTTGGACCGATTGGACCTTGTACGCCTTGTATTCCTTGCGGTCCAGTTGGTCCACCTAAAGCACCAGTTGGACCGGTTGGACCAGTGGGCCCCGTAATACCTGGCGGTGGAAAAGGAATAGGTGCTTGAAACTTGCTACACTTATCTTGATTCTTCACAAGCATCTCCCCCGTTATAACTAACGTATCAAACTATTTTTAATACATTTAAACTAGCTGTTATCACACCAGATAATGTCGTTACATGCCCGATAGCTAACGGACCATTTTGTAAAGACAAAGTTGCATTTGAAGAAGTAACTTCAATGACCATCGTATTCGAAACTGCTGGTTCTAATATAAAAGTACCTCCTGTAACATAAAAAATAAAACTCCCTGCGACTTGTGTTCCATTTAAAGTAAGCCTCACTGAAATTGTTTCATTTCCGGCAGTTGGATCGCCTTGAAAATAATAACTTACTAAATAAATTCCCGGCGTACTTAACGTTACAGTTGTTGCATTTGTTAAACTGACATCAGAACCAAAAACTGTAGATCCAGAATTAATTGGTATTAACGCATTCGCTGCAATTGTACTCGTTGAAGTAGAAAAGAAATAACCGCCCCCGCTAGGTAAGCCAGTCGCTCCTGTCGCTCCCGCTATTCCCAAGAAACCTATTGACCCTGCACTACCAGTTGCTCCTGTCGGTCCCACCACGCCATTTGGGCCCTGACTACCTTGTGCTCCAACTGGGCCTATACTACCACTAGCACCTGTCACCCCACTTGCTCCAATTGGGCCTTGCAACCCTTGAACTCCTTGTATACCTTGTATTCCTTGCGGACCCGTTGCTCCTGTATTGCCTGTCGTTCCCGTTATTCCTTGTATTCCCGTAATCCCTTGAACACCTTGCACACCTTGTAGTCCAGTTGCCCCAGTTGCTCCTGTGGCTCCAGTTTCGCCCGTTGCTCCTGTAATTCCAACATTTCCTTGTGGGCCTTGTGGGCCTTGACTACCTTGCGCTCCTTGGACTCCTTGTGAGCCTGTTATACCGACTTCCCCTGTATTTCCTTGGGGACCTCTAATTCCTTGTGCACCTGTTGGACCGATAATTCCTTGCACTCCTTGTATTCCTTGCACTCCTTGCGCTCCTGTTGGACCCGTTATTCCTTGTAATCCTTGAGGACCTTGCAAGCCAATAGCTCCAGTCGGTCCTATTATTCCTTGCACTCCTTGAGGACCTTGTGCACCTTGTGTGCCTGTCAATCCGGTAGTCCCTTGTATCCCTTGAACACCTTGAGGACCTTGTATTCCAGCTGCTCCTGTTTCTCCTTGTATCCCTTGAACTCCTTGTATACCTTGTGATCCAGCAGGACCGGTTGCTCCTCGGATTCCTTGTACACCTTGAGCTCCTTCCGCTCCTGTAACACCAGCTGGACCAGCTACGCCTTGTATTCCCACCATTCCTTGTGCACCTGTTGGACCTATTACACCTTGAATACCTTGAATACCTTGAATACCTTTAGGACCTTCTGCACCTGTTGGACCCATTACTCCCAGCGGACCTTGTATTCCTTGAGAACCTTCTGCACCCGTTGGACCGGTTATACCTTGGTTACCTTGAGGACCTTGTGCCCCTTGTACTCCAACTGCTCCAACTACACCTTGGGAACCTTGTGCTCCTCTTACACCTTGAGGACCTGTTGGACCTGTTATACCTTGCACTCCTTGCGCTCCAATTGGTCCTCTCCCTCCGCTTACACCTGTTGAACCAGTCGCACCCGTCGGACCTGTTGGACCTCCTGGTGGACCGGGTGGGCCAGCTGGTCCAGTCACCCCACTAGATGGACCAATTGGACCTGTTGTTCCCGTCGGACCGCCCGGTGGTCCTTCTGAGCCTTGAATACCAACGCTACCCGTCGCTCCCGTTATACCTCTTATTCCTTTTATCCCTTGAAAACCTGTTGCTCCCGTTATACCTTGTATTCCTTGCACACCTTGTGGTCCTTGTAAACCTATTGCACCTGTTATCCCCTTTATTCCACTTATACCTTGGGCACCTTGCATTCCAGTAGAACCAGTTGGACCCACTTCACCTTGTATTCCTTGTGCTCCTTGCGGGCCTTCCTCCCCAGTAATTCCTTGTATCCCTTGGAAGCCGTCTTCTCCTTGTATACCAGTAGCCCCTTGCTCTCCTTGTATTCCTTGAACACCTTGAGGACCTTGTGGACCAGTTACACCCGAGACTCCAGTTATGCCTCTCTCTCCCTGCATTCCTTGTGCTCCCGTTTGTCCTCGCTCACCTATTTCCCCTTGTATTCCTTGTGTGCCTTGTATACCTTGACTACCAGCAGGGCCTGTAATTCCTTGTATTCCTTGCATACCTTGTAATCCAATATCGCCAACAGAACCTTGCTCTCCAATTAATCCTTGAGGACCTTGTAAGCCGACCGGACCAGTAATTCCTTGCTCTCCAGTATCACCAACGGGACCTTGTATCCCTTGAGCTCCTGTTGTCCCTCGGGGACCTTGTATCCCCCTGATACCTTGAGGACCTTGGGGCCCAGTTGCTCCCGTCGATCCAGTCACCCCTGTAGGACCAACAGGACCTTCATGCCCTCCAGTTGGACCGATTGGACCACTATTACCTGTCGGACCCGTTGCTCCTATAAGCGGAAGAGGCAGTGCCACTCCAAATTTTTTGCACTTTCTATGATGACGCACAACAATCCCCCTTCCCCAAAATAATTACACCTTTTATATGAAATGCATTTTTATAAGAAAAGTACACCTTTGACCTCATTTTTTTAAAATAAAGAAGCCTATCATTTCATCTATTTGAAATGATAGGCTTCTTTTTATAAAACAATTTACTTCCTCGCCTTAATAATAAAAGTAGTTGGCACCATCCTAGCTTTATATAAAGAATAATATTTCGTAGACGGCTCAGCTAGTTCTCCATCAAGCGAGCTCGATGGTTCAGGCTCTTCTATTCTCTCAATTTTAAATCCCGATCTATTTAACTCATTTATGTATGTACTTATTTTTCTCTTATATAATGTCGCTTGTACATTTTCTCCTTTAAATGTTTCAAACGTAATGGGCGTTTTCTCATGATAAGAAGACTTTATAGCAACTTTTTCCGTACCATACTGTAAGTTTGAATATACTGGGTGCTCCCAACTAAAAATAAAACTTCCCCCTGGCTTTACATATGAATAAATCAGTTCCAACGTTTTTCTTAAATCTGAAGTCCAACCTAATGCATAAATGGAATATACAATATCAAAATACCCTTTCGGAATATCTCCTTCTTCTTCCATTGCTCCGCATACTAACTTTGGATTCCAATCCTTTAACGTCTTATTCGCTATTGCAATTTGTGCACTTGAAAGATCAAGTCCCCACAATTCCTTTGCCCCTTGTTCCGCCATATACTGCAACGAATGTCCACTTCCACACCCAATATCAAGTACCTTTTTATCTTTAATTGAATCGAACAAATGGATCTCATCTTCAGATGCCGTATACGGTCCGTATTTCGGTAAACAATCCACTTGAAAGAAATAAGGTGCAACTGTATCCCAACACTTTTTATTTGTAGCTAGCATTTGTGTGCCTTTCATATTATTCATTCCCCCCATCCATTTTTCTTTCTCTAATATTAATTACATATCATAACCAGATCGCCCTTTTCTCTTCGCCCGGTAGTTTTTCACTTTTGCAATCGTACCGCATGCTCTTCCTCCTTCTTCTCCAGCATACATACCGCACCATCTTTTACTTCCATTTCGCGAATAATCATAAAATACCCAGCGACAATCTGGACATGCTTTTAACCTTCCCCACACATTTTCTTGAATTGACATTAACACAATGCTTAACATTTTTGTATACACATTCTCTTCATATACTGGTTCATATGTAATACCTTTCATATCATCCTTTATATGTACATGAAATGGGTATTTCTCTAACCATTTTTGCAATGATCCTTCGCCTTCAATTGTCATCCGAATATCTTCTCGAAAACCTCTTAATTCCTCTATCGTATGAAATGGAAACTCTTCATCAAAATATTCTTTCATAAAGAGCTTTATATCTTCTTTTGTTTGCAGCAAATCAATTGGCTCTCTCGTATCGTTTGGTATTCTCCATGTATTTAAAAATTCCCGAATATATTCTAGTTCATTTGGAGCGTTTTGATTCAATTCGATCCACCTTCTTCTTAAAATTTACTTTTTTCTGACTTTATGTATAATTATAGTATAAAATAGTTAACCATCAAATAATTTTACTGGTTACATAATTAGGGGGATTTCTATGAAAAGTTTCTCAACACCGATACGTTTCATGCGTATTTCTTCATTTTTTATGTCTTTTGGATATTTTGCAGTATACGCATTTTTAGCTATTTATCTATTAACCTTTCTTCATTTTTCTGCTGTCCAAGTAGGAACAGTGTTGACGGTTATGACAATTACATCACGAGTTATCCCATTATTCTCAGGGTTAATTGCTGACAAAATAGGCTATATCATTATGATGATAGCTGGTTTATTTTTGAGAGGAATCGGATTTATCGCTTTAGGAATATGCTCTGATTTCTATACAATTTCTATTTCTTCTGCACTTATTGGCTTCGGAACTGCATTTTACGAACCTGCCGCTCGGGCTATATTTGGCTCACAGCCAGCTCATTTGAGAAAAAATTTATTTACATATTTAAACCTTAGCTTTAATTGCGGTGCAATAATCGGACCAATTGCAGGAGGGTTCTTACTCTTACTCGATCCACTCTACGCTTTCTCTCTAACAGGATCTCTTATGCTGTTATTTGCTTTTATCTTTTACTTACTTAAAAATCACTTCCAAGTCACTACTGAAAACACGTCTATTACATTAGGAATACAGGCCATCTTACAAAACAAGTCTTTCCTTCTGTTTTCCTTTATCATGATTTTCTTCTATATTATGTTTACTCAGCTTACTGTCGCACTTCCACTTCATATGAAAAACATTAGTAATAGCAATCAACTTGCTACACTCGTTATTACGATAAATGCGATAACAGGCGTCATATTTATGGTATTATTCCGAAAATTATTCCACAAATACAACACACTTTCGATTATTAAATACGGTGTTTTATTAATGAGTATTTCCTTTTTACTCATTCCTTTATTTCAACACCCATATTGGCTCTTTATTTGTGTAATTTTATTTACAATCGGTGAAACACTCGTATTACCTAACGCTGATATCGCTATTGCAAATTACAGTAATGAATCATATACAGCCACTTTCTTCGGATTTTATCAACTATCACTCGCATTTGGTTTTATCATTGGTAATTATACCGGTACATCTTTTACATCCAACTTAAGCGGAATGTATACACCATGGCTTATTTTTGGCGGAATAGGGCTTACTGGTTTTATTTCACTACATATTTTGAATATAAAAAAAGTGGCCTCTAAAGAGGATAGATATATACCTATGTAATACAAGCGTCCTATAATAAAAAAAATCGACCATCATATGTGACAGTCGATTTTTTTATTCTTCATATTCAAGATGATTATGCCTTTTACAACCAAACAAATAGCACCCACCTATAAAATCCGTTTCAAATTCTAACCCTGGAACATATCCTGATTTAATACGCTCTATCATTGTTTTATAATCATTATTCGCTTCTGTATATTCCTCAATTAACTCTTTCTTATCTTTCTCTGTCCAGTTGTCTTCTACTTCTTCATTCTCGACATCTTTTATTTCTGCTGTTTTCGCTTCGATAGATTCCCGTATCACTTCATTTATACGCGAGAAATGATTCACTTTATATAGAGCATAAACAAATCTACTAATCCAATTAGGACTTTTCCAGCATTTTTTGTATCCCTTTTCGAACCATTCAATTGCTTCTTTATAGCAATTCAACTCAACATATAAATCTGCTACATGAATTTCCCCTAAAAAATTATCAGACTCCCTGTTAAAAGTATCTAACTTCTCTTTTGCTTCTGTCGTTCGTTCTAAATCAATTAAACATTTTACATAGCTATACATGATATAGTCCGAATCCCCTGCAACTCGCAAGAAAAATTCTGAAGCTTTTTCCAGCTCTCCAAGGTTATAATGCGCTACAGCTACATTATGATATGCTTCATCTGATGGTTGAATCGAAATAGACTTTTGTAATGCTTCTTTCGCTTCTGTCCATTTTTCTTGTTTCATGTAAATGTCCCCTAAGATGTTATAAGGAAAGTATGAAGATGGATTCAACTTAACAACTTCTCTTATTAATTCAAGAGCTTTATCATCATTCTCTTCCTCATAAAAATACATCCAGGCAAGATTATTGAGAGATTGTACGTCTCTAGATTCATGTACTGCTTGTTGAAACAGTTCCATTGCTTCCTCATATTTATTTTGTTCAAACATTTCAATTGCCTTCTCATTAATGTTCAAATAACTACCTCCGAAGTAAATGAATTCATCTATTCCCTATCATTATAGTAAAATGTAAAAATTATAATTTCTTTTTCTCGTCTACATTTCGATTGAAATAGAAGCTAAAACACACGAATTTACAACAATAAGTAAATTTTTCAGTCTCTCTTACATTGGATATACAGCCTTTTTTAATTTACATATTATGGTACAATAAAAAGAGTACTAGCTAAACATTTACGCTCCACACTAGCAGTCTAACAATGCCAAAATCAAAAATCACATAGAATCGGAGGGGATGTTATGAAAAGGAAATTACTTGTTCTTCTATTCACCGGAATCATACTATCAGGATGTTCAACTATAGCAGAGAATTCTTTAGAAAGCGGGAAAGGCAGTATGGAATTATTAACACCAACGATCACAGCAAAAGATAATGAGTTAGAAATTAAGACCGAGGGAATTGATGAAAATAAAGTAACTTTTATTTATGTTGCTAATAAAAAAGTGTTAGAACAAAAGCTAAAGAATGGTGAATCCTACAAGCTTAACATTAAAGATATCGAACACGCTCATCGGACAGACTACAAACCAAAAGTTCAACTTTTGCAAACGAAAGATGATAATGATGATGGAGAAATAGTAACCTTCAAACAAGTTAGATATACAGTTAAAAACTAATTTTAAAGTTGTTTCATTATAAATGTAACGAACGAAAATATACTTTTAACAGTAGATAAATGTAAGGGGTGCTAACATGAAAAAACGATGGATTTCTTGGTGGATTGGTAACCTATTTTGGATTATCGTTTTTGGAATATGGGCAGCTATTATTTGGCTACGAGATGTTGATGGGGCCGGTGTTACTCAAACACCCGAAATTAAATCAATATCACTTATCGTTTTATTAATCACGTTTATCATACCAGTATTTTTTCAAATTATATGGCTAATCATTAATTTGAGAATGAGTAAAAAAAATAATTATACGATTTAGCTTTTTGAATTAATAGATGAATATTTTTCATAAAAAAAGAGAGGAATCTACATCAAAATAGATTCCTCCCTTTTACATTTGGACTTATACTGCGCTTTTAATGCAGCACTACTCCTCTTTTTTACGATGCATGTTCATCTTTCTTTTTCATTAACGCTCTTTTCTTCATCGCCTTCGTTAAATATCCACCCTTAAACGAGCGAATTTCATACGAAGACATAAACGCTTTCGGTGCAATTTCATTAATGATTTCTAAAAGCTCTTTCTCCCTAGAACGCTTTGCGACGATATCTAAGCGATAACGTATAGAATTAATACCTTCGCCCTCAAATACTGTAACGCCAAATCCAGAGTGACGTAATTCATCTACTAATTCATTACAACGGTCTAGTAAACTAACTTGATACGTAATATAACCAATTGCTAATTTATTCTCTATATAACCGCCTAATAACAGTCCCGCACTAAAGCCAATGACATAGGCAACGATGTTCATCCAATTTGATAAATCTTGAAACACAATACCTAAACTGACAATGTAAATAGCTCCTTCTAACAATCCAACACCAGCAGCGGATCTTGTTTGATTCTTTACAAGCAAAATCGTACGGATTGTTAATATTGGAACGTAAATAATTTGAAGCACAAAAATAAGTAGCGCTTGTAACATTGGTATCCACCTCTTTCAAAAAGTCTTTTGTCATAATAACATACATAACCTTTAGAAATCGATGGGTTTTTTAAAATTTTTTTATTATTTTTCATACTATTGAAAAACACAAAAAAGAAGCGTATTATATTTGTCGTTAATTTGATTACTTGTATCATATCGCTAAACTAAAAAAGGAACCTGATTAGGTCCCTTTCATCATAGCTCTATATTTTTCGAAGCATGTTCTCTTTGCTTCTCTTCTTCTTTCACTAACTGCATATTTGCATACGCTAAATTTGCAATCATTAAAAAGTGACCACCTAAAATACCTGTACCGAATGCCCACATTTCCATTTCATGCTCAATTTCATACATGATGATAGCTCCTAAAATAGCAGCTGCAAATCGGTTTAAAACTCCTAATCCAGGAGCCTTTTCCTTCATTACGATACTTTTTCCGAGTTTCTCCACTCTGCGAGCTAATAACCAAAGACAATAGGCGCTTACTGCTAATCCAATACCGAACCCTGTCACTTGTTTTCCAAACGGAGTAATCGTCCACATAAGTAGTAAACCACTAAAGATCACATACAATTGTAATCGATATACACGTAAGGCTTCTTGAATCAAAATATCCGCTCCTAAGTTCTCATTTTTTGTACTTTAGAAGAAAAGCAGCAACTTACACAGTTGCTGCTTTCTCTTCTTCTTGTTCTTGTTCCATCTTACGAATTTCAACACGTTTAATTTGGTAAGCGTCTTTTTCTAACACTTTAAATTCATAACCTTCCGCCTCAACGTGTTGTCCTTCTTCGATTTCATGATTTTGCATCATAATCCATCCACCAATTGTATCCACATCATCTTCTTCGATGTGTAATCCAAATAAATCTTTCACTTCTGAGATAAGCACTTTTCCATCAACAATAATATGTTGCTCGTTCACATGTTGAATTGGTGGTGCTTCATCTTCATCATATTCGTCACGAATTTCGCCGACGATTTCCTCCAAGATATCTTCAAGCGTTACAATTCCAGCTGTTCCTCCGTACTCATCATATAAAACAGCCATCGGAATTCGCTTCTTCTGCATTTGAAGTAATAAATCGTGAATTGGAGTCGTTTCCATCACTTCAATAATCGGACGCATATACGAGCGAATAGATGATAAATCTTTTTGATCCTCGGTCATATATCGAATAAAGAAATCTTTTACGTTGACCATACCGATAATATCATCTTTATCTTCTCCAAAAATCGGATAACGTGTGTATCGCTCATTTTGGATTACTTTCATGTGTTCTTCTACTGAATCTTCCAGGTAGAAACCAACGATTTCTGTTCGCGGTACCATAATCTCTTTTGCAATGCGATTATCAAATTCAAAAATGTTATTTACATACTTGTATTCAGCTTGATTAATTTCGCCACTTTCATAGCTATCTGAAAGGATAAGACGTAATTCTTCTTCTGTATGAGCTACTTCATGTTCTGAAGCTGGCTTTAAACCGAATAAACCAGTTATCACACGAGCTGAACCGTTCAATACCCAAATAAATGGATACATTACTTTATAGAACATCATTAATGGACCTGCCAATAATAACGTTACCCTTTCAGCCTTTTGAATTGCCATCGTTTTTGGAGCTAATTCCCCTACTACAACGTGTAAATACGTCATAATCATAAAAGCAAGACCAAATGTTAGTACTGATGAAATAGAAGGATTTAAGTTCCATTTCTCAAATAACGGGTGTAATAACTTTTCAATTGTCGGTTCACCTAACCAACCTAATCCCATAGCTGTAACTGTAATACCTAATTGACAAGCAGATAAATATTCATCTAAATTTGTTGTTACCTTTTTCGCTGCTAAAGCACCGCGTTTTCCTTCCGCAACAAGCTGATCGATACGGCTTGAACGTATCTTTACAATCGCAAACTCTGCTGCTACGAAAAATCCAGTAAATGCGATTAAAATCGCAACCATGACTAAATTAAATATTTCCAATGAATCCCCTTAGTTAAAAAACTAAGGTGTCCACCTCCTGTATACTATAATGTTTTCTTATTTGTTTGTTAGAAAACATAGCCCGATACAAAAATTAAAGAGGTCGGATTTCACTTATTCTATAATAATAGAGCAAGTGTCTGTATTAAAGCTGTCGTTTGACCAGATAAAGATTTCGATATTTTTTCACGTTGTGAATCAGTCAATCCATCTAAAAGCGGCTTTAACTCAGTAAGCTCCACTTCTAATTGATGAATATGGTCTGTCACTTCATTCACTTGTTTCGAAACGTGTTCATTGATACCGAGCAGCTTCTTCTTCTCCTCGATTTTCTCTTTAATCTCACAAAGCGGCATATGCATTTCTTTGCACTTCTCAATAAATTGTAATGTCTCAAATGCTGTTTCGTCGTAATAGCGATAATTAGATTGAGATCGCTCCGCTTTTAAGATACCTAGATTCGTATAATAATCAATCGTTCGTTTCGACACGTGAGCCATGAGAGCCAACTGTCCGATTCGATACACCTTCCCAACGATCTTCCCCCCTTGTTTATATTACTTACATCATACAACACATAAACTGTACAGTCAAACGTGACGGTTTATTATTCACAATTTATACAAAATTCCAATCTCCTCCTATGATGATTCAATACGAGTAATCTACACTTATACAATAAAATTACTAAACTACTACCTAATCACTACATTGTCTGCCACTTTTAACCTTTCTTATTTAAAAGCATATCCTACTAATAATGATTGCTTGTATAGGAGGGAATTAATATGAAAAAGACAATCATTTCTCATTTTTATAATGAAGAATACCTACTTCCATGGTGGCTTATGCATCACACGAAAATATTCGATCACGGCATTTTAATTAATAGAGGGTCTACAGATCGTTCCGTAGAGATTTGTAAACTATTAGCACCCCACTGGGAAGTACGAAATTCAAGATTTCTTGAGTTTGATCCAACTAATACTGATATTGAAGTGATGGAAATTGAAAGAGAAGTTTCAGGTTGGAAAATCGTTTTAAATACTACTGAATTCTTTTGTTGTAATAATACTGAAGAATTTTTTTCATCCCTTCATACACTAGGCCAAAACATGTATGCGATTAGAATGATTTTAATGATAGATAATCATAATTATAATTATTCAAAGCCTAGATATTCTATCCCCTTAGTAGAACAGCGATACCACGGTGTCTTCCCTTATAACCCAAATCTCGGATGTGCTTGGAGATTTATTCACAATCATCTAGACGGTGCATATTTACCTGGTAGACATCATTCGCGGCACGGATATATAATTTATGACTATCCTTCATTTATTTTAAAATTTTATTTTAGCCCTTGGAATGAACAATCAAAGGCAAGAAAATTACAAATTACACCTACCCTTTCAAAAAGGGGTGTTCAAATGGGACTTCAAACACATTACGGTCAATCTCCTGAAGTACTGGACATACGTTTTTTAGAGCTTAGTAACCTAACACAAGACCTCCGTCATAACCCTGAATATCAAGAATTATTTCCAAAATTCAAACCGTAATATTTTCTGCATCGTCATCACCTCAAACATTTTCATTCACTTAATCAAAAACAATCTCATTTGCATAAAACATGAATACTGTATAAATAATAAATTTTTATTTTAGGAGGAAAAAATGAAAGCTGTTATTCTTGCTGGTGGGTACGGTACAAGAATTGGGGAAGAAACACATTTAAAACCGAAACCTATGATTGAAATTGGAACAAAGCCCATTCTATGGCACATTATGAGTTTGTATAGTCATTACGGGATTACTGAGTTTATTATTTGCTTAGGCTATAAAGGATATGCAATTAAAGAGTTCTTTCTAAATTACAACTTACACATGTCTGATTTCACAATACAGTTAAACGATAATACAATTACTAGCCATTCTCATCGTGTAGAACCATGGAAAGTTACACTAATCGATACTGGTGTAAATACCGAAACGGGTGGCCGAGTGAAAAAGATTCAAAATTATGTCGGAGACGAACCTTTCTGCCTCACTTATGGTGATGGATTAAGTAATGTAAATATAAAAGAACTTATTACATTCCATAAAAAACATGGAAAAATGGCTACTGTTACTGCCGTACAACCTCCTGGTAGATTTGGTTCTCTCATATTAGATAAACAGTCTGTAACATCTTTTCAAGAAAAACCATTAGGTGATGGCGGATGGGTTAACGGTGGATTTTTCGTTTTAAATCCTGAAGTTTTCAATTACATTAGTGGAGATAAGTCTGTTTTTGAAACAGACACTTTAGTTCAGTTAGTAAACAAAAATGAATTGGCCGCATATCAACATTCTGGTTTTTGGCATCCGATGGATACATTGCGCGATAAAAATAAATTAGTCGAGCTATGGGAAAGTAATAACGCTCCGTGGAAGGTTTGGTAATATGGCTTCATCATCTTTTTGGAATAAGAAAAAAGTATTTATTACAGGACATACTGGATTTAAAGGCTCCTGGCTCACCCTTTTCTTAAGTTCTTTAGGTGCAGAAGTAGTAGGCTTTTCTTCTCATCCCCCATCCATTCCTAACATTTTTGAGCAAGGTAACGTAGCAAAAGAGTGCACGACAATGAAAGGCGATATTACAGATTACCATTCTTTATTTCATGCCATGAAGCAGCATAAACCTGACATAATATTTCATTTAGCAGCTCAGCCAATCGTAACCGCTTCATACAAAAATCCTATCGATACATTCAAAACGAATGTTTTAGGTACTGTCCACGTGCTAGAAGCAGCAAAGTCCGTCGAAAGCGTACGTGCCATTATTAATGTGACAAGCGATAAATGTTATGAGAATGACGGTAGTGGCGACCGAGCGTTCGTGGAAAATGACCGACTAGGAGGTTTCGATCCTTATAGCGCTAGTAAAGCTTGCGCTGAAATAGCGGCAACATCCTATCAAAAATCATTCTTCCGCACTAATACCCAGAAACTCGCCTCAGTCAGAGCTGGTAACGTCATCGGCGGTGGTGATTGGGCAGAAGACCGATTATTCCCTGATATCATTCGGGCATATTTGCACAATCATACTTTGTGTATTCGAAACAAATATGCCGTCCGTCCGTGGCAACATGTTTTAGATCCTCTACATGGCTATATCCTTTTAGCTGAGAAACTTTGGAATGATGCTAAATATGCAGAAGCGTGGAATTTCGGCCCAATGAATGAACCTAACAGAACCGTTCATGATGTCATTAAATCTGTAATAAAATTATGGAATAACCCACTAACAATCATTTCCTCCTCTACAAATACTCCTTATGAATCACCTGTTTTAACACTCGATAGTACAAAAGCAGTAAACAAACTCGGCTGGACTCCTAAGTTATCAACAGATGATGCTATCGCTTGGACTGTTGATTGGTACAAAAAATATGCATCTGGTGAAAATATAGAATCTTTCACACGACAACAAATCGATGCATTCAAAAATTTATAAGGAGGCTATAAAATGGAACAGAAAAAATGCCGTTTTTGCCACTCATTACTAACCAACACTTTTTTAGATTTGGGCGTTTCCCCTCTTGCTAATTCATTTGTAGCTCCTGAAAGCTCATATAAAATGGAACCTTTTTATCCGCTGCACACATTTGTTTGTAACTCTTGTTTACTCGTACAGCTAGATGAATTTGAATCCCCACAAAATATTTTCCATAACTATTTATACTTCAGCTCTTACTCCTCAAGTTGGCTACTACACGCTAAACAATATGTAGAAATGGCGATTAAGCGTTTCAACTTAACGAAACATTCAAAAGTGATTGAAATCGCAAGTAACGATGGGTACTTATTACAATACTTTAAAAAAGAAAATATCGAGACATTGGGAATTGAACCCGCGAAAAACGTAGCAGAAATTGCTATCAAAAAAGGAATTCCTACTCATGTGAATTTTTTCAGTAATGACTTAGCAAAAAAATTGCCACAAGCTGATTTAATCGTCGCAAATAACGTATTAGCACATGTTCCAAACTTGCATGATTTTGTTGCCGGTTTAAAAACGTTATTAAAACAAGATGGCACGATAACAATTGAATTCCCACACTTATTAAACCTCATATCCTTTAAACAGTTCGATACTATCTACCATGAGCACTTTTCCTACTTCTCACTTATAAGCCTTCAAAAAGTTTTAAGTTATCATCATTTACAAATTGTTGATGTAGAAGAACTTTCAACGCATGGTGGTTCCTTACGGATTTTTGTAAACCATCTAAGTGCCCAATCAACTATCCATTCCAATGTTACAAAATTAATTCAAAAAGAAGTCGACCACGGGTTAGATACTTTAGATTGCTATCTCCTTTTTTCTAAACGCATCGAACAATTGAAAATAAATATTTTAAAGTTTTTTATTGAAGCGAAAGCTTTAAACAAACAAATTATCGGTTACGGTGCTCCAGCTAAAGGAAACACCCTTTTGAATTATTGCGGGATAGGTAAAGAATTTCTAGCTTATACAGTAGATAAAAATCCTCACAAACAAAATCTCCTTTTACCAGGAACTCGTATTCCAATAAAATCTCCAGCAGAAATTAAACGTACAAAACCGGATTACATTCTTATACTTCCTTGGAATTTGAAAGACGAAATTATGAAAGAATGCTCTTTCATTCGTGAATGGGGCGGTAAATTTTTAGTGACGGTTCCAGAAATTGAGGTGATCGAGCCATGAAGAAAGTTGTTGTAACAGGTGGTAGTGGCTGGATAGGTAAATATGTTGTACATTCACTTATACAAAAGGGATATGAAGTGCACGCCACGTATAATAAAAATAACCCCTCTCACCTCCCTTGCCATTGGCATAAAGTAAACTTGCTTCGCGATGACGAAGTAAAACAATTCATTTCGGATGTTCAGCCTAGCCATCTCATTCACCTTGCTTGGGAAGCAGTGCCACCAGCATGCTATGTATCTATTAATAATTACTATTGGCTAAAGTCTAGTATTTCATTGATTCAACACTTTACAACATGCGGTGGAAAGCGTGTTGTCGTTGCAGGTACTGGCGCAGAGTACGAATGGTTTAACGGCGTATTATTTGAAGATTCACCGCTCCTTTCCTATAAAACCCCGTATTCTTTATGTAAAAATGCACTGCACTCCTGGCTAGAAACGTATGCACAACAAACAGGCCTCAGCATGTGTTGGGGCCGCATTTTTCATATGTATGGACCTCACGAACAAGGTAATCGGCTCGTTTCTAACATTATCACTTCCTTATTAAAAAACGAGGAAGCACTATGTACACATGGAAAACAATCGAGAGATTTCCTCCATGTGAGTGACGTCGCTGACGCTCTCGTAACAATATTAGAACATGGCGTTACAGGCACCATCAATATCGCTTCAGGTCAATCTGTACAAATTAAAGAACTAGCTTCTATCATCGCTAAAAAAATAGGAAAAGAACATTTAATTAAACTAGACGCGATTCCTTTCTCTAAGGATGAACCTTTATTTGTCGGCGTTAGTGTAGAACGTTTAAAAACTGAAGTAAACTGGAAACCAACATACGATTTAAATACAGGAATAGAAGAAACAATTTTATGGTGGAAATCATTTATACAAAAACATAACGATATGCATCACTAAAACGTAAATCCTTTGTTCCTCTCGCTAATTCCTTATACCATTCTTCTAATCTTTCCGGCGTAATAATATGGTGCGTCCCCATTCCCCCATGCTTACTAGCTTCAGAAAGAGTCGGACCAATTTGTAACTTTCTCTTTCTCATCACATCGTTCCACGGACTAAATCCAAACCATAATATACAAGCAAGGGGCGGATAAATCATAGATTCATGCGCGGATAGATGTCTTCCAACCGTATAACTTCCATGTTCATGATTATGAATAAATCTACCCCTTCTCCATGACGGCCAATCTTCTGGTAAATAACCATGAAATCGCTGTTTCATTAAAGGTATTCCAAAGTTAAGGTCCGGATAGTTGTAGTTAGGATCATCAACCATAATAAGCCCGTCCAGCCAATACATCCTCCCTCCCAATTCATTTAGTGATTTCCAAAACTGATTTTTATCTTGCATGCAAAGAAACTCAGTCGTATTTAAAACCATTTTCCATCCTTGTACTTCTTGTTCTATCCTCATCACTTCATGATCTGTCGCATATGCATCAAACTTTGGATTTACAGAATCTCGCACTTCCCAATGCGGTGCGAATTTTTTACAAATCTCAACGGAACGATCTGTTGAACCTTTATTAATTAAAATACCATGATCAAACAGTTTCGTGTGATGCATAAGCCACCATGGTAGTAAATACTCTTCGTTATAAAAATGAGAAATAACGGTTCTAGTTATTACAATCTCCTCCTCTTTCTCTATTAATCTACTTTTTACTCTACAACCAATATACTCACAAACAAAAAATATGTGTCCTAATTATTAAACAAATAGTATTACTAATATTTTTGTAAGTTTTCCTTTGGTGTCCAGCCCTTCTCATCATCTGTTCCTTCTCACCAAACCCATCCTTTCCAGTTATACTTCTCTTCGTGATAAAACATCCAGTTTTCCCAGTCTTCTGGACCAACGTAACTCTCTATCATTTTCACTACACCCCTCTCTTCTAAGCGAATTGGATTAGGATAATTGCTAACATGTGATTTTATAACGATATATTTCATAAGAACCTCCAATAAACTGAAAATTAAGTTATAATATCATTATAAAATTATGAAGGAGGAATGCACTCATGTACTACAACACTTCATTCGAAAACGATCAACCTGTAGGCCGTCTATAAACTAAGACGGGCATTCATTTAGCACATACACTATGCCTCGTCTTAGGGAGCTCATATTACCCTAAAAATAGACGGAGGTATTTCAAATGAAACAAACAATTTTAGGAGCTATATACTTATCACTAGCAGCAAGTATATGGGGCGGTATGTATGTTGTTAGCAAATACGTACTCGATTTTATCCCACCACTAACACTCGTTTGGCTACGCTTTATTATCGCTTTTGTTGTTTTATATGGCATTTTGAAACTAGCTGAGAAAAATCAAAAGAAAAAAGTAACCATTCGCAAAAAAGATTGGCTCCTATTCGCTTGGATTGGATTTATCGGCTATTTCATTTCGATCACATGCCAATTTATCGGAACAAAATTATCCGACGCTCATACAGGCTCGTTAGTTACATCAGCTACACCTGCATTTATGGTTATATTTGCAGCGCTCATTTTGAAAGAAAAACTAACTGCTCGTAGACTTTTATCTACTATAATAGCGACAATCGGTGTCATTATCGTAATCGGATGGGATATTGAAATTGGCTCCTATTTTATCGGAACAATCATTTTAGTTGGAGCCGCTATTACGTGGGCTTTACTATCTATTTATGTAAAAATCGCTTCAATCCAATTTTCATCCTTAGTTATTACAACGTACGCAATTTTCTTTTCACTCTTTTTTATTACACCTTTTATGATATGGGAGCTACAAGCGGCCTCTATCGGAACAGTAAATACGTACGTAATATTAGGCGTATTATACTTAGGAATCGTCTCAACAGCAGGTGCCTTTTTCCTTTGGAATAAAGGATTAGAATTACTGGATGCAAGCATAGGTTCCTTATTTTTCTTCTTCCAACCTATCGTTGGATCGTTACTTGGTTGGTTGCTCTTAAATGAAACATTAAATAGTAACTTTTTTATTGGTGGTATTCTTATTATATGTAGCGTTTTAATTACTACTTTTGAAAAGAAATAAAAAGCAGGCAGAGATTCTTAGTCTCTGCCTGTTCGCATTATTGGATCTTGGTCGTGAAAACCAATACAAATCGGTATATATCATAATACTTCGCTTCTATTTGCTCTACTGCTAACGAAAAGACATCCTCTTGCATCTCTTCTAAATACTGAAATATATCCACACTAAATACTCCTCACTCTTTACGCACTCCAATGCGATGGACGAGACAATAATTTCGGTAATTTCGTATGTTTGTCCCCTCTAGCAGCATTAACTTGAACTTGCGTCAGAAAAATACTATTAGTAAAATCAGCCCCGCGAATATCTGCATCTCGCAAATCTGCTCCGATGAGATCTGCCCCTCTTAAATCTGCACCATTTAAGTTAGCCGCAATTAAGTAAGCTCCTCTTAAATTTGCACCTTGTAAATTTTTCTTTCTCAGATTCGCTCCCATAAGGTCTGCTCCGCGGTGAATGATTCGTTTCTTACGCGCAGTATTCATTTCCTTCCATACTAATTCGCTCGTTTCTAAAAGAAGAATGTTCACCTCTGCCCTATGCATTGGAACATTTATTTTCATTAACTCATCTGGATTTAAATTCGAAAGTCGCTCTGTCTCCTCAATTGCGTTCTCCAGCTCTTTATGAATTGGCTGTGTTGCCTTTAAAAGAATCGCCTCATTCAAATACCAAAGCATTTCATGAAGTTGATGCATAACTGGAAAAGCATCGTACATTTTTCTTGCATGCTTTGCATCTTTCCGCCAATCAATCCCTTTAAACGTACCCTGAGAAATCTTCTGTCCAGCACCGAAACACTCAAATACTGTACAACCTTTATAACCTTTTCCTCTAAGATTTTTATGTATACTACATTTAAAATCTGATTGTAAGTTGGAACATGGTTTACCACCATCTTTATTCACTGCAAAATCTACCGATGCTGCGAACGGTAATGCAACGCAACATAGACCGAAGCATGTTTCGCAGTTTGCTTTTAAATGATCGTTATGATTAGTCAAAATCTATACCCCCTGTTGTCTTTTGACTATTTCATAATATTCCAACTGTAATAAATAATCAATTTTAAAATAAACCAGCATCTTTCGTTTCAATTCATAACTTTATCATTCGATTTCCTTTCAATTGAAAAGGACTATTTCTATTTAATGAATTATAATTAAATTATAAATTTTCTAACTAAAAAGGAGACTTATTATGGCACTAGAAATGAAAACAAACTGTCAAATTTGCGATCAATCGCTCGAACAAGATTCTGAAGCATACATTTGTGTATATGAATGTACATTTTGCGCACCATGTACAGAAGAAAGACATAACGTTTGTCCAAACTGCGGCGGCGAGTTAGTACGTAGACCGAAAAAGAAATAATAAAAAGCAAAGCGATATCGCTTTGCTTTTGTTTAGGCATCTGAAATTATATATTTAAAAACTTCACACAAACAGGCTCTGGCACAGCAACATCAGATTGTAAAAGTGTTAACTTACCTGTAGATTCATCTCTTGAAAATAACACAAGATTATGTGACTTTTCATTTGTAGCAACAAGGAACTTTTCAGTAGGATCTAATACAAAGTCTCTTGGCCAATTTCCTTCTGTAGATGTGTGTTCAACAAATGTAAGCTGACCTGAATTTTGATCTACGCTATAAACAGCGATACTATTATGACCACGATTACCTGCATATACAAAACGGCCGTCAGAAGAAATATGAATCGCACTTCCTTGATTATTTTCATCAAATTGTTCTGGAACAGTAGAAATATACTGTAATTCTGTAAAGGATCCTTCTGCAGGATTATATGTTAACACAATAACCTCTGAACTAAGCTCCGTCATCACATACGCATACTTTTCATTCGGATGAAAAGTAATATGTCTTGGACCACTTCCTGGATTTACAGATAAACGATTCACTTCTGTTAATGTACTATCTTTTACTTCATACATAATTATTTTATCTATCCCTAAATCAACGCCCACTACATATTTTTCATCAGGAGTGTACCCCGCGTAATGTGCATGTGGTTTTTCTTGTCTTTCTTTATTCGGACCTGAACCTTCATGCGCCATAATAGATGAAGCAGGATTTACAGTTCCATCTTCTTCATTTATTTCAAAAGACTCAATCGTTCCTTTATGGTAATTCGCTGTAACTACTGTATGATTTCCACTATCAACACTAATATGACAAGGAGAAGCACCTTCTACTACTTGTCTATTTCTCGCTTTTAGTTCTCCAGTATGACTATCAATGGAATACGCAGCTACACCGCCAGATTCGCCTTCCTTAACAACAGAATAGAGATATTCATTATTTTGGTTAATCGTTACATATGTAGGGTTATCCAGCTTAGCGGCAAGTGTTACATTACTAATTTTTTTTGCTTCTGTGTCTAAAGTAAACTTATATATTCCTTCGCTATTTTCTTTCGTGTAAGTTCCAACATATCCAATAAACTCTTTGTTATCCTTCATTTTCATAACCCTCTCTCCCTATATTTTACGTTCATCATGCTTCTTAAAATATTTTATGTTGAAAGAGTATCCAAAAAAATCGGAGTACTTCTTTATACGTTACCATATTTTCTTGGTAAATAGCTTTTAAACCCACTTTTTTTGATACGCTGCTATACTTTCACATTCTTCTTCCAATTGACGGGACAGACGAATATAGATTGGCGTTAAATCTTTATATTTTTCCACACTTTCCATGTTTGGCTCATGATGAAAATCTGCACCTACCATTTCAGAAACTACGGATAATGTATCTATTTCACCTAAACTATATAAACCGAGGATTGCAGCTCCTAAGCAAGAGCTTTCAAAACTTTCCGGAACATATACGTCTTGATGGAAGATATCCGCCATCATCTGTCTCCAAAGTTCCGACCTTGCAAAGCCGCCTGTCGCTTGAATTTTTTTCGGTTCGCCAATTAACTCTTTTAAAGCGAGAAGAACGGTATACAAGTTATAAATTACTCCTTCTAAAACAGCACGGATAAGATGTTCTTTCTTATGATGCAATCCGAGTCCAAAGAAAGATCCTCGTGCATTTGCATTCCATAAAGGAGCTCTTTCCCCTGCTAAATACGGGTGAAATAATAAACCGTCAGATCCAGGATTCACTTTTGCCGCTATTTCAGTAAGTACTTCATATGGATCTTTCCCTAAACGCTTCGCAAGTTCAATCTCTGAAGTGCCTAATTGGTCACGAGCCCATCTGAAAATCATACCGCCGTTATTTACTGGTCCACCGATTACCCAATGGTCTTCAGTTAACGCATAACAAAAAATTCTACCTTTCGGATCTGTTACAGGACGATCTGTTACAGCACGTATCGCACCGCTTGTACCAATGGTAACAGCCACAACGCCAGGATCTATTGCATTTACACCTAAATTAGATAGCACTCCATCACTCGCTCCTACTACAAAAGGCGTAGAAACAAGTACATTCATCTCTTTGGCAAGCTCTTCATCTAATCCTGTTAAACTGTGCGTTGTTGGAACAAGTTTAGAAAGCTTTTCATCTGTAATTCCCGCAACATGTAAAGCCTCTTCATCCCATTTTAAAGATTTCAAATTAAACATCCCTGTCGCTGACGCTATAGAATAATCAATTACATACTCTTTATATAACTTGTAAAAAACATATTCTTTAATAGAAATGAATTTATAACTTTTTGCGAATAACTCTGCCTTCTCATTCTGTAGCCAAACTAATTTCGAAAGCGGTGACATAGGATGAATTGGTGTGCCAGTACGAAGGTAAATTTCATGACCATTCATATCATTCTTTATTTTCTCCGCCCAGCTTGCACTTCTATTATCTGCCCAAGTAATACATCCCGTTAATGGATTCCCCTTTTCATCTACAGCAATGAGACTATGCATTGCCGAACTAAAAGAGACACAAAGAATATCACTTGGCTGTACACTACTTGATCGTATAGTTTCTTTAATCGTATTTATTACTGCACGAAAAATTTCTTCTGGGTCTTGTTCCGCTGTTTCAGGCGTAGGAGAATATAAAGGATATTCAATTCCATGACTAGCAATAACAGATCCATCAGTAGAAAATAGAACTGATTTTGTACTAGTTGTCCCAATGTCTACACCAATCATATATTTTGAGCTCACCATTTCTTCCTCCTAACAAAAAATCCCTATAGTATCCTAATAATATAAGAACCATAAAAATACATTTATTTTATCTATTCATAACGTTATGTGCTAAAGTTATCTCTCTACATTCATATAAAAATATCCTTATTTTAAACAAACATATCGAGTAGTAAAACTCCTCCAAAAGCGATAAATGAAAGTAACGTTTCTAATACTGTCCATGTTTTAAATGTTTCTTTCACTGTTAAACCTAGGTATTCTTTTACCATCCAAAAACCAGCATCGTTTACGTGTGAAAACATTAATGCTCCTGCACCTGTTGCAATAACGAGTAACTCTAAGTTCACACCTGTTGTATTTTCAACGATTGGCGAAACGATACCCGCTGCTGTTGTTAAGGCGACTGTGGCTGACCCTGTCGCAATTCGAATTAAACCAGCTACTATAAATGCTAATACAATTGGAGATAGAGCTAAATGTTCAGACATTTGAGCAATAGCATTCCCTACCCCACTATCGATAAGAATTTGCTTAAAACCCCCGCCGGCACCAATAATCGCAACAATTGAACCGATTGGTAATAAGCTATCTTCTGTTATCTTCTTAATAGCTTTTTTATCGATACCTTGACGAAATCCAAGAAAATAGAACGCCGCAAAACATGCAATCAATAGTGCAATGATAGGACTACCGATTAATGTGACAGTCTTCATCAAAGTAGTAGAAAGAGGCACATAAGGAGCTGCTGCAGCTAAAACCATTAACATAACAGGTAACAATATAACTAAAAATGAAACTCCTATTCCTGGTAATTTCGTTGATTTTGTATTTACACGAATCAATTCTGGCTCATTTTCAGGAATTACACGTTTGTGAATCCATTTCGCAAATATAGGACCTGCAATAATCGCTGCAAAAAATGTAATAATGAGTGAATACATTAGTACCTTCCCAAGATTCGCTTTATAAATACCAATTGCAACTATGGCCCCTGGATGCGGAGGAACAAGACCGTGCACGACAGATAGCCCAGCAATTGCTGGTAATGCTATTAATAAAATATTTTGTTTCGTTGTTTTATGAATTGAAATTACTAACGGCAGTAATATTAAAATGCCTACTTCAAAAAACACCGGGATTCCAATAATAAAACCTGCAATTAACATAGCCCATGGTAAGTTTTTTATCCCAAAGGATTTAATAAAGAACTCTGCCACTTGCATTCCAGCACCTGACTCTGCCATCATTTTCCCTAAAATTGTACCTAATACTAAAATACCTACTAAATGCCCTAGAACACTTCCCACTCCTGTTTCATAAGCACTCACTATTTTATCCATTGGCATTCCAGACATAATTGCTAAAAACAAACTTGCAACCGTTAAACTAATAAACGCATGCCATCTCCACCACGACACCCCTAAAATAACAATTACGATTGATAATAATGTAATCATTAAAAGGTACATATTCATACTCAATCCCCCTTTATGTAAACCCTTTCATAATTACTATATAATTAAAAGAACCTATATAGTTCTTACTTGAGTAAAAGATACCTTTACATATTGCTATACACTTAAAAGCATCTTCACATCATAATGATTTATATAAAAAGAATCTCCCTTATTAGAGATACACTATAACTCATCTCTCTAATAAGGGGATTTCTCTTTAATAATTATAATGTTATTGTGATAAATGCTTCGCGCGATCAATTTTTCCTTTTTTAAAAGTGAATGACACTTTCTTCTCTGCTGTTTTCACGTAGTAAGACTACAAACTCAGGATCCAGTTTAAACGATGAAGTTACTTAGGATTTGTCCTCTCATGAAAAGCAATTTTCGGAAAGCACCTTCACTTTCATGCATTATAATTTAGGAGCTTTCGCCCAATCCGCAGCAAACTTCTCAATACCTTGGTCTGTTAATGGGTGCATAGCAAGTTGTTCAATTACTTTATAAGGAATTGTTGCAATATGAGCACCTGCCATCGCTACACGAGTTACATGATCTGGATGTCTGACAGAAGCCGCAATAATTTGTGTATCTAATTGATGAACATCGAATAATTCAGCAATTTTAGCAACTAATAATACACCATCTTCAGAAATATCATCTAAGCGTCCTAAAAATGGAGAAACGTACGTTGCACCCGCTCGAGCAGCTAAAAGTGCTTGGTTCACAGTGAAAATAAGTGTAACGTTCGTTTTCACACCTTTTTCAGTAAGATAGCGACAAGCTTCTAATCCTGCTAGCGTCATTGGAAGTTTTATCGTGACGTTTTTATCACCACCGTTAATTTTAATTAATTCTTCTGCTTGAGCAATCATTTCTTCAGCTGTAACAGCATCTGGAGTTACTTCTGCCGAAACAGACTCAACTTTAGGTACTGCCTGACAAATTTCTGCGATACGGTCTTCAAACTTAACGCCCTCTTTTGCTACTAAAGAAGGATTCGTTGTAACACCAGCTAAAACTCCAAGTTTATATGCTTTTTTTATGTCCTCAAGATTTGCAGTATCAATAAAAAATTTCATGATCAATTCCCTCCAGTTTTTAAACGTTGATGAGTTACATGTTTAATATGCTTATCCCGTAAAAGCCCGATTGGTATGGAATAAAGCCCCTATTTATTAAAGTTTCACTTTATTTCTTTTCTACTGCATGTCCGCCAAATTCATTGCGCAGAGCTGCTACAACTTTTCCTGTAAATGTATCATTGTCTAATGAGCGGTAGCGCATTAATAGAGACATTGCGATAACAGGAGTTGCTGTTTGAAGGTCTAATGCTGTTTCTACTGTCCATTTTCCTTCACCAGAAGAATGCATAACACCCTTAATTTCATCCAGTTTTGCATCTTTAGAAAATGCATTTTCTGTTAATTCCATTAACCAAGAACGAATTACTGAACCGTTGTTCCATACTCTTGATACTTTTTCATAATCGTAGTCAAATTCACTTTTCTCTAGAATCTCAAATCCTTCACCAATAGCAGCCATCATACCGTATTCAATTCCGTTATGAACCATTTTTAAGAAGTGACCACTACCAGCTTTTCCAGCATATAAGAATCCATTTTCTACAGCAGTATCGCGGAAGATAGGTTCAACGATGTCCCAAGCTTCTTGATCTCCTCCGATCATGTAACAAGCACCATTACGAGCGCCTTCCATTCCGCCAGAAGTTCCTGCATCCATAAAGTGAATGCCATCTTTCTTTAATTGCTCATATCGGCGGATAGACTCTTTATAATGTGAATTACCAGCTTCAATTAAAATATCTCCTTTTGATAAAAGTGGTGTAACCTCATCAATAACAGAATCAACAACAGCGTGTGGTACCATTACCCAAAGAATTCTTGGTGATTGTAATGACTGAACAAGTTCACTTAAACTAGATGTACCCGTTGCCCCGTACTCTTTCATTTCTTCTACTGCGCTCGTATTTAAATCAAATGCTACTACTTCATGTTTATGATCCATTAAATTTTTCCCTAAATTTAATCCCATTTTACCTAACCCAATTAATCCTACTTGCATAATATAATTCCTCCTCAAATCATCTTTTATTAAAAATCCATATCACTACAATCTGGAATACCTTTCAGCACTGAAATGTTAGTATGTACAGAAAGGTATTCACAGTCATAGCTTAAGAATTCAACACATTTTTTGTAATTTGAACAACATTTTCTGTCGTAAATCCAAATAGATTCATGACTTCAGCTCCAGTTCCTGAAGCTCCAAATGTTTCAATTGATAGTACTTTTCCTTCTTGTCCTACATAACGTTCCCAACCTAGAGATACACCCATTTCAAGAGATACTCGTTTCGTTATAGAAGACGGAAGAACGGATTCTTTATATTCGTTCGATTGGCGATCGAATAACTCCCAGCTCGGCATTGCAACGATGCGAACAGAAACTTGATCTTCTTCTAATTTTGCTTTCGCACTAGCAGCTAAGGATACTTCAGAACCTGTCGCAATTAAAATTACATCCGGATTTTCATTTGTTTGTGTTAATACGTAAGCTCCTTTAGAGAGATTCTCTATGTTCGCTTTCGTTTCATTAAACACCGGTAAATTTTGACGGCTCAGTACTAAAACGACTGGACCATCCGTTTGCTGTAAAGCATACGCCCAAGCACTTGCTGTTTCATTTGCATCTGACGGACGGATAACTGTTAGACCAGGAATTGCTCGAAGCGCTGCCAATTGTTCAATTGGTTCATGCGTTGGACCATCTTCTCCTACAGCAATCGAATCATGTGTAAATACGTAAGTAACAGGTAACTTTTGCAGTGCAGCCAGTCGAATCGATGGACGAAGGTAATCATTAAATACAAAGAATGTACTTACGAAAGGTTTTACTCCTCCATGGAGAGCCAGTCCATTCGCTGCCGCGCCCATTGCATGTTCACGTACACCGAAGTATATATTTCGTCCAGCATACGATTCTACCGCGTACACAGCTTCACCTTTTATATCTGTCATAGTGGAATGAGAAAGATCTGCACTTCCACCGAAAATAGAAGGAATCGATTTCACATAATGATTAATAGCTTCCCCACTTGCAACACGAGTGGAAATCGTTTTTTCAGTATCAAAAGATAGAATGTCTTTCGCTTCAATTAAAACCTCACCTGTAATCGCTTTTTCTAATTCATCTGCTAGTGCAGGGTTCGACTCTCTGTATGAGTTGAACTGCTCATTCCAGTCATTTTCTTTTTCAATACCTTTTTGTTTCAGTTCATTAAAATGAGCTTTTACTTCTTCAGGTACAAAGAAATCTTCCTCATAATCCCAACCATACACTTGTTTTGTCGCTGTTGCCTCTTCTACGCCAAGCGGATTACCATGTGCTTTGTTCGTTCCAGCAACTTTTGGACTTCCATAACCTATAATAGTTCTAATTTCTATAAGAGTAGGTTGATCCGTATTTTCTTTCGCTGATTGAATAGCTTTTGTAATAGCATCGACATCGTTTCCATCTTCAACTCTTACATATTGCCAATGTACAGATTCTGCCCTTTTCTGAATATCTTCAGAGAAAGCAATGCCTAATTCACCATCAAGTGAAATTTCATTTGAATCATACAGTACAATTAACTTGCCAAGTTTCATATGTCCTGCCATTGACATCGCTTCATAAGCGACACCCTCCATTAAGTCACCATCTCCGACTAAAGCGTACGTATTGTGATTTATAATAGAGTGACTATCCCTATTGAACTTCGCCGCTAAATGCGCTTCTGCCATTGCCATTCCGACAGCATTGGCAATCCCTTGTCCTAACGGGCCTGTCGTTGCTTCGACTCCAGAAGTATGACCAAACTCAGGATGTCCTGGTGTTTTACTATTTAACTTTCTGAAGTTTTTCAAGTCATCAATTGAAACATCATATCCAGCTAAATGAAGCAGGCTATATAACAGACTAGATCCATGTCCCGCCGATAAAACGAAACGATCACGGTTAAACCATTCTGGGTGATTAGGATTGTAATTTAAATGATTCGCCCATAATGCATAAGCCATTGGCGCTGCTCCCATCGGAAGACCTGGATGACCTGAGTTTGCCGCATTAATAGCATCAATCGATAACGTACGAAGTGTATTCACTGCTAATTGATTTATGTTTTGTGTCATAGTAATCGTCCCCCTAAATGCTTTCATTAAAGAAAGTACTTATTTTTCCGTCTCTTGATCTAACCACCATTTAAATCCACTTTCTTGTAACAGTTCATTAGACGCTTCTGGACCATATGAACCAGACTCATATTCATGAAGCGGTAATAAGTTTTCCTCGAACGCTTCAAGAATTGGTTGTACCCATTCCCATGACAATTCAACTTCTCTCCAATGTGCAAAGAATGTAGCGTCTCCACTCACAGCATCATGAATGAGTCTTTCATACGCTTCAGGTACTCCCACATCCGCTTGCTCACAAGTAAAGTTAATACGCATCGGTTCAATTTCTCCATTTTTCAATGGATTTTTACTGTTTAACTGTAATGAAACGTTCTCACCTGGGCTAATTTCAATTATTAATAAGTTAGGTGCTGCATTTGGATTATTATCTTGATATTGCTGTTTTAACGTATTTTTAAACTCGATTACAATACGAGTAGACTTTTCTTTCATTCGTTTTCCTGTTCGTATATAAAATGGAACGCCAGTCCAAAACGGATTATCGATCCACAAGCGAGCAGCAACAAATGTGTCTATGTTAGAAGAAGGATTTACTCCTGGTTCCTCTTTATATGCTACAACTTGCCCGCCTTTTATCTCTCCCGAAGCGTATTGACCGCGAACGATATGGTTTTGAACGTCTTCTTTTTTCACTTTACGAAGCGTCTCCATTACTTTTCGTTTTTCCTCTCGAATTTCACACGCATTAACCTTTTCCGGCAGATTCATAGCAGTCATCATTAATATTTGTAACATATGATTTTGAACCATATCTCGAATGGCTCCTGCGTGATCATAATATCCAGCTCTTTCTTCAACCCCAACCGTTTCACTAGCTGTAATTTGTACATTCGCTATATGTTCTTTATTCCAAATCGACTGGAGAACAGGATTTGCAAATTCTAGCGCTTCAAGATTTTGAATCATCGGTTTACCTAAATAATGATCGATACGGTATATCTCGTCTTCTTCAAACGTGCGACTAAGCTTATCATTAAGCTCACGAGCAGATGTAAGGTCGTGCCCAAACGGTTTCTCAATCATCAGGCGTTTCCATCCATCCGTTTTATCAAGTCCGCTTTCCTTAATATTTAAAGCAATCGTCTCGAAAAATTCAGGAGCAACTGAAAGATAGAACATTCTATTTCCTTTTATATGTAGTTCTTCTTCCCTTTCACGAACGACTTGTAATAATCTCTCATAATCTTCCGGCTTACTCACATCTAATGGACAATAGCGAAAATTATCTAAAAAACCTTCGAGTTCCGGAGTACCTTCTTCCCTCTGACGGGAAAACGTCTCTATTGATTCTTTTATTCTTTCTTGAAAATCTTCATGAGATACTTGACGTCTTCCAAGCCCGATAACAGATATTTGCTTTGGAAGCTTTTGATCTCTATATAAGTTATATAGCGCGGGGTAAATTTTGCGTTTCGCTAAGTCCCCTGTCGCTCCAAATAAAACAAAGGTCATTGATTCCAAGTTCAGTCCCCCTCTTGTTGTATAATCCTCGTCAATATACTAAAAATGAATTGTACAGAAGCTCATACTCTTATACTTCCTGTTTTTATAAAAAACAAAGAGTTATCTAATTCCAATTCTTTTTATACCTTTCGCTCTCTCATTGTCCCCAATATTAATAGTGGCAATTCAAAGCATTTCTACTGCAACTTACTTATTTATAGAACTTAACGAGATATTTTATATCTAATTACTTTTAGTAATTAAGTAATCCTATGTCTAGTATATTAACCACATAAATTATTATCGTCAATAAAAATGTCTTGAATTAAATACTATTTATTTTGTAATACTTTTCTAAGTGTATTCCTAGTTACCATTCATTTTCAAAGATAATGATTGATATAATAAATATCAGTTTCATCAAAATCTTCAATTAATTTTCAGTTAAACTCGCGAGCAGACGTTACATTATAATCAAAAGGCTTCTCTATAATAAGACGGTTTAATCCTTTTGTAGTCCACAATCCACTCTCTTTAATATTTAAAGCAATCACATCAAATACTTCTGGTACAACAGATAGATAAAACATACGGTTTTCAGAAATATTTAATTCTGTTTCACGCTTTTTTACAAGGCTCAGTAAATCTTGATAGCCCACTATATTCGCTGTATCTAATTGACAATAACGAAATGTGCTAATAAATTCTTCTACTCCTGATTCGTCATCAGAAGATATTCTAGAAAATGTAGCAAGGGATTGTTCCACCTTTGTTTGAAATTCCACATCTGACATTGCCCTTCTGCCAATACCGATAATCGAAATAGATTGTGGTATATTTTGATTACTAAATAGTTTATATAAAGCAGGGTAAATTTTGCGTTTCGCTAAATCCCCTGTCGCTCCGAATAAAGTGAAACTTTAATCAGTGGAGGTTTTGTTCATCCCCACTGATTATTAGCCTTCACCAATCGGGCTTTTACGAGCAGCCCAACTCCCACCTAACTTCTTTGCTTTCGCTGAATTTTGAGGCGGGGGTCTTACTGCCCGGCAAATAGCGGGATAAACATAATGAATAAATCATGCTGCAAAAATAACATCTACCCTTTCTTCATAAAGCTTTACAATTGCTTTCGCAAGTACGTTACATTATTTCACGTACTTTCCCCTTCTCTATATAAAATTCTCACTAACAAAATTCAAAATATTATACTTATTTTTCGTACTTTGCTATGCTATAACCACAAACAGGAGGTATAAACTATGAAAGCACAAATTATCCATTCTTTTGGGGATTCATCTGTATTTCAATTAGAAGAAGTTTCAAAACCAAAACTTTTACCAGGTCATGTTCTAATCGATGTAAAAGCAACAAGTGTAAATCCAATCGATACAAAAATGCGTAGTGGTGCCGTTTCAGCCGTCGCTCCTGAGTTTCCAGCTATATTACACGGCGATGTAGCTGGTATTGTTATTGAAGTAGGAGAAGGTGTTTCGAAATTCAAATCAGGGGATAAAGTATACGGATGTGCCGGAGGTTTTAAAGAAACTGGAGGTGCACTTGCAGAATTTATGCTTGCTGATGCACGATTAATTGCTCACAAACCTAACAATTTAACAATGGAAGAAGCTGCTGCTCTACCATTAGTTGCAATTACAGCTTGGGAATCTTTATTTGATCGTGCAAATATTAAACCTGGTCAAAATGTGCTCATTCATGGAGCTACTGGTGGCGTAGGACACGTAGCCATTCAACTAGCTAAATGGGCAGGCGCTAAAGTTTTCACAACAGCTTCTCAGCAAAACAAAATGGAAATAGCCCATCGTTTAGGAGCCGATATAGCTATTAATTATAAAGAAGAATCTGTTCAAGAATATGTACAAAAACATACGAATGGAAACGGATTTGAAGTTATATTTGATACAGTAGGCGGCAAGAATCTTGATCATTCTTTTGAAGCTGCTGCGGTCAATGGAATCGTCGTAACAATCGCCGCTCGTTCAACCCATGACCTCTCTCCTTTACACGCAAAAGGACTCTCTCTGCACGTTACTTTTATGGCGTTAAAAATATTACATACAGATAAACGTAATGATTGCGGAGAAATCTTAACGAAAATAACGCAAATTGTAGAAGAAGGAAAACTTCGTCCATTGCTAGATTCTAAATCTTTTACGTTTGATGAAGTTGCACAAGCACATGATCATTTGGAGTCGAATAAAGCAATAGGAAAAATAGTGTTGAAAAACGTTTGGTAACAATAACCCGATAATATAAATAATGATTCATGCTGTTAGCTTAATGCGTAGATTAATTGTACAAATGTCAAACAAGGCAATCAAAAATGATCGCCTTGTTCTTTTTTTATATAATAGTATTTTTCCGATTTCATCAATAGCATGGCCCTTTCCCGAAAAAGAGCGAATAACTCTACTATAGCTAGACCGTATTATTACATTCGAATATTACTTATGAAATTTCACACGCTCTTCAAGTGGTTGGAATTCTTTTTCACCTGGTGCAGCTGTTGGATTACCAAATGGCATTTGTGCAATTAGTTTCCAATTAGCAGGGACATTCCATTCTTGTTTTACCTCATCGTCAATTAATGGATTATAATGTTGTAATGATGCCCCTAATCCCTCTGCTTCTAAACCTGTCCACACGACTAATTGGTGCATACCTGATGCTTGGTGTGACCAAATTGGGAAGTTTTCAGCATATGCAGCAAATTTTTCTTGAAGCGATTTAACGATAGCCTCATCTTCAAAGAATAATACTGTTCCATAACCAGCTTTAAAAGAATCCATTTTTTGTTGCGTTCCTGAAAAATCTCCATCTCCAACTACTTTTCTTACTGTTTCAGTGGTAATATCCCATAATTTATCATGAGCTTCACCAAATAATACAACTAATCGTGCAGTTTGAGAATTGAAAGCGGATGGAGTATATTTCACAGCAAACTCCACGATTTCTTTAATTTTTTCATCCGATACTTGTACCTCTTTATTAATCCCATAGTAAGTACGTCTTTCTTTCAGTGCAGTATAGAAATCTTTTGTCATAATTCCGTTCCTCCTAAGTTTTAATATTCTTCAAAATGATACATCTCGAAGATAATATGCGTTTAAATGAGTTCATTTTTGAATCATTGAACTTCCTAGCACCCATTGCCAGTCATTCTAAATCTAAACACACTGCTTCTTTCAGTTTTCCTAAAAAAAGCCTTATAACATCATTCATAAAATCTAATCATCATTCGGTACTATTTTACCCATTCTCTATTCATGTATCCTGCTTGTTTCATATTTACACAAATATGAAATGTAGCTACTTTAATCACCAAATTTCACATTAATTTAGAGCATCTTCAATTACAGCAATTTCGCTCACTCGAACAAAACGATGCAATTTAAAGAACATTGCAAAATTAAGTACTACCTGTAAAAGAACCCTCTTAGCCGACTATAAGAAAAAATAATAAAAAGCCAAAAACGAACAATAATATGTTCATTCTTGGCTTTTACTTAACCATCACATTTACTTTTACTATTGCTTCAAATGATTTTTAACTGCCCTTATTACCAATTCGTGATCTTCTTCTGGTGGTAATCCTGAAACTGTTATCATTCCAATAACCCCTACGTTTTTTATTCTGATAGGAAAACATCCACCAAACGCAGCGTATTCTGAAGTATCTAAAAGATATTTTTCATTATAGGAGACCCCAGTTATTTCACTTTGTATCTGCATATAATACGAGCTACGATCATGCAGGGAAACGACTCGTTTTTTACGCTCAATCCATTTCGTATTTTCCTCATTTGTTCCTGTCATCTTGAAATGAAATAATTGCACACCATTTTTCGTTATATCAACAGCAATCAATTTCCCCTCTCGCTTTGCTGTTTCAACGATAAATAAACCTAGTTGCAAGGCATCTTCATTTGTAAAAGAGGAAAATTGAAGTGTTTCCTCCTCTTTTAAAATTTGTTTACTTATTTCATTCAAATTTGAAGTACTCATATCTTTAACCTCCATAATTATTTTATGCCACACCGACATTTTTTCGAAATTATTAGGCCATATAGTACAACCTTTCAATCAATCTGATTCTAAATAAACTACTGTAACATCTTTGGTAACTAGTAGTACCGTAAAGCTTGTTTTCTTCTTACTGGTGCTATTATGAATGACATTCAAAGTTATAAAAAGTACTATTCTACTTATCCCTATCTTACAGAGACTATTATGAAATATATTTAACATCTTAAAAATGTATGTACTAAAGAATAATATTTTTAATCACTAACTTTTTTGATCAATCGTTATAATCCAATTTCATCAAAATTTTTATCAATTATTACACTATCCAACAATAGGAGGAAACAAAGATGGATGAAAATATATCCAAAAGCTGAAAAGCAGTTGAGTCCCTTGAGAGAATAGTTATAATTCACTACATATAGAAATAGACATACAAAAACGCCATCCTTTCCTATAATTCTAAAGAAAGAATAGCGTATTCTTTTCAAAAATGAGTTCTTTTATTGAAAAACTTTGATTCTATATTATACATAAAAGGGCAACCAATGCTAAAACAGCTGGAAGTCCTTGTTTCACAATAATTGATTTATTAGATGTGAAACCTCCGAAAATAGCTGCTATCACCACACAAATCACGAAAAATAATTGGACCATATAACCAATTGGATTGAGCCCAAGTACAAGTCCCCAAATGAGACCAGCCGCTAAAAATCCATTATATAAACCTTGGTTTGCAAACATAATGGCTACGTTTCGATCTCCTTCTAAATGCTTCGGTAATTTGAAAGCACGTTTCGCTACTTTTGAATCAATAAAAAACATTTCAAGGATCATGATAAACAAATGTTCTAATGCTACGATCCCGACTAAAATAGCTGCGATTATTTCCACACTATTCTGCCCCCTACACTCTCTATTCTTTAATATTCTCTACATTTTTTTGCATCTGTAATAGAACATGAATAAGTATTTTGCGTTCTTCTCCACTGATATTTACGAACATTTCCTTCATAAAATATTCCTTTTCTTTCTTGTTAAAATATTAATTGATGTATCAATTATTGATACATCAATTAATATACATCTCTCTTTTTATTTTTGCAAGTTTTTTTGCTCAATTGGTTTTATTTTGTTCCAGCAACTTTAAACCAATTCAAAACATCAGTTCGTATTTCTAGAAATCATAATTACTTTAAGTTCATTCTGACAATCATATTTAACTACATATATAAAAGAATTGAGTTATATCTCCATCAATTTATAAAAATTAATTTTTTCTAAAAACAGATACTTTACGTTTTTTATAGTAATAAAAATCATTTTTTGTTTCAGAGGCAATCCATTTTGTTAGCTTGATGGGCATAGGATAGCACCCAGATGACGAACCAATTATCTTTCAAGAAGACGACTAGAAAACTGGATTTGGTACAGGAGTTGCCTACTTCCCCGATTCAGATGGTACTAATTTAGAGCTTATTGCTCCAAAAGGTCCATTTAGACGTGAATAGTTAAAATATATTAATACTGAAAAACCACCTTTATGAGAGGTGGTTTTTTGTTGCTAATGGTGAAGATTAATATTGAGGTCTGATTGAGACCTATTCCTATTCCTTTTCCACATCTTTCATCATACCATCGAAAGAATAGTCTTATAGCTATTTCAAATATTTCGGCAGTACTATATCGCTAGCAAGCTAAAATTTCATGGTACTCAAAAAAAATCTGCTGAATCATAACCAAAAAGTTCATTTTATCATTTCAGGGTAATTCGAAATTCTTAAGTTGTCGGGCACGGGGTACAGCTGAAAAACAGTGTATATTCATTAACTTCAAACTAATTTTGATGTAACAAAATTTGTATTTATACCTTTTTAACGAATTCAGATTTTAATTTCATAGCTCCAAAACCATCAATTTTACAATCAATATCATGATCTCCATCAACTAATCGGATACTCTTTACTTTTGTACCAATTTTTACAACTGATGAAGTTCCTTTTACTTTAAGATCTTTAATTACTGTTACAGAATCACCATCGTTTAAAATATTTCCATTTGCATCTTTAATTACCTTTGTATCTTCACTATTTTCAGCTTCTAATTCTAAAGTCCACTCATGAGCACATTCTGGACAAACAAAAAGATTCCCATCTTCGTAAGTGTATTCTGAATTACATTTTGGACAATTTGGTAAATTAGGCATATTTTTATTTCCTCCACTCGTTTTCGTTTATTCTATTAAATAAATATTATTTTTAATTTCCGTTTTTCGTTTAAATGTAGGGAAAATATTCTCTTCTTGCTGTTTGATACTTATTTGTTGAATGTATAAAAAAAACTACTTGTTCACACCTTGTAAAAAATCTTCTCCACATTCTCCAAAGCAAACTTTCTTCTTCTCTACTTTTTTAATAAAATGATTAAAAAAGTAGATTAACTCAAACAAACTTTGTATGTGAAGTGAAATTTTTAAAAATCTAATGCATTTTCTTTATTCTTTATTGTATTGATTTCCTGAGATTGCTGAGAAAGCCCTGTACATTCATGAAAAGCAAAATGCTTACACCCTATACATTTTTTTGTATTCAGATGTCCTAAAGCACAATTAATTGCTTCTCCGGTATGATTAAAAAAGTTTTCTTCCCCAATCTCAGCGTACAATCCATTCTTATCTAGATTGGCTTTTAGCTCTGATTGAATTCCAGAAATAAGAAGTACGCCACCTTGTTTTTTGAAGTGCTGAACAATATTCCTAAAGTAAGACTCTCCTGTGGTATCAATAAAAGGAACTTTTCCCATACGTAAAATTAAAACATTAGGTTTATAATGAATAGTCGCTAAAATATTTTGTTCAAATGTTTGAGCAGCCCCAAAAAATAATGGCCCTTCTATTGTATAAATGCTAATTTGTGGGCAATCATGAGCTTTATTTACCACATGTGGTAGCAATTTTTCATTTCTTTTTGTATGATCAGGAAGCACTTTTGATATGACAAGCATATTACTCATACGTTTTGTAAACAAAATAATAGCTAATATAAGACCAATCTCTACAGCTGTTGTTAAACTAGTAAATACAGTAAGTAAAAATGTTACCAATAATACAAGAGAATCTCCCGTCTTCATTTTAAGTATGTGATAAAAATGTTTCTGCTCGCTCATATTCCAAGCTACCACCATTAAAATCGGGGCCATACTAGCAAGTGGAATATGTGAAGCATATGGCGCTAACAGTAGAAGTGTAAATAACACAAATCCTCCGTGAATAACACCCGCCATCGGAGATACAGCTCCACTCTTAATATTAGTTGCTGTACGTGCAATCGCTCCAGTTGCCGGAATTCCGCCAAATAACGGGGTAACAATATTGGCAATCCCCTGACCAATAAGCTCTTTGTTACTGTTGTGTTTACTATTTGTCATACCATCTGCCACGACAGCGGATAAAAGTGATTCAATTCCACCGAGCATCGCAATAACAAATGCAGGACCAATTAACTGCTTTATACGTTCTAATGTGATTTCTGGTATATCAAACTGAGGAAGTGTATTTGGAATCGTACCATATGCTGTACCAATAGTAGGTACATAACCTGAGAAAAATACAGTTGCAATTACAGTTGAAATAACAACACCTACTAATGAACCAGGCACTTTTGGTAAAATCTTTGGTGTTATGAGTATAACAAAAAAGCAAATCAAAGCAGTTATAACACTATAAAAATTGGTAGTACTGATATGAGTGAAGAGTTCCTTCAAATTCGCTAGAAATTCCTCATGCTTTTTTATACCTGTTAAACCTAAAAAACTAGCAATTTGTCCCGTAAAAATAATAACAGCAATACCTGAAGTAAAACCAATTGTTACAGGACGTGGAATAAACTTAATTAAAGAGCCTAGCTTGAAGATTCCCATAAGACATAAAATAATTCCAGCTAACAAACCCGCGAGTAGTAAATTTTCGTATCCATAGGTAATTACAACTCCTAAAAGAATCGGAACAAAAGCACCTGTAGGTCCTCCAATTTGATACTTCGAACCACCAAACAGTGAAATGAGTATTCCAGCAATACAGGTTGTATAAATCCCATACTCTGGCTTAACACCAGAGGCAATAGCAAAAGACATAGCAAGTGGAATCGCAACAACTCCAACAATCATTCCTGAAAGAAGATCCTTTTGAAAATGTGCTAATGAATATCCTTCAAACCTTCCTGTAAATAACTTTCTCATTACAAACCCTTCTTTTCTATTTTTAATAGATCTGGATTACAAATGTATTTCTCGGTCCCTTATACAGAAAATTGTCCTTTTCACAAAAAGAAAAACCACCCTAATATTTACTATATGTTTTACTTAAATGACACTCCAATTCACCTATATCTCCACCTTGTTGTACATAGGATTTCAATCTTTCTGCTAGACGTTCTCCGGCTCGACTATCTAGCTTCTTCGTATCAATAAACGATCTAATCCTTACCTTATCTGGAGTAATATCTCTACGAAACATTTGTCCTGGAATTTCACTCCAAAAACGATTCCATTCATCCAGTAATCCTATTTGATCAAATAAAAAACCTTGAATTCCACATAACCAAGCTGTACAAGCAGTATTTCTTTTTCGACATCCAACTCCATCTTGTAAATGTTGGCATGAAAAACAACAAGAATTTCCACTTTTTATACAAACTTCACAAACGTAATGAGCTCCTAATGAGCGAAATGTTTCAATCCCATGTTGGATGATATCTTCTTTCTTAACCTCAATACTCAACCTATCCCTCCTTAGCCATCATTTCACTTTCTGCTCCATCTAGCTCTTCTAACATTGAAATCGTATCGATTAAATGGTTGTTAAAAATCTTCCGTACAACCACCAATAAATCCACAATAATAGGGTCTCGTAAAGAATATAAAACTCTTTTTCCATCTTTTCTACCAACAACAATGTTTTTTGAACGTAGTACACTTAATTGCTGAGAAACAGCTGAACCTTCCTTATTTAGAATATCTTGAATTTCGTTTACGCTTTTTTCACCTTCTGACAATAATTCTAAGATACCTATTCGCAAAGGGTGTGCTAAGGCTTTAAAGAAATCTGCTTTAAATTGTTGCATTTCGTTTCCCATTGAAATCCCTCCGTTACTTTTCCTCAATTTTCAAAAGTACCATATACATCTTCAAATGTTTGAATATGTATATGGTACTTTTAAAACCTCGAATTTTCAATACAAATTTTACAATATTAAATAAGCATCAAATAGAGATACTATTCAAATTCAGGTTCAAAATTTATTATCCAAAATAAAAGCGCCTAACATATTAGGGATATATAATACGTTAGGCGCTTGATATTTAAAATTTCTCGATTTAGGTCTTGATAATATTGGATGAGTATATAACCAAAACGCTAGATGACTAATATGAATAAACTTATTTGTAAAATTAATTCATTAGAATATTTTAAGAGCAAGTTTTGAAAAAAACTATTCAAAACTTGCTCCTTCTTTTCTCAGATCCAACTATTTTGATACTAAAACCAACAGTAGTGAATTAGAATAATGACTTAATACTTGCTAAAACTGTAAGTACACCTACAATAATAACAAATACGTTGCTCATTTTCCCTTTGTATTTAGCTAGTACTGGCACTTTTTGAATCGCATACATCGGTAATAGACATAAGATAGCAGCAACTAAAGGACCGCTTAGAGAATCAATAAGTCCAAGAATACTTGGATTTGTATAAGCAACAAACCAGCATGATAATACAACGAAAGTAAGGATTACTGTCTTAATTGTTTTTTCTTCAATATCTTTTCCACGTGATTTACCGAACTTAATAATCATGTCACGCATTACTTCAAATGCTCCGATATAATGGCCAAGGAAAGACTTTGTAATAGCCACAAAAGCAATAATTGGAGCTGCAATAGTGATTACAGGCGAATTAAGCTCATTAGCAAGATATGAAAGAATTGATAAGTTTTGTTCTTTTGCCATTTTTATATCATCTGGAGTCAAGCTCAATGCACTACTCCAAACGAAGAACATAACAACAGCGAATGTCATGATATAACAAACCTTTTGTATTTGCGCACATTTAGCATCAGTGGCTTCGATTCCATACGTAGCTCTCTGTTTCACAACAAATGATGAAATCATAGGTGAATGATTAAATGAGAATACGATGATTGGTAGAATCATCAATATCGTTCCAAAATAGCCTGTTCCTGTTGAAGCAGTTGAAACAGCTGAAAAACTAAGCATTGACGTATTCCACTGTGGAATTAAAGATATTGCGATAAAAAGTAAAGAAACTATGAAAGGATACACTAACATACTCATTACCTTTACAGTAATATCTTGACCAAAATTTAGTATAGCGATAAGACCAAGAACTAATACAAGTGATAAAATAGCCCTTGGAGGTTCTGGCATGTGCAATTGATGCACGATAAAACTACTTGCAGTATTTGTAAGCGCAACCGAATACATTAGTACGATTGTATAAATTGAACCGAAATATACGATGTTAAAAATGATACTCGCTTTATTTCCGAAATACTCTCTAATTGTACCTGTGATCCCCTCATCAGCAGAATTAGAAGCGTATATCATTTTAGCAAGCGCCCTATGTGAGTAATACATAACTGGATATGCAAGTAATGTAATTAGTAGTAAAGATAATAAACCACCTGAACCTGCATTAATCGGTAAAAAGAGCACCCCTGCTCCAATTGCAGTTCCAAATAGACTGAGTGCCCATGTAGTATCCTGCTTATGCCACTTTTTCGGATCTGCATATTGCTCATTTTTTCGTGCGGTATTTTCAGCTTGAACTTCTATTTTCTTTGCAGTATTCCCGTTCATATAATAACTCCCCCTTGTATCTATTCCTACATCTCTCTTTACGCCTAACAAATATTCCCTTTTCGGAAAATGAATTCCTTACAAGTTGCCCCACTTTGTATGTCCTTCATCATAATGAATCCAAATTGAAACATTCGCTAGTTAGCGTCCTAATATAATTGTTAGCGTTCACAAAAAAGTTTACTCGTAATATCCGCTCTTTATATAAAGACCTCTTAAGAGAACAATATAGAATAGACTTCATAAATACGTTGCAACATTTCTAATAACAGTGTATTACTTTAATGGTTTCTCTTTTTTACTTTTAACAGTAATTTTAGCTAAACCGGCCTCTCTTCATTTGCGAGGCATTTCTTTCTCAATTCTATACATTACCTTCATAACTTCGGTAGCACTGATGATATTGCTTACACAAGCCACTGAAGCACATTACATACATTTCGCCTCTAATCACACACCTTTCTTACTAGTAATCGCATTTTTTATATTTTCTCCAGAGATAATAAAATTTCTCTCGACGCCCTCATTATAACGTGTATATTTATAAAATTAATATTTTTATATTTTCAGAAATATTAAAGTGGAATAATTTTATATGGATAATATTTTACAGTTAGCATGTAGCCATTGTTTTTATCGCTTAAAGCTGAATTAGTTAGTAAAAAAATACAATAATACATTGTTTTTCTAGGTTACTCATTATAAAGATACTTATATCCCCTTTATCAAAAAATTTCATTTTAAACATAAAAGATATTCTAATAAATAATTAATGTAGGTAAAAAGAAAAAATTCCAAAATAAAAAAAACCAAATTTTAGGATATATATTATTAATATTGAATTCATATACATTTTAAAAAGATACACTGAGTAAAAAAACAAAAAAGCTGCCCCATATGGACAGCTCATTTACATAATTATCGTTATCAGGAATATCTCTATGTTTGTAATGAATCGTTTTTACATCATTTCCTTTTATGCGAAAAGTAATTATGTCCTCTCCATAAGGCGGATTGTGTGCATCCTCAAAAGTTTAAATTTTAAAATCCCTCATTAACTAGCTCTTTTATCGAGTTTAATTTTGAAGAAAGCTCGATAAACCATTCTTCATCCCCTGTTAATAATGCAAGATCTATAAGATAAAGGATTTGTTCCTTATTTATTACCTTTGATTCAGGAAGTTTGTTAACGTGTTTACTAAAGAGTAAAATCGCTTCATTTATTGTGTACTTGCCGTCACGTTTCACAATACTAACTGTAACTATATCCTCCACATCATCAAGTGACACAATATAACCAACTATTAACTCACCTTCATTTGATATTCCACGAACCCAATCTCCTACTTTTAAAACATGATTATTATTTGACATCATACCGTTTCACCTTCCTATAAATATTTTTTGTGACGATAAAAAAGATATAAAAACAATTATACTGTAATATTTTTCATTACATTTAAGTGTTAAGAACTCACGGCTATATAATAATTAAGCCGCTTAACGCTCTTGATTGATAAGGTCAACAACTTCTTTCATTGTATAATTCTTTAAGTATTCACCTAGATGCTCTTCAGCACCTAAGAAAATAGCGAAAAGAACTTTTCGCATGTTCGAACCTACAACACACTGATTGTTTGATTCTGGACACTTCGGCTGCAAAGCACCTTCAGAGGTTATCTGATAAATATGCCAAAGATTAATTTCATCTAAATCGCGAGCGAAAATAAAACCGCCACCAGTCCCCTCTTTCGATTGTATAAACTTATGTTTTTTTAACAAACTTAGTACTTTGCGAATGCGTACTGGATGTACACCTGCACTTTCTGAAATAGCATTACTTGTTGACATCCGATCTGGCTGTAAAGCTAAATAAGTTAAACTGTGTATGGCCAAGGTAAAGTCGCTGTTCATGATTTTCCTCCTACGATTCAAAATATTGTTTTTCATATATTAATATACTATAGCCATAAATATTACAGATAGGTTAGAACGTTAAAACATATAGAATACTTCTTGCCATAAAAAATTAATTCTCTTATATTCTATCCGGGCCCACCTATATCTGATAACTTCATTTAGCTTTTTAAGTTGAAAATAAAATTAAACACTCCACTGTTTCTTCACTTGTTCTTCTGCCAGTTGTTTAATTTTTGTCCAAATCGTATCTTTACTCACAATAACATTTGTTTGATAATTTCTATCATTATAATTAACTGTAACACATACTTCAATCATCTTCTGCTTCCTCCTTTCAAGAAAATTTTCCATAAGAAATATTATTTATTAATTAGCCAACTTTTGTAATTCAATGTTTAAAAATGTTCGGACGCTACGTGGTAAAAATTTACGAATTTCTTCTTCGTTAAAACCAATTTGCAATCTTTTTTCGTCCAGCATAATCGGGCGACGCAACATTAGTGGATGCTCAATTATTAATGTATAAAATTCATTTAGCGAGAGCTCCTCAATATTTATATTTAAGTCCTGAAAAGTTTTGGATCTAGTTGAAATAATTTCAGTAGCCCCTTCTTCAGTTAAACGAAGAATCGATTTAAGCTCATCAACTGTCATAGAATTTGATACGATGTTTTTTTCAATATAATCAATTTGATGCTCTTCAAGCCATGCTTTCGCTTTTCGGCATGAGGCACAGCTTGCTGTTGTATATAGAATTACCATATTTAACTCACTCCTTTAATGTTATGAAACGTACATTTTAAACATCGGTTATTGAAATGTATTAAAAAAAATTACAGTTTAGAATCAAATACAAGCAATATTATTTATTCGAGAATATTTAATTTATCTACATTTTACAGACGATAACAACTCACTTCTAAAAACTATACTGTAATTTTAAACTTTACAGTTCTATAAATCAAATGTTAAGTCTTGGATTCATTCTATTAACGTATAATAGGAGCAGTTGAGACAATACTTGCCTCAACCGATTTTTATATCTCTTTATAATTTTTTGCAGTAATGACTGTTTCAAACTCAAAGGTTTCGGGTAGATGATCTGCATAAGAATATTCAAAAGTTCGTCCATCCGTTAAATAAGCTACTTGTTCAACTCGCATTAGGAAATCCTGATTTGTTAAGTTCATAAACTGCTTTTCCCTATCATCTGGGCGAATTCCTTTAACCCTGACAACAGATGTCCCTACTTCAAGACTAAGTTTATTTTGAATATGTGAGTATATAGACTCCTCTAAAACAGAAGCCTCAACACCTGGGATAACCGAAATTGGCATCCATGTATGCTCCATAATCGTCGGAATGCTGTGAATGATGCGGAGGCGAATGATTTTATAGACGAAATCACCGATTGAAACTCCCAATTTCTCAGCAACTACTTCATCAGCCCCAACAATCGCAAACTCGATAATTTTACTTTCTACCTCACTGCCGTATACAGCTTTCGTACCTGTTAAAGTTTGAATCATTCGTGCCTTTTCCTGTTGACGCCAATCTTGCACCACTGTTCCACTTCCGCGCCGGCGGATGATGTAGCCATCTCTAACTAATAGATCCAGCGCTTTCTTAATAGTAAGGGCTGAAACACCAAATTCTTCAGCAAGGACGGGGCTACTCGGAATTTTTTCGTTGATTTTATATTCACCGTCTAAAATTTGCTGTTTAATCTTTTGATAAATGCCGAGGTATTTTACTTGTGTTGATCCGCTTGCCATTTCCATACCTCCTTTATACTGCAAACTCTCTTCTATTCATTCAAATGTAAAGCCTCAAGTTTGTAAACTGAAGGTGATGGGGAAGCAAATCCATTTTCTAAGATTTCAATATTCGTTACCGCTTCTTCGTCTTTCACAAGTTTTGGTGCACCATTTATAATTGTTTCATACGCGGCATCATAGAAACGACCGTAATCACCAAGTGGCGTTTTAATTTGTTTTTCAATCCAGTCACCATTTGCATTACGATACTTAGCAACTCCATAGTACATCGGTGAATCTTCACCAAACCCTGCACTCTCAGGCATAATCCCCGCTTTCAAATCATTTTCCTGCTGATCTTCACCATATTTAATAAATGATCCATTTGTTCCATGAACGATAAAGCGTGGATAATCTTTTGCTACGACATGGTTCGTTTTCAGCTTAATCTTCAACTGATTTCCGTAATATAGACCAACATCGAAATAGTTATCAACCGCACCTTCCATTTCATTATTACGAATATCGTATGTCACCGTATCTGGACGGCCGAATAGTGAAATCATACGGTCCATCGTATGAATACCTAAACTGTAAAATGAACCTTCTTCTTTTGGAGCTTCATGAGTGATTGAACCAGGACGGAAATAATCAATATGTGATTCAATCTCAATAATATCACCAAGGAACCCTTGTTCAATTACTTGCTTCACAGCTAAAAAATCACCATCAAAACGGCGGTTTTGATAAGGCATAACTACTACACCTTTTTCTCGTCCTAAAGCTAATAATTCTTTCGCATGTTCCACTGTATCGCAAAATGGTTTTTCAACGATAACTGATTTTCCAGCAAGTATAACTTTTTTCGCTAATTCGTAATGCGTATGTGCTGGCGTACAGACCGTCACCACTTGAATTTCCTTGTCATTCAACAATTCGTCCAAATCAGTAGTGAAGTAAACACCTTTTCCCTTATATGGAGCCGCTAATTTTTCATTTATTTGACGTACAAAAATCGTTTTTATTTTTATATTATTACGCGTGTTTACATAAGGTAAGTGATAGCGGTTAGCTGACTTTCCAAATCCAATAAAGCCCATTGTTAATGTCATATTTTTCAACTTCCTTGCTCATAAATTTTCGTTTCTACATTTATTATATAGTTTACTTTTTAAAAGTATATAGTTTTAGTTCTTAATTTGTATATAAAATGAAAAAGTAGGAATAGAAACCATTTCGATTTTCATCCCTACTTCTTTACTATATTTGTGTAATACCAGACATTAATTGTTTTAACTCGCACGTTCTCTTTTTGTCTTTCTTTAAATGACAAAGGATAACTACTTTCCACTTTCCACCGATAACCTCTAAAGTTGCCTCTACAGGAATATTGTATGTTTTCATATAAAAATCTCCTTTAATAATTTTATAAGACAAATAAGCTAAAATATTTAAATATTACTTTTAAGTATCTATAGCACCTTAAAGTACGTACTTTTTATTGTGTTAAACATGTTTCATAATAGCATACGTAAACAGCAGATGAGTAGTACGGCACCAAAAAGTACCTGTATTACTTTTTAGTATCTATATCACTTTAAAGTACGTACTTTTCATTATGTAAAATACATTTCATAATAGCATTTGTAAGAGTTGAGTAAGTCATGAAGTATTAGAAATTACCTGTACTTTAAAGTGAGTATTTTTATCATACATTTTGTCAGACGATGAAATGACATGTTTTCATTTTCACATCCATTCACAATGAATAAATAATTTTCAAATATATTTTAGGAGGATATCTATAATGAGTAAATTACTAAAAGAAAAAATCGGGTTTGGTACAGCACCACTAGGAAATATGTACCGTAATATCCCAGAGGAAGAAGCAATCGCTACAGTGGATGCTGCTTGGGAGAATGGCGTTCGTTACTTTGATACAGCTCCACTTTATGGATCTGGATTAGCGGAAATCCGTCTTGGTGAAGCACTGTCAAAAAGAAATCGTGATGATTACTTTTTAAGCACCAAAGTAGGTCGAACGATTTCAGATGAACTAGAAGATCCATCTGCACGTGATTTAGGTGAAAAAGGCGGACTTTTCGAATTTGGTCGCAAAAATAAAATGATCAATGACTATAGCGCAGATGCAACATTTCGTTCTATCGAGCAAAGTTTGAAACGTTTAAAAACAGATCGTCTAGACTTTGTTTTCATTCATGATTTAGCACAAGACTTTTATGGTGATGAGTGGATTTCACAATTTGAAACAGCTCGAACAGGAGCATTCCGTGCGCTAACACGTTTACGTGAAGAAGGAGTTATTAAGGGCTGGGGGCTTGGAGTAAACAAAGTAGAATCAATTGAACTTATGCTTGATTTAGAAGAAGCGAAACCAAATATATCCTTACTAGCTGGTCGCTATTCATTATTAGACCACGAACGTGCATTGCAACGAGTAATGCCTGCAGCTGTAAAGCATAATATGGATATTGTTGTTGGTGGCCCATATAGCTCAGGTATTCTTGCTGGAGGCGCTCACTTCGAATATCAAAAAGCATCGCCAGAAATTATTGCAAAGGTTGAGAAAATCAAAGCTCTTGCAGATCGTCACGACATCAGCATCAAAGCTGCTGCATTACAATTTTCACTAGCAAATCCAGCAGTTGCTGCCGTTGTTCCTGGTGCAAGTAAACCGGAACGAATTGTAGAAGACCAAAACGCCTTAAATACAGTAATTCCAGCAGCATTCTGGGAAGAAATGCGCGAACAAAAACTAGTAGCACCTAATGCACCACTACCAATCAACGTAAAATAATAATGAAACTTTAATCAGTGGGAGCATCCCCCATTGATTATTTACCCGTAAATACCGGGATGAAAAGGAGCGTAATGAATATGGCACATACTACTACATCTATGGAAATTTTTTCTTCACCGGAACAAGTATGGCAATTAATCGGAGGTTTCAACTCCCTTCCAGACTGGTTACCTTATATACCTAGCAGTAAATTAACTGAAGGCGGTCGTGTACGTCATCTAGCTAATCCGGATGGGGATACAATTATAGAACGATTAGAAGTATTCAATGATAAAGAGCGCTACTACACGTATTCAATCATGAATGCACCATTCCCAGTCACTAATTATCTATCTACAATCCAGGTGAAAGAAGGTACTGAAAGTAACACATCGTTAGTAGAGTGGTCTGGTACATTCACTCCTGTTGAGGTTAGTGATGAAGAGGCAATAAATCTGTTTCATGGTATATACAGCGATGGACTGAAAGCATTGCAGCAAGCATTTCTAGATTGATTCATGTAATTGATTGAGACGAAAAAGTTAATTAACAGTCAAACATTCGACTTTGTGGTTAAGTTCATTATGAAAGATAAACAAATACAAATTTCATGCCTGCTTGTTAATGACAAGAAATAAAAAATACTACCTCCAAATGGAAGGTAGTATTTTTTTATTAATCAGGAAAAACAATTAATCCCTCTTCTTTTTCTTGCTGTTTTAAATCTTCTTCTGGGAATGTTACAGTTGAATTTTTATCCCCTGTTTTTTTTGTTTCTTCACCTGGAAATACGAAAGTTGAATTTTCTTTTCCTTCATTTTTTTCTACGTTATCTGGAAATACCATAGAATCATTGGTAGTTAAATCACTATGAAAACCAAGGTTAGACAAAATCGCTTTTAAATCTGGTAAAACCCCTATTTTATCAGATGATGGGTCATTAGACTTTGTGCCTGTATTAGGATTACTTAAAATTGCTCTCAATTCTTTTGGTGTATATGCCTTACCTAAATGTTCTTTAGCAATCCCTTGAATTGATACAGCAGCCCCAGCGATTATAGGCGAAGCGCTAGAAGTACCACGGAAATTAGAAGTATAACGATTCATTATACTCTGATCTGTAACTTTTTGTCCTTTACTATTTTGATTTTGATATGTATCTAATGTATCAACATACTCTCCCCAACCATATACATTAATTCTACTACCATAGTTAGAGAAAGCTAAACGTTTATGAGGAACTCTTGCAGTAGATGCTCCAACTATAATAGCTCCTGAATCTTTAAAGTCTGGACTATTTCGATTTAAAATCTGCTTACCATTACGGTCTTTAAATTCATCTAAATCAATCCCACCATTACCAGCTGCTTCTACAATAATAATGCCTTTATCTGTACCTTTGCGAATTGCGTTAAATATACTCGGGTATACTTCTACTGGTAAAGGGTCATCTCCATATCCATCATATTTAAAGGATTCTTCTATTAATAAAACATCTCCAGCCTGTAAAGAATCTACGGCACTTAAAATAGCACCTCTTACATCGATTCTCCCATTATCTCGGATCACTGAAATTACTTTTACCTTTGCTTTTGGTGCAATCCCAATGTTCCCAATCCCATTGTCAGCTGCAGAAACAACACCTAGAACTGAAGTACCGTGAGAAAGATCATTACTCATTTTTCCAGACATAAATTCAATATTTTGACCGACTAAATCTTCATGATTTAATAACCAACCTTCTTCCAAATCTACAAAAGTTGCTCCCTGGCCATTTCCTCCTTTAATTCCCCAAGCATAAGGAGCATTAATTCCTAAAGGTGCCTCTTCAAGATATCCCTGTCTTGAAAATCTAGGTTCATCATAAGGATTGACTGATAATACAGGCAATCTCGAGCCAGTTGTTGTGTTTATACTCTTATTAGAACGAACTTGTATTTTACTAGAATCGTCATTAGCAGCATATACTGTATTTGTTACAAATGTCGTACCTACCCCAGCAAAAGCTGTAATTGCAAGTGATGATATTAACATACCTTTAAAATTTTTCATTTTTCCACCTCTAGTTTTCTATTAGAAATAACATATTTAATAATATGTATGAACCAAAAGCATTTTATCTTATTATAAAAATTAATAGATTTTATAGCTTTTGATTTACATAAAAACTCCCTTCATTCTTGTAATTCAATATGTACATCTCAAAACAACAAACTTACCGTAACTATTATAGTTACACCTTTATTGATTTTCAACTACGAAATATAAATTTTTAAAAATAAATTTATATTACTTTAAAACAGCACTAACCTTTTACCCACATAAAGTGAAACTTTAATCAGTGGTTTTTTTGCTCATCCCCCACTGATTATTAGCCCTCACCAATCGGGCATTTACGGGCAGTTAATGCGGGATAAAAATGCAAAATATCTATCCAAATTACAGCAATCAATAAGTTTATGGACTACGAAAGAAATACGAAAAAGCAAAGCACTAAGTGCTTTGCTCCTTATAAAATCCCTTTTAACTTTTCACCAATTAACTTCGCTACATACTCATAACCTTCTGGCCCAAAGTGTAATCCATCTTTTTCATCATTTTCTACAAATCTTTTATAATCCCGTTCTTGAATCATTTCAGCGAATACGTTTAGAAAATAACTTCCTGTTTCCCTCGCCACTTTCTCCACCACGTCTGCATACTGACTAAGCACTCTATTTGTTCTATTATGCTGTCTTTCTTCATCAACTGGTGCAGGACTAATCAGTAGCACTTTATCTGATGAAACTTGATTCACAATCTTCTCTAAGTTTTCTTTATATGCTTGTAATGACACTTGAGAAAAAGAAACCGCATCATTCGTACCAAGAAAAACTGTTACGAAATCTGGTTTATATGATATTACATCTTCTTCAATCCTATTTAACGCATCGAACGTATTATCACCTGGAACACCTGCATTCACTACTATCCAATTCGGAAACATCTCTTGCAAACGTGGTGTTAATCTCGGCATTCCATCAAAAAATGTTTCATCAGCTGTAATACTATCTCCAAAACATACTAACTTTTTCATTAAGCTACTCTCCTTTTACGTATGAAACAACTTTCCTTCTATTGCTTTTATATATCTGTCAGCAGAACGTTCAACTGCCTCATTTGCATTTTCTTTTACTACTCGATGAAAAGCGTTGTATAAACGATTAAACTGTAACGGCTTCACTCGATTCACCATTTCTTCCACTTTTCTCGCTGGTAGTGGAATTAAGTTTGGATAGCTGTACATGAAGCTTACCCACCGCTCATCTGCTACAACTTGAATAATATCACCTGTTAACAAAATTCCTTTTCCGTCATTACCTTCTTCCCAATGTAAGACAGATCCACCTTTAAAATGTCCCCCTAAACGATGAATGACTAATCCATCAGCTAATTGTAAAGACTCACCAGACCAATAAATAATACGACTACTCGGACGCATCACCCACTCTTTATCATCTTCATGTATATAAATTGGTACATCAAATGTCTCTGCCCATTCTACTTGCGTTGAATAATAATGAGGATGAGACAATGCAATCGCATCTAATCCGCCAAGCTCTTTTATTTTCGTAATTGTCGTTTCATCTAAATACGTAATACAGTCCCACAGTAAACGATATGACTCTGTTTTCACTACAAATGCCGTTTGACCGATCGCAAATCCTGGTTTTGTCGTAATACTATAAAGTCCATTTTCCTCTTTAATTATTTCATTTTTATATGTATCATCTGTTTGCAAATTTTCTAAAGTCGTCCAAGACTGCCCTTTCGGATTCACATACTGCCTTTCTTCATCACAAATATGACAACTCACTGGTTCTTCTACACTCGCTGCATACTGCACGCCACACGTTGTACAAACGAAATTTTTCATCATAATTTCCCCTATCCCTATATTTTTATTAAGCTGACTTTTGTTGATAATGATCTGCTTTTTTATTTTCAATTATTAAACTTATAAAAGTAAGTAAATAGACAACTGTAACCGATAATGGAATTACAGTAAATCCTTTTTCTGCAAAAAGAATCCCGCAAACTGACGTTACAAATACAGTCCCTACTGATAATAAACCATAACTTTTACTTTCATAAATCCATACGTACGGAATAAAATGAACACCTATTAACATCGCTACTACAAAAGGTAACCATTCTGGAAATTGAAAATAGGCAAGTAATACAAGTGGAATATTCAATACATTTATTCCACCAATTAAGCCTGCCAAAACCCCTAACGGATTTCCTTTCGCAAACATATCAATCTTCAATATAGCAGCTATCATTAAGCCAAAAGGAAACACACAGCCCATACCGATTAAATATACCCACACCACTTGTTTTTCAGAAAGAACAAATCCCGTTATACTCATAACTATCCAAAATAAAACGCCGGCTAATATAATCGGTAGGCCTCTCTTCGTTTTTATTGCTAAATCCTTTTTCGCTTCTGCAACATTCATCTCACTATCTCCCCAAAAATATTTGTACTATAAAGTCACCTCAACCTCACCCATCCAATAACGCCAAGCTTCTAAATAATCTTCTAAATCTTTCGGGTGGTGCCGTAAACATGTATCTATACGAAAATATAATCCTATGACTATTTCTTCATATAAATCACGGTCATTTTTATGAAATACACATTGTTTCATCGCATAACAAATCGTTTCTTTTGTTAAATCTTCCGGAGTTGAACAGAACGCATAAATTAAATCATATATAGGATCTCCTAACACTGGTAAAGGATCAATTACACCGTGCAGTTTATTCTCTTGAAATATAAAATTATGAAATCCAAGATCACCATGCAATAAAAACGGCTGATTTATTCCAGCGTCCCTATTCGCTAACTTAAGAACCGTTCTATACTCTTCTTCACTTATGTAACGCCTTACATTTTCATGAGCTTCTATCACATTTGTTGTTAAAAATCCACTCCAAGATTGAACCGGATTTTCTTTCCATCCCCAGCCATCAACCTCTGTAGCTACTTCATACTCATTGATAACTTCTTTTACAAGTTTACAAAGAACACTCCGTTTATAGCCTAGTTTGCAAGAAGTTGTGCCCTCAAGGAATGAGTAAACAATATAGCGATTTAAAGGTTCCTTATATAAAAGCTTTGGAAATAATTCGTCCTTTTTATAAAACTGAAGAAAATAAGCTTCTTCACGTATGACATCGGATTCATTCAACTTTACAACGTATTGTTCATCTAACAAATATATAGTACTTGCCGTTCCCCCGTTTAATGCTTTTACGCTATTTGAATAATGTGAAATAACTTTTTCCTTAACTAGTTGTGCAGTGATTATTGAAATGTCCATTCTCTCACCCTTTAATTCGGAAGATTCCCTCAATTCAAAAGACAACTTTACTATTATTTGACAAACGCAAGGGAAATCCTCCCAACCATCCTAATATAACAAACAACAATTTTATTTTATTACAATGGCTTTCTTCAATATCCCATTTATGATAACGTGATTTTATCACTCTAAATGCTCTTCATATACTCTAATAATTTCTATTGCAGGGTCTATGTCTTGTAATTTATGAGCCAAACTTTCTACACCAAACACTTCTGTAAACGTATGACTGCCTACAATTAAATTAATCCCTTTAAATTTCGCATGTTGAACTGTATATAATGTTTTTTCACCTGTTATGTACGTGTCACACCCTTTTTCTAATGCACGTTCAATCAAATTTGTATTGTTTCCTGCACCGGTTAAAATCGCAATCCGTTTTACTGGTTTATCGTGATTTCTCCAGCTCTTCACTTTCTCTTCCATTTTTTCTTCAAGTTTTCCAACTAAGTTTGAAAAAGGAATCGCTTCTTTATATTCTCCTATTCCCGGTAGTTCTTCTTCCTCATACGTGGAATATTCCAGTATTGTATCTATTCCAATTCCGTTAAATAACGATGTACACGTGCCAAAATTTACAAAATCTAACGGCAAATGAATCCAAAAATGATTCATTTCATATTGCTTCAATTTCTCAATACAAGCCTCTTCCATACCAAATAAAAAACTCCACGGCGCATGGTGTGTAACTATCATATCGACTCCATTTCTATACGCTTCTTCAATAGTTTCTAACGTTAAATTTGTTGTGTAACCGATTTTGTGAAATTCATCTTTACTTATATGAGTAAAACCATATTCATCATCGCCGTATTTATGAAGATGCTCTCCAAATAGTGATGTTATATGTTCGTTAAACTGCTTTATATTCATTTTATTTCTCCTTTCATTTACTTTTATATTTCAAAAATAAGGAAATACTAAATAAAAACGTTACATACATATAGGAGGACACCATGAAACCTGAATTTTTAAAAGCTATACATGATGCCATTGGAAATGTTGAACACATTCATATAGAGGAAAACGGTGCTGACAGCTTACTTATCCATCATGATGATGCACAGCAATTACAACAAGTCGCTAAAACGCTAGAAAATAACAATTTTCGCTCTGCTTTAAGAACAACTGGAAATGCTTCGTATATTGAAGTATTGAACAGATAGTGAAAGTCCGGATGTATGCCGGGCTTTCTTTTTTTATATTGAAACTTCAAACTCTTTCACATACACCGCTGTTCCAGCGATATCTATTTGTAACTTTTCGTTTTCTATCCCTTTCGTTACATAAACGGTTACACGACCATCTTTATTTATTTCCTGTCCTTGCTCAACGATTAAATCCAATTCATGTTCAAAATCTTTCTCTAAATACTCCGCATAATACGCTCCCATTACACCTGAAGCTGTTCCTGTCACTGGATCTTCAATCGTTCCTGCATAAGCTGACGAGAAATGACGGCCATGCATTTGTGCCAGTTCATCATAAGTTTCTAGACAAATTGGGTGAATAGAAGCATTAGGTATTTCTCTTAATACTGACGGAAATGCAGCATTATTAGGTTTCATTCTCTCACACGCATCTAGATTTTTAATCGGCACAATTACAGTCCAGTTTCCTGTACTTCCATATACTATCGGTAAACTTACATCTAAATCATTTACTTCTAAACCAATACTATGAGCTAATTCTTCTTTTGAACCTGCAAAATCTTTAAACTGAGGTGCTGTCTGCCTCATTTTAATAAAGGTTTCTCCATTTTCATTTACACCTATTTGTATTGGTAAAATCCCTGCCTTCGTTTCAATAGTAAGGTTACTTTTCTTTTCTAATAAACCTTTTTCACGCAAGGCACATATCGTCCCTACTGTCCCATGACCACATAAATCCATTTCAAAACCAGGTGTAAAATAGCGCATTCTTATATCTCCTACTTCTGAGGAAAGAACAAAAGTTGTTTCGTTATATCCAATTTTTTCAGCAATAATTTGCATTTCCTCTTCCGTTAATCCATCTGCTTCTAATACAATACCTGCTGGATTTCCCTTAATTGGTTTATTCGTAAATGCATCGTAATGAAATACGTTTATAGTCTTCATCTTCTTTTCTCCTAATCTACTTTAAAAATTTTATAATAAAGCTCTGTCTCCGTTTTCATCGAACAATTATTTCTCCAAAATATCCTCTGCATCTTTTCATTTGAAGTATGCGTGCTTCCGATGTAATAAGTAGCCCCCATTTCCTTTAACATATGTAAAGATTGAAGATGCATATGAGAAGCAACTCCTTTCCCGCGATAATAAGGCATTACTCCCAAGTAAAATAATCGTCCTTCACTTTCTGTTCCAGTTTCTATATGCGGTATGGACATACCAATTGGCTCAGTTTTATCATAAAAAACAATACATGACTTTCCCCAACCCTTACCTAACTCTGTTTGCACGGAATAAAAATGTTCATCGATAGTTAAAATTGAAGTTTGATTCCCTGAACCCGACATACATTGTTCCCAAATATATTTAAATTCTTTTTCCGATAACGTTCCTTCTGCTATTGATCGATATGTATATTGTCTTTCAAGCCCTTCTATATTGTTCAATTCTCTACATACTTCTATCTTTGCGGCATGTAAAGAAAAACCGGCATCAAGTAACACTTTTGCGTTTGAGTTATAACTACTAAACCTCTTGTTTAATACAATACTCGCTCTTTTTAACTCCCAATTAAAACAAACCTCTTCAAATCTACTTATCTTTTCTTTATATGTTTGTACGTTATACAAAACATCTTCTTCTATTTCTTCAATTGTCACTGCATTTGGTAAGCCATTTAATACTTTTTTAGAAGGACCAAACAGATTCTGAATGATTGCAAGATCGTATATCACCACTTTAATTCCCCCATACCAGGCTCAATAAACTTCCCTGAAACATCCTCATTTGAATCTATTACCCAATCATATATATTCTTTGCTCCTTCAGCCGGATTCATATTCGTATCAAAAGCACCAATGTCAGTCTTTAATTTCCCAGGGTGAATTGCCGTTACACGAATTCCTTTATTCTCAAACTCTTGTTGTAAGTAGAGTGTTAACATATTTTGTGCTGCTTTAGCAATTCGATATGAATATGAGAACTGGCCTTGCGGAAACTCTTTGTTCGCCATTTTATGTAATGACCCTAATCGAGAGGACACATTTACTATTCTCGGATGATCCGATTTAGCTAACGCCATATATGTACCTTTTACAGCCCGAATTACACCTAAGCAATGAATATTAAATAAATCCGTTAACTCTTCTGAATTTGTATGTAAAATCTCAGTCTCCTTCCCAGTAATGCCAGCGTTATTTATAACTAGATCTACATGCTCTGTATATTCCTCAAGCTGCTTCTCAATTTGCTCCGTACTCTCATCAACCGATAAGTCTGCCAATATAGGAAAACATCTACAACTATACATTTGCTTCAATTGCGTTACCGCAACCTCAGTTCTAACTAACGGATAAACGATATGCCCCTTTTCATGAAATACTTTTACTAACTGTAACCCTAATCCCCGATTTCCACCTGTAATAACCACTCTCATATACTCATCTCCTTATTTTTAAAATAAATAAGAAAATCCATCCACTTACCATTCTCTAATGAAAATGCCTCTCTCTTGCATTCAAATGAAAAGCCTGCGCTTTCCGCAAGACGCACTGATGGCTCATTATCAACATGTATATGTAATTCGATTCTATGAAAATCAAGGCAACTAAAAAATAACGGTAGCGCAGCTTTCACACTTTCAACACCATATCCATTTCTCCAATATTGATTATGTATGGAGTATCCCATCATCGCCCATTGATAGTCCATACGTAAAATTTTAATCAGCTCTAGCTTACCAATATTAGCTCCGTCTTCTTTACGAAAAATACCTAATACATACATCTCATCTCGATGTGCTGCTTCATCAAACCCTCTAATCCATTCCGTGAACCATTCTTTTGTTCGTGATGCCATAACTTGATAGCCATCGTCATATTTATACTGCGATGGCAGTCTCTTATTAAATCCATCTAACCAACTTTCGTAATCATCTTTTTGGAACGGACGGATCATAAGTTTCTCTGTCTCTACTTGTAATAGCGGCAGCTTCATTTACATCTCTTCCTCCAGTAATTGATTGAATATTCTTTGTCATCTTACACGAAATACAAAATCTAGTAACAAACCTTATGCCCATCAACTTAAGAAATTAGTAGTTCCCCAATACGAAAAAAATAAGTCGAATTCTATAATTAACTGTATAAGGGGAAATTTTTCATTTTGAGGTAATTCCAAACCCTTGGCTTGATAACGATGTGACGGTCGCCCTCCTTAGGAGAATTACTTGAATTCACTAATGAAGAAATTGTACCAAAACGTCATTTTAAATAATCAAGTCAGATTATCTATTTCTAAGTTGATTATTTAAAATATAAACCTTTGCCCACTGGCTGAACAGTTTCAAGCACAGTGTCAACCATTTCTTCATTAATCAAGGTTCTTATAATCCAAGCTGAGAGGTCTTGAGCAGCAAAACAACCTGCGGCAGTCGAGATATTCCCTTCATTTACGAAGCTTTGTTCAATAACGTCTACATCAAATTCTTTAAGTTGTTCTACTACAGATGGATATGTAGTTGCTTTTTTGCCAGTTAACAATTTTTTAGCTCCTAGTAGTAGTGAACCAGAGCACATAGAGCCTATTAATTGTCTTTGAAGATCTACATGAATGCTATTAAGATATTCTTGATTTTGATATAAACCTTGGACCCCCTTGCCACTTGCAAATATTACTGCGTCAGCGGAAGGTATATCAGATATGCTTCCTGTCATGGGGATACGTAAGCCAGACATGGATATATGCGTTTTTTCCGTTCCTAATAGCTGGACATTCCAATCAGAAATACCGCCAACTAAACGTACACGATTTAATAAATCCCATGGTAAAAAAACATCTATATCAGTAAAGTTATCGAAACAGACTATCGCAATTTTCATTCTCTAGCCTCCTAATTGTTGAAATATTAAAAACATTTTAATTATAACAATTTCAAGTGGAGGTAGCGAGGTTTAAATTGCCGAATAGCCGAATATCGTTCGAGCGTTACCAAGCTAAAAAATTGCATCAAAAAAACAAAAACGTTTATACTCTCCACTAACAGAAACATTAACAAAAACCCAGTGATGCTTTATACATAACTGGGTTCTCCATCTTTTCATAATTTTCTATTTCACAAGAACTACATCTCGTAATTCCCTCTTCAACACTTTTCCTAAAGCGTTTTTCGGTAACTCATCCATGAATACCACTTCTGGTATTTTGTAACTGGCTAATTTCTGTTTACAATACTGAGTAATACTTTCTTCTGTTAATATTGTTTCGCTATCCTTCACAATGAAAGCTCTTGGAACCTCTCCCCAAAAGTCATCTAGAACTCCAACTACTGCAACTTCTAAAACACCATGTATTTCATGAATAACATCTTCTACTTGATCTGGATATACATTGTCACCACCGCGTATAATAACGTCTTTATATCTTCCCATAATATGCAGGAATCCATCGTCATCTATCATGCCAGCATCACCCATGTTAAACCAGTTATCTTTTACTACCTTCTTTGTCGCCTTTTCATTATTCCAATACCCTTTAAACATGTATGGACTTTTCACATGAATCTCTCCAACTTCATTTGTTGTTAATTCATGTCCTGTTTCTGGATGAACAATTTTCACCTCTACATTTTTTAAGGTTTTTCCTACAGAAGACATCTTTTCTTTTCCCATCATTGGATGCCATGAGGTTACAACCCAACCTTCTGTACTACCATAACCTTGCACCATATATATTCCTTTTTCCATATATTTTTGAATGAGTGTTTCTGGCACTTTTGTACCACCGCTTTGTGCTACTTTAAAGGTTGAAATATTACGTTCTTTTTTATTTAATTCATCAAGCATGTAACTATAAACAGCAGGGAACGCAAGCATCGTAGTAATTTTCTCTTCTTCAATCTTATCCCAAATAAGAGTAGGATTCAAATCAGCTAAGAAAATCATCGTAACGCCATGATAAATACAATTTAAAATAGAAAGCACGCCACTCATATGAAACAATGGATGCACAGATAAAAAGCGTTCACCTGCTGGGATTTCTCTTTGTCCCGCAATTTCAGCAAAATAGTGATGTAAGTTTTTATGTCCAATTACACATGCTTTCGCCTGTCCAGTCGTTCCTGAAGTAAATAAGTAAATGGCGTCGTTTTCTTCATGAACTTCTACGTTCGGTTCTGTCGTTGGCTGTTTTTGCAGCTCTAATTCAAATGAACCAAAACCTTCTTTTGTCGTTTGAATTACATAAGGAATTTCTTTAACAGCATCAACATTTAATAACACTTCACTAAATTCTTCATCAATAACTAACACTTTTAATTTCGCTTCTTTTACAATCGTTTCTAATTCATATACAGTAAGCTGATGATTTAGCGGAATAAATACCGCTCCAATTTTTAAACTTGCCATCATAACGCTTGGAAATGGGTGATTATTTTTGCATAGTATTCCTATACGATCTCCTCTTTGCACACCATTATGTAACAAATAATGTGCAAGCTGATTTACTCGTTCATTATATTGCTGAAACGAATATCTTTTCTTTCCTCCTACAAGCGCTTCCAAATTTGGTGACTGCATTGCTCTCTTTTGTAATAATTGTCGCATCGTTCTCAAGTAAAACTCCCCTTTATATATGTTAGGTTTTTTATTTTACCAGATTAACTATTAATTTACTAAAGATTACACTTAGTGAATATAAGAAGAATATAAAATAGCCATTTACTTCACAAGTAAATGGCTATTTTTCATTATATATTAGAATACTTCTTGTTCATCACATATTGCACATACTCAGGTGCACTTTTATCAATCTCTTCATCACTTAGTTTATATTCTGCACCATATAAATAAAAGGAAGGTATAAATTCCATACCTGTATATAAGCATGTAGCTTGGAATGGTTTCGTCAACTCATCCATTGTAATCCCACTATTTTCATAGTCTTTTTCTAATCCACCTATAGAAATAGCTACACCAAATTCTTTCCCCTTCACTTTATCTCCTTGTGATCCGTACGCAAATCCATATGTTAATACATCATCAAACCATTTTTTTAATAATGGTGGTGTGCTGTACCAGTAAAGTGGAAATTGGAATATATATCTGTCATGTTCTACTAATAACTTTTGCTCTTCTTCAATATTAAACTCCCAATTCGGTGCCACTTTATACAATTCATGCACCGTAATTTCATCTGAATGTTTCTCAAGTTCTTCTATCCATCTTTTATTAATTTTTGATTTTTCAATATGAGGGTGTGCTACAATTACAAGTGTTCTCATCATTTTCCAGCCCCTTTATAAATTAATCAATCCTTTACGTATTAGTATGAATGAGTTACATATAATTGAAAAGTACGTACTTTAAAGTGCTATAGGAACCTTAAAGTACCTGTGGAGGTGTTATATGAATCAAAATGATAATTGCCCAATTGCCACAACACTCGATGTAATCGGTGGAAAATGGAAAGTTCATATTTTATGTATTTTGTCGGATGGAAAAATGCGAACAAATGAAATTAAACGAGAAATCCCAAACATTACACAAAAGGTTCTTACACAACAACTTCGGCAACTTGAAGCTGATGGGATTATCTATCGTACCGTATATCAAGAAGTTCCACCAAAGGTTGAGTACACACTAAGTGAATACGGAAAATCTTTAATGCAAATAATGAATAATCTGTTTGAATGGGGAAAAGATCATCAGATTAAAAGATTACATGACTAAAAAAGCACTATATACTTTGTTTAATCCTCTACGTTCATATTTTTTATTTTTATAAAGTTTATTTTCATCATTTTTTAGCTAACTTGTTTTCTTAGATTGATGGACGTCACCCCACATCCATCAATCTAAAAAGATACAATTAGAAAAATGAGATTTCTATAAAGTTTCGCATATAAACACTACTTCCGCCTCATTAAACGCTCGCTCTACTTTTTCTAATCTCAATTGTACGTAAGCTATAAAGAAGCACCCCTAAACCGAGAATTTTTTTATTATTAGACGCACTAGAACCTAAGGTAATAGTAGGTACATTTAGACCCATAAACCTTTCACTCCATTCTATAGGCATATAAAAAGATACTCCTTAAAAATAAAAACCGCTATTCTCTCTGTAAAATCATAGAAAAGAATAGCGTTTTTTATTTTGAAATAGAAGTATGTATTTAAACTAAACATGCTAATATTGATTTTGTACGATTGTCAGTTACCTCATAATAAATTTCTAATCCTTTCCGAGTACCTGTAACCATTTTAGCAGCTTTTAGTTTAGATAAATGTTGACTAATTGTACTTTGAGGCATTTGTAAATCCCCATACATTGTTGTTACATTAGTAGGACCTTTTGCAAGCATTATTTTTACTAAAGATAGACGAACTGGATGCGCCAATACCTTTAACACCTCAGCGATTTCTTGAAACATTTCTTTTTTTTCTTTCATCTTATTTCTCCCCTTTTATATACATATTTATGTTATCCATATATATAATTCGAAGGTATATGCGTTTTTGTGTCCGTCATTTTAAAAAAATATAAAAAAACTTTAATCCGAAACTAAAGGATTAGCTTAACATAATGTCTCACCATTAATGATGAATAGGAATCTCATTATAGAAGCAGTAGTTTTTATACTACAACTCTACATTCAACTAACTAAAATCAATGAAAAAAAGAGCAGATAGTCCGCTCTTTTATGATGCCTCCTTATGTTCCGTGGAATGTTTAACACTCCCCAGTCTCTTTAGTTTATTCCACCCTACCGCTACTCCTCGAAGCGATGAGAATATAGATTTAATGACAACATAAGTCATAAATTGACGATAAATAAAACGTTGTAAAATTAACCATACTAATGGTTTCGGATTTTCTTCCTCTAATTTAAATGCGAACAGAGAAGCGAGAAGATCCATTAAAAAGAATACAAAATAAAATCCTAAAACTTTTAGCGGATTACTACTAAATAGTCCTATAATCATTAATATATCTGCAAAAGGAGCAATGAATTGCAGAACATATTGGAATAACCACATGTTAGGCAGTGCAATAAACCCTAACGTTTTATGTTTTGAATTACACAACGCTTTTCGATGTTTCCAAAGACATTGAAGTGTACCATATGACCAACGATATCGCTGTTTAATGAGACTTTTCACATCCTCAGGTGATTCCGTAAAAGCATGCGCTTTTTCTTCATATACAATTCTATGCCCTTGACGTAAAAATGTAATAGTAAGATCGGTATCTTCTGCTAATGTATCTTCGCTTAAATATCCAGATTCAACTACATTCTTCTTGCGCCACGCCCCAATAGCTCCTGGAACTACTGTAATACAATTTAACTCATCAAAAGCTCTACGTTCTAAATTAAACCCTGTAATATACTCAACATGTTGCCAAGTAGTTAACAAATTCCGTCTATTCCCCACTTTGACATTACCTGAAACTGCAGCTACATTCTGATCTTCAAAGTGTCTAACCATTAAAGAAATAGCGTCTTGCGCAATAATAGTATCCGCATCTAAAGTGACAATGATTTCTCCTCGCGATTGTTGAAACCCTAGGTTCATTGCCGATGATTTCCCGCCGTTTTCTTTCTGAATGAAACGAACTTTAGGGTGTTTATAAAATGTTTCTTTCATTACTTTTGACGTACCATCTGTCGATCCGTCATCCACAACAATAACTTCAAATTCTCTATAATTACTATCCAAAATTGAGTGAATCGTCTTGGCTATCACCTTTTCTTCATTATATGCCGCTATGACAACACTAACAAAAGGTTGATAAGACGAATTAATATAGCGAGATAACGTCTGTCTTTTCTGCTTCCATGCAAAATAAATTAAGAATAAAAATCGAAAAATCCCTAATCCAATAGCAATATAAAAAATAGTTGTTAATATATGCTTAAAATATCCAGCTCCTGAAAAGACAGCTTTATTGTAAAGTAAATATTGCTTCCCCTCAGAAGAAACAGGAGGCATAATTTCATCTCGTTCTTTATTCATTAAATCTGAAATTGTTACAAAACTATATCCATGCTTTTTTAGGTCTTTAATAATGATTGGGAGCGCCTCTACTGTATGTGTACGATTCCCTCCCGCATCATGGAGAAGAATAATATTTCCCTCTCCCTTATAAATGGGATTAAGAGCACGCTTTACTAATTCATTTGTTGATGGTGTTGCCCAGTCTTCGGGATCAACTTTTTCCGCTACCATTGTATAGTTCATATTTTGTGCACGTAAAATAGGCAATATTTCATTTGATGAATCCGGGTTAGCATCCGCTTCATATGGCGGTCTAAATAAAACCGTAGAATGTCCAGTTACTTCCTGAATTAAACGTTGCGTCGTATTAAGTTCTACTTTCGTTCGTAGTAAAGACGTATCAGCTATGTTAGGATGCTTGAAAGTATGATTGCCAATTTCATGCCCTTCATCGTATATTCTTTTTACAATACTAGTATTTAGTTGTGCGTTTTCACCAAGTACAAAAAAAGCAGCTTTTATTTGATTCTCTTTTAATATATCTAAAATTTCTGGCGTATATTTCGGGTCTGGTCCATCATCAAATGTTAATACTACTTGTTTCCCATTTGGTTTTCCATATCGTTGCACTTCATATGCAGATGGTAAGGATTGATATACTTCATCTGTAAGGTAACCATCTTTGCCTACTTTAAAATCTCTCAATCCATTTTTTCTTTCATTCTCAATCTGTAAAATTTCACCTTGTCCAGAATAATTTACTTCATCTAAACTATTGATTTTATGTAATACATTAGGATTTTTTTGTGCCTCAATCGGATTTTTTAAAACTTTCCATATTGTAGGGTCTTCTGCTCCTAGTCTCCATAACGCAAATCCCTTTGCATTATTGTCCATTGCGATTTTCACTTGATTATAAAGAGTTACACCGTCTAAGAACCAAGCAGTATGTTCTTTCCCTTCTGTTTTATACCTAAAATAAGGGTTTCCACTCATTTTATCCCATTGAATTTTCATATTTGAATCATGAGCCATTGCCATAACTTCTGAGAAAGTTAAAGACTTCGCAGCTTCTTTACTATTTACTTGCCAATCATATCCATAGTTACCGAAAGCAACTATAAGCTTATTAGACGGAATATTCAGTTCTTTTAATGTATGTTGGAACCATTTATTTGAAGCAATTGGTCCTGGTTCCCCGGCTCCATAGTGCTCATCGTACATCATTACAATCATTCGATCTATTATTTTTGCTAACGCACTATAATCAAAAGCCTTATCATTAGCTGGAACATCTTGTGTAACGAGCAAATCATGTTGATGAAATTCCGTAGTAAGTTCTTTCATAAAATTTGTTAAGTTTTCTCTATCACTTTCAGGTACGGCCTCAAAGTCAATATTAATTCCTGAAAAATGATTCTTTTTAACTTGGCTTACTAAATCATTAATAAACTTTGTCTTTACATCATTTGAGGAATTCAGTAACTTATGAATTAGCCCACTATCAGGACCAGAAGCTTCCTCAGTATAGTTAGTAAGCAAAGGCATAATCTTCACTTGATTTTTTTCTGCCAACTTTACTATCTCAGCTTTGATCTCACTTCTAATCGTTAAATCTGCTTTTAAATGATACCACTCTGGTACTAACGTAGTTAAGGAATCGATATTTTCTTTTAAAGAAGCGGTACTATTTTCATCCCAGTTTACATAAAAACCATACACTTCTTTAGGTTGTTTACTATCCTTCGGCGAATTCACCAAATTTTTATTATCCTTCGTTTCGGTATTTGGGTTAAATTCTTCCTTCTTTAACTGCTGATCACTAAGTTTTTGATTAATTGGTACAAGTTTATTATCTTGTTGTACAGCGGTATTCATATTTGGAATTTCTGGTGTTGAAAAAATGCTTTGAAAGAAAAAATAAAATACAACACTTACACTAACTATTGAGATACATAGAAACGAAATAAAAGCTATGTTTCTCCTTCCTTTCGGATCATAAAAAACAGGTTTTTCTTTATCTTTCTCTTGTTGAATGTTTTTCTCCATTATATTTTTCACATACTCCTTCTTAATAGAACTATAAAATAATAAAGTGCAACTTTAATCAGTGAGGGCTTTGTTCCTCCCCCACGGATTATCAGCCCGACCCCCACCTAACTTCTTTGCTTCCGCTGAATTTTGAGATGGAGGTCTTACTGCCCGACAAATAGCGGGATACATCCTTTTAGCTTTGAAATGAATCTCTCACTTCCATATTCTATTGATTCTTCTTTTCATTCCCTTGCTGGTGGCCTCTATTTTCTTGTTGAGACCCCCTACCATTGTTCCCTTGCTCGTTTCCACCATTTTCTTTCTGGGATCCTCTTCCATTGTTCCCTTGCCCATTTCCATTATTCCCTTGTTGAGACCCTCTTCCGTTGTTTCCTTGCTCGTTCCCATTATTTCCTTGTTGTGATTCTCTTCCGTTGTTCCCTTGTCCATTTCCATTATTTCCTTGTTGTGATCCTCTTCCGTTGTTCCCTTGCCCATTTCCATTATTTCCTTGTTGTGATCCTCTTCCGTTGTTCCCTTGCCCATTTCCATTATTCCCTTGTTTTGATCCTCTTCCGTTGCTTCCTTGCCCATTTCCATTATTCCCTTGTTGTGATCCTCTTCCGTTGTTCCCTTGCTGATTCCCATTATTTCCTTGTTGAGCTTCTCTACTTTTATTCTCCTGTTGATTCCCTCTATTTTCTTGCTGAGATCCTCTTCCATTGTTTTCTTTTATTTGCTTCGATGACTGTTCCTCTGTTTTCTTTTGTTCTTTCTGCTCTTGCTTTTCATATTTTTTTTCGTCTACAGGAGATAAATCCATTGATGCATCAGGAGATGACTCCGGCTGTGATTGCACCTCTTCTTCATTTTCCACCTGATTAGGCGGCGTGGCAGGAGGCGTAAGCGATTTGTTTTTCTCATTCTCTTGCTTTATATAGACACCTGTGCCAATTCCAGCTTTTCTAGCATTCTCTCGTACTTGCATCGTGCTACTTTGATATTCAACTGTAATATGTTTTAACTCATATTCTTTCTTCAATTCTTTCATTGCCTTTTCTAACTGTGGTTCTAGCGCCTTGTCCTTTGCAACTGCTGTTAGCATAACTTGCTTATCATTCGTTAAATACTTATCCTCTTGGCTTTGCTGTATAATAGTACGTACTACTTCTTGCAATTGTTTATTTTCCCATTGCTTCAATTCTTTTAAAATACGCCTTCCATCATCATTACAAGCCTGTAAATCTATAACACGAAAATCCTTCGTTACGCTCACCTCTAAACTTGGATTTATATCAACTGAGACGTAAGCAAATACTTTTTCTTCTGGTTGGTTGTAGAAAAACAGCACTGCAAATAGAAAACAAGCAACAAGTATTGATGCAGGTTTTAAAAAGGAAGGGATCGAAAAATGCGATGCTTTTTGTTCTTGCTCATCAAATGAGATTTCCTCCCCAATCATGCAAGAATCCCCTTTTCTTTTACACGTAATAAACTCTCCATTTGGTGTTAAAACAACTACGCTATGCTTTTTTATATCCATCACAATTCCTTTATTCATCATGCTTTTCCCCTCTTATGTAATCCAGAATATATGTATAGTTGTTTGCAAAAATAATACACATTGCAATAATGTATTTTCTATGTCGTTCCAACGTTTTACGACTTACCCTAACACGCGGTTCAATATGTTTAAGCGGTAACTTTTTCTTTCGGAACAGCTCTTCCATCATTTCCTCTTCTTTTATAATAACTTTTACAATTTCTATTAAGTGCTCACGCGTATCACGATGCTTAGGAGATTCTTTAGCAAGCTCTGAGAATGTGATTTTAAACTCAGCTAGCACACTTTGAAAATGAAGAATTTCCTCCTTACGGTTACTATTTTCCATCTCTTTCATATACTCTGTAAGCGACACTTGCATTTCTAACATTTCCTCTTGCTCATCTTCTTTTAAAAAGACAAAGTTATGTTTAGACTCCTTACGTATATAGTCAATTACATCTCTTTTTATAAGAAGATCAGCAAACGCTAAAAAGGATTTTCCTTTTGTATATGAATACTGTTCAATTGCTTCGTTAAACGCAAACAATCCAATGCTATATTCATCATCCTGTTCTGTAATATACCGGCGGCAGACAGATGAGATTGATTTTCTAATAAAAGGTTGATACTGTACGATAAATGCTTCTTTATCTTCTTCGTTGTTTTGTATGTTACATACGATATCTTCTATTTTCGGTTTTCTTAAGATCTTCATTACTAAACTCAACACTTGTAATCTCCCAGCCTCCTTCAAATAGCAAAATGGCCACTACACAAGTGACCATTTAACCAGATTTTCTTGGTACTTTTCTTCGGTCTTGTTTTCTTGCTGTTAGTTATATTTTTAGAGTCTAACGTTTTCTTAATGATTTTTCCTTTTCTCTCGGCACTACAGTTAAGTTTGTATTTTTATCTACTTTCTTATTTTCTACCGTTCGTTTTGCTTATTCTCTTTCTATTTTATCTGCAATCCTTGAATAACTCTTCTTTATATAATTGGTAATTTCATCCTTCCATTTTGGATGCCCACTTAATCTAGTAATTTTATTAATGCTTCTATATTCTTTCATAGTCATTTTTCTTCTATTTATTTTCTTCACTATACATATTCGGAGGAATACATAGTTTTATGGGGGTCAAAAAATATTTTCATAAAAAAATACATATTTATTTCAAAAATAAAAACCATCAATTTGAAAAAAGATAATCAAATTGATGGTTTTCTTATAATATCTATTAAATTAAGTTGGATTCTCATTATATCTAAAAAAGTACTAGCTATCCTCTGCCGATTTTCTCTATTTTCATCTTTCTTGGTTATCATAATATGTCTTATCTGCGTATTTTCTATCATTTCCTTTTAGATAAGCTAAAATTACTTTTGGATTTTTAAGTAAAGTCCAGTCTCCATATGTATCAAATCTTCTGCATGAAGTTATCATTCCATTTTTAATAGTACCGAATTTCTTATTATTTTTCTTTCCCCACTCTTTTAAACGTTTAGCGAAATCTGCATCTTCTGCCATAAGCATGTTTTCATTAAATCCGTTGATTGCCATAAAGTCTTTTCTATAGCACCAAAAAATCCCTACAGATATAGCTCCGTACTTAAAAAGTAAGGGGATTATGATTAACATTGCGGAGAGAAATATTCCTAAAGATATTCTTTCAAACTTACCATTCACCCCACCACCAATGTATGTACCTGAAGCTAAATATTTATCTACATTAAACAACATAGACTCTGTCATTATGGTATCAGCGTCTATAGTAACGATTATTTCTCCACTAGCTATTTTAGCCCCTGCATTTCGAATTTTAGATAAGTTTTTATCGTTATTTTTCAATGTAACACAATTATAAGATTTTGCTATTTCCTCTGTTTTATCTGTACAACGATTTAAAACAACTATAACTTCCGTTTGCTCTTTATATGCCTCTGATGCCTTTGCAATTGAATCTAAACATTTTCTAATGTACTTTTCTTCATTATGCGCAGGAATTATAATAGAAAACTTCACATCTTTTTTCAAATTAACTCCTGAAGATTCGTTTGTCTCAGTCATAATATTCCCCCCTTATTTTATAAGGTAAATATCTACTATACATAAATTATATTAATATTTATTAGGTTATATTATAGAAACTGACGGTAAAGAGGCTCTTACTGTCGACGTTCAAAAGCAAGACGTACAGCAAGCCCCGTTAAAACACTTGCCATAAGCCAACGCTGTACTCGTAGCCACGTCGGGCGTGTGCCAAACCATTTTGCAATTTTACTTGCTGTACATACAATTACAAGGTTAACTATAAAGCTAACAGTGATTTGCGTAAGCCCCAAAACTGCACCTTGAAAAAGCAACGACCCCTTCTCTGGATCTTCAAATTGAGGTAGAAGTGATACATACAAAATAGCAATCTTTGGATTCAGAAGATTCGTCATGAGTCCCATCAGAAATAATTTCCTTGGTGGCTCATTAGAAATCATACGAGGTTCCATAATAGATCTAGCACCCGGTTTAATCGAATTCCAGGCGAGCCAGAGCAAGTAAGCAGCACCTGCCCACTTTACCGCTTCATATACAGCGGGAACAGCAACGAATAGAACTGTAAGTCCAAACATAGTTGCGATTATATAGATTACAAATCCGAGCATGATGCCCAATAAAGAAATAAATCCCGCCATACGTCCTTGCGTAATGGAACGGGAAATGAGGTAAATCATATTAGGCCCAGGTGAACAAACCATGCTAAGCGAAACAATTGCAAAAGCTACCAATGTACTCAAGCTGACCATAAACCTTCCCCCTTTATGTTACATAAAATTTCCTATTGTACATTTTATCATGATTGAGGAGAGAAAAGATTAATATAAACCGATGCAGCTAAGTAATATTATCGGATCGAATGTATTGTAATCACATACTTCTCATTCTCTTAAGTAAGGATCTAAGAGTACCCTATCCATAGAGCTACTAAAACCACTACAAATAAAGCTAAACAACATGTGATATTTCGAATCCACTTTTGTATATCACCAAAATACCTTTCTATATATAGCGTTGATAGTAAGCATAAGAAATAAAACAAAGAAAGGCAGCGAGGTATAGGTCCATTTTTATCTTCATGGCTGGAATTATACCCCTTACCAAACTTCTAAATAAAATGTATAGCTGAGTAGTTACCTTATTTCCCCAAAAAAATTCTGATTATTTCTTTTTCACTTCTTCTACAAATTCCCATGTCTCTCCGTTATCTTTTGATTGATAAAGTGCACTACTATCGCCATTGTAGTCTCCATCTGCCCCTTGTCCCACTAACATATTAAAAACCCCATCTTTCTCATATGGCATACTAGGTGAATCAAAAGGACTTATTGTGGACTGTGTATGATCTAATTTCACTTCATGCGGCGGATATTCTACCTTTTTGAAAGATACTCCCCCATCATCTGTGCGATATAACTCTCCTTCATTACCAGAAGGACTAATTGCTCCTAAAAACCCAAGTTTATCATTTATAAAAGTGATTCCTGATACACTACCAATCCCCCCATTAAATGGATCTGGATTGATAACCTCCCATGTTTTCCCTTCATCACTAGTCTTGCTTAATGAATAAAAGGCGCTCCCTAATGCTTTATCTGTCATATTTAGTTTATAACCAACTTCTTTCGATAGGAAAAACTGTTCTTTTTCATTCTTTAAATCTTGTTGTTTCTTCTCTTTAAGCATATCTTCTTTTGGAGGCGTCTTTGATTTACTCCAACTTGCGTCACTTATTAAATTATATCTAGCAGGGACTAGCTCTTGCTCTTTTCCAGGGACAAATATAGATACAGTATATCCAATGATATCAGAAGCTGCTTTTTTAAGACTCTGCCCCTTACCATCCTCAGTAATATTAATAATTCCCTCTGTATTGGATCCCCAATTTCTTTTTCCATAATAAATCAACCCATACTTACTTTCATTCCATTTTCTAACCGTTTGCTTAACTGGAATCGCCTTAACCGTTTCAATTAAAGGTTCTACTAATTTATCATCATTATAATCAGGCTTTGCGTATCCGTCTCGTATTATAGTAATATCTTCTGACTTCTTCTTATTATAAGAGATTAAATAAGTTTCTTCTTTCCCATCATCATTTTTCCCATAAACAAATGTATCAAACGCTGTGATTGTTCCATCTGAATGAAATGTAAGATCAAAATCAGTTGCCATATACAATTTCTTTGGCAAAGGATATTTTTTATTTATATCTTCAAAAATACCTTCTACTCCAGACTTATATATATTATTATGTTTAAGTTTAACTGACCTTTCATGTTTTAACTTTTCTATAAACCATGCCAATTTACCATTGTAATTTATTGCACTTTTATAAATCTGCATCCCATAAAATGATGTAATTGCAACAATAATGATAATAGAAATGGATCTCCATGCTATTGAATTTGTTAATTTTTTAGATTCATATTCTCTATTTTTTATCACCCGCATTGTAGTAAATGTAGTTATGGATATAAAAAGTACTATACATAATAACAAAATGTAAATATTATAATTCATTCTTCCGTACTTACAGTATAAGGCCAACTCATAACAAAAAATCCCGTATACAATTATTAGTATTGGATTTGTTACTAATGACAGAAGTATCCTTTTTGTATTTTCTCTAAATATAGAAACCACCCCTAATTACATGAATTACTGATATTAAGTATACTTTATTGTAAAGTAACAAAAAAGCTATTTAATCTTGCCGCAAAAAATACAATAGACATCTTTCTATTAAAGCCGTTTACAAATCTAGTTGTTTCATAGACAATGGATTTTTGAGTGAATACTAAAGTTGCTTCATTTATATGAATTACAAATTCAAGCATGATGCTCAATAAAAAAATAAATCCTGCCATACGCCCCTACGTAATGGAATGAGAAATAAGATAAATCAAAATAGGCTCAGGTGAACAAACCATACTAAGTGAAACAAGCGCAAAAGCTAGCAAAGTACTCAGGCTCACCATAAACCTTCCTTCTTTATGTTACATAAAATTTCCTATTGTACATTTTATCATGATTGAGGAGAGAAAAAATTAATATAAACCGATGCAGCTAAGTAATAGTATCGGATCGAATGTAGTGTAATCACATATTTCTCATTCTCTTAAGTAAGGACTAAAAATAACCTATCCATAGAGCTACTAAAACCACTACGAATAAAGCAAAGCAACATGTAATATTTCGAATCCACTTTTGTATATCATCAAAATACTTTTCTATAAATGCAGTGTAAATAGAAAGCATAAGAAGTAGCACAATGAAAGTAAAAGATCCCAATTTATCGTTAAATTTTTCATTAGTAAATGTACTTACATGAAGGAATAGAAAAACAAACGTTACTATGAATAGCTCAAATAATCTTTTTTTATTCAATCTGCCACCACCTTACAACAATTCCCTTTTATTCCATTTTATCAGAACATACTGTGTAGCAGTATATGAATATTATATTCATTTCAAAAAGGCCAACAATACAAGATCGTTAGCCTCTACTTTCCATATTCGCACCTTTTATCACTTTACTTCCTAACAACCGGAATCCACATTTCACCAAATACTAGGCCATTTCTCTGTCCCATCTCAACCGTTGTATTCGGTCCACCAACATAGGCAAAATCCTTTGCTTCTGGTAAAGCTTGACCGAAGGCGATGCCAGTAAGCTTATTACTTAGCTCTTTAGCCGTTTTGTCTTCCCCTTTCACTACTAAGTATTCTCCCCTCGGAAACTGAATCACTCTAGATTCTTCTTCTATTTGTGCTTCTGTCATGACACCCGCATAATACATCATTTTGTTATTCACCGCTTCGCTCACGGAAAAAATGTATTCATTTGTAGCTAAAGCTTTTAAAGTGTCCAGCCTTCCATCTTCTTTAACAGCCGACCAAAAGTCTTCCTTTTCTTTATTTATTCCAGCAAAGTTTGTGTATTCACTCTTAATTTCAGTTCCAATACCTAACACAATAAAGCTATCTTTTTCTTCTATAGTATAATTTTTCATATTCAAAACCTGCCTCTTTTTTTATTAATCAAACGATTTATCTTTTCATCTGATACGTTTATAATACCTTTAAACCATGTCAAAAAATGATACTGTTTAGGAGACCAAAATGAAAAAAGTTGAACGGATTAATACAATTATGCGGTATATCAACAACCGCTCTCACTTTACAATTTCTGAAATTATACAAGAATTTAACATATCACGGTCGACAGCTATCAGAGACATTAGAGAAATTGAAGCTATGGGAATGCCACTGGTCGCTGAAGTTGGGAGAACGGGTGGATATTTTGTTATGCATAATTCTATCCTGCCCGTTGTTCGCTTTACTGATAATGAAGTGAAAGCTCTTTTTATTGCCTTTATGGCTACGAGGAATCAACAACTTCCCTACCTAAAGAGTCGTCAATCTTTAGCCGAAAAACTACTAGGACTCATCTCAGAAACCCAGCAGGATGACCTTGTTCTTTTAAATCAACTCTTGCTGTTCCAAGGAACTAATCCTCATAATCCCGATCTACTTGAGCTTTCTGATCTCCCCCATCCTATGTTAGAAAAACTCATTCAAATCCTTCTTTTGGATAACCATTTATTGATTACCATTAAAAAAGATGAAGAAATTAAGTCTTATCCAATTTATCTATTACACCTTTATCAAGAAAAAAGCCATTGGATTATTGAAGGATTTGACTTAAAAGAAGAAAAGAAGTTAATGTTTCCTGTCGATGATCTCATCAATATCGAACCATACACGACGAATAAAAGGCTCAATAAGAAAAAGATTTTAGAAAAACTAAGTAAGAAGGCTGAAGCAATTAACCTTGTACTTGAACTTGGTTCAACAGCAATTGCCCAGTTCAAAAAATACCATCCTTTAAAAATTTCAATATCTTATACTAATCCTTACCAATCCACAGCCATTTTAAAAACTTTTATCAATGTTAACAATCCCGATGAAGTGACGGAAATAATAAATTGGCTGCTTTTTCTAGGGAAGGATATTAAAATCAAAGAAATACCCGATGAAGTATTAGCAGATTTACAAAAACGAGTGTGCTTATACATTCCATAAGCAGTGAGCCTCAAATATTAAGCTTTATCACTGGATAATTATCCTATTTTTAAATACCATTTCATTTACTACAATGAGAGCATGATAAATAATAAAAGCACGGAAAATCTCCCGTGCTTTTCTAAATATATATTATTCCTGAAGGTTTCGTTTATCACGTTTCTTACCCTAACTGACGTTTAAATGCTTTACTGGCGAAAAAGTAAGAGATGACCATTATACCTACGCACCAAGCGAGCGCAATCCAAATATCGTTTCCAACAGTTCCTTCATATAAAAGAGCACGAATCGCATTCACGATTGAAGTTACAGGCTGATTCTCTGCAAACACACGAACAATTTTTGGCATCGTTTCGGTAGGCACAAAGGCCGAACTAATAAATGGAAGAAAAACTAGCGGGTACGAGTAAGCAGTCGCCCCTTCCATAGACCTCGCTTTCAATCCTGGAATGATAGCTAGCCATGTTAGCGCCAGCGTAAACATCCCAAGTATTCCAGCTACCGCGAGCCAATCTAGAATATTAGCACTGGAACGGAAACCCATTAAGAGTGCAACAAGAATAACCACCACGATAGTAAGTACATTAGCAACCAGAGAGGTTAGAACGTGAGCCCACAATATCGATGAGCGCTTAATAGGCATCGTAATGAAACGTGCCATCAGCCCACTCTTTACATCCGTAAAGAGTCGCACGGAAGTGTAAGCTACACCGGATGCGATAGCCATTAGCAAAATTCCCGGCAATAAATAATTAACGTAGTTTTCCGTTCCAGTTTTTATTGCGCCGCCAAACACGTAGACAAATAATAGCATCATCATAATCGGTGTAATCGCTACTGTAATAATTGTATCCGGACTGCGCATAATGTTACGCATTAAACGACCTAGTAATACACCTGTTTTACTTTTCATTTACATCTCCTCCTTTTTGCCAATGATCGCAAGGAATATTTCTTCCAATGTCGGTTGCTTCTCGATATACTCCACTTTTGCTGGCGGGAACATCTCTTTTAGTTCAGCAAGAGTACCTGTCGTAATAATTTTTCCGCCATGCAAAATAGCGATACGGTCTGCCAGTTGTTCTGCTTCCTCCAAGTACTGAGTCGTAAGCAAAATAGTTGTACCGCTACCAGCAAGTTCCTTGACTGTATCCCACACTTCGATTCGCGCTTCAGGATCAAGTCCAGTGGTTGGTTCGTCAAGAAAAATAACTGCTGGCGCCCCAATCAAACTCATCGCGATATCAAGCCGGCGCTTCATCCCGCCTGAATACTGATCTGCCCTTTGGTTTGCCGCATCAGTCAGGCTAAATCTTGCAAGTAGATTGTCAGCAACTTGAGCGGGATTGGAAACACCACGTAATTTGGCGATCATTATCAAGTTTTCCCTCCCTGTCAGCATACCGTCTAAAGCTGCGAACTGCCCTGTCAAACTGATACTTTGACGAACATGGTCTGGTTGACGCTGTACATCAAATCCGCAAATACTTACTTCACCGCTATCTTGCTTCATTAGCGTCGAAAGGATGTTAACCGTTGTCGTCTTTCCAGCTCCATTTGAGCCTAGCAGCGCGAAAATTTCTCCACGCTGCACCTCAAAATCTACCCCTTTTAAAACTTCCTTGTCTTTAAAGAATTTTTTCAAGCCTTTTACAGAAATCGCTGCATGACTCATACTTTTTTCCTCCCTATAAAAATGTTTTGCGAAGACTATTTATTTACCTCTATCTATTTAGTATCACTGATATTCTGTATTACTTAGTACCAAGTTAAAAATATAACTGAATAGCTATGATGGCAATTCATATGTGTAACCAGCTAATCAGTCGGTACTACTTATTCCATTTATTTTTTTCTCAATTTCTTCATAATACTTTCATTCAAATCTTCACGATACTTGGAGACGTAAGTTTTAGCATTTGCCACTAGTTCGTCAGCAAAGGAAGCCACGTCATCCCCAGTAATGTCAAGCACTTGTCTTCCTTCCGCTGCACCCGCTTCGAACAAATCGATTAATTCATACTGTATGTGTAACATATCCATCCCGTTACCCGCTGAAAAATTCCACATGTAGTTTTGAATTTTCTTAAATACAAATTGGTAGTCCTCTGGCAGAGCCTCAACTCGTGCCATCATCATTTTGTACTCTTTTTTATCACCAATTAACTTTTTGAACATTTCTAACATCTTATTTTCCTCCTTTTTTATAAAACCGAACAAGAAATTCTCAAAATATCGGCCGGAACATTTTATCTTATGAACCTATTTTGACTTCAAGACGTTAATTTTTGACGATACAAAATCCCATTTTTTCCAAAACAATTCAAGCTCCTGGCGACCTTCTTCATTTAATGAATAAAACTTACGAGGCGGTCCCATATCTGATGGTTTCTTTTCAATATTCACAAGCTTTTTCTTCTCTAATCGTACGAGGATGGTATACACCGTACCTTCCACAACTTCGGTAAACCCAAGATCATTCAGGTGGCGGGTAATCTCATAGCCATACGTTTCACGGCGACTAATGATTTCCAGTACACACCCTTCCAGTGAACCTTTCAGCATTTCAGTTAAATTTTCCATGTCCTGATCCTCCTTTACCCCTATTCTGTCTGACTTATATTCAGTATCACAGAGTACTAAGGCGAATTTTTTACTGAACAGTTTTGTGAATCCGAACTATTCAGTATCAATTATTACATCTACATTGTATGACTAAGTAGTTATGGATGTCAACTGATTTTCAAATTTTTTCTAAAATCCGCTATTACCTATTGTCTACTGAAAATATTTTGAGAAACAACACTACTCAGTATTGCTTATTACAAGTACATTGTATGACTAAGTAGCGATGAATGTCAACTCGATTTTTATATTTTTTCTAAAATCAACTATTACCTATTCAATACCAGCCTATTTTCTTTTTTTATTTTGCCCCATACCTATCCCACTAAGAAAAGAAACTACCCCAAAACAAAAATTCTACATTTTTATTTTGGGGCGCTATACTATACCAAAGTTAATGAATATGGCTAGCTCTTCTTATTAATAAGACAGATCATTTTTTATTACGATAACATCATAGTCATATCTTCTGCTGCATTTGTAATTAGTTTTAAACCAAATGTTTCTTGTAATACATCAAGCACGCCAGGTGAAATAAATTCAGGAGCCTTTGGACCGATGCGAATATCTTGAATCCCAAGACTAAATAGCCCTAGTAAAATGGCAACTGCTTTTTGTTCAAACCATGATAGTACAATACTTACTGGCAATTCATTCACTTCACATTGAAAAGCATCAGCTAAAGCAGCCGCTATTTTCACTGTAGAAATTGAATTATTGCACTGTCCTAAATCAATGTAACGCGGAATTTCTGTACCAGGTACAACACCGTAATCCACATCATTAAAGCGGAATTTCCCGCAAGAAGTTGTTAAAATAACCGTTTCTGGCGGAAGTGACGTTGCTAATTCACGATAATATTCTCCGCCTTTTCCCGGTGCATCACAACCGGCGATAACAAAGAAACGCTTTATTTTCCCCTCTTTTACTGCATCAATAATTTCTGGAGCTAATGATAATACTGTATTATGATGAAACCCTGTCACTAACTGTTCATCCGACTCCATATGTACTTCTGGAAGTTCTAGTGCTTTTTGAATCAATGGTATAAAATCATCATTTTCAATTTTTTGTACACCTTCTAAACCTGCAATATCATATGAAAAGAATCGATCAGAGTATGATCCTTTAATTGGCATAACACAGTTCGTTGTCGCTAATATGGCACCAGTAAATTTTTCAAAAAGGCGTCTTTGATCATACCATGCCTTGCCGATGTTTCCTTTTAAATGTTTATATTTTTTCAGCTGCGGATATCCGTGTGCTGGTAGCATTTCAGAATGTGTATAAATATTAATGTCTTTTCCTTCTGTTTGCTTTAATAGTTCTTCTAGTGCAAATAAATTATGGCCCGTAACTACAATTGCTTTACCTTCTACACGATTTTGTGTAATTTGTACAGGCTCTGGCACACCAAAATGATTCGTATGTGCCTCATCCAATAACTCCATCACCCGTAAAGCTGATTTCCCGACTTTCATAGCCATATCAATATGCTCTTGTTCGTTAAAGTTAGAATTTGTTAATGTCATATATAAAGCTTCTTGTGTTGTAGCATCTACAAATGCATCCGTATACCCTAGCTGAGCAGCATGTGTGCGATAAGCTGCAATTCCTTTTAGCCCAAACACAATCGTATCTTGTAAACTCGCAATCGTTTCATTCTTGCCACAAACACCCATTACTTTACATCCGCCTGTTGGCGTTTGTTCACATTGATAACAAAACATATCATCCCACCCTCTCCCAATCATTCATTACATCTTAAGCATAATACCCATTGAAAAAAAGTGATGTGATATCAATCACAATAATATATAAAGATTTGTGACAGTTCATATTGTTGACATAATACTTTTATTGACATCCAAAAAATATACATTAGTGTGCACACATCTTTCGATACTTTTAAATAGCTAAATAATTAATTTGGAGAAATATATACAACGAAAAAAATTTTTTGAATCCCTTATACAAATAATTGCAATTCATCTCATATGAAAATAGCGTATTTTTTATTTTAAGGAACTATCATTTTTTTATTAAAGCCTTCATTGTAAACCTCTTTATTTACAATACATTTACACTATCTTAACATTACTTACATTATTTATATGATATATTTATATAGAAGCTACTTAAGAAATTTCATATACATTTTATCTTTATGATCTCTAATCTAATCAATAAAAAGATCATGTTATATTTTTATAACAGGGGTGAATTACGATGACTGAAACTTTAAAAACACTTATAATGCTTGATGCTACTTACGTTGTTATTGCAATTATGACAGTACTAGTATTTGTATACTTGGAATTAAAATCTCAGTAATATATGCTGACGTAATCGACAGATTCAGCATTTAAATATAGTTAGAAGAAAGAGAGGAGAAAATTATTTCTCCTCTCTTTTGTATTTCTACAATTTCTTATTTTAATAAATCCAATGTATGTAAAAGTAATCTCTTGTCTCCTACTTCTCCATGACCAGGTACTACCGAATTTATATTTCCATATCGCTTCAGCACATTCTCAATCGATGTAGACCATTCATTTACATACGCATCCGCAACATTTCCTAAATCTTTAGCTTCCGCAGATTTTACTAAACAGCCTCCAGCTAAAATTTGATATTGTGGCAACCAAACAACAATATTATCTTCTGTATGTCCTTTCCCTGGATAGAACGTTTCTACTTTTGTATTGCCAAACTTCAAACTCGTAATTGTTTGTAAATCTCCAAGCGGCTCTTCATATCCACTGTTCTTTGCTAGTTCTGCGGTTAATGCTGTACTATGCGCTTTAATGCCTCTTTCTTTCAACGTTTTTATTCCGCCAATTCGATCAGCGTGCGCATGTGTAATAATGACATCCGTTACGCGCTTCTGAAATTTCTTTTCTACCATTTCTATTAGTTCCTTCGTTAATTTGTCATCCCAAGAAGAATCCACAAGTACTAACCCTTTAGAAGTATTAAGAACTAGACCGTTCGAAGGAACTGCTTCTCCATTAAAAGAACCTAACTCCGTATGAACCCATACATTCTTGTTTAACTGAGATATTGAAATGGTTCCCGTCTCATTTTTTATTACTGTTTTCTCTACCTTTTGTGATGCTTGTACAGAAGAAATTGTGCTAACAAATTGAATTGTTCCTAGTAAACCTACACATAATCCTACTTTTAACAACGTATTCTTTTTCATGTCATCAACCCTTTCTTTCAAGCCAAATAGTTATTACCTATATTAGACAATTCATCTCAAATGTTTGTTCCATCTTCATTTGCATACTTTTATGTAATTAACAAAAAAAGCGTACAAAATTTTGTACACTTTAAAACTTAATCTTTCATTCCATAATTCTCAAACTCTTCCTCATTCCCATAAAATACATTTAAATCAATATACTTTTCTTTTCTATTTTTCTATTACACTTAAAACCAAAATTATATTTTGTTAAATTATAACATTCGGACTATAATTTATTTATAGCCCATTAACGGAGGTGTTTGCAATGACTCTCTTCGCTTCACCAACATTATTTATAGTAGCAATCATTTCATTTGCACTAGCTTATTTCATCGGAGTAAAGCAGTACACTTGGCTCTTATCAGGATTCAACGAACGCCGCGTGCCTGATAAAGTGAAACTATCAAAAATAGTAGGTCTTTATAATTTAATTGCTGGTGTCATTGCGACAATCGGTAGTGTCTTCACTACGCCTAATGTCACAATCGTTATTCCTATCACTCTAATTGGACACTTTATAATCGCGGCTTATGTAAATACACGCATGGTGCAGTAAAAAAAATCACCCAAATGGATGATCTTTTTTATAATTTATCAACATATTGCTTCGCTTCTAGTAAGGAAAAACCAAAAGCTTCTCTTACTCTCTTAACTGCTGTAATTTTTTTGCCTTCTTCTACAAGCTGGCGTAGTTCTTTATTAATTTCAGGTTCTCTTTCTATAATTCCCATTTCTTTCGTAATTAATTGTAATCTATCTTCAATTCTCTTTAAACGCGCATCATTTTTCTTTTCAATTGTAGTTAATTTTTCAGCGATATAAATGAAACCAACAGCTACTATCAGTATAACCATCCAGAATTCCATGAATGTTCCCCCTTACTAACTTTCATTTGCTTTATTCCACTAACTTATGTAAATTTTACCACAATACACATTTAATGTATAATATCACTATATCAAACTGTTAATAAAACCTATTATTTTAGGGGGACACTTTATGAAAAGATTTTTAAATACGTTACTTCAATTTGTAGTTCTTTCAATCGTGCTACATTCGTTATTTGATATAGTTGGTTGGCTTGTTTTCAATGCACCAATTAAAAACAAACAAATCATCATTTCTTTAATAACAATCTCATGGGTTATGTACATGTACCGAGACAAATTTTTTCAAAAGTTCACTTCAAACTAACTAAAAAAGAAAACACTTCATTGGTGAAGTTGTAAAAACGTTATCCTTATAATGAAGATAAAGAAGCTGTTCCTTCCAGCTTCTTTATCTATATAACATTTTTCGCAACAATTTTTATATGTTCTGGTGCGATAATCTCCGTTATACTTTCTTGGAAATCTTCCCGCAACATTTCTTCCAAATGTTCTAACTGCACTTCAACATGAGTGCATTCTAAATTATGTATATTTAACAGTGCATAATGATCTTTTTTCTTAATTACTAAATATTGATTTTCCTCTGTCACAAGTACAGAACCTAATCGGACTCCTAGTAAGCGTTGATCATCAAACTTCATAATTACTTCTCCTTCCCTCATATAAACAAAATTACAATGAAAATAATTACATTTATGGAAAAACACGCTTATTTAGACTATATCATAATTTACTAAAATAGAAATATCTTTTTCTGTTTTAATAAAAATCCCTATTTTTTCATATATTTCGATACAAAAAACTTTCTCAACATTAAATTTGAATTTTCAGTTTTTAATTCTATAAAAATCTATTATAATAAAGTTAATAAATGTTTGACCTCTCCTAATTCATGTACATATGGATGATCAGTAGTTATTGCTACTGATCTATTTTTTTGATTTCAGAAAGTACATACTCTGCATCCTTTCCTACACCACAAATAAGTGCGGAACCCCTTTGAGATTGCCATGGTAAACCGATATAATACAATCCTTTTACTGGACTGATTCCCTTTATATGATTAGGAAATCCTTTCTCATTCACTGCCTGTTCAATTTCAATCCAATTATAATTTTGAACAAAACCAGTTGACCATATAATGCTTTCTGCACTATAAGTATCACCATTCTGAAACATAATGTTATTTCCTGATGCACTTACTACTTTTTCTTGCAGTTTGATTGCTCCATTACGAATAAGTTTCTTACCTTCAAAACCGAAAATAGGGTCCTTTCTCTTCTGGAACCATCTTCCCCTCTTTGTATTTATTTCAGCGTACAATAAACCCACTTTTTCTAGCAGATTAAAAATACTTTTTCCAAAAAGTTGTAACGGTAAAAACGTTAAAGGATGACTAATAGACACCGTAACTTCATGAGTCTTTGCCAGTTCTACTGCAATTTGCATTCCTGAATTCCCACCACCTACTACTAGTACTTTTCCCTTAGGAATTTGTGATGGTGATTTATATTGTGATGAATGTATTTGAAAAATATGTGATGATAGATTTGCTGAAACTGAGGGAATAAACGGTTGCTGAAAAGCACCTGATGCGATAATAACTTTTTTCGTTTGTAAAACTTCTGTAGGAGTATGTAATTCAAATATTTCTTTTTCTTTCTTTATTTTTAGAACTTCCGTTTGTAATTGTACCGGTAATTGAAAATGTCTTGCATATTCTTCTAAATAAGTTGCAATTTCATCTTTATATGGAAATTCATTTTTTTCACCTATTAACGCCATACCCGGCAAGCTACTGTAAGACCTTGGGGTAAAAAGCTGCAAAGAATCATATCGATTTCTCCATGAATCACCAACTTGTTTTCCTGCCTCAAGTAATAAAAAATTATACCCTTCTTGCTTCAAGTAATATCCCATTGTTAATCCAGCTTGACCCGCTCCAATAATAATTAGGTCTATCATTCTAATCCCTCCTTCTCTTAAACGTATGAATACTTGTTCATATATTCATACGTTTCCATAATCATAACATTTTATTTTTATATAATTCAATATCTACTCAAAATAAAAAAGAGCAGTTCACTGCTCTATGAACTACTCTTCATTCCATTTCTACAATTTTTCCTCGTATAGTGTAATTCTATTTGAAAACGGATCAATTACAGTTAATTCAATTGTACCCCAAGGTGTTTTTTCTATATTCGGCTTCGAATAAGCATATTCTTTACTTAATAATACAGAATGATAATCCTTTACATCATCTATTTTAATCCGAATCGCACCACCTGGTGAGGCATCACCATGATGTTCTGATAAATGTATCACAGCATCCTGTAACGAAATTTGCAAATATAATGGCATATTTTCCTCATACCGATGTTCCCAATCCAGTTTAAATCCTAAAAAACCTAAGTAAAATAGTTTTGCTTTTTCAATATCAAAAATTCTAAATATAGGTGTTATCATTTATACTCTCCTCCTATTTATAAACATCTGCTGCCAATTCTCTCAAAACATCCACGTTTACTACTTCATAGCATCCATCGTTCTTCTTTATTATCTCTTTATCACAAAAAATATTTAATGTTCGCAACAAATGCCGATAGCTCGTTCCTAACAATTCCGCTATTTCCGTTAAATTCCCACTAAATACAATTCTATTTTCATGCTGAACTGCTCGTTCCCCTGCTGCTAACATGTAACTCGCAAGTCTATTTTCAAGCGGATACAATAAATTAATTGTACTATTTTTTGAAAGTCGATTTAACTTATGTGCTAACGATCCACAAATACATCTTAAAAATTTCGCATCATGAAATAGCTGATTTCTCACTTTTCCTAATGGTAAACCAACACAATATGAATCTGCCATTACTTGTACATTTGAAGTAATCCTTTGGGAATGAATTAACTCCACATCTCCAAGTAACTGCAAACTATCATAAAAACACAGTAATACGGATTTCCCGTTACTTAATGTGTTAAACGCTTTCGCTTTTCCTTCAACAAAGAAATATAAATAATCTATCTCTTCATTTTCTCTACAAATAAACTCATTCTTTTTAAAAAATATAAGTTCCATATATGGCTTCATATCATGACTAAAAAATGAATCAATATTATTTTTCTTCATATACTCTGCTAATTTAATAGAATTACATACTTTCTTCATAGTTCCCCACCTTTACAACTCATCCCCATTGTAATCAAAATTTTCTTCTTCCACTATGACATATGTCATAACAATACACAATTTCAGCATGATACAGTCATTACAAATATGAAATACAAAGGGGATATTACATTGTATAACTTTCTTTCTGTCTTTATTGGTGTGCTCATCGCCGTTATGCTTCCATTGAATGGGATTTTATCTGAGTTAATTGGCAAGTACACAGCAAGCGTTGTCATTCACCTTGTCGGTTTAATTGCAGTTATTTTCATTTTAATCTTAAACAAACATAAAATTCATTTCGATAAAAGTATTCCGCTTTTTTTATATAGCGCTGGAGCGATTGGAGTATTCACTGTTCTTTTTAACAATATAAGTTTCTCCGTCCTTGGTGCCTCTATTACGATCGCATTAAGTTTACTCGGCCAATCCATTGCTTCCATTATTATTGATCATTTCGGCTTATTAGGAATGAAAGTTGCAAAGTTTGAAAAGAAAAAACTAATTGGATTATGTTTCATCTCTTCTGGAATTATAATCATGACAATTTATTAATGGGGGCAAGAAAATGTTATATATTACGATCGCTATTTTAGCTGGTGTTTCTATCGTTGTTGCTAGAATTATTAACGCGAATTTAGCAAAGGAAATTGGAAACTGGGAAGGCACGTTTTTCAATTATATTACTGGATTATTTTTCTCTATGTTATTTTTAATTTTCAGTTCAGATTCATTGTATATCCCTATTCATAAGTTGCAATCTATTCCTATCGCCGTATACTTAGGTGGATTAGTAGGCGTTATCGTTATTTCATTATCCAACTATATTACTCCTAAAATATCAGCCTTTTATTTAACATTACTCATCTTTATCGGACAATTATTTGCGGGGACTATTATTGATTTCTTCCTGACAAATGAACTCTCAATTGGTAAAGTTATCGGTGGCATTTTCGTATTAATTGGGCTCACTTACAATTTACTCATAGATCGCCCGATAAAAACTGTGAAGCATAACCAAGTTCAACTATAATACTTTACGCTTACCTATCATATATTAATAGAAAAGCTCTTCACACGAAGTAATAGAGAGGAGAAAATCCTATTAAAAAAATTATTTTATTGCTAGGTAGCGTATTAATTATTTCTGGAATTGCATGGTTTATAAACTCGGGAAAATCTATTCAAGATCTCTATACTGCAAATAAACCGAAAAAGAAAGCTACTATTATTTCAAGCTCGCGAGATCCAAATGAGCCCCCTGTTTTTTTAGGAAAACAGGAAATAAAAGATATACATGTAGAATCAATTAAAACAAAACAGGATATCTTTCTCACAAAAACAGATGAATTAAAAACGTTTATTAACAGTATGAATACCGCAAAAAAAGGTAAATTAACATTAGATGAAGAAGGATCAGACTTAATAGATTGTGATATGTGGATTACTTTCGAGGATGGAACTTATAAAAAATATTTCATATGGGTAGTTGATCATCACAGCAGCGAAGTGATGATTGCTCAGCAAGATACTCCTGATGATGTAAACCTTACGTACTATCAATTAAATGAAGATAGCTCAAAAAAGGTTTATAACTTATTCAAAAAAATTATTTAAACGAAAAAGTCATGAGCACGTAAGCTCATGACTTTTTGCATTATATATATTCAGGGAACACTTTACATCCCTTTTCCTGTTCTATATCATGACCAAAGAAAATAATTGGCTTCTCTTTCATAACAACTTCTTTTAAACGTTTAATTGAAGATAAAGCTAATTCCGAATCAAATCCCGCGAACGGCACTTCATCTTCAAAATTTTCTTTCGTATAAGATGCATCAATCGTTAATAATACAGGACCGGATTTTTCTGTCTCAATTAATAGCGACTGATGGCCTGGAGAATGACCTGGCGTATACAATAATTGAACACCGGGTACCACTTCATAATCCCCTTCAATAATTTTGTAGTTCAAATGCAGTAATATACATTCGTCCATATATTCTTCTCTATGAAGTGCTGCCTCATATTCCGTTCGTTGTACAATAATCGGTGTATTTGTAAAAGCACCGTTTCCTCCTGCATGATCAAAATGTAAGTGAGAACTAATAATATATAAAAGGTCGTCCGGCTCATACCCTACACGCTTTAATATATTCACGATTCTATCTTCTTCAGTCATTTTCGGTAAAATCTGTCCTTCAACAAATGTACCGTTAAAAAGCCCTTCATTATTAACTGCACTTTCTGGCATACCTGTGTCTACTAAAATAGGACCTTCTTCCGTCTCCAAAAGATAACACCAAACCGGCAAGTTTAATAGTTTCCCCGGTGTTAACGTACTGTTAACAGACGAATGATCCAACATGCAACGACCTGCTGGGATGAAATAAAGTTTCTTTACTGTCATTATGTATCCACCTTTACATTTAGTTTTGGATAAAGTAATACATTAAAAAATTCTTCTTTTTAGAAATAAACTCCTTCTAGACTATCAGTACAGCTTGCATAAAAAAGAGGGTATTTTTTTACATAGCAGTATTCCACCAACTATAATATAGAAATAAAGGATTCTTACTTTAATGGAGGGATTACAAATGAAAGCAATTGGTTTACATGAATACTTACCTATTGAAGAAGAAAACAGTTTAATTGATCTGGAAATTGAAAAACCTGTTGCCACAGGAAGAGATATACTCGTAAAAATTAACGCTATTTCCGTTAATCCAGTTGATACAAAAGTTCGATCTCCAAAAGAGAAAAAAGAAGATGTAGCGAAAATACTTGGCTGGGATGCTAGTGGTGTTGTTGTACAAACCGGCGAAGGTTGTACATTATTTAAAGAAGGCGACGAAGTATTTTACGCTGGAAGCATTACGAGACAAGGTACATATAGTGAATATCATTTAGTTGATGAAAGAATTGTCGGTAAGAAACCAAAAACGTTAAATGATGCTGAATCTGCCGCAATTCCTTTAACAGCGATTACAGCATGGGAAGGTTTATTCGAGCGTTTAGGCATTGATCATACTAAAAAAGATACGAATTCATTTAAAAACATTTTAATTATCGGCGGAGCTGGTGGTGTCGGTTCAATCGCAATTCAACTTGCAAAATGGGCTGGACTAAATGTAATCGCAACTGCTTCCCGCGGCGAAACGATAGACTGGGTTAAAAAGCTTGGAGCTGACCATACAATTGACCATCATACCCCTTTAAAAGAGCAATTACAAAGCCTTGGATTCAGCGATGTAGATTATATTTTCTGCTTAAACAATACAGATCAACATTGGCAAGCAATATGTGACCTCATTAAACCACAAGGCAAAATTTGCTCTATCGTAGAAAATGAACACCCTCTTGAAATGAGTATTTTAAAAAGTAAAAGTGCTACACTCGTTTGGGAGTTTATGTTTACAAAAGCGATGTATGAAACTGGCGATATGATTACGCAGCACGAACTATTAAATAAAGTAAGCGAACTACTAGATGAAGGCATTTTAAAGACTACCTTAAATGAAACATTAACACCGATTAACGCTGAAAACTTAAAGAAAGCACATGCACTACTTGAAAGCGGGCACACCATTGGGAAAATCGTATTAGAGAAATTTTAATCATGATAGTGACAGATAGTATGTGAAATTATATTAACGATTTTTCGAATATATCTATCATAACGTACAATATATCAACGATTTTTCAAATATATCTATCACAAATCAAATTATATCGATTTATCGACAAATAGCAACAATATGAAAAGGCTGTTCCAGATGAACAGCCTTTTCTTTATTTACTTGAAATCTCTTTATTATTTTGAACGTCTAACGGAGCTCGCTTTCCTATTCCAAAAGCATAGAAACTAATTGTAACGATAGCTAAGAAAATAATACCTACAACTAATGAAATGCGCGTATCATCGTTAAACCACATTCCGATTAATACCATAATTAAAAAGGCAATTGTTAAATAGTTTGTAACAGGAGCAAACGGCATTTTGAACGGATGATCTTTCATCTCTGCTCCCTTTTCTTTTCTAAAATTAATTTGACTAATTAAAATAACAAACCATGGTACCATACCAGGAAGTACACTCGCACTATATACATATACGAATAAGTTTTTCGGTGCGATGTAACTTAAAACAACACCAACCGCTAAACCGATAATTACGCCAACTGTTCCGAATAAAGGTACACCATTTCCAGAAAGTTTCGTGAAATATTTCGGCGCTTGTCCATTTACACCTAACGTATACAGCATACGACCAGCACTATAAATACCACTATTACAACCAGACATTGCTGCTGTGATAACAACAAAGTTAATTAATCCCGCAGCAGCCGTAATACCAACCTTCGCAAAAGTTGCTACGAACGGGCTACCAATTGTACTTAATTGATCCCACGGATACACAGTTACAATAACGAAAATAGCACCGATGTAGAAAATTAAAATACGCCAAATTGTACTTTGAATCGCTCTTGTAAGTGTCTTCTTCGGATCCTTCGCTTCACCAGCAGTAATACCGATTAATTCCACACCTTGATACGCTCCAACTACAAGTGATAATGCAAAGAAGAATCCTGAAAAACCACCTGTAAAGAAACCGCCATTTGACCAAAGATTAGATATGCCAATCGCTTCTCCGCCGTTACCAATTCCGAAGAAAATAAGGCCAAATCCTGCAATAATCATTAATAGAATCGTAACGATTTTAATCATCGCAAACCAAAATTCAAATTCACCAAATGACTTAACAGAAATTAAGTTAGCTGCACCAAGAATAACCATTGCAATTATGCCTGGTATCCAAGCTGGTAAATCCGGGAACCAATATTGCATATACGCTCCAACCGCGATAATTTCTGACATCCCAACGATAACCCACTGGAACCAGTTACTCCACGCTGTCATATAACCAGCTAGTGGATGAATATACTTATGACCGAATGTCGCAAATGAGCCTGTACTTGGCTCCATATACAACATTTCTCCCATGGCACGCATGATGAAGAAGATGAAAATACCTGCAATTGCATAAGCAAGCATTACTGACGGACCTGTCCATTTAATTGTGCTGGCTGACCCCATAAACAAACCAACACCAATCGTTCCGCCTAAAGCAATCATTTGAATATGACGTGCTTCTAAACCTCTTTTCAATTCTTTGTTTGCCACTTCACTTCCCCCTCTTAGATGATTCATAACCGCATTTTAACACAAGATGCTTTCCCCTAATTCCTTTCGGCCCTGAAAATGATGAAGCAAACGTCATTTTACACTAGCTTTAAAGCTATCCTAAAATCGTTTTGTGCTCCTAATAAAATTCTCAAAACCTTTCATCTTCCAATATTCTATAAATCTTAAAATTACTTACCTTATATTAATTCATTAATCTGAAAAATTCAATTATTTTTTCAATAAATTATTATACATAAGTCTGATTAATTTTTAACTAAATTAACAATAAAATACATCTATTCAATATGATTCCGGCATGTATATTATTACAATATAAATAACAGAGGAGAGCATTTCTTTCTCGGTTTCATATGTCAAATACTTCAACCTTTATAGTTGATAACGTAATTTCCCACACATTCGATTTATATACCAATGAGAAATTTAATATATTAATAAACTACTAACTTCTTTACCCCAGCCAAAATATAAAAGAGCCTCATTTAAAAATGAGACTCTTTTACGATTTCATATTTAAACCGATTTCAAAGTTTGCTTACCAAAGATAAACACCCTAGTAAACACTGCCATTATAACTACAATAACTAGAAAATAAAGTGGCATCACTAGTAACGAGCCCGTATGCAGTTGACTCATTCCCCAAATTGTCATCGTTACAATTACATAGTACCCTAAGCTAAACAATGCACCTGCTGTACCAATAACATCTTGAAAATCTACTAATGCTAAACTTAAACAGTTAGGCAACGCTACTCCAATTCCTAATAGCAATATAAACATCGCTACTAAAAATCCAATCATATATATTATGTTTGGATTTGATCCAACAAACGTAATAACAGATAAAAGGATAGCTCCTCCTGTCATTACGAGACAACCGATATATATAATTTTCTCTGGTTTATAAGTAGCAAGTAAACGTTTCGAAACTTTCGCTCCAACAATAGAAGCAGACGCTACAACAATTCCTAGAAATCCATACATACTAGGCGATAATTGAAAGTATTCAATAAAGATAAACGGCGCTTCTGCATAATAGCTAAATAAAACACCATTTGCTCCTCCAATTAATAGCCCATATGTTACTACTTTCGGATTTGTAATTAGCCTCTTCAAGACTGAAAACACATTTATTTTATTCGTTACTGAGCCCGTTTTTGTTTCAGGAAGAGAAACAAACGTATACAGAAAAATACCGATACTCATAACTACTAAACTTAAAAATACTATTTTAAATCCAAACATTTGATCAAGAAAGCCACCAATTAACGGTCCTATCGCTGGTGTAAAAGCAATGACTGCCGAGATTTGAGCAAACATAACATGCCTCTTATGCCCTTCTACACTTTCACGAAGAATCGTTTGCGTCACAACTGATCCTGCACTTGCTCCAAACGCTTGAATAAAACGACTTACCAATAAAAATTCAATGGAATTTGCAATATAGCATAAGAAACTCCCAGCGCCATATATTACAATTCCAAATAACATTGCTGGGCGACGGCCAATTATATCTGATAGCCATCCAATAAAAAATACACCTAAAGCAAATCCAGCAAAATACACACTAAGCGTTAACTGCACCTCATTATTACTTACATGTAACGCCTTTGAAATATCAGGTAAAGACGGTGTGTAAATCGTTTCACTAATTTGCGGAAATGCGACAAGAACAATCATTAACAAAAGTGATGGTACTGAGACTTTTTTCATTTTTCATACCCTCCTATAACTTTGAAAATCCCAGAAATAAAAAGACTTTCCTTAGCTACGGAACAGGAGGGGCCATTATAGAAATCCGGTCATAAAACAACAAAGAAAACACCTCAATTACGTATGTTAATACTTATAGGAGGGTAATATTAACATCGATTTTTAAATATACTTTTTCAATTATATTACATATTACTTTTATTTTTCTAGTATTAACGTTCAAATGTTCTTTTTATATTAGTGAACAACTAATACACGCCATAGAAGATAACTACTTGATATAACCACCTTATTATGGAATAATTAGAAATAGTTTGAATCTATAAACCTAATTATAAAATGATATACTCATATATTACTAATGTCATAAAGCTGAACAAGTAGGAGGACTTTCGTAATGATTGAAATTTTAAGGACAGTAGTAAACTTTCTAATTTCTCTATTCTCAGGAGAATTACCATTTGTATATTATGTATGGATTATTACCCTATTCCTAATTCAAATAACCCAATCTACTCTAAACTATAAACTCTTTAACAAGAAAGACAATTTCAGCACTTATATATTGGAAGGATTACTTTCTTTTATTATTTTATTGTTTGGAGGAATATTAGTATCTAAGTTACTTGCTTACATAATAGACGATCCTACTATTAATATGACGAATTTAACACATTATTTTGTTTCTCTTATCATATTAACTATATTTGTCGTAATAACCTGTGTTAAAGACTTTATAGAGACATCTATAAAGAATAAAAATATATCTCTTTTGAGCTTTTTAGTAATTTCCTTCATAACAAGTATACTTTCATTCAAGTTTTTATCACCTTTAATTCAAGGTTCTTTTTCTCTTTCTAAATCTTTTATCACCACTTTAATCATTCTTGTAACTATATCAATCCCTCTATTAATTTCCTTAGAGGATAAGTATGCAGACGAAAAGGAAACGGAAAATTTATAGTTTCTCATTTACATAAAAGAAAGAGGGAGCTCCCCTCTTTCTTTTAAATCATCCCTTTTAATATCAATCCTAAAACTGACATTATTATCGCGCTAATAATAATTCGCAAAATCCAAGTAGTGTTTGTACTTATTTTTTCTAATTGCTTATTGATTGTTGCTATGTCTTTCTCATTAATAGTAGTACGCGTTTCTAAATTTCGAATGTCTCTCATCATTTCTTTTTGCTCCGCCTTGAGACTGTCAATTTTAGCGTAAACATCTTCCATATATTCACACCCTCTGTTCATCTTAATAGAAAAATCTATATATATTATGAGACAACCCTCTTACCTGTGAATACATTGCGTATATCCGCGTACCAAATTATTTGTACAATCTAATTGAATTACTCACATGTTTCCATTCTTCTATTTATAAATTAGCGTTAAGATAGATCAAAATTTAAAAAGGAATCCCTTGTTTATTTAACAACAAACAAGGTGCAATCCAACATTCGGGAGCACCTACGATAATTTCTATTGTTTTCATATTTACAACTCAATATAATCAGTATGATTTTCTGAAGAATCCACTTTTTGAACTGCTTAAAGTATACTAATATGAATACGAAATAGCTGTATTGATAAACTCTCTAGAACAATAAATATACTGGCTGAAACGGATCTATATCCAATATTTTTTCCAGTAACATGAATGGTTATTTCTGATAAATGCGTTTGTATATCATTGTTTTCAAAAATTTCATCCTCAACCTTTACAATATCTGCTTCACAATCTACTTCTTTAAAAGTTTTCAATAATTTTGTTTCCAATATACTACAATCAAAATTCTCATCTTTTATTACGGCAAATTTAACTTTCATATCGATTTCCCCATTTTTAACAAACTAAAATCACTAAATCAATATAAATATATATTATTCTATTAAATAATTCAAAATATATGTTTCTTATAAATCACTACTAAATATCAATTCTAAGGATTTAGATAAAAAAGAAAACAAATAAAGTGAAATTCTAATCAGTAGGTGGTTTGTTCATTCCCCGCTGATTATTTAGTTAAACCAATCGGACATTTAAGAGATTAAAAAATTACTCTTTCAATCACCAAGCTAATTAATAGATAATCCCCCTGTGCTCAGTGATTCAAAAAAATTTTTATTTTTAATTCATAGCTTCTGAGAACTTTTTGCTTTAATATTGATAAGTCGCTTCTTACATTCTGTAATATTGGAAATAACTATATAGTAAAACAAATTAACTATTAGGAGTGCTATTTATGTTTGATATACTTCGTCTCTTAATTATATTTCTCATTGCTATCTTTTTATTTTTCTCCATACTAATGGAGTTTAAAAAACCTCAAAAAAGTGTATTTTGGTTTTCAATTGAAGTCTTATCTCTTCTAGGGATTATAATGCTTTTTAAAGATTTTTTATCAAAAATATAACTTATTCCACGAATAATGACGTGTTTCAATACAATATCTTTATCTTTTGAACGATCTTATTTCTTAACACGGACTCTACCTCAAGTTGTCTTTTCTTTATAAAAAAATAGCCTGCCTATTTCCGTAGGCAGACTATATCTTTATTCCTCAATACAAAAGTATACTTTCTTTTTCACTCAAACTTTATGTAATGATACAGATTCCAAATAAATTATTGTCTTTTCTGTATTTTTATCATTGATTTTTTGTGCATAAATTCGTAACACATATAGATGAGTTATCATGCTAAAATTAGCTTATTCAAAAGAAGTTATTCTTAATGAATCGATAATTTTTAATACCCTGTTTAAAGCCTCGCCCCCCTGCGAGGCTTTTTCCTATTTAACTAGAGTAATGGTTATCAACTGTTACTATGCTGCTACGGATCCTACTTTTAGCTATTCAGTATCAGCACACGTAAAATTCTTTCCTCCATCATTTGATTTACAAACTGTATTTATCGATTTTTCGGTTATTTTTTCACTTTCATTAGAAACTTGATCTAAATTCATTCGATATAATTGTTCCGGATTTTCTTTTGAATTTCCTTCAATATGAATTGTATGATTGAACATCTCAGCCGTGAAGCTGCTAGATGTATTTATCATTTTTACTCCATTATTTTCACCTACATAGCGTTCAACTACTCTTTCGGCTTCTTTAAGTTGTTGAGATGTAGGATACGGTATAGATTCCGCTAAAATAACTACACCTACTAAATATGTAATATACAAACCACCTGCAATCAAGATAACTTTCTTTACTGTTTTATTAATCATGCTCTAACTCCCTTTTCTTATTTCGTTATTAATATATATAATTTCTCTAATTTACATCAATTTCTTTTTAATACATAACATTCGTTTTACATTTTATAAAAAGCACCTCTCTTACTAATTTTCAATTTGATAATATCATTTTATTTATTGTTTTTCAATAAATAATTATTATTAAGCGTTTTATTTTTACTGTTTTTTATTTTTGATTCAATTTAAAAACAAGTGACTTATTTAAGTCCACTACATCATCAGCAAGTTTGAAAATTTGTTAATTAATAAAATAAAAAGAGCAACTATATGTAGTCTCTCTCGTTCTATCTATGTAGATTAGTAGTTTAACTTCAGCACTCACTCTATTCAAGAATACTTTACTGAATATTCAATCTGATGATAAAATTGACCTAATTAATATTTTCTTCCATCACTGTATAAAAAATTACAATAAAAAAATAGCACTCTCACAATTAAGTAAACGCAAACTGTTTCTTCTATCTACTTACTATTTAAGGTTAATAATGATATAACCTGATTTAAAAATTCGACTTAAATTCATTGATGAATGGAGAGGTTTATATGAAATTAAAAGACAAAGTAGCAATCATAACTGGTGGTGCAAGTGGAATTGGCGAATCTACTGTTCGTCTTTTTATCAAAGAAGGTGCAAAAGTAGTTATTGCTGATTTTTCTGAACGTGGAAAAGAACTATCAGATGAATTGAATGCACATGGATACAATACGTTATTTATTAAAACCGATGTAACAAATGAGGCAGATATTAAACAGCTCATTCATGAGACAGTAAGTACATACGGTAAATTAGATATTATGTATGCAAATGCCGGCGTTGCTGATGATGCACCGGCAAACGAATTATCCTATGAAAAGTGGAAAAGAACTATTGATATTAATTTGTCTGGGGTATTCCTTTCTGATAAATATTCGATTGAACAATTTCTTAAACAAGGTACAGGTGGTGTCATCGTTAACGCTGGTTCGATTCATAGTTTTGTTTCATTACCTACCCCAACAGCATACTCCTCTGCAAAAGGTGGTGTGAAACTATTAACTCAAAATTTATGTACTGCCTACGCTAAATATGGAATACGTATTAATGCGGTGTGCCCTGGTTATATTGACACCCCTTTACTAGGTAGTGTTAATCCTCAACAAAAAGAATATTTAGCTTCACTTCATCCACAAGGCAGACTTGGAACACCAGAAGAAGTCGCTAAAGCTGTCTTGTTTTTAGCAAGTGATGATGCTAGTTTTGTTAACGGTACAACACTTCTTGTTGATGGAGGCTATACTGCACGTTAATTTAAAATTTTTGAAGCACCCTAAGAAATATATAGTCTTCAACAAGAAAAAGCACCATCACAAGTGACGGCGCTTTTTCTATGTAAGAGCAACTAGAAGGTATCCTTCTAGCCTACTCCCATTTATAAGTCCAAAACTGTTCAAGTTGCAGCCATTTTAATGTTGCTGCATCTTTGTTTTTTATTTTTGCATGCGTGTCTTCAAGCATTGCTTCTGTTTGTGAACGGTGCGCACCTAATGCAGTTAATTTATGATCAAATACTTCACTAATGTTATTTACAACATCCGGTTCTCCTAATACTGCTTCACGATTTTTCGTAATCGCAACAGCATGGATAACTGGGCGCTCTTCTTTTGGCATACGTGATACAGCGCGAACGACAGCGCGGCCAAATGCATTATGATCTGGATGTACACCGTGCTCTGGATAAAATGTAATAATTCGAGATGGATTTACTTCTTGAATGATTGCTTCAATTTTGTCAGCAACGAAATCAACATCTTCAAATTCTAACGTTTTATCATGGAAGCCAAGCATTCTTAAATCTTTAATGCCCATCGCTTCACAAGCATCTTTCAATTCTTTCTTACGGATATTTGGAATCGTTTCACGGTTAGCGAATACGTTCTTACCCATGTTACGTCCCATTTGTCCTAGAGTACCACATGCATATGTTACAGGTACTCCTTGATCTGTTAATAAGCGAATTGTTCCTCCCGCAGCATATGCTTCATCATCTGGATGCGGAAATACAACAAGTACATGTCTCTCCATAAGTTTCCCTCCTTCTTACTTAAATGGTGTTAAGCTTAACTCAAGTGCAACTGCTAGACGACCTAAATTATCATGTCCAGCTAGTAATAAACGCTCTTGACCATCTACTTCCCAGTGCGTAATACCTTCAGCATATACCCAACCATGATCCATTTTTAGACCAACTCGGTATGGATTTGTTCCAGTTATCTTCCCGCGTTCAAAACGGATAATTGCATTTCGAATGAAAGCACCAACTGTCATCATCTTTTCATTTATGTGTGATGCATACGCTCCGTTTGTCGTTTCTAAATGAATATATACATCTTTATTTACAAAACGTTCAATTTCATTTTGAATAAGAGAACTATCTTTTACTATTTCCATCGGAATTCACCTCTTTAAACCATTTTACGCAAAAATAATGTAAATTGCTATCTCTATATTAGAGGACAACGCTCACTTTTCCTAATAATTTGCACTGTGTTTTTTATATTTTTTATATGATATGTAAAAAATACATTTTTTCCTTCACTTTGTTAAATAGTTTTCTTTCTTTTTTGAATTTGCTACAATATATTTTATCCCGCATTATTGCAGCGAGATACATTTCGACAATTGAATACATAATTTAAAGAAGGTGACATGGTTGGAACAATCAGCACATGAAGTAGCAAATTGGCAATATTATTTTGCAATTGCCGTATTTTTAATCACGTACGGATTTATTATTTCTGAGAAATTGAATCGTGCTGTAATCGCACTATTCGGTGCTGCTATTATGATTATTTTTGGAGTTGTAGATTTACATACTGCTTTCACATCACATATTCAATGGGAAACGATTACCCTTTTAATTGGGATGATGATTCTCGTACATATTACGAGTCAATCAGGCGTCTTTGAATTTGTGGCCATTAAAGCGGCAAAAGCAGCTGGCGGAAAACCGATTCGCATTTTATTATTACTATCCCTATTAACTGCTGTCGGATCAGCATTTTTGGACAATGTAACGACTGTTTTATTAATCGTTCCTGTTACATTATCCATTACACGTATTTTAAAAGTAAATCCTGTGCCTTATTTGATTTCAGAAGTGCTGTTTTCAAATATAGGCGGAACAGCAACATTAATCGGTGATCCACCTAATATTATGATTGGATCAGCAAACAAGCATTTAAACTTTAACGCCTTTTTACTTAACTTAGCTCCAATCGTAATTATTATTTCTATCGTGACACTTGGCATTATTTACTTCATGTATCGTAACAAACTAAAAACAACACCTGAACAAATCGAAAAACTAATGGCATTAAACGAAAAAGATTACATTAAAGATCAAAGCCTCCTTTTAAAATCTATTTCGATTTTAGGACTAACTATTTTAGGCTTCGTACTTCATTCGATTATTCATGTAGACGCTGCTGTTATCGCGATGACAGGCGCTACACTTCTTATGTTAATCGGCGTGAAAGAACATGATATTGAAGATGTATTTGCCCACGTTGAATGGGTAACCATTTTCTTCTTCGCCGGACTATTTGTTCTCGTTGGCGGGTTAATTGATATCGGACTTATCTCTTCACTTGCAAAAGAAGTAATCGGCGTAACAAACGGTGACATCGGATTCGCAGCTATACTTATTTTATGGGTATCTGGCATCGCATCTGCGACAATCGACAACATCCCATTTGTCGCTACGATGATTCCTCTTATTCAAGACTTAGCTACAGGACTCGGACTATCTGTCGATTCTCCGCAAATCGAAGTACTATGGTGGGCGTTATCTCTTGGAGCTTGCTTAGGAGGAAATGGAACGCTAATCGGAGCATCTGCAAACGTAGTCGTTGCTGGTATTGCAAAACGTGAAGGACATGCTTTCTCTTATATGGACTTCTTAAAAATTGGTTTACCATTAACTATTGTTGCACTCTTGTTATCACATGCTTATATATATTTACGTTATTTAATGTAAAAGTTATATTGCATGAAATTATATCGTCAAATCCAAAAGGTTTGCAGCATCGTGCTGCAAACCTTTTTTCATCACCAAAATATACCGATAATTGCTAACCCACCCAATATCATACCACCAATTTGTCCAACGATTGCTGGTGATAATTGAACACCTTTTCTTACTTCAACAACCGGTCTTTCATGCCTTAATTGCTGCACTTCACTTTGAAGTTGATGTACACTTCCGTGTAATTCTTTAATTAATTCCTTTAATTCAGCGACCTCTTCATTTACTGGTTTACTTTTTTCTAAATTCATTTTTCATGACTCCTTATAAGTTCAATCAGTACATTGTAAAAATTCGCCAATTATCATTATATCTCCTGCATACTACATATATAATTTCGAATGTACTTTCTAACCTTGCAGCTCTATCCATTCATCCCGCAATATCCCCATAATGATACGATCAAAACACTTCCCATCTCTTTGAACCGCTTCTCTCATACACCCTTCCATCTGAAAACCTATCTTTTTATACAACGCAATGGCTGCTTTATTATAAGAAATCACATCCAGACCGACGCGGTGTAAATTCAATTCATAGAAAGCATATTTTAAGATAAGATGGATTGCTTCTCTTCCATATCCCTTTCCTCTATCATTTGCATCGCCTATACCAATGGCTAATAAACCCGTTCTGTTATTCCACTCTATGCCATGAATTGCAACAAAACCAATTAAGCGATCATCTTGAACTGTCCTTAACATGAAAGAAACACTATTCGATCTCCGTCCCTTTAATAGCCCATCACTTGCTATTTCTTGTATCGATTGCGGGAATGCTACATCTGTATCTACATTCCTTAAATACTCACTATCTTCTTGCCACATAGCCATTACTTCAACATCTGCTTCTCTAATAGCTGATAATTTAATCGTTTTATTTTGAAAAAGATTCATTGTCATTTCAAACTCCCCCTTTTTTAATAACAGGGATAATTATTAGCCTATTTATCCCCTTATTCTATAAACTGCTTTATACACGGGATACTTACAATAAGCGCTGACATTGGCACATCTCCTCTACACGAAATTAACTTCATTGTATAATTTTTCGTTTATTCAAACAATAATAAAAAGCCCTCCAAATTTAGAGGACCTTTCCTAATAGCGAAACTATATTATTTCGTAAACATTTTCTCCGCTTCATCCATTGCCATTTTGTTACCTAAAGCAGAATAGTCAAGCCATGGTTGGTCATTAATAATGTATACGTGCTTACCTTTAACAGCTTTTAAGTCTTTCCAAATTGGTGTTTCTTGAAGTTGTTTAAATGCAGCTTTCGCTTTATCATCTCTGTTAACGACAACGAAAATAGCATCTGCATCAAAGTCAGGTAATACTTCTTGTGAAATGACTTCGAAAGGACGGTTTCCATCAATTTTCTCTACACCATTTGCAGGTTGTAATCCTAAGTCTTGGAATAAAATTGGTCCCATCGGTCTTTTCGTACTAAATACTCGTAATTCTTTTGCAGTAACACGAATTGCCATTACTTTTTCGTTATTACCTAATTCTTTATCTATTAAACTTTTTACTCGTTTTGATTGCTCTTCGTAATCTTGAATATATTTATCCGCTTCTTTCTCACGGTTTACAAGTTTACCAACTTGTTGTAACTGATCTCTCCACGTGCCTTCATCTAAGTTGAAAGAATGTGTTTTTGCAATTTTTTCGTATTTCGCTAAATCTTTGCCCGCGTATTTTTCATCCACATAAATGTCAGTTGGCTTCAATTGAAGTAACGCTTCCATATTCGGATCTGTTACAACACCAAGTTTCTTCGTATCTTTCAACTGCTCTTTTGCGTGCGGTAAGAAATCTTTTAAATCTCCACCAATAACAGAACCTACTGGTGTAATTCCTAATGCAAGTAAATTATTTGTTAAATGAATGGACATAGAGGCGATTTTTGGATCATTACTTTTTTCCGTTTTTTTCGTTGCCTCTTCATTAGCTTTCGTTTGACCACATGCTGCTAATACTAAAATACACATCATGCTAAATAAAATAGTAAGTTTCTTTTTCATATGTTCTCCTCTTTGAAGTATTTATTTTGTTTTTGTAAGTAAATAAAGAAAATACGGTGCTCCTAATGCCGCCACTACTACACCAGCTGGAATAGAGTTTGGCTCAAATATAGAACGACCTATCGTATCTGCTAGCACTAAAATAATCATTCCGATAATGCCAGCTAAAGGAAGAAAGTGTTGATATGTAGTACCTACTAACTTCCTTGCGATATGCGGAGCAACTAAACCGATAAAACCAATCCCTCCTGCCATCGATACACTTGCGCAAGATAATCCAACCGCTGTAGCTAAAAGTAATAACCGTTCTTTTTGAACAGAAACACCAAGTCCTGCCGCTACACTATCACCTAGTGACAATGCATTTAACGTTTTAGATTTTAGCCACGCATAAGGGGTTAGTATGAAAATCCAAGGTAATAATGCAAGGACATGAATCCAATCCCTTCCCCACACGTTACCAACTAGCCATCTAGAAGCGAATGTATACGTCTCATCATTTAACTTGAGAGAGAAAAATAACGAAATTGCACTAAAACCAGCTGAAACTGCAATACCAACGAGAATAAGTCTAATGGGAAGTAAACCATTTGACCGATCACTCGCAAGTAAAATAATAAGAAATGCAGCTAATACTCCTCCGCCAAATGTAAATAACGGTATTAAAATGGATGCACTTTCATTAATAGAATGAAAGAATGTAACAAATATAATTAGCCCGAAAGATGCACCTGAATGCAGTCCAAGAATACCAGGGTCTGCAAGTGCATTACGGGATAATCCTTGCAAAATCGCACCGGAAATTCCAAGGCCAATACCAGCTAACATTGTGATTATTATTCTTGGCATACGATAATCATATAGCACGGTTGCGCTCTCAAAATCACCATAACCAAAAAGTGTTTCAATTACTTTAAGTGGCTCTATACTCAGTGTCCCTGTATTTAGACTAATTAAAATTACAGCGATACTTACACATCCGAATATTGTAGTTACAGTAATAGCTCTCTTTTTATCCGTGTTAAAAAGATCTTTCACTTATAGCTCCCTCCCAACTTTACGTGCTATATAGAGGAAGAACGGAACTCCAACAAGAGCTACCATAATCCCTATCGCAAGTTCCTTAGGAGGATTTACTGTTCTTGCTCCTAGGTCAGCTACAACTAATAACATAGCTCCTAATAATGCTGACATAAGAATAATGAGTCTATAATTAACACCAACTAATTTTCTAGCAATGTGCGGGATAACTAATCCTACAAATCCAATAGAACCAACAGCTGAAACAGAAACACCTGCCAGAATAACTACTATAATCATCCCTAGTATTCTCGTTCGGTTCGTTTTCACTCCTAAATTTGTAGCAACATCATCCCCCATTGATATGAGTGAAATAGATCGCCCTAACACTATTGCAAAAATAATCGTTATAAGAATAATAGGGACTAAAAATTTCAAGTGTTCCCACTTAACCCCTGCAACACCACCAGCATACCAAAACGCTAAATCCTGGCTTAAATCATAATAAATCGCAACACCTGAACTTAATGAATGTAAAAGCGCTGCCATAACCGCTCCAGCAATCGTTAACCTCATTGGTGTTAACCCGCCTGATGTTGCTGATCCAATAACAAAAATAAGTACTGTACTTAAGACTGCTCCAATAAAGGAAACAATCATTAAATAGGAATACGGCATATGCGGAAAAAAAGCAAAACTAAGTGCTACTACAAACATCGCTCCTGCATTTATGCCAAGTACACCTGCATCAGCTAAAGGATTTCGTGTTACTCCTTGCATAACCGCTCCAGCGACCGCAAAAGCTGCCCCTACAACTGCTGCTCCAATTACTCTCGGGAGCCTTAATTCATAAATAATTTGGTGCTGCGTTAATTTCGGATTGTAATCCAAAACCGCAGTCCACACCGTTTGTAAATGAATATCCTTTGCACCAAATGAAATGGCTAAAAATATAGATCCAATTAAACATAAAATTGTTAAGCTCATGAAACATATGAACTTAATATGTATCCAGCGGTTATTACCACCATGTACAGTAGACTTATGTAACATGTTTCATTTCATCCTTTATATTCAGTTGTTTTTTGTAATTATTTTTTATTTATAATTATTATTGATAATAATTATCATTTTCATTTAGATATTATATCCCCACTTTTTTTAAATAGCAAACTATTTTTTCACTTTTCTACAATATTAAAATACTCATTACAATTCCCTTCTAAAACTTACAAATACATGCAAAATAGACTACTGGATTATTTTTTAAATTGTAGTATACTTATTTATTATTTTGATTTTTCAAATAAAAAAATCGAAGGTGACACAATGTTCTATATAAAACAACTACTACATTTCACTTACGAACAAGCATTATCTTGCTTATTCCCAGTCATTATTTTCTTAACACTAGCCCTTTCAAAAATTGTTTCAATCCCAGGATTATACCGCTATGATTTCATACTCATCGTATGCCTTCTTATGCAGTGGATTATGTACAAGACTGGTCTTGAAACAAAAGACGAACTAAAAGTAATTACCATCTTCCACCTCATCGGACTCTTGCTAGAAATATATAAAATACATTTCGGTTCATGGAGTTATCCGGAAGAGGCATATTCAAAAGTTTTTGGAGTTCCGCTTTATAGTGGCTTTATGTATGCAAGTGTTGCAAGTTACATATGCCAGGCGTGGAGAAGATTGCATTTGCAAATGCATCATTGGCCAAAAGCTATTTTGGCAATACCTTTAGGAGCAATGATTTACTTTAATTTTTTTACACATCATTTTCTATATGACTTTAGATGGGTATTAACTGTACTTTTATTCATCGTTTTCTTTCGGACATTTGTAGAATTTTCATTACGAGGCGTTACATATAAAATGCCACTCGTTCTCTCCTTTTTCCTTATCGGATTTTTCATTTGGATTGCAGAGAACATCGCAACATTTTTCGGAGCATGGCAATATCCAAATCAACGGGAAGCATGGAGTCTCGTTCACTTAAGCAAAATTAGTTCATGGTTTTTACTCGTTGTTATTAGCATTATGATTGTCACGCAGCTCAAACATTTGAAGGAATCAAAAAGATAATGCTGATTATGTAAAAACAGTTAGCCCATCACTCATTAGAGAGTGATGAGCTAACTGTTTTTAGTAATATTTTTTAAACCGTCCTTATCAAGGGAGTTATAATTTACAAGAGTATAAGCAATTACACATTATGAACTGCTACTAGCAGAAGATGTTGCTACAGATGAAGCGGCAATCGTTGCCATCATGGCTGCCTGTTGTGCTTGTATGAGGACTTCTATCATTGTTTGTAAACCTGTGTTAGTAGCTTTACTTTCCTCACCTTTCTGACTGACGAACAGTTGAATAGCAATAAGAATAGTTGTATCTGTATGCCAACGGAACAATTTATCCCCCTGCAATTTTTCAATAAATGCTCGAATAGAATGAATCTCTTTTTCTCCGTCCTCGAGTAACGCTAGTAGCCCGATAGCTGGGTAATGCATCTGTTTTACTTTTACCTTTTCTTGCTTTAACAAATTCCATATATTTGTACATTTTGCAACTAATAGTTCTTCCCTGACATCCTTCTTTAGTGAAAGAATATGACTCAAAAATTGAAGATCATTCCCTTTACGCAAACCAGCTGTCGCTAGTTTCTGATAAAGACGTTCCACTCGGTCCATAAGTGTTTCTACATGCTCTGATTGTCCTGCTAATAAAACTGCGAGCGGATAATCATTTGTACTTGTAAGAAAGAGGTGATCCTTTTTCATGCGTTTATATACTTGCATCGAACGCTGAATATGTGTGTCATGCTGTTCATTTTCTTCTGTTAAAAGCACAGCTGCTGCGAGATAAGTAAATATACTCCGGCTAAAGCCACCAGTGACCAATTGTTCATATAAATCTAAAAACTTCCGAAAAGCTTCCTTGTAATCTGTAAAGTGAATATCTAATGTTGCGGCCACTACAAAACGATGATAAGACTTTAAGTATGAAAACATCCCTACCTGATTCTTAATATAACTACTAATTTCTAAAAAACGTCCGAGATCAAACAATTTATCACTACCTGCATACATAGCAGCAATCATCATTCCTGTTCGAGAATCACTCGTTTTCCATTTTAGTTCTCCCTTTAACTGTACATATGTATGTTTATATTGCTCCAACTTTTGCTCTAATGTAATCATAGTATTCACCCCTATTTCTAGTTCTTCTCTATCATTATACATATATTCCATATTTAGGAATGCTACAATTAATAATCACACCATAAAAATTATAAAATTCTCTTATCCTTCTTCATCAGCACCACGATGATAATCCCTAATCCTTCAAGAAGTTATACAAAAAAGGTAGATAATAATTTATCTACCTTTTTTGTATATATTATTTAACATTACAACTGTATCGCTTGTTATATGCAATTAAGACTAGAGAGCTTTAATAATACGTTCCATCGCTTTCATTTGCCCAATATGATCAGCTTCATGATAAAGCATCATACCGTAAAGCTCCCCTACTGTTTCCAATCCTAGGAATGGCTCTGGCAGTTTATTTTCAAATGCTTCTGCTGGAATTTCGTTAATACGTTTTGCTTGTTCTTTTAATTGAGCCGTTAACACTTCTAACGATGGTCCTTCTGTTTTCCATTTAGATGGTCGTGATCCATACCCAAACATACCTGGATATTCAGTTGGTAATTGTTTGAATTCTTTTCCAAACATGAAAACTTCTGCTGCTGTTAACACGTGACCGATATGCCAACGAATTGTATTGTTAAAACCCTCTGGCTGCGTATCCGCAGTTTTATCATCTAACGTTTCCATAAATTTAAGTAACGCCCCGCGCGTTATTTCAAATTGTTTTAAACCCACTAGTCTATTCATTTTATCGTTCCCCTTCTTGATGTACAATTTATTATGAACTAATAATGTTCAACTTATTAAAGTTTCACCTTGTTTAATCTATCAGAAACAAATAAGAAATACATCTAATATGCTTATTAAAAATAATAAAAAGGTTCACTCCTCGTAAATATAGAATTACTTACTATGTAAATAAAAGAAGAGTGTACTTGCATGTTACATATTTTAAAACAACAATATAATCTTATTAGCTCTACAAGAGAAACTCTATTTTCGTTTTTGGAAGAAATCCCAGTAGAAAAATTACATAGCACAGTTCCTAATTTCGGAAGCGGTAGCATTATAAAGACTCATATTCATGTAGCCGATTGCTATCAATACTGGCTTGGATCATTCGCATTCAAGCAAAAAAGAGCAGATTTTTCATTTGCTAGCGATTACGAAATTGAGCATGCAGATGTGGAAAAAGTCCGTGCTAGATTTAAGTTAGTAGACGAAACTGTACAACGTTTTTTAGATGAATACAATGACCGTTGGCTCGAAAATATAGCAAATGAAGTGAAATGGCAAAAAGAACCTTGGAGCACAACTCCGCTATGGCTTTTAACTCATACGGAGACGCATGAATTTCACCATAAAGGACAAATTGTATCTATGGCTCGTCACCTTGGATACAATCCTCCTGATACAGACCTTAGTTAATTCAATGGTCCATGATTACCGAAAATATTAGAATGAATACAAATCGAGCATGTTTTGAAATCCAATCAAAACATGCTCTTAAAATATTCTATCTTACAATCTCCATATCCTCATCAATACCAAATAGTCTCAGCATAATTATATGCATCACTATTTGGTATTGCATGTTTCCCCTGCGCTTGTGCCTTTCTTGGATCTAAGTCATATACCATTGGCGTATAGCATGATGTTTGCCCTTTATTTACAACACCATTTCCTCCAGCACTTCCACAAGTGTATGCCTTTCCATCTGTTTTTCTAACAATCCTTGCATCAGCTTCGTTATTATAAACTGCCAGGCGAGTTACAGTAACTTTTGCCCACGCTGTCTTACACGTCGTGCTAAATTTTAATTCCACATAAGAATTTGAATCAATCCACTTCTTTTCTTTCGTTACTGCAGATTGATCACAGCTGTTATAATAAGGACTTTTCCCATCATATGAATGGTCTTCTGCGTATACTTTATCGCTATTAGTCGCGCTAAACATACTAGTTACAACGAGTAAAGATAGCAATAAACATGCACTCGTCTTTTTTAAAAGTTTCATATCATTTCACTCCTTTATTAATAACGTGCTGTTTTCCCGTAACCGTTATTAAACGTAACTGCTTCAGCATCTGCTGTGTATCCGAAATCAGCAGTTAAATCAAATATCATTCCTGTATAAGTGCTCGTTTGACCTGTTTTTATTGTGCCGTTCCCCTGATTAGAAGTAACTGATTTTTGGAATACACCATTTTTGTATTTATTCACAACAGCGTACGCGTACACTCCTCCCGAAACAGCTGGTGCTGGTTGATCTAAAACAAACTTAGCCCATGCTGCATGACATTTATTACTGTAACGTAAATACACTGTCCCTACTTTTTTACTACCTTCATATACAGCTGTAGATTTTGCATTAAATCCATCTGCATCACACGTCGTACTTCCCCCGTATACTTTCGTTGTTGCTGGATTTTTCCCGTCATAATAACTACTTAAATCAGTAGCTGCAAATGTACTTCCTTGAAAACTAAATAATACACCTATACTTGCCGCACTTAACACGCATACTTTCATTAACTTTTTAAACATTTTAAATTCCTCCTCACAATAAGTACGTATACTAAAGACAAGCTATACCGCTATGTAAGTCCTCCTTTCACACTTCCTAGAGGCATCTTACAGAAACGAATAAACGTTGTAAATTCCCTTATGATTATTGGAATATACGAAGAATTTTACTTATCCTTGTAAGAAAAAAAGTTGAGAAATACACATTTTATAGCATTCTATATTTAAAACATAAAAGAACCGATACTTGTTATATTCAAGCATCGGTTCTTTATACAAAATTGCCATTTTTTCTTTTATATAAAATAAATATTTCTCCACTTAATCTGTTGTAAAAAACTCCCTCGTTACATCAATAAATTGTCGCAGTGGCACTGTCATCCATTTGTCTTTATGCCAAGCGATTTGCGTATAAATCGGAGAGATTGTTTCGTTTAACATCAACTCCTTTAACGTCCCTTCCCGTATATCTTTTTCTACTACTATCGCTGGTAAAACGGCTATACCTAAATCTGCAATAACACATTGTTTAATTGCTTCAACACTAACAAATTCAATTTTATTTGCTGGATATACATCTTCCCAGCGAAATAGCTCTTCAAATAAAGTCCGATACGAGCAGCCTAATTCTGTTAGTAAAAGTGTTTCACTCTCTAAATCTTTTATAGAAACTGAAGGTTGTTCAAGTAAACGATGCGTAGGAGCAGCTACTACTTTTAATTCTTCTTTCATAAGTGGTTCCACATGTAAAACATCTTCTGTTTTACATTCGTCCAAAATAAATGCAAGATCTACTTTCCCCTCCATCAATTGTTCCTTCGCATCTTTATTGGAGTGTGCTGGTTTAAATATAAGTTTTATTTGAGGAAATTGTGCTTTAAACTTCTTTAATATAGAAGGCAGTCTGTATGTACATTGACTTTCTTGTGCACCAATTATTAACGTACCTGCTATTTCTTTATCATCTTTCACAGCCATTTTCGCTTCGTTACTGAGTGCAATCATCTTGTCGGCATATAGTTGAAACTTCCTACCTGCTTCAGTTAAGAAAAGACGTTTCCCTAATCTCTCAAATAGTGGTGTACCGAGCTCAGCCTCTAATGTTTTAATTTGTGCTGTAACGCTCGATTGGGCAAAGTTTAATTTCTTCGCAGTTTGTGTAAAGTTCAAAGTATGTGCCGCTACTTTAAATGTAATTAACTGTTTTATTTCCATTTATCATCCCTCTTTTCAATCGATATTTTCGATTGATCCCATCGAAATAATCCTCTTTGTCTATTGATATTTGTATTGTATGATAAAGAACATCTATAAACAATATAAATGGAGGTATTCCATATGAAAGCACTTTGTTTCGAAACATTCGGAGACGCTAATGTTCTACACTATAAAGAAATACACGATCCAATCATAAGTCCAAATGAAATTCTTGTCCGCACGAAAGCAATCGGATTAAACTTCGCTGATATTTATAGACGCCGCGGCGATTATCATCTTGCTGGCAATCCGCCTTATGTATTAGGTTATGAAGGAGCTGGAATTGTTGAAAAAGTAGGAGCTGACGTTACTACTATCAACCTAGGAGACCGTATTGCATTTGCGGACGTCCCATTTGCAAATGCAGAACTAGTTGCCGTTCCATCTGAAAAAGTAATCCCACTACCAGATTCTATTTCTTTTGAAACAGCCGCTTCTGTCTTATTACAAGGATTAACTGCACATTATTTAACGCACGATAGCTATCAACTAAAACAAGGTGATATAGCTTTAGTACACGCTGCAGCTGGTGGCGTCGGTCAACTTCTTATTCAAATGATTAAACTACAGGGCGGAACAGTAATTGGTCTTACATCATCAAAAGAAAAAGCAAAGATAGCTACATTAGCTGGTGCCGATCACGTATTTTTATATAACGAAGAATGGCATACGAAAGTACTTGAAATGACTAATGGAACTGGAGTAAATCTTGTATATGAATCAGTAGGTTCTACATTAGAGGAAAGTTTTAACGCTACTAAAATTGGCGGTACTGTCGTATTTTACGGAATGGCTGGTGGTAATCCTGCTCCAGTTGATCCACGTATGCTTATGGATACTTCAAAAACTTTAACTGGCGGAGACCTTTGGAACGTTCTTACCACTTATGAAGAACGTAAAAAACGATCTACTCAATTATTCGATTGGATCGCAACTGGAAAATTAAACATTTCAAATCCTACTACATTCTCTTTACAAGACGGTGCTCTTGCTCATGAATTATTAGAGAGTCGTAAAAGCACAGGGAAGATTTTATTAATCCCATAATTCACAAAATAAAAAGGAAGCTAGATTTCTCTACCTTCCTTTTCTTATTTCTATTTGAGATTTAATTATATTTCCACACTTTCTTTCCCTTTTGCAACATAACTCATATCTCCAACCGACTCGACTGTATATGTTCCATCTTGATATACAATCTTCGTCACACTAGCATTTTCCACCCCAAGTTTTGTTTTGCTACTGTCTAACATTTCTATTAAGGTAGTAATCAAAAGCCCATGAACGACAACTAAAACGTTACCGCCACCATTTCCAGCAGCTTCTTCACTAATTTTATCTATCTCAGCTTTTATACGAGTAGAAAATAATTCCCAATCTTCCGCCTGTTTTGTAGGATCTGCTACTCTAATAAGATTAATCACTTCTTGAATAGAAAACTTCATAAGTTCTTCTGGTGATGCAACGCCTGCAGCTTTTCCAACCACCTCCCACATATTCTCAAGTTTTTCACCTTCAAAAATACCGAAATTTAATTCTCGCAAATCTTTTCTTTGCTCAAGTTTTAATTTTGATTGCTCACTATATTTTAATACTAAATTAGCAGTTTCAATCGCTCGGCCGCTATCACTACTATACGCATTCATAAAATGAATATCTTTTAATCCTGTTCCTAAATTTGTGGCAACTTCAACACCTTTTTCTACTAATGGAGAATCAGCCCAACCTTGCGCGCGATGATTCGTATTTAATATTGTTTTACCGTGTCTTGTAACATATAACGTAACTGCATTCTCATTGCTATCTGTTTCTCGCTTATTCATTTCATTCTCTCCCTTTACGTTTCTATATCAATTTTACCACCTCAATTATTCATTGAGCAAAATATACGTCAGTAGATCCGCTTAATAAAAAAGCTATCTTTCTGTATATCCATACAAAAAGATAGCATCTTTTATGATTACATTTCTTAACCGTTACTCCTACTCAGCAAAAGCACTCGAATATTGTACAATTCCTTCTACACCTCGAAGAGAATTTTCTGTTAATTCCATTATCATAAATACCTCTTCAGGCACTTCAAACGGTGCTTTTATATTCCACTCACTTGCTTTCTTAAAACCAAATTTCGGGTAGTACTCTGGATGTCCCAATACTACAACTGATCCGTATCCAAGTTCTTTCGCTTTTTCTAATGCAGCTACAATCAGGTTTCCACCAATTCCTTTTTTCTGATGGCCCCTAGCAACTGAAACTGGTGCAAGTGCTAACGATTCTACAGAAGTTCCATCTTGTTCTATTGTAATTTTCGATAACATAATGTGACCAACTATATCTTCATCTACCGCAACAATTGATAACTCTGGAACAAACGCGTCACATTCTCTAATACGTTTTACAAGTTCATGTTCTGTTTTATCACTAAATTCTTCCTTTAAAAATGCTTCTTTTATGACTTCTTCTGTTTTTCTATAATCATTTTTTTGTTCTTGTCTAATCGTTACCATTTTAACTTATCCTCTATTCTTTCTTATTTCTTTTTGAATTTTACGCAGTGCTTTTTTCGATCCGCGCTCAATATCGTGTTGCATTTTTCTTTCTTTATAATCAACAAATAGTGTATTTAAATCGTATCCTTCTGGATATAACTCCTTCGCTGCTACTTCTAAAGTAATACGTTTTACATTTACTTCAACGAATTCACCGTTATAATATACAACAACGTTATAAAAATTATCTTTTTCCTTATAGATGATACCAAAATCATCATGATCCAATAAATTAACACGATCGCCGATTTTGTACTCATAATGAGATTCTCTTTTTTCTTGTACAAATTTCGGTTTTCTAATTTTACTTTCATTCACTTTTTCTAAAGCGTACTCTTTATTTCCCATATACTCTTTCGCTCTTTTCAGTACATGTTCTTTTACGCTCATTTTATTCGCAATCCAAAGTGCATTACTTTCTCCTGATTTTCCGATAACTAATTTATAAAGCGGCTCTAGCGTTTCACTATTAAACTGCATCGCTGCATTCATAAAGTCATCATGCATTTCTGAGAATCGTTTAATTTCTCCGTAATGCGTACTCGCAACGGTAATACATCCCGCAAAGTACAACTCTTCTAAAATAGAAATTGCAAGTGCTGCACCTTCATTTGGTTCTGTACCGCTCCCTATTTCATCAAATAAAAGTAACGTATTATTATTTGACATCCTCATAATCTCAGAAAGATTTTTCATATGAGACGAAAATGTACTTAGTGCATTTTCAATACTTTGATTATCACCAATATCTACGAATACATTTTCGAAAATAGCGATTTCTGTACCTTTATCTCCTGCAATATGAAGACCTGACATTGTAGCTAATGTTAACAATCCAATCGTTTTTAACACAATTGTCTTTCCGCCCGCATTCGGCCCTGTAATAATTAAACTACGATACTCTTGACCAATTTTAAAATGTAACGGTACAACTTGCCCTGTTAAAAGCGGATGCTTACAATTCACTAAATGAATGTAGCCATGATCGTTTAACTTCGGTTCTATTCCATCAATCGATTTACTAAACTTCGCTTTCGCAAATACCATATCATACTGACTAATTAGCTCCATGTTAATCTTTATACTATATATGTTTTCTAAGACCATTCCTGATAAAGTCGCTAAAATCTGATACTCTTCAACCGCTTCTTCTGCTTTCAAACCTGCTAATTCTGCATTCAATTTCGTAACCGTATGCGGTTCTATAAATACAGTAGAACCTTTTGCCGAGGCTTCAATAATACTTCCAGCAACTTGATTTTTATAGGAAGATTTAATTGGAATCGTATAACGGTCATCCTTTTTACTAATAAAGAATTCCTGAATGAATTTCTTATTTGCACTACTATTTAAAAACTTCGTTAAACGTTCTTTTATTTTCCCATCTACAGAATCGATATTATTTCGAATTCGTTTTAACTCTTTACTTGCAGCTACATCAATACTATTTCCTTTAATTGAAAAGTTAATTTCCTCTTCAATACTTTTATATTCAGTCATTGAATTTGCATAAGAAGCTAATACTGGTGCAAAAAATTCTTTATCTAACATAAACTTTTTAATCTTTCTACACCCACGTAAAAAATCTGAAACACTTACTAATTCTTCTGGATCTAAAATCATCCCTTTTTCTAATTTTTGAATTGTACTAGCAATATTAGAAATGCCGAAGAAAGGAACATGCCCTTCTGCATCTAATATAGCTCGTGCTTCTGTCGTTTCATTCAAGCGATTTCTCACTACTTTTATACTCGTACTCGGCTCTAATTTGTTTACTAATTCCTTACCTAATCCACTTACACAATAAGATTTCACTATATCCTTTAATTCGTTATATTGTAACTTTTCAAAAGTCATCGTATTCATTTTGTTTCTCCTCACTATGATTGATTTTTATCATAAATGAAGATACCTACTCATTAGATTCCAATGAGCTCTATATTATTTAATTACCATTTTTATACATTAAAAATATATACAAAAAAGCTGCGGGGATACCGCAGCTTTTACATTTACAAGGCATGAGTAATAACATATGAGGAAATAAGCCATAAAAAACAGATGGCAATCCCCTTATTACACGCTTTATAAAGTATTGTAGGTATCTTCATAGGTATTGAAATAAATCCATGACAAAGCTAGGGGTATGGTATACATAAAAATCCCCTGTTCTTATCTGATTTATTTCATTAAATTTTTCCTATTTAGTACCTACCGCACTCACAAAAAGCACCTCTCATTAATTTATATTATAGTCATTGAAATCTAATTTATTGAAATCATCATACTATATGTTACGTGAGAAGTAAAGGTGCCATACTTCAGTAGTACGCAACTCTACACTTCAATATTTCTTAAATTAGACCTATATTCGCTGAGGAGAAATTATAAGAAGCGCCTCCGCTATTGCGAATGTCATTTCCTTCCCCTGATACATTTAATAATTATGACAAGCAATAATAGGAGGTTTACTATATGAGTGAAGAATATAGTATTTTACATGGAACTGCTCTAGAACCAAATTTAATCGGTCCCACACTACCATCAATTCCACCATTTACATTACCCACCGGACCTACTGGAATCACAGGTCCTACCGGTGCGACAGGTTTTACCGGAATTGGAATAACTGGTCCTACTGGGGGTACAGGTCCTACCGGAATCGGAATAACTGGTCCTACTGGGGGTACAGGTCCTACCGGAATCGGAATAACTGGTCCTACTGGCGCAACCGGTTTAGGGATCCTTCCCGTATTTGGAACAATAACTTCTGAAGTAGGAATCGGTTTTTCAGCAGTAGTTAATACAAATGTTAATTTTACCATTCCAGGACCTGCTAGTGGAACTACTATAAATCCATTAAATAATTCTATTACAATTGATACCACTGGCGTGTACTCTGTATCCTTTTCAATTGTATTTGTAATACAAGCTATATCGTCTAGTATATTAAATCTTACAATAAACGATTCCATTCAATTCGCAATCGAAACGCGAGTTGGTGGTGATTCTGGGATAAGAGCTACATCCGCCAGAACTGATTTACTATCTTTAAATCAAGGGGATGTTCTTCGAGTACGAATAAGAGAAGCCACGGGTGACATTATATACTCCAATGCCTCTCTTGTTGTTATAAAGGTCGACTAACTCTTTTATTACAATAAAGATTCAGGAAAAATAAAGTGAAACTTTAATAAGCCCTCACCAATCGGACTGACCACAAATAGCGGGATAAATATGCACAATATAAAAAGAAGAGGAAAACTTATATTTCAGTCTACCTCTTCTTTTTCATCACCAAATTACTGCTGAACATATATGGAAACTGATCCTCCACTTACTTGGAATTGTCCCCAACCATCCTTATTAATTGTTACAGTATTTGTTTGATTACCCGTAATATCGTACCATACTTCCCCTGCGTTATTCTTCCCAACATCCAGCCAATTACATCTGGATGATCAAAATAATCCCGCTGCGTACCATATGCAAAGTTTTTTCGTGCCGTCAAAATCGGATCAATTTTGTCCTTTAACGCTGGAATTTCATAGTTACTATTTCCTTTTGTACCATAGTAATCACCATAGAAAACAGAAGGATATCCCTCTGCACGCGTTAAAATAAATGCATATGCCAACGGTTTGAACCAAGGGCTCACTACAGATTCCAATGACTGACCAGGCTGTGAATCATGATTTTCAACTAGAGTAACCGCAAGTGTAGGATGATTCGCAACTACCGTTCCTTTTAAAATATTTCTCATATCATAATTCCCATTTCCTGTTGAAGCATAGTGAAAATTATAATGAAGTGGTGCATCGAACACAGATTGATTATAATTGACCTTCGCTAAATAATTATTTAAAGTCTGGATATCATTTTGCCAATATTCAGCTACTGTAAACATTTCTTTCCCCGTTTGCTGTCTAACATGATTTACCCAATCGCGCAAATATTCATGATCAATATGTTTAACAGCATCTAAACGAAAGCCATCTAAATTTAATTCCTTCGCATACCACGTTCCCCATTTTTTCATTTCATTCGCAACATCTGGATGATCAAAATCAAGATCCGCGTACATCAAATAATCATAATTCCCATTCTCGCTAGACACTTCCCAGTCCCACGCTTTACCTATGCCCCTAAATTTATAAATTCGGTTTAATTTCTTTCCTTCATCCCAATCTGTTCCGTCAAAATGATACCATTTCCATTTGAAATTAGAATAAGAATCTCCACGCCCTGGAAAGTTAAATCCTGTCCAAGCACTAATTTCATAATCACCTGATACTTCAACATTTCGATTGCTTGGGTCTACCTCAACTGCTGTGACAGTTTCTGTATAATCAGCCCCACCTTTATGATTCATAACTACATCACCGTATACATCGATGTTTTTCTTATGTAAAGCGTCAATTGCAGACTTCAATTGTGCTTTCGTCCCATATTTCGTCCGCACTGTTCCCTTTTGATTGAATTCCCCCAAATCATATAAATCATATGCTCCATATCCTACGTCATTTTGCGTAGTTCCTTTATATGCAGGTGGTATCCAAACAGATGTAATTCCTTTTTGCGCTAAATTTTCAGCATCAGTACGCAAACGATTCCAATGATCCCCATCATTCGGAGCATACCACTCAAAATACTGCATTAACGTTCCATTGTTAACTGTATCTGCATATGCTTTACTCCCCTCATATATACTAGGTAAAAACATAACAACTGACAATCCGACTATTGTTACTCTTTTAAACATCTGTACACCATCCCTTTCTAAGAAAGCGTTTGCATAGTTTATCAGAATTATTATAATATTCGTTCCACCGTTAGTAAAGTAGCAATCTCTCACTCTCCCACATTATTTTTAATCTCACTTCAAATATTCAACGTAGTTTTAATTTCACATCCTATTCAAGATTGTTTACAATTTACCTATAAAAACATAACGGAGGGATTTCTATGACAGACTTTCAAAAACAATTTTTCGCACGATTATATATAGAAGAAAAAGACACAGTTTCATTTGAAGATTTATCTAACATTATGTACGCAATGGCACAAACTGTTCCTTTTGAAAACTTAAATATTCTCGAAAAGAATTTTAAAGAAATATCAAAAGAAAATTTGAAAGAGAAAATTTTAGTAAATAACCGTGGCGGTCTTTGTTATGAACTCAATCCTACTATGTATTACTTCCTGAAAGATTCTGGATTCGATGTTCATCTCGTTTCAGGAACAGTTTATAACGCTACAAACTCCATATGGGCTGTTGATTCTGGCCATATTGCAACCGTTTTAACACATCATACTGAACTTTATTTAATTGAAGTAGGATTCGGATCATACTTACCTCTTGCCCCTGTCCCTTTCTCAGGTGAAGTCATTCAATCTGTTACAGGAGATTATCGTATTCGTAAAGAAATGACCGAAAAGGGAAACTACATTTTAGAGATGCGGAAAAACAATGAGTTCTTGGATCAATCTTCTGCTGATGATTGGACGTTAGGCTATGCATTTTATATAGAAGAAGTGGATGAAGAAAAAGCAAATACAGCACAAAAAATTATCGTTGAACATGAAGGGTCACCCTTTAATAAACTACCTCTTATTGTAAAACTAACTGAAGATGGGCATGCCTCTTTAACGAAAGATAGCCTTACAGTAGCGAAAAATGGTAAAAAAACGAAAGAAACCGTTACAGACATGCAATTTACAAACCTTTTACATTCAAAATTTGGAATTACACTATAAGTATGTAAGCCTTGTTATTTTAGCAAGGCTTTTCAATTTTCAGCAGGGATTTTTTGCAATTTGTTGTATTTCATAGTTATATAGAAATATAACTACATGTTTAGAAAGGAAATGATTATGACAGAACTTAAAGATCGATTACAAGTAGCTGATATAGAAAAATGGGATTTAACAGACATTTACCATACAATTGAAGATTGGGAAAGTGATTTTCATAAAATTGAAGTATTAACGAAGGAATTACACGAGTTTAATGGCAATATTCACGATGGCAATAGTTTATTAGCTTATTTAACGAAGAGTGAAGAAATTTCTAGCATAATATCTTTAATGTTCGCTTATGCACGATTACAATCTGACCTTGATACACGCGATACTGACGCGCAATCTCTTGTCGATAAAGTATCACAATTACACGTGAAAGTAAGTGCAGCTAAATCTTTCTTTTCCCCCTTCTTACTTAGCATAGACGAAAGCACATTACATTCTTACATAGAAGAAACAGAAGGCTTACAATATTATAAAGAAGACTTATTTGAATTATATCGTTATAAAAAACACGTATTGAATAAGGACCAAGAAGCAATTTTATCACAGATGGGTGAAGCTCTTTCTTCTCCACAGCACACATTTGGTATGTTAAACAATGCAGATATATTATTTGGTGAAGTGACGACTGACGATGGAGAAAAAGTGAACTTAACACGCGGAATGTATGCAAAGTTAATAGAAGATACGAATCGTGAAAAGCGTAAAGAAGCTTATAAAGCATATTACAAACCATATGTTCAGTTAAAGAATTCCATCGCATCTACTTTATCCGCTGCTATTAAAAATAATGTTACCGTTTCGAAGCTAAGAAACTATCCATCAGCGCTAGAGAAATCATTATTTGGCGATATGGTTCCGAAAGAAGTATATGAAAACCTTATTGATACAACGAAAAAAAACATTCAAACATTACATACATACAATGAAATTCGAAAAGAAAAATTAAACGTAGATGAACTAAGACAATACGACTTAGGCGTCGATTTAGTAGAAGGTGCAAAACAAGACATCCCATATAGTGAAGCATTTGACATTATGATTGCATCACTAGCTCCTTTAGGAGAAGAATATATTGAGACATTAAAAAGTTTTAAAGATAAACGATATATAGACGTAAGAGAAACACCAGGAAAACGTTCTGGTGCTTATAACTTTGGTGTATATGGTGTTCATCCTTTCATTCTTTTAAATCATCACGATGATTTAAATAGCCTGTTCACTCTTACTCATGAATGCGGGCACGGTATGCATACGCACTATTCACATGGATACCAACCAAGAATTTCTGCACATTATTCTATCTTTGTGGCAGAAGTCGCTTCTACAGTAAATGAAGTGTTATTAATTCACTATTTATTAAAAGAAGCAACAGAAACGAACGTGCGTAACCATTTAGTTAACCATTTTATTGAAAAATTCAAAGGTACTTTCTTTACACAAATTATGTTTGCAGAATTTGAAAAAATCACACATGAAATGGCGGAACAAGGTAAACCATTAAATGCACAAGTCTTCAGTGAAATTTATGAAAAACTATTTAAAGAATATAACGGTGATTCACTTGTATTTGATGAAGAAGTAAAGTACGGATGGGCTAGAATCCCTCATTTCTACCGCCCGTTTTACGTATACAAATATGCAACTGGATTCGCATCTGCCATTCAAATCGCTGATAAACTATTAAGCGGTGATCCGAATGCTCAGAAAAATTATATTGAATTCCTGAAAGGTGGAAGTTCTGATTATCCACTAAACCTATTGAAAAAAGCTGGTGTTGATTTAACTACGCCAGAACCGATTGAAAGTGCATTGAAACAATTCACTCAACTTGTTGAGGAGTTTTCAGCATTATAAAAAGCATGCAGAGTATATGCTCTGCATGCTTTTTCATTTGAATTACTCTATTCTATATGCTGCTGCGTCACACAGTGAATCATACCACCATACGCATACAATTCATTCACATAAATACCGACAATTCTTCTTCCTGGAAACTGACCTTCAATAATTTGCAGCCCTAACTTGTCATGTTCATCACCATATACAGGAACTAATACGACTTCATTACCAATATAAAAATTCAAATATGAACCCTTACAGTCTGCTTCTTTTACCACTTTTCTTGTTACTGGTACTGGAATGAGCTGAAATGGCTTTCCATCTATATTTTTCGCTTGTCGCAATTCTTGATAATGCTTTTCGTACGCCTCCAAAAGGTATGGCTCTCCTTCACCGAAAGGATCATATTCATACAGTATCGTATTTTCATTTACAAACCGTGCCGCGCCATCAATATGATAATCCGTATCTTCATCATAATTATCTTCTCCGCGTATACCAGTTATCCATATAAAATTCGTTACTCCTAAATATTTCGTTAATTCCATTTCAATTTCTTTCTGACTTAGTGTGGGATTTCGATTTTCATTTATAATAGACGTTTTCGCCGCCATTAAGGTCCCGTTTCCGTTTATCTCAATTCCCCCGCCCTCTAGACAGACACTAGATTCAACTTTTGGAATGCGATACATTTCACTTATTTTATTCGGAATATTAGCGTCTTTTTCGTACGGATATTTATTTCCCCAACCATTAAATATCCAGTGCGTTAGGCAGCGATTCCCTTCCTTATCCGTTACAAAGATTGGTCCGTTATCTCTTATCCAAATATCATCAGTTTCTTGAATTAAGAAATCAATTTTATCCATATTTACATTAGCTTCCATTAACTTCGATTGGACATGTATTTTCTCTTCTTCATCACATACAACAATATAGACATTTTCTCCATAGTGAAGCTCCTTTGCCATCGATATCCAAATATCATCTAACTTAGCTCTATAACCTTCACCTCTATGTGCTTTATCATGTGGCCATTGGAGCCATGTACCTTCATGTTTCTCCCATTCCGCAGGCATATAAAACAAACTATTTTCTATATTTCTCATACGTGTTCACCCCTTATATGAATGTACGTACAGTCTATACTTTGACATCGTGTTAAGGTCAACAGGAATATCTTCATTTACTTGTAGCAACTTTATAAGGTGACTCTTTATTTCGCCTTTTTATTATGATAAATTGCTTTAGTACATAGAATAAGGATTGACATAATGTTAATGTCAATCCTTATTCTCATTCTATTTTCGTAACTAAAAAACAAATTTGTGTCACATACTCTTCTGCTAAACAATCACATTCAGGTCCCTTTATATAAACCTCATATGGCGAATTAACTATTACATACCCATTTTTTTCAACCCATTCTTCTAACGCTATATAAGCGTAACCTATATAGTCGTAACTTCCATAATGCATAGTAGTAACGATTTGATGTGGACTTAGTTTTTTCATTTCATATTCTTGTACTACATCTTCATCATTCCCCTGCATAACCGGGATTCTTAATTCAATATCACTGTTACTTGGAATATATTCTTCATCATAAAAGACTGCAGATGGCGAACCGACTATTTGAAAGTTATTTTTTTGTACCTCTTCATATAAGTCATAAAAATAATCATCTATATCATCTATATCTATTTTTACTCTTTGAGTAATTATCGTTACTTCGTTCCTCATTCCCATTAATATATCGTAACTTCTATGGCGAGCAATATTTAGACTACTATTCACCATTACCATTTCATTCATTTCTGAAATAACCTGTAAATTTTGCTTCACTTCATGAGACAACTCGATAATTTGTGATTGTATATGTTGAACAAACGAATCTTGATCCGATGACTGCAAAACAATTTTAATTTTTGGAAGAGGAAATTTATACTCCCTTAGCTTTTTTATTTTCAATGCTACTTCCAGCTGCTCTTGTTCATAATACCTATACCCATTAACCGGATTCACATATGCCGGTTTTAATATCTCCTCTTTGTCATAATGTCTTAACATCCGCGTACTCATTTTACAAATCCGAGAAAACTCAGCGATGGTATACATATCAATACTCCTTGAATATATTTTCTTTTCATTACTTATTTATTAAAACCAATCAAAAATCTTCTTCATTGAAAAATCTTCATTCTGATTTTTCAATCTTCTCATTTTCGAAGGTAACAAATGGCTTGGACAATACCACGTTAAACAATTCATTGCGCCTCCCATTGTTGATATTTCTCCTACATGAATTTGAATAACTTGCTTCTCCGTATACTGTTGAATATATCGTAAAACTTCCTCATCTTTAGCTAGTCCAAACTTAGGAACATAAAGAGCATCACATGATTCTAACATATTTATATACAACCCTTTTGCTGATGCTATCTCTTGATCATATTGTCCTTTCTCTGTATATGATGAAGGAACAACTATAAATTCAGCTTCTGGCATTTGTTCTTGAATAATCTCTTGAACACTATATCTAAATTCATGATCCCCTAAAAAATCACTAATAAACATTGTATGTTCATCAATAAATTTAACCATTCCGTCTGCGTGTGCTAGTACATCCCCTTCTTCAGCAGGAATAATAATAACTCGGCTCACATCTAAATCCCATTCTAACTGCTCAATAATTTCCTCTTCTGTCCAATCATCGTTATCATCAAATATACGTTCTGTTAATATTACGGTATCTTTTTTATTCCAAATAAGATTACCACCATCTAATATTAATGGGGATTTCACATATTCAAAGTCATTCTTTTTCAACCATTTATTAAACTGTTGATCTAAATATCGCCCCTGATCATCTGGCAAATAATTGGGTCTATATTTAAATTTAACTAGATGAGTTGTGACAACCGGTGCAACATCTCTTAGCCATATATCATCATACTCAAAACAGCTCGTATGAAAGTCTTGTTCTTCAACAGATAAAGATATAAGTTGATCCGCAATTGATTTCTTTTCATTTAAACATTCATTAAAGTAAATCAAGTCTTCATAAAATGGTTGTTAATATTCATTCGATTCGTCTGGTATTGCAGTAAAAATAATCCCATTATGTTTTTGTTCCATATTATTTACCTCGCTTTTTAATAGTAGTTACATAACTGATTTCACAAAGCCAACTATTCCTCAATTCATTTCTCTTTTCATTACAACTCATGAACCGCGTATATTTCATGAATGGATTATAGCATGGAGAAATATTATATATTTATATAAAGAATATAAAGCTGACATTAAGCCTTAAATTGACTCTTGACAAGTTTTTTAAATACCATATTTTAAAACAACAATAAATGATTAAATGATTTTTTTATCAAGATTCAAACCCATTACTTCTAATAGATCGTTTTGATTATATAAATTCACTAAATGCGCTTCTACTCCTATACAAATTCCTTCTAGCGGAAGATCATTTGGATCCTGACCAAAGGGATCTTCAATTTCAACCCCTATTGCTTCAATACCTATGAATGTAAAACTTATAAATGTAAACTATTTTGATTATTGTAATGAACCATATTTACAAAAACCTCTTTCTCTATTAACCTTTTATTCTTTTAAATCACGAAAGTATACAATTAAATAATAGAATCATAAACCCTATCATTATGAGGCTGGTTAAGATTATTTCTTTCAATACCGTTACTCCTTTTTGGCAAAAAGATAAAATATCTTATTTAATTCAACAACAAATGTTCACTATTCTAAATCCCGACGCATCATTTTAGAATTCGCAATGAATAACGCACTAATTAATACAAAGATTGCACAGGCATATAACAATAAATCTAACGGACTATCGTGATCTATAATAATAAGACGCACAATAGCTGTTATACCTATATATATAAAATATCGTAATGGAAAATGAAAATTCATTTGAAAATACTTTATAATCATTACGATGAATTCAAAGTACAAAAAGAATACGACGATACTATCAATTAAATGATAACTAGATTCATTACCATCCAATTTCAGTTCTTGTATAAACTGAATGACTTCTTTCATAAGAAACACACTTAGAACAACTCCTAAGCAAATTAAAGCTACATTTAAAATGTACTGTAAAACGATAGGGAAATACGAAAACACTATTTTAAAATTCTTTAACACAAACATTTTTCTCCTTTACCATATAAAACGAAAAGCGAACATACACTACAATTCAATTATCATCATATTTAAATTTTATTTTTACAAATAATAAGGAACGACAAAATAGGTAAAGATAAGATTTCACCTATTTTGTCCATATAGCAGCACAACGAAATTACAATTAATTACTTCAATGCAATTGGTTGTTGTTGTGTCACACAATGAATCATACCGCCGTTTTTATACAACTCTCTCACATCAATACCGACTACTTTACGATCTGGGTATAACTTCTGAATCGTATCGTTTGCGATTTTATCATTCGAGTCATTATAATTAGGCACTAATACAACTGTATTCCCGATATAATAATTGATATACGATCCCTTATAATCGAGAGTTTTTCCATTTTCTAAAGCAACCTTTTCTTTACTAAGCGGCAAGTATTCATACTTATATTTCTGTCCTGAAGCATTTTTTGCATCTAACAATGTATCCATATCTTTATTAGATAAACCCCATTCGGCTAGGTCATCTTCTTTCATCGTTACAATGGTAGATTTATTATGGAATTTAGCAAATCCATCAATATGAAAGTCCGTAATATCTAAATTAGGTACTCCGTCTAACCAAATAAAGTTTGATACCCCTAGGTCACTTATATATTTTTCAATTTCCTTTTCTGATAAATCAGGATTTCTATTTTTATTCGTTACCGAACTTCGAGTTAATAACGCAGTCCCATTGCTGTCTAATTCAATTGCGCCGCCTTCAAGGACAAATTTCCCCCAATCAATTCTTTCAATTCCTGATTGTTTACTAACATTTTTACGTATTTGAGCATCATTTTTATAAGGTGTTTTCTTCCCCCAACCATTAAATGCTGGATCTAATATTTTGAGATTTTTATTGCTGTCATAAACAAAAATTGGTCCACTATCCCTTGCCCATACATCATCAGTAGGCGCGATAAAGAAATCAATCTTCTCCATATTTAACCCTTCATTTGTTAAAAGCTTATTGATTCTCTCCTTTTCTTCCTGGTCATATGCAACAATGTGAACTTTCTCACCCTCAGTTAAAGCACTTGCCATCTTAACCCAAATAGGTTCAACTTCCTGCTTATACTCTTCACCATATGTGTATTCATGTGGCCATTGCAGCCATGTACCTTCATGTTTATCTTTTTCATCTGGCATCGTATATTTCCCAGCATTTTTCTGTACCTCTACTTTTTCTCCTTCTTTCCCTTTAACATTTTCATTGTTACGCTCAAAAGAGCATCCACTAATAATCGTTGTAGATAATGTAGCTATTAAACAAAACTTTATTGCTTTTTTCATTTTTCCAACCTCCTGTTCTTGTCTCCAATACTGTAAAGCTTCACATAGTGTGAAGCTCAAGCTTTTTTATCAATGTAAAAATTACCAATTGTTCTTTGCATTACTTATCATTTAACGACCTATTTAGATTTATTCAAATGCCAATCACCTTTTTACCTATTTATCCCGCCATTTGTGGGCAGTAAGACCCCCACCTCAAAATTCAGCGAAAGCAAAGAAGTTAGGTGGGGCCCTGCTGATTAAAGTTTCACTTTATTCAGTAAGTAAAACTTTACAAAATAAAAAAATCGGTATTGATAATTACATATCAATACCGATTTTTTTATAATTACTTTCCTTCTATTAAATCATTCGCCATTTTCCTAAATTCTTGATTAAATGCATCATTCATACCATTTTGGACGTTAGAAAATAATATGACAAACGTTCGTTTATCCCAGTTAAAATTATTAAAAGTGTTCCAGCCAGCTAATACACCGTGGTTATGATAATAATCTGGGTAAATATAGAAACTAAATCCATATTTTCTTGCAGGTGATGCAGAAAACATATCTGATACACTTTGTTTGGAAAGTAGTTTACCATCCATAATAGCTTCATCTAACTTTTTCATATCTTCAACAGTCGTATACATTTCACCACAACCATACAGCCAGTTCATTTTTAAGCGAGGCGTGGCTATTAACTTATTATCTTTTTTCGTATACCCTTCTGCTAAGAAAATATCTTCTGGGAGTGTTGCGCCCATTCCAGATTCATTCATTTCAACAGGAGTCAAAATATTTTCTTTCACATATTCAGCAAGTGGTTTATTCGATATTTTTTCTACAATATATGCAAGCACCATATAATTATAATCTGTATATTTCCATCCTGTCCCTGCTGGAAATTGTAACGTTTGTGCCCCAATCCACGTTACTAATTTTAACCGTGATGCTGCGTCAACACTACCTTGTCCCTGTTCTGGTAATCCAGACGTATGTGTTAACAAGTTTCGTAACGTAATATTTTTATCTGCTGGAAACGATGGGATATATTTATTTACATTGTCTTCAATGTTCAACTTCCCTTTTTCTTTTAGTTGCATAATAGATATTGCAACTACTGTTTTCGTAATAGACCCAATGCGATATTTCGTTCTTGGCGTTGTTAATACTTGATCTTTCACATTCGCATAACCGTAGCCTTTTCGTAAAATGACATGATCTTTACTTGCTACAAGAACACTCCCATTAAATCCTTTATCTTTTAAGTACTGATCTAGTTTTCCAGCTGCAATTTCATAACGCTTTTTCTCATTCGCATCAACTTCCTGCTTAACATCTTTTTGCTTACTATTTACATTAGAAAATGCCTTTGTATCATATTTTTTTCCTTTATTTGCATGTATTAGTGTAACAACACTTCCACAAAAAACAGCAAAAATAAAGAAAACGATTAACCATTTCTTTAACATACTAGGAACCCTCTTTTATCTAGTTTCACTTAACGTACATCCATTCTATTTTATATCTTTTAATTATCAAGTATATTATAATATTATTTAATATTCACTCTGTTAAAACTAGATTCCTTTTTCTCATTTTCAATTTTTACTACTCTCTATTGTATTTCTTTCTTGCAAAATTTCCAACATACAATCGGATGCATTAAACTATAATTTCAAATTCTTTTGTAACATTTGTTACATACTAAAAAGAATGGAGATGTAATATGAAAAATACCGATAAACGCAATCGTTTAGATGATAAAATGTTTCATTATCGGATAATAAAAAACAACATGGTATTAATTGAATATTACAGAAAACAGATTATGGTATTAAAAGGAAATGATGCTGAAAAATTTTTAAATAAAATAAATCATGCAAATAACGATAAAGAAAAACAGCTAATTATGGCTAAAATTACAGGTAATTTCAAAAGAGGTAATGAACGAAATTGAAAACGAATCTCATTTACATTTTGATTATACAACAAATAAAAAAGAAATGTCGCTCATTCAACATTTCTTTAGACTTTCTTCATAAAAAATTTACATTGCTAACATTCCTTCATTTTCTATACTTCCTATATAAGCTAACCGCTGAAATAGTTAGTAATACAACTATGCATAACCACGCGTAGGTATATCCCTTCTTATCTACAATATAACCAAATAAAGCAGGCGCAACAATAATAGCAATTTGATTTAATGTAAGTGCAAAACTCACTGTCATCCCTACCGATTCTTCACTTGCTGATTCCGCAACTTCAGTTATAAAAAGACTAAACCATCCAATTGAAAAGAACCCTAACAATGCACTTACGCCATACAATACATTCGTTATTGTATGTATGCTCATTACTAATATTAGAATGAAGAAAATAGAAATACAAACAGTTATAAATAAGGGGGTACGCCTATTCCCCTTATAAAATAAATCACTAGTAGCTGCTAATATAACCCTACCAACCATTCCAGAAAAGAACATAACGGAAAATACTTTTCCAGCTAAAATTGGCGTGATTGATTGTTCCAATACTAAAAATTTTATAAAGTGTGCAACTAACACCATTTGCAATGAAATCATACAAATGCCAGTTATATAAATTGCATACAACTCTTTTTTACACATCACTTCTTTTAACTGCATCCAAAAAGAAAGTTTACTACGTTCTTGTTTAACTTTCTCTTGAATATATGGTTCCTTATAAAATATAAAAAATAAAAACCCTCCAATTATACAAATGCATGCAATGCTATTTACCGCATAGGCCATATTATATTTTATTGTAAGAAACGGGATCAATACTCCCGCTAATGTACCACCAATCGGTATACCGGCTTGTCTAATCCCCATCGCTAACCCGCGATTTTCTTTTGAGAACCACTTCATTATCACCTTACTTCCTCCTGGGTGCGAAACACTATAAAACGTTCCTACTAATAAAAGTACAAAGAGTAACCCATTAAATCCATTGACCATATTAGTCAGTAAAAACGAACCCCCTAGTAAAAATAAACTTATCGAAATTAACAACTTTTCATTGTATTGATCAAGTAGCCGCCCAACAAAAAGCATACAAAATAGCGGTCCTATATTTACAACACTTACTAACAATCCACTCTCCGTATTCGTAAGTGCATATTCTTCTTTCCAAAATAAAGCAAATGCTCCAATACCATACGTTATAAGTGTCGCTGTTGTTTGAGCAACTGTCGCAAAAATTAACATAACCCACTTATAAGTACCATTCATCCCTTCTTCCATTAACACAATAATCCCTCCATCCCCTTCCATTGTATGAAAGTTCTGATATCATATAAAATAAAGATTTATCATGTAATCCATCAAAAAAAATGATACCTTTTATGGAGGGATGATACTTGGATATAAAAGATTTAACTGTATTTTACGAAGTTGCGAAAGAAAAAAACATATCTCACGCAGCTAAAAATTTAAACTATGTACAGTCTGGCGTAACAATGCGTATGAAACAACTAGAAAACGAACTAGGTGTACCTTTATTTTACCGAAACGGAAAAGGTGTAACTTTAACTTCTAACGGTGAGATTTTATTAACATACGCTAAACAAATTATCCACTTAATGGATCAATCTATTAAAGCAGTTCAAAGTAATGAGATCGAACCAAGGGGCACTTTAAAAATTGGATGTACAGAATCTACAACAGCTGTAAGACTTCCATCTATATTAACGGCCTATTATGAGGAATACCCAAAAGTCGAATTGATTTTAGAATCAAATACGACGGAACAATTGATTAGACTTGTATTAGAACGAAAACTAGACGGGGCGTTTATCGCTGGAACCACTCAGCATGCTGAACTTCATACAAATATATTTCATGAAGAAGAATTAGTTCTCATTAGCAAAAAGCCTTTATCTTCCTTTAAAGACATAGGAGACATGAATTTACTTGCATTTAGTCACGGGTGCTATTATAGAAATTTATTAGAAGATTGGCTTCAAGAAGAAGGAATTTCACCTAAACGAGTATTAGAGTTTGGAACAATTGAAGCGATACTCGCATGTGTAAAATCAGGTATGGGCGTAGCAATTATGATGAAGTCTATTTTAAATGGTCATAAACATGACATATCATTCAATCCTTTGCCAAATAGCTTCAAAAAAGTTCCTACTACTTTTATTACTAGAAAAGATATATATCACTCTGCTGCATTACAAAAATTTATGGAGATGACTCTCAATGCGTGAAAAGAAAATACGTGGTATGAAACGAAAAACAAACACTATGATACAGCGAATTGAGGAACATACAAAAACATTCCCTTCTACTTTCTATAACGATGAATATTGGAATATGCTATTGCCAGTTTCGCAAGCTTTTATTGCCTCTTGTAAAACACCTAGAAAAGTAAAACGATTGTGTATTCAAACCTTATTAAATCAAGCAAATCATTTAATAACTATGAAACCGAGCGATACACATACATATCGAGTTGTTGTTTTGATTTCTATAAATAATTTATGGGATTCGCAAATCATTATATTTAAAAATAAGGACTATTTTCATAATTTCTTTAATAGAAATAGTGAATTTCAAAAATGGATCCTTCTTTCAAATGAAATTGATTTTGGGGAGACATGGGAAATTTCAGTTTATCATTCCTTCCAAACACTTCGCTTTCAAGAAATTATTTATGATGAAGATGAATACTATGAAAAAGAGATTCTGTTTATCGGGGAATTAAATTAAAAAGGGTATACCTAAAACACTGGTATACCCTTTTCCACTTATTTTTCCTTCAATACACTATGTAATCGATCCGGATAATTTGTAAACATTCCTGTAGCACCCCATTTGATTAACAGTCTCATATCTGGTTTCTCGTTAATTGTATAAGGGTGAATTAACAGTCCATTTTTCCTAGCCATTTTCATATATGACTCATCAATAATTAGTTCTCCGTTATCATTACGTAAGTTTGGTCCAATACCAGCTGCATACTTTTTAATTTCTTGAAAATCATCATTCGTTACACTTTTCGGTTCATGTGTAATGCCAGACCATTCGACAATTTCATTGTTTTCATTTGGATAATACCAAAGCAATTGAACTAACGGAATATTTTCATTCATACTATGAATCTTTTTCAAACTATCTTTACTAAATGATTGAATCATAACACGGCTAGAAGACATGTTTTGACCTACTAAATTATATTTTTGTAACAACGCCAACAATTTCTCTTCCATTCCTGGATACACATCTGGTGATTTTGTTTCAATATAATACTTCATACTTCTTCCATACTTTTGAAAAATTTCTTCAAGAGTTGGAACTTTTTGCCCAACATACTCTTGCTTAGCCTTTTCTGGATACGCTTTATTAAACCATGATCCTGCATCTAAACTCTTTATTTCGCTTAACGTTTTATCACGTACTTCGCCTGTTCCATTTGTAGTGCGATCAACCGCTGTATCATGCATTGCAATTAATTTGCCATCCTTTGTTAATTGAATATCTAACTCTAAATAATCCGCTTTCATTTTTTTCACTAAATCATAAGAAGCAAAAGTGTGCTCAGGTGCATGTCCACTTGCTCCGCGATGTGCAATATTTAAAAACTTATTCGTATTCCATTCATGCTTCCCTTCTGCTTTCGCATGAACAGCTCCCCCAGCAAAGATACTTCCCGTCATAAAGAAAATAACTAAAACGCTAATAATCTTTCTCATCCTTCTAATCCTTCCTACGTTGCAAATTTCAACAAGCTAATGAGATTTACACGAAATAGAAGACACACTTTCATTATTTTTATAAACCTATATTAAAATTCCACTCTTACAAATATACTTTCTCTATATTATTAATATAAAAAACTAGTATTATCCTATTTAATTCCTATAGCCCTCCTTTTCACATGTAACTCCCTATTTTGTACGGTTCATTCAATAAAAAAAGCCATAAATTATTTAGGCTACACTCCTGTATCCCTAAATAAATTTATGGCTTTTCTCAAATATCTCCGGCCTCTATTAACTTGTCGAATTTAATCATATCAAACCTATTGAAATTTGTGAATATTTTTTTCAGTACAGTGAAGTACATAAAACAATATTTCTGTAGTTACTTAAAAATCACATAATAAATTTCTTATTACCTCTTCCAATACTATATCTGGATTTACTACCGTTTTTTCCGAACGCCATCCGATAAAGCCATCTGGTCTAATTAATACAGCACCTCCATTCCCTATACCATATAATTTGCTAAAAATATCTTCTGGAGCAACAAAGTCTCCACTTAAGCCAACACGATACCCTTTTATATTTATTCCTAATTTAGCTGAAACAGTATGTGCTGCCTCAGCCCAAGAACTATTTTTTACTCCTGTAAGTAATACAAAACTGTTACCGAATAAGTCTAATGTAGAAACTTTCTTCCCTTCATACGTTCCCCATAAATGTGACGCTCGCGTTCCAGGTCTCCCGTTCAACTCTATGCTATCCATTCTATGTGGAGTGACTAAATTATCTATAATCGCCTCTGAACAATACTGATATCCAACTGTAACAGCTAAACCATCCATATTATTCAAACTGCCTTCCTCTCTCTTCGCAGCACGAAACAGTAAACTACTTGCATAAGCTGTCGTTAATTTTGCAACAGAGTGTCTCTCTTCATGATATGTTTCTAACAATTTTGGTTTTGCCTTCCCTTTTATAACAGCCGCTAATTTCCAAGCTAAGTTATGCGCATCTTGTATTCCTGTATTTGAACCAAATCCGCCTGTTGGCGGCATAATATGTGCTGAATCTCCAACTAGAAAGACTCGATTTCCTTGAAATTTCATTGCTGTACTTTCGGCCGCTTCCCACGGTAAAACACTTAATATTTCTGACTCAACATTTGTACTTCCAATTGCTATTTCAATAATTTGTTTACAACGTTCCATCGTGAAATCCTCTGTTCCCTCTCCTTTTAATGGATCGTAGGCTACATGGTAAATCCATTTTTTCACGTTATCTACTGGGATCAGTGCACCAAGAACCTCTGGATGAAGTACCATAGAAAAACCGAATGCGTCTCCTTGTATAAACTCACTTAAGTCTGCTTCAAAATAAATATTCATATAATAGCCACCAATGGTTCCACGCCCCTCAGTTTTAATCCCTAACTGCTCACGTATTTTACTTTTCGCTCCATCTGCTGCAATTACATAGTCACAATGTATGACACTTTCTTTTTCTGTTTCACGATTTCGAATCGTTGCTTTTACCCCGTTTTCATTTTGTTCAAATGAAACTAATTCATGATAAAAAGATAGTTGCCCGCCTAATGTTTTCGCTTCTTGTAACATCATCTCTTCTAAAATAATTTGATAACAAGCAGTTTGTTTTGATGGACTAATCTTTTCTATTTTTTGAAGTAACTCTTCATCGTTTCCGTATTGCGTCGCTCTCATTTGTTCCAATTCTTCTTTATTCGCCTCAGCTATTGTATGAACTGCTATTCTTCCTCGGCAGTTCTCTAATGCTTTACCTGCCAATTTAATTCTTTTTTCCAAGCCTAATTCTCGAAATAACTCCATTGTACGTAAAGTAAGACCGCCTGCTTTCGGATGAATGGCAGTAGACGGATGCCTTTCAATAAGTAAGTACTCAATGTTATGTTTTGCAAGAAATAACGCAGACGCTAACCCAGATAATCCCCCTCCAACAATTAAAACTGGTACATAATTCGATTTCATATATTTCCCCTCCACATCATTGTTCTGAGCTCAGTGACATAAATATAATCAAAAAAAACATTAAAATATAGACTTATATTTCATTTTGAATTATCATATAGATAGATTACGCCCCAAAATTCCTTTTACCTTTTCATACATCTATAATCCACCTGAATTGTGTCTGTATGAAAGTGTAAAACAAAAGAATGTACTTTACGTTGAACCATGTTCTATCGTAAAAATCAAAAATAATACAAACATTATAAGCTGTCATAACCTTATGGATTATACAAGGTTACGACAGCTTATTTTATTGTTACATCATTTTTTTAAACTTCATCTATTTTGTTATGTAATCCTTCCAATCCCTTTTCTATCTCCCTATAATTTTCAACAATAAAAAATTCATTCGTCTCGATTTTCTTTCTCAATATTGCACCTCGTACAACAATCATGTAGCATTACCGTATCGAAGTAATGGTTCATCATCTTAAACCTTTCGACTAATTACCTGGAGGCAAAGTGATTGAAATGAATAAACAAGAACAATTAAATATTATAAAAAAAGATTTTATTGATTCTCAAAAAGTATTATTGGCAATTGGTGATGAAACACGTCAAGCTATTTTATTAGTGCTAATGGAAACGGAATGTCAAACAGGATTACGTGTAGGAGAAATCACGAAGCAAACACACCTTTCCCGTCCAGCCGTATCACATCACCTCAAGATTTTACGAGAAGCTGGCATTATTTTAATGAGAAAAGAAGGTACAAAGAATTTTTATTATATTGATATACGTACAAAATTAGGTTTATTAAAAAATCTTGTATTAGATATTGAGAAGCTATTGCAAAACTTTTATTAAAACTTGGAGGTATAAGAAATGAAAGCAATGATAATTGATAAGTACGGAAAAGTCCCAATGCGTATGGCAGAGGTACCTACTCCTGAAATTAATGAGTATGAAGTGCTCGCAGAAATTCATGCAGCTAGTATTAATCCAATTGATTTTAAAATACGCGATGGAAAAGTGAAGATGTTGCTTAAATATGAGATGCCCCTAATCCTTGGTAATGACTTTTCCGGTGTCATCGTAAAGGTTGGGGCAAAAGTGACTAACTTTAAAGTCGATGATGAAATATATGCACGCCCAAGAAAAAATAAGATTGGTACTTTCGCGGAGTATATAGCCATTCATGAAGATGATATAGCTTTAAAACCGAAAAATTTAAATTTTGAGGAAGCTGCTTCGATTCCACTCGTTGGCTTAACATCATATCAAGCATTACATGACATCATGCAATTACAAAAAGGACAAAAGATTTTAATTCACGCTGGATCCGGTGGTGTTGGTACTTTCGCTATTCAGCTAGCAAAAATAATGGGTGCCATTGTTACAACGACTGCTAGTGAAGCTGGTGCGAATTTAGTAACGTCTCTTGGCGCAGATGAAATTATTAATTACAAAACAGAGAAATTTGAAGATATACTAAAAAATTATGATGCCGTATTTGATACAATCGGCGGTGCAACACTTGAAAAATCATTCAATATTATAAAAAGCGGAGGAAACATTGTTTCCGTTTCAGGCATGCCGAACGCTCGCTTCGGTAAAGAATTTGGTTCAGGATTCTTTAAAACTCTCTTATTTTCATTAGCCAGCAAAAAACTTACTGCACTTGAAAAAAAGCATAATGCTCAATATTCATTTTTATTTATGAAGCCAAGCGGGGATCAATTACGTACTATTGCAAACTATATTGAAGCTGGACAAATCAAACCTGTAATCGATCGAGTTTTTCCTTTTGAAGATGCGCAAAAAGCAATGGAATATTCAGAGTCTGGAAGAGCAAAAGGAAAGATAATTGTAAAAATTAAGTAATAATAAAAACTCCATTTTTTTAAAATGGAGTTTTGTATTTACTGTTAAATAGACATAGTGCAATGAAGTCCTTACAATAGATTGCAAGGGGAAATATTATATTATATTATACTTTTAGTTAACTTTACAAAGAATATATACGTACAAATACATAATTTAAAATACAAAAAGGAGGAGATACAATGACTAAAAATAATGAAACAGGTTGGAATTTAGATAATAGTTATACGACTTTACCACAATCATTTTATACAGAAATCCCCCCTACTCCCGTAAGTTCACCGGAGTTAGTTAAACTAAACCATTCATTAGCGATATCTCTTGGCTTAACCCCTGAAGAACTGAAAAAGGAAGCTGAAATTGCCATTTTCGCTGGCAATGGACTTCCAGAAGGAGCTCATCCATTAGCTCAAGCATATGCTGGTCATCAATTCGGACATTTTAATATGTTAGGCGACGGTCGTGCTCTTTTAATTGGCGAACAAATTACTCCTTCAGGTGAGCGTTTCGATATTCAACTGAAAGGTTCTGGCCCTACTCCCTATTCACGCCGAGGAGATGGCCGTGCTGCACTCGGTCCGATGCTACGTGAATATATTATTAGTGAAGCAATGTATGCACTTGATATTCCGACTACTCGCAGTTTAGCAGTTGTTACAACCGGGGAACCAACCTATCGTGAAACAAAATTACCTGGAGCAATTTTAACTAGAGTCGCTAGTAGTCATATACGGGTCGGTACATTTCAATATGCTGCAGCTCGTGGTTCAATAGAGGACCTGAAATCACTAGCTGACTATACGATAAAAAGGCATTACCCAGAAATTGAATCTCATAAAAACCGATATACTGCATTACTACAAGAAGTCATTAAAAGACAAGCCAGTCTTATCGCAAAATGGCAACTTGTTGGATTTATTCACGGCGTAATGAACACTGACAATATAACGATCAGTGGCGAAACAATTGATTACGGTCCTTGTGCATTTATGGACAATTACGACCAAGGAACTGTATTTAGCTCTATTGACACACAAGGTCGTTATGCATATGGAAATCAACCATATATGGCCGCATGGGATCTCGCACGACTAGCAGAATCTTTAATACCGATTCTGCACGAAGATGAAGAAGAAGCACTAAAAATCGCTCAAGACGAAATTTCGAAATTTAGCGTACAGTATGAAAACAATTGGTTCCTTGGAATGAAAAAGAAATTAGGACTATTTAGCAACGAAGAACAAGATCAATCACTTATTGAGCAACTTTTAAAAATGATGGAGAAATATAAAGCGGATTATACAAATACATTCCGTTCATTAACTCTCGATGCTATCGAAAATACAGCTCTATTTGAAAGTCCTGAATTTAAAGAATGGTACAAACTGTGGCAATCTCGATTAGAAAGACAAGAACAATCAAAAGAAAACGCCTACGAGATGATGAAAAATAATAACCCATCAATCATCCCGAGGAACCACCGTGTAGAAGAAGCACTAGAAGCAGCTGTTACAAATGACGACTATAGCGTATTGGAGAAACTCCTTGAAGCTTTATCAAATCCTTATGCGTATTCTACAGATCAAGAAGAATACTGCATTCCGCCTGCACCGACGAATCGCCCTTATCGTACTTTTTGTGGGACTTGATTAAAAATTTGTTTTTATTTTAACCCAAAATTTATTAAGTTAACTATTAATCACAAACTTAAAAGTTGCTTTCAATATTGAAAGCAACACATTTAGTATCCAACCTTAAACAAGTCACAAATTATAATTTGTGACTTGTTTAATTACCCACGTTCAATAGAAGGTTTGTTTTGCAGGCATCGTTGTATCTTCAGAGACAGCATATGGATTTTCATTAGGTTTTATAATTATAAACGTTCCACCATATCCACTGTGAGCTAATTTATTGCAAAGACCTTCTACCATAAAACCCCATAACTCCAGCTGCTATTCCCATTATAGATAATCCAAGTTTTTTCTTTATTTTAATGCTTCTTTTTCAAATATTCTCTTTTTTATTTCATAACTCATAAAAAAATACTTTTCTGCTTTTTCTATATTACCTACTTTATGAAACTCTAATGCCAGACTTTCAGTATATTCGTGAATATACTCCGATAAATTTTTTCTTTCAAAGTAAGAAAAACCTTCAAGAATAATTTTTTCTATTTTTTCTACCTCTAAATGCTGACAAAATCCCTTTAGAATTAAAAAGTGATATCTATATTCATCATTTTTTAATTCCTCACAAACCTTCAATCCACTTTCAATTAATTCCTTCGCTTTTTCTATTTCACCTAATTTATAATATTCTCTTGCCTCTAAAAAAATTGCCTTATAATGAGTAGGCATTTTTTTAGAAACCTCAGATAAGTGTCTAATTGCTAAAACTGAAAGATTTTGACTCGCATACAATAAACCTAAATTATGTCTGATTCTTAATACTAACATTTCTGCATCATTTTTTTGTAAAATGTTTATTGCTGACGCAATATATTCCTCACCTTTATCATGCTGCTTTAATTCCGAAAAAGATAATCCTAATATATTTTCGCACAGCGCTATGTTCACTTCATACCCTGCTTGTTTAACAAAGATATCTCTTGCCTTTGAAGCGTATTCAATAGCTGAATATGCGTAATGCAAGTGGTATTTTAATATAGCAACTCTATAATTAAACTCTGCATATTCAATTTCATCTGAAATATACTCTAATAACCCTTCAGCTTTTTCAAAATAGTTGCTAGCTTCACTATAATTAGTAAGAATTGTATAATGAATGGCTTTGAATAAATAATAATAATAATTAGAATATTCATCATTTGGTTTAGGCAATGCATCTATTTTATCAAAAGCTTTTTTCAAATTACCTAAACCATCTATTAGCACTTTATATCGAAATTCTAACAGATAATAGTGAAATGAAACCTTTATATCTGATTCGATAATATAAAGCTTTTTATCGATCTCTTCTTTTAATTTTTTTGCTTCACTTATACGTTGAGCTCTAATATCTCGATACCAATCATTCAGCATCTTATTAATTAATTCATTGCCAGTGATTTGTATATTCATCAAATCCACTCTCCTTCTTTTAATTATCATAAAAATAACATAATTCGATTATTTATATCTATCTATATATATATTTCTCAACAATTGAACGAAATTCATTCACTGAATTTTGTTCAATATTTTAATAGACCCGCTGTAAATATGAATACTTTTTCTTATAACCTCTGAATATGAGTATCCTTAAAATCCGTCTCATATTTCAATCCATATCCAAACATTCGATCCATTCCAATATGTGCTGTCCATATTAAGCCAATCATTATAACGATATCCATCTTAAAATAGACACCTATTAGAACAATTAATATGGATATGATATATGCGTGACATACATTATATATTTTCGCACCAACGTGATTATTAATACCATATGCTAACATTGATAGATCCGGCGCTAAAAGGAATACAAAAAATATAATCCAACTAAACTCATATATCGAATACATATAAATCGTGGCTAAAAATACAACCATTCCTTCAAAATGTACAATACGTTTTTGCATTATTTATCATTCCTATTTTTCTATATTTATTGATACATTTTCATCGCTGAAAGTATTCTTTGTATTTTTTGACCAGATGGTTGCTAATATTGGCCCTGCAATGTTATGCCATACTGCCGCTAATACACTTGGGAGTGCAGCAACCGGTCCAAAATGTGCTGTCGCCAGCGCAACACCTAAACCTGAATTTTGCATTCCTACTTCTATTGAAATAGCCCTTCTTGTCCCTTCGTCTAGTCCAAGTACGAACGCAGTTATATATCCGAGCAAAAAACCGAAAGCATTATGGAGCATCACCGCAATAAAGATAAGAAGTCCTGAAGAAGTAATGCTACTTACATTTGCTGAAACAACTGCAGAAACAATTATGATAATTGCTACAACTGATATTAAAGGAATAACAGTCATTCCTTTATTAACGATATGAGGGAAAAACTTTTTCACTACTAGTCCTAAAATAATAGGCACAATAATGACTTGTACGATAGAAAGAAACATGGACATAGCATTTACTGGCATCCATTGCCCTGCAAGTAATAGTAGAATGAGCGGTGTAGCAATTGGTGCTAGTAACGTTGATACTGAAGTCATTGCAATAGACAACGCTAAGTTCCCTTTTGCTAAATAAACCATAACATTTGATGCAGTGCCACCCGGTACTGAACCGAGCAACACTAACCCAGCTGCTAATTCCGCTGGCAGATTCATAACGTAGGCTAGTACGTATGCGACAAGTGGCATAATAATAAACTGAGCACATACACCGATAATAACTGGTAATGGTTTTGTAGCTATGATTTTGAAATCAACAGCCTTCAATGTTAATCCCATCCCAAACATGACAACCCCAAGTAAAATCGTTATGTAACTAGTTAACCCGAGAAATGGCGCGGGAATGAAATATGCAACAGCTGCAATACAAATAACCCAAAATGCAAAATACTTTCCAGCTATATTACTTATCGCTTCTAGTACTTTCATCCACTCAGCCCCTATCTTTTAATTGAAACACCTTTTTCGGATTCAAAATATTTTGCGGATCAAGAACTTTCTTTATTTTCTCCATTACAAATAATGCCGCCCCATGTTCTTCTTCTTGATACTTTCGTTTCCCGATTCCAACGCCATGTTCTCCTGTACACGTTCCTCCTCGTTTAAGAGCATACAGAACGATACTTTCGTTTATTTCGTCCGCCTTCTTTACTTCCTGTTTATCATTTGTGTCAATCATTAAGAGTACATGGAAATTCCCATCTCCAACATGACCTAGAATACCGCCAATAAGCCCTACTTTATCTAATACCTCTTTCGCATGTTGAATCGCTCCAGCTAATTCCGAAATTGGCACACATACGTCTGTACTCATTAGCTTTTTACCAGGATAACTATGCACGTAAGAGTACGCTAAGTTATGTCTTGCATCCCACAGTTTATTTCTCGCTGCTGTTTCCGTCTCAAACGTAATTTCTATACATTTATGATCAAGAACGATTTCTTTCGTAAATTCAATATCTTGCTTTAATCCTGCTTCATTGCCGTGAAACTCTAAAAACAGTGTCGGTTCTTCTCTGTAACTTGTTTCATTGTAATAATTTACTTGTTTCATAGATAATTCATCAACGAGTTCAATTCTCGCGATTGGAATACCTGCTTGTAATATGTTAATTACAACTTCTACTGCATCATTTATAGTTGGAAACGATGCCCTCGCAGCCATAACATGTTCTGGTATACCGTATACTTTTAAAGTTAACTCCGTGAAACATCCAAGTGTTCCTTCTGATCCTACGAAAATACCATTTAAATGATAACCTGATGATGACTTCGCCGCTAAATTCCCGGTATGTATTACTCCTCCATCAGCAAGAACGACTTCTAAATCTCGAACTTGATCACGCATTACACCATACTTTACCGCTGTCGTTCCGCTCGCATTTGTAGCAGCCATTCCTCCTAACGTTGCATCAGCTCCTGGGTCTACACTAAAAAATAATCCATACTTTTTCAATTCTTTATTAAGCTGAGAGCGCGTCACCCCTGGCTGTACTCTCACAAGAAAATCCTTTTCTCTTATTTCAAATATTTTGTTCATAAGAGAAAAGTCCATTGTAATTCCTTTTTCGTAAGGAATTACATGTCCCTCTAAACTGGATCCTACTCCAAATGGAACGACAGCTGTTCCGTGCTGACTCGCTATTTTCATTATCGTGCTAACTTCTTCGGTCGTTTTTGGAAAAACAACTACATCAGGTAAACTACTAACGTGGTAAGATTCATCTTTACTATGTAACTCTCGTACTGTCATATTTATTACTACTCGATCTTCAGGAAGTATGCCTCTTAATTCATTTACTACATGTTCAATTGTTATTTCCATAATCAACTCTCCTTTTTAATTTTAAAACAAGTATACCATCTTTATACAAAATAATTAGAAAAATAAGATTATTTAACCTGAACATACAAAAAAGAACCCGCAGCACACGCTACAAGTTCTTTTTCACTACATTTTAAACGATTTCTTTATTAACAACATAAACCAAATTAAAGTAACTGCCATCAACGAATGAGAAAACCCTACAATATAAGTTAACCCTTTAAAGTCAGCTCCATTTAACTGAAGAAGCCCTCTCACTGCTAGCGAACCTAACATTAATGTTAATGCAATGTTATGTAAAACAAACCACTTATTAAACCCTTTCACTTCATGAAACGCGAATACTTTTGCTAATCCTAAAGCAATTAAAAAGAAGAAAAAGCCAAGTACAAGTGTATGTGTATGCAAAAGATTTAACAAAGTAGATCCTAAAATCCCTTTATACTTACCATACTCCCTAGCGAAAATCCCTGATAATAAACCGATAATCAAATACGTAAACGATGCATTATATAATTTCTTCATTATGTACCTCCTTGAGTAGAATGTGTAGTGTGTCATATTTAGTAATAATGATAGTTATATAGTAAAAACTCCTAGTCACCTAGGAGTCATTGTATAAGTATCTCACTCTTTACAATCAATCCTAATTATAAAATATCTCTCTATACAAAACAAACGAACTTTATGTGAACAAACACCCCCATTAAAATATGTTGCACTTTTGTTTTACACAATCCATACTAATTGTTATAACTTTTTAAAGGTGGTGTAATAATTGATAGTTCTTGAAACCGAACGTCTAAATCTTCGTTGGTTTGATATAAAAGACGCTTCTTTTATTCTTGAGTTAGTAAACGATCCTGCATGGATTCAGTTTATCGGTGACAAAGGGGTTAGAAACTTAGAAGATGCAAAAAATTATATTGTAAACGGTCCCATCGATATGTATAACAAACTCGGATTTGGCCTTTACTTAGTAGAACGAAAAGAAGATCTCACTCCACTTGGTATGTGTGGCCTTATTAAAAGAGATTCATTAGAAGACGTTGATATCGGATTTGCCTTTTTAGAAACATTCCGTTCAAAAGGATATGGCTACGAGTCAGCTTCTGCAATAATCGAATACGGTGTACAAAAGCTCGGCATGAAACGAATTGTAGCAATTACTTCTATAGATAACATCGCCTCAGGAAAGCTTTTAGAAAAAGTAGGATTACGCTTTGAGAAAATCATTTCAGGGTCTGGAGAAGATTTAAAATTATTTGGGTATAACGCATAGTAAAGAAGGTCGCCGTGAATGGCGACCTTCTTTACTATTTTATTGATTTTGTAATACTATTTTTAGTTACATCATAGTTGCATCAATTCTTGTGATTACTAATATCCCTTTCACATCAAATTTTTGGAACTTTATAGAAATAAAACTTCTACTTTCAAATAAATTATATTAATATATTAAACAAAGGAAGTGAGAATAAATGGATCAACCACTATTTTTGTTAGCTCTTCAATTCATTGCATTTGTATTAATCATTTGTATCGTATATGGAATCTTGTACAATACCGTATTAAATTTAAATATGCCTAAATGGACTGCACATATGGTAGCTACGGTCTTTTCCCTTGGTATTGCCTATCAAGCTTTTATAAATTTCATTTGAAAAACTTTTGTAGCATTTACTTCTACAAATATTGTTGATGCAGTAAAATTTGCAAAAAAAGTAGAATTGCAATTTGAGAGGATTATTTCAAGATCAGGAAATGTAACCATTTTTTATAAAGTCTGTCTAGCGCAAAATAGTGATGAAGTTATTTCCGCTGAAAATGTGTTTGCATAACAAGGAATGAATTTAATTGATCCTGCAAAAATTTTATTTTAATTCTGGTTCTATTGTTTGAAATCGTTCTAGGGTACCATTTGTGTGGACTTTAAAAATTTTCATTTGCGCACCAAAATATTGCGTTAAGTAAAATGTATCACCAGTTATTAAATTTCCAATCTTCCAATCAGGTTGATATGTACTTTCCTTGGAACTTTCTAAATCCCCGTTCATTATTAAATCGATATATAATGTAGATGAACTACGCAACATTTTCGTTAAAGATAGTCTATCAACCTCTAACTATCTAATGAACTCAAGTAAACGCATCTTCAGTCATTTTAAGAGGTACAAAAGGCACCCTTTCGGGTGCCTTTTGTATAAAAATTCCAATTTTTTATATTCGATACCAACCACGAACCTTTTTAAAATAATAGTATCATTATGTCTCCTTTTTAGAGATTATTTTTAATTACCTTGAATTTTTTGCACCAGAACCGGAAAATCCCTGACTACTCGAAATATCAACTATCAAGTGCTAATATTCAATAACGCGTACTGAAAATGATTAAACATTTTTATAAACCAGCGGAACGTTTAAGAAATCAATTTTTCTCTTATCGAAATTTAATTAGCTTACAGTAATACAGTGGTCATATATTTTTAAGAATAACGGAAGAATATATAGAAATTGCTACAGAAATGTGAAGTTTAATTAATTTAGGAGGAACAAACTTGTTTAATCAGCTTGTAAAAATCATACCGAATTTATTTACGATTGGAAATTTATTGTGCGGCGTTTTCTCAATCACCTTGAATATGAATGAATATTTGGGAGTAGCCTCCATTTTCATTTTCTTTTCAGCTGTTTTAGATTTTCTTGATGGAAGAATTGCGAGAAAATTAAAAGTGAACAGTGAGTTTGGCGTAGAATTGGATTCCTTAGCTGATATTGTTAGTTTCGGCGTCGCTCCTGCGCTTTTATTTCATACGATAGCAACACCTTCTATTTTAACTTCTTTGGCATTTATCCTATTCCCAACAATGGGTGCTTTAAGATTAGCTAAATTTAGTATTAAACCAACTATTGGATATTTTAAGGGATTACCTATTCCAGCTGCAGGATTATCATTGGCTGGTATGGCATTGTTTTCATATAGTAATGCATGGATTACTTTAATCCTCGCCCTCTTAATGGTAAGTCCCATTAGGTTTAAAAAATTTTAATTAAGGTCACGCCCAACGCCATTAAGGAGCATCTCAAATGGATTTAACGCATCAATAAGTATAAAAAAGCGGGACAATAATATTAAATTAGGTGCCCTTCGTAAAAATTAAAACCTTGTATTTATGGCTATTGGGTTAATCCATCGATATGTTATTCTGAAACGTCAATCCACTTTTAACAGGAGCTCCCTTTATCAAGAGAGCTCCTGTTCTTATTTCTTCTTCTTTTCTGTCGGTTGGCTTTGTTTAGCAAAATTAGATGAATCATCAAAATTCGGTTGCTTTTTACCAGCATTATTACTTCTACCTTTTCCCATATGTAATGCACCTCCCCTCCCCCTTACTATTCCCAATAAAAAAATTCTCTTGCATCCAAGAGAATTTTTGATTGGGTTCTTATTGATAATACCTAAGTACTTCCAACACTGCCATTCGATAAAAGATGGATCCAATGTCAAATTCTTTAATGCTGAAACAAACATTACATTTTCATATTTAACTGGATAATCAATTAATAATCCTAATGTATTTCCTGAAGCTGCAACAATTATGCTTTCCTTGTCTAACACGTCATCTATAACTTCTTTTAATTATTCTTACCTGTCATATAATATTTTCCTACGCGTTGAGATTGCATGTTGTATAAGGAAGCCCTTCTTTTTTCCATGCAATAAATCCCCCCTTTAAATTCACTACTTCCTTTATACCAGCTTTTTGTAAAATGCTAGCTGCTATAGCTGAACGCAACCCGGTTCGACATTGTAAAACTATTGGGCAATCTTTTGGTATAGAATCTATCTTCTCAAATAGATTACCTAAAGTAATATGTATTGCATCATGAAGGTGTCCTTCCTCCCACTCTTTTTTACTACGCACATCGATAACCTTAACACTTCTATCTTTTATATGCCGATATAATTCAATTGATGTTTTTTCCTTGTAACTTTCTAATATATCAAATTTTTTTATTACTTTTAAAGGTACAAAAGCAACAATATTATCTAGCCCAATAGATTCAAAGTCCCTAATGACTTCCTCCACTTTAACCTTTTCCTCATCTAGAATGATTAAAGTCTCTGTTTTATAATCTAGTAACCATCCACACCAAGTTGTAAAAGAATTGTTATAAGGTATGTTAATTGATTTTTCAATGTGACCAGAAGCAAAACTCTCTACATCCCTTATATCAACTATTTGCTGAACACTCCTCATAACTTCTTGGAGTTCTTCTACTGTATTAATAGTAGTAATCTTTCTCTTCTTACGAATTGGAGGACCATACTTATTTAAATTCTTCATTAATGAAAAATACTTTGGAGGCTCTGGCTGTCCCGTCAATAAAATCGATACAAAATCACTTTCTTCATTACATTGAAATACCCAATTGAACATCTTTTCATAACCTAATGTAGAAGTTGGAATTGCTCCTAATGCTTTTCCGCATGCGCTTCCTGCACCATGTGATGGCCATATTTGCAAATAATCAGGGAGTATTTTTACTTTTTGTATAGAATCAAATAATTGTTTCGCTCCTATTTGTGCTGTATCTTTCATACCAACAGCTGTTTCTAATAAATCAGGTCTTCCTATATCTCCTACAAATATAAAGTCACCTGTGAAAATCCCTATCGGTTTATCATTCGTAAAATTATTTTGACTTGTATCAGTTACTAAAAAAGAGATACTTTCAGGCGTATGCCCTGGGGTGTGAATTACATTAAATTTTATATGACCTACTTTAAACTCTGTGCCTTCATTAACTAATTTGTATCGACCTTCGTTAAGATATTGATATTTCCAATCACAATCTCCTTCATCAGATACATATAAATTTGCATGATAAAGATAAGAAAGTTCTCTAGACCCAGAAAGAAAATCGGCATGAATATGAGTCTCAGCCGCAGCAATTACTTCCATCCCCTCTTTCTTAGCAAATTCTATATATTGTTCTATATAGCGGCTAGGATCAATAACAATTGCTACGCCTTCCTTCTGACAACCAACTAAATAGGAAGCATGAGCTAATTTTTCATCATAAAAATATTTTAAAAGCATAACTATTCCCTCCGAATACTTATTTCAAATTACTTTTCAATTTTTACAACTACTCTCTATCTTTCCTTACATAATCCCTTTCAACATTAAATTCCAATACATATATGGCAACATATATCTTTTAAGTAAAAACATACTATACCGTTCTTTCGCTTGATTAAATGGAAACGTTTCTTGTGGCTCATGTTCATAGTTAAACTCAGCGAGTATAAGACTTTTATATCCTGTAACAATCGGACATGATGTATATCCATCATATTTAGCCTGCAAGTCTCTTCCGTTAAGTACGTCCATAATATTTTGTTTTAAGACAGGTATTTGCTTTCGAATTGCTGCTCCAGTTTTAGAGGTAGGTAAATTGGTACAATCTCCAAGTCCGAAAATATTCTTATACTGTACATGCTGCAAAGTATAAGGACTTATATCTACCCAGCCCTGATGATCACTTATCTCACTTTCTTTGATAAAGTTAGGTGGTCCCATTGGTGGAACAACATGTATCATACTATATGGTACTGTTTCTCTTTTCATTGTTTGCATATCTTCAAAAATTGCTTCTCTTTTTTCAGCGATAATCTCTACTAAGTTTTTATTATAGTTCGTTATAATTTGCTTTCTTTCTAGTACTTGTTCTAAAGTATTTGCATATCGCGGAACCTGAAAGATGTTACTGTTTGCAGAATAAAACATTACTTCACTTCTGTTTCTTACACCACTATTACAAAAATACTCCTCTGCTAAATACATAATTTTTTGTGGAGCACCACCGCATTTAATAGGAGTATTAGGGTGGGTAAAAAGCGCATTTCCTCCTTTAAATTTTTCGATTTCTCTCCAAGTAGAATCAACATATGTATAAGAATAATTGCTACATACCCCATTAGTCCCAATAGATTCTTTTAAGCCTTTAATACCTTCCCAATTTATTTGTATACCAGCTGCTACAATAAGAATTTCATACTCAAGCAGCAGTCCGTCATCTAACAGTATCTTATTTTCATCCGGAAATAACTTAACAACACTTTTAGGGATCCACGTTGCCCCTTTTGGAATAAGCGATTCTTGATCACGCATTGTACTTTCCTTTGAAACAATTCCTCCCCCCACTAAACTCCATAGTGGCTGAAAATAATGTTTTTTTGACGGATCAATAATCGCTATACTTTCTTTCAATAGGGGGATATTTCTTAATAAATGTGCAGTAGAAGATATTCCTGCAGTCCCAGCACCAATTACAATAATTTTATAAGTATCTCTGGTCTTCATTATCCTCTTCCTATCTAAAATTGATTTTTAAATTAACTAATTAGTAGCCATTTTTTCATCGTAGTAACATTATTATAAGTTAAAAACATCATAGATTTATCTGATTTAAATGAAAATTTTGTTAATTTCACCATCAACATTACTATATGCGTAAATCCCCTATGTTACTTCCATATTTTAGTTTTAATATTAAAACTATATATTTTTATATAAAATAAAAAATATATTAAAATACTTTTCATGAATCCGGATAAGTAATGTTTAAAAAACAACATCTAACATCTTAGATGTTACAATAAGCAAATTCACATACTTCACAAATATGAAAAGTATTAAATATCACTTAAGTTTCGTTACTTTTTTCTGTATATATTGATAAAAAATTGTGAAATTTTATCGCATTATGCAAGACATTTAATATCAAATATATTACTTTTACTATGAACTAAATGTGTTTATAGGAAGTGTATAGATAAATAAAGTGCTAAATTGACTCTTATGCAGTAATGACTGTTTAATTTATCTAAAAATTGAAAAAATATGTGTAGATATATATCATTTAAAATACATATATAATTAATTTTAATTTTCCGACACGTTTTTCACATAGTTCTTAAACCAGTTTTTTGCGTGCATTATGAAAAAAATTGTACCGTGTCAATCTTAAAAAATTATATATCATAACTTTAAGAGAGGAAGGAAAACTATGAAGATGAAACGAAAAATCATGATGACAACGGCACTTGCAGCTACGTTAGCTACAGGTGCACTACCTACTACCTCGGTGTTTGCTGCAGAAAAGGAGGCTCCTATTCAACTAAAAGAGGCACAATTAAGTATTCAACCTTTTGCACAAAACAATTTGGAAACAGCCGTTCAAGCTGCCTTAAATGGTCCAGAAGTCAAAAAAATCAAAGTATTTGAACATGAATTTAATGTAAAGGAAATAGAAGTAGTAAATCTAGGTGCAGGAAAAAAATATGTTAAGGGGCAAATCTCTCATCATTTAAGTTTTCGTCCAGATGATCAATTTTATTATGAGTTTACAGTACAAGATGGAAAGGTACTAGATAAACCTGTATTTAATATTGACAGAGGTGGTTGGACACCATTTGCTGCTCCACTTTTATCAATTCTTGCTGCGTATAATGGAATTCCAGTTAATCCAAATGATTTAAATGCACTTGGTCAGCAGATTGGTAAAGTTATAGATGGAAGCTGGGAACATGCAGCCCAATCAATTGCAACTGTAGTTAGTCTAAGTTTTAATGAGTAGAATTTTTCAATTTTTATTAGCAGTGTAGAGATCCGCTTTTTGTAATCAGCCTTGTTATAAGAGATTCTAAAACAGCTATTAATAAATTTTTACCACTCAATCACATTATCTTGATTTGTTTACCACCTTATCATTCATTATATGTCACAAAATAGAAGTCTTTTTTAGGACTTCTGTTTTGTTTGTATTGAATACGATAAACAGTTGTTTTTTGGAGGCTATACTTCGAGTTTTCAAGAATCCGTTTGGCTATTAGGGACAATTTATAATAAAAAATTATTAAAGTCTCAAATAACTTACTCCTCCTATTGTTAATTATTTTTAAATACAAAAATTTATTATCTTAAGAATGAAAAACAATAAATATAGTAAAAAATCATCTAACAATTGTTTAAAGGTCAGGAGAGAAAAAATGAACAAAATAAAAATGAGAAATTTCTTTAAAATTAGCATCCTTACTTGTATTACACTAGCAAGTTTAAGTACACCATCTACTATTTTAGCTGATAGTCATCCAGGTTACTCCTATGAATCCAATATAGGGTATCAAAATCCATCGTGGATGTCGAAAATAGAAGGTTCAACAAAAATAAGTGAAATATCTATTCCAGGGACTCACGGTACGATGGCTTTACATGGAGCGAGTTTTCTTGATGAAAATTTGACAAGAAATCAAACTATGAGTTTATCCCAACAATTAAATTCCGGAATTCGATATGTAGATATGCGTGTTAAACGTGTAAAAGATTCTTTTGCAATGTATCATGGCGTTGTAAATCAAAAAGCAGTGTTTGAAGATGTATTAAAAGAGACCATTCAATTTTTAAAAGATCATCCAACAGAAACAATATTAATGCGCTTAAAAGAAGAAACTAATCCTGAAAGTGGATCTCTATCATTTGAGGAGATATTTTTAAAATATAAAAACGTTAATGCTTCATATTTTTGGGATCCTAATTCCGTACCAACTTCAGATAGAAATAACCCTACTTTAGGAGATACCCGCGGAAAAATTGTAATCTTACAAAACTTTACATCCGCTCAATTGTACGGGATTGATTACGAAGGTTTAAATATACAAGATAAATTTGAAATTGGAAGCGGACCAGACGAAATATATACAAAATGGATTGCGATAAAAAACCATCTACAAAATACAAATATTAATTTTAATAATGGAAAAATTTATCTCAACCATTTTAGTGGTACGGGAGGCGCAGCCGCATTTTTAAATAATGTATATCCTTGGTTTGTTGCAAGCGGAAAAGAGAGCAGGAATACTGACAGTAGTCCTAAATTGATTCAAACGAATTCCACTAATGCGTGGAGTGATTTCCCTCGTGATAGAAACGGACAAGTATACTATGGGGGGATGAATACACTTGGGACCGAACTCTTACAACAAGGCGCAATTAAACATTCTGGTATCATCGCAGCTGATTTTCCCGGTCCAGGTTTAATTGATAGTATCATTAAATTAAATGGTATACATTCAAATGAAAAAGAAATATTAATTTCACAAATATCATCTGAATCTAGTCCTTTATCAGGGCAACAAAATCGATCCAGCCAAAACTTTAAAATTGATAGTTTACCTGTAGGTACCAAAGAATTAAAATGGGTTATTGAGCCTTCAGAAAAAGATTATCCTTCTACTATTTCTTTCAATGTAATGATTGATGTTTCCCTAGGAATAGATTCTACTCGTTGGAAAAATATTTCACATGAATCTAGGACTGAAGCTTACACAAATACTAAATATTATATTGCAAGTCCAATTGGTGCCACTAGAAAATTCACAGTGAAAATATACGCTATTACAAATTAAAAAAAAGAATCCCAATGGAATTCCATTGGGATTCTTTTTTAATTTCATTTCGTAAACATTAGGATGGCGTTTAAATTTTATCCCGCATTAACGGGCGCCCGTAAAAGCCCGATTGGTGAGGGATGATAATCAGTGGGGGATGAACAAAACCTTCACTGATTAAAATTTCACTTTATTAACATATTATTTAATCCATTAGATAATTATATTTGAAACAGCCCTTAATTTTTAAAGAGCAATCCAAATTTGTTAACTACCTTTTTCAGCTTATCATTTATTCAAAACTGGCTTCCAAAGCGATAAAGCAAAAATCCAATTTGAGTCGCCATTTCCTTGATGATTTTGAACCGCTTCGTACACTTTCCCCTCATGTATTACTCTATCACCTTTAGTATATGCTTTTCTTGCATCCCATTTTTCATATGCGGAATCCTCTAACTTTGTTGTTACATTCAAAACATCACTTCTACTAGATTCATTTCCAGCTAAATCAACCGCCGTCACTACATATTTATACGATGTATTAGCCTTCAAATCTTTATCCATAAAGGATGTATTAGCCGCCGTCCCAATTTTATTCATAACCCCAGCGCTTTCTCTATATACAATATAATGGTCAACACCTACATTATCTTCTGACGGACTCCACATCAAATCAACAGTTGTCGCCGTTGTACCCATACTATGTAATCCTTTTGGTTGAGCTGGAGCCTCTATATCTGGGATTGCATGTGTTGTCTTAACCTTTAGTTTTTCACTTTCTTTTGATATGTTTCCAGCAGAGTCTAATGCCTTTATTGTATAAGTATATTCCGTATCTGCTTTTAGTTTTTTATCAATACAAGTTGTACCTGGTACCGTATTAATTACTTCTCCATTACGTAACACTTGATATTCTTTTACACCTATATTATCAGTAGAGGCCTTCCATGTTATTTCAACACTATTGGCAGAAACTTTAGAGGCATTTAATTCAGTTGGTTGACTTGGAGCTACTGTATCAGGTGTTTCATTATTTACTAAATTTACATCAATTACATTATAAAAGGCATTTGACGTATCTGCTACATCCCATACAGCTAAAATAACATGATAACCATTACGATCAGTTGGTACATTAATTGTATGTGTTAAATTATTTGATGCGGCCGAACCGTCATGTTTTACAGTTCCAATTGGTTCTAATTCCGCACGTGTTAATGGTTTATTAGGATCCCATCCTTTTTTTGTAATGTAATAATGCCATTTACTTGTAGAATGTGCTGCTGTATATTTCCATGTAAATGTATTTTCTCCACCCTTAATTGTGTTTTTGAACCAACGATTTGTTGTTTGTTGGTCAAGAGTTCCTCCAAATAGTCCTCCTGCCGAAGCGATTTTACCATCAATCGGTCCACCATCGGGAAACCCTTTAGGTGCTTCTAGACTTTGAGGTTCATACATTACATTTCCACAATTTAAATTTAATGCCCCATAATTCTGACTACATAAAGCAGCACGACTACTCGGCTTTTCAACAAACCCGTGTGCATACGCACTTTGAGGAGTCATTGTGATTGCTGTCATGCCTGCAGCCAAAACACAAGCACCAATCCCCTTTTTACTTGTTCTTAATCTTTCCAATTTAGATGTTAATTTCAATTTCATTTTTGTCCCCCCAATATATTGCTTTCGCTAATATAATAGCAATATAGGGATAAACGAACAAATCGTCAATTAATATATTAATATCTCTCATAAATTGGTACATTTATTATTATTTTTAATCTCCTATAAAAATAAAGTAAATACAATTAAGCAATTTTGTAACATTATGTATTAAAAGAAGAATAAAAACTTCATTTAATTTCACAAAAAATTCAAATATTAAAACAAAAAAATTCCTCATGTAGGAAAAATAAATTTTTTATATTACAAAAAGCAAAAAAGTCTAGAAGAAACCGATTATATCCGTTTCTTCCAGACTTCCGCTACTTTTATACCACTCACAAATTCTTTAACCTTAAACATATACACTTGAGGTTAAAACACATATAATACCCCTACTAATTCAAACTAACGCTTAATTACTTATAAAATAACTTAAGGTATCTAGCTTAACTGTATTTTCTTTATTAATAGCTATTTTCTATCCTGTATTTCCTTACTTTAAACAGATTATCAAGAAATTGTTAATGTTTAAGAAAAGAGAAAAGGTTTAAAAATAGAAAAGATTTAAAAATACAATTTTAACTATCACATTCTAATAATTTATTGTGTTATTTTTATCTAATAAGGCACAGAAACAAAGGATGAACTTCAGTGTGCTTGAGAAAAGTTTTCTTAGGGTGAAACGTTTAAAGGGTATTTTAGTACTGAGTTTTTATTAAATGTTCCTGTACCTAATATTTAAATTAACGTATGTCAAAATATTTTACAATACGAGTGTTAAACGTTACATATTTCTATATAAAATGATACATTTCATCAGCACGCCTCCCTAATATTTATGCTAAATATAGAAAATTCAGCTCGTTAGGATTTAATTTTAGAATTCTCATAAAAGCATATGATAGATTAGGCACGTAATTGTCACAAATTAATAGTCTATCTACTTTTTAATTACCTATGAAAACTTTATTATCGCTTTATTATTTACTCCTAAACCAAAGAACATCTATACCTACAACTTCTTAAAACTCTTTTAGATAATCTTTCAAAAGATTTGATAGTTTTATATTTTATATTTTTTTATTGTACATTTTTGCATTTGATGTTAGGATTATGCCTATTAAAATTGAATCGTAACGATTCTTCTTTATAATTTCCACATTTTAATTGTTAAATAAAAATATAGATTCTGATATATATATTCAAAATCAGACCTACAATATCTTTATTTTACAATGATTTCGTGGCATACCTTTAGAATGGAAAGATATATGCAACAACGTGTTAAGGGGTTACAGGAGGAACAAAAATGAGAGACTTTTTTGATGATAAGTACAAAAATATTGAATTAAAAAGGAGGTTAATCAATTTAATAAGTGAAATTAGCGAATTCAAAGGAAAATTAGCTGCTTATCAGGAACAAAACCCTGACATATTTAATAGTTTAGAAAAAACTATACCACTACATTACATAAAAAATTTCACAACTATTTATGAGGATATAAAAGTTCCTAATAAAAGATTAAAAGAACTTATTTTAGATGATATAGTACCTCAAAATATTTCTGAAGATGCTATTTTCTGCTATTATCAAACACTTTCTTTTGTACATAAAAACTCCTGTACTTTATTAATTAATCCAGCAACTATACAGGAATTACATTTTCAACTAATACATTATATTACCTCTGACAGTGCCAAATGGCGTGAAAAACCTTTTATTATTCCAGGAGTTCCAGAACATGGAATGCACTTGAATAGTTACCGCATTCTTCCGCATGAACTTATCCCACGGTTTATGGAGCAATTATGTGATCAATACAACTCATTAAATACTAGTAAGGGGCTACATTCACTTTTATTAATAGCTCGTTTTATATTAAATTTTTATTGCATAGTCCCTTTCAATCAAGGTAATAACAGGCTGGCATTTATGTTAATGCAATTGCTGTTAATTAAGAGTGGACATACATTTGTAAAATATGTATGTTTGGATAAATATATTAAGAAAAACGAATCTGATTATTACAATTCGATTTATAAATCTTCGGTGAATTGGTACTGCGAGGAACATAATAATAGCTTTTGGTTAAAAACGTTTTTAACCATTATATTAGAGGCTTACAAAGATCTACATAACACAGTTCTAGATTCTATATGTAAACATACTAAAGTTGAGAGAATTCAGGATTTTATACTTAAACAAAAACAACCCTTTACTAAGGAAAGTATTCGTAACACTTATCCAGACATTGCAGAAAGTACAATCAGTAAGGCTTTAAATTCCTTGCAAGTGTTTGGCCATATTAAGCTAGTTACAAAAGGAAGAAACGCAACGTGGATTAAGATTTGACCATACTTTCAATACACATGAGGTTTAAAAATTCAATTATAACCTTATCATTGAATTTCATTTTAATTTTAAGATAATATTACTTTTTTAGTTATTTCTAATTCCAACAAAACATTTTATAGGAAAAGGTCCGCTTTCCCCCGCCTTTTCCTATAATAAAATGAAATATAAACATAGAATGATTGTCGAAAAAAGTCGTATTTTAATATTTTTTCTTTATTTTCTGGTTGTAAACGTTTCACTTTCATGTTACCATCTTAATCAAACAATAGATGGTAATAAAAATGAAAGTATTTCTTTCCCTTAGAAACATATAAACGTACGGTAATATCAAGAAAATAAGGTCAAAGAAATATTTGATACCTACCAAAATAATTAATAGGAATTTTGTCGCACTGTTTTTTCTGATAATTAAGAAAACGCATTTTGTCCCTAAACAAAATTTGTTGGTGCGCAAAATTAAAATACACTAGAACACCCAAATAAATGAAATATCCTTTTTCATTGAGTATGAAGGTATGAAAAAAAGAATTCTCCTTACAAAATTTAGCAGATTAACATAAAGACATCTAAATTACTACCTTTATCGCCATCTATTGTTGACATCATATTTACCAACTAAAAAAAGAACCTATCAAGGGCTCTTTTTATTATAATCATTCAAATTTCAATTCTATCTTAATACTGAAATTTCCACACAAATTACATCTGCTTTTTGCTCCCAATTATTGAATTAATAATATAGCACATCAAATTTATTAATTCTTATCTCCAATTAGTTTAAATTAGTGAATAAAATTCAATCATATAAAAATAATAAATACAACTAATCGTTATATATTAAAGAGGTGTCAATTTTGTCCTTAAATGAAGAGACCTTAGAAACTAAGACAGATAAAACCATTGAAAAGATCCAAACAAGTAACTTAAAAGAACTTAAAAATACATTAGATAACATCTTTGATATTAGTGCAGATTTAATTGAACATCCTTTGCAATTAAAAACAAACACGAATATTTTATTATATTATTTTGAAGGCCTTACAGATGGTGTTGCATTAAAAAGCAATGTTGTTACACCATTATTACAAAACGTAAATGAAGACAGTCAAATATTTAATTCTAATATTATTGCTACTCATACCAAAATAGTATATACATGGAATGAAATTAAAGAAGGATTACTTGAGGGGCAATGTGTACTGTTTATGGAGGGAGAAAAGCGTTCACTTCTAATAAATACAAAAGGCTGGGCAGAGAGAGCAATTCAAGAGCCAATTTCAGAAGTTACTATAAAAGGATCCCATGATGGATTTATTGAAAATGCCACAAAAAATATAGGTCTTATCCGTCGATATATTCCTTCTACAGAGTTAAAAATCAAAAAGCTGACGATTGGAGAAAGAGCCACTTCTTTAGTCTATTTAATTTACTTAGGTGATGTAGCAAACGCAGATGTAGTCCAAGAAATTGAAACCAGAATCTGTAAAATCAAAACAGATGCGGTATTAAGTATTGGAGAGCTATCTAATTATACAAAAGATCAAAATTGGACTCCTTTTCCACAGGCATATTTAAGCGAGCGCCCAGACGCCATTTCAAATCATATACTTGATGGGAAAGTAGCAGTATTAATGGATAGATCCCCTGGTGCAATGGTTGTTCCGATGAATTTGATTGGATTTTTTCAAACCCCAGATGACTATAATATTCATTGGCTCATCGCATCATTTTTTCGCTTATTACGATTTGCAGGATTTATTATAGCTATTTTTTTACCCGCATTTTATATTGCTATAGTCTCTTTTCACTTTGAAATTATTCCTATAGACTTATACACTTCTATTGCAACATCAAGAGTCAAAGTCCCTTTCTCCCCCTTATTGGAAGCTTTTATAATGGAAATTACACTAGAAATGCTACGTGAAGCTGGCATTCGCTTACCACAACCAATTGGACAAACTATTGGAATCGTTGGAGGGATTGTAATTGGACAGGCAGCTGTTCAAGCTGGTCTTGTTAGTAACGTTATGGTTATTATCGTATCTATTACAGCCATTGCTTCATTTATTGTTTCTAATTATGATTTATCAAGTTCTATACGCCTTATCCGTTTTCCAATGATGTTATTGGCTTACTTTTATGGGATTGTAGGTATTGTTAGTGGATTAATGCTCTTATTTGCTCATTTTGTTTCACTAACTTCCTATGGTTCACCATACGGAATGCCAATCGCACCATTTCGTCTCCAAGAGTTAAAAGATTCTTTTGTAAGATTTCCTATTTCGATGATTACCACCCGCTCGAGTACAGGACAGCCGAAACAAAGAAAGAAAAAAGAAGGTGGTTAACATGGAGAATCTTAAGTTCCAAAAAGTAACTTTATTCGAATTTATTATTTTCATTCATTCGCTGCAACTCGCATCTGGTATGTTAATTATGCCAAGCCCACTTGCTACTACTGCTGGTACAGATGGCTGGATTTCGATCATTCTCGGATGGATAGTTACTTCTATAATCGGTGTATTTATTATATTAATGTTACAAAAAAATCCTAACAAAAATTTCTCACAAATCTTAAAAACATACTTTGGTAAATGGATAGGGACAATTCTTTTTCTTGCATATGCCTTTTATCTATTTTTTGCTGGATTTAATACTTTATTAAAGGCAACTGATATTGTAAAAGTGTGGATATTCCCTTCCACTCCTGCTTATCAAATCACCATATTATTACTATTACCTTTTATTATTTTAGCCCTGAGTGGGTTAAGGGCTCTTACTAGTTATTCTATGCTTGTTTTCTTCTTCACTACTTGGATGCCGCTATTTCTTCTTTTTTCACTAAAGACTAACTACAATCCTTTACACCTACTACCTATATTTAAAGAAGGATTATACCCTATTGTAAAGGCAACAAAAGAAACCATTACTCCTTATGCTGGCCTAGAAATTGCATATTATATATACCCATTCTTACAAAAAAAACAAAAAGCCATAAAAGGACTACTAATAGCGAATACTGGAACCATGTTTTTCTATCTATATGTTACTATCCTTTCTTATATATACTTTAGTCCAGAAGGGATAAAAGATGTAATCTGGCCAGTATTTCATCTGTTAAAAGGGGTTCGTTTTTCTTTCATGGAACGATTAGAAATTATATATATCGCTTACTATTTAATTGTATTTTCCACTACAATATATCCGTATTTATTTTTCAGTTTTGAATCTGTGACCATTTCACTTCAAAAAAACGCCCGCAATTGGGCGCTACTTGCTTTTATGTTACTTATAGTTGGCCTATTTATTTTCCTAAATCCCGATGTGGATCAATATTTGTTTATATATTATCTTATGGATATCTTAAATGTCTTTTTCTTTATTCTATTACCAATCTTATTTTTCGCTTACAGTATTCTTTTTACTTGGATTACTAGGAGGAAACAACTTTGATTCGAAAATGGATATGGATTGTAATTTGTTGTGTATATATAATTGGTTGTAGTCAGAGAATTCCTCTTGAGAAGGTTTCATTAATCCTGTTAATTGGCTTGGATAGAACCCCTAATGGAGACATAAAAGTTGGAACAAGCATACCACTCTTTCATCATAAACAACCAAAAAGTACTATAGAACATTGGACACAAGCATCAACTGTATATACTGGATTCAGTAAGATAGATACGAAGTTAACAGGCTTTATGACAGCTTCCAAAGCTGAAATCATTTTAATTGGGAAAAAATTAGCGCAAGAAGCAAATTGGTTGCAGGAGCTTGATTCTTCTTACCGTGATCCTTACGCTACCATTAATGCTAAAGTAGTACTTGTAGATGGACCTGCAGAAGAAGTTTTTAAAATTCATAAGCCTAGTAAACCATCACTTTCATCTTATATAAATGGTGTAATCGAATCGTCAATTCAAAATAACCAATCCGTCTCTTCTACAATTCAACAATTAATGCGAGAACAAAATGAAGAAGGAATGACGCAAACTGTTCCAATTATCAAAAAAACAAAGAATGAAATCGACACAGTTGGAATTGCATTTTTAAATCAAAAAGGGAAATATTTAACTCATATCCCTAAAAAAGATGTTAAATTTTTCAATCTTATAAATAAGCAAAAAAGTAGCGGGCGAATGATACTACACCTTGCGCTTCCTCCTAAAAAGTCCAACAAAAAAACAAACACTTCTATCTTCGTACAGAACGCGACAAGGAAGGTAGTTGTTAATTTTCAAAACGGAAAGTTTGTATTTAATCTCGATATATATGCTAATGTAGCTTTAATAGAAAAAACCAATGCGAATTCAATTAAGGGACACTATGATAATAAAAAAAATATAAATAATTTAAAAAGTGCTATTCAAAAAGAAATTAATAATAATTTACAAAATATGTTGTATGAAATACAGCAGAATAAAATTGATCCAATCGGATTATCCCTATATGCTAGAGCATTTCAATATAAAGAGTGGAAAAAAGTAAAAGGAGATTGGTTGCAAGCGTTAGCAGAGGCTAAAATAAATGTAAAGACACACGTCAAAATAAAAGATACTGGGACCATTAGAAATTAAAATAGACTAGTCTATTTTTCTGCTTAAAAGTTTTTCTAAGTGGGTTTTCCCTCTTCAATATTTATCATGTAAAAGGTGCTACTTCAAAGAAAACTCTACTCGTTAAATGCTAACCAATAGGGTTTTCTTTTTTTATCTAAGTATTCTTTTAAAAAGACAACAATTTTACTACAGTAATCAAGGACTGGTTTCTAATTTAAGTTACTGGAGAGTAAATAACTCTGGTGCAATATCCCTACCAGTTTTCATTCCAATAGCAACTCAATGATATAACATTAAAGATATAATCCCTTAACTTAGGGATTTTGACTTTTCAAATTTATACCATTGTCTTAGTTCTATGTACTTTGATATATATGTCCACATCAATATGTTATTGCATCATATACTGAATAGATAATTTAAATTACTTTTAAAAAGGATGATGAGGATGAACCTAGATGATATACAAAAATCCTATGGCGTAATTGTAAGTTTAGGAGGATTGTGTCAAGTCACTAACCAAATCAAAAGGCACCATTTAAGAACATTTTCTGGACCTTTAGATTGGTTTTATTATCCATCACTTTCAGATGTAAACAGATTACTTCAAAGTCGGTTTGAAAAATTTATGAAGTTGGAAAATATGGTCATAGAAGGTTCAGAAAGTTACGGTCTTATTGAATCAGAATTTGATAATCAAACTAAATGGGCAGAACGAATTACCTATTGTATAAAGGACACTTATTATAATTGTTTTTCAATGCATGACTTTCCTATTGACTCAGAAAAGAATTGGAAATCAACTTATCCTTCTTTTAAAGCTAAATTAGACACTAGAATTAATCGATTCCTTGAAAAAATAAATAGTAGTGAATCGATTTTATTCATTAGGATTTGGGGAAATCGAGATGAAGCGATTGAATTAAAAAACGTATTATCCGAAATTACAAATAAAGATTTTAATATTCTTATTGTCAATTTTAAGGAGGATATATCTAATATCGTTGAACAAAATTGGGGAATATCAAGGGTTTGTTCAATTGAACTCCCACGTTATCAGGATAGATGGGAAGGTGATGATTCCGATTGGGATTATATTTTAAATAAAATAACATTAACTTAATACTTTCCTTCTTACTTTTAACATGATTTTGCCAGTAAATTAAAATAGGTGTAGAGAAATAAAATTCCCATCTAATTGATACACACTTAATTAATAAACCGTTCATATAATAATTCATAAGTCCTTCTTTATTGAATAAATGGTTCTTTACAAAATTGATTCCATCACTAGAGCACCTTTATACGGTGCTCTTTTTTAAATTTGTAAAATCTACAATTTAATATTTGTTCACTTTTCCTTTAAATAGTTAATTTCCTTCTTAGATTTTTCATTATAAGCTTCTTCAATTCCCTTGTTTCCCCTCCCCTTCTTTTATCTTATAAACAAGCAATTTCTTTCATTAGTATTAAATAAAATAAAGCATTGATTTTAAAATAACCTAATTTACATAAGATTGAGAATAAACTACAGTGCGTATTCTTCACGTTTAATCAGCATTTGAATTATAAATCTAACATATATTTTTTAGTTGATTGTCATTATGGTACAACCGTGTATACATTTATCAAACAAACTACATAGTTTAAATTAGTAAAATATATAGAGAGGAAGGAAATAAATCTATGAAAGTCATAATTTTGTGTGGCGGAAAAGGGCTTCGGATGCAAGGAATTTTAGAGGACATTCCCAAACCATTAGTTCGAGTTCAAGGAAAGCCTCTCCTCTTGCATATAATGAATTGGTATAGAAAATATGGACATTCTGATTTCATTTTGCCCTTAGGATATAAAGGTGAGAAAATTAAAGAATATTTTATGGACTTTAGCTGGAAAGAGAATGACTTTAGTTTGAATTTTAAAACCAGTCAATATACGCTACTTCAGGAATTAGAAAATTGGAATATACATTTTATAGATACAGGAATTGATACAATGACCGGGGCAAGACTAAAAAAACTTGAATCCTTTGTACAGGGTGAAACCTTTTTATTAACTTATGGTGACGGATTAGCTAATATAGATATTGATCAACTAATAGCATTCCATAAAGAAAAAGGAAAAATTGCTACATTAACTGGAATTAAAAAAAATAGTCAATACGGCCTATTGGAGGTCGAAGATGGAATTGCTATTGATTTTAAAGAAAAACCATTACTTGATGAAGTAATTAATGGCGGGTTTTTTGTATTTAACAAAGAAATATTCGATTATTTAAGTAATAATGATGATTGTGTTCTAGAAGAAGATCCTCTTCGAAATTTAATAAAAGACAATGAGCTCGCAGTCTATGAACACAATGACTTTTGGGCTAGTGTCGATACACCTAAAGATTTAAAAACTGTAAATGAAAGTTGGAATCCAAATAAATTTTAGTGGAGAGGACTGAATAAGCATTGAACTCTAATGATAAAAAAATAAGTTTACCTCGATTGTATATCCCCTCTAATGAGAAAATAGTTAACCCACTTTCAACAGGAATTAAAGCTTCAAATCTCTCCAAAAAAAATACTCAAAAAAGACATCCCCAATTCTATAATCAACAACATGATCTAAATAATCATTTCTGCGTCATTGTAGGTAGTGAGTATGTCTTGAAAATTATTGCTTTACAGCAATCACTAATGCAGTACTCAGAAAAATTCACATTGTGGATTTGTTGTATAGATCCTTTTGCATATTCACTATTAAAAGAAATGAGTTTAATTAATGTAAACCTTTTACAAGTTGAAGAATTAGAAGATCGTGAACTAAAAGCAATTAAGAGAAAAAGAAAAGTAAATGAATATTGTTGGACTTTAAAATCTGTCTTGATAGAATATTTATTGGTCAATTATGATTTACCATCTATTCTATATTGTGATGGTGATTTATGCTTTTTCTCTGACCCTAATATTATTTTTGAGGAATGGGGTGACCATTCTATTTTCCTAACCCCCCAAAGAGATCGTGATTGGGTAGAAAAGATGTATGGAAAATATCAGGCCGGTCTAATTGGATTTAAGAATGATCTCTATGGACTAAAAAGTGTAAGATGGTGGAAAAATAAATGTATAGATTGGTGCAGTGCCGAGGCTGAGGAGGGGAAATTTGGAGACCAAAAGTATTTAGATTATATCCCTATATATTTTCCAAAAGTAAAAATTTCAAATAACTTAGGTATAAATGCTGCGCCTTGGAACTGTATATATAATAACGATTATAAAATTGACAAGACTAAAAACGATGTATTTATTGAAAACGACAAACTAGTTGTTTACCATTTTGCATGTATTACTATCTTTACTGAAAATGATTTTGACCTTTGGTCTTTGGGAGAAATTTCAATACCCAATAATATATTAAACCATATTTACACTCCGTATTTAGAGAGAATTCAATTTGTTTTAAAGCAATTAAAGGATAAATTCAATAAAGATACTAAACAATTTTTAAGTAAAAAAGATATAAATAAAGCTCAAACTTTATATAAAGATTCACAATTAAGAAGAAAAATGAATCAATCCAATCATTTTATGAACTTTTCCATGATTATAAGTAAAGAACGATTAATTCAAGGATTGACCTCTTATTATTCCTTAGAAAATTTCAACGCTAAATTTACTGTATGGATCTGTTGTATGGATGATTTAACTTATCAAATATTAGAGAAATTAAAATTAAAGCACGCCATACTAATTCCAGTAAAAGAAATTGAAAATCATGAACTCCTCAGTATAAAAAATGATAGAAGTTTACAAGAATATTGTTGGACATTAAAAGCGCCCCTATGTCTACATGTCCTTAGTCTTTATCCGGAAGTTGATCACATTATATATTGTGATGCTGATATGTATTTCTTTACAGCACCTAATATCATTCTTGATGAGTGGTGGAAATACTCTGTATTCCTTTGCCCTCAAAGAAGCTCTACTGCAATTGAAAGCATACACGGTATATACCAAGCTGGTTTAGTAGGCTTCAAAAACGATCAAAATAGTAAAGAAATTTTAACATGGTGGAAAGATAAATGCCTAGAATATTGTAATAATCATTATGATGTTGAAATGAATAGATGGGGTGACCAAAAATATTTAAATCACATTCCTAACATCTTTTCTAATATAAAAATCATGACTCATAAAGGTATTGATGCAGCACCTTGGAATGTCATTTTAAATAGCAGTTCTATATCTAAAACAGATAATAAAGTTTTTATTGATCAAGATGAATTAATAGCTTTTCATTTTGGAAGTATGCAAATTATTAATCCAAACGAGTTCGATTTATGGAAACAAGAAACTTTAGAATTACCTCCAGCAGTTTTAGATTATATATACATTCCTTATATTGAACAATTGAACAAGACATGTCATACCCTTCATAATACTTTTCAAAAATCTCCCTCCTCTTTATTTGCTGACCAAATTGATACAACAACAATAAAAAATCATTTTAAATACCCCTCCCCTCATCACAATTAAGACTGATACTTTCCTTATTTAAAAATAAATCTATTTATTTCAGCAACTAAAAATACATCTTAATAAAGGATAGATTATCACTATGATTGCTTCATTTAAAAATAAAACTTTCCTTATTACTGGTGGATACGGTTTTATTGGTTCTCACTTGGCACGAAGACTTTTAAATTTACAAGCAAAAATTGTTCTTTTCATAAGAACACCATCAAACTCTTGGAGACTAAAGGATATTCTAAAATATATTGAAACCTATGAAATAGATATACGAGATAAAAAACAAGTACAAGATGCAATAAAGAAAATTAATCCCGATTATATCTTTCACCTGGCAGCCTATGGTGTAAATTCTGCCCATACAGATTACATCCATGCTATAGAAACAAATGTTATAGGGACTTGTAACATTATTCAAGCAGCAAAATTGGTGAATTGTAAAAAAATCATCAATTTTGGGAGTAGTTCTGAATACGGTAACAAGATGGAACCTATTCATGAAAATATGTTACTAACTCCTGTGGATATCTATGGAAGTACCAAAGCTGCTGCTACTATACTCGCCCATCAAATTGCTAGCGAAAACAATATTAATCTTATAACATTAAGACCTTTTGGCATATTCGGAGAAGGCGAAGAGCCGCATAAAATTTTTAGCTATATAATCTTGCGAGTATTACAAAACAAAGATGTAAATTTAACTTTATGTAATCAATTAAGAGATTATTGTTATATAGAAAATGTAATAGATGCCTGTATCCTAGCAGTAGAAAATACTACTGTACAAAATGAAATCTTTAATATTGGGAGCGGCACTATTCACCCCTTGAAACATTATGTAGAATTATTATTCAAACATTTGAAAACCAATTCCAGACCAAATTACGGTGCAATTTCCTCTAGAACAAATGAAAGATGGGTTCCTGAAGCAGATGTGCAAAAAATAAAAAACTCTCTTTCCTGGGAACCTAGAATTAATATTGAAGAAGGAATTATAAAAACTGTTAATTGGTATAAAAATAATAAACATTTATACCTAACCCCCTAAAAATAGGGTACTAAAGGAGGTGGACTAATTGTTAAACCAAAACTTTAATAATGCTTTTTACGGAAAAACAATTTTAATTACTGGACATACTGGTTTTAAAGGTTCTTGGTTATCCCTATGGTTGAATGAATTAGGTGCTACTGTAATCGGATATTCATTAGATCCTAAAAATAAAAATGATAACTTTAACATTACTAACCTTCAAAATAATATAATTGATATTCGTGGAGACATTAGAGATTTTAATAAATTAAATAAGGTTTTTACAGATTATAAACCTGAAATTGTATTCCATTTAGCTGCCCAACCTCTAGTTAAGTATTCATATGAATATCCTAGAGAAACATACGAGGTAAACGTTGTAGGAACTATGAATGTACTAGAGGCAATTCGATTACATGAATCAGCTAAAATAGGAATTATGGTGACAAGTGACAAGTGCTATGAAAATAAAGAATGGCCTTGGGGTTATCGTGAAATTGACCCTATGGGCGGCCATGACATATATAGCTCAAGTAAAGGATGCTGCGAACTTTTAATTTCTTCCTATCGAAATTCTTACTTTTCAGAAGAAAACTTTTCTCAACACAAGAAAATAATTGCAAGCGTTCGAGCTGGTAATGTAATTGGTGGTGGCGATTGGTCAATAGATAGAATTATTCCTGATTGTATACGAGCATTAGAATCAAACAAAAACATTATTATTAGAAACCCTACTGCTATTAGACCCTGGCAACATGTACTAGAACCCTTAAGCGGGTATTTACTCCTTACAGAAAAAATTATAAATAATGGTATCCTTTATTCAGGAGCATGGAACTTCGGGCCATCCCTAAGCAATATTGTTCCAGTAGAAAAATTAGTGACCAGTTTACTAGATATTTGGGGCTGCGGGGATTGGACAGCAGAAAATATAGGTCCAATAAATTTCCATGAAGCAAATTTACTGAATCTTGACATTAGCAAAGCAAAATTCAATCTTAATTGGCAGCCAAAATGGTCCCTACAACAGACTTTAGAAAATACAATAGAATGGTATAAACATTATAATTCTTACACCAGTTCTGAGATGATAAATCTATGTATTAGCCAAATCAAACAATATTGCATGCTTTGAACTACTCCCACATGCTCATACTTGCTGTGAGTTCCTTATGGAGTGAGTCTTCTTAGTTAAATAATAAAAGACACATTAATTTTTATAGTCTAAATTATAAACCTACTATACCTAAAATTATGTGATTGTCCATTAACAAAGATTTTATTTCTTCGGTTATTTCAAATCAACTATTGATATTATATTGAAGAATAAAGGAATCACGTATTTTTCTAGTGATTCCCTTGTTCTGAGAAAATAATGTCTTGCTTTAACGACAATACAGTATATGCGATTATTAATTTATTTGTTCTAGTTATGAAAAAATCTATTCCTGTCAAAAGAGCTTTCTTCAAAGAAAAACTTCCTATTTTTTTCTACTTACCCTACTCGAAAAGTAAATAATGTTATTTTTCAGATGATTATATCTACTATTTATAGAATTACACTGAGCTTTAACAAGTTTATGCTTATATGTTGATTCTCTTATTTATTATCACCAATGTTGATGAATTTATGCATAGCTTATTCTATACACAAATAGCTTTTTGAATTATCTTTTCAGAATAAGTAAAGGAGACTTTCTCTTTTATGCACTTCCCCCTTACCAGTCTTAAATTTCCCTTTAATCAACAATAAGAACAAATCTTCTATAAAACCAAGCCATAAGTAAGATAATTTCCCTATTAAAAATAATGAGGTATTCTGTTTCACCTTTTTACATTATCTAAATAAGGACTTGTAGGAATTCTTACAAGTTCTTTTTTTGTTTTCTTTATTCTCTTCTTATTTACACACACAAGATTTATATATTTGTTTGTAATACATACTATAGTATCTGATAAACAATTTAAAAAGTAATATGTAATTGATCCGTTTTAAGAAAAGGAAATTTCATAAATCTTCAATCACAGTTTCTTAGTTCACCTAATAGAACGTATAAAGACTCATATCATCTTTTGATAATTTTTGGATGTTTTATTCTAAGTACATTCGACAATAATTGATTATTTTATGAATTTTCTTGAAAAAGTTGTAAAATCATACTATTTTTTCTTCTATTTTGCTATGATAGTTACAATTAAATTGGATTAGGATATTTCTATAAGATGGGGGCGTATATTATGAGTGTCTCAGTAAAAGGAAATGAGCAGTTAACCTCTCTATTAAACGACTGGTATCGATCTATGCTATCTCAACAAGTTATAAAAGCTACTAATCTAAAAAAGAAAATTGATGAAAAAATCAGCAAATTAAGTACTGAGCCAAATCAAGAACATCAAGATCAAAATTTGTTACTATATTATTCACTACTTGAATTCCGTTATAATGTCTTAACAGATAGCCTTGGTATCCAACAAAATAGCTTTGATGCCATTAGTGACTATGATATGCCTACAGACCATTTTCTACGCTTCTATTATCACTTTTTTAAATCCATTCATTCCACTTTTATATCAAATTTTACTGAGGCAGAGGAACATTATAAACTGGCAGAAAAGATATTAGTAGACATACCAGATGAAATTGAACACGCTGAATTCTACTATAGAATTGCTACTTTTTATCACCATACCTATAACATGCTTGCTTCTATCGAATACGCAAATAAATCGAGAGTAATCTTTTCAAAATATGAAGGTTATGAAGTAAAAACAGCCTTTTGTAATAGTTTGTTAGGTGGTTGCTGCATCTATTTAAAACAGTACGAACAAGCAGAAGAATATCTACATTGTGCAATTGATTTACTACAAAAAAATAGGGAAGAAGATTCCTTGTTATACGTAAAAAATACTATGGGGTGGCTGTATTCTGATCAAAGTATGTCTACTTTAGCCATTCGTCACCTTTCAGAAGTAACAGAGAAAATCCCTACACACTTCAAGGCCATCTTCCTACAAGCTAAGGAACATTATAAGTTAGGAGAACAATCAACGGCCAGCCAACTCATTGATAAGGGACTACAAATTTGCAGAGAAATTCATAACGAAGAATACACACACCACTTCTCTATTTTAAAAAGATTAAACGAAAATATTCCATTGGAAGAATTAGAAAAAATCATTCAAGAAGGAATCTTATACTTTGAGGAAGAAGAATTATGGGAATATGTTGTCGAATACGCTGAATTATTTGCCACAAAATGTAGACAATTAGAGAACTACCAAAAGGTAAGTGACTATTTCCATATTTGTTATCAGGCAAGACAAAAATCAATCGCAAAAGGAGTGTTAAAATAATGAAAAAAATTAGCTTATTATTATCAGGCATTGCTTTTATTGGGGTATTAACGGTGGGAATTTTTCAGTTTTCTAAAACAAATCAGCTTGCTACTCATGGTCATTATCCTACTCCTTCATATAGTGTTGGTGGTGCACCACAACAAATTTAATGTAAATGTATTTAAAAACCCTCCAAATGGAGGGTTTTTAAATGGCTTATCTGCCTGTTCAATACGTGTAGAGAGTACGTATTATACTTATATACTATGTTATAAGATTTTTCATTTCCACTCTGTAACAAGATTCTAGCATTCTCTCCTAGAATCTCAACTTAAATCTTAAATCCACCAATTAACTCTTGAAGTTCTTCCGCCATCTGTGCTAATTGTATTGCTGAAGAATTTATCTCTTCCATAGAAGCATGTTGTTCCTCAGATGAACCAGCTATCGTTTGCATACTTGAAGAATTCTCTTTTACAGCCATAGCTATTTGATCAATCGATGTATCAACTTTCATTGCATCAGTTGTCATTTTATTTGATAGTTCTACCATACCATGTACTTTTGATACAATTTCATTTGCAGATTTTGAAATCTCATAAAAACTTTGTTTTGTATCATTCGCAACCTTAATTCCCGACTGTACTTCTACTCCTACTTCATTCATAGCTTTTACAGTCTCATGTACGTCTGCTTGTATTTCCTTAATTAAACTTCCAATTTCCATCGAAGAATCGGATGATTGCTCTGCTAGCTTCCTAACTTCATCGGCAACAATTGCAAATCCTCGCCCCTGTTCTCCTGCTCTAGCTGCTTCAATTGCTGCATTTAATGCTAATAAATTTGTTTGTTCCGCAATATTTTGAATCGCTTCTAATATACTTCCAATTTGTTGCGATTTCTTATCTAATAATTTTATTACATTATCGGATTGAGAAACAGAGTGATGGATAGACTGCATTTGTGTTACAGTTTGTTCTACTAATTGTTCACCTTCATTGGCTTTTTGTTTTGTGTATATGGATGAAGCCGATACTTCAGATGCATTCTCAGCTACATATTGAATATTTCGTGTTACCTCACCAATTAATTCAGCTCCAGACTCAACTTCATTATTTTGAACCTCTGCACTATTCGAGATCTCTTCCATCTCTTTTGTAATTTGTTCCGTCGCAACGCTTGCTTGTTCTACACTAGCAGTTAGTTCCTCAGAAGACGCAGCTACATGTCCTGCAGATGTGTTAATTTGAGAAATAATATTACGTAACGACTCTGCCATTGTATTGAAACTACCGCCTAATTGACCAAGTTCATCCTTTGAACGAATATCTATTTTCTCGGTTAAATCTCCCTGACTAATTCTTTGGGCCGAAATAACTAATTGTCTTAGTGGATTAATAATAGATCTAAGTATGAATAAAATTACAATTCCACCTAACAATAATGAAGCCCCTATTATAGTGAGCGTTTTATAAAAAATAGGATTGGTAGCTTCTTCAATTTCTTTCGTAGGCATTACGCCAGCTATTTTCCAACCTGTTTTTTTGTTTGTTTTAAAGCTTATGTTTCGATCTTCCCCGTTAAGGCTATAAGTAATTACGTCATCTTCTTTTTTGTACAGTTCATCCGCTAAAGTTTTCTCTAATTTCTCTCCTGGCTTTAGTGATGGATGAATAACTATTGTTTTATCTTGACTGACTATAGATACAAATCCTTGCTTTCCAATTTTAATCATTTTGGATGTTTTTACTATATCTTTAATATTCAAATCTACGCCAATGACACCACTTTTATCTGCATTTTGCTTTGCAATTGCTATTACCATATTTCCTGTAGCCTTTGATTTATATGGAGATGAAACAATGATCTCTCCATTTGCTTTTACTGCATCCTTATACCAACTGCTTTCTAACGGATTAAACCCTTCTGGTATTTTTCCAACAGGTGCATGAATAAATTGATTGTTACTGGATGCCGTATAAATCGTTTCTATCTCTGGATGTAACTGTATATATTGATCAAATTTACTCTGTACATTTTGCGATTGTTCAGGATTATAATCCCTTTGTGTGAGTACCTTTGCAAAATGAGAGACATCTGTTTGCTTATTTTCTAATTCATCATCAACAATCTTATCTAAAATACTTATATTATCTTGTGCTGATTGTAAAATTGTTTCATTAAGATCTGTTTTTGCTTTATTATAAGATGATATTCCTACGATAAGGCTTGGTATAATTAATATTGCAATAAATGCCATAGACAACTTCGTTTTAAGCTTTATTTGTCCCAATCTTTCTTTTATATTAAACACTAGATACTTCTCCCTTTCACTTTTACTACTGATATAGTTTATTTAAATTTTTCTCCTTTATTTTTTCTACATATATTTACAGTACCATTCGAAATGAAACCCCTATTAAATCCTATCATCTCAACTTCCTTATTTAACGATTTAAATTTCACAGGCAGCGTTTTATCTATCCTCCTTTCGAATATGTTATCTTTCCATATTCAGCAATTCTAAAACTACGAATTGTTCCCAATAAAATGGATGAAACATACCCTTCATTTAACAGATATTATTTGACCTTGATTGGATAAAAATTTTAATTTAGCGCTATTCAAATCGGATGAAGTCTTTACCATAATAAATTCTCTAAAAAATAACTACATAAATTTATTCTTTGTATGATTATGTTTAACAGCCTTTGAACCATTCTAAATGCATCACACTATTCATGAATCATTTACTACGGCCGATTTTGTTGTAAGAGATAACTAAACCATAAATTCTATATAAAAGAATAAAATAAATTGGAGAAATTCATTGTAACACGTATACATAAGTAATAGATATAAAATCCGATAATATATTATTACCTTATAATAAATAAATAATTCAGTATAAACTGTATTTTATTTCTATAGAAGAATCTTTCCCTATATGCAATATTACATATAATCTACCTTATGTAGTTTGTTATACTATGCATGTGGATTTTTCATCCAAAAATCCACCCAAACGCATATTTATGTATATGCCACCCTAATTGATGAAAGTGAGAAGAATGTTTATCATTTTTCTCACTTTTTTATTTAGGCTCTGTTAATATTGATTATTGATAAAAAGTATTAAATAAGGGAAGACACCTTAGAGTTGGTGCTTCCCTTATTTGTTGATTATTCAAATCTAAAATAGGTATTTTCTAAACCTATTCTTTGCTTTAATGTTCTGCCCAAAGCATAATTATTTGGTAATTCTTTTTCAATGGCACAAATAATATAACCTGCTTTTCCTGTTGTTAAATTAGTTAGTTGTAAGTATTTAGTGTTGTCGTAGATATAAGAAATAATATATTCATAGAAATTATTTTCTTTATCTTCTCTATTCATACCAACATTGTACAACCTAACTCTTGCTCCTACCCAAATTTCCTCATCATCATCAACATTACTTAAAGGTATCCATTTCGAGTTATCCAATATTTCACCCTTTTCTTAATTCATTCGTTTATACACGAATGTTGCTAGACACAAACTATCATAAGCATCCGTCATTTCATTGATTAGACGACCACCGACAGAGAAAAAAGACTCAACATAGCTTTTTACCCATTGAAACACTTGCTCTTTTAGTTATTTTTACATTTTGAATCTACGAAAATGAATTCCCTTATAAAAACTCTAACAGAGAATCTTCCTTCCAAATTTCACCTAGGAAATTATTTGTTTTCCAAAAAACCTACCAACATCTTTATCAACTCATTTTAGAATATTTAAACAATAATTCCATATACATTACCTGCATAAATTATTCATTTTCTTTTATATAAGACCTACTTTTTACTTTTGATAGACTATTAGACATTGGATTATTATACATAAATCCCAAAAACATGCGGTATTTTGTAGAATTTTGTCTATCAATATGTATGTACACCCTTTTGTAGTGGATATAGACTGTGAGGTGTAAGGAGATACCTTACAAAATAATAAAAAGGAGATTATAGAATGAGTAGATTAACAAAATTCTCAAAGTTAGTATTTGCAACTTTAATCGCGGGAAGTAGTCTAAGCACCTTTGTTTCGTCACACAGTGTACAAGCTGACACCTTAGATCCTAATTACCAAGACAATGTAAAATTCATACCACCTTCTAGTGCTAGGCCAACATTGGAACAAAAAAACACTATTGTTCCAGAAGCAAAAGTTGTTAAAAACCATTATGTAAAGTACTCTAAAGCACATTTCCAAACTAAAGAAAGTATACCAAAAGAGATTTATTATTCTTCAGAAGGCTTTAAGGGCTATATACAGGCAAGTACCGTTTGGGATATGGGAGATCATTTCGCAACACTATATTCCGGAACCGTTATTCGATGTTAGACTTTTAATCCATTCTCCCCTAATGCTTAAAATGATTAATAGCTCACTGCCAATACTGTAATATCTATTGTTCATAAAATAAACCACAAAATCTTTCGATTTCATGGTTTATCAAATATAAAGATAATGCTAAACGAATACTCTAACATTACCTTCCCCAAAGTTAATTATAGAGTATTTTCAAAAAAAAGACACTCTTGTAGTGTCTTTTTTATAGTATTTTAAAAAGAATTCCACCTACTAACACCTTTTTGTTGCGCCTATTCGTTTATTTCAATATGATACTTTTCCATCTCGTATATGCAATAGACAATAATAGCTAAACTCCAACTGACACTATAATAATTATGTGTGTAGAAGTCATATCCCGCTTTAATACCTTTCTCTATTACAACTAATGTAAATCCTAAAGCCACCCATCTGTTAATTTTCATCTTTATAAACGTTAAAGAGATAATTATTAAAAATAAAATATTTGTAAGATGATTTATCATTAGCTCATATTTTTGAATGTATACTGCCATTATACAAGCAACGATATTAGTCGCAATGCCAAAGGCAATCACCGCTCCCCAAACCCTGTCCGAAAGTCCCACTCCTGAGTCAGTCCCCTCCTAAACAAATATCCATTTCTTTAATTCATTCCTACACCCTATTCAAGATATGCTAAATTATCCTTGTCTGATGAATATCTACTTATCTTTTCATATAGAGCAAACAAAATTTCTACTCATAATTTTTTCTTTATTAGACAAACTATGTCTAAGCCGTTTGAACTAGCGGCTTCAATCTTCTGGTAATGGGATAGCACAATTTATTGAATTGACTAACTCATTCAACCCACTGGCACCGGCAGGCAACAAAATAGTTGTCTGCCATTTTCATGTATACTTTTTCTAATTTCATTTCGAACCAAGTGTGTGCTGTACTGATTTCAAAAGGACAGAATTTCATTTTTTAAAATGTAAAAAAGATAAGGTCCTGTCTACTTTTGGTATAGGACTTTTTCTTTTCACACATACTATTCTTGAACCTGTTTCCAATACGTGTCCTAATGATGTCTTGAGTTCCTCCTAAAAAGGGCTGCAGATACTACTGCATGCCCTTTTATTTACGTTGCTTCTCTATATTGAATAAAATAATTAAAAACTAAAAATGTAATATTACATATTTTTTCTGTTCAGATTATGTTAGGATTTACTTCGTAGTCGAATTATGGTTTCGTATCTAATTCAGCAATATGTGAACTGTTTACCTAAAGAAAAGACACCCAAAAGGTGTCTTTTCTTCTTTTAATCTAAAAAACATTTTTTCTTTTCAGTAAGATCCAATTATCCCTCTAACCTAAACCTCATAATTAAAGGCAATTTAATCATGGTACTCAAGAGTTTTCATCCATTTCAATATACCTATAGCTTAATTTAAAATCACATTTCCAGCACTATATTTACTTTCCTACAGATTTTCTGTCTTGTTCTTAATTCTGTCAAAATCCTCATGTAGCTATACAAAGAATATATGCTACTATGATATTAAGAAACTATGCGTTCCCTTAACCCTGTATCCGGCCCTGTATTTATTACAGGGTCTTTGTCTATTTTATTTAATACACATCCAATTTCAGTTAAAATTGTTTAAATGTTAATTAATTTTTGAAATGATATAACTATAAGCTCTTTTAACAAATAAAATATAATATTAGACATATTTAACCAACTTGGGGCTATTATTAGTTTTCTAAATATGTACTTCATTAACACCATACAAATAGTATTAACTATCTTAATTGAATATTAGTAATAGTAAGTATAAACATTATCAATTTACTACATCTTACATTTATGTAAAAATAAATACGTGTTAAGCTTTTTCAAAATCTTTCCCCTAATAAAGATTTGAAGTAGCATTTCATGATTCTCCTTACTGTTAATATGCCTTGAAAAAGAACCCTATAGGGTTCTTTTTCTTCTCATTATAACCTCAGTAAGTCCATGCAAAAAGGACTGCTAATTATTTGCAGCCCTTTTACACGTTAATATACACTTGTATTACATGCTTAAAACTTTATTGTATTAGGTATTTATACCAACTAAACATGCCATTATCATTTAGATATATAACACTTCAAAGTTTAGAAGTATACAATAACAAATCTTTCCCAGCTTCCAGCTACATAACTAGTAGCTGTTAATTCTCTACCACCATTTGCTGATATATATCTACCATTACTTAGTGCTTGTAATACATATATCCTATTGTCTCCACCATTATATAAGATAAACTTTTCCCATGCACCAATTGATGTACGATCTGCTACTACTCTACCATTTGGCTCAAACGAAACATACTTCCCATTACTTTTAGCTTTTAAAGCGTACGTATATAATTCCCCAGTCGAAATTAATTCGAATTTCTCCCATCCATTAACTGCATTACGATTTGCTATTATATTTCCCGAAGGCTCAGCCGAAACATATTGTAAATTTGCTGCCTGTATAGCAACTGTCCAACTTCCATTAAATAAATTTACGCCTTTTAGTGAACCTGCTTTTGATAGATTGGCTGCCGATACATCATTCGATGGTGTAATCATCAATATCATTAAAACCATCGACAACACCATTAAAACTAACCTTTTTGAGATTGTATTACCACTTGCACGTGTTATGAAACTTTTCATTCTCATTCCTCCCTTAATATACATAGAACTCATATATATATCATACCAAATATGTAAAATATTGTAACGAAAGAGAGGATTTATCAACAAATACCTTACTATTCTGTTTCTTTTTTCTCAAATCTATAACACTTAAACATTTATCAATTCTCAAGCACATTTTTAAAATTTACCCCCTGATAAACAAATGTAGCAGTTGATGGCAAGGAGAGTATATACAAAAGAGAGAGTATTTTCATTTCACTTTTCTTTAAATAAAAGCCAAATAGTCGTTCATAATGAACGACTATTTGCATCTAACTAATAATTAGAAGGTTCTTCATGTTAATCTATTTTGTTTAATCCCGTTGAAGTAACTTGATAGGTTCTTTTTTTGCCTATATATTCTTGTTTATTATTCTCAAGGTTAATAAGTGTAGCGCGTGTCTTTTCCTTTACTGCTTCCCCTTCCATATGGGTAATCTCAATGTAATCTCCCGCTTTTACGGGCACCTTTTGGATTTCAGCAGTTTGTTGTCTATTTCCTACTATTTCCTTATTATACACAACACTACCGGTCGAATTCTTTACTGTAATACTTGCATACGTATTATTAAAGTAAGAATGTGGTACGCCTGCTTCTAAATTCACCTGCATTTTCTCTGTTGTCCTATTATAATCAACTTTTGCGATTTCTCTATCACTATATCCTTTTAAAGACCACCCAAAATGATTTCCATCTAAAACCGTTGTTTCTGGCATTTTTTCTACTTTCTTCAAGCCTTCTTTTGTAACTTCGTACATGACTTTTTTTCCAAAACTTTCTTGTTTACTATTATCTACATTTGTAAGAGTAGCTCTATGTACACCTTCTAGATGTGTTAACTCTATATAATCCCCTACTTTGACTGGAAATTTTTGCGATTCAGCATTTTGCTGTTTGTTTCCATAAATCTCTTTGTTATAGACCACTTTTCCTGATGTGTTTTGTACTTTAATACTCGCATACGTTTCATTAAAATAATGATGCGGTACGCCTGCTTTTAAGGCGATTTGCATTTCTTCTGTCGACTTATTAAAATTAACTTTTGCAAACTCGAAATCACTAATTCCTTTTAGTGACCATGCAAATTGATTTCCATCTAAAATTGTAGCTTCGGGCATTTTTTCTGCTTTCTTCAGACCTTCCTTTGTAACTTGGTATATTGCTTTTTTTCCAAAGCTTTCTTGTTTACTATTACCTACATTTGTTAAAGTAGCTCTATGAATACCTTCTAGATGTGTTAATTCAATATAGTCTCCTACTTTGACTGGAACTCTTTGCGATTCAGCATTTTGTTGTTTGTTTCCATAAATGTCTTTATTGTATACTACTTTTCCTGATGCATTTTGTACTTTAATACTCGCATACGTTTCATTAAAATAATGATGCGGTACGCCTGCTTTTAAGTCGATTTGCATTTCTTCTGTTGACTTATTGAAATTAATTTTTGCAAACTCGAAATCACTAATTCCTTTTAGTGACCATGCAAACTGGTTTCCTTCTAAAATACTAGAAGAGTCCGGTATATCTGAATTAAAACCTAAGTTATCTAATATAGATTTTAGATCAGGTAAAACACCTATTCTATCATTCCACGGATCTTGAGATTTTGTTCCTGTATTCGGATTACTTAAGATATTTCTTAATTCGGCTGGTGTATAAGGAGAACCTCGATGTTCTTTAGCAATACCTTGAATCGAAGTTGCTGCTCCAGCAATAATTGGTGAAGCACTTGATGTTCCACTAAATGTTGATGTATATAAATTTGTAGTATTTTGACTTGGATTTGCTGATGTTGTATCAACATTTTCTCCCCATCCATATACATCTAATCGACTTCCATAATTTGAAAACCATAAACGTTTATGTGGAACAGTTGATGATCCCGCCCCAACCATAATAGCACCTGAATCCTTGAAGTCTGGACTATTTCGATTTAAGATCTTTTTTCCATTACGATCTTTAAAATTATCTAAGTCGTTTGAACCATTTGCGCCAGCTTCTATAATAATAATCCCTTTATCTGCACCAACACGAATTGCATCAAAAATATCTGGATGTACTTCTACAGGTAAATATTTATCCCCATACCCATCATACGAAGCTTGTGCCTCTAATAAAAGAATATCTCCCGCTTGTAAATTATGTACAGCACTTAAAATAGCATCCGCTGTATTATAAATTCCATTGTCCCTAATCTGGGATATTACTTTTACATTTGCTTTTGGTACAATTCCAATATTTCCAATTTGATTATCTTCAGATGAAACAATTCCTAATACAGAAGTACCATGAGCTCTATGCTGGCTTATATTTTGTCCCGACATAAGCTTTATATTTTTATTAACTAGATCCTCATGGTTCAATAACCATCCATATTCCATATCCACAAAAGTTGTACCCTTTCCGTCACCACCTTTAATGCTCCAAGCATGCGAGGCATTAATTCCCTTTGGTGCCGCTTCAAGATATCCTTGATTTGTAAATCTAGGATCATCGTACGGATTAACAGATAAATTTGGTAACTGTATTTCAGGAGGTGTCAAAATTTGTTTTTCTTGTATATAAGCCTCCTCTACGAGAGGAGATGCTTCAAATTTTTTCAGTAATAATTCTATTTCTATGTTATTAGGAGCTTGTACAATATAATAATTTAATAAATTATTAGCTGATTCATTAGCAACTGATTTAGATTGTACTGATAACTTTTCAATCTCTATCGGATTTACAGATGAGAACAGACGATTCAAAGTAAGTTCTGTATTTTCGGAAAATAACTTCTTTAAATTGTTATCATAATCCCCATTTTTTATTCGTTTCTCAATACCATCTTCATAAGGTAAGTCAATTTGATTTTTAAACTTTACAACTAATCTTTCTTCCTGTGAATCTCTTTCTTTGTATGTGACATTATAAGATTCAGCGTAAACTTTATTATGAATACTATCATTTTGTAAAATTAGATCTGTTCCTACAAATGTGGTCATTGCAATTGATGAAATTAGAAACCCTTTAAATATGTTCATACTATACCCGCCGATCTATATTCTCTTGAGAATTTTTTAATGCGTATAATGGTTAAGATTTTTATATAATATATAAATCTATAATTTAACTTTTGTAGTGAAATCTATGACTTTATTAATAATCCCATAGAGGTAACCTGATATATTCTTTTCTTTCCCATATACTCCTGCTTACTATTCTCAAGATTAGTAAGTGTGGCGCGTGTCTTTTCCTTTTGTGTTTCTCCCTCTATATGAGTAAACTCAATACAATCTCCTACTTTGACTGAAACGGTTTGGCTCTCAGCATCTTGTTGTCTATTCCCTATAATTTCTTTATTGTACAAAATATTACCAGATAAATTCTGGACTTTAATGCTTGCATACGTATTACTAAAATAAGAATGGGGTATACCCGCTTCTAATTTAAGCTGCATTTTTTCTGTTGCTTTGTTATATTCTATTTTCGCGATTTCTCGATCATTATATCCCTTTAATGACCAAGCGAATTGATTTCCATCTAAAACCGTTGTTTCTGGCATTTTCTCTACTTTCTTCAAGCCTTCTTTTGTAACTTGATATCTTGCTGTTTTTCCAATGGTTTCATTTTTGTTATTTTCAAGGTTAATTAAAGTTGCTCGCGTTTTTTCCTTTGCTACTTCTCCTTCTATATGGGTAAATTCAATGTAATCCCCTACCTTGACGGGCACAGTTTGGCTTTCAGCATTTTGTTGTTTATTTCCCACGATTTCCTTATTGTACAGAACGTTACCAGAAGAATTCTGGACCTTAATACTAGCATACGTACTAGCAAAATAGGAATGTGGTACACCTGCTTCTAGTTTTACCTTCATCTCTTCTACCGTTTTATCATAATCTACTTTTGCAATTTCTCTATTACTATATCCTTTTAATGACCACGCAAACTTGTTTCCTTCTAAAATTGTTGCTTCTGGCATCTTTTCTACTTTCTTCAGGCCTTCCTTTGTAACTTCGTACATGACTTTTTTTCCAAAGCTCTCTTGTTTACTATTATCTACATTTGTAAGAGTGGCTCTATGTACACCTTCTAGATGTGTTAACTCTATATAATCGCCTACTTTGACTGGAACTTTTTGCGATTCAGCATTTTGCTGTTTGTTTCCATAAATATCTTTATTGTATACTACTTTCCCTGTTGCATTTTGCACTTTAATACTTGCATATGTACTATCAAAGTAGTCATGTGGTACACCTGCTTTTAGATCAATTTGCATTTCTTCTGTTGATTTATTTAAATTTACTTTCGCAAATTCAAAATCTCCAATCCCTTTCAGCGACCATGCAAATTCATTACCTTCAAACATGTTTGGAGATTCATTTTTGATTTGTACCTTTTTCTCAACAGTTTGATCAAATATATCCGTTAATACAATTTTTGCATAAGCATTTGTTGGTAATGATATAGATTGACTGATTCCATTTTGATAAGATTTAATATCATTAATTACGTTAATAGGTTGGCCCGTCATATTTTCATTGTTATAAATTTCAATTTTCCCCTTAAATTGCGGTGTACTATTTTCTTTTAGTTTCCAAGATACATTTAATTTTTCATTTTCATAATATATAGATTGGATATCAAAATCTAGTTTTCCTATTTCAGGTTGAGTAGGTTGATTTAGCGTGAATATTTTTCCTGACCCAATAGTAGACTGCGTATTACCTCCTGCTTTGACCCATACATATTCTGAAGTAGATCCTCCATCATATTGATAAGTATTATCATGCGTTCCAGAAATACTTTGATTATTCCAAGAACTCCATTGTTTATCAACTAATTTTCGGCTATAACCATTTTTTAGGCGCGCTTCTCGAACATTCTGTCCACTATCAGCCCAGTCTTCTTGAAACATTCCTAATCCATGATTAAATGCAACATTAGCAACCGGAAAGTCCATAATTGCAATCTGATGCCATTTATTCTTTGTTACATCTTTCATCCATTGTCCAAATTTAGTATGACCATTTTCTTGCCATGAACGCATTGTCATTGTGTACCAATTGTAGTCTTTCCAACCATAAGTTGTTTGAACCTTCATTCCTGTTCCTTCTCCCCCAAAGGGTCCAGCTTGCGAATTAGGAGATAAGTATTCGGCCTTTATTGCTTCTTTAGAGGAAATTGGATCCCATAAGGCAAAATGTAAAGTACGTTTTCCATTTTCATCAAACCCACTTTGTTGTTGAAAACCAGCATATCCTCCAGCTTCACCACCTGCATTCCAGTTGTGTACAGCCCAGTACGTATAAGGTGGAGTCTGAACTGGTGACCAGTCTATACTAATAATATCTGAGGCAGGTATATTTTGGGGACTCACATAAACTGCTGGAGCAGCTGAATGTGTTGCAGCTTTAGTGTGCGAAATAGACGTTCCAAACATAGAAAACATGCTACATGCTGCGGTCATTATAATAACTTTATTAAATCTTTTCTTCGTTTTCTGACTAATCACTAATCTACATCCTTTTCTAATTTTTATTATTGAATAATAACTTAGTAGAGAAATCTATCAAAATTCAAACAACATCCAGTAATCTTTAAAATACTGCCCCAATTTTATGTTGTTCTATCTTCACATCTGATTCTTACATGTTATTTGATTGTAAGTGGTTTCCATAAAGATAACGCAAATATCCAATTCGGGTCACCATTTCCTTGATGATTTTGAACCGCTTCATACACCGTCCCTTGATGTTCTACTTTATCGCCCTTTGTATATGCCTTCTTTGGATCCCATTTTTCATAAGATACATTTTGATCTTTGGTTTTTACCGGAAGAATTTCACTTTGAATTGATGTATTTCCAGCTGCATCTACAGCCTTCACTGCATATTTATATTCCTTATTAGCTGTTAAGTTTTGATCAATAAATGTCGTTCCTTGTACGGTTTGAATCAATTGTCCATCACGTAATACCTGATATTCTTTTACACCTATATTATCTGTAGAAGGATTCCATTTTAGCTCTACACTGTTAGAAGTAAGATTGTTTGCATATAATCCTTGTGGCTGTGTGGGAGCTTCTGTATCTGGTTTCGGATTAACAATTTGATTTACTTTTTTCAGGCCATCCTTTGTAACTTCATACATTACTTTTTTATCAAGACTTTCACGTTTATTATTATCTAAATTTATTAATGTTGCCCTCTCTCCGCCTTCTAAATGTGTAAGCTCAATAAAATCGCCGGTCTTTACTGAAACTTTTTGTGTTCCAGCATTTTGCTGTTTATTCCCATAAAACTCCTTGTTATATACTACTTTACCTGATGTGTTTTGCACTTTAATACTTGCATATGTACTATCAAAGTAGTTATGTGGTACACCTGCTTTTAGATCAATTTGCATTTCTTCTGTTGATTTATTTAAATTTACTTTTGCGAATTCAAAATCTCCAATCCCTTTCAGCGACCATGCAAACTGGTTTCCTTCTAAAATATTATTTACATCAGGCATATCTGGTTTAATTGGATTAGAATCCGTACCCTTCCAAATCTCTGCTGTTAAAATTGGATATCCTAATGCAGCTACCTTTTGAATGGTATCGTTATTTGGACGTAATCCCCACTTCTCAAAGAAAGGAATCAAATTTTGTTTGGCTACTTTTGATGCTGAAATCATAAATAATTGTTTTTTATTTTCATCAGTTTGTGGAAGTTCACTTGAAGGCATGTCTCTATACAATTGATGCAATTTAGGATAAAAATCCTCTCCATACGCTAACTGTAGTTGCCAAAGCATAACAAGCTTTACAAAAACATCGCTAATTTCATCATAATTTTTATTCACTTGTTCTAAATATTGAAATGCTTTTGGATAAATTCCACTTTTCTCTAAGTTGGATGGTTGATTAAATGCTTTTTCTACAGAAAGGCTGTATATATTATTTTGTACTTCTGTCATATTATAAAACTTCCAGGGCGATTGTTGTCTCAAATGTCCTGCCTCATGCCAAGGGCCCCAGCCATCTGTTATAAATTTATTAATATCTAACACGTATTGGATTGCATCTCCTACATATGCTGTTCGATAAGAAGTTGCATACATATAATAATCAGGAGAATGATTTTCTTCTACGTAATGAACATAATGTTTATCTACTTGTTCTTCAGATAATCCAGCTACTTTGTCTTGAATTCGAGTAGCTTCATCCATCTTTTTTAAGAGTTGTACAGGATCTGTATTAGAACCCAACAAATATTTCTTAACACGTGCAGGGCTGGCCGTAATTAATACACGTTCGCCTTTTAACTCCACTGCATGTGCATTAGGATATTGGTCCAGCATGTTTATTAAATCTTGTTTCGTATGCTTTCCTAGTTCAAAGAAAGGCGTAGTCGTTCCACCTGTTGTGATTGTTGTTCGAATGGTACTACCTTGCTGTTTATTATAAAAATAAATCAGCCCCCCATTTGGAGATTGGATTGTGTTTACACCAGGTTTTAATGTAAATGATTTTATCTTAGAATCTTCTCTCCAAGAAGCATCATACGAATACGTTCCAATATATACCTGAATATCTTGATTACCTTCTACATTAATCGTTATTTGTTCATTTGGTTTTGCATATAAACCAGTTGGTTCATATGGACTAAATGCCATACTTTTTCTTTCCTGTTGTTTTAGTACCTCAACATCTCCTTTTCCTGGGACTGTAAATGTTATATTTTCTGATTTAACTGACTTTTCACTTTGCAGTGATGTCGATAAATTTTTTTGCTGCTCCTTTTGCTCCGCAAAGACATCTGATGAAGAAATCATTCCAGTCGCAAGCATAGTTACTGTAGCAGTAGCTGCAAGTATTTTTCTAGTTTTATGTTTTGAATTATTCCCCATATTATCTCCCTCATTTTTCCTTAGTACTCTTAAGGATTTTTTGTTTTCTTCTTCATGTTTTTACAATCTAAACTATTCATACTATTTAAGTTGTGTCTATTACTCTATATTTTTTCATAAATATCTCCTTTTCTTTATTTATTATTGTATATAAATGTTATTTGATGACACATTAAATAACAACTTTACGATAAACTCATCGATAACAGCCTATTATGTTTTGATTCTGTATTCTAAACTCCCATCTAATTGGAGAAATACACCCAATTGGAGAAATCAGTAAATATTTTTCAACATTTAAGGGTTGGAATCTCACAAAAAATTCATAAAACTTATTTACTTTAAAGGTTTAAACAATTGTGACCACATTTGTTTGAACCTCCACAATTTTTTTCTAAGCTATTCTCTAAAAATCTTATTTTTCGTTGTAAATAAACCTGATTGGTACTCTTTATGCAAAAGAAAAGATGGAATCCTTAATTCAACTCCACCTTTTTTCGAAATAAAAAGCATCTAATTCTATTTGAATTAGATGCTTACATTTAGTCCTTAGGCCTAATATTCTAAACTATTTACGCGTTTGTAAATCTTTTTTTATTACATCCCAGAGTGAATTATCTTGACGCATCGGTTTACCCTCTTCATCCCATTTTATTTTTCCTGTTCCCAATTCATAATCCATCCCTGTCCATGTGTCTTCACGAAATGCATAGAATGATTTATGCCAACCTTTTTGGTTGAAGATAGAAATAAGATCTTGCATGTATTGGGTAGCTCCTGGAACAGTACGGTTAATTCCAAACTCCTCTGCAATAATTCGATTAGATGATACATGATTTTTCTTAGACCATTGTTGGATTGGCTTCAAAAATTGCTCTAATCCCTGCTTATTCCACATTACAGGTTTCTCTAAATCTCCTACTTTTACTAATCCTGGATATTGATACTCCTTATTTTGTTTTTCACCTTGACTCGTTAATTCATATGGTTCATACATATGAAATGCATATAGGGTTTTTTTATCATTTACTGGTTTTAAATATTTAAAGGCCCATGGAGTAGCATATAAACCTGAATCTAAAATAATCGGTGTTTCTTGGTCTACTTCACGAATGGAATTGATTACTTTTTGATAAAATCTGTTTAAATCCGCTGTCGTTCCCTTCACTTTTGCATACCATTTCTCATAATCTTCCGTCCAAAAATCATTATATCTATTATTTTTAACTGTTTCTGGATGTGGTTCATTTATAATATTATAACCAACCACCGCGGGGTGATCTTTTAATTCCAAAGCAAGATCCTTCCAAAATTGACTTGCTTGTTCTTGATACTTCTCTTCCTCCCATATTCTGTCGTCATTCTTGTTATTATTAAATTGGCGCCATCGATCACCAGGTAAGGATAACATTGTAAGAACAACTTTCATTCCTTGTGATTGTGCGGCATCTAAATCCGCCTTTAATTTTTCTAAATCCTCCTTTACTAATCCCTGATAGTTATCTGCATTACCTATCAGAAAATCCTTTCCAGAAGTATCTGGTTTATCCTCAAATAGAAAATCTTTATCTTTTGCCCATTTATCAGGTGCTAAACGTACATATTCAATATTAGCTTCTTTTGCACTTTTATAGTTTTCAGGTAATGACGTACTATTCATGAAATTAGTACCCTTTCTTTTCGAATCCCAAAAACTAATTTTTGAATCGCCTTTGTGGTATGTATCAGCTCTTACATTCATTTCCTGTACTCCGAAACTCATCATGCCTAATAACGCAACAATTGGCAAAATTTTTTTCACAACTTTTCCTTCTTTCTCTTTATATTTAACACACATAACATACCTTTGTTTTGTTACAGGAATATGGCAATTTCCCAAAAATTCTTTTTTAGTTTATAAGATCGCAGCGCATTCATAGAAATGAAAGGGATAATTAGAACATTGCTTCATTTTCAAAGAAACAAAAAAGGAATCCTTTACGGATTCCTTTTTGCAATTCACTCTTTTTCAAATGGTACATTTCGCACCTATTTTTAGTATACCTTATAATTCCTATAAAATAAATAAGATTAAATGAAATTCACTTCAAATTGTGATAGAAAACATAATTAAGAAGCGAAGATAACTAAATATTATCCCTTTTATTAAATAAAAAAGATTAAATAATTCCCCCTCCAAACTAGGACCCCTTCGCATTTTTTACAAATATTGTTATAATTAGATAAACCAGAGCATTACCCCATTAACAAAGGGACTCCATAATTGGAGTCCCTTTGTTAATTAGCTATTAAAAATGATAGCATGTGATTATTGTATAATTTCTTCCTTTTTTAGATCTGCATATTCTTCTACGAAATCCCATAAACCTTGCTTTTCGAAATAAGAAACACTTTTTTCACTTCTTCTAAGAGTTTAATTGCTTCATATTCATTAAGAGAATGTAAAATATTGAAATGATATACATACTCTTCATTTCCTAATTCCATACAAACTGCTAATCCTTTTTCAAATTGCTTTAAGAATATACAAGCTGTCCCTAATGCGTTTTCACAAGAAGCAATTTTCACCTCATATCCCATTAGCCCAAAATACAAGGAATATAGATACGTATTTTACTTTCAAAGGCTGAAACCTTGCTGCATAACTACTGAAAATAAACATAAGAAAGACGTTCAAATCCATATGGATAGAACGTCTTTTCACTTTACTTTATACAGATACTGATTTTTCACTTATTCATTTTGCATTGTACTTAAAAAATCGATAAATTCATCTTCATTTACAGGTTTACTGTAGTAATAGCCTTGAATTAGATAACATCCATTACGTTGTAACACTGTTAATTGTTCCTTCGTTTCCACCCCTTCTGCTATCACTTTCATGTTTAAAGTATGAGCAAGTGAAATAATGGTTTGTATAATTTCATCTCCATCAGTAGAAATTCCGATCCTATTAACAAATTCTCTTGGAATTTTCAAAATATCAATTGGATAAAGAGGCAGATACGCTAGTGAAGAATAACCTGTACCAAAATCGTCAATTGATAAATGTACACCATATGATTTTAATACTTTTAACTTCGATAAGGTTTCTTTTTCATCTACCATTGCTATTCGCTCTGTTAATTCCAAATCAATTGAATTAGCAGGTACTCCTATCTCTTCTATGGTAGATATCATTGTTTGAACAAAATCTTTCTGTTCAAACTCTATAGCTGATAAATTTATCCCCATCTTTAGATTTGAATAGCCCGCAGAATGCCATTCTTTCAGTTGTCGACACGCTTTCTGTAACGTCCACTTCCCAATTGAAATAATCTGCGCCGTTTCTTCTGCGATAGGTATAAACTCAAAAGGAGAAATCAGCCCAAGCTCTGGATGTTGCCAGCGTATTAAAGCCTCTGCACCAATAACCTTACCTGCCTTACTATCAATTTGTGGTTGATACAATAAAAATAACTCATTATTTTCAATTGCATTTGGTAAATCCTGTTCTAATCGTAATCGACGAGTTACTTTTTGTGATAATGTCTCGTCATACATACAAACAGCATTGTTACCTTTTTCCTTTGCGCTATACATAGCGATATCAGCGTGTTGTAAAAGTGTAGTAGTATTTATTCCTCCAAATGGATACACTGCTATTCCTATACTAAGAGATAAGTAAAAACTATGCTGATTTACTACGAATGGTTCTTCAGTTATACGAAATAGAGTTTTACACAAATCCAATAGCTGTTGCTCTGTTTGGTTATGGACAATGATTGCAAACTCATCTCCACCTATTCTTGCTAGAGGAATAGTCGGTGACAGACATGTCCTAAAACGTTTGGCAACTTCTTTTAAAACTCTGTCACCAATCGAATGACCCAATGTATCATTAATGGTCTTAAAGCGATTTAAATCAATATACAGGAGCCCGAACTTATCCTGTGTTTTTTGTGCACGCTTAATGGATCTATCTAATTCTTGTTGGAAGAATATACGATTTCCAATCTCCGTCACCGTATCATGGAACGCAAGATAATTTATCTCATCCTGTTGTTGTTTCATCCTCGTTATGTCTTTTACCATTACATAACTCCCAAAGGTTTGTCCTTCTATCATAATAGGAACTATAGTGACATACCAAAAGAGAATATCCTTCTCATTGTTATTTTTCACACGTAACTGTAACGAAGATGAACTACATCGTTTCCCTTTCTTTATAGCCGATTCCAATTCAGATTTATCTTCATCTAAAAAAATAGAGAAGCACTCTTTCCCTATTAATGCAGCACTTTCTTTTCCTAATAACATACTTCCAGCCTGGTTTATATTTAATACGATACCATTTGAATCAATCGTTAAAATAGGATCTGGATGATACTCATATAAAGACTTAAATTTCTCTTGATTTTTTACCAAATCATTAGATTTGTTTATTAAATCCCTTGTTCTTTGAGATACTGTTTGTTCTAATTGATTATTAAACACTTTTAAGGTCTCGGTTAAATCTTTGTTTTGCATTCGTACAATTGTATGACGAATCAGTACAAATACAAAAGCAATACAATTTCCCGTAATCAATGTAGCTGAAGAAGTTTGTTCTTTCAAAGTAAAGCCAATTAAGACTGCAACTGCAAGATAAGGAAATATGACAAGAAGTTCCCTTCCAAATTTCGGATTGACAATAAAATAATTTCTTTTAGAAGAAGTATTCTTTGGGATTGTAGCAGCAATAGCGATAAATAATAGGAAAACTCTATACAAACACCTTAATAATATAACTGAACGATCTGACAAATCATCTTGTAAGTAAAAATATAAGTAGTCCGTAATAGCCAATCCAGTTAATACTAAGATAAAAATAAACAATTTACTTTTTGCATTGAAAATAGCAGGTCGAAAGATTAGTGTAACTCCAAGTAATAGAAGCAATAAATCTATAATCGGAAAAATAAATGAAAGAAAAACATCTCCAATTGAAAAGAATAAGATATTTGCGGAAGGTTTATTAAATAGGTACCACTCTAATGTAAAAATAGCAGTAACAACAATGCATAAATCACAAAGTAAATACGCTCTCTCCCATTTGTTACATTCCATCATAATTTTATAAAAAAACGCAAAGAGAAAGAAAAATAAGAAAAACACCAAAAATATATCAGAGATATTAAAATTTTGTATTGGTAATTCTACATTAAGTACTTGAAAAGCAGATATGAAATTTCCTATCAGGAAACACCCTATCGCAATAATTATGCAAATCCAGAATACTCCTAACTTAATTTTTCTGGATAATATAGAATACAGTAATGAGATAAATACAGTAGTTTCAACGACTAAAGATGATAGCCGGATATTAAAATCTGATACGAAATAATGATTCGGAAGAACAAATAAAAATATACAGCAAAAGCTTATATAAGCTATTAAAGCCAATATCAATACATAAAATTGCACATATGCATATTTACGCAATGGACTCACCTTCTTGAGTTTTTTCTATACTTTTATTAAGAAATGTCTTGATAGTAGCACAACTCCTACTAATTAAAATGTGTGCTACCTATTATCCATATTATGACCTTTTTAAAAGATTTCTTTCTACATACAACAGTCTTATTAACTTTTTGTAGATGTTTACAATTTTCAATACTGAGGATTCCAAAAAGGATCAGTTAAAAAATGTAGTTTTTCAAGTATTTGTGCATCGTAAATTTGGATTGTATAACTTATCTACTCTTTAAATATGAGATAAAATCTAATCCTCTATTGAATTATAGTTAGTTGCTAACTGTCACACTTAAAAAGGAATGAAAATATACTATCTTTAACATAGAAATTCGAATTAGTTTTCGAAACTAACTGTAACAATTATAGTTACAACTTAGATTGATGTCAATTTCATATTTCCTCCTTACTCAAAGAATTATAAATAATCTAGGATTAGGTGAAGCTGAAGCTGATATTGCATCTCTCTAAAAAGAATGTTACTCTAAAAATAGAATTATGAAAGGAATGATGGATGAATAATGATTAACTAATTTATATTTTAAGTTGAATTTTATAACTTCAAACTACAAAATATAGGGTTAGTCTATCCATTTTTAAAATTCAGTTCATACTTTATTTGTCATGATTCAAATGATTAATAAGTACTTATTAAGTATAGACGAAAGACTAATCCTTCCGATTACAATTGGGGGATTTTTTTATTCCCGTTTATGTTAGTTGGAACTTATTAATTGTTAAATGTACCTAACAAATAAAGGAGCGAGAAAAATGAGTACTTCAGACACTATTGTTACACATGTAATGCTCTATATAAGTCGTTAATATCCATCAAACTTATATAGAGCAATTAAAAAATGGATGGATGTTCCGACTTTATATGAAACGTTTCGATATATAAAGGAGGAATTATTATGTCAATGATAAAAGTCCAAGATTTAACTTTTTCATACCCAGGTAGCTTTGATAATATTTTTGAAAGTGTAAACTTCCAAATAGATACGGATTGGAAGCTAGGATTTATCGGTAGAAACGGACGAGGTAAAACGACATTCTTTAATTTATTGTTAGGGAATTATGAGTATGGTGGGAAAATCCTTGCTTCGGTAGAATTCAATTACTTCCCCTACTCTGTTGCAGATAAGAACAAATTCACTTATGAAATCCTTGAAGAAATTTGTCCCCAAGCAGAAGATTGGGAATTTCTGCGTGAGATATCCTATTTAAATGTTGATGCTGAGGTCATATACAGACCATTTAAAACATTATCAAATGGGGAACAAACAAAGGTGTTGCTTGCTGCACTGTTTTTAAATGAGGGCCAATTCCTATTAATTGATGAACCAACAAATCACTTAGATACTGATGCACGAAAGATAGTCTCTGATTATCTAAGGAAGAAAAAAGGATTTATTTTAATTTCACATGACAGAATCTTTTTAGATGGGTGCGTTGACCATATCCTATCTATAAATAGAGCAAATATTGAAGTTCAGAGTGGTAACTATTCTTCTTGGAAGTTAAATTTTGATAGACAGCAAGAGCACGAAGAGGCTACAAATGAGCGTCTACAAAAAGACATAGGGAGATTAAAACAGTCTTCCAAGCGTTCAGCAAGTTGGTCTCATGATGTGGAAGCTTCAAAAAATGGAACGAGGAATTCAGGCTCTAAGTTGGATAAGGGGTTTGTAGGTCATAAAGCAGCCAAGATGATGAAAAGAGCAAAAAACCTTGAATCAAGACAACAAAAAGCTATTGAAGAAAAGTCAAAATTACTAAAAAATGTGGAGAAAACTGAGTCCTTAAAATTGGAACAATTACAATTTAAATCAAATGAATTGATTACTTTGGTTGATGTGTCCGTTAAGTACGATGACCAAATTGTGAATGATTCGATTAGCTTCATAGTTGAACAAGGTGACCGAATTGTACTTGATGGAACGAATGGGAGCGGAAAAAGTAGTATCCTAAAACTAATTCTAGGACATCCGATACAGCATACAGGCTTAGTTATTTTAGGTACAGGACTCATCATTTCCTATGTCCAACAAGATACTTCTCATTTAAAGGGATCGCTATCAGACTTTATTGAACAGCACAAGATTGATGAGACCTTATTTAAATCCATCCTACGTAAGATGGACTTTGACCGAATTCAATTTGAGAAAGATATATCTCATTATTCTGGTGGACAAAAGAAAAAACTGCTTATCGCTAAAAGCTTATGTGAAAAAGCTCATATATATATATGGGATGAACCACTAAATTTTATAGATATCTATTCCCGTATGCAAATCGAAGAGCTTATTCAACAATTTAATCCCACAATGGTTATTGTTGAGCATGATAAAGCATTTCAACAAACAGTTGCAACAAAAACTATATCTATGTAGCTCAAAACGAATACTTGAAAATATAATCAGCAAATTGAGTCATTGAATTATAAATACTTTAATGACGTGTTGAAAAAAGCCTAATTTCTCTACAATACATTGAGAAATTAGGCTTTAAATAGTAATAATAGAATTCATATACACTGAATAATTTACACGTTAGGTTTATCTGTTAATGCAGTAACAATCCTATTCACTAAGTCTTCTGGCATCCATTCATGATTTGTATCATTCGTTTCATTTGGGCCTAAAGAATCAATAAACTTTTTAAACTTTGGAAATAAAACAATAGAAGTGATCCAATGTATCGTATGATTTATAGAGAAGAAATGAAAAACTCCTTGCTTTTCACCCTCCTGTAATATTTCTTTTAACTGTTCAAAATTACCTATGAAATACGGTTTAATCTTTTCTAATCGTGCACTTTCCTTAATAATCTCCTCATATGCCAATGATCCAATTTCAGGGTTCTCTTTTATATGTGTAGTAAAAACCGTTAAATATTCTCTAAGGGCATTGATAGGATCAAATTGATTCTTCTCAAGAAAATTGGGTAGCTCATTAGCAAGACCATATTTCTTAAACACCTCATAATATAGGTTTTCTTTCCCATTAAAATAGTAAGAGGCCATAGCAACATTCACTTTCGCTTCTTTTGCAATTTCTTGTATGCTCGTACCTTCGTAGCCACGCTCTCCAAATTTTTTCTTAGCAGCCTTTAAGATATTTTCCATCGTCTGCTCTCGAGATTTCCCCATTTCACACACCTCAAATAGTATATATTTCACTTCAAAAACCCAATAAGGACTTTGAATAGAGTATCTTTTTAATGAAATTTAATTATATATTTAAAGTGGTAACTTAACAACCGATGAAGTTCTGATTACTTTAAACAATATCCCCTTGCGTAGCATCAATAGCTTTCAAATACTTTATGCTCTTTTCTAATCGAGTGAAAGTCTGGACAAAAAACATCTAATGTTATCTTAACTTCGTGTGCAAACAAAAAAGTAATAAGGACCAGATCTTATCTATAAAATAAATAAGATCTGGTCCTTTCGTTACATTATACAAATTTAAAATAAACTAGCGTACTCGTATCTTGATGAGATAATTGTCCATCAATCGTCCATCATTTTCTGACTAAATCTGTTTAATCTCGATATAAGGTCCTTTAATGTTTAATTTGTTAATATCATTAGATATATTGCCTACAGTTGATTTTTCATTAAAAGTATAGACCTTTTCACCATTTACAAAGATACCCCAATTTTTATCTTCGTAACTGATACCATAACCAGCATTGCTAGACGTAGCTTGGAGTTGATTTCCATTCATTGAAAGAGATAATTTCCCTTTTCCTTTGTTAAGTTTATCATTCACACTGTTGATACTATTCATTTGTTCTTCAAGGGCTTTTTGTTTATCAAGAGTAACTTGATGGTTTTTCCAGTCTAATTTATAGTGGTTCGTAAAGAATTCATTATATGTATCTTTATTATTTGTTCCCCACCATTTTGAACTTACCCATTCGATATTGTACTGATCTGAAATTCTACGATTTGTTATTTTTAAATCTGATGTAGTTTCTGTTTTATCAGCAGTAATAACCGCTACTACGTTTGGAGAAAAACCATATCCTGTTAAAGCTGGTACTGTATCTTTTGAAACAAAATTATTCGTTCCTTCATTATAACTACGTGATTTCATAAATAGTTGATTACCATAGAAAGTATTGAATGAATCACGATTATAAATTCCCCACTCTGGGAAATTAAATGATTGGAATCCTACTTTCCAATTTAATTTTTTATCTGTGTGAGTCTCCAATACCGTTTTATAATCTACTTGATCATAAGATACACTTTCTTTCCAAGCAAAGCTACCTGTGATACTTGCATCGGCATTTGGCCCTTTATCATTTACTCCTACTTTAACACTTCCACCAAGTGTATACCCTACCTCAGAAGTGACCTTTGCTGAAGTCATTGTATTAACTGGGGCAGCTTTATGGAATTGAGCACTATCACCACTTGTTATTTCTGCTTCAGTATGATAGGCTGATGGCCATTTTAAACCTGCGTTATAGTATCCGCTACTAATTGTATATTTAGCATCTATATTACTACCATCGGTGGTAACAATTGCAATCTTTTTATCTGCGTAAGGATCCTCAATAAAAGAAACCTTTATTGAATTTTTGATATTTTGCTTCATGTCATAAGTAGTTTTAAAACTATTATAGACCTTCCCACCATTTTGAAGATTTTCTACAGTTCCTTTAGACTCTGCAAATGCAGATGTTGCTTGTAAACCAAATGATCCAGACATAATAACGGACGCTACCGCAACGCATTTAGCTATTTCTTTTGCTTTTTTCATACAGACAGCCACTCCTTCTTAAACATTTAAAAGATATAAATATATTATTTCTAGTTCACAAAAATAGAGATAGATTCATAGCCATACAATATAGAAATTCATTAACTTTATGACACTAACTAAAAACACATGTTTCACTAATCTTCCTCTCACTATTATTGATAACTATTATCAATATTATTAAAACATAAAGTAACGATTTAAACAACAATTTTAAATACAAATTTAAAATTGTTGTTTAAAAAAATACAAAAAAATTATAGAATTCTTCATTTCGAGAATTACTATATTTTCAATTACTTATTACAGCCTATATTCAGATACATTATTTCCTTTCCATTCATAATAATCTAAAATTCCTTCATAAATGGCTTCTGCTGCAATTTGTCTGCCATTTTCCGTAGATAATTTACTGTAATCAATACCATTATCTATAAACGCCAGTTCCGTCAACACAGCTGGCATGTCATTTTCTCTTATAACATGAAGGTCTCCATGTTTAACTCCTCTGTCTCGTGTTTGAAGTGCCTCTACTAAACGTGTTTGAATTTTTTCTGCTAAAACGCGACTTTCTTCCACATGAGGATTTGTTTTTTCGGATTTAGAAGATTTATAGTAATATGTTTCTGTCCCTTTTGCATTACCATTAAAAGCATTTGCATGTACGCTTATAAAGATATTACCCTGATTTTTCTTAGCAAATTTAACACGTTCCTGTAAAGAACTTTTTTGATCATGTCCTGGTCTATTATCAGATTGACGAGTTAATAAAACTGTAAATGGTGTATGCTTTTCAAGTAATTGTTGTAGACGTAAAGAAGTGTCTAGTACAATCTTACTTTCAGGTAATCCCTTTGTGGATTTCCCAGGATCTTCGCCACCATGTCCAGGATCAATAATGATTGTTTTACTTTCTAATGGGTTTTTTGGACGATGTTGCATCATATCTGTTTTTGCAGTAAGTTGAGCAGCTTCAGCACGTGTTATAAATCTATTTGGTTGCCAACCGTTCTCAGTACCATTGGAAATTTTCAAACCGATTAAAATATTGGCATATTTTTCTCCCCAATGCCCTTTTAAATCTTCAAATTTAACCTGCTCGTTATGATTTGATGTGCTTTGTAGTTTATATGCATTTACTAGCATCGTAGCCATAGCAGCGCGAGTTACTTTTCCGGATGGATTGAAGATTCCATTACCCTCACCTTTAACAATACCAGCTTTTTCAGCAGCAGCAATATACGGAGTAGCCCAGTGGTTTTGTGAATCTGTAAATGATGGTTTTGCATTAGAGTCAATTTGTATACCTAAAACTTTTGTCATAATTTTTGTAGCCGAAGCTCTGTCTAATGAGTCATTTGAACCGAAAGTTCCGTCTGGATAGCCATTCAATACCTGTTTATCAACTAAATAATTAACGGATTTGTCCGCCCATGCAGGAACATCTGGGAACTTATGAGTATTTGCAAATGTATTAGATGAGTAGGATAATAGACTTCCAGCAAGAATTCCTGTAGCAATTAATTTATATTTCAAAATGTAACACCTCTATCAATTTATTACAATTTGGTAAATATATCATTTATAATTAATCTTTAAATAATACGACTTTGAATAAAGAATAGATCACGTTATTTATATCGCTATATATCGTATAACGAATTTAAAATCGAACTATTACTCCAAAAATAATCCTCGGACATACACTTATAGATAGAGATTATTAAATATACTCACCAATATTGTGTAACCAGTATAGTTACTTATACATACGAGTGTCAATTAAAATAACCTTACAATTTTGTAAGATAACCACCTTAATAGTAAACAAAGTAATTATTAAATAATATAAATAGTTACTAGATATAATAAAATAACAACCTTAAATTTTGAAAAAAGACTAATTATTTTGATAGGAAAATAACTTATAACACCAACATTTTTAACAATGCTTTTGAATCCTACTTTACTCTATAATTCTCTGTTATATTCCAACGTGAATGCTCCTATAATATAGTCAATTGCTGCAATGAATACTACAAACTTATAACATTGTATTCCCTCAAAAAACATCTCTAGAAGTCACCTAAAGTAGCCTATATTAATAAATTCACACAATCCATCTTTTCATTCCCTTAAGACATCCTCAAATTTTACAAGGAATGAAAAAAGAAGAGGGAGACCTTCCCTCTTCACCAAAAAAATTAAAAAACACCTTAATTTATATCCCCTGCCTTTTACAATCTCACGTCTATTGATAGCCAGTTTAATTCTTCAATTCTATTTTCATAGATTCATGTATTCTTCTAAAGTCTGCTTTTGTTTATATATATTTTCAGCAATATCTCCTACATAGCGAATATGCCAAGGTTCATATGCATAACCTGTAATACTTTCCTTTCCCTTAGGGTAACGAATGATAAACCCTGCGCGATGCGCGTTTTCTTTCAGCCATTTTCCTTCCTTCGTATTAGCAAAGGATAACTCTAGTTCATTGTTCGCACTTTTAGAAGAAACGTCCATTGTTAACCCTGTTTGATGTTCGCTATGTCCTGGTTTTGCCGAGAAGCGATCCGTATGCTCTTGTCCTTTTCTTTTCACATTGTTTGTATACAATCGTTGTTGATAGTCATAGGAACGAAATCCCGAAACAGCATTTAACTGAATCCCCTCCTGCTTTGCTAAATCAAATAACTTTTCCAGTGCTTCTGCCGCCTCTTTACGGAGGTGGCTCTTTTCTACCGTTCCACTAAATGAGAATGGTACATTTGGTACAACAAAATCCTCTGGTTTATAGTCTTCGGGTAATCCATATTCCTTATTAACTACAGCCTGTATACTAGCAAAAGAACTTTCATTGTATTTTGATTGCCCTTTTCCTCTACTATCTTTCTCTTTATTTATGGAGTTTTCACGAGATTCATAGTTCGTCTTATCTGGTTCTTTACCAATAGATTGATTGGTGTAAATTATAAAGATACCTAACATCATAATTACACAAATGAAAATTCCTACTAATTTAAGTCTCATTATTCATTTCCTTCCTGCAACTCTTACTATTTCTCGTTCATAATATCTCAACCATATCAAATTCATATTAATTTGAAGCGAACTTTTGTTCTTACCATATTTCTTAATAGAAAGACTGTATATCCTTCTATTTGTTTGACATCATTAAGATGCTCACAAATATAAATAAATTCTATTCCTACATATAGATAAAAAATCTAAAAATTTATATAATAAGATTAGAAGTGTAGCGTATTATTATTGAAGGGTCTTGGTATAATGCTAGGCATTAATGTAAAAAAAACAAATGAAGAGTTAATTATTTCATGGCAATTGGCGGAGATTACAATTCCATTACGTGATGTGATTGAGATTACCGAAGATGCTACCTATGCTGGTGTTGAAGAAGTAGATGTCATACGTATTGGAACAGCTTATGGGACAACAGACCGTATTTTAATTAAAACAGTAAAACAAAATTATGTATTATTTACTACAAATAAATTTGCTATTTTAAATGCCATTCACGCTTGAATATAGGAGTCTTCTTGGCTAAAATGATAAAAATAAGCACATCTTGTTATAAAAACAGATGTGCTTATTTTTTAATTTCTATGCATTTTTACGTTTTAAGAAAATCACTCCACCAACAATTAACAGTAATGCGCCTGCAGCCATAGAGATCCAACTTGTAAGATTAGTACCTGTTTGCGGTAACCATCCAATTTTAGATTGAATTTCTTGCTTAGGTTGTGGTTGTTCTTTTACTTGCTCGTTAGGCTGCTCTGGTGTTGGAGTATTTTTATCTGAATTTGGCTGTTCTGGTTTAGGTTGTTCCGGCTTTACCTCTTTAAATTTCACTGTTTGTTCCTTATCTTCAATTTCAGCGTGAATAGCTACTAATATATTATCTTGATACAGTTCTTCAAATACTACTACTTCTTTACCTTGTAATGCAGAAGCATTAAATGTGAAATCTAGTGTGATAGAACCATTCTTCTCTTTAGCAATAAACTTAGATTCTACTGTTACTTCTTTTCCATCAACTAATAATGGCTTGTTTGTTGCTTTATCCATCAGTTTACCTTTTACAACATACTCTTTACCCACGATTAAGTCTTTGTATTCCACTTTATCTTGGATTGTTACAGATTTAGAAGCGTCTAACTCTTTAGAACCATCAGCTTTGTTTGTTGCTGTCGTTTTAATAGAAGGTTCTACAAATCGAACTGTTTGACCTACATCGTTAATGTCAGCATGTGTTGCAATTACTTGACCTTCATGTAATAAGTCTTCAAACACGACTACTTCTCTTCCTTGCTGTTCAGCACCAACAAAAGTAAAGTCTAATGTTACAAAACCGTTCTTTTCTTTTGCAGTAAACTTCGTTTCAGCTGTTACTTCTTTTCCATCAATTAATAATGGTTTGTTAATAGCTTTATTCATTAGTTTACCTTTTACAGTGTACTCTTTACCTACAACTAAGTTAGTATACTCCACTTTGTCTTGAATAGTGATAGAATCCTTTGAATGAATCTCTTTTCCACCATCAGCTTTGTTTGTTGCTGTCGTTTTTACTGATGGCTTAACGAACTTAACTGTTTGACCTTTATCATTGATATCAGCATGTGTTGTAACAATTTTTCCTTCTTTCAATAACTCTTCGAATACTACTACCTCTTTTTCTTCTAAACCAGTTGCATCAAATGTGAAGTCTAATGTAATAGAGCCATTTGCTTCTTTTGGTGTAAACTTCGTTTCAGCTGTTACTTCTTTACCATTTACAACTAATGGTTTATTAGTCTCTTTATTCATTAATTTACCTTTTAAAGTGTATTCTTTACCTACTTGTAGGTCTTTGTATTCCACTTTATCTTGGATTGTTACAGACTTAGACGTGTGTATTTCTTTTGTACCATCTGTTTTATCAGTAGCTGTTGTTTTTATTGAAGGAATCTTTTCATCTTTGACAATGTGTTTAATGATTTGACCATTCTCTTTAATTTCAAAAGAGAACGTTTCTTCATTTAATACATAACCTTTTGGCGCAACAGTTTCTTTATATGTGTATTTTCCAAATGGTAATTTTTCAAATTTAGCGATTCCTTTATCGTCTGTTTTTCCTTTTACTACTTCTTTTCCTGCTTCGTTATAAATCGTAAATTCTGCATTTGGAAGCTTGTTATTTCCATCAGCTACATCTACCTTTGTAATTTCTAGATCACCTTTGATAAGATGATTAACTGCCAATAACTCAATAATCTTCCCATGTTCCTTTATTTCGAACATAATTGGTTCTTTAACAAGAACGTAACCATGTGGAGAAGCCTTTTCTACAAATGAATATTTACCATACGCTAAATCTTTGACGTTAATCTCGCCATTTTTATCTGTCTTATATTCCCCAACTACTTTTCCACTTTCATCTTTCAATTCAAATACTGCACCTTCTAATTTTTTGCTAATATCTTCATTATCTACTTTTAGTAATTTTACACTACCTTTCACCTCGGTATTTTCCACTGTAAAAGTAAGTGTTTTATTGTGCTCTTTAATTTCAAAAGGATACTTTGTTTTATTTCCAATATATCCATTAGGTGTTTTTGTCTCTAAGAAATAATACTTACCATACGTAAGACCTTCAACGTTTGCAATTCCATTTTCTTTTGTTACTACTTTTTGCACTTCTTTTCCATCTTCAGTAAAGACTGTGAATTCAACATTTGGTAAAACCTTTCCTGAATCACTGAGCTTTTTAATTTCGATGTTACCTTTTACTTTGTTATTTACTATTTGGACAGCTCCTGTTTCTCCTGTCTTAACTTCAATAGTTTGTGGTTTATCATCTGAAACATAGCCTGTTGGTGCTTTAATTTCTTTTAATGTGTAAATACCAATTGGTAAGTTGTTTAATTCTGCCATACCATCAGCACCAGTCGTGATTTTTCCAACTGATTCATTATTTGCATTAAAGACCTCAAATACTGCACCAGCTAAAACTTCTCCATTTTCTCCAACCTTTTTAATTTTTAAAGAACCAGCTGCTTCCCAATTTACTGCAAGATCACTACTAAGCTTTTCTTCATTTCTTTCTAATAGTACTGTAGCGTTCTGAACAGTATCCGTACCACGGTAAGCAATTGCTTGAACTTTAGTTAAATTAGCAGCTACACTTAAATTAAATTCACCCGTTTTTGTATTCTTAGGAATTTGGATACGAAATTTTTCTCCAACTGAAAGCTGATCTTTCACTTCTCCATTTTCACTAACAATTCTAACTCCATTAGGTGCATTTTTCGCTACTACCTTATAAGAACCACTCTTAGCATTTGTTTGTACTGAATATAGATTTGTTTCGAAGAATTCACCCTTTAATTCTGCTTTTTGCTTTTCAGCAGGAATCACATTCATAAAAACATCTTGAGTCTCTTCACTATTATTAGCATTACTAATAATAGCCTTAGCTGCTTTTTCAACATTTTTATTCTCATGTTTTAATTCATTTACATCGAGTTGACCTAATGCATTCCAAACCGCAAGTTGCGTTGCATAATGCGCTTCATTTTTATTAGCTACTCCCAGCTGTTCAGCACTTTTTTGTGGGAAACCATTTAATAAGACTCTATATACTACATTATCTGTTTTCCCCATTTCAGGAAGATCTTCACCATTTGGTGATTTTAATCCAAGAGTTAAGCAATAAGCAATTTGACCACTTGAATTTTTAATCATTTCAGTGCGAATGTACTTACCTAGACTATTACTATAACTCCAGTCCATTGAATATTTCTCATGCGTCATAACCTCTGCACTAGCCCTAGGTAAAAATACATTAAGGAATAATGCCAGTACTGATAATAATGTAAAAACTCTTATAATGACTCTCTTACCCAATTTTGTAACCTCCCTAGAATAAATTAATCCGAGTATATATCGCAATATCTAAAACATTCACGATCGACCCGATTATCATTATAAAACAATAAATTACAAATATTAAATAATTTTAATGAAATAGTCAAAAAATTTACACATTTTATTATTTATCAAGTTTTTTAACGAATTTACTATATACAAATTCTAAAACACGCCTACAAGTTAAAAGACAAATATGTATGTTAAATATATAAATAGCAATTCCTTCACTTCAGTTATTAAGCTTTCCCCCTATTAAAAATAGCCTTTTCATTTTCTGGTTAATCCGAATAATTTATACACCTCTTTTAATCTATTAATTCTCTATTACGCTCCTTCATTGAGATATAAGGGTGACTCCTCATTTAAAGAATAAAGTAAAACTTTATTCAGCTCGATCCCCATCTAACTTCTTTACTTTCATTGAATTTTTGGGCGTGAGTCTTACTGCCCACAAATAGCGGGATACATTATGCAACATTGCATTTGATAATCATTTTCAATGTAACTACAATGATTACAGGGTTACTGTTAATCCAATATTCTACATGGAGGTTTTATTATGTTAAAAAAAATTATTGTATCTTCTATGGCGCTTACTATGTTCGGTGGAGCTGCAACTATGCTAGAGGCACCTACTGCTCAAGCAGCTTCTTATAACTCAACGTCATCCTCTTACTTTGATGTCACTCCTGAAGAGGCCGTGGCTTTCTATCAATCTCAAGACTATAAAAAATTAAAAGTATTTTTGGATGACTTTGAAGCAAGAAACCCTTATACTCCAGGTGGAGGCTACGCTCAAGGGAGTGTACGTATGCAAAAATTCAACGATGCTCTTAGAGATGCCAAATTAACAAATGTCTACCAAGAATTTATTAGAATCTCATACTACAATCATTATCCAGAACCAAAATAATAACAACGGATTAAATGTTTATTATTTCTATAACTTAGCCTAATTTTAAATGTATAACCTAAAAATAATTACTAAAAACCACTCATATAAGAGTGGTTTTTCTATTTCCCCATATAATTTAGCGGAATGTTACATCATCTTTATTTTGATATCTTTTATAGTAGACATTCTCTCGTTGACACAATCTAGTAGGTTAGCAATGGAAATATCAAAATGTATTTATAATTGTTTTCTGTTTAATAGCAAAAAACGAACACCCTCTCACAATTAGATAAGGTGCTCGTTTTCATTTTTATCGGTAATTCTCAATTCAATTTAGCTTCTTTCCAATAAGTAAAGATTAAATTAACTTAAAAGCAAAGCGTTTTAAATTTAATTCATAGATCTTACTGAAACTTGGAATTGCCCCTTAGAACCATCATCATTTGAAACGTAAATTTTATATGTTCCATTCGGTAATGGAGATAAAGCATTCCGTACATTTGTAACATTAATTTGTTGTTCTCCAGGTTTTATATAACCACCAACAATTAGCTCTGTATTTGGACCTTTTACACTATATCCCATTGTATTTTGACCATTATTTTTCATAGAGAAGCTTAAGTCAGTACTCCCATCATATACGAAAGAAGTTTCAGCCTCGCCACTATAATCCATTGTTTGGGTTAATAATAAGTCTGCAGAAACATGTTCAACTACATGAATTGGATCATTCGTTTTGTGTACTTCTTCAGCATAAGTATTATTCCCTAACACACCAAGTGTTAATGCTGAAATTACTCCACAACTAAGCACTAGTTTATTTAACTTCATTTTAAGTTCCCCCTTGATGTTTGTATTCTATTACCATCATACATCCTTTTCCAAGTACGTTTTTATGTAATAATTCATATCTATAAACCTATATATCTTAACTTTTCACCTTAATAGTTATTGAGAAACCCACATAGATAAAGCTACAATATTACGCTTCATAAAAAACATGTGAATTTTAAAGTCTTTTTCTAACAAAGTTTTATACGAGTAAGTACCAAAATACTCACATAAATAGCATTTCTATTTCAGATAAAATGTACTAATAAAATTTTTCTAAAATTTCACTTTGTAATTTGATATATTCCATGTTAATATAACGAAGGCTACAAAACAGGAGTCACCATGTATATCATTTTTACAGAATATTCATACTTAAAAAACCTTATTTTATCAGTAACTCAATCCCAATTTTACCTATACAAAAGTTAGTTTATAATTTCATATGTACATAAATTTAAATAGATTTTTTCTATTTTCCTTATCAATTTTAATACGAGTAATATAACAGCATTTTTCAAGTACCCTTCCTTTTTTAGATAAAAAGTCTACTAATACTAAACATCTATGTCCAACTCATACATAATTCTACTTACAAACTATTGGAGATGCAAAACTATGGGAATTTCTACTCTTTTATTAAATACCTTTATTATAATAATTTGTATCCTTAGCTATCACGTATTTTGGCTAGAGTTTAAAGAAAAAACAACATGTAATAATATATTATTTTCTATCCTTTCCTCCATTGCTATTATTTTTTGTATGACTTTTCCTTTTCATTTACATGTGGGATTTATTTATGATTTACGTTTTATTCCTATAATATTAGTTTTTCTATATGGAAATACAAAAAACATTGTTTTTATAGGAATTTTATATCTTTCTTATCGGTTTTACTTAGGCGGAAATGGCGTTCTTCCATCATTTATTATCTTCACTATTATTTTTGGTATAACAATGCTCTTTCGTTACTTATTACCTATGTATGTTAAAGAAAAAAAAGTATTATTAAGCTTACTCCTTATTTTAGTATGTACAACTTCACTTTCTATTTGCGGTATTGTAACTCAAATACATACAGGAGGGAAAATAGACTCTACTCTCATAGAATTTTTATTAAATTACATAATCATTAATATTTTCACAGTATTATTATCAGTTTATTTAATAGAGGGAATGATCGAGAAATATAAAATGAAAGAAAAGCTACAACGGGCTGAAAAATTTTATATAGCTAGCGAACTAGCAGCGTCAATTGCACACGAAATCCACAATCCACTAACCACGGTACATGGATTCACTCAATTATTAAATGAAAAACATGCCTCTAAGCTATCTCAGGATCAATACTTAGAAATCATGTTAATTGAAATGCAGCAAATACAATCTACTATTAATAACTATTTATCTTTAACCAAACCACAGAACACCCTAAAAGAGAAAATAGATATTAATCACATTTTAAATCAGGTGAAAGATACTATTTCACCACTCGCTCTATCATACAAAGTTGAAATCAAACAAAATAGTACAGATTCCTTTTATATAAATGGGGACCCCGAAAAATTCAAACTCTGTCTAAACAACATCATCCAAAACGGAATTGAGGCTATGAAAAATGGTGGATTATTACAAATAAATATACAAAAAGTAAAAGGAAATATCATAATTGATATTATTGATTCAGGAATTGGGATGTCATCTCAACAAATAAAACGAATTGCTTTGCCATTCTATTCAACAACAGAAAAAGGAACTGGGCTTGGTACTATGATTGCTTATAGTATTATTAAAGAATTAAACGGAGATATAGAGATAGAGAGTAACTTAGGTAAAGGGACACGCTTTTCTATTAGTATCCCTTACTAATGCGATAAAAATTTTCTGTTTAGTTAATTACATAAATGAATTTTAAGAATCCCGCTAGCGCTAGCTTACTTATTAATTATCTTAAATTCATGTGTATTAATTAAAAATAATAAGGATCAGAGCTTATCTATTGTTACAGATATACTCTGATCCTTTAGTTTAATTCAATTAAAAACACTTAATATTTATAACTTTTCTTACATCGTGATGAAATACTAGTTCATCGACTTTATCTCATTTACTAATTAGATTGGTTTAATGTAAATATAACATCTCTCGACACTTAATTTGTTATTATCATTATAGACATTTCCTACAGTTGTTTTTCCATTAAAGTACAGACCTTGTGCCATTCATTGAAAAAGACAATTCCTCTTTTAGTACTTCACTTCCACCGTATAATTCCCTGTTCCACCACCATACTGATACACATGTAAATAATACTTCCCTGGATACGTGTAGTAACTACCTACTAGTTTATTCCCTTGTTGCTGAGCATACGTAACATAATTATTTAAATCTGCTTCAGAATAAAGTACCCAGTTCATTCCGATATTATTTTCATTCGTTACGTTAATTTGAAGATTTTTAGCAGTCTCCACATTAATTTCAAAGAAGTCACTTGTATCGCCATTTCCTAAACTAGCACGTAAAACTTGATTTAACTGCAGTTTGTTTGCTGTTTGGAATGAGTTATTCGGTTCTTTTTCTACACTGTTATCTTCTTTCTTTTGAACAGTTACAGTCGCTGTAGCAGTATTAGTTGCTCCTTTATCGTCTGTTACCGTTAATTTCGTCGTATACGTTCCTTCTTTTGTATATACGTGAGTTGGATTTTGCTCATTACTTACTGCTCCATCACCAAACTCCCATTTATACGAAGTAATTTTCCCGTCTTCATCTTTTGATCCGTCGCTTTTAAATGAAATTGCTTCATTTACATTTCCACTATACGGACCGTTTATAACTGCAACTGGTGCTTTATTCTCTGCACCTTCTTCTGTATTAATACCGTGGAACACAACATCATATTCAAATTGTCCTGATGCATTCACGCGATAATTTACGAAGTATGCTGTTACTGTTTTATAGCCTGTCCATTCCTTTGCACTTAAACGTTTTAACGTATCATTAACGTTTTGTGTAATTGTTTTCCAATCTTCATATTCTCCTTTTGCTGCGGTTCCTGTATATGTTCCTTGTAGTGTGAATGTATTAAAGAACTGTGATTTATTTTTCTTTACTGATACATTTTTCAATTTTGCTTCCGCTGTGATTTCTGCCGCAATATCTGAAACTGGCTTCCATACATGATTCGCTAAATAATCGTCTGATACTAATGGCACATTATATTTCTCACGATTATCAACTAGCATTTGCATATAATCTTGATATTCTTTATTTAAATTCGCATCTTTACTTAATGTAGAGCGATATGCATCATATGCTGTTACATCATTTTCCCTAATAAGATCATGTATTTTATCGAACATATCATATCTCTTATTGTACATATACGATTGTAAAGCAAAGGAATAATTATAGAAATCCCACGTTCCATACTTTGCATTTAACGTTCGCTCTGCCGTATAACGCTCTGCTGGATTTGAAGATAATCCTCCTATAATACTCTTTCTCGGTACAACATTATCCGTTCTCGTTGCCCCTGCAAAAAATTCAGCATTCCCTTCTTCAAACCAAGATAATCTTTCATTTTCATATATTTTCCCTTGTCCCCATAACCCTGGTACTTCATATCTACCTTGTAAATAATGCGTGAACTCGTGTCTGAATAATTCTTCTAAACTATAAATACTTTCTTCTGGCGTACGCTCATAAGTAAAGAACGTACCTGTTCCTTCTATATAAAGACCACCGTTATTCGTTTCATAACCGTACAATTGACGATTAAATTGATATTCTGCTGGGCTATTATAAATAACCATCGTTAGTACATCATCAGGATTTCCTTTTTCTAAAGGTTGATCACTTTCAACCGTACGATGGAATTGTGCCTTCACTTCTTTTGCCGCCCAATATAAACGTTTTACTTTTTCTTCTGTCACTTTATCTCCAGCTTTTAAAACAATTGCCCCATCATCAAACGTATACGTTTTTGGCAAATATTTTTTCTTTCCATCTTCTCTTATTTGATCTAAATTCACCACTTTACCATTTGCATCTTTTCCGCCATAATTCGTTGCGATTTGCTCAGCAGCTACGAAATATTGCTCCCCTAAATACGGATAAATTTTCATCGCATCTGTTACAACTTGTAACCCTTTCGTTCCTGTACTATGGAACGTACCGAGTCTACCTGTATAATAAATGCCATTATTAATAAGCCAACCGTTTTTTGCTGTAATCGTTCCCATTAATGCAAAACGACTTAGTTCATTAATATAACTATCTATTTTCTGATACCATACTGTATCTTTCGGTGCTTTCCTCGTATCGTACAAATACGATTGAATGTCGTAATCAACACCTTGCATAATATCGTAAATAGCATTTCCAGCTGAAAGATTATCTACTAATGTAGAAAAATTATCATTATATTGTTTAAAAATTTTTGCAGCTGATGTTATCGTTTCCACATCACTCGAAGCGTTTCCTATTAACTTTCCATATGATGATACCACTCTATTTTGCTCTAATGTACCCAGCTTGAAATTTGAATTGTTAGCTATCGCTTTTAATGCAGGTAAGCATTTATCATGATAACTCCGTTCATTTAATTTACTAAGTTCCGAATTATAAAATCCTAAATAAAATCCTGAACGTAATACCTCCACTAATGTCTCAATCCCTTTTGAATCATCCTTCGTATAGGCTTGTCCTTGCTGCTTCAATTTATCAATAATCGCCTGCATCCTACTATCATTTTGATAGAATGCTAGACTGTCTGTATTAAACTGAAATAGCCCCGTAATTTGCTCCCAATCAATTGTTACAAGTAAATCTACTAACTGCTGATTGCTTAATTGATTTAATTCAGCAATTGTATAAGTTTTCGCTACAGCTAATTGCTTACTTTCTTTTTTCACCTCAGGTGGTCTTTGTGATAAATCGGCAAATTGTAGCCTTTTCTCAAAAGACTTGCTTTCGAGCACTTTCGATGAATGAGCTAATTCTTGTACTGGTAGTTGTACACCGACTGGCTCCATTTTGAGCACATTTCGATAAGAAACTTGCTCTCCCTTAGTATCTTCTGCCAAACTGACCCCTTGAAAACTCCCTAACATTAAACTAGCAAAACTTACCCCTATTAACATTTTCTTTGAATAGCCTTTCATGCTCTCCCCTACCTTACATTTTTAGTGTCCCGCTCCATTATTTTACTATTTTTACTTTTTGTCCTGTATTGAGAAAAAATAAGGTAACGTTCACACATATATTCATTTCATGTAAAATTAACGCTTGACTTTCCGTGCATTTTATATCAAAAAAGATAGATAATAGCAAAATTCCCGCTACATCTATCCTCGTTTTCAACACTATGATTTTAACTTTATAAACGTAACTTCCGGTAATGTTTGCATATGCTGAATAAACTCATTCTTTTCTTCTGACGATATATTTTTCAGTTGCATCCCTACCTTATAAACAGTTTCTGTACCTTGCTGTGAAGCTTCCACCTCATATGAGAGTATTGGGATGCCTTTCACTTGTAGTGTTTCTAATATTTGTTGTACCGCTTCATGTTTATTTACAAACATTTGCACTGTTATATTTTGTGGAAATAAAAATTGCACCTTAAAAATACGACTGACAATTTCTAAACCAATTAAAACGAGAATCGTCGCTCCAATGCCTACTACATACATTCCCGCTCCAATTGCTAATCCTATACCGGCAGTAGCCCATAAACCAGCCGCGGTCGTTAATCCTTTCACCGCCTGCTTTTGAATAATAATTGTGCCTGCACCTAAAAAACCAACTCCACTAACGACTTGTGCCGCAATCCGACTTGGGTCTAGAGACGTATGCTCTTCATACACAATATCTGAAAAGGCATATTTCGAAACAACCATTATTAACGCACTTCCTACCGCTACGAGGAAATGAGTCTTTAATCCAGCTTCTTTCGATCGAATTTCTCTTTCAATACCAATCATTGCTCCTAACAAGCCAGCAACACCGATTCGTATAATAAAATCAAAATCTACACTCACGGGCACTTCCCCCTTTCATTCATTATAGATAGATAAAACAAAAATTATCACAAACATCCATTTATCAACATGAAAGAATACCAATAAAATACACTTAATACTCCGACTGTTTTATGTTAATATTTTAAATATTAACATAAAATAAATAACTCCTAATTTTAAACCTTCACTAATTTTCTAAAAAACCAAAGGTGGATTGCATGAAATTAGGTTGAGAAATTTTGGAAAACGCTTTCACTTTGTTTCATAATTTTTTATAAAAACTACATAACTAAAGGAGCTTACTAACAATGAACGTCTCATTACTTACACCTACTACTGATTTACAAGAAGAATACTTAGATTTCTATAACGAATGGAAAGATAGCGGTGAAACAATGATCCCGTGGGTTATCACAAAAAATCCTGCCAACTTCCCAGCTATGGTTCAAGAACTTCTCGATGCGCATAACGGAATAAATATCCCTGAAACTTGGGTACCAGATTCTACATATTGGCTTGTTACAGATGAAAATAAAATTGTGGGAGCTGTTAATATACGTCATAGTTTAACCGAACATTTATTTAACGCTGGCGGTCATATCGGTTATGGCATTCGCCCTTCTGAAAGAAGAAAAGGTTATGCTACGAAGTTACTAGCATTATCATTAGAAAAAACGAAGGAATTAGACATCACGAAAGTACTTGTCGTTTGCGACGCAGTAAATACCGCTTCTGAAAAAACGATTTTACATAACGGCGGGATTCGTGATGATGATTTCACTGAGGAAGATGGAAATGTAGTAAGAAGATTTTGGATTGAGCTATGAAGAAGCCATCTAATGAAAATAATCTTATTATAGAGAAATATAGTAGAAGTAACGAGCTAAAAGTAAAACAACTTATTGATTTATATAATGAAGACTCTTATCTATTTAACTTATTACGAGATAGTAAAACAAAATGTGCGTATGTTGCCTGCTATAAAAAAGATGTAGTAGGCATCTTTCTCACCTGGAACAGTAGCTTCCATCCATACTGCACATACTTTCGAATATACACGAACCCTTTCTATTCAGAGCTACGTATTGAACAATTCTTATTTACTGAGATTCAAAAACGAGAACAATTTAATTTACCATTCCAAACTTCTATATGGGAAACGTCAGCTCATTTAAAAACTTATTATGAACAAAATAAGTTTATTGAAATCCGAAGAACATATATGCCAATATTAGACTTACAAAAAATAGTTCCTATCGATATAGTTCCTAATTCAAATTATCATTTACAAACTTTATCAAACATCTTATCTAATAATAACTTACTAGAAAAACTAGCCTACTTAGTAAAAGGCATTTACGAGCAAACCCACTTAGCAAATCCCGTTGCTCTATATCCTCTCGAAACTTGGAAAGAAAAGATCTTAGCTGATGACGTGTTACTAGATGGGAGCTTTCTAATTATAAGTGAAGAGAACGAAATTATTGGGTACTCTTTCCTCCATACATCGGAAAAGGATGATACGTTAGAACTAGGATGGTGCGGAACTCACACTACAGACAATTTACCATTACTAAAAATTCTCGTTTTCGAACAAATTATGTATGCAAATAAACACGGCTATTCTTTCATTCAAGGTGAATTCGATTCAACTAGTATATATGCAATGGAACTATTAAAATCCTTCCCTTTTAACCCTTGTGCTACTTGGATTACGTATCAAAAAGAAGCAAGAAAGTGATTATACACTTTCTCGCTTCTTTTACACTGTTTCTATTTCAAACTGCACTGTAATACCACTTGGATCTACTACCGCAAACCCATTTGTAGTTTCATTTATTTCATGTTGTTTTTCTATTAATCTTTCTTTCACTTCATCTAACGCTTCTTTATGCGGTAGTACAATCGCATATACCTTTAGTCCAGTTGCATGTACTGGTGGGTGTGGATTGTTTACTCCGTTCCACGTATTTGCACCAATATGGTGATGATATCCCCCTGCTGAAATAAATAAGCAATCCTCTTCACGCTGCTGTACTTCAAAACCTACTGTTTCCACATAAAATTCATGTGATTTCTCTACATCAGCTATTCGTAAATGTACATGCCCAACGACAGTATTAGCAGGCAAACCATCAAACTCATAATCAACGAGTGTTGCCAATTCTTTTAAATCAAGTGGTGTACTTCCTCCTGGCCCTTCTCCCCATTGATCGCGCGGTCGGTCTGCATAAATTTCAATACCATTCCCCTCTAAATCTTGCAAATAATAAGCTTCGCTATATGTATGATCACTTGCACTATTAAACCTTGAAATTGGTAAAATTTCATTTGAATATGTATAACGCCCTTCTTGCTCAGCCGGGCTGTCAATTACATTCTTATTACGAAGAACCCCAAATAGCGCAGAAGCAAAAGCTTCACGAGTCGGAACTAAAAAGGCTACATGATATATACCAGTCGTACGCGGTTCTTGCAGTACCCCGTCCTCTATCTTTTCAAGAACAAGTAACGCGTTTTTTCCACCTTTTCCAGATAAATATGCTTTATTCCCCTCTTGCTTAATTACCTCTAATCCTACAACATTCTCATAAAAAGAAATTTGACGCTCTAAATCTTTCACTTTAAATTCAACATGACCAATACGTGTTTTCGGATGAATTTGTACCATGAATAACCTCATCTCCTTATCCCTATATTTTCCCATTACATATAACCGTTACTATGAAGGATACAACTAAAATCATCCTATGTAAATAAGAAAAGTCAGAATTTACATACATTTTTATTTTCATAATAAAATGCCCCCTTTTCTAACTTTCAGAAAAGGGGGCTTTATAACTCTTATCTCATTTTATGTACTTCAGCAACTAGCTTTCCACCCTGAATGCCCATATAAAGCTTCACAGGTGCATCATTCGTATTTTCAAATACTAAATCTAAATATGGATATGCAATTGTAGCATCTCTTCCTTGTGGAACATAACCTACCGTTTTAGAATGTGTAGTTCTCTCCACCATTTTCAGGCCAGCTTGATCTGCTGCATTGTATAAAGTTGAAGATGTTTGACAAACACCACCGCCATATCCATCTACTAATTTACCATCAACTATTTCTTTCCCTAATTGATATCCTTTATCTGGTGTTGTATCACCGATTAAAGAATTAAAAGAGAAACGGTCTCCTTTTGCTAACACAACTCCATTTATGCTCGCTGCTGACAAACGAATATTCTCAATACGGCCACCTGTTGAACCACCTAAGTTCGTTTCATATCTACCAATTACCGTACCATTTCCTTGCGCATCACTTAATGTTGCGACTGGTTTTTTCTCCACAATCGGCAACTGATACGTAGCATCCCACATACCAACGTTTAACAATTTATCTACTAATTCTTTTTCCATTAATTCATAAGAAGGTTTTCCTTCTTGCCAACTTCCATCAGGTGCTATACGTGAAGGAACCATTTTTTTGTCGACGCTTTTTCCAACCTCACCAACAACCTTTGTTACAGACTTTTTAAATTTCGCTTCATCTTCAAAATAGCCTAAACCAGATAAATCTAATTTTTTCACTTCAGTACCAGTTCGACCATCAACTAAACTAATAGTATCCTGCACTTCTGCTTTAGCCTCTACAGTGTGCCCACCAATATCACTTACCAATGCAACATCACTTACTTTTGCACCACAGCCACTCACTACAGCTACACATAACACCCCAACTAATATACCCTTTACTTTACGGAACAATATACTCTCTCCCTTTCCCCAACATCACTATTATGTATTTATTTCATTTTTATGTATGTTTTGTTACAATCATTTTACAATATGTTTATAAAATGTTACAAGTTATTTTTCACTCTATATAAATTACTCTTTTCTTTTATAAATGTCTATACATATTTACATAAAAGTTTGAGTTTGATAGAATTGTAACTTTTATGTAAACTCTCTCTTTTATCCAGTATATACCATCAAGCAAAAGAAATACAAATCAAAAACCCTCAAGCTATTTTTTATAAAGTGAAACTTTAATCAGTGGGGTCTTACTGCCCGTTAATGCGGGATAAAGAGAAATCCCGTCAACATAAATAGGTATTTGCCGTGCCACCGCTCCGCTTTTGCACATACATTATGGTGAATTCAACCTATTTTAAAGAAATGGAGGATGTTATTATGTATCCCTACAATCCATATGATCCATATAATCAATATGCGTACCAACAACCACAGTATGACTTACAAGCACAATATCAATCTAATATAGATCAAGCAGAGCAAACGAATCCATATGACCAAAATAGACAATTCCAACTTCCAATCTCTTTTCCTGGCACTGGAAATCGTCAATTAGAAAGACGCGTAAATGAGCTTGAACAAAGAGTACGTCAACTAGAAAATACAGTTGAGCGCCATACACGTAGACTAAACCGCTTAAACCAACGTTTACGTACAGTAGAAAACAGACTAAACATTCCATTCGCAGCATTAGAAGACGGATTTTAATCAAGAAAATAAAAATTATATAAGGAAGGGGCTCCCCCTTCCTTATATAAATTGACGAAAGTTTTTTCCATCTCTATACTGATAAGAGTTAATGAAATGAAACAAGGTGATAAATATGGATTTTGAAATAAATTATCTTTCCTTTTATGTTGTACAAGTAGAAGGAAAAGGTGAAGCAGTTGATAAACGCTACAAACATTTTCAAACTTTAGACGCTGAAGAATATGAAGATAGCTCCTTAAAAGAATTTTTGAATGGTGAGTTATTAAAAATATCGAAGCGAAAAGTAGAACGTCATGCAAAAACAGAACAAGCCCCAACAAAGATTGGTCGCTTTATTGTAGAGGAAGGGCACGAACTTGATTCAAACCCTCATTACAACCTTTTTAATCGTATTCGCTTTGCAGAAACAAAGGACAACTTTAAAGATATGAGCGAACCTCTCGTTTATACATATCTTGACACAAGCGCTGTACGCGGTGGTGTATTTTTAATTGCTCAGGCAAAACTACGCAAATACTTTGATGATCCATTTGTATTCGTAATGAAATGCGACTTCGAACCAAAGGTTGCTTCTATTTCTGATGAATCAACACTGATTCGTAACGTTGAAATGGCCATCACAACAAAGAATATGAAATCTATCCAATACCCATACATGCCTGAAGAAGGTATGGTTGAAGTAGGCGAACTAAAAATACACCAAGCATCACATGCCCGCTACTTTGAAGACTTCTTAAAATTCGTCGAATATGAACGCTCTATGCCTGAAATTATGAAAACACAAGTAATGGACATGGTATACGACCAAATTGAAGATGTATTTGAAGAAGGTACGGAAGAACGCGAACAATTCGACCAAGCGATGGAAGTATGGGCTGCTAGTCCGAAGCGGGAAATTATGGAACAATTTTCAACCGAAGAAGTAATGGAAGCTACCGCTCAAATCGTCGAGCACGCTCCTGAAGTGGAATTAAAACTAAAAGCAGATCATATCTCTGTGAAGGCTTTGCTTGCTGATTTCGGGGATCAAATACATATTGCGAAGGTAAATGACCGATACGTATTAATGATTGAGGCTGATACACTTACGTTTGAGAAAGGCTTCTCTCCTATTGAATTCCTGAAGCCGGATGAGCTGCAAGATGTGATTGAGCGGATTGAGAATAAGCAGCAATATAGCTATAGTCCAGAAGGAATTGAATAGAACAACTGCAAAAGATCCTACCTCTATAAAAGAGGTAGGATCTTTCACATTAATCACGTATTTTCCTATTGCTATCATAAGACAACTTTCTAACGCTATATATTTGATTTAAGGAGGTAAATACATATGATCATTTACCATAGTCCTCATTCTTTAACTGAAATTAGCATGATTCCTATTGAAAAAATAAATCTATTGTATAATCCACACATTACAAAATCTTATTCTAAAAAAATGAACAGTACTATTGAATATCTTGATATATTTGATTTACTCTTACCAGTCGAAAAGCATCCTCTAAAAGATGAATACATTTTAGTTGGAAAATACGATTGTTACAATTTCATAACTAATAATCCACATATAAAACAAATCCCCTGTATTATTGAAGATTTTACAGAAAAATCTTCACAATACCTCAAAATACTTCGTAGACTTCATAACAAAGGCGATTCTAATAAAACCAATAGACAATTTATTTTAAATAAACTTGAGGAAAATCATTTCCCTCTATTACAAATTTTAAAGCAGACAGGTTTTACTAAAAATGATTTACGGGATTACAATTATAAAGTAACCGTTCCAAAAAACTACATAAACAGCCATACCACTGAAAAAACTATGAATTGGATTAGTGATTTAAAGTTAAAAAGTAATACTAAACAATTTTTATATAAATGCGCAGGTCTTCCAATAGGAAATCATAAAAGGTTAACTGAAGAGAAGAAAAAATTCCTACAACATTTCTTTGCACATGCAAAAGGATTTGAAAAATTAACTACTCCTCAACAGATTAACATTCTAACTAACGCCCTAAATTTCAAAGCAATAATGACTGCTCAATTACAGCAACAAATTAATCGCTATTTAATACGATGAATTTTAATTTATGTAGCTAGAAATAGAGGAGAATATCATTTAACCTCTACATTCTCCTCCATCTCAGCCAAATACCTAATCTGTCGTTCCGCTTTTCTCACTGCCGTACGAAAATGTTTTTTCAGGAGTTCTACTGTATTTTCACTTATATAATATCTTTCCGTTATACTTTCCCACGTGTCACTACTTTCAAATGTACTCCATTCAAAAGGGCGTTCTGTATTTTTCTTTAGTTCTTTAAACACCCATTTTCGCATCTTTTTTTTCGCTTTTTCCGTTAGTTTCCCGTTCTTTACAAGTTCAAGTTCACCATGTCTTTTGTATCGCTTATTAATATCTCTCTCGCTATACACTTTAAGAAGTATATTTGCTGTATTTTCGGCATCTGCTAAAGCACGGTGCTGTTTCCCTTCCCACGTTAAAGCGAGCTGTTCTATCGCAAATTGTAAACTTGGCGTATGTTCAAACAATTCCTCATATGCTTGGAAAACAAATTTTTGCAAATCAATTCTACTTTCTTTTTCTATAATGGGGCATTCAACACCATGTAATGTACAATCATGAGATAGAAAGCGATAATCTTCTTTTCCCCATGAAACAAATATAGAATCTTCTCCGATGAACTGAATAAATTTCTCTATAATTTGAGGGAATTTTTCTACATCCATTAAATCTTTCTTCGTAATACCGGTTAATTTTGTTGTATGACGAGTTAATCGTGCACTTGGTTTTACTAACTCCGAAAATTCTTCAATTATCTTCATTGTACCTATTTCTATTTTTACAGCTCCGATATCAACTATTTCTGACGGATCTTCTGATTTATACGGTCTGAAATTCCTCTCAATATCAAACACAATGAAATGTGTAGCGTTTTTCAATTTATTTACCTCTTTCTAAATTCCTTTTCACACAAACACTTTATTTTCAGTATTTATTTATTCATGTACTTTATACAAAAATACTACGAATAAATAAATGAAAATTCAGTCTTGTTATGATATGTAAGTAGGAGGATATCTATAAAAATGCAAAAAAAAAGAAGGGCGAGCCCTTCTTTTTTCAAAAATTACTTCTTGTTTACGTTAGTAGCTTGAGGTCCACGGTTACCTTGTTCTACTTCGAAAGTAACTTCTTGACCTTCTTCTAAAGTTTTGAAGCCTTCGCCTTGGATAGCTGAGAAATGAACGAATACGTCTTCTCCGCCTTCAACTTCGATGAAACCGAAACCTTTTTCTGAGTTAAACCATTTTACTTTACCGTTTTGCATGAAAAAAATCCTCCTACAATGTACCTATATGTACATATTCATTTTCAACCACCTTACAATAATAAGCCAGATATTAAAAAACTGCAACCCCTGAGGAGATTTAACATTGCTATCCTCCTCGGAAGTTACAGCTCATTTAAATCTCTATATTATTAAAAGTAAAATGGTTTAAACATACTATATCATATCAATATAATAAAAGTAAAGTTTTTTCTTAAATTATTTTTTGTTCCCACTGCATTGCTTTTAATTCACCTGATCCAGCTACTACATAACCATCTTTTTGATTAACAATGCGCCATCCGTGCCCTTTAACTGAATCACATACTGTAACAATACCTTCGTCAAGAAGTACACGGCACACACTACTAATACCCGCCTTATTTTGTGTTGAAGTTGTATATAAGACATGTTGGTCTACACTTAAGTCTAAATAACTACTTGCTTTCTGCTCACTTTGACATGTATGCCAATATATTTTTTCACTCGCAATACTGTCATCTATTTTACAATAAGAAATATTCCCGCTAACTCCCTTGCACGATCCACTTGCCGCTACTAAATAAGAATTGTGTAAAGTCAACGCAGAAATCATTTGATTCATCGTAATTTTAATCCTCTTTAATTTACGTGTCTTCAAATCAAAGAGCCAAACACCACCATACTTAGCATGTATTTTCGTACCAATAAATAAGTAATGTTTATATAAAAATAATGATCGAATAGACGGCGCCGCACTGCCATACTCAAGAAACGGATGAATAGTCTCCCATGTCGAACCGAAATTATTAGAAAGATACAGCGTTTTTTCTCCATGAGCAACAACAGTTCCTTGTACATTGCTACATACATTCCAACTTGTTGCTTTTGTTGGAAAACGCTGAATTGTCCAGTTCTCTCCACCATTCATACTACGAATAAAAATCCCTTCGTCACCTACACCATAAACTACATTATCTTCGCTATGTAAATCCCTAATTCGTTTTTGAAAACCATTTAAAATTCGTTTCCATTCTCCGTCTTGTTCAACAAATAAGCCATTATATGTAGTAGCTAACAACAGTTTTCCATCTCTTAACTTTGTAATAGCAGTTGCACTTAACATCGTCTCCACGTTGACACTCCCATTCTTAGAACTTCTCAGCAAATGCAATTGCAAAATTACTGCATTTTTCAACATCCTCTTGATCTTCTGGAGCTAATTCAATTTTCAGCCCTTCTTGTACAAGCTCTGCACCTCGTTCTACAAGGCGTTCTTCAAATATCGTTACCGCTTCACAAAACAGTTCATACGCCGTATCACCTGATCCGAATACCGCTACCTTTTTCCCAGCTAAATCTATATTTTCTAAGTCCTCATGAAAATCTTCTGCTTCAAATGGTAATTCACCATCGCCCCACGTATAAGATCCTAAAATGATTCCATCATAAGCTAATAATTCTTCAGCATCCATGCCTTCCATCTCTTGCAATACTACTTCATGATCAAAAGCATCTAAACTAACTTTAATTAAATCAGCAATACTCTCTGTATTTCCTGACATACTTGCATAAGCTATTAAAATTTTTGCCACTTTGGCATCCCCCTCTAACAATAAATGATTCTCATTCTCATTATATTAATAATGAGAATCAATTTCAATTGATTTTTTTCTACTTTTATTTACATTTCACATTACTTATTTCAAATAAAGTGAAACTTTAATGAGCCCTCACCAATCAGGATTTTTCAGACAGCCCACAAATAGAGGAATAAATAAAAAAAAGCACAGATGACTATACAATCATCTGTGCTTTTTTATTACTTTTTAAAAATACCAAAAGGCTTCCCTACTGGTAAAACAACTTTTCCGAAGTGTGTGTTTAACACTGCTGCTGCTGAACCATAGAAAGATAATAATGAAATAAGAAGTTCAGAATATGCTGCTAAATTATGCATTGCGTGCGGCATAACACCTAAAGTACTTAATGAAAGACCAATAAATAAGAAATCAATAAGGACGAAGATCATAAATAATACTTTATGTGTTTCCATTGCACCAATCGTCATAAAGATTGTGAAAATCAAATATCCGATAAAGGCTACACCAAGCTGTTTTGAATCTGCAACTTGTGCTAATTTTTCGCCAAATACTCCAAGTTGAATTAACCAAGTCATTCCAACACCTAACCAAAATAGGCCGTACGCACCAAATGCTGTCGTACCGAATGTATTGTTATGCTTTGCATCGTGAATGCAAGCAAAGATTTGTGCAAATCCTCCTAAAAAGATTGCCCATGGTAATACAAGTGAAACGCCATCTGTTAAGCCTAACTTTTGAGATGATGCTACAAGTGTTACCATCGCTAATCCAAATAGACCAATTCCAGATGGATCCGCTGTTGTCATTTTCACATGATGTGTAGTAGTTTGATTGCTCATATAAACCTCCTGATTATAAACATACTCGAATACAATACTTAAATCAGAAGCCTATGTCAATGGTTTTTTTTGTATGTTGTCAGACGTTATATTTTATAATGATTAAATATATTTCCGACCACTTCATAAGATTTTATATTCACTTTTTCCAACTCGTTTATCGGTAGCCATAACGGAATATAACTTCCTTTACCTTCCCGCTGAAATTCCTCAGCTGTTCCACTTCCGAACACTCCACCTGTAATATAGGCACCATAATAATATTCATTTCCTTTATATTTTACCTTTGCAATAAGGTGCTTCACTTTTATATGTAGCCCTAATTCTTCGTATATCTCTCTTTTCGTTGCCTCTTCAGGCGTTTCACCTTCCTCAATCCCTCCGCCAGGAAAAACATAATATATTTCCTCTTCTCGAATACGTTTTATAAGAGCGATTTTCCCTTCCTGTACAATAATAGCCGCCCCGCGATTTCTTATCATTTTATTACCTCAATACGAATCGCAACTGTTCCCCACTCTTTTTCTTGTTCTTTCGTATATATTTTGTATGTACTTTCTAACATTTCCTCTAAACTATCATTTTCACAATCCAATAATTTTTTATCAATTTGTTCATACATAGATTTAAAGCTCTCGTATCGCTTTATTTCCGTTACTTTTACCGTCATCATTTCTGTTGTCGTAAGATTCGTAAATACGATTTCATCGTCTTTGTTTATTAGTTGACGTTTTTTATCGTATAGGCGTACTTCATATACTTTTTTCCCTGATTGAATTGACTGAAACGGTTTATTATATAAACCCATTTCGTATCGCATACATCCCACTCCCTTTTGTTCATTTCACCTATTAATACAGTTCACATTACTACATCTTGCATATAATATTCCATACGTATCGCTTAATTGAGAAAGGAGGCTGAAGAAGCATGTTATATTTAAATCAAAAACCTGAATATAATAAATATGATATTGGTGATTATACTTATAGTAAAGTAGGGCCAACCATTTTTTCTTGGAACGATGAAACAAAATTAAAAATAGGTAAGTTTTGTTCATTAGCAGAAGAAGTCGTTTTCATACTTGGCGGTGAACATCGCGCAGACTGGATAACGACTTATCCATTTAATGCACTTTTTGATGAAGGAGCACATATTACTGGTCACCCTTCTTCAAAAGGTGATATCGTAGTCGGCAATGATGTATGGATTGGTTATCAATCCTGTATTTTATCTGGCGTTACAATTGGTAACGGGGCCATTATCGGCGCCAGGAGCGTTGTTACAAAAGACGTACCCCCGTATGCAATTGTAGCTGGTAATCCTGCAAAATTTGTTCGATATCGTTTCCCACAAGAAACGATTGACAAACTAGAGAATCTCGCATGGTGGGACTGGGACATTTCTGTTATAAAAGGAGCCATTCCATTACTACTCTCCGACAAAATCGACGAATTTTTCACCTCGCCCGAAAATGAATCTATATGATTAAAACAAAAAGAGCATCCAATTATTTTTCAGGATGCTCTTTCTGTTTTTATTTTTTATGTCCATGCAAATGATTACACGGAGAACATTGAAATGGAATCTTATCTAAGCAATTAAAGTTTGTTTCGCAAATTTGTTCAATCGTTGGAACAAATGGAATGACAACTATGTTACTTTCTACTATTTGTGTAACAGGTGGCAATACTGTGCCTACTTGATGTTCAAAACGAATACTCGCTTGATTTATATAATTTCCTGAACCATTTGGCGCGCTCTGTACTGCTACTTGGAACGAAACTGTCCTTGCTTCACCAGGATTTAAACTTCCGATAAGAAACCCTACTGCCGGGCTTACATTCGGCACTGGCGTATTATCAACCGTTACACTTCCAGGAACAAATCGAACACTACTATCTAACATATCTTGAAAACGAATATTTTGCATTACAGTATCACCCGTATTTGTGATGACTGTCGTAAACGTAATGACATCTCCAATTGTTGCTACCTGTAAATCTGCCGTTTTTACGACTGTCGTTGAGACATTTTGAGGAATAAACGGGATAACAACTGTATTACTATCACCTTCAACTACTACTGGCGGCTCATTCGGATTTACAGTTGCAAGCCCATTCGCTGTAGCAGTATTTGTAACTAAATTATTTACTTGCCCTCCTATTATTACAACTTGGAAATTAATAATTGCTGCATCATTTGGCTGAAAATCACCTAACGGAATACCAGTATTCGGATTAGCAAATGGAAAAGGTACATCATTTACCGTTACCGTACCATTTATAAATAGCGTATTCGGATCAATGATATCTGTTAACACAATATTGGTCACAGGGACTGTACTATCATTTATAACAGCGATTCCGTAAGTGACAACATCCCCTATCATTGCTACTTCAAAGTTTGCTCCTTTTGCAACAAATAAGATTGCAGTATTTACCGTCACTATAACTGTATTGCTTGTATCCATCACTGTAACTGGCGGCTCCCCTGGTACTAAAATATATTCTGCTAACGCCCCAGCAACGTTCACTACTGTACCACCATCCGGAAAACTTGTAATCGTAGCTTCATATGTTACAAGTGCCGTCTCACCAACTGGTATATCAGGTATCGTAAATCCAATCTGCGGATTTAACCCCGGTTGCGGAACCCCATTTATCGTTACACTATTTGGAACGAAATCAGCTTCCTGAGATAGCACATCGATAAATTGAACATTCATTGCATCAGCAGTACCAGTATTTAATATACGAACAGTATACGTTACCGTTTCTCCTACACCAACAACTGAATGGTCTACTTCTTTTAGCATATCTAAGCTGCCTCTATTTACCGGCGTAACCGTCGTATTACTTGAATTTGTAATTGTAGACGGAGGTTCTCCTGGAATCAATTCGAAATCACCCGTTACTCTTGCTGTATTCATAATGCTACTAGAAGGCGGAACTGCGATTACATTTACTTCAAATGTAATTAATACACTATCCCCTACTGCAAGATCAGGCAATGCAAAGCCTACAAATGGATCTAAACCTACTTGCGGAATCCCATTTATTTGTACACTTCCAGGAACGAATTCTAAACTAGGTGATGGAACATCGATAAACTGAACATTCGTTGCTGTTACCGTTCCCGTATTTGTAACTTGCACACTATACGTTAACGTATCTCCTAATCGTGTCGCTTCTTTATTTACAGATTTTATAACGCTGAATCGTCCTCTATTCACTCTAGTTATCGTCGTATTACTCGGCTCTGTTACTACAACTGGTGGTTCTCCTGGCACTAAAGTAAAGCTTCCTGTTATATTTGCAACGTTCGTAATTGTTCCTGATGACGGGATGTTTGTAACTGTCGCTTGAAACGTCACTATAACTGTTTCACCAACTGGGATATCTCCAACTCCAAATCCAGTAATCGGATTTAAGTTTGGTTGCGGGGCTCCATTTATCGTTACACTATTTGGTACAAATGACGCTCCTGCTGAAATGGTATCAACAAACTGAACAGCATTAGCTGTTACTGTTCCTGTATTTGTTATTTGAACCGTATACGTTAATATATCTCCAACGAGAGTAGCAACCCTATTTACTTGTTTAATAACATTAAATTGCCCTCTATTTACAGTTGTAAGTGTTGTATTGCTCGGCTCTGTTACTATAACTGGTGGTTCTCCTGGTACTAATACAAAACTTCCAGTTACATTTGCCGTATTGGCAATTGTTCCGTTTGATGGCGCACTAACAACGGTTACTTGGAAGATGACTTCTACACTTTCACCTGGATTTATATCTGGAAGCGGGAATCCGTTATTCGGATTGAATCCAGGTTGTAACACACCATCTATCGTTACACTGTTCGGCACGAATGCTATAGAGGAAGGTAATACATCACTATATTGAACATTCGTTGCTGGCACTGTTCCTGTATTTTGAACTACTGTTGTATATGTGATTGTATCGCCTACTGCAACAACCGGCTGACTCACTGATTTTAAAACATTCAAACCAGGCTCATTGATTTCTGTTAATGTCGTATTACTTGTCGTTGTTTCCGTAATAGGGGGTTCTGTTTCACTTACAGCAAATGTAGCTGTAACGTCTACAAAATTAACAATCGTTCCACCTTCTGGTATGCTTGTAACCACTTCCTGATATGTGACAAGTACAAAATCATCGACAGGTATATCTGGAACTGTAAAACCAATGAAAGGATCTAATCCTGGTGCTGGTACCCCGTTTATGCTCACACTTCCTGGTACAAATGCTACACCCGCGGAAGTAGTATCGATAAATTGAACATTCGTCGCTGGCACTGTTCCGAAATTAAAAATCAATACATCATACGTTAATATTTCTCCCACCGTCGCTACTTCTTTATCTACTAGTTTCAATGGAAAAATAAAAGCTATATTAATTGTCGTAACGACTAAATTTGTTAATATCGTTTCCGTAATCGGTGGTTCCTGCGGATTTGGTTGTGAAGTAAATGTAACATCTGCATCATTTAATATGACTTCATTATCTGGAATTTCTGTAATCGTCACTTGGAATGTGATCTCAATACTTCCACCAGCGATTAATAATGGAGTAACTGTAAATCCTATTTCTGGATTTAAACCAAGTTGCTGCACTCCACCTATCGTTACACTATTGTCAACAAACGTCGTTCCTTCTGGTATGACATCTTGGAAGAACACATCTGTAACAGGGATAATTCCTACGTTTGAAATGAGCACAGTATACGTTAATACATCCCCAACGGCCCCAGTTGCAACATCAACTGTTTTTGTTGCAGTTACTTCACCAGGAGGAGGTAACGGTATTGTAACTACCGTTGTATTACTTGAATTCGTTGTTGTTACAGGTGGCTGTAAAGGATTTAATAAGAAAGTGGCTGTAGCAGATGCTGTATTTAATACTGCTCCACGTGTAGACGGTGCAACTACCGTAACTTGGAACGTTACTGTCAATGATGTTCCAGCTGCAATATTAGGAAGCGGGAAACCAACATTTGGGTCAAATCCAGGTTGTGGCGTTCCATTTATCGTTACACTATTTGCTACAAAAGTTGTTTCTAAAGCAATTGGATCAAGGAAAGAGACATTCGTTGCTGTTACTGTACCGTTATTTCGAATGACAACAGAATACGTGTAAGTTTCTCCAAGTGCTGCTTGTTGTACAGATGAAGATTTTTGTATATTTAACTGTGCTGTGTTTACTTGCGTCACTACAAAATTACTATTTGTAACAGTCGTTATTGGAGGGTTTGCTGGGTTTATAAGAAAACTTGCAGTAACGTTCGATTGGTTTCTTATATTTCCACCGCTCGGAACACTCGTCACTGTAACTTGAAACGTAATCGTAGCCGTTTGCCCGACCGGAATATTTGGTACCGGGAAACCTAGCATAGGATCCGTGCCTTGCTGTACGACTCCATTTATCGTCACACTATTTGCTACAAAGGCAGTACCAGACGGAATTGGATCTTGAAAAACAATATTCGTTGCAGGAACAGTTCCTGTATTTTGAATAAGAATCGTATACGTTAACGTATCTCCTACACCGGCTTGTAGTGTATTTACACTCTTCATTACATTAAGTGATCCTACATTCACTCGCGTCACAACAATATTACTAATCGTTACAATTGTAATTGGTGGCTGGAGAGGACTTACTTGGAAATCAGCAGTGACATTCGCATTATTCGGAAGAACTCTATTTTGTGGTACACTCGTGATTGTCACTTGAAAAGTGACCGTCACCATTCCTCCTACTGGAATATTAGCAAGTGGAAATCCAGTTGTCGGGTTTAAACCTGGTTGAGGTGCCCCGTTTATTGTTACACTATTCGCTACAAAAGTGGTTCCAACTGGAATCGGATCAAGGAATGATACATTTGTCGCTGTCACCGTTCCACTATTTTGTATACGAACTGTATACGTTAACGTATCTCCTACACCGGCTTCAGTAGCACTTACACTTTTCATTACATTTAACCCTGAAGAATTCACGATCGTCATAACAGTATTACTTGGTACTGTTACAGTAATCGGCGGCTCTGTTGGATTTACAAGGAAATCTCCAGTTACATTCGCATTATTTACAACATTATTTCCTTGGGGAATTTCATCAATTAATACTTCAAATGTAACAATAACACTGGCGCCAGTAGGCAAATTATTTAATGGGAATCCAAGTTCTGGATCTGCCCCTTCTTGTAAAACACCATTCACAACTACACTATTTTCAATAAATAATGTCCCTTGGGGAATTGAATCTTGGAAAAATACATTCGTAGCTGGTACACTACCTGCATTTATGACTTCTATTGTATATACTAAAATATCCCCTACTGTTGCAACATCCGTATTGACTGCTTTCACAACTTCAAAGTTTCCTGATTGTACTGTCGTATTCACAACATTACTCGGTACATTGATTGTTACTGGTGGTTCATTCGGATTCACTTGAAAGCTTGCTGTTACATTTGCTTGATTTAAAATATCTTCATTTTCTGGATTCTGTACAATTACTACGTCAAATGTGACTACAACCGTTTGAGCCGCAGGAATATTCGGAAGAGAGAATCCTGTATTCGGATTTAGTCCACTTTGCTGTACTCCATTAATTGTTACAGAATTTGCAACAAATGAAACAGCAGAAGAAATAGGGTCTTGGAAAAATACATTTGTTAACGGAACATTCCCTGTATTTTGGACGGCAATTGTGTACGTTAAAGTATCCCCTACCGCCGCTTGCGTTGTATTTACTTCTTTTATTACATTTAAACCGCCTGTATTAACTTGTGTCACAACTGTATTCGTTTGTCTATTAATTGTTATCGGTGGCTGATTCGGAATAACGACGAAATTAGCAGATACATTTCCGCGATTCGCAATCGTACCTCCCGATGGTGTAGATGTTACTCGTACTTGAAATGTAACAGTCCTACTTCCGCCAGGAGATATATTAGCTACTGTAAACCCAGTCGCTGGATTTACCCCAGGTTGTGAAACCCCATCCACAGTCACACTATTTGCGATAAATGTCGTTCCAATTGGGATCGGATCTTGAAAAATAACGTTCGTTGCAAGTACATTTCCTGTATTTTGAATTGTTACCGTGTACGTAAGAACGTCGTTAACCGTTGCAAAAGCTTTATCCACTGTTTTTCTCGTTGTTATATCAGCTATATTAATTGTCGTAACTACAGTATTACTTGTCGCTTGCCCTGAAACTGGTTGTTGACCAGGCACTGGAGTAAAGTTAAATGTTACACTCGCACGGTTTGGAATTGGATTGACAAGAGGGTTCGATGTTACTCGAACTTGAAAGCGCACTACAGTCGTTTGCGATGCATTAATACTTCCAAGATTAATACTACTTGCTGGATTCGCTCCTGGACGCGCTACTCCATTTACCGTAACGCTATTTGCGACAAATGTTGTTCCAGCAGGGATACTATCAACAAAAATAACATTGTTCGCAGTGACGTTTCCATTATTTGTGACATTAACTGTGTACGTTAATACATCATTAAGTGTTGCCGTCTGTAAATCTACAGATTTTTGCATACTAATAGTTGCTTGGTTCACTGTCGTTTGTACTGTGTTTGAAGAAGACGTACTTGTAATAGGAGGACTACCAACGAAGGGACGGAATTGATATGACACCATTGCACGATTTAAAATAGGATTGGGATTCGGGAATGATGTTATTCGAACTTGAAATGTAACAATTCTTTGCGTGTTATTTGGGATTGTACCTAAATTAATTCCATTAGCAGGGTTTGCATTCGGCTGTGTTACTCCCCCTACCGTAACACTACCTGCAACAAACGTCGTTCCGTTCGGAATACTATCACGTAATACAACGTTTTCTGCACTTCCTGTTCCTGTATTTGGGACCGTAATTGTATAAGTGAGAGTATCCCCTACCCCCGCGACTGTTCTATTAACTGATTTAACAGGATTAATAATTGGACCTGTTGCATCAATTTGAACACCAAAACCAGCTGCTGCGTATCCATCTCCATTTGTAACAAATCGAACCGTTGCTGATGTTTGACTGTTTACTAAAGATGAGGAGGCATCTACATTCGTAATATCCCACCCTTGTCTTCGGACGGCCAAAGCTACCCCTAACGGCTGATTCAAATCTCCAAACGTGCCGCTCGTATCTAAATTTCCACTATCATTACAAATTTGTGACTGAAAGAAATTATTCGCAGGATTTCTCGGTCCGAATAATGCAACTGTAGCATTTGCATTCGGCCCAAAGCGAAGTTGATCTCCAACAATGTTAGAATCACCTTCTTGAGCAGTTACGAGCACTCTTCCTGTAACAGCTCCTGTTGCCGGCGTAGCAAAACCTGAAATTGTAGCATCAACTGGCGGGGATGAAGCATCGATAATTTCTTGACCTGCATATACTGACAAATTTCGAAGTGGTAAACTTGCATTTTGATACACAACCTCAAGCGTCCATCCAGCTGAACGACTGATTGTTGGGTCGGCTGAAGTTCTTGCAGCTGGCACAGCACCCGTTGTATATGTGCCTGCTCCACCTGCACTAACAAGATTTGTTACATTGGCAGAGCGAGCATAATAAAACTGATTTCCTACTGAACCTTGCTGCGCGGTAGCAGGATCTGGCGTAACAGAAAACGTCCCTGCTGGCGTTGTAAATGTAATGTTATCATTTAAAAATGGTAACACATCTTCCGTATCAGTCCGGAAAGTACCAGCCCAAACTAATTCTGCATATAATACACTGCTTCCCGCTGGAAGATTTAAAATTGCACTTGAAGAATTCAATTGCCATTCATCTGTTGTCCCTGCTGGGAACCCTGGTACTTGCAATGCTGTATTTACTGTCGTAAACACAGCAAGTGTACCAAAAATATTACCTGGTGCAGGTGATGTAGGGCTAAGTCCCAGCGTATTCCCAGTAAACGTGACGGCACCAGGTACTGTTGTCGTAAACCTATTTATAAAAGGCACACAATCATCTCATTTCAATTATAGTAAAAAGTGCTCTATACTATAAAATGTAGACAAACTATACAATGTACGTTGTCCAACAAAATTCCGCACATATGAGAGGGGTTTATAAAACTATGCGCTACGTTATCATAACAGGAACTTCACAAGGTTTAGGTGAGTCAATCGCTACGCAATTATTAGAAAAAAATACAACTGTCATCTCTATTTCTAGAAGAGAAAATAAAGAGCTTACAAAACTTGCAGAGCAATATAACAGCAATTGCATTTTTCATTCCCTAGATCTTCAAGATGTACATAACTTAGAAACTAACTTTAAAGAGATCATTTCATCTATTAAAAAAGACAATGTATCCTCTATTCATTTAATTAATAATGCGGGTACAGTTGCACCTATGAAGCCAATTGAAAAAGCTGAAAGTGAACAATTCATTACGAACGTTCACATTAATTTACTTGCACCTATGATTCTTACATCTACATTTATGAAACATACGAAAGACTGGAAAGTAGATAAACGCGTTATTAACATTTCATCTGGTGCAGGAAAAAACCCTTACTTTGGCTGGGGCGCTTATTGTACAACGAAAGCTGGTGTAAATATGTTTACACAGTGCGTAGCAACTGAAGAAGTAGAAAAAGAATATCCAGTAAAAATCGTCGCTTTTGCACCTGGTGTTGTTGATACTAATATGCAATCACAAATTCGTGAAACAAATAAAGAAGATTTCATAAATTTGGACCGCTTCATTGCATTAAAAGAAGAAGGAAAACTATTACCACCTGAATATGTTGCGAAAGCTATTCGTAACTTACTAGAAACTGAGGACTTCCCTCAAGGCGAGATTATTAGAATTGATGAATAACAAAAAGGTGTGCTAAAATTGCACACCTTTTTGTTTTACTTCTCTAAAAATATAAGCACAGACTCCGCAATTTGCTCATAACCAATTTCTTGATAAATTTTATTCGATATCGGATTCGCTAAATCAGTATATAACGTAGTTGTCTTGTACCCTTCATCTAACATACGTTGACTAAGTGCCGCTACACAATTAGATGCGTATCCCTTTTTCCTTGCTTCTTTCGGCGTGTATACGAAATTAACTGTTATATTATTTTTCGTTGGTCTCGTTTTTGCAGCTACAGAAACAAGTTTCCTATCTACTTCCAAACCAAACAGTCGATTTGTAGTTATTAATGTATGCGCAGTTTGTTTTGCTTCTTCTTTCGTAGTAGGAAGCTTTACGTCTTCACAAAATTGATATATCCACTGTTCTATTAATGGTAATTCATCATTATTTACCGCCCGGAAAAGTCCGTTCGCATTACACTTCTTCTTTACTCTGTTCAGCTCATACACACCTTGCTCCATTGCAACATTCATTTTCTTATTTTCTAATACCGCAATCTCTTCCGCTAATTTCTGTACAATTTTCTTATTACCGATCAAGCCAGGAATATCCGGATATACTTTCGTTAACTCTTTTGCAAGTTCCTCAATAGCTACTCCCGAAATTTCAGAAGTTGCAACAATGATTTGTTTCTTCTCTTCTGTTTGCAGAAATACAACCGCAATGTCTTCTCCTTGTTTCGCTATCCCCATAAATATCGGTTCTTGAACCATTTGTAATACACCTAATATGAGATTGTTTTCCTGCTCATTCTTTTCTAGAAATGGTGTAACATCTTCTTTAAAATGAAAAATCTCTTCATATACATGTAATTGAATCATCGACAATCTCTTCTCTCTATTTATATTTTAATTAAGTATTGGCGATTAATTCATTAAATCCCTCTTTTACGATTCAATAATATTCAAAGCTAATGTATTCAAGGCATTTTCAGCTTGTAAAATTCTCTGTTTTTCCTTTTCAAATACATCTTCTTCTTTTCGAAAGGACTCTTTTCGATTTTTAATCATACGCTTCATTTCTTTTTTACTCGGTCCACCGTATACATTTCTTTTTTGAATAAAAGCTTCTGGCGATATAATTTCTTTCCACTCTTTTTCTAATAAATTTATTTTAAAATGTTCTTGCAAGTACATATTTATCTCTTTGAAGTGTAATTCATGTAGTTCTTTTTTCTGCTCCAATGACATATTTGCAATAGCACTTGCTGCATGATGAGCATGCCGAAATGGAATTTCATAATTTTTCGTTAAAACATCAGCGAAATCCGTTATCGTTATTGCATGTTTATAGGAACGACTTTTTAACGTTTCTTCTTCTACTTTCATCGTTAGGATCACTGCATTCATCATACAAAAAACACGAATCGCCTTTTCAATCCCTTTATATAAATATGGCTGCAAGTCATCTTCCGTATCAACAATATCACCAAATGGTGTATTATGAATCATTTGAAATACTGTAAATGCTTCTCCTAAAGCACTACTCGTAATTGCACGAGCGTGTTCAATTGAAACCGGATTTCGTTTTTGCGGCATAATACTACTAATTTGTACATATGGCTTTGCAACAGTAATACCGTCATATTCTTTCGTTGCTAACAACAAAAAGTCATGAATCCATCTACTCGTATTCGTCATCATTACCATAAGTAGCGAGCTAACTTCTAATAAATAATCCGCTCCGGCAACAGCATCATATGAGTTCTCAATTACAGTTGTAAATCCAAGTAGATGAGCAACTCGTTCTCGTTTAATCGGGAAACTTGTTGTAGAGAGTGCAGCCGCCCCCATTGGAGACTGATTTAAAAGCTGGTACGTTTTTTTCATTCGTTCTAAATCTCTTTGCATCGTATCATAAATTGCTAAAGTATAATGACCAAATGTTGTTGGCTGTGCCGGTTGTGTATGTGTATAAGCTGGCATGATCGTTTCCTTATGATCATCAGCAAGTTGCAGTACACTTTCTTGCAATAGCAAATAACGTTCCATTAATCGTAATATATACCGCCTTAAACTCATGCGATACATCGTTACACCCATATCATTTCTACTTCTACCAATATGCATATTACTTACAAAATCGCATTTCGCTTCTTGAGAAATTAAATGTTCGATTAAAAAAAAGAGGTCTTCATGCCGCTCTGTATATACCAATTTATCTTTTGGTATTCGCTCTACTTTTCTAAGTGCGTTTAATATAACTTTAGCTTCTTCTATTTTCATTAAACTTTCTTCAGTCAGCATCGTAATATGTGCTTTATGCACTTGAAACATATCTTTCAATAAGTAATTTCGTTGAAAATCAAATACATGTTGTAATACACAATCCACATATGTTTTTCCAGGGAAATCAGCGCCTTCACTCTTTATAAACTCTTCCTTACTCTGTTTCATCACCTTTTCCCCTCTCACCTAAGTATTACTACCCATCATACCCGTTGATAGAAAAAAAGTGCCTGTACATAAAAATAAACTCGGCGCTCTCTGCACCGAGTTTATTTAATAAAAGTCGCATCATACTTATCACTTTGCAACACTTGGAAATGTAAGTTTGCTAAATGTTTCCGTATTTCTGCACTATCGTCTTCATTTAAATTATTCGCCAAAAACACAATCTCTGTACAGTTTCCATGTTTATCCATAGCGTAAACTGCTTTTGTAACCGTCCATGGTGTGTAACCATTCTTTTGCCCAGCATGTCTAAATGTTTTACGGTATTTCTTGGCACTCATGTCTGTTTCAACGATATTTGCCCACACTTTTTCTTCAGCTTCTGTCAAGCCACCTTTATGGTTTGCCTTTTGAAGTAATACCATATAATCATTTGCAGAAGCTGCTGGTAATCTATCTGACCAAATTTTGTCGTAACGTTCCTCTAAATAAAGCGGAATTTCCTTCTGTAATAATGGTCCCTTCTTCTTTAAGCGTTCATGAATAATCATCGAATATTCACGATATTGCTCTTGAGACATTTCTTTTAACTTTTTCTCTATTTTATATTTTGGAACATGTAATTCTTTATGCAAATATCCCGGGATATACAAAGATGAAACGATTGGAAATAGTGGTTGATGTGCAGGAAGTGATAAACTTTGTAAATTTCGATTGATGTTGTCTAATCCTAACAATTCCATTAAGTATTCAGCATTTGCATTCGAACTAAACTTAACCATTCCTTTTGCCACTTCTTCTAAAGAAACCGCTCCTTCAGTTATCTTGCCCGTCTTCTCCAAATACTTTTGCCATCTATCTTGTGCACCACCATCTGTATTCGGCACATAATAGCGATTCACATCGTTAATCGACACGAAACTAGACGAATCAATTTTCCCTTCAGTAACTTGTTTCGTATATTCAAGCGCCACAATTAATTTCATCGTACTTGCAACTGGCAATACAACATTTGGGTTTACAGAATAAACAACTTTATCATTTCTCTTTACTAGAAGCGCACTATTTTTTTCATCTTTATGTTCTTCAATAAAAGATGCAATATACTGTGCATCATCATTATTTGAACTCCACACTTTTTTCACTAAAAAGTTACCCGATATTAGCAAAACAAAAATACCCACAATTACTGCGCATACTATAGTTTTTTTCAAGTAAAATTCCTCTCCTATTGTGTAACTCTTCTCTATTTATCATTTAAAAAACAAAATAATGGAGATGGTCATTTAAATAACCATCTCCATTATTTTAACTTGTATGCTCCTATTATGTCTACGTCATAAATTTCACAAAATCCTCAAGAAACTTTTTATAATGTAACGACCAACCAATTCGCACCCAATTTTTTAATGCTTTTGCATCAGGTTGAGGCCGAAAATCAGCAATACTCTCTCCTTTTGCAATTCCAGCTGTATCTACATCGACACGACGATATACATAGTCTAAAAGAGATGGATTTGCCGCAACCATCATTGTAACGACGTCATGTACTGGGCTTCCTTTTATTTTCGGATTTAACTTTCTATAAGCTTTATAATAATACGTAAATATCGGCTCGATTAACTTATTAAAACTCGTTTTAGAGTGTTTCGTAATATATTTTACCATTTCCGGCGTAATAATTGCTTCAGATGTAACGTTAAGTGGTACTAATGTCACATTTTTAGCATTTTGCATAACTAATTGCGACGCAATCGGATCACCATGAAAATTCGCCTCTGCGACTGGTGTTACATTGCCAGGCATTAAGAAAGCACCGCCCATTATATAATATTCTTTCACATACTTCATCATCGGCTTTTCTAAAATAAATGCCGTCGCTAGTGTTGTTGATCTACCAGCATCGACTATTATTAATTCCCCTTTATATTTTTCAAGAAGATCAAAAAATGCACAAAAAGGCTTTATATTTGGCGAAAAAGTTTTTGGAGGTTTAATTGGCCCTAAACCGTCTGCCCCATGAATTTCTGGATAATACGTTGTAACATCTCCGGATAAAGGAATTTTCGCACCATTAATAACAGGTATATCTTCCCGTCCTGCCATTTGTAATAAATATGCGGCATTACTTGTCGCCTTTTCTTGTGTTACATTTCCATATCCCGTTACTACTCCAACAATATCAATATCAGGATGCAACAATCCATACATAATTGCTAAAGAGTCATCAATGCCTGGGTCTCCTAAAAATAACACTTTTTTCATCGACCTCAACTCCATCCCCTCAGTTGTTATTAATTTATGAATAAACGTGGATATACAGAATAAAAAAGAACAAATTCATACGAAAAAACGCAGTCTTATAAGGACTACGTTCTTCAGCTAACCTATACTGTTTTTTTTACAGCACTCATACTTCCAATAACATAAGCGATAAACGCAAAACAAATTGGGAAGACAACTGTATGTATACCGAACGGATTTGGATAGAAAAGATGAATACACATATATGAACCTACTCCAACGAAAATGGAAGCAAGCGCTCCTGTAGCATTTCCTTTTCTCCAATATAACCCTAATACGATTGGCCAAATGAATGCTGCTTCTAATCCACCGAAAGAAAATAAATTTAGCCATATTAAAAAATCTGGTGGTTTAATCGCCGCTGCATAAACGAGTAGCCCTACAATACCAGTAATCCACAAACTTCCTTTTTTTATCGTACTGTCTGCTGCATCTTTATTTATGTAATTTACGTATATATCTTTAATAATTGACGAGCTTACAAGTAATAATAAAGAGTTTACTGTAGACATAATCGCCGCCATTGGTGCAGCTAAGAAAACTCCAGCTAACCAAGGTGGCAACACTTCCATCGCGAGTAGCGGCATTACTTTATCTGGTACCGTTATACCTGGAAGTACTACTCTTGCAAATACACCTGTTAAATGCATACCAATCATAATTGTACCAACGACAACTGTTCCAATTATTAAAGCTTGGTGCATAGCTTTTGAATTTTTATAAGACATGGCACGCACACTAATTTGCGGTAAACCTACAACGCCAATTCCAATTAAAATCCAAAATGATGTAACATATGATTTCGTTAAACTGCCATCTGCTCCGAATGGTGTAATTAAATTTGGATTAATTTGAACAAGTTCCTGCATAATCTTTTCAATTCCACCACCAGCAATGACAGTAGCAATTAAAATGATTGTCGTTCCAACTAACATAATGATTCCTAATAATGTATCTGATAGCGCGACTGCACGAAATCCACCAATTAATACGTACACAAGTACAGAAAAAGTAAATAAAAATAGTGCTGTTGTATACGATAGACCCGTTAGTGACTCGATTAATCGTCCACCGCCGACCCACTGGGCTACTGTCGCTGAAAATAAAAAGATAATAATACATAACGCAGAGAGTATAACAACTGCTTTATTATTGTATCTTCCTTTTAAATAATCGATAAGAGTAATTGCTTCCATCTTCCTAGCAATAATTGCAAACTTTTTACCGATAACCGTTAAAACGATATATCCTGTTACAACTTGAATCGCAGATAATAGTACCCATCCAAGCCCCATATTGTAAGCAATACCGGGACCACCAATAAAGCTACTTGCACTACCGTACGTAGCAATCATTGTCATCGCTAATAATAAACCGCCTAACTCACGCCCACCAAGAAAATATTCTTGTAAAAATTTATTATGTGCTGTTGCTTGCACGCGTCTTGAAGCATATACACCAATTAAAAATACAACGATAAACGAAATTATCATTGGAATGATTACATACCAATTCATCTATTATTCCTCACTTTTTTCTTCCTCATCGAGTGAAATATCTTGAAATACAAAACGAACAACTAAACTAAGTAAAATAACCATAACGATAAATCCAACGATACAGCTATAAAAAAACCATGCGGGAAAACCTAATACATATGTATATTCACTCGGATCTTTACTACCAAGCCCATAAGCAAATCCGTACCATATTATAAAATTAATAATAGCAAGTCCAAGACCAATTAACGCTTCTCTATGGGCTATTCGAAAGCGTGGATCATCATGATAATCTTTCATTTTTCCCCCTCCTCTCACGATGTATTATTGTACCATTGTTCTTCTAGTTTTTCCTACTAGAAAGCAAAAACAAGCAGGATTTTTTATAATCATATAGAAGCTTCTCTTACATTACATATTTTTTACAATTGTAACACAAATGAAATTTGAATTTTCAGTATTTATTAATTATGATTTTAATTAGAGGCTTTCCATCTAGTTTCCACATCCTTGATTTCGGAATAAGCGCCGTCTCGTACTGCGTTTACATTATATTTTCAAGGGGGTTATACAATGAGTCAACTAGCTGTAAATCTTCATGAAAAGGTAGAAAAGTTTCTTCAAGGTACAAAAAAGTTATATGTGAATGGATCTTTCATTGAAAGCGCTTCCGGTAAAACGTTTAAAACACCTAACCCAGCAACTGGTGAAACACTTGCCGTCGTTTCTGAAGCTGGTCGCGAAGATATTCATAAAGCTGTAGTCGCAGCTCGTATGGCTTTTGACGAAGGTCCTTGGTCTCGTATGAGCACTGCTGAGCGAAGCCGTCTCATGTACAAGTTAGCTGATCTAATGGAAGAACATAAAGAAGAGCTTGCACAGCTCGAAACATTAGATAACGGAAAACCAATCCGTGAAACAATGGCAGCAGACATACCACTTGCAATTGAGCATATGCGCTATTACGCTGGATGGGCTACGAAAATCGTTGGTCAAACAATTCCTGTTTCCGGTGATTACTTTAACTATACACGCCATGAAGCTGTTGGTGTCGTTGGTCAAATTATCCCTTGGAACTTCCCGCTTCTTATGGCAATGTGGAAAATGGGAGCAGCGCTTGCTACAGGATGTACAATCGTTTTAAAACCTGCAGAACAAACTCCACTATCTGCTCTATACTTAGCTGAATTAATTGAAGAAGCTGGATTCCCGAAAGGTGTTATTAATATCGTACCTGGATTCGGTGAATCAGCTGGACAAGCTCTCGTTAATCATCCACTCGTTGATAAAATTGCATTTACCGGTTCTACTCCTGTCGGTAAACAAATTATGCGACAAGCATCCGAATCATTAAAACGCGTTACACTTGAATTAGGCGGTAAATCACCAAATATCATCTTGCCAGATGCTGATTTATCTCGCGCGATTCCTGGTGCACTTTCTGGTGTTATGTTTAACCAAGGACAAGTATGCTCTGCTGGGTCACGCTTATTTGTTCCGAAGAAAATGTATGATAATGTCATGGCTGATCTCGTCCTCTATTCTAAAAAACTAAATCAAGGTGTCGGTCTTAACCCTGAAACAACAATTGGTCCTCTCGTTTCTGAAGAACAACAAAAACGTGTAATGGGCTACATTGAAAAAGGGATTGAAGAAGGAGCTGAAGTACTATGCGGAGGAAGTAATCCATTCGATCAAGGCTACTTCGTTTCTCCTACAGTATTCGCTGACGTAAATGATGAAATGACGATCGCAAAAGAAGAAATTTTCGGTCCAGTTATTTCTGCAATACCGTTTAACGATATTGATGAAGTAATTGAACGTGCAAATAAATCACAATTCGGCTTAGCGGCTGGTGTGTGGACAGAAAATGTTAAAACAGCACACTATGTTGCAAGTAAAGTACGTGCAGGTACAGTATGGGTAAACTGTTATAACGTCTTTGATGCAGCATCTCCATTTGGAGGATTTAAACAATCTGGTCTTGGCCGTGAAATGGGATCTTACGCATTAAATAACTATACAGAAGTAAAGAGCGTTTGGCTTAACTTAAATTAATGAGAAAGAACCTGACCTACCTGGTCAGGTTCTTTTCATTATGTATTCCTTTAAACTTGCAGTCCTCCGCTCACATTTAATACTTCACCTGTAATATAAGATGCGTATTCTGATGCTAAAAAAGCTGCTGCGTTCGCAATATCTTCTGGCGTTCCAATTCTACCAACTGGAATAGCACCAACCATCTTTTCTTTCACTTTATCTGGTATCGTTTTTGTCATATCTGTATCCATAAAACCCGGACAAATCGCATTACAAGTAATACCGAAGCTTCCAACTTCTTTCGCTGCTGTTTTCGTTAAACCGACAACTCCTGCCTTTGTAGCCGCATAATTTGCTTGACCTATGTTTCCTTCTCTACTAATTGAAGATATATTAATAATGCGTCCATACCCTTGTTGTCTCATGTAAAGAAGCGCTGGTTGCATACAATAAAAAACACCAGTTAAGTTCACTTGTAATACTTGTTCCCAAGCAGACTTCTCCATTTTATGTAACATTGCATCTCTTGTAATCCCGGCGTTATTCACCAAAATATGTAATGTACCGAATTTTTGAACCGCATATTCAATTAACGACTTCGCTTCATTTTGATTACTCACATCACATCGATATGAGCACACTTCATATCCTTCATCTGATAACTCACGTGTCGTTTTTTGTAGATTCTCTTCATTTACATCGCTAATTAATACTTTCGCCCCTAGTTTTGCATAAACCCTTGCAATCTCTTTTCCAATTCCCTGTGCAGCTCCTGTTACAACAGCTGTTTTCCCATTTAAAAACTCCATTCCTATCCCCCATTTCTATTACTTATACTGTATATTTCGGCTTTTTGCTTTTCAATTCCTCTTTGTATAAAAAAGTCTATTTGTGTCAAACTAACTTTGCAACGTCGCATAAAGTGCAAGGAGATTATGTCGAATGAACAAAAAGAATTTCAAACAAAGCAAAGCAACTGATGGCATTGATGTTGAGTTCTCTCGCGAACTCGCTGACCACAATGACTTAGAAGCAAACGCACGTGCAAATGCCGCTGATGCACGTCAAAAACGCCAATCAACCGAAAAATAAGGTACATCACAACCTTATTCTTTTCAAAAGGGACCTACTACCCAACAAAATAAACCGAGAGACATCTCTCGGTTTATTTTCTATATTTTTTTGCATAATGAGCCAAAGTAAGCAACGGATATATATGAGCATAACTATGATAACGAATATAAAACCCACCTGGCAAGCCTGTTCCAGTAGGATATTTTTCATTTACATAAGGGTTGGAGAGCAAATATGAAATACCTTTGCGAATGACTGGCGTTTCTTTATCATAGTAAGAAATGAGGGCATCTAACGCCCATGCTGTTTGGGATGGTGTACTAAATGGCAAAGTAACAAATCTTTTTTCCACACTACTTTGGCAAGATTCTCCCCAGCCACCATCTTCATGCTGTATATGTTCAAGCCATAAAGCTGCTCGTTTCAATGATGGATCGCTAGATGGTATTCCGAGTGACCGTAAACCCGTCAACACTGCCCACGTACCATATATATAACAAATTCCCCATTTCCCATACCACGATCCATTTTCCTCTTGTACATTCATTAACCAATTTATCGCACTTTGTTTTTGTTTCTCGGGCAATTGATTTTGCGTATACGTCCCGAAAAATTCTAACACTCTTCCTGTAATATCTGGTGTAGAAGGATCTGTAATCATATCACTTGCATTTTCGATTGGTAAATTTGCTAATATACGGCTCGTTACCCCTTTTTCAAAAGCCCCCCAACCACCATCATTATTTTGCAATCCTTTAACCCAATTAACCGCTCGCTTCCAAGCATTGTCTACATTTTCGTTCCCTCTACTTCGCGCCAATGCTCTTAACGTAGCAGTTGTATCATCAATATCTGGAATCGTCGTATTCACATCCGAAAAGCCCCAACCACCTGGGCAGAGATCCGGTGCATGTACACTCCAATCTACTTTCTTTGTTTGCTGTTTTCTTAGTAAATACGCTGATGCATTTTGAATCACTTTACTTGCTTTCGGAACTTGAGCTTCTTGCAAAGCATAACTGAGTAAAGCTGTATCCCATATAGTTGACGGAGAGTTTTGCAAATGGCTCCCTCTCGCCATCTTCCATATATAAGATGTGATTCCCGTTATAGCCTTCTGAATAATTGGTGATTGAATAGAATGTCCTAATGCAAGTAAAGCATAAATCATATAAAACGAGGCAGTTGCGTAACTATATAATGTTCCATTTTCATCAATACGCTCTTTCATAAAACGTTCTACTTCCTCATATCCTTTATGATGCAAAGAAAGTGGATACGTTATAATTTTCTTCACGTCACTTAATAATGTTTGAAAAACCGGAGATCGGTCCTCCCGAAACCATCCTCCGCCCCCGCCTGCAATATGATTTAAATTTGGCAATAACTTTTTCTCTACTCGAAATCTTTTATTTAAACACAACATCATCGGAATTAAATGAATACGTGCTGAGCTACTCAGTTCAAAAATACTGAGAGGGGAATCATTCTGCAGAAACATAATTGGTGTTGGCAAATGAAAGAGAGAAGGGTATTCATATTCTCCATGAATTGCTAATAAAAACTTCGTCATAAAATGAGCACGCGCTACCCCCCCGCGCTCATTTATAAACATTTCCGCTCGCTTCATATTCGCATCTTCTTTTGTATATTTTTCCGATGCAAGTAAGGCAGCATAAGATTGAATTGTAGCAGATAAATTACCACCCATTTCATCTTCATACAATTTCCATGTTCCTTCATTTGTTTGAAGTGATGCTAATCTTTTTACAAACGGTTCTATCTCTTTATCTCTACCTAATAATTTTAATAAAAAAATCATATGACAATCTGTTAGTGGCGCTCCTTCAAAACAAAACTGCCACGTACCATCTTGCCGTTGCATTGTTTGAAGTGCAGTTGTTCTTCTCGCTATTTCTTCATGCACTTTTTCATATAATAACAAGTTACTCACCCACCCTTTCGAAATCCGTATAACGATATTCAAAAAGGTAGCTGAATATGTATAAAAACAAAGAAAAGCAGAACATATAAAATGTTCCGCTCATAAACAATATCCTACTCCGACAATAATCCCTAATAAAGCACCAACTACTACTTCATACGGTGTATGCCCAACAAGTTCATTTAACTTCTTATATTCTGTTTCTCTACCGTGAAAAAACTCATTCAATATTTTTGCTTGTTTACTTACTGCAAGCCTTACTCCTGAAGCATCATACATAACAATAATGGCAAAAATAGTAGCAACCGCAAACATCGAGCTTTCCACACCTTCTACTACCCCAACTCCTGTAGCAAGTGCTGTCACTGTTGAAGCATGAGAACTTGGCATCCCACCTGAAGCAAAAAACTTTGCAAAATCAAATTCACCCGTTTTGATTAATTTAAAGACTACTTTCGTTAATTGTGCTAAAAACCATGAAATTACAGCGGCCATAAGCGGATCATTATGTAAAATTGTTTCCACGTTCTCAGCTCCCTACTAGCTATGATGGAAATCCTATATAGTATCAGTATAAAGAAAAATGCGTAGAAAATACTACGCATTATGATACTTTTGCTGATTTATTTTTTATAAATTTCGGTTGTTTCTGCACTAAGAACTTTGTCTTCGCTACCGAGAATACAAATAAAGCAACCCATATACAGAAAAATGCAATCATATGTGTGGATGTGAAATGTTCACCAAATACAAATACACCTAAAATTAAGCTAATTGTTGGCGCAATATATTGTAAAAATCCCACCATATAAAGCGGAATAAGTTGTGCTCCTTTTGCAAAATAAAATAGTGGTAATGCCGTTACAGTACCTGCTCCTATTAAAAGTAACGTTGATAACATTGAAATAGATCCAAATGAGCCGAAACCATGTGCTCCTGTCATAACAAGATAAATGATCGCAAACGGCGTCACTAACATGGTTTCCATCGTAAGTCCAATTGTAGCATCATAATTTAATAGTTTTTTCGTTAATCCGTATAATCCAAATGAAAAGGCAAGTGAAAGAGAAACCCACGGAATAGATCCGAAACGTACTGTTAAAATGACAACCCCTACTCCTGCTAAACCAACTGCAACATATTGCCAAAAGTTTAACTTTTCCTTTAAAACGACTGTACCAAGTAAAATACTAATAAGCGGATTAATATAATAGCCAAGACTCGCTTCAATAACATGATTATGATTAACGGCCCATATGTAAACAAACCAGTTTCCGCTAATCAAGACTGAAGCTATTGTTAATGACATTAATAATTTAGGTCGTTTAAAAAGATTCACAAATTCCCCAATAAACTGGCGAAACCTCTTCGTAACACCTAATACAAGTAACATAAAAACAAACGCCCAAACGATGCGGTGTGCTAATATTTCATCTGCTGGAACTTCCTCAACCCATTTCCAATAAATCGGTAGAATTCCCCACATCGTATAAGCACCAGCCGCATATAGTATCCCTTTTTTTTGCTCTGCTGATTGACTCCCCATCTTCCTTTTTCTCCTCTTCTCATTTTTTCTCCATTATACGGTCTCACATGCTCACTTTACCAATAATCAATCTGCATTTCTTTCGACATTTCTCATACAACGAATAATAAACATACCGTTATTACAACAAGTAACGGTATGCCGAAAACAAATTTCTTTTTATGAGTTTTATGATGAAACATATACATACCAATCCAAGCTCCAACTGCTCCCCCAGCTGCCGCTGATAAAAACAGCGTACTTTCTGGCGTTCTCCACTGTTTCTTCTTTGCTTTTCGTTTATCAAGCCCCATAAGGCTAAAAGCTATAACGTTAATAATAAGAAAATAAATCCATTTCATCGCTTTCTCTCCTTATGAAAAATTCGCTTAATGGTAACACGAAAAAACGCCGGAAACAACTGAAGAACTCTTTTTATCAAACTAGTTTCATTCCTTTTTCTTAATTAGTTACCTTCATATTTACAAAACCAACTAAAATCGCAATTAAAGCATTTAAATAGAAAAATGTTATGAGCAGAATCTTATATTTCATTACATTCACCCACTACCATATCATCAAAAAAACTGCTCTCAATCACTTTCTCCTCAAAATGAAGAACTACAATTAGCCCTACATATAAAGAAACCAAATTTAGAAACCATTCCCCATTCTCATCTTTCTTAGCTAAGCATTTAAATATCTCTTGAAATTGCATACGCTCGTCTGCAGCAACAATCGGACGCACACCAAAATATTTCAATACGAGATTCAGCTTCAACTGCACGGATAATGATAAAATATATTTTAATAGCTTCGTATACTCTGTACTATCTTTTTGACTATACAACTTCACAAGCTTTGGATGTAAATTCGAAATCGATAATTCCTCGTCAGTCACTCTAGTTACTTCTATCGTTTCAATCATCTTTTTCATATCCATCACATTCACCCCTTCTGAAAAAATTCTAAAGCCAAAAAGTACTTAATTCAAAATGTGCAATAATTGTGCGTTTCTCGTCTCTCGTTCTTCCTCACTGACTAAATCATACTTTTTTAGAAGGTGAAAAATATCATTTAATAATTTCTGCGAATGATTACCTTGTAAAAAACTCTTTAACTCTTTAAAGATCCCTTCAGGTAAAGAATTCTTTTGACTTTCGAGCTTATTCATTACATCTTCAATAGAATGATCTATATTACACGCCATACTAAACTTCCCCCTCTATCCTTTATAAATAATATCCTCCGCTAACGATGTAAACACTTCTCCTACAAGAGAGTCTTCATCATATACAGATGAACCGTTATTTTCTTCTCGTTTTGCAAAAGGTATTTGCGCAATCACTTCTGTTTGCAATTGTTCTGCTAACATTTCGCCGCCGCCTTTTCCGAACAGATAATTTTTCGATCCATCTTGTTCTTCATAATAAGCCATGTTTTCCACAATACCTAAAATCTCGTGTTTCGTATGCTTTGCCATTACACCGACTCTTGAAGCAACGAATGAAGCTACATTGTGCGGAGTTGTAACAATTATTTCTTTCGCTTGCGGAATCATCGCTGCAACATCAATCGCAACATCTCCTGTACCTGGTGGTAAATCAAGTAATAAATAATCTAATTCTCCCCAGTGCGTATTCGCAAGGAAATTTTGAATCCATTTATTTAGCATCGGACCGCGCCACATAACTGGGTTATTTCCTTCTGTAAAAAATCCCATCGACATGATTTTAACACCGTGACTAATGACTGGAATTGCCGTTTGATCAATCATCGTTGGTTTCGTATTCGTTTCCATCATAGCTGGAATACTAAAACCATATATATCCGCATCTAATATCCCCACTTTTTTCCCCATACGAGCTAGTGCAGTTGCAAGATTAATTGTCACCGTTGATTTTCCAACTCCGCCTTTTCCGCTCGTTACAGTAATAAAACGTACTCCTGACTCCGGGCGAAGCATACTCGGCATACCAGTTTCTGTTCTAGTATTTTTCTTTAACTTCTCTGTTAAAGCTGCACGTTCTTCTTGTGTCATAGAACCAAATGTTACATCCACTTTAGAAGCACCAATTGCGTGAAGTGATTCTTCAATATCTTGTTGAATTTTTGCTTTTAACGGACAACCTTGGATTGTTAGTACTACTTCAAGTTTAACCTCTGTTCCGTTCATTTGTACATTTCTAACCATATTTAATTCTACAACACTTTTGTGTAACTCTGGGTCCTCTACATGTTTTAATGCATTCATTATTTGTTCTTGAGTAAGCATGGAACTCATCCCTTCTCTTATTCTAATTTATATACAACATCTTCTTGGCGCTTCATCTGGTGAAAAAGCTTATTACCCGCCGCTAACGGGCGGGATTAATGCGACTATATCTCCAGCCTTTATCATCTCTTCATTCATTACAAACTCCTCATTAACAGCCACCATCACTTTATCCAGCGATTGTAAACAATAGCTGACTTTGAGCCATTCTTTTAATTGCTGCACTGTCATTTCTTGCTTTTCTGAAATTACTAATCGATCCGATCCAACTTCCTCACGCAGATTTGCAAATAATAAAATTGTAATCATTTTCTCATTCTTCCTTCTTTGGTTTTCCTTCTGGATATGGTGTGTTTTCAAGTTGATCTCCAATCCACATCGTTCCATCTTCCCAAAATTCTTTTTTCCAAATTGGAACAATTCGTTTTATACGTTCAATCGCGTACTCATTCGCTTCATAAGCTACTTTACGATGCGGTGATGAAACTGCAATGACTACCGCAATATCCATTATTTCTAGCCGCCCTACACGGTGCGTAATTGCTACTTTTGCATCCGGCCATCTTTCACTAATCTCTTCACCAATTCTCATAAGTTGTTTTACTGCCATCGGTTTATATGCTTCATACTCTAAATGTAGCGTTCGTTTTCCTTTTGTTAATTCTCTCACCGTACCAATGAATGTTGTAATCGCACCTGCTTCCCTTCTTGCGACTTTATTCGTTACTTCTTCAACTAAAATCGGATTATCTACAATTTCAAATAGCGCTTGTCTCATTAGAACCACCTCTCACTTTATGAAATGTCCAAGGCCATTCACTACCTTCGTTATCTTCTAATAATAGAACATCAACAAACATATCTTTTTTATATCCTCTTGTCCCGCCCGGCAATACGATAAACGCATTTGATTCTGCCAATGAAGAAACTGAGCTAGATTTATCAAACCCTGATGGATAAGCGATTAATTTCCCCTCATCATATTGCAATTTTGCTCGTACAAATCTTGTAAATGGATTCGGTTTTAGAAAATCTTCTCCTAATAACGCTTTTTCTCTTTTTAAATGTACTTTTTCACTAAACATATACGTCCGAATACACGGTCTTACGAATAATTCAAACCCTACGTAACAAGCTGATGGATTTCCTGATAAACCAAATAATAACTTGCCATTTAATTGTGCTACAGTCGTAACACTTCCTGGTCGCATTGCAACTTTATTAAAAAGAACAGATGCACCTAACTTTTCGTAAATAGCTGGTAAATAATCATAATCTCCTACAGATACACCGCCCGTTGTAATTAACATATCTACTTGGCCAAGCGCTTCTTTCACAGCTGTAAAACACGTATTAAAATCATCACTAAACCTCCCAAAATATTTTACTCTGCCGCCCGCTCTTCGAATTTGAGACAATATCATATACGTATTACTGTTTCGGATTTTCCCTGGCTGTAATGAATCATCGACATCAAGCAATTCACTCCCAGTCGCTAACAGTCCAATTACAGGCTTTCTCGCAACTGGCACTTCACTATAACCGAATGTAGCAAGAAGAGCTGAAATACCTGGATTAATGTACGATCCTTTCTTTGCAAGAACCGTTCCTTTACGAGCATCTTCACCTTGAAAAGAAATATTGTCGCCCGTTTTGAATGATCGCTTCACTTCCATATAATTGTTGCCATTCTTCTCATATTGACGAGTCAGCTCTAACATAACAACCGCATCACACTTATTCGGAATTTGTGCTCCCGTCATAATTCGAACTGCTTGAAACGGACCTACTTTCTCATGGAATAGCGATCCTGCACCAATTTCACCCACTACTTCAAATACAATTGGCGTTTCATAACTTGCTAAATTAGTATCTTCTGCTCGAATAGCAAATCCGTCATACGGCGAACGATTAAATGACGGTACATCATGGTCAGCTACTAAATCCTCTGCTAATATACGTCCATAAGCTAATTCAATTGGTAATAGCTCCTTTAAGCCTTTATCAGCAAGTCCTATCACTTTACGAACAGCTTCTTCAACCGTAATTGGCACTCTTCTTTCCATTGTTGACACCCTCTCTATTAACCGAATACGCGATAATATAGTTGTTTCGCTTTCGAAATATCATTTGTACCATGAATAAAAACACGACCATCTCGAAAAACAACCACGCGGTAATCATCGAATTGGCAAGATAGTAAATACGGATTCCGATCTACTTTCCCCAGTTTTTGTAATACTTTTTCTATATCATCAAAATTGTATTTCCTATTGTCTACTGTTCTAATTTGAACTGTATTTCTTCCGCATAAAACAGCTGCTTTCGTTTGATTTTCGTATGATAAATAAGGATAAGTTCGATTCAAACCGCATGAGAGACAAGTGTCTGTTTTTATTTTCCCTAATTTTATAAAATGATTTTGATTACTCCATATATCAAACATGAAAAATGTTTTTCTAATTGCTGAGAAATCTTCCACTAAAATTTTGAGTGCTTCTGCCACTTGATATGCTGCGACGATTTGAACAGTCGGGCTAATAATTCCAGCGGTATCACATGTCACACCTGTAACAGGAATATTTTTCAGCATACAATGTAAACACGGTGTCTCTTGCGGAATAATTGTATAACTCATACCATACGATCCAACGCAAGAACCATATACCCAAGGAATATTATGTTTTTGTGATAAATCATTTATTACAAATCGAATATCAAAATTATCTGTTGCATCAATGATTACATCTACATTTTTTAATAGACCTTCCATATTTTCTGAAGTTGCATCCATTACGAAAGCATGTATTTGTACTTCCGAATTAATTTGTTCTAACCGATTTTTTGCAGCAATTGCTTTCGGCATTTTCTCTCTCGCATCTTGTTCAGAGTACAATTGTTGCCTTTGTAAATTACTCCATTCAACGTAGTCACGATCAATAATCGTCAACTTGCCAACACCTGCACGTACGAAACTTTCGGCACTTGCACTTCCTAATGCGCCTGCCCCTACAATTAACACATGTTTATTTCGAATTTTTTCTTGTCCTTTACTCCCAATTGGTTTGAACAACTGTTGTCGTGAATACCGATCAGCCATTACATACCCTTCCTCTCAAGAACTCTATTTCATATTAGAATGTTGTTTCTGATAACAAGCAAAGTAAGCAAAACCAACAAACCCAGCTCCTCCAATTACATTTCCGATAAAAACAGGAACAAAATTTTTAGCCAAATCCATCCACGTTAGATGACCAGCAAAAATAACAGCGGAAATGACAAACATATTTGCTACTACTTGCTGAAATCCAATCACTACAAATGCCATAATTGGAATCCAAATTCCGATGATTTTTCCGACAAAATCACTCGTCCCGTAAGCGAGCCAAAGAGCAAGACAAACGAGCCAATTACAACCAATTGCTAAAATTAAAGTTCTCCCAAATGATTCATGTAACTTCCCTTCCGCTATCGCTACCGTTTTATTTAAATACTCTCCCTCTGTTAATCCGCCAAGATGCCCAAAGCAATACGCAACGAAAATTGCCCCAATAAAATTCATGAGAGTAATCCAAACCCAGTTATTCAGTACACTTATCAATGTAATTTTCTTTGCATAAAGCGCCATAGACAGTGACATCATATTTCCCGTAATTAATTCTCCTCCTGCTAATACTACGAGCATGAGTCCAACAGGAAATACTGCTCCTCCTAAAACATTCACTAGACTTCCCCAGCGCTCAGGTAAATTCCCTAAAACTCGAATGTTAAGTAAAAAACCTATCGCAATAAACGCTCCTCCTAAAAAACCGAGAATAAGCATCGCTGGCAATGTCTGTCTTACTTTTTGAACACCGGCCTCAATGACAAGCTCAGCAATTTGTTCCGGCTTATGAAATGCCATTACCCATTCCTCCATTTTCTCCAAATAAAAAAGCAGCTTCAAAAAACCTCCTCAAATAAAGGTTTTTGAATGCTGCTTAATTTCTCTGCACATCTTTTACAGAGATATCAATCATCACTTTTACTATAAAATAGAAAATCCACAACTCTTGTAAATTTTCCATTTTTCACTATGAAGCTAGCTTTATATATTAACCACCGATATGTGACATTTCAATTTTAGGTATTGCTTTCTTATTTGTATGATTTAAGCGTTCATCTGAATAACGATCTTCCCTATTATTCCATATATCGCGTACTACATCTGTAATGTCCTCATCTGTATGTTCAGAACGAAGCAATTCTCTTAAATCATTTCCTTTAGAAGCAAATAAGCAAGTATATAATTTTCCTTCTGCAGAAATACGAGCTCTCGTACATGATGAGCAAAAAGAATCTGTTACTGATGAAATAATACCTATTTCCTCATCGCTTCCTATATAACGATACCTAGTAGCCACTTCACCAGAATAATTTGCTTCTATCCGTTCTAACGGCATAACTTGATGAATCGTATCTACTATTTCTTGTTTGGAAATAACTTCACCTAACTCCCAGCCATTATAATTCCCAACATCCATATACTCAATAAACCGAAGAATATGCTTATTTTCTTTAAAGTATTGCGCCATCTGCAAAATATCTTGTTCATTTTTCCCTTTTTGAACGACCATATTTATTTTAATTTTCATACCAACTTCAGCAGCAGCCTGTATTCCTTCCAGAACCCTTTGCACTTTGCTCCTATTACCATTTAAATAGAAAAACCGATCTTCTTCCAAGGAATCTAAGCTAACTGTTACACGTGATAGTCCCGCCTTATATAAATCAGGAGCAAACTTTTTAAGTAACGATCCATTGGTTGTTAAACCGATATCTTCTACACCATCAATTTTATTAAGGCGCTCAATAAGCTTTGGAAGACCTCTTCGAAGTAACGGTTCTCCGCCCGTAATTCGTAACTTTCTTACACCTAAAGAAACAAAAATACGTGTTATCCTTTCAATTTCATCAAAAGATAAAATTTTATCATTAGACAAAAACGAGTAATCAGGACCAAATATTTCTTCTGGCATACAATATCGGCAGCGAAAATTACAGCGATCAGTAACTGAAATACGTAAATCCTTTAACGGACGTTGCAACTTGTCTAATGTAACTGATTTCATCTTCATTGCCTCACTTTTATTTTATATTTAAAACACGTTCTGGATGGGTATATACATTTAAGGAGTGATTACGAATAAACCCTATTGTCGTAATACCTAAATCTTCCGCTAGTTGCAAAGCTAACTCAGTTGGAGCTGATTTTGATAGTATAATTTCACAACCGATTTTTGCAACTTTCAATAATATTTCCGAAGAAATACGACCACTAAAAACAATGATTTTATCTTTTATAGAAATATCGTTTCTTAAACAATAACCGTAAATTTTGTCTAGTGCATTATGCCTACCAATATCCATTCGGCTTAAAATAATACCATTCACATCACATAAAGCTGCATTATGAACCCCGCCAGTATGATGAAACGTATCCGCAGATTGCTGCATTTCTTTCATTAACCGAAAACAATCCTCTGCCGCAACCTGTACATGGACACCCTTCATTTTTTTTGCACTTAGTGCATCATTAGCAAAAACAAACCCTTGCCTACTCATACCACAACAAGACGTAATATATCGTTTATTTTGCATTTGTTCATAATACGGATTTACTTTTGTCGTTGTTACATGTACAAATCCTTCTTTCTCCTGCATCCATATGCTATCAATATCTTCATACTTCCGAATGATTCCTTCAGACGCCAAGAAGCCTATTACCATATCTTCTATATATTCTGGAGTACTAACCATTGTAACAAACTCCTGTCCGTTCATTTTAATGGTGACAGGAAACTCTGTTACAATGCTGTCCTCTATATGCTTAAACGCCCCTTGTTCATAACGAAAGATTTCTCTTTCTACCTGTATCGGTTTCACGATCAGTATCCTTCTCTCACGTTATATTTTTATCGAAAACAAATACCGAAACTGCAATATCTTCTTCTACTTTCATATCTGAAAACAAATTCACTAATTTTGCTCCAACAAGTTCCTCCAAATGTTCACGGGAATTCGCAGCATACACTTCTTGAATCATTTTCGTTCTAGCCATATGAACCATTTCCGCACCGTCCATCGTACTTGAAATAAATTTTTCAGTAGGTGTTAAGTTTCCATAAAGAGTCGCTATAGCCATATTTTCCGCAAAAACAGTATGAATTCGTTCTGGTCCTTTTCCGAAAAGTTCCTTTCGAAGTTTTCGGATCATATCATTAAATTCATGTACTTTTTTTGACATACAATTATACCTCCCAAAAGCCTCATTTTACTTTATTATATATTTTACCAAAATGAGCCTTCCGCCCAAACTATTTCCTACAAATATTTGGGCGGAAAGGTTCACTTCATGAAGTTTATTCGTCTTTTAACCCTTTCCCCATTCCTTTTAAGAAATGAAGCCCAAACCCGATAGCGCGGTTAATATCTGGGTCTTTCAATACTTTCATAAGATCGAATACCCCTACTTTTTTATTACTTTCTAGATGTTCATTACCTTCTTCTAGCCCGACTAATAAACTACCTATAAGCTTTTTCGTAAGTTCTGGGTCAAGTTCAGTTAACGCACCTGCAGCACCCATCATATTATTAATTAAATTTGTAACAGGCTCACGAGTTACTTGACCTAGAACAATCTTTGCAATTGGTTCTTTCGCTTTCAGCATAGAATTTGCAGCTTCTAGCATTCCAATGTCATTTAATTCCCCTACTATATTAAACATCTGATTTAGAGCTTCTTCATTATTTGTTAAAAGCTCCTTTAAATCATCTAATTTTTGCTGTTTTATTTCTTCCTCAGTTAATTCTTGTTTTTGAATCATTTTTATAGGTGCAGCCATAGTTTTCTCCTCCTACTTATCCGTTAAATGCACATACCCTGGACGTGCCCACTTACGATGTACCTCAATTCCAGCTTGAGGGTGACGTTTTTTATTGCGTGGGTTCGCTTTTGGCATCGGATTTTCGCCATCAACTTCTAACACTTCCATACGCACTTTCGTTTGTTTATACGCAGGTGTATTCGTACGTACATCCACAGCAGGACCTGTTAAGAAATTAATTGCCGTTTCGTTATCTGTAGAGTTCATCGGTAAATATAACTCATTCGCTTTTACACGATCTGTAACGAGTGCACGTAATTTTAATGCTCCAAAAGGAGAGACAAGACGAACTAACGAACCTGTTTTTACGCCACGTTCTTTTGCAAGGTCTGGAGAGACTTCAACGAAAACACCAGGTACTTTCGTTTGAATACCTGTTGATTTATTTGTCATATTCCCTTCATGGAAATGCTCAAGCATACGACCGTTGTTAATGTGAAGGTCGAACTCAGCTGGAAATTCAGCTGGACGTACCCAGTCAGCAATCGCAAAACGAGCTTTTTTATCTGGGAAGTTAAATCCATCTTGGAACAGAAGTGGTGTATTGGTTCCATCAAAACTTCCCCAATGGAAACTGTTCCATCCTTCAAGCACTTCATAGTTCGCTTGCGAGAATAATGGTGATAAACTTGCCATTTCAGCAAAGATTTCACTTGGGTGGCTATAATTCCAGTTTGCCCCTAGTTTATTCGCAACCTCCTGGACGATCCACCAGTCTGGTTTCGCATCTCCTAGCGTAGGAAGAACTTGATATAATCTTTGGACACGGCGCTCTGTATTTGTGAAAGTACCTTCTTTCTCAAGAGATGGCGCTGCTGGTAATACAACATCTGCATATTGAGCAGTTTTAGAAAGGAAAACATCTTGCACAACGAAGAAATCAAGGCTCGACAACACTTCATGTACATGATTTGCATTAGAATCTACAAGAGCCATATCTTCTCCGACAAGATACATTGCTTTCATTTTTCCTTCGTCAATTGCGTGAAGCATTTCAATATTATTAAGACCTGGTTCACTATCAATTTTCACTCCGTAAGCAGTTTCAAATTTCGCACGTTCCATTTCGTTAGTAACGTGCTGATATCCTGGAAGCCATCCTGGTAAAGTACCCATATCACAAGCACCTTGTACGTTATTGTGACCTCGAAGTGGGTATGCACCTGCTCCTGGACGACGATAGTTCCCTGTTGCAAGAAGTAAGTTTGAAATTGCAGCGGAAGTATCAGAACCACCTGTATTTTGCGTTACCCCCATACCCCAAAGGATACATGTACCATCTGCATCACGAATCATTTCAGCCATTTGAATAAGTGTTTCTTTTGAAATACCTGTTACTTCTTCTGCATATGCAAGTGTATATTCTTCTAGACTTTCTTTGAAATCTTCAAAGAAGTTTACATTCTCATTAATAAATTCCTGATCATGCCAACCTCGATCAATCATATATTTTGTAACAGCCATTAACCAAACTTGATCTGTTCCTTGTTTTGGACTAATAAAGACATCTGATCGCTCTGCCATTTCTGTTTTACGAAGATCAGCTACAATTAACTTTTGTCCGTGTAATTTATGTGCACGTTTAATACGTGTAGCTAAAACAGGATGACCTTCTGTCGGATTACATCCTACAATAATAACAAGACCAGATTGCGCAATATCTTTAATCGTTCCTGCATCACCGCCCATACCAATTGTACGGAACAAACCATCCGTTGCTGGTGATTGGCAATAACGTGAGCAGTTATCAATATTATTCGTTCCAAATACTTGTCGAGCTAATTTTTGAATTACATAATTATCTTCATTTGTAATTTTAGAGGAAGAAATAAATCCGATAGAACCTTTACCGTACTCTTCTTTAATAGTACCTAATTTATTTGCAACTACATTCAGCGCTTCTTCCCATGTAGATTCAACAAACGTTCCATTTTTACGAATTAAAGGTTTTGTAATTCGTTCTTTAGAATTTACGAAATCCCAACCAAATTTCCCTTTTACACAAGTGGAAATTGCGTTAACTGGTGCATCTGAAGATGGCTGTACTTTAAGGATTTTACGCCCCTTCGTCCACACTTCAAACGAACAACCTACACCACAAAATGTACATACTGTTTTCGTTTTCTTCGTACGAGTATCACGCATGGCCGCTTCCACTTCTGATACCGCAAAAATACCGCTATATCCAGGCTCAACTTCTTTAATTAAATCTACCATCGGTTCAAGAATATCTGGTTTTAATCCCGTCATAAATCCAGCTTCACCGAGCATCGTTTTCTCCATTAAAGCGTTACAAGGGCAAATCGTTACACATTGACCACAGCTAACGCATGAAGAATCATTAATATTTACTCCTTCATCCCAAATAACTCGTGGGCGTTCCGCTTCCCAGTCTATCGATAACGTTTCATTTACTTGTAAGTTTTGACACACCTCAACGCATTGACCGCATGCAATACATTGATTAGGGTCATAGCGATAAAACGGATGCGTCATATCAACTTCACTTACATCTACTTTCGGTTCATAAGGATATTTTTGATGTTCAATTTCCATTAATTCTGCTGTATTATGCAGTTTACAGTTCCCATTGTTGTTGTCACATACTGTACAGTATAATAAATGATTTTCTAGTAACCGATCCATCGCCTCTGTTTGTGCTTCTTTTGCGCGAACAGAAGCACGCTCAACGTTCATACCTTCCGTTGCTATCGTCGAACAAGAACGCATTAACTTTCCGTCAACTTCTACAATACAAGTGTCACATGTTTGAATAGGATCTACTTCCGGCACGTAACAAATTTGCGGATGTTCAATCCCGTTCTCATTAATAACACCCAATATCGTTGAACCAGGCTCCGCTGTATACTTTTTTCCGTCAATTGTAATATGAACCATGTTGTCATTCATGGTCTTTCCCCCTTTTTGAGAATAAAAAAACTCCACCACGAAAATATACGCACCACATTTTGGGCACGCTATCATCATGGTGGAGTAGTTTATTAGCACATCTTGCTAAAATACCAATCCATTTATTCATAAATAAAACGATAGATTCATAACAGGTCATATCACGATTCCATCTTTAACACTATAATTATAGCGTTAAATGTACAAATATACAATATAAATTTTAAACTGCGCATATGTCTGTATGTAACTATCCATAATAACCCATATAAAGTTCAACGAGGAATAAGGTGAATATATGGGATCTTTTCGAAAATGGATAGGGGGCGAAAAATCTTTCTCTACACATGAGCAATCTGAAACTGTATTAAATAAAGAAATTTCTTCCTCCATGCCGCTTAATCTTAAACACTTATCCAAATTATTTAGTGGTATTCCAGAATTAATTACACGCACTTTCCCGTTAAAAAACGGAAAAGAAGCTGCTCTTATATATATGGAAGGACTTGTAGATAAAACTGTTATTAATGTAGATATTCTTCGTCCTCTCTTATTTAAAGAATGGAATGAAGATGATTTTTGGGAATCTTCTGTTTCTATAGGGAATATTAAAAAAGTTCAGAAGTGGATAGACATTGAGCAATCTCTCTTACATGGCAAAAGTATTTTATTTATAAACGGGCAATTATCAGCTTTAGAACTAGATACGCAAGCGGCGCCAAAAAGGAGTATTGAAGAACCTACAACAGAGACTTCCATAAAAAGCTCACACGAAGGATTTAATGAAGTGGCAAGTGATAGTATCGCACTTATTCGTCGCTATATTCCAAATCGCGAATTAAAAGTGAAGGAATTCACTGTTGGCGAACGAGCAACCTCTAAAGTTTTTTTACTTTATCTTGCAGATGTTGCAAACGAAGATGTTGTACAAGATATGGCATGCCGCATTGAATCAATCAAAGTAGATGCTATTCTTACTACCGGTGAATTAGAAGGATTTGTTGAAGATAATTCCTATACTCTCTTCCCACAATTGTCTATCACTGAACGTCCTGACACAACGGCACATCATATTTTGAATGGGCGAATTGCTGTTGTTGTAGATCGCTCACCAGGCGTATTAATAGGACCGATGACCTTTTCATCCTTTTTTCAGACGATAGATGATTACAGCTTCAGACCTATGATTCCATCTTTTATACGACTCCTTCGTTTCACTGGGCTATTTATTGCAATATTTGCTCCTGCTCTTTATATTGCTATGATTTCCTTCCATTATGAAGTGATTCCGCTCAAATTGTTGTTAACGATTGGAGAATCCCGAGCCAAAATTCCTTTTCCTCCCATATTAGAAGCTTTATTAATGGAATTAGTTCTCGAAATGCTCCGAGAAGCAGCGATTCGGCTTCCTGGGCCTGTTGGACAAACAATCGGCGTCGTAGGAGGAATTGTAATTGGACAAGCTGCGGTTCAAGCTGGGATTGTGAGTAACGTTATGGTTATCGTCGTATCAATTACTGCGGTTGCCTCCTTCATTATTCCTAACTTAGAAATGTCAGCAGGAATTCGGCTTCTTCGATTCCCAATGATGATAGCCGCCTCTTTATTTGGCGTCATTGGAATTATGGTTGGAATGGCAATCATTATCATCCATATTCTTTCTATGGAATCACTTGGTGTACCATATGGTAGTCCTTTTTCTCCGTCATATGCTTCGGATTTAAAAGATACCCTTATACGTTTCCCATGGAAAATTATGAAGAAACGGCCACTATCTCTACAATTAAAACAAGATAACCGGCAAAGAGATGTTGAAGAAAAGGAGGAGAATTAGTGACAAAACGTGCAAAGAGGGAGATTACTTTATTTCAATACATTTTAACGATTAGTGGTGTTCAAGTCGGATTCGGCGTACTTACACTTCCGCGTGAAGTTGCACAAGGAGCGAATACAGATGGCTGGATGTCTATTATTATCGGATGTGTCATTACTACTTTAGTCAGTCTATGTATTGTAAAAATCATGGAAAAACATCCAGGATATACTTTACTTGATGTGCTGATACGCTATCTTGGAAAATGGCTAGGAAGAGTAGTAATGATTTTTTGGATTTTATATGCTGTACTCGCAGCTGTTTCCTTAATTTTTTCCCTCTTATACGTTATTCATATTTGGATTTTACCTAGATCTCCTATGTCTTTAATTATGATTTTGCTATCTATTCCAATGCTTATGCTTGCATGTAAAGGAGCACTTATTATTAGTCGTTTTGCTGTTTTCACTGTCATCTTTACACTTTGGATGCCATTATTATTATTTATTCCTCTTAAAGATGGGCATTTTATATATCTTCTTCCTCTCATCAAGGAAGGATGGCTACCAATTATAAACACCGTAAAATCAACTATCATTGCGTTTCTCGGATTCGAGTTTGCGTTTGTCCTTTATCCTTATTTAACTAACAAAGCATCTGCAAAAAAAGGAATTGTTATTGCAAATTTGATTACGTTATTTATTTATCTTCAAATCACGTTCGTTTCTTTTATTTATTTTAGTCCAGATGGTATAACAAAGTTTTTATGGCCGACTCTTTCTCTTGTTACACCGTTTCACTTCTCATTTCTTGAGCGGTTTGAAATTATCTTTTTGTCATTTTATCTCTTTATTATTTTTGATTCCTGTATTCCTTATATTTTTACTGCTTCAGATGGCATTAATCAATTACTTAACAAAAAAGGCAGTTCATTACCTATTTATTTTTTATTATTCGGGTGTATTTTCATCTTATTATTTTATATCCCTTCTTCTTATCAGATAAGTGCGTTGCGGGAATTTTGGGGAACCGCTAGTTATTTTATCGTTTTTCTATTCCCAGTTGTATTTCTCTTATACATGACACTTTATCAGCATTGGAAAAGGAGAAAAGTTTAAATGAGACGCTTTATTCATTTTATTATATTTTGTTTTCTCATAATTTTTTTAGCAGGTTGTGAAGATCGGCTTGATTTAGAAAAACAATCCATCTCATTAATTTACGGTTTTGACGCAAAAGCAAAAGGAAAATTAATTGTGTATCACGTAAATCCTATTTTCAATGAAGATGTAGAGAAAAAGTACGAAATTCATGAAGCGAAAGTACATACACCCCGAGAAGCAAAAGATACGTTTAACAGTTCAAGCAGCGGTTTAGTGTCCACAGAAAAGTTACAGCTTATATTGTTTAGCACGAATTTTTTAAAACAAGAAGGAGCTATGCCTTATCTGGATGTTTGGTATCGCGACCCTAAAAATACAGGGAATATGCGCATGGTTGCAGTAGATGGACCCATTTCTTCTGTTATATATAATAATTTCAAAGATAAGCCTGCTCTTCCTGAATATTTAACAGATTTAATTAATACGAACAAACTATACAATCGGACCGTGTTTACGACATTCCATGAATTTCATAGACAAACTTTTAATAAAGGCGTAACTCCTGCTATTTCAGAAATAAAAAAAGGGAAGAAAGATGTTATTGTTACCGGTTCGGCACTATTAACCTCTCGTGGAACTTATAAGATGTCTTTAAATCGCTACGAAAGTGCCCTTCTTCTTATGGTGCAAAAGAAAGCTAATATACCCGTTTCACTTACAATGAAAATCCCCTCTAATTTAGTTGAAAGTAATAGCCATCTAAAAGATACAAAAGGCGACGATTTTATAACAATAAATGTTCTTAGTATGAGTCATGATATCGGTACAGACTATAGCGATAACCGCTTCAAATTTAATATTAAAATGGATTTAAAAATTGCCGTATCTGAACTTACATTCAACATGGATATAGAAAATGATAGAAAAAAATTAACTTCTCTTATTACAAAACAACTAAACAATGATTTAAACGATTTAATCCACAAAATTCAAAAACAGCAGCTTGATCCATTCGGATTTGGTGATTATGCGAGAGCGTTTCAATATGAAGAATGGAAACAAGTTGAAGATGATTGGCCAAGTTCCTTTTCAAAAGCTAATGTGAAAGTGGCACCAACTATTAAAATTTTAGAAAATGGGATTATTAAATAGAAAAAACACGCTACTTATTCTTATATGAATAAGTAGCGTGTTTTCATTTCCATTACAAGTATTATTTCAATGGACTATACTCTATTTCCATTTCTAACATTACTATGTTTTTTAGCATATACAAAATATATGAAAACGCCTATTATAATCCATGCCACAAAACTAATTAAAGTAAGCTTAGAAAGGTTCAAAGCCAAATATATACAACTTACTATTGAAACGATAGGTAAAAAAGGTACTAGAGGGGCACGGAATGGCCTCTTCATATCAGGATGCGTCTTTCTTAATACAATGACAGCTATAGATACAAACACAAATGCTGTTATCGTTCCCATATTCACTAAATTAGCTAATAAATTCAAATCCACTAATCCCGCTAATAAAGCTGCTAGTATACCTGTAACCCACGTATTAAAAAATGGAGTTTGTAAACGTTTATGGACACTTGAAAGTCTTTTTGGTAACAGTCCATCTCGACTCATCGAGTAAGATACACGAACAAATGCAAACATAGCTACTAACAGAACTGTTGTTAGCCCCGCTATCGCTCCCACCGATAACAACCCAGCAATTCTATCTTCTCCTACAGTGCGCAACGCATATGCAACCGGATCAGCAACATTTAATTCCGTAAACGGAACCATTCCAGTTAGCACGAATGAAACACCTACATATAGAACGGTACAAATGAACAAGGAAACAAGTAGCCCAATTGGCACGTTACGTTGTGGACGCTTCACTTCCTCTGCGGCTGTTGCAACTGCATCAAATCCTAAAAAAGCAAAAAATACAGTAGCAGCGCCCCCTACCACACCGTGAAAACCAAACGGTAGAAATGGTTGCCAATTCTCTGGTCTTACATATTGTGTCCCTACAACAATAAATCCTACAATAACAGCCAGTTTAATAATAACCATTATATTATTAATTCGTGCACTTTCTTTTGCACCACGGCTTAATAAAAATGTAACAACTAAAATAATAAGAACTGCTGGTAAATCAATGATTCCACCCTTCCCCATTCCTGGTGCCGAAGCAAAAACCGTAGGAATGTGAATATTAAAACCTAGTAGCAATGACTGAAAATATGCTGACCAGCCTGCTGCAACCGCAGAAGTCGCTAATAAATACTCCAGCATAACACACCAGCCAACTATAAATGCAAAAATCTCACCTAGTGTCATATATGTATATGAATATACACTTCCCGAAACTGGAACTGTAGATGCAAATTCAGCATAACAGAAAGCTACACATGCACATATAATTGCCGCTAATACAAAAGATAATACAATCGCCGGACCAGCATGTTTCGCTGCTACAATACCAGTTAATACGAAAATACCTGTACCAATAATTGCTCCAATACCTAAAAGAGTTAAATCAATCGCTCCTAAAGTTTGATTCAATACTTTTTTCTTTTCTTCATCCATTGCTTTCTTTATGAAAAGACTCATTCTTTGAAACCTCTTTTTCAAGTTTATCTCTTACTTGTTACATTCTTTATTACTGTTCTATTTTAAAAATAAAAATATACATAGTTCACTTCCCCTATAGACTTAGTAACCCAACTCATAAAAAAACAGAAAATTTAATCTATTTATACCGTATTGAATTTTCGAAATATTAACCCTACCAAAAAACCATTAAGAATGCTGATTGAATTTATCATACAATTAATTATATTGTCAATAATAAATCACTCAAAAATAATCGGTTGATTATGTATCAAATGTTATTTTTATACATAATTATTTTCTTAAAAACATTGTTGTTTTCCACCTTAATATTCATATGTATTTTATTACATTGATTTTCATACAATTTTCATTACATACAATGTAATGAAAATTGTATGTAATGAAAATTGTATGTAATGAAAATGAATTATTATTTAAAAATAATAATTCATTTGAGGTTATTTCACCATTTTAATACTAACAAAAAAGTGCAGATTTTCATCTGCACTTTTTTTATTCTTCCACTTCAGCTTCTGCACTACTATTTTCAAGATGCTCCTTCCGAGCTTCCTCTTGCAACTCTGCTGAAATCACCCCATAATAAAGTTCCGGATATAACCCAAATATTTGATATACACTTCCTAAAAACGGCATCAGAATCCCTCTTTTCTAAAGTTGTATTGCCACTTTTAAGGATTCCCTTTTCATTCATTATACATTCGTTTTTGGCGTTTCTTCTTCATCTTGAATACTTAATAAATTTTGCCATTTTTTATACGGAGCACTATTTGGATCTACATATCCTTTCGCATGCGAGCGATCCCACAATTGTTTAATAAACATTTCTTTCTCTTTCTTTGCAACCATATCAGCACCTGTACCGTAATAGTTCTGGAAATACAACTCGATTTCATCAAGGAATAGTCTTAATAATTCATCTGATGTTTCTTCTAACGTCGGATCATACTTCGCTTCACGGTCATACATTAAAATCATGTCTAAAAGATTGTGGACATGTTCTTTTCTAAGCCATCTTACATCTTGGGCTCCTAATACGAACGGATGTGTATATAAATGTCCACCTTGTATCATCGCCTTTTCTTGCTCTTCTTCAAATCGTGACAAGATATTTTCATAAATAAACGGATTATGAAGCAATGCTCTGTGTAATTTATAACTTTCGCTTGAAATATTTTTTCCCATCGACTGAATTAAAAAGCTACGTCCCACACCGTTATATTGATACACAAACTGTCCATCAACAGCAACTAAACTAATCCAGCGATACATATATGCGTATAGTAATGCACGATTACATTTATCATAATCTAATTTTGTTTGAGTCGCATTCAAATCTGGCATAAAGGCTGGTAAGTGCCAATACTTATCTAAATGCGGCGTTAAACTAGATTTTTTACTATTTAATTTGTTTACACGGCGATAATACGATTGGAAATAGTCCCCTTTATCATTCATAAATCCGTTTGAAATATGTCCTGATGATAATTTAGGAAAATCTTGCAGCGATAAGCCATAATGTGCTCGATAACAGATCACTTCAAATGGCGAAAAGGCTTCGTGTACTGTATCTTTTTCTTTAAACATTTCTTGAATCAATTCCTCTTGTAGCTCTTTCTTTAAAGAAGGATGTATACCCCAATATTGTAATTCCCTATGATGAGCAACTTTCGGAATGAATGGACTTGCTAAATGGAACAGGTCTTCAATTTTTTCACGCACGTATTCATCGCGATCACGTTTCTTATAATCTGCTTCTTTTCGCAACGCTTCAATAATATTCAATTCTAATTTATCACGATAGCGTACTTGCAGTTCGTCATAACAATAGCTCAGTATATGTTCGCGATAGAAATCCTCTACCTTTTTCGACTGAATCTCTTCTGTTTTCGCATCACGACAATATTCCCCATACAAACTCATATAAATTTCCGCTGATATATCTTTCGGTAGTACACCTAAATTTAAATGTTGCTGCATATCTTGCCATATCTTTTCTTGCAGCTGTTCCTCTGCTAATACATAAACATTCGTCGGGTTTGTTTTCCCTTCAAATTCCTTACTGCGCTTTTGGATTTCAAACAATAAATTTTCACGTGTTTCATGTAAATTATCAAAAAATCTTTCCCAATATTGAATCATTTTATTAACTGCCTGATATAGCGATTGATACACAAGTTCTAATAGCATTTCTTTTCGATATTCATTTAATTTGTGTACATATTGCGTTACGATGTCTTCAAATTCTCTTTTGAATAAACGTTGCTGATTATTAATCATTTTTCCGAACCAGCCTTGTTGTTGAGCAATTTCTACTCGGCGTACAGCCGTTACCGTGCCATCGATATTACCTACATTAAATTTTTTATCGTAGTTTTGAATTACATTACGCTTTTGTTCATTATTTTCATGTAATCGATTCATTTTTTCTACTAACTGTTTTCGAATTTCATATAACATAAAACGTGCTGCTACTGGGTGAACTGGATCTGTTTTCTTTAAAAACCATGTATTTAATTGATAGGACTGCCCTTCAGAACCACTTGGTGAAAAGCGATCTGATTCAATCATGTCATATAAAAGTGTCGTTACATGTTCATGTACACGGCTCGGAATCGCATACGCATATAAACGAACCGCATGATCCACTCTTGCCACTTCACCTTTCATTTGTTCCATCATTTTCAGTTTCGCAGCTGAAATTTTACACTCATGTTGCAGACGATTTAATTCCTCATCTTTTTGCACCGTTCGTTGTACATAACTTTCTACAGCTTCTAAAAACAGTTTTGATTTCGCAACTCCGAGCTTACCACCCTCTGCTCCTTCACGTGTTTCATTGTACATTTGTCTATAGAAAATATGAGCTTGCTCTGGACGGGTAGCAAGATGCTCCAAGTCCTCTAAATAACTTTTACCTCTCTCCGGCTTTTCACGCTGCATCCCACGTTTTACATCTTGGTCGTATCTTTGCTTCTTCTCTTGAAACAGTTGATCTAAATGCAGCCACGATTCATCTAAACCTTGCACCGCCCATTTTAAAGCACAATATTTTAACACATGCTCATATGGATAAATGAGTTTTGCCGTTCCTGCCCCGCAATATCGTCCTTTTCCACTTGATTCTGCTAATTGCTGAATTTGATTGTCTTCCTGTGCAAAATGACTTGTAGACATCGGGCTAAATAACTGTAAATAAATTGTATTTGCCATCTGTTCCATATAGTCTGATAAATTGTGTAAATGGTGTCCATGTAGATTTTCGTAATCGTATAAGAAACAATAATTGTACGGTAAATGATGTTGTTTAATTGTATGATTCGTTCTTCCGTCTTCATCTACTTGATCAGGGCGATACTCTAATTCAATTGTTACACCACCGCGTTTTGACAATTCTCCAGTAGAACCGAGCGTAATAGCATGTAATTCTTTTAACGATGCATAGCCATTTGCTTGCACCGTTTCAAATTCTTTCGCACTAACCGTTCTCGTCTTTACTAAAACATCCGGCATTAAAAACGCACCGCGTATTAAAATGTTATGATGCTGCAATTTCTTCCGAAGCATTTCACGTAAATATAATGCAATTTGCAGAAACATCCCTGAACCTGTTCCGCCTGCTAGTGATGTTACTATAATGACACGCACACCATATTCCGTTTGATCACTTGTAACCGGAAAAATTTTCTCGATTTCTTGCCAAAAAGACGTCAATTTATCTTCTTTCATCGCAGCACGTAACGCTAAACGTGAAATGACGCGTAACTGTCCTGCTCCTTCTGTTAATGGCTTATCAAGTATAGTCGGATCCATCGGAAACCACTCTGGGATCGTTGGATCTCCCGCAATATACTCCCTAGGCGTTTTACTAGAACTTGTTTGTGTCTTAAACTTTCGAATATGATCAAATTTACTTAATGTATTCACATCTGTATCAAATACGTGCATTGCTACCTTTTTCCGGCGCTCTTCAGGCAATTTTTCATATATTTGATGCGTCACAGTACTACCGATTCCACCTAAACCAATTAATATTGTTGGAACTTGTAATGTCATGTGAACCACCTTCCTATTCTTGCTTGTTTGAAAAAAGGGAAAGAGAATCAATACTCCATCCCCGTCTTATCCCTATCTACTATTCACATTCATACTTGTAAATCTCCTTACCATATCCTCTATCAATTAGTAAAAGTTCATTTGGATATAGTGTCTTATGTTCCACTCCTACTTCATCTTTTGTTATAAACATCCCATCAATAATCATTCCAACTACTTGTGATTCTTTCGCTACAAAGACAGATTTCGAACCTTTCTTCGCTATAAATGTAACGGATTGCACAGTTTTTCTTTCTGCTCTAAATGGGATACCAAAATAATGGTTCCACCATTTATTTCGAAGTAATTCTGGCTCAGATTGATATAGCCAATCTTTCGCTACCTCTTGATCCCATTCATAATACAGTAGTGCTTTCCGGTGAAATCTTGGCCGAACAATCCATCCTAAAACAATGATTCCTACTACTAGCAGTAATAAAGTGATAGGAATGACAAACTTAAAAATAAGCGCATATTTTTCATACAACGGAGCATCTTGAATATGGAATGTTATGTTCTTCTTTACTTCTTGTAACTTTGAATCCTGCATTACGATGGTAGCTTCTACGGTGCCGGTATCTGTAAAATTAAATGTGTCGGAGTAATAGGGACGAGGATAAACATAGATTTGATTTCCATGTTGCTTTATTTCATAATTGATTGATTGTTTAGATGTGACACCAGTAGATTTTAATAGTTTTTTTACAGCTTCTTCTGTCATCGGCTTACCATCTAACTGTGGCTGCAAAACAAATGGTTTACTATTCTCTAAATTTGTCACTTTTTCTTCATAATCTTTTGTAACAGTTTGAAGTGATAATTTCGGTTTCTCAGCTGTTTCAATTTTAAATTCTTTCGTCTGTCTATAAAACCCCTTTATATTCATATGAACTTTCCCGCGTACTAACCCTTTACCAAGCTTAGTTTCGTAATAAAACACATGCCTCTTATCGTCCCACTTCATCGGATATTGTTTTCCGTCTATTTCTACTTCTGCCTGAAAGTAAGAAGACTGAACTGGCAACTCCGTAGGCTTTGCTTCAATAACAGCAGTAACACCTTCGTACATTTCCTCCACATTTTTTTGACTACTATCATCTTTGTCATAAGTAGAAACCGTATAATTAAGCGCTGGTTCAACTAGTACTTGTAGTCCTTCTTTCTCAATGTCCTGGTCCACTTCTATCGTATAAGTTCCTGGTTTAATAACTTCCTGATTTTCCGTACTTATATGAACTATATTTCCGAACAATTTTGCTTCTCCTGGTGCATGTATGGAAAAAGAAGATTGTAATTGTAATGGTTTAGAAATTTGTGTGACCTGATAATCGGGCAGAGAAGGCGATTGTCGTACAAGCGTCATACGCTTTAATGGAAACGGTGTTGTAATCTCTACTCTTTTCCCCACTACTTTCGTTTTTACAATCGATTCAACAGAGGAGAATGGATCACGATTTGCAACTAATGCTGCCACTTGATTTACACTTTTTACAATGCCATCTTCTCCGCTTGACGGCATCGTAACACCATTTATCTCTTTCTTCCATATTTCTTTGAACGTGTTTAATTGTTCTTTTTCTTGTTGTCCTAAATCTTCTTCCATCGTAATTAAGACTGGGTGTAACGATATTTTTTTTGCATCCATTTCTTTCTTAAACTGGGCTAATTTCTGCAAAATTTGTTCTTTTCCGCCAACCTTATCTTTCTCTAAATCATTAAATGCCCCGTCAGTTAATACAATAAGCCAAAATTCACGTTTTCCATCTATATCTGCTTCCTTTTTTATAGATTGCATCGCCGTTTCTACCGCGCTAAATGGAGTATTTAAATACGTTTTCCACGCTCCAATTCCCTCAATTTCTGTTTGCCTTTTATCCTTCGTTAACGAAATGTTTAATGGATCATTCGGCTTACTCATTGGAACGTAAGAAAATTTATCTTTTTCATCTAATAGCGCAACTAAACTTTGCAAAGCATAATTGGCATATTTCCAGCGATCGTTATTTCTCATGCTGCCCGAATCGTCATATACAAGTGAAACGACCCTTTCCTTTGCCTCCTCTCCTTTTGCAAAAGCTGATAAAGGTAAACATATAAATAGAAACAACATGAACGTGGCACAAATTCGGATTTTCATGATGAGGCTTCGCCACCTTTGTAGACAAATTCCTATGTTTAAATTTATGAGAGGAAACAAGATATATGACTTGTATTTTAGGACAACTAACCCACCATAACTTTATTATGTAAATAGATTATACACTTGGTAATATTCCTTCTAGCATTCTCTATCCAATTATATAAGTAAAAAAGCCTGTTTAAGCTCCACGCTTAAAACAGACTTTTCCTACTTTTTATTTTAAAAACACATAACAAAAAGTTTGATTTTTAACTTAACACATCACTTCTATTTTAAATCCACCGGGTGCTTCAACGTAAAACGTATACGCATGGGCTTGCTTAGGAGGCTCGACCAAAAATCCATCTTCCTTCAATCTTTGATTTATCTTATCTACTTGTTCTTCACTTTCTTGTGGAAATCCTACATGAAATGTTTTTGGATACTGAACTTCTTTTCCTTTCATTAAAGTTAGTATAAATCCATCATTATCACGCATAACTGCAAAGGCATTCCCCCTTGTTCCACTACAAGTTAAGCCAAAATACTTTTCTAAAAACTCTCTTGCAGCTACTACATCTGCAACTGTTAAATTAAGATGTTTAATTCCCAACTCATCACCTTCTTTCTTAATTTTCTAACATTTTATCATACAATTAAAAAACACGCCTTTCACAGCGTGTTTCATTGCTTTACATACACTTCAACAATCGGATTCTCTTTATTATCCGCATGCAAGCGTATATTCTCTTCACTTGTATGATAAATACTAGCTAATAACATTATCGTTAACACATTAGGTGTCTTCGCATCACTTCCGTATTTTCTCTCAAGCGCTTCCTTATATTCAAAATCTAAATCTCCCTGCACATATGTATACACTTCAAAACCATCTTCTAAATTGCAAACTACTGTATCAATAATATCTGCCCCTACTTGCTTCTTCATTTCCTCTCGCAACGCTTCAATAAATTCTTCCCACGGTACTTCGTATGTCTGAAACTGATCTGTAGATTTCATGCCTTTTCCTCCTTATATATCCTCTTCTTATATTTCCCCTTTCCTACAACAATTATGATAGATAGGGCATTCGTACAAGCCGCACTTGTCCCCCTTACATATCGTATTACTGTAATGCGGAAGGAGGAAAGAACATGCATAGACAAAAATGTTATGATACATGCCGACGTTATTTCGGAAAGGTTGTTCGGATTGAAGACCGTGATGGCCGTATACATTTAGGTAAAATAATCGATTTGACAAAAAACTCTGTATGGATCGAACCGGTGCAACAGCGCTCATCTTTTGATTCAGGATTCGGATACTATGATGCTTATGCAAACGGTGGTTGTGACCTTTGCGGCGGCCTTAGCAGATGTGATAGTTGCGGATTTGGATGCGGTGGTGGATTCAGCAGTTGCGGATGTGGTGGCCGTGGTTGCGGTAGTTGTGGTGGCGGCGGCTGGGGTGGCGGCGGTTGTGGCTGGGGTGTTGAACTCGGATTTGGTTTCATCTTCGGAATTACATTAGCTGCATTATTTTTCATTTAACATAGTAAAGAGTTGACTACCTTTAGCCAACTCTTTCTCTTTATTTTTCACATATAAAAATACGATGCCCTAAAATGTGTTGGTACATAAGCCGTACATTTTCATGCTGTACCCACGCCTCATATAACTCATTCGGAATATGTGAGGATACATTCCACTCTGGCTCTTCTACATAACCAGAGATCGTTTCTGCAATCGTGCCACCGCCAGCAATTGTAATTCTTTTAAAATTTGCTTTCTGAAATAATTGTACCCACTCATTCTCAGTTAATAGTTCTTTCATGCCATATAATTGGGCGATTTTTTCTTCCTCACCCTTATCAATGTGCCTATCAATAATCATTTCAATGACAACAAGCTTACCGTCCTGCTGTAATACACGGTAACACTCCGAGATAACCCTTTCTTTCTCTGTAAAAGCGATGATTGATTCTCCAAGTACGAACTCAAATGAGTTATTCAAACAAGGTAATTGCTCTACACTTCCTTCAATTAATTGTATATCTAACCCTTCAAACAACCATCTATCTTTTGCCTTTTGAATCATAATTTCATTCTTTTCAACAGTTGTTACTTTATAACCAAATTCCCTTGTCATATATGCCGCTGTTTTCCCCGTACCGCAACCTATCTCAAGGACATTCGCTCCATATTTAAAAGGCAGTTGTGCTAACAATTGTTTTGTTAACGTAAAACCACCAGGATGAGCACTTCCTATTCCGTAATAAGCTAGGAAATCGATGTATGTGTTTCGTTTCATAGGACTCTCCTTCAAGTTTTCTATAATACATATATTCATCCAGAAAAAAATCGTGCATAGAAAAAAAGCATTTTCAAGTGCGATACCGCAACTTGAAAATGCTCTTTTCTTTCACAGGGGAATGAGGAAAAATCCCCACTGGTTAAAATTTCACTTTATTATTTCTCTTCTACATACGCCCATTTGAAACTATATTCCGGACTAATATTATGTTTTACAATTCCCTTTACATTTGGTTTCATAACATACGATCTACCACTTTGATATAAAGGTACGAGCGCTACATCTTCTTCAAGTAACAGTTTTTCTGCTTTCCCTAGCTCTGTCCAACGTTTTTTTGCATCAGCCATCCATTCCGTCTTACTTTTATTAATAATGTCATCATATTTTGAATTTGAATAGCTCATCTGATTCTGTGAATTTTTCGTTTCAAACATATCAAGATATGTCATTGGATCCGCATAATCTGGATTCCAGCCGCCATATGAGAAATCATAATCTTGGTCTGATTCTAATTTTAGTTTTTGCTTAAATGGCTGAAGTTTAATATTTACTGTTACACCCTTTAAATTCTTTTCAATTTGATCTTTTACATACTCCCCAACCTTTTTCGCATTACCAGTATCATAATTTAATAGCTCTATTGTCACTTGATCTTTTCCAAGTTCTTTTTTCGCAGCTTCCCAGGCTGCTGCTGCCTTTTTAGAGTCTTGTTTTAAACCATTTTTAAACGTTTCTGCGAAATCTTTACCATCTGGTCCAGCTGCTAAACCTTTTGGTACTAAATAATCCACTGGTTTTGAACCATCATTTAAAATGACATTCGTTAAAGCTTTCTTATCGATTGATAATGCAATTGCTTCACGTAATTTTTTACTCTTTAACGGTGTATCTTGCCCACCACGTTTTTGATTTAGACGCAAGTAAAACGTACTTGTTTCTGAATATGCACCAAACTCTTCTTTATTATTTCTATACTTATCAACAAATTCACCTGATAAAAGTGTAAAATCAATCGCACCTGTATCATATAAATTTACTCTTGTAGCTGGTTCTTTTACTACACTATAGTTGATTTCTTCTAGTTTTACAGTCTTTTTATCCCAATACTGATCATTTTTCTTTAATTTCCAACCTTGTTCATGCTTCCAATCAGTAAGTACAAACGGTCCATTATAAACTGTCGTATCAGACTCTAAACCGTATTTATCTCCTTTTTCTTTTACGAACTTTTCATTTAATGGATAGTATGACGCGAATGCCATTAAATTTAAGAAATATGGTACTGGTCTCTCTAGTTCAACTTCCAGCGTATAATCATCTACCGCTTTTACACCTAATGTAGAAACTTCTGCTTTCCCTTGATTTATTGCCTCTGCATTTTTAAGATAGTAAGCAATAAACGCATACTCAGCAGCTGTTTTTGGATCTACTAGACGTTGCCATGCAAATACGAAATCTTTCGCTGTTACAGGATCACCGTTTGACCATTTTGCATCTTTTCGTAATTTGAATGTATATTTTTTGCCATCCTCGCTTTTCGTACTAGATTCTGCCGCCGCTGGAATTGGCTTGTTATCTTTATCTAGACGATATAACCCTTCCATCGTGTTTCCTAAAATTTGAGAACCTAACGTATCTGTATTTTTAGAAGTATCCATCGTCGGAATTTCATTCGTTTCTGTACGATTCATTACTTGCTGTGCCGCATATTTAATATCGGATTTTTTCTCTTCCCCGCCACTATTAGACGTCGTAGTCGTTTTCTTCTCCCCACCAGAAGATCCAGAACATGCTGTTAACACCACACTCATTGCTAATACTGGCGCTACAACCGCCGTAAACTTTTTCATCTTTTTCTTCATTCTTGTACCCTCCCCAATTATATGTACGAAACTAACTTTGAGAGATTTCTAATTTAAATTATCAGAAAATTATTACTAATTATCATTCTACTAATTTTTCTCGAATTGTAAAGTATTTTTAAAAACATTCATAATAATTAATTTATTTACTTCAATAACAATCTATTACTACTATACGAATTCTCCCACATCTACTATATGTAAGTACCACTTTTCTTATTCTTCTCTATTTAATTTAATAGTAAAAGAGCGTTCTAAAAGTCATTTATCTACCTTTAAAACGCTCTTTTTTATTATTTCCCTTCCGTTACATAAGCCCACTTAAAGCTATATTCTGGACTGATGTTATGTTTCACAATTCCTTTAACATTCGGTTTCATTACATACGCTCTACCTGTTTGATATAAAGGAATTAATCCTGCATCTTCTTCAAGGAACAATTTCTCTGCTTTTCCTAACGTTTCCCAACGCTTCTTCGGATCAGACAATAATTCATTACCTGCTTTCGCTACCATTTCATCATATTTTGGATTCGAATAACTCATTTGGTTATATGGGCTCTTCGATTCAAACATATCAATAAACGTCATTGGATCCGAATAATCTGGGCTCCAACCTGCAAATGAAACTTCATAATCTTGCGCTGACTCTAATTTCAGTTTTTGTTTGAACGGCTGAATTTTCGTGTTAACCGTTACACCTTTTAAGTTTTTCTCAATTTGATCTTTAAAATAGTCAGCAATTTTTTTCGCAGTTCCATCATCATAGCTTAGTAGTTCAATTGTCACTTGATCTTTTCCAAGTTCTTTTTTCGCTGCTTCCCAAGCTGCTGCACCTTTTTTCGGATCATATTTTAGACCATTTTTAAATGTATCTTGGTAATCTTTACCGTCAGGCCCTGTCGCAAGCCCTTTTGGTACTAATTGATCTGTTGCTTTTGAACCGTTATTTAAAATAACGTTCGCTAAACCTTTTTTATCAATTGATAATGCGATTGCTTCACGTAGTTTTTTGCTCTTTAACGGTGTATCTTGTCCGTTACGCTTTTGATTTAAACGTAAGAAGAATGTACTTGCTTCTGAATACTCACCGTACTCCTCTTTGTTCGATTTATATTTATCAACAAATTCTCCTGATAATAGTGTAAAATCAATTGATCCTGTATCATATAAGTTTACTTTCGTCGCAACTTCTTTTACTACACTATAGTTAATTTCTTCTAATTTCACAGTCTTTTTATCCCAATACTGATCATTTTTCTTTAATTGCCATCCTTGTTCATGTTTCCATGACGCCATAACGAACGGTCCGTTATACAACGTTGTATCTGCTTCTAAACCGAACTTATCTCCTTTTTCTTTTACGAACTTTTCATTTAAAGGATAGTACGATGGGAATGCCATTAAATTCAAGAAATACGGTACTGGCTTTTCTAATTCTACTTCTAGTGTATAATCATCTACCGCTTTTGCTCCTAAATCTGTTAGAGGTTTTTCACCTTTATTAATTGCTTCTGCATTTTTAATATAGAAAGCGATAAACGCATATTCTGCAGCTGTATTTTTATCGAGTAAGCGCTGCCATCCGTATACGAAATCTTTCGCTGTTACAGGATCACCGTTTGACCATTTTGCATCTTTACGTAGTTTAAATGTATATTTTTTGCCATCCTCGCTTTTCGTACTAGATTCTGCCACAGCTGGGATTGGCTTATTATCTTTATCTAATCGATATAAACCTTCCATTGTGTTCCCTAAAATTTGAGAACCTAATGTATCAGTAGATTTTGAAACATCCATCGTCGGAATTTCTTGATTTTCTGTACGATTTAATACTTGTTTCGCTGCATATTTAATTTCAGCTTTTTTCTCTTCCCCACCACCACTAGACGTCGTAGTTGATTTCTTCTCCCCACCAGATCCAGAACACGCTGTCAACGCCATACTCATTGCTAAAACTGGCGCTACAACCGCCGTGAACTTTTTCATCTTTTTCTTCATTTTTGTACCCTCCCCAATTATATGTACGAAACCATTTTTGATAGACTTTCTAATAACTAGTTATCAGAAAATTCTTATTAATTAATATTCTACTAATTTTTCCGCTTTTGTAAAGTTATTTTTAAAATATTCTAAAAATTATTTTTTTATTATAGTAAAACGTATTTTTTACAATTGTCATGATACAAATTCTTCCTTACATCTATCGATTTATTTACATGTAATCTCATAATAAAAAGAGCATTCCAAAAGTAAATAATCTACTTTTGGAATGCTCTATCATTTTATCTTTCTATTGTGGCTAACGAGATTCTCACTACAAAATAAGCTAAGAAACTTGTATACATCCACTTAAATATAGCATCACTGTTTAAAAATTATTTTCCATCTTTTTCAGTCATATATGTCCACTTGAAGCTATACTCTGGGCTAATGTTATGGTGAACGATGCCTTTTGCATTTGGTTTTTGAACATATGCATCACCACGTTGGTATAAAGGCACAATTGCTACATCTTTCTCAAGAAGTAATTTCTCAGCTTGTCCTAGCTCTTCCCAACGTTTCTTCGCATCGCCCATTAATTCTCCACCAGCTTTTTTAATCATTTCATCATATTTCTGATCAGAGAAGCTCATTTGGTTATGAGAATGTTTAGACTCAAACATATCTAAGAATGTCATTGGATCCGCATAATCTGGATTCCAACCGCCATATGAAATATCATAATCTTGCTCTGTTTCTAATTTTAGTTTTTGCTTGAACGGCTGAAGTTTAATATTAACTGTTACACCTTTTAAATTCTTCTCGATTTGATCTTTTACATATTCCCCAACTTTTTTCGCATTACCAGTATCATAGTTTAATAGCTCAATTGTAACTTGATCTTTTCCAAGTTCTTTTTTCGCTGCTTCCCATGCAGCAGCTGCTTTTTTCGCATCTGGTTTGATACCGTTTTTAAATGTTTCTTGGAAGTCTTTACCGTCTGGTCCAGTTGCTAATCCTTTCGGTACTAAGAAGTCTGCTGGTTTAGATCCATCATTTAAAATAACATTTGCTAAATTTTTCTTATCAATAGAGTAGGCAATTGCTTCACGTAATTTTTGACTCTTTAATGGTGTATCTTGTCCACCACGTTTTTGGTTCATACGAATAAAGTAAGTACTTACTTGTGAATAAGTCCCAAACTCTTCCTTATTATTTCTATACTTATCAACAAACTCTCCCGTTAATAAAGCAACATCAATTTGACCACTATCATATAAATTCACACGTGTTGCTGGTTCTTTTACAACACTATAATTAATCTCATCTAGTTTTACAGTCTTTTTATCCCAATATTGATCATTTTTCTTTAATTTCCAGCCTTGCTCATGCTTCCAATCAGTTAGAACAAACGGTCCATTATATACTGTTGTATCAGACTCTAAACCGTATTTATCCCCTTTTTCTTTTACAAACTTCTCATTTAACGGATAGTACGATGGGAATGCTACTAAGTTTAAGAAGTATGGTACTGCTTGTTCTAATTCAACTTCTAAAGTAGTATCATCTACTGCCTTTACTCCTAGTTCTGTTACAGGTTTTTCACCTTTATTCACCGCTTCTGCATTTTTAATTGGGAATGCGATAAATGCATACTCAGCAGCTGTTTTTGGATCTAATAGGCGTTGCCATGCATATACGAAATCTTTCGCTGTTACAGGATCACCATTTGACCATTTTGCATCTTTACGTAATTTAAATGTATATTTTTTACCATCCTCACTCTTCGTGCTTGATTCTGCAGCAGCTGGGATTGGTTTGTTATCTTTATCTAATCGATATAAACCTTCCATTGTGTTCCCTAAAATTTGAGAACCTAATGTATCTGTATTTTTAGAAGTATCCATTGTTGGAATCTCATTTGTTTCAGTACGATTTAGTACTTGTTTTGCTGCTAATTTTCCTTCTGATTTACTATCTCCACCAGAGCTAGAATTTGTGCTTGTCTTCTTATCTCCACCTGATGTAGAACATGCTGTTAATGCCATACTCATTGCTAAAACTGGTACTACAACCGCTGTTAGTTTTTTCATTTTTTTCTTTTTCACTTTCTGTACCCTCCCTAATTCTTAACGCTCTCACTTAAGAATTTTCTGATAATTCTGTTTCTCTTTATATATTTATCAGAAGATTCTTATTAACTATTATTCTACTAATTTTTTGAGTTTTGTAAAGTGTTATTATTGAAAATTTTTAAAAAATTATTTTTTTACAGTAATATTCATAAAAATTCCTTAACCTTTCGAAACACTATACCTCATGGAATTCTATGTATTGATTTAATAGTCTTTATATCCCTTCACTATAAACAAACTTGTAAATTATTGTTAATAAATAATGTATATCGTAACAAACCTCTTTTCTACAAAAATAAAAAAGCAGACATTTCGTCTGCTTTAATTCTCCTCAATTTGCTTTTCACTTAACCCTAGATGTGTTCTAAGAGTATTACTCAAACTCTGTAGATCTTTTTTATTAGGGTTATAATAATATACACGTTGCCCGTTTGGGCCATTAGGTAAGTATAAATCATCACCAGCTAATTGTATTTTTTCAACTGAACCGTTTAAACCGTATTTATAAAAAGATAAAATATCATCCATTACTAAATTTGTTTTAAAATCACTATCAACCGCCTCAACTATTTTTTCTAGCTTCGTAATCGATCCCACACTTTTTAATTTACTTAAAATCGCTTCAATAACAAGTTGTTGGCGCTGTCCTCTCATTGCATCACTATCAATATGGCGCGTTCTTGCTAGTGCAAGTGCTTCTTCCCCATTTAATTTTTGTAATCCTTTTTTCAAATGAATCGCATCAGGTTCATCTTTACTATTTTGCTCCGTAAATTCAACCGGGACATCCACTTCAATACCATCTAACCCATCAACAATTTTAGTAAAGGAACCAAAATTAAATTTCACAAAATAATCAACGGGCACCTGTAACAATTTTTCTACCGCTTCCACAGAAGCTTGCGGTCCTCCATCTCTACCATTTTTAACGAAACCACTTCCATATGCATGGGTTATTTTATCTTTTTTCTTTTCAACTGGAACATATGTATATGTATCACGCGGTATGCTCGTTAATTTCACTGTTTTATCGTCTTTATTAAAAGTCGCTAACAATAATGCATCTGTATGAAATGCACCATTATATTCCTTTTGTCGTTCTTGATTTTCATCAATTCCCATAATTAAAAGTGAAACATGATTTGCAATTGGCTTTACAGATTTCTCACGTAAATTGGATTTTTCACCTCGTGCTAAATTCAAATTAGATTTTTGTACGAGACTAGAAGTTTTCATATATACATAGGCTCCATAGCCAATTCCACCAAATAGTAATACCGCCAGTAGTAAACTTATTATCGTTTTCTTTTTATATTTTTGCTTATTTTTCTCTTCTCTTAAAGTTGAATGATTCTCCATTTACTCTCCTCCTGTTTCTATTCATCCAATATGTTTTTCATTCTTTCATATTTAGCGCTATCCTTTTGAAACATACTTTCTTTCAATCCCTTATCTATTTGTATCCATTCAGTCGTAACTGAATATTGAATCAAGCCTTCTTGAAAACTAAGAAATTTCAACATAATCCCTGTATTTTTCTCCACAACCATTTCGAATTTCCCTCTTAAATCTTCAGAGGTGCTAACAGGCATCTCTATGTTGATGACTCCTTCAATTTTGTAACAATCTAATCCAAGATATTTCGTTTCTTTATAATTCCAATCTTTATATCGAATTAACAAATCTGCGAATTCTGATTGAATACTATATTTAGCTAGCCCTATATATTCATCATCATATCGCTTTTTCTCATCTGATTTTCTCACTAACCTTTCCGTAGGATTTAATTTTAATAGTTCATTGTTTCTTTCTTTCGGGTTCCATTTTGTCTCTTTATAGGTATACTTCTCATCATCAAACTCTTTTTTCTTCCCCTCGTTATATATAATTGTTCGTTTTTTGGCTAGTTTATCTTCTTTCGAAGAGATACCTCTTTGTTTCTCCGTATCAATCGCATACTTATATGTTGTAGCAATTCTTGATGAGCTAGAATATTCCTCAAATTGTCCTGAAATATTTTTAAAATAATCAATAGAATCTAGCATTTTTTGATGAATCTTTTCTTTATCTGGATAATGTACATTCGATTTTATTTCTTCTTCATTTTCAAAATCAGAAAACGCTTTTTTCTTTACATATTCAAATACTCCACCATTTTGCGCAAAACTTTGTATAGAAAACTCAGACATAGATACCACTGAAAGTATACAAACCGCTGCACTAATTATCATCATATGAATTTTGTAACTCTTCTTTTTTACCTTAAGATTATGTAGCGTGCCATTAATTTTTTCATTTAACTCTGGAGGTACTATAACATTTTCATCTTTTATTCTCTTTTTTAATTTCTCATCAAATAATTTTTCATTATCCATCCTTTACACCCCCTATTCCATCTTTAATCGTTTTTGTAGTTGTTCCCTCGCGCGTGACAATCTTGATTTCACTGTTCCTTTCGGTATTTCTAACAGCTTTGCTATACTCTCTTGATTCATATCTTCATAATAATAAAGCACCGTAACAGCTCTTAATTCTTCATGTAACGATTGAATCGCATTACACAAATCTATATCTTCATACTGATCACACGCACTCATATTGTAATCATTCTCTTCTGTCACAATTACATTTTTATACGCTCTAATAATATTGTTACACTCATTTATTAGTATTCGAATTAACCAAGTTTGAAAAAATTCTTCTTTTTTTAATTTTTTTATATTTTCATAGGCCTTTAAAATTGTTGTCTGTATCGCATCCTCTATATTTGTCTCATCACGTAACATCGCCTTTGCTATTCGATACATCTTCACTTTTTCTGTATGCATAAGCGCTATAAAGGCTTCATGATTACCTTTTTTCGCCAAAGAAACATCCGTTTCTTCTTTTATAATCATTTTATATAAAGGGATTACTTTCACAATTGCTCCTCCTGTTTCATCCTCACTTTATCACTTCCAATTTAACTTTACATGTATTAGACGTATGAACCTAGAAAAAGGTTCATTTTTTTGAATATTTTCTTAATTAAAAAGATAAATATCCTTTATAAGTGTTATGCGATAAACATACTAGTTTTAATTTACAAATAAAAAAAGCCCACTTTCTAGTGGACTTTCTACTTTATAACGGTAAATCCCTCTTCTTAAACACTACAATTGCTACTATGAAAATACAAAGTGCTCCGGCAGTTAACCCTATACTTACAGGCCATATATTATACGTTCCTTCAGCAATTTCTTTCGGACGAAATAGCGTAAATAATGATATATTTCTCATCCACTCTAACTTATCACTTAACTTCCCTACCATATCCAATACGAAAAATAAGATAGTTAAACTCGCTGAATAACTTAGTGCTTTTCTTTCGTCATTACATATACAAGAAAAGAAAAATGAATACGCACTAACGACTAAAAATATGAGCCCTCCGACTACATTTATCTTCAAAAATAATTCTTTATTTAAGTTATTATCTTGTAAAAACCATTCTGCACCTACTAACCCAGCTACATACGTAACAGATACAATAATCAGAAGTCCCAATATGAGAACAGCAGCTTGTGTAATAGCAATTTGCACTCTAGATACAGGTGTTGCTAGCAAGTATGCCATTGCTCCTTTATCTACATGACGAGCAATTAAATGTGTCGCAACTGTTACGCAAAAAATTGTTAAAATGATAATAAACAATAGACTATAGTATTCGCCCGCTAGAAAATCCATTACGTTTTGAATCGGACTTTCCATACCAACGATTTTTTTCACACTATCAGGCATGGCAGCTATTAATTCATTTAGCCCTTTCGCTGATACCATTGACGGGAATATCCAAATTAATAACCACAAATATAAAGCCGCACCACACGCATAACTCAAAATACTTTTTTGTGTTTCTTTCAAACTAGCTAAAAACAATTGCTTATTCATGCGTTACCCCTTCTTTCTTATCGTAATAATGCATAAATAAATGTTCTAAATCCATCGCTCTCGTTTGAAGTGCCGTTACATTATAGTTTGAAAGTGTTTGTAAAACAGTTTGATAGTTTCCTTGTACAATGATAGATGCCTCTCTACCTTTTACCGCTTCAAATTGCAAATTACACTTTATAAGGGACTCAATCTCTTCTTGTGATGATACTGTTACATCTATCACCTGTCTTCTCATACTTTGTAAATCGTGAATATTTTCAACCGTTACGAGTCGACCATCTTTAATAATAGCTACTCTGTCACAAGTTCTCTCAATTTCAGTAAAAATATGTGATGACATTAGGATTGTTTTTCCTCTTTGCTTTTCCTCTAATATTAAATCTATAAACACTTGTTGCATAAGTGGATCAAGTCCAGATGTTGGTTCATCTAAAATTAACACCTCTGGATCGTGCATAAATGCAGCGACTATCCCTACTTTTTGCTTCATTCCTTTAGACATTTTGCGAATCGGTGTTTTCACATCAAATTGCAGACGCTCTATCAGTTCATCTCGTCTTTTCGTATCCTTTAATCCACGCATTCCCTGCATTAATTTTAAAAACTCTAATCCGTTCATTCCTTCAATAAAAGAAATTTCACCCGGTAGATAACCAACTTCCCTTTGAATTTTCGCTGCTTCATTCCAACAATCTAATCCAAAAATTGTCGCTTTACCAGCTGTCGGTTTTATAAATCCCATTAAATTACGAATCGTCGTTGATTTTCCGGCACCATTCGGTCCTAAATAACCAAATACTTCTCCCTCTTTTACATCAAATGTAATATGAAACAAACCTTTTCCATTCGAAAACTGTTTTGTGACATCTTGAACTGAAATCATAATTCCACCTCATTTTTTTGAAATATTGAATATGTGATATTTCAAAATTATTGTACTCCTCATCTTCCATATTCGCAACAACTTTTTGAAATATTTATTAGTCCATATTTCAAAATTATTGTTTTCCATTATTTTTTCTTGTATATTTTAAGTGAGGTGATTGCATTGAACGGCTTTGAAAGAGTAAAAGAAAAGAAAAAGCGTGCCATTAAAGAAGCAGCATTCGTATTATTTTCAGAACGTGGATTTAATGAAGTGAAAATAGAACATATCGCAAAAGAAGCAAACGTTTCTCAAGTTACAATTTATAATCATTTCGGAAGTAAAGATGCGTTATTTAGGGAGCTTATACAAGAATTTATCATATCTGAATTTCAATATTATAAAGAGCTTGCAGAAGAAAAATTACCTTTTCATGATATGATGCAAAAAATGATTGTAAGAAAAATGAATACTGGCGGGTTATTTCAACCTGATATGTTACTACAAATGATGCAAAGGGACGAAGAACTCCGTAAGTTTATTTATAGTTATCAAAATGAAAAAATCCTGCCCTGGTATTTAGAAATATTAGAACAAGCTCAGCGCAAAAACGAAATTAATCCACACCTTACTAAAGAAATGATGTTACTTTACATTCAAATGTTTACTAAATTAGGTGATGATTTTGGGGCACAACTTCTTGAAGGAGATCGCGAAAAACATATACAAGATATCGTTACGATGTTCTTTTATGGACTCTCCGTCCCAGAAAAATAATTTTTCTAAAGAACAAATAGAATCACCAAAAAGCCCTTTGGATATTTAAATCGCAAGGGCTTTTTCATATCAAAAAATGACTAAAACTAACTTTATCTTAAAAAGGTTAAATGCTGCTTTATAGATAACACCTTATTATAGATTAACTCTTTTAGCATAACAGGCTGAATTGAGATAATCGTTTCACCGAAATTCAGAAAGTAATTTGAAATAAAATCAAATTCTTGCTTGTTAAAATAGCCTGTTATAATGTAATTTTCATTTTCCTTTTGCATCCTCATGGAAGGATAATTCTCTTTATCAAAAATATCCTTTCCTTTTTGATTAACAATTACGCTAAAATCAATTGCATCAGGCTTTCTGTGAAAAGTAGTAAGATAACTTAATAATTCTTCAAGATTTTTTGGATTAATATTGCTCGTTTCCACAATAGAAAGAATTTTATCACATCTAATTATTTGAACATTATTTGTCTCAAAATTAAAGATTTTAGCATACCACTGGCCAAATTTAGATTCTAATCGAATAAATTGGGCAACCAATGCTTGCTCCTCACCTTTTTTTAAATATGTTAAATGATAAACTCGCTCAGCAAAAATTCCCTGTAAAATTTCTTTTAAGAATGGACTAAAATTACTATGATTTGTTACTTCAAAGGAAAGCGTTCGTTCCATGATTGAAATATTTTTACTCACATTATCAGGTAATACATGTTTAAATTTATTTTCAAGTGCAATACTTTCTACATTAAATGGTTTTGTCTTGTATCCATTTAGCGTAAGAATTGAAAAGTATAGCGCATACATTTCATCCACACTAAAATAAATTGGCGATAACACACTATTTTCTATAATTTTATAACTTCCATTTCTACCTAGTTCAGAATATATGGGTACACCTATTTCTTCCAATGATTGAATATCTCGCAACGCGGTACTTTTAGAAATATCATATCTAGCCATTAAATCTTTTAAATTAAAATATCTTTTATTATTTAAGAAAATAAGCATGTCATTTATTCGTTCAGTTTTTTTCATATTTCCCTCCCAAAAAGGTATCATGTATTGAAACCTTTTTAATCTATATTATAATTATCAACTAATAAAGGAGTTATATATTTATGACATTAGAAATAGCTATTTTTCTTTCAATGAATGGGCAAGCAAAGGAGGCGATTAATTTTTATATACGTAATTTAGAAGCCAAAAAGTTAATGATTGTTACGTATGAAGAACTGGCGAAAAGAGATAGTTCTTTTAAAATTACAAGTGAAAATAAAGATCATATTGCTCACTCTGTTTTACAAATTGGGAATACAAAGCTAATGATAGCGGAAGATACAATGAAGCTTAATGAACTTTATAACGTTGGAAATAACATGTCACTTTGCATTCAAAGCGCTAATTTAGAAGAGATACAAACGTTTTATAATAATTTAATTTCCGATGAGCATGTGAAAATAATCTCTCCGCTAGAAAAAAATATATTTAGTGAAGCATATGGTATTATTGAAGATCCTTATGGCATACAAATCCAATTAATGTATGATAAACGACTAAACTAAATAATTAATCATATTCACATATTCCTAATAAAAAAGACACGAATTTCGTGTCTTTTTTATTTTATAGAAATGACTCTACCCTTTTCACTACTTTCAATCGCTAATTGAATCAATTTAATAACATCTAAACCTTCTTTTGCTGTTACAGGTAGTTTCTCACCATTTAATATACTATCTCGTACACCTTTATAATAATTGTCATAACAACCGACTTCTGTTGGAATACGCTCTAGGCTTTCTTCTGTTTCTAACGTAGCAAAATTCTCTTCATCGTCTACCCCATAACCGTTATCGCCTGGCTTCATTCCATTTTTTAATTGCTCTTCCTGCGAATCCATACCGTACTTCACGATAGAACCTTTCTCTCCATGCACTATAAAATGCGGTCCAGCTTTTTTCACATAACTGCTGCTACGTAAAATGACACGTTTAACTCCGTAATGAAGTACTATATGGAAATAATCATCCACCTCTGCACCTGGTCGTTGTTTTATTACATCTGCACTTATCGCATCTGGTTTCCCGAATATTGATAACGCTTGGTCAATTAAATGCGATCCTAAATCGTATAATATACCGGAACCTGGTAGATTTTTTTCTCTCCATCGATCACGTACATGTGGACGGAAACGATCAAAATTTGATTCATATGCGTATACATTCCCTACTCTGTTTTCTCCTAACAATTTCTTAATTGTTAAGAAATCATTATCAAAACGACGATTATGATATACGCTTAACATTACATTATGCTGCTCTGCTAATGAAATAAGCTCTTCCCCCTCTTCAATTGAGACAACAAATGGTTTTTCTACAACAACATGCTTACCGTTTAAAATTGCTTCTTTTACATATGGAAAATGAGTTGTATTAGGTGATGTAATAACAACTAAGTCAACATCAGCTCGCTTCACCAATTCATCAATTGTACTAACAACATTAGCGTTTGGTAATGTTTCTTTTACTACCTCTTCTTTTGAGGATAATACAGCACGAATATCATATTCTTCTATTGTTTGTAATAGTGGGATATGAAATGTCGTACTAGAAAAACCAAATCCTACAATCCCTACACCTATTTTTTTCATGTTGCCCCTCCATTTGTGCCGCTTTAACGAGCAGTAAGATTCCTAACCCAAAATTCAGTGAAAGCTAAGGAATTAGGTGAGGAATCAACTGCTTGTTAAAGCCCGATTAGTTGAACTTTATGAGAACGATTTCATTCAGTTATTATAACAAGATTATTATTATTTACATAATAAATTGCCTAGAAAAAAGCATCTTGCTACTATTCATAGCAAGATGCCCTCTTTATTCTGGTCTTTTCTTCGTCCACGTTTCTACTACTTCACCAGTATCATTTACATCTAGCACTAGGCTACCATTACTATACCGGTCTTTATTTCGATACGCTTTCGGATCAATCTCTTCTACAATGTTTTTCTCTGTCTTCATGTAAACTAATTCATCGTCCCGAACAATTTCAATACCGACAATGCGGTACGGATTACGTTTTAACTCTTTGAAAATAACAAGGCCTCGCTTCGCCCTCGTTGATTTTTCAATTTCTGATGCTTTTAGACGTTTTACAGCACCACGCTGCGTTACGAGAATAAGTTGATCTTTATCACCATTTAACGGTTTACCAGAAGCGACATAGTCATCTTCTTTTAAATTAATTGCTTTCACACCAGCAGCTCTTACACCGACTGGACTTACTTCATCTTCATGGAAAATAAGTGCATATGCACCATGTGTAGCAAGAACGATATCACTCGTTCCATCTGTCGCAAATATATCGACAACTTCATCATCTTTTTTCAAGTTTACAGCAACGAATGCCCTTGAATAACGCTGAACTTTATATTGATTTAATTCTGTTTTCTTTATCATACCATTTCGTGTTACAAATACGATAAATCGTTTTTCTTCCTCAAAGTTCGGTACAACCGTTGCCCAAATGATCGTTTCATCTCGGTCGAGTGAAACGATATTTGCAACGTGCTGACCTAAATCTTTCCAACGAATATCTGGCATTTCGTATACTGGAAGATATATATAGTTCCCTTTACTTGTGAATAAAAGAACTGTTTCAGTCGTATTCGTATCGAATCGTTCAAGTAAGATGTCACCCTCTTTCATACCGAAGTCTTTGCCGTTTGATGCATTATGTGAGCGCCATCCAGTACGTTTCACATATCCTTCTTTCGTTACAGTAACGATGACATCTTCTTGTGGAATCATCACTTCTACGTCTATTTTAATTTCTTCAATTTGTTCTTCAATAATAGCACGGCGATCATCACTATATGTTTTCTTAACTCTCTTCAAATCAGTTTTAATGACTTGAAGTAATCTTTTTTCACTTTGTAAAATTGACTGTAGCTCTAGAATTTTCTTATTAAGCTCATCTGCTTCTTCTTGTAACGCCGTAATGTCTGTATTCGTTAAGCGATATAATTGCAAGGAAACAATTGCTTCCGCCTGTGCTTCTGTAAAGCCAAATTTTGCACTTAAATTATCTTTCGCATTACGTTTATCTTTTGAAGCTCGAATTGTCTCGATTACTTGATCTAAAATCGATAATGCTTTCTTTAAACCTTCTACAATATGTTGACGATTTTCTGCTTTTCTTAATTCATATTGCGAACGTCTCGTAATAACCTCTTTTTGATGTCCAATATAAGCATCCAAAATTTTTGGTAATGTCATAAGTGTTGGACGACGATTATTAATCGCTACCATATTAAAGTTATATGGAATTTGTAAATCTGTATTTTTATATAAATAATTTAAAATACCTTCGGCGTTTGCTTCTTTCTTTAATTCAACAACAATTCGTAAACCAGTACGATCTGTCTCATCACGCACTTCAGCAATACCATCTAACTTTTTATCTAGACGTAATTCATCCATTTTCTTTACAAGGTTTGCCTTATTCACTTCGTAAGGAATTTCAGTGATTACAATTTGTTGTTTCCCACCGCGCACTGTTTCAACTTCTGCTTTTCCACGAATAATAATTTTACCTTTACCTGTTTCATACGCCTTTTTAATACCATCAATCCCTTGAATAATACCGCCTGTTGGGAAATCTGGTCCTTTCATAACTGTTAATAAATCATCAACAGTACTATTTGGCTTATCAATACGCATCATTGTAGCATCAATAACTTCTCCAAGATGATGCGGAGGAATTTCTGTTGCATAACCAGCGGAAATCCCTGTAGATCCGTTCACTAATAAATTCGGGAACGCTGCTGGTAATACAACTGGTTCTTCACTCGTATCATCAAAGTTTGACACGAATTCAACTGTTTCTTTATCAAGATCACGTAATAATTCAGATGCGATTGGTGATAAACGAGCTTCCGTATAACGCATTGCTGCCGCTGGGTCCCCATCAACACTACCGTTATTACCATGCATTTCAACTAAAACATTACGTACTTTCCAAGTTTGGCTTAAGCGTACCATTGCTTCATATACAGAGGAATCTCCATGTGGATGATAATTACCGATAACATTACCTACTGTTTTAGCTGATTTACGAAACGCTTTATCATGTACATTACCTTCTACATACATAGAATATAAAATACGTCTTTGTACTGGCTTTAAGCCATCACGTGCATCTGGAAGTGCACGATCTTGAATAATATATTTACTATAACGTGCAAAGCGATCACCTAACACGTCTTCAAGCGGGAGGTCATGAAACTTCTCTGCTTGCATGTTATTCCACCTCCGTCTCCATAATCATTTCATTTTCTAAAATATTTCCTTCTTCTTGCATACCAAACTGTACATTACGTTCAATCCATTTACGGCGCGGTTCTACTTTATCGCCCATTAATGTTGTAACGCGACGCTCTGCTCTTGCTGCATCATCAATTTTCACGCGAATTAATGTACGCGTTTCAGGATTCATTGTTGTTTCCCATAATTGATCCGCATTCATTTCACCAAGCCCTTTATAACGTTGTAACATATAGCCTTTTCCAACTTTTTTCGTTACACCGTCTAATTCCTCATCTGACCAAGCGTATTCAATTACTTCACTCTTACCTTTTCCTTTACTTACTTTGTATAAAGGAGGGAGTGCGATAAACACTTTACCCGCTTCGATAAGTGGCTTCATATATCTGTAGAAGAACGTTAATAACAATACTTGAATATGAGCTCCATCCGTATCGGCATCGGTCATAATTACAACTTTATCGTAGTTAATATCTTCAACATCAAATTCATTTCCTACACCGCCGCCAATCGCATAAATGATTGTATTAATCTCTTCATTTTTAAAGATATCAGCAAGCTTTGCTTTCTCTGTATTAATTACTTTACCACGTAATGGTAATACGGCCTGGAAACGACGGTCTCGTCCTTGTTTCGCTGAACCACCAGCAGAGTCACCCTCTACTAAATACAATTCGTTTTTCTGAGGATTACGTGATTGTGCAGGTGTTAACTTCCCGCTTAACGTACCTTCTGATTTTTTCTTCTTCTTACCACTACGTGCTTCTTCTCTCGCTTTACGAGCAGCCTCACGTGCTTGCGCTGCTTTAACTGCCTTTCTCACAAGAAGTGTAGCTACATCCGGGTTTTCCTCTAAAAAGTAAGCTAAATGCTCTGAGACAATGGCATCAATAGAAGAACGAGCTTCACTTGTACCAAGTTTCCCTTTCGTTTGTCCTTCAAACTGAAGTACTTCTTCTGGTACACGTACAGAAACGATAGCCGCTACACCTTCACGAATATCTGTACCTTCTAAATTTTTATCTTTTTCTTTTAATAATGAAACTTTACGAGCATACTCATTGAACACACGCGTCATTGCTGTTTTAAATCCAGCTTCGTGTGTTCCACCATCTTTTGTACGTACGTTATTTACAAACGAAAGAATATTTTCTGAGTAACCATCATTAAACTGGAATGCTAGTTCTGCTTCAATCCCGTTTTGTTCACCAGTGAAATATACAACCGGGTGAATTGAATCTTTTTCTTCGTTTAAATATGAAACGAAAGCTTCGATTCCTGTTTCATAATGAAATATATCTTCTAAATCATTACGTTCGTCTTTTATCGAGATTTTCATTCCTTTTAATAAGAATGCAGATTCACGTAATCTCTCGCATAATGTTTCATAATTGTAATTTGTCGTGCTGAAAATCGTTGTATCTGGTTTGAAGTGCATTGTCGTACCAGACTCTTTTGTTTTCCCGATTTTCTCTAACGTCGTTGCAGGAACGCCACCATTTTCAAAGCGTTGTTCATAAATGTTACCATCACGTTTAATTGTTACTACTAACCATTCTGACAAAGCGTTTACAACTGATGCCCCAACACCGTGTAAACCACCACTCGTTTTATAGCCACCTTGACCAAACTTACCACCTGCATGAAGTACAGTTAAAATAACTTCAGGTGTAGGTTTCCCAAGTTTATGCATTCCCGTAGGCATTCCTCGCCCTTTATCTATAACGCTAATACTATTATCTTTATGTATTACGACTGAAATTTCGTCGCCAAATCCCGCTAACGCTTCGTCAACGGAGTTATCTACTATTTCATATACTAAATGATGCAATCCACGGCTATCCGTACTCCCGATATACATACCCGGGCGTTTTCGAACGGCTTCAAGTCCTTCTAACACTTGAATCGCATCTTCATTATATTGGAACTGATGCTTCGCCAAACTCCTTGCCCCTTTCCTAATCCAAAATCAGAACATATGTTTCTATTATAGAATAACGCCTCGACTATAGTTTTGGCAAGTTATCTTATCTCTTTTATATACCATCTTCAATAGAAAAATCCTTGTTTTCTCACAAGGATTCCTCTAGGCTACTATTTCAGAAAAATAATCGTTTGTCAACGAGAAATGGATATGTATTCCAAGATTACACATTCCAAACCTTTATTATGATCCAAATGATCAAGATCCAAAATGGGATTACAAATAACAATCCCCAAAAACAGCCTTTAAAAAATCTCATGATGAACACCTCGTTCATCGGCCCTACTTATCTATAATGAGGGCTGAATCAATCTTTCTACTTTTAAATCTATACTATTTTGTCATCGCATGTTCTACTTTAATACAACGATCCATTATTACAGTATAGTCTTTTTCTTTTAAAAGTTTATATGTATCTTCATCTTGTACTCCTAATTGTGCCCAAAAAACATCTGCATCAATCTCTACAAATTCTTTTGCAACACCCATTAAAAACTCTGAGCGACGAAATACATTTACTATGTCAACGTGTTCCTTAATATCCTTTAGTGAAGAAACTGCCTTTTCTCCAAGCACCTCATCTACTGTTGGATTAACTGGAATAATACGGTATCCAGCATCTTGCATTGCTTTTGAAACCATATACGATGTACGTTCTGGCTTATCTGATAATCCAACAACCGCAATTGTTTTGCTTTTCTTTAACACTTCACCAATTTCCGTACGAGTTGGGTTTTCAATTGTCATAATTAATCCCTCCTATTCCTTTAGTATAGCCGATAAAGAAAGTCTCTTTCAATATGAAAGAGACTTTCTTTTATTTCGATTATTGATTCTTTGTAGCTGAATTATCTGCTAAAGTAGCCGATTTCGTCATTTTTTGACCGTTACGGTAGAATGTAACTTCTACTTTCTCGCCTACTTTTTTCTTTTCATATAAATATTTACGGAATTGAAGTGAGTTTTCTACTTTTTGATCATCTAATGCTACTACAATATCATATTGCTCTAAACCAGCTTTTTCTGCCGGTGATATTGGGTAAATTTTACCTAATACAACACCATTCGTTACTTCTTTCGGTACTTTCAATTGATTGACTGCATAAGCTTGCACATCTTCTAACGAAACGACACCTACTCCAAGAGCTGGACGTTTTACCACTCCGTCTTTTTCAAGTGATTCAATAACTGGCTTTGCGATATTAATTGGAATAGCAAATCCAATTCCTTCAACTTCTTGCTGTGCAATTTTACTTGAATTAATCCCAATTATTTCACCATTTTGGTTAAATAATGCACCACCACTATTACCTGGGTTAATCGCTGCATCTGTTTGAATAACTTGTGCTTGCCAATCTGGTCGTTTATCGCCATCAATATCAACTGGAATTTCACGTTCTTTACTACTAATAATGCCTTCCGTTACACTTCCATCAAATCCTAGTGGGTTACCGATTGCAATTGCTTTTTCACCCGCACGGATTTTACTTGAGTCACCTAAAGTTGCAACTTTATTCACATTAGAGCCGTCAATTTCAACAACAGCTAAATCTAACCAAGGATCTTTCCCTACTAACTTTGCATCTACCTTTTTACCATCACTTAGTTTTACAGCAAGTTTATTTGCACCATCTACTACGTGGTTGTTTGTTACAATATATGCTTTATTTCCTGCTTTTTTATAAATAACACCTGATCCTGAACCAGCTTGTTGTTCTTGACCTGTCGGTTGCATTGCAAATGGATCAACACTTTGCTGCATATTAATAACACCTACAACAACGTCTTTCGCTCCTTCAATCATACCAGGTAAATCAGTTTCATTTTTCGCTTTATTTACAACAGGAACTACAGTACCTTCTACTTTTGAATCCGAACTAAATGATGATACTGGTGCTCCATTATTTTGAGCCCATGGCATATATGGTGCTGCAAAACTAATCGAAACCGCTCCGACTACAGCTCCCACTAAACCTGTGAAGAAATAGCCTTTTTTACTACCTGATTTTCTCACTTCTCTCGTTTCACTATGCTCTTCATTTAAATTTGGTCCGTCGTAATATCCCATGTTTTATTTCCCCTCTCTGGTGAATTCGTATTTTCAGTATAGTCACGTTTTGTGTCCTTCTTGTGAACTCATCGTGAAATCCAATTAAAAAAATACTCCTATCTAACATTGTAGACAAGAAAAGTATTTTTTGTACATTCTACCTTCAAAAGAGAGTATAAAATTGCCATTTTCCTAGGCTAAATTACACAAATCGTTCTAGATTATTCTTCAAATTTATAACCAACTCGAATAACAGTACCGATATGCTTCGCTTTATCTCCTAACTTATTTCGAAGTTTTTTAATATGGGTATCAACCGTTCGGTCATCACCGTAATAGTCATATCCCCATAACTGGTCTAATAAATGTTGACGTGATAACACAATTCCTTTGTTCTCCATTAAATACACAAGAAGTTCAAATTCTTTATGTGTCAATATAATTTCTTCTCCATCTACTAAAACAGTTCTAGATAGACGATTCACTTCTATTCCAGCTAAAGACATAGCATTTTCTTCCGCTACTCCTACCGCACCATCCGCACGTTTCAATAACGTCTTTGCACGAGCTACTAATACTTTCGGGCTAAATGGTTTCGTTACATACTCGTCTGCACCTAATTCGAAACCTAGCAATGTATCATCCTCATCCGAACGCGCTGTCAACATAATAATTGGTACTGCTGATTCTTTTCTAATTCGTCTACAAACAGACCATCCATCTATTTCCGGTAACATAATATCTAACATAATTAAATCAATTTCATGCTCTGCAAATAACTCTAACGCTTTTTTCCCATCTTCTGCTTCGATTACTTCAAAGCCTTCATTACGAAAATAATCACTAACAATTTCACGTAATCTTCTTTCATCTTCAACAAGCAATACTGTTTTATTCATATAATCTATCCCGCCTTTTTACTCTTTCAATCGAATAATACGTTGATTGGAGCTTCCGCGAAATGGAAGTGTTAAATCTTTTTTCTCAATTTCAAACCTTCCATCGACTAAAACATCCCCATAATGTAACAACTCTATCATATCATTATTTTGAGAACTCTGTATCTCTTCTAACGTATAGCCTGTATACATCCATAGGTTTTTTTTCAAATCTTTCACGATTTTTGCTACCTTTTTCACTTCAGCAGCTTGAAAAAATGGATCTCCACCTGAAAATGTTACATCAGTTAATGGATTACTTGCAATCTCTTTCACAATTTCTTCTACTGTCATTTCCATTCCGTTGCAAATATTCCACGATTTCGGATTGTGGCAACCAACGCAACGATGCGGACAGCCCGCAAAAAACACGACTGTCCGCAATCCTTCTCCATCTACTACACTATCATGAATAATATTCATCACTTTCATTTATGTTTCACCCGATCTATCTCTTCACTACGTTTCGCACTATTCCACTTCGACATATCTCCTACAAGATAGCCTGTTATACGGCGAATTCTTTCTATATTAGCCTCATCTTCATTCCCGCAACTTGGACATTCATTTCCAATAACCCCGTGATAACTACAGCACTTACAACGGTCAACAGGATGATTAATTGAACCGTATCCAACGCCATGTTCTGCCATGGCTTGTACAATTTGTTTTAATGCCTTTTTGTTATGCATCGCTGCTCCGTCCAGTTCAATATACGTAATGTGTCCTCCATTACAGAGAGCATGGAACGGGCCTTCTAAACGGATTTTATTTATCGCTTGAATGTTATAATAAACTGGAATATGGAATGAATTCGTATAGTAATTATGGTTCGTTATACCGCTAATCTCGCCAAATTCTTCTCTATCTTTTTTCACAAACTTTCCTGATAATCCTTCTGCTGGAGTTGCAATTATCGAGAAATTCAGTTGATGTTCTTCTGTCGCTTTATCCATTCTATCTCTCATAAAGGAAATAATTTCGTACCCAAGTTTCCATGATTCTTCATCTTCCCCATGATGCTTTCCTGTTAAGGCTACTAAACATTCCGCAAGACCGATAAAACCAACACTTAACGTCCCTTGTTTTAAAATCGAGGCTACGGAGTCTTCAGGATGCAATGTTTCTCCACCACGCCATACACCTTGTGAATATAAAAACTGAAAATCTCTTGCTCGCTTCGTACATTGATACGCAAATCTTTCTAATAGCTGCTTAATTCCTAAATCTAAATAGTAGTTTAGCGCTTCAAAAAATGCTTCTTTTGAACCACTAATTAACGCTAATTTCACTAAATTGATAGACGTAAATGATAAATTCCCTCTACCAATCGCTGTTTCTTCTCCATGTATATTAGACATAACACGGGTACGACATCCCATGTAACATACTTCACTTTCTGGTCTTCCATCATAATGCACTGCATTAAACGGAGCATCTAAAAATGAAAAGTTAGGGAATAATCGCTCTGCAGTTGTCTCTAATGCTAATTCAAATAAATCGTAATTCGGATCACTTTCTTCAAAATTCACACCTTTTTTCATCTTGAAAATTTGAATCGGAAAAATTGGTGTCTCTCCTTTACCAAGTCCAGCTTGTGTCGCTTTTAATAGTTGTTTAATTAACATTCTCCCTTCTTTTGATGTATCTGTTCCGTAATTAATAGAAATAAACGGTACTTGTCCTCCGCCCCTACTATGCATACTATTCGAATTATGAACGAAAGCCTCACACGCTTGATACGTATCATTTTCCGTTTCTTTCCATGCAAATTCTTCTATTTGTTCTTTCGTAAGCGGATATGATTGTAATCGTTTTTTATGTCTCTCAATTGTTTTTCGTACATAAGGTGCTAAATCAATATCAAAGAGTGCAAACGATTGACCGCCATGCTGCATATTTTGATTCGCTTGAAAAATAATAGACGAAAGAGCCAATGCACTTTTAATGTCTTGTGGTTGTCTCATATGTCCATGTCCAGTATGAAAACCGTTAGCAAGCATTTGCGCTAACGGAATTTGCGAACAAGTCGTCGTTCCTGTCGCATAAAAATCTAAATCATGTGGATATAATATATTTTCATTTATCGCTTTTTTCACTTGATCTGACAATAAATTCTCAACAGCATAATATTTTGCACTCTCAGATGCGAACGTTCCCATTACACCCATTGGAGAGCGGCCGTCTACATTTGCATTTTCTTGCATTAAATCTTGTTCATTGCCGTGGACTATCGTCTCGAACACTTTCATTAATTCTTCTCCACGTGTATTATTTTGTAACATTTATAACCCTCCACCAATATATTGTTGTCTTTTGATTAAAATGTTACTACATATAGTCTTGCTGTTTCTGTGAGAAATGTAACATTACTGTGAAATTTTTTTCACGAAATAATGAATTTTTCATTTACAAAAAAGAAATGTGCTCTTTACAAATGTATGGTACAATATACGGGAAAAACTCTTTTTACCCTTTATCAACACATTTGAATAAAGGAGACTGAACTTATGGTTACTACATATCTTTTATTTATCGTTGCCTACTTGCTTGGCTCGATTCCATTTGCACTAGTTGTTGGAAAAATTGGCTACGGAATCGATATTCGTGAGCACGGGAGCGGTAATCTAGGCGGAACAAACACATTCCGTACATTAGGGAAAAAAGCAGGTTTTACCGTTACAATTGCTGACATTTTAAAAGGGACATTAGCAACAAGTCTACCAATGATTTTCGGATTAGATATTCACCCACTATGGTTCGGGTTAGCGGCTGTTCTTGGACATGTCTACCCGATCTTCGCGAAATTCCGTGGTGGTAAAGCAGTTGCAACTTCTGCTGGGGTGCTATTATGCTATTCACCAGTTGTTTTTGCAATATTGGCTGTTGTATTTTTCACCCTTTTATTTACAACAAGATACGTATCACTTTCTTCTATGGTAACAGCAGTTGTTGCTGTTATTGCATCCATTGTTAGCGGGGATAAAATCTTCATTATTGCGATGTGTTTATTAGCAGGTATGGTTATTTATAAACACCGTGCAAATATCGGACGAATTATAAATAAAACTGAACCAAAAGCAAACTTTTCAAAAAAGCAAAAATAAGATCGTAACCCACATAACGCAAAAAGAAAACGTGAAGCATATTAATAGCGTCTTTTTGCGTTATTTTTTATACTAAAGAAAAGCAACATAATTTGGAGGAACTATACATGAATCTTTCCGTAACAAAAGAAGCAGCACAATGGTATAAAAATGAATTAAACTTACAATCAAATGAAACACTACGCTTTTTCGTACAATACGGTGGTTGCAGTACTGTGCAAAAAGGACTTTCTTTAGGTATTCGTAAAGATGATCCTGCACATCCTGCTGTTCAAATTCAAGAAGAAGGTATTAACTTCTTTATTGAAGGCGATGATGAATGGTTCTTCGATGGACATAATTTATCTGTTACACTTAACGAAGGTGACGACTTCCCACAATTTAATTATGAAAAATAAAAAAGCGTGGCTTCTGCCACGCTTTTTTATTTTTTCTTAATTTCCTCATATTTCGCATACCACTCAGGATATAACTTTTTAAATGATACAGGGCGGAACCCTTCTTTTTTCGCACAAATATTCGTTGTACTTGCAGTAATACAAAGTTCACCATCACCATTATATATTTCATATCCATATACAACGCGAAGTGGGCTCACAGTATCTACCCATGTTTTTACGATTGCTTTTTCTCCGTAACGCATCGCTTTACGGTATGAAATTTGTAAATCTAACACAGGAGAAATAATTCCTTCTTTCTCCATTTCAACATATGAAAAACCTAAATCTTGTATAAGTTTCGTGCGACCTAACTCAAGCCACACTAAGTAGTTTGAATGGTAAACAACACCCATTTGATCTGTTTCCGCATAACGGATTTCAACTTCATGCTCTGCTACAAACATATGTATATTCGCCTTCTTTCACTTCTGCTACCTTGCATACATTTAATCATAATACAGTGACATCAAAAATAAAATAAAAATAGTGAATCTTTTCCCGAAAGGAGCCAGCATATGATTCAAATTGTAACTGTTCGTAGTGGTGATAGCGTATATAGCTTGGCATCAAAATATGGATCAACACCTGACGAAATAGTAAAAGACAATGGATTAAATCCAGCTGAAACACTCGTTGTTGGTCAGGCACTTATCGTTAATACGAAAGGGAATAATTATTATGTACAGCCTGGTGACAGCCTATATCGAATTTCTCAAACATATAATGTCCCCCTCGCTAGTTTAGCTAAAGTGAATAATTTATCTTTAAAATCTATTCTCCATGTCGGACAACAATTATACGTACCAAAAGGTACAAAACGAGCTGTAGAATCCATCGCTTATTTACAACCTTCAACTATACCGATTAAAGAGAGTTTAGTTAATGCTACACGTGCCATCAATCCATTCTTAACATACTTAGCTTATTTTAGTTTTGAGGCAAAAAGAGATGGCACATTAAAAGAACCTACTGAAACAGCTAAAATCGCTAATATTGCAACGCAAGGTAAAACAATCCCTATGCTCGTTATTACAAATATTGAAAATGGTAATTTCAGTGCCGATCTAACATCAGTTATTTTACGCGACGCAACGATTCAAAACAAATTTATTACTAACATTTTGCAAACAGCTGAAAAATATGGCATGCGAGACATTCATTTCGATTTCGAGAGTGTAGCACCTGAAGACCGCGAGGCGTATAATCGCTTTTTACGAAATGTAAAAACACGCTTACCTAGCGGGTATACATTGAGCACAACTCTCGTACCGAAAACAAGTTCAAATCAAAAGGGAAAATTTTTCGAAGCTCACGATTATAAAGCGCAAGGGCAAATTGTTGATTTCGTCGTCATTATGACATATGACTGGGGATGGCAAGGCGGTCCACCGATGGCGATTTCTCCTATCGGTCCAGTGAAAGAAGTACTTCAATATGCAAAATCTCAAATGCCTCCACAAAAAATTATGATGGGGCAAAATTTATACGGGTTTGATTGGAAGCTTCCATTTAAACAAGGAAATCCACCCGCAAAAGCAATTAGCTCTGTCGCAGCTGTTGCACTAGCTCGTAAATATAATGTTCCTATTCGTTATGATTTCACAGCCCAAGCTCCTCATTTTAATTATTTTGATGAAAACGGCGTGCAACACGAAGTTTGGTTTGAAGATTCACGGTCTGTTCAAAGTAAATTCAATTTAATGAAAGAACAAGGTATAGGCGGTATTAGTTACTGGAAAATCGGTTTACCATTCCCACAAAATTGGCGTTTACTCGTTGAAAATTTTACGATTACAAAAAAAGGCTGACAAAAGTCAGCCCTTTTTTTCATATTACTGCTAAAAACTCATCTTTCATTTCCTCACAAAAAAGAAGAATGATAACATTCTCCTTTTTAACCGTTATCAACAATCGGTTGTTTACCTGTTTGATCTTGCATTTGCTTTCCTTTATTTCCACCAGCTTTTTTCGATTGTGTTCCAATATGATTTGGTGCAAAGTCTTTTGAATTTTTTTTCGGATTACCCATTACTATCGCCTCCTTAACACTAGTATCGTACTAGTGTTAAGAATTATTCAGCTTGCTTAAAAAGTTTCATTTCATAACGTTTTTCAATGCGCTCTTCAATGCGATCAATTGCATCACGATCGCTTAATAATTGTTGTTTATTTTCATTTACAAGTTCTTCAAACGATTTACGGCGACTTCTTCTCATGTTGTTCACCCTCTCTCCTTCGCTTTCTTATTACATAGTATGAGCAAACGAAAAACTCTTTAATCAGATTTGTAAGAAAATTTTATGTTTTAGTACTCCTAAAAAACTCCGTGTACAATATATTGCACACGGAGTTTTTTATACCATAATATTTAAATACTCTTTCAACTTTTCATCTGCATTCATTTCATTTTCTTTATAATCATGAAGCGCCTGTAATACAAAATCATACTGTTCTAAAATATAACTTTCTAATTTCATAACATCCTCTAAGCTATTAAGCATAATTCTCGTATTACCAACTTCACTTTTTAACGCTGGTTCACATTTTAAGCTTGTACATATTTCTTTCACATCATCTTCTAATATCTCTGTTAATATATATTTCTTTCGCCCTTTTACCTTTACTCTCATAACTGGATAAAAAGCTTTTATATCTAAATAACTTCCTACATTCATACAACGTAACCATTCTACATTACGTTTATTACGTGCAAGCATTTCTTTCACCGCTTCGTATACTACGATTTCATCAAGTGAGACCTTATTTACTTTTCTCTGTCCTTCTTCTTCAATAGCTGCACACTTTTGATAAACAGCAGCACACGTAACGCAATCGTCAAATGCATTATGAGAGCTTAAACGAATGCCAAGCATTCGCTTTAACGTTTCAAGTTTATGATTAGGCGCATGCTTCATGTATTTCTTCGCTAAAAATACAGTATCAATTACTTTATTTTTAGGTTCAGGTAGCCCTAGCATATTTACATTACTTTTCAAAAAGCGCATATCAAAAGAAGCATTATGGGCCACAATAACATTTGTATGTAAAAATGCTAAAAATAAAGGTAATACCTCTTCAATCGTCGGTGCATCTGAAACACGATAATTGGTAATACCGGTTAAACTCGTTATTCGGTCCGGAATTGGCCGCTCTGGATTCACGTATGAAACAAATTGATCTACGAGTTCATGATTACGATATTTCACCGCTGCAACTTGAATAATTTTATCATTATAAGGGTTAAATCCTGTTGTTTCAAAATCAATTACAACATAATCTAACGGTAAGGATACATTCCCCACTCCATACACTCCTTTATCTCTAAACGATTATATTTCTTACATCATATCATGAAGTTATTACTACTTGAAAAAGAAAAGGCAGAAATGGGAACTCTCCATCTCTACCTTTTCACCATTATTTTAATTTAGCAACCCTTTTCTCCATCTCTTTTTGCGTCATCGGCCCAATAAACTTATCTTGAATGACACCTTTTGTATCTATAAAATACGAAGTTGGAATCGTAATTACTTTATACGCTGTTGTCACATCAATGTTCTTGTCCAATAAAATAGGAAAAGTAATTCCTTTTTCTTTAGCAAAATTGCTTACCTTTTCTGCCCCCCCACCTTTTTCTGAAGGCGTATAGTTGATTGCTAAAATTTCTACGTTTTCTTTATGTTCTTTATAGAAAGCCTCCATATCCGGCATTTCTTGTTGGCAAGGTCCACACCACGTTGCCCAAAAGTTTAAAATCACTTTCTTTCCTTTTAAATCTGATAGCTTTACATTCGTTTCATCTAACTTCGTTAATTCGAAGTCTGGCGCACTCTTCCCTATTTCAATACCATTCCTTGCGATAATCTCTTTCATCGCAGCTTCACTTTTTTCTTGCTTCACTTTTACCGCCTGCTCTTTATTACCAAACTGTTCATAAGCTGTATATCCCGCTAAACAAAGTAACACTACAATAATCGTAAGCTTCCGCCACATTTTATATCACCCTAACGTATTATCTTCTTTTAACACATTCATCAAAATACTATATACCTTATTTTAGCTTATACGGACAAGCTTGGAAATATTCAGAGTCGAAATAATTAGAATATTCTTATTTAAAGTGTAATTTTTTCCTTTTTATCATATAATTAGAAAAACAGATGAAGTGTTGTTTATCTTCTTATGGGCCCATTCACCTTTTTACTTTCGTACTTATATAAACTTCAACAAAAGGGGGATTTTTTATGAATTCATTCGAAAAAATAACATTATATATTCTTAGTTTTCTTTTATACCCAATCGGTATTATTACATGGATCATTTCACTCTTTAGTAACGATCTTGAAAAAAAGAACGTAGGGCGTATTTGTCTTTACATCTCTCTAGTCTCATTCGTCCTTTTCTTAATCCTTGGAATTGCAACTTTCCTTATGACTGCTACTTTTAACGTAGATCTAAATCATTCAGAATCTATCCAATATCAAATAAATGATGTTGAATAAAGATAAGGTCACTGCTCTTATCTTTATTCACATCTCTTTCAAAATGAATGACTATTTATTAATTTTTCAGGACTTCCACATGCAACAATACTTCCTTCTCTCATTATGACAACACGATCCGCTAGTATCACTTTCTCTACATCATGTGTTGCCACAATTCTCGTTACATCTCTTCCTAGTCCTTCAATCATATTCCAAATAGTTTCTTGATTACTCGGATCTAACCCCGCAGTCGGTTCATCTAAAATAATAAGATTCGGATTTGAACCAATTGCTCGTAATAATGCAAGACGTTTTCTTTCGCCTCCTGAAAACTCTTCACCGCTTTTATGTAGCACAGTTTGACTCCCTTCAGGTAACCCTCTAATAATCGGCGTTGCATTTATAAGTTCACTATTTTTTTCTAACTGATTTTCTAAACCCTCTTCCCCGAAATACATATTCTCTGTTACCGTCGTTCGGAAAAAACGTGGTTCTTGCCACACTGTAGTCATTCGAGCCTTTTGACCATAATAAACAACACTACCGTTAGATGGTTTATACAAACCTGTCATTAATTTTAAAAGCGTTGTTTTTCCTGCACCACTTTCTCCTACAATCATAACGAGTTCACCAGGATTAATTTGCAAATCAATATTATGAATTCTGCATTTCTTTTCATCATTCTCCTGAAAGGAAGCATTTGTTATCGTCATCCCCATCGCTCTTTCTACATTACTATTTGCCACTCGTTTATCTAAAAAGGAAAAAACTCTACTTGCCGAAGCGACTGCAACTTGTGCCATCATTAATAAATCGCCCACATAACGGACAGGGAAAAAGAGCATTTCAATTGTAGCTAACACTGCAACAAGCGAACCAACTTCCATTTCCCCTTTCATTATTTTTTTTGCACCTACAATGAGAACAACGATATATGCTCCTGTTTCAATCACTGTTCCAACTACTCCAATGCAGTGTTGCATCATCGTCTTCTTTACTTCCGATTTATAAGATTGTGCCGTTACTCCCTTAAATAAGCGAATGGCCCATTTTTCTTTTTGTAAACTACGTAAATCTTGTATACCCTTTACAAACTGTGATACCACCTCTACAACACTCGATTGATTTTTTTGAGCAATGCTTGCAATACCCCTTACCTTTCCTCCCATCAGTATTGGAACAATTGCACTTAAAAATAAAAACGGAGTTACCCACAATATAAACTGTATATCTATATGTTGTAGTGCTATGAAAGCTCCAATAAATTGGGCAATAGCGTGTATATACTCTATTAATATAGAACCATATAATCTGACCCAGTTCGGAATATCAGATACGACCAAAGTTTCTAACTCCCCTTGCTTAATCTTCTCACTCTCTTCAAACGGTAATGAGAAATAGTGACGCAATAATTCTATACGTTTCGTTTGTAATATACGTTGACTCGCTTTTGAGCTTATATAATCAAATAAAAGATTGTTCGTCCACATTAAAAAGCGAATACCCGCAAACAAAGCTATATATAAATACGCACCTTTTAGCTCCCTTTGAATAAGATTGTCTACAATTAATCCCATGAAAATTGGGCATGATAAGTTTAAAATGGCAGCAATTATCCCACTACATACAGATGCCATTACTAATATTTTCTCTTTTCGTAACGGCAACAATATTCTTTTATATTCTTTCATGACGTTCCCTCCACTTTTCGTAGTAAAAAGAAAGGGATGAAACCATATGGTTTCATCCCTTTCCATAAAATAAGGAAGCTAACTATTGTTAGCTTCCTTATTTTTCATTTCAATTATTTAGTTCGACACTTTTGACTCTTCGATTTTCTCACGAAGAACCATTTGCAGAATACCACCGTGACGGTAGTAGTCAATTTCTACTTCACTATCGAAACGAGCTACTACTTCAAATTGTTTTTCGTTGCCATCTAAATCAGTTGCAACTACTTTTACAAGATCGCGTGGTCTAACTGATTTGTCGATTTGAATTTCAAATGACTCGTTACCAACAAGGCCTAATGTTTCAGCACTTTCGCCATCTTTAAATTGAAGTGGTAATACACCCATTAACACTAAGTTACTGCGGTGAATACGTTCGAAGCTTTCTGCGATTACTGCTTTAATACCTAATAAGTTAGTACCTTTCGCAGCCCAGTCACGTGAACTTCCCATACCGTAATCTTTACCAGCAACAACTAGAAGACCTGTTCCATCTTCTTTATATTTCATAGCAGCATCATAGATTGATGTTACTTCACCAGTTGGCCAATATGTTGTATATCCGCCCTCTGTTCCTGGTGCGATTTGGTTTTTAATACGGATGTTTGCAAATGTACCACGCATCATAACTTCATGGTTACCACGACGAGAACCGTAAGAGTTAAAGTCAACTGGTTGTACGCCGTTTTCTAATAAGTAGCGTCCAGCTGGTGTGTGCTTACCAATTGAACCTGCTGGTGAAATGTGGTCTGTCGTTACAGAATCACCAAATTTACCAACTATGCGTAAACCTGATAACGTTTCAACTTCACCTGGCTCTTTAGATAACCCTTCAAAGAATGGTGGGTTTTGGATGTATGTTGAATTATTATCCCAAGTATATAAAGCTTCGTTTGAAGTTTGGATTTCATTCCAACGCTCATTGCTATTAAATACTTGTGCATATTCTTTCTTGAATAGTTCAGATGTAACAACGCTTTGAACTACATCTTCAATTTCTTTAGCTGATGGCCAAATATCGTTGAAGTAAACAGCATTGCCATTTGCATCCTTACCGATTTCATCATTTTTCAGGTCAATATCAACAGTACCTGCAAGTGCATATGCCACAACAAGTGGTGGTGATGCTAAGTAGTTTGCTTTTACAAGTGGATGAATACGACCTTCAAAGTTACGGTTACCAGATAAAACAGATGTTACTAATAAGTCGTTTGCTGCGATTGCTTCTTCTAATTCTGGCGCTAATGGACCAGAGTTACCGATACAAGTCGTACAGCCGTAACCAACTGTTTGGAAACCTAATTGATCTAAATATGTTGTTAAACCAGACTTATCTAAGTACTCTGTAACAACTTTAGATCCTGGTGCTAATGATGTTTTTACGTACTCAGGTACTACAAGTCCTTTTTCAATTGCTTTCTTCGCAACTAGACCTGCCCCAATTAATACATATGGGTTTGATGTATTTGTACAGCTTGTAATTGCAGCGATTGCAATTGCACCTGTTTTCATCGTTACTTCTTTATCTTCTAATGTAACCTTCACTTCTTTATCGAACTCTTGCTCATTAAATCCAAGTCCTTGTGTTCCAACTGGTGCTACAACAGCTTTGTGGAACGCATCTTTCATATCTGAAAGTGGAATTAAATCTTGTGGGCGTTTCGGTCCAGAAAGGTTAGATTCAATTGTATTTAAATCAATTTCAACCAGATCAGTGTAGATTGGATCTTTACTGTCTGCTGTATAGAATAAACCGTTCGCTTTACAGTATTCTTCAACAATACGAATTTGCTCTTCATCTCTACCTGTTAAACGTAAGTATTCTAATGAAATATCATCGATTGGGAAGAACCCACAAGTTGCGCCGTATTCTGGTGCCATATTTGAAATTGTTGCACGGTCAGCTAAAGGCATGCTCTTTAGTCCATTACCGAAGAACTCAACAAATTTACCAACTACACCTTTTTGACGTAATACTTGTGTTACTTTTAATGCAACGTCTGTTGCTGTAGTACCACTTGGAAGTGTACCAGTTAATTTCACACCGATTACTTCAGGTACTGGGAAGTATGAAGGCTGTCCAAGCATTCCTGCTTCTGCTTCAATACCACCAACGCCCCATCCAAGAACGCCGATACCGTTAATCATTGTTGTATGTGAGTCTGTTCCAACTAATGAATCTGGGTATGCAACTAAGTCACCTTCAGCATTTTTCACAGCATGAACAACTGGTGCTAAATATTCAAGGTTTACTTGGTGTACAATGCCTGTAGCTGGTGGAACTGCACGGTAGTTATCAAATGATTTTTGTGCCCAGCTTAAAAATTTATAACGTTCTTCATTACGTTTAAACTCTAAGTCCATGTTGAATGCAAGCGCGTCTGCCGTACCCGCTCTATCAACCTGTACAGAGTGGTCAATTACAAGGTCTACAGTAATTTCAGGATTAATTTTGTCAGGATCCCCACCCATGTCTGCCATTGCTTTACGAAGCGAAGCCAAATCAACAACAGCTGGAACACCAGTGAAATCTTGTAAAATTACACGAGATGGTTTAAATGGAACATCGATATCTTGCACATCTTTCGTTCCCCATTTCGCTAAATTTGTAACATGCTCTTCTGTGATTACACGTCCGTCTACTTGACGAAGTACTGATTCAAGTAAAACTTTCACGGAATATGGTAATTGAGATACGTTGCCAACCCCTGCATTTTCAAGCGCTTTCAAATCATAATAATGATACGTTTTTCCATCTACTTCAAAAGTTGCACGTGATTGAAATGGATTATGTTTGACCATTATGTTTCCCCCCTGTTAAACGTGACTAAGTTGTCTGAATATAAAATGTAGACAAACTTTTCAATACCTTACGATAATATCTTATTACAACTTTCTAAATAAGTAAATAATAAGAAACTTATAGATTATCATAAGTTTTCTTTATGTTTCTAAATTTGAATAGCTTTCATGCTCCTTATGAATACTATTATCATAAAGTAAAGTGCTCTATCAGCGGTTTACTTACAGTTCATACATACTATGAACTGCTCATCATTCAACATACAAAAAATGTTATAGAGGTGAAATAAAATGGGTAAAAGAAAAGCAAATCATACTATTTCAGGAATGAATGCTGCATCTGCACAAGGACAAGGAACTGGTTACAATGAAGAATTTGCAAACGAGCCTTTAACTCCAGCAGAGCGACAAAATAATAAGAAACGTAAAAAGAACCAGTAAAGAAAAATCCCAAAAGGTCTATTTTCCTTTTGGGATTTCTTCTAATGTTTATAACGTAGTAATTCCGAAACCGTTACAAATCGATAGCCCTGTTTTTTCAGCTCAGGTAAAATTTTTGCTAGCGCTGCTACCGTTTGACTACGATCATTCCCTCCATCATGTAACAATACAATATCGCCACTTTTAGCATTTTTCACTACATGATTTACAATGGATTCAACCCCTGGATTTGCCCAATCACGCGGGTCTTGATGCCACGACCATAGAACGGTTTGATAGCCAGCCTCTTTCGCTGTTTTAAATACAGCATCGTTAATATATCCGCCAGGAGGACGGAATAGCAAAGGTTCTTTCACCCATTTTTCAAAAAATTTCTTTCCATCTAAAATATCATTTTCTAATTTTTCATCTGACGAATTACTTGCGTACAAATGATTCATCGTATGATTTCCAATTTCATGTCCCTCTTTTAACACTTGCTTCACTAAATATGGATTACGCTGAACTCGAAATCCAATCATAAAAAATGTCGCTTCCGCCTTATATTGACGTAATAAATCTAAAACTTGTGGTGTATACGTTGGATCTGGCCCATCATCAAATGTAATTGCAATAATTTTTTCATTATTAGGTACTTCCCATGTTACATAACCAGTTGGTTCTAACTCTTTTCTGAGCAACATTTTCGCTTCCACTTTTTCCACTTGAAATATATGTACTGCACATAGCAAAGAAAAAACTAATAGAAAAATTTTCTGTTTTAGCATAACGTTCACTAAAGCAGCAAGGTTGTCGAATAAACAACAACCTCATTTACTTTTCTAATTGATCTACATTTCGCATTATATTTTGGAGATTATTTTCATATTGCTCAAGTTGTGGACGTTGTGTTTCTGAAGCTACCTCTAGTGCATTTTGAATTTGTTCATATGCTTCCTGGACCTCTTGGCGTAACTCTTTTAAATCATGACCGTAGTTAGGGTCATTTTTCACAATATTATTAAATGCATTTTCTGCTTGTGTAACTCCTTGCTGTGCCGCTTGAAAGGCTTGTTGCTTATCTTTATGATATGGCATTATATAATCCCCTTTCTATAATTGTTAGTCCCCTTTATCTTTACCTTTTTTTCTAAAAACATTCTCGTATAAAATCGTCAACTTCTCTCATTCTAAAAAGAAAGAGGAGGTGTCATATACAATGGGAAAAAACAATCGTGAAGCGAAAGAAAAAAAAGGACAACCTGAACCATTAAGCGGATCTCATAAAGTAAAAAACCGTAACCATTCACGCCAAAAACATCATGCGCATCATGATATGTAAAACAAAAAGTGCACACTAGCTATCTTTTCCACATACAATGTTTATATTTTTCCATTTATTCTTCACCCCTAATTCATTCATGCATAACATGATATGAATTGATATTTTACGGAGGGTGTCTTACATGGGCAAGAAAAAGAAGAATTGTCTTTTTCATGTTGATGGTTTCGAAGAATGGATGGATCAATTTTGTTCCGATTCTTATAGTAACTTTAGCTTTCCAAATCAAATTCACATCGATCTTTGCGAAACCGAAGAAGAATATATTTTGGAAACAGATGTACAAAATGTCACGGAACAAAATGTACTCATTAAAAAGTTAGAGACAGGCCTAGCTATATGCATACTTCATAAAAACATTTCCTTACAACGAACAATCCCTTTACCTACTACTATCATTTATAAAAAGATGCTAGCCTGCTTAGAAAACGGATTTTTAGCCATTCATATTTCCAAAAATGAAGTTGCTGATAAGCATGAAAAAAAAGTTCTTTTTTCAAATTAAGAGTTAATATAATTCAAACTAAGCCCCAGTTGGTTACTGGGGCTTATGTTATTTCGCATGCATTTCTATATTAGAATTTCTATCATATCTTTTTTTCGATAAACCTTTTGTAACTAAAAGCACAGGAAATGCCACAGTTGAAAATATAGCTAGCGCTGAAAATACCGCAAACCCATTTTGGTACCCGTAGTAATCGAGAAGTACTCCTCCGAACCACGGACCTATTACTGCTCCAATTCCCGAAAAGCCCATCGCACCGAAGTATGTTCCTTTTAGATGCGCAACAGCAATATCATCAATAAATACATCCGTCATCGAAAACATTAAGACTTCTCCAATTGTAAAAATAATTGTACAAACGGCAGCACCTAGCATAGATTCTACTATTCCAAAGCCAAATAATCCCCCGCTCACAAATAAAGTCCCAACCATAATTGATGTTAACGGTGTATACTTTTTGCACATTTGAATAACAGGGTATTGGATCATCACTACAACAATTGCATTTAAAGCGAGCATATATGAGAATAGCTTCACCCCATCCTCAAATATATGTGCATTTGCAAAATATTGAGATACTGTCGTCGTTAAATGTGAAAAACCGCAATTACTCAAAATAATACCGACTAAAGCAACTAAAAATACTATATCTTTTCGCAATATACGTATTGCATTTAGCATTGTAACAGGTTTTTCTTTACTCAATTTCTTTTTTTCCATTGGATACTTCTTAAATTGGAACGCTAATATAGCTGTATATAGAATATATACCCCAGCTGCTACTAAAAAAGGAATTGTTGATTTTGCACTTCCAATCTGTAATCCAACAATTGGTCCAATTGCAACTCCAACATTTATTGCACCGTATCGTAAATTATAGACGAGTAACCGATACTCAGGCTTTGTTAAATCTGATAATAATGCTCTTGATGTTGGCTCAAAAAACGACCTACATAATCCATTTAAAGCGTTTAATAAAAAGAAACTTAAAACATGATCCGCAAGTGAAAAACCTATAAACACAAAAATCCAAACGATCATGGACCAGAGCATAATCGTTTTCCGGCCAAATCGATCTGATAAATTCCCTCCGATAAAACTAGCAAAAACACCAACAAGTGCACTCGTTCCGATAATAGCACCAGTCATTCCAGCTGATACACCTTTAACAGTCGTTAAATAAATCGCTAAAAAAGGGATACTCATTGAAGTTGCAAACCTAGCAAACAATGTCCCTAAAATAATACTCATTCCAAGCGGATGAATATGCTGTAACTTCCCCTTCATCGTTAAACCTACTCTCTCTATTTTCACAAAAAAAAGAAAGCAAAGGATCTGCTTTCTTTTCCTTTTTCTATACTTGAGCTGTTGATACCCGAGTTGTTCTCGTTATGTCCATATCAATTCCATATGTGAACTGTAATTCTTTACACACATCTTTAATTAAGATTGCGACATTATACTTTTCATTAAATTGTAAAACTATGTTTTCTACTTCTTCATATGTATACTTATATTCCCCTGTAATGACACTTTTTAGATCAAAGCATTCGTTAATACAAAGTTGTACAAGTAGCTGGTCATATTTCTCTATTACATCTTCTTTCTTCCAAAGTAACTCTTTTACATATAATCGATCAAACTTCACACTTTCTCGATTACAATCCGTTAAAATCCGGGTCATTTCGTTTAATTCTCGATATAATTCGGAAATATTTCTACTTAAACTAAGCAGTTTACCTACGCCGTTTTCATATAACATATTTATTCCACCCCCGCATTTTCTTTCCCTTATTATAGCAAGAAAATTCTAAAAATAGTTTCTTTCTTCTGAAATATTAGGAAACTAATTTCAATTGCATTACAATGAAACTAGTTAATGCGAGAGGAGAAAGAAAATTGGAGCACAAATTATATTACACTGACGCTTATAAGCAGGACTTTACTACTAAAATTATAAAGCAAGATTATGATAAAGACGGTAACTTATACGTTATTTTGAATGAAACAGCATTTTATCCGACAGGTGGCGGACAACCATATGATACTGGTACATTAAATGATATCAATGTAGAAGAGATAAACGGAGAAATTCGTCACTACATTGCAGAACAATTACATACAGAAGACGTAGAAGGTAAAATCAATTGGGAGCGCCGTTTTGATCATATGCAACAACATGCAGCTCAGCACATTTTATCTGCTGCTTTTTGGGACCATTTTAACATGCCTACAATTGGATTCCATCTTGGTAAAGAAACAGTAACAATTGATTTAGAAACAGAAAATCTTCATGCAGAAACGGTTGAAAAAGCAATACAAATTGCAAACAAAATTGTTTTTGAAAACCATCCAATCCGCATCCAGTGGATGAACTTAGAAGAAGCGAAAACGTTGCCCCTTCGTAAAGAACCGACTATGACAGAAAATATACGGGTTGTTATTATCGAAAACTTTGACTACAACGGCTGTGGTGGAACGCATCCGAAACGAACTGGTGAAGTTGGTCCTATTCAAGTACTAGGATGGGAGCGCAATAAAGGTGGTATACGCTTAACGTTTATCGCTGGTTGGCGTACACTTAAATTAATGGAACAACAGCAACAAATTATGAAAGATGTTTCTAAACAATTAAACAGTAGCGAAACTGATATTCCAGCAAAAGTGGCGCAACTGCTTACTTCTCAAAAAGAAAACGAAAAAGCAATACAAACAATGAATGAAAAATTATTATTTGCAGAGGCAAATGAACTACTTCTACAGCCTATAAAAATTCATGCTGACATACTTATTTCTAAAGTATTTACAAATCGTTCTATGCAAGAAATCGCAAAGCTTTCCGCTATTATTACAGAACAACAAGAGCATGCAATTACGTATTTCGTCATCGAAAATGATGACAAACTACAATGTATTCTCGCTTGCGGAAAATCAGTATCACTCGATATGAATGCTCTTTTAAAAGACGCTCTTCCTACAATCGAAGGAAAAGGTGGCGGAAATAAGAAGAGTGCTCGCGGTGGCGGGAAAGCAATTATGAGCGGAGATGAATTTTTAAATCAGCTTGTTTCTTCTTTACAGTCGGCGGTGTAAAGCATTTTTAGTAAGGATAGCTAACAGCTATCCTTACTCTATACTTACAAACCAATATTTTGTTTCAATCCTTGGTAACTCCCTGCATTTGAAAAACCTTCACTTATAAGAGTTATAAAAGTTTCCGAAAAACCATAATGACTTAAATCTTTAATCGGCACCATTTGCACATCATGAATTGGATTATGATCAAATTCATTAGAGGGTAACATAATTTCCCCTGTAAGCTTTTCAAGTAGAAATGTAATATGTAATAAAGATGGACTGGCATCCGGTTTATCACAAACATAGAGTAGCTTCTTAATTTTAACTTCTAATCCCGTTTCTTCTCTCATTTCTCTAATCATCGCCTCTTCTAACATTTCACCATTCTCCACTCTTCCTCCAGGTAAAGACCAATTCCTATTAGCAACTTTTTGCTTTACTAGCAATACTTTTTCATCTTCAATTAAAATTCCCGTAACTCGAACTTGCATTACATTTTCCATATGTAATCTCCTCTTCCCATTATATTTACAAATTAACCCTTCCATAAAAAGAACATACGTTTTATAATTGAAGAAAATTATGGAAGAAAGTAGTTGTTACATTCATGCGTCCAACTTTAACAAAGTCTATATCACTTGAAGATTTCCAAAACTATTATTGGTTAAAAGCAGAACTCCAAACATTTTGTCGTGAGAATGGGTTGCCAGCTAGTGGCTCTAAGATCGAAATAACCGAGCGTATCTCACATTATTTAACTACTGGTAAAATATTAAAAAACAGCTCTGTTCAAAAGGTGAGTAAAGCTTCCCTATCCTATAAAGACCTTTCTCTTCAAACGATTATTACTAACAATCACCGCTGTAGCGAAGATGTTCGTGCTTTTTTCAAAGAAAAAATCGGAACAAACTTCCGCTTTACAGTAGCTCTTCAAAAATTTTTCAAAGAGAATGTTGGAAAAACATATGAAGACGCGATAGCTTTTTGGCATGAAGAAAACGAACGAAAAAAAGACCCTACATACAAAACAACTATCGGTACACAATTTGAATACAATCGCTTTACTCGTGACTTTTTCGAAGATCCAAATAATAAAGGGAAAGCAAAAGCTGATGCGATTGCTGCTTGGAACGAAATGAAAGCGAAGCCTGGTAGCAATATTTATGTTCCTCAAAAAGTAGAAAACTAGTTACCTCGCTAGTCTTCTACTTTCTCAAATAATAGCGCAATCCCTATCCCGCCTCCAATTCCTAATGTAGCAATTCCATATTTCATAGACTCTCTTTGTGCCTGATAAAACAAACGTGTTACAAGCATAGCACCAGATGCACCGTACGGATGACCGAGCGCAATTGCTCCACCATTTACATTTACTTTTTCGTACGGAATTTGTAACTCTTTTGCGCAAGCAACAACTTTTGAGGCGAATGCTTCATTTATTTCAAAATAATCGATGTCCTCTACTTTTACATTCATTTCGTTTAATAATTTGTTCACCGCAAATATCGGACCAGTCCCTGGAAGCTTGGGATCCACTCCCACTACAGCACTACGAACGAAACGAAGTACAGGCTTGTATCCTAACTTTCGGGCTTGTCCCTCTTCCATTACAAGAACAGCACATGCCCCATCATTTACACCGCACGAATTACCTGCCGTTACTGTTCCATTTTGTAAAAATGCGGGCTTTGTTCTTTTAATGATTCGTTCATAATTCATTTCTGGCTTTATAGATTCATCTAATAATCCATTAAAAGAAAATATTTCATCATGTATATATCCTTTTTCTAACGCTTGCAGTGTCCGCTTATAACTAAGACAAGCATACTCGTCTTGCATTTCTCTCGTTATATTATAACGCTCCGCAACATATTCAGCCGCTACTCCCATGTCAGGATCACCAATTGTTTCAGGTGAAAATCTTGCTCTTTTTTGAAAAGGTGACGTACTTGTACTCTCTACTCCCCCGGCGATATAACACTTACCTGCCCCGCCTTGAATGAGATGACACGCAGTTCGAATTGCTTCTAAACCAGAACCACATTGCCGATCAATCGTTACACCAGGAATATGATAGCCAAGTCCCACCTCTAAAGCAGATAGTCTCGCAACATTCCCTCCTGGCCCAACAACATTACCTAATATGACATCATCTATTTCCCTCTCAATCCCTTTACTTAAAAACGTAAGAAGCGGCGTTGTTAATTGCTGAACTTCATACTCTTTTAACATCCCATTCTTCTTACCAATAGGTGTTCTTTTCGCCTCTACAATAACTGCTCTATTCATATATTTTCTCCCGGTTTTCAATCATACTTTTTGCTTCCATACGAGCGATTTTCCCACTATTTGTATAAGGTATTCCATCTACAAAATGCCATTCTTTCGGTATTTTAAAAGAGGATAATCTCTGTAAGCAAAAACTCTTTAATTGTTGTTTCGTAGCACTTCCTTTTACGATCGCGACGGGCTTTTCACCCCAGTAACTATCTTTCACACCAATTACAACTATTTCATCAACAGCTGGGTGTTCATGTAATACACTTTCTATTTCTTCTGGATAAATATTGATTCCTCCAAATAAAATCATATTCTTCTCTCTACCAACAATATATATAAAGCCTTCTTCATCTTCATAGCCTACATCTCGCACTGTCATCCAACCTTCTGCATTCAACTCCCGTGTTAAAACCCCATCTATTATGTATCCCATAAAAAACTGATCACTTTTCACATAAACAGTTCCTATTTCACCTTTTTGTACTTCTTCGCCTGCTTCATTACATATTCGAACTTGCACATTATGACAAGGTTTTCCTACTGAATTTGGCCTTCTTTCGCTTTCTGCATCGACTAGTGCTGTTACAAAACTTAACTCTGATGCACCATAAAATTCATATCTTTTCGCATAAGGAAATATATTCTTTATTTTTTCTTTCGCTTCAGCTTCCCATTTCGCTCCTGACGAAATAATTTTCACTTTATTTTCTATTAATCTACTTTCTTTATATAAAGATTCAAGCATTGTCGGAACTGTATACATAACTGATACATTTTCAGTTTCTAACTTATCTAATACTTGATTTGGAAAGAACTTTCTCATAATGTGCACTGTTTGTCCTACATATAATGCACTTATTGCCCCGTATAAGAAAAGAGAATGAACGAGCGTCCCAGCTATTAAAATCGAATCCTCCCTTTTCATATGAAAATCATGTACATTACAATCAAAACTATGAACCCACGATTGTTGTGCACGTAAAAATGCTTTTGCTGTTCCTGTTGATCCTGATGTAAATCCCATATAAAAAGGAGCATGTTGTACACTTTCTACAGTGGAATATGTAGGAAGATATTTCTCTATCATTCTTTTCCACTCATCAATTTCAATTACTCTTCCTTCTTCATCCAATAGATCCTTCACCTTATATCGTTCTGTCACAATCATATCCGGATTACTAATTTCAATTCTTTCTCTGAGCTCATCTTGTTTCCACTTTATATCTAACGGAACACAAACCCACCCGGCCATAGCGGCACCAGAAAATAGTTGTAAAAACTCTATACGATTTTCTAATAGGATTGCTATCGTTTTATTCTTCGATTTTTTTTCATTTAACCAGCTTGCTACTTTACAAACTGATTCAAACCACTCTTTATATGTTAAAACTCTATCATTTTCCTTTATCGCTATTTTATTTGGTTGTAAAGAGGCATGCTTTTTATATTCTTTTGTAATCCCCATATGAGACGTCCTTTCTTTACAATAATAATAAAAAGAAACACGCAATTAACGTGTTTCTTCCCTTTATCATCCCGCATTTGTATATTTTCCATTCTTTAAAGCGGGCGTAATAATATGTTTCAATGAACGATGTAATTTTGTTACGAGAACTGCCGCAATAATTGCTTTTATACAATCCCCTGGTAAAAACACAGCACTCACTTTCATTGTCTCCCATACAGAAACTTCCATTAAGAACGCTTGTACAGTAACACCAAATACATAAACTACGAAAATACCACCAATTATATTAATACATAATACTTTTATAATAGAAACTTCACGTAAACGCTCAATTAAATAACCAATAACAAACGCCCCAATGATGTAACCAAGTAAATATCCTGCACTTGGTCCAACAAATACACCAAGGCCACCGCGTCCACCAGCAAGCAATGGTGCTCCAACTCCTACAATAAGTAAGAAAATAAGCTGACTTAACGCACCTAGACGTGATCCTAACAACCCACCCGCAAGCATAACACCGAGTGATTGCAATGTAATTGGAACTGGTGTAATAGAAAGAGCAATCGGAGGTATTAACCCTAACACTCCCATAATAGAACTAAATAAAGCGACGAAAACTAAGTTTTTTGTATTCATATTTGCTTCTCCTATTTGTAAACTTAAAATTTTTCTTAGATAACATATCACAAAAATTATATTATCTTTCCACTCCTCTTTTGTCAACCGTTAATGTATTAGAGTTTACAAACAGAAGTTCACTTATTTCTCTCTATGCAAATGCTCCAGTTCTTTCCGAAGCGCCTGTTTTAAAAACTTCCCAACAGATGTTTTCGGTATTTCTTCCATAAAGACAATATCGTCTGGCAACCACCACTTCGCAAACTGTGGTTTTAAAAACTCATATATTTCTTCTTTTGTAACCGTACTATTTTTCTTTTGAACAACGCAGGCAATTGGTCGCTCTTGCCACTGAGGGTGAGGAACTGCAACGACAGCCGCTTCAAATATAGCATCATGTGCCATTAAAGCATTTTCAAGATCGACCGAAGAAATCCATTCTCCCCCGCTTTTAATAACATCCTTCGTACGGTCAACAATTTTCACGCAACCTTCCTCATCCACTGTGACAACATCACCAGTATATAACCATCCATCGCGAAACCCTTCGACAGTACGATCATCGTTATAATAGCTTTCAGCGATCCAAGGTGCTCGTAAACATAATTCTCCCATCTCAGTACCATCCCACTTCACTTCACCATTTGTACCGACTACTTTCATCTCGACACCAGGTACAAGATATCCTTGTTTGGAGCGAATTTCTAGTTGCTCTTCATACGATAATTCCGTTTCATAACTTTTTAAACGTGCAAGTGTTACGAGTGGACTCGTTTCAGTCATACCATATGCATGTATGAACGGAACATTATGTTTCTGTTCAAATGCTTTAATAACACTTTTCGGTGCAGCTGCACCACCGCATAGTATTCTCGTCATACTAGATAAATCGTAACTATTATTTTCTAACTCTTGTAATACACCAAGCCAAATTGTCGGCACACCGGCAGCTAACGTCACTTTTTCAGATTGGATCATTTCTAATAAAATTTTTGGCGTAAACATCGGTCCTGGAAGAACTTGTTTTGATCCAAACCAAGTAGCTGCAAAAGGAAGTCCCCAAGCGTTCACATGAAACATCGGGACGATTGCCATTGCTGCATCACTTTCCGATAAAGCAGCTGTATCAGCTAAACCGAGTGCCATACAGTGTAATACAGTACTACGATGCGTATATACAACACCTTTCGGATTTCCTGTAGTCGCTGACGTATAACACATACCAGCTGGTGTATTTTCATCAATATCTTTTACAAATTGGAAATTGGGATCGCCTTCTTCTAATAGCTTTTCATAATGATATACAGGCTTCAGCGTAGTGTTCGGGAGTTCATCTTTATCAGTCATAATAATGTAAGCTTGTACAGTTGATAATTGTGATTGAATATTTTCAACAAGCGGTACGAGATCTTCATCTATAAGTACAATTCGGTCTTCTGCGTGCTGAATAATGTATGAAATATGTTGAGGAGATAAACGAATATTAATTGTGTGTAAAACGGAAGCAATACCAGGAATAGCAAAATACGCCTCCACATGTCGATGATGATTCCACGCTAACGTTCCTACACGTTCGCCTTCCTTAATCCCAAGCTTTTTTAACGCACTAGAAAGTCTTCTCGTCCTTTCTCCTAGCTGCTTATACGTTAATGTCGTAATGGTATCATGTGTGCGAGAAACAATTTCTTTCTTTGAGAATAACTTTTCTGCTCTTTCCATCATAGAACTAATTGTTAGCGGTACATTCATCATCATATTGGTTATGTCCCCCTTTAAAACGTTTTCATTTTCCGTTTATTATAACAGACTTCTACAAATGATTACGATATTTTTCTGTATTTTCTGAATTATTTCTTTGGAAATAATTCAGAACGATAAAAAACATGTTTTGAATACATTGATTCGAAACATGTTTTTTATTTTTTATAAACTATCTACCATTTTCCTTACTTTCTTTTTCAATTTAAAAATAAAACGATTACTGTATTCCTTATTTTCTACTAAAATCCGATACGTCTCTAACACCCCTAACACACGAACAAAAAGATAAACTCCAATAGCAATAAGTACAACACAATAAGGATAATACTGTACGAGTTCTCCTGAAGTAATTCGTTTTTTCTCAAATAAAAACGGTATCGCTCCTGCTGCAATAAAACAAAATCCAACGATCACTACTGCCGTATACTTCTTCTTAATAGTCGCATATCTTTTGGTCAATTCTTTTAGAAAGTTTTGATCAAATAGTAGTTCTTCCTTTTTCAATACATTGTATCGACTCTCTTCTATCGTTACAGGTGCCATCATTGCTCCGATTCCAAGCACTGCAATGATAATGACAAGAAACGTAGACATTGTTGCATTTTCTTTAAATAATAAGTACGGTATTGTAGATAAAATAAGCAAGCTAAATCCTAATGCAATATATTTAGAAATTTTTTGTCCATACACTACATACCCTTCTGCCATTTCCTTACTTACATAATAACTATTTTCCTTTTCGTTACTTTGCTCAGCAGTTTCTTTTAATAAATAGTCAAGTGATACTTCAAATACATTTCCAATCATTATTAACTTTTCAGTTTCAGGAAAACCTTGACCGTTTTCCCATTTACTAACCGCTTGCCTTGTTGTGTTTAATTTTTCAGCTAATGCTTCTTGAGAAAGGCCCTTTTCTTTTCTTAATTTAAAAAGCTTTTCACCAAATCCCATATGTGTGTCCCCCCTTTGTTTTCTTACCTAAATTGTATGTAAACATTGCCTTTATCTCTATCTTCCCGCGGTTGCACTTTGTCAACTTACGGTTGCGAATGTGTTATATAGTGGTTTTGTATACGATTTAGCTATTATTCTTCTATGATTATGGCGTTAATAAACCACCCTCTCCTAATAAACATTTATAACAATTAAAGGTAATTATTGTTATAAAAAAACAAAAAACTCCTTTATTTAAAGGAGTTTTAAATATGAAATATTCCAAGAGGAGCTGTTTTTTCTTCCTCCTACTGCCTCACAATTTCTTCTATATATTTTTATGTGTCATATAACGAACTATGTACAGTATATGTTTTCATCTCTTTATCTGAGGCATACTCATATATATATGTAAAATATTACTCTTATTAACTTTTCTAATAAAGTCACTACTCAATAATCATAACGGCTTCTGCTTAAACTTTTCATAATGTCGTACTTTTAATGAAAGGATATTCCCGCAATCTGTACAAATATAAGCATCCACCGGTGAAGATGTGAACATCGTTTCCTTTTTCCGTATTTGTGCATATCCGACAAACTCACCTTCTCCTATGTTTTGAGAACCACAATTAGAGCATGTCTGCACGGTTTTTTGTTTCATGAGAGCACCACCTTTAATCTGTTTCCACTCCCTTCGACAGCTCACTTCCATTTCCCTTCCAAAAAACCTCTTATTCTCTCACATTTCAACAGGAATCTCAAAACAAAAATCGTATATGTACTATAAAATATATTTATTAACGGAGGAATTTTATGACTACTGTTATGACACTCGATATAGCAACAGAAATTGAAAATGCAGAAATTGATATGCTCTCTTCTAGATTAGAGAGACTACAAACAATAAGCGGAAACCCAATGCAAGTGCAAATGAAAAAATTCGGTAGCGCCACTGCCTTTTCATCAAAAATAATTGCTGGTCCTGCTTTTAATACGGTAAAAGGTATTACAAATGCAGATGCGATTGATGCAATCATTTCTTATTATGAATCACTACAAATCCCTTGTCGTTTTGAAATTACCCCAGCACAAGGTACAACTAAATTATTTCAATACTTATCTCAAAAAGGGTTTTATCAATCTAGCTTCCATACTGCTTTGTATAGTATACCGAGAGAGGGTTCATCACTTCTTCCTTCTAATATTACAATACGAAAACTAAAAGAAAATGAGTTTGATATTTTTGCAAACATTTATGTACATGGATTTAATATGCCATCCTTTACAAAAGATAGCGTGCGCCAAAATAATGAAATTCTTTACAATGAACCAGGATGGCATTTTTTCATAGCTGAAGTTCAAAATATCCCTGCTGGTATTGGTGTCCTGTATATAAATAAGGGTGTCGCATCATTAGCTGCTTCTGCTACTTTGCCAGAATTTCAGCGTAAAGGCTGTCATACTGCATTAATTCAAAAACGAATTAAGACAGCTATTGAATCCAATTGTACTTTAATAGTTGGACAAGCAAGGTTCGGTAGAGGCAGTCAAAATAACATGGAACGTGCCCACATGAAAATTGCTTATACAAAATCAATATGGATCGCAAAAGACATATAATTTACTTTATTTCTCCTTCCGTTACATTTTTAAACATTTTATGACAAATCCTTTTCTATCCTATTAATCATTTGAATATTCAAACTAGATTTGTTACGATATTACTAGATACATCATTCAACTTGCAATATGAAAAGAGAATTCTAATCAAACTACAAGGAGGAGAAATGTATGACTAAACATGATCATGGTTTAAAAGAAAAAGTAGAAGGTGCCATTGATAAGGTAAAAGGTGAAGTAAAAGAAGTTGTTGGGAAAGTAACTGACAATAAGAAATTACAAGCTGAAGGAAAATGGGATAAGGTGAAAGGCACTGCTAAAGATACAGTTGGTAATGTAAAAGAAAAAGTACATGAATATAAAGAACACAAGAAAGAAAAATAAAAAAAGAGCCCATCGGCTCTTTTTTTATTTTCCTTCATTCTTCTCTAGCACGTATAAATCTTCTTCCATATTCGTTAATTTCTCACTTACAAGCTTTCTTGCATCTCCAATTGCTTGATTATATGCAAACGGTCCAACTAATTTAATCATTTCTTCTATTAAACGCTCTGCTTGGAAACGTCCAATTTCATCTAAATCTTCTTCCATAAAAAATTGCTGAATTTGTGCTACAAGTTCTTCTTTTTTATCATTTGGTATTTTTATATTCATCATCGTTGTTACTCCTCTATATTTAAGATAGTATCTTCCTTAACTCTACCATAGAAAAACGATTACCAGGACAGCTTTTTTTAACTCCTTCTAACTCTCTATGACCGAGTATATTTTCTTTCTTTATAGCAAATTGCTTCATAAACAGTTTACATAAAGAATATAATGCATTCACTTGTGCAGGAGTTGGATCGTATTTATCGAAATTTCCCGTCATACATATTCCAATTGTATGGCGGTTATGGTCTTTCGCGTGCGCTCCAATATGTAAACCTCGTCCTTCCACTACAGTTCCATCCTTTTCGATAAAATAGTTGTAACCAATTCCGCTCCACCCCCTTACAGTTTGATGAAATTCATGCGTTTTATACACGTCCCATCCATCTTCAGCTGTATGGTGAATAATCAGTTTGTTTACTTTTTCTAAAGGAACTAATTCATCTTGAAATGTTAGATTGACACGTTTAATTTCCATTTGAACTGCCTCCTCTTAAAAATCAATCATAATAATCGTTTTATCATCTGGCCTTATTCTCTTTTCCGCTTCTAGCTCTTCAATAATTGCTATATATTCGTTTATACTATTCTTTCTTATATATGCAACAGTTTGTTCTAATGACCAATCTGGGTGAAATAACCCGTCTGAACAAATAAAAATCCCACTCACTTCATCTGTATGTAATTCACCATGTTGTAAATAATGTATCGCTTCTTTCATTCCATTTGCAACTGAATAACCATTTGGCATATTTGCAAGATAACGATTGTATTTTAACTGTTCTCGAACATCTTGAAAAACATATTCTTCTGGTACAGATAACCCTTTTTTACGATCTTCTTCCCTCTTCTTTTTTGCTCTTTTACTAATTCCTTCAACTGTGTCTTTCGTTAATACTTGCATCGTTCCATTTTGAAAAGTTGCGACAATCATACAGTCCCCAAGCTGCGCATATTCAATTTTCTCACCAACTATTTGGACTGCCGCGATACATGTGCACCACAAATGCTCTTTTTTTCTCGTGTCTACTTCATATTCTAACATTTTGCTTTGCAATGCTTCATTTGCTTTGGCAACTGCAAATTGTAAACTATGATTCTCTCGTAATGCAGTAAAATAACTTGCAAATAAATGCGAAGCGATGTATGCTCCATTATGTCCCTTTTCATCACGAAACGGGACAAGTGGTGTTGCACCGTCACATACACCATAAATCTTTTTTTCTTTATTAAAAAAATAAGAATCCTCACATTCTTGCTTCAACGGGCTTTTCTGTTGATATGTTTTTATCTTCACAACTGTATCCCCTTTCAAATGATAAAATACTCAAATTCTTTTGATTAATCTAATTTACCTAAATAAACTGTTTTTACCCAAAACTTTCAATATCATATATAATCTTGAAATAATATGAATTTTTCAGTGAAGGACGGGAAAGAAATGGTCAGATTCCTTGGTGTTATTATCGGTTCTATTATTATTGCGGTTGCCTTTAATCTTTTCCTTATCCCCCACAAAATTTTAAGTAGTGGAATTGGCGGAATTGCTATTATTTTAGGGATTGTAACCCCTGTAAACACAGGCATTATTAACTTTGTATTAAACTTACCTATCCTTATTTTAGGGTACATAGGTCTTGGAAAAAAAGTAATTTTTAACACAGTTGTCTCTGTAGTTGTATTATCTGTTGCATTATACTACGTTCCAGTAAAAGTCGTAGCAACAGACCCATTGTTATCTTCTATCTTCGGAGGTGTCATCGCCGGAGCTGGTATTGGTCTTGTTTTTAACTGTAATGGATCCACTGGTGGATTTGATATTATCGGTATGCTTTTATCCCGCAAGCGAGACATTAAACTTGGCGGATTCCTTATTATTTTAAATGCAGTCGTTGTAATAATCGCAGGATTCTTCTTCACCTGGGATGTTGCACTTACAAGCTTACTTTCAATTTATGTAACTGGTAAAGTAATTGATGCTGTTCATACAAAACATCGTAAAGTTACACTTATGATTGTAACAAATGAAGCAGAAAAAATGAAAAAACAACTTCTTTCAACTGTTGTACGTGGAATAACGTTACTTGATGGCGAAGGTGCTTATTCAAGCGAGAAAAAGCGTGTACTTATGACCGTCGTTTCTCGTGAAGAATTAGCAAGTATGAAACTAACAATTTCTGAAATCGACCCGAATGCTTTCGTTAATATTACAGAAACTGTAGAAGTGTTAGGACTTTTCAGAAGAAGTTAAAGACTAGGTGGGAATCCACCTAGTCTTTATTTTGCATAAATTCAATTCGATTTCCAAATGGATCTGACACGTAAAATCGAATTACATCTGGCCGTGCATAATCATCAATCACTTTAACACCTTGCTCTATAAGTGTTTGCTTAAATTCATTAATTTCATTCACATAAAAAGCTGGATGAGCCTTTTTAGCTGGTGTAAAGTTCCGCTCGACACCAATATGGATTTCTTGATTTCCGCATTTAAACCAACATCCACCTCGTTTTTTCAACTCTTCTGGCTTTGGAATTTCTTCCATACCAATCGTATTCCCATAAAAATCACGCGCCTCTTCTTCACACCCTACAGGTGCAGCTACTTGCACGTGATCAATCCCTTGAATATAATTTTTCATTTTCTCTCCCCCTCCTCTACCCTAATGTTATACGGAAAACAGCCGTCTGTAACTTACAAAAGGTTTATAAAACAATATAAGCTCCCCTTATTACCATCCTGCATTCACCTTGCAAAAAATAAAAAAAACAAAATTTATTCTATAACTTCCATTTTTTATAGAAATACACATTACATCTATATTATAGTTATGAATAGACAAATCTTTTTAGATGCTATTTGTACGGAGGAACTATTATGAGTCGTAAAAAATATTCACCAACTCAAAAAAAACGTCATCCGAACATTTCTAGACGTTTGCGAAACCATATACAAGATCGTTCATTAACAGAAATGTACGCATCTCTGTTCGAACACAATCCTGATAGTATTATTTCATTAAATTTAGAAGGAGTTATTCTACATATAAATCCTTCTGCCGAAAGAATATTAGGTTACACTTCTTTAGAATTAGAACAGAAAAATATTACCTCTATTTTAGAAGCCCATATTTCTGAGCAAGTATTACAAAATATAAAGAATACTGAAGCGGATAATCAACAAGAGTATATCTTATCTATTTATCATAAAAATGGATTCTTATTAGATGTTGTGACAAAACTAGTTCCTATTTTTGTTCAAAATCGTCTTACTGGCGTATATGCTATTATGAAGCCACTTGAAAAATCAGAAAGAATTGAGAATATGCTAAAAGAAAGTGAGAAGAGATTACGTACATTAGTAAACTCCATGCCTGCGTTTGTTATATTTAAAGATCATGAAGGGCGCTGGCTTGAGGCAAATGATTACGCACTTTCTTGCTTCAATTTCCATCATGTACCTTACCACGGGAAAAAAGATAGCGAACTCATTCAATATAATGAAGCATACCGAGAAGCTTTTTTACATTGTGAAGAAATCGATGAACTAGCATGGCAACAAAGACAAATTCTTCATGGCGAGGAATTTATTATACATAGAGATGATTTCGATCTAATCTTAAGTATATCAAAAGTTCCGCTTTATCATCCTGATGGTTCTCGCAAAGGTCTTATCGTGATGGGGAGAGATGTTACTGAGCTAAAAGAAACTGAAAAGTTACTACGAAAATCAGAGAAGCTCGCAGTAGTCGGACAACTGACAGCTGGAATTGCCCATGAAATTCGAAATCCACTCACTTCTCTAAAAGGTTTTCTAACGTTGCTCCTCCCTGAAATAAGTGAGGAGCAGAAATGGTATATCGATGTTATGTTAAGTGAGATTTCACAAATGGAATCCATCACGAGTCAATTTATGGCGATGTCTAAGCCACAAGTATTATCTATCCAAACTTGTAACATACAAACTTTAATTGAAGAGGTAGTTACATTTATTTTACCGACTGCAATTATGCATAGCGTTCATATCATCATGGATCATTTTGATTACGTATATGATATTCAATGTGACGGTAACCAATTAAAACAAGTGTTTATAAACATATTAAAAAATGCGATAGAAGCAATGCCAAATGGCGGAAATATTTTCATCCAAACAAAACCATTAGAGGATAATTTCATCTTAATACGAATTATCGATGAAGGTTGCGGCATTCCTGAAGATCGTATCTCCCGTCTAGGCGAACCTTTTTATAGTTTAAAAGAAAAAGGCACAGGACTAGGATTAATGATGTGTTACAAAATAATTGAAGAACATCATGGTAGATTACACATTTCAAGCGAATTAAATAAAGGTACGATTGTTGATATTGAGCTACCACTTTCTTCATCTCATCTCGCAATCCAGTCTTAAATAAAAAAGAAGCATCTACTAATCGTTAGCAGATGCTTCTTTTTTTAAAATGCTTTGTCATACCACTCTTTTGCTTTTTCTACTTCACCCATCGTTAATTGATGCCCTCGATTTTCCCAATGCATTGTTACATTCGCATTTGCATTTTCTAATAGTACCTTCAATTCCTCTGACTCTGCTGATGAACAAATTGGGTCATTTGTCCCAGCAGCAATAAACACAGATTTCCCTGCTAAATTTGCTAATTGCATTCCTCTTCTAGGTACCATTGGGTGATGAAGCACAGCACCTTTTAATGCATTTTCGTAATGGAATAATAAGCTTGCTGCGATATTTGCCCCATTCGAATAACCGATAGCTACAATGTTATTTCTATCGAATTTATATTCTTTAGCCGCTTCATCTAAAAATTCATTTAATTCCTTCGTACGGAAAATTAAATCCTCTTCATCAAAAATGCCCTCTGCTAATCGGCGGAAGAAACGCCGCATCCCATTCTCTAACACATTTCCCCTAACGCTTAATACCGACGCTTCCGGATCAATTATTTCTGCAAGTGGTAGTAAATCTAATTCATTACCACCTGTGCCATGAAGTAATAACAACACTGGTTTTGACGTATCTTTTCCTTTTTGAAAAACATGTTTCATCATAATCCTGTTCCCCCTTCAATCACTTTAATCTAAATTTCTCACTTCAAATGGTAAAAGCGTTTGTTCAATCTGTTTTCTATGTTGTTCATATTGTTCCGGTAACTTTAATTCCTCACCCATCGTCTCTAACGATTCATCATGAGCGAAACCAGGAGGATCTGTTGCAATTTCAAATAAGATTTCACCATGTTCTCTAAAATAAATCGCGTTAAAATAATTTCGATCTTGTACAGGAGTTACGTGATATCCAAAACGCGACACATGCTCTTTCCAGTCTAGCTGATCAGCATCGTCAATCGCTCTCCAAGCTATATGATGAACTGTACCAACGCCCATTTGGCCACGACCGATTGTTGATAATTTCAAATCAATAATATTTCCAATATCAGCAGAAGAACGGAATCGAACAAATTCACCCTCTTCTCCAATTTTCTCAAGACCCATAATATGTTCTAACAATTCAGCTGTTTTTTGAGGCTGTGCAGATAAAAGAACAGCACCTCCAAACCCTTTAATTGCTACTTCTGGTGTAACTTCTCCAAAACTCCAATTATTTAATTCGCCTGCTTCTCTTTCAACTAATTCTATATGCAAACCATGCGGATCATCAAATTCTAAATACTCCTCTCCAAAACGAGTCATTTTCGTATACGAAACATCGAATTTTTCTAATCTATTTTCCCAAAACTCCATTGCACCTTTTGGTACAACGTAAGACGTAATTCCTACTTGACCATCCCCAATAATACCTTGACGAGCACCTGCCCATGGGAAAAACGTAATAATTGTTCCAGGTTTTCCTCCTTCATTTCCAAAATAAAGGTGGTACGTACCTGGATCATCAAAATTCACTGTTTGTTTCACTAAACGTAACCCTAATACACCAGCATAAAAGTCTACATTTTCTTGTGGATGCCCTACAATCGCTGTAATGTGATGGATTCCCATTGTTTTCTTTTCCATTTCTTCCACTCCTTTTTTATTTCATTATAAAAATTCTTTTACATTTAAATTCATTATTCATTTTGTCCATGCTACAAAGTAAAATCCGTCATTATAATTTTATCTCGAATTCGAGATATCGATTATAAAAATACACATTAACTTCCAGCTTGTCAATTCATCTCAAATTCGAGATAGTTTTTAAAAAATATTTACTCCATTTAAAATCTTTATTCAAAGTACAAATTAACTTGAACTCAAATTTATTATAAGTTACTTACTTTTAGTTGTCAATAAGTTCCTTATTTTCATTTTAAATAAAAAGAGAGTAAACGCCAGTTTCGTTTACTCTCTTCGCTAATCATTTCGTTTCTTCTTCCAATATTGCTTCCATCTCATTAAATTCACGATGAACTGCCTTAACGGGTTCTTTCGTTAATAAACTTACAACGATAACAGTTAATAAACTACAGAAAAATCCAGGTACCATTTCATACATAATTGCTTTTAAACTTGGAATTTTTACCCATGCTATAACAACTACTGCACCAACAATCATACCTGCAAGAACGCCCCATTTATTCGTTCTTTTCCAATATAAACTTAATAAAATGGCTGGTCCGAACGCTGAACCAAATCCAGCCCAAGCATAACCTACAAGTGTTAAAATTGTATCACTTGGATGATACGCTAAAACAACTGCGATCATAGCTACTACTAATACTGACAATCTACCGATAAATACAAGTTCTTTGTCACTTGCATTACGACGGAAAAATGTTTTATAGAAGTCTTCCGTTACTGCACTTGAAATAACAAGTAATTGTGAGGAAATACTACTCATAATCGAAGCCAAAATAGCTGATAATAAAAATCCTGTAATGTACGGATGGAATAAAATATTGGAGAATGTTACAAAGACCATTTCTGGGTCTTGTAATGTCGCATTATTTTTAGCATAATAAGCGATACCAATTAGACCAGTAAGCATTGCACCTATAATTGAAATCGTCATCCAACCGATACCGATTCTACGAGAAGTCTTTAAATCTTTAATAGAGGTAATTGCCATAAAACGGACAATAATATGCGGTTGACCAAAATACCCAAGTCCCCATGCTAAAAATGAAATAATGCCAAGTATTGTGGTCCCTTTAAACATATCTAAATGCGATGCATCGACTTGTTTAATCGTATTAAATGTTTCTGTTACACCACCGACATCCGTAAAAGCAACAATTGGCACTAGTACAAGCGCAATAAACATAATACAACCTTGTACAAAGTCCGTCCAGCTTACGGCTAGAAAGCCACCGAATAGTGTATACGCAACAACGACACCCACTGTTACAAATAAACCAATTTTATAATCTAGGTTGAAAGAATTTTCAAACAAACGTCCACCTGAAACTAAACCAGCCGACGCATAGAATGTGAAAAATACTAAAATGACGATAGCGGAGACAAAACGAAGTATTTTCGTACGATCTTTAAACCGATTCTCTAAAAAGTCTGGAATCGTAATTGAATCATTTGCCACTTCTGTATACGTTCGTAAACGTGGGGCAATGATTAAATAGTTTGCATAAGCACCTATTAATAAACCTATCGCAATCCATATACTTGATAATCCTGTTGCATACATCGCACCAGGTAATCCCATTAGCATCCAACCACTCATGTCAGAAGCACCAGCTGATAAAGCTGTAACTGCTGGACCGAGTCCCCTTCCACCTAACATATAATCTGATAAATCGGATGTCTTCTTATAAGACCAATATCCGATATACAACATACCTGCCATATAAATAGCAAGCGAAACCATAATTTCAATCTTCACCAAATCTCTCCCTTATTCCATAAGCCATTCAAAATTTCGAAAAATGACTTTTTCTATTTTCTTGTTTTCGCTTATGGTTCCCTACCTTAACAAACATTTTTTGTTCTTTCAAGTGAACGAGCACTTTTCATTACATGTGAAAACCTTTATAAACGCCTTTATCCCAGTGGATTACAATGATTTTTCAAGAAATTAAAGTAATAATATTCAGAAAATTAAAGAGTGTTTTTTCACACCTTATTTTCATTCCTTTACCCGATAAATTTTAAAAACTAAAAGCCATACAAATGTATGACTTTTAGCTTATTGACGTCTCAAATTTTGCTTTCTCTACATATACTTTACGAAATTTCATATAGCATCCAATACGCCAAGGTACTATATAACAAACCGCAAGAGTGTAGAAAAGAATGCCGATTGACTTTGGATCTAGACCTTGTAAATGTCTTCTAAAATAAGCACGTAAAAGAACGATAACTAAAAATGTAGCAATAAAAGCGATACTTTTTTTTGCATAAATTTGACCATCTTCTCTGACTTCATACCCACTTAAAATAATAAGTGGAATTGACAATAACAGTCCGATCCCAGCAGCTATACCAATTTGCCAACCAGCAAGTTGTATCGGTGCTGCGTATAAAGAAAAACCTGGTAATAAGAAGAATAATGGCAATAGTAGTCGTCTTCCTTTATTATTAATTGGTCGATTCATAGAGCGCATGCGTCTAAATATAACGAGCCCTATGACGAGTAAAAAAATTGTAATACTGTACGAACCTTGCTGCAAGTGAATCTCTCCCTAAAAATAGTCATTTTCAAAAATACTCCCCTATTATACTCCTAATTTTTCCAAAAATATAATTATTCCTCTAAAAAATCTTACATATCAAATATACTTTTAGGTTTGATTTACTATAGGAAACAATTCCGAAAGAGGAACTACTCTCCCCACCTCGTCTTTAAACACAATATGCTCTCTAGTTAAATGGCGCGGGCTCTTCACTCCCGCTGCCGCTGCTAATGAAAATAAACTATATCTCATACTAATAATATAATTCATGACTCGCCACTTCTTCTCATACGGATCTAACGCTTTTTGATAATGCGGATTCGTCGTGGCTACACCAGATGGACATTGGCCAGAATTACATTGAAGGGCCATAATACAGCCGCTTGCCATCATAAATCCGCGGGCTGAACTTACAGCATCCGCTCCAATCGCTAAAGCAATCGCCACTTTATCTGGTGTGATTAATTTACCCGATGCAAATACTTTAAACTTGTTACGGACACCATAATAATTTGCTGTATCGATAAATGTAAGTAATGCTGGAATAAGCGGCAGTCCCATACAATCTGCCATCGATTTATACGTTGCCCCTGATCCGCCTTCTGAACCGTCTATTGTAATAAAATCTGGGTAAATATTTAGTTCTTTCATTGTTTTTATTAAATCTTCCAAAGGCTCCTGCTGACCAATTACAATTTTCATTCCAACTGGTTTACCGCCGCTTTCTTGCAACTGTTGAATAAAACAAAGTGTATCCACTGCATTCTTTAAAAATGAAAATCGATTCGGTGAATTAATCGTCTCTCCCTTTCGGACGTTGCGAACAAAAGCAATTTTCTCATTTACTTTTTGTCCCTCTAGATGACCACCACGTATTTTAGCACCTTGCCCAAATTTCAATTCGAATGCTCTAATATTACTTTCTTTCGCTTTCTCCATGAATTTTCCCATTGAAAAATTACCGTCCTCATCACGGTACCCAAATAACCCTGGACCAATTTGCGCAACGATATTCGCTCCTGTATGTAAATGTTCTGGAATAACGCCACCTTCACCAGTATTAATCCACGATCCGCCTGCCATTTTCGCTCCAAAACCACTCGCTAAAATATAATTTTCTCCAATCGCGCCGTAAGAAGTCGCAGATGCTCCAAACATGCCATGTAGTTTCCACGGATATTTACGGTTTTCACCGACTATAATTGCATCATCTTCTTCGTACAGCCAAAGATTCGTTGTATCCGCTGTCAATTTTTCTCTTCTTGAAAATAACCCTTCTTTATGAATCATGTACTTTTTACCTTCCCGCTCTTGCGAAAGATTCACACTTAATTCCTCAGTTAATATCGGAAATAATGTATTAGCAATATAATAGCCAGAAGCTTCAAAATCTCGTTTTGATCCAAAACCAAGTATTTCAGAGCGATATTTCGCTAAAAACATAACACTTTGAAAATCATAACGTGAGAAAGGCTTTCCATCCGTATCATGATCAAACCAATATTGTCGAAATTCAGGCCCTATCTTTTCCAGTAAGTAGCGCATTCTTCCTAAGTACGGATGTAACTTTAAAATAGAATGATGTGTTCGTTTTTTTATAAAAAATGTAATGATAAAAAAGATGATTAAAAGCAACATTAAAAATAGTAATATACTAATAATAACGAGTAGCGTTTCACTCATCCCGCTTCCCCCTATGAAATCCCATAATAAAAGGAGAACACTCGGTGTGCTCTCCTTTTATCTTTATTCATACTAACGTAGCAAGATGCTCTTTCGCGTCATATTCAACTAAACTTTCAGCATGTTTAATTCGATGAACAAAGTCTGGATTAGCAATTAACGGTCTGCCGAATGCCACTACATCAATTGTTCCTTCTTGCAACGCTTCTTCGGCCTCTTTCGGATTTAAATTACCAACCCCAACAATCGTACCATCCCAATATTTTCTTACTAGTTGATGAAAATTCTTTCCGTCAGCAATCTCTTGCGTATAATTCATCGTTGAGGGATGGATCATCGTTAATCCAACTTCTTTGAACATATTTACGAACGTTTCAATTGCAAGCTCAGGGTTTTCCCACATATAAGTAGGATTATCGCCTTTGAAAGCAGAGAAGCGAAGAAGTGTTTTATTAGCTCCAACAGCTTCTATTACAGCCGCCGTTACTTCTTTCATAAACGTTAACCTTTGTTTTAAATTACCGCCATATTTATCTGTTCGCTTATTCGCAAACTCATACGTAAATTGATCGATTAAATATCCGTGTGCACCGTGAATTTCTACTCCATCAAATCCAGCTTCAATCGCATTTTTCGCAGCTTGTGCGTATTGACCGATTACTTCTTGTATTTCTTCTAACGTCATTGCTTCTGGCGTATCAAACGGTTTACGAAAGCGTGGAACATTTCCCTCTGCAGCGATAGCAGATGGTGCTTGTGGCATTTGACCACCAATTATTTCATGATGACTCATACGCCCAACATGCCATATTTGAGCAATAATCGTCCCGCCTTCTTTATGTACTGCCTCTGTAACAGGTTTCCAAGAATCGATTTGTTCTTGTGTATAAATACCTGGTACTCCCGGGTTCCCTTTTGCTCTCGGACTAATGACAATTCCTTCTGTAATAATTAGTCCAATTCCATCCGCAGCACGTTTTCTGTAGTACTCCACTACATCAGCACCAACTACTCCAGTTTCATTATCTGCAAAGCATCTTGTCATCGGTGCCATCGCTATACGATTACGAAGAGACCAAGCTCCAATTTGAATTGGATCAAACAACTTTGTTTCTTCAACGTTTTCAAAAGATCCACCAGCGTTTACATTTGTTCCTTCATAAATACTCGCTGCTTTATTACTTGAACTTGTCATTTTTCTTCCCCCTAAAAAATCTTACTATAATCGCATCATACTTACTTTTAGATAGTAACGTCAATTTTTACGACTTTACAATAAAAAATTCGAATATCAAAAAAACAAAATACTATAAATAATATTAAAAAGGTTTCCTTAGAAGGAAACCTTTTTTGTTGACCATATATGGCTGTCAATTCGTTTATCTCTTTAATATAAAAAATACCTTATCAATAGAAGTGAATATGGTTCAGTATTCTTCTAAAAATAATAACTTATATACCTAAAACAATGAAAGCCCTACCTCTCTTTCATCCTTACGGCTCCTCGTCCGTGCCAGTGTGAATCAGGATTGCAAAAATCAAGTAACTATTTTATCGAAGTATTCAATTAAACTTCGAACATTCATAAATGAAATTAAAAAATAAAAATGGATTTGATTGTAGTAATAACAATAGAGGTAATGCTCTAAAAGTGGTTTGAAAGAGTTGAATGTCTTTGAAATGATAAAATTTCTATAATTATGTTCCCAAAAAATTCAAGATCTTTTTTGGGATATAATACATTATTTGTAATGAACCTTAACAAAAGCTTTTTATCTGATTTTCTGTGATACCTTCAATTAATCCCAGTTCACTAATCAAAAATTCATATGCGTTATCTAACATCTTCTTTTCGCTTGCATTAAGTGCTTTTTCTTTCTGTATACGCATTAAATCGCGCACAACTTCAGCACCTTCTTGCATTTTACCCGTCTTTATTTTATCAGTGTTCAATTTATACCTTTGTTTCCACGTAAGTAATCTATCTGATTCCCCATGTTGAAAAATATCCATTATGTGTGCTAATGCGGTTATATCCGTCACTGGTCGTATATTCGAATTCAATATTCTCCCTGCTGGAATCATTAGTTCCATATTACTAGCCGACATTTTTATAACATAATACTGTTGTTTTTCTCCTGAGACTTCCTTCTCTTCTATGGCTTTAATTATACCTGCTCCCTGCATTGGATAAACAATGTTATCGCCAATTTGAAACAAATAATCCACCTCCATATATGGTAACCTTCTCAAGCTTAACACACTTTTAGTTTTTTAGCAAAATTTTTATTTTATCATAAAATTATTTTATGCGTCAATACTTCAAAAGCAAGAAATTAAATTTACATAACACACTATAAAAACCCGCAATTTTATTAACGGTTGCACCCACATTCATTCTCTTTTAACATAAAAACACATTACTACATTTGAGTAGTAATGTGTTTTTGATAAGGCATAGATAAAGATCTACTTTTCCGTCTATATACTAACCTGCTTACTAACTATTTCCCTCGCTAAAAGAAAACTCATAATCACTTGCGCTGCTACTCTACTCGTCATATCCCTGAAATCAAGAGTTGGATCAATCTCTACTATATCCATCCCTTGAACGAGCGGTTCTTTACCAAGGAATTCAATCGCATCTAGTAAAGTCGTACTATCCATTCCACCTGGCCCAATTGCTGGACAACCTGGTGCAAACGCTTGGTCTAGTACATCCATATCAAGAGAAATATAAATAGAAGTCACACCTTGTTTTCTTAACACTTCAATACTTTCCGTGATAATATCTTTTATTTCTCGCTCTCGTACGTCTTTCATTGTATACACTGTTACGCCATGCTCTATTGCATATTCATGGTACGTACGTGCGTTAGAAAAATTACGAATTCCAATTTGAACAAGTTGTTTCCCTGTAATGACATCATTTTCTAGTAAACTACGGAATGGTGTACCATTTGACGGGCCTCCATCATCTAAATTACGTAAATCATGATGAGCATCAAATTGAATAATCCCGACCTTTCCTTTACTGTTTGCAAAGCCTGTTATACTCGGAAAACTAATCGAGTGGTCACCACCAAGAACGATTGGTATCATGTTCGGATTTACTTTCGTTACATGACCAACTGTTTTCGCAATTCGGTTATGACTTTCTTTTATATCCGTCACATGCATCGTAATATCGCCGCAATCATATAAGACACTTTCTTTCATATCGTGTTCTTCTGTAATTGCATATGTGCTGTATGCATCTAACATCGCACGAATTGTTTTTGGAGCAAAACTTGCTCCTGAATGACTAATAGATGGTTTAGAAAGGGGTGCTCCAATTAAAGCAGCACCGAATATTTCTACGCCTTCCTCCCAATCTTTAATCATCTCACTCCATTTTGTCACTTCACGATCAATAAACTTTGCATTTTTCTTTAAATAGTGGCCGTGCTCCACGATTGTTCACCTCTTGTATATGCAATATTACCATTCTTCCATACTGTATTCACATGACTTACGCCGTAATGATACGGTACGTAAGCATAATTGTAAGCATCCCATAAAACTAAATCTGCCTTACGACCAACTCTAATTTTCCCAGCTACATCACCACGGTTAATGGCATATGATGAGTTAACCGTTACAGCATTCCAAACTTCTTCTGGTGTCATTTTCAGTTTTAGCATCGCAATGCTCATAATAAGCTGAATATTTTCAGTTGGACAGCTACCTGGGTTAAAGTCTGTAGCTAACGCAACTGCAACACCTTCATCAATCATTTTACGACCGCGAGCAAAACTTTCTTTATTTAAATAGAAAGTTGTTCCTGGTAATAAAGTGGCTACTGTATTAGAGTTTGCAAGCATTTCAATTCCTTTATCAGAAGCGCCAACTAAATGGTCTGCTGATGCTGCACCGATTTCTGCCGCTGCTTCCGCACCACCAAGAGGGTCGATTTCATCTGCATGAATTTTCACATCAAAGCCAAGCTCTTTCGCTTTTAATAAAAACTCTTTTGACTCTTCGACAGAGAACACACCTGTTTCACAGAAAATATCAACGAATTCCGCTAATTGCTTCTCTTTCATTTCTGGTAGTAGGTCTAACATCCATTGTAAAAATTCTTTCGATCTACCTTTATATTCTTTCGGAACTGCATGAGCACCTAAAAATGTGGAAACTAAATCGATCGGATGCTCTTTTTGTAATTGTGCAGTTGCCTCTAATTGTTTCCATTCCGTCTCATCATCTAATCCGTAACCACTCTTCGCTTCTACAGTTGTAACTCCGAAAGATAACATACGGTCTAAATGGAATTTCGCTTTTTGAACAAGTTCTTCTTTCGATGCTTGTTTCGTTGCATTTACAGTCGAAAGAATGCCTCCGCCTTGTTCTAAAATTTCTAAGTACGGAACTCCTTGTAATTTTAGTGCGATTTCATTTTCGCGAGATCCACCAAATACAAGATGAGTATGCGGGTCGACAAGACCAGGAGAAACCATTTTCCCGCCGCAATCAATAACTTCTTTCGCTTGTAATCCTTTCGCTTCTTCCGCTGTTCCAACGAAAGTAATTACATCGTTTTCAATTCCAACCGCACCGTTTTCGATAACAGGAAGCGTGTTCATCGCTTCCCGTCTTAACAAGCCATCTTCTTGATCCATTGTTAGTAATTGACCAATATTTATTAGTAAAGTGTCCAGCATGTTTTCTCCTCCTTATTTCATCATTGGAATGTTAACGCCTTTTTCTTTCGCAGTTTCCACAGCTAAGTCATATCCAGCATCCACGTGACGAACAACACCCATACCAGGGTCAGAAGTTAATACGCGCTCAATACGTTTTGCTGCTGCTTCTGTTCCATCTGCAACGATAACCATTCCAGCGTGAAGTGAATAACCCATACCAACGCCGCCACCGTGGTGAACAGATACCCAGCTTGCACCGTTTACACTGTTAATTAATGCATTTAAAATTGGCCAGTCTGCTACTGCATCACTACCATCTTTCATCGCTTCTGTTTCACGGTTTGGAGATGCTACTGATCCGCAATCTAAATGGTCACGACCGATTACGATTGGTGCTGATAATTCACCATTTGCCACCATTTCATTAATAATGCGACCAAATTTCGCGCGCTCACCGTAACCTAACCAACAAATACGTGATGGAAGACCTTGAAACTCCACTTGTTGACGTGCCATACGAATCCAGTTACATAAATGCTCATTGTCAGCGAATTCGCGTAAAATTACTTCGTCTGTTTTATAGATATCTTCTGGATCACCAGAAAGTGCTACCCAGCGGAACGGTCCTTTTCCTTCACAGAATAATGGACGGATAAATGCTGGAACGAATCCTGGGAAATCGAAAGCATTTTTCAAACCTTCATCGAAAGCAACTTGGCGAATGTTATTTCCATAATCAAATGTAATTGCGCCCTTTTCTTGCATTGCAAGCATTGCTTCTACATGTTTTGTCATGCTTTCTTTTGATAATTGTACGTAACGTTCTGGGTCTTCTTCACGAAGTTTCGCCGCTTCTTCTAATGTGTAGCCTACTGGAATATAACCGTTTAATGGATCATGAGCTGATGTTTGATCCGTAACTAAATCTGGCGTAATATTACGCTTCACTAGTTCTGGTAAAATTTCTGCCGCATTTCCTAATAAGCCAATAGAAATTGGTTCTTTCTTCTCTTTATACTCGTTTGCAACCGTTAATGCTTCTTCTAACGATTCTGTATACATATCACAGTATCTCTTTTCAATACGACGATCGATGCTACGCTTATCGACGTCAATAGCAATAACAACACCGCCATTCATCGTTACAGCAAGAGGTTGTGCACCACCCATACCACCTAAACCAGCAGTAAGTGTTAATGTACCTTTTAATGAACCATCGAAATGTTGACGAGCTGCTTCGCCAAATGTTTCATATGTTCCTTGTAAAATTCCTTGTGTTCCAATGTAAATCCAGCTACCTGCTGTCATTTGTCCGTACATCATAAGACCTTTTTTCTCTAGTTCACGGAAGTGATCCCAGTTCGCCCATTTTGGTACTAAGTTTGAGTTGGCTAACAGTACGCGAGGCGCATCTTCATGTGATTTAAAAATGGCAACTGGTTTTCCTGATTGAACAAGTAACGTTTCATCGCTTTCTAACGTTTTTAATGAATCTACGATTGCATTGTAGCTTTCCCAGTTACGAGCTGCACGGCCAATTCCACCATATACAACTAATTCTTCTGGTTTTTCAGCAACTTCAGGATCTAAATTGTTCATTAACATTCGAAGTGCAGCCTCCTGAACCCACCCTTTCGTTTGTAACTCAGTACCTCTTGGCGCGCGAATTGTTTGTTGTACTTTTTCCATTTCAATCTCTCCCTTTTCTCATTTTATAGTGCTGCGTTTACATCTAATCTTTCTTTTATCGAATAATTCGTTTTTAACCAATGCGCAATATTTTCAATATCCGTTGAGAATATACGGTCATTTTTAATAGATGGCACTTGCTGACGACCTTGATGGTAGAAGCTCTTCGTCACTGTACTCATGTTTTCAATACCACGATATTCTGCTGCTTGCATTGCACAAATCATCTCAATTGAAAGAACACGTCTTGCATTTTGAATGATCTGATGAGCATGGCGTGAAGCAATTGTTCCCATACTTACATGATCTTCTTGGTTAGCAGAAGACGGAATTGAATCTACACTCGCCGGATGTGCTAACGTTTTATTTTCAGAAACAAGTGACGCTGCAGCATACTGCATAATCATTGCACCTGACTGCAGTCCTGGTTCTGGACTTAAAAATGGTGGTAAATCATTTAATTGCGGATTTACTAAACGCTCAATACGGCGCTCCGAAATATTTGCAAGTTCCGCCATTCCTACTTTTAAGAAGTCCATCGCAAACGCAATCGGTTGACCGTGGAAGTTACCACCTGAAATTACTTTTTCCCCGCCATCAAAGATTAGCGGATTATCTGTTGCGGCATTCATTTCAATTTCTAATTTTTCTTTCACATAATTCAAAACTTGCCAAGAAGCACCGTGTACTTGCGGGATACAACGAAGTGAATAGGCATCCTGTACACGTAGTTCTCCTTGTTTTGTTGTTAACTTACTATCATGAAGAATGTCACGAATTCTGCTTGCTACATCCACTTGCTCTTTATAACCACGTGCTTTATGAACATTTTCATCAAATGCATCAATAATGCCTTGTAACCCTTCAATTGTCATCGAAGCAATTAGTTCAGCTTGATACGCCGTTGCTTCTGCTTCTATATAAGAAAGAACTCCTTGCGCTGTCATCGCCTGCGTACCATTAATTAATGCAAGACCTTCTTTCGCTTCAAGTTCAATTGGCTCAAGCCCTTCTTCTGTAAGAGCAACCATTGCATGAACGCGTTTCCCCTTATAGAACACTTCACCTTCGCCTAATAATACGAGCGCAAGATGAGATAAAGGTGCCAAATCTCCACTCGCACCAAGTGAACCTTGTTGCGGAACGACTGGATGAATTTTACGATTTACAAACTCAAGAAGCATATTTACAACAAGCGGCCTTACGCCTGATACTCCTTTAAGCATCGTGTTTGCTCGTAAAATTAACATTCCGCGCGATACTTCTTCAGGGAATGGATCACCAATCCCGCATGCATGTGACTGAATTAAATTATGCTGAAGTGCCTTTACATCATCTTTTTGGATAAGCACATCACTAAACTTTCCAAATCCAGTTGTAATTCCGTAAACGACTTTTCCGTCCTCTACAATTTTCTCAACTACTTCGCGGCACTCCGCTACCTTTTGCATACTAGTTGGACAAGCTGTTACACCTTCTCCTTCCAGTAATAACCTCTTCATTTCTTCAACTGTCAATGTATGTCCTGTTAACGTAATCATCATTTTTCCTCCTTAAAAAGGCAAAAGGGGACCTTATCTTTTTAAGACAGACTTCTGTCCTAAAAAAGTAAGGCCCCCTTCTAACTAATAGACTATGGGCAAATCATATGTGATTAATTCCTAAACCAATCGCCTCATGCTCAGATCCTTTTACAGGTGCACCAATCGTTCCATATAATGCAACAGCAACCCATTCGCCTTCTTTTTTTCCGTCGTATGGTGTACCGCGCACAATCGCAAAACGAAGTCCTACTGTACGAAGAACGTCTGCTAACTGAATTTGACCTCTCGTCACTCCGTACAAAGCTTCCATAATTGCATGATAAAGTGCATGTGTTTCTCTGTAAACGTCTGTTTCAATAACTTGGTTGCTTTTAGCCGCTGTTTCCATTGCTGCGACAACCTTTTGCGAATTCATTGAACCCACTTTCCCCGTACAATACTTCCAACCTTTTGGAATGGATAATACAGGACTTTCATTCTCATCCGCAAGTGCCAACAGCATGGCCATACGACCAATTCGATGTGTTCCTTGAAGAAGCATGTGACTCTCTCATTTCTTTTGAATTATTTGAATATTACTTAATTTAAGAATATATGAAAACGTTTAAATCGTCAATAGTTTAAACTCACATTCAAACAATTTTTTCATCCCCTCCATATTGTGTACACAAATTATTTACACAATTTTTCCAAGCATGCTATAGTCTCACTAACAGATGCAAAGGGGCGAGATTTCAATGACGAAGCGAAAAGATATTCATTTTCGAATTGAAGAAAAATTACTTGAAAGGTTTGAAGCTGCACTCCATTATGAAGGTTTAAAGAAAACCGACGTATTAACACATGCGATTCAGCAATTTTGCACGAAGGTGGAATGTGAAAAAATGAATGATGTAAAACGCCAATACAACGTAAGTAACCATTTACAAACACGTATTAATACGCATAAACATTATGAAGAAAAACATGTGAATTTAGATGAAGTCGTCATGGATCATTTACAACTTCAAGGAGATGAAAAAATATTAGAGGTTGGGTGCGCTAACGGGAGTTTCCTTTCCCTATTACAAACTAACGGTCATACAGGACATTTAACAGGTTTGGATCAATCGAAAACGATGCTTTCTGAAGCTACAATAAAAAATAGCATAATTGAGTGGAGACTAGGTAACGCTGGTAAACTTCCTTTCGAAGCTAATTGCTACGACTGGATCGTCGCAAGACATATGTTATACCACATGAAAGACGTCGAAAAAACAATCCAAGGATTCCATAAAGTAATACGTCCTGGCGGCTCACTTTTAGCTACAACAAATTCTGACGTTACATTACCTCGTATAGTTGAAATGTGTAACCGCATGTTAGACGCATTTGATTTACCGAAAACAACATCTTCAGTCACGCCATTTTGTTTGGAAAATGGTAAAGAGATATTACAGTCTGTTTTTCCAACTGTTGAAGAAGCAGTTATTCATAATGCTCTCGTTTTTCATCATGCTACTCCGATTGTAAACTATATTTCTAGCATGTTTCCGTCGCTAAATATACCTGATAATACATACCTTCACGCGGAAATGAAGGTATGGCTAAAAGAAGAAGTAGAAAATGAATTATCACTTCATAACAGTATATGGCGTGATCCAAAAACGTTAGCCATTTATCGATGTCAAAAAGAAAAAAGCTAGCATTTGCTAGCTTTTACACGTTTTCTCGTAAAAGTTTCTCCATTACTACATTGCCTTTACCACCATAAAAATCTGTATTATGTTCGTCTGCCACTCCAAAATAAGAGGCAATTGCTATTCCGAATGGTACAAATGCATGCCCTTGTGCTGTAATGATATTTGAGTGTTGCACAACTTCTTTATACACGAAATTTTCTATTGGAAAACAATCGAACTTTTGATAATCTATAGTCGCAGTATAAGAAATCCCCTTAAATAAGCCCGCTTTTGCTAGCGCATACGGTCCAGCACAAATAGCAGCTACTAATTTTTCTTGTTCGTGAAATTGACGAATAACTGAAAAAAGAGATTTTGCATCTTTCAACTGTACTTCTTCTCCACCTGGAATAAGTATCCCCTCATACTCATCTACACATACTTCACTTACTTCTATATGCGGCTGCACTTGCAACCCAGTTTCACTTATAATCAATTCTTTTGTTAAGCCCGCTGTTATGATTTCATACTTCGTTTTCAGCAATGCCGTTGCTACTGTTATTTCAAACTCCGCAAATGTTGGGTATACAAATAAAAGTATTTTTTTCATAGTCCTCTCTCCTTTAACCAGTCCATAAAATATACCTCTAGATCGTCCACTGTTAATCTATTCGTATCCAAATAAGTTACAGGAAATTTTTTATACCAATCTTTTTCCGTTTCTACTAATTTAAATTGCTCCTCAAATGTACTTCGTTTTCTTGTCCTATCGTTATTTTTTCTATCATATACATTCTTTTTCGTCACATCTAAATAAAAAATGGCATCTGAACGACATTCTCTTAATTTATATAATTCACCTTTCAATTCAGCTTCTATATCCCACTCTTCCCCTATAATCGTTGGATAAAAGAGTGTAAAAAACTCAATGTCTTCTGGTCCGCGATCAAAAATTACGACTGAACCTTTCACATTTTGAAACTCCTTAATTTTTGCTTCGATAAACATTTTTTGATTTATGATAAACCCTTCTTTTGAATTCATATCCAAATTTAATCGCTTTCGCTTTTCTACAATTGGATAAGGATTTTCATATATAACCGAAAGCCCACATCTCTCTAACCTTTTAGCCAATGTTGTTTTTCCGCTAGCCATCGGCCCTTGCAGTGAAATTACGTATACCATACCTCTCATTCCCTTACACTTTAGTACACCTATAATATACAGAATTTTCAAAACTCTCAACATTATATATATCATCTTGTTTCTTATTCCTATCTAACTTATAATAAAAAATAGAGATTATGACGGACGCATCAATAATGTAAGCTTGGAAATCCAAGCTTACATTATTTTTTGCTTTCCCTTTTCGAATAAAAAGAGTATACTAGATTAGAACGTATGTTCTTAATGATTACATACAGTAAGGAGATAGAACAATGGTATACGACACAAAAGCAATTTCTTGGAATGAGTCTTTAAAACAACTTCAACGCCGCTATACAAACAAACAAGTTGACCGAAAAGAATTTGAGGATATTGAACTGATGGAATTCTTCCGCGATAACGACTACATTTCTTTACCTACACATATAAGCGGCCTATCAAAAACACGTTTTACTTCTTACTCTATTTTCACAACTGAAGATAAAGATCGTAAAGTTGGCACACTTATTATTGAGTATGTTGAAGACGATAATAATAATTTATGTGTTGAACAACTATACTTCGTTTAAACTATAACGCTTGGTCAAAATGACCAAGCGTTCTTGCTTTCTATGAATCTCACTGTATATAATATGAATAAAAGAAAACCGCTATCATTAAGGGGGGATATGCTTGCTCGAAGGATGGTTCAGTTGGTTCATTGTATTATGGACGGTTATTTTATTAGGGCTTATGTCTATCGGTGGATACTTTATGTTCAGAAAATTTTTAAAACGATTACCAAAAGAAGACGGCATGTCCATTTTGGATTGGGAAGAACACTACATAAATAAAACGAGACATTTATGGGCTGACGAACAAAAACAATTGTTAGAAGAGCTTGTAAGCCCTGTTCCAGAACTATTTCGCGATGTTGCAAAATCAAAGATCGCTGGAAAAATCGGGGAACTTGCATTACAAGAAAATGCCTCTCAAATTACACAAGACTTAATTATTAAAGGATATATCATTGCCACACCAAAGCGTGATCATAAATTTTTAATTAAAAAACTACAAGAAAAAAAGATTGATTATTCTAACTATCAATCTTTACTCGCAAAGTAACTCCATATTATTTTCGATAAAAAAGACAGCGCCTTTAACGCTGTCTTTTTATTTGGTACATATACAGTTTTTAAGTTAGCTTCATATCTTTTTCATTATAAAAACCATCTTCTTTTTCCATTTCCTTTTGTAATTTCGTAAAGGAACGATACATTGCAATTCTCCATGACACAATCATCGCAAACGCAAGTAAGAAGAACATGCCACTAAGTTGTCCTAAATCAAGAGATTGACTTAAGTATGTTTTAAATACAATCCGCACTACAAGTAATCCAATTAATATGAAAACAAAGGCTTTTGAACGCTTCAAATAAATCTCTTGTCCTCTAATTTCAAATTTAGATGTTTTAATAAGAAAAATAGAGAAAATCAAACCGACACCAATTGCTTCTAACATTTCTGCTGGAGTTAATCGAAATTCAGGAAAAACATACATCAATGCGCCCGTACTCATAAAAAATGGTGGAAGTATAATTTTTTTCAATGTTGCAGGTTTCTTAGCTGCTTTTAAACGAATAAACATCGCACCGACAGCCATACAAACAGCAACGATACTGGATAAAACAACTATGTTCATATTTTCTCATCCTTTTTTGTGGCTATATGCAAAATATACTTTCATTATATGCTTTTCCGTTAGTATTTCCAACATTTTCGCAGAATAATACTAAAAACCGGTAAAACCACCAAATAAACTTGAGAAATATACGATAATTTTCGTCATCCAGTTAAAGTATAGGAAGACACCCATAACAATCATAATGTATCCTCCGACTTTCATGAAGGCCATACTATTTCTTTTAATCCAAGACATTTTCGTAATAAAGAATGACAGTACGAAAAACGGGATTGCAAATCCAAGTATGTAAGCAATCATGTATATCATTGCTGATTCTGGATTTGTTGCTGCTAATCCAATTACGGACACTAGAATTGGTCCGGTACATGGCGTCCACCCTGCTGCAAAAGCTAATCCAATTAGTACTGATCCAAAATAGCCACTTGGACGATTTTTAAATGTAAATTTACGGTCTTGCATTAAAAATTTCGGCTTAAACACTCCGACAATAATTAAACCGAACACGATGATAAAGATACCACCTAACTGTCTGATTAAATCTTTATAGTCAGTAAAGATTCCTCCAATAAAACTTGTACCAAATCCAATTGCAATAAATATAATTGAAAATCCAAGTAAGAAAAACGCTGTATGTATCATACTTCTTTTGCGAAGCATTGCATTTTCTTCTTTCAATTCAGAAACCGACATACCTGTTATGTACGATAAAAATGCCGGATAAAGCGGTAAGCAACATGGGGAAATAAATGATAAGAACCCGGCGCCAAACGCTAAAAAAATACTAATATCTTGCATCATTCCACTCCTCTCCCTAAATATTGTAACAAAAACACATAAAAATACTATGAACAATTCGTGAAATCACTTTTACAACGTGGCAATAAGAAAAAACATATTTTCTCACAGTTTCTAATAAAACGTTTTCATTTCCTTCTATTATATAGAAAAAACTCAAATGCATTATGAAACTCCTTTAATTGTTATTAACATAACAAAGGTAACATAGTTTCTCAAATAATTAGCACGCTACTAGTACGCCTATTTACATATTTGTTTAAAAATTATTTTTTTCAAATGCTGTCTCTATACAATGCAAAGTTGATTTTATAATACTTCTACTATTAATAATTTCAAGATTATGCATAAATATCATACTTTTATTATTATTCTATAAAATGTCATACTTTTCTTTCATTTGACCCTTTATTTCTAATTTTGTATACTTCCCTCTAGTTATATATTTTCGATACGGAACAACTTCATATAGATGGGAGGAATTTTTCATGCTTCGTTATTCTCTTTTAGTTTTATTAGGAGCGTGTAGTTATGGAATTTTAGCTATTTTTGTTAAGCTTGCATATGCAGAAGGATTTTCACTTGGAGAGGTAATTGGCAGCCAATATTTGTTCGGTTGGATTATTTTGCTTGCTATTACACTTCTATTTTCTAGACATCGCGTTCCTTTAAAGCAAGCATTACTTTTATTCGTTGCAGGAACATCTGCAAGTTTTACCGGAATTTTTTATTATGCTTCATTAAAAACTGTACCAGCTTCTATTGCAATTATTCTTTTATTCCAATTCGTTTGGGTCGGAATTATCATTGAAGCAGTCGCAACAAAAACTTTACCTTCAAGAGAAAAAGTTATTTCTGTTATTTTCTTACTTGTAGGGACATTTTTATCCAGTGGTTTACTAGAACAATCAGCAGGTGCTTTCGATACAACTGGAATCATTTTAGGTTTATTATCTGCTGTTACATTCGCAACATACATTTTCGTGAGCGGAAAAGTTGCTGTTGAAGTACCTTCATTACCGCGCGGTGTTCTCTTAATGACTGGTGCTTTAACTTTAGTCATGATTGTATTCCCACCAACATTTATTTTTAATGGTGCCATTTCTCAAGGTCTTTGGAAATACGGTTTAGGATTAGGAACATTTAGTATCGTCATTCCATCTATTGCCTTTACAATCGGGATTCCAAAAATCGGTTCTGGCTTAGCGACTATTCTTGGTGCAGCGGAACTACCAGTTACAACAATTATGTCCGTATTCGTTTTAAAAGAGGCTGTACTATCTTCACAATGGTTCGGTGTATCACTTATATTAATTGGGATTGCAATCCCGCAAATTGCATACGCAATGCGTGGACGTTATCGTAAACATCCTACGCATAAAAAAGTCGCAGCATAAAGTGAAACTTTAATTAGTTGAACCAATCGGGCTTTTATGGGATAAACGAGAGAGGATTTTCATTTGAGAATCCTCTCTTTTATTGTTGTATACTTATGGTAAATATTTTGCTGAAGAAAGAAGGCATACTACATGGTATCTATTTCAAATCAACTAAAAGAAAAACTTATTTCCATCCGTCGACATTTACATGAGTATCCAGAACTATCATATGAAGAGTTCGAAACAACAAAAGCAATAAAAAATTGGTTAGAAGAAAAAAATATTACTATCATTGATTCCAATTTAGAAACAGGAATTATCGCTGAAGTGTCTGGTAATAAAAACGGACCAATTGTAGCAGTTCGTGCTGATATTGATGCCCTTCCTATTCAAGAAGAAACACATTTGTCCTATGCATCTAAAGTACGAGGGAAAATGCATGCTTGTGGACACGATTTTCATACAGCTGCTATTTTAGGTACTGCTTTCTTATTAAAAGAAAGAGAATCTTCCCTAAATGGAACGGTTCGCTTCATATTCCAACCAGCTGAAGAAAGTAGTAATGGCGCTTGCAAAGTTATTGATGCTGGACATTTACGTAATGTGCAAGCGATTTTCGGCATGCATAATAAACCTGATTTACCAGTAGGTACAATTGGCATTAAAGATGGTCCACTGATGGCTGGAGTTGATCGATTTGAAATTGAAATTCACGGAGTTGGTACACACGCGGCTGTACCAGATGCTGGCGTAGATCCTATTGTCGCATCCTCTCAAATTGTGATGGCACTGCAAACAATTGTAAGCCGAAATATAAGTTCATCTCATAATGCGGTTGTTAGTGTTACAAATATTCATGCAGGAAATACGTGGAACGTGATTCCTGAAAAAGCTACGTTAGAAGGAACGATTCGCACGTTCCAAGCTGAAACACGTGAAAAGATTCCAGCACTCATGGAGCGTATTATTAAAGGTGTATCTGATGCATTAGGTGTAAAAACGAAATTCCGTTTTTATTCAGGTCCTCCTGCTGTTCACAACGATAAAGCTCTTACAGACTTATCTACTCAAGTTGCCACAAAGATGAATCTTAATATCATCTCGCCTAGTCCGTCAATGGCTGGAGAAGATTTCTCATTTTACCAACAGGAAATACCAGGTTCATTCGTCTTTATGGGAACGAACGGTACACATGAATGGCATCATCCTGCTTTTACAATTAATGAAGAGGCACTGCCTATAAGTGCAGAATACTTTGCTTTACTAGCCGAAAGAGCACTTAAACAATTCTCATAAAAAAAGCCGTTCAAAGTGCATCTCAGCACCCTGAACGGCTTTTCTTATTAAGTTAAATCACGTTTTAAAAACACAGTATATGAAATACATAAAAATACGAACAAATACAGTAGTAACATACATGATGCAAACGGGAATGTTACTCCATCAATAAAACTTCCATTCTTTGAAATACTATATAAATCTGTGTTTGCTGGCAATAAATATTTCGCCCAGTTATATCTAGTGGCTGCTAATAACGCAATATTGCCTGATAAAGCAAGGAATAGTGAAATACCAATTGCACCTCCACTAGATCTCGTTAACACAGAAATCATAAATGCAAACGATGCATACACAACCGTTGGTAACCACGATAAAACATAATATTTACTTGCTTCCACAAAAATATTTTGTTTTATTATATTTCCATCTTGGAAAATAAACTCACTCCATGCAGGCTGTTGGAATTTATAAATAACAAGTCCACATAAAGCGGAGAAAATCATATTAAATATAAACAATAAAGCTGCAAATATAACGATTGCTAAAAACTTTGCTGTTAAAATTTTAAATCGACTCGCCGGACGGATTGTTAAAAATTTATATGTTCCCCAGCTATATTCATTCGCAAAAATTGTACTTGCATACACGAGGATAAATGGGAGCAAAATTGGAAATACGATAAAACCTGTATCTCTCATGAAAGAAAGTGGAGAACTGCTTGCCGGTGCTGTATCTGTATCTAAATGCTTCATCTTAAGCTGGTATTCTTTTACAAGCTCATCCCCTGATTTTTCTGCTAAAATAGCTTCTTTTTTCATGCCAAGCTTTTTCTCAATTTCTACAGTACGTTCTGTATAATCTACTTTCCATCCTTTTGTTTCCGGTTCAAAATACTTTACCGTAACCCACCCTAATCCGATTATTAATACTGCAATAACCGCAAATGGAATAATCGTTCGCTTCCGCTTAAATATTTTATACAGTTCGTTATATACTAAATTAAACAATATCTTTTCCCCCTGTTAATTCTAAAAATTGCTCTTCTAACGTTTTTCTTTCTTCATATACACGATACACTTGAATATTTTTCTCAAGCAATGTACGAATAACATTTGGGATTTCTTCATCTTTTACATTAATAAGTAATTCATTATCTTTTACTAAAACATCATGCCCTAATATTTCCGCTGCTTTATTCGCATCATCTACACGTATACGGATCGTCTCCATCTCTTCGCTTTGGCTATGCTGAATATTTTGCGTAGCCACATATTCCCCGTGCTGAATAATGATAACTCTGTCACACATTAATTCAACTTCTGAAAGTAAGTGACTTGATACAAGTACAGCTTTTCCTTGTTCATGTGCAATTTTTTTTATGTACATTCTCATTTCATGTATTCCACTAGGGTCTAATCCATTCGTCGGTTCATCTAGTACCAACACATCCGGATCGTGAATAAGCGCCTGAGCGATTCCTAAACGTTGTCTCATGCCGAGTGAATATGCTTTTACTTTACGATTAATTACTTGTCCCATTCCTAACAATTTCACTACTTCATCGATACGTTCTTCGGTCACATTACCATTCATTCGTCCGAAATATGTTAAATTTTCATACCCGCTCAAAAAAGGATAAAATTCGGGTGTCTCAATTACCGCCCCAATTTTCGCAGCGGTTTTTTCAAATTGCTGTTTCACAGATTGACCATCAATCCATACTTCACCTTCTGTCATACGGATCATACCAACCATCATTCTCATTAAAGTCGTTTTTCCAGCACCGTTTGGTCCGAGTAAACCGACAACCTCGCCTTTTTTCACTTCAAAACTAATATTTTGTACAAGTGTCTTTGAGCCGATTCGCTTCGTTAACCGATCGACTTTTACAATTGATTGTTCATTTGTCATTCTATACAACCTTTCCTTCCCATTCTTTGTCAGGTCTTTTCACTGTAACATGATTATTTTTATGTGTAAAATAGAAAAAAGCATGATTTCTCATGCCCTTTCTTTTAATCGCAACGAATTTTCATCTTTTAAACTTCGAACAAATCGATAACATTGCATCATCGTTATTAAAACGACAGTCATCATAATTATACTAATAATTACAACTGCATATATTGTAATTGGCGCACTATTTACTCCTTGTATCCCTGCGATTTTCATAAAGATAACCGTGAATAATTTCAAAAATAGCATCCCATTAATTAATCCGAAAACAAATGCTGCTCCATAAATGAATAATTGCTCCTGACATAATAAACATAGTACTTCTTTTCTTTTTATATTTTCTGCTACATAAGATGTAAACTCCTCTCTCCTCACTAGCAAAAGGGAGTACATCATTTTATATGTAGTAAAAATACATATGAAAATTAGTACAATAAACAGTGTGTAAAAATACATTTGAAATACAAATGCATCCCCTACTTTCAAAATAGCTCCTTCATTAAATTGTAACGATATCATAAAAAACAAAATCATAGTACTCATAGCAATCCACATAAATTGCTTCATCCTTTTGGTAGCAAATGTTCTAATATTTTTTCTCGCTAACCGACATAAAGACATAAAATTCTTCCCCTACCTTATTACATACGCATTCTATACTACTAGTGTATAAAAATATGACATTTTAAACATCGCACTACAATCGGAATTTTTTCTAAGTCTTTAGTCCTAGAAAACGAAATGATAAAAAATCACATTTAGAATATAATTGTAAAAAGGAGGAGATTGCATGCGTATAAAATTACTATCAATCTTGTGTTTATTATTACTCACAAGTTGTAGCCAAATAAAAAACAATGAAGTTGCCATTGTTGAGCCATACAAATTAACAAAAGAGCAAGCTTCTATTTTACAAATGACTCCTTTTCAAGAAGGAAATAGCATGTTTTATAACGTTACTCTTAAAAATGATAAAGATGAAATAAATGCTACAATTGATTATTATAACAATGGTAAAAAAACAAAAGAAATTGCTAATATAGCTACCTCACATTTTTCAAAAAAGAAAGTAAAGCTTTCTTTTTTACCACCACATTTCCAATTCGATAAAGATATACAAGAAAAAAGGCAGTGGTATCTGAATATTGAAGGTGGTTCAACACTTGTTCCTGAAGAAGCGCCACCAAGCGTAAATAGCTCTGCAACTACTACAATCCAATCTATAAAAAATTTAAAATACAATCAAAAAACAACTTTAGCTGCTGTAATCCAAACCAGTAAAGAAACTGTAAGCATTCCTACCATTGATGAAGAAACAGGTATTGATCTACTCTTAAAAGAAAATGAACACGTTTATCTATTTAGTATCGAGCTAAAAAAAGAACAATAAAGCGGAAATGCAACTTAAGTTGCATTTCCGCTTTATTGTTTAATAAGGTGTACTTTTATGAATTTGAATTAAATCCATATTCTGTTACTACTATTGCTCATCTTCTACTTCTATTCTTTTCTTCTCTCTTGCAATTTTTAAAAACTCTAGCAGCTCTGGATTACTATTCATTTTTTTGTAAGCCACTGACATTTCTGCAACAAAATTAGAATCATATAACTCTTTATATACAACTTCTGTTTTATATAACTTATTTGCCGACACGGGTATTACTGTAATTCCAATCCCTGCTGCTACAAGCCCCATAACTGTTTGATACTCTGTTGCTTCTTGTACAATACGCGGACTAAATCCAACTTCTCTGCAAAGAGATAAAATTGTATCATACAAAGCTGGCCATACTGGTCTCGTAATAAATACAAACGGCTCATCTCGTAAATCTTCTATATGTATTTCATCTTTCTCTGCAAGTGGATGTGCCTTTGGTAAACATAAGGTGCAAGATAACCTTTGAATTGGCTCTAATTCTAATAATTGTGTTGGAATTGGTGGACGTAAAAAGCCAATATCGATACGGTTATCATGAAGTGCATGAACTTGATCTGGTGTTGACAATTCATGTAATGCAACAGACACTCTCGGAAATTTTTTTCTATATTCCCTAACAATTGATGGTAAAATATCATATATCGCCGCACCTACAAAACCAATTGAAAGTGATCCTACTTCTCCCCTTTGCGCACTTTGTGCAACTTCTACTGCTTTTTCAATTTGTTCAAACGCCTTTTTTACTTCTTTTAAAAACATTTCTCCTGCTTCTGTTAGTTCAACCTTTCTTTTCGTTCTTGAAAATAATGTAACTCCCATTTCTTTTTCTAATTGCTGTATTTGTTGACTAAGTGGTGGTTGTGTCATTTGTAAACGAGCAGCCGCCCGTCCAAAGTGTAACTCTTCTGCCACAACAACAAAATATTGCAAATGCCGTAATTCCATTTTTGGACACCCTTTTCACTTTCGATTAATATGTCTAATATATTAATAACATATAATTTATATATTAGACAAATATTTTGAATGAACGTATAGTAGAAATTGTTAATTCTTTTTTACAATTTTTATGTAAAAAAAGAAAGAGGTGGTTACTGTATGAAATGGTGGAAGTTAAGCGGACAAATTTTATTACTATTTTGTTTCGCTTGGACAGGTGAATGGATTGCAAAACAGGCACACCTCCCAGTTCCAGGAAGTATAATCGGTATTTTTTTATTATTAATTTCATTAAAATTTAACCTAGTTAAAAAAGAATGGATACAGGACGGAGCAGATTTTTTATTAAAAGAACTTATTTTATTTTTCATCCCTTCTGCAGTCGCTGTCATACGTTACAGAGATACACTAACACAATATGGAATCGATCTCATTTTAATTATTATGATTAGCACTCTTTGCGTTACCTTAGTTACAGGACTTTTAACAGAATTGCTACTAAAGCGGAAAGGATCAACGCAATGATCGGATTTCTTTGTTTACTATTAACACTATTCACATATTGGCTATCAAAAAAAATGTATCAACGATGGAATTGGAGTCTACTTTCTCCTCTTCTCGTCTGTCCCATTATTTTAATTTCTTTATTGCTCGGATTAGATACACCTTATGAAACATATGAATCTGGTGGTCACTGGTTAACTGAATTATTAAAACCCGCAACAGTTGCTTTTGCATGGCCAATCTATAAATACTTTGATTTATTAAAGAAACATGGAATGGCTATCTTACTTAATGTCATTGTCGGTTCGTTTTTATCAGTCATTACTTCAGCACTACTAGCAAATTATTTTCAAATTGATTCATCACTAGAACATAGTTTAGCGCCACATATCGTAACAACACCAATCGCAATGGCTATTTCAGAAATGATTGGTGGTATGTCACAATTAACTGCTGTATTTGTCGTTTTAACTGCCTTAACAGGAGCATTGCTCGGTCCTTCTCTCATACGTATTTGCCGTATTAAAACAGCAATCGCAAAAGGTATTATGTTAGGAACGAGCGCAAATGGAACCGGTACATCAAAAGCATTCGAAATCGGTCCTGTGGAAGGAACAATTGCAAGTTTATCCATGCTTTTAACAGCAGGCGCTAGTTTAGTTATCGTTCCGCTTTTCTTGTCTTGGATACATTAAAGAAGCAAGTATTTACATACTTGCTTCTTTATTTATATATTGGTACAGCAATTCATAATCCTCTGGAAAAGCTAAACACAATTGTTCAACTTCATGTATCCCTTTCCAAGCAATTTCATGTATTAACTCATCAGGATCTTGGATTTTCATATTACCGCCTATTTGTTTAACAAAATAATAATGGACATACACTGGAACACCGTATGTAATACCCTCTTTTTCATATATTTTATTTACAACTTCCACATTGTAACCTGTTTCTTCCCAAACTTCCCTGATACAACATTCTTCTAGTGTCTCTCCCTTTTCAAGTCCTCCACTTGGGACAGACCACCTTTTTTCTTCTCCCTCTTTTCCCTGCAGTACCATTAAAACTTCATTTTTTTCATTTACACATACCGCTGCACTACCTATCCATCTCTCCATAAACATCCCTCCCCTACTAAAATTCGCCTTCTTTATTATTTTCCCCTTGAAAAAAAGAGGAAAATAATAAAACAATGACGAAAAGTTACATCAACTTCATAGACAATCCCTTCTTAGAAATTAAAAATGGAAGGATGAAAATATGATTTCTAATTATGTTGTGGAATGTGTCTTTTGTGAAGAAAATCGAAAACCTCGCCAAGCTATTGTCACAGTTCCCGCCACTACTCAGCTACTAGCCCTTGAAAAAGTGCGCGCGGAATGCAAACGTCGCTTCGGAAAAACTGTATTATTGCAAACAGAAATTAAAGAAGAAATAATTTTCGAACAAAAAGAAAGCTGACCATAAATTGGGCAGCTTTCATATCCGATCATATTTTCACATGAAGATTAGGGGCATCCTCTTTAAGGATCGGGATTTTCCCATTATGTACGTTCCATAATGGTCATCGAACAATATATTTCTATGCAATTAACTATTGAATAGAATAGGGCAAAACTTGTTCGCATTTTTAGAAAAGGGATAGGGATATAATTCAAGTAGTACTTCGAATACTCGAACTTTACACTCATAATATTAAAACAAATCCTTTTATATGGGAAATATGAATTACCTATATAATTCATTCGTAAAATATATTAATAGTTTGCTATATTAATTTTATCCCGCTATTTGTAAGCAGTAACCCCCTACTGATTATAATTTCACTTTATTCCATCAATAGCATACACCCAGCTAAAACCGGTGTCATAATCATCGAAAACCTCAAAAGCGTTCGCGGTGCATAATTTGTAAACTTCGCGCCAATGTATGCCCCTAACATGGTCCCAATCAATACTTGCAATAACAATATATAATCTAAATATCCTTCCGAACTATATCCTATCCCGCCTCCAATTGCAATCGGTAATATAACAAGCATTGTTGTCCCTACAGATTGCTGAATCGTAAGTCCCAATAGAACCATTAATCCAAGTTGAATAAACGGTGCAGAACCAATCCCAAATGAACCAGCCATCATTCCAGTAACTAATCCAAGGCATACACATTTCAACAAGTAGTTCACGGAAAACTCTTTATGTTTATATAAAGACGACTTCTCTTTGTTTTGGAACATAATTAATTTAATAAACATAAAAATTGCCGATAAAAATAACATCCCAGCTGTAAACCAATGAAGAAGATGTGCTGGTATAAGTGAACCAAATTTAGAACCAATATAAGAGCCAATTGCGCCAAATCCCCCAACAATCCCGCCTATAATAAGTGCAACATTGCCTTCACGGTAATGACTTACAACACCTGATAATGTCGTAAATGCCATTGCAGTTAAAGATGTTGCAAGAGCAACATGAATAGGAATTTGGAATACTAAAGTGAGTATCGCGATAATAAACCCAGCTCCTCCAGCTCCAACAAATCCTAATAAAATACCCATTACTAACATTGTTATAATTATTGCCACAGACTTTCCCTCCAGTAACACAATTATCCATCATATTTATGCTTACATACAAATAAAAAGCATCCTAGATGGATGCTTTTTATTTCAATGATATGTACTTAATCTTGATTAATCAAAATAACTGCTGGACCAGCGACCACCACTCCAGCTACTTCTATCTTTTCAAATTCCTTTACTGTAATAGAGATAACTCCTTCTCTTTCCATCAATTCTTTACTCAGGACATCAGTCGGGATTGCTTTCACCGTCTTACCTCCTTTTCATTTATACAATATGATAAAGTGAAACTTTAATGAGTGGGGTTTTTGTTCGTACTTATTAATTATTACCCCTCACCAATCGGACTAATAATCACCCAATGCATCTATATATATGCATCACCTCCGCTTTCATTCCTTATTCCACTCAAAAACCTTATCCCCCTTCCGTGACATATTGAAAAATAAAAAAGAAGCTATAACATATAGCTTCCCTCTACGTTTCTTTAATCTTTATGCACCGTATATTCCATGACTTTTCCATCTCTATCAAATTGGAAAACAAGCTGTTCGCTATCTATTGGAATAAAGCCACGTTCAGTCCCAAGATAATACAAAGTGGTAACTCCTTCTTCCCCACTTCTCGTTTCCGTTGGAGCTCCTAACAATTGGATAATTTCTTCATTTGATTTCCCTATTAATTTATATTTTTGTAATAGATCATCTACCATATGTACCCGCTTATCTGCATGATTTAACCATCTATTTTGATTAAACTTTGATGTATATTCATTTACACTTAGTTGTACAGTGCACACTATTAATGGTATGAGTGCTACTATTAAAACCCCCAGCATTTGCTTCTTTTCTTCATTACGATTTTTAGAAACATATAAAATAGCCCTTTGAATCATGACTAATAAAACAAATGGTATGAATACTACAAAAATGCTCCTTACACTTAAGGGTATATGGACCATATCAATGACGAATATAAATACAATGTACATTACTATATACAAACAAAAATATACATACAAAATGCCACGTAGCATAGCGTTCAGAAAGATCTCCCCTTTTAACTCACTATATAATTCATCCGGCTAATCATTTCTCGAATCTGTTCTAATTCTTGCACTGTATATACTACTTTCCCTGCTAAGATTTCATTTCTGAAGAACGTTACAATTTGCTCCCGATCTTTTAATCTAGGTGTTTCCTCACTAGAAAGATCTATTATTTCTTTTCCATTTTCATTATAAAAATATACAACTGGTTTTACCTTTTCTTTTATACTATTAGCTTGCATTTCTTTCAAACAATTGTATAAAATTTGAGATAGTTTCTTCGCCTTATATACTGGATTTCCTTCATTTTTCACTTGTATAGTTGACGAATCTTTACCTACTATATATTCAAATGTCTCTTCTTTTTCAACTTCTTGTTGATACTTACCCATTTCATCAATCATAAATGAATATATACCAGCATTTTCTTTCGTTAAACCATGAATTAATTTCTCTTCCCATTCTTTCGTCTCAAGTAGATAAATACCAGTTTTGCACAAGATGAGATGATGGATTCGATTATCGTTTATTTCACTATTATTTTTAATAAAAACATTCGGCATGATTTCAATTTCAGCATCTAATATGATGCCTTGCTCTATGAATCCTCGCTTCATATAATGTAATGTTTCGTACGTATTCATTTCAGCGCCGTTTTTAGTATATTCTCGTAAATTTGCAATTAATTTTTGAAACATATGTATTTCGTTATTATGTTTATTTTGTATTTCACTACGTTCTTTACTATGTTGCATAGCTAATTGATTTTTCATCATACGCATATTTTCAATTTCTCTATTTGCACTTACTTGTAAATCATTGTATTTTTTCTGTTCCATATTTTTTAAATTATTTTGTTGTTCTTTATGCTCTATCACCGTAGCTGCAATTTCGTTTTCATACGTTTCAATTGCTTGTTTCTTTTCAAATTCTACTTGCTGACTCTCTGATTCTAACTGTTTATTTTTATAAAACAGCACAAATACTACAGCTAATAATATTAAAACCGCACCTATTAGCACATAATTCATATTTTTACCCCTTTATTTCATTTTCTATTATTTTTTTAAAATATATCTACTATAGTATACTATGGTTTCGATATAGACTTTGTAAAAGTTGTATATTTTTAATAAAAGGCACCTCTGACGGGGCACCTTTTATTTTCACTCTATTGTACACCATACTGAATATAACTTGGATCGTAGTATATCCATTGATTTGTCCCTAAGCAAAGCCATCCATCTTGCTTACTCCATACTCGATACGATTCACCATGATGTAACTGTCTTATAACATTTCCTTTTAATGATGGAGCGTCACGTAAATTTACATTATCACCAGTAATAGTCGCCACATAATGTTTATACTGAATATAACTCGGATCATTATATACCCACTGATTTGTCCCTAAACAAAGCCATCCATCTTGTTCTCCCCAAACTTCATATGTTTCGCCACGATTCAATTGGCGAATTACACTAGACTGCAAAGATGGTCCACTTCTCAAATTCACATTATCTCCATTAATTATAGCAACCCCGTACACTGGAGTTGCATTATTAGGCGGAGAAACATTCCCTCCACCACTTGCTCCATTCCCTTTTAAAGCTTCTAATGAAACTGCAGCTGATACATCACAATTTCCTACGCCTGAAATTTGTCCAGAATCTGTGTACTGCCACGCTGTCCACGCTGTCCATCCACCAGCATCAGCAGGCGGTGTACTCGAGTATTTAGCAATCCAAAGTGGAATATCACTTAATCCGCTAATTCCGAACTCATTAATATACCAAACTCCTGTATATAACATTACATCTTTTCCAGTAGCCTGTTTCACATAATTTATGAAGCTTCTTGCCCAATTCGATATAGCGCTACCAGTTAAATTACTATTACTCGGATCTTTTGGTGATTCTAAATCCAGAACTGGCATTAAGTCTGTCTGGTTACTTTGTAATATACTCACAAAATATTTCGCCTCTGAAATTGCATCATTTTGTTCTGGACGTGCAAAATGGTATGCACCAATTAATACATTCGCACTTCGGGCTGCTTGTACATTTTTAGTAAAAGTAGGATCAATGTAATTTACACCTTCTGTCGCTTTTGCATACGCTGCTGGAATTCCAGATGCCTTCACTGCATTCCAATCAATATTCCCTTCCCAATGAGACACATCAATAAACGTAACATTTGAACTCGATCTGTTTTGCATATAAAATCTCCTATCAATTTTTTTACTTCGTATACATACAATATGTACAAATTTCATAAGAGGACACGACATTTATGCTATAGAAACAAAGAGTAAATATATTTTGTATACAAAATAAAAAAGACCTTGTATTTACAAGGCCTTTTGCAAACTCCCTTTATTTTGTAACAAGTACATATTATAATACAAACCTTGCTCACTTAGTAATTCTTGATGTGTTCCTCTTTCTACTATCTCTCCATCATGCATCACAAAAATTTGATCTGCATCTTGAATTGTAGATAACCTATGCGCAATGGCTATCGTCGTTCTACCTTTTCGCATTTGTTGCAACGCTGTTTGAATAGCCTCTTCTGTTTCTGTATCGATATTAGCTGTTGCTTCATCTAATACTAATACTTTCGGATTCGTTGCTATCGTTCTAGCAAAAGCAATTAATTGTCGTTGACCGCTTGAAAATGCTGCACCTCTTTCTACTACTTCTGTTTCATACTGCTCTGGTAACTTTTCAATAAACGTATTCGCTTGCACAAATCGAGCAGCTTCTTTTACTTCTTCATCCGTAATTTCTTCATTATACATACGAATATTTTGCTTTACATTTCCAGCAAATAAAAATGCATCTTGCAATACGAGTCCTATTTTCTTTCTAATTTCTCGTTCTTCAAATTTTTCTAAATCTACACCGTCTATTACAATATTTCCTGACTTAAGATTATAAAATCGCATTAACAAATTCATAATCGTACTTTTTCCGCTACCAGTATGCCCAACAAAAGCAACCGTTTGCCCTTGTTTCACGTGAAATGATACATTTTTTAAAACGTCACGCTTTCCATCATACGAAAAAGTAACATTTTTAAATTCAATATCTCCATCCACAACTTGAGGATTCTCATTGCCTTTTTGAACCGGTGCTAAATCTTTCTCGTCCATTAAATGAAATACACGTGATGACGAAACAAGTGCCTGTTGGAAAAAGGACAATTTCATCATCATCTCATTTACAGGTTGGAAGAAACGATGTATATAGTTAACAAAAGCATATAAAACTCCTACTTCAACAGGGCTCTTTAAAGCATCAATCCCAAATAAACCTAGTACTAAAGCAATAGCTACAATATGTACTAAATCCGTAGCTGGTCGTAAAAGTAATGCGTCTAACTTCAATGTACGTCGCCCTGCACTATAATGTTTATTATTCACTTCTTCAAACTCTTTTCTCATACGTTTTTCTTGTCTGAACACTTGAACAATATTCATTCCTTGTATGGACTCGTTCAATTTTGCATTTAACACGCTTAGTTGATTACGTACTTCTAAATAAAAAGCTGCACTTTTCCGGCGATATAATACCATAATCGCGAACATTATCGGAATTAATACGAGAGAAAATAACGCTAATTTTACATCTAATAAAAACATCGCTATTAAAATGCCTACTAAAAAGACTACATTTTTCACAAATGTTGATAATACACTGACATAAAAATCTTTAATCGCTTCCGTATCATTCGTTATACGAGATACGAGCGTACCAATTGGCGTACGATCAAAGAAACTTAATGATAGCTTTTGAACATGTTCATATACTTCAACTCGCATATCTTGAACAATCTTAAAAGCAATGTTCTGAAAGTACAATAGATTTAAATACGTAAATAATACTTTTAATAAATGAGCAACTATGTAAATTACAAATAAAGTAACGAGTGCTGATCGTTCAAAATCCCGCGGTACTAGGTGTTCATCGAGGAATTGTTTAATTAAAAAAGGCCCCATCATTTCCGTTACTGTCGCACCAACTAAAAAGATAAATGCTAAAGATAGCAACCCTTTATATGGCTTCATATAAGAAAGCAATCTACTTAAATCACTTCGCTTCTTCTCTACCATCATACGCCTCCTTTCTCAACTAAAGCTTCTAATTGCTGACTTTCATACATTTCTTTATACCAGCCGTTTTCCTTCATTAATTCCTCATGTGTACCTCTTTGTACAATTCTACCTTCATCAACAACAAGAATCAGATTGGCATGCTGAATTGCACTTAATCGGTGTGCAGTAATAATCGTCGTTTTCCCTGCTCTTTCCCTCTTTAAAGCACTTAAAATTGTCTCTTCTGTTTTTGCATCTACCGCTGATAAACAATCATCCAAAATTAAAATTTCAGCATTTGTTAATAAAGCACGAGCAATAGAGATTCGCTGTTTTTGACCACCAGATAACGAAACGCCTCTTTCCCCTACTACTGTTTCATATCCTTCTGAAAATTGGAGGATATCATTATGAATACAAGCAATATCTGCAGCTTCGGTAATTTCATTATATGTAGCATCCGCCTTTCCAAAGGCGATATTCTCACCAATACTTGCTGAAAATAAAAAATGATCTTGTGGCACATATGAAATAGCAGAACGGACACCATGAAGTGTTAAATCTCGAATATCTCGCTCCCCAACTTTTAATTCACCATTAAAATGATCATACTCACGGATTAAACATTTTAATAAAGTCGTTTTCCCTGCACCTGTACGTCCTACAACTCCTAGCGTTTCGCCCTTCTTCAAATCAAAGTGAATATCGTTTAAATGTAACAGTTCATTTTTCTTATACGAAAATGAATCAACGGCAAACGAAACATTACCGCTCGCTATCGTATGTACAGCATTTTCTCTATTTACTACATCTGATTTTTGTGAAAGAATTTTTTCTACACGGTCATATGAAGCACGCCCACGCTCCATAATATTGAACAACCATCCAAACGCTAACATTGGCCAAACGAGGGTACCTAAATATGTCGTAAATGTAACGAGATCACCTACTGTTAATTCACCTCTTACAACTAATACCGATCCGTAACATACTGCAATTAAAAAAGAAAATCCAACGATAAGAGCGATTGTCGGATCAAATAACGAATCAATACGTGCAACTAACACATTTTTATGCACAACATCTTCTGATTTTTTTCGAAACGCCTGCAAATCTTCTTTCTCTTGTCCAAGCGATCGAATCACTTTCATTCCACTCATACTCTCTTGCACTTTATCATTAATTTCCGAAAACGATTGCTGTGCTTTATGAAACCTTTTATGTAATAATGTTCCATAATAATTTGTCGAAATGGCTACAATCGGCATCGGAATTAAACTTAACAATGTTAACTTCCAACTAATTGTAAAACCCATCGCTACGAGTACACATCCCCCAACAGCCAATGAATCAACAAGCGTTAAAACACCCGCTCCAGCAGTTTGCTGGATCGCTTGAATATCATTGGTCGCATGTGCCATTAAATCACCTGTTCGATTTGACTGATAGAAAGATGGACTCATCTTTGTAAAATGTTCATATAAATTTTTTCGTAATTGGCGAGCTAATTTTAACGAAGACCCGAAAATCATAATACGCCATATGTAACGTAATATGTACATCGTAATACCTACAATTACTAATAGTACAACCCAATTTAGTAACTTATTGGTCGTCAATGTTCCATCATTAATTTCATCTACAACGATTCCAATTACTTTTGGTGCTACAAGTTCTAAAAGTGCAACGCCAAATAATAAAATAATTCCGGTTATGTATGCTCGTTTTTCTTGTTTAAAAAACCACGCTAACTTCATAAACACTTTCATTTTTTTCCTCCTCCCTTAAAATGAGCGATGTTTTCAGTTTATCAAAAATACAGAATTTTTAAAAGTTTTAAAAACTGTAACTAACAAAAAGAAAGACACTCTTAGCGAGTGTCTTTTAGCGCTTATTTCATTTGTTGCTTGTTCATTGCGCTCATCATTTGATTGATTTTCTTTTGGGAAGGTTTTTGTCCCATTTGCATCATCATCATTTTTAACATTTGTTCGTTAATTGGTGGATTTTTTTGTAAGTAATTCATCATGTATTTGCGGGCAATGAAAAATCCTAACGCCACGCCTGCTACTAGTGCTACTACGCCCACTAGAATACCTAACCAAATTGGCATATATTTTCCTCCTTCATGTTGTCTACCTTACAGTGTACTAAAACCTTTTCAATAAGACAAGATACAATTCGACATTTTTACACATATGTTCGTACTTGTTTTAGAGGATTCAGCCATCCGTACTTTGTATTTTCATAATCCATAGCTAAAAATGTTAATTCACACTTTCTTAACACCTCAAAGAAAGTCGTTTCCATAGAGACATTTCCAGAGGTATTCATACGAATATAGTGCGGTTTCACCATTATTTCACCGTACTCCGCTCCCGTATAAAGTGTATGTGTATGATGTGTTCTATCATATTTACCAAGAACGCGCAAAGCTTGTTCTAATTTATGATGAATTTTCATTACTTGCAATGGTTTTGTTATATACATCATTTGTTTATATAACACTTTTTTCTCCGAAAGGGACCCAGATTCTGAAAATCGAGCAAATAAATCAAAAAACAAATATTCACGACCAAAATAAGATTTCGCAATATCCTCTTGAATTAAATACAATTCATACGTTTTCATTTTTCCCCTCCCAATCTGGACAACCTTTTCTCTTCATTATATATAAGAAAATTTGCAATGATTGTCTGACTGCGGAGAGATAAAAAACTTTTTCTGTCGAAAAAACTCATTTACATAGAAAAATCTCTCCATGCCGGAGAGATTTTTCTGAAATCATTAAAGCATTTCTTTTACTTTACGAACAACGTTCTCTACAGTAAATCCATACTCTTCCATAATCTTCTCACCAGGAGCAGAAGCACCGAATGTATCGATACCTAACACATCTCCTTCAAGACCTACGTAACGGTGCCATCCGAATGTAGCACCCATTTCGATTGCGAAACGTTTTGTTACTGCTTTTGGTAATACAGATTCTTTGTACTCTGCAGTTTGAGCTTCAAAACGATCCATAGATGGCATGCTGACAACAGCTGCGTCAACACCGTCTGCTGCTAATGCTTTTTGAGCTTCAACAGCTAGGCTTACTTCAGATCCAGTTGCAAGTAAGATAACATCAGCCGTTTCTTTCTTGCTTGCAGAAACTACATATGCACCTTTTGCTACTTTTTCATACGTATCATCTTTTGCACCTTCTAATGTTGGAAGGTCTTGACGAGTTAATACTAAAGCAGTTGGTTTGTTTGTAGATTCTAAAGCCAGTCTCCAAGCTGCAACAGATTCGTTACCATCAGCTGGACGGATAACAGAAACGTTCGGCATTGCGCGAAGCGCTGCTAATTGCTCGACTGGTTCATGTGTTGGACCATCTTCACCAACAGCGATACTGTCATGTGTGAATACATACGTTACTGGCAATTGCATTAATGCTGCAAGGCGAATTGCTGGACGTAAGTAATCAGAGAATACGAAGAACGTACCACCGTAAGTTTTTAAACCGCCATGTAATGCAATACCGTTCATTGCTGCACCCATTGCGAACTCACGTACACCGTACCAAATGTTTTTACCGCTGTAATCATCTCTTGTAAAGTCTTTTTCGTTATTCATGTATGTTTTGTTAGAACCAGCAAGGTCAGCAGATCCACCGAAGAATGATGGTACAGACTCTGCAATTGCATTAATTACAGCACCAGAAGAATTACGAGTTGCTGCTTTTGATTCTAATTCATAAGTTGGTAAGTTTTGCTCCCAACCTTCTGGAAGTTGACCGTTCATTGCTGCTTGGAATTCGTTTGCTAATTCTGGGTATGCTTGTGCATATTCACCTAGCATAGTGTTCCACTCAGCTTGCGTAGTTTCACCAACATCTTGTACTGTTTTACGGAAGTTGTCGTATACCTCTTCTGCTACGTGGAAATCTTGCTCAGCAGTCCAAGCATATGCTTCTTTCGTTAATTTTGTTTCTTCTACACCAAGTGGAGAACCATGTGAAGCTGATTTTCCTGATTTGTTTGGAGAACCGAAACCAATTGTCGTTCTTACTTCAATTAGCGTTGGGCGTTTTTCGTCAGCTTTCGCTTCTTCAATTGCTTTCGCGATTGCTTCAATATCGTTTCCATCCTCAACACGGATTACTTGCCATCCGTATGCTTTGTAACGATCTTCTACACTTTCAGAGAATGAACGATTTAAATCGCCATCTAATGAAATATCGTTTGAATCATAAAGCACAACAAGGCGACCTAATTGTAAATGAGCAGCTAATGAAGATGCTTCAGCAGAAACGCCTTCCATTAAATCTCCATCACCACAAATAGCGTATGTATAATGATCTACTACATTATACGCATCACGGTTATATTTAGCAGCTAAATGTCTTTCAGCCATTGCCATACCTACAGCAGTTGCAATACCTTGTCCAAGTGGACCAGTCGTTGCATCTACACCAGCTGTATGACCGTACTCAGGATGTCCTGGAGTTTTGCTTCCCCATTGACGGAAGTTCTTTAAGTCATCCATTGTTACATCATAACCAGATAGGTGAAGTAGGCTGTATAATAACATTGAACCATGACCTGCAGATAATACGAAACGATCACGGTTAAACCACGTTGGGTTATTTGGATTGTGTTTCATAAATTGAGTCCATAATGTATAAGCCATTGGTGCTGCACCCATTGGCATTCCTGGGTGACCAGAGTTTGCTTTTTCAATCGCATCGATGGATAATGTGCGAATCGTGTTGATAGAAAGTTGTTCGATTGAATGTGACATGCTATTCTTCCCTTCGCTTATATTAGTAAACGTTTTATACATTTATATGATAGCTTCCCACGCAAGATTATACAACATGTATCGACAAATATGTTGATATTTTTTTGATTTTTTATAAAAAAATCAATGTTTCCGGGAATGTATGGGCATTCAATATGACATACTTTTTCATTATTTTTATTTTAAAAAGAAAGAGAATTATCTGTATATTTATACAATTTCCTTCTATTCTTACTTTTTTAAATACGTTTTCAAAAACATAAAAAAGCATCTAACTTCGATGCTTTTCAAATAAGTTAAACAATCCGTTTCCGAATCGAACTTGAAATCAAATCAATTATAATTACCATTAAAATAATACCTAATAAAATAATACCAACACGAGACCAATTCCGTGAACTCAGCGCAAAAATTAAAGGTGTACCAATCCCTCCCGCTCCAATAACCCCTAAAATCGCAGCGGATCGTACATTAATTTCAAATCTGTATAACGTATACGATAGAAAATCTGGTAACACTTGTGGTAACACTGCATACCAAAGTATTTGAAAACGGTTTGCTCCTGTTGCTAGCAACGCTTCCGTCGGTCCTTTATCTATGTTTTCAATTCCTTCTGAATATAGTTTCCCTAACATTCCAATAGAATGTAATCCTAAAGCTAATACTCCTGCAAAAGAGCCTGGACCAACAGCTTTTATAAATAAAAGAGCCATAACTAATTCAGGAAACGTACGAACAAAACTAAGTACAAATTTCCCAGATCCTGAAGTTAATTTTCCACTACTCATATTCGTTGCCGCCCAAAAGGCAAACGGAACAGATAAAAATGCAGAAATAAATGTACCTAATATCGCAATTGCCAACGTATCAATTAATCCATGTAATAAATCTTCACCATCTGGCAAAGATACATACGACCAGTCTGGATTTAATATCCCTGTCATAATTGCTTTCGTGATTTCACCTGCTGTGTCCTTTATCCCTTCTAATGGTACTCCTGAAAAGGCCCATACATATACAACTGTAAGTGCTATTAAAATAATCCAGCGATATATACTCGGTTTCTTCGGTTTTGGCACAATCATCGTCGTTCTATTCATTATAGTTTCTCCCGCAACAATGTACTAATGTAGTCAATTAACAAAACAACAATAAGGGTATAGATAATTATAGAAGCAGTTTGTTGATATTGTAAAAATCCAAGTGTACGATCATAATATAGTCCAATACCACCTGCTCCTACTAAACCTAGGACAGCCGCTGCACGTACATTCACCTCAAATGTATATAGTACATAGGAAACAAAGTGTGCTTTTACTTGTGGAATGACTCCATAAACAATCCATTGTACCTTAGTAGCCCCTACAGCTGTCATCGCTTCTAGTGGGCCAGGGTCAATTGATTCAATTGATTCATACAACAATTTCGCTACAAGTCCAATTGAAAAAAAAGTAAGAGCCAAAATACCTGGAAGTGGCCCAATTCCAAAAATCGCTACGAAAATAGCCGCCAATAATAAATCTGGTATTGTTCGTATAAAATTTAAAATCATTCGAGCTAGACTGTATAAAAATGTGTTAGTAAACACATTACTTGCTGCAAACAATGCAAGTGGAATAGCTAAAATCGCTCCTAAGGTCGTCCCGATAATCGCCATACGTATTGTATCTAACATCGCTGTTGTAATAACTTGAAAATAACTCCAATCAGGTGGCACCATTTCTTTCAATAGATCTACCATATTTGGAAAACCGTCTACCAGTTTTGAAAATGATGCATCTACTTGTACACTACTACTCCACAGCATTAAAATAACTAAAATAAACGTTAACATATGTTTCAATTTACTCGGCGGCTTCGGTATTTCATTTGAATATATCGTCACGTCATTCATTTTACTGCCACCTCTAATAATTCGCTTTTCTGAGCAACGTCCCCATAAATTTCAGCAAATTTTTCATCCGTTGCTTCTTCTACTAAACCGTCAAAAACCATTTCTCCTGCATGTAATCCGATAATGCGTGTCGCATATTGTCTAGCCAAATCAATAGAATGTAAATTTACAATTGTCGTGATTCCAAAATCTTCATTAATTTTTTTCAAATCATCTAGCACTTGCTTTGTCGTAAGTGGATCTAACGATGCAACAGGCTCATCTGCCAATATGATTTTTGCTTCTTGCGCCAATGCTCTAGCTATCGATACACGTTGCTGTTGTCCTCCTGATAATTCATCAGCACGCGCATATGCTTTTTCTAAAATATTCACTCTTTTTAACGCTTGAAATGCGAGCTCCACATCTTCTTTCGGAAACAAACCTAACGTTGTACGTAATGTGGAATGATATCCAACACGACCAGCTAATACATTTTTTAATACTGTTGATCGCTTTACAAGGTTAAAACTTTGGAAGATCATACCGATATCCCGGCGCATACGCCTTAATCCTTTTCCTTTCGCAGAAGTAATAGACTCACCTTCAATAATGATTTCTCCTTCGGTAATCTCATGAAGACGATTTACGGATCTGAGAAGTGTAGATTTTCCAGCTCCGGATAATCCGACCATTACAATAAACTCACCTTTTTGAATCTTTAAATTTATATTATTCAATCCCTTTGTGCCATTCGGATACATTTTGGAAACATTTCGAAACTCTATCACACATCTTACCTACTTTCAATGTATTATCAATAACTAAAAAACGGCAAACTAACTGAAATCTCACACCTTCCAGCTAGCCGCCATTTCACTATGTATTATTGCGTCTTCACTGTCTTTCCATATTCACGAACAATATCAAATTTACTATCATCAGATTTAATATATCCTTCATGAGAATATACTTCTTTAATGATTTTACGGCCTTCCTCATTTTTTCCAATTTCAATGAAAGCATCCTGTAATTTCTTGCTCCACTCTTCATCTAAATCAGAACGTACCGAAATCGTATCGTTTGGAATTTTCTCCGTAAATTTCACTATTTTCGTTTGCTCGAATATATTCGGATAATCTTTTTTTACAATATTACGAGCATCTTGGAATACAACAGCTGCATCTACGTCACCATTTAAAAGAGCAATAAGCGACTGATCGTGACCTTTTAATGTAACAGGTTTCACATCTTTTAACGGATCAATTCCCTCTTTTAATAGAACAGCTGCAGGCCATACATACCCTGCTGATGATGTTACGTCTTGATAACCAATCTTTTTACCTTTTAAATCTTTTACACTATTTATATTAGAGTCTTTTTTAACAACAAACTCAGATTTATAATAATCTACTAAATCTTTTGTAGGAGCTCCTGTTTCATCCTCTACTCCAAAACGTTGTGCTTGTAAAATTACATTTGCAGCCTTCTTTTCATGTGCTAATACGTACGCTGTTGGCGGTAAAAATCCTACATCTACTTGTTTAGATGCCATCGCTTCTACAATTGTATTGTAGTTCGTTGAAATACTAACTTTTACCGGAATATTTAATTTATCGCTTAATAGCTTTTCCAATGGTTTTGCCTTTGCCTCTAACGTATCCGCATTTTGAGAAGGAACAAATTGAACATTTAAGGTCTTTGGTACATAACCTTTTTTCGTATCTTCATTTTTACTTGCACTGGACTCTTTCGTCCCGCAGCCACTTAATAATCCGGCCGCTAGTACAACTGTTGTACTCATTGCAAAAACTTTTTTCAACATATTAATGCCTCCATTTTTCTTGTTATAAAATAACCTTCCGTAAACATGAAGAAATATATCACATATTTTGATACACAATTGGTTATTTACAGAATCTTTACACATTCTATACATTCACATCAAAATTCACTTCACATATTTGATATGATTAATTGGAAGATAACAATAGAAAAGGTGAGTCATATTGGAACAAAATCAAACTGTAACTTTAAACATCTTATTAACAAGCGATATACATGGCACTGTTTATCCTATTCACTACCAAGATAACTCCCCAGCAGAACTTGGTTTAGCTAAAATTTCTACTCTTATAAAAAAAGAACGTTCCCAAAATACAAACGTTCTTTTAATTGATAATGGCGACTTTATTCAAGGAACACCATTTACTTATCATTACGTTACATACGAAAAAAACAAAAAAAATCCAATGTCCTTATTAGCGAATTACTTACAATATGACGCTGCAATTATCGGCAATCATGAATTTAATTACGGGATGAATATATTAAATAATGCTGTGACTACTGCGAACTTCCCGTACCTATCAGCAAACATATTAGATAAAAACATAAACAAACCTTATTTCGGAAAACCTTATTTAATCAAACAGATTGAATCCAATATAAAAATCGCTATTTTAGGGGTAACAACACATTACATCCCAAATTGGGAACAGGCCCATCACATTAAAGATTTACTATTTGAAGATGCATTAAAGACTACAAAAAAATGGGTTTCTTATATTCGCGAACATGAGAAACCCGATTTATTAGTCGTAGCCTATCACGGTGGATTTGAAAAAGATTTACAAACCGGGGAACCTACTGAAGTGTTAACAGGTGAAAACCAAGGATATGCAATGTGCCATGAAATTGAAGGCATAGATCTTTTACTAACAGGTCATCAACACCGAGAAATTTCTCACACAATGGCTAACGGTGTAACAATTTTACAGACCGGATGCAATGGACACTCAGTCGGCAAAGTAAAAGTAACATTCGAAAAAACGAAACGTAAATGGGTAAAAAAAGAGAGCTCTTCTGAATTATTATCTGTACAAGGAATTGAAGCGGACCAAGATGTACTTTCATTGGTAGCCGATTACGAAGAGAAAACACAAAAGTGGCTTGATCAACCTATTGGAATCATTCAGGGGGACATGCAAATTTCAGATGCTATGCAAACTCGTTTGCACGATCATCCTTTTATCGAATTCATAAATAAAATACAGATGGATATAGCTAAGGTATCAATTTCTTGTACAAGTTTGTTCCATAATACATCTCCAGGTTTCCCGGAACATGTAACAATGCGTGACATCGTTTCTAATTATATTTATCCAAACACATTAAAAGTAATTAGAATAACTGGAGCTGATATAAAAGCCGCTCTTGAACTCTCTGCTTCTTATTTCACATTAAAAACAGATGGATCCATCATCGTAAGTCCTACCTACATAGAACCAAAACCACAACATTATAATTATGATATGTGGGAAGGGATTTCATATGTATTAAACATTTCAAAACCAATTGGTGAAAGAGTAGAATCTTTACAGCATAACAGTGCTCCTCTTAATACGAATGAAGAATATGAAGTTGTAATGAATAATTATCGTGCAAGTGGCGGGGGAAATTTCTTTATGTTTCAAAACAAACCGGTAGTAAAAGATATACCCACAGATATGTCTGAACTTATCGCTAATTATATATTGGAACATAAAACGATAGAAGCAACAGTTAATAACAACTGGAAAGTTATTAAATAACGATTTTTACAAATAAAAAAAGATGGGCTTCGCCCATCTTTTAATTTAATTTTGCATTATCTTGCTTTTTTAAAGCTTTTAATTTCGTCGGTGTAACATCTGTACCTTCTTCGTTAACAACTTTAATTCCTTTAAGTTCGTTTAACATATTTTGACGAAATCCTTTTAAATATTGTTCACGTAGCGATTGACGCTCACGTTGCTCTTCTTCAGTTAAACCTTCAGCTTTTGCTTTTTTCGCTAAGAAGTTAATGCGTTCAACGAGTTCGTGATTAATCATCTCGAATCCCCCTTCTAATCAAAACTGATTATTATCATACAATAGTTACTCTTCTTTATCAAGCAATTGCTTCGTATACTCTACATATCTACGATGTACAGTCGCCTTTGAAACATTATGACCAAATCCACGTAATGTTGCTGCAATTTCTTCAAACGTGAGTTCACTTTTTCGCAAACGTACAATTTCCTCAATTGGCACTTCTTTTTTCTCTCTTCCTACACTTAAATGACGATTTTTTAAATTATTTTCTGGACGATAACCTTTTTCTACTGCACGTTGCATACCTCGTTTAATTTTCAAATTATGAATCTTTCTTTGATATTCTTCAACGATACCAATAATATCTAATACCATCGAATCAGAATCCGACAATTGTAATTCACCATTATGTGTATGCGTATATACTTTTATGCCTTCTTTATGTAAACAATGCATTAATGCGATCTTCGCATTTCCTCTACCAAGGCGCGTTTCATCTTGTATAAGTAACACATCAATTTGTTCGTCTCGAATTGTATCCAGCACCTCTAATATACCGTCACGTTCAATTGTATATCCACTAGCCTGCTCTTCAATCACCTTAGTAACATTCATTTGATAGCGCTCAGCTAAATGCAATAATTCATCTTTTTGACGTAATAATGATGTTTCTTGCGCTTCTTTCGTTGTACTCACACGTGCATAAATAATTGCATTCATTTTGAACCCCTCTTTCTCCCTATTATTTCCCTATAGTGTAACATAAATCCGCCATTTGTTCGAACTTATGTTTGTAGAATGTTTTTTCACATGTTATACTTATTAATAAGAAAAATGAAAGAAAACGAGGTGTTAGAAAACATGGAAAAGTTAACGAAACGCCAGCAAGACATTCTCGACTTTATTAAGCTAAAAGTACAAGAAAAAGGATATCCACCTTCCGTACGTGAAATTGGTCAAGCAGTCGGCCTCGCTTCTAGTTCTACAGTGCACGGACATTTATCACGATTAGAAGAAAAAGGATACATTCGACGCGATCCAACAAAACCACGTGCCATTGAAATTTTAGGTGAAGACCGAATGGATACGGAAACACAATCTGTTATTCAAGTTCCAATTGTCGGAAAAGTTACTGCCGGTTTACCAATTACAGCGGTCGAAAGCGTAGAGGAACATTTCCCACTTCCAGCTAGTATTGTTGCTGGAGCAGACCAAGTGTTCATGTTACGTATTTCTGGAGATAGTATGATTGAAGCTGGTATTTTCGATGGAGATTTAGTTGTTGTTCGCCAACAACAGTCTGCATATAATGGTGAAATTGTAGTCGCTTTAACAGAAGATAACGAAGCAACTGTTAAACGTTTCTATAAAGAAAAAGACCATTTCCGTCTACAACCAGAAAACTCTTCATTAGAACCTATCATTTTAAAACAAGTGTCAGTTATCGGGAAAGTAATTGGCGTATATCGTGATTTACATTAAAAATAATAAAAAGAAGATAATTACCTTATTTATATACGGTAATTATCTTCTTTTTTGTATTTTGATAGATTTCCATACATTCTATTTCTTATTAACGAGTTTCAATCGTCACATCTCCCGCAGCCGTTTTACCGCTAATCTTTTTACTACCATTGCCAATTGTTACGTTATTATTTTCTTCATTAAAAATTGTTACATCTCCGGCAGCACTTTGCCCAGTAATTACCGCATCTTGTGGTTTTTCCGATAAAGTAATATCTATATCTCCCGCAGTTGAACTTGCTTCTAGATTATACTTGGAATCATGATCTTGAATATTTATTTCCCCACTTGTTGTTTTTGCGGTCACTTTCCCTAATACCTTCTTAAAGTTCACCTCACCAGCTTTTGTCGATCCCTCCACATTCTTAGCCGTTACTTGTTTCAACTCTACTTCTCCAGCAAGTGTTCTAACACTTACGCTATCACTTTTCACATCACTCATTTCGATTTGTCCAGCAGATGAATTTACTTTTACATCTTGATAAGAGCGTTCAGGCACAAGGAGAGTCAATTTAGACGTTTGAAACCTAAAATCATAAAAAGAAAAATCAAATGAAGCACCTTTTTCTCTTTCTCCAATAATTTTTAATGTGTCACCATCTTCTGCAATACGAATCTCTTGTTTACGTACATCTCCTGATTGCTTTACATAAAAAGAAGAATCAGGAGATTTTTGGATAACAATATCTCCGGCATCTAACTTAACTTCTATATTTTTTAATGTTTCGTTTTTAATTACATCTTCTTTATCGCCTTTTTCAGCAGTTTGTACTGCTTTTTCATATGTTTGGGAAATTCCTATTACTCCAATAATGATACAAGCGATAGCGATTAAAAATAGTTTTTTCATCATTTACTCTCCTTTTATCATTTTGAAGTTCCATATTACATATCGTACACACAATCTCTTAAACCACTTTGTACTATAAAAAGCGATAATACATAACAATAAACCTACTCCAACAAACGTTATACTAACGAAAAGATCCAACCATATAAAAGTACCCATAAATACTTTTCCAATAACGAAAAATGGTGTTACTACACTAGCAATACCACCAATCCAAAAAGAAAATATAAAAGCAACAATTGCGACTAACGGGCCTAACACAATAATAAAATTAAACAAACTAAGTCCAATCGCTGCCATAACAGCTCTTGTCACATTTGAAGTCGATGGATTTTTTTTCATTTCATCGAAGCGATACATCGCAAGTAACTCTTTTGCGATTACTTTCGGAGAACCAAGGCCCTGAATTATTTCTGATTCAGTTTTCCCCTCTTCTAGTCCAAACTGAAAGTGCTCTTCATAATCCAATAAAATATCTTGCCTCTCTTCCTCTGGTAACTTTCTAAGATAACTTGATAATTCTTTAAGAAACCCTTCTTTACTCATCCCATTCCACCCCTTCAATAATTTCTTGTACCCCTTTCGCAAAATCACGCCATTCTGTTACTAACAAATGAAATTGCGTCTCCCCTCGCTCTGTTAATTGATAATATTTACGAGGTGGCCCTTCCGTAGATTCCTTTAAATACGTTTGAAAATACCCTTCTTTCGTCAAACGACGTAACAAAGGATATACTGATCCTTCCGATATTAAAAATTTATTAGAGATTTGCTGAACAAGTTCATAACCGTAACTATCTTTACGTTTTACAAGTGCTAATACACAAAGTTCAAGCACACCTTTTTTAAACTGAACGTTCAAGTGCCATCCTCCTTCCCTATCTTAGTACTGTTCAATACACGGTACCTGATTTATCCATAATATACCACTTAGTATTGTTTATTGCAAGGTACTAAGCTATATTTATTCCCTAAATTTAGAAAATGAACTAACGAAATTCTGAATAAGACTGTGTTATAACTGAGCATCATTACGTTAATATCATTGAGTAATAATCTGATTCACAAGCCACAAACTTATAGCCTTGCAGATGAGGACATAAAAATCATCGCTCGCGTTGTACAAGGCAGTAAAGAATTATTAAGTTTTAGCACAAGTGATTAAAAAAGATAAGATCAATTCTTTTGAAAAGATTTTCTTAGTAACATGATTCAAAATAACCAAAAACAATCCATTATCTAGTAGTTAACATATCCAATAACTTCACTAAAAAAGCCCTGATACCGTAGTATCAAGGCTTTTTCATTTCACAAATTATATAAAACTTACATTTATCTGATAATGTTTTTCTATGATATCACTACTTATTATTAATTATTGGCTTTTATGTGGCTGTTTTTCATTTTGCAACCATATAAAATTGTAATAATAGGGAATTAAAAAACCCTTGATACGAGTTGTATCAAGGGTTCAAGCCTCTTAGTAAAGAGACATATATTGATCGCGTTCCCATTGGTGAACTTGTGTTCTAAAGATATCCCACTCAATCTCTTTCGCTTCGATGAAGTGCTCAAGTAAGTGTTCTCCTAGTGCACCGCATACTACTTCATTAGATTGTAATGTAACTAACGCTTGCGCTAATGTTGCTGGTAAGTCAACGATACCTGCTTCTTCGCGCTCTTCTTTTGTCATTACATAGATGTTACGGTCTACTGCAGCTGGTGGAGTTAATTTGTTTTTAATTCCATCAAGACCTGCAGCTAATAATGTAGCCATTACTAAATATGGGTTTGCAGCTGGGTCAACACTACGTACTTCTACGCGTGTACTAATACCACGAGATGCAGGGATACGTACTAACGGGCTACGGTTTTGTGCAGACCATGCTACGTAACAAGGCGCTTCATATCCAGGTACTAGACGTTTATATGAGTTTACAGTTGGATTTGCTATCGCTGTAAATGCTGGTGCATGTTTTAAAATACCTGCGATGAAGTGACGAGCATCATCACTTAGTTGTAAGTCACCGTTTGCATCAAAGAATACGTTCTCACCATTTTTAAATAATGATAAGTTACAGTGCATACCTGAACCGTTCACACCGTATAGTGGTTTCGGCATAAATGTTGCGTGTAAACCATGTTTACGAGCAATTGTTTTTACAACAAGTTTGAATGTTTGAATGTCATCACATGAGCGAATTGCATTTGCATATTTAAAGTCAATTTCATGCTGCCCTGGAGCAACCTCATGGTGAGATGCTTCAATTTCAAATCCCATTTCTTCAAGTTCAAGAACGATATCACGACGACAGTTTTCCCCTAGATCCATCGGCGCAAGGTCGAAGTATCCACCGTTATCGTTTAATTCTAATGTTGGATTTCCTTTTTCATCAACCTTAAATAGGAAGAATTCTGGCTCTGGTCCAAGATTGAAGTCTGAAAATCCTAAAGCTTCCATTTCTTTTAACACACGTTTTAAGTTGTTACGTGGGTCTCCATCAAATGGAGTGCCATCTGCATTGTAAATATCACAGATTAGTCGAGCTACTTTACCTTTTTCAGCTGTCCAAGGGAAAATTACCCAAGTGTCTAAATCAGGATATAAATACATATCAGATTCTTCAATACGTACGAAACCTTCAATCGAAGATCCATCAAACATCATTTTGTTATCAAGAGCTTTCGTTAATTGTCTCACTGGAATCTCTACGTTTTTAATTACCCCTAAAAGGTCCGTAAATTGTAAACGGATATACTTTACATTCTCTTCTTTCGCCAAACGGAAAATATCTTCTTTTGTGTATCTAGACATTATAAATTCCTCCTTAGTCCCTCTAATCGCCTTCAGAATCAGTTATCTTTAGTGAAAAAATCTTGAAATGTCACCTTGTCGCAATGAAGTTCGATTGAATCTACCTGTATGTTGTAATTCATCTCGAAGTATTTTGCGAAGCTCAGTTTTTGAAATTTCTTTCGTTTCTTCTTTTACTTTCACTGCTTCTGTTTGATTTTCTTTCATTAGTAACACTTGCTTAATACCAGCCATATTCAAGCCTTGATCTAACAAATCTTTAATCTCTAACAACTTATCTACATCGTTAAATGAAAATAATCTACGATTCCCCTTTGTACGGGTTGGAGAAACAAGATTATGCTCTTCATAGTAGCGAATTTGACGTGCAGACAATTGTGTTAAATCCATAACAATACCAATTGGAAACAGCGGGGCAGAACGTCTATCTTCTTTCATTTTTCAGTTCCTCCTTCGCCTTAACTGCTTCTCATTTTATAACATGTTATGTTTAGTGTCAATAGATGTTAGCTTTTCTTACATGATTTTTTATAAATTTTTTCATTCTTTTTTCTAATCGCAGAAATCGTTACTTTTATACGAAAAAAGCTGCCGATATCGACAGCTCCCCTTTAAGAAATTGTTAATAAATTCTTTTCAATCAATTCATCAATCGCAGAACAAATCGCAATTTTAACATGCGAATACGTTAATCCACCTTGCACATATGCAACATACGGTGGTCTAATCGGACCATCAGCAGACAATTCAATACTTGCACCTTGAATAAATGTTCCCGCCGCCATAATTACATCATCTTCATAACCTGGCATATAGTTTGCATACGGAGTAAAATGCGAATTAATTGGAGATGCATATTGAATCGCTTGGCAGAAGGCAACCATACGGTCTTTATCATCAAATTGAACAGATTGAATTAAGTCTGTTCTTGGTGCATTCCACGCTGGTGACGTGTTCATTCCTAACTTTTCTAAAAACGCAGCTGTAAAAATTGCACCTTTCAGCGCTTGTCCTGCAACATGTGGCGCTAAGAAGAACCCTTGATACATTTCTTGCAGACTGTATAAAGACGCTCCAGCTTCCGCACCAATTCCCGGAGATGTTAAACGATATGCACACGCTTCAACATACTGTTCTTTACCGACAATGTAACCACCAGTTTTTACAATTCCCCCGCCTGGGTTTTTAATAAGCGAACCCGCCATTAAATCTGCACCAACATGACACGGCTCTTGCTCTTCAATAAACTCCCCATAACAATTATCTACAAACACAACAACATCAGGTTTAATTTCTTTAACAAACGCGATCATCTCTTTAATTTGAGAAATAGTAAACGATGGACGAGTAGCATAACCTTTCGAGCGCTGAATACCGATCATTTTCGTATTACTATGAATCGCTGCTGCAACAGCTTCAAAATCAACAAGCCCACCTTCAGTTAGCGGAACTGCATTGTAACCAATATTATATTCTTTAAATGAACCTACACCTTTCCCACGCACACCAACGATTTCCTCTAACGTATCATACGGTTTCCCAGTAATGTACAATAACTCATCTCCTGGACGTAAAATACCGAATAACGCTGTAGAAATAGCGTGAGTACCTGAAATAATTTGCAGACGAACAAGTCCAGCTTCCGCCCCAAATACATCAGCATACACTTTTTCTAACGTATCACGGCCAATATCATCATAACCATAACCTGTCGTCGGGATAAAATGCGAGTCACTAATTTTATGTTTACGAAAACTTTCTAATACACGAAACTGATTACTTTCAATTACTTCATCCGCACGTTTATGTACTTCTGTAATCTGATTCTCTACTTCTTTTACGATTGGAGCAATTTTTTCTCCATTTTTCAAACGATCAAACATTTTTATTTTCTCCTTCTTCCACTAAAAATCTCTTTAATTGCACATTAAGCGATGAATGAGTAAAAATATACCCTGCACAATCATATACAAATTTATCTTCCAGAAACTCCATCTTTGCTAATAGCGTTTCCGTCTTTAAAAGCGTTAATAACTTACCTTCACTCGGAGGGATTTCTACTCGATAACGATCCATTTCTTTCTTCATTTTCATTTCTATCGCTTCTTTTATACGCAATAAATCACTTTCTTCAAAAGCACTAGTCATTAAGAAATCACTTTTCGGAAACGGAATAAAGTTTTGATGTAATTCATCTTTTTTATTATATAACGTAATAATAGGAATATGATTAATTTCAAGTTCTGATAATAATCGTTTTACTGTTTTTTCATGCCCTATGTAGTTAGGATCCGCAGAATCAACTACATGTAAAATAATATCTGCTTCCCCCGCTTCTTCCAGTGTTGAACGAAAAGCAGCAATTAATGAAGTGGGTAAATCTTGTATAAAACCAACAGTATCAGTTAGTAATACTGTATAACCAGAAGGTAAGGGCATCTTCCTCGTCGTTGGGTCTAGTGTTGCAAACAGAAGGTTTTCTTCAAACGTATTAGCTTCCGTTAATCTATTAAACAGTGTCGATTTCCCTGCATTTGTATAGCCTATTAATGAAATTTGAAATACTTTATTGTCTTTTCTTCTCTCACGATATCTTTTTCGGTGTTCCACAACAACTGCAAGTTGTTTCTTTATTTCATCAATACGCGATCGAATATGACGACGATCCGTCTCAAGTTTCGTCTCACCCGGTCCTCTCGTTCCAATACCACCACCAAGACGTGATAAGGACAACCCTTGCCCCATAAGACGTGGCATTGTATATTGCAACTGAGCTAATTCTACTTGAAGCTTACCTTCCCTCGACTTCGCACGTTGCGCAAAAATATCTAGTATTAGTTGCGTTCGATCAATTACTCTCGCATCTAATACTGAGGATAAATTCCGAATTTGACTCGGCGTTAATTCATTATTAAATATAATAACATCCGGCTCTAATTCTTCAGTTAGTATTGTAAGCTCTTCTAATTTCCCTTTACCTATGTAAGTTGCCGGATGAAACTTTGGTCGTTTTTGCGTTGTTGAAACTAACACTTCCGCTCTCGCAGTCTTAGCTAGTGATGCAAGCTCTTTCATGGAATGCATAAATTTTTCATCATCATCTTGCGGCAATTGACAGCCTACTAATATGACTTTTTCTTTTTCTTCCATCAAATATGTTCACTCATCCTTTTCGAAATTTAAACCTTCTAATATAATAGCAGAGGAAGCACATTTCATCTAGTTAGCGGGGGAGAAAATTCATGGCATGGGAGATTTTTAGCATCATAGGCACAATCGCTTTCGCACTAAGCGGAGCCATTGTTGCAATGGAAGAGGATTATGATATTTTCGGGGTGTATATTTTAGGAATGGCAACCGCATTTGGGGGAGGTGCCCTTCGTAATTTATTAATCGGTTATCCGATTGTCGCGTTTTGGCAACAAGACATGTTATTCCAAATCGCACTTTTATCAATGACTATTATTTTTCTTTTTCCAAATAAGTTAATTAGACATTGGAAAAAGTGGGAAAATATCACTGACGCTATCGGCTTATCAGCATTTGCTGTACAAGGAGCATTATATGCTCAAAAATTAAATTTACCAATTAGTGCCACAATCGTGGCAGCTGTTTTAACTGGTATCGGCGGCGGTATCATTCGCGACCTTTTAGCCCGCAGAAAACCTCTCGTTCTTCGAGCTGAAGTATATGCCTTTTGGACAATTTTAGCAGGTTTCTTAATTGGCGCTCAAATTATTGTTAGCGATTGGGCCCTTTACATTTTATTCATTTTAATTGTTTGCTTCCGCATGGTTTCTATTCATTACAAATGGCATTTACCGCACAGACGTATCGAAACGAAAGAACGTTCAATGCATAAATAGCAATCTAACCTCTTTACATATCGTAAAGAGGTTTTTCTTTTCTAACGATTTTTTCTTTATATAATGTTTATACTAATTTTTAAAGTGAGGTGAATACAAATGACAAACCACGTTAATAAAGGAGCTCAAAAAAGTTCAGTAAAACAATTTGGACACGACCCTAATTCAGCACACGAAAAGAGCGCTAAAATGGAACGCTTCCATAAAGCGCACCAAGAAAAAGCAAAAAAAGAGTAAACGAACTTATACACAAAAATAGACGCACAGTTTATGTACTGTGCGTCTCCTCTTCGAGCATCAAATCCATACTCGATATTCCAATTAAATCATTTTTATCATACGTATCTTCTTGCAACAACCGCATCGCCTGTGTACGAATTGATTTTTCAACAATATTCCGTACATACCGCCCATTACTAAACGATGTAATTTGCGACGAATACTTCACCGCATGTAAATGATCCCTAAATTTCCATTCAGCTTCTTTTGATAACTGATATTCACGATCTTCATACATTCTCTTTCCAATTTCCAATAGCTGATTTACCGAGTAATCCGCAAATTCAATAATAAATGGAAAACGAGATTGCAGCCCTGGATTTAATGAAAGAAAGTGATTCATCTCTCTTGAATATCCAGCTAAAATCAATACAAAACCATGTTGTTTATCTTCCATATGTTTTACAAGCGTATCAATTGCTTCTTTTCCAAAGTCCTTCTCTCCTCCTCGAGCTAAAGAATACGCCTCATCAATAAACAAAATACCCCCCATTGCTTTTTTTATTAAGTCTCTTGTTTTTTGAGCTGTATGGCCGATGTACTCTCCTACAAGATCAGCACGTTCAGCTTCAACCAAGTGGCCTTTCGATAGAATATTCATCTCAAACAGCAATTTTCCTATCATTCTAGCAACAGTCGTCTTCCCTGTACCCGGATTCCCTTTAAACAGCATATGAAGCACTTGCTTCTCAGACTTCAATCCCTTCTCTTGTCTTTTTTTATTCACATAAATCCAAGCATATATTTCTTTTATTATCTTTTTTATATCATCCATCCCAACAAGCTTCCCCATCTCTTCTTCAATTCTCTGCAGCATTTCATGTTTAATTGTAGTTTCATTTGAAATTACCGTTTTATTTTCTGCGGCTGGCAAAGAAATTTTCTTTCGATGGTTTAACACAATATTAATTTGATTGTTGTTTTTCTTTCGCATCGATTGTTCCATACAATCACCTCATTTTATCCCGCTATTTGCGAGCAGTAAGACTCCCACCTCGACATTCAGCAAACGCTTGGTATTTAAGCGGGAGATAACCGCCCGTAAATGCCCGATTGGTTCAACTAATAATCGCAGAGGATGAACAAAATCCCCACTGATTATAGTTTCACTTTATCCACTCACCAAATATTATTATTCCTGTCCCCCTTGTAAATGCCTATTTTCAGAAAAGTTTGCTATAATATAAGAAATAATTAAGGTGGTGGGACTATGGAGACAACGGAATTCCATGATACAATACAAGCCTTTTCTATTTTTTTATTGAATAAAGGCCGAAAACCCTCAACTATTAAACGTTATGCTTATGACGTTGAAGACTTCGGACATTGGTTAGAAAAAAACAAAAAGCTCCCTTCCAGTAATATATGGGCTACACTTTGTACAAAAGACTACGAAGATTACTTTTCCGATTTAAAAACGAATCGACATTACTCAGAAAAAACGATGCATCGTGTATTTACTGTATTAAATAGAATGCATCACTTTCTAAACATTCCCAATCCATTGAAGAATATGGAAATATCTATTCAACCAGACCGTACACTTCGTAACGAAGATTTCATTTCACCTGATGAAGAAAAAAGATTAAAGTATATAGTCACTTCATTAGAAGGACTTTCAGAAAAACAACTTCCTGTGCGCCCTTTATTAATGGATCGCAATATTGCTATTTTAAATCTATTGATCGACTACGGTTTATCCTTACAGGAACTTACAGCATTAACAATGCATCACGTTCACTTTGAAACTAACACATTGTCAATCCCAGCAACCGCAGGTGTAGAAAGAACAATTACATTAGCAAAAGAAGACAAAAAACAACTATATAATTATTACAAAAGTATCCCAGAACCAGTTCGTCCTAAGTATCATAGTGATGATTCATTGTTTGTCGCATTTGATTTTAACCGTGGAACATACAGGTGGGTATATGAAAATGATGCACCAAAGGCATTAACGGAAATTGCTATACAAAAAATGATTCGCCTCGAAGTGGCTAGAGCCAATTTACGTAAAGGAATTTCAGGACAACATTTTCGTAACACCTATATTTTAAACTTAATAAAAAAAGAAACTCCTGAATCAGAAATTATAAAACTCGCTGGATTCAAATCAAAAATTTCATTAAAGCGATATTATCAATACGCAGAAAATAGAAAAAACGCCTTATTGTAAGGCGTTTTTTCTATTTTTTCTTTAAACAAACGATTTTACTATGACCATTTAACTAATTTCTGCATCTACTATGATGAGTTTCGTTCACATTTTCGTGAGAAAGGAGAGATTTAATGTCTCGTTATAACGACAATCAAAACAAATTCTCCAAACCATGCTTTCCAAGTAGCGCTGGACGAATCCCAAATACTCCATCAATCCCAATTACTAAAGCTCAACTTAGAACATTTCGTGCGATTATTATTGATTTAACAAAAATAATCCCAACACTTTTTGCAAATCCATCTCCCCAAAATATTGAAGATCTAATCGATACATTGAACCTACTAAGTAAATTTATTTGTTCACTAGACGCTACTTCCTCCCTGAAAGCACAAGGGTTAGCTATTATTAAAAACTTAATAACTATATTAAGAAATCCAACCTTTGTAGCAAGCGCTGTATTTATTGAGCTTCAAAATCTCATTAACTATTTACTATACATTACAAAATTATTCCGAATTGACCCTTGCACACTTCAAGAGCTTCTTAAATTAATAGCAGCATTACAAACTGCTCTAGTTAATTCTGCTTCGTTCATTCAAGGACCTACCGGACCTACTGGACCAGCAGGCGCTACTGGTGCTACCGGACCTCGAGGTAACACGGGCGCTACTGGCGCTACCGGTGCCACTGGACCTCGAGGTAACACGGGCGCTACCGGCGCTACTGGACCTCAAGGTAACACGGGTGCTACGGGCGCTACTGGTGCTACTGGACCTCGAGGTAACACGGGCGCTACTGGCGCTACCGGACCTCAAGGTAACACGGGCGCTACTGGCGCTACCGGTGCTACTGGACCTCAAGGTGTTCAAGGTAACACAGGTGCTACCGGTGCCACTGGCGCTACTGGTATAGGAGTTACCGGACCTACCGGACCTTCTGGCGGGCCTCCTGGACCTACTGGACCTCAGGGACCTCAAGGTAACACAGGTGCTACTGGTGCCACTGGACCTCAAGGCGTTCAAGGTAACACAGGTGCTACTGGACCTCAAGGTGCTCAAGGTAACACAGGTGCTACTGGCGCCACTGGACCTCAAGGCGTTCAAGGTAACACAGGTGCTACTGGACCTCAAGGTGCTCAAGGTAACACAGGTGCTCAAGGTAACACAGGTGCTACTGGACCTCAAGGCGTTCAAGGTAACACAGGTGCTACTGGTGCTACCGGCGCTACTGGACCTCAAGGTGCTCAAGGTAACACAGGTGCTACTGGACCTCAAGGCGTCCAAGGTAACACAGGTGCTACTGGACCTCAAGGCGTCCAAGGTAACACAGGTGCTACTGGTGCTACTGGTGCTACCGGTGCTACCGGCGCTACTGGACCTCAAGGTGCTCAAGGTAACACAGGTGCTACTGGACCTCAAGGCGTCCAAGGTAACACAGGTGCTACTGGTGCTACCGGCACTACTGGACCTCAAGGTGCTCAAGGTAACACAGGTGCTACTGGTGCTACTGGTGCTACCGGCGCTACTGGACCTCAAGGCGTTCAAGGTAACACAGGTGCTACCGGTGCTACCGGCGCTACTGGACCTCAAGGTGCTCAAGGTAACACAGGTGCTACTGGACCTCAAGGCGTTCAAGGTAACACAGGTACTACCGGCGCTACTGGACCTCAAGGTGTTCAAGGTAACACAGGTGCTACCGGCGCTACTGGACCTCAGGGTGTTCAAGGTAACACAGGTGCTACCGGCGCTACTGGACCTCAAGGTGCTCAAGGTAACACAGGTGCTACTGGACCTCAAGGCGTTCAAGGTAACACAGGTGCTACCGGCGCTACCGGACCTCAAGGTGCTCAAGGTAACACAGGTGCTACTGGTGCCACTGGCGCTACTGGACCTCAAGGCGTTCAAGGTAACACTGGCGCTACCGGACCTCAAGGTGCTCAAGGTAACACAGGTGCTACTGGTGCCACTGGCGCTACTGGACCTCAAGGCGTTCAAGGTAACACAGGTGCTACTGGACCTCAAGGTGCTCAAGGTAACACAGGTGCTACTGGTACCACTGGCGCTACTGGACCTCAAGGCGTTCAAGGTAACACAGGTGCTACTGGACCTCAAGGTGCTCAAGGTAACACAGGTGCTACTGGTACCACTGGCGCTACTGGACCTCAAGGCGTTCAAGGTAACACAGGTGCTACCGGCGCTACTGGACCTCAAGGTGTTCAAGGTAACACAGGTGCTACCGGCGCTACTGGACCTCAAGGTGCTCAAGGTAACACAGGTGCTACTGGTGCCACTGGCGCTACTGGACCTCAAGGTGCTCAAGGTAACACAGGTGCTACTGGTGCCACTGGACCTCAAGGTGCTCAAGGTAACACAGGTGCTACTGGTGCCACTGGCGCTACTGGACCTCAAGGCGTTCAAGGTAACACAGGTGCTACCGGCGCTACTGGACCTCAAGGTGCTCAAGGTAACACAGGTGCTACTGGTGCTACCGGCGCTACTGGTGCTACTGGACCTCAAGGTGTTCAAGGTAACACAGGTGCTACCGGTGCCACTGGCGCTACTGGACCTCAAGGTGTTCAAGGTAACACAGGTGCTACTGGTGCCACTGGACCTCAAGGCGTTCAAGGTAACACAGGTGCTACCGGCGCTACTGGACCTCAAGGTGCTCAAGGTAACACAGGTGCTACAGGTGCTACTGGTGCTACTGGACCTCAAGGTAACACAGGTGCTACTGGTATAGGAGTTACCGGACCTACTGGACCTTCTGGTGGACCTACCGGACCTACTGGGCCAACTGGACCTAGCTTCCCTATAGCAACAATTGTTGTAACAAACAATATTCAGCAAACAGTACTGCAATTTAATAACTTTATTTTTAGTACTGCAATTAACGTAAACAATATTATCTTCAACGGCACAGATACAGTTACTGTTATTAACGGTGGTATTTATGTAATTAGCGTATCCATTTCTACAACTGCGCCAGGATGCGCTCCACTCGGAGTAGGAATTTCAATTAATGGAGCAGTCGCAACTGATAATTTCTCTTCAAATTTAATAGGCGACTCACTTTCATTTACTACAATCGAAACATTAGCAGCTGGTGCAAGAATTTCTGTTCAATCTACTCTTAATGAGATTACGATCCCTGCGACAGGAAATACTAACATCCGCCTTACTGTATTTAGAATCGCTTAAATTTCATCATAGATTGTTTATGACAAATAAAAAAAGAGCGAGGAAACTCGCTCTTTTTTTGTTATGTACAATAATTCATTACTATTCTAATTCAATTGAAACATTTTTTTGTGGTACAAATGTAGAAATTGCATGTTTATAAATAAGCTGTTGCTTACCTTCTGTTTCCAGCAGGACTGTAAAATTATCAAATCCTTTAATTAGTCCACGAAGCTGGAAACCATTTAATAAGTACAGCGTAACAAACGTATTTTCTTTACGGAGTTGATTTAAAAACTGATCTTGAATATTGATTGATTGCTTCATGTCGAATCCTCCTCTTTTTCTCTACTTACTATTATTCGACTTTACTTGTAACTTTCCTTCTATGTATCGTAAAATTTCTGACGTTTTTTCACCGTCTGTAACATCAAACCACGTGACATCCATTTTATTACGGAACCACGTTAATTGACGCTTTGCATAACGACGCGAATTCGTCTTTAATTGTGATACCGCATCTTCTAAAGGGGCTCGATTCTCAAAATAATCATAGATTTCTTTATATCCAATCGCTTGAATAGATTGACAATCTCGTATCCCTCTATTATACAGACCTTCTACTTCCTCTAATAGGCCTTGTTCCATCATCAAATCCACTCGTAAGTTAATGCGATCGTATAGCATTTCTCGATCCATTGTCAAGCCAATTAATGAAACATCATAGAGTAACTCTTTTTCTTGTTTTTCAATTTGGTCACTCATTTTTTCACCCGTCGTGTGGAAAATTTCTAACGCCCGAATGACACGTCGTACATTATTTGCATGAATACGCTCCGCACTTTCCGGATCTACTTCTTGCAATTTTTTATGTACATATTCCACACCGCGTTCTAAAGCTAACTTTTCCATTTGCTCTCGGTATATCACATCACCAGCATCATCTGTAAACTGATAATCGAATAAAACAGATTGTATATAAAGACCGGTCCCACCAACTATAATTGGTAATTTACCACGTTCTGTAATTTCTCGAATATGTTTGCGAACACGTTCTTGAAATTCCGCGACAGAAAATGAATCTTCCGGATTTTTTATATCGACCATATAATGTGGAATTCCGTCCATCTCTGCTTGTGTTACCTTTGCAGTTCCAATATCCATCGTTCGATAGATTTGCATGGAATCACCACTAATAATTTCACCGTTCAACGCTTTGGCAAGATCGATACTTAACTTCGTCTTTCCAACAGCTGTTGGTCCAATGATGACAGCAACTTTTTCACGTTGCACTTCTCCCATAGCATTCAACTCTCTTTATGTAATATACTCCATCTATTGATTATACCCAATCTTACCAATTTTAACGGCATGATTGCAAGTTCTTTCATTTCGGTACATGAAATTACATATAAAAAAGAACATAGTTTGTCCAATTCTGCATATACATGATAAAAATAGTTTCGAGAGGATGAGTTAACTATGAAACAATCCACCATCAATTTTTCATCTTTGACAAAAGACCTCATTTTAGCTACTTCTACAAAAGAACAAAATTGTTCACAAGAGGAATTATACTTCGCCCTAAATTGTTTACTACGGGCTTTTCATTCTACTCTCCATGAAACAACATCACATCCAGAAAATAAAAATACAGAATATATACAAACACAATTTTGCAGTGCATATAAAATTATTACAGGTAAAACTATTTATCCCTTTCAATAATCCATAAAAAGCGGCTGCTTACATAATTTCAAGCAACCGCTTTTTATATTAATATCGATAACCTATTGTATAACTTTCACTTTTACAGATTTGCGCCCCCAGCTATTAGCACTACCATCTGAACCGACTAATACATCAATACGATTTCCTTTAATCGCACCACCAGTGTCTCCAGCAATCGCTTCTCCATATCCTTCTACCCATACTTTTGATCCAAGCGGAATTACTTTCGGATCAACAGCAATTACTTTCATATTTGGATTTGCTGTTAAATCATGCCCCATTGCAGTTAATACACGACCACCATACGAACCATTCTCACTCGGATCTGCTGTATATGCCGTCGCTTCTACTGTAATTTCACGACCACCAGTAGGCGCACTTGTTTCAGTAGATTTCGCAACTGGTTTTGCAGCCGGCTTTTCTTTTACCACAGGTTTACTTGATTCTACATTCTTAATAGAATCGTTACTCTTAACATACTCTTTATTCTTAACTGCTGTATTATTTTTAACCGGCGCTTCTTCTTGAACTACAACCTCTTTCTTTTCAATTACAGGTGCCGTTCCTGTTAAAAATGGCACGTGAACATATCCGACTTTTCCATTGTAGTCGAATTGTAACCATTCATTTTGAACTTGATTCGTCGTTTCAATCACATCATTTTTATTAAGTTTACCTAAAATTTCAGAATCAGTATTCGCTCCAGCACGAACATTTAATACGCCCGCCGTTACATAATATGTGCTCTTTGTAAAATCAGCACTTACAAACGCTTCCTTACCGTTTAACTTAATTTTTGTCCATCCATTCTCTGTATTTATAACATCTAGTGTATTCCCACTTAACACTTTACCTACAAGCTTTGACTCTACATTTGGGTTTTCTCTAACATTTAATACGTCTGTTGTTACAATTGTTTCCGCTTTAGCAGAACCCGCAAAAATCCCAAGACCAAAAACTGCTGCTGTTGCTATACTTAATAATTTTTTCATGAATAGCCTCCATTTGCTTTGTTTTCGTATTTTCATTATAGCAACAGATTTTTAGAATTTTTAGAAATCACACAATTACAAAGCATTCGTAATATACAATTAACGAGTTGTAACATAAATTTCCATATTAATAAAATGTATTTCTCATACAATCTCCAGTGGTTTTCATATATTTTTCATATACGAGCACAAGAACTTTTTTCCAGAAAAAATTACAGTGTTACTTTTTTGTTACAAAAAATTCACAATTCGTTACATCTTTTACCAAAAAACATCAATATTCCATTGTTAACTTATTTTTTGTAATAAAAAGAGAGCAGCTACTAAAAGCTACTCTCTTTTTATTTGTTATTGAACTTTCTTTTTCCAAACACCTAGCATAATAGCCGAGACAATCGTTCCAATTAATATAGAGAAAATATATAGTAACGGTTTATTTACTAACGCTATTACAAATAATCCACCATGCGGTGCCGGTAATGTAATTTGGAATAACATAGATAACGCACCTGCAATACTTGAACCAACAACACAACTTACGATTACTCGAACCGGATCTGCAGCTGCAAACGGAATCGCACCTTCTGTAATGAACGATGCTCCCATAATATAATTTGTTAAACCAGATTTACGTTCCGCTTCTGTAAACTTTGATTTAAAGAATGTAGTTGCGAATGCAATCGCAAGTGGCGGTACCATACCACCAGCCATAACTGCTGAGTGCACTCCAAAATTTTGTGCTTCTATTGCAGCAATACCAAACGTAAATGCCGCTTTATTAATTGGACCACCCATATCAATCGCCATCATACCACCTAAAATAAGACCTAGTAATATAGCATTCGTACCATTTAAACCATTTAACCACCCTGTCAACATTTCATTTAATGCTACTACAGGCGGAATTACTACTTTTTGCATTACAACTCCTGTAATCAATAATCCAAAGACTGGATATAACAATACAGGTTTAATTCCTTCTAATTGTACTGGTAGTCCTGAAAATAATCTTTTCAACCCTAAAACAACATATCCAGCTAAGAAACCAGCAATTAATCCACCTAAAAATCCAGCATTCGCATTCGCCGCTAAAAACCCACCTACAACACCAGGCATAAAACCAGGACGATCAGCAATAGAGCTTGCAATAAATCCAGCTAAAATTGGTACAAGGAATAAAAACGCACCTGTTTTTCCTCCACCAATTGACATGAACAATTCAGCTAAAGGACCTTCCGCCTTTATACCACCAAACGAAAATGCTAGCGCTATTAAAATCCCGCCACCAACAACGAATGGAAGCATATTACTTACACCGCTCATTAAATGCTTATAAATTCCTAATCCTTTTTCTCTCTCAATACTTTCTGATTTCCCGTCCTCTTTTACACCTTTAAAGATTGGTGCATCTTGTTTGACAGCTCGATTTAGCAATTTTTCCGTTTTTCGAATCCCATCAGCAACTGGCACTTGAATGACATGTTTACCAGCAAAACGATTCATTTCTACTTGTTTATCTGCCGCAACAATAATAGCTGTTGCACGTTCAATATCCTCTTTCGTTAAACCGTTTTTAATACCTGTTGATCCGTTTGTTTCAACTTTAATCGCTATCCCTAACTCTGCCGCTTTTGCTTTTAAGCTATCCGCCGCCATATATGTGTGAGCGATTCCAGTTGGGCAAGCTGTAACAGCAAGTACGTACGGTTCATTTCCTTCTGGTTGTGCAACTTCAATCTCTTCTTCTTTTTCATTCTCTTTTTCATCAAATAGTTGAAGAAGCTCACTTTCATCCTTCGCTTCTAATAGTTGCTTGCGAAATCCTTCATCCATTAATAATGTCGATAAACGAGACAACGTTTCTAAATGAGTATTATTCGCTCCTTCACTTGCAGCAATCATAAAGAATAAGTATGCCGGTTGTCCATCAAGCGACTCATAATTGATACCGCTTACACTTCTACCAAAACAAATCGATGGTTGTTTAACAGCCTTTGTCTTCGCATGAGGTATTGCAATACCTTCCCCTATTCCAGTCGTACTTTGGGACTCCCGCTTTAAAATAGCTTCTTTAAATTCCGTTTTACTATTTAAACGATTTGCCCCGTTTAATTTCTCAACTAATTCATCTATGACAGCTTCTTTATTTGAAGCTGTCAAATCCATAATGACTGTATCCCTTTTTAATAGTTCTGTAATTTTCATATGTTGCTTCCCCCTATCGCTTAGCTACAATTACTTGCGACAATAATTCTTCTACTTTTTCCTTCTTACATAAATCAGCTGAAAATGCTGTTGCACTCCCTGTTGCAACGCCGTATTGAAATGCCTTTTCAATATCTTTTGTCTGTTCATATATGCCTACAAACCCTGCAACAAGAGAATCTCCGGCCCCAACTGAATTAATTACAACACCTTTTGGAACAGTCGCTTCATATATACCTTCTGCCGTAAATAATAAAGCTCCCTCTCCAGCCATCGATACGATAACGTGTTTTACACCTTGTTCAATTAATTTTCTTCCATAAGGTAAAACGTCCTCTACTGTTGAAAGCTCCACTCCAAACAACTCACCAAGTTCATGATGGTTTGGCTTAATTAAAAATGGCTTATTTTTAATTACATGTTGCAGTGCACTTCCACTTGCATCTACTACTACACGAATACCTTTTTCAGCTCCAAACGCAGCAATTGATTCGTAAAAAGTACTTGGAATAGAGATCGGTACACTCCCAGCGAGTACAACACAATCTCCAGGTTGCATACTCTCAATTTTTTTCATTAACTGTTCGAACTGCTCTTTTGTTACAATAGGACCTTGGCCATTTAATTCTGTTTCTTCTTTCCCTTTTATTTTCACATTAATGCGAGTATCTTCATCCACTTGGACGAAGTTTGTTGTTACACCTTCGTCATGTAATACCTCTTTAATAAATTGACCAGTAAATCCACCAGTAAATCCAAGTGCTATATTTTTAACACCTAAACGCTGAAGAACACGAGAAACATTAATTCCTTTTCCTCCAGGAAACTTCATATCTTTCTCCGCTCGATTTATTGTTCCTAAATTAAAAGAAGGAACTTGCACTACATAATCAATAGATGGATTTAAAGTAACTGTATAGATCATTGTTTATCAGCCTCAATTACATTGGTTTGTTTTTTATATTTTTCTAAATCAATTTCTAAATGGTTTGTAATAATATTTGCATCTTCAACATTTGCAATTTTCGCAAACGCAACTTCTGAAAACTTACTTTCATCAATTAAGAAATATCCTTCGTTTGCTAATGTTAGTGCCATTTGTTTTAGGAGCGCTTCTTCTGGATCTGGCGTTGTAAAGCCAAGCTGTTCATGTACACCATTTGCACCTAAAAAACATTTATCAAAGCGATACTTCTGCATACTTTCCTGTGCCATAGCACCGATTAAAGCTTTCGTCCTACTCTTCATCATTCCGCCTAGTAAATACGCACGAATATTATTTTCAACTAAAGCTTCAATATGCATAAGTCCATTCGTAACGACAGTAACATCTTTATTGATTAAAAATGGAATCATTTCAAATGTTGTACTCCCTGCATCTAAATAAATACAATCACCTTGTTCAACAACGCTAGCCGCATAATTAGCAATTTGTTGTTTTATTTGAATGTTTTTGGATGATTTTTCAACCATCGTTGGTTCTTGCCCTTTTCCTGTTAAAACAGCGGCACCACCATGAACTCTTTTTAATAACCTTTGCTTTTCCAATTGTGCTAAATCACGGCGAATTGTCGACTCAGAGCTTTCTGTTCTTTCAACTAATTGCTGTAATTTTACAACTTTCTGTTCTTTTACAAGTTGCAATATCATTTGATGACGTTCAGGAGTTAACATTTTATTCACCTCTTCTTTGATTACAGTATAATGAAAACGGTCACAAAAATCAACCATAAACAATCAAAAATAATCACAAACATTCATAAACATTTATAAAAAGCAAAAAAAGAAACCTATTCGATCAAACAATCAAATAGGTTTCTTTTCTAAATTCACTTATAAAGAAGCTTTATATATACTTAGAACATCATCTTTATTTAATTTTTTAAAGTTACCAAATTCACCATACGCCATCGCTTTATTAGCCATTATATCAATTTCATTTTCTCCAATACCGTAATCAGCTAATGTTGCTGGCGCTTCAATCGAAGTCCAAAATTGACGCAGTGCCTCAATTCCTTCTAACGCCACTTCTTTATCTGTTTTTCCATCTGTTTCTATTTCAAATACACGAATAGCGAACTGTTTAAAACGACTTACATTTTCATCTACGACATGCTTCATCCAGTTAGGGAATAGAATTGCTAAGCCGCCTCCATGCGGTATATCATGAACAGCAGAAACTGCATGTTCAATATTATGAGTTGCCCAGTCACCTCTTACTCCCATCGCTAAAATACCATTTAACGCCATCGTTCCGCAATATAAAATTGTTTCCCTATGCTCATAATTTTCTAAATCACTTAAAAGCTTGGGAGCTGTCTCAATTACTGTTTTTAAAACAGATTCACAATAACGATCTTGTAGTTCTGTATTCGTTCCATGATGGAAATATTGTTCTAATACATGTGACATAATATCTACCATACCATAAATCGTTTGATCTCTCGGCACAGATGCAGTATGAACTGGATCTAAAATTGAAAACTGCGGGAATGTAACTGGGCTTCCCCATCCATACTTTTCATTCGTTTCCCAATTTGTAATTACCGAGCCTGCATTCATTTCAGAACCTGTCGCAGCAAGAGTAAGTACAGTACCAAATGGTAATGCCTCACTAGCAAATGCTTTTTTCGTTACAATATCCCATACATCTCCATCATATTTACTACCAGCAGCAATCGCTTTCGTACAGTCGATTACACTTCCTCCACCAACTGCTAAAATAAATTCGACTCCATTATCTTTACAAATTTGAATCCCTTTCTTTACAGTTGATACACGAGGATTCGGTTCAACACCCGTCAATTCAAATACTTCTGCATTAATATCCTTTAAAATAGAAATCACATTATCATAAATACCGTTTCTTTTAATACTGCCTCCTCCATATACGAGAAGAACCTTCTTACCAAACTGTGGAATTTCAGTTTTTAACTGTTCTAATTGATCTTTACCGAAAATAAGTTTCGTTGGATTACGAAATACAAAATTTTGCATATTTCTTTACCATCCCTTCTATTTGAAAAGCAACTATACTTTTGTATACCATATTTTTTTCATTTCACAAAAAGATTTGCTTAACAAAAAAGCCCCAGCCTAAAGGCTGAGACTTTTATTGATAATAAGGTGAGATCATTAAGTACACAATAACACCAGATAAACTTACATATAACCAAATTGGCATTGTCCAACGTACAATTTTACGGTGACGTGTTAATTGATTTGTAAAACCAAATACAAGTGCAAACAATGCAAGTGGTACGATAATTGCTGCTAGGATAATATGTGTAATTAAAATGATGAAATACACATATTTAATGAATCCTTCTCCTCCAAAATGTGTTGCCGGTGCTAAGTAATGATACGATAAATACGACACACAAAATAGTAAAGTTGTCGTAAATGCTGCAAGGATGAAACCACGATGCATTTTCACATTCTTTTTAATAATAGAGAATAACGCTGCTAATAAAAATACGAACGTAAAGCTATTAAAAATCGCGTTTAACATTGGTAAAATCGTTACATCAAAATGTACTTCTCCTTCATAGCCAACAGGTCCAAAGAACAAAAATAAAATAATCGCATTTACAATTACAGAAAGCGTTATCACAATAGGAGCATAGCTTTTCTGATTTGTTGATTGATCCACCAAAATGGTCACTCCCTCTTCCTTCAAGTATGTATACGTAACCTCACTATTTTAACATATTATTCACAGTGTAAATGTGACAATAGTTTGACACAGCAAGACAAAACAAAGAAAAAAATCCTTCTTAATAAAACTTCTTAAGAAGGATTTTATCGCTTTATTATTCAAATAGCAACGCGATTAATTTTTGTTAAAAAATGTATCGCTATATGCTTGAAAAATTTCAGACACTTGATATCCCATTAATGAAATTGCTGTTAATGAAAAGAAACCAATCATAAGAAATCGAAACCACATATAAATCTCCTCCTTGTATTTAGCTTAAAAAACGTTAGCTACCTTACAAGTTGCGTGGCACTCTTCATCATCACTTTCCTTCTTCTTTACAATTGCTGTAATAAATCGAATCATAAAGAAAACTACAAAAGGAAATTGTTCGTAATTCACATTGGCATAGTTTAGCAACGGCTCGCGCTGCACATCGAACGGAGATGAGAAGGAATAGAACATACCTTGCTCTTCCATATATACAATTACAATTTTCATGCAAAATACTATTCCTAGAAACGAAACAATATCTTGCCATTCTGTCGTATATAACAGGTTATACAGCTCTAATACGTACTCTTCCATCATCATCCCCCCTTCCTTTTTTACCATTTTGCTCGCCTTCGTATAAAAAGTCAAGAAAAAAGTTTATATCCACTATGACAATAGTAATTACTTGTTTCTATGATTATATATGATTCTTTTATAGCAATGACTGGGTGTAACTCTCTTCGAAAATAAGAAAATTAGAATCGAACAGATTCCTCATTCTTACTTTTAGGATTCAAAACTGTGCTATTTTTATTTCTATTAAAAATAAAATAAGAAAGTATGATAAGAACTGTAACAAACATTGTTAAAAGTGCTTGTGAACGTAAAGTATCAATTGCGAACATCGCAACTAAAACTGCTATAATAGCAGCAATTGTAACATACGTTACATACGGAAAAAGCCACATTTTCACTTTCAAATTTTTTTGTTCTACTTTCCCCATTTTTTTACGCATCTTTAAATGCGAAACTGCAATAACGAGATAAACTAGTAACGCAATCCCGCCAGATGCATTCACTAAAAACAAAAAGACTTTATCTGGAGAAATGTAACTAAAAACAACTCCAATATAAGCGAAGAACGTTCCAAATAAAACCGCTCGAACAGGAACACCACTACTGTTCAATTTTAAAAATGACTTTGGCGCATCTCCTCTTTCTGCCATTGAAAAAAGCATTCTTGAATTTGTATATAAGCCTGAATTTAAGCAAGAAAGTACAGCTGTTAAAACGATAAAATTCATAATTTGTGCTGCCGCTGGTATTCCTATATGTTCAAGTACAGCTACAAATGGACTTTTTAATATGTTAGCTGAATTCCATGGCAGTAGCGTAACAACTACCGCTATAGACCCAATAAAAAATACAAGAATACGCCAAATCACACTGTTTGTTGCTGTTTTTACTGCTTTTACAGGTTCTGCAGATTCACCAGCTGCTACTGCTACAATCTCTGATCCCATAAATGAAAATATAACAACAGTAATTCCAAGCAAGACCGAACTTATACCGTTTGGCATAAACCCACCTTGTCCAATTAAATTCGAAGTGCCGGGTGCTTCTGTTCCTGGAACAAATCCTAAAATAACAGCAAGACCTAGACAAAGGAACAAAACAATACTTATTACTTTAATAAAAGAAAACCAATATTCAAACTCTCCAAATGATTTCACCGAAAAAACGTTCGTCAGCGTTAATAAAATTGTTAATATTAAACTTAATAACCATAGCGGTATTTGTGGAATCCAATATTGGATAATACCAGCACCTGCTGTGGCTTCTATTGCAATAACAATTACCCAGAAAAACCAGTATAACCAGCCTATTGTATAACCCGCCCATGGACCAATTGCTTCTCTTGCATACGTTGCAAATGAACCACTTGTCGGATTTACAGCTGCCATTTCTCCTAGCATTCTCATGACGAAAATGACTAGAAGTCCTGCTAATGCATATGAAACGATAGAACCAGGTCCTGCCGAATGTACAACGGCACCACTTCCAACAAACAAACCAGCCCCTATTACGCCGCCAATTGAGATCATTGTAATGTGGCGTATTTTGAGATCTTTCTTTAGATTTTTATCCAACTCTTGTACATCCCCTTCCAAACTAAATTTTGAAATTTATGTAAGAGTACTGTGCGAAAGATTTTGTTCTATACGTTAAAATATATCAAAATATTCTGAATTTAACAATTACAATTCAATCTCCTTCAAAAATTATTTCATTAGGTTTAATACTTTCCCACACACAATTGTTGAGAAAATTATAGTCCTCTTACAAAAGAAAGAATTTTCAGATATCATTAAATAAACAAGATTATACATCTAGACAACTTTTTGTATAGGAGTGTTGATATGTTAAACAAGTTCAAATTATTTTGTTGTATTTTAGTAATGTTCTTACTACTACCGCTATCCCCTTTCCAAACACAAGCAGCAAACAATTTAGGTTCAAAATTACTCGTTGGATACTGGCATAACTTTGATAACGGTACTGGCATTATTAAATTAAAAGACGTTTCACCAAAATGGGATGTAATCAATGTATCTTTTGGTGAAACTGGTGGTGATCGTTCCACTGTTGAATTTTCTCCTGTGTATGGTACAGATGCAGACTTCAAATCAGATATTTCTTATTTAAAAAGTAAAGGAAAGAAAGTAGTTCTTTCAATAGGAGGACAAAATGGAGTCGTTTTACTTCCTGACAATGCCGCTAAGCAACGTTTTATTAATTCCATACAATCTCTAATCGATAAATACGGTTTTGATGGAATAGATATTGACCTTGAATCAGGTATTTACTTAAACGGAAATGACATTAATTTCAAAAATCCAACTACTCCCCAAATCGTAAATCTTATATCAGCTATTCGAACAATCTCAGATCATTATGGTCCAGATTTTCTATTAAGCATGGCTCCTGAAACAGCTTATGTTCAAGGCGGTTATAGCGCATACGGAAGTATCTGGGGTGCATATTTACCAATTATTTACGGAGTGAAAGATAAACTAACATACATTCACGTTCAACACTACAACGCTGGTAGCGGGGTTGGAATGGACGGTAATAACTACAATCAAGGTACTGCAGACTACGAAGTCGCTATGGCAGATATGCTCTTACATGGTTTTCCTGTAGGTGGTAATCCAAATAACATTTTCCCAGCTCTTCGCTCAGATCAAGTTATGATTGGGCTTCCAGCAGCACCAGCGGCAGCTCCAAGTGGTGGATACATTTCGCCAACTGAAATGAAAAAAGCTTTAAATTATATCATTAAAGGAGTTCCGTTCGGAGGAAAGTATAAACTTTCTAACCAAAGTGGCTATCCTGCATTCCGCGGCCTAATGTCTTGGTCTATTAATTGGGATGCAAAAAACAACTTTGAATTCTCTAATAATTACAGAACATATTTTGATACTCTTCCCTTGCAAAAATAATAAAAAACAACAATAGGTTATAGGACCTATTGTTGTTTTCATTTACCGTAAATTACCATATCTCGTTCATCAAAATCAAATTGAGAATGATGATGTGGAATTAAATACATTAGTTACTATTTTGCTTCAATACAAAAACTGAAAGTTCAGGTACACTCCAAAATCTAACAGGCATCCTAGTAGTCCCAATGCCACGATTTACATATAAATATAACAGCTTACTCTTCCCCTCTACTTCATACATACCTTCAACATAATTCTCAGCTAGTTTGGTAGTAATTAATGGACCTACAAAAGGAATTTGGACTTGTCCTCCGTGACTATGTCCTGACAGTTGAAGATCCATTGGGTAACGATTTATTTTGGTTACAACATCCGGCTCATGTACTAATAACATGTTGAAATCATTTTGTTTCAAGTTTTTTAAAGTTGAATCTATTTGTGGCTTCCCTAATAGAAAATCATCTAAACCTGATATTGTAATATATTTGCCGTTTTCCACTTTAATTTTCTGCACTTCATTTACTAATACAGAAAAACCAGCTTCCTCCATATATTTTTTGTAAAATAAACTACCGCCCCCGCCCCTATCATGATTCCCAAACACAGCATATTTCCCTAAGGGCGCGTAAATTTTCTGCAAAATAGCCTTTGCTTCTTCTCTTTCCGCACTATAAGACCCAAATTTATCTATTAAATCTCCAGTAAAAACTACGATATCTGGATGTATTTCATTCATCTTCTCCACCAAATGTTCAAGTTGCTTCAATGTAAACTCTGGCCCTAAATGTACATCTGAAAACTGCAATATTTTTTTATTATTAAACTCTTTAGGAATTGTAGAAGCTTCTATTTCATTCCACGTAACTGTTACTAGTTTTCGTTCTATTTCTGTCGCATAATAATACAAACTTACTGGTATCATTAATATACTTATAAAACTAATAATAAATATCTTTATGATTGATTTTTTTCGTTCTTTTTTTACATGATTCGTATTCATGTTTTCACCTCTACAAACACTTTAAATCCTTATTGTTACATTCATGTGACAACATGAACAATGTTATCAATTTTTAATTCCCTCTCTATTCACTTTGACAATTTTATACAGAAGTCATAACATATTTTTATAATACATAGATTTTTGAAATTTTTTCTATTCATTCCATCATTTTATTACGGAGGGATTATTCATGTCTGTATTTACACCAGAAGAAATTACGGAACTTGCTGCGAATTCAGGAAGGAAAAAAGCTCATTTATCATTGCTCCCTATGCTAATTCTTGGTTTTTTTGGTGGTGCTTTTATCGCATTAGGGTATTTACTCGATATTCATGTTATTGGGACAATGCCAAAATATTGGGGATCATTTTCTAGTTTTCTAGGCGCTGCTGTATTCCCTGTTGGTCTTATTCTCGTTATTCTTGCAGGCGGTGAACTAGTAACTGGTAACATGATGACAGTTTCTATGGCCTGGCTCCAAAAGAAAATTACTTTATTTTATTTCATACGAAATTTAGTTATTGTTACATTTAGCAATTTCATAGGAGCTGTATTCGTAGCCTATTTTTTCGGTCATATCGTCGGCTTAACTGAAGGAGCTTTTTTAGCGAAAACTATTTCTATCGCTCAAGCGAAACTACAAGATACACCATTGCAAGCATTTATTTCTGCAATCGGATGTAATTGGCTCGTTTGTTTAGCTGTTTGGCTCAGTATGGGAAGTAAAGAATTTATCGGAAAGATTATCGGTATTTGGTTCCCAGTTATGACTTTTGTTGCAATTGGATTTCAACACGTTGTAGCCAATATGTTTGTCATCCCAGCTGCAATTTTTGCCGGTCATTTAACTTGGATCGAATATTTTCCAAACTTCATTTTTGTTTTCTTCGGAAATTTAGTAGGAGGTATGTTATTTGTAGCACTACCTTACTTCATATCTTATAATAAGAAACTACCTTCTCATCAAGAGAAGACTGAAATGAAGAACAAATCTCTGTCCGCTTAAATGGAATGTCTATAAAATGTCCTAAAAAATATTACAAATTTCATTTTTTTTGCGAATATATGTACGTACACTTGTTCTCGAATGTTTTATACGTTATAATAACAACTTAAATAGCATTATTTACATATGAGGTGAAAAACATGAACAAAACAGAATTAATTAAAAACGTAGCACAAAATGCTGAGATTTCTCAAAAAGAAGCTACTGTAGTTGTACAAACTGTAGTAGAATCAATCACTAACACTTTAGCTGCTGGTGAAAAAGTACAACTTATCGGATTCGGTACATTCGAAGTTCGTGAAAGAGCTGCTCGTACAGGCCGTAACCCACAAACTGGTGAAGAAATGCAAATCGCAGCTTCTAAAGTACCTGCTTTCAAAGCTGGTAAAGAACTAAAAGAAGCTGTAAAATAATGAAAAATATCCTTCTCATTTATGAGAAGGATATTTTTTTCATAACATAATTAATAAAAATCTGACCATTATGCTGTTTCTTTTGTTCCTTTATGCAAATAAAACCTTTACTTTCAAAGAAAGGTTTTGCTGTAATACTCGCTTCTGTATAGATTTCCCTATGCCCTAGGTTCACTGCTTCTTTTTCTAACTTCTGTAATATGGATGAGGCTATCCTTTTCCCTTGATAATATTTATGTGTAAATAAACGATCTACGTAATGATCCTCATTATAATCTCCAAATCCGACTATCACACCATTATGATCCGCTACATAACTAATATTCTTTTCTAAAGACTTTAACCAGCTTTCTCTATCTAGTCGATCTGGTGCCCATGCTTGTAGCTGTAACTCATTATAATCTTTTGCATTAACCGTATGAACTGTTTCATAGAACAATTGTAATACTTGATTTAAATCTTCTTTCTGAAATGTTCTAATTATAATATCTTTTAACATATATAAGTCTCCTTACCAAACTACCTCTTAACTTTTCTACTACATACGATTCAATAATTCTTCTTTATTATATCGTTTTAATTTCTATACGAACAAAAAAACAATACTTATTCAAAGTATTGTTCTTTAATTCTATTCAATTACTTAATGTAACTTTTTAAGATTTTAATTTAACTCTTTGTAATCGTAATGCATTTAATACAACGGATACAGAACTAAATGCCATCGCTGCTCCAGCAACCCAAGGGGCTAAGAAGCCTAATGCCGCAATTGGAATTCCTAACGCGTTATAAGCTAATGCCCAGAATAAATTTTGTTTAATATTTCTTATCGTCATTTTACTCATAAAGATCGCATCAGCAATACTATTTAAATCACCGCGGATTAACGTTATATCCGCTGCTTCCATCGCTACATCCGTTCCCGTTCCAATTGCCATACCAATGTTCGCTGTAGCAAGAGCAGGAGCATCATTTATCCCATCTCCAACCATCGCTACTTTCTTACCATTTGCTTGCAGTTTTTTCACTTCTTCTGCTTTTCCTTCTGGCAATACTTCTGCAATTACGTGATCAATACCAACTTGCTTTGCAATCGCCTGAGCAGTTTGTGTATTATCTCCTGTAATCATCACAACGTCTAGACCCATTTTTTTCAGTCTTGCGATAGCTGCTTTTGAAGTATCTTTCACAGTATCTGCAACGGCAACTATACCAGCATATTCTTTATCGATTGCAATAAGCATTGCTGTTTTTCCTTCTCGTTCTAGCTCTTCCATTGATTTTGAAACTTCTTCAATATCAATATTGAATTTCTTCATTAATCGACGTGTGCCAATTAATAATTGTTTTCCTTCTACGACTGATTCGATACCGAATCCAGGAATCGCTTCAAACGTCTCTGAACTTGGAATATCAATTTTCTTTTCTTTAATTCCTTCCACAATCGCTTCTGCAAGTGGGTGTTCAGAATTTTTTTCTGCCGCACCTACTAAACGTAGTATTTCTTCTTCATGGAATCCATCTGCTACAATTATATCTGTTAACACAGGCTTTCCGTTTGTCACAGTACCTGTTTTATCTAGAATAACTGTATCTAATCGGTGCGTTGCTTCTAAATGCTCTCCACCTTTAAATAAAATACCATACTCAGCCGATCTTCCTGATCCTGCCATAATAGATGTAGGCGTTGCAAGACCTAATGCACATGGACAAGCGATAACAAGTACTGCTATCATTTTCTCAAGTGCTCCGCCAAAATCACCAGGTGTAACAAATATCATCCATACTGCAAATGTGATAATCGCAATCACAACTACAACCGGTACAAAAATACCTGAAATTTGATCCGCTACCCTTTGAATAGGAGCTTTTGAACCTTGTGCCTCTTCTACTACTTTAATGATTTGAGCTAATGCAGTATCTCTGCCTACTTTAGTTGCTTTCACTTTTAAAAAACCATTTTTATTTATTGTCGAACCTATTACTACATCCCCAATTGACTTATCAACAGGAATACTTTCACCCGTTAACATCGATTCATCAATCGCTGATTTTCCTTCTACAATCTCACCATCTACTGGTATTTTTTCACCAGGCTTTACATAGACGATATCACCAGCTACTACTTCTTCAATCAAAATTTTTATTTCTGTTCCATCTCGCACAACTGTAGCTGTCTTCGCTTGTAAACCCATCAATTTTTTAATTGCTTCTGATGAGCGCCCTTTTGCTTTCGCTTCAAATAATTTACCTAAAATAATTAATGTAATAAGTACCGCACTCGTTTCAAAATATAAATCTGTCATATGTTCCGAAGAACCAATAGATTGAATACTTAAATATACACTATAGAAGTACGCGGCCGACGTTCCAAGCGCCACGAGAACATCCATATTAGCACTTTTATTGCGTAACGCTTTATAAGCCCCAACATAAAACTGTCCACCAATGATAAATTGAACAGGAGTTGCAAGTGCTAGTTGCACCCAAGGGTTCATTAACATATCCGGTAAATAAATAAATGACGTAAATGAGAAATGACTAACCATTGCCCACAATAATGGGAAAGATAAAATAAACGAAATAATAAACTTCTTCTTTTGTCTTTCAATTTCTTGTAATCGATGATCAGTTGATGCATCTTGATCATCTGGTTTCACTTCTAATTTATATCCTAGCTTCGTAATCGCGCTCTTCATTTCATTTACATTAACTTCATCAGGATTAAAGTCTACTGTGGCTGATTCTAAAGCAAAATTTACTGTCGCCTTGTTCACACCATCTAACTTATTTAAACGCTTTTCAACTCTATTTGCACATGCTGCACATGTCATTCCTGAAACAGTAAATTCAGCTTTATCACTTACAATTCCATATCCTAATGATTCAACTTTTTCTTTAAATTGTTGCGGATTTGTTTTAGTTGGATCGTACATTATTTTTGTTTTTTCAAGCGCAAAATTTACATTTGCCTCATGAACACCTTCTACTTTTTTTAGACCTTTTTCAATTCTATTTGCACATGCCGCACATGTCATTCCTGATATTTGAAGATTGGCCTCTTTTTTTTCATTCATGTCTCTCACCTCTATATACCCTTATGAGGTATAATTATTAGCAAAATAAATCGTACTTCATTTAAAGTACGATTTATTTCCATATCTAAAAATAATTATTGAACATCGTATCCTTGATCTTCGATTACAGCAACGATATCTTTTAATGTTACAGCAGACGAGTCGATAGTAACTTCAACAGTTCCTTCTGCTAATTGAACCTTCACTTGTTCAACACCGTTTAGCTCTTTCACACTGCTTTCGATAGCATTTACACAATGTCCACAAGACATACCTTCAACTTGTAATGTTAACTGTTCCATTTAAAATCCTCCTCTTGTTTATTCATTGTTTGTTAATCACAATTACATCTTACCATACCCCCCTAAGGTAATCAATGGTTTTGTATCATGATTTTTCAATTATTTTCTAAAAGTTTATTTTACACACACTTTTTCACTACAATACACCAAAATCCAATATGAGGGTAAACAAAAAAACAAGCCAGTTAAATACTAGCTTGTTTTTACGCTTTTGAAAAACGTTCAAATACTGTCATTAATTCTTCAATTGCTTCGTCACCATTTCCATTTTTAATAGCTCCTGAAACACAATGACTCGTATGATTTTTGAGAACGCCCATTCCTACTTTTTTCATCGCTGCATTAATCGCTGAAATTTGCACTAAAATATCTACGCAATAACGATCATTTTCAATCATGTTTTGAATACCGCGGACCTGTCCTTCAATTCTCTTTAATCTATTTATAATCTGTTCTTTTTCTTTTTCTGATCTATGTGTTACTGCTTCATGCTCTTTATGATCCATATTATCACCTTCTTAAAGTTTCTCTTCATCCAATAAAACAATTGTTTTTTATGAGTATACCAATTATAGCATTAAATATCTACGCATGATACCCCATAAGAGTATATTTACACTTTATGATTATTCTTAACAACTCATTAGCTTCTTAATCTCAATTTTCAGTATACCCTTTCCTTTTTGTCAAAAAATCATTATATCTCTCATCAAAATTCAATAAAGTGAAACAAGAATAAGCGGGGATTACCCGCCCCCGCTTATTCTTCGTCTATAATGTTTAAATTTAAATTTTCAGATATTTAATCCGAGAATTTTTCTTTCCATATATAATTATTGCTGATCACATACTTTTGTATCATTCACTACTGAAGTTCCTTCAACGGTTACCGTATGAAAACAGTCATTTACTCGAACTGTCACAACATTATCTTGCCGATCAATGATATGATATTCATTAAAATTTTTATTTAGAGCACTGCGAATTTGTTCTCCTTCATAAATTGGAATGCCATGCGATAAAACCCAAATAAGTCCAGCGATAGCAAGAATAGTTTTCATACGATCTACCTCCTTGGGAATATAGTGAACTTTTAATCCATGCTTTTTCAACTCTACGAATCATGATTGAAATAAACCAAGCCTTTTGGAAATAAGTTCATTTCGTCTATTTTATGTTTATGCTAATTGTGACCGATTTGTGACAACTTTTTGTCTCTTTAGACGAAAAGTTGAAACAAAACTTTCGAAAAGGACAATTCTACATATTAAAAAAGGTTATGGAATGTTTTATCCATAACCTTTTTTCCTATACGTAACTAATAAACCTCAATCCTTTACTTAAAGACGTCGGCACAACAGATGCATGATTCTCCCCTTCAGCTTCATAAAACTTAAATTTAAGTTTATCGTGGTTTACTTGGAGAAGGCGCTCTGATAATTCATTTGCACCTACAACCATATGCTCTCGTTCAAGTGATCCAACTGTAAGGAACACTCCTGTTTCAAACTTAGCATTGTTTAATTCAATTATAAGGTTCTCTTCTTTTTCAAGAACGGATTTATTATTCCACCATATAGATGGACTACTAATAAAATAATTTTGAAAAGCATTCAAGTTTGTAAATAGTATATGCAAAGCGAATAGGCCACCTAAAGAATGCCCAAATAAAGTTTGCTTACCTTTATCAATCTCAAAATTCTTTTCAATTTGTGGTTTCAGTTCTTCTTCAATAAAAGTAAAGAAATTATGTGCTCCTCCTGTTTTAGGCCACGGTTTACCGTCTGGTTTTAAAGGGGCATCTTTTGAAATTACGCTAGGCGTAAAATCATAGCACCTTTCTTCCCCTGAAAATGCGCCTTCAATTGGATAACCCACTCCTACTATAATAGCTGGTGAAACACCGGTTTTTTCCGCTCTTACTGATTGTATTTTAACTGCTTCATGAAATGTTTGAAAAAAGGCATTGCCATCTAATACGTAAATGACAGGATATCCTGAATCCGGTGCTGGTTGCCTCGGCTTTGAAATATGAATTTGATATTCCTTACCTTCTAATTTTGAATACATTTTCCACTGCTCTGTATTAGATGTTATAATCTGCTGTTTTTCAACTGTAGTATTCACCCTATCCCCCCCTTTTTAACTTGTTACATATATTTCGATTTTTTCTTCTTGAGATACAACGCTATCATAACCGAAACAAACAGGAGCCCCGTTATACGGATCAATCATGACACGTGCATCAATATGAAATACTTCTTTTAACACTTCATTTGTAATGATTTCTTCTGGGCTACCAGTTGTAACAATTTCTCCTTCCTTCATTGCAATAATTTCATCTGAAAACCTTGCTGCATGGTTAATATCATGTAATACCATAACAACCGTACAATTATGTTCTTTATTTAACTTCTCCACAATTTGTAATACATCTAATTGATGAGACATATCAAGGTATGTAGTTGGCTCATCTAATAGCAACACTTCTGTCTCTTGTGCTAATGCCATCGCTAGCCATACCTTCTGTCTTTGGCCACCTGATAAATTTGCAATTTGTCTCGTTCGAAATTCAGAAGTTTTCGTTATATCTAATGCCCAATCAATCATTTCTTTATCTTTTGTCGTTAACTTATTTACGTTATTTCGATGTGGATAGCGTCCATAAGAAATTAATTCTTCCACTTTAAGTTCACCTGGTGCAATTGGAGTTTGCGGGAGTAAAGCTAACTGCTTCGCAATTTCTTTCGTTGGAATTGTATGTAAATCCTGTCCTTGCAAATATACTTTACCGCTTTTTTGTTTTAAAATTCTTCCCATTGTTTTTAACAATGTCGATTTACCGCAACCGTTTGGACCTATAATTGTCGTTACTTTTCCTTCTTGTATTTCCACATTTAAATCGCGAAACACTGTAAGCTTTTCATAACTTGTTTCTAAATTTTTTGCACTTAAAATACTCACTTTTATTCCTCCTCTTACGCTTTCGCCTTATAAAGTAAATATAAGAAATACGGTACACCGACAATAGAAATAACGATTCCAACTGGTAGCTCTACAGGTGTAAAAACTGTTTTCGCAATAAAGTCTGAAGCAATTACAAGAAACATTCCGATTACGCCGCACGTAGGAATTATATACTTATATTGAATACCGACAAGCCTTTTCGCTATATGCGGTGCCATTAAGCCAATAAAACCGATACTCCCTGAAACAGCAACACATGCGCTCACAAGCCCGATACTACTTAATAGTAAAATCGATTTCTCTCTTTCTACTGAAACACCTAAACTTGTAATACTCGTTTCTTCCAATTGAAATAAATCTAATAAATAAGCTTTCTTTTGTATAAGCGGAATTAAGATAATAAGCCATGGTAACATAGCCACAATATACTTCCAGTTCGCACTATATATGCTTCCAGACACCCACACTGCGGCCATTTCAAAATCAGTTGACTTCATTTTGAGTGATAAGTACATAGAAAAGGCTCCAAATCCTGATCCAATTGCAATCCCTGTTAATAAAAGTCGCTGCGAATCTAATTTACCGTTTTTCCAAGAAAACAGATAAATGATGATAGCTGCACCTAATCCGCCTACTAAACCAAACATTGGCATCATCATAATAGAAACCCAGTCTGTGCTTTTTAATTGCCCTTGAAAGAAAAACATAAAAATGACAATCGCTGTTCCTGCTCCGGCATTTACGCCTAAAATACCTGGGTCCGCCAACCCATTTCTCGTAATCCCTTGAATAACGGCACCCGCAACACCAAGGCCTAATCCTACTAATCCAGCAATTACGATGCGCGGAAGGCGAAACTCAAAAATAACTAAATCATGTTCTGGTACTGGATCAATTCTAAACAGTGTTTTAAATACATCTGTAATCGTAATATCGAACGTACCATTTGTTAAACTAATATAAATAGCACATAGTATTAAAAATATAATAATCCCCATCGTCATTCCGAAACGTTGACTTGAACTTTTAGGCATGTCGCTCTCCTCCTCTAGTACGGATTAAATAAAGGAAGAAAGGAATTCCAATTAAAGAGGTAACGACTCCAATAGGTGTTTCAAATGGATAGTTTACAAATCTACTCAAAACGTCACATAACGCTAAGAAAACGCCACCAATAACACCTGCACATGGCAAAATCCACTTATAATCTACCCCAATTATAAAGCGGGTAATGTGCGGAATAATTAAACCTACAAAACCAACTTTCCCCACTAAAGCAACTGCTGTTCCTGTTAAGAAAATTACCGATAAAATTGCCATCGCTTTAACTAGTTTTGTACGTTGCCCTAAATTAATAGAAACCTCTTCGCCTAATGAAAGAATGGTAATAGATTTTGATATTAACAGTGCTAAAATTATTCCAATTATCCCAAACGGTATCGTGATTTTAATGATATTAGGATCTACTTGATCTAACTTTGCATTAAACCAAAAACTAACATTTTGAGAAATTTGGAAATACGAAGCCATTGCAGCCGATACACTACTTAAAAATGTTCCAATAACTGTTCCTATAATCGCTAACCTAACTGGTGATAAGCCATTTTGAAGGAGCGAACCAAAACCAAACACGATACCGGCTCCTAGTGCAGAACCAATCATTGAACATAAAACCATACCAATTGATGACATTCCCGGAAGAAAAATCATGCTAAGTGTAATAACAAAGGCAGCGCCATCCGTCACACCCATAATAGAAGGGGATGCAAGATAGTTTCTTGTCATCCCCTGCATAAGTGCTCCTGATATGGCTAGAAATGCTCCGACTAAAAGAGCTGCAACTACCCTTGGTAAACGTGAAGTAATAATAATATTATGATTTACATCGCTTGAATCAAAATGAAATAATGCGTTCCACACTGTTTCAGCGTCAATACTTTTTGCCCCATACAAAATCGAAAGTATAACTGTAAATAAGATGAGTATGGGTGCTATACATAATATAGTTACTGGTACTGCATTTGTTTTCTGCATATCATTCAACGCACCTTACTTATTGTATTATTTAGATAAATTTTTCACTGCTTCTTTTAAGAATGCTGTTTTACTCCAAGCTGTACCACCTTGTGCCATTGGGTCTACAACATTTACAAATACTTTCTTTTCTTTCGCAGCGTTCATACTTTGCCAAATTGGATTATTTTCAATATCTTCTAGCACTTTCGGTTTATTATTTTCACTTGCTTCGTATTGCAAGAAGATATAATCAGGATTAACTTCAGCTAATTTTTCTAAAGAAATTTTTTCTTGTGCTTTTACCGTTTTAAGTTGTTCTGGAGCAGTTAGTCCAAGATCTTTATAAATTACAGGGTTAAAGTATACTCCTTCTGGGTATAGGAATAAGTCATTTGCTCTTAGTCTAATGACAAGTACTTTTTTATCTTTTAACTTATCTCCTAGTTTTGCTTTTGCTTTTTCAGCGTCCGAATTGTAGTCTTTAATAATTTTTTCTGCTTTATCTTTTTTACCAGTTAATTCTCCCATTAACTTTAAGTTATCCTCCCAATTTGTTGAAACGTGTGATACCGGGAATGTAGGAGCTACTTTCGTAAACTTTTCAGCTGTTTCTGCTGGGAATTTCGTACTTGATGTAATAACGTCTGGTTTTAATTGAAGTAATGTTTCGAAATTTGGTTCCATTTTCTCACCAACAGATTTCGCACCTTCTAAATCTTTCTCAAGATACTTCGGTAATTTACCACCAACAGTAATGGCACCAACTGGTTTAATTCCAAGTACTGCCGCATCTTCCATTGACTCTAAACTAGCTGTCGCAATTTTATCTACTTTTGCTGGCACTGTATATTCTTTACCTAAATATGTAATTTTTCGTTTTTCATCTTTTTTCGTTTCCGTAGCTTTTGTCTGTTGTTTTTGCTCGCCTGAAGTTTTATCCGCACTATTACATGCCGCTAAACCTACACTTAAAACTGTAACCATCCCTAATGTAAATAACTTTTTATTCATCTTTATATATCTCCTCTCGAATTTTCCAAACTATATTCTCAATAAAATTTAACTATATGAAACTTGTCTTACATATATATTTCATTAGATTAATAATTCTATCCAGAACTCATTCTCGTTCACTTCCCCTAAGCTATAATTCTTTTATACCTCATCCATTGATAATATTTTTCATTGATAATGATTATCGTTACTAAGTATATATTTAATATGCAATTATTTCAAGAAAGATTTGAAAAATTTTAACAAACTGAATTAAAAAAGAAGTATCCGCCTAATGTTAGATGGATACTTCTTTTTTTAGAAATTTATATGTAATTCAACTGGACAATGGTCAGATCCCATTACTTCACTATTAATTTTCGCTTCTGTTATTTGGTCTTTCATTCTTTCCGAAACAACAAAATAATCTAAACGCCATCCGATATTTTTCGCTCTCGCACCCATACGATACGACCACCACGAGTATGCACCTTCTTGATCAGGATAAAGGTAACGATATGTATCAACAAACCCTTCTTCTAAAATACATGAAAATTTCTCTCGTTCCTCATCAGAGAATCCAGGGTTTTTACGATTACTTTTCGGATTTTTCAAATCGATTTCTTTATGAGCAACATTTAAATCTCCACAAAAAATAACTGGTTTTTTCTCATCTAATCGTTTGATATAGGACCTGAAATCATCTTCCCATTTCATTCTGTAATCTAATCGTTCTAATCCACGTTTTGAATTTGGTGTATATAACGTTATCATGTAAAAATCTTCGAATTCTAAAGTAATAAGTCGTCCTTCTTGATCATGCTCTTCAATGCCTAAACCATATGTAACTGAAAGCGGTTCTTTTTTTGAAAAAATAGCCGTTCCTGAATATCCTTTTTTCACAGCATAATTCCAGTATGTATAATATCCCTCTAGATTTAAATCAATTTGTCCTTCTTGTAATTTAATCTCTTGTAGACAAAATATGTCAGCACTTGATTCCTCAAGATATTCCAAAAATCCACCTTTTGCGATAACAGCTCGCAAACCATTTACATTCCATGAAATTAACTTCATTTATAGTCCTCCTCTTGATGTTTATTTCCAAATTTCATGCTATCACAAAATAGAAAACAATCATATTTTCACCTTTGTAATCTTGCTCTTACATTTATGAATACATACATACGCACTTTATTCAGGTTATACTAATTTCAGAGGTGATGTTCTATGCACAAGGAAGGAGTTACATTAACAAATGAGTATTGGCAAGCAATTATTCATAATGATTCTTCCTATGATAGCAAATTCTTTTATGCTGTGAAATCAACTGGAATCTTTTGCAGACCATCATGCAAATCAAGAATACCGAATAGAAACAATGTACGAATTTTTCATCATGCAGAGCAAGCATTAAGTGAAAACTTTCGTCCGTGCAAACGTTGTAAGCCAAACGGGATCACTTTACCTAATGAAGAGTGGGTAGAACAAATTAAAGACTATATCGAAAAGCATTATGACGAATCCTTAACTCTCGACATGCTTGCGGAAATGTGTCACGGTAGCCCTTTTCATTTACAGCGTACTTTCAAAAGAATAATAGGGCTAACTCCTATAGAATATATACAACAATTCAGGGTTCTTAAAGCAACCGAATACCTTTTACACACAAATCAATCTATTAAAGAAATTAGTACTGCTGTCGGGATAGAAAACCCAGAGTATTTCGCAACTTTATTTAAAAAGAAAACCGGATTTACTCCTACTGAATATCGAAAAAAGAACGAAATGAAAGAGGGATACGATAATGAATTCCTACAAAAATAATTATATATATTGGACGCTACTTACACATAAAAATTGGCGATTTCATATTGCTGCAACTGAAAATGGACTATGCTTCATTGGATCACAAGAAGAAAACTTTGAAGAATTAAATATATGGGCTAGAAAAAAACTGCCCCAACATATATTGACCCATAGTCCAGATTACTTGCAAATATATACGCAAGAAGTTATCGAGTATTTAGAAAACAAGCGAGAAACTTTCACATTTCCTATCGATGCTTATGGAACTAATTTTCAATTATCTGTTTGGAATACGGTACGTGAAATTCCTTATGGAAAGACATATTCTTATACAGAAATTGCTGAAAGAATTCAAAAACCTAAAGCTGTGCGCGCCGTTGCTTCTGCTATTGCTGCTAACCCTCTTCTTATTACCATTCCTTGTCACCGCGTTATTGGGAAGAATGGGAAACTAACCGGATTTAGGGGCGGATTAGAAATGAAGAAAAAATTGCTTACATTAGAAAAGTTGCAGGTGGAATTCATATGACAACAGAATATAATAGCGCATTATCTATAGCAGTTCCAAAAGAATTTTGTTTCCAAGAAAATTTACGTTATCTATCACGTTCTAACAATGAATGTATGTTCCATATTGAAGATAACAAAATTTATAAAGTTATCCCTGTTCAAGATGTAAATCCTTTAGTTGAAATTAGTGTGAATACAGATGGAAATATTCAAATACGTTGTTTAGAAGAACCATATACATCTGAAAAATCGATACGTGAAGCTGTAGTTAACTATGTAAAAGAATGGTTTGATTTAACTACTGATTTAGCCCCATTTTATACATTAGCTAAACATGATTTACTCCTTCAAGGACCAATTGAACAATATTATGGCCTTCGTACTTTAGGCATTCCAGACTTATTTGAGGCACTTTCCTGGGGAATTATCGGTCAACAAATTAACCTAACATATGCTTATACGCTAAAAAGGAGATTAGTTGAGCAATTTGGAAGTTATGTAGAATGGGACGGTAGAAAACATTGGATATTCCCATCACCTGAAACAATTGCAAATCTACATGTAGAAAATCTTCAACAATTAAAAATGACGACTAGAAAATGTGAATATTTAATCGGTATTGCGAAGCTTATTACAGAGAGAAAATTATCAAAAGAGGATTTACTGCAAACACAAGATGTAAAGGTTGCTGAGAAACAATTAACTGCTATCCATGGTATAGGACCATGGACTGCCAACTATGTTTTAATGCGTTGTTTAAGATTTCCTTCGGCTTTTCCAATTGATGATGTTGGTCTGCATAATGCAATTAAATTTATAACAGGTTCCGAAAATAAACCGACAAAAAATGAAATAAAAGATTTCGCGGCAAACTGGGCTAATTGGGAGTCTTATGCGACTTTTTATTTGTGGCGAGTACTATATTAAAAGAACCAAGTAGCACATTCGTACTACTTGGTTCTTTTTTAAGCTTGCTCCTCAAAACGTCTTGCAATTTCCACAATAACTTGAACGGCTTTTTCCATAGTATCTACCGAAACATACTCAAATTTACCGTGATAGTTTTCACCACCAGTGAAAATATTCGGCGTCGGTAATCCCATATATGATAATTGTGATCCATCTGTGCCTCCGCGAATCGGATGAATATTTGGTTCAATGTCTAAACTTTTCATTGCTTCATATGCAATATCAACAATTTCTCTTACCGGTTCAATTTTTTCAAGCATGTTATAGTATTGATCATTCATTTCTAAAACGACTGCATCTTCGCCATATTTTTCTTGCATAGTCTTCACAATATTTTTAACGTTATTTTTACGTGCCTCAAAATTTTCACGATCAAAGTCTCGAATAATATAATACGCTTTACTTTGCTCAACATCACCATTTAAAGAAAGTAAATGATAGAATCCTTCATAGCCTTCTGTATATTCTGGCGCCTCTTCTACTGGTAAATACCCATTAAACTCCATAGCAAGTTTAGTAGCATTGCGCATTTTATTTTTCGCTGTTCCAGGATGTGTATTCGTTCCGTTAAACGTTAACTTAGCACCTGCAGCATTAAAACTTTCATACTCTAAACCACCTAATGGACCTCCATCCATCGTATAAGCGAATGATGCACCAAACGCTTCTACATCAAAATGCGCTGGCCCACGACCAATTTCTTCATCCGGTGTAAATGCTACTCTTATTTTCCCGTGCTTAATTTGCGGATTATGTATTAAATGGTTCATTGCAACCATAATTTCTGTAAGACCAGCTTTATCATCTGCTCCTAGCAGTGTTGTACCATCAGTTGTAATAATGGTATGTCCTTTATATGATGGTAATTCCGGGAACTGCTCTGGTGTTAACACAACATTTAGCTCTTCATTTAACGTAATTGCATTACCATCAAAATTTTCATGAATTTGTGGTTTGACGTTTTTCCCTGTAAAGTCTGTTGCCGTATCTAAATGGGCTAAAAATCCGATTACAGGAACATCCTTGTCCGTATTAGCTGGAAGTGTTGCCATTACATAGCCATTATCATCCATCGTTACTTCTGTTAACCCAATCTCTTTTAGCTCTTCCACTAATAACTTACCAAACTCAATTTGTCCTGGTGTTGTTGGTACTGTATGACTTTCTTCATTTGATTGCGTATCAATTTTTACATATCTCGTAAATCTTTCAATAAGTTCTTGTTTCAAGTTCATTCACTCCCTTTTATGTTTCTCCCTCCATTATAATCCTTAAAACGAAATATTTTAACTTTTTTGACTGTGAAGATGTATATTTCATTTACATTGTTAACACTTTTAAACGAATGATAAAAAGACATAATATTTGTACATTAAAACTGTAACAGGTAACATACATAATTATAAAATATGGGAGGTTGTAAAGATGAGGCTAACTCTCTTTCGCTATTTTCTTTTTTTCTTAGGATTAATTTTCTTTGGCCTTGGAAACGCTCTTGCAGTCAAAGTTAAATTTCTCGGCTTGCACCCTTGGGAAGTTTTAAATATGGCTCTCTACCAAAAGTTTGGATGGACCATCGGTACGTGGAGTGTCATATGTGGGTTATGTCTCGTTCTAATATCTTTACTAGTAGATCGAAAATATATAAATGTGGGGACATTTTTGAATGCACTACTTATCGGTCCCATTATGGACTTTTTCTTACAATCAAACATGCTTCCAGACGCTAGTAATTATTTATGGATAAACTTACTCATTTTATTTTCTGGTATTGCCATTACAGGTATCGGGGGAGGTATGTACGTTGCGGCTGGGATTGGCGCTGGACCCCGTGATGGATTCATGCTTACTATTTCAGACAAAACAGGACTTTCTATTAGCCGTGCTAGAATCATAGTAGAATGTATTGTACTAGTTATTGGATTTATGCTAGGAGGTCCTGTTTTCATCGTAACTTTTCTGTACACCTTTATTCAAAGTCCAATCTTTCAGCAATCATTTAAGATGTTTCAAACACTTTTACATACTTTACATGGCAAAAAGAAAATTAGCGAACATATTTAAAGTACAGCTTAATACAAATAAATCCACCCTATTTACGACTCTCATCGCAAATAGGGTGTTTCTGTTTTTATCTCGCAATTTAAGAATATATACTACTCATTTACAATAAAAGTATATACATCATCATAAATACAGCCATTTACTTTAATCACATACTTCCCAGGTTTATTAAAACTAATTGTGTATTTATTTAACTGAATTGCTTCTTTATCTCCAGAAAGAATATCAATGCTTCTGCCACTTAATACATACAATTCATTTAGATTCATCGTTACATCAATTGTATTGAAATTTTCTACTTTCACTTGCTGTGCTTCCGCAACGCTTACACTTGGTTCTAAAAACAGTAGTCCACTTAATCCAATCGTCCCCGCTAAAGCAACTCCCGCAAACTTTTTAATCTGTTTCATTACAATGACCTCCTTATAGATTTTGCGTAAAGGTAATGTCCTCCCTTACACCACAAAGCCTATATGTAATGAAATGAAAAGTAAACGGGGACTGTAAGACAAAATTCTACATCTTTTTCTCCTATTGAATATAAATCCAACGTTTGGAGTTTTGACACATTTAAAATTGTTTCCCTAAACCAATTTCCCAATAATTCATTCAAATACTGAATAATTACTTATTGATTTAACATTCTAAAAATAGTTGATAAAGATGCTTTCTATTCAAAAAAAGACTTTGCTATAAAAGTAACTTTTACAACAAAATCCATGCAACTAATTTTATTCCGCTTTCCATAATCTCTTTACATTCATTAATTGTTCTTCTTTAAACTCCATCTTATATATATCCGGTTTTGACGTATTCATTAAAAATTCAAAACCATATTGTTTATCAAAATAGTTCATCATTAATGTCATGACAAGCCCATGTGTACCAATTACAATTTTGCATCCTCGAAAATCCATTAAGATTTCTTTTAATACTTTCACTACTCTTCTCTGGCAATCTGCATATGACTCTCCTTCCGTTCGTGCAAAGTCCGGATTAGAGAACATCTTCTGTACAAGTGGATACACCTCCTTGTCTGATATAACCTGATCCTCACTTGAAAACATACACTCTTTAAGATTTTCATATACTACTATTTCTTTTTCATGGAAATTAGCTGACTCCTCTATCGTTAGCATAGCCCGATTATAAGGACTGGAAATAAAAGTATCAATCCTCTCCGCTTTTAATATGTCAGTTACTCCACGGGCATCCATATGTCCCCTCTCAGTTAATCCACGCATTCTTTCATTTCCTTCTAGTTTTGGTGATTCACCATGTCTAACCATATAAATATATGTGCTCATAATTTCTCCTTAAAATTTTTTATAAAGTGAAACTTTAATCAGCCCTCACTAATCGGGCTGCCCGGCAAATAGCGAGATAAGTTAATAAATCACGTTCATTTATCCCATTTCAACACTTAGGGGTAATACTAAAATACTTTATAAACTGTGCTGATTTGTTCGTCTAATCCATTCTCCTACTAAACTCTCAAATAATTCAGGCTGCTCAATTTGTAAATTATGCCCTGCCATATCTAACACTGCTAATGTTGCCCTTGGATATTCTTCAATAATTTCTATAATATTTTGATAACCTACTGATATATCTTGTCTTCCAGTCAGTAAAAGAACGGGATTTTCATATTTTTCATGCTGAAAATCCATAGTAAGAGAGTAATTCTTTTGCAACCTTTCAATAAATTCATAATTAGCAACATCTAACCCAGACTTAATTTCTTCTTTAAATCGCTTATATGTATATTCATTTGCTATTACAGCTAACTCACAAAACTCCTCTCTGTCTGCGGAAGTGAGCGTATTTAAAAATTCCTGATCTTGTACAATTACCTGTTTATCTGGAAGAATCCTTTTTTCTGGCTCCGCTACAACAACAGGACATACTAATAATAATCCGCTAACTCTCTCAAACATCTTTGTAAGTATACCTTTGGCTAAATAGCCTCCATATGATTCTCCTACCAATAAAAATTTTTCAGTAGAAATGATTTCCTCAATAAATGTGATAAGCACATCTACTATACGATTTGAACTATTTATCCAATTTGGAGCATTCGATTTTCCCATTCCAGGTAAATCAATATATATTCGCTTATAACCTTCATATTTCTGAAATACTGATTCCATACATTTCATCATTAACCTATGGTCAGGAGCGCAGCCATGTATGATAATGACCGGTTTACCCTCCCCCACAATTTCATAGTATATTTCTGCATCTTTAATTCGATATATCATAAAAAAACCTCCCTATTTAGTGGCAATACTATTCCACTCTGTAAGAATACACGTTCTTATTTTATATCTTTTCCTAACATTTCTACAAATATTAATTTTCAGACTAAAAATAAAAATCCCCATCATTTTATATGCAATTTTGCATCTCCACTTACAAATCACTAAAAAAACTTTACAATTCAAAGGATGACTAAATATACAATTTCTATTTAAAGTCTTGATACAGTCTATACTATCAACCGCAATATTTTTTCAACTTTAAGAATACTTATACTCTTTAACACTTTCCTTATAAACATGATTTTTATAAGGAAATCTGATACAATTCTTAAATAATATTATTATGTATAGATATAACGAACATAGTGCATAATTAAAGAAGGTGATTTCATTGAAATTAAATAAAAATTTACAATTATGTATATTAATCGGAACATTAATATGCTATTCAATCTATTTTATGTTTTTCTATCTGTTCCCTACTCATTTTTCAAATTCAGATGTACGCTTCGCTTCACTTATCGTCGAAGCCATTACATTTGTATCACTGATTTACTCTATATATTCTAAAAAAGTCAGTTCAAATCCATTTTGGATATGTATTACAATAGCAATTGGTAGTTTTTTATTAGGGAAAATAGTATATACATATCAAGATAGCTTCTTCGAAATTCCAATAGATCGTTTTACTATTTCTGATGTATTTTACATGTTTTTTCTATTTTTCTGTCTTATCGCTTTCTGCTATAAAATTTTAAAGGAATGCAATAAATGGGAAAAAGCGTTCTTTATTTGTGATATATGCATAGTGCTTACTTCCATATTTACATTAGAATGGTATTTATTTAATCAGCCAAATTTAAATATATTCGCTCTTTCACTAGGGGATGTTTTCCTTTCATTTTTATACCCAATTGCAGATTTATTATTTCTACTGCTAGGTGTTAGTCTCTTTTTCCGTCCAACAATTTTTAATTCCAAACGGAAAATTTATATCTTTATTTTTGTATTAATAAGTTCTGCAACTTTTAACTATATTTATTTTTACTTAAATAACCATTTATCAACTGAAACGATAACATTATTACGTCTTTTATATAGAATACCTATATTACTTATTGCAATAGCTGGCTCTATTTCAGAAGATCATAATAGCCATAAAAATTATTTCATTGTAAACCCTATAATAGGAAAAAAAGCTTTAGTTGTATTTCCCTATCTTGCTGTTGCAATACTAATCGGGTTTACATTAAAAGAACAAACATCATCTTCAACTCTCATTACAGGGAATTGTATTACTTTTATTTTCGTACTCATTCGTCATTCTATCGTACGTATGCAAAACAATTCCTTAACAAAACGTTTACAGGCATTTAATGCCCAACTAGAAGAAAAAGTTACTGTACGGACGTCTGATTTAGTTCATAAATCAGAGGCTCTTTCTCAAAAACAACAAAAGTTTAAATCATTATATGAATATCATCCTGACCCTATTTTCACCATTGATTTAAATGGAACATTCTTAAATGTAAATAAGGCTGGGAGTGTACTACTTGGGGCACCAACGGATGAGTTACTAGGCGAAACTTGTTTTTCGATCATTTTAGATGAAGATAAGCATAAGCTAGCATTGGCATTAGAAAAAGTGAAACAACAAGAATCGGCATTCTTACAACTTAGTTCTCAATATAAAGATGGCTTTACTTATTTTTTATACGTTACAATCATTCCTATTATAATAGACGGACAAATTTCAGGAAGCTATATTATGGTGAAAGATATTACTGCACTAAAAAAACAGCAAGAAGAAATAAAATATTTAGCATTCCATGACACTGTAACGAAAATTGGGAACCGTGCCTTTTTCCATAAGAAATTAAAGAGAGTTATAAAAAATGCTAAAATAACAGAAAGCGAGTTTGCATTATTATATTTAGATTTAGATCGCTTTAAAGCAATTAACGATACACTTGGACATTCGTCAGGAGATTACATATTAGAAGAAGTAGCAAAGCGATTCCAATCATGTCTTCCATCACATACTCATCTTTCAAGAATCGGTGGCGATGAATTTACAATCATAATTGAAAACTATACTGACGAAGATTACTTATTCCAATTATGTAACCAATTATTTGAATGCATGAAAAAATCATTTATCATACATGAGCATAAATTAACTTTATCACTGAGTATCGGTATCGCTATTTATCCACATTCCGGAATCGATACCGCTACACTTCTGAAAAACGCTAATGTTGCAATGTATGATGCAAAAGCAAAAGAGCTTAATTCTGTCTCTATTTATGACGATGTAATCGCTAAAAAAATTGAAAGACGATTACGATTAGAAAAAGATTTACCAAACGCACTACAAAATGAAGAATTGTTCCTTTTGTATCAACCTCAAGTTGATAGTGAATCTAATAAAATTATCGGTGCAGAAGCTTTAATTAGGTGGAATCATCCTGAATTAGGTATTATTTCTCCATACGAGTTTATTCCGATTGCAGAAGAAACACTACAAATTATTTCAATAGGAAAATGGACATTAGAGCAGGCTTGTAAGCAAATGAAACGTTGGCACGCACTCGGATATTCACATTTAAAAATAGGTGTAAATTTATCTGCTAAAGAATTTGAACAAGAGGATTTTGTAAAATCTATTTCTTCTACTTTAACAAATACAGGTTTACCAGCAAGCTCTCTTGATCTTGAATTAACAGAGCGAATTGCAATGATGGATGAGCGAGAAACATTGATAAAACTGCGTACACTAAAAAGTTTAGGGATTCACATCTCAATCGACGACTTTGGTACAGGTTATTCTTCGCTAGCCTACTTACCTTTATATCCAATTGATACGTTAAAAATCCCGAGAGAATTTATTACAATGTCTGAAACATGTGATGATGGAATGGAAATTATTAAAACGATCATCACATTAGCAAATACATTAGGAATGTCTGTCATTGCTGAAGGTGTAGAAACAAAAGAGCACGTAAATTTCCTTCAAAAAAATAAATGTCAGTTTATTCAAGGTTATTATTACAGTAAACCTATTCATATTCATGCATTTACTGAGCTATTAGAAAACGGCATTCACCGATAGTACATAACTAATTAGAATAAATAATAATGAATTTGAACAAATATAGTAAAAAGGAAAGAAGATACCTTCTTTCCTTTTGTTTTTCTATTTACATTTCTATTACTTCACCACTTCATTTATTATATCTATTATTTGATGAATTCCCTCATCATTTGTTTTCTTATATCCATTCATGTTTTGAATATATTTCTCCTTATTTGTATACAACTTATTTACTGCATGTATAAATGTATTCGTACTTACTCTGTCTTGGAGTATAACTTCAGCATATCCTTGCCGTGAAAAATATTCAGCATTTAAAACTTGATCTCCCCTACTGGAACTGTTAGTTAACGGGATAAGCAACATCGGTTTCTTCAAAAATAACAATTCAGAAATAGCAGTAGAACCCGCTCTGGAAACTACAACACTTGCCATATTTAGTATATGCGGCAACTCGTCGCCTATATATTCAAATTGCATATACCCCTCCATGCCAATAGATGGGTCTACCTTTCCTTTACCACATATATGAATAATATTAAAGTTTAATAGTATTGTATCTAAACATTCCCTTACCATATCATTTATCCACTTAGCACCTTGACTCCCACCCATAATTAATAATACTGGTTTATCTTGCTGAAATTCACAATATCTTCTTCCTCGTAATACGTTACCCTTCTCAATTTCTTCCCTTACAATTGGTCCTACATAAACCTTCTTCTCATTACTTACATTTTCTCCTGTCTGAGGAAATGTTGTGCATAGCTTTGTAGCAAAAGGTAATGCTATTTTATTGGCAAGTCCTAATGTGCTATCTGGTTCACGTATAATTATAGGCACACGATTTAACCATGCTCCTATAGCTACAGGAACTGAAACAAATCCTCCTGCTGAAAAGATAACGTCAGGCTTTGTTTTCTTAATTAATTTATAACTTTGTAAACAACCTCGTATAATTTTAAAAGGATCTTTAAAATTTTCCCAATCCCAATATCTCCTAAGCTTGCCCGTTGAAACACTATTGTATTTAACATTTTGCACTAATGATTTTTCAATTCCATTTTTTGATCCAATATACTCGACTCTCCAGCCTTTCTCTATAAATTTAGGAATTAATACAATATTAATCATAACGTGTCCAGCTGTACCGCCCCCAGTAAAAAGAATCGTTTTGCTCATAACTTATACCCACCTTTATTATTAAAAATCTAGCTTTCTCTTTACCTTTTAAATGTAAATAAACTTATTATTTTTTATATAAATCTTTAACTCCACCTCTATATCTTGTAAAAGATCGTTAATGAGTTCATAAAAATCATTTCCATACTCACTACACTCGTATTGAGCAAAGATTTGAATCACATATCTAGTTTCCGTCTCTAATGCTGACTTTATTTGATTAACCCTTTTTTCTTCTACATACGCTTGATATTTATGTATTACCTCATAAAGATGCAATACATGCGCTTCTTCATCTCTCCAATCCAACGTATCAACAATTGAAAGAAATAGCGTATTTTGATTATCTATTATTTCATAATCATTCATATATTTCTTACACCCTTTTTTGTTTTTCATTGCATGCAGATGTCACTACACTTCGCATACTCAAGTACATCTTTTAATGATTGATGAAATTCAATTTCTGGGATCCAACCTAACCTTTTTATTTCCTCTATTGCTAAACTCTCATTTGAGTCGCTCCCATTTTTCTCTGTTTCCTCTATAAAAAAATTTAGCTGTGTTAATTCTTTATATTGTTCTAGTACATTTAATAAAGATCGTTTTACTCCTGATCCGATATTATATTGTTTTCCATTTATTCCATCTCGTAATAACACATGATACGCTTTAATCGCATCACGTACATCTAGAAAATCTCTACTATCTTTCAAACTGTTTACTTCAATAATGGATTTACTTCTACCTGATTCTATATCTAACATTTTCTTTGCGAGAATCGAACAAATGCCATTCGATTCCCCTGGACCAATTAAGTTTGAGGGCTTTGCAATGATAATATTTGAATCCATTAATCCTCCCCAAGCCTCTGCAATGATGACTTGCATCGTTTTACTTAAACTATATGGATTTGAAATTTTTATTTCGTTCATACTATCTGCTTGCAAAGCAGATCCTATAACTAATGTTCTACAATGCGAGGCTTCTTGCTTAATTGCTTCTAATAAATATAACGTTCCTATTACATTAATCTCTATATACTCAAGAGCAGCTGTCCAAGATTCTATAACCGAATTCCTTCCTGCTAAATGCAATACGTAGTCTGGCTTTATTTGTTTCATTACCTTCATTACTTCGCTCTTATTAGTTAAATTACAAGTAATACCATTTCTAATTTTTTCTCTATGTGCACGATTTTGAAACATAGGAATTACATGAAAGCCCTGCTCTAAAAAATATTGGCAAGCATGGCGTCCTGTGAAACCATTTGCACCAGTTATTAAAAGGCTCGCATTTTTTTTCATCGCAAAAACCCTCCTTTTAATAGCATTTGTTTCACCTCATGTTTTGCAAGCAAGTCTTGTTGAGAACTAAAACTCTTCACATCCACTAGCGGATAGCTAGCATAATATTCTTGAAGTCCTTCAATAGGAATAGTCGGTAGTACCACAAAATAATTTTGATCAAAACTTATACTTGTTTTACTCTCTACCTCAGATAGAAGCATTTCACTTAATTTTTCACCCGGTCTTATCCCTACCTCTTTTACCTTAACATTTTCTTTTCCTGAATATTCAATTAACAATTCTGCTAAATCTGTTATTTTACATGCCGGCATTTTCATAACAAAGATTTCCCCGCCTCTACCTTGAGATACGGCTTTAAATAACAACCCAACAGCATCTTCAACTGTTAAGAAAAATCTAGTCATATTCGCATCGGTAATCCCTACTTGTGAAGATCTTTTAATTTGTTGTTTAAAAAGCGGTACTACACTTCCACTCGTTCCTAAAACATTTCCACCACGAACACAAATGAATTTTGTTTTCTTCGTTTGTATATTCGCATGAACCATTAATTTTTCACCAATTGCTTTTGTCATCCCATACGTATTTGATGGATCAGCTGCTTTATCCGTTGAAACATATATAACTTTTTCAACTTGCATCTGTATAGAGGCTTCAATTACATTTTGCGTACCATGTATATTGGTTTTTATAGCTTCATAAGGATAATACTCACATACTGGAACATGTTTTAAAGCTGCAAGATGGAACACATAATGTACACCTTGGCAAGCATAGACTAGTTGATCTTTATCACGAATATCTCCAATAATAAATTTTAACCTATCATCATTTATAAACTGTTGCTGCATTTCAAACTGGACCGTTTCATTTCTTGAAAAAACTCTAATTTCTTTCGGTGATTTTTCTAATAGTTGTTTTATAAGTTCATGCCCCCACGAACCTGTACCACCAGTAATTAAAATTATTTTATTTAACATTCCTTTTCCTCCTACGAAACATCTCAATTTAAATAATATTTATTGAATTATTTTCAATTGATTCAAATCATAATCGTCGTTTGTTACATTTAATTGACAAAATAAAAAAACAGAAACTATTAAACTTAGTTTCTGTTTTTCATTTCACCTCACAACAGTAAGATTTTTTATACTGTTTGCATGATAAATAAATTCCTTGTAAAAAAACACCGCTCATTTATTTCTTATACTCGTAATAAAATAAATAGAATGATTAATAGCCAATAATCATGTTTAAATTTATGAAAAAGGGAGGTAACGGAATGGACCGAAACAATTCATATCATACATATAACGGACCTTCCAAAGCACTGTCTCTCTCCCTATTCGATGTAAAAAATGAATTGAAACAAAAAAGCAAACTTATTCCTTCTGATACCATGTATAAATTAACGAAAGAAGAGCAACTCCTCATCAACAAAATAAAAATACAAACAGAACAGCTAAATAAAAATAATGTTACAAGAACACGCGCATACTACCAATTTTACATTCAATATCCAGAAATACATTGGGCACTGCTTGGGCATATGGTATCACGTAACGGCGGTTGGAATATGACTGATTTAAAGGGCGATTTATATACGAGAATTTTATCAGAGAAAGATCAATTCATATTTTTTTCTTTTTTAGAAAGAGGGAATTGGCTTATTTTCCAAGATGTATACCCTCAATTTTTACTTTACGAACAAAGTGTAAAGAGATCACAAAAGTTATTTCACCTTCTCCCTCACCTAAATGTTTCTACATTTATGGAAACGATGTGGAACGATTTTTGGAAAACAGGCAACAAAAAAACATTAGCGATTGCAACTATTGTTAATGAACAAAACTACTTAGAAAAAAGAGTGATTCAAAATGTACAATTTAAAAAGACTGTACTAAATAGTATTGGATTTAAACTCTTTGATTTCTTTCAGTTTAATCATATCCTTTTCCCATTCTACGAAAATGATAAAAAACAAAAAGTATTACTATTTGGTGATACAATGAAACATTTCACTTCCTTACATGAACGCATATTAATTGGAAAAAGATTGTATTCATTATTATTTCGAGATACACATGTTTTATCTCAAATAATAAGCTGGGCCCAACATCATCCGCATACAGGATCAAGGAAAGATTACTGGCCCCATTTATTTTCAAGTGTAAATGAATCTTTTTCCCGTGAGTTTTATAAGCGCCGAATAAAGAAATGCCAGTTGCGAAGTGGCGCTTATCGTATATACAGTCCTTCACTCATCTATGCATGGCGAGATATGAAGCATGAAGAAGTTGACAGTGAAGATTGGTTTACCGATTGGCAAGTTGTAAATTACTTAGTTGATAAGGAGGAAAATATAAATGGACAAATTACAGAAGACTACTGCAAAACACTCGAAAAAATTGAACTCGCAATTCTCGCAAAGAAAAATGTCCTCCTCCGAGAAGAAGAATGAGTTTCTAGCATTAGTAGTTACAATCTTTCTCTCTTCTATTATTGGAACTTGTTTAGATGCTTTTTTTGTTCATAAACAAATATATTCCTTTCCAGCTAGACCCTTCTCATCCACATTTTCAGTTAATATAGCTTTTACATCGTTCGTACTGCCGATTTTAACAGTTATCTTTATACACATTTCAAAAAAATTATCTAAAGTTTCTAGAATTCTATTTATTATTTCGATCGGTATTTGCGCTAGCCTTTTTGAACAGATTGCTGAAAGTTTAGGTTTATTTGTACATAGTGCGAATTGGAACCATACATATTCTTTATTTGGTTATATGATTTATTATTCTTTTATTTGGAACGTATATAATTGGATAAAAAAATAAAGAGACCATTATAGGTCCCTTCTTAAGCATACTCTTCCATTATTGCTAATGGTGCCAGTGTTTGAAGGCTTTTAGAGCGTAAACGATAGGCAACGACTTTCTTCTTATATTGCTTAATGACATCAACATGTTCCTCATAGCTATATAGAGAAAACCTAATCTCTTTATTCCCTTTCTTCGTATCAATGACTATTGGTGTCCCTTCTCCGTGCGGCGGGAAATAATGTTTATCTAAAAACAAAGCCTCATTAAATTCATGAATAACTTGTAGTTTCATTTCTCCCTCTATATTTTTTCCATCTATCGATATAGAAGTATTTTCCGCCTCAAGCTTTTGATGCAATTCAAATTTACTAATAATTGATTCTACAACAGAAGTGGGCATGCTAGAAACTAATACTTTAATAGCTCCAAAAACAAATAATGTAACTATAAACCATGTTGTCATTGTTATCATCTCCATTACATTTAAAAAATAAATTTCGTTCCATACGGTATTAGTATACTAATGAGTATTCCAGTTACAATCATCGTTACCGAACCGATAGTCGCTTCTTTCTCGCCTTCCTTCACTAAACGGCTCACACCGATAATATGTGATGCACAGCCCATTCCAACTCCTTTTCCAATCGTACTTGTTATACTGAAAAGCTTAAGTACTGTTGGTCCGATAATAGCACCTGTTATTCCTGCAACAACTACAAAACTAGAAGTCATAGATGGAATACCACCAATTTGATCCGCTAATGATAAGGCAATAGGCATCGTTGCTAACTGTGGTAAAGTAGTTAATATAAGTTCCTTATCTATATTTAAAATTCCGCCAATCACTACATTCATACCCGTTACAGCCACTATACCTATTACTACTCCAATAAGTATCGATAAAAAATTTTTCATAAGTATCTTTCGCTCTTTAAATAGAGGTATGGCTAATGCTACAATTGCAGGGCTCAATAAGCTTGAAAGAATGTCTCCTCCATTTTCCCTATACTCATGATGAGAAATACCAAAAATCAAAAATAAACAAATCATAATTGCCGTAACTGTTAACACCGGTAACGTAAATGCAAACGTAAATTTTTTATATAGCTTTGTCGCCAAGAAATAAATTGCTACAGTAATAATAATTAAGACCATTTGAATCGTGCACCTTGTCGATTTTATTTTTTTGTTGTTATTAATAATTGACTTATATACCCTGAAACAATCAAAGTTACTACAGTACTTGCAACTACTAAAAGGAATATAATACTCCCCTTACTTAAAAGAAAAGACCCGTATTCCATCAGCCCTGTTGTCGAAGGGATTAAAAATAACGGTAAAAATACGATTAACTTTTCCGCACCTAACTCAAACCATTTTAACGGTAAAATGCGAGTGGAAAGGAGCAGGAACAGCATTAACATCCCTATTAAACTTCCCGGTATTGATAGATGGAATATTTCCTGAATCCACGTACCCACTAAGCTAAATATATATAGCACGCCTACTTGAAGTAAAAGCATCACGTACTTCATTTCTTTCCCTCATTTCACTATCACACATCCATATTATGAAATTTCATTTAGCGTGTCGGCAAACCGTTTAATTCCAAGTTGAATTTGTTCTATATTCGCTCTACCAAACGTAAATCGTATATATTCATTTTTCGAACCTAAAACACTGCCCGGAACAAATGCGACACCATTCCGTATAGATTCACCTAATAAGTGATATTCATCAAACTTTCCTTTCACTTTACACCATACATGTATTCCACCCTCTGGCACGAAACATTCAACTCGGTCTCCCAATGTTCCTTCAAGCTCTGCAATTAATTCATCTCTTCTTTGCTTCAATTGTCCACGAAGTATCGTAATATGTGTATGAAAATCCTTTGATTCTAAAAATTGATTTGCTACCCACTGCGTAAATACACTATGGCCAAAATCAACTTGTTGCTTTGCATCTGCTAAACGCTCAATTACACGTGTAGGACCAATTATCCATCCAATACGTAATCCTGATGCAACAATTTTTGATAATGAACTTATATAAAGAACATTTCCATTTTGGTCCATTGATTTTAATGTCGGGTTCACTTCTCCATTAAAAGAAATTAAACTATACGGATCATCTTCTACAATTGGTATACCGAACTCAGAAGACAGTTCTAAAATTTTTTTACGTCTCGCCAATGAAAGCACAGTACCTGTTGGATTTTGATAATCTGGATTCAAAAATACCATACGAATGCGATGCTTTTTGTGCAAATCGATTAAGTCATCTGGATTCATTCCATGCTCATCAACAGGTAAATGAAATATGTTTAAACCGGCCGATTTAAACATTGGAAGCGAAAAACAATATGACGGATCTTCAATCGCAATCGCATCGCCAGGTTTTAATAAACATTGAACGATAAGATTAAGCGCCTGTTGTGCTCCAGACGTAATAAGAATAGAGCTTGAATCTGCTTCAATTTGTTTATATTGCTGAACATGTGCTGCAATTGTTTTTCTCAACATCTCATTTCCAAGTGGATGGTCATAGCCGAGATTTTCCATAAATGTTTTCTCCGCCAAAATTGTTCGAAATCTATCACTCGGAATTAATTCTGGTGACAGTTCACCACTCGCTAAATTAATTAAATCATCTTTTTGTGTTTCCGTTCGAATTTGTTGAACGAGTGGTACGTTAGGTAAGAACGATCCATCCTCCACGTACCTACCCCAGTTCGGTATTCGTTTATGTGAGACACCCCATATGTCTGTATTAACCCGTGTTCCGCTTCCCTTTTGCCGTTCTACTACTCCAAGTGATTTTAATTCTTCATACGCAGCTACTATTGTACTCCGGTTCACCTGTAATTCCTTTGCCAATATACGCTCAGAAGGTAACTTACTATCAGAAGGAAATTCACCTGAAGAAATGCCTCTTTCAATATAATCAGCAATTTGTTTATATACAGGTGTCTTATCTGCACGATTTGGTTTCCATTCCATCTAGTTTCCTCCTTTCAAAACGAACTATCCTCATTTTTTACTAACAGTATTCACCGTAAAAATAGTATTAATTAGTCACATTTTCTTATCCGTAAATGGATATATCCAAAATGGTTCTCTTTCTGATTACTCAATAGCTTCTGAAATTCCAACTTCATACTCTCATTTCCAGTTCTTTTACAAACTATCAAATCATTACCGCATACCATGTTACCCCGGCCAGTAGAACAAAAAGAAGAAGAATATAGATTGCAGATAAGTTTTTCACATTTCTTTTTGTAGACTTACCGTAATTCTCCTCCACGTTTCTTGCAACTAGTACAGTCCCAAATAGCGATACAATTACAATAATAACGACTAGTGAAATTGCAAAACTCATTGTCTTTTCACCTCTCTAAGACCCATCTATTTTAATTAAAGAACTTACATAAAAACCTTCCTCTTTAAAACGTTGATAACATACTACCTTTCTTCTCTTATCATAATAGATGTTTGCAAAAAGCGGACCAACCACTTTCGTGTTTTTTTGCTCATCCACTTAAAAAATAAAAAGCAACTGATCACTTAGGACCAGTTGCTTTTTTCACACGATAATTTTTCATTTAAAATTAATTCGATTTAAAAGTTTCGCCTTTTCATAATGAAACATCGACTGAGATAACTCAAAAATTGTTCCATTTACAAGATACACTGTATTTTCAATAAGAAGCGCCGGATCACCTTCATTTAATTCTAAAAGCTGTGCATTTTCTTTATTTACTTTTTCACAACTAATAACTTTATCAGCAAAACCAATATTTAATCGTAAATCTTCAATGAAATAACTGTATACAGAGCTTAATGCTATTTCTTCGTTCAAATATGGAATAATATCCTTTTTGAAATAACTTACTTCAATAGAGAATGGTTTAGCATCTACAATTCTTAAGCGCTTCAAAAAATACAACCTAGTTCCAGCTTCGCATTGCATCCGCTTTGCTATCTCTTCGTCCGCATCTATTACTTCCAGCTCTAACACTTTCGTTTCAATATTTTGTGAAACAAGATTTTTCGTTAATCCACGTAAACTTCCTAAATTAATGTAATCTGTTACAGAAGTTTCGCGTAAAAACATGCCACTACCTTGCACTTGAAAAATATAACCTCTATTCACAAGCTGACTAATTACTTTACGTATCGTATTACGGCTTACTTCAAATCGATTCATCAACGCTTCTTCTGTAGGTAGTTTTTTCGTTTCATTAAAAAGCCCATCTCGAATGTTTTGCTCTAACACATCTGCAATTTGTTTATACTTTGCACTCATACACTTTCTCCTAAAATACTCTTTTATCTGTTATAACTCTTCCCCTCTCGTTTCGATCACACATTTATACCAATGAAACGAAAGTTTCTTCTTACGTTTTAAGTTATCATTATGATCGACAAAAATAAAGCCATATTGCTTTTTATATCCATTTAACCAACTTAAAAGATCAATCACTGACCATGCATAATAACCTTTTAAGTTAATTCCCTCTTCAATTGCACGCTTCATTACTTTTAAATGCGCTTCAATAAATTTAATTCTCGGAACATCTACAATTTCTCCGTCAATGATTGGATCTTCATCACCAAGTCCATTTTCCGTTACATACATCTTTATGTCACCGTAACGCGCTTTCAACATATGCAATCCCTCTAAGAAACCTTCGGGAGATATTTCCCATCCCCATTTTGTATATGTTTTATCATCCATTTTAACTGTTCGATAAAAACCATCAAAAGAAGGGTTACCTGGAGCAAGCGTTGAGTTTTCTCGAGAATGTTCCTCACTCTTTATATCCATATCGTATCTTTCTACTCGTATTGGTTGATAATAATTCAAGCCAATAAAATCATTTTCTTCTGCATTTTGTTTAATGATTTCTAATTCTTCAACCGTCCAATTAGGAGTCCATCCTTTTTCCTTTAATTGTTGTACAACATAAGACGGATACTCGCCCTTTAAAATTGGATCATAATACCAATACGTTTCATATTCATTCGCATGATTTGCTGCTTGTATATTTTCTTTTTGATCATCCACACTATAAGCAGGTAAGAAAACATGTGTAATCCCAATCTCACCATATTGTTTCAGCTGCTTGTACACCGCAACTGTTTTCGCATGTGCATAAAATACATAATGAGTCGCTTGAAAATACTTTGGAACATCATTTTGGATTCCTGGTGGATGTGCACCTTTTAAATAACCTAATCCACAAAACATTACTGTCTCATTAAAAGTAATCCAATGCTTAACTCTGTCACCAAATGCCTTAAAACAAGTTTCTGCATATTTTACGAAAGCCTCTGCTGTTCTTTTATTCGTCCATCCACCATCTTTTTCTAACGGTAATGGTAAATCCCAATGATATAAAGTGACAAACGGCACAATCCCGTATTTTAAACATTCATCAATTAAGTTGTTATAAAATTCAATCCCTTTTTCATTTACCTTTCCATCTCCAGTCGGCAATATTCTCGCCCAAGAAATAGAAAAACGATACGATTCTAATCCCATCTCAGCCATTAAGCGAACATCTTCCTTATATCGATGATAATGATCAACAGCTACATCACCATTTGTTCCATTGTATGTTTTGCCAGGAATTTTTGAAAACTCGTCCCAATTCGTAACACCTTTTCCATCTTCATTCCATGCACCTTCTACTTGATAAGAAGCTGAAGCAGCTCCGAATAAAAAATCATGTGGAAACTTCATAGTATATACCTCCATTTCATTACAACAAATCAAATTCAATCATACATATAAAATTTATAGGTACAAATTTTATATGTATGATTATATCTTATGTTTTTATTTTTTTCTATTATAAAAGTACAATTTCTATTGTTGGTTATTGGAAAAGAAATAAGAAGCGATATATTTTATCGCTTCTTACTCTCATCATCTTTATTCTTTTATTAATGACTTATTCGCTCTTATAACTTCTTGATACAATAATGGTGACCACTTTTCATTTATGTAGTCTTGAATTACCCAGCCCACTCTCAAAGGATTCTTTTGTTTTATATAGTTTGCAATTTCAGGATTTATATAAGAGGCATAGTAATACGGACTATTCCATGCTGTACCACCAGAAGACAAGCTTGTAAAATTAATATATAGATGATTTAAATCCTCGCTATTGTTCATCGTTTCATCCATCGTATCTTTAATAGATTTTACTTTCTCATCATAATTCACTTTATATTTATCTTGTACTGTTACATTTACATTTTGGTTTACAGTTGTGGTAAACGTCTCATTATCTGGCCAATAAAAATTATTATATCCTCCAGATTCATTACTACCACTATATCTTTTTAGTAGTACAATTTTCCCACGAGCATCTCCAAGTTTTATATTTCCTTCTGTTTTTAAAAAGATAGGATCAACAAAATAATTTTTTTCAAACGTACTACTAAATGAACCTTCTGCCCCTTTCATATCCTCATACTCTTTTTTTAAAGACATAATAATTGTTTCACTCGGGTTATCTTTTAAAAATTGTTTCGCTTCATTTATGAATTCATACAGTGTTACGTAAAGATATAATGGCCCATGATGAAGAACTATCGTATTATCATCTGTTAAACGTCCTCTTATATCAAAAATGCGAGCTCCATGGTCCATTTGATAGCGAAAATCATATTCTTGCGTCATTCCCCACACTTGCTTAATCGGATTTTGCAACTTGAACGTCCCACTATCGTGTGTTCCTGGAATTGAAATTCGTGCTAACGGGATATTATCAGGTATAGGTTGCATCCATTTTGACCAATTTTCAAGCTCATTAACAGAGCTAGCTGCAACTACTCTCTTATCATGTAAAGCAAATACAAATGTGATAAATATTGTACTACATATGAATAATTTCAAAATTAACTTCTTATTGCTCATTATTATCCCTCACTTTTTCTGTTTTTACATCAAACTTATTGAATATAATATAAGCTAGTTCATAAAAAATAAATAACATTTCATCAATATGAAATATTGCATAGAAGTAAAGTTAAAAAATCATTCACATATACTAAATTAGAAAAATTTAAAGGAACTTCATCTGAAGTTCCTTTTGCTTATTTTATGTTCAATACATATGAACCATCTTTATTCTCATATTTATAGACGTATAAATAATATTTCCCTGGCTTTGCATTATAAGTTCCTTTAACTACATTTCCTTCATTTTCACCATATGCTACATAGTTATTTAAATCTGATTCATGATGAAGTACCCATGTCATTCCGATATTTTGTTCATTTAGTAGAGAAATATTAATATTTTCCGGTGAGTCAATTTGGAAAGTAAATACATCTACTCTATCACTATTATGTAGCGTTCCTTTCACCGGTGTATGAAAGTTAACTTTATTTGCCTGTCTAGGCTCATTGTTTGGTTCATTTTCTGTTACTTGTAACTCATTCCCACCGTTTGGTTTTCTTTGTTCATAACCTAAGTTTACTAGTATAGACTTCAAATCTGGTAAAACACCAATTTTATCTGCATATGGATCTTTAGATTTTGTTCCTGTGCTCTGGTTGCTTAATATTGCTCTTAGTTCACTTGGTCTATATGGTTGTCCTAAATTTTCTTTAGCAATGCTTTGTACTAAAGTCGCTGCCCCAGCAATAATTGGCGAGGCACTAGATGTTCCGCTAAAGCTTGAAGTATAAAGATTTACAGCACTTCTACTTTGCTCGGCTGTAGTTGTATCTACATTTTCTCCCCATCCGTACACATCAATACGGCTTCCATAATTCGAAAACCACATACGTTCATGAGGGAAAGATGAAGAGCCAGCTCCTACCATAATTGCACCCGAATCTTTAAAATCTTTACTATTACGATTTAAGACTTGCTTACCTTTTCTATCTTTGAACTGATCTAAATCATTCCACCCATTTGCTCCAGCCTCTATAATTACAATTCCCTTATCTGTACCAGCACGAATTGCATCAAAAATATCTGGTTGTACTTCAACAGGTAAATATTTATCACCATATCCATCAAAGGATGCTTGCGCCTCTAATAATAAAACATCCCCAGCTTCTAACTGATTTACAGCGCTTAATATTGCATCAGCCGTATTATACTGTCCGTTATCTCTTATTTGAGAGATAACCTTTGCTTTCGCTTTTGGCGCAATCCCAATATTCCCGACTTCATTGTCCTCAGAGGATACAATTCCTAGTACAGACGTCCCATGACCGACATGCTGATTTATATTTCTTCCAGACATTAATTCAATATTTTGATGTAATAAATCCTCATGATTTAATAGCCATCCGTATTCCATATCAACAAAAGTAATACCATTTCCATTACCGCCTTGAATTCCCCAGGCGAAAGGCGCATTAATACCGTATGGGGCTGCTTCAAGATAACCTTGTTTTTTAAATCTAGGATTGTTATTAGGATTAAGAGCTACACTTGATGATTGCACTTCAGGTGGCATTATTTTCTCTTGTTTCTTCATATACGCATCTTCTATTAAAGAAGATGCCTTTAACTTATCTACTATTTCTTCATACCCACTATTTTGATTTTGAAGAATATAGTAGTTTAATAAACTTGTAGATACATGATTAGGTGCTTTCACTTCAAGGTTTTGTATTTGTTCTGGGCTTACAGATGTGAATAAACGAGTAAATGTTACATCTGGATATTCTGTCAAAAGATCTTTTATTACTTTATCATTCGTTTGAGATTGTATTCGTTTTTCAATACCATCTTCATATGGCAAATCCAAATCCGCTTTAAATTTTACAATGATTTGCTTATCTGTTTCTTGTTCTATCCCTAATTTACTCTGCTGTTCTATAGAATCAGCATATACACTATTGATAGTGCCTCCTGTTCCTAAAAGTGTTGTAATGATTACAGTTGACGCACACATTTTTTGAAATATTTTCATTACATCAATCCTCCTATTAATAATTATTAATCATTATATTAATCTATAATGATTAATTCTATAACGTATTCCCTTTCTACTAAATAGATTATAGTAATCAGAAATATGAACTTCAATGTATTTTCATATGCAATATTTCATATTCTGGCTCTACACTAAACGAATATGAAACTTATAGTGATTATTTATTTTATATGTGCTAATATACTTACATTAATATATTACGCATATACACATTCCAAACTACATTACTTAATCGTTTCACCTTAATTTTTTCTTAGGAGGATTTACAATGAAATTACTAAAAATAAAACATATAATTCCTTTATCTGCGGCCGCAATTACATTCGTATGTAGTCAAAGTACAGCTGAAGCTTCTACCATTCATACAGTAAAAAAGAACGATACACTTTGGGGCATTAGTAAACAATACGGAGTTTCAATACAATCCATTAAACAGGCTAATAATAAAGGAAACGATAAAACCTTTATTGGCGAACAGTTACATATTCCAGGGGCCGTGAAATCAAATGAAATCACTGTTCCTCAAAATGCCAAGCCTGCGAACATTTCTGAACAAATTATTTATCAAGTACAACCGGGAGATTCATTAGAAACGATAGCAAAGCGTTACAATGTCACTGTCCAATCTATAAAACAAATGAACAATACAGTCGGAAACAAGCTTTATACAGGACAACATTTAAAAATCAACTCAAGTATTTCACAAAAAGAAAAAGACTTAATGGCACGCTTAGTTACCGCTGAAGCAGGTGGCGAATCCTATAAAGGAAAAGTAGCAGTAGCCAAAGTTATACTAAATCGTGTAAATGCAAAAGGTTTTCCAAATACAATAACAGGCGTTATTTATGAACCTATTAAATACGGATATGCATTTACTCCTATTACAGATGGAAGAATTAATCAACCTGCAAGTGCAGAAGCAAAAATGGCTGTAGAAGAGGCTATCTCCACAAATGGAGTAGATTCAGACTGGATTTATTTCTACAATCCAAAAACATCAACGGACAAGTGGATTACGACACGTCAAACAGTAGCAGTAATTGGTAATCATGTGTTTGCTAAATAAGATTTAAAATCATTAACAGACCTCTTCACTTAAAAGGTCTGTTTTTTTCTATGTAAGATGTTATTAATCATATGACATAGTTATTTTTTAAACTGTTTCTTCTTTCAAATAAAAATTTTTGTATTTACTCCACCACTCGTAGAAATTAATAAAGCATCAAGTTCAAAAACTCCCACTTTATTAATAAAAGCTATTTCTTAACTTCATAAAATTGTTATACACTAGAAAAATAAAAAACAAACTATTCGTTAGCAGGTGGAAGAATATGTATGATATTACGATTATCGGCGCTGGAGTAAGTAGCATTTTTATGGCTTATTCACTAGCTAAAAGTAACAAAAAAGTTTTAATTCTTGATAAAGGTAAAGGGCTAGAAGATCGCCATTGTCCTTTAGACGAAGGAAAAGTGTGTAATTGTACTACATGTGATAAATATTTCGGGTTTGGTGGTTTAGGCAAATCTGAAGGGAAATTTAATTATACAAACGGATTTGGCGGAGAACTTGAGAAAAAAGTCGGTAAAGAGGGTTTTATACAACTCATGGCTGAAGTAGATGAAATTCTATGTCAGTTTGGTGGAAGTTCGGTTTCAAAATATTCTACTGAAAATTCAAGTCTCACTAAGAGAGCTGAAGCGTGTGGTTTACAAATGCTAACAACAGAAGTAAGACATCTTGGTACTACACTTTCCAGTAACATTTTTCAGCAGCTCTATGAATTTTTACTGACAAAAATTAAAATCCAATTTCATATAGATGTACAACATATTCTGAAACAGAAAGATCATTTTACAATAGAGACAAATCAAGGAACAGTTCAAACTAAGCAACTAGTATTTGCAACTGGGCGCTCTGGGGCCGATTGGTTAAAAGAAATGTGCAGTTCCCTAAATATTTCTCAGGAGCAAACACGTGTAGATTTAGGAATTAGAGTAGAAATGAAAGAACATCAATTACGTTCTATATTACAAGATACTTTTGAAACAAAACTTTCTTATCAAGGTAAGCATTTCATAGCAACTACTTACTGTATGAATCCAAAAGGACGCATCATTCGAAAGTACGAAGAAGGTTTAGTTATGCCTGACGGTCAAAATTTTCGAGAACAAGGAACTGGCACTTCTAATTTAAATTTCACTTTATTTATTCCTCGCTATTTTCCTACTCTCAAAGAAGCAAATGTATACGCAAGTTCAATTATTAAAGGCATTAACCAAGGACGAGATCGGATTGTTATACAGCGCTTAGAGGACTTACTAAAGAAACAACCTACGGTGGAAAACAGCATGGAACATAGCCGTATACAGCCTACACTACAGGGGGATTATGGAGATTTGAATCAAGAAATCCCTCAATTATATATTGAAGGGCTCAAAGAATTTTTATTACGTTTAGAACAATTTATACAAGAGCCTATTGATCAACATACTTTACTATATGGAATTGATGGAAAATTCTATGCTCCTACGATAAAAATTAATAATCATTTTGAAACTAGTATACATGGGCTATTTTTAATTGGAGATTGTTCAGGCGTTACGCATTCATTATCTCAAGCAGCTGCAAGTGGTCTGTATGTTGGAAAGTACTTATCTGACATTTAATTTCTATCATTAAAATGTCAGTCAAATATTTTCAATTTCAAAACACTTTACTTACATATAGTAAAATTATATTAATAAAACCCCTATCCTTCCCGGCTAATGATTAACCGACAAAAAATCGGAATTTTACAAGATACATATGTAATATAACTACATATTTAAAACTGTTGGTATTCAATTCTAATAAATTGAATGTCAACAGTTTTAAAATTCTCTATCCATTTTCACTTTCATTTGTTCGATATTTTGTAACATCATCATAGTGTTTAATATGGTAGGATGTCTATAAGTCAATTTCACTACAACTATGACTTGTTCTGCCCGTTTCTCAAAAAGAGTTATATTTATGCTACTACGCTTTAAAAATCCCCATTGTATATATATGAATACTTCAAATTATTCCCTTTAGAAAACAAAGTCTAAATGGTTCATTACACTCTAATAGTTATAAAAACATAATATATAACTTTAGTTAAATAAATTATATAAAGAAGGTGTAAAAATGAAGAACAAAATAAATTTACAAATGCAAAATATAAGTTTTGTTATAATAATGGCTTTAGCGATATGGTTAAAAACATATCTTATTACGCGATTCAGTTTTGATTTAAAAATCGAGTCTTCAACGCAAGAGCTCATTTTGTTTATTAGCCCTCTAGCCGCATCATTAGCATTTGTTGGATTAGCATTATTTGCAACTGGTGAAAAGCGAAATTATATAGCGCTATGTATTAATTTCTTATTAACAATCGTACTCGTTGGAAATGTAATGTTCTATGATTTTTATAGTGATTTCGTTACATTACCAGTACTTGGACAAACCTCAAACTTTGGACAATTAGGCGGTAGTATTATAGAAATATTAAACTACAAAATTATACTCGCATTCGTAGACATTGTTTTCTTCTTTATTTTATTAAAAAAGAAATCATTGGTCTTTAAAACCGAACGTGTAACTCATTCTACACGCTTGTTATACTTTCTTTTAACAATTGGTGTATTCTTTGCGAATCTACATCTTGCAGAAAAAGAGCGCCCTGAATTATTAACGAGATCATTCGACCGAGTAATGCTTGTCAAAAATTTAGGCCTATATACTCACCAAGTATATGACTTAACACTGCAAGTAAAAGCCGGTTCACAAAAAGCGCTTGCTGATAGTAGTAAATTACAAGAAACTGAAAACTACGTAAAAGCAAACCAAAGCGAGCCAAACCCTAATATGTTTGGTGCAGCGAAAGGAAAAAATGTAATTGTCGTCACTCTTGAATCCTTGCAAACCTTCTTAATAGGCGCATCAGTCAATGGGCAAGAAGTTACACCATTCCTAAATGAATTCATAAATGAAAGTTATTACTTTGATAACTTTTTCCATCAAACTGGTCAAGGGAAAACATCCGATTCTGAATTTCTAATCGATACGTCGTTGTATCCATTAAATCGAGGGGCTGTATTCTTCACACACGGTAACAATGATTATACTGCAACTCCAGAAATTTTACGTCAGCAAGGTTATTTCACTTCTGTATTCCATGCGAATAACGCAACATTTTGGAATCGTAATATTATGTACTCTGCTCTTGGTTATGATCGTTACTATAATGAGCTTGATTACAAAATTACACCAGAAACAAATTTAAATTGGGGATTAAAAGATATCGAATACTTTGATCAATCAGTAGATATATTAAAAACTGTTAATCAACCATTCTATGCTCGTTTCCTTACTTTAACAAACCATTATCCATTTACGTATGATGAAGATACAAAATTCATTGAACCATACAACTCTGGTAATGGCGTATTTGATCGTTACATCGTAACAGCACGTTACTTAGACGAATCAATTAAAAAATTTATTGAACGTCTAAAGGCCGAGGGGCTTTACGATGATTCTATTATTGTGTTATACGGTGATCATTATGGTATTTCCGAAAAACATAATCGTGCAATGGCACAGTTTTTAGAAAAAGATCAAATAACAGAATTTGATACTTTAAATTTACAACGTACACCTTTATATATTCATATTCCTGGACAAACAGAAGGTCAAACTATTTCAAAGCCTACGGGACAAATCGATATGAAACCTACTATTCTAAATTTATTAGGTGTTGATTCTACGAATGATATTCGTTTTGGCCATGATATGTTTTCAGATGAATATACTGGCTTTGTTGTTTTACGTGATGGTAGCTTCGTTACAGATAAGTATGCATACAAAAACAACACTTTCTACGACCGTATAACAGGTGAAATTGTAGATTTACCAAAAAAAGAAGCTCAAGCCCTCATTAAACGTGCCCAAAATGAATTACGAATGTCTGACAAAATTATTGAAGGCGATTTATTACGCTTCTCAGAAAGCAATAAAATTAAAACTGGCGAAGTACAAACTAAAATTAAAGAAACAGAAAAATAATCTATATATGAAAAAGGGAGCAACTTATTACAGTTGCTCCCTTTTACTTTTATTCTACGCTTGTTTCTAAAGCTACATCCGTATAGGTATTATCATTACCCATATTTAAAATTACTTCACATTGACGCAATCTCAATTCAAAGAGCATGATAGAATCATGATAGATTTCAGGATTTGATTTCATCTTATGTAATATCTCTTGTTTTTCTTGTATTTCTAAATGCGTGTTTTCTACAGCTTGCTTTAAGAAGTTAAATGGATTCCTAAAGAATATATTAATATCTCGCTCTTGTGTGTTTTCAAACAGCTCAAATTGCAAGAAAAATTTCTTCATAATAGAAGCCGTTACTTCAGTATAATCTTCATTTTCTACATACTGTTTGTATTTGTTATATAGCATAGATTTATTTTTAGGAAGAACTCCAAATAATTTACCGGCACTTTTCAGTAAAAATTGTGCTGGCGTAAATCGACGTAAAATATTTACTTCATCCATTTGTATTCTAGTCGTCATCCTGTCAGTATCTCTGCGCCAGTCATCAAGCACTTTAAAGTCACATTCTAACTGTATTCTATTTTCTCCAAATAGTGAATTAAGCCCTTCACTAAGTTCTTCTAAATACGTTTGACTTTGAAGAAGCTCATTATTAGAAGTTGCAATCCAATTTTGCATAGAAAGAGCAAGATTAGGTAATACAGTTTGTTCTAAATATTTATGCACTCTTTCATTCATTGCTTTATTTAGTTCCGTATCCATGTGCCCGAAATCACTTTCTTCACTAATTAAATTAGAACAGCTCTTTAATATCTTCGGAATATTTTCAGTAAGATCATTTGTAATTTCAGTTTTCATTGAACGATATGATTGTGTAATGAGATGAATTTTTTCCCGCTCAAATGCAGTAAGGTTATTAATGCTACCGTTTAGTTTCACTAGCATATCTTCATTCCAATTAATAGCATCCACTAGATTGTTTTCTTTCTCAACACGTTTATCCAAAAGATATGTAATTGTTTTTCGAATGAAATATAATAACTTTTCAGTACGTTCTGCATCTATATGTTTATGATTAAAGTTAAAATGAATAAACTCAGTTAAATCATTTAATTGTTGACTATTTGTATATAACGAAGAATAAGGGAAAATTCTCGCATGCGGGAAATATGTGTTTATTCTCGTTGCCGTATCATGTAATACCCTTTTCACTTCTGCTTCACTGTAAATGTTATCGATTTTATTTAATAAGAAATGAATTTGTAAATTTGGCGTATGTTCTTGAATACTTAATAGAATGTCACGTTCTTTATCAGTAAAAGGTGAATCCGCATTCAATACGAATAGTAATTCGTCTACAGAATTTAAATATTCGAATATCTCATCTCTAGTGTCGTTATTCCTATTAAAGCCAGGTGTCACTACAAATGTAAGTTTATTTTCATTTAAAAATCTGCATGGTAATTTAAATTCAACACACGCTCTATCTCTATATGTTTGATGGTGCTGAGACATCATATTATGGTAATCAGAGACATCTTCCGTTGTTGTAATTGCTGAGTCTGTTATAGCGTTTATTTCTATATGAGCATCATTTTTTAAAACTACTACATTTGAAATTGATTTTTCTAATATATTTTCTCCTAATATAGAGTTAATAAATGTAGTTTTTCCGTTTCCTGAAGTTCCCGTTACTAAAATACGATTTGTTCTTAAATCTGCGAGCTCGTCAACTAGCCATTTAAATCGGTGACCTATTTCTATATTGTGCTTTTGTGCCCATTGTGTAATAGATTCAAAAAGGTGTAAGCTGTACTCTAAGCCATTTACATGATTAATAGAATGTGACAGTAAGTTTTCCGCATGTTCTATATTTGCTGAATCTATTTTGGAAGGGAAAATCTCATCCCATGCCAATACAGCTGCAGATGGAAATACAGCATAAGATGGATTGACTACCTTTAACCAATTTGCTAACAGATTTGGTATGATATCATTTAATTGTCTAAGCGTATATTGACCTTGAATTAATGCAAAGTACGTTTCTTCGTAAAGAGCAGAAACTTTGTTCCATATATCGGACGAATGTATTTCAATATGTAAGAAAAATTCATTTATTGTGTTAAGCCACAATAAGTAATTTTTTTCATTTTTATAACTGTTCCAGAGTGATGAAACCATTTGCGTAAATTGTACTTGATCTACATTATTTAATGTAGCTAATGCATCATAAAAATAGTCTGGTGAAATATGTTTAGTAAACCCTTTATCGATATATCCTTTTAACACCTCAAACCAAGGATACGATTCTATGCGAATTAACTCATTCACAGCAAGCTCTACTGCACTATCAAAATCTTGCTGTTCCTCATAAAAGGAACGGGCAATTTTTGTGACATTCGGATAATCAGGATTTAAAGAAACTGCTTCTTTAATAACACCGAAAGCTGAGTCAAAATTATTTTGCTCAATGTAAAGAGAAAGTAATTGTAGTCTAATTTCGGTCATCAATATTTTATTATCAGTAGTAATAGAAGTATAAATATTTTCAGCAAATGATAACTGATTAAGTTCGAAATAAGCATCCGCAATATTTTTTTGTGCCCATGGTGCTAATTCATTACTAACCTTCTCCCATTTAAAAATAGCTGCTTCAAAATCTTGATGACGATAATAAAATTCACCTTGTGCAAAACGAATATAAGACCCATCAGAAATCTCATTTTTTTCTTCGTTTACATAAGCTTGTCCAAGTACGTCAAGAGTTGGTTTTGTTTCATTCTCCATTAGGAATGTTTCATAATACATCTTTTTTATTAATTGTTTTTCTAATCTCATCTTTTCCCCCACTATATCTTGAAAATACATTTTTAAGATATGTCAATACTTTTTGTATGTATGCTTTTTATCTTAACAAAGAATATCTTTTGGAAAATTTCATTTTCCTTTCATTTTTCAAGTTAGATTGAATTTTTATGAGAAAAGTTTCAGTTTTTTTTCAATTCCCTTTCATTTATGAAACAGCATTAAATGTTCCTAATAACCTAATAACACTATAATATTCCACATTATATTATCAGGAAAACCCCATATAAACCATATTATAAAAACAATCTATATTGAATTTATATACATAATTCACTGTGCTGTCAAACAAAAAAAACAACAATAAGAGCCAACAGCTATTCATACCATTTCTTTCTCAAATTGTTTTCCTTTAAAATGTTTCAGTAGTTATGTAATTAAATTCCATTAACCTATATAAATAACTAGTCCAAAAAATATCTATATGCATATCATGTTATAGTAAAGAATTTAGGAGATCCTAAAAGGAGGCATTTTCATGTTTGAAGATAAATCTAAAATAAATTACCCATATGAATTTACTGAAACTACAACAGTTCCTCTAAAGAACCCCATTGACAAAAAATTCAAGAACGGGACAGGTACACATAACTTTCCAATTAAGAAGCACTATAAAGAGCAAGTTCTATACACTGAAAAAATCAATAATAATAAAAATAAATAATTGTATAGATCCTTATAACAATTAGCCAAATAAGAAGCAACATTTGGCCATGCATAGTTATTTGGTTAGTAATGTAGAAATCTTTATGATACAATTCATGCACCTTTTAAAAAGTGCTGTATACAGCGCTTTTTTATACATAGATAAATTTAAGCTAACGCAACCAAGAAATAAACTGCAAAATTACTCCACCTTATTTTCATTTAACAATTAAATCTACATATTAAAAGGGAGCAACAGTAAATGTTGCTCCCTTTTGAAAAGTAATTTTATTCACTCTACATAACCCTTTTAAACATCTTCTCCAACTCATAAGTAGAATGATGCACAAGAATCGGTCTTCCGTGTGGGCATGTGTATGGGTTTGTTGTTGTACGTAATTCCTCCAGTAAGGCAAATATTTGATCGTTCGTTAAATATTGATTCGCTTTAATGGATGCTTTACAGCTCATCATGATGGCTGCTTCTTCACGTAACTTTTTAATATCAACTTTTTTTAGTTTAACAACTTGCTCCATCATTTCATCGATAATTTCTGTTTCTTGTCCTTTCGGGAACCATGTTGGATGCGAGCGGACGATAAAGGATTGATGGCCGAATTGTTCTAAAAATAGCCCGACTTTTTTTAGTTCTTCTAACTGTTCTTCGACACGTAAAAATTCAGTAAGAGATAGATCAATACGGTACGGTACAAGTAACTCTTGTACTTCTTGCGCTACCCTTCCTACTTTATCACGGAAGTATTCATAATTAATACGTTCCTGCGCGGCATGCTGGTCAATCATATATAAGCCTTTATCATTTTGAGCGAAAATATATGTTCCATGCATTTGTCCAATTGGATAAAGTGGTGGTAAGTCATTCCCGTTCATTTCAATCTCTTTTATTTCCCGAACTTCTTCTTCTAATTCCTCTAGTTCAAAGTCCTCTTCATTACTGTCCCACGATTTCTCTTCTTGAATTGGTTCTTCGATTATCGGTTTAGTAGATGGTTGCCAACTTTGTTCTTCTCTTATGAGCGACTGTGGTGGTTGCCATTCTTGTTTCGGCGGTTGCCACAGTTGTGGTGGCTGTTTCACAGCCTGCGGTTCTTCTTGTTTTGCATCCATTCCAGTTGGTAAAACAATGTCCGGCATAGATGGTTCTTTCGGCTTTGCATGCTCAAACTGGAACTGTTCTTGCACACTTTCGTCTTTTTCTTTTTTCTTCGTTGTTACGCCTGCATCTGGAATGAGCTGTATTTTTTTAAATGCAGCTTGCAATGTTTCTTCGATCAGCTTTAGCAATTCTTGTTCTTTACTAAAACGAACCTCTAACTTCGCTGGATGTACGTTAACGTCAACTAGCATTGGATCCATTTCAATCGATAAGAAGCCAATTGGATACCGGCCGACTGGCAGTAATGTATGGTATCCTTGCTGAATTGCTTTCATTAGTACAAAGTTTCGAACGTAACGACCATTTACGATCGTTGACATATAATTACGAGATGCTCTCGTTACTTCTGGTAATGTTACATAGCCTTTAATTGTAAAGTCTAAAGATTCAGCTTTAATTGGAACAAGCTTCTTCGCAACTTGAATACTGTAAATCGATGCAAGTACTTGTCTTACATCACCGTTACCTGATGTATGAAGCAATTTCTTTTCATTATGAAACAGTTTTAACGATACTTCTGGATGTGACATTGCAATACGATACACGATATCTGTAATATTCCCGAGCTCCGTATGAATGGTTTTCATATATTTAAGACGCGCTGGTGTATTAAAGAATAAGTTTTGTACTGTAATATCTGTTCCTTTTCGGCTCGCAGTTTTCTCTTGTTTTATAATGTCTCCACCTTTAATTATGAGGTGTGTACCAGGCGCATCACCTGTGCTAGTAATTAATTCTAATTCACTAACAGAGGCAATACTCGGCAATGCCTCACCGCGGAAACCGAGTGTTCTTATGCGAAACAGATCGTTTTCATCTTTAATTTTACTCGTCGCATGGCGTTCAAAAGCGACGATACAGTCTTCTTCTGCAATACCATCACCGTTATCAATGATACGAATTTTCGATAACCCAGCTTCTTCTAAGTGGATTTCAATAGATGTACTATTCGCATCGATAGAATTTTCCACAAGTTCTTTTACGACTGAAGCAGGGCGCTCTACTACTTCCCCTGCCGCAATTAAGTTAGAGAGTTGGTCATCGAGTTTGCGAATTTTCCCCATCTACTTACTCATCCTTTCTTTAACTTCTTCTGTAAGCGATACAATTCGTTCATCGCTTCTAAAGGTGTCATATCAAGTAAATCAATTTTTTTAATTTGCGCAAGTACTGCGCTTTCTTTTTGATCAAGCACAGGCTTGTCTTGTTTTTTTGAAGATTGGTCTCCTCCAAAGAAAGATAGTTGTGACTCTTCTTCAGTCTCTTCTTTCTTTTCTTGTATTTCTGCCGGTTCTTCTTTTACAACTACAGGTTCTGGAACAACTTCTTGTACCTTTACTTCTACACGCTTTGGAATAATAATTTCTTCCTGTCCTTCTAGTTGTGCTAACACTTCTTTCGCGCGGGCGATTAAGCTATCTGGAAGCTCTGCAAGTTGCGCAACGTGAATTCCGTAACTTTTATCAGCTGCTCCATCTTGAATTTTATGAAGGAATACTACTTTTCCATTCTCTTCAATTGCTGAAACGTGTACATTTTTCAGTTGATCTAAACTCTCTTCTAACACAGTCAATTCATGATAATGCGTAGAGAATAACGTTTTTGCACCAATTTGGTCATGAATATGTTCAATGATTGCTTGTGCAAGTGCCATACCATCATACGTAGATGTACCTCGTCCAATTTCATCGAATAAAATTAAACTTCTTTCTGATGCGTTTGCAATTGCATTTTTCGCTTCTAACATTTCGACCATAAATGTACTTTGACCTGATATTAAATCATCCGCTGCACCAATTCTCGTAAAGATTTGATCAAATACAGGTAATACTGCTTCTGTTGCTGGTACGAAACAACCGATTTGCGACATAACAGTTACAAGTGCTAATTGTCTCATATACGTACTTTTACCAGACATGTTCGGTCCTGTAATTAAAAAGACATCCATCTTCTCTGGCATAATACAATCATTCGGTACATACAATTTCCCGTTCAATACTTTTTCAACGACAGGATGACGACCATCTTTAATAAAGATTTCACGCTTCGTTGTTAGTACAGGTTTTACAAACTGTTCTTCTTCACTAACTGTCGCAAAACTTTGCAGTACGTCTAATTCACTAATTACTTTTGCTAAATGTTGTAATTTCGGAATAAATACTTTTACTTCTTCACGAAGCGCTGTAAATAAATCGTATTCTAGTTGTACAATTTTTTCTTCTGCTTCTAAAATTAACGTTTCTTTTTCTTTCAGTTCATCTGTAATGAAACGTTCAGCATTAGCAAGCGTTTGTTTTCGTTCGTAGCGGCCTTCTGGAAGTGCTGCAAGATTCGCCTTCGTCACTTCAATGTAGTAGCCGAAAATACGGTTGTACCCGATTTTTAACGATTTAACTCCTGTAATATCACGCTCTCGTTTTTCAAGCTCAGCGATCCACGTTTTTCCGTTTTTACTAACGTAACGATATTGATCAAGCTTGTCATTATAACCGTCTTTAATAATATCTCCATCTTTAATAGAAAGCGGTGGGTTTTCTTGAATACTTCTTCCTAGTAATTCAGTTAAGCTCTCACATGGATCCGCTCCTTGAATTAACCTTGCTGCATAAGCATTATCTAACAAACTAATCGCTTCTAAAATAGCTGGCACTTGAAGTAAAGATCGTCTTAACTGTAATAAGTCCCTTGCATTGACATTACCAAATGCAACTTTTCCTGCTAAACGTTCTAAATCATATACTTCTTTTAATTTTTCTTTTAAATCTTCACGTAAGAAGTAATCATTTACAAATGTTTCAACCATTTCTAAACGCTCTTCAACTTTTTCTTTCTGAATAAGTGGACGTTCCATCCACTGTTTTAACATACGACCACCCATAGCTGTTTTTGTTTTATCCAATAGCCATAATAATGATCCTGTTTTTTCTTTCGTTCGAAGTGTTTCCGTCAGCTCTAAATTTCGCTTTGAATGCACATCAATTTTCATAAATTGATTCGTATAATAAATTTCTACAGGTTGTAAATGATCTAATGAACGTTTTTGCGTTCTTATCACATAGTTAAATAAGCGTCCAATTGCTTTAATTAACTTTGCTTGCGAAACATTTTTCACAAGATGTTCTAATCCTTCAGGAATTGCCGTTGCATCTTCATATGAAATTGTCATTTTTAACGTTTCAGTTAATTTATTTAATTCATCTTTAGAAAATGAAGAATCTACAACAATTTCTTTCGAACCAGTTGCATACACTTCCAATAAAATATCTTCTACTGAACCAGTCAATAACGTTACTGTATTTTGTCCAGTCGTTAAATCATTACAAGCTAAAGCATATGATCCATCTTCAAAATGTGTTAATGCGGCTAAGAAGTTGTTTTCTTTCTCATCAATTGTACGCCCTTCCATCATCGTTCCTGGCGTAATTAGTTGTACTACTTCACGGCGCACTACACCTTTAGCTGTTTTTGGATCTTCCACTTGCTCACAAACAGCAACTTTATATCCTTTTTCAACAAGTTGTTCAATATAATTTTTAGCTGCATGATGGGGTACACCGCACATCGGTATACGATCACTACTGCCACCATCTCGGCTCGTTAATGTAATCTCAAGCTCATGAGCTGCTTTAACGGCATCTTCAAAGAACATTTCATAAAAATCGCCTAATCGGAAAAATAAAAAGGCATCTTGATAGTCTGCCTTAACCTTTAAATATTGCTGTATCATAGGGGTATATTGCGTCATACTTTTCCTCCATAATTCTTACATAGTAATCAATTTTCATATATGTCACATTTCACGGACATCCATATCTCCTATTTCAGGAGTCTATCTTCATTATAACATATTTCATAAAGAATCATGTTCATTCAGCGCCACTTATGTAAAGTAAAAAGCTAGGAAGAACTTCTCCCTAGCTTTCTATTACTCTTCTTCTGCATCAACGATAAAGTTCGGATCTAATTCTTCAAATTCATCATCAGCAATTTGGAAATCATCATCTGATTCTACGCAGCCTTCAGGATTTACACTTACACAAATTTTCGTTTCTCCAACTACTTCTGTTACAAATTCACGTTCTACAGTTACAACAATTTTATTACCGTTTGGTGATACAAGCGCTTCTAAACAATTTGGTGGCTGAATAACACGAGCAATAATTTCTAAATCGTCACCAGAAAAGTTTTTATCACGATAACCAATGCTGACTTCGTCCGTGTAGTTCACGCGTTCTGTTACAACTTCAGTCTTTGTATTTCCATCAAATGAATACCAAGTGTTCACATCATAGAAACCTTCAATTTCCACATGCTTCCCATTCTTTCTTGCTTCGTACGAGTGGTTAATTACCCAGCACCCTAAAATACTTGTTGGTTCATTATTCGATTCACATGTATGCGTTGACTTTGTATACTTACGTCCTTTTCCAACCACTGCTTTTGTAATAATCTCTCTAAATTCGGACATTCGTAACCCTCCTCAATCACTATTCACTTAATCATATGCGTGACAATAGCGGAATGTGTCATTCTTTTTTTGAGAAGAACTTACGTTTAATCAACTAAAAAAAAGAGATGTCAATATGACATCTCTTTAACAACCACAATTTCCTTTTTTACTTTCTACCGCTGCGCCAGTTTCACCCTTTAGTACATCGCCACCAGTTGAAATTAATATTTCATCTGTTACGTTGTTAGAAATTGTACTAGCAACTAACTGTAATAAGTCATTTACATATGTTTGTGAAGATTTAAATTCTTGTACAACTGGAATACTGTCTAACTTATCTTGCAATGCATCAATTTCAGCTTCTACCTTTTTTAAAGCTTCCCATTTCCCGTAATGTTGCAAGTTTACTGCTTGTTTTTGCAGTGCTTTAATTTCATCGATTGCGCGCTTTACATTTTCATTTTTATGAATTTGCGCCTCTGCTTTCTTAAAAAAATCAACCTCTTCTGTTTCAGAAATCATTTTTGCTAATTCTTTCGCTTGTTCAACAATGTCATCTTTCGAATATACTTTCATCTATTATTTCACCTCAATCGGCTCTTCAACTAATTCCCCGTTAAGAGACCAAGTTTTTGCTTCCGTTACTTTTACTTTCACAAGCTGACCAATTAAAGATTTTGAAGCAACGAAGTTTACAAGTTTATTCGTACGAGTATAACCTGCAAGTACTTCTGGATTATTTTTACTTTCCCCATCAACTAACACTTCTACAATTTGACCTTTGTAACGACTATTCTTTTCAATTGCCAACGTATTTACTAGTGTATTTAAGCGTTGAAGACGTTCTTTCTTTACTTCCATCGGTACATTATCTTTCATTTTTGCAGCTGGTGTACCTTCGCGCGGAGAATAAATGAATGTAAAGGCAGTATCAAACCCTACTTCACGATATAACGACATCGTTTCTTCAAATTGCTCATCTGTTTCATTTGGGAAACCAACGATAATATCTGTTGTTAATACTGCATCTGGAATTGCTTCTTTAATTTTTCTTACAAGTTCTAAATAATGCTCACGCGAATATTTACGCGCCATAATTTTCAACATATCTGTACTTCCAGATTGAACTGGTAAATGGATATGTTCTACTAGGTTGCCACCTTTGCCAAGTACTTCAATTAAGTGATCATCGAAATCACGTGGATGGCTCGTTGTAAAACGAATACGGGCTATATCAACTTTACGAAGTTCGTCCATTAAATCACCAAGACCGTATTTTACATCTTCAAAATCTTTACCATATGCATTTACGTTCTGTCCAAGTAATGTAATTTCTTTATAACCATTCGCAGCTAAGTGACGAATCTCTTGGATAATATCTTCTGGACGTCTACTTCGCTCTTTTCCTCGTGTATACGGTACAATACAATACGTACAGAACTTATCACAGCCATACATAATATTTACCCAAGCTTTAATATCACCACGACGTACTTTCGGAAGGTTTTCAATTACGTCGCCTTCCTTTGACCAAACTTCAACTACCGTTTCCTTCGAGAACATCGCATCTTTTAGAATGTACGGTAATCTATGAATATTATGCGTTCCAAACACCATATCTACATGCTGATTTTTTTGCATAATTTTATTTACAACAGATTCTTCTTGAGACATACAACCACATACACCAATTAAAAGGTCCGGATTTCTTCGTTTTAGTGACTTTAAATGGCCTAGTTCACCAAACACTTTATTTTCAGCATTTTCACGAATGGCACAAGTGTTTAATAAAACTACATCTGCATCTTCAGTTGAAAAAGTTGGTTCATATCCAAGTGTTGTGAAAATACCTGCCATTACTTCCGTATCATGCTCATTCATTTGACAACCATATGTACGAATATAGAACTTTCGGCCTGTACCAAAATTGCGAAACTCTTCAGGTAAGCCAAAATCCCGCTCAATTTTAACTTCTTCTTTCCCGCGCTTTTTCGCATCCTTTAAGGAAGGTGGTTGATATACACTTTCAAAGTATTTACTATAATCTTTCTCTTCTTTTTTCGTAGAGGAATTTGCTTGTTGACTTGCTAATCGTTGTTGCTCGTTCATCGGTAATCTCCTTTCACCCTTAACTATACACACTCTATAGTCCATTTTAATGCGCTTAGACTCACCTCAAAAATGGTTAGATAGCTTGGAGATAACTTGTCCTTTGAAACTTGAGTAATCAATCTAATCATTCATAAGAATGAAGTCTTCCCCACGCAAATAGACATTCCCTTTTTATCATTTCTTGTTGTCCTACCCAAAAGCATATTGCTTTATCCCTATAAACATTACCATAGTATGACGTGTTTCGCCAATTTTAACAATTCAGAGGCCCTTTAGTATCTTACATTTCATAAGCAATGAACTTGCCATTTTCATACAACGATTTACATATTATTTTACCATTCTGAATTTTCTAAGTAAATAAAACTACCCTATATTTTTTGCACATAAAAAAGGTTGCCAAATCGGCAACCTCCTCTTCTTACATTACATAAATTCAGCAACAAGCTCATCAAACATTTTCTGATCCATATTTAAATCAGATTTCACTAAAGGCTCTTCACTATAGCCTTTAACAAGTTCTTGATATGATGGTTGCTTAGTATTTTGATAAATCAAACCTGTTACTAAACCGTTATTTTCCATTAACGTTTGCATAGCCATCATGCGATTAGATGGATCATATCCCTCTACTGTGCTTAGTTTCGTTAAGTTCTCTTTAAACCAATCGTAAGTATTTACTTTATTGTAAGTAACACATGGGCTAAATACGTTAATTAATGAAAATCCTTTATGGTTAATACCAGCTTCAATAATTTGTGTTAATTCTTTTAAATCACTCGAAAAGCTTTGCGCCACAAATGTCGCACCAGCTGTTAAAGCCATTTCCATTACATTTAGTGATGGTTCAATTGAACCTTGTGGTGTGCTTTTCGTTTTAAATCCCGCTTCACTACGTGGTGAAGTTTGCCCTTTTGTTAATCCGTAAATTTGGTTATCCATTACGATGTACGTAATGTCGATATTACGACGAATAGAATGGATTGTATGTCCCATACCAATCGCAAATCCATCACCGTCACCACCTGAAGCGATAACTGTTAAATCACGATTTGCCATTTTCACACCTTGTGCAATCGGAAGGGCACGACCATGAATACTATGCACACCATATGAATTAATATAACCTGAAATACGGCCTGAACAGCCGATACCAGAAATAACAGCAAGTTCATCTGGATTTAAGCCAACGTTAGCTGCTGCACGTTGAATTGCAGCTTGCACTGAGAAGTCTCCGCAACCTGGGCACCAGTTTGGCTTTACACTGTTACGAAAGTCCTTAAATGTTGCCATTTAATACAACCCCTTTTTTGCATTCGTTGTAAATCTCTTTCGGCAAGAATGGGTTTCCATCATATTTTAAAAGACTAGAAATTTTCTCACCATTACCAAGATTCATTTTGATAATGTTAGCAAGTTGACCTGTTGCATTGTTTTCTACTACTACAACACGCTTCGCCTTTTTCACAAGTGGATCGATTTCAGCTGTTGGGAACGGGTGAATTAAACGCACATGAGCATGGTTTACTTTCATACCCTCTTGTTCTAAACGCGTCATTGCCTCTTCGATCGCACCACGAGTTGAGTTAAATCCAACAAGCAATACATCTGCTTCTTCATGCTTAACATTTTTATAAACAGGGGTATTAAACTTCAAGTTCTCCATTTTACGGAAACGTTTGTCCATTTGATCTTTACGGTTTATTGCTGATTCCGATGGCTTTCCAGTTTCATCATGTTCTACACCTGTAACATGGTGAACACCATTTTTCATACCAGGTAAAACACGCGGCGAAACGCCGTCTTCAGTTACTTCATAACGCTTGAAGTATGCTTTATTTTCACGTTCTGGTAATTCTGCTTCTAAATCAAGCTTACCACGACGGATTTCCACTTTATCTAATTTAAGTGGTTCTACTGTTTGTTTTCCTAACGAAAGCTGTAAATCTGTTAAGAAAATAACAGGAACTTGATATTCTTCAGATAAGTTAAATGCTTCTACAATGTCATAGAAAGCTTCTTCAACTGTACTTGGCGCCATTACGATTTTTGGAATTTCACCATGCGTACCGTAAATCATCGCCATTAAGTCAGACTGTTCTTGTTTCGTTGGTAATCCCGTACTTGGACCACCACGTTGTGTATCAACAATTACTAATGGGGTTTCTGTAATACCTGCTAAACCGATTGCTTCCATCATTAATGACAGACCAGGACCAGCAGATGCAGTTAATGTACGAACACCAGCATAGTTTGCGCCGATTGCCATTGTACAAGCTGCAATTTCATCCTCAGTTTGGATTACTGTTCCGCCGACTTTCGGTAATTTTTTAATTAAGTATTCCATAATTTCTGATGCAGGTGTGATTGGGTATGCTGACATAAAACGAGCACCACCAGCTACCGCACCAAATGCGATTGCATCGTTTCCAATCATAAACATGCGTTTTTTACCATCAGCTTTTTCAAGCTGCATCATGTTTACTTTCTCACCTAGTAATTCTTTCATATATTGAGAGCCGCGTTTAATTGCGTCCATATTCTTTTGAACGACTTGCTCTCCTTTACGACCAAAGATTTCTTCAACAACATCTAAATAAGCTGTTTCGTCTAATCCTAATACTGCACTTGATGCTCCAACAGCAACCATGTTTTTCATTAATGATGTGCCTAATTCTGAAGCAATATCTGTAAACGGTATCACATATAGATTTACATCTGTATTGTCGGGTATTGTTGGATTAAATTTTGCATCCGCAACTACAATTCCACCTGGACGTAGTTCGTGGAAGTTAAAATCAATTGTTTCTTGGTCAAAAGCAATTAAAATATCTAAATCATCTGAGATCGCGCGTACTTCTGTTGTACTTACACGAATTTTATTATTTGTATGGCCGCCTTTTATACGTGATGAGAAGTGGCGGTAACCGTATAGGTAATATCCTAATCGGTTTAATGCAATACAGAAGATTTCTCCTGTACTTTCAATTCCTTCACCTTGTTGGCCTCCAACTTTCCATGAAAGTTGACTAATCATCTCCTACACCCCTTTTGGCTGCATTCATTGTAGTGTATTTTTTTACAGTAATAGTTTAGCATTTTTTATGCAAATAAACTACAACGGACGCAAATTATGCCTCTTCTGATTTCCCTGAATCTTTAGTATAAAGCTATTTTGTTTTTCATTCTAGTATTAGGTCTTAAAAAAAGCAATAAAATCAAATGAATTAATTTTAATTTTTCTGAATTTTAAACCACAAACTTAAAAACTCATATGTTCAACAAAATTATCATATAAAAATCTTTCTACAGTAGATGCAGCATAGTATTTATACAGCTCATTCATGACATTTTCATAATCTCCATAGGCAGATATATTGACAACCGTATCTACAATCCCATCAAAATCTGAACCAAACCCTATATTGTTTTCTCCACCTAGCGAGCAAATATATTCGATATGTTTTATGATATCAGTTATATTTGCTTGCCTTTCACTTGTTAGAAACTGCGGTACAAAAGTGACACCGATCATGCCATTTTTCTTTATAAGAGCTTTAAGTTGTTCATCGTTTAAATTACGTGGGTGCTCGCAAAGTTTCATACAATTTGAGTGGGAAGCAATAGGATTTTTTGCAATCTCTATAACATCCCAAAAACTTCTTTCATTTAGATGAGACACATCAGTCCATACATGTAGCGCATTCAGTTCTTGTACAACCTGTTTACCAAAATTCGTTAAACCCGCCCCACGTGTCTCTAGCGCACCATCAGCTAAGAGATTGGCATAATTCCATGTTAGTCCAAAAGAACGTACTCCTAGGCGATACAACAACCGTAATTTCATTGCTTCTTTTCCAATTGCTTCGCATCCTTCTAGTGTTAATATCGCTCCAACCTCGTCCTGTTTTAACATGTTAATATCATCTTTTGTCTGAATAAACTTTACACCTGGTAGGGATAAAATTTCATTATAAAAAATATCTACCATTTGTAATGCTGCTTCAAATCGGTTTTCATATGCCACTGTTTCTGGTACATATATAGCAAAACATTGTATACTTCCTTTTCTTCTCTTTAACTGTTCAAATGTAATATGTAATTGTGAATCATCGTTAAAATTCCTTTTCCCTTGTGCACTCCATAACTGAAGAAGCACGTCACAATGAGCATCAAAAATTTTCATTTTCAGTCCTCCATTATAAAAACAACCTGTTTGCATACTGCAAACAGGTTGTTTAAAACTTAACGAGGTTCTACAATTAATTTTATTGCTGTACGCTCTTCGCCATCAATCATAATATCTGTAAACGCTGGGATACAAATCAGGTCCAAACCACTAGGCGCTACAAATCCTCTTGCGATTGCTACTGCCTTTACCGCTTGGTTCAATGCACCTGCACCAATAGCTTGAATTTCTGCTGTTCCGCGTTCGCGAATAACACCTGCAAGTGCACCAGCTACAGAATTAGGGACCGACGTTGCTTTAACTTTTAATATTTCCATTCCGCGTTTCCTCCTCGTTTCTTTAAAAAGTATTAGCAATTATTTCACTTTAACTTATATTCACGAGGAATGGCGCGTATTCCTGCTAAATTTCCGTAATTTTTCTAAAAAATTAAAATATAATAACTTATCTAAAATTTAACGGAAATTTACTCAAAAAATGGTTGATCGTCATTAATTAAAATGCGCTCAATTTTCTTTGCTTTTCCTGTATTTGGATCCACATCAATTAACACTGCACTTAATTGCGTTCTACCACTTGTTACTTCAAATCGTACCGGTAAGTTCGTTAAAAACTTCTTCAATACCGCTTCTCGGTCCATACCTAATATTCCATCATATGGCCCTGTCATCCCAACATCTGTAATATATGCCGTTCCGCTTGGTAAAATACGGTTATCCGCTGTAGGGACATGCGTATGCGTACCTACTACTGCTGTAGCACGTCCATCTACATACCAACCTAGCGCTTGTTTTTCACTTGTAGTCTCCGCATGGAAATCAACAAAGATAATATTCGTACGTTTTTTCGCAATATTAATTAATTCATCCACTTTACGGAATGGACAATCAATCGGAGGAAGGAAAGTACGTCCTTGTAAGTTAATAACTGCAACTTCTGTTCCATTACAGTTCACAAAGATAAGTCCTTTTCCTGGAGTTCCTTCTGGGAAGTTAGCTGGTCTTGCAAGATATTTTGCATCATCTATGAATTCAAATACTTCACGATTATCCCAAGCATGGTTTCCAAGTGTAACTGCTTGCGCCCCACACTCTAAAAAGTTTCGATATATTTTTTCTGTAATCCCACGGCCACCTGCTGCGTTTTCTCCATTAATGATTGTTACTGTAGGTGTATATTTTTTCTTTAATGCCGGTACGTATTGTTGAATCATACCTCTACCAGGAGATCCTACTACATCCCCAACAAATAATATTCTCATATGTCTTACCCTTTCTATGTACTGCATTTTTTATTGCTATAGCATTAAGGAAATTCCTTATAATATGTTTATTATAAGTTTGTTTCACTTTTACGCTATATAACTAACTGTCTTTATTTTATCCAATTCCAACACAAAAAAATAAAGTGGTGTTTCACCACTTTATTTTGCGTATTCCACTGCACGTGTTTCACGAATAACAGTTACTTTAATATGTCCTGGGTAATCCAGTTCATTTTCAATACGTTTTCGGATATCACGAGCTAAACGATGAGCTTCTAAATCATCGATTGTATCTGGTTTTACCAAAATACGAACTTCACGTCCTGCTTGAATTGCAAATGATTTTTCAACGCCTTCATAAGACTCTGAAATCTCTTCTAACTTTTCAAGACGACGAATGTAGTTTTCAAGCGTTTCACTACGAGCTCCCGGTCTTGCAGCTGATAAAGCATCTGCTGCTGCAACTAAAACTGCAATGATAGAAGTTGGTTCTGTGTCACCATGGTGAGATGCGATACTGTTTATAACTACAGGATGCTCTTTATATTTCGTTGCGAGTTCAACACCAATTTCAACGTGGCTACCTTCTACTTCATGGTCAATCGCTTTTCCGATATCATGTAATAGACCAGCACGTCTTGCTAGTTTTTCATCCTCGCCAAGCTCTGCTGCCATAAGTCCAGTTAAATATGCAACTTCCATAGAGTGTTTTAAGACGTTTTGTCCATAACTTGTACGGTATTTTAAACGACCTAAAATTTTAATTAAATCTGGGTGTAATCCATGAACACCCACTTCAAACGTTGTTTGCTCTCCGACTTCGCGAATATACTCGTCCACTTCACGTCTTGATTTTTCGACCATCTCTTCAATACGCGCTGGGTGAATACGTCCGTCCTGTACTAGTTTATCAAGAGCGATACGAGCTGTTTCACGACGAATTGGATCGAATCCAGAAAGGATTACCGCCTCTGGTGTATCATCGATAATTAAGTCAATACCCGTTAACGTTTCTAACGTACGAATATTACGACCTTCACGCCCGATAATACGTCCCTTCATTTCGTCATTTGGAAGATTTACAACCGAAACGGTTGTTTCAGCAACATGATCAGCTGCACATCTTTGCATTGCAAGAGATAAAATCTCTTTTGCTTTCTTATCCGCTTCTTCTTTCGCGCGAACTTCACTTTCTTTTACCATAACAGCGATTTCATGAGAAACTTCATTTTCTACTTTACCAAGAATAATTGCTTTCGCTTGTTCGCGTGTCAGATTGGAAATGCGCTCTAATTCTGTTTGTTGCTTTTGAACTAACTCTCCCACTTTGCTTTCCAACTCTTCAATCTGTTGTTGTCTCGCTACAAGAGAATCCTCTTTCTTCTCTAACTGCTGCTCGCGTTTATCGAGCGTTTCGTCTTTACGATCAAGGTTCTCTTCTTTTTGCATTAAACGATTTTCTTGTTTTTGTAATTCGCTTCTACGGTCACGAATTTCTAATTCAGCTTCTGTACGAAGTGTATGAATTTCATCCTTTGCTTCTAAAAGCGCTTCTTTCTTAAGTGCTTCAGCCTCACGATTCGCTTCGTCTAGAATACGTTTCGCTTCATTAGCCGCACCATTAATCTTCGCTTCAGCAATAGACTTTCGAACAAAAAAGCCAACAACTGCACCGACTGTTGTTGCAAGCAAAATGGAGATGAGTATCCAAACTGTACTACTCATGATTTCACCTCCCCTTGCTATGAATGAAAAAAGACTGTCGGCATGTACATTAAATTACAACATACAGCAAAGACCGTCGTCCCGCTTTTTTAAGGGACTTTCTTCATTTCACAATTAAAATGTCATATTATTATTTCGGTAAGTTTTAAACCTTACTCCGAATATTACTTCTCTTCTTGAGAAGAGTATATCGTATATAAGAAAAAATATACATTCTCATTGTATCTATCGTAATTTTCATTGTCAAGCGTTGTCTACTTTTACTTTCTTTACCTTCAGTCCTGAATGTTATCTGAATTTGAAAAATTGATAGCTTATTATCCTGGAAAACCTTAGTAAATACCATTTTATTCCCTTAAAACATATGAATATTCCTCTTTACACATCCCATTTGAGTCAAAAAAATATTTTAACCACTACGATAGATACCCCTTTAATAGAAGGTAAAAAAATAAAAGACACGGGGCCCGTGTCTTTTATTTTTTAATCTTGAAGAGTTGAATCTTCCGTGTCTTCCACACCAGAATCTTCACCAATTCCGTGATGATCACGAACAAAGAAGGCAATTTCCTCTCTTAAGTCCGTATTCTCTTTTAAGAATTGCTTCGAATTTTCACGACCTTGTCCTAAACGTTCTTCATTATAAGAATACCAAGCACCGCTCTTTTGAACGATATCAAGCTCAGAAGCCATATCCAAGATTTCACCTTCTCTTGAAATACCTTCTCCGTACATAATATCAACTTCAGCAACACGGAATGGTGGCGCTACTTTATTTTTCACTACTTTTACTTTTGTTTTATTACCAACGATGTCGTTACCTTGCTTTAATTGCTCCGCACGACGCACTTCAAGACGGACAGTTGAATAGAATTTCAACGCACGACCACCTGGAGTTGTTTCTGGGTTTCCGAACATAACCCCAACTTTTTCACGAATTTGGTTAATAAAGATTGCAATTGTTTTTGATTTGTTGATTGCTCCTGAAAGCTTACGAAGTGCTTGTGACATTAAACGTGCTTGTAAACCTACGTGTGAGTCACCCATGTCTCCTTCAATCTCTGCTTTCGGTACAAGAGCTGCTACAGAGTCAATTACGATAATGTCAACCGCACCACTTCGTACAAGTGCTTCTGCGATTTCTAATCCTTGCTCCCCTGTATCAGGCTGTGATAATAGTAATTCATCTATGTTAACGCCTAATTTTTGTGCATATACAGGATCCATTGCGTGCTCCGCATCGATGAATGCTGCTTGTCCACCTTGACGTTGTACTTCTGCAATTGCATGTAATGAAACTGTCGTTTTACCTGAACTTTCAGGTCCGTAAATTTCGATAATACGGCCACGTGGGTATCCGCCTACCCCTAGCGCCACATCAAGTGCTAAAGAACCACTTGAAATTGTAGAAATTCTACGTTCCGCTTGTTCTCCTAATTTCATAATTGAACCTTTACCGAATTGCTTCTCTATTTGTTTTAACGCCATATCTAATGCCGCTTGACGATCACTCATTCAAAATTCCTCCTTAACTGAATTGCTAATCTTATTATACCTATTTTCAATTCAATTTGCCAACAAAAATCGAACATTTATTCGATTTTTTTATTTTCCATCACACAAATACGGAATTTAACTATAAAAAAAGCTAGAAGAAACTTATATCTCTTCTAGCTTTTTATATAAATGATAAAATCCATATTTTGCTGATCGTTCTCTAATTTGTTGACGACTTCCACTTAAATTAAGAGGAAAGACTGCAGTTTGTTCACCTTTAATCGCTAATCCAACAAATACTGTTCCTGGCTCTTTCTGTTCTGAAGCATCTGGCCCTGCTACCCCAGTGAAACTAATTCCGATATCCGCTTTTAATAAATCCTTAACATTTTCAGCAAGATAACGAGCACATTCCTTACTAACTGCACCATCAGTATGCAACACTTCTTCAGGCACACGTAAAACATGTTGCTTCACATCATTATGATAACAAATGACACCGCCCTTAAATACAGAAGAAACACCAGCATTTTCAGTTACTTGATTTCCAAAAAGACCACCTGTTAAACTTTCTGCACATGCTAAAGTTAACCCTTTTCTCTTCAATAACTCGATTGCCTTATAATGCAAAAATTCTTGGTCATATCCGTAGAAAAATTCTCCTACTCTTTCTAAAATCAAATCTTCCACATGTTGAATTAGTTTCTCCGCTTCGCTAACATTTTGATGCTTAGCGGTTAAACGTAATGTCACTTCTCCATCATTTGCTAGCGGGGCAATTGTTGGGTTTGTTTGTCCATCAATTAAATCTTGAACTTTCACCTCTAATTGGGACTCCCCAATACCGAAGAAACGAAGCACACGTGAATAAATGTTTTCTCCTGTTGTAAAATTACGTAAAAAAGGCTCTACGTAACTTACATACATTGGTTTCATTTCTTTTGGCGGCCCTGGTAATAAAATATAAACTTTTCCGTTCTTATTTACCCCCATACCCGGCGCCATACCGTGGTCATTTGCAAATACTGTTGCTCCATTTAAAACGAGCGCTTGCTTTTTATTATTCTCCGTAAATTCACGGCCTGTACGCTTAAAGTAATTACTTATTAAGTCTAATGCCTTTTCATCATACACAAGCTTTTCATCTAAACTAGTCGCTATCGTTTCTTTCGTTAAATCATCTTTTGTCGGTCCTAATCCACCTGTAAAAATAAGGATATCAGCACGTTCTTCCGCAGCTTCAATCGCCTTTTGCAGTCGCTTATTATTATCACCAACAACAGTATGATAGTACACGTTAATTCCAATTGAAGCCAACTTTTCAGATAAAAACTGGGCATTTGTATTTGCAATTTGTCCAAGTAATAATTCAGTTCCAACCGCAATAATCTCAGCATTCATCCCAATTCCCCCATAAACTTCTATTTTGAGTTTACAAAAGCAGCTCTATTTTTCCAGAAATAATCCCATCCTGAAATAACAGTAAAGATTAATGCAATCCATATGAAGATATCCGCAACTGGAATATGGATTAAATTTAAAGGTACATCGTGTAATAAATATGCTGCAATCGCAATAATTTGTGTCCATGTCTTAATTTTCCCTAGCTGATTTGCCGCAACTACTTCCCCTGTTCCAGCAAGTACAAGACGTAAACCTGTTACAGCAAACTCACGACTGATAATTACAATAACAATCCAAGCCGGTACATATCGCATCTCTACCAATGTAATAAGTGCTGCTGAAACCAGTAATTTATCAGCTAACGGATCAAGAAACTTTCCTAAGTTCGTTACAAGATTATACTTCCTTGCGTAATGTCCATCAATCCAATCTGTAGCTGAAGCAACGATAAAGATAAGTGCCCCCACTAAATGTTGAATTGGTAAATCAACATCACCAATTGTGTATGAACCCCAATTAAAGGGCGCTAACATAATTACCATGAAAATTGGAATTAAGAAGATTCTAGATATTGTAATTTTATTTGGTAAATTCACAGCTATTCCTCCATCATATCAAAAACATTTGTTCATTGAAAAAAGTCATCGAAGCGATGACTGTTATTGTGCAGGTTGCCCTATCCCTTGGTTTTTTATCACCAATCTTTGGTGAAGTTCTTTTTCTGGGTCCAATGGGAAAGCAACCACTTGGCCATTCAGTTTAACTTCAACATTCGTTGCATTTCCAATATTAAGTCGTACTTCTTTTAATGTTGATACATCACGTTTTTCTGTTTGACCACCTTGTACTGTAGTGTTTAAAATTTCGTTACCCGCATCATCTTTAACATCTACATAGCTTGTACCCTTCGCTATGATTTCCAATTCTAACGTTTTATTATTATGAATTTCCAAAGTAGATACCTTACCAGTTGTTCCAACTACTTTCACTTCTTGCTGTCCCGTTGGTGGTGCTGGTTGCTCTTCTTTCTTTGGTTCTTCTTTCTTTGGTTCCTCTTTTTTTGGTTCTTCCGCTTTCGCTTCATCTTTCTTCGTATCTAACGGAGAATCTTTTGCTTTTTGAACTTCAATTTTCTCACTTTGAGCACTCGGAACTTTTTCATCATCTTTTCCAGTTAACGCTTGAAACACAAACCAGATTACCACTCCAACTGCGATTACTAACAACGCAACTAAGATTTTCGGCATGTGATCTGCAATTGGCCATGATGAAGATTTTTGCATTGTTTCTTGTGTTTTTTGTCCCGTTGATACTTGTGGAACTTCACGCTTCTCAGATTGTGGTATCGTACTCTGATGTTCTACAAGCAGTTCCTCTCCATTTAATCCAACCGCATCTGCGTATTGTTTAATGAATGCACGCGCATAAAAAGCTCCTGGCAATACATCATAATTGCCTTCTTCAATTGCCACTAAGTGGCGTTTTTGAATTTTTGTAATCTCATGCAGCTGATCAATAGTCAAGCCTTTCGCTTCTCTTGCTTCTTTCAGCTTTTGTCCCAATTCCGTCACTACTAACACCTCAATATTTCTTTAAAAGTCAAACATAGAGAAATTATTTTGCGTACCTTGCTCAATTTCATCTACTAAATTATATTGAATTTCTTCATCATAATCGTTACGCAACTCGATAATATAATCAAAATCATCCAATGTGTATTCTGACTGACTCACAAATACATCAGGATGTTCCACAACTTTCGTTGCAGGCAATCTCATAATTTCACGAACGAGCTGCCAATGTCTTTCGTTAGCACGCTTCGTTGACACAATTCCATCTAGGATGAAAATATTGTCATCGCTATACTCATCTTCAATTAATTGACTGCGAACAGTTTGCTTAATAAGAGTAGATGATACAAATAACCACCTTTTATTTGCACAAACACTTGCAGCAACAATGGATTCTGTTTTTCCGACACGAGGCATTCCGCGTATCCCAATTAGTTTATGGCCTTCTTTTTTCATAATTTCTGCCATAAAGTCTACAAGTAAGCCTAATTCATCACGCACAAATCGAAATGTTTTCTTATCATCTGCATCTCGTTGTATGTACCTACCATGCCTAACCGCTAGCTTATCTCTTAGCTTGGGCGGACGATATTTCGTTACCGTTATGTTATCCATCGTATTTAAAATTGATTCAAGTCTAGAGATTTGCTCTTGATTATCACACATAAGAAGTAACCCACGTCGTGCATTATCTACACCATTAATTGTGACAATATTAATGCCGAGCATACCGATTAACGAAGAAACGTCACCAAGCAAGCCAGGTCGGTTTTTATGTATTTCATATTCAAAATACCATTCAATCATCCAAGATCACTCCCCTTGCTTACTTTACACCTACGTACTATATTATATGATTTCACCTTAATAGGGAAGCTAAATGTATAATCTATCCTGTGTAATTATTATACAAAAAAAGTAGAGAGGAGAATCTCCTCTCTACTTTTACTTATGTTGTACAAACTTAACCATTAAGTTTGCAATGGTATGTTGCTCCTGTTCATCAGCAACTTTCCAAAGCTCAGCTAATAATTTCTCTTGGTCATTGCGTCCTTCTACTTCATTAGCAAGGTAGTCGCCAACACGAAATGCCATATCTGATACCGCACCGCCGTCTAAACCTTTTCCTTGCGCTTGCTCTAAACGATCTCCTAAAAAGCTCTTCCACTGATCAAAATTATCTAATACTGACATAATTAAGCACCTCACTATTGAGTAATAAAATCATGCTTAATTTGTGCAACTATTCATTTTTTATGTAAGAAATTTTTAGCAGTGCCAACCACCATTCACTCCGATGATTTGTCCAGTTATGTAAGATGCTCCTGGTGATACGAGGAATGCAACTGTTTTTGCTACTTCTTCTGGTAACCCTATTCTACCTAATGGTATATCTTCAGCAATTCCCATTTTATCTTCTTCAGAAAAAACACTTAACATTTCCGTTTCAATTGCTCCTGGTGCTACCGCATTCACACGTAATCCACTTAAAGACACTTCTTTCGCCAAAGCTTTCACATATGAATTTTGCGCCCCTTTTACCATTGAATAAAGCACTTCACAAGAAGCCCCTATTTGTCCCCATATAGATGAAACAATTACAATATTACCACTTCTCCTCCCAATCATAGGCGGAAGTGCCATTGAAAGTAATTTATATACGTTCTTCACTTGAAGTTCTACCATATAATCCAATTCATCGTTTGTTACATCTGTTACTAGTCCAAAAATACTCTTCCCAGCTGCATATACAATAACATCAATAGGATGTTCAATTTGTCTCCACAATTGCTCTGCTCCATCACTAGAAGCCAAATTCGCTTGCACAGGGATAACTTCCCCCCATGCTTTCTGCAATTCCAATACCTTTCCTTCACTGTTATTGTAATGAACATAAACTGTATATCCATCTTGAATTAATTGTTTCGAAATAGCAGAGCCAATCCCTCCGCTCCCTCCAGTTACTAACGCATACTTTTTCATAAATTCCCTCTCTTATCTCTACAAGTTCACTTTTCACACAACTAAATAATACCCTCATCTTACAATTTTTTAATGATAAGATGAGGGTATCTTTAAAATGTTATTTTTTCGGTAACACCTGACAAACACTCATTTTTTCTTCTGATAACAATAATTTTGCTACTTCTTGTAAGTCTTGAACGGTTAGCCCTTCTAATACAGTCAATGCATCAAATAGACTAGATTCATTAAACGCATATCGTGTAAATTGATTTGCAATATATTCTGGTGAATTCAACGAGCGTAAAAAACCACCAATTTTCTTTTTCTTCACTCGTTCTAATGCCGCCGCATCTAATTGATCATAATCTGTTTTTAATAAAATATCTTTTAAACGATCTGCCAATTCATCAGGTTGTTTCGTATCACCGCCAACCATTGCAAAACCGAAGTTATTTTCTTCTGTATAGTCATACGAGAATGAATCATCAATAAGCCCTTCATTATATAAAGCTTCGTAATGAACAGAACTTTTTCCAAATAAATAATCTAAAAGTAACGTAAGCGCAATTTCTTGTTTTAAAAGCGCTTGCCCTTTTTCTTTTAAATTAGTCGCTTTAATACCAACTAAACATTTCGGTGTTTGCACAGGCATTGAAATAATTTTTTTCTTTTCATTTACCTCATTTGGTTCCTCTTCAAATGAACGCACAATTTCTGGCTGGTTTTTATAATCTTTTTTTGCTTGATTTTCACGTACTAAATCCATTGTTTTCTCTGGATCAATTGCACCCACAACAAATAATAACATATTGCTCGGATGATAAAATGTTTCATAACATTCATATAATAAATCTTTCGTAATTTTACTAATAGATTCGATTGTCCCTGCAATATCAATTTTAATTGGGTGTTTTACAAACAAGCTATCAATTAACCCAAAGTACAAACGCCAATCTGGGTTATCTTGATACATTTGAATTTCTTGCCCAATAATCCCCTTCTCTTTTTCAACTGTTTTTTCAGAGAAATAAGGCTCTTGCACAAAGTTTAGTAATGTATTTAAATTTTGTTCTACGTTTGAAGTACATGAAAAAAGGTAAGCTGTTCGTGTGAAGGATGTAAAAGCATTTGCCGATGCTCCTTGTTTACTAAACAATTGGAAAGCATCGTGATCTTCTTTTTCAAATAATTTATGCTCAAGAAAATGTGCAATCCCATCAGGTACACGAATCATTTCTTCTTTCCCTAATGGTACAAATGTATTATCTACTGAACCATATTTCGTTGTAAACGTCGCAAATGTTTTATTAAATCCTTGTTTCGGTAAAACATATACATCTAATCCATTAGGAAGTTTTTCATAATAGAGTGTTTCTTTTAATTGCTCATAAATAATTTTCTCCATTTACTCTCCCTCCGTTCCTTGTAAAAAGTAAATTGTATCTAGTTCAATATTTTTAGCAACTTTTACAATTTCTTCTTTTGTAACACTTTCTATACCTGTAAGCCATTCTTTAACTGGACGTGTACGATCTGAAATAATACCATGATATAGCATTTCTACAAATCCACGCGGTGTATCAATCGCCTCTAATATTTGATTTTGGATGACACTTTTTGTTTGATGTATTTCTTCTTCAGAAAACTCTCCGTTTTGCATCGCAAGCATTTGTTCTTTAATAATCTCAACTGCTTTTTCATAATTTTTCGCTTCAATTCCTGACATAACAAATAATAAACCTTTATGACTTTCAAAGCGCGATGCTGCATAGTACGCTAAACTATTTTTTTCACGCACATTTACGAATAACTTCGAATGAGAAAAACCACCAAACAATCCATTGAACAATTGCAATGCAAAATAATCTTCATCTTTATATGTGACAAATGTACGATAACCGATGTGTAATTTACTTTGTTTTAATTCTTGTTTTTCAACAACTTCTTTTTCTTCATTATTTCGTCTATGAAGGAGTACATTTCTTTCTCTCACTGGACGAGCTGAAATAGAAAAATACTTACTTACAAGATCAACGGCGTTTTCTGAAATATCACCAATAATATATAGATCCATCTCATCTTCCGCTAACACCTTTTGATAATATTGATACAGACTTTCATTTGTAATAGAAGCAACACTCTCTTTTTTTCCATTTGCACTTAAACGATACGGTTCTACTTTGCACATTTCTTCAATTAAACGCTCGTTTGCATAACGCATTTTATCGTCATAAGTAGCTTCAATTCTCTGTAACAGTGCTCTTTTTTCACTTTCTACGATAGAAGGTAGGAAACCGTTCCCCTCCGTCGCTGGATGTAACACAATATCCGACAACATAGAAAGCGCTTTTTCAAATAACGGTGGTGCATCATGTAAATATACTTCATTTGCAATGTCTACATAAATGGAGATAATATGGTCTTCCCCTTTTTTACTTACATCTACTGCTAAAGAAGACCCGTATAATTCTTCTAAATATTGACGAAGACGAATTACAGAAGGTAATTTTTCTGTCGCACTTTGCAATACGTATGGCAATAGGGCACGCTCTGTCACCGTCTCCTCATTTAAAGGCGCTTTAAAACGAAATACAAAGGTATTCGTTTTATATTTATCAGTCGGAATAATATGTACGCGCAAACCACCTAACTCATGTAGTTGTTGTTCCATTAGTTTCATTTATAGCCCTCCTTTACGTATATAGGAATATTCCTCTTCAATATACAGTTTTTAGAAATAAAAAATCAACTTTTCTCCCTTATTATGCTTACATATGATTCTTTCTAAAAACTTTAATATGTAAGGAACATAGTAAAATTCCGTATTAAATATATTCTATGTAAAAAAGCCCACACTAATGTGCGAGCTTTTTTATACTTATAAAATACTTATCGTTTTCCTTTTTCATAAGGAGTTCCTAATGCTTTCGGAGCTTCAGAACGACCCACAAAACCAACAAGCGCTAATATTGTGAATACATATGGTAATATCGTTAATAAAACACTTGGAATTTGATCTAATACAGGAATTGTTCCGCCCGTTACACTAAGAGATTGTGCAAAACCAAAGAATAGAGCTGCACCTAGTGCGCCTAGTGGATTCCACTTTCCAAAAATCATAGCAGCTAAAGCTAAGAAACCTTGTCCTGTAATAGTTGCCCCTGAGAAGTTATTAGAAATTGACATTGCAAAAATCGCTCCACCAATTCCAGCAAACACTCCTGAAATACAGACTCCAATATAGCGCATTTTATATACGTTAATCCCCATCGTATCCGCTGCCATTGGGTGTTCACCAACAGCACGTAGACGAAGACCGAACGGTGTTTTATAAATAACATACCAAACAACGAATGCTAAAATAATGGCAATATACGACGTTATTGGTACGTTCGAGAAAAATATTTTCCCTAAAACCGGAATATCCGAAAGGCCTGGAATATCAATCTTTTCAATACGATACTGAATAAAGTCAGTCTGCCCTTTATCAAAAATCTTCTTAATTGCAAATACCGTTAAACCAAGAGATAAGAAGTTAATTGCTACACCACTTACAACTTGATCTGCTCGGAATGTAATAGAAGCTACCGCATGAAGTAATGCAAATAATCCACTACCAATTGCCGCAAATAATAACGCAATCCACGGAGTCATCGTTCCCCAAGTATCACCCATTAATAAGTTTGTAACAACTCCAATAAATGCACCAAATAGCATTAGTCCTTCTAATCCGATATTTACAACACCCGATCGTTCACTAAATACACCACCTAGTGCTGTGAAAATGATAGGTGCCGATGTATATAACGTACCCGTCACAAGAATGGCTAATATATCTAAAAAGCTCATTTATTTCCCCTCCTTGCTCATGCGTGTAAGCGCCCATCTTAACACATAACTACATGCAACAAAGAAGATGATACATGCAATAATTACATTAATAAGCTCTGATGGTACATCTGCCTCAAAGTTCATTTGAGGGGAAGCACTTTTCAAACCACCAAATAATAAAGCTGAAAGGATTATCCCAAACGGATTATTCCCTCCAAGTAATGCTACAGCAATCCCATCAAATCCTACTCCTGTAAACGAAGACATCGCTGTCATACTCTGGAATGTTCCTAATCCTTCCATCGCTCCACCAATCCCCGCAAATGCACCAGCAATTGTCATGGAGAATACTACATTACGAGAAACTTTCATACCTGCATATTGAGAAGCATGCTGATTAAATCCTACCGACTTTAATTCGTAGCCTAAAGTTGTTCGATCTAATAAGAACCACATTAAAATAGCAATTAATATTGCTACAATAATTCCCCAGTGAAGACGCGAACCATCAGTAATAGAAGCAAGCCAGTCTGAAGATAGTGATGCACTCTCTTTAATGTCATACGTTTTATCATTACCTTCATGTAAAAAGCGCTTAATGATGTCATATGTTACATATAATGCGATATAGTTCATCATAATTGTTACAATAACCTCATTAACTTGAAACTTTCCTTTTAAATATCCAGGAATGAAGCCCCAAATTCCTCCTACCAATGCTGCGAATAAAATAGATAATGGAATATGAAGGAAAGCTGGTAGTGAAACTGCATAACCGAACCAAACCGCTGCAAGCCAACCAACTAGCAATTGACCCTCTACCCCGATATTAAATAAACCTGTACGAAATGCAAACGCCACTGATAAACCAGCAAGAATAAGCGGTATCATTGTACGAAGCGTTTCACCAATCGCACTTGCGCTGCCGAACATCCCTGTCCAAAGTGCACTATAACCCACAATTGGATCATAACCACTAACTAGCATTACAATCGCTCCGACAAGTAAGCCAAAAATAACGGATAGTACTGGGACTAAAATATTTATCGTTCGTTCTGTTAAAAGTTTTTTAGCCATTTGTACCCACCTGCTCCTTCTTTGTTCCTCCAGCCATTAACAATCCAAGCTGTTGTTCATTCGTTTCTTTCGCATCAACTATTGCTACAATTTTCCCTTCATAAATAACAGCAATTCGATCGCTAACATTTAAGATTTCATCTAACTCTAGTGATAAAAGTAATACACCTTTCCCTTTATCCCTTTGCTCTATTAATCTCTTATGAATAAATTCAATTGCTCCTACATCTAAACCACGCGTTGGCTGTGCTGCGATTAATAAATCCGGATCACGGTCTACTTCACGTGCAATAATTGCTTTTTGTTGATTTCCCCCAGATAGAGCGCGTGCTAACGTTTGCTCACTAGGTGTACGTACATCAAACTGTTCAATAAGAGCCTTTGCTTTTTCTGTAATTTTGCTGAAATTTAAAATCCCTTTCTTTGAAAACGGATTCTTATAGTACGTTTGCAGAACTATATTATCTCTAACAGAAAAATCAAGGACGAGTCCGTGTTTATGACGATCTTCTGGAATATGACCAATTCCTTCTTCTGTTATTCTTCTAACAGGCCAATTTGTTATTTCTTTCCCTTTAATTGCAATAGAACCTGACTCAACTTTTCGTAAACCAGTAATTGCTTCTATTAATTCACTTTGTCCGTTTCCATCAATCCCTGCAATCCCAACAATTTCCCCCGCACGAACAGTTAAGTCAAGGCCTTTTACAGCAGGTAGTTGACGTGCATCGTGAACAACAAGGTTTGCAATTGAAAGTACCTCTTCTTTTGGTTTCGCGTCTATTTTTTCTGTTTTAAAATTCACTTGACGTCCGACCATTAATTCTGCAAGTTTATTTTCATCCGTATTTGCAACGTCAACCGTTCCAATTCCTTTTCCTTTACGAATAATCGTACAACGATCGCAAACTTCCATAATTTCTTTCAACTTATGTGTAATAAGAACAATAGATTTTCCTTCTTGCACAAGCTTTTTCATAATTTGAATTAGCTCATGAATTTCTTGCGGTGTTAACACAGCTGTCGGTTCATCAAATATTAAAATTTCTGCACCGCGGTAAAGAGTTTTTAATATCTCAACACGCTGTTGCATACCAACTGAAATATCCTGTATTTTCGCATATGGATCTACAGCTAAACCGTATTGTTCAGACAGTTTTTGAATTTCTTTAGCAGCTTCCTCAACAGCAATTTTCCCTTTTTTCTTCGGTTCATTTCCGAGAATAATATTTTCTGTAACTGTAAAATTATGAACAAGCATAAAGTGCTGATGAACCATTCCAATACCAAGGTCATTTGCCACATTCGGATTGGTAATGTTTACAGACTTTCCTTTAATTTTAATTTCACCTTGTTCTGGTTGGTACAAACCAAATAGTACATTCATCAATGTGGATTTCCCTGCACCATTTTCTCCAAGTAAAGCATGTATCTCACCCTGCTTTACTTGCAGCGTAATATCATCATTCGCTACAATGCCTGGGAATACTTTCGTAATGTTATTCATCTCAATTACGTATTCCATTGTGTTCCTCCTTTTAACAGGGAACATTCCCTATTACACTATTAACTTATTAAGCAATTCGGAAGTTTTATACATACAAAGGTTAGTTCTATGAACTAACCTTTGCTATTTCTCTATTTATTTTTTTAGAGAAGCTTCATATTCTTTATACTCTTTATCTGTAGCTGGTACTTTAATTTCACCGTCTGTAATTTTCTTTTCAAGCTCTTCTACTTTTGTTAAAATTTCAGGGTTAACTTTTTTCACGTTGTCAGTTGTTTTTGCAATACCAACACCGTCATCTTTTAAACCAAACGCTTCTACTTTACCGCCTTTTAACTTACCGTCTTTCGCTTCTTGTGCTACTTTTTCAACAGCGATATCTACACGTTTTACCATTGAAGTTAATGTTACGTTTTCAGGCATACCTTCTTGGTTTTGGTCACGGTCAACACCGATTACCCAAACATTTTCACCTTTTTTCTTACGGTTTTTCGCTTCAGTGAATACACCGTTACCTGTACCACCAGCAGCATGGTAAATTACGTCTACGCCTTGACCGTACATTGCTGATGCAAGAACTGTACCTTTTTCAGGTTTATCGAATGCTTCTGCATATTCAGATACGATTTCAATGTTTGGATTTACTGCTTTTGCACCCGCTTTAAATCCATTTTCGAATTTACTAATTAAATCACTCTTCATCCCACCAACAAATCCTACTTTATTTGATTTTGTTGACATAGCTGCTACCGCACCTACAAGGAATGATCCTTCATGATCTTTAAATGTAATGCTCGTTACGTTTGGTGCATCTACTACAGTATCAACGATTGCAAATTGTTGTTTTGGAGATTCTTTTGCTACTTCTTTAATTGCACCTTCTAATTTATAACCAATTCCGAAAGATAAATCATACTTATCTTTTGAAAATTTCTTTAAGTTTGGAATATAATCCGCTTCTTTTTCAGACTGTAGGTAACGATAATTTGTCTTTTCCTTTAATCCATTATCTTTACCAAACTTTTTTAGTCCTTCCCAAGAAGATTGGTTGAACGATTTGTCATCAACGCCCCCAACATCCGTTACCATACCAACCTTGAAGTCTTTCGTGTCTTTCTTGTCACTGCTTGCCTTATCCGAGTTACCACATGCACCTAAAACTGTACTTGCTACTAATGTTAATGATAATAAAAGACCTGCTTTTTTCTTCATACTAGAAACCCCTCCAAAAATGATATATATTTATTTATTCTTTCGCTGCTGTCCCTTACTTCTTGCTGTCACCTCCCTAAAAAGGAACTTACCTACATACGCTTTCTTAATACGTGGAAGCTAAACTTATCAGCTCTAAAGTAATTGATAGAATATAAGATTGGCTCATCATTTTGATCATAGTGCATTTGTTTTAATACAAGCAGTGCTGTTTCAGGCTCACATTCTAAAATTGGTGAGATTTTAGGGTGATAGCCAATTGGCTCAATGTGAGCAACCGCATATGTTATGCGCTTATGCGTGTTATTATGTATCACCGTTAATAATGATTCCTCATTGTAACCCGATAAATCTGGCAATATTTCTTTTGCAAGTTTATCGATACAATATACAACAGGTTCCCCATCTGCTGTACGCACGCGTTCAATCATCACTGCATTAAAACCATCTTCACTATTAAACTTCTCTTTTTCCTCTTCTGTTAAAGTTGTAGTAGATGATGATAAAAAAATCGTTCCTGGTGTTTTCCCCACACTAGAAATCATATCTGTAATACTAGAAAGTTGTTCTATTCCAGAAGAAAATAATGGCTTTGCATTTACAAATGTCCCTACACCATGTCTACGAATGACAACATTTTCTTCTTCTAAAATACGTAACGCTTCCCTTAAAGTCGCTCTACTTACGCCAAGTTCTTTCGCTAAATCAAACTCTGATGGTAACTTTTGTCGTTCTTTATAAGCCCCATCTTTAATTTTTTCTTTGATGTGATCAATCACCCGTAAATATAGGTGACGACTATCGGATTTTACTGACATAAGACTCCCCCGCATTTCAATTATTCGACCTCTGATGTAAGACTTCTTTTCTCTTTTTTCAACTTACAACATAGTACAAATGACTAACCACTAAAAATAAGCACAATTGTCGAATAAATAATAATAATTTTTTAAAATGAAATTTTCACTCTTTACTGTATAAAAAAAACTTTGCACCATAAACATTCCTCATTTCGAGAAAAAGTTCGGCACAAAGATCCTTTACATCCTTTGTTACACACTTTTCCCCTCATAGTCTAGCAATTCATGGTTGCCAGGTAGAAACTTATGGACCTTATCTCCAAGATTATATGAGGCAGTGATTCTTTTCGAAGTAATCTTACCACTTGCTCTCATACGTGTCAACAAAATCCAACATTTTTCTGTATTAAATATCGAACATTCACATAAAACACACTCAAAGTATTCGTATTCTATAGGGACCTTATAAATGTAAGCCCTTTCTTTATTGCTGAGTATAGTATATAACAAAAACACTATATAAAAAAGCCTAATTGTAAAAACAATTAGGCTTTTTTTAAGAACTTTTTTCTTGTACATCATTAATGAGTACTTCTCTCGGTTTACTACCTTCATATGGACCTACTACACCATTCATTTCCATTGCATCAATTAGACGAGCAGCTCGCGTATAACCTACTCTAAACCTACGTTGTAGCATAGAAACAGATGCTGTTTGCATTTCCACTACAAGTTGAACCGCTTCATCATATAATTCATCTTCTACTTCCTGCTTCGTATCAGGAACATCTTGCGGAATCATATCTTCTTGATATTGTGCTTTTTGCTGTCCAATAACATATTCTACAACTCTCTCAACTTCATCATCTGATAAAAATGCACCTTGTACACGTACAGGTTTCGATGCACCAATTGGTATAAACAGCATGTCGCCACGACCTAGTAGCTTTTCTGCACCACCACCGTCAAGAATTGTACGAGAATCTGTTTGAGAAGATACAGCGAATGCAATACGTGATGGAATATTTGCTTTAATAACACCCGTAATAACGTCAACTGACGGACGTTGCGTTGCAATAATTAAATGAATACCAGCAGCACGAGCCATTTGCGCTAGACGCATAATCGCATCCTCTACATCAGACGAAGCAACCATCATTAAATCTGCTAACTCGTCCACAATTACTACAATATACGGTAATTCGGGTTGTTTCGCTTCTGATTGACTATTATGTTCTTTTATATAATCATTGTATCCTTCAATGTTACGTGTACCACTATGAGCAAATAATTCATAACGACGTTCCATCTCACTCACAACTTTTTTCAATGCTTGCGATGCTTTTTTCGGATCAGTTACAACTGGCGTTAACAAATGAGGCACACCGTTATATACATTTAACTCTACCATTTTCGGGTCAATCATCATTAATTTTACTTCATGCGGTTTTGCACGCATTAAAATACTAACAATAATACCATTAATACATACACTTTTCCCGCTACCTGTCGCACCAGCTACGAGTAAATGGGGCATTTTATTTAAACGGGCTAATACAGCTTCACCTGTAATATCTCGGCCAAGACCAATTAACAACTTCTCTTCCGGATGATTATTAGCCTTAGAATCAAGAACTTCCCTCAGCGTTACCATCGAAACTTCTGAGTTCGGAACTTCGATCCCTACAGCTGATTTCCCGGGAATTGGCGCCTCAATACGAATGTCCTTTGCAGCTAAAGCAAGGGCTAAATCATCACTTAAACTGACAATTTTGCTTACCTTTACCCCCATATCAGGATACACTTCATATTTTGTAACTGCAGGACCTCTATGCACTTTGGTTACTTTCGCTTTCACTCCGAAACTTTGGAATGTACGTTCTAATTTACGAGCATTCTCATAAATTTCCGCGTTTTCATTTGTAACTTGCTTATTCTTTGGAAATTTTAATATATCAAGTGAAGGAAGCTTGTAATCTTTATTTTCTACATTTGAAAATTGCATAGGAGGTGCTTGCGCTTCACTCTCTAACGATTCAACAATTTTTTCTCCACGCTTTTTCTTTGATTCTTCAATTGGTGGAGTCTCTTCAATAAACGGTGAAGTGATCAAATCTTCTTGCTCTACTTCAATTCGTTTACCCTCTTCTTCATTTACAGGATAATTCTCAGTGAAATTTGAAATAATTGGCGGATCAATTTGGATTTCTTCCATCGGCTCAATAACTTCTTCTTGTTCTGCAGCACGTTTGCTTCTTGTACTTCTTGTTGTTTTTTTCTTTTCTGTTTGTTCAGCCGTTCTTTTGGATCTCCAATCTTTATAATCCCCTTGTATCACTTGAAATTGACTTCTAAGAATTCTACCAACTGGAGCTAACACTTCTCCAATATGTTTATTTGTTATACAGAGTACCCCGAGAATAACTAAAATAATTCCAATGATATAGGCTCCTACTTCGTCGAATAGGAAGTAACATGTCGCGAACATAAGCGCACCAAACATACCACCACCTAAATGAACGCTATCTGGCCCTTTTTTCATTTCAAGAAAGAAGTTATCTTTCGTACTCACAATAACAGAAGTATTTTGCACTGCTCCATCTTTTGTAAGAAGGTTAAATAATGTAATATGACTAAACATTAATATTGCCAATACAATTAAATAAAATCCAATTAACCGTTTATTTAAAAGGTTCGGCCATCCGCGTTTTATAACAAAGGAAACCGATAAAGCTATTACACCTAACACACCAATTATGTACCACTCACCAAAGAAGAAGCGAAAAAATAACACAAACGATTTCCCTACAACGCCTAGCTGTAAAATCGTAATGATCGAAAGTGCAAAAAGAGTTAAACCGACGATTTCATAATACAAAGTTGGCTTTATCGTACGTCTTGCCTTTGCCTTCGTCCCTCTTTGCTTTTGTTTTGCCATTTCTTCACCTCGTGTTCTACATATAAGTAAAGCTCTCCTAAAAACGCTCTATTTATATGTCTGTTTTCTCTATTTTTCAGGTCTTTATATCTTCTATTTTTACACTTCTTGTAAAATGCTAAATAAACAGAAGAAAGCAGCCTACTCATGGCTGCTCAACCGTCTTGTTTTTTATATTATACCATAGCTTCTAAACAAAATCCTTCTTTTTGCTAAAAGGTTATTTTCTGACCTGGCTCAAACTCTAAATAGTGAAGTGGGTCCGTACTTAGCACACGTACAATAGAATAACACCCATGTTCCTCTTCAGAAACCATTAATTCCACACCATTTATATTTACAACTTTTTGACTTTCACATTGTGAATAATCGGCCGGATACACAAGTTGCTCTGGCATAATTGTATATAAAATCATTGTAACATTGTCCCTTCTGCACTACCTTCCGCGCGAACATCGATTAATTCGTTTAATTTTCGAATTGCATTTCCAATACCACCAACATCATCTATAAGACCGTACTTTACTGCATCCCCACCAATTACATTCGTCCCAATATCTCGCGTTAAATTTCCTTTCGCAAACATAAGCTCTTTAAAACGATCTTCTGTTACTTTCGAGTGCTTCGTCACAAAACGAATGACTCTTTCTTGCATCTTATCCAAATACTCAAATGTTTGTGGCACACCTATGACAAGACCTGTTAAACGAATCGGATGAATTGTCATCGTCGCAGTTTCCGCAATAAACGAATAGTCAGTAGAAACAGCAATCGGTACACCAATGGAATGTCCCCCACCTAAAACTAAAGATACTGTTGGCTTTGAAAGTGAAGCTACCATTTCAGAAATTGCTAGTCCAGCTTCAACGTCACCTCCAACCGTATTTAATATTAACAGCAAACCTTCAATTTTTGGATTTTGTTCAATCGCAACAATTTGCGGAATGATATGCTCGTATTTTGTTGTTTTATTTTGCGGCGGTAATTGAACATGACCTTCCACTTGTCCGATAATCGTTAAACAATGAATACGTGATTCATTCATCTGTGGTACATTTGTCTGTCCAAGCTGTTGAATTTTTTCTACTATTGAAGCCTCTTTTCCAGCTTCTTTTGGCTCAGCTTCTTTTTCTTCATTTGTATATCGATCACGTTCTGTCATTTCGCATCCCCTTTCACTCGTATATAACTATTATTTCTTAAGTTATAAATTTCATTCGATAGGGTTAAAAAGAAAAAAAGATCACCCATAAGGGTGATCTTTTTTATACTTCCATAATAATCGGTAAAATCATAGGTTTTCTCTTTGTCTCTTCGTACAAGAACTGTCCTAATAATTCACGAATATTTTGTTTTAACATTGACCATTCAATCGAATATTCTTTAATTGACTGCTCAACAATCATACGTACAATCTCTGTAGATCGTTCAATTAACGCTTCTGATTCACGAACATATACGAAACCACGTGAAATGATTTCTGGACCAGAGATAATTTTCTTTTCATCTTTACCAAGTGTTACAACAACTACTAATATTCCATCTTGAGATAACATCTTTCTATCTCGAAGAACGATATTACCAACGTCACCTACACCTAATCCATCAATTAAAACATTACCAGCTTGTACTTTACCGACTAAGTTCGCTTCATCGTCACCAAAAGCAATTACATCACCTTTTTCTACGATAAAGATATTTTCTCTTGTAATACCTACATCTTCAGCTAAATACGCATGTGCTTTTTGCATACGAAACTCACCATGTACGGGTACAAAGTACTTCGGTTTCATTAAATTTAACATTAATTTTAATTCTTCTTGGCTACCGTGACCTGAAACGTGAACTTTTCTTTCGCCGTAATAAACAACTTCAGCTCCAGCTCTAAATAACAAATCAATAATTTTTGATACAGATATTTCATTACCCGGAATTGGCGAAGCAGCAATGATAACAGTATCACCTTTACGAATTGAAATTTGTTTATGTGCTTGTTTTGCCATTCTAGATAGAGCAGCCATCGGTTCACCTTGACTACCTGTCGTTAAAATAGCTACCTTTTTCTCTGGGAAGTTGTCTACTTCTTGTAATGAAATAACCATACCTTCTGGAACATCTAAATAACCAAGACGTCTTGCAATGTCTACTACTTTCACCATACTACGTCCTACTACCGCTACTTTTCGCCCTGTTTCGGCAGCTGCATCAAATACTTGTTGAATACGATGTACATTCGATGCAAATGAAGCAACGATAATACGACCTTCTGCACCGTAGAACACTTTAGAAATTTCTACACCAACTTCTTTTTCTGAACCTGTATACCCCGGACGCTCTGCATTTGTACTATCAGATAATAGGCAAAGTACACCTTCATTTCCGATTTGCGCCATTTTCCCAAGATCTGCTCCACTATTTCCAATTGGAGTTTGATCGAATTTAAAGTCTCCCGTATATACGATTGCACCTTTTGATGTATGGAAACAAACGCCAACAGAATCCGGAATACTATGTGTCGTTCCGAAGAATGACACTGTTGTAGTGTTAAACTCTACTGTTGAATTTGAATCGATTGTTTTTAGGTCTACACGGCCTAACATGCCCGCTTCACCAAGTTTTTCTTGTATAAGTCCTACTGTTAATTTCGTTGCATAGACTGGAATAGATAATTTACGAAGCACATACACAATTCCACCAATATGATCTTCATGACCGTGAGTAATAAATAAACCTTTTACTCGCTCTTGATTTTCCACTAAATATGTAATATCAGGAATAACGATATCAATTCCAAACATTTCATCTCCCGGGAACATTAACCCCGCATCTACGATAAAGATTTCAGAATCAATTTCAACACAGTACATGTTTTTCCCGATTTCACCTACTCCACCAAGAGCAAATACTTTAACAGACTCATTCTCTTTTCTCTTCATGTTGTTGCCTGGTTTAAAAATCTTGCAAACACTGATTTCACTAAAATTGCAGAGACACCAGGGGAAACTCTACAACCACCATATTTTCACCGTCCAAGACGAATGTCCTTACCGTTATGCGATATCATGTCCTTGTTTATTTTTTAAACCAGGTTTCACCTCTCTTTCATTATATAAATCAAATATCTTATTCGATATGATATGAAAATTTAATTAAATTATAATTTTTCCCAATTTTGCTAAGCATACCCGTACTAAGCTACTTAGCCATATTATACCTGATACAAGAAATAGAACACAAGTTAAATCGTGCGAAAGAAAAAGTAAAAGAAAGGAACAGCACTAAAAGTATATGGCTTATTTCCGCTGCTTTTATACTCCATGTTATTTGAAAAAATAACTTAAACACTTTAAATTACTTTCATTTGATGGATTTCCTAGATTTTTTTCTTGAATTGCACAAAAACACTTATAAAATGAAGCTTTTTTATAGATTACGTCATATTTGAGGCAATTCCTATAAAAACATAATCGAAAGTATTTTCTGTACTAGCAACTACTTTTCAACAAAATTAAAGATGTAAGATCCTTTTCTTATAAACATTGCATTACATGACAAAAGGCTATGAATTACAAAATCTAATAGAAATTTAATAAGGTTAAATTTTTAGCAGGATTTGACAGCCATTATCGAGAAAAAGATGTTGGAACCAAATTAATGAAAGAACAATATCATACTTTAACAAGTAGAGAACGCGTAGCGTAATATACTCGTTTTCAACATAAAATGTTTTCTATATTATAGGGTCATATACAGACGAGAAAGGCGATCCTAAAATCATTTTACAAAAGATTCACTTTAAAACAGATTCAAACATTTTCATATCAATAAAAAAATGACCTAGTTTCACACTAGGTCATTTTTATTAACGAGGAATAGATTGCATTACAGATTGTAACGTTACTCTTTCTTCTTCTGTTAATGGAAGAAGTGGTAAACGTACAGAACCTACATCTAATCCAACCATTTGTAACGCTGTTTTTACTGGAGTTGGACTTGGCGCCATAAATAACGAATCAGTTACTCTTACAAGTAATTGATGTAATTTTTGTGCCTTTTTAAACTCTCCTGCTTGAAATGCTGTAATCATTTCTTGCATTTCATTTCCGATAACATGAGATGCTACCGAAACGATACCTTTAGCCCCAACTGCCATAGCCGGTAACGTTAAACCGTCATCACCGCTGTATACCGCAAAGTCTTCCGCTGTTTTTTCAATGATTTCTGTCATTGTCAACACATCGCCGCCGGCATCTTTAATAGCAACAATGTTTTCTATTTCTGATAAACGAACAACTGTATCAACGGAGATTTGTACAATAGATCGTCCTGGAACGTTATATAGCATAACCGGAAGCGGCGTACTTTCAGCAATTGCTTTAAAATGCTGATACATTCCTTCTTGACTCGGCTTATTATAATACGGTGCTACTAGCATTACTGCATCCACACCAACTTCTGTTGCCTTTTTAGTTAAGTCAATAGAAGCATGCGTATTATTGCTACCTGTTCCAGCGATTACGGGCACTCTTTTATCGACAACAGATACGACATGGCGATATAAAGCTACCTTCTCTTCTGAAGTTAATGTAGGAGATTCTCCTGTCGTTCCTCCTACCACGATTGCTGTTGTACCGTTATCAATTAAATAATTTACCAATTTCGTTGTCTTTGCAAAATCGATATTCCCGTTTATATCAAACGGTGTTACCATCGCGGTTGCAATTGTCCCAAAATCTATCATGGTCTCACTCCTTATTGTTCCAGTTGCTTTTCTTTTGAAAGCTCAAACGCACTATGTAATGCATTTACAGCCTCCACTAAATCAGTTTCTTTTACAAGAACCCAAATTGTTGTATGACTATCTGCCGATTGCAGGATTTGAATACCTTTTTCCGCTAAAGCTGTAACGATTTTCGCAGTAACCCCTGGGTATCCTGCCATTCCAGCTCCAACGATAGATACTTTCGCACAATGCTCTGTCACAATTGGCTCATATCCAAGGTTCTTTAATAATTTAACTGCATGACTTGATACATTATCACTCACCGTATATGCTACACCAGTAGGTGAAATATTAATTAAATCGACACTTATTCCTTCGTTCGCCATCTCTTTAAACACATGTTGTTGCAAATCATATGCCGTTTCTTTTGCAAGCACTTTAATTTGCGTTACGTTTGATACGTGGGCGATACCTGTAACAGGACGTTCTTCTACATCACGACCTCTTGTAGCACCGTCATATGCTGAAATAAGCGTACCTTCACTATCAGAATACGTAGAACGTACACGAAGTGGCACTTTTGCATGCATCGCAATTTCAACTGCACGTGGATGAACGACTTTCGCACCTTGATAAGCCATGTTACAAATTTCGTTATACGTTACAGTTTGAAGATGACGTGCATCTTTTACAATACGAGGATCCGCAGTCATAACACCTTCTACATCAGTGAATATATCGATGTATTCAGCATGAAGTGCAACACCTAATGCTGAAGCTGAAGTATCACTACCTCCGCGTCCAAGTGTTGTCGTATCACCTTTTTTCGTTTGCCCTTGGAATCCTGTAACGACGATTACATCTACATTTTCTAACTCTTCATGTATACGATCGCAATTCATTTCAATAATCTTTGCATTCGTAAAGTCATCATTCGTTACAAAACCAGCTTGTGCACCATTTAATGCTGCTGCTTTTATACCGTTCTCATTCAACATATTAGAGAAAACAATTGCAGAGATTAACTCTCCGCACGATAATAATAAATCTTGCTCACGTTTAGAAATAGTAGATTCCTCTTGATTTACAAGACTTAATAACGTATCCGTTGCATATGGTTCACCTTTACGACCCATAGCAGATACGACAGTAACTACTTTATAACCAGCAGCTAATGATTTCTTTATATGATGAAGCGCATGCTTACGTCCATTGTCATCACGTACTGATGTGCCACCAAATTTTTGAACAATTATTTTCATATTTTGCACCTTCTCTTAGCCGTTTACACTAATTGTAATTTTACTAAGCGCTCTGCAATTTGAACAGAATTCCATGCAGCGCCTTTTAATAAGTTATCAGATACGACCCAAAGATGGAATCCTTTATCGTTATTTAAATCTTTACGGATTCTTCCAACGAATACTTCGTTTTTACCTACTGCAGTAGCTGGCATTGGATATAACTGCTCTTCTGGATTATCTTGCAGAACAATACCTTCCGCATTTGCAAGTAAGCTCTTTAATTCTGCTACTGTTACGCCTTCTTTTTCTACTTCGATGTAAACAGACTCAGAGTGTCCTGATACAACTGGTAAACGTACACATGTTGCCGCTACTTCTAATTCAGGCATATGCATAATTTTTTTTGTTTCGTTAATCATTTTCATTTCTTCAAATGTAAATCCATTATCTTGGAACTTATCAATCTGTGGAATCGCATTAAAAGCAATTGGGAAATGCTTCTTATCACCTGATACAGGAAGAACATTTGCCTTAACTTCTTCGCCATTTAAGATTGCTTGTGATTGTTCATGAAGTTCTTCAATAGCTGCCGCACCAGCACCTGATACAGCTTGATATGTGGAAACGATTACTCGTTTTAAACCATATTGCTGACGAACTGGCTCAAGAGCTACTACCATTTGAATTGTAGAACAGTTTGGATTTGCAATAATACCATTATGTTCTTTTAAGTCGTTTTCGTTTACTTCAGGTACAACAAGTGGCACGTTTTCTGTCATACGGAATGCACTTGTATTATCAACAACAATCGCACCGCGTTTTGCTGCTTCTGGCGCTAATTGTTTCGATACAGATCCACCAGCACTAAATAGTGCGATATCTACTCCTTCAAAGCTTTCAGGAGTTGCCTCTTGAACTGTAAATTCTTCGCCTTTAAATACAAGTTTCTTACCTGCAGATCGTTTAGATGAAAGTAACGTTAATTTCCCGATTGGAAATTCTCGTTTCTCTAAAGTATTTAACATTTGTTCACCAACTGCGCCGGTTGCTCCAACTACAGCGACATGAAAAGTTTTTTGCTTTTCCATCACTATGCCCCTTTCTAGATACCAATCCTTCTATAACTTAGAATCAGAAGGAGTATACAATACCCCTTCTAATCTTAATAACGTTAATTTTATCATATTCTACAGTAAGAATGATGGTTTCATCAAAAATTGTCCGTTTTTTTTCGTTTTTTAATTCATATATCTGAATTTTTCTACGACCACCGGTTGCAATTGCTTTCCTTGCAGCGCTTCTAATACTGTATCTTCCAGTAACTCCATACGAGCTACCATTGAGTTCGGTTTTTTCTCTGGCGCATCTTGACCGAATGGGACGAAATAGATATTTTTTGTGGCCATTAGGCGCATGAGATTTACCCCATTTAATCCTAAAGCATCATTCGTCGAAACTGCCAATACGACAGGCTTGCCATTTCTTAGCGTCGCTTTTGCTGCCATTAGTACTGGAGAATCTGTCATTGCATTTGCAAATTTACTCATAGAATTTCCTGTTAAAGGAGCGATTACCATGCAGTCTAATGGAATTTTAGGTCCAAGTGGCTCTGCTCCAACAATTGAATTAATTGCTTTAAAACCTGTTATTTCTTCAATTTTCTTAATCCACTCTGCTCCTTCTCCAAATCTAGTATTTGTTGATTGAACAGTGTATGAAACAACGGGACGTACTTCTGCCCCTTCAGCAATTAATTTTTCTAAGTGCGGCATAACTTCCTCATACGTACAATGTGAACCCGTAAATCCGAAACCAATTCGTTTCCCCTTCAAACTCATTTCTTTTCCTCCTCCTTTGCAATTGCATCTGCTGCTAATAACTGAGAAAGAACATTTGCTAAAATTTGCCCAGCCGTTTTGGGAGCAACAATACCTGGTAATCCAGGTGCTAGCAACGCTTTGACTCCTCTTTTTTCCGCATATCTAAAGTCAGTACCGCCTGGTTTAGAGGCTAAATCAATCACTAACGTATGAGCTGGCATTTTTGCAATAACATTCGCTGTTACAACGAGGTGCGGAATTGTATTGATTACAATATCGATATTTCCTACTTCTTTCTCTATGTCTTGCATATGAAAAGGAGAAAACATCATTTCTGTAATACGTGCAATATGTTCAGATCGTCTTGCTCCAACTTTGACATGGGCTCCTAATGATTGAAATGCTCTCGCAACACTCATTCCTGTTCTACCAAATCCTAGAACCATTACATTGGACCCATGAATTGTATAGTCGGTATGTTGAATTACCATCATTAATGTACCTTCTACAGTTGGAATAGAATTGTATATTGCCACATCATCACGATCAAATAATTTAACAAGTTTTCGGTTCGTAGTAGATACGAGATTTTCCAAGTAAGGTGTACCAATACCCGAATATATAGTAAAGTGTTCTGGTGTATTTTCAATTTGTTCTTTCGTTATTGAAACTTTTTCATTTGAAAAAATAGTATCTACTTCTCCTTTAGCATTTGTACCTGCAACCGGCAAAATAATTGCGTCTACAGAAGTGAAATCTAAATTTTGTATACTTTCTTTTGCTGCCCCTGTGAAACCATGATCTAACTGATCAAACCCTATCAAAGAAAGTTTCGCATCCAATTCAACTAGCTTACGAATTACTTCTAGCTGCCTTGCATCTCCTCCTATGACAGCAATATGCATCTCAGTCAACATTCCCTAATTCACCTTCTTTTTCTGTCATTTATAAGAAAAGTGCCTACTTTTTCTTTTTCCTCCACATCATATGTAATGTACGAGTTTATGGTGATTGAAAATCCAAATGCACATATGATTTATCAGGTTTCTATGTAGATACAAAAAAAGATGACCAAAATGGCCATCCTTCACTCCGAATTTGAACGATCTATACTATCACAAAGAAGCATATCATGTCCGACTTTCTTTATTTGATTCCATGCCACCCTTACTTCTTGTGGTTCCTTTTTAAAACCTCCCCACTTCCCTACAGGTATTATAAGTGTTTGTATTCGTCCGTCTTTCTCATTAATCTCTAAATCCATATAACCTAAGACTCCCATTTTTTCCGCTTTTTCTATATCTACAACCTCTTTACCACTTAATTCACTTAATCGCATACATACTCCACTCCCTACTGAATTTTTCATTTGCATTGTCTATAATTAGTACCTATTCTATATGTATAAAAAAAATAACCTTCTCTCATTTAAAAAGAGAGAAGGTTATTATCAGATACATCATAAAAATCGATTATAGTTTTATTCCTTTTGGAAGTTTTCCGTCTGGACTAATAAGTGCCGCAGAGAATTCATCAGTAAACATGTTGCGAATTAATCCGTCCACATTTTCTTTTGTTACAGTGTTTACACTTTCAATAATCTCATCAAGTGAACGATGTTTACGAAGAAGCAATTCATTTTTACCGTTACGACTCATACGGCTATTTGTACTTTCTAAACTTAACATTAAGTTTCCTTTTAATTGCTCTTTACTATTCATAAGCTCTTTTTCTGTAATACCTGTATTTTTCAATGTCTCTAATGTTTCTTGCATTGTTTCATACAGTGTATCTAATTGTTGGCTACCTGTTCCACCGTAAAGTGTTAACATACCTGTATCTTCATAAGAAGAGTGGTAAGAAAATACCGAGTAAGCTAATCCACGTTGCTCACGTACTTCTTGGAATAAACGGCTACTCATGCTACCGCCTAAAACATTATTTAATACAATTAAGTTATAAATATCTTCGTGTCCCATTTGTAAGCCTTTATATCCTAGACATAAATGAGCTTGTTCCGTTTCCTTTTTACGGGCTACCTTATTGAAATGGAAAATTGGGCTATGTACTTGTTCACGGTTTGTTGTTCCTTCATAACTACCGAAATATTGCTCCACTGTTTGTAAAAATGCTTCATCAATATTTCCTGCAACTGATACAACTACATTTTCAGGTGTGTAATGATCTTTTATATATTGACGTAACGTATCACCTGTAAACGTATTAAGCATTTCTTCTGTTCCTAAAATAGGATATCCAAGTGGATGCGTTTCATATGTTGCTTTCGTTAACATATCATGCACAATATCATCTGGCGCATCTTCGTACATTTTAATTTCTTCACATACGACATTCTTCTCTTTTTTCAGTTCTTCCTCATCAAATGTTGAATTAAAGAACATATCTGCTAAAACATCTAAAGCATATTTAGCATGCTCATCTAATACTTTTGCATAGTAACAAGTATATTCTTTTGAAGTAAATGCATTCACTTGACCACCAATGCTATCAAATGATTCTGCAATCTCTCGTGCACTACGTGTTTCTGTCCCTTTAAAGAACATATGCTCTAAAAAGTGAGAAATCCCATTATTTTTTTCATTTTCATTTCTTGATCCCGCATGGATCCAAATACCAATTGCAACCGATCTTACAGTTGGTATATTCTCCATAACTATTCTTACACCATTTTTACAAGTATATTTTTTAATCAAAAACTTTCCTCCTACTGCCAGTTTCTCTAAATAAAACGCTATTATTTAATGATAACAAGTTTAAGGATGAATGTCATGCAAATGTATTTAATCCACACGTTTTTCATCCAGTAATTCAGTTATATTCCCCACTTTATATCCTTGTTCCTTCAATTTTATAATCATTGTTTCTAAAGCCTCTTCTGTAGACGAAGTAGGATGCATTAATATGATAGCACCTGGATGTATTTTTCTCATTACTCTCTGCAATAGTACATCCGGCTCAGGTCGCTTCCAATCAATCGTATCTACAGTCCACATAATCGTTCCCATTTGAAAATCATCTGCAATCTTTACGACTTCATCTCGAAAGCTTCCACTCGGCGGGGCAAACCATCTTACTTTTTGATTCGTTGCTACTTCTATCATTCGATTTGTTTTTTGTAACTGATCTCGTATTTCATCTGACGATAACGTTTTCATATTAGGGTGTGTGTATGAGTGATTTCCAACTTCTTGTTTTGCATCGACAATCATTTTTGCAAACCGCAAATTTTCTTTCACCCAACGTCCTTCTAAAAAGAAAGTGGCCTTCACATCATGCTTTTTCAAGATTTCTAATATGCGAGGCAAATACTCATTTCCCCATGCCACATTTATTGTTAATCCTACCATCTTTTTATTTGGATGCCCTCTATAAATTGGAGCTGGTGATAAATCTTCCAAATGAACACTCGGTGAGACTTCTTTGAATTCAAGATATTTTTGATCAAATTCCTTTAGCTTCTTCATATTATTATACGATGCTTCAATATCCACTTGTCTTCCATTATATCCAGGTGTTGCCTTCCATATTTTATCAATCATCGCATTTTGAGGTGCAATCTCATACTGTTTTGCATGCTTTTGAATTTCTTCATGCAAGTTATCTTGTGCAAAAACAGAATAAGAGCCTAAACTGACATATAAAGAAAATATACATATGTATGCCAATATACGAACTTTCATATAAACCCTCCCAAATTAACTATATAAAAACATTTTCTTCTTATCTTTGTTAATTTGAGCGTTATAATGAAAACTATACCTATACCGACATAAAAATATATGAACATCATGTTTTTTACATAACAAAAAAAGCCAGTTTAACTGGCTTTTACTTATTGCTGCTCTTGTTTGTTTTCTTCTTTAGCAGCTTCTTTTTCTTGCTCTTCTTTTAGCAATACTTTTCTAGATAGATTTACGCGACCTTGCTTGTCAATCTCGATAACTTTAACTGTAATTACATCACCGATTTTCACAACGTCTTCTACTTTACCTACACGCTCAAGTGCAAGTTCAGAAATATGAACTAATCCATCTTTACCGCTGAATAATTCAACGAAAGCACCAAATTTCTCAACACGTTTCACTTTTCCTTCGTAGATTTCACCTACTTGTACTTCGCGAACGATATCTTCGATAATCTTCTTAGCTTTGTCGTTCATTTCTTGATTTATTGATGAAATGAATACTGTACCATCTTGCTCGATGTCAATTTTAACGCCAGTTTCTTCAATAATTTTATTGATTTGTTTACCGCTTGGTCCAATAACGTCACGGATTTTATCTGGGTTGATTGTCATTGTAATAATCTTTGGAGCGTAAGCTGATAATTCAGTACGTGGCTCTGCAATAACAGATAACATATGATTTAGAATGTGCACACGACCAATTTTCGCTTGTTGTAATGCCTCTTCTAAAATCTCACGTGATAAACCATCGATTTTAATGTCCATTTGCAGCGCAGTTACACCTTGTGCTGTACCTGCTACTTTAAAGTCCATATCACCTAAATGATCTTCCATACCTTGAATATCAGATAAAATTGTGTAATGCTCACCAGATTTAACCAGACCCATTGCAATACCTGCAACTGGAGCTTTAAGTGGAACACCCGCATCCATCATTGCTAAAGTACTACCACAAATACTTGCTTGTGAAGTAGAACCATTTGATTCTAATACTTCAGATACAAGGCGTACTGTGTATGGGAAATCTTTTTCAGATGGAATTACAGGCTCAAGTGCGCGCTCTCCTAGTGCACCGTGACCAATTTCACGACGACCTGGTCCACGCATCGGTCTTGTTTCACCAACACTAAATGATGGGAAATTGTAATGGTGCATAAAGCGTTTTGATTCTTCTACACCAAGACCATCTAAAATTTGCACATCGCCTAATGCACCTAATGTACAAATACTTAATGCTTGTGTTTGTCCACGTGTGAATAAACCAGAACCGTGTGTACGAGATAAAATACCAACCTCTGATGCTAAAGGACGGATTTCGTCACCTTTACGGCCATCTGGGCGAATTTTTTCAACTGTAATAAGACGACGTACTTCTTCTTTTACAATTTTATATAAAATCTCATTTACTTGTCCTAATGTATCAGCGTCAGCTTCCACAGCTTCGTAATGCTCGATTACACGCTTTTTCACTTCGTTAATTGCATCTTCACGTGCATGTTTCTCATGTACTTGAATTGCAGAATGCATATCCTTCTCAGCCATTTCACGTACAGCTTGATTAAGATCAGCGTCAACTTCATAAAGTTTCACTTCTGATTTCTCTTTACCTACAGCTTGTACAATCTCTTCTTGGAATGCAATTAAACGTTTAATTTCATCATGACCAAACATAATTGCTTCTAACATTGTTTCTTCAGGCACTTGATCTGCTCCTGCTTCAACCATGTTAATCGCATCTTTCGTACCAGCTACAACTAAGTGGATATCACTTTGTTCTTGCTGTTCTACTGTTGGATTAATAACGAATTCGCCATTAATACGACCAACTGTCGCACCAGCGATTGGACCTTCAAATGGAATATCTGAAATCGATAACGCTAATGAAGAACCAAGCATAGCTGCCATTTCAGAAGAACAATCCTGATCAACACTCATTACAATGCTGACAACTTGTACTTCGTTACGGAAACCATCTGCGAATAGCGGACGAATTGGACGGTCGATTAAACGACTTGCCAAAATTGCTTTTTCACTTGGACGACCTTCACGCTTAATAAAACCGCCAGGAATTTTTCCGACTGCATATAAACGCTCTTCATAGTTTACTGTAAGTGGGAAAAAATCTACATTTTTAGCTTCTTTTGATGCAGTTGCTGTAGATAGAACCGCTGTATCGCCATATCTTACTAATACTGCTCCGTTCGCTTGTTTGGCAAGCTGACCAGTTTCAACTGTTAGCTGGCGACCAGCTAAATCTATCGAGAAGACTTGCTTTTCTTGACTCATTTAAGTACCCCTCTCAATTTAAAGTATTCAATTCTTCTATGTAAATGGATAGTATATCACAATATTCTACCTCTAGTATTGCCTAAAATTAAGTAAGCTATAAAGCGTAGAAGATATATTTTTACCTAACAAAAAAGCGGGAATATTCCCGCTTCTTTGACTATCGACGTAAGCCAAGCTTTGTGATTAATTCACGGTAACGTGTGATATCGCTATTACGAAGGTAAGTTAGTAAATTACGACGTTTACCAACCATCTTTAATAGACCACGACGTGAATGATGATCTTTCTTGTGAGTACGTAAGTGCTCGTTTAGAGTGTTAATTTGCTCCGTTAGGACAGCAATTTGAACCTCTGGAGAACCAGTATCAGTCTCATGAGTTCTAAATTGTGCAATGATTTCATTTTTACGCTCTTGTGTTAAAGCCATCCTATTTCACCTCCTATTAATTAAACCCCCAATTACCTAGCAAGCGTCGGTGAGTCGCAATGCCAAGCAATGGTTGTCATAAAGTACATAACATAGAATACTACTTTTCATTTGAAAAAGCAAGTATATTCTTTTCGCTCGCAAAATATTCTTGTGCTGTTTTCTTATCTTTTGCGATTTGTTCAACTAACTCATCAATGCCATTGAATTTCTTCTCTTCTCTTATACGCATATGCCACTCTACTGTAACATTTTGATCGTATATATCTTTGTTAAATTCAAATAAGTGCACTTCAATTGATAATTGGCGCCCATCTTCTTTAAAAGTCGGTTTATATCCAATATTACATACACCATCGTACCATTCATCGTGAACTTTTAATCTCACTGCATAAACACCTACAGGTGGCAATAAATACTCATCACTTAAACCTACATTAGCTGTTGGAAAACCAATTTGACGCCCACGTTTGTCGCCGTGTATAACTGTTCCCGCTACAGTATAGGCTCTACCTAAAATAGATGGAATTTGTTCCATTTCGCCATTTCGAATTAACTTTCGTAATGCTGTAGAACTTACTTTCTCTTCTTGAAATTCAACTTTTTCAATCACAGTTTGTGTAAACTCCCCTCTTGCATGAAATGGTAAAGTCTCCATCTTTCCTTTTCCTAAACGTCCATATGAATAATCAAACCCTGCTACTACATGCTTTACATTTAAACCAATAATATAATCATCTACAAATTGTTGTGGTAATAACCCTGCAAATGATTCATCAAATTTAATCACATATAATATATCGATTCCTAAGCTTTCGACTATTTTTTCTTTATCACGCATTGGTGTAATATACTCCACATGCGCATCCTTTTTCCCTAAAACAACAGATGGATGAGGATGAAATGTCATAACTGCACTTTTATATCCTCGGTCGTCCGCTATTTTTTTCGCAGTTCGAATTACACATTGATGTCCTAAATGAATGCCATCAAAAAATCCTAATGCCATTACAGTAGGTGGTAATTCTAATTTATTTTGTTCATGTGGATGAGTTAAATGAATAAGTTTCACGCTTGAATTCACCTTTTTCTGTAATAATCCTTCCAATAATTCATTATAGCTTTAGTTCTTGATTATTCACAAGTACTTTCATCGGCTTTAACATGCCAGGATGTTTCGGGTGATGTTCATAAATTGCTAAGCAACGATCATTTTTATCAAACACTGTAATAAATGGTGCTGTTATTTCTAATTCATTCTTTAAGAACATACCATTCTTGATTTTCTCTGCTTGCTTTTCATCTACAACCATTTTTGGAAACTTACTTAATGCTTCATCAATTGAAATGAAGATAGACTCTACTGTTCCATTTTGCACGTTTTCTTCAATTTCTTCAAATGATATGCAATCTTCTAATAAAAATTCACCAGATGCCGTTCTTACAAGGTGAGACATATGTGATGGGAAACCAAGTTTCTCCCCGATCATTACCGCTAACGTTCTTACATATGTTCCTTTACTACACGTTACACGGAAACGGAATGAAATATTTTCTCCTTCAAAAACTTCACGGTCATCAAGTAATACGAATTCATGAATCGTAATTGTACGAACTGGACGTTCCACCTCTTGTCCTGCTCTTGCATATTCATATAATTTTTTCCCGTTTACTTTTACAGCTGAGAACATTGGTGGCATTTGTTCAATCGTGCCTGTTAATTCCGCTAGTACCTCTTCTACTTCTTTACGTGTAATAACACGGTTTACATCTTGTTTCTCCACAACTTCACCAGAAGCATCTTCTGTTGTTGTTGAAAACCCTAATGTTACTTCACCTTCATATGTTTTCGTTTCACTTGTTAAAAATTGTGCAATCTTCGTTGCTCTCCCCACACAAAGTGGTAATACTCCCGTTACATCTGGGTCTAATGTTCCCGTATGACCAATTCTCTTTTCTCGCAATATCTTTCTTAATTTAAATACACAATCATGTGATGTCATGCCTTTTGGCTTATGTAATAATACTACACCTTCCATATATGTTCACCTCATCATAATTCTTTCGTAGTAAATATCCAAAACTTATTTTGCATTGAAAAAATGGATAGACAAATGTCTATCCATTATTCTTCACGTTTACCGTCTTTATTAATTTCATGTAAAAGTGTATCAATTCGATGACCATATCCGATAGACTCATCAAACTCAAAGGTAATTTCCGGTGTTTTACGAAGACGAATACGTTGGCCAATTTCTGAACGAATAAAGCCTTTTGCCTTCGCTAAACCTTTTAACGTATTTTCTTTCTGTTCTTCGTCACCTAAAACAGAAATATATACTTTGGCAATTTGCAAATCACCACTCACTTGTACATCTGTTACTGTAACAAATCCGATACGTGGGTCTTTAATTTTACGACTAATGATGTCGCCTAATTCTTTTTTCATTTGCTCGCCTACACGGTTTGCACGTAATTTCATAACTCTTCACCTCATTCAATACCATTCCAATTGTGTTATCGTACGTTCAATTTCAGGAAATGAATCGATGTACTCCAGTACACGATTCATTTCTTTTTCACAGATAACACGATTTGAGGATACGGAAACAATCGCAATTTCTGTACGTTGCCATACATCTTGATGCCCAACTTCAGAAACAGCTACATTATAGCGCTGTTTCACACGAGTTAGCACTCGTTGCAAAATTGCCCGTTTCTCTTTTAAAGAATGCACATCGTAAATCATACACTCGAATGAGAGTGAAGCGACAATCATCGCTTCACTTCTTCCATAACGTATGCTTCAATGATGTCCCCTTCTTTAAGGTCATTATATCTCTCAATTGTAATACCACACTCATAGTTTTGTGCAACTTCTTTTACGTCGTCTTTGAAACGTTTTAACGTATCAAGTTGTCCTTCAAAAATTACGATACCATCGCGGATAATACGAACGCCACTATCGCGTGTAATTTTACCGTCAATTACGTAACAACCTGCGATTGTTCCAACTTTTGTTACCTTGAATGTTTGACGAACTTCCGCTTGACCGATTACTTTTTCTTCGAATTCTGGATCCAGCATACCTTGCATTGCTAATTCAATTTCTTCGATTACTTTGTAGATAATGCGGTGTAAGCGAACATCAACGTTCTCTAATTCAGCTGTACGCTTCGCGTTCACATCCGGACGTACGTTAAATCCAATTACAATTGCATTAGATGCAGAAGCTAAAATGATATCAGATTCTGTAATCGCACCTACACCAGTGTGAATGATTTTAACTTTTACGCCTTCAACATCAATTTTACGAAGTGACGCTGCCATCGCTTCAACAGAACCTTGTACGTCTGCTTTTACGATTAAGTTGATTTCTTTTACATCGCTCTCTTGGATTTGTTGGAATAAATCTTCAAGGCTTAATTTAGATTTCTCACCACGTTGTGCAACTAACGCTTCTTGTGCACGTGATTCACCGATTTGACGAGCTTTCTTCTCATCAGCGAATGCCATGAAACGATCTCCAGCCTGTGGTACTTCATTTAAACCTGTAATTTCAACAGGAGTTGATGGACCAGCAACTTTTACACGACGACCAATATCACTTACCATTGCACGAACACGTCCGAATGAAGTTCCAACAACGATTGGATCTCCAACTCGAAGTGTACCGTTTTGAACTAATAATGTCGCGATAGTTCCTTTACCTTTATCAAGCTGTGCTTCAATTACAGTACCCGTTGCATAACGATTTGGGTTTGCTTTATATTCTTCTACTTCACTTACAAGAAGAATCATCTCTAGCAAGTTGTCAATTCCCTCGCCTTGGATTGCAGAAATTGGTACGAAAATTGTATCTCCGCCCCAAGCTTCTGGAACTAATTCATATTCTGTTAATTCTTGCATTACACGATCAGGATTCGCCGCTGGTTTATCCATTTTATTCACAGCAACAATAATTGGTACTCCAGCTGCTTTTGCATGGCTAATCGCTTCAACTGTTTGAGGCATAACACCGTCATCAGCTGCAACAACAAGGATTGTAATATCAGTTACTTGCGCACCACGAGCACGCATCGTTGTAAATGCCGCGTGACCAGGCGTATCTAAGAATGTAATTTTCTTATCATTTACTTCAACTTGGTATGCACCAATATGCTGAGTAATTCCACCCGCTTCGCCAGCAGTTACTTTTGAATTACGAATTGAGTCAAGTAATGTTGTTTTACCATGGTCAACGTGTCCCATAATCGTAACAACAGCTGGACGCTCTTTTAAGTTTTCTTCATCATCTTGCTCATCAATGAATGTTTCAAACTCAGTTTCACTTACAACTACTTCTTCTTCTACTTCAATACCGTAATCAGTAGCAATTAACTCAATTGTATCTTTATCCAAGTCTTGGTTAATTGTTGCCATAATTCCAAGCATGAAGAGCTTTTTAATAATTTCAGATGGCTCTTTACTTAACTTTTTAGCAAGTTCACCTACTGTAAGGCTTCCAGAGAAAGTAATTTTATCTGGTGTTTCTACTATTTGCGTTTGTTGTCTTCCAGCAAAGTTATCTTGACGTTTGTCTTCATTTCCTTTGCCTTTTTTCTTTTTCTTATTGCTGTTCTTTTTACTGCGAACAACTTTCTCTTCTACTTCAAACTCATCTGCAACAGAAGGTTTTTCCGCTCCAGTGTTATATTCATTATCTAATTTATTTACTACTTCATCTTCTAACATTGTCATATGATTCGAAACCTCGATATTCATCTCTTTAAGTTTTGTCATAAGATCTTTACTTGAGATATTATTTTTTTTTGCATATTCATGTACTCGAATTTTACTCATACCTTCACCCCCGGTAATTTGTATCGAGCATGCTACGTAGCTTTTTCGCAAAGCCTTCATCTAACACAGCTACAACGACTCGCTCGTCTCTCCCAATCGCATGCCCTAATTGTTGTCGATTTTCGACTTTTTTCATTGGTACGTTGTAGTACGTCGTTTTATCCGTGATACGTTTAGTAGTGTTCGCTGACGCATCTTCAGAAAGCAATACGAGCTTTGCTTTACCACTTCGTACTTCTTTTAAAACGAGTTCTTCACCCGAAATGATTTTTCGAGCGCGATTTGCTAGTCCTAAAAACGATTTCCAATCGGACACTTATTTCGACTCCTTCTCAACAAGCTCAAGAAGCTCTTCGTACAGAGAACTGTCGATTTTCGCTTTTAGATGATGTTCCAAAATGTTTTTCTTTTGGGCTTGCATAATGCATTCTTTATCTTTTGACAAATATGCACCTCGTCCTGATTTTTTTCCAGATAAATCAATAGACACTTCGCCCTCTTTGGAACGAACAATGCGAACGAGCTCTCGTTTTGATTTCATCTCTTGCGTCGCGATACATTTTCGTAACGGAACTTTTCGATTGCTCATACTCATCACCTCTATTCGATTTCGTCTTCAACTGAATCGAATCCGAATGCGATTACGCTATCTTCTTCTGTTACAATTCCAAGTTGTTTCGCATCAGACTCACTTTTAATATCAATTTTCCAGCCTGTTAATTTAGCTGCAAGACGCGCATTTTGTCCACGCTTACCGATAGCTAATGATAGCTGGTGGTCTGGAACAACAACAGTTGTTGCTTTTTCATCTTCATCTACAAGTACTTTAACAACTTGTGATGGGCTTAAAGCATTTGCAACATATTCAACTGGATCATTTGACCAGCGAACGATGTCAATCTTTTCACCTTTTAGTTCATCTACAACACGTTGTACACGTTGTCCTTTCGGTCCTACGCAAGAACCAACTGGATCAACATCAATGTTTTCTGCATGCACAGAGATTTTAGAACGATCTCCTGCTTCGCGCGCTACAGAGCGAATTTCTACAGTTCCATCATAAATTTCTGGAACTTCCATTTCGAATAAACGTTTTAAAAGACCAGGATGTGTACGTGATACGTAAATTTGTGGTCCTTTTGTTGTCTTTTCTACTTTTGTAATAAATACGCGAATACGATCATGTGGCTTATATTGCTCATTTGGCATTTGCTCACTTACAGGTAATAAAGCTTCTACTTTACCTAAGCTTACGTAGATGAAACGAGCATCTTGGCGTTGTACAATACCAACCATAATGTCTTCTTCACGATCACTAAATTCTGAGTAAATAACACCACGTTCTGCTTCACGAACTCGTTGTGTTACAACTTGTTTTGCAGTTTGCGCTGCAATACGACCAAAATCTTTTGGCGTTACTTCAATTTCTAGTACGTCGCCATCTTGGTAGTTTGGATTAATTTGTCTTGCCTCTTCTACAGAGATTTCAAGACGTGGATCAAACACATTATCAACAACGTCCTTACGTGCTAAAACTTGAATTGTTCCCACTTCTGGGTTAAAGCTCACACGAACGTTTTGTGCTTGGTTAAAATTGCGTTTATAAGCAGAGATTAACGCTGCTTCAATCGCATCAATAATAATATCTTTACTAATACCTTTTTCTGACTCTAATACGAGCAAAGCATCTAACAACTCAGTGCTCATGAAGATCCCCCTTCTTACTAAAACGTAACAGCAAGTCGCGCATTTGCAACTTTATCCATTGGAATTTGGATTTCTTTTTTACGTGTTTTAATTGTTAATAGTAGTGTAATTGTAGTACCGTCGTAGGAAAGTAACTTTCCTTCAAACATCTTTTCGCCATCAATCGGCTCATATGTTTTAATTGCCACTTGTTTTCCTACCGCTTGCTGGAAGTCTTTCTCTTTCTTTAATGGGCGTTCTGCTCCAGGAGATGATACATCCAAAAAGTAAAGGTGAGGAATTGGATCCTCTTTATCTAAAGCTTCGCTTAAACGTTCACTTACCGCACCGCATTCTTCAATGTCGACTCCCTTTTCAGAATCGATGAATACGCGTAAGAACCAGTCTTGTCCTTCTTTCACATACTCTACATCTACAAGTTCAAGATTTAACTCTTCAACGATTGGCTGCGCAAATGCTTCTACAACTTCTGTGACTTTCTTATCCATAAACAGCCTCCTTCCTGCCGCCATGTACCATTTACAAGAAAAGATCCCGTTCATAAAGACGGTCTATCTTATTCTTTCTCGTTAGCTAACAAAAGCCCCTGCCGTTAAGCAGGGAATATCTGTCTTAGTATTACCAAATTTAAGAAGTAAAACTTGTAACAAAATATGTATATACGACAGAAATGTCTTTACTATCTACATGAATAAAATGTAGATAGTAACACGAAAGAGTGGGTTTCCCCACTCTCTTTTTCACAAAATATACATGACATGGTTATCTCGGTTTATAGTATACCATAGCAAATATTGATTTGCAAAGACTTTTCCTACCTATTAGAACAGTGATAATTGGTTTTGATCCGGCAAATCTCCTAAACAACCTTGGCTATCTAAATACTCAATAATTGTTTTCGAAACCTTACTTCGTTGCTGTAAGTCTTCTTTTGATAAGAAGTCTCCATTTTTGCGCGCTTCCACAATACTTAAGGCTGCGTTCGTACCAAGACCAGGCACTGCATTAAACGGAGGGATTAATGAGTCTCCATCAATAATAAATTCCGTTGCATGCGAACGGTATAAATCAACCTTTTGGAATGAGTATCCACGCTCGCACATTTCAAGCGTCATTTCTAGTACCGTTAATAAACTTTTCTCTTTCGGCGCTGCATCCAATCCTTTTTGAGCTATTTCATCAATTTTCACACGTATGGATGCTGAACCTTTCGCCATCGCCTCTACATCAAAATCATCTGCACGGACTGTAAAATATGCCGCATAGAATAAAAGTGCAAAATGTACTTTAAAGTATGCGATACGCACAGCCATAAGTACGTAAGCAGCCGCATGGGCTTTAGGGAACATATATTTAATCTTCTTACATGAATCAATATACCAACCTGGTACATTATTACCTTTCATGTCATCTTCCCATTCTTCCGGTACACCTTTACCTTTACGAACCGACTCCATGATTTTGAAGGCTAATGATGGATCTAAACCTTGATAGATTAAATATACCATGATGTCATCACGACAACCGATAACTTCACTCAGCGTACATGTACCGTTATAAATTAACTCATTTGCATTACCCAGCCATACGTCAGTACCATGTGACAGCCCAGAAATTTGGACCAATTCTGAGAATGTCGTTGGTTTTGTCTCTTCTAACATCTGTCTTACGAATTTCGTACCGAATTCTGGGATACCAAGTGTACCTGTTTTACAGTTAATTTGTTCTTCCGTTACCCCTAACGTTTCTGGACCAGAGAAAATTTTCATTACCTCTGGATCATCCGTTGGGATTGTTTTCGGATCAATACCACTTAAATCTTGTAACATACGAATAACGGTCGGATCATCGTGTCCTAGTATATCAAGTTTCAATAAATTATCATGAATCGAGTGGAAGTCAAAATGCGTTGTTCTCCACTCAGCACCAATTGAATCAGCAGGAAACTGTATTGGGGAGAAATCAAAAATATCCATGTAATCTGGCACAACGATTATACCACCTGGATGCTGTCCAGTTGTACGTTTTACCCCTGTACATCCCGCTACTAAGCGGTCAATCTCTGCATTCCGAATTGTTAAATTGTGATCATTTGCATAACCTTTTACATATCCATAAGCTGTTTTTTCCGCAACTGTACCAATCGTTCCAGCACGGTATACATAATCTTCACCGAACAGTACTTTCGTATAGTTATGAGCACGTGGTTGGTATTCCCCGGAGAAGTTCAAATCGATATCGGGTACCTTATCTCCTTTGAATCCAAGGAACGTTTCGAATGGGATATCATGTCCATCTTTTACATATGCCACATTACATGTCGGACAATCTTTATCTGGTAAGTCGAAACCAGAGCCTACCGAACCATCATTAAAGAATTCAGATTGCTTGCATTTTGGACAGACATAGTGTGGTGGTAATGGGTTTACTTCTGTAATTTCCATCATCGTTGCAACGAACGATGAACCTACTGAACCACGCGAACCTACTAGATATCCGTCGACTAACGATTTTTTCACAAGCTTATGTGAGATTAAATAAATAACGGCAAAACCATGTCCAATAATACTTTTCAATTCTTTTTCTAAGCGAGCCTCTACAATTTCTGGTAGTTCTTCACCATATATACTGCGTGCCATTTTATAACTCATATCACGTGTTTCATCATCGGCACCCTCAATTTTCGGTGTATATAGATCATCTTTTACCGGACGAACATCACCAATTAATGACGCAACTTTTTGTGTATTCGTTACAACAACTTCTTTCGCTTTGTCCTCACCTAAAAATGAAAAACACTCTAGCATTTCATCAGTTGTACGGAAATGTACTGGCGGTAATGAATGTCGATTTAACGGATTTGCCCCGCCCTGTGAACTAACTAAAATTTTACGATACATTGCATCTTCTGGATCTAAGTAATGCACGTTCCCTGTAGCGACAACTGGTTTATCTAACGTCTCACCTAGTTTTACTAAGTTAGAGATAATTGTTTTTAATTGTCCTTCATCTCGAACGAGTTCACGCTCTACTAAATGACGCAACACCTCTGGAGGCATTACTTCAATGTAATCATAGAACTGTGCAATTTCTTCTACCTCTTCAGGAGCTTTTTGCATCATTGCCTCAAATACTTCACCTTTATCACAAGCCGTTCCTACTAAAATTCCTTCACGGTATTTTTTTAATAGTGACCTCGGTACTCGTGGTACACGGTAAAAGTAATTAAGGTGAGAATATGAAACAAGTTTATATAAATTTTTCAACCCAACATCTGATGTGGCAAGTAACGTCATATGACTTGGACGGCCACGCTTATACGCATCCCCTTGTCCCATGCTATCATTTAATTGATCGTGATATTCAAATCCCTTTTCAATTACATCTTTCAACATTTTCACAAGTAAATATCCCGTCGCTTCTGTATCATAAATCGCACGGTGATGTTGCGTTAATTCAATATCAAGTTTTTTACACATCGTATTTAATCGATGATTTTTCATTTCTGGGAATAAGAATCGTGCAAGTTCTAACGTATCAATAACGGGGTTATTCGTTTTTTCTAACCCAGCCTTTTTAAAACCTACGTTAATAAAGCCCATATCAAAGCTTGCATTATGGGCAACAAGTGTATGGTCACCCATCCATTCCTCAAACTTTTTAAACACTTCGTCCACTTCTGGTGCATCAGTTAACATATCATCTGTAATACCTGTTAATTCAATAATCGTCGCTGATAATGGTTGATGTGGATTTGCGAAAGATTCAAAGCGATCAATGATTTCGCCACCCTTTACTTTTACGGCAGCCAACTCAATGACTGTGTCGTATACAGCTGATAAACCTGTCGTCTCAACGTCGAAAACAACATACGTTTCCTCTGCAAGTAAACGATGCGCCTCGTTATAAGCTATCGGTACACCATCATTAACTAAATTCGCTTCTACACCGTATATAACTTTAACTCCAGCTTTTTTCCCCGCAGAATATGCCTCCGGGAACGACTGAGCCACAGCATGGTCTGTAACCGCAATAGCTTCATGTCCCCATTTACCAGCTTGGGCAACAAGTCTAGAAACAGGAGTAACAGCATCCATTTGGCTCATCGGAGTGTGAAGATGAAGTTCTACACGCTTTTCGCCTTCTGGCGCTTTATCTTTACGAGACGGCCCTGTTATTTCATTAATATCATTTGCAATCATTACTAAATCTCGAACGAATGTATCGTTTTGAACAGAACCACGCGCTTTCACCCACATTCCTTTTTTCAAGGATTGCAGCATTGGAATATCTTCTTTGTCACGCGAGAACATTTTGATCATAATAGAATCCGTATAATCCGTTATTTTTAAAGTTAATAACGTACGCCCACTACGAAGCTCTTTTGTTTCTACATGGAAGACATATCCTTGAACCGTTTTTCTTCTTTCTTCATCTTGAATTTCTCGCATCGGTGTAATCTCTTCATCCGGCTTAATAAGATACCCGAGTGTAATCGGTCCTTCATGCACAACGCTGCTTTCTTCAGCTTGCTTCTTCGCCATTTCTTCCATAGCTTGTATAACACGCTCGCGGTCTTCTTGCTGCGTTTGCTCACGAAACTTTTGCATTTCTTCTGCATTTTGCTGTATATGTGTGTCTAACTGGAAACGCGGGAATCCAAAAGCTTCGTATTGATCCCCCACTGGTTTCGCAACGTTTTTCTTTAAAGCAGTAGACTCCAGCTCATTATTTACATTTATTAACAACTTCACTCCATTCACCTGCGGAAGTTGCTTCTTTAAGTACGCGAACATGGGTGAAAATGTAATTCGTTCCGTACAAAGTGGCCAATACGCCCTTACTTCTTCTTCTGTAAATTGTTTATTCTCTGTTTCTAATGCAAATGTTGTTCTTGCAATATGAGAAAATGATTGCTTAAGCTTTGTTTCTAGCAATTCATATAATTCTGTAGGCAAAATACGTGGCACTTGTAAATCAAAATGCCAACTTTTATTCGCTTTATCAATAACGAGCCTTTCAATACCACCGCCTTGTAAATATTGATTTATAAGGTCGTCTGGTATTTGCAACTGCTGGAGCAAAATTTGAAATCGCTCTTGTTGTTCATTTGTTAAAGACATAAGCACTCTCCTTCCATTTGCTATTATAAATTGAAACGTACTACAAAGAAAGATTTCTTCCTTCTTCTTTTACAAAATACGTTTACAAAGAAAGAGAAGGTACCCCATTACGAGGTACCTCTTCTTATTTTAAAATATTTGCAATATATGTTTGAAGTTCTTCTACTTTTACTTCTTCAGACTCACCTGTAGCACGTACTTTCACTTCTACAATACCTTCGTCTGCTTTTTTACCAACTGTAACGCGAACTGGAAGACCGAATAAATCTGCATCTGCAAACTTAACACCTACACGTTCTGCACGATCGTCTAATAACACTTCATAGCCTTGTTCTTGTAATGAGTTGTAGATATTTTCACCCATTTCACGTTGTGCATCAGATTTCATATTTACTGGAATTACATGCACATGGAATGGTGCTACAGCTTTTGGCCAAACTAAGCCGTTCTCATCGTTAAACTGCTCTGCAATTGCTGCCACTGTACGAGATACACCGATACCGTAACAACCCATAATAAGTGGTTGTGTTTTTCCGTTTTCATCTAGGAATGTCGCGTTCATTGCTTCACTATAACGAGTTCCTAATTTGAATACATGACCAACTTCAATTCCGCGTGCGAAAAGAATTGTTCCGTTTCCATCTGGAGATTGGTCTCCTTCTTGAATGAAGCGTAAATCTGTATATTGACTTACTTTAAAGTCACGTTCTGGATTTACATTTACATAATGGAATCCTTCTTCGTTCGCTCCTGAACATCCGTTAACAATTGATGCTACAGCGTGATCAGCAATAATTTCAATATCACCTGTTACACCAATCGGCCCTAATGAACCAATTTCACAATTTAATAATTCTTTTACTTCTTCATGAGAAGCAAGCTCAACAACTGAAGCGCCGTATACATTTTTCACTTTCACATCGTTTACTTCGTGATCACCACGAACAAGTACAACTACTAATTTCTCATCTACTTTAAATACCATAGACTTAATGCACTTGTCAGCTGCAATGTTTAAGAATGCAGATACTTCTTCAATTGCTTTTTGGTCTGGTGTTGCTACTTTTTCAAGAGCTTTTTCTGCTTCGTCACTCTTCGTATACGTATCTACAACAGGAGCCATTTCGATGTTTGCTGCATAATCAGATGTGTCAGAGTATGCAATTGTATCTTCACCAACATCAGATAATACCATAAATTCATGTGTATCTTTTCCGCCCATTGCTCCAGAATCAGCAATAACTGCACGGAAATTCAAGCCACAACGAGCAAAAATGTTAGAGTATGCTTTATATAAGCGATCGTATACTTCATCTAAGCTCTCTTGTGTAGCATGGAAAGAGTATGCATCTTTCATTAGAAACTCTCTTCCACGTAATAAACCGAAACGAGGTCTTTGCTCATCACGGAATTTTGTTTGAATTTGGTATAATGTTAACGGTAATTTTTTATATGATTTCACTTCATCACGCACAAGATCCGTAATTACTTCCTCATGTGTCGCTCCTAATGCGAATTCACGAGCGTTACGATCTTTCATACGCATTAATTCAGATCCGTATGAATACCAACGACCTGATTCTTGCCATAATTCTGCAGCTTGCATAGCTGGCATTAATAATTCTACAGCTCCTGCACGCTCCATTTCTTCTCGAACGATACGTTCTACTTTGTGTAATACTTTTAATCCAAATGGTAGAAAACTATAAATACCAGAAGCATTTTGACGCATAAAACCTGCGCGAAGTAATAATTGATGACTCTTAATTTCAGCATCAGCTGGAACTTCACGTAATGTAGGACTGAATACCATACTTTGTTTCATTTATTTGCACCTCTTCATTTTACTCTTACACGCAGTAAAACCCCTCACCTCGAATTAGGTGAGGGATTTTATTCTACGAGCTCTATTTCATTATTAGTTTCATTCTATTTTACAAGAAAAACTTACGAATGTCATTCCATGTTACAACTAACATTAATAACATTAATAATGCAAAACCAATAAAATGAACCATTCCTTCTTTTTGACGGTCAATTGGTTTCCCTCGTAACGCTTCAATTAAGAAGAAGAATAAACGGCCACCATCTAAAGCAGGAACTGGTAATAAATTAAATAAACCAAGATTAATGCTTAGAACTGCCGCTAAACTTAGTACACGCGTAAATCCATAATCTACAACTTGATCTGTTAGATTATAAATTCCTACTGGACCTGACAACTCATTAATAGAAAATTGACCAGTTACTAATTTCACAAGAGATTCAAAAATTAGTTTCGTCCATTGGTACGTTTGTTCAAATCCTGATTTAATAGAACCCATTACTGTTTTCTCTACAGGAGAATAAACACCAATTCTACCAACTTCGTCTTTTCCTTCTTTATCAAGTGTTGGCGTTACTTTCACATTAAACTGTTCATTATCACGCTTTACTTGTAACGTAATTTCTTTATTCGGGTTTTCACGTACAATAGTAACAACATCTTTCCATGTACTTGTGTTTTTCCCATCAATCGCTTGAATTGTATCATTCTCTTTCAGGCCAGCTTGCTGTGCTGCACTATTATCCATCACTTTTCCGACCATTGGTTTGTCAATAGGAACCCCTTGTACAAATCCAAGAATCACAAAAATAACAAATGCTAAAATGAAGTTCATTGCAGGACCCGCAAAGATTGTTAAAGCGCGTTGACCCAATTTTTTAGAGCCAAATTGCCTGTTATATGGAGCAATTTGAATTTCTTCTCCAGCAGTAATGATGCGAGCCTTTTCATTCACTCGGAATGTTTGAAGCTCTTCCTCATACTCTTCATAGCCTGAAATCGTTAGATTATGCTCTAAATCAGCTTGTTCGACTTCAATAACACGAACATTTGGATATTTTTCATATCCATCAAAAACTAATTTCACAGCTTCGTCTTTTTCATTTAGCACAAGGCCAACCTTTTTCCCTGGCTTTAACTCAACTGTGTCTGCATCCTCGCCAGCCATTCTTACATAGCCACCCAGAGGCAGTAATCGAATCGTATACACCGTTTCATTCTTTTCAAATGAGAATATTTTCGGACCAAAACCAATCGCAAACTCGCGGCATAAAATGCCTGCTCTTTTCGCGAAGTATAGATGCCCTAGCTCATGGAAAAATACGAGTGCACCGAAAATTAATATAAAGGCAATCGCTGTATTCAATTCCATAACCACCTTTGCTAAATTTGTTCCATCACAAACCGTCTTGTGGCTGCATCAATTTCCAGAATTTCCTCTAAGCTCGGACGTGCAATGACATTGTGATGGTTCATTGCTTTTTCAATGAGGTCTTCCACTGTTAAGAAACCAATTCTCTTTTGTAAAAAAGCTTCAACAGCTACTTCATTTGCTGCGTTCATTACAGCTGGCATACTTCCACCAGCTTTTCCAGCTTCATACGCAAAACGTAAACAACGGAATCGTTCTTGGTCCATTTTCTCAAAATGCAACGTCCCTATTTCCCATAAGTTTAACTGTTTTGTGTCTGAAAGAGGCAATCTATCAGGATATGTAAGTGCGTATTGAATTGGTACTCGCATATCAGGTGAACCAAGCTGCGCCATTACACTACGATCTTCAAATTCAACCATAGAATGGATAATACTTTCTTTATGTAAAACAACATCGATTTGCTCATAAGGGATACCAAAAAGCCAATGTGCTTCAATTACTTCTAGTCCCTTATTCATCATTGTAGCAGAATCAATTGTAATTTTCGAACCCATTGACCAGTTTGGATGTCGAAGCGCATCTTCTACGGTCACATGATGCAATTCATCTCTCGTTTTATCACGGAAACTTCCACCAGAAGCCGTTATAATAAGACGAGAAATTCTTTTTTCATTTTCACCATTCAAGCATTGAAAAATAGCCGAATGTTCACTATCTACTGGAAGTAACGAAACATTATGTTTTCGCGCTGCTTCCATTACAAGATGTCCTGCAGTTACTAACGTTTCTTTATTTGCAATTCCAATTGTTTTTTTCGCCTCAATCGCACGAAGTGTCGGTAACAACCCTACGCTACCTACAACAGCATTTACTACAATCTCCGCATCTGGATGTAATGCTACTTCTAAAAGTCCTTCACTACCATATACAATTTTTGTATTACCAGAAACAGTTTGTAATTTTAAAACATCTTCCTCTCTTTGCACAGAGACGATTTGCGGAGAAAATTCTTGAATTACCTTTACTGCGTAGTCAATATTTTTCCCTACAGAAAAAGCAACGAGACGGAATTGGTCTGGGTGCGAGCGTAATACATCTAAAGTTTGTGTACCAATTGATCCGCTTGCACCTAATAAACTAATGTTTTTCATGACTCCAACCCCTCGTTCATTTATTAATTGTATTGTAATAAGAAGTAGAGAATTGGTAAAACGAATAACCAACTATCTGTTCGATCTAATATACCACCATGCCCAGGTAAAATTGTACCTGAATCCTTTACGCCATAATGACGTTTAAAAGCAGATTGTACTAAATCACCAATTTGTCCAAAAATAGAAATGATAATTGTCAGCACAATTAAAATTACTACATTCGATTCGACTGGGAAGAACACGTTGTAAACAAGTGCCACAATAATTCCACAAACGATGCCGCCTAATGAACCTTCAATCGTTTTATTTGGACTAATTTCTGGCCACAATTTTCTCTTGCCCAATGCTTTTCCTACGAAATATGCGCCTGAATCAGTAGCCCATATAACAAATAATGCACAAAACACATATTTAATTCCTAATATTCTCGTTTCATTTAAATATAAGAATCCCATTGCCACATATGTCGTTGCCATTAGTAAAAATGAAGCATTATCAAAAGTAAATGTATTCTTAGAAAGGACTGTATATGATAAAAGTAATAAAACAATCACAAATGTGATTTCCAATTTACCTAATCCAATCCATGTAAACAGTTCTGATGCACTACTTGGAATTAAAAGAATCCACAATAATACTGCAGCTAAAACTGTCGGTACTGAAATAAGCGTAAGCTTATTCATACGAATTAATTCATATAAACCTATAGAAGCAAGTGCATACACTAAAACCGTAAAAGGCACGCCACCGTATATTACGATGGGAATGAATAGCGCGGCAGCAACCACTCCAGTAATAATTCTCTGTTTCACTACCAAACCCTCTCTTTCTACACGCCTCCGAATCTGCGCCCTCTATGTTGAAAGTCAGTAATCGCATTTAGCAAATGTTCTTCTTTGAAGTCTGGCCAATACACATCTGTAAACCAAAACTCCGAATATGCAATTTGCCATAACATGAAATTACTAATACGTAGCTCTCCGCTTGTTCGGATTAATAACTCTGGATCGGGTAAAGAACTCGTCATTAAGTAGGAGGAAAGCATTTCTTCACTTACCTCTTCAGAACGAATTTTTCCTTCCTCATTATCTTTCATCATATGTTGCACAGCAGAAACGATTTCATCTCGACTTCCATAGTTTAACGCGAAATTAAGAATTAATCCCGTATTCTCTTTCGTATCTTCCATGGCTTTCTCCATCGCTCTGCGTGTATGCGTAGGAAGACGATCTTTTTGCCCTATTACTCGGACTTGTACGTTTTCTTCAATCAATTCTGGTAAAAATGTACCTAGAAATTCTTCTGGAAGCTTCATTAAATAATCAACTTCCTTTTTCGGTCTTTTCCAGTTCTCAGTTGAAAAAGCATAAAGAGTTAACACTTTCACATTAAGTTTACTTGCAAATTTTGTAATTTTCTTTACAACTTGCATACCTTCATGATGTCCCGCAATACGAGGCATTGCTCTCCTCTTTGCCCATCTTCCATTCCCATCCATAATGATGGCAATATGTTCTGGGATATATCCTTTTTTCACTTCTTCAACGAGATGATCAAACGATGTGTCCTTTTTACCTTTAAAAAAAGGAAAGTTTTTAAACATCATTCATACCCTCCAACAAGCAGACGTATGCCTAAAAGTGTAAAAAGACCCCCTTAAGAAGAGGGTCATATTTGCGAAGTTATCGCTATTACACTTCCATGATTTCTTTTTCTTTGTTTTTTGCGATTTCGTCAACTTTTGCAATATATTTATCTGTTTCTTTTTGGATATCTTCAGTATATCCTCTTAAATCATCTTCTGTAATCTCGCCAGCTTTTTCAAGCTTCTTAAGATCATCATTTCCGTCACGACGTACGTTACGAACAGCTACTTTTGCTTCTTCAGCATATTTTTTCACAACTTTAACAAGATCACGACGACGCTCTTCTGTTAATGCAGGGAATGCAATACGAATTACAGTTCCATCATTAGAAGGGTTTAAGCCTAAATCTGCTTTTAAAATTGCTTTTTCGATATCACCGATAGAAGTTTTATCATAAGGTTGAATTACAAGTAAACGTGCTTCTGGAACTGTAATGTTCGCTAATTGCACAACTGGTGTTGGTGCACCATAGTAATCAACTTGTACCTTATCTAATACAGACGAGCTTGCACGACCAGCGCGAACTGTTGCTAATTCACGAGAATAAGCAGCAACTGCTTTTTCCATTTTTTCATTTGAAGACTTCAATACTTGTTGTCCCATATTTATTTCCCCCTTACAACTGTTCCAATATTTTCGCCTAAAACGGCACGTTTAATATTACCTTTTTCCATAACTGAGAATACAATTAATGGAATATCATTATCCATACATAGAGAAGAAGCTGTAGAATCCATTACACCTAAACCTTCTTTTAATACATCTAAGTAAGTAAGCGTTTCGTATTTCGTAGCTGTTGGGTCAATAGATGGATCTGCGCTATATACGCCATCCACATTATTTTTTGCCATTAAAATAACGTCTGCTTCGATTTCCGCTGCACGTAATGCTGCTGTTGTATCTGTAGAGAAGTATGGATTACCTGTACCTGCTGCAAAGATAACAACACGTTTTTTCTCTAAGTGACGAACTGCTTTACGGCGAATGTAAGGCTCTGCCACTTGACGCATCTCAATTGAAGTTTGTACACGAGTTTGGATTCCAATATTCTCCAAGCTATCTTGAAGAGCTAATGAATTCATAACTGTAGCTAACATGCCCATGTAATCTGCTCCTGCACGATCCATGCCCATTTCACTTCCAATTTTCCCACGCCAAATGTTACCGCCACCAACAACAACAGCAACCTCTACATCAAGTTCTGCAATTTCTTTTACTTGTTCTGCAACTGACTTAATAACAGTTGGATTAATTCCAAATCCTTGCTCTCCAGCTAAAGCTTCTCCACTTAGCTTTAAAACGACACGATTATATTTCGGTTTACTCATAATGAACCTCCAATTGCTTACATCTTTATTTTAAAAAAGGGAACACAATGTGTTCCCTAATCTGTATTAGTTACTACCTTTTACTTGGTTCATTACTTCTTCAGCAAAGTTGTCTTCGCGTTTTTCGATACCTTCACCAACAGCGTAGCGAACGAATCCTTTTAATGTTCCGCCTTTAGACTCAACGAACTGACGAACTTTCATATCAGGGTTTTTAACGAATGCTTGGTCAAGTAAGCAAATCTCTTCGAAGAATTTGCCTAGACGGCCTTCAACCATTTTTGCAACGATTTTTTCAGGCTTGCCTTCGTTTAATGCTTGTTGTGTTAATACTTGACGCTCATGCTCAACTTCTTCAGCTGTTACAGCATCGCGGTCGATGTATTTAGGGTTAACTGCAGCGATGTGCATTGCAACATCTTTAGCAGCAGCTTCATCAGTAGAACCTTCAAGAACTGTTAATACACCAATGCGTCCACCCATGTGTAGGTAAGCGCCGAATGCATCTGCATCAGTTTTTGATACGATTTCGAAACGACGAAGTGTAAGTTTTTCACCAATTTTAGCGATTGCTTCATTGATGTGCTCTTCAACGTTTTTACCGTTTTCCATTGTTTGAGCCATAGCTTCTTCAACGTTAGCTGGTTTGTTAGTTAATAAGTGAGCAGCTAATTCTTTAATTAGTGCTTGGAAACCTTCGTTTTTCGCAACGAAATCAGTTTCAGAGTTTAATTCTAAGATTAAAGCGTCGTTACCGTTTGTTTCGATGAAAGTTAAACCTTCAGCAGCAATGCGGTCTGCTTTTTTAGCAGCTTTCGCAATACCTTTTTCGCGTAAGAAGTCAATTGCCTTCTCCATGTCGCCGTTAGTTTCTGTTAAAGCTTTTTTGCAGTCCATCATACCTGCGCCAGTTTTTTCACGTAATTCTTTTACCATTTGAGCAGTGATTGCCATATTTTTCATCCTCCTAAAATATGTATTTATACCTTTTATAAAGGTGTTTATACCTTAAAAAAGGTGATAAAAGGCCGAACCCCTTATCACCTTTCCAACTTTGTTACGCAGTAACAGTTTCTTCACCTTGTTTTGCTTCAAGGATCGCGTCTGCCATTTTAGATGTAAGAAGTTTTACAGCACGAATTGCATCATCGTTTGCTGGAATAACGTGATCGATTTCGTCTGGATCACAGTTTGTATCAACGATACCGATGATTGGAATGTGTAATTTGCGTGCTTCAGCAACTGCAATACGCTCTTTACGAGGGTCTACTACGAATAATGCACTTGGAAGACCTTTCATATCTTTAATACCGCCTAAGAATTTCTCAAGACGCTCTAACTCTTTTTTAAGTTGAACAACTTCTTTCTTAGGAAGTACTTCGAAAGTACCATCTTCTTGCATTCTTTCGATGTCTTTAAGACGCTTGATACGCTTTTGGATTGTTTGGAAGTTTGTTAAAGTTCCGCCTAACCAACGTTGGTTAACGAAGTACATACCAGCACGAGTTGCTTCTTCTTTAATAGCTTCTTGTGCTTGTTTTTTAGTACCTACGAATAAGATGTCTCCACCTTCAGCAGCGATGTCGCGCATCGTTCTGTAAGCTTCCTCAACTTTTTTCACAGTTTTTTGTAAGTCGATGATGTAGATACCGTTACGCTCTGTGAAAATGTAACGCTTCATTTTTGGGTTCCAACGACGAGTTTGATGTCCGAAATGAACACCAGCTTCAAGCAATTGCTTCATAGAAATTACTGACATAATATAGTTCCTCCTAAATGGTTTTTGATATCCTCCGTTTACTTCATCTCTAAGCGAAACTACAAACGTAGCACCAACACTTAAATCAGTAAACGTGTGTACTTTGTACTGACACCACTGCTTACTATATCATACTGAAATATTACAATCAAGTCGAAAATGCGAACAATGTAAAACTTTCTTTGTTCATACTCGAATTCTAGTATTACCAACCTTCATTTCTTTTAAGCAAAAAAGTAAAACACAATTAATAGTTTTCCCAGAAAACACGCTTATGGCACTTTTCACAAGCGCCATCAATCCATTGCACAAAAAAACTCTCCTCGATCGAGGAGAGTTTTTTATAAATTAGTTTGTTTTTAATTTAGCAAGTTCCTGTAGAAACTTGTCGTTTAGCACTTTAATGTATGTTCCTTTCATACCTAAAGAGCGAGACTCAATTACACCAGCACTTTCTAATTTACGTAGTGCATTTACGATTACAGAACGAGTAATTCCTACACGATCAGCAATTTTACTTGCAACAAGTAAACCTTCTGTTCCATTTAATTCTTCGAAGATATGCTCAATTGCTTCTAACTCACTGTAAGATAATGAGCTGATCGCCATTTGAACAACAGCTTTACTACGTGCTTCCTCTTCGATTTCTTCTGCTTTTTCACGTAAGATTTCCATGCCTACAACAGTTGAGCTGTACTCAGCAAGGATTAAATCGTCATCTAAGAACTCTTGACCAAGACGAGCTAATACTAAAGTACCTAGACGCTCACCACCACCAACGATTGGTACGATTGTAGTTAAACCTTGACCAAATAATTCTCTGTTTTCTACCGGGAATGCTGTGTAAGCACTGTTCACATCTAAGTTTGAAGATGTTTCTGTAATGTTGAATAAGCTTTGTGTATATTCTTCTGGGAATTGACGTTCTGCAAGCATTTGCTTCATGCGTTCGTTTTCGATTTGTTGGTGAATTGCATAACCTAGTAATTTACCACGACGACTAACTACGAATACGTTTGCTTCGATTACTTCACACATTGTGTCAGACATTTCTCTAAAGTTTACAGGCTTCCCTGCTGCGCTCTGTAATAACGCATTTAATTTTCTTGTTTTTGCTAATAATTCCATTTCAAAAGTTCCTCCTACATGTTACTCACATATTTTTTCATCACTTGGAAACTAGGGCGAGTCACCTGATGACACTATTACAAAATAAACTGGCTCACATCTTTATTTTTAGCAATTGTTGCTAATTTCTCCTCAACGTATTGAGGGGTTATCGTTATTTTCTCTAACGTAATTTCAGATGCTTCAAACGATAAATCTTCAAGGAGCTTCTCCATAATCGTATGAAGTCTTCTTGCTCCAATATTATCTGTATCCTGATTAACTTGATAAGCAATCTCAGCAATCTTACGAATAGCTTCGTCTGAAAATTCAATTTCTATACCTTCAGTCGCTAATAATGCCATATATTGTTTAATTAACGCATTGTCAGGCTCGATTAATATTTTAACAAAATCGTCTGTCGATAATTTTGTTAATTCTACTCGAATCGGAAATCTCCCTTGCAATTCCGGAATTAAATCCGACGGTTTAGACATATGGAACGCTCCAGCTGCAACGAATAAAATATAATCCGTTTTTACTGATCCGTATTTTGTCGCAACATTCGACCCTTCTACAATTGGCAAAATGTCACGTTGCACACCTTCACGTGATACATCTACGCTATTCGACTGCTTACCAGCAATTTTGTCAATTTCATCGATAAAAATAATCCCGAGCTGTTCAGCACGATAAACAGCCTCTTGTGTAACTTCATCCATATCAATTAAGCGCTGTGCCTCTTCATTTGTCAAGAGTTTTCTTGCTTCTTTTACAGAAAGTTTACGTTTTTTTGTTTTTTTCGGCATAAAACTCCCTAACGCATCTTGGAAATTCATTCCCATTTGCTCCATGCCAGTTCCTTGTAACATATCAAACATTGACGACTGTTGCTCAGTCACTTCAATCGATACAATCTCTTCTTCAAGAAGCCCTGCAGCAAGCTTTCTCTCCACATCTTGACGTTTCTTTTCGATTTCACCATCTTCTTGTGTATCAGACGTTTGACTCGAATTTTGAGCGCCCCCAAAAAGCATCTCTAATGGATTTTTAAATCCAGATTGCTTCTCCGGACTCGGTACTAAAATTTCAACAAGACGTTGATTCGCTTGCTCTTCTGCTTTATCTTGAACTTTCACTACCATTTCTTCTTTTACGATACGAACCGATGTTTCCACAAGGTCACGTACCATCGACTCTACATCTCTACCCACATATCCAACTTCTGTGAATTTTGTAGCCTCAACCTTAATAAAAGGTGCTCCAACGAGTTTCGCCATTCGTCGTGCTACCTCTGTTTTCCCAACACCTGTCGGTCCAATCATCAAAATGTTTTTAGGTGCTATTTCATCACGTAAATTTTCAGCTAATTTACTGCGACGGTATCGATTTCTCAACGCTACAGCAACCGCTTTCTTTGCGTCTTTTTGACCGATGATATATTGATCTAATTTTTCCACAATTTGGCGCGGAGTAAAATGTAAATGCATATAAAATGCCTCCCTTACGATTCTACAATTCTTCAACAATTATGTTGTGATTCGTATAAACACAAATATCACCAGCAATCTCTAAACTCGCTTTCGCAATTTGTTTCGCTGTTAAGTGTTCACTTGCATATTGCTTTAAAGCACGACCTGCAGAAAGCGCATAATTTCCACCAGATCCAATTGCTAAAATACCATCATCCGGTTCAATCACTTCTCCTGTACCTGAAACAAGAAGCATAGTTGTTTTATCCATGACAATGAGCATCGCTTCTAGTTGACGTAACATTTTATCGCCACGCCATTGTTTTGCCATTTCAACAGCAGCACGCTGCAAGTTGCCATTATACTCTTCTAATTTCCCTTCAAACATTTCAAAAAGAGTAAATGCATCAGCAACTGAACCTGCAAAACCAGCTAAAACTTTACCTTGGAAAAGTCTGCGAACTTTACGAGCTGTATGTTTCATTACAACAGCATTTCCCATTGTCACCTGACCATCTCCAGCCATTGCACATTCTCCATTATGATGAACTGCAAATATCGTTGTAGCGTGGAAATTCCCCATAGAAAAAACTCCTTTATTTGTTTTTATAGCTTTTAAAGCAATTTATGCCCGCGGGTGATGCTTCATGTAAACAGAACGCAATCTTTCTTTAGATACATGCGTATAAATTTGTGTAGTCGACAAATTCTCATGACCTAATAGCTCCTGTACAGTACGTAAATCCGCCCCTTCATCTAACATGTGTGTAGCAAATGTATGCCTTAACATATGGGGACTTATCCGCATTGTCAGTGACGCCTTTTTAATGAGTTCATTTAAAACATAACGTACTCCACGACTTGTTAGCGGTGTACCTTTCGCATTTAAAAATACCATACGAGAGTCTTCGTCAGTCTTATTAACTAACTGTTTTCTCCCATTCTCTATATAAGTAATTAAAGAATCTTGCGCATAGCTTCCGAACGGAATATACCTTTGTTTTTTTCCTTTTCCCATTACTAAAATTGTTCCCACCGCAAAGTCAATATCGGTAAGTTGTAAATTGACACATTCACTGACACGGATTCCAGTCGCATACATCAACTCTAATAAAGCTTGATTCCTTTGACCTAATGGTGTTCCCGTGTCAGAAACTTCAAATAATTCCTCTAACTCTTCAGCATATAAAAACTTTGGGATTGACAATTCTTTTTTGGGGAGTGACGCAAGTGCAAACGGATTATCTTTTCGATAACCTTCACGCATCAAAAAACGATATAAACTTCGTAAGCTTGATACTTTTCTTGCGACAGATTTACGGGCTAACTTTTCATCGTGCAACGTCGTTAAGTACAAACGAACATCCGCGTATGTAACGTCTAAAAAAGAGGATATGCCTTCTCGCTCCATAAATTGCACAAAATGTTCTAAATCATTTTGATAACTTGCAATTGTATATTTTGAATAATTTCTTTCAATTTGTAAATATCCAACGAATAATTGTAACAATTTCTTCACATTCACACAACTCACCTCAATAAAGGCTACTAAATCGTATCACAACTTAGTAGCCTTTGCAAGAAATTTAACTAAATATTTACAAAATTTTGAATTGTTTCTAAAGCTCGTGTTGCGTATGCTTCATTTCGTTCCGCTTTCTTTTTGATCTTTTTCTCTAACGGTGCAAATAGACCGAAGTTTGCATTCATCGGTTGGAAGTTTTTAGCATTTGTTGCCGTAATGTAATTTGCCATGCTACCCATTGCAGTTACTGACGGTAATACAACTGGCTCTTCACCTTGCACAAGACGTGCAGCATTAATTCCCGCTAATAATCCTGATGCTGCTGATTCAACATATCCCTCTACTCCAGTCATTTGACCAGCGAAGAATAAATCATCACGTTGTTTATATTGATATGTTGGACGAAGCAAATTAGGTGAATTAATAAACGTATTACGATGCATTACACCATAACGTACAATCTCTGCATTTTCCAGTCCCGGAATTAACTGTAGCACTTCTTTTTGTGGTCCCCATTTTAAATGCGTTTGGAAACCTACGATATTGTATAAAGTTCCCGCTGCATCATCTTGACGCAACTGAACAACAGCATATGGCGTTTTTCCTGTTTTTGGATCTTCCAATCCAACAGGTTTCATAGGTCCAAATACTAGCGTCTGTCTCCCTCTACTTGCCATAACTTCTACTGGCATACAACCTTCAAAGAAAATTTCTTTTTCAAACTCTTTTAAAGGCACTGTCTCAGCAGCAATTAAAGCCTCATAAAAACGGTCAAACTCTTCTTCTGTCATTGGGCAATTTAAATATGCAGCTTCACCTTTGTCATAACGCGATTTTAAATATACTTTATTCATGTCAATGCTGTCTTTTTCTACGATTGGTGCTGCCGCATCGTAGAAATAGAAATAATCTTCACCTGTTAGTTCTTTTAATTGTGCAGCAAGATCAGGAGATGTAAGTGGACCTGTTGCAATAATTGTTGGTCCTTCTGGAATTTCAGTAAGCTCTTCGTTCACTACAGTTACATTCGGATGGTTTTTTACGTATTCTGTTACTTTAGCTGCGAACTCATGACGGTCTACAGCTAAAGCACCTCCAGCTGGTACAGAGCACTCGTCTGCCGCACGAATAATTACAGAATCCATTAAACGCATTTCCTCTTTAATAACTCCAACTGCATTTGTTAAAGTGTTTGCACGAAGTGAGTTACTACATACTAATTCAGCAAATTTATCTGTGTGATGAGCTGGTGTTTGCCTTACCGGCCTCATTTCATATAATCTAACTTGGACACCACGTTTTGCAATTTGGTAAGCTGCTTCACTTCCTGCAAGACCTGCGCCAATGACGTTTACTACTTGTGTTGTCATTTATATCACCTTTCCTTTTCTTCCCGAAAAAAATGTGAGCAGTTACGCTCACATTTGTTGTTCTTCTTCATAATCGCACGAAATACATTGTACTTGCACGCCTTTTTTTAACTTTTTCTCTACAAGCATGCCTTCACACTTCGGACATTTACGACCAATTGGCTTATCCCAAGATACAAAGTCACACTCTGGATACGTACCGCATCCATAGAAAAGACGTTTCTTTTTGTTACTGCGACGCTCAATAATTTGTCCTTCTTCACATTTCGGACAAGTTACACCGATTTCTTTCACAATCGCTTTTGTATTACGACAATCAGGGAAATTCGAACAAGCCATAAACTTCCCGTATTTACCCATTTTAAAGACCATTGGATGTCCGCATAATTCACAGTCTTCCCCAGCTGGCTCATCTTTAATTTCCACTTCACGCATTTCTTTTTCCGCTTTTTCTAAGCGCGGTTCAAATCCTACGTAGAAATCATCAACAATTTTCACCCAATTGGCATTTCCTTCTTCTACTTCATCAAGGCTTTGCTCCATATTGGCAGTAAATTCAATGTTAATAATTTCTGGGAAAAACTCTAAAATAAGTTCAATTACTATTTCACCAAGTTCAGTCGGAACGAAGCGTTTATTATCCAAACCTACATATCCACGTTTTTGAATCGTTTCAAGTGTAGGTACATAAGTCGACGGTCTTCCAATTCCAAGTTCTTCAAGTGTTCTTACTAGACGGGCCTCTGTATAGCGCGGAGGAGGTTGTGTAAAATGTTGCTTCGGTTCTAAATCCTTTGAAAATACAGTTTCCCCTACTTCTAAAGGCGGCAACATCTTATCCTTTTCTTCCGCACCATCATCTTTCGACTCTACATACACTTTCATAAATCCTGGGAACTTTACAACCGATCCACTTGCACGGAACTGAACATTGTTATTAATGAGTCTCGCTGTCACAGTATCCATTATAGCAGACGCCATTTGACTTGCAACAAATCGCTCCCAAATCAATTTATATAATCGAAGTTGATCACGACTTAAGAAACTTTTCAGTTCCTCTGGCTTTCTCATTACCGAAGTAGGACGAATTGCCTCATGTGCATCTTGTGCATTTGACTTTTTCGATTCTTTCTTCTTTTCTGTTCCTATGTATTCCGTACCATACGCTTCAGTGATGTAAGTACGTGCCTCTGTTTGAGCTGTTTCTGAGATACGTGTTGAATCAGTTCTCATATACGTAATAAGACCTACAGTTCCTTGTTTTCCAAGATCTATCCCTTCATACAATTGCTGTGCAAGCATCATCGTTTTCTTTGCTCGCATATTTAACTTACGTGCTGCTTCTTGTTGCAAGGAAGATGTTGTAAACGGTAATGCAGGATTACGTTTTCGCTCTTTGCGCGTTACATTTTCAACTGAAAACGCATTGTCTTTCATCTGTTCAATTATTTCATTCACTTGCGTTTCATTCGTTAATTGAACTTTTTCACCATCTACACCGTAAAAACTTGCTTCAAATGTGTCTTTTCCTTTTACAAATTCTGTTTTAATTGTCCAGAATTCTTCAGGTTCAAAGCTTTGAATTTCCTTTTCACGTTCGATGATTAAACGAACTGCTACAGATTGTACACGCCCTGCACTTAATCCTTTTTTTACTTTCTTCCATAATAAAGGACTAATATTGTAACCAACAAGACGATCAAGTATGCGTCTTGCTTGTTGTGCATCTACTAAATCCATATTAATTGCGCGAGGATGTTTAAATGATTCTTTGATTGCATCTTTCGTAATCTCATTAAACACAACCCGACAATCTGATTCAACGTCCACATTTAACGTATTCGCTAAATGCCAAGCAATCGCTTCCCCTTCGCGGTCTGGATCGGCCGCGAGATAAACTTTCTTTGCTTTTTTCGCCGCTGATTTTAAATCCTTTAAGACGGGACCTTTACCACGAATGGTAATATACTTCGGGGTGAAGTTGTTCTTTACTTCTATCCCCATTTGACTTTTTGGCAAATCGCGAACATGTCCCATAGACGCGACAACTTTGTATTTTTTCCCTAAATATTTCTCAATGGTCTTCGCCTTAGAAGGCGACTCCACGATTACGAGGTAATCTGACATGCTAGTGCCTCCTTAAGAGGTGGATTCAAGTCTTCATTAATCTTATTGATTTCTCTTGTTTTTGTCAATCAAGAATGAATATACCATACAGTGCCAATCTACCATTTGTCAATAATTGTTTAATAAAAATTTAAAAATATAAGGTTAATTTAAAATCTCCTCCAAGATATCTTCTGCATTTCTTACTAATTTTGCTCCTTGTTGAATAAGATGATTCGTTCCCGATGCCCCCTCTATAAATATAGGTCCAGGAAGCGCAAACACCTCTCTATTTTGCTCTAACGCAAGGTCTGCAGTAATAAGTGTTCCACTTCTCGATTTGGCTTCTACAACTAAAACACCTTTACTTATACCACTAACAATCCGGTTCCTTTTTGGAAAATACCATTTTTTCGGTGCATAGTGCGGAGGATACTCTGTCAATAACAATATATATTCCTTCCACATTTCATATAAATGTCTATTTTCTTTCGGATACATAAACGACAATCCGTGCCCTAATATTGCAATAGTCGGGCAATGATGCCTTACTGTAATCTCATGAGACATTGTATCTATCCCTTTTGCAAACCCACTGACAATAAGCCACTCTCTTTCTAATAAAGGGTGTAAAATAAACTTCAAACTCTCATGACCATATAATGATGGTTCTCTCGTTCCAACAACTGCTAATTTATTTACTTTATTGAGAAAATCTTTCTCTCCTTTTCCATATAAAACGAAGGGAGGATCTTGTATTTCACGTAATAATTGCGGATAATTTTCATCCCATATCGTTATATAAAAAATACGATTTTTCTCTAAATAAGATATATATTGCGGAAGATTTGAACTTTGAAGAAATTTCACTAGTTCTGAAGATTTTTTCGAGGATATTCCAGTGTAGTATTCCATTTGTTTTTCGTTAAAAGTATATATGTTCTTTAATTCTGGATCGACATATAGTAGCCTCTCCATCGCTTTCCAATAATCTGCTAGCAAGTAATGAAGATGTAATAATCGCTCTCTTTTCATCTCAATTCTCCTTACCCATAATTTTTATTATGTAAACAGAAAAAGTGTAAAAAGACACCCTCAAGTAAGAGGGTGTCTTTTCAACAGATTAATAGTTTTTGCAAGTCTCAAATAAACCTTTTTCTTTTAAAACAGAGATTAGCGTTTCTCCCATAACTGCTGGAGTTTCAGCTACTTTAATGCCACAAGCTTCCATTGTTTTAATCTTTTCAGCAGCAGTTCCTTTACCGCCAGAAATGATTGCACCAGCATGGCCCATACGTTTGCCAGCAGGCGCTGTTTGACCACCAATGAAGCCTACAACAGGTTTTGTCATATTAGCTTTTACCCATTCAGCTGCCTCTTCTTCTGCTGTACCGCCGATTTCACCAATCATAATTACAGCATGTGTTTCTTCATCTTCATTAAATGCTTTTAACGCATCAATAAAGTCTGTACCGTTAACAGGGTCCCCGCCGATACCTACAGCAGTAGATTGTCCAATACCTTCTTGTGTTAACTGATGTACAGCTTCATACGTTAAAGTACCAGAGCGCGATACGATACCTACATGACCTTTTTTATGAATGTATCCTGGCATAATACCGATTTTACATTCATCAGGCGTGATAACACCTGGGCAGTTTGGTCCAAGTAAACGTGTATGTTTACCAGCCATATATCTCTTTACGTTTACCATATCTAATACAGGAATTCCTTCAGTAATACATACTACTAAATCAATTTCTGCATCAACTGCTTCCATAATTGCATCAGCCGCAAAAGCGGGTGGAACGTATACAACTGAAGCGTTTGCGCCTGTTGCTTTCACTGCATCTTCTACAGTATCAAATACTGGTACACCTTCAATATCAGTGCCACCTTTACCTGGCGTTACACCACCGACAATTTTCGTACCGTATTCAATCATTTGTTTTGTATGGAATAAACCTTGAGAACCTGTAATACCTTGAACAATAACTTTTGTATCTTTATTAACTAATACGCTCATTTTTCTCCCCCGCTTTCTATTAGCCCACTAGTGAAACAATTTTTTGTGCACCGTCTGCCATAGATTCTGCTGCAACAATATTTAAGCCAGACTCATTTAAAATTTTCTTACCTAGTTCTACGTTTGTACCTTCAAGACGTACAACTAAAGGTAACTCAAGACCTACCTGTTTCGTTGCTTCAATAACACCTTCTGCAATAACATCACACTTCATAATGCCACCAAAAATGTTAACGAAGATACCTTTTACATTTTTGTCAGAAAGGATAATTTTGAATGCTTCTGTAACTTTTTCAGCAGTTGCACCGCCACCAACATCTAAGAAGTTAGCTGGGTCACCGTGGTAATGTTTAATGATATCCATTGTAGCCATCGCTAAACCTGCACCATTAACCATACAACCGATATTTCCATCTAAAGGAATGTAGTTTAAGTCGTATTTTGAAGCTTCAATTTCTTTTGCATCTTCTTCGTCAAGATCACGAAGCTCTAAAATGTCTTTATGGCGATATAACGCATTGGAATCAAAGTTTAATTTTGCATCTAGTGCCATAACTTTACCTTCACCTGTTGTAACAAGTGGGTTAATCTCAGCGATAGAGCAATCTTTTTCAATAAACGCACGGTATAAGCCCATCATAAACTTCACAGCTTGTCCTACAAGCTCTTTTGGAATATTGATGTTAAATGCAATTCGGCGCGCTTGGAAACCTTGTAAGCCTACTGCCGGATCAATATATTCTTTAAAGATTTTTTCAGGTGTTTTTTCTGCTACTTCTTCAATTTCTGTTCCGCCTTCTTCAGAAGCCATTAAAACAACTTGAGAAGTTGCACGATCTAAAACTAGACCTACATAATATTCTTTTTTAATATCGCAACCTTCTTCGATAAGTAAGCGTTTTACTTCCTTACCTTCAGGACCTGTTTGATGTGTCACAAGTGTAGTTCCTAAAATGCTTTCTGCATATGTACGAACTTCATCTAAATTTTTTGCAACTTTTACTCCGCCAGCTTTGCCGCGTCCACCAGCGTGAATTTGTGCTTTCACTACACATACATCTGTTCCTAATTCTTTCGCCGCTTCTACAGCTTCTTCTACTGTAAATGCAACCTTCCCGTTCGGAACGCTAACCCCATAGCTTCTAAGGACTGCCTTACCTTGGTACTCATGGATATTCATGGTCCCATCCTCCCCTGTTTTCCTGTTTTACTCGAAAAGTTTTTTAATGTTTAAAAAACATTACATTGCCATTGTATAAGATGATTGGCACGCTGTCTACAATAAAGTGTCAGAAAACTGAAATCGCTTTATTCTTTTTCGAAAATAGTAATGTTTATATGCCAAAATAAAAAATAAGCTGCATATTTACAGCTTATTTTTGAATCATATCTTTAATTGGCGCGAATGACTTTCGGTGTTCCTCTAATACTCCATGCACTTCAATTGCCTCTAAATGTTGCTTTGTGCCATATCCCATATGTTGCTCAAATCCGTATTCAGGATACTTCTCTCCCAGTTCTTTCATCATACGATCTCTCGTTACTTTTGCGATAATGGATGCAGCTGAAATCGAAACACTTTTCGCATCACCTTTAATAATTGAAGTTTGCGGAATTGGTGTGGGAAGCTTCATCGCATCAATTAATAAATGTTGGGGTGTATAAGATAAATTTGCAACAGCATCTAACATCGCTTGTTTCGTTGCTTGGTAAATATTAATTTCATCAATAACTTGCGGTGATACAATTCCAACTCCAATTGCAATCGCTTGTACTTTTATTTCATCATAAAAACGCTCACGTTTCGCTTCACTCAGCTTTTTTGAGTCATTTAACCCTGGAATATAAAAATCCTCAGGAAGAACGACAGCTGCCGTCACAACAGGCCCAGCCAATGGCCCGCGCCCTACTTCATCAATACCTGCGATATATGTGACCCCTTTTTCACGCAAAGCATTTTCATACTTGGACATTTCAAAAAACTTCTCTTTTTCTTTCTGTTCTAACTCTTTTTGTTTATACCACTTCAAAACGAGCTTTTGAACGCCTTTTCGCTCATCTTTCATTAACAGTTGAAAGCGATCATCTTCTTCATTCATAATTTCTTTCAATACATTTTCCGCTTCTTTTATCGTCATTGTTTGCATTTATACAAGCTCCTTTTTAAACGTATCCAAAAAGAAAAGACGCACAAACGCACGTCTTATACTTCTTCTATTTTTTCCACATCTTCTACTTGCTCTGCAAACTCTTCCGGTGTCTCAAACGTCATTTTTCCAAGTTTGCCACCACGAAGCTCACGAAGTACAAGCTCAGATGTCTTATCATAATCAATCATTCCGCCGCCCATTAAGCAGCCTCTATTTTTTCCAATTGCATCGAATAATTCCACAATATCTTCTGGAATCTCATTTAAATTGTAGCGTTCTTTCAAGCGTTCTGGATAATGTTTCTCCATAAAACGTAATGCGTAAACAGCTACATCTTGTAAATTTAAAATTGAATCTTTAATTGCACCCGTCGTCGCTAAGCGAAGACCCACTAATTGATCTTCAAATTTAGGCCACAGAATACCTGGCGTATCTAACAATTCCATTTCCTTCCCAACTTTAATCCATTGTTGAGCTGTTGTCACACCTGGACGATCTCCTGTTTTAGCAATATTTTTCTTTGCCAATTTATTAATTAATGTAGATTTACCAACATTTGGTATACCTACAATTAATGCGCGAATCGCTCTCGGTCTAATACCTTTTGCAACCATTTTATCAAATTTTTCTTTAACAAGCACTTTACAAGCTGCTGCAATTTCTTTCATACCTTGTCCAGCTTGCGCATTAATCGAAATTGCCATATGGCCTTTTTCTTTAAAATATGCGATCCATTGTTTTGTTAAACGATCATCTGCCATATCCGCTTTATTTAAAACAACAAGCCTCGGCTTATGTGTAATGATTTCATCAATCATTGGGTTTCGAGATGATAATGGTAATCGAGCATCTACAAGCTCAATTACAACATCAATTAATTTTAATTTCTCCGTTACTTGGCGTCTAGCCTTCGCCATATGCCCTGGAAACCATTGAATTACCATGTTGCCACCTTCTTTTTCATTTATTTCACAATACGTGCGTCTTCTAACGGCCAATATAACATATTGGCTTTACCAATTACTTGATCCTTTGAAATCGTACCGATTGAACGGCTATCTTTACTAAAACGACGATTATCACCTAAAACAAATAATTGATCTTTTGGAACAGTTTTCTTGCCTGTCATTTCTTCAAGATTAAAATCATATGTAAGCGGTCCGTCAGCAATTTGCTTTTTCTGCTTGTCTAAATACGGCTCCTCATAAGCCTTTCCGTTAACATACAGTTTATCATTACGATACTCTATTTCATCGCCTGGCAGGCCTATAATGCGCTTAATGTAATCTTTATCTTCTGTTGCTCGAAATACGATAATATCAAAGCGTTTTGGATCTCCAATGTGATAACCAATTTTATTCACAATCATTCGATCACGATCATGTAAGGTAGGTGCCATCGATACCCCGTCTACGAGAATTGGAGCAAAGAAAAACTGTCTAATAACACCAGCTAATACAACAGCAATCAAAATTGCTTTAATCCATTCCCAAAGTGAACTCTTCTCTTTTTTCATGCATTTCCCCTCCACGGTTATGTAAGCTGTTCGTATTATACCAAAATTTCATATAGATTGGAAAAAGGGAGCTTGTGCATTTACAAGCTCCCATACATGTCTTATCGAATTTCTTTAATACGTGCTTTTTTACCGCGAAGGTTACGTAAGTAGTATAACTTAGCACGACGTACTTTACCACGGCGAAGTACTTCGATTTTCGCGATTCTTGGCGTGTGAACTGGGAATGTACGCTCAACACCTACACCGTAAGAAATCTTACGAACTGTGAATGTTTCACTAATTCCGCCACCACGACGTTTAATTACAACACCTTCGAAAAGCTGAATTCTTTCACGAGTTCCCTCAACAACTTTTACGTGTACACGTAAAGTGTCACCAGGACGGAATGAAGGAAGGTCAGTTTTTAATTGGCCTTTTGTAATTTCTGCGATTAATTGTTGCATATTAAATTCTCTCCTTTAAACAGATGCTCTTATAAAGTCTTAATAAATTACAGCGGAACATCGTTAATACGGCTACTGATTTCAGTAGCACAAATGTTATAATAGCATATTACTAGGCCTGTTGCAATAGCAAATATATGAAGTTATTACTGCTCTCGCTTTATTTCCTCAAGCCATTTTTTCTCTTGTTTAGATAGATCTCTATCATCTAACAAATCAGGTCTACGCGTATACGTACGGCGCAAAGATTCCTTATGTCGCCATTCGTCAATATTTTTATGATTCCCTGACATTAATACATCCGGTACCTTCATACCACGAAAATCAGCCGGACGTGTATAATGAGGATGCTCTAACAAACCTGTACTAAACGAATCCTCCACTTGTGAAGCATGATTTCCTAGCACGCCTGGCAAGAGACGTACAACACTATCAGTAATAACCATAGAAGCTAATTCTCCGCCCGTTAATACATAGTCACCAATAGAAATCTCATCCGTTACGAGATGCTCACGAATTCGTTCGTCATACCCTTCATAATGCCCACATACAAAGATCAAATGTTCTTCCTCTGCAAGCTCTTCCGCTTTCTTCTGCGTAAATCTTTCGCCCTGCGGACACATTAAGACAACTCTCGGCTTACGCTCTGTCTCTTTCGTCAAATCTTCTACAGCATCAAAAATAGGCTGAGGAGTAAGCACCATACCAGCTCCTCCGCCGTAAGGATAATCGTCTACGCTATTATGCTTACTTGTTGTATAATCACGAAAGTTAACAACACGAAGGTTTACCGCTTCTTTTTCTTGCGCCTTCTTTAATATAGAAGATCCAAATACACCGGTAAACATGTCTGGGAACAACGTTAAAATATCAATTTTCATTATAGCAACCCTTCCATTACATGAATGGTTACTAATTTATTTTCAATATTAACTTGAAGTACAACGTCATCAATATAAGGAATTAAAAGATCTTGACCCTTCGGACGTTTAATCACCCAAACATCATTTGCACCAGGAGAGAGAATTTCTTTGATTGTCCCTAGCGCTTCTCCTTCTTCCGTTACAACGCTGCAACCAATAATTTCGTGATAGTAGTATTCACCTTCAGCAAGTTCGCCTAACTGCTCTTCTGGTACTTTTATTAAAGAACCTTTAAACTTCTCTACTTCATCTACATTGTTATATCCTTCAAATGTTAATAAATCGAATGTCTTATGTTGGCGATGAGAAGTTACCTTCACCGGAAGGTAGTCTGTGTCTTTCTCATTCGATATGTATAGTGTGTTTCCTACTTTATATCGCTCTTCTGGAAAATCAGTACGAGAAATAACACGGATTTCTCCTCTTACGCCATGAGTATTTACAATTTTCCCTACGTTAAACCATTTTGTCATAAATAGTATGTCACCCCTGGTTTCTATATAAATTAAGCATCTCCATTTCATAGATGGAACATGCAATCTCTATTTAAATGTTAAAAAAGGGAGAGGAATAACTCCTCGCCCTTTTTACGTTTATTGAATTTCCAGTGTTACTTTTTCATCATTATGATGTCCCACTGAATACAAGAGCATTCGAATCGCTTTCGCAACTCTCCCTTGCTTTCCAATGACTTTTCCAACATCCTCAGGATGTACAGTTAATCGATACTTTATCTCTCCGTTGTAAAGTTCCTGTGTAACTTTTACATCTTCAGGATGATCGACAAGAGGCTTGACAATCGTCTCGACTAACTTCTTCATAGTCATTGCCTCAATTACTTACCTTGTTTAGATAAGTGGAATTTCTCCATGATACCTTGGTTAGAGAATAAGTTACGAACTGTATCAGATGGTTTAGCACCATTTCCTAACCATTTTAATGCTGCTTCTTCGTTGATCTTAACTTCAGCTGGTTGAGCAACTGGATTGTAAGTTCCGATTTCCTCAATGAAACGTCCGTCACGAGGAGAACGAGAATCTGCAACAACTACACGATAGAAAGGAGTTTTTTTAGCTCCCATACGTTTTAAACGAATTTTAACTGCCATTTATAAAGCACCTCCGAATTTATTTCACACAGATAATTATATTAGCAAAAAGACTATTGCTTTGTAAAGTATTTTTTCTTAACAGAGCCATCTTTTTTTCCTTACATGAATGGAAACTTCAATCCACCTAGTCCTTTTTTCTTGCCTTTTTGCATTCCAGTCATCGTCTTCATCATTTTTTTCATGTCATCGAATTGTTTGATTAGACGATTGATTTCTTGTACAGTTGTACCGCTACCTTTGGCAATGCGCTTTTTGCGACTAGCATTGATTATTTCCGGTTGTTCTCGTTCTAATTTAGTCATAGAACGAATAATTGCCTCAATATGCCCAATTTGTTTTTCATCAACTTGCGCATTTTTCAGCCCTTTAATTTTATTTGCACCAGGAAGCATTCCTAACAATTCATCAAGCGGCCCAAGTTGACGCACTTGTCCAAGTTGTTCTAGGAAATCGTCAAGCGTAAACGAAAGCGTACGCATTTTTTGCTCAAGTTCTTTTGCTTTCTCTTCATCAACTGTAGCTTGCGCTTTTTCAATCAATGTTAAGACATCGCCCATCCCTAAAATACGGGATGCCATACGCTCTGGATGGAACGCTTCAATTGCATCTAGTTTTTCACCCATACCAGCAAATTTAATCGGTGTGTTTGTTACAGCCTTAATAGATAATGCAGCACCACCGCGCGTATCACCATCTAATTTCGTTAATACAACACCTGTTAAACCTAACTGTTCATGGAAACTTTGTGCAACATTTACCGCGTCTTGTCCCGTCATCGCATCGACAACAAGGAAAATTTCATCCGGTTTCGCAACTTCTTTAACTTTCGCTAATTCATCCATTAGTTCTTCATCAATATGCAGGCGACCCGCTGTATCGATTAAAACATAATCATGATGATCTTCTTTTGCTTTTGCAATCGCTTGTTTCGCAATTTCAACAGGACTTACTTGATCTCCTAAAGAAAATACAGGCATGTCCAATTGCTTCCCTAATGTTTCAAGCTGTTTAATTGCTGCTGGACGGTAAATATCAGCTGCAACAAGCATCGGTTTACGATTATGCTTTTTACGAAGCAAATTCGCAAGCTTACCTGTCGTCGTTGTTTTACCCGCACCTTGCAGACCAACCATCATAATAACAGTCGGTGGCTTATTAGCAACAGCAATTTTGCTTTGCTCTCCGCCCATAAGTTCTGTAAGTTCTTCCTGTACAACTTTAATTACTTGTTGTCCAGGTGTCAAACTTTTCATTACATCTTGTCCGACAGCACGTTCAGACACACGCTTCACAAAATCTTTTACTACTTTAAAGTTAACATCTGCTTCTAAAAGAGCTAGACGAACTTCTCTCATCATTTCTTTCACATCGGCTTCAGAAACTTTTCCTTTGCCGCGGATTTTTTGCATTGTCTGTTGAAGTCGGTCGGCTAATCCTTCAAATGCCATATTGCCGCCCTCCTAATCTAATTTTTCGATAGCTTCAACAACTTGTTTCATTTCTTCATTCACATGCTCTTCTTCGCTGATTAGCTGTTTTAGCTTTGCAACAAGTCGCTGTCGCTCTTGAAACTTTTGAAGTAATACTAATTTTTCTTCATATTCTTCAAGCATCGCTTCAGTCCGTTTAATGTTATCATACACGGCTTGGCGACTTATATCAAATTCTTCCGCAATTTCACCAAGAGATAAATCATCTAGATAATAAAGCGACATATAACTTCTTTGTTTTTGCGTTAACAACGATTGATAAAAATCAAATAAATAGTTCATTCTCGTTGTTTTTTCGAGCATGTTGGATCATCCTTTGTTAAGTGATTTCCCTTTACATGAATTAGTTTACATGGAGTCCAAAAGAGTGTCAAGTTTTTTTCTTAACATCATATGTTTTTATAGAAAAAGAAGCGGAAATACCGCTTCTTTCGCTTATACTTCTTCTGTTTCTACTAAGTTCGCAAATAAACCATACACATATTGTTCTGGATCAAACTGCTGCAAATCATCCATTTGCTCTCCTAATCCAACAAACTTCACCGGTACATCCATTTCGTTACGAATCGCTAATACAATACCACCTTTAGCAGTTCCATCTAACTTCGTTAAAACAATACCAGTTACATTCGTTGCCTCCCGGAATGTTTTCGCTTGGCTTAAACCGTTTTGTCCTGTTGTTGCATCAATAACAAGCAATACTTCATGAGGAGCACCTGGTACTTCACGCTCAATTACACGCTTCACCTTCTCTAACTCTTTCATTAAGTTTACTTTATTTTGCAAGCGTCCTGCTGTGTCACATAGTAATACATCTACCTTACGTGCTTTCGCAGCTTGTACAGCGTCATACATAACCGCCGCTGGATCAGATCCAGATCCTTGTTTAATCACTTCTACACCAACACGATCGCCCCATACTTCTAATTGTTCAATCGCCCCAGCACGGAATGTGTCTCCTGCTGCCAATAGGACTGACTTACCTTCTGATTTAAACTTATGCGCCAGTTTACCAATTGTTGTCGTTTTTCCTACACCGTTAACACCAACAAATAAAACAACCGTTAATTGGTCCTCTTGCATATTAATTTCGTTACTAAAATCGCTGTCACCTTTGTAAATTCCCACTAGTTTTTCTGAAATAACAGCTTGTACTTCTTTTGGATCTTGAATGTTACGACGTTGTACTTCTTCTTTCAATTGATCAATTAATTCCATTACCGTCGCAACGCCAACGTCTGCACCAATTAAGATTTCTTCTAACTCTTCGAAGAAATCTTCGTCCACTTTACGGTAACGATACACTAAATCATTCACTTTATCCGCAAATGAATTTCTAGTTTTTTCTAATCCGTGTTTAAATTTCTCTGTTACTGTATCCGTTTGTTTTGAAATTTTTTCTTTTAGTTTTTTAAAAAAACTCATACTTTCCCATCCTTCCTATTCACTTGCAATAAGTTCTTCTCCGGCATCTAAACGAACCGAAACAAGTTTAGATACCCCTGATTCTTGCATTGTTACACCGTACAACACATCAGACTCTTCCATTGTACCTTTTCTATGTGTAATTACAATAAACTGCGTCTCATCACTAAATTTCTTTAAATACTGTGCAAAACGAGCTACATTCGCTTCATCAAGGGCGGCCTCTACCTCATCTAGTACACAGAACGGTACTGGGCGCACTTTTAAAATACCAAATAAAAGCGCAATTGCCGTTAAAGCACGCTCTCCACCTGAAAGTAAACCTAAGTTCTGCAATTTCTTCCCTGGCGGTTGTGCTACAATATCAATACCCGTATTTAGTAAATCCTCTGGATTAGTCATTACTAAATCCGCTCTACCGCCTCCAAATAATTCAGAGAATACCGATTGAAATTCCATTCTAATGCCTTCAAACGTAGTAGAAAAGCGCTTTTTCATTTCTTCATCCATTTCGGTAATAAGCTGGTGCAATGTCGTTTTCGCTTCTTCTAGATCGTCTCTCTGCTCTAGTAAGAATGTATGACGCTCCGCTACACGTTCATATTCATCAATTGCCCCTAGGTTCACTGTACCTAACTCTTCTATGGATAATTTGATTAATTTTACTTTCTTACGCGCATCTTCTGCAGGCATTGTCATTGTATATTTTAGTTTCGCCGCTTCAAATGAAATCGTATATGTTTCACGTAAATGTTGTAATCTATTTTCCAACTCTACATCAAGTCGGTTTATTCTCACTTCTTGATCTTTCAACATTTCAAGAATATATTTATGTTTACCTGTCGTTTCTTTCAAATTGCGTTCTAAATGTTCTACTCTCTCTTGCAACGATACACGTTGTTCACGACGAGAGCGAATTAATTCTGAAGTTTGATTACGATCATACGCTTTCTTCTCAATCATATTCGTAATTTGCTCTTCACCACTTGAATTAGATGTCATTTCTTGTTTTAAGAATGCTAAATCCTCTTTCGTTTTTACAAGTGTCGTATCCGTTTCTTCTTTTTCCTTCGTCAATCGTTCAACTTTTTCTTTTTGATTAGATAAGCGTTGTTGCTTTTCAGCTGCCAGCACTTTTAATTCAGTCATTTCTTTTTGAACTTTTTCTTTCGAAGAATGTTGCTCACTTTTTTGTTTTGTTAAAGCTACAATTTTACTATCTAACTCAGTGATATCAGCTTGAAGATTCGCTAAAATCCCTTCTAACTCCTCTTTACGCCCTTGCATTTTTACTCGATCTTGTAAAAACCCTTCAATCTCTAAATCATAAATAGACAAGCGGTCATTAATACGATGTTCTTCTAATTCTAAACGATTAATCTCTTCTCTTAATTTCTGCTCTTCTACACGATCCACTTCTACAGTTTGCCTTAGTTCGCGTATTTTCACTTCTTTTTCTTGAATCTCTTGTTTTACTGCTTTAACAAAGTTTTCTAACTTCGTTGTTTTTTCTTCCATATCAGTTAACTTGCGAGTCCACTCTTCCAGTTCACGTTGGCGTCCTAATAAAGAAGATTTCGCTTGTTTTACCGCCCCACCAGTCATAGAACCGCCAGGATTCACTACGTCACCTTCAATTGTTACAATGCGATAACGGTATTGCAGTTGTTTCGCCAACTCATTTGCTCCGCGTAAATCTTTCGCAACAATAACAGTACCTAATAAATTTGAAACTACATTTTCATATTTATTGTTGTACTGCACAAGTTCTGCCGCCACACCTACAAACGATGGGTGTTGATTTACAATGCGTAATTGCTCAAATGATAACGATCTGCTTTTAATAACAGCTTGCGGTAAAAACGTTGCACGTCCATGTTTATTTTGCTTTAAAAATGCAATCGCATTACGAGCATGCTCCTCTGTTTGTACAACAATATGCTGCATCGCTGCACCTAGAGCGATTTCCATTGCAACTTCGTATTCTTTCGGAACCGTTAACAGTTCCGCAACAGCACCCTCGATACCTTGCAACCTATTTTCTCTAGCTTTCAATACTTCACGTACACCTTGATAGAAGCCAGAATAATCTTCTTGCATCTCTTCAAGCATTTCTTTTCGAGAACGTGCCTGTTGCACAAATTGGTATGCTTGGTATAGTTTTGTTTCATTTTCACTATACTGCGTCTTACATTTCCCAAGTGCCGCCTCTGTCTTCTGTATGTTTGAGAGAATGCCAGCTACTTTTTCTTTCGCTTGTTCGTAACTTTCTACAAGTTTCGTCTTTTTCGCTGTAATTTCCATACGCATTTCTACATATTTCGCATTCTCTTCATCTAGACGCTCGTTTTTAGACGTTTGCTGTTTAGATTGTTCTTCAATCATAGATAATTCATTGCGATGACTAGCTTGTTGATTTAAAAGTTCAATATAGTCACCTTTTAAATTCTCAATCTGTTCCTCTAAATTGTCAGCAAAAGTAGCAAGCAATTGCTCATTATCATGCAATTTTTGCTCCAACTCTTTTACTTCATTCACAAATTGCATTAAAGCTTCTGTACTTGACTCAATCTCACCATCGTAAATTTTAGCTTTCTCTGTTAATTCAACAATTAACTGCTCAAGTTGCGCACAATGCGTCGTAGCATTTTGCTTTCTCTCTTTTAACAACTCGCGCTGCCCTTCTAGTTTTTCTAGCTCTTTACTAGAAAGAAGAAGTACCTCTTGCAACGAGTCTACAGACTCATCTACCGCTTGTAATTGTCCTCGTAATTCCTCAAGTTCTTCTTCACTTTTTTGTAAATTCGTTGACATTTTAGCTTCTTCGTTTTTATTATGCCCAAACTGATTTCGAAGTGCTTCCCATTTCTCATGCAATTCTTCAATTTCATGGACAATAAGCGCAGCTTCTACTTTCTCTAATTCTTCTTTATTCTCAAGATAATCTTTCGCAATAGAAGCTTGTCTTTCTAAAGGTTCTACTTGACTACTTAATTCATGAATTATATCTTGTACACGATTTAAGTTTTCTTGTGTTTCTTCTAATTTTCCTTCAGCTTTCTTTTTGCGAAGTTTGTATTTTAGTACGCCTGCCGCTTCTTCAAATACACCTCGACGCTCTTCTGACTTACTACTTAAAATCTCTTCCACTTTCCCCTGGCTAATAATTGAAAAAGCTTCTCTTCCCATACCAGAGTCCATAAATAAATCAATAATATCTTTCAATCTACATGATTGTTTATTAATATAAAAATCACTTTCACCTGAACGAGATACACGACGTGTTACACACACCTCATTGTATTCAATTGGTAAACGTTGATCTTCATTATTTAAAGTTATTGTTACTTCAGCAACATTAACCGCTCTCCTCGTATCACTGCCTGCAAAAATAATATCCTCCATCTTTGCACCACGTAATGATTTTGCAGATTGTTCACCAAGTACCCAGCGAATTGCATCAGTAATATTACTTTTCCCGCTTCCATTAGGTCCTACTACAGAAGTTACACCCGGGACAAAATCAACAGATACACGCTCAGCAAAAGACTTAAACCCTGCTATTTCTAATCTTTTTAAAAACACGAAAGGCCTTCCTCCTATTCTCCGTCTTTATAAATGTTCTCTATACAAAAACAAGCTATTATACGGATTTACCTTCTTTTTATTTACAAACAAAAAGAAAGTTTCATTCTATGCACAAGGAATCCCCCTCATTCAAAGGGGGATTCCTTATAGTTGTTCTTTTAATTTTTTCAATGCTTCTGCAGCAGCTTGTTGTTCTGCTTCTTTTTTCGACTTACCACTACCAAGACCTAAAGCTACGTTATTTAACGTAACACGTGACACAAATTCTCGATTGTGAGCTGGTCCTTTTTCTTGCAAAATTTGATACTCAACATTGCCACTACCATCACGCTGAATCAATTCTTGTAACTGACTCTTATAATCCATCACATGAGAAAAAGCACCCTCATTAATTTTCGGATATACAATTTCTTTTAAGAATTCCCAAACTGTTTCTAACCCTTGATCAAGATAAAGGGCACCAATAAACGCTTCAAAGACATCCGCTAATAAAGCTGGTCGTTCACGTCCACCTGTCATTTCTTCACCTTTTCCTAATAAAACAAGGCTACCAAATGACAATTCGTTCGCAAAACGAACAAGAGATGGCTCACATACAATAGCTGCACGTAGTTTTGTTAACTCTCCTTCGCTCATTGTCGGATATTTTTGAAACAGATACTGCGATACAGTAAGTTCCAATACTGCATCTCCAAGAAATTCAAGACGCTCATTATCTTCATGCGGTTTTTTTCGATGCTCATTCACATACGATGAATGCGTAAATGCTTGAATCAATAATTTTTCATCTGTAAACGTAATACCTATCTTTTCTTGAAACACTTTAAATGCTTCACGATATTTTGTTTCGTATTTTTTTTCTCTATATTTTCGGTACGGCATAGGTCCCTCCAGATATAAGCCAGAAAGCCCCGCTAAAAAACGGGACTTCACTTAAGCATTATAGATGACTCTCTATGTAAGTCACAGCATCGCCAACAGTAGCAATCTTTTCAGCATCTTCATCAGAAATTTCCATTTCGAATTCATCTTCTAATTGCATTACAAGTTCTACTACATCTAGGGAGTCTGCTCCTAAATCTTCCTTGAAGCTTGCAGCTGGTACTACCTCAGTCTCTTCTACTCCTAAACGATCAACGATGATTTTTGTTACGCGCTCTAAAACATCTGCCATTCCATTCACCTCCCCTCAAATATTATATTAAATATTGACCAAAAAAACTAGGTGAAATCGATTCTTTTATTACATTACCATACCGCCATCAACATTTAACGTTTGACCTGTAACATATTTGCTTTGATCAGAAGCAAAAAACGTTACAGCATTCGCGATATCTTGCGCTTCACCAAATTGAGCAGCTGGAATAACTTTTAACATTTCGGCTTTAATATTCTCATCTAGTACATCAGTCATATCAGTCGCAATAAAGCCTGGCGCAATTGCATTCACAGTAATATTTCGACTTGCTAACTCTTTTGCAGATGTTTTTGTTAATCCAATAACACCCGCTTTAGCAGCAACATAATTAGCTTGCCCTGGGTTTCCTATAACACCCACAACAGAAGCGATATTTATAATTCTACCGTGACGTTGACGCATCATATAACGAGATACTGCTTTTGTACATAAGAATACACCTTTTAAGTTTGTATTAATAACTGTATCCCATTCTTCTTCTTTCATACGCATTAATAAATTATCTTTTGTTACACCAGCATTATTTACAAGAATATCAACTTGTCCAAATGTATCTACTGTTTGTTTCACCATATTTGTAACATCATCAGCATTTGCAACATCTGCTTTTACCGCAATCGCATCAGAACCTAATTTCTTAATTTCATCTACTACTTCATTTGCTTTTTGTTCATTACCTGCATAATTTACTACTACATTTGCCCCTTGTTTCGCTAAATCGATCGCAATCGCGCGACCAATTCCACGTGAAGCGCCAGTTACTAATGCTACCTTCCCTTTTAACATCAGTTTTCTCCTCTCAAATTTGAAATGGTATCTTTTAATGTCTCTTCATCATATATCGCATATGCTTTTACTGATGAATCAATTGACTTCATAAGTCCAGCAAGTACTTTTCCAGGTCCAATTTCAATAAATGTATCTACTCCCTGCTTCACCATACATTCAATAGACGGGTACCATAATACAGGCGAATAAAGCTGTTCGATTAACTTTTCTTGAATGTCGGCACCACGTGTAATAACATCCGCCGTAACATTTGCAATAACAGGAATATTCGTATCATGAATTGTAATTTCATTCAAAACACTTTTGAACTTCTCAGCTGCCGGCTTCATAAGTGAAGAATGGAATGGCCCACTTACTTTTAGTGGAATTGCTCTCTTTGCACCATTTTCTTTCGCTCTTTGAGAAGCAAGCTCTACGCCTTGCTTCGTTCCAGAAATTACAATTTGCTTCGTACTATTCATATTAGCGATTTGCACTGCATATCCTTCACTTGTTACTTCTTCTGTAACTTGTTTCAGCATATGTGGGTCAGCACCTAATATAGCTGCCATTGCACCTTCCCCGCCCGGAACAGCTTCTTCCATATATTCCCCGCGTTTCCTTACAGCATATACCGCATCTTCAAAAGTGAATGCACCAGCTGCTACAAGAGCGCTATATTCACCTAAACTATGACCAGCGACAAAGTCAGGTGTAATGTCATACTCTTTCAAAGCTGTCAAAATAGCAAAACTCGTTGTTAATAATGCAGGTTGAGCATTTGTTGTTAATGTAAGCTTTTCCTGCGGTCCTTCAAAAATCACTTCTGAAAGTGAATCTTGTAACACCTCATCTGCTTTTGCAAACACTTTTGCAACCTCTTTATTATTCTCTGCTAATTGTTTACCCATTCCAACTGCCTGTGAACCTTGGCCCGGAAAAAGAAATGCTATTTTTCCCATTTCAAATCCTCCTCTTATTGGAGTGACTCTTTCTCCATTACGCTTGAAATTGTAGGAATTACTTCTTTCGCTACCATTTCTCTCGTTTGACGAATCGCACTAAATATCGACTGGTCATTAGAAGAACCGTGAGCCTTAATGACAGGTGCTTTCAATCCAAATAATGCAGCTCCCCCGTACTCCGAATAATCCATTTTATCTTTTAATACCATAAGTTTTGGCTTTAATACCGCCGCTGCTAATTTGCTCGTAAACGAACTCATTAGTTGTTCTTTCAACATAGAGAATAGCGCAAGTGCTGTTCCTTCTAATGATTTCAACGCTACATTCCCTGTAAAACCATCACATACAACAACATCTGCTACACCTTGCAATAAATCTCTTGATTCAACGTTCCCAACGAAATTAATTGGCGCATCCTTAAGCATTGCAAATACTTGCTTTGAAAGCTCGTTTCCTTTCCCATCCTCTGTTCCAACGTTTAATAGTCCAACACGAGGATTTTCAATTCCTCTTACCTTCTCAGCATAAACAGATCCCATTACTGCATATTGATATAAATGAATTGGTTTTGCATCAACATTTGCTCCAACATCTAACATAACAAAACCTTTTCCATCTACAGTTGGCATTGTAGGCGATAAAGCTGGTCGCTCAATTCCTTCCATGCGACCGACAACAAATAATCCAGCTGCCATTAAAGCTCCTGTACTACCTGCGGATATACAAGCGTCTGCTTCTCCATCCTTTACTTGCTGTGCCGCAAGTACCATTGAAGCTTGTTTTTTTCGACGAACCGCTCTTACTGGTTCCTCCGTCGATTCTATTTTTTCGTCTGTATGAAGAATAGTAATTCGTTCATCACTCGTTAAATATTGACGAATTTCCTCTTCTTTCCCTACTAACGTAATATGTAAATCAGAATATTCCTTAATAGCTTTCATTGCCCCTAATACTACAGCCTTTGGAGCGTGATCTCCGCCCATTGCATCTATTGCGATTTTCATAAGTTGTTACCTTCCTCACTATAATTACTAGATCGATACATTTCAAAAGTGCCTGTAAAAACAAGTTCTTCTCCAACGAAGCTACGCACTTTGACAACCGTCCGTCCCTTATCATTCTCTACATCTTCAACGCGCGCTTTTGCAACAACACGCTCTCCTAATTTCACAGGGCGAATGTATCGAATGGTAGACTTTGCAGTTAAAGCTAATTCTTCATCAATAACCGCAACAGCTAGTGAGTTTGCTTGCGCAAACAGATGATGCCCACGGGCAATTTGATTTCTTTTAAATACATGTTCTACCTTTACTTCAAAGATAGAGATTGCATGTCTATCTAATTCAATATCAATAATTTCTCCGACAACCTCTTCTAACGGTAAAGATTTCACATCTTCTTCATGTTGCTTTGTAGCTACATGTTTAATTCTCTCTCTTAATTCAGGAATAGACAATTCCATACGATCCAGTCGTACTGTTTGTATACTCACTTGAAATTTTTCCGCTAAATCTTCATCCGTAATAAAAGGATTTGATTCGATTGTTTGTTGTAATAATTCTTGTCTTTCTTTTTTACTTCTTCTTTTCTTCATACCGCACCATCCATTTTTATGACTAGGTACTAACAGTAGTATATAATCATTAAAAGTAGAATGCAACAAAAATTTTTGTTGACTCCCTTTAATCGAGCTTCTCTCCTTGGAACACACCTGTCCCATCAAGATACGTACGCAAGGCAGCGTACTGATCATTGTGCCAAAATGCTTCTGAATCTACTAGTATCGCCGCATCTTGCCTTGCTGTTTCTAACGCTCGATAATCGTGTACCATGTCAGCAACCTTAAATTCTGGTAAGCCACTTTGCTTACTCCCAAAGAAATCTCCAGGACCTCGTAATTCTAAATCTTTTTCTGACAATACAAATCCATCATTTGTTTCAGTCATTATGCGCATTCTTTCTTTTCCTGTTTCTGATTTAGGGTCTGCTATTAATAAACAATATGATTGTTCACTACCACGCCCGACACGCCCTCTAAGCTGATGAAGCTGCGATAAACCGAAACGTTCTGCATCATAAATAACCATCACAGTCGCATTCGGTACGTTCACACCCACCTCAACAACTGTTGTCGATACAAGAATTTGCACTTTATTTTCACTAAACTGGCCCATTATCTCTTCTTTTTCCTGAGACGATAATCTCCCATGCATCAATCCAACTTGGCATTTCCCTTGGTAATGATGCGTCAGCATACTATGTAAGTCGATAGCATTTTGCACATCAAGTTTCTCAGATTCTTCAATTAGAGGACAAATAACGTATGCCTGTCTTCCTTTTTTTATTTCCTTCTCAACAAAACCGAGGACGCGATCTAACATATCATGTTTTGCCCAGTATGTTTCAATCACCTTTCTACCTGCTGGCATCTCATCGATTATCGAAACATCCATCTCTCCAAATGCAGTAATTGCAAGCGTACGCGGAATTGGTGTCGCTGTCATAAATAATACATCTGGACTTTCACCTTTCTCCCGTAAAACTCGGCGCTGCGCTACACCAAATCGATGCTGTTCATCTGTAATAACGAGACCCAACCTATGAAATATAACTTCATCTTGAATTAAAGCGTGCGTTCCAACAAGAATATCTATTTCTCCTTGTTCTAACTTCGCTAAAATTTCTCGGCGTCTTGCACCTTTAACAGAACTTGTTAGCAGTTCCACCTTCATACCAAAATGCGAAAACGTTTCAGCAAGCGACTGATAATGTTGCTCAGCTAAAATTTCTGTAGGAACCATTAAAGCACCTTGATAATGAGCTAATTTCGATGCATAAAGGCCAATCGCAGCAACAACTGTTTTCCCAGAACCAACGTCACCTTGTAATAGTCGGTTCATCCGATAAGGAGATGTCATATCTTTTAAAATTTCATCTACAACTCGGCGCTGCGCACCAGTTAACGGGAACGGCAATGCATCGATAAATTCTTGTAATTCTACTGACGGAATCTCTTTCTTCGTCCCTTTTGAATTTTCCCTCTCCATTTTCCTCAGTGTTTGCATTTTCAGCTGAAATAAGAAAAATTCCTCATATACAAAACGGCGACGCGCTTGCTTTAAATCCTCCTGTCCTACCGGAAAATGCAAAGCCTTAAGTGCTTCATATCTTGGTAATAATTTATACCGGCCTAACAAACCATCCGGTAACACTTCGACTATAGAATCTCCATATTCCTTTAACGCTTGAGCAATAAAACGACGCATCTGTTTTACTGTAAGTTTCCCCTTTACTGAGTAAACAGGCTCCACTTCTTGTTGACGTACAACTGGCCCAAAATGAAGTTCTGATACAGCAATTGTTTGACGATGTTGATCCCATTTACCAGTAATCGTTACCGTTTCATCTAACGTTAATTTTTGCTTATAGTAAGGCCTATTAAAACATACCGCCGTAATTAAATAACGACCGACGAGAACACGAACTGTTAGACGCGATTTCTTCTTACCATAATATTGCAGCAAAGGAGCACTATGAACCTTCCCTTCAACCGTTACACGTTCATCATGCTTTACTTCAGCAAGATCTTTCATCGCATAATCTTCATAACGGTACGGAAAATGTTCTAATAGATGAGAAACTGTATAAATCCCCATCTCATGTAGTAACTCAGATGTTTCTCCTCCGATCCCCTTTACATCCGTAACAGGAACTTGTACAACATCATTCAAGATTCTCACACCCCGTCACATTATTTTCTTTATTGCATTTTATTTGAGTACCAATTAGCATCTGTAATCGCTCTCTTTCACCTTATATATTCTATCATAGGCATTCTAAGAGAAACTACTCAAATCCCTTATATAAAACAAGTAAAAAAGAGCCTCACTATTAGCAGCAAGGCTCTTTTCTCTCTTCAATATGCTAGCCTTTTGAATAAAAACTAGTAATAAACTTCATATTACTACTTCTTATCCATTAGCAAGTAAGTAATCCATTTATTTTCAAAACGAATCTTATCTTATTCTACAGAGAAGATGAAAGAATACACTGGTTGGTTTCCAGCATGCACTTCTACTTCTGCATCTTCAAATTTCTCTTCTACAAATTCAACTAACTCCGCTACTTCTTCGTCAGTTGCATCTTCACCTTGTAGAATCGTTACGATTTCAGAATCTTCATCAATAAGCGCTTCTAGTAATTGCTTCGCAGCTCCTACTTTTTCAGCATTTGTAGATACAATTTTTCCATCTGCAATACACATGAAGTCATCTTTTTGAATTGCTACACCATCAATTTCCGTATCACGTACAGCATACGTAATTTGACCTGTTTTCACATGAGATAAAGCTTCTTGCATGTTTTCTTCATTCTCTTCTAACGTTCCAACTGGGTTAAATGCTAACATTGCTGCCATACCTTGAGGAACTGTTTTCGAACGAACAACAATAACTTCTTGATCTACAACTGATGCCGCTTGTTCTGCTGCCATTACAATATTTCCGTTATTCGGTAAAATAATGATTTTTTCAGCATTTGCTTCTTCAATTGCCTTCACGATATCCTCCGTACTTGGATTCATCGTTTGACCACCTTCGATAACTTTCGTTGCGCCGATGCTCTCAAATAAAGTTTTAATACCAGACCCCATTGCCACAGTTACGATACCATATGGTTGTTTTTCTTTCGATTGAGCTGGTTGTTCAGGAACCATAGCAGGTTCATCTAATAAAGCAGTATGCTGTTCACGCATATTTTCTACTTTGATCTTAATTAAACTACCGTATTTTTGCCCGTAGTTCATAGCGTCTCCAGGATGTTCTGCGTGGATATGAACTTTTACAATTTCATCATCAGACACAACTAGTAGAGAATCACCATATACACTAATATCTTCACGGAATTTTTGTTCAGAGAAATTATGCTCTTTCACCTTTTCAGCCTCTAATTTCACCATGAACTCCGTACAATATCCATACTTAATATCTTCTGTACTCAATTGGCTTTGTACACTACGGTGATGTTCTGCGCGTACCATCTCATTCATAGATGTTTGCGTCGGTGCATCAGAAGAAATCGTTTCTCCTTTTAAGTCAGCTAAAAATCCTTCGTATACTACTACAAGACCTTTACCACCGCTATCTACAACGCCAACTTGTTTTAATACAGGTAATAAATCTGGCGTACGATTTAACGATGCGTTTGCTTCTTTCACAACGTCTTCCATAAACAAAACAAAGTCGCGCTGTTTTTTCGCAACTGTTACTGCATATTTACCCGTTTCTCTTGCAACCGTTAAAATCGTTCCTTCAATCGGTTTCATAACCGCTTTATAAGCCGCCTCTACTCCAGCTTCTAGTGCTGCAGCAAAATCAACTGTTGTTAATTCTTCTTTTTGTTCAATGGATTTAGAGAAACCACGGAACAACTGAGATAGAATAACTCCAGAGTTACCACGAGCTCCCATTAATAATCCTTTGGCTAAACTTACGCCGACTTTACCAGCATGCTGTGAAGGATTTGCTTTCACTTCACGCGCACCTGAAGTCATAGATAAGTTCATGTTTGTACCGGTATCGCCATCTGGAACTGGAAATACGTTTAATGCATCAACAAGCTGAACATTATTTGTTAAATTATTCGCTCCTTGCATGATCATTTGTGATAAACGTTTTCCATCAATTTTTTGAATTGACACAGATTTTCCTCCTTAATGCACATTACAAGTTTATTACTTTAACTCCTTGTACGTAGATGTTTACAGAATCTACTGCTAGTCCTACAGTTTGATCTAATGTATATTTCACTTTCGTCTGCACATTATGTGCCACTTCTGAAATTTTCGTACCATAGCTCACAATAATATACATATCAATATGTACTTCATCTTCATCTTTACGAACAATAACACCTCTAGTGAAGTTTTCTTTTCGTAAAATGTCTGTTAATCCATCTTTTAACTGATTTTTTGATGCCATACCTACGATACCGTAGCAATCTACCGCGGCACCTCCAGCAATTGTTGCAATTACATCTGTACTAATATCAATTTGACCGTACTTCGTTTTAATTTCAATTGACATCTCGTTTCCCCCTTCATAAATGGTGAAAGTGAGCTAGACTACTTTAGTTACTATCATATAATCTTTTTAAAGAAAATTCCATCGTTCTTTCTTTTCACTCTCATATTTTATGTTTTAAATTACACTTTTTTATGATGAGCAAAATAGTCCATTGTTATTATACAACATGTACCACTATAATATGTCAAGCAATTTTTATGGATTTTAACTTTTCTTCATTGACATATAGTGTCAAGTAAATTTTCTTGATTTCTTTTTTCTACGGTGTTGCATTCTCTTTTTAGTTGTGTTAAATTATAGTAGTGTTTTTAGCATCGCATAAAAGACTAACATTGAAAAATTACGTATGGTAAGGTATCAAGGGAGGGAAATATAAATGGCTCGTGTTTGTGCTATTACTGGAAGAAAAGCTCGTTCTGGTAACTCTCGTTCTCACGCAATGAACGCTACAAAACGTAAGTGGGGCGCTAACCTTCAAAAAGTTCGCGTACGCATCGACGGAAAAGTTCAACGTGTTTACGTTTCTGCTAGAGCATTAAAATCTGGCAAAATCGAACGTGTTTAATAATAAAAAAAAGAGCCGATAGGCTCTTTTTTTACTATAACAATGGAAAAAGCACCGGTGATAGGTGCTTTTTTTAATCTTTTTTGAAGGTATTTAACATTGCACGAACAATTCCACCAAGAAATTTAGGTAACTTAATTGTATAAAATCTCATGGTTTCCCTCCTAATCCCCATTACTCCACTTGGTCACTATATGATGTAAGGAGCAAAATTGTTTCTTCAATCAGTGCTTCTTATCAACATTAATATGCCAGAAGTAAATGAAAAAGTACCTTTTTCCTCAACGAGTTCGTTACTAATACAAAGTGTTGATCCCCACTCTATTGTTTTATTAGTAAGAGGGTACTTAAAACCAAACAATGTAATCCCTTCCACTATTTCAGTAACTGGTACAAAAGATACATAAGGAAAATTTTTATTTTCTTCAATTATATGTGTACCCACTTTTTTAACTGTTATTTCATTTTTATTGTCCACAATACACATTTCTATCTCTACTTCTAACCCTTTTAAAAGCATTTGTATATTTGCCAAACCGTGATCAAGTCTTCCACCGGTAGCACCAAAAATACGAATTAGTGCCGGCTTCTGTCCTAATGCCCAGTTGATTGCAATTTCTAAATCCGTTTGATCTTTTTCCCGCGGAACAATATGTAATTCGTTCGTTTGCTGTCCCATCCATACTAATTCTTCTTCAGTAACTGAATCGTAATCTCCAAACGCAACAGCCGGGGTAATCCCTTTCTTTAATAGACGGTATACTCCCCTATCAACCGCAGCCCACACTACTTCCTCATTCTCATATCGAGCAAAATCTGCGCAATATTCCGAAGGTCCTCCTGCCAAAATATGAATAATCATTTTTTCTTCCCCTTCCATTGTAAAAAGGCAATCTGCCATTCGGTAGATTGCCTTTTTACATATTTTTACCCTATCCTATGAATACCTTACTAGGATAAAAGTTCATCACTACCCACGAATTACGCGAATTGCTTCACCGCGGTCTTTTTGATTGTATACTGCTGATCCAGCTACAAGTACATTTGCTCCTGCTTCCACACAAAGTCTTGCTGTTTCAGCATTTACACCACCATCAACTTCAATTTCTACTTCTAGATTGCGCTCTTTCACCATGTCTGCAACTTGTTTAATTTTCGGTAATACAGAATGGATAAACTTCTGTCCACCAAATCCAGGGTTTACTGTCATAAGTAATACCATATCTATATCTTCTAATACATGCTCAATCACTGAAACTGGCGTATGTGGATTTAATACAACACCCGCTTTAATACCGTGAGATTTAATTAACTGAATTGTACGATGCAGATGTGGACACGCCTCTACGTGAACAGTAATAATATCCGCTCCCGCTTGTGCGAAAGTCGGGATATAGTTATCAGGATTTTCAATCATTAAATGTACATCTAATGGTAATGATGTAATTGGACGGATAGCTTCTACAATTAATGGTCCAATCGTAATATTTGGTACGAAATGTCCATCCATTACGTCAACGTGAATGTAATCCGCTCCGCCCTTTTCTACATCTTTAATCTCTTCCCCTAATTTTGAAAAATCTGCTGATAAAATCGATGGTGCAATTTTAATCATAACTAATACCTCGGCTTTCTCTCTCTAATTTCTTCTACGAATTGTTTATAGTTCTTATAGCGATATTCTGTAATCTTCCCTTCTTCAACCGCAGCTTTCACTGCACATTTCGGTTCAGAAAGATGTGTACACCCTCTAAATTTACAGTATTGGCTCGCTTCTTTCAACTCTGGAAAACAATATGTAAGATCTTCTACTTCTATATCAATGAAATCTAGTGAACTAAAACCCGGTGTATCTGCTACTAGTCCACTCCCAATTGCAATTAATTCTACGTGTCTTGTCGTATGCTTCCCGCGTCCTAAATGGGAGGAAATATCATTTGTTTTCAGCTCTAATTCTGGACGTAGCACATTAAGCATTGAAGATTTCCCAACACCAGATTGACCCGCAACGACAGAAACACAATTTTCTAAGTATGGTTTTAATATATCAATACTTTCTGACGTATTAATAGAAGTAAATAAAACATCATAACCCATCTCACGATAATCATTCGCATAAGCTTCAACAGTTGCTTTCATCTTTTCATCTACTAAATCCATCTTGCTAATACAAATAATTGGCTTAATGTTATGATATTCAATCAGCACTAAAAATCGATCTAACAGTCCAGGATTAAAATCTGGTTCTACTGCAGAGAACACAAGGATCGCTTGATCGACATTAGCAATAGGAGGTCTAACAAGTTCATTTTTTCGATCAAACACTTCAAGCACATAACCTTCAGTTGGATTATCTGCCTGAAAAACAACTTGGTCTCCTACAAGTGGTGTAATTTTATTTTTTCTAAATACACCTCGCCCACGACATTGCGTAACCCCTTCTTCATGCTGCACGTAATAAAACCCACTTAAAGCTTTTATAATTTTTCCTTCTGGCATAGAATTCTCCTTTTTTTGTATAAGGTGATGCTGAATTTAAAAATGAATGGATTTAAATTTTCCAAATAACGATTTCAAAACCTACCATATATACTTTCGCTAATATACATTAAATTTCCCATTAAATGCAAAAAAATATTTACAGCTGCATCACTTTACTAGCTTTTTGAATCATATATTATTGCCTGCTATACCGTCCACTTTGTAGACAGCATAACAGGCAATAATAATAATAATAATAATAATAATAAGTAGACTTTCACTATTATTGAGTTGGATATGGTACTTCTTTATCAATAATCGTTACTCCATCTCGTACAATTTTATAGTGTCCCTTTGAACCTTCTTGAATTACAAATTCTAAAGAAATAGTCGCTGATTCAGTAATTGTTCTCGTTTCAACCGGTCTATCCATTTTTTGCTGCATGTCTTCTTTATAAATTTCTATTGTTTGCAGCTTTTTTTCACCTGTTACAGCAGGCTCATATGGGATAGAGATATTGTCCACTTTTACCGTTTTAGTCACTTTAGGCTTTTGACCATCAGAGATAATAATAGTTACTTTATCTCCCTCTTTTAATGGTGTACCTGGTTTTGGAAATTGCGAAATTACAAGTCCTTTTTCGACTGAATCTGAATACTCTCGTTTTATATCTGACGTTAGTTTTCTCTCATTCAAATAACCAGTTACACTATTTTCAGTCCACCCCGAAAAGTCACCTGGTCTAATTTGATAAGGACCTTTACTTACCCAGATTTTCAGTTCTTGCTCCGCTTCTATAACCATTTGATCAGGCGTCGGAATTTGCTCTACAATTTCACCTTTCGGCTTATCATTTTCAATATAATTTACTGTAACTTGTTTATATTTTTCTTCTAACTCAGCTTTTACACTCTCAAAGTTTTTCCCTGTGAAATTCGCCATCTTACTTTTCTTTTTTCCACCTGATTGATAGATAGTAATTTTAGCGTTTTCTTTTACGACTCTTCCTGCTACAGGTTCCGTTTTTATTACATCCCCAACTTCAATATCATCTGTATATACAATATTAGGCTCCGTCACCTCAAAGCCCTTTTCTACTAACGTATTTACAGCTGTCGTGTATTTCATACCAGCCACATCAGGAACTTTCACATCTTTCGGAATAAATAATCCTGGAATAACCGTAAGCGCTAATGTTATTCCTATTGCTAAAAATAAAAATGTTGAAATTAAAACTTTAAGCCACTTGTTACTCCGTTTTTTCTTCTTATCTAACTCAGCTGCTTCTGCTCTTATCGGTTCTTCCACCTTACTCCCTTTTAAAACAATCGTTTCATCACTTACATTTTCAAATAATTGTTCTTGTTGAATAATCGGAATCGCTTTCGTCGCTTCCATATCTTCTGGTATGTAAAATGGTTGCTCATTTATCCTCTCTGGATATAGCGCAGTTTCAATATCTCGCTTCATCGCATTGGCAGATTGATATCGATGGAAAGGATCTTTTGCAGTTGCCTTTAATATAATATTTTCAACACTTTGCGGAATATTTTCATTCCATCTTTTTGGTGATGGGATTTCACTTTGTAAATGTTTTAAAGCTATAGCAACAGCAGATTCGCCAGAAAACGGTTGTCTTCCTGTTAACAATTCAAACATAACTATTCCAAGAGAATAAATATCCGATTGTTTATTTGCTATCCCGCCACGTGCCTGTTCTGGTGATAAATAATGGACTGAGCCCAGTACTGAATTTGTATGTGTAATTGTTGTTGCACTTGTAGCTGTCGCAATTCCAAAATCTGTTACTTTTATTATTCCATCAGCTCGAATTAAAATATTGTGCGGCTTTATATCACGATGCACAATTTCAAAATGATGGGCGTGTGCCATGGCGGATGTTAACTGCTCCATAATATCAAGAGCTTCTCCTATAGGTAACATACCTCGCTCAATTATGTATTGCTTCAATGTTTGCCCGGGTACATATTCCATGACAAGATAATATATACCATCTTCTTCTCCGACATCATACATATTCACAATATTTGGATGCGACAACGTTGTAACAGACTGCGCTTCTCGATGGAAACGTTTAATAAACTCTTCGTTATTTGAGTAGTCGAGTCTTAATATTTTTACCGCTACATCTCGGCCAAGTATATCATCATGAGCTAAATATACATTGGCCATTCCGCCACCACCAATCATTTTCAGCAGCTTATAACGGTCATTTAAGCGTTTTCCAATCAGCACGTTGCACTTCACCTACTTTCGTTTGTCGAACCCGCATAATCAATAAGAACAAGTGTGATATTATCTTCTCCACCGCGATCATTCGCCAATTGAATGAGACGCTGCCCTTTACCTTCAAGCTGTTCATTTAACTGTAAAATTTGTTGCATATCATCAATAGAAACTTTGTTTGATAACCCATCAGAGCAAAGAAGTAATTGATCATCTTCCTCAAGCACCAACGTTTTAACATCTAATCCAACTTTTTCTTCTGTTCCTAGCGCTCTTAATAACACATTCTTTTTCGGATGATACTCTGCATCTTCCTTTGAAATTTCACCATGTCTCACAAGCTCATTTACAAGCGAATGATCTTCCGTTACAAGCGTCATTTCTCCTTCTGATACCATATAGCAACGACTATCTCCTATATGCCCTATCGTCACAAAACTTGGTGTACAAACAGCTATTATAAGCGTTGTTCCCATACCATTACATTCTACATTTTGCTGAGCGTATTCATATATGCGCTCATTAATAATCCCAACACTAGTATGTAACCATTGTTCTACTTTTTTCGGTTCATTCATATTATGCGTTTGCTTCCAATAATCATGGAATAATTGAATGGCCATCGAGCTAGCTACATCACCAGCTCGATGACCTCCCATTCCATCTGCTACTACCGCTAAAACATTTCCATCTAAATTGTGAAAAACTCCTGCACTATCTTCATTATGTTGACGAACTTTTCCTTTATCCGATAGAAATACGGCTTTCATCTCGTCACCTCGTCTCTTCTTTGCGCTCCTTCGCACGCAACTGACCGCAGGCTGCGTCAATATCATGACCTTGTTCACGGCGAATCGTTACATTCACTCCACGATCTTTTAACGTTTTCTCGAACAAGAAAATTTGCTCACGTGGTGTACGTACATAATCACGTTCAGGTACGTAGTTTACCGGGATTAAGTTTACATGACATTTTACACCTTTTAAGAGCGCAGCAAGCTCTTCAGCGTGCTCAACTTGGTCATTTTCTCCTCCAAATAATCCATATTCAAAAGTAATACGGCGCCCTGTTCTATTTACATAGTATTTAATAGCTTCCATTAAATCCGGTAATTTATAAGCACGGTTAATCGGCATTAACTTTGAACGTAATTCTGAGTTTGGAGCATGCAATGAAATCGCAAAATTAATTTGTAGTTCTTCTTCAGCAAACTTATAAATTTTCGGGATAATTCCACTCGTCGAAACAGTCATATGTCTAGCACCAATATGAAGTCCTTTTTCATGGTTAGTGATGCGTAAGAATCCCATTAAATTATCGTAGTTATCAAATGGTTCTCCAATTCCCATAACAACAAGAGAACTTACACGTTCTTCTGTTTCATCAAGCGCACGCTGAACTTCTACTACTTGCGCTACGATTTCTCCAGCTTCTAGGTTTCGTTTTAGTCCACCAAGTGTCGAAGCACAGAACGTACATCCAATACGACAACCAACTTGCGTTGTTACACAAATGGAATTTCCATATTCATGTCGCATTAATACCGTTTCAATAGAATATCCGTCATATAATTGGAATAAGAATTTAATCGTTCCATCTGAAGACGTTTGTTTTACTAACGTGTTTAAAGTAGTAATATCAAAGGAATTCGACAATTTATCACGCAATCCTTTAGAAAGGTTTGACATATCCTCATAATTTTTTACACGTTTTTTATATAGCCAGTCAAAAATTTGTCCAGCGCGGAACTTCGGTTCTCCTTGTTCCTTTAACCAATCTTGCATTTCATGAAGTTGTAAAGAGTAAATTGATGGTTTCTTCGTTTCTACATTTTTCTTTTGTTTTCTTACAGTTGTTTCCATGATGCTACACCTTCTTCCTTAAACAAGCAATATAAAAGCCATCCGTTGCAAAATAATGCGGTAAAATTTGTACTTGACCTTCATTAATATACGGACTTAATTTTTCTGGCATACGTTCTTTTATCGTAGTATCCCATTCAAATTCAGGATGTTCTTTTAAAAATTTATCTATTACTTGTTCATTTTCTATTTTCTCAATTGTGCACGTACTATAAACAAGACGACCGCCTTGTTTTAATAATGGTGCTATTTTTTCTAGTATCGCAAGTTGAATCGTCGATAATCTTTCACTATCGCCTTTATCTTTTCCTAACTTAATATCAGGCTTACGTCTAATTACACCAAATCCAGAACACGGTGCATCTACCAATATTTTATCAAACGTTTCATTTGCAAAGTGCTCTTGCACTTTTCTAGCATCTAGCGCTTTTGTTTCAACATTTTCTAGACCAAGTCGCTCTGCTTGCTGTTTAATTAAACGTACTTTGTGTGCATGTAAATCAAGGGACATGACCTTACCAGTTCCCTTTAATCGTTCCGCGATATGCGTTGTTTTTCCGCCTGGAGCAGCACAACTATCAAGAACTGCATCTCCCGTATTCGGTTCTAAAGCGCGTGCTACAAGCATAGAACTTTCATCTTGAATAGAAAGAAATCCTTTTTTAAACGCTTCTGTATGCGCTACATTTCCTCTTTCAATCTGAATTGCATCATCTGACAAGTCACCACGTTTTGCTTCTATACCTTCACTTGCCAACAACTCAATCGCTTCTTCTACCGTTACCTTATCAACATTCACACGTGCTGTTGGTACAGGTGGTAACATGTTTACTTCGCACATTTTCTCTGCAGTTTCTAAGCCATATGCAGAAGTCCACTCTTGTACAAGCCAAACTGGATGACTCGTCGCAATTGCAAGACGTTCTACTGGATCCTTGATTTCATCTACAGAAGGTACACCTTCTCTCTGAATCGAACGTAATACACCGTTCACCATACCAGCAATTCCTTTATGCCCGCGACGCTTTGCAATCTCAACCGCTTCATGAATAGCCGCTCTTTCTGGCACTCGGTCTAAATAAATCATTTGATATAAAGATAAGCGAAGCAATACCCTTACCCACGCCTCAACCTTCTTTTTTAAAAAAGGCTGTAAATAATAATCTAATGTGTCACGACGTTGAATCGTTCCATATACAATTTCAGTTAATAAACCAATATCTTTTCTATCAATTGCACTTTTTTCAATTAGATTATTTAAAAGTAAGTTGCTATATGCACCAATTTTTTCCACTTGAATTAAACCATCAAGAGCTAATTCACGAACATTTTGTCTCATGCATTTTCTCCTAACTTCGTTCCAATTTCAGGTTTTGTTCCACGTAAAAATTGTGAACAACTCATACGCTTTTTACCAGAAGGTTGCAATTCAGTAATTTTAATACCTGTTTCATTACTAGTTGCTACAACAAAACCATCTTCTTCGATTGCAACAATCGTACCTGCTTCAGCCGGTTCAGTTACAGGCACTTTTTCTCCCCACCATACTTTAACAACTTGTCCTGCTAAAGTTGTATAAGCAACTGGCCATGGATTCAATCCGCGAATGTGATTGTATACTTCCTCACCTGTTTTTGTCCAATCAATTTTCTCTTGTTCACGTTTTATATTGTAAGCAAACGTTACTTCTTCTTCGTTTTGTTTAATCGGTTCTAACTTACCTTGAATTAATAAAGGTACTGTTTTAGATAGAAGGTGTGCTCCAGCTTCACTTAATTTATCAAATAATGAGCCTGTCGTTTCACGCTCTTCAATTTCCACTTCCACTTGCGTTAAGATATCACCAGCATCCAATTTTTCTACCATATACATAATTGTAATACCAGTTTTTTCTTTACCTTCCATAATTGCATAATGAATTGGTGCACCACCACGAAGTTCAGGAAGTAAAGAAGCGTGGACATTAATACATCCATACTTCGGTGCTTCTAAAATTTCATTTGGTACAATCTGACCAAATGCAGCTGTTACAATTAAATCTGGCTCTAATGCCAATACTTTTTCATATTCATCTTTTTCACGAATTTTTAACGGCTGTAACACAGGGATACCATGTTTTTCCGCTTCAACTTTAACAGGTGTAGGTGTTAATACTTTTTTTCTACCTACTGGACGATCAGGTTGCGTCACAACACCTACTACCTCATAGCCATCTTCAATAAGACGACGAAGCACCGGCACTGAAAAGTCCGGTGTTCCCATAAACACTACTTTTATCATTTAAAAACCGCTCCTTTTAACACCTATTCTAGTTCGTTTTCTTCATAATATCTTGTCACTTTCGATGTAAATAAAACACCGTGTAAATGATCGATTTCATGTTGAATTGCACGCGCTAAAAATCCTTCCGCTTCTAATAAAAATACTTTCCCACGGCGATTTTGCGCTCTTACTTTAATATAATCGGCACGTTCTACTTCACCATAAAGTCCCGGGAAGCTTAAACAGCCTTCGGGACCTACTTGTTCACCACGTTTTTCTAATATTGATGGATTGATTAACTCGATTTTCCCAGTATCATCATCGACATCAACAACCGCTACTTGCAAGCTTACACCTACTTGAGGCGCAGCTAAACCGACTCCGTCCGCAATTAACATTGTTTCATGCATATCTTTCAACAATTTCACTAACTTTTTATCAAAGTTAATTACTCTTTCGCATGGTGTTTCTAACACTTCATTTGGATGCTTGATTATTTCTAAAACTGCCATATTTCCCTCCGCTACATTAACATTGTTGGATTAAAATCAATTGAGATTTGTAGCTCTTTTTGCATTTCTGCTTGATAATGTTCATTTACCATTTTGAGCACGTTCTTTAAGTTTGGTTCCCGTTTGTATTTTATCATGCATTGATAACGATATCTATCTTTTATCCTTGGAATTGCTGAAGCAACTGGTCCTAACACCATTGTTTGCTGTGAGCAATGCGTTCGTAAATACGAGGCAATTTTTTCCGTCACTTGCACCGCTTTTAATAATTCAGGATGAGATACAGTTACAAGTACAACATAGTAATATGGGGGATATTGTCTTGTTCGCCTCATTTGCATTTCTTGGTCAAAAAACACATCATATTGTTGGTTCTTCGCTAACTCTATACTGTAATGTTCTGGCGTATATGTTTGAATCACAACTTCCCCTGGCAATTCATGTCTACCCGCTCGTCCACTTACTTGCGTCAATAACTGATATGTCTTTTCACTTGCCCGAAAATCAGGTAAGTGAAGCATCGTATCTGCAGTTAAAACCCCAACAAGAGTTACTTTCGGAAAATCTAATCCTTTAGCAATCATTTGTGTTCCAAGTAGTATATCTGCTTTTTCTTCCCCAAACGCCTTTAATAATTTTTCATGCATTCCTTTTCGACTTGTCGTATCTACATCCATTCGAATGACTCGCGCCTCTGGAAATAGTTTTGTAATTTCTTCTTCTACCTTTTGTGTACCTGTACCAAAGAAACGAATGTATGTACTTTGACAAGCTGGACACTCAGTTGGCATATTCTCTTCGTAACTACAATAATGACATTTTAAACGATGATTCATTTTATGATATGTCAATGAAATATCACAATGCGGACATTGTACAACATACCCACAATCACGGCACATAACAAATGTAGAATGACCTCTTCTATTTAAAAAGAGTACCATTTGTTCTTTCTTTTCTAATCGATCTGCTATTTTTTCATGCAGCGCCTTAGAAAACATTGATCGATTCCCGTCACGAAGTTCTTCTCGCATGTCAACAATCTCTACCGTTGGTAAAGCTTGTTCATTCATACGTCTTTCCATTGTTAGTAGTTTATAAACACCTTTTTTCGCCCTTGCAAACGATTCAAGTGTTGGTGTCGCACTACCAAGAACGATAGGACATTTATGATATTGCCCTCTCCAGACAGCTACATCTCTTGCATGATACCTCGGATTATCTTCTTGTTTGTAACTTGATTCATGCTCTTCATCAATAATAATAATCCCTAAATTCTCAAAAGGCGCAAAAACGGCTGAACGCGCACCAACTACAACTTTCACTTCTTTTCTTAAAATCTTACGCCACTCGTCATACTTTTCTCCAACAGACAACGCACTATGAAGAACTGCAACTTGCGAGCCAAACCTACCTTTAAAACGATCCACCATTTGGGGCGTTAGTGCAATTTCAGGAACAAGAACGATAGCTTCTTTTCCTTTCTCAAGCACTGCTGCTATAGATTGTAAATATACTTCTGTCTTTCCACTTCCTGTAACACCATATAGTAAAAATGGATTATAAGTTTCATTTGTAATTGATGATAAAATCGGTGTAATAACTTGTTTTTGTTCCTCCGTAAGTGGAAATGGTTTCGTTTGTTCAAAATCATCATCGTCATACGGATTTCGGTATACTTCCACATACTTTTCTGAAATGAAGCCCTTTTTAACAAGTGCTTTTATTGGAGCATCTGTTATTTGTAACTCTTCTGTAATTATTTTCAACGGTACACTTTTATAATTTTCCACAAAATAATAAAGTACATCTTGTTGTTTTTTACTTTTCAGTTCAAATGCCGCTAATTCCAATTTATCTTCTGGCAACTCCGGCTGAACAACTCTTTGCTTCTTCTTTTGTACTTTATCTTTCACTTGATAAACGACTTCAACCGTACCATTTTTAATTTCTTGTTGAATAGTCCGGTATAAATGTGGCTGCTGCTCGATTACTTCAAAATCAATTGCTTCTTTATCCTGAAATAAATATAGTATTTCAGATGCTATTTCTTCCTGTTTACAAAGTTGTAGACGTTTTTTATACGTTGCTTTTATCGCAGTTGGAAGCATCACTTGAAAAGCTGAAATCATGTAGCATAACGTTTCACTTGTAAGCCAATATCCAAGCTTTAATAATTCATCATTTAAAACCGGTGTTACATCTAATATTTCATGGATTGTCTTTAACTTCTTACTTTCTACATCCACCGAATCTTTAATCCCAATAATAAAACCTTGTAATTTCCTTGGCCCAAACGGAACTACTACACGCATTCCTGTCTGTACAATATCTTCCCATTTTTCAGGGATAATGTAATCAAATGGTCGATCTGTCTGACGGGCAGGTACATCAACAATTACACTTGCAAATTTCATAAACGATCATCTTCTAACATCATTTCAATTTGCTTTAATATTTCACGAGCTACCTCTTTTTTCAGTAAAAGTGGTAACTCAATAACTTTTCCATCTTTTCTATACATTGTTACAATATTCGTATCCGTGCCAAATCCAGCTCCTTGCGCTTTTACATCATTCGCGACAATCATATCTGCATTTTTCTCACGTAGTTTTTTCGTTGCATATTCCTCTACATTTGTCGTTTCAGCAGCAAAACCGATAAGTAACTGTTTATCCTTTTTCTGACCTAACGTTTTTAAAATATCCACCGTTCTTTCGAGTTCAATGACAGCATCACCATTTTGCTTTTTCATTTTATTATCATGAACATATTTCGGACGATAATCTGCAACTGCTGCTGTTTTAATGACAACGTCTACGTTTTGATAATGTTGAAGAACTGCTTCTAACATATCTTGTGCAGATTCCACTTGCACTGTCGTTACATGTAACGGTGGATTTAATGCTGTCGGTCCTGAAACGAGTATAACATCAGCGCCTAAATTCGCCGCCACTTCTGCAATCGCATACCCCATTTTTCCAGAAGAAAAATTCGTCATAAAACGAACTGGATCAACTTTTTCACGTGTTGGGCCAGCAGTTATTAATATTCTTTTTCCCTGCAATGGTTTGTGTTCTGAGAAAGCTTCCTCTAACCGTGCAATAATCGCTTCAGGTTCTTCTAGTCGTCCCTTCGCTACATATCCACATGCTAAAAAGCCTTCCCCAGGCTCAATAAATGTATATCCTAGCGTTTTCAATGTCATCATATTTTTTTGAACAATTTTATTTTCATACATATGCACATTCATAGCAGGCGCAATCCATACCGGGGCTGTAGTAGCTAACAGAGTAGTTGTAATCATATCATCTGCAATACCACCAGCTAACTTTCCAATACAATTGGCAGTAGCAGGTGCGACAAGTACAACATCCGCCCAATCTGCTAAATCAATATGAGCAATAACAGCCGAGTCTTTCTCATCAAACGTATCCGTATATACATCATGGCGAGAAAGCGCTTGGAATGTAAGAGGCGTAACAAACTTCATTGCCGACTCACTCATCATTACTTTTACAATCGCGCCAGATTGTGTCAATTTACTCGTTAACGCAGCTGCTTTAAAAACCGCAATGCCTCCTGTTACACATAGAAGTATCTTTTTCCCTTTTAGCATATGACTCGTCCTCTTTCTTTTTCAAACTTATAATACTGAAATAGAATTCCCAGCTCGTCAGTACCAATATTTCATTCCTTTCGTAAAAAAATAACAACCTACTTGTAAATAGGTTGTTACCGTTACATAGAAAATTATAAAGTCTATGTTTTATTTTGTCGAAGGCAAAGGCTTATTCAGCTACTTTATCTTCACTTGGTACGTAGCTTAATGCTTCTGCATCGATTTCTTCTAATGCTTTACCTACACATTTATGAGAAACAGGTTGCTCTACAACACAGTTATTAGCAAGTTGCATTTCACGTGCGCGTTTTGCAGCCACTGTTACTAATGTGTACTTAGAATCGATTTTTTGTAGTAATGAGTCAATTGATGGATTTAACATAATTATAGACCCTCCGTCATTTCTTTATAATATTTTGCTACCCTTTCGCGGCGGCAATGTTCGCCAACCACAATCGCTTTAATTCTATCACAAGCTAATTCAACTTGATCGTTTTCTACTACATAGTCGTAAGCGTCCATCATCTCGATTTCTTCTTTCGCTACAGTTAAACGATTTTCAATAACATCTTCAGTCTCTGTACCACGTCCGACAATACGGCTCTTTAGTTCAGATAAACTTGGAGGTGCTAAGAAAATAAATACACCTTCTGGGAAAGCTTTCTTAACTTGAATTGCTCCTTGCACTTCAATTTCTAAGAATACATCTTTTCCTTCTTGTAATGTTTTTTCAACATAGTCAATTGGTGTTCCGTAATAATTACCTACGAACTCAGCCCACTCAAGTAATCTTTCATTACGAATCATTTCCTCAAATTCTTCTCTTTCTTTAAAGAAATAATCCACACCATCTACTTCACCTTCACGCGGCTTACGTGTCGTTACTGAAATAGAGTACTGAAAACGTGTATCCTCATGGCTAAACAACTCTTTACGAACCGTTCCTTTTCCAACCCCAGAAGGCCCTGAAAGAACGATGAGCAATCCTCTTCTACTTCTCATAAATATGTAAAACCTACCCTTCCTCACTTAAATCTTCTTTATTATTCAAACGATGTGCAATCGTCTCTGGTTGAATTGGACTTAATACAACATGCCCATCATCCATAACAATAACCGCCCTTGTTTTTCTCCCATACGTAGCATCAAGCAAAGCATTATGTTCGCGTGCTTCTTGTACTGTTCGTTTAATAGGAGCTGACTCCGGACTTACAATAGCAATAATTCGATGAGCAGATACAATATTTCCGTATCCAATATTTAAAAACCGCATGGCCATAGTTTGCGCCTCCTAGTAAGTCTATCCGATTTCTCCACCACGTATAACTTTATATATTTTTTGAAAGCTACTCAATATTTTGTACTTGTTCACGAATTTTTTCAAGGTTATTTTTCATTTCTACAACATATTTTGAAATTGTTAAGTCATTTGCCTTAGAACCAATCGTATTAATTTCTCTATGCATCTCTTGCACGATGAAATCCATTTTCCTTCCAACAGGCTCTTCAATCTGCAATGTTTCACGAAATTGCTCTAAATGACTTTGCAAACGAACTAACTCTTCATGAATATCACAACGCTCTGCAAAGATTGCGACTTCTGTTAGCAATCTTTGTTCATCTAACTCTTGATTATGTAATTCTTTTAAGCGATTTTCTAATCGTTCACGATATTTTTGTGTAACAATTGGTGCATGTGGAATAATTGCATTTACACAATTGCTAATCTCTTGTAAACGATACGCTATATCTTTATGTAATCGTTCTCCTTCGTCATCTCTCATCGTTTTCAACATATGAGCAGCTTGACGAACAGCCTCATATAAACTGTTCTCAAAATGTTCATTTACATTTTCTATTTCTTCAATTGCTGTTACTTCTGGCATTGCCATTAATTGCTCGAGTGTAATAGAATCTTGTAATTGAAACTTTCCTTTTATATCTTCCATCATCGATTGGTACTGCTCAAGAAGTGACCAATTCACACTTAATTTTCTTTCAACAAGTCCTTCACCTGCTATACTAATAGACACTTCAATGCGTCCACGTCGAACTTGCTGTGCAATTATTTTACGAATTTTGTCCTCAAATACCATCATTTGCTTAGGAAGTCGAATACTCATCTCTAAAAAACGGTGGTTCACCGATTTCATTTCTACTGTAATTTGAAAAGTATCACTTTCTACTTTCGATCTTCCAAACCCTGTCATACTAGAAATCATTTTTATCACATCCAAGCCATAAAATAACTCAATGAAAAAGGTAATAGAGACAAGGCTCTACTACCTTCTGTAAATTATATCACATTTTCATAACATTGACTATTTCAAGTTTAATCCCTTCTTATATAACATTGGCTTTTTCTTTTTCGCCTTTTTCCCTGTTAATAAAGAACCTACTAGTAAGAAAGTCGGAATTGATGACAAACCTCCAATTAATAACCAATCTCTTGCTTGTATCGGCATTGTGCTAAAAATCGGTTGTAACGGTGGATAATATATCACCACTAGCATGAGTAGTAATGAAATGATAACCGCCCCTACTAAATACACGTTCCCAAATGGATTACGATGAAAGACAGAATGCTCACTACGACAATCAAATACATGAATAAGCTGAGCAAGTACCAACGTCGCGAACGCTACAGTTTGTGCATATTTCAGTTCATTTGGATGTTGGTTATACGCAATAATAAACGCTACTAACGTCACTGCCCCAATTAAAAAACCTCGACTTATTATTTTCCACGCAAGCCCTCTAGCGAATACCCCTTCTTTCGGGTGGCGCGGCGTTCTCTTCATCACATCTCCTTCAGCCTTATCCAAACCTAATGCCATCGCTGGTAAACCATCAGTAACTAAGTTCACCCATAAAATTTGAATAGGAACCATCGGCAGGGGTAATGCAAGTAACATCGCAAATAACATAACTAAAATTTCTCCAACATTTGATGCTAATAAATATCGGATGAACTTACGTATGTTCTCGTATATATTTCTTCCTTCTTTAATCGCTGACTTAATTGTAGCAAAATTATCGTCTAGTAAAACAAGTGAAGAGGCTTCTTTTGCAACATCTGTCCCTGTAATCCCCATCGCTATCCCAATATCCGCTGTTTTTATAGCTGGAGCATCGTTCACTCCATCACCTGTCATCGCTACTATATGCCCTTGATTTTGCAGTGCCTTAACAATTTTTAATTTATGTTCAGGTGATACACGAGCGAATACATACGTATCTTCTACAACATTTTCCAATTCCTCCACATCCATATTCGCGAGTTCTACTCCTTCAACAACGCGTCCATCTGGTGGCAAAACTCCTAATTGTTCAGCAATCGCCATTGCTGTCACTTTATGATCACCTGTAATCATTACTGTTCGAATACCAGCTTCTTTACACTCTTTTACCGCCTGCGCCACTTCTGGTCTTGGTGGGTCAATCATACCTTGTATCCCAACTAACATAAAATCTTTTTCAACGTCTCTTTCATGTTCAATAGAATCCGTTATTTTTAAAGGTTTAAACGCAACTGCAATTGTTCGAAGCGCTTGACTACCTAAACTATGAATAGCCGCCTGTACTTCTTTTCTATATAGCTCACTTAACGGCTGTTGCTTATCCCCCCATAAAATCGTTTGACTCATTTGTAAAAGAACATCCGGTGCTCCCTTCGTAACAATAAACTTTTTCCCCTCTCGATCTCGTACAATAACACTCATCATTTTTCGAGTTGAATCAAATGGAAATTCACGAATAACTTCAAATTTCCCTTTCAATGCCTCACGTGTTATCCCAGCTTTCATTGCTGCAGCTACAAGCGCTCCCTCTGTTGGATCTCCATCTAATACGTACGCCTTTTTCTTTTGAATAATATTTGCATTGTTACATAGTGAACCAAATGTAAGTAGCTGATAAAGTGCTTTTGTCTTAGCTGGATTCACTTCTTTTTCACCTTTCATAAAAGAGCCATTAGGTTCATATCCTTGCCCTGTCACTTTCCACAATTCTCCGCCTGACCACATATGTGTTACCATCATTTTGTTTTGCGTCATTGTTCCCGTTTTATCAGAACATATAACGGAAGCACAACCTAACGTTTCTACGGCTGGTAACTTTCGTACAATTGCTCTCTTTTTTATCATACGCTGTACACCAAGTGATAAAGCTACTGTAACAATTGCCGGCAACCCTTCTGGAATAGCCGCAACAGCCAGAGAGACACCAGCTAAAAACATATGATATACTTCATTCCCTTGATACACACCAGCTAATACAACGAGTGCTGTCAAAATAAGAGCCACAATAATTAATATTTTTCCGAGCTGTTCTAACCTTCTTTGCAGTGGTGTTTCCATTTGCTCTGCATTTTGTAACATATTTGCAATTTGCCCCATCGCTGTATTCATACCAGTTGCTACAACGACTCCTGTACCAGATCCTCGCGTAATCATTGTCCCCATAAAAGCCATATTTTTTTGATCACCAATTGCAACATCTTGCCCTTGCAATGCTTCTACCTTCTTTTGTACAGGTACGGACTCCCCTGTCAAAGCAGACTCTTCAATATATAAACTTGATGCTTCAACAAGACGCACATCAGCCCCAATACGATCACCACTGGAAAACTTAATAATATCACCTAAAACAAGTGCTTTAGATGGTGCTTTTACCCACTTTCCATTCCGCATTACAGTAACTTGTGGAGCGGCTAGTTCCTTTAAAGCTTCCAATGATTTTTCAGCTTTTCTTTCTTGAAAAAATCCGAGAATACCATTGATAATAACAATGGCAACAATAGCAATAGAATCAATGTATTCACCTAAAAACGCAGAAACAACTGTTGCTCCAAACAAAACGAGTACCATGAAATCTTTAAACTGTGCTAAAAATACCATTAGTGCAGAAGGCCTTTTTGCTTCTTCTAATTCATTAGTACCAAATTTCTTTACGCGCCCTTCTGCTTCTTTCTCTGTAAGTCCAACCTTTACATTCGTATTCGTTCTTTCTTCCACTTCATGTGCCCGCATTCCATACCAGTTCATCCTGCCATCGACCTCCTGATTCCAGACATACTCTATTGAAAGCTTATTCAGCCTCGTCCAAAAAAATGCTATAATTAACTTTTAGTTAGAAAGGAGTGTTCATTTATGGCATTCGATGGATTATTTACAAGAGCAATTACACATGAAATTACAAATTCTCTTTACACAGGAAGAATTTCCAAGATATACCAACCTTCAAAGTATGAGATTTTATTACATATTCGAGCAAACGGAAAGAACCAAAAACTAATTCTTTCGTCTCACCCTACATATGCGCGTCTGCACTTAACGAATCAAAACTACGATTCACCAGCAATACCGCCAATGTTTTGTATGCTTCTTCGTAAACATTTAGAAGGTGGGTTTATTGAAAAAATTGAACAAATTGACTTAGAACGTATTATTCAAATTACAGTTCGCAGTCGGAATGAAATTGGAGACGAATCATTAAAAACATTAGTAATCGAAATAATGGGCCGACATAGTAACATTATCTTAGTAGATACGAAAACAAACGTTATTTTAGATAGCTTAAAACACATATCTTTAGCGGTAAACCGCCATCGTACTGTATACGCTGGAGCTGAATATATTGCACCACCAGCACAACATAAAATTAACCCACTTCAGATTGAAACAAATGATGAATTTATTAGACCACTAGACTTTCTATCTGGAAACATGGATAAACAGCTTGTCGGCACCTTTACGGGAATATCCCCGTTATTCGCAAAAGAAGTAGTGAAAAAAGCTGGTATGGTAAATGAAAAAGCATTAGCGGATGCATTTTTCTCCATACAAAAACCATTATTAACTCATACATATTCACCAGCGATGACTACTTCAAATGGGAAAGAATTCTTTTATCTTTTCCCTCTTGCACACTTGCAAGGAGAAGATAAGACGTTCTCATCTGTTAGTGAATTGCTTGATCGTTTCTTTTTCGGAAAAGCAGAGCGCGATCGTGTAAAACAACAAGCTCATGATTTAGAACGCTTTATGCAAAATGAAAAAAATAAAAACGAGAAAAAACTCATTAAACTCGAAAAAACACTGCAAGATGCTGGAAAAGCAGATAAATATCAACTATTTGGAGAGCTACTTACAGCTAATATGTACGCTTTGAAAAAAGGCGATAAAGATATTGAGGTCGTTAATTATTACGATGAAAATGGCGGAACTGTAAAAATCACATTAGATCCTTTAAAAACACCATCTGAAAATGCACAACGCTATTTCCAAAAGTATCAAAAAGCAAAAAATTCAGTTGTTGTTGTAGAAGAACAAATCGAAAAAACCAATGAAGAAATTCTTTATTTTGATAGCTTACTTCAACAAATGGAAGCTGCTTCTTCAAAAGATATTGAAGAAATTCGTGAGGAATTAGCTGAAGAAGGTTATGTGCGCAATCGCAAAACGAAAAACGCAAAGAAAAAGCCTACTAAGCCAGTATTAGATAAATATTTAGCAAGTGATGGCACAGAGATTTTCGTTGGTAAAAACAATAAACAAAATGATTATTTAACAACGAAGTTTGCCCGCCGTGATGAAATTTGGTTACATACGAAAGACATACCTGGCTCTCACGTTGTCATTCGTTCTTTAGAGCCTGCTGAAGAAACTTTACTAGAAGCTGCCAAAATTGCCGCTTATTACAGTAAAGCGAAAGAGTCTAGCTCTGTACCTGTTGATTTCACTAAAATACGCCATGTGAAAAAACCGAGTGGTGCAAAACTTGGTTTTGTTACGTACGACAATCAGCAAACCGTATATGTAACACCAGATGCTGATATTGTAATGAAATTAAAAGCGTAAATACAAAAATGCGTTGCTTATAAGCAACGCATTTTTTATATTCGTTCACACTAGTTCATATACCCATTTACTAATTCATAACATCTTGCTTTTGTCATCTTATATTTCTCTTCTGAAGCTTCTATACGCCTCATCGTTCCGTTATTTGTATCAGTACCAATTGCTTTAACTTTACTTTCTTTTTCTTTAACCCACGCAATTTGTTTCGTTTTTAACGACTGAAACGCATCAGGTGACATCGTACTTTTTAATCTACTGTAAATTTCATTTAGTTTATTATCCCACAGTTCATAATTTCCTTCTATTTCATTTACTATATCATTGGTTGACATAGCATTCGTATGTTTTTCTTGTTTATCTATAGCAGCTAATTCACTTAAAACATTTGCTCTATCTATCTTTGAAGAAGATTCTTTTTGCGATTGTTTCTCTTCTTTTGAGCCTGTATACGCACTCGAATCCTTTCTCTGTACTTGTTCTGTTTCTTGAATATTTCTTTCTTTCGTTACCTTTTCATACCTATTTTTATCTACATTGTATGAAATAAGAGATGTTTTCGCATTTACAGTAATTAATCCGTTACTATCTTTGAATATGTATTTCTTATCGCCACTATTTTCTTCACTTACAAATGACACATTCTTATCGTCTGGCATTTTTAAAATTCTATTTGCTTCTTCTTTTGTAAGTTTTAAATCTTCAGGAAAAACGAATGACCATTTATCCATTAACCATTCCCCTTCTTTATACACCAAATGAAATTCCCAATCTTGGGCCGCATGACCTATTTCATCTTCTAAACTTAATGTATGTACCGTTAAATTTTCTTTATCTTGTGAAGAAGAAAATCTTATTTCAGTTTGAAAATAATTTGGGAATGGTAACATATCAGTCTCTCTCGATCTATTAAAGTTAGCAAGCAATTCAGGAAGCTGATTCTCTACAAACTTTTCTGAAACCAATCCTTTAACTCCTTTTTTAGCTGTCTCTAAATCCCCAGGATTATTTCGGCTCCATCCATTTTCTTTTTCCATCTCACTAAACGCATTTGCTATTCCATCTACACTCTTTCTTACAATCTTTTTTGCTTCTTTTTCTGTCACTTCTGGCGCTTCATCAAGCTGGTCAATCATTTTATTCACTTGAACTTTGTTTTCACTTGTTTCACACCCCGTTATAACAAGCATACTAGCGGCCAAACAAAATGACATTACTTTACTTAATTTCTTCATACATTCACATTCCTTAACCCAATTTTTTCGTTACATCTCTTTACCTACAAAAAAACGTAACAATCCCTTATTATACCAATTTTTTAATTTATTTATACAAAAAATATAATACTTAAATTAAAAAGATTTTGTTTGCAAGTTTACATTATTGTTCATTCACATAAAAACTTACTGTAAAAATTTTATATATATTTATTTTACATCCGTCTAGTTTTTTTGACACACAGCTACCCTCTTCTCTTTTATTCTAAATAAATATATTGGCACAATTCTTGCTTTATTAATGTAAAAAGGAGGAATTAAAATGAATATAAGAATAACTAACATCCAAAAACAACTACATAATTACGGAATCGACGGGTTACTTATTACAAAGAAAGAAAACCGTCAATATGCAACAGGCTTTACAGGTAGCGCTGGCGTCGTCTTAATCTCTGCCGATCAAGCTGTTTTTATCACTGATTTCCGCTATGTAGATCAAGCGAAATCACAAATAAAAGATGCTGAAATTATTATGCATAAAGGAAATTTAGAAAAAGAAATTGCACATCAAGTATCGAAATTAAACATTCAAAAACTTGGAATTGAAGAAAACAACATGACATTGCAACAATATAAAAACTTGCAAAAATACGTACAGGCGGAAATGATTCAAGTGTGCGAAATTATCGAAAATATTCGTATCATTAAAGACACGCCTGAAATAGAAACAATGAAAATTGCAGCTAATATCGCGGACGAAGCATTTCACCACATTCTTACGTTTCTAAAACCAGGAATAAGTGAAAATGCTGTACGAGATGAATTAGAATTTTTCATGCGAAAAAAAGGGGCTACATCTTCTTCATTCCAAATCATTGTAGCCTCAGGCGTTCGTTCTTCACTTCCCCATGGAGTTGCATCAAATAAAATAATCGAACGAGGGGATATCGTTACATTAGACTTCGGTGCACTTTACGACGGATATTGTTCCGATATAACACGTACTGTAGCAATAGGGGAACCATCGGAAGAATTCAAAAAAATATACAATGTTGTACGAGAAGCGTTAAAACGTGGGACTGAAGCGATTAAGCCTGGAGAAACTGCGAAAAGTATCGATGATATAACGAGGGATTACATTACAGAACATGGATACGGTCAATACTTTGGCCACTCTACTGGGCACGGTCTTGGGTTAGAAATACATGAACCTCTTCGCTTATCTCAAGAAAGTACGGCTACTTTAGAAGAAGGTATGGTTGTTACAGTTGAACCTGGTATTTACATTCCGAACTGGGGCGGTTGTAGAATTGAAGATGATATCGTCATTACAAAAGATGGATATGAAGTTATTACAAAATCAAATCGAGAACTAATTGTTATTCCTTGTTGAAATCACGACCTTTTTTAAAGGAGTTTTTCGTTGCACATAGAATTCTTTCTCTGGAGTCATCGTTTAAGAGGGGGAATTTAAATTGAATTTTGTAATTGATAAGATAGATGGGTTACAGCCTGAATTTTCAAATCTTGTTTCCATGATGAATTACGCTCGCTATACAACAATGCAAGGGGTGGAAGGTTTAACAATTGAGGAACTTGATTATTTATATGATAAGGACACAAATTCAATTGGCATGTTATTGTACCATATGGCCGCTATTGAATTTTACTACCAGATTCATACTTTTGAAGACCGTGAACCAACGGAGGCTGAATTAGAACGCTGGTTACCTGGCATTGAATTAGGCGATCTTGGACGTGAGAAAATAAAAGGAAACGCTATAGAATTTTACATAAATACATTACAAGAAGTACGTTCCAAAACAATCGAGACTTTTCAATCGTTACCTGATGAATGGTTATTTAAAACGACAGACTTTTGGTATGACAAACCAGCAAATAACTATTTTAAGTGGTTTCACGTTTTTGAAGATGAAATCAATCATCGTGGACAAATTCGTTTAATTAAAAAGATGCAAAAAGCTCCTGCAGTAAAATGAGGAAATGCCACCGAATAAGGTGGCATTTTCTTTTATTCATTAACGAATAGCTTTTCGTTTACTATTTTAGTGACTACCACTACCAACATTAAAATGCATATTAAATATAGCATTTTCGCAATAAACAACCACCCTTGAAACATTACAATTCCATCTATTATCTCATTTCCTTTCCATAACAAAAACGGAATTGTACTAATTATAATGACAAATTCGATGCTGAAAACCATTTTCTTTTTTCGACTATATGCTTTCCATTCATTCCAGCGATACATAGGAGCAAAAATCAATACTCCTATACATAATATAACTGGTACCCATTCACTGTTAAGAAATTGTCCTGAAATAACTGATAATAGTAAACAAACTAGCACACCATAATATCCTATTTTTTCTCTCATTCGTACTCCCCCATTCTACTTCTCCTTTAATATGTAACTTGCTATACTTATAACAATTCTTAGAAAAATAACAACTATAATTACAAGATAAAGACCGTTTGCAGAAGACATCCATTCTTGAAAAATAGACATTTTCTCCATTTGTTTCTGACCCTCTATTAAAATAACCCCTGCGAACAATGAGCAAACAACAATGATACCTATCATAATTCCAATACTTTTCTTACTATATTGTTTCATACCATCCCAGTTATATAAAAGTATAAATACAAACCCGAAAACAAGTATAATACTTATCCATTCATTGTTTGTAAATAGCTTTAAAATGATTAATAGACTACAAGATATGATAAACCCCCAAAATCCAATTTTTTTGTGCATAAGCCCTCCTTGAATTCCATTTTTAGGATTAATTGTGTTGTAACATCCATTTTCTATCCTTACCATTGCAGTACATGAAATTTTACCTTTTTTTCTGTTTCTTATACTCACATACTTTCCCTACTTTCATACAATAAACTACACGATTGCCTAAGGATGTGAATGTTATGGGAGTTGAATTAACGCTATTACACGCTCTCTATGTTATTTGTTTACTCACTATTATTACCTTTTTTATTCTCCGGAAAGATACTACAATTATTTGTATCGTTTTTATCTTTTTATTAGCATTAACTGCTACAAGTTCTATCCCTCTTGCCGTTAGCGGCATTTTTCAAAGTTTTATTTACGCCATTACTGAGCTATTACCAACTATATTAATCATTTCTATTATCGTATCGATGAGTAACCTACTCGTTCATACCGGCATAAATGATACGATGATTTCACCATTTACAAAGATGATCCGTACCCCTACCCTCGCCTACTGGATTATTGGCCTTTTGATGATGACAATTTCTTTCTTCTTTTGGCCTTCTCCCGCTGTCGCCTTAATGGGAGCTATTTTATTACCGGTTGCTGTACGTGTCGGTCTTCCTCCAATTGGAGTAGCAATTGCTATGAACTTATTCGGTCATGGGATTGCTTTATCCGGCGACTTCGTTATACAAGGCGCACCAAAATTAACCGCAGACGCTGCTGGTCTCCCTGTTTCCAGCGTCGTATCTGCAAGTGTTCCACTCGTTATCGTTATGGGCGTTGTGACAACTTCCGTCGCTTTTTTCTTCTTACGAAAAGAGTTTCATACAGGCTTAGCTATACAAGAATCTATTCTATCAACTGAGTCTTCTAAAACGCTCACTTCATTATCTCCTCGCACAAAGAAATGGCTCGCTATTTGTATCCCTATCGTATATATCATTGATATCCTTTGCATGATTCAATTTCAACTACAAGGAAGCGACGCAACTGCACTTATCGGCGGAACAACTGTTATTATGATTATCATCATTTCTCTCATCGCCTACAAAGGTAATGGACTGAATAAAACGACCGATTATTTCATAGAAGGGCTCCAATTTGGCTTTAAAATTTTCGGACCAGTTATTCCTATCGCTGCACTCTTTTATTTAGGAGATAGTGGCTTTGTGAAAATTATCGGGGACTATTTACCGAAAGATTCACATGGAATCATTAACGATTTAGGCATCGCTTTATCTCAAACTGTCCCTTTAAATCAATATGTATCGGCAGGGACATTAACCATCGTTGGTGTCATTACCGGCTTAGATGGATCAGGTTTTTCAGGTATATCACTTGCTGGTTCCATTGCCAATCTTTTTGGAACAGCACTTGGCCATGGAACAGCTACATTAACAGCACTCGGGCAAATTGCAGCTATATGGACCGGGGGCGGGACGCTAATTCCTTGGGCACTTATTCCTGCTGCTGCGATTTGTAAAGTCGATCCATTTGAACTTGCACGCCGAAACTTTTTACCGGTTGTTATCGGTTTAATTGTCACCACGATCGTTGCGATGTTTATCCTATAACGTAAGCAAGTGTTCTCTTGCTTACGTTTTTTGCTTGTAAAATTCATCATGAATTATCAGTTTTCAAGAGGGATTCGTTATTACTTAGCGAAATTATATTAGGAGAGTAATTATTTCAAAACGTTTACGAGAAACAGATTACTGCAATTAGAAAAGGGGACATACCTATGAATGAATTGATTTTCGTCTTATTAATTTGTCCATTATTTATCTTTATCGTATCTGTTATTGGAACACGCAAAACGAAAACGTATTACGTAATGCCGATTGTAACGTTTGCTAGTTTTTTAATAATAGGTGTTATCGCCTTTACTCCAAAATTTTTCTTTTGGGTTGGCATGTACAGCATCTTCTCGTTTATCGTTTCTTATATGACGCTATTGTTTGTGAAAGGATATGAGGTTGCTGAAAACGCTAAATAGTTGTTAGCAAGGAGACAGCAATATGATTTTCTTTGATATTGATGGAACTTTACTTGATTATGAGGCTGCTGAAAGAAATGGTATTATAGATTTTTTTCAAATATATAATACTATTTTTTCAGGCAATGAATTAGAGGCGACGAAAGTCTGGCATGAATTATCAGAAGAATATTTCAACAAATTTTTATCCAGGGAATTATCTTTTCAAGAACAACAAGTAATGCGAATGTATCATTTATTTAAAACATATGGAGTAAACCTATCACCCAAAGAATCTCAGCATAGATTCAATCAATATATAGAACTATATAAGAACAACTGGACCGCGTTTGAAGATGTACATTATACATTACAGAACTTGCAGCAAGGCGGTCACTCATTAGGTATCATTAGTAATGGTGACTATGAACAACAAGTCGAAAAATTAACTGCCCTAAACATTTTAAAACATTTCAAATATATATTTACTTCTAGTGAACTTGGTATATCGAAACCAGATCCTGAAATTTTTCACAGAACCGTATTACAATCGAACCTTGAAATGAAAGATTGCTATTATATTGGCGATCGATTAGAGACTGATGCGATTAATAGTACAGCAGCTGGGATGCAAGGGATATGGTTAAATCGAGATAACTCACAACTCAAGTACGATATTCCTACTATCTGTTCTTTACATGAAGTTTTAACAATAATATAAAAAACGACCGCGTTCCCCCGCGGTCGTTTTTTTCATGTTACGCTGTGATCCAAGCTTCGTTAGCTGGATTTTTACGCCACTCTTGTAATTTTTTCGTTTCAGCTTGTCCGATCATACCTTTTTCTGCTGCAACTTCAGTTAATGCACTGTAATCACTTAAAGAATATGATGCTACGTTAGCTGCTTCTAGCTTTTCTTTTCCTGCTTCTAGCTCGTATGTGAAGATTGATACGATTCCTAATACTTCACAGCCAGCTTCGCGAAGTGCTTCTACACATGTAATTGCACTTCCGCCAGTTGAAATTAAGTCTTCTACTACTACAACTTTTTGACCTTTTTCAGCTTTTCCTTCAATTTGATTCCCTTTACCGTGGCCTTTTGCTTTACTACGTACGTAGCACATTGGTAAATCCATACGATCGCTTACCCATGCAGCGTGCGCAATACCAGCAGTTGCTGTTCCTGCAATAACTTCTACAGTTGGGAAGTGCTCTTTAATTAACTCCTCTAATCCAGCTGCAATCGCTTGACGTACTTTTGGATAAGATAAAGTTAAACGGTTATCACAATAAATTGGTGATTTCATACCTGAAGACCATGTGAATGGATCATTCGGTTGTAAAAATACTGCTCCAATTTCTAATAAATGCGATGCGATTTCTTTTTTCATACTGTTACACCTTCCCACTGTTGTTTTACTGTTTTATACGCTTCAAGCGGATTTTCTGCTTTTGTAATACTACGTCCAACTACGATGTAGCTTGAGCCAAGTTCCCTCGCACGTTTCGGTGTTGCTACGCGCACCTGGTCATTTACATCATCGCTTGCAAGACGAATCCCCGGTGTTACTGTTACAAATTCATTTCCGCATACTTCACGTAATTTTGGAACTTCAAGCGTTGAGCAAACAACGCCATCAAGTCCACTTTCTTTCGTTAGTTTTGCATAATGAGCAACCGCTTCTTCTAACGTCTTCTCAATGCCGATCTCTTTTTTCATCATAGCTTCCGAAGTGCTTGTTAGTTGTGTAACTGCAATGCAAATCGGTCTCTCTTTTCCTTCTTGCTTACCTTCCTCTAATCCCTCAATCGCAGCTTTCATCATGCTGCTTCCCCCAGCAGCATGAACATTTACCATATCAACATCTAGACTAGCTAGGCTACGCATAGCGCTTTTTACTGTATTCGGAATATCATGAAGTTTTAAATCTAGAAAAATCTTATGTCCTTTTTCTTTTAAGTACGTAATAATTGCAGGGCCTTCTTTGTAAAATAACTCCATACCAACTTTGACAAATAACTCTTCCCCTTCAAAGTGGCGCAAGAATTGTTCTACATCTTGTTTCCCTGGAAAATCTAGTGCAACGATTAACGACTGTGACATGTTTGCTTCCAGCTCCTTCCTTGACATTCCGAAATGTGATCAAATCCTAATTCATCTAGTAATGCTGGTAACTCTTCAATAATTGTCGGACATACGAACGGATCGATAAAGTTCGCTGTACCTACTGCAACTGCGCTTGCGCCAGCGTAGAAGAATTCAATTACATCTTCCGCTGTTTCAATACCACCCATTCCAATAATTGGAATGTTAACCACTTGGCTTACTTCATGTACCATACGAATTGCTACTGGCTTAATCGCAGGACCTGATAATCCGCCTGTACGGTTTGCTAAAATTGGTTTAGCTGTTTTTAAATCTAAACGCATACCAAGCAATGTATTAATCATCGTTAAACCATCTGCACCTGCATTTTCAATCGCTTTTGCAATTTCCACTATGTTTGCCACGTTTGGTGACAACTTCACGTATACAGGTACTTCAGAAACCTCTTTTACTCGCTTCGTTAAATCAGCAGCAATTTCAGGATTTGTACCAAAGGCGATACCACCTGTTTTTACGTTCGGACAAGAAATATTTAATTCTAGTGCATGGACATTAGGCGCTTTAGAAATTTCCTTTGCAACCGCTACATAATCCTCAGCTTGTGAGCCTGCAACGTTCGCAATGATTGGAAGGTCAAATTGTTCTAACCATGGTAATTCAGAATTCATTACTTTTTCTAACCCTGGGTTTTGAAGTCCGATCGCATTTAACATGCCGCCCGGTGTTTCAGCAACACGAGGTGTTGGATTTCCATAGCGTGGTTGTTCTGTCGTCGCTTTAATCATGATTGATCCTAGTACACTTAAATCGTAAAACTGTGCATATTCACGACCAAATCCAAAGCATCCAGATGCCGGTATAATTGGATTTTTTAATGATAATCCTGGTAATTCAACTTGCAATCTGTTCATAGTACAACCTCCCCGATTGGAAATACTGGTCCGTCGCTACACACCTTCTTGTAAGAATGTCCACTTGGATCTTCTTGTAAGTGGCATACACATGCGAAACAAGCTCCAATACCGCAGCCCATACGTTCTTCTAATGAAATATAGGCTTTTTTCTCTTTGTAACGTCCTTCTAATGCACGAAGCATCGCTAACGGACCACATGAATAAAGAATATCAAAGTCAATTCCGTAATTATCAATTACATCTGTGACAAATCCTTTTGTACCGTGTGTACCATCTACTGTCGCAACGTACGTATCACCAAGTTCTGCAAATTTTTCTTCATAGAAAACTACATCTTTCGTTTGAAAACCTAAGATGTGAATTACACGTACACCTTTTGCAACGAGGCGCTGTGATAGTTCATAAAGTGGTGGTACACCAATCCCCCCGCCTACTAGTAAAGCTGTTTGACCAGCTTCTGCTTCTTCTACAGGAAAACCGTGTCCTAGTGGTCCTAGTACGTCTACCATTTCACCTTGTTTTCTAGTTGCTAATGTTTTTGTCCCTTGTCCTTCCGCACGATATAGCATTGTAAATTCGTTCTTCTCTTGATCTACATTACAAATACTAATCGGGCGGCGCAGAAGGGGCGCAATGCCCTCTGCTACCTTAATGTGTACAAACTGCCCTGGTTCGTTCATTTGCTGTACTAAAGTTCCTTGAAGCACTAACTCGTAAATGTTTTTTGCGATTTCTTTTTGATTAACGACGATCATATTTTGCTTTTGCATCATGCATGTACCACCTCGTGACGCTTTGTTTGCGTAATTTCTTTCATTGAATGAGCTGAGAATGTCATAGATTCTAATACTCGTAAGATTGCTCTTGTTGTATCAAGTGATGTTAAGCAAGCCACACCATTTTCTACTGATTCACGGCGAATGCGGAAACCATCACGCGCTGGTTGTTTACCTTTTGTTAATGTGTTAATTACAAACTGTGCTTTTCCTTGACGGATAATATCTAGTAAGTTGTAGTCTTCAGAATCAATTTTGTTTACAACTTGTACTGGGATATTTTGCTCTTCTAATGATTGTGCTGTTCCAGCTGTTGCTAATAAGTTATAGCCGATTTCGTGGAAACGTTTTGCAATTTCCATCGCCTCTTCTTTATCTTTATCCGCTACAGTAATGATTACTGATCCGTGCGTTGGGATGTTAATTCCTGAAGCAACTAATCCTTTATATAATGCTTTTTCAAGCGTTAAGTCTTTACCCATTACTTCCCCTGTTGATTTCATTTCAGGTCCTAATGTTGTATCAACTGAACGTAGTTTCGCGAATGAGAATACCGGAGCTTTTACATATACTTCTTTCTCTTCTGGGTGATAGCCCGTTCCGTATCCTTGCTCTACTAGGTCTTGCCCTAAAATAACTTTCGTTGCAACATTCGCCATCGGTACGCCTGTAATTTTACTTAAGAACGGTACTGTACGGCTTGCACGTGGGTTTACTTCAATTACGTACACTTGATCTTTGAATACTACAAACTGGATATTTAGTAATCCAACAATGTTTAATCCTTTTCCAAGTGCAATTGTATGTTCAATGATTTGTTCTTTTAGTTTTTCAGATAAACTTTGTGGTGGATATACTCCAATTGAGTCACCAGAGTGAACTCCAGCGCGTTCAATATGTTCCATAATACCTGGAATGAATACATTCTCACCATCTGAAATTGCATCTACTTCAATTTCTTTACCAACCATGTAACGGTCGATTAATACTGGGTGATCTGCATGAACTTTAACTGCATTTTTCATGTAGTGCAGCAGTTCTTCTTGACGATATACGATTTCCATCGCACGTCCACCTAGTACGTAAGATGGTCTTACTAATACTGGATAACCAATTTCTTCTGCGATTGCTACCGCTTGTTCTACAGTCGTTGCTGTTTTACCAACTGGTTGCGGGATACCAAGTTTTGTTAAAGCAGCTTCAAATTTATCACGATCTTCTGCACGGTCTAAGTCTTCAAGTGATGTTCCTAAGATTTTCACACCGTGAGCCTCTAATTTCGCCGCTAAGTTAATTGCCGTTTGTCCACCGAACTGAACAATAACGCCTTCTGGTTTTTCTAAATCAATGATGTGCATTACATCTTCGATTGTTAATGGTTCAAAGTATAATTTGTCAGAAATACTGAAGTCTGTTGAAACTGTTTCTGGATTGTTATTAACAATGATTGCCTCATATCCAGCTTCTTTAATTGCCCATACAGAGTGAACTGTTGCATAGTCAAACTCAACCCCTTGACCGATACGGATTGGACCAGACCCTAGTACAACAACACTCTTACGATCTGTTATCACCGATTCATTCTCATCACCATATGTGCTGTAGTAGTATGGTGTTGCAGATTCAAACTCTGCCGCACAAGTATCTACCATTTTATAAACAGGAGTTATATTGCTTTCTTTACGCATATCGTAAATTTCACGCTCCGTTTTGTTCCAAGCAGCTGCAATGTAGTGATCACTGAAGCCCATTTCTTTCGCAGCTTGTAGTACTTCCATATTTCCTACATTCACTTTTACTTCGCGTTCCATATTTACGATGTTTTCAATTTTTTGTAAGAAGAAGAAGTCCATTTCACACCATTCGTTGATTTCTTCTTTCGTTACACCTTGACGAATTGCTTCTGCTACAATAAACAGTCGCTCATCGTCTGCTTTAATAATGCGTTTTTTCATTGTTTCTTTATCAAGTTCTTTTAAGTGGTCTAATTCTAAGTGATAAATGCCAAGCTCTAAAGAACGAACCGCTTTTAATAATGATTGCTCTAAGTTACGTCCGATTGACATAACTTCACCAGTTGCCTTCATTTGTGTACCAAGTGTTCTGTTTGCTGATTCAAACTTATCAAATGGCCAGCGTGGAATTTTTGAAACAACATAGTCTAATGCTGGCTCGAAGCAAGCGTAAGTTTTTTGTGTTACTGGGTTTATGATTTCATCTAATGTTAAGCCGACTGCAATTTTCGCTGCTAATTTTGCAATTGGATATCCAGTCGCTTTAGATGCTAGTGCAGATGAACGACTTACACGTGGGTTTACTTCGATTACATAGTATTGGAAGCTATGTGGATCTAGTGCAAGCTGAACGTTACATCCACCTTCAATTCCTAATGCACGAATAATTCGTAATGAAGTGTTTCGTAACATTTGATATTCACGGTCGCTTAATGTTTGGCTTGGTGCTACTACGATAGAATCACCTGTGTGAACCCCAACTGGATCGATGTTTTCCATGTTACATACTACAATCGCGTTATCATTCGAATCACGCATTACTTCATATTCAATTTCCTTACAACCAGCAATGCTCTTTTCTAATAAACATTGTGTTACTGGACTATGTTTTAATCCACCGGATACGATTTCAATTAGTTCTTCTTCATTACTACAAATTCCGCCACCTGTTCCTCCCATTGTAAATGCTGGGCGAACAATAACTGGATAACCAATTTCTTTTACAAATTCATGTGCTTCTTCCAGCGTATGAATGATCGTACTAGATGGAATTGGTTCATTTAAATCCTGCATTAATGTACGGAATAAATCGCGATCCTCCGCTTGCTCGATAGCTGATAATTTCGTTCCTAAAATTTCAACTCCGCATTCTTCAAGTATGCCTGATTTCGCAAGTTCAACAGCCATATTTAACCCTGTTTGACCACCTAATGTTGGTAAGATTGCATCTGGACGTTCTTTACGAATAATACGGCTTACGAATTCTAATGTTAATGGTTCGATATATACTTTATCTGCTGTTGCAGTATCTGTCATAATTGTTGCTGGGTTAGAGTTAACAAGGATTACTTTGTAACCTTCTTCTCTTAGAGATTGACAAGCTTGTGTACCAGAGTAGTCAAACTCCGCTGCTTGCCCAATTACAATTGGTCCTGATCCGATTACTAAAATTGTGTTAATGTCTAGGCGTTTTGGCATAACTCTTCCCCTTCTTTCTTGAAGTTTTCAATCATTGCTAAGAAATCTTCGAATAAATCATTTGCATCTTCAGGTCCTGCTGAAGCTTCTGGATGGTATTGTACTGTAAATGCTGGGAACTTCTTATGACGAAGACCTTCTACTGTTCCATCATTTAAAGCAACATGTGTAATTTCAAGCTCTGTATTTTCAACTGATTCTTCTTCTACTGCGTAACCATGGTTTTGAGATGTAATTGCTACTTTTCCAGTTGCAAGATTTTTTACTGGATGGTTTAAACCACGGTGACCGAATTTCAACTTACTTGTATTTGCACCAGATGCTAGAGCGAACAATTGATGTCCTAGGCAAATTCCGAATAAAGGAACTTTACCGATAATGTCTTTTAACATTTCAATTGCTTCTGGTACATCTTTTGGATCCCCAGGTCCGTTACTTAACATAATTCCATCTGGGCTAAGGCGTAAAATTTCTTCTGCTGTTGTGTTGTAAGGAACTACAATTACATCACAGTCACGCTTATTTAATTCTCGTAAAATACCATGTTTCATTCCGAAGTCTACAAGTACAACTCGGTGTCCGCGTCCTGGACTTGGGTATGGATCTTTCGTCGATACGCGTTTCACGTGATCTGTAAATACTGTCGCTTTTAATTGGCTCACGATGTATTCTACATCTGCATCCATGTTACAAAGGCGTCCGCGTAATGTACCGTATTGACGAATTTTTCTCGTTAATTTTCTCGTATCAATTCCTGCTAATCCCGGGATGTTTCTTTCTTTTAAGTAATCATTTAACGAAATTTCATTACGGAAGTTTGATGGATGATCACAAATCTCGTTTACGATTAAACCATTTACAGATGGGTGAATCGATTCGAAATCGTCACGGTTAATGCCGTAGTTTCCGATTAATGGGTACGTGAATGTTACGATTTGACCGCAATATGATGGATCAGATAATGTTTCTTGATATCCAGTCATTCCTGTTGTAAATACAACCTCACCTGACTTTTCGATTTCTCCTCCGAAACCTTTTCCAATTAATACTGTTCCATCTTCTAAGATAAGTTGTCTTTTCATACTAATGCACTCTCCTTTTGCCATGCGATCTTACCACCAACGATTGTCATTACCGGCCATCCTTGGCATTTCCAACCTGCGAATGGTGTATTTTTTCCTTTTGATAAGAATGTTGTTGGATCAATCTCTTCTTCTTGTTCTAAATCAATGATTGTAATATCAGCTGTTCTACCTTCTTTCAGGCGACCTGCTTCTAAGCCAAATGTATCAGCTGGCTTTTCTGTTAAATATTGAATTAACTGTTCTAGCGTAATAACTCCTTTTTTCACAAGGTTTGTGTATAGAAGCGGGAATGCTGTTTCAAAACCAGTAATTCCGAATGGTGCTCTTTCAATTCCTTGTGCTTTCTCTTCCGCTGTATGCGGTGCATGGTCAGTTGCGATCATATCGATCGTTCCATCTAATAAACCTTCAATTAATGCTGCATGGTCTTCTTTTCCACGAAGCGGTGGGTTCATTTTAAAATTAGGATCAGCTGATGGGATATCATCTTCACATAACACTAGGTGATGTGGTGTTACTTCTGCTGTTACTTTAATTCCAGCGCGTTTCGCATCACGGATTACACGTACTGAACCTTTCGTACTTACGTGACATACGTGATAGTGACAATCTGCTGCTTCCGCAAGCAATATATCCCTTGCAATATGTACAGATTCACATACTGATGGGATACCGTTTAATCCGTGTTTCTCAGAAAACTTCCCTTCATGTACACAACCTTTATTAATAAGCGTATTCTCTTCACAGTGCGCAACTACTGCCATATCTAATTTTGCTGCACGTTTCATAGCCGCTAACATCATGCTCGCATCTTGTACGCCTACGCCGTCATCTGTGAAAGCAAATGCTCCAAGTTCTTTTAATGTTTCGAAATCTGTCATTTCAGAACCAGCTTGACGTACTGTAATTGCTCCGTATGGTAGTACGTTGACATGTGCTTTTTCTTTAATACGATTTTGCAAGTCTTCCATATGTTCTCTGCAATCTGGTACCGGACGTGTATTTGGCATTGCACAAATTGTAGTGAATCCACCTTTTGCCGCTGCTAGTGTACCTGTTTCAATTGTTTCTTTATGTTCACCACCTGGTTCACGAAGATGTACGTGTACATCTACTAATCCAGGTGCGATTAACTTTCCGTTCACATCGATTACTTCAGCATTATCTGCCGTAATATTTTCTGCTACCTTAGCGATTTTACCGTCTTGTACGAGAAGATCTGTTGCTACAATTTTTTCTTCTTCATTCATATAACGACCATTTTTAAACAAGTAATTCATGTTTCATTCCTCCTAATACATTTGGTAAGGCGCGTTTTAGTACAGCCATTCTTACGTAAACTCCATTTTCCATTTGTTTAAATATGCGTGAACGCTCACACTCAACAAGTTCACTTGCAATTTCAACATCACGGTTTACGGGAGCTGGATGCATAATAATGCTTCCTTCTTTCATACGCTTTTCTCTTTCTACTGTTAATCCGTGTTTCTCATGATATTCTTTCATAATGTCTGTTTCATAATGATCATGACGCTCATGTTGTACACGGAGTAACATCATTACATCCACTTCTGGAACAAGTTCATCTAATGGTTTGTATGTTCCAAATGTGTTGTCTTCACCTTTCCACTCTTCTGGACTTGCAAAGTAAATTGTTGCACCAAGCTTCGTTAATGCTTCTGCATTAGAACGTGCTACTCGGCTATGACGAACATCTCCTACTATTGCAATCTTCAAACCTTCAAATCTTCCAAACTCTTGTTTAATTGTAAGAAGGTCGAGTAGGCACTGCGTTGGGTGGTTTCCACATCCATCTCCAGCGTTTAAGATCGGGATATTCACCTGATCTTTTAGTTCATCGAAGTAGCGATCTTGCTCATGGCGGATGACCACTGCTTTTGTTCCGATTGATTCTAGTGTTCTTATCGTATCGTATAAAGTTTCTCCTTTTTGTACGCTAGATGCATCAGCTGAAAAGTTTAAAACATCTAGTCCTAATCTCTTCTCAGCAACTTCAAAGCTAAATCTCGTTCTCGTACTATTCTCAAAGAACAAGTTTGCAACAAAAGTTTGCTCTGTCGTTTTGCTCTCTTTTCCATTCGCAAAATCTTCTGCGTCTTTTAGGATTTCTGAAATTTCTACTTCCGATAATTCACTCATCGTTAACAAATGGCTCATCGTCATCCCTCATCTTTCTGATTTTTATGTTACCACTTTTGTATTTTTATAACAACCTTTGCATAAAAACACCCTAGTCATGTAAGACTAGGGTGCAAGGAAGAAGCCACCCTTTTCCGTCTCACAGGACTGAATTAAAAGGTTATTTTTATGAAGCAATCTGCTTAGATTGTTTTGTATGTTTTTCTTGTTTTGATTCTGGTAGTAGTAGATTTAACAGTACACCTACAATTGCTGCAAGCGCCATTCCTTCGACTTGGAATGAATCCCCTACGTGAAGTACCGCTCCACCAATACCGATTACTAGTATTACTGATGCAATCATTAAGTTTCGTTTGTCACTTAAATCTGTTTTATCATCTACCATCATGCGTAATCCGCTTGATGCGATTACACCGAATAGTAAGATTGATACCCCGCCCATAACTGGTGTTGGGATCGAATGAATCAGTGCAGAAATCTTACCGATAAATCCGAACATGATTGCGAATACTGCTGAACCGATGAATAAGTATACACTGTATGCTCTCGTAATTGCTAGCACACCGATGTTTTCACCATACGTTGTATTCGGTGGCCCACCGATTAGTGATGCAATTAATGTTGCTACTCCGTCACCGAAGATCGAACGGTGTAAACCTGGTTTTTCAATTAAATCTCTTTTAATAACATTTCCAAGTACAATTTGATGTCCGATATGTTCTGATATTGTTACTAGTGCAACTGGTACCATCAAGAGTACAATCTTCCATGAAAACTCTGGTGTGTATGTTACAAATGGTACTGTGAAATCTGGTACAACAAACCATTTTGCCTCAGCTACCGGCTTTAAGTCTACTAGCCCTTGGAAGTAAGCGAAGATATATCCGCCGATAATGCCAAGTAACACTGGTATGATACTGAAAAATCCTCTTCCGAATATCGAGCAAATGATTGTAATTGCTAATGTTACTAATGCTACTGAAAAATGTGTAAAGCTGTATTTGCCATCCGCACCGTTCATCGCCATGTTAACTGCTGTATGTGCTAAAGCTAGACCGATTACCATTACTACTGGACCAACTACGATTGGTGGTAGTAGTTTCATAATCCACTCTGATCCTGATTTCTTAATTCCGAGTGAGATTAAGATGTACACAAGCCCTGCTAGCAAACCACCAAGCATTGCTGCTCCCGGCCCACCTGCCGTTTTCGCTGTTATAATCGGTGCGATAAAGGCGAATGATGATCCTAAATATGCTGGTACTTGACCTTTCGTTATAAGAAGAAACGCTAGCGTTCCTAATCCACTTGATATTAATGCTACTGATGGATTCAGTCCTGTTAAAAACGGAACAAGCACTGTTGATCCAAACATCGCGAACAAATGTTGTATACTTAAAAATAACCATTTTCCCGGTTTCGGTACTTCATTAACGTCTAACACTGGCTTTTGTTCCATTGTTACATCCTCCTTCAGTTTAAATCTTTGCAATAAAAAAAACTCTTTGTGCCTGTGCACAAAGAGTCCTATACTTTCGTATGCCAAATTTGACATATGAAAGCCAAGACCCTTTGGCAGCCTCACAGGACTACATTTAAAAGGGCTTTACTTATCGTATATGCTTACTCGATCTTGTTGATCTGTCTCTTGCAAATCAACTTCGATACGCTCTTCACTTGATGTTGGAATGTTCTTTCCTACATAATCAGCGCGAATTGGTAATTCACGATGACCTCTATCAACAAGAACCGCCAATTGAATTTGAGATGGTCTACCTAAATCCATAAGAGCATCCATTGCTGCTCGAACTGTTCTTCCTGTATATAATACGTCATCAACGAGGATAACTTTTTTCTTCGTAATATCTACAGGGATATCAGAACCTTTTACAAGTGGTTCTTTATTTTTGGATTGTAGTGTTAAATCATCACGATATAACGTAATATCTAACTCTCCAACTTCCATTTCTTTTCCTTCAATTTGACCAATTCGTTCTGCCAAACGTTGTGCAATAAAAATTCCACGAGTTTTAATTCCGACAAGAACACAATTATCGACACCTTTATTTCGTTCCACGATTTCATGACTAATTCGTGTTAAAGCGCGGCGAATCATTTGGTCATCTAAAACGACAGCTTTCTCTTGCATGCTCTACACCTCCAAGCTTTTTTTCTTGCGTGAGAGTAATGGTATAAAAAAAGTCCTCTCAGCGTGTGCGAGAGGACTTTTGAAAAAAAGGGTACAACATACCCTAAGTATTTCAAACCGTTACCTTCTCAACCTCACGGGGCTGTGTTAAAGGATCATTATTTAACTGTTGTCAGTATCTCAGTTTTCTTATGATTTGTCAATACTATTTTCGTAAAATATTTAATGCGTCTTCAAACACTTCTGGAATCGGTGCCTCAAACTGAATATATTCACCAGTACGAGGATGATCAAAGCCTAAAATACCCGCATGAAGTGCTTGTCCATTCATATCTAACGTTTTCTTCGGACCATACTTCGGATCTCCTGCAAGTGGATAGCCAATATATTTCATATGAACACGAATTTGGTGCGTACGTCCCGTTTCTAAGCGACATTCTACAAGTGTAAAGTCTTTAAAACGTTCTAACACTTGGAAGTGTGTAACAGCGTTCTTACCATTTTCATCAACTGTCATACTTTGACGCTCTTTCTTATCACGACCAATTGGTGCATCGATAGTTCCCTTATCATGCGGAATCACACCGTGTACAATCGCTTTGTAACGTCTCGTTACTGTTTTGGCTACAAGCTGATTTACAAGCGATTCATGTGCCATATCATTTTTAGCAACCATTAATAGTCCAGATGTATCTTTATCAATACGATGCACGATACCTGGACGCATTACACCGTTAATGCCTGATAAGTCTGTACAATGGTGCATAAGGCCGTTTACAAGTGTACCACTTGTATGCCCTGGTGCTGGATGTACAACCATGCCACGTGGCTTATTTACAACAAGCACATCTGCATCTTCATAATAAATTTCTAAATTTAAATCCTCTGGTTGAATATCTAGCGCTTCTGGCTCAGGAATCGTTACTGTAATTTCATCTTCTTCTTTTACTTTATAATTCACTTTTACTGCTTTCCCGTTCACTGTCACAACATCATCTTTAATCCATTGCTGTACTTGTGAACGTGACCATTCGTTATTTATCCCTGTAACGAATTTATCAATTCGCTCGTTTTTTTGCTCTGCTGCAACTGTTACTTGTACTACTTCACTCATTCAATTACTCCTTCGCTTTCTTGCCTTCTAATAATGTTTGAATAATAATTAATACAACACCAATACATAATGCTGAATCAGCTATATTGAATACTGGATAGTTGTACGAGAAAATATACACGTGAATGAAATCCACTACTTCTTGTCTAAATACACGATCAATAAAGTTACCAATTGCCCCGCCCAAAATTAGACCTAACGAAATACCTAGAAGCTTGTCTGTTTTCGCATACTTTTTCATATAAAATACGATAAACACTACAAAAACAACTGTAATAATGTAGAAGAACCACATTTTATTTTCTAAAATACCCCAAGCAGCGCCTCTATTTCGATGTGATGTTATGTATAATACATTGTCGATAATCGGAATACTCGTACCCAATTCCATGTTCTTTACAATTAACCACTTCGATATTTGATCGATAGCAATGACAAATAACGCTATTACATAATATATCATTTTCATTTCCCCCACAAAGACAGTGTACCTCAAAATTTTAGCATAGCTGCTACCTTTTCACAATGAACCTTTATAGAAGAATAAAATAAATTAAAAAAAGGTAATATAATATCGTTGTGCGTATTCATACATTTACCTTTTCATAGAAGAATTCATGAATCGTACGAGCAGTCGGCATTGTCTTCATTTGCTTTGTCGAAATTAATCTCCCCGTCTCTTCACAAATACCGTACATGTCTATTTCCATTTTAAATAATGCGCGTTCTACATCCTTTAAATCCTCTTTTATATCATGTAATAGCAATTTTTTCTTTATCTCTTCCTTAATTTCATATCCAAGCTCTTGGCTGAACTCGACATCATATTTGTGCATTACTTCTTTAGCTAGTCTCTCTTGCAACTCTTTTCTCATCAATTGCAATTCTTCTTTTATTTCCATGTAAATTTCATTCACGTGTACATTCCTCCTAGCTGTAATGTACAGTTAGTGTGTCCGAAATTTATTTGCTTACCTCACACACATTTTTCCTTCACAGGAAAGAGTCTGAAAAGTTTTTTTGATATGCCATCAACAAAAAAACTGACTGCATGAATAGCAGTCAGTTTTTTATTATTTTACATAGTTTTCTTTAACAACTGTTGCACAACGCTCACATAATGTTTCATGTTCAGCATCTTTACCAATTGTTTCTGAAACTACCCAACAACGTTCACATGTTTCACCAGTTGCTTGAGCAACAACAACCGCTGTATGTTCATACTTCGGTGCATCTGCTGGCGCTTCATCCATCATACCACCAAGTTTATACTCAGAAACGATGAATAATTGCTTTAAGTCTTCGCTAATAGACTCTAACATAGCTTTCATTTCTGCAGTTGGATATAGCGTAATGCTTGCATTTAATGACTTACCGATTACTTTTTCATTACGAGCTACTTCTAGTGCTTTTAACACGTCATCACGTAATGTCATAAATGCATCCCATTTTGTTTTTAACGCTTCCGCGTCATCTAATTGTACAGCTTCTGGCATATCAGTTAATTGTACACTTTCTTCTGTTACGCCTGGAATGTATGGCCATACTTCATCAGCTGTATGCGGTAAGATTGGTGTTACAAGTTTTGTTAACGCAACAAGAACATCATATAATACAGTTTGAATTGCACGACGATCTTCGTGATTTGCACCTTCAATGTATAAAATGTCTTTTGCAAAGTCTAAGTAGAATGAACTTAAATCAATTGTACAGAAGTTATGAATTGCATGATACACAGCAGCGAAGTCGTATGTCTCATATGCTTCTTTAACTTTTGTAATTAAGTCATTTAATTTCACTAACATGTAACGATCTACTTCACGAAGTTCAGCTACAGCTACTGCATTTTCACTTGGCTTAAAGTCGTCTAAGTTTCCTAATAAGAAACGGAATGTGTTACGGATTTTACGATACACTTCTGCTACTTGTTTTAAAATATCATCTGAAATACGTACGTCAGATTGATAGTCAACAGAAGATACCCATAAGCGTAAAATGTCTCCGCCTAATTGATCCATAATTTTCTTCGGTACGACGATGTTTCCAATCGACTTACTCATTTTACGTCCTTCACCATCTAGTACGAAACCGTGACTTAATACGCCTTTATATGGAGCTTTACCTGTTACAGCAACTGCTGTTGATAATGAAGAGTTAAACCAACCACGATACTGGTCAGATCCTTCTAAATATAAATCAGCTGGACGCTGTAAATCTTCGCGCTCTTCTAATACCGCTTGGTGAGAAGAACCTGAATCGAACCATACATCCATGATGTCTGTTTCTTTACGGAATTCGCCATTTGGGCTACCCGGATGTGTAAATCCTTCTGGTAATAGATCTTTCGCTTCACGCTCGAACCATACGTTAGAACCGTGTTCACGGAATAAATCTGCTACATGGTTAATTGTTTCATCCGTAATAATTGGATCACCATTCTCAGCATAGAATACCGGAATTGGCACACCCCATGCACGCTGACGAGAAATACACCAGTCACCACGGTCACGAACCATATTATGAAGACGAGTTTCTCCCCATGCTGGTACCCATTTCGTTTCCGCTACAGCTTCTATTAATTCTTTACGGAATGCTTCAATAGATGCAAACCACTGTGCTGTCGCACGGAAAATAATTGGTTTTTTCGTTCTCCAATCATGTGGGTATGAATGTGTAATGAATGTTAGTTTCAGTAACGCGCCTACTTCTTCTAATTTTTCTGTAATTGGCTTGTTAGCTTTATCATAGAATAAGCCTTCAAATCCAGGTGCTTCATTTGTTAATACACCTTTATCATCGACTGGGCAAAGTACTTCTAATCCATACTTTTTACCAACAACGAAGTCATCTTCCCCGTGTCCTGGTGCTGTATGAACACAACCTGTACCTGCATCTGTTGTTACGTGATCTCCTAGCATAACTAATGAATCACGATCGTAGAATGGATGTTTTGCAACTGTGTACTCAAGTTCGCTACCTTTTACTGTTTTCACAACTTCAGCATTTTCCCACTCTAACGTTTTTGCAACTGTCTCAAACAGCTCAGAAGCAATGATATATTTCTCATCATTTACTTTTACAATACTATATTCAAGCTCTGGGTGAACAGAAATACCTAAGTTTGCAGGTAATGTCCAAGGTGTTGTTGTCCAAATGATGTACTTTTCATCACCTTCTAATACATTCTTTCCATCTTTTACAGGGAATGCTACGTAAATAGATGCTGATTTTTTATCTTGATATTCAATTTCAGCTTCTGCTAAAGCAGATTCACTCGTTGGAGACCAGTAAACTGGTTTTTGACCTTTATAGATATAACCTTTTTTCGCCATGTCACCAAACACTTTAATTTGTTGTGCTTCATAAGCTGGCTCTAAAGTAATATATGGATTATCCCAATCTGCACGTACACCTAAACGCTTAAATTGTTCACGTTGACGTTCTACTTGTTCATATGCATACTCTGCACATAACTTACGGAACTCAGCAACTGTCATTTCTTTACGCTTTACGCCTTTATTTGTTAAAGCTTGTTCAATTGGTAAACCGTGCGTATCCCATCCTGGAACATATGGCGTACTAAAACCAGTCATTGATTTATAACGAACAATAAAGTCTTTTAATACTTTATTTAATGCATGTCCCATATGAATGTCACCATTCGCATATGGAGGTCCATCATGCAATACAAATAAAGGACGACCTTTTGTATGTTCTTGTACTTTTTCGTAAATATTCATTTCAGCCCATTTTTCTTGCATTGCAGGCTCACGTTTTGGTAAGTTCCCACGCATTGGGAACTCTGTTTTCGGCATCAGTAATGTATTTTTGTACTCCATGCTCAATTCCTCCTTACATGTATAAAAGAAATACTTAAAAAACGGAATAAAAAAGAGACTTTCTCATCCCAAAAAGGGACGAGAAAGTCTCCCGCGGTACCACCCTAGTAGATCATATACATATGTATAGAATCCTCTTTATATTCTTAACGCGAATACACGCCTACGCTTACTCTATTTGTTCAGCGCGGAACTCCAGGGTGATATTCCCACTATCTCCTTATCCTGAGCTTACACCATCCTCAGTTCGCTATATAAGGTTTGAAAAGGTACTTATCCCTATCTTCGTTTTTCTTAATAAATATGTTGTTTAAAATTATATGTAATAATGAGAAAAACGTCAAGCTTACACTGTTTCTTCTTTTTTCAACAGTTCATCTACTTCGTCTTCTAACTCAATTAGTTTATCCCAATCATCGTTGTTTAACATTTCAAGCTGTGTTTCTAATAACATACGGAAACGAGTTCGGAATACTTTCGCTTGTTTCTTTAGCTCTTCAATATCAAAAGCAACTTTTCTTGATTTTACTAATGCTTCGTTAATAATACGATCAGCATTCTTTTCAGCTTCACGCACAATTAATTTCGCTTCTTTTTGCGCATTACGTTTTACTTCTTCCGCTGCTTCTTGCGCAACAACGATAGATTTGTTTAACGTATCTTCAATATTAGAGAAATGATCTAACTTCCCTTCTAACTGCGCAACTTTTTCTTCTAAAGCTTTTTTCTCACGAATGACCAATTCATAATCTTTGATAATTTGATCAAGAAACTCATTTACTTGATCTTCATCATAGCCACGGAATCCGCGACCAAATTCTTTGTTATGAATATCTAATGGTGTTAACGGCACAACGCCACCTCCAAGTAGTTATCTAAATTTCCTCTTTCAATTATATCTTTTCTTCGACAAAATAGGAGGATTTCCTTCTAAAAAACCAATCATTTTAGTATACCATACAAAATTCTCCATTTGTCGCGTTTTGTTCTACCTTCTACAGAAAATAATTTACTTCGGCCATATCCTCTAACAGAAAAAACGTCTCCTGGATAACATTCATAAGAAGTTTGCTCCACTGTTTTCCAATTGACTTTTACTAAACCATTTTTTATGAAAGGTTGTACTTTCTGTCTAGATAAATGTAACATTTCAGCTAACATAACATCTAAACGAAGTGAAGAAACCGTTCCAGATTTCTCCCCCCACGTTTCATGTATTTGTAGAATTTGTTCTCCTTGCACTGCTGATAAGGAGACTTTTACTTTTCCTATTGCTTGTAAGTTCATCTCAATGTACGATACGATTTCTTTCGCAACTACAATTTGGGCACGATTTTCTTGCAGCAAAATATCACCACATTTTTCTCTCGTTAAACCAAGAGACATAAATGTACCTAATATTTGCCTATGTTCTAGCGTATAAAACTTGGAAGGATAGTCAATTTCTAATACTTCTACTTGAAATTCTTCTTCATTTAATTCTAGATAGTCTGGATAAATGAGTGCTCTTTTACGCTCTGCATTAGGCGTTGCACCACCAAATTGCACAGCGACATCTCCTTGTCCAATTACCATAGAAACAATTTGTTGCTGTCTTGGATCAAGGAAATCTGTTAATTTCACTTGATGGTACTCCGCTGTTCGCTTCCACTCCAGCACTTTATCTACAAAGACCTCTTCATCAGGCCTAAAATGTTCGTAAATGCTCATGTATTTAACCTCTTACTATAAGAAATAGCTGAACAAACTGAACAAACCACTTTTAGCAAGTTTTAACGCAAAAATCGCAACGAGTGGAGAAATATCAATCATACCAAGCGGCGGAATAAATCTGCGGAATGGTTCTAAATACGGTTCACAAATTCGCGCCAAGAACTCTCCAAAAGATGATTCCTTTGCACCAGGAAACCATGATAGGAGAATGTAAATAATCAGTGCCCACGAGTAAATCTCGATAGCAGAACTTAACACCATTAAAACTGTTGTCATGGCGTATTACCACCTCTTTATATTTGTTTCTTCTTCTTCACCGAATAACTCTGAAATTGCACCAACAATATCAACATTTTCAGGTGTACACATAAATGTTTTTGGTCCTATTTTTTGAATGTCCCCGCCTATAGCGTATACAGTACCACTTAAAAAGTCAACGATACGTACCGCTTGATCAGTAGACATTCTCTGCAAATTAATTACAACAGCTCGTCTACCTTTTAAGTGGTCCGCAATCCCTTGTGCTTCCGAATATGTGCGTGGTTCTAATAAAACAACTTTTGAAGATTGTTTTGCTGTTTCAATACTCACAACATTTTGCTTCGGTTGCGCTTTTGGAAACGTAACATCTTGTTGTTCTGGTGGATCTTGCTGCTTTTTCATGTCTGTTTGCTCCTTTTCATAACCATATTGAGCTGCTTCTTTTTCTTCCGGTGTATCAAAAAAGAAGTATTTTACTTTTGACCAACTCATAATAAGATTCTCCTTCCTTTTACGCTTTTCCTACTAAAATCGTTCCCAAACGAATATATGTAGCCCCTTCTTCAATTGCAATCGTGTAATCGTTGGACATTCCCATTGATAATTCTTTACATGGCGCATGTAATAACTCTAGCTCCTGCACCTTTGTTTGCAACATACGTAATTCCTTAAAACAGCGTCTGATTTCTTCCTCTTCTTCTGTAAATGGAGCCATCGTCATTAGTCCAACCACTTCAATTTTATCGAATTCTTGCAAACTTTGAATAAAAGAAACAACCTCTTCTATTGCTAATCCTTGCTTCGATTCTTCAGATGAGGTTTTCACTTGAATAAAGCATTTCACTTTCTTATCAGCACGTTTCTGAATTTCTTTCGCCAGGGAAAGACGATCTAACGAATGTAAATAATCAATTTCATTAATGATTTCTTTTACTTTTCTCGTTTGTAATGAGCCAATAAAGTGCCAATTAACTTTTGAACCGAAATGCTCATATTTCTGTAAGAAACCTTCATTTCTATTTTCACCTAAATCGATAATTCCAGTTTCAATTACTTCGTTTGTTTTTTCAATCCCTACAGTTTTTGTCACTGCAACAAGTTTAATATCTTGCAACGAACGTCCAGCTCGAACGCAAGATTCTTTAATAGCTTCGTTTACAATTACTAAATTTTCTTGTACTGTCACTTGCTTCCTTCCTCCTTAAAACCTATGAAACTCAACATTCTTCCTGTCTTACCTTGATCACGACGATGAGAGAAAAATAGTTGCTCTTCACAGCTTGTACAAAGAGATGACATTACAATATGCTCTTCTTTTATGCCTGCTTGTACACATAATATACGATTAATTTCTTTTAAATTAATTGCGTACTGCCCGTCAGAAATTTTTTGATGAGGAACAGCACCGTTAATTACTTTCTGTGCTGCTGTTAATACACGATCATCCACAACATAACAACAAGATCCAATCGACGGTCCAATTGCAACATGAATTTCATCACTTGAAATACCTTCTGCATTCCACTTTTGAATCATTTCCTTTGCAATCTCTTGTACAGTGCCTTTCCATCCAGCATGCGCAAGTCCTATCATACCATGTGATGGTGCATAAAAATAGAGCGGAACACAATCCGCGTAACAAGACGTTAACAGAACATCTTCATTACTCGTATAAATGCCATCTGTTTTTGAAATGCCGTCCTCATATAAATAAACGCCACTTCCTTTTTCCTGTTGCCCTACTTTTTCAACATGATGATCATGAACTTGTTCAGAGCAAATCCAGTTTTCTAATGGTTTTTGTAACTTATTTGCTAAAATGCGTCTGTTTTCATGAACGTTCTCCACGATATCATTCACATGTAATCCTAAATTCATCGCATGAAAGGAGCCCGTACTTATCCCACCATCTTTTGTCGTAAATCCAGCAGTAATGTTTCCAAGTTCTTTCCACGCTTGTAAATACAGTATACCGTCCACATATTTAAATGGTTCTCTCATAATAAAGCGGCTCCTTTTAATTAAAATAACAGAAAAAAGCATGGTACTTCCTGTCTATTTTACCATACTTTTATTTTTTCATAATCCTAACAGAAAAAAAAGAGGAATTTGTAATATTCTTTATGAAATTGTCGGTGTTTGTATTGATTCTGTTACAGTATTAACAGGATCTACTCTTACAAGTATGACATCCTCCCCAATTTTCACAATTTCCTTCCAAGGAATTACAATCTCAACATCTTTTCCAAAAATACCTAGCATACGTGTCTGTTTGGAAATAATAACAGAACAAACTTGCCCTGTGTTCATATCAATTTCAATATCTCCAATATTCCCAATCCTTTTTCCATCTGAAATATTTATAACATCCTTCATCTGTAACTCTGAAATTCGTATCACCATTTTTACCCTCTCCCTTATATGACGAATTGGAAGCTGTTTCTCATATTTACAGGAAGCCACCTATACGAAACACCATGCTAGTTTCATTATATGAACACTAATCCCCTACTATGAGCACAAACCATATTACATATAAAAAGGTCTCACCATAATTGGTGAGACCTTATCCTTGAATCGTTTTATTCATTTGTTTAATGGCTGACTTCTCTAAACGTGATACTTGAGCTTGGGAAATCCCAATTTCTTCTGCAACTTCCATCTGTGTCTTTCCTTGGAAGAAACGTTTTCTAATAATCATTTTCTCTCGATCATTTAAACGCTTCATTCCTTCTTTCAATGCTAGTTCTTCAACCCACTGCTCGTCCTTTTGTTTTTCATCACTTAACTGATCCATAACAAAGATAGGATCTCCTCCATCATTATAAATCGGTTCAAATAATGAAACTGGATCTTGAATTGCATCTAAAGCAAATACTATCTCTTCATGAGTTACTTCTAGCACTTTTGCAATATCCATTGCTGTTGGTTCTTTTGAATTTTCTGCAATTAACTTCTCTCTTACTTGCAAAGCTTTATACGCAATATCTCGCAATGAGCGCGATACGCGAATCGGATTATTATCACGCAAATATCTGCGTATTTCCCCAATAATCATCGGCACAGCATACGTTGAAAATTTTACATTTTGGCCTAAATCAAAATTATCAATTGATTTCATAAGTCCGATGCAACCAACTTGGAATAAATCGTCAACATATTCTCCTCTGTTATTAAATCTTTGGATGACGCTCAGTACAAGACGTAAGTTTCCATTCACTAATTTTTCTCTTGCGCTTATCTCTCCACTTTGCATTTCACGAAATAATTTACGCATCTCTTCATTTTTTAATACTGGAAGTTTAGCTGTATCAACACCGCAAATTTCTACTTTGTTTCTCGTCAAAGTGTTCCCTCCTATCGGGAGTTGCTGTACAGTGTAAAGTATTTCCTTTGAAGGGGATTTTATGCATATGGTTTTTTCACGATTTTTCATTTAAATTATCTTTCCTAATACAACTAAATAGAATAAGACCAGCCTACATAACGGCTGGTCCTATTCTTCACACCATTTTATTAAATTCTTTTCGTAATCTTTTTATAATTCTTTTTTCTAAACGCGAAATGTATGACTGTGAAATCCCAAGCATATCCGCCACATCTTTTTGCGTCTTTTCCTCTCCTCCAGCAAGCCCAAACCGAAGTTCCATAATTTGTTTTTCACGATCATTTAATTGGTGTAATGCTTTCATTAAAAGGTGACGATCTACAGTAGCTTCTAAATCTTTTGTAATAATATCATCATCTGTACCTAACACGTCAGACAACAATAGTTCATTCCCATCCCAATCAATGTTTAGCGGTTCATCAAAAGAAACTTCCGAACGATTTTTGTTATTCCGACGTAAATGCATTAAAATTTCATTTTCTATACAACGCGATGCATATGTTGCTAATTTTATTTTCTTTTCTGGATTAAATGTATTTACCGCTTTAATAAGGCCGATTGTTCCTATACTAATTAAATCTTCAATATTTATCCCTGTATTTTCAAATTTTCTTGCTATATATACAACGAGCCTTAAGTTGCGTTCAATAAGTAATGACCTTGCTGCCTGATCTCCTTTTGGCAATTTATTCAAAAGAACTTCCTCTTCTTCTTTCGTTAACGGTGGTGGCAACGCTTCACTTCCACCAATATAATAAATTTCATCGGTCTTAATTCCTAATTTCAGCAATACTTTATACCAAAGGTATACTAAATAAAATTTTAATTTCATCATATTATCCCGCCTCTCATTATTAAGCGATCACCATTTTTTGTGAAATCAACATTTTTGGATGCACAATACATTGATACTCCCCATTAGTAGACAGTTGTTGTGTATTTAATCCAATTAATACTTTGTTTACAACAATAGAACTACCTTCATGATCAACTTGCACACTGTCAGGCTTAATTGCCCACAAAAATTGACTTTCTACTCCTACTGCACGGAAAGGAATTAAACGTAATTTTGTCGCCCAACCAGAATCATTTTCTGGTATTTGAGGAATTTCTGTTTTGGAATAAATTTGTTCTGTTAACCAAGATGGTAAGCAATGTTCTAATGATGAAACATGCATAATCATAACGGGTGTTTTTGTTAATGGGTCGTAAAGTTGGTTCCCACTGTCAATAAGACCTGCCAGTTCTAGTTCTTCTTCCGCTAATTGAATTTTTACTTTCACAATTTGGTCATAGTATATTTTCGTGACCTCTACGCTTTCAATACGCTTTTTAGAAAAATAATAAATTACCGGAAAACCAAAAATAACAAATAACCAACTAATTGGATCGCCGTAAGAAATTGACTGAGATTGAACCAATCCATTTACCATTTCATTCGTTTGCAAAAAGAAATGAGTTCCAATTAATCCTCCGCCAACCATAAAGGTTACAAAGTAAAAAGTAAAAACAGTTTGTGCATAATTTCTAAATGTTGTAAACCCAAATGCTGTATACACAATAAGTAACGAGTACAGTAGTTTCATAATTGGATGTGTCATCATAGAAGCAAAAGGAGTAAAGGCAAAAATAACAATAGTTGAACCTATAAATGCCCCTAACACAAGCCTCCATCTTTTGATCTTCTTTTTTAACACGGTAGCTGTTAATAAAAGCAAAAGAAAATCAATGCAGGCGTTTAACAACCAAACAACGTCGGCGTAAACAACCAAACAATTCACCTCTTTTTTCAAGTTGAGACTAGTATAATGCATATCCAATAGGAAAGTGTGTCAATTTGCGGAGGTGTTTTTTTGTTATTTTGTGATTTCTAGACATAATCTGTCGGTAAAAAATAAAAGTACAAATTCATAGAATGATATACTCTTATTTTCACCAACAAAATATATTGAAATATACGAAATAAAAAAAGACCTGCTTAGCAGGTCTTTTCCATTTAAAAAACAAAAAAGGAGCATGAAAGCTCCTTTTTTTATCGTCTACGACGGTTACGTAAAAATGCTGGAATATCGATATCATCTGAATCTGAATGACGCTCATGTACAACTGGCTCTTCACGCTTCATTTCACGTTTTACTTCACGTTGTTTTGAAGGTTGAGCTACTGGTTGTTGCTGTTGTTGCGTGTGGTTCGCATTCGGACGAATAATTGGTTTTGGTGGTTGAGTTGCAATGCTATCATCAAAACCAGTTGCAATTACAGTTACAACGATATCATCTTTTAATCCTTCGTTAATAACAGAACCGAAGATCATATTTACTTCTGGATCTGAAGCTGAAGCTACGATATCTGCCGCTTCTTGTACTTCATATAAGCTTAAGTTAGCTCCACCCGTAATGTTCATGATAACACCTTGAGCTCCATCAATAGATGTTTCTAGTAATGGACTAGAAATCGCTTTTTTCGCAGCTTCTGCAGCACGATTTTCCCCGTTACCAGAACCAATACCCATTAAAGCAGAGCCTCTATTAGACATAATTGTCTTTACGTCTGCAAAGTCTAAGTTAATTAAACCTGGCGTTGCAATTAAATCCGAAATACCTTGAACACCTTGACGTAATACGTTATCAGCTTCACGGAATGCTTCTAACATTGGCGTATTTTTATCAACAATCTCTAATAAGCGATCGTTTGGAATTACAATAAGAGTATCTACATTTTCTTTAAATGCTGCAATACCAGATGCTGCTTGCGTCGCACGCTTACGTCCTTCAAAAGTAAATGGACGTGTTACAACACCAACTGTTAAAGCACCTAATTCTTTTGCAACTTGAGCAACAACTGGAGCTGCACCAGTTCCAGTTCCACCGCCCATACCGGCAGTTACGAAGACCATATCCGCACCACGAAGTGCTTCTTGGATCTGTTCTTTACTTTCTTCTGCAGCTTTTTTCCCTACTTCAGGGTTTGCGCCTGCACCAAGTCCACGCGTTAATTTTCCACCAATTTGCATTTTCGTTTCAGCTTTTGATAGATTTAATGCTTGTGCATCAGTGTTCACAGCGATAAAGTCTACACCTTGTACACCGTGTTCAATCATACGGTTTACAGCATTGTTTCCGCCACCGCCGACACCGATAACTTTTATATTCGCTAATTGATCTTGAGTAGTATCAAACTCTAACATGTCGAAATCCCCCTAGAACCTCATTTTTCGTGTCCAATTTTAATCCCATAAATAACGGAATACACGTTTTACTTTTGACATCATGCGGTCATCATTTTGATTATTATTGTTTTGATTACGAGTTTTTTGTTTTGCAGGTTGCTGTTGTACCGGCGTTGGTGCTGGTGCTGGTACTGGTTCAAAATGCTCTTGCTTTTCCTGCACATTTTTCCCACGTAATTTAGCTTTTTGATAAGAATGTTTAATTAATCCAACTCCACTTGTATATTGGGGCTCACGCACACCAATATAATCAGGAGTTGCTACACGAACATTTTCATGTAAAATATCATATGCAAGGTCAAGAACACCTGGCATAGAAGCAATTCCACCAGTTAGTACATAACCAGAAGCCACTTGCTTTACTCCTAACTTACGCACTTCATCTTGAACAAACATTAAAATTTCCTCTACACGAGCCTCTATTATATCCGATAATTCCAACTGAGAATATTGTTCTGTTTGATCACTTCCCATAATAGGAACCGTAAACATCTCTTCTTCAGATGCTGTATCATAAAAAGCATGTCCATATTTCAACTTAATTTGATCTGCATTTTCTGTTGAAGTTTTCAACCCAATCGCAATATCCTTCGTTATATGGTCTCCACCTAATGGTAATACGCTCGTCGCTTGTAACTCTCCATCTTTAAAAATAGATAAAGTTGTAGATCCTCCCCCCATATCAACAAGGGCTACTCCTCTATTTTTTTCATCTGAAGATATAGCAACTGTTGCAGCCGCTAAAGGTTGAAGACAAATATCAACAATTTCAAGACCTGCTTTTTCTACACAACGAAGTAGGTTATGTAGTAAAGTTCTCGAGCCTGTAATAAGTGTACCTTCCATTTCTAATCTTACACCGATCATCCCGCGTGGATCGTTAATCTCGTCAAGACCGTCTACGATGAACTGTCGAGGTACCACATCAATAAACTCACGTTCTGGAGCAATTGACACAACTTGTGCTGCATCTAGAACGCGTAAGACATCTTCATTCCCGATTTCACGATCTTCATTTGAAACAGCGACTACTCCGTGACAAGGAAGTAGCTGTACCTGGTTTGCATTGACACCTACTACAACTTGCTCAATGTGGATTCCCACCATGCGCTCAGCTTGTTCAATTGCTTTTTTAATTGATCGAACAGTCTCGTCTATATCAACTATCGATCCCTTCTTTAAACCATTTGATTTTACATTTCCAACACCAATAATGTTTAAGCTGTCATTAACCATTTCACCAATGATGACTTTAACATTGGATGTACCGATGTCAAGACTAACATATATTTCATTGCTGTTCATTCTTTGGCACCTCCTTCTTTATTTATACCATACAACTCAATATATGGAACAACAATCGCAACTTTACTATTTATAAGAAAAATATTCAACGTCTTTATACGTTTCCCTTTTTTAACCCTATATTTTTCTTATTTTTATTTAGCATTCAATTAAGAATATCGCAGTAAACTATGAATAACTGCTTATCTTGAAATAATTCTATTTCGAGTGTAAAGTTTACCGCCAAGTATAAGTCTACACTAAGATGTACTCATAGAAAAGTGAAACTTGTACCAATACTAGTATGAATCTAAGAATTTTTACATATTTTTCATCAAATGAACCATTCTTCTAAATTCGTATACATATAATAGAACATTCGTTTTGTTTTTTCTGCTATAATCAACGAAAACTACCATTCTATTCTTTTTTTTCTTCCGCACCTAATTCTTTCGTATATGCACCTACTTCTAAGTCAATTAATACCTTCTTACCTGGCTCAATTGTTTTTAAAATAAGCGGATAGGCTTCCATACGTTTTGCAAAATTTTGAATCGTAGTGCTCACTTCATAACCTTCATTCATATATAAAGTAAGATGATCTTCATTCGCATTCGTTGGTGAATAGCGAATCTCCGAAATAGATTTTAAAATAGCTGGTGTTAATTTTTCTAGTTCAGCGATTAACTCCTTCATTTTCTCTTCTTTAAAAGGTTCGAAAATCGGTGCTGCAACAGGAAGTTTTCCATTAGGTAGTACATCAAGCGTTTTTCCATTTTCTAATAACGGTTGTAATTTTCCCTCTTTATTTATATAACCAATCGTTAAATATTCTTCGATATGAATATCAATCTTGTTTGGAAAACGTTTTTTTACATTTACTGCTTTAATTTCTTTTCGCTTCGTTAAGTTTTCTTCAGCTTTATGTGCTGTCACTCGGAAATAACTTGTATCATATGTCACGCCTGAATCCTTCATTACTTGCTCATCCGTCATATAGTGATTTCCAAACACACTAATCTTTTTTATATTACTAAGCGGAGACCGAAAATAAATTAAAAAGAGCACTAATAAAAATAAAATTGATATGTATAAAATCAATCGATGATTAACATTTTTTTTGTTTTTTTTCTTTTGATTTTTCAATTTTGGTACACGATCTTGTAGTTTAATCACTTTACTATTATTCATGTACGATCCCCCTATGTAACATAAAGAACGGCATGTTCCTCATGCCGTTCTTATCTTCTTATTATAACATAAATGATAATGAGCGGAACGAATAACCGTTATCTTCCAATGATTTCTACTTCTGTATGCATATCTACATCAAATTTATCCTTAATTGTATGTTTTATTAATTCAATTAAGGACAATACATCTTGCGCTGAAGCTCCCCCGGTATTAACAATAAAATTGCCATGCATTTCAGAAATTTGAGCTCCACCAATCCTATAACCACGAAGCCCTGCTTTTTCTACTAAATCTCCTGCAAAATGTGGGATTGGATTCCGAAATACACTTCCTGCACACGGGTGATTCCATGGTTGCGTTTCACGGCGGTAATCTTTATTATTTTGCATGCTACGTACAATTTCTTCACGTTTTCCCGCCTGTAATTGAAACTCCGCCTCTAAAACAATACCAGGACGTTTCGTTTGCAATACAGATGCCCGATAAGAAAACTCCAGTTCTTTATTCATTAACCAGTCAATTGTACCGTCTTCAAACAGAATGAGAGCCTTCGATAATACACTCGATATATCCGATTTATGTGCACCTGCATTCATATATACTGCACCACCGACACTTCCTGGAATACCGCTTGCAAACTCCAATCCAGCTAACCCTTGACGACTAAGTAAAGTTGACAATTTAATAAGAGGATATCCACTACCAACTCTTACCTTATGTTTTTCGACCTCTAAGTGATCTAATCCTTCTCCTAAACGAATAACAACACCTTCTATGCCTTGATCAGATACAAGAAGGTTTGAACCGCGCCCAATTACAGTCCACTTCGTTTTGTATTGCTTTACTAACTGTAATGTTTTTTCAATACCGGCTACATGCTTTGGCACAATTAAAATATCCGCTGGTCCACCTATTTTCATAGTTGTATAACGTGCTAACGACTCGTTAACTAAAACATGACCAACGTCTGCTTCTATAAGCTCATTTACTAATTGTTCCATAGACAATCTCCCCCATATTAAGTCTCCTTATGACAATAATATGCAGGGCGTTCACCTAACGTTATCCCTCTATTTACGGGCAGTACAGCTCCTAAATCAAAATTCGGCGGTAACAAAGAAGTTAGGCGAGAATCGGGATGCCAGTAAACATCCGATTAGTGAAAGGTAATAATCAACGAGAAAGAATCACTCCCCACCGATTAAAGCCTCACTTTATTTTTTTACAAGCTTATTCATTACTTCATACAGCTTATTTGCTGCATCTGGAATACCTAGTTGCTTAGCAGCTAGCTTCATATTTTGTAATGTTTGTGCATCCAATAAAATCTCATCAATATCACGAATAAGCGTTTCAGCTGTTAAATCTTTTTCAAGTAACATTTTTGCCGCTCCTTTATCAACAACTGAACGTGCATTCTTTTCCTGATGATTATTTGTTACGTACGGACTCGGTATTAACACACTTGGTTTTCCTAACGCTGTTAATTCTGCAAGTGTTGTTGCCCCAGCCCTTGAAACAACAAGGTCTACACCAGTTAGTACCTCTGGCATATTATGAATGAACGGCTTAATAATAACATTGTTCGGGTTCCCTTTTTGCTTCACGGCTTCCATCACTTTGTCATAATGTACTTCACCTGTTACATATAGTATTTCGTAGCTTTTGTTCCCAAACTGTTCAATTGCTTCAACGAAGGCATCGTTAATCGGTCTAGCTCCACGACTTCCACCAAATATAAGTACAGACTTTTTAGGAAGAGAAAGCCCAACTGAACGTTTCCCTTTCATTCCATTTTGATCCATTACCTCTGATGCTCGCGGATTACCTGTCATTACCACTTTTGACTCTGGAAAATGCTCTGTAGCTGCTTCAAAACAAACAGCAACTTTATCAACATAACGACTTAAAAATTTGTTCGTTACACCTGGTACACTATTTTGTTCATGTACAATAGTTGGAATACCTAATTTGGCTGCAGCGTATACAACTGGTCCACATACATATCCACCCGTTCCAATTACGATATCCGGATTAAAACGACGAATATATCGTTTACTATCCTGTACACCTTTTAGAAAACGCATTACTGTTTTCACATTATCTAATGATATTTTTCGTTTAAATCCACTTATAACAATAGACTGAAATGGTATACCTGCTTTTGGAACGATTGTACTCTCTAGTCCATTTTCCGTACCAATATATAAAAATCTTGCTTCTGGATTTAACTTTTTTATTTCTCTAATTAAAGCAAGAGCTGGATAAATATGACCACCAGTACCCCCACCACTAACTAATACACGCACTACTAACTCCTCCGCTTCTCTTTTCTTATTTCCATTATATTTATTTCTATATACATATTGCATTTTTACACACATACGAAAAACCCTGTCTTATAAACAGGGTTTAGTAGCGAGAATGGCGACTTATATTTAATAATACACCTACTGCCATTAACATTAATGTCAAACTTGATCCACCATAACTTAAAAACGGCAAGGTAATACCCGTAACAGGCATCAGTCCTGTTACAACACCAACATTAATCATTACTTGAATCGCAATCATCGCCACAATACCTACTGCTAAAAACGTACCATATAAATCTGGCGCTCCTAATGCGATACGAATCCCGCGCCATAATAATAGACTAAATAATAATAACACAAATGAACCACCAATAAAACCTAATTCCTCGGATAAGATCGCAAATATAAAGTCAGTTTGTGGTTCAGGTAAATAAAGAAATTTTTGTCTACTTTGTCCAAGTCCAAGCCCAAATAATCCACCAGGTCCAATTGCGAGTAATGATTGGATAATTTGAAATCCACTTCCAAGCGGATCTGACCACGGATCTAAATATGATGTAATGCGTTTCATTCGATACGGTGCTGATGCAATTAATCCTACAAATCCCGCTACACCAATCAAACCAAACATTGCAAAGTGAAAGACCCTCGCTCCCGAAATAAATATCATAATGATACATGTCCCAACCATTACCGTTCCTGTCCCAAGGTCTGGCTGTAACATAATCATCCCAAAAGCAAGAAACACAAAACTAAGAGCCGGTAATAAACCACGTTTAAAAGATGTGATCAATTTTTGCCGTTCCGCTAAAAACTTCGCCAAGAAAATAATCATCGCAAACTTCATAAATTCTGATGGTTGAATCGAAAATGCTCCGATCCCAATCCAACTTCGTGCTCCTCCTCGAACAAGACCTACTCCAGGAATAAGAACGAGAATAAGAAGAATGAAGCAAACTAGCAAAATTACTTTTGAATACGTACGCCACACCCAATAATCAATTTTCATAATAAAAAACATAGCTACTACACCAAGACCCGCAAACAGTAATTGTCTTTTTGCAAAAAAGAATGAGTCCCCCATTTTATAAGAGGCCCAAACTGCACTCGCACTATAAACCATAATCATTCCGATTGTCAACAATGAAAGTGTTACGATGATGAGCATAAAATCAGGCGTTTTCTTCATTACCCACAAACACCACCTCTTTAGGCAGAACCTTTTGCCCTATGTAACAAAACATCAGTAGGTGTTAGCCTACTGATGTTTTGATTTACTTTATATAAGTTTATGCACAGCTTGTATAAAAATGTCTCCTCTTTCTTCAAATGTTTTAAATTGATCCCAGCTTGCACACGCTGGAGAAAGAAGAACAACATCACCTTCTTTAGAATGAGCATAAGCTTTCACCACTGCTTCATCTAAAGTATCGACACTTTCAATTATATCTAATCCCGCTTTTTCTGCCGCTCTTACTAGTTTGGGAGCTGTTTGTCCAAATGTTACAATCGCTTTTACATTTTTGAAATACGGAATTAAATCATCGAATTCATTTCCGCGGTCAAGCCCACCTGCTAGTAACACAATCGGTTGTGTAAACGCAGATAGTGCTTTCTCAGTCGCTAACATATTCGTTGCTTTTGAGTCATTATAAAACTTACGGTTGTTAATCGTTGTTACATATTCTAAACGATGTTTTACACCCGTAAAACGTTTTAACACGACCGTAATTGCTTCATTAGAAGTACCTAATAATTTCGCAATACTCATCGCAGCTAAAATATTTTCTAGATTATGTTGACCAGGTAAAACGATATCGCTTACTTCAACAACTTTTTCACCTTTGAAATAAAGAGCGTTATCTTTTATACACGCGCCATCTTCAATTTCTTTCGTTGTCGAAAACAAGATTTTTTGACCTTTAGTATCCGCAGATAAAGCCATCACATCTGCATCATCCGCGTTTATTACACTATAATCGTTTTCTGTTTGGTTTTTAAAAACATTTGCTTTTGCTAAACCATATTCCTTCTTCGTCCCATGATAATCTAAGTGGGCTTCAAATAAGTTTAAGAACGCTGCAATTTTAGGCTGGAACGATTCTACTCCCATCAATTGGAACGATGAAAGTTCTGTAACTACAACTTCATTTTCTTTTGCATCCTGTGCTACTTCACAAGCTACAGTTCCTATATTCCCTGCAATAACAGGATGCTTTTGTCCTTCTTTTAACATTTCAAATGTCAGCATTGTTGTCGTCGTTTTACCATTAGATCCTGTAATTCCAACAAATGGCGCTTTTGAAATACGATATGCTAATTCAACTTCCGTAACAATTGGAATTTGCTTTTCTTTCGCAGCAACTAATATTGGATTAGAATACGGGATTCCTGGATTTTTAACGACAAGAGAAATATTTCTCTCTAATAATTCTAAAGGATGGCCACCGCATACAACGTCCATTCCTTTTGCTTGTAATTCTGCAGCAAGTACATTGTCAGCTAAAGGCTTTCCGTCATTTACAATGACATTCGCCCCTAACTTTTGTAACAATGTAGCTGCTGCATAACCACTTTTTGCAATGCCTAATACAAGAATATTCTTATTTTGAAATTCAGTTACAGTTTTCAATTACATCCACACCCCGATATAAATTCCTAACACAGCTAATAAAAATCCTGCAGACCAAAACGTCACAACAACACGCCACTCTGACCAACCACATAATTCATAATGATGGTGTAATGGACTCATTTTAAAGACACGTTTTCCTGTTGTTTTAAATGAAATGACCTGAATAATAACCGATAAAGTTTCCATGACGAATACTCCGCCAATAATTACAAGTAGCAATTCTTGTTTTAATAAAATCGCTACAGCTGCAATGGCTCCACCTAAAGCTAATGAACCTGTATCTCCCATAAACACTTTTGCTGGATTCGCATTGAATACTAAAAATCCAAGTACAGCTCCTACCACTGCCATACAGAATATCGCTACTCCAAATTGCTCTTGTGCCACAGCAATAATACTAAATGCTCCAAATGCAATAGCAGCTGTTCCTGATAATAAACCATCTAAACCGTCAGTTAAGTTAACTGCATTTGATCCACCAATAAGCATAAATAGTACAAGTACAAAATACGCCCAACCTAATTCAAACTTAACATCCGTTCCCGAAATCATGATGTATGTGTGGAACGCTTGCCCTTTTCCAATTAAAAAGAATGCAATAGCAATAACAAGCTGCCCTACTAATTTTTGTTTTGATGTTAAACCAAGATTTCTCTTCTTAACTACCTTTATGTAGTCATCTAAAAATCCGATTAATCCGTAACCAAACGTCACTAATAGTAATAACGAAACCTCTGCACCTAAATAATTAAACTTAATCGCCATAATAAGTGAAGTTACCATCATAGATACGTATATGACGATACCACCCATTGTCGGTGTCCCTGATTTTTTTTGATGTGACTTTGGTCCCTCATCACGAATACTCTGTCCGAACTTTAATTTTCTTAAAAATGGAATAAACAATGGCGAAAGGGCAACAGAAATTAAGAATGCTACCCCAGCCGTTACTAATAAACCTTGCTCAAGCACATGTAGTCCTCCTCTCACGTTGTTACTCTTCGTTGTTTAAACGCCCTGTAATTGCTTCTTTCGCAACTTCTCGATCATCAAAATGATGAACTTCTTTACCAATAATTTGATACGTTTCATGACCCTTACCAGCAATAATAATGATATCATCTGCTTTTACTTTAGTGATTGCATGGTGTATCGCTTCTTTTCTATCAATAATCACTTCATAATTATTTCCACTTGCACCATGTACCATATCATCTAAAATAGCCGCTGGATCTTCACTTCTTGGATTATCTGATGTGTAAATTGCATGAGTTGCATATTTTGTTGCAACACTTGCCATTATCGGTCTCTTCGTTCGGTCCCTATCGCCACCACAACCAACGATACAATACACATCACCTTTTGCGAATTGTTTTGCAGTTTTTAATACATTTTCTAAACTATCCGGCGTATGTGCGTAATCAACAATAACTGTATAATTTTGTCCTCCATCAACAACTTCAAAACGCCCTGGAACCCCAGCTAGTTCCTTTATAACAGCAATGATTGTTTCTAATTTCACACCCGAAACAAGTCCTGCTGCTGTTGCTGCAAGTACGTTATATACATTAAATTTACCTATTAATTTCATCGTAACATTTACACTTTCATACGGTGTGACAAGGGTAAATGTAGTTCCGCCACTCGTCATAACGATATTTTTTGCCATAATGTCACTTGTTGTATCAATACCATATGTTACAACAGTTGCTGCAGTACTTCTCATATACTCTTCTGTTACATTATCATCGCTATTCAGCACAGCGTACTTTTCACGATTATGATTATAACTATTGCCAAGCTGTGCAAATAGTAACCCTTTTGCATGTTTATATTCTTCCATCGTTTTATGATAGTCTAAATGATCTTGTGTTAAGTTCGTAAACACCGCTACATCGTAATCACATCCGTATACACGACCAAGATCTAACGCATGTGACGAAACTTCCATTACCGTGCTGTCCACACCTTGTTCAACCATTTTTGAAAACGTCTGTTGAAGTGTTAGTGCATCTGGTGTTGTATTTTTCACCTCAAATGTTTCATCACCGATTTTCATATTAATCGTTCCAATTAGCCCTGTTTTATGACCATGTGCTCGCATAATCTCATCCATAATATGCGATGTTGTTGTCTTTCCATTTGTACCTGTAATTCCGATTAAATGTAACTTGTGTGTCGGTTGACCATAAAAATAATCAGCTAAAACCGCTAACGAACGAAAAGTATTTTTCACAAGTACAACTGGAACGTCAACATCAATTGGTCTTTCCGCAACAATAGCAGCCGCTCCTTGTGCCGCTGCTTGCTTAGCAAAATCATGGCTATCAACCGTATATCCTTTCATACATACAAATAAGCTTCCTTCTTTCACTTTACGTGAATCAGCTTCTATAGATGTGATTTCTGGATTTTCTTTTGGAACAACTGGAAAATCATGCAAACATGATAAAAGTGTATGCAACTTCATTTCACTAAACCCTCTCTACATTGTTTATTTATCTTTTTTTCAGTAAGCAACACATTACCTCCTATATAAGGAGGTAAGTGCTACTGGCCTATTTATGACTGAGACACTTATTGTCTCAAGTTAAGTAACTGTTCTATAAAGAACTCACTTCCACCAATTGTACCATAAAACGTACTATGTTACCTTTAATTCCCGAAGTAAATTCTAATTTTTGAGCCTTCTTTTACTTTAGCTCCCGCTTCTGGTGATTGCTTAATTACTTTCTCTCCATCTCCACTTATATCAAGCTGCAAATCGACGAGTTGTGTTTGTAAATCTTTCTTTTTCATTCCAATTAAATTCGGAACTTCCACAGTTGGTGTATCGCCCCATTTATATTCTTTTTCAACTTGTTCTTTTCTCGGTTTCACTCCCATAACAGGAAGCGCATCTCGAAGGATATTCCCGACAATTGGAGCTGCTACCACTCCACCAAACTGTGTAACCCCTTTTGGATTATCAACAGCAACATACACAACAATCTCTGGATCATCCGCTGGAGCAAATCCGATAAAAGATACAATATAATTATTCTCTAAATATTTACCATCTTTCACCTTTTGAGCAGTACCCGTTTTTCCACCTACACGATATCCATCAATATAAGCACCTTTACCAGAACCTTTCGCTACAACATTCTCTAATGCATAACGAACTTTTTCTGAAGTTTCCTTGGAAATAACTTTTCTTTTCTCAACAGGTGTCTTTTTACTAACAACTTGATTATTTTTCGGATCAATAAACTCCTTAGCTATATACGGCTGATACAATGTTCCACCATTTACAGCCGCCGCTACAGCTGCTACTTGTTGAATTGGTGTAACAGAAACCCCTTGGCCGAATGAAGTTGTCGCTTGCTCTACTGGACCAACTTTATCTAAATTAAATAAAATCCCACTGCCTTCACCTTGCAAGTCAATCCCAGTCTTCTGCCCAAAACCAAAATTACGAATGTATTTAAATAATCGGTCTTTACCAAGGCGATCACCAAGTTCAATAAATCCCGGGTTACATGAGTTTTGAACGACTTCTAAAAACGTTTGACTGCCATGACCTCCTGCTTTCCAGCATTTCAATCTAGCTCCACCGACTTCAGCTGCTCCATCATCATAAAACGTATCCTTCTCTAAGTCTACTAAATTTTCATTCAATGCTGCAGCTAGGGTAATGATCTTAAATGTTGAACCAGGCTCATACGTACTCCACACAGGTAGATTTCTGTTATACACTTCTGGAGAGACACTTTGAAAATCCGCTGGATCAAAACTCGGCCGACTAGACATCCCTAAAATTTCACCATTTTTAGGGTTCATTGCAATTGCAATCATACCGTCTGGATTATAAGTTGACTCCGCAATATTCATTTCTCTTTCCATAATCCTTGTAATACGCGCATCGATTGTTAATCCTAAATTTAAACCGGCTTCTGGTTTTTTGAAATCATCACCAACATTAGGCATCCTTTGCCCTTTCGCATCTGCAAAAAAACGCACATGACCTTTGTCTCCATTTAGCTCTTTATCATAATATTTTTCTAGTCCCATAAGACCTTGGTTATCGCTACCAGCAAAACCTAATACATGTGATAAAAAGTTTCCAAATGGATAGTACCGGATAGAATCCTCTGCGATATACACGCCCTTCAAACTTAATCCTCGTACTTCTTTCGCTTTGTCATGTGATATTTTCCTTCCGCCTTTATCTAACCTTACAATCGATTCTTTTTTTGTAATTCTTTTATAAATCTCATCTTTTTCCACACCTAATACTGCAGCTAACTTCTCTGCAGTCTCTGCTGGTTTTTCAATTTGCCTTGGTACAACAAAGACAGTTGGAGCACTTTTATTCGTGGCAAGTTCCACACCATTTCGGTCTAAAATTTTCCCACGTTCGGGTTCAAAAGTAATATTACGACTCCATGAATCTTTCGCACGATCCGTTAACATATTCCCAAGAAAAAATTGCACATATCCAAGACGAATATCGATAATAGTGAAAATAAGTATACCTGATATAAGTATAAAAATAAGTCGTTTTCTAACTGTTACATTTGATACACGCATATCGGAACAAGCCTCCCTTACGCCTAGCTTGTTCCAATATATGCTTGTACTTATTTAATTAGAACTTCTTCTCTTTTACCATTACGGCTTTTCTGCTTCTTGTTGTGGTTCGAGTGGCGGTACGAGTGTGACACCTAATTCTGTACCAGGTTGTAATAATGTTCCTTCCGCCACACTTTGTTCTGTTACGTATCCTGTACCAGAAGGTTTCAAGTTAAGCTGTAATGTCTTCGCTAAATTCATAACATCACGCAGTGCCCATCCTTGTATATTTGGCATTGTAGGCTTATCTCCTACCAAGAAGACTCGGTCGCCTTTTAATGTTTGTTCAGTCGCTTTTGGTACTTGTTGCTGTACTTTCCCTTCACCTAGTACGATTGGACGAAGTTTTGCTTTATCAATCGCTTTCCCCGCTTCAGCCATCGTTTTACCAGTTACATCTGGAACAGTAGTTTGTTGTTCTTTCAGATGTTTTTTCGGATCTTTCACTTCATTTGGCTTAATCTTTAAATACTCTAAACTATTTTTTGTTACATATTTAAAAATATCAGCTAAAGGTTGTGCGCCGTTCTCATCATCTTTTAATTTCGGCTGTTTAACAGCTACATACACAACAAGTTGTGGATCGTCCATTGGTGCCATACCTAAGAATGAGAATATATAATTCTGTCTTCCTGTCATATAGCCGCCTTTTCCATCCGGAATTTGCGCTGTACCTGTTTTACCACCAACTGAATATCCATCAATTTTATAAGCTGTCCCTGTACCTTTCGGAGATGTAACAACACGTTCTAATAACTGTCTTACTTGCGCTGCTGTTTCCTTTGTAACAGGTTTTCCTACTTCTTCTGGCTTATGTTCTAATTTTACTTTGTCTGTTATTGGATCTACAATTTTATCAATTGCATAAGGTTTCATCATTTTCCCATCATTTGCAATGGCCGTTGCAGCTTGTACAAGCTGAATTGGTGTTACAGTGGAACCTTGTCCAAAAGCTGTTGTCACTTGTTGTATTTGCTGATCAAATAAAATTGTATTCGATCCTTCACCTGATAAATCAATGTTCGTTTTTTCATCTAATCCAAAACTATGAATATATTTTCGGAAACGTTCTGGACCAAGTTTTTGATCTCCTAAAATTGCAAACGCTACGTTTGAAGAACGCTCTACCCCTTCATCAAACGTGATAGAGCCCCAACCAGCACCACCGTTATGATCTTTTATTTTCCTATTTCCGACTTGATATGTCCCGGACTGATAATAATCTTGCCCTTTGTACACACCTTCATTAATAGCTGCCGCTAACGTGAAAATTTTCATTGTTGATCCCGGTTCAAATGCATTGGCAATTGCGTCATTATAAAAATATTTATTATTCTCTATGTTCGGATCATAACTAGGTTTACTAGACATTGCTAATATTTTCCCCGTTTTCGGATCCGCCACAATTCCAATTAAACTTTCCGGCTCATAATGTTGACTCGCCGATTTCATCGCGTCTTCTAAATAACTTTGAATACGTTGATCCATTGTCAAATATACATTATCTCCATTTTTAGGTGCCTTCACATTCACTTTCCCACCGTCAAGAGATACCCCCCTACGATCACCTGTATAAGCTACCTCTCCATTTGAAGCTCCTAAATATTTATCCAAACTTTTTTCTAATCCAAATTGACCTACTGCAATTCCATCTTCATTCGGTTTCGCATGCCCTATAACATAAGATGCGAAATCACCATTTGGATAAACTCTCGCATTTTCGGTAATAAAAGAAACCCCTGGCAATTTCAATGCTTCTATTTGTTCTTTCTTTTCTTTCGTCAAGCCCTTACCTATCTTCCCAAATTCCACTTGACTTTTATCTTTATTTAACGTGGCTAAAATATCCTCTTCGCCTTTTCCAAGTACTCCTGCAATTTTCTTTGCAGTATCTTCTTTATTCTCAACTGAGTTAGCACCTTTTAGTGCAGCTACCATTTTGTAAGAGTTTGCGTCTTGCGCTAACACATGACCGTTTTGATCATAAATGGTTCCTCGGTTCGCTTCAAGAACTCCTGTTTTACTATGCTTTTGTTTAGCAAGTGCATCTAAATCCTGATTATGAACTGTTCCTGTTGATTGTATGTAAAAAAATCGGGCTAATAACAGCAAAAAGAGCAGGAGGAAAAATATCATAAAATAACCTGCTCCCTTATTGGTATGAAATTTAGTCATATTCTTCATCGTTCCTTCACACCTATTGCCTTATTTGAGGCCTTTCACATTATTCGCATTAATTTCTAGCCCATGTTTTTTTGCAACTTCAGCGATTCGTTCATAGCGACTTAACTTCTCTACTTCAGCTTGTAATTCTTGATTTTCTTTTTGCTGCTGTACAATTTTTTCTTCTATCGTCGCTGCTTCTACATTAACTTGATAAAGGCCTGCTTTATTTCCAATAAACGCGACACAGGCATACAATAAAAAGCCAATAAACGCTACATACAACAGTTTTTCGATTCTTGTAATTTTCGCTTTAACCTTCGGCTTAGCCATCTGCTGTGGGGGCGTTTGAATTTGCACCTCTTCTTGCGCTTGTTGTTTGTACTTTACAGCTAAATTAGTCATACCTCTCTCTCCCTTTTATCGTTTTTCAGCGATTCTCAACTTCGCAGAACGCGCACGATTATTTTCTTCTAACTCTATATCAGAAGGTAAAATCGGTTTTCTTGTAATAAGCTTTAATTTCGGCTTAAATTCTTCAGGAATAATCGGTAATCCTGGCGGCAATTGTGGCGTTGTACTATTTCGCTTAAACGTTGTTTTACAAATACGATCTTCTAATGAATGGAATGTTATAACACTAACCCTTCCACCTGGCTTAACCACCTCAATAGCAGATTCCAATGCTTCTTCAAATACTTTTAATTCATCATTTACAGCTATACGAATTGCCTGAAACACTCGCTTAGCAGGATGCCCACCCGTTCTACGAGCAGGAGCCGGAATACCTTCTTTAATTAGCTCTACTAATTCTCCTGTCGTTTCAATAGCTTTATTCTCACGATAAGCTTCAATTTTTCTTGCAATTTGTTTTGAAAATTTCTCTTCACCGTATTGGAAGAAAATCCTTACAAGTTGTTCATATGACCAGCTATTTACAACATCATACGCTGTTAATGGGGCATCTTGATCCATCCGCATATCTAGCGGTGCATCATGATGATAACTAAAGCCTCGTTCTGGTGTATCTAATTGTGGGGATGAAACACCTAAATCAAATAAAATACCGTCTACTTCTGTTATACCTATTTCTTGCAGTTTTTCAGCTAAATAACGGAAGTTACTCTTTACTGTTATAAACTGTTCACCGTATGAAGAGAACTTTTCTTTCGCGTTTTGAATCGCTATCTCATCTTGATCAAACGCTATTAATTTTCCACCTTCAGTTAATTGGGATAATAAATAAGAACTATGTCCTCCTCCCCCCAGTGTACAATCTACATATGTACCATCTGGCTTTATATCTAAGCCGTCTACTGTTTCCTTTAAAAGCACTGTTACGTGTTTAAACATTGTTGCACCTACTCTTTTTCCAATTAATTATGTTGAATGTATCCCTTCCTCTAAGCACATATTTCACGCTTAGAGAATGAAATAATACGAAAGAACGACTCATTTAACTTACCAACAAAGGCAACATACTATACAAATCGCTATTTTCTTTTATTATATACTAAATTTTATCATCTTTTGCGGGAATTTAAATAAAAAACTGTCGAAAAAGCGAATAATACGTTTACATTTTGTGCTATTTTGTCATATATTTAAGTATCCAACACAATTACCATATCCAACATTTTTTTGATTGATAATTCAGAAAAAAATCACTTCACAGTAAATTCAACGGAATAAAAATAAAATCCTGCTCCAAAGAGCAAGATTTTATAGTTTTATAACATGATGTTTTCCGTCCCAAGAAAAAGGGTTTTCCATTACACGATCAACGAAATCCAAACCAAACTGATTTAAATAATAACATACATTCCACACACGTTCTTGCGGCGCACCTAATGGACGAAGTGCGAATTGTATACGGCGGAATTTATTTAGCTGAACCTCATACTTTTTCTCAACATTTCTTTTCAACATTCTTTCCAGCAGTTCAATTTGTTCATTAATTTTCAATTCGTTTTTCCCTGCAAACGCACCTAATCCTGGCTCTATTTTCTTTACAAATTGCTGTAAAGATATATGAATATCAGCAATTTCTTTTTTCGCCTTTTCAAAATGATCATCAATCGGTTCCTCTACTCGATTAGACAACCAGTTTTCACGCAGTTTATCGACATCATTTAAAAACGGATCACTTTCTCTCAATTGCAGATCGAATAAATCTGTCGCTATATCTCTCTCCACATAAGTAATTGTAAGACGAGGAACGACAGGTGGCATTTGAAAACCGACAGTATGGAATACTTGTTGTAATTCACTCCAATAAGCTAATTCCCCTGGCCCTCCAATAAATGCGAGCGTAGGAAATACATACTCTTGCATAAGAGGACGCGTTACAACATTATTACTAAAACGTGCCGGATTTCTCTCCATTTCTTCAATCAACTCTTCATATGAAAAGGAATGCGCCCCATCCTTTCCAACAAACTTACCTTGATGCTCTTCAAGCAATACTCGTTCATTATCTATTTCCATGAATATATGCACTGCATGAGACTTCGTTTCAATAATCGGTTTGTATCCTAGTTCTTTAATTACTTCCTGCTGATTACGAAGCCCCTCTTGCACCTCTTTATACTTACTTATAATTCGCTTAAAAAATGGAATTTCTAACTTTCTTAATTCAGGATGATGTGAATCAACAAGGATTAAACCAGAATTAGCAAAGATTTTCGTAATAAGATGAGCAAAGAAATCTACATACGTATTCGATTTTTTCAAAGCATCATCAACAAATTTTAATACATCCTTTGTAAAATTTGTTTCTGGGTATGTTTTAAAAATCTCTTCAATCCAACTTCTACAATCTTCAACAGAAAGTTCAGACTCAGAAGCACTCGCCTTTTTCGGATTACGATCATAAAAAATAGTTTTTTTCATCTTTTTATTTTTCGCTACAAAAGTATGGTTAATCTCATCCATATCATGATCTTCACCCGCAATCCAGAAGACAGGGACAACTTTAACTCCTAAACTTTCTTCCTTTTCCTTTGCAAGCTGTAAAATTGAAATAACTTTATGAATTGTATAAAGCGGTCCAGTTAATAACCCCGCTTGTTGTCCAGCTATAACAACATATGTATTTTCATCTCCAAGCGCTTTTACATTTTGAAGTGTAGATTCTCCCGCTTGTAATTTTGTATTATATTCTAATAAATGCGCTACTAAATCTTGGCGGAAAAACTCCCTTTCACGCAAATCATGTAAACGTTGTTTAAAAGCATCTTCTGTTAACATATAATCAAAACATGACTGTATCTCTTGTTTACCGTTCATATAGTCCGCTACAACACCTTGTTGCGGAACAGAGATTTCTTTTATCTCCATATAATTCTTCCTTTCGTATCCAGTTCTCTCACCAATCCACATTGTAGTCAATGTTTCACGTAAAAGCAAAGAATAACACTTATACTCTTGTTTCTAACCCTTTTATTGCATCAAATAAAAATTGAAGTGTCGGAACTGGTCGTTGCTGTTTCTTAGCCTCTTCTAATACATACCCAACAATCGCATTAATTTCCGTCTGTCTATTCGCTCTTACATCCGCTAACATAGAGGATGTATTACGAGACGTTCCTTCACACACATTTCGTACCATTTGCCATACCATTTCTTTTTCTCCTCTAATAAGAAATGCGACCTCCTGAAACACTTGCTCCATCATTTGATAAAAAAAACGATTCGTGATTAATTCACCATTCTTAACTCCCAATAACGCTGTCAACGGATTGATACATACATTTACTACTAATTTTTTGCGCATAATCTCTTCCCAATCTGTTTCTATTTGAACTGGAAAATAAGCAACCGGAAAAGAATGAAATATTTTTTTAAAATGTATAGATTGGCCACAAACCACTCCAAATCTCGTTACACCTACTCCAGTATGATGAACGATGTGCCCTCCCTCTTTTTTCGCACCATGTTCTACAATACCAACAGCTATATTTTCACTCCCTATTTGCAGCATCTTTGGAAGATGCGACATTCCGTTTTGCAAAAAGATTAATGATGATGCACCTTCCACAAACGGTAGTATGTCATCTATATGATATTGCTTCACAGCAATAAATATATAATCTAAATTTTGCGCTACCATACTTTCTATCGGTAAAACAGCTGGATATACTGTTTCACATCTTCCATCTCTAATACAAGTTACACCTGTTTCATTTAACTCTTCAGCTTGCTTAGCTGTTCTTGTAAACAACGTAACATCTTGGTTACTTTTTTGTAAATAAAATGTATACAATAGACCAATAGCACCTGGTCCGACAATTCCAATTTTCATTTTCACACAAGGGATTCACATTAAGCGCCCTTGCCTCCCCCCCTTTTTTATATCTTTTTAAAGTACATAAGCACACCCTATAATTTCGTTGTCCTCTGCCAAACAAATACACTCTCACTTTTCACTATGTATATACTGCCTATTAATACGCTTATACTCTTAGTTTAGCAAATCCTCAAAAAAATAATAAAAGAAATATACTATCTTCTTCATAAAAATAAAAAAATGAGTTATACTATTATTATAAATATTTTTACTTTTCTGCATTCAACGAGATAAGAAAAGGATGTGATGTAATGGGATTCCCAAAAGTTGAGCGCTTGCTCATCAATTATAAAACGTTAGATGAATTCAAAAAATTTAAAGGGTGCGGAGCCCAGGAACTATCTATGCTGGAAGAATTGCAAGCAAACATTATTGAAAACGACAGTGAATCTCCATTTTACGGTATTTATTATGGCGGATCACTAATCGCACGTATGAGTCTATATATGAAAAGAAACGGCGGAGAACCATTCGAAATTACAGGTCCTTACCTAGAACTTTATAAACTTGAAGTATTACCAACTTTTCAAAAACAAGGATTCGGACAAATGCTTGTAAATCATGCGAAGCAACTCCAATTTCCTATTAAAACGATAGCGCGTATTCATTCAGCTGGTTTTTGGGATAAATTAAATTTCAGCCCCGTATCAGTAACTGATGGAGATTTTTATATTTGGCATCCAGAAACAAATTTGAATGCGGTTACAAATGAAGAATCGGCTTAAGAAATAAAAAAAACAGCTGTATAACAGCTGTTTTTTTATTTCTTAAGCTTCTCTAACTTCTCAGTCGAGCGAGCATTGTTTCTTTCCGCTACCATTACACTTCTTTTTTGATCGATATAATCAAGCAATGTTCTATACTCTTCCTCATATACTGATAATCGCTCCAGAAGACGCTCTCTTTCTGTTTGTAATGCTTCAACTTGTTGTTGCAACACCGTTAAAGAGTTTTCATCTTTATAATTTTGCAAGAAATCAATAACATCATTCAACGTAATTGACGTAGGTTCTAACACTTTTGTCTCTTTCACTTCATAATTTTCTACTTTACGAAGTTGCTTCGCTTCCTCAATACGTTCTTTATATTGCTTTCTTACGTAAGAATTCCATCTAAATCCACATGCTGCTGGTGTACGAGATAAATTTTTCCCCACTTCCTTAAAGGCAGAAAGTTGTGTTCCACCTTCTCGAATATGCCGGAGTACTACTTCTGCCAGAAGCAAATCTTCATCATCAGTCCAAGCATCTTGTCTTGTTGTCGCCATTTCTCTAGTCCTCCCTATGCATTTTTTATTAAGCATATGCAGTTACTAGAAAAGATAGAATACAACAACTAAAGATTAAGACAAAAAAAATAAACGCAGAAGATATCTTCTGCGTTTATTTTCCCGCAATTACTTGCTGATTACTTCTTTACCTTTGTAAGTACCGCATGCTTTACATACACGGTGAGCTAATTTCGCTTCACCACAGCTTGGGCACTCTACCATACCAGGTACTGATAATTTGAAATGCGTACGACGCTTTCTTTTTACTGTTTTAGAAGTTCTTCTAAAAGGTACAGCCATTCTTCCCACCTCCTTAAAAGAAATAGTTATTTTCATATGAAGGCCTGAACCAGTCTTCCGATTATTTGTCAAAAAACTTTGCAAGTCCTGCCAATCTTGGATCAACAGTCTTTTCTTTGTCTTCTTCCGAAATCACTTGCCAGTCTTGACCTTGCGTCGGTGCTCCACCAGAAACATCATCACTGAAAATTTGCATTGGAATCTCCAAAAGTATATTTTCCTTGATTACGGGCAGTAAGTCAAGTACTTCTCCTTCTAAACAATGAATTTCAGCTTCAGTTTCAAATTCTTCTTGTGAAGTTTGGAACACCTCAGTTGTTTTAATGTCAAATGGTAATGTCACATCTACTAAAGAGCGAGAACATGGTAAAACCATGCTTCCAGTTATATGTAGATGAAACGTAAACTTACCGGAGCCAAAATCAACTCTTCCCGTTACATGAACAGGATTAATTTCACGAATATCTTTCTCGACCTCTTTTAGCTCACTTACATCTACCATCTCATCCAATGTCAATCCTTTATTTCTCAATTTATTCAATTGATGGATGGACCATTTCATATCATATCACCTCAAGGCAACAAACAAAATTATAGCTAGCCATTTTATATTTGTCAATGTTTTTTCTTTACACCTCTAAAGAAGCATTGTGTCCATTATGTGTTAAAACGTGTGTTTTTGTCCAGCTATATTTTCTATTTTAGACAAAATGGACATAAAGTAAATAATAAATGTGGTACAAGTTGTGGTCAATGTGGTCTGCGTGGTCAAAAGAGAGTGGTCGTTTACGATCACTCTCTTCCTATATGTATTCCCATTTACTATTCCCGTTAACGCATACAGAATTAAATTTTTTGAACTACACTAGGCTTTATGATTTCTTCTATACTTGTCCTAAATATACATGCACCCCTTTTATTTGTTTTTTTATCATTACAAATAACTTGCTATATCAACGTTTTAGTCCATGAGCTTTTCTAATCATTTTCTATCTTTTTCTATAAAGTGGGGCAAAGGTGGGGCGTCACTGGGGAAAAGGGACAAAACGAGTTGGACTTCCATTCAGCTCGTTTTTATTTAGATAATACAGAAATCCTTGAAATTTGATATAATGATACAGTTATTAACATTAACTAGGGGGAACAATTTATGAAGAAATTTTTCAAATTTGGTTGTCTAGGTATTATTGCGATTTTTGCAATCCTTGTTGTCATAATGATTATCGATATTGCTAATGACGACCCAAAATCAAAAGATAAAACAAAGGAAGCTGTTACAACAACAGCTAAATGGGAAGAAAAAATTAAAGAAGTTGCATCAAGTAATAAAAATCCAAATGAAAAGTTTGATGAAGTGAGTAGATATGCTCACGATTACAAACCATCTAAAGATGAAGTAAAACAGTTTGGCGATGCCATTATTAAAGAATATAAAGATAAAAATTATATTAAAGATATCTCTAACCATGAGTACATGTTAACGAATATTTTCAAATCACAAGTTGTTGATAAAAATGCATCAGAAAAGCCATTAAAAGATTTCGCTTTCGACTTCTGGCAAAACTCTAAATACAACTACCGCGGTGTAGAAAATGCGACAAGTAGTGCTACACAAGCAAACGAACGCCAAATGGATAAAGCTTTAAATAAAATGAATAAATAGAATGACCATTTTTTAGGGAGGGTATATTATGAAGGTTGTACGCTCTATATTCAAAGGATTTCGTTTAATAGGTTTAATTGTAAAACCCGTACTTAAAGCATTATCTAAAAGTAAATTTTAAATCTCATAAAAATAAAAATCCCCTTCTGCATATGGATGCAAAAGGGGATTTTTTAAATTAATCTATTTGTTCTACAGATACTGGTTCATAGATAAATAAGAAACGGTGTATATTTACACTAACATTTATAAATCTGAAATTCAAGATATAATTACCTACTTATAGAATCAGATAATATTTTTATTTATAAAACTATTCTTTTATAGAAAATTACTTCACATATACATAGGTTTCATTTGCTGTTAAACAGGTTTTAGTTTATATAAAGACTTTGAATTTATCTAAAATTTCTGCATTTACATTTTTTTCTTTTTATTTCATAATTTTAATTGGGAAAGGGAGGAGAAAAATGGTTCAAATTAAAGTAACACCTGAAATGCTAGAAGCAGTTGCGAATCGTGCAAGTAATACCCGAATCGCATTAGAATCTATACATAATAATTTATGTAATGAAATTGATCATTTGTGTTTTCAATGGATTGGGGCCTCTAATCAACAGTTCATTCAAATGTTCAATGATGCGAGACCAAAAGTTTTTACATCTATCAATTCAATTATACAAGTGGAAGAGGATTTGAAACGCATTGCCGAAAAATTCCGCAACACAGATAATCAAGATGTTACAATGGAAGAAGGTGCAATGTGTGGTAAACCCTCTTCTGAAGAAAAAGGATTTGATGGCAGTAAACTAGCTCGAGATATTACTGGTGAATTAACTGGTGAGTATGATATTAGAAGAGCTTGGGATGGAGTTGATCCTTCTACCGGAGAAAAACTGTCAACCTGGGATAGAATTTTTGCAGGTGGAATGGCAGTTGCCGGACTAACACCCATTGGTAAAATTGCTAAAGTAGGAAAAGGCGTTAAGATGACGCATGCTGCAATAGAAAGTAAAAATCTTTTACGAGGAGAGGATTACTTAAAATCAGCAACACGACCAAATGGTATTGGTAAACCACATATCGGTGAGAACGGCAACTTAATTCCAGCAAATAAAGAAGGGATGTATAAGGGCCGACAAGTAACTGTAACCGAACATATCTTAGGTGGATATCGCAGAGGAGCAAAACATAATAGTCCTTATACTAGTTTCTCGATAAACCCTGAGGTTGCAAGTAATTATGGTAAAAATATTATTGATATTGATTTACCTGCTTTAAGAAAAGGGATTAGAGAAGGTGAAGTAAAAGATGTTGCTATTTTAAGCCCTAAGCAAATAGAGCGTTTAATAAAGCAAGATTCCGCAACTACAGATCACTGGAAAAATCTCGCTTTAAATTGGACTAAAAGGGATACTGAATACCTTATTAGAGGGGAAATTCCTAGTAAATACTTTAACATTAAGAAATGAGAGGGATATTCGCTATGAAGCTATACTTTAAAGACATACATTTAGGTGACATTTCAAATGCAAATGGTGATGGTTTTTGGATGTATGGGAATATTAATTTCACTAATAATATTTCTGATTTCAAAGAGTTTCTTAACAAAATGGTTGATGAAAATAATCCGCCTTTAGATGATGTAAATCCAATCCTATTGGATGAAAACAATTGGTTTGTATCTAAAAATAATCAATTAGAGGGAATTGGAATACCTGCCGTCTACTTTGATTCAAATGAAATAGAATGGCGTTGGAGATAAATAAAAAGGTTCTCTTAACTGAGAACCTTTTTTCACCTTACCTCACATAGACATAAGCTTCAATAGCTGTTACATAGTATGTTTTACCTTTGCTATTGTGAACTTTATATTGTGGTGAACCATTAACACTTACTTTTGCATCAATTGTGAATCCTAATCCTGCATCTACAGAACCAGCCACATCTTTATCCTGCCAAGATGGAGCATCATAGAAACGTAGATTGTTAACTTTTGAGACAACACGCTTTCCAACAATAGAAGAATCTACGGTGCTTTTCTTATTAAACTTCACATAAGATGGATCGTTCTTAATCCACTGATCTCCACCAAGATTTAACCAACCATCCTTTTCCGCCCACACAATATAAGATTCTGGTTTGTTTAATTGACTAATCTTAGAATAGCTTGTACCTGGTCCTTTACGTAAGTTAACGTTGTAACCTTCAATATAGGCGATACCGTCTGTTACTGCTGTTGGTACTTCCGCTGGTTTAGATGGCTTCTCAGGAACAGAAACATCCACACTAGAATTATTATATGCTCGTTGTACATCTGCTCTAAATTGAGCTTCTGAAACGCCATGAGACTTTAAGTAATCAATTGGATCTTCATGATCCGTACCGCCAAGGTAATGAGTTACATCGCTATGTGTCCACAATCCTTTTTCTACAGATAACCCACGGTCACGTAAGATTTTAGCTAGTAACTTAACGTATTTGTCATAGCTGCGTTTGAATTTTGTATAGTCCGCTGTTTCGCATAACTCTACATGTACAAATCGTTTATTAGCAGCAGGACCGCCACCATAAGCAATGTATTTTGTATCAGCAATTTGGATTGTTTCATCCCAATCGACTGCATAGTGAACAAATGCATTTCTCCATGTACGAGACTCATATTTTTGAATGTTAATAGCTGGAGCTTCTGGAGTTGCTGTAGAATGTGCTACAACTCCCTCATAAGCACCTACACCATAACGGTATGGTTGTTTTGGTAAATCAGGGATAATAAGCGTTCTATCAGCAAAAGCACTTGTAGCAAAAGAACCAACAAGTACTAGAATCATAAGGAACGAGGTAATATGTTTCATTGTCTTTTTCATTTAGCATCAACATCCTTTTTTATAATTTTTGTGTGGTCAAATAATCCACTTGCTGACAATCCAATGATGATTCCTTGAAATACATTTGTTTTGATATCTCCGCCCAAAAATAAAACGCCTAGCACAATGCCAAGCGTTAAATTTAGTAACGGAACATATTTTGTTTGTAATCCAATTGTTTTTCCAATCTGTGAAAGACCAACTACAATTCCAATCATTACAGTAATTTCAAACATTACATACCACCTCCTTTCATTAAGAAAGTGAGTGCTGCGCCTATAATTCCACCTACAATAAGTCGCAAGATCCAGGTAGTATTAGCGCTAATTTTATCTAATTGCTTATTGATATTGATAATGTCTTTCTCGTTACCTGTTGTCCGCATTTCTAAACTTTTAATCTCTAAGCGAATGTCCTTAATATCTTGCTTTATTTCTTGAACATCACTTCTTACTTCTTGTAACCCTTCCACTTTGACCACCTCATTTCAAAATAAAAAGAGAGACATCTATTTGTCCCGCTTTTCTTATAAAAGCCGTATTTTATGCAAAATAAAAAACAGCCTATAGCTGCTCTGGTTTCTTATCAATTAAATTTTGAAGTAACAGTTGTTCTAAAACTTCAATTCTACTGTTCATTTGTTTATTCGCTTCTTTTAATTCTTGAATTTCAGCATCTTTAGCTTGTTTTTCTTCTTGAAATGCCTTTATTTGAATTGCTACTGAAGAATATATTTCAGCTGCATTTCTTGTTTTTGTAACAAAACACTCAGGAGTATTTTCATCATCTGCAATCCACCCATAGTGAGTTTCTATATCCTTTGTTGTAAGGATTGGATCACCTTCAACACGATTCATTCGCTTCTCATATAAGTCTTCTATATCTGTTTTCAAGTTGTATTGTTGGATTTGAAGTGCCATAATTTTTTCTATTGCGCTAAACTGCACATCACGAATATTTGTTTTGTATTCACGTTTCGATGCTGTTTGGAAAGCTGATGCCGTAACAGCATTAAAGGCATTCCCTGTTCCATCTTTAACTTGAAGTGTTTTATATCCCTCAACGTTACCATTTCGTAGCATTACTGTTTGGAATCGAAGGTCTGTTTCAGCGTTGGGCGTTGCAACTATATCAAGCATATTTTTACCTTTTAAGTTGAATACAATGGAAGACTGACTGTCCATCCATACGGATTTAGATCCACCTTTTAATGTTATTCCACCAGCAGAGTCTACCCAAAATGCGTTCGATGGATTAGATACTGTGAAGGTAGCACCGTTTGCTACTTCAACCCAATATGATCCATTTTTTGCATACTGACTTATACCTTTTCCAGAAGTGATAATTGTATGCCCACCAGAATTGACCTCTGTATTCTGATTACTTTTCATAAACAAAGCCCCACCAGTAAGAATATCTAAGTGGCTAACAGAATCTAAACGAATTGTATTAGTATAAGCGCTAAATTGTTTATCAGACCTTAGGGTAACTCCGTTATTACCAGTAATATAAATATAGTTATCTCCATTAAGAGATACATCCCCTTTTGTATCCACATTTAATTTAGCGCAATAATGTGGAGTTTTATCCGCATCATAACCTTTAACAATACCAAAGCTACCGGTATAGTAATTTTCTCCTTTCACTGGGAATTGAGATATTGTTAAAGTACCATCGCGGAAACGTGATGTATCCACATCATCATGCATAAGTATTGTTGGTTGTATTTGGCTATCAACAGCTCTTTTGTAATAACCAATAAACATTCGATTTAAATTCGACTCCATCAAACGTATAAATTGCTTTTGAATGTGAACATAATTAGAACCATTGTCTGTACGTATGGTTGTACCTTTAAGTTCCTGTGCTTCTAAATACTTTGCTATTGTTGTTCCATCTAATTGTATTTTACCTGCACTAATTTTAACTGCTTCTGCTGTTTGATTGATAGTCGAGATAATATCGCCTTTTTTGACTGTTGAATTAATTTCATTAGACATTAATGTAATAGAGCTTTCGTGCTTTTCCACCATTGCCTTACTTCCGAATTGACCGTTCGCTTCTGTTTTGGTGTATACATCCGTTTTCTCTGCCTTTAAGTCAATACGGTTAGATTGCTGATTGATCGTTGTTTCCATTTTAGAAACTTTACTATCAAAATCAGAAGTAGCCACTTTCTTTGCAATTTCGCCTACAAGTTGGTCATAGTTGGCATAGTCTTTCGGATTCTCCATGAAACTAGAAGGTGTAATACCTTGTTGTAATTGTGGTTGCGATACCCAAAGTCTACCGTTTTTTCTAATAACCACTACGAAACGTATCGTAGTAACACCAGATGCAGGAGATGGCATAGTTACACTAACAAATTTCCATGATCCATTAGTCAGTAATGGTACAAGTTGTACGACTTTATTCGTAACCCAAGTAGAACCATTGTAAAATTCAATCATTACAAATGCTGTATTATCTATGGTAGCAACTGCATCTGTGTAAAACCATGCAGATAACACATAATCACCTGAGTTAGGAGATACAGGTAATGATTGATAGAACGCTGCATTTCTGTCTACTGTCTGCCCGGACGATTCTAATTTAACGGAATTCATACCGTCATGGTTTCTCGCTGTTTCTGGTACAGCTGTAAAGTTACTGCCGTTTGGACCGACACCCCATTTAGAAATACTCGGTTTTCTACTCGTTACAGCTCCTGTAGTAGCGTTTATTACTCGATCTTCAAATGCAGTATTAAATAGTAAGTTCGTACTTCCTAATCCACCTACATATTCTTGCATTTGAGTATCTGTTACTTTGGATTTAATTTGATTATTCAACTGTGTGATATCACTCGTGTTTTGTTGTACAATTTCTCCTTGTTTGCCTTGTGTTTGAGATAGAGATGTAATGGTTTGTGAATTAGAATCCGTTGTTTGTTTAACTTGATTCAAGGTAGTTTGCATTGCACCTTGGTCTTTTTGAACAGTTGATACAGTAGTTTTTACACCATCCACACTTTTTTCGATTTCGGTTGTTTTCTTCGTGAATTCATCGGTTGTTACTTGATCTTCTGCTGCTGGTTTATAGTCTGTTGCTTTATTTCCAATTTCAATTTGCCATTCTTTTAATTCGATCATGCCTTTAACATTACGTAATAGCGTTTGCGAATTGAAAACCTCAATTGCTTTATCTTTAAGATTATAAGTAAAGGAATATGTTTTCCATTCTTGATTTGCGCTAACATCACTTTCGCAACGAACACCAGGCCATAATTGTTCACCATCTTTATACTTTATCCACACTTCTACCCCAGCCCATGGATTCGGTGTTCCCTTTTCATATCCAATAGTTCTTGCTTTAAAGCTAATAGTAAACTGCTGCCCTTGTAGCATCGATAAAGCATCCGGCACAATTTTAAATGACTTATTTACTATATTAGACACCGTTGTTCCTGTGTCAGATTTAAGTGTGCCACCTGTATTTAACAGAATGTTACGTCCGCCAATCTTCATATCATCAAACTTTTTTTCCACACTACTCAACTTCTCAGTGACTTTTCCTGCTTCTTCTTTAATTTCAGTTGTTGTTTTCTTAAGCTCACTTGTTGTTTGCTGCACATCAGAAATAGTCTTCTTCGTACCTTCCACAGTGGATTCAACCGTATTTAATTTATTACTGATTTCAGTATCTTTTTTTGTTAACGATTCAATAGAAGTTTTAAATCCATCTGCGGTTTGCTCTGATTTCGTTACACGTTCAGTAAGCTTTCCTTGTTCATTTTGAATATTAGAAACCGTCGTGTTAATCCCTTTAATAGTAGTCTCAATTTCTACCGTCTTTTTAGTAAAATCAATTGTTGTTACTTGATCTTCTGGAGCTGGTGTCCATGCTGTAGCAACGTTAGATAATTCAAGTTTGACGTTTTTTACATACGCTGTACCTTCAATACCTTCGCCACCATATATATACAATCTAACAGCTTTAGTAACGTCAAATTTTTCATGAAGTTTCATGGTAAACGTATAGCGTTCCCATCTATTAACTTCACTTACGTTAAACACATACTGACCACTGTGAAAGCTTTGTGCTGTGTTACCTTCAATAAAATGATGTAACCCACCGTTTATACGGAAACCTTTTGTATCTGACCAAATATCCATACTAATAGTAATTTCTTTACCCGCGACATTATTTCTCGCAAATTCTGCAACCACATCTTCAGCGATACCCAGCCATCTATTTTTTTGACCGATAATACTGTTTTTATTAATAAACGCTACAACTGGATAACCGAAAGTAGTTATATCTAGATGGGCATGATAACCTTTTGTTGGATCTGCTACACCACCGTTATACCCACTTCCCCAACCAGATGCCTGAAGATTACCATTTAACGATTTGTCCCAACTTATAGAATCATTAACAATATAACTAGAAAAATTAGAGTTTTTAAGCGAATTTCGTCCATCTAGTTTTGTATTATCTACTTGCGTTTTAAGTTCTGTAAGAGTCTGTTTCGTCCCCTCAGCTGTTGTCTTAATCTCGTTTGTTTTCTGCTCCAACTGTGACATGCCTTCATTCGTTTTCTTTAATTCGGACTTCTCCGCTTTCTGTGTAAGAGCTTCATTTGTTTGACCAATCGATGTATTAATATCCTTGAATTTCTGTACATTCCCTTGTTTATCAGTTTCATAGATTTGTTTCCCTATAAAACCATTGTTAATTTCCTCTTTTGTAAACACTCCAGATTTATCGGCTTTATCTTTTAACTGTGTATTAATCCATGTTTGATCCACTTTGCCATTAACTTGCTTTTGAACATCCACTATTTGTCCAGCTATCTCTTGCGCTTTACCTTCCACACTTTGAACCTTTTGATTTAATTCCGTTTTAGCTGTTTCAATATCTTTCTTAACATCTTTAATACTTTGCTGTAATGGAGCTGTATCAGGAACAACAGGTTCCCACGATACACCTGTCCATATTTTTAAAATACCAGGCTTACCATTACTAATATCACGCCATAGTGTTTTATTAGGTTTAAGATTAGTAGTAGGTGGATTAGCTCCTTCTATAATATCTACAAGATTTTGATTCATATATTTTTGTGTTGCTTCTGCCAAGTCTTTTGCTGTTTGGCTTTCTTTTTGAGCCTGATCAGCTTTATCTTTAGCATCAATGATGTCTTTGTTTTGTTCCTTTACTTTATTATTTAATTGGTCAAATAACTCCTGCGGAACCTTGTCATACAATGAACTGAGTATCTTTTGGTATAATCTTCGCAACTCATCATTTTGATCCACGATTTCACGATAATCACCAAATACATAGTTATCTTGTATAGGATCTTTAAAAGATTCATCACCAGCAATAGCTCGCGCTTCAAGATACAACTTAGGTGTAAACCCTTCATCTATAATTCGAATTGTATCTCCTTCATTGATCTCTTCATGTGATAAATTAGGTATTCTAGCTATATTTTGTACATCGACTCCATAAGAAACGGAAGCATTCACAAGCTTTCTCATTTCCGTTTTCATTAAAGTTAAAAGTCTTTCTGGAGACATATTTTGGTCGTCTGTTTGTGGAGTGTAGAAAGCGAATTTATGTTTTCCGTTCTCATTCCAGCGTTGATAAGCTGCATCATCCACAAGATAAGGAACACCCTTATTTATGGATGAGATTGTAATAAATTCTCCATTTTCTTTTTTCACAAAACCTAATAAGGCTGTACAAATGTTTTGAGAGTTCTCAATACGTTTAATTCCTATTAAATCTTTACCAAAGGTTACTTCTTTTCTTGTATCTCGCCCTCGTCTCTTAACCATATCCACATAACGACCAACAATTTTAGAACCAACAACTTCAGCTCGATATTGAATTTCTATTTCAAATGAAGCGGCAATTTGTTTAAGAAAATCCAATGGATTTGTAAATTCTTCAATTTCCATTGAATGTGCTCCGTCATGTTCGGTTTTACCTATTTTCCACTTCGTCCCTTTAAGAGCTATTTCCATACACTGTTTTAATGTTTTGCTTTCCAATTTTTGTGGCTCTATAATTGCTGCTTTAGCAAGCTGAATCCATTCACCAGATGCATAAACCATTAATGATCTATCCTTAGAATCCTTTTCCGTTTCTGTAATGACATACGGAACGATTCTACCGCCACGTACTTCTTTTAATACTAAATTTTGCTGTACAAGTGTTGCTGCATGATCTGTATTCTCAAATACCCTAAACTCTAGAGTATCAATATTATTTTTAATTTCCCAATGCCGTTTGTCATTCCAATAGTCCTTAGGTTGTATAGCTGAAACGATTTGATTTGTTTTAAAATCAACAACATGTAAGTCTCCACTTGGTGTACTCATCTAAATCGCTCCCTATACGTTAATTTTGCTATTCCTACATTTGCTGGACGTATTATGACTTCATTTTTCCCTCTCTTTATAACAGGGAATGAACTAAATATATCTTTTAGTGCAATTGCATTTGTTCCATTGATTGTTACTAATGATCTTTCTGTGTCTATTTGAATTTTATCTCCTATATCAAAAATATAAGGTGTTACATCTTTATCGAAATGATTAATCTTGTAAAACTTAACATCTTCAACAAACGCGACTTCCATCGCATCATTATTTCCGTATTTAGTAACTGCTACAGCAATTTTTTTCGGCTTCATACTTGTATATTTAGATGTATTGCTTATGTCTATCCAATAATCTAATTCAGTATCGTTATCAATCTCTGTATTCGCTCTGTATTTAGATACCTTAGCAGACCACTTGTTACCTTCACGCTTCATTGACAAGTGACCTCTAAAATCATTGAACGATCCTTCACGAATACCACCTGTGGATTCTATGATTCTATAGTTATCTTTATTGACCTCAGATTCCATCCAACCTACGCCTACTCTACCATTGATGTTTTGCATAGTATTGTAGTAATCTGTTAAATCCAGCATAGTCATAACTTCATCATTATCTCCTAGAAGAAATACAGCTACAGAACCCATTTGACCAACCCTAGTAGATTGTAGTGTGAATTGACAATCTAAAATAAAATCAGTAGCATCTTGAGGGATTGCCCTAGTCATTACAGGTCCATGCCATGCGGTACCATTACCATAATCTTCAGCATAGAATGCGTAACCTTGCCATACTTTAAAACTACCTGCGGGCTGAATATAACCGATTTTTTGAGTATACGGTGTCCATTTGGCTAAGTCCGTCATTTCATCCCATAAAATACGTTCCTCTCTAGATACCACAACCGTCTGTATTGGGACTGGATAACCAAGTCTGAAGTACTCTAGCCCGTTCCATACATCCAGAAAAGGACTCTTTGCCCCTACAGTTATATCAATAATTGGATTAGACTCTACAGATCCTTTGTTAATAAAGTTAGACTTTAAGTCACTGTTCTCAATAGCAAGGGTTTTACTTTGTACAGGACCTAACTTATATGGCATTGGACAAATGAACTTAAGTGTTCCTATTCCAAGTGTTACAAACTCATCTGGATCAAAACTGTCATCCACAACTGCTAAATATGTTCTATTGGGTTCTACATCAAAAATAAGCTCTACTGGTTGATCTGTTATTAACCAACTTGCAATTTCTTCTTTTACCATTTCTAAATCAGCATCATCAGGAACTATAATCCCTACAGGAATTGATAAAACACGCATTTCTGTTTGTGTATTTAATAATCTTGCCCCTGGATATCCTGGGGTACTTAGAAAATTCCGTTTCAATGGTGCCCAAGTTGGTCTTTTCCAACCTTTTGCAATTTGGATATACCTTTTACGTTCATTGTTAAATTTGAAAGAGCTCATTTTGACACCTCATTTCTTTATAAAATAAAAGAAACCCAAACCTAAAAGTCTGCGTTTCTTTTTGTTTCTCTTTCTTGATATTCGGTTGTATAGCGATAAGTACCGCGTGCCACATCTCGACCATCTAAAACAACAGGAACTTCAACTACTAAGTCGCCACCCTGCATTGGTACCCTATTATCACCGGATGATCCAGGAGAGTAATTGAATACTTGATTTGCAACGCCGCTGGTCATAGCTTGTCTACTATTTGACATATTTCCATATACACCACTCATAACAGTCTTTAGCCCTGACAACTGACTCATAGAACTAGCCATCATACGACTCATATCCCCCATCAATTGATTCATTGTTCCTGTTATACCAAGCGATTTTTCTTTTGATGATAAAGGTGTAACCGTAATGGAATTACCTTTCTTAGTAAATAATTCTGGTCCGGCTTCTCCGGTAATAAATGAACCATCACCTACAGGCTTTCCACCTTTAGCAAGCATTGGAACATATGGAATCGTAGGAGCACTCACACCAGGGATTCGATTTAATAATTGTGCTGGTGTATTAAATGCATAAATGAACTTATTTATCATATAAATAAGTCCGTTGATGGCTGCTTTTATACCACTTTTAATGCCACTCCACACAGCGAGTATAGCTGATTGCATACCTTCGAACGCGCCAATAACAGCCCTTGTCACCCAATTTACGGGTGTCATAATTGCATCCATCAATCCACGCCAGACTGATGCTGCTGTATATTTAATCCCTTCCCAAATACTCACAAGAGTAGATTTAATGCCATTCCATACGCTGACACTAGTACTACTAATCATATTCCAAACTGTTGAAATAGCCTCTTTAATGTTGTTAAAAATAGCCCTTGCTATAGAAACGATTGAACTCCATAAACTAGATAAGTAGTTTGTTACAGCATTCCATACCGTACTTGTTGTAGAACTAATCGTGGTCCATGTATTTATAATCCATCCTTTTATCGAATTAAAAATTGGTACCACAAAAGAAACTAGTCCGTTCCAGCATGATTGCAAGAAGTTTTTCACTGCATTCCATACAGTCATTGTTGCTGAACTGATTGCATTCCAAACAGTTGTAATTGTATTTTTAATCCAATCAAATACTGTTGTCGCAATTGAAACTATTCCACTCCAACAAGTCGTTAAGAAATTTGCAAGTGCATCCCACACCGCTATAGCTTTTTGCTTAATAGTTTCCCATATCGAAGCTAAAAACTCTCGTATAGATTCAAAAATTGGAGTAGCAAAGTATAGAATTGCTGTCCAAATTGCTTGTAAATATTGAGTAATGAAATTCCATACGGTTTGAATAACTGTTGAAATTCCATTCCAAATCATAGAAAAGAAATCAGCAATTCCTTGTAGTACAGGAGTTATAAAAGCAACTAGTCCATTCCAGGTGCTAATGAAAAACTCACTAATCGCTGTCCACACTTCCGAAGTGGTTTGGCTGATACTAATCCAAACTTCTGACAACGTCTCAACTACCTCATTCCAAATCCCAGTCAAATATTCAATGATTGAATTCCATGTTTCCTGAGTAGCTTCAACCACTGTGTTCCATGTTTCAGTTAATGACTCCGTTATTCCATTCCATAGCTCTATTAAATATTCTTTAATTGAGTTCCAAGCTTCTGATGTAGATTCACTAATACTATTCCACGCTTCACTTGCCCATTGCACAATCCCGTCCCATATTCCTACTAAGAATTCTCCAATTGCATTCCAGGCATCAATGGTCCATTTCGTTATAGAATCCCAATTTTGATAAATAACTACCCCTAAAGCGACAACAGCCGCTACTATTATTGGAATGAGAGCAATCCATCCCGTCATGGCCAATCCTATACCCTTTATGACAACAACTATTGGCGCTAAAGCCATAAATGCTCCTGAAATTACACCTATAGCTACCGCTATAGCTGCTAATGTAGCTGCTAACTTTGGGTTATTAGAAATCCAATCCGCAATTTTAGCAACAACATCAGCTATAACACTTAGAACTGGTTTGAGAGCTACTTGTAAATCTTGCATTGCTTTTTGAAACTTAACTGCTGGGCTTGCATCTATTTTAGAAGTAGCACCATGTAAATCCTCTACCCCTTTTTTTAAATCAACTTGTTTTCCTTCTGCTTTCAAAATAGTGTCGATGATTTTCTTTCCTTGGTCTTCCCAAAGAGTACCGAACATCTTCGTGCCAAGTGCATTTCTGTCTGTTGCATTTTCAACACCAGCTAAAGCTTTCGTGGCTTCAAGCATCGCTTTTTGTCCACCTTCGCCACCTTGAGCGATAGCTTGGCCCCATTTTCCAAACTGATCCGCCGAAATCTTTGTTTTATCTAAAACCTCTTGCATAGATTTATCTACACCCGCACCAAACTCAGCCATTTTGATACGTCCTTCTTTCACACCATCTAATAGGTTATCGATATTCCAACTCTTAGTATCTACCCCTGCTGACATAATTCCTTGGACTTCTTTAGCCGAAAATCCAGCTTGAATCATTTGATCCCCATATTCAGCGATAATATCTAATTGTTCTGGTGGAAATCCTGTTTTTAATAATGTATTAACTAGCCCCAATGCTTCCTCGTTAGTAATACCTAACGTTGCACCAATCTCATTGGTTTCTTGTATAAGTTCATTAAAATCAATTCCAGCATAGGATGCTGCAATAGTCGCTGCCCCTTTAACCACAGCGGCATTTGTTTCATCCGAAGCATCCTTATTTAATGCCCATTGTCTGCGAACACCTTCTAATGCTTCTTCAGCGTCAATACCATAAGTACTAACGCCCCTAATAGCTTCTTCCACTGATTTTTTCGAAGACTCTGGAACATCAAAAGTGATATCAATCTTAGTTTTCAATTTTGACATATCCATTGCTTTTTCAACTGCACTAGCAATACCGCCACCAGCTGCCATACCACCAATGACATTTTCCAACCCTATTTTTAATCCTTCAAACTTTTTCTCAGTTCTCCCAGCTTCTTGCTGTAAGTCCCTTAATTCATTTCGTACTTGTTGAATAGAATTACCAGAATCTACAGACCGTAGCGCTCGCTGTAATTTTTCAATGTCGCCTTCCGCTCCTAACGCCTCACGACCAATAAGACCAATTGCTTGGTCTAATTGTCTACTTGTTGCTGTGCCGCTTTTAATTGCATTCACAAGACGATTCCCTAATGCTCCTGCAAAATCATCAACACTTTTCCCAGTCGCGCTAAACAATGTTTCTAATTGCCTTGTGGAACTCGCTACATTATCTTGTTCAGCCTTCATATTTCCAAGTTTATTTTTCAGTCCATTAAGAGATCCTTCTGTAAATTCAATTTCACGTCGAAAAGCACGATATTGTTCTTCAGAAATTTTACCGTTTTGAAATTGGGCTTGCACTTGTTGTTCTGCTGCCTTTAACTTATCTAATTTCTGCGTTGTATTGTCTATTTGTTGTGTGAGTAACTGTTGTTTTTGAGCAAGCGCTTCAACATTACCTGGATCAAATTTTAATAAACGCTCAACATCTTTTAACTCTTTAGCCAAAGAATCACTTTGTTTATTTACATCTTTCAAGGCATTTTGAAGACCCGTAGTTTCTCCATCTATAGAAATTGTAATCCCTTTAATTCTTCCTCCTGCCATCATCTCACCCCTTTCTTAGAATGTATCGAAGTCTTTTTGGTTCGCTTTACGAGTTTTGTCTTTATCTGGTTTCTCCATTTCAGCAAATTCAGCAATGTAATCAAAACAATCACCAATTGTCATAACTTCTAAATCCCAATGCGTTAATTTCGCCTTATAACAAAGAGCAAGGAACGTGTCAGTGGTTAATTCTTCATCACTGAACGTTCCTTGCTCTCCATTACTTTTCTTTATTTTTTTTTTGCGCCCATCGTACTTTGAATCATATCCATAATTTCCGGAATAATCTCTGAAATAGGGAATTCATCAAAACCGTCTAACCATGTAATCGGCTCAGCAATTTCTGGATTTGCTGTTTTCGCGTATAGCCAAACTAAATCATAAACAACTTCAAAATCTAACTTACTTAAATCTGCATTTGCTAAATCAATAGTGGCTAGTGAACCCTCTTGAGGATTTGAAGGAGACAAAATCCCTAACTTAAACATATCAGCAAATAAATCACGTCTGAATTGCGCTTTATATCGTTTAACAGTAGCTGCTGTACTTTTTAATCGGACTTGTTTTCCGTCTATTGTAATTGTCTTTTCCATTTACTATTACGCTCCTTTTGGTGTTGCTGGTGTTTTTACATATACTTTTTTGTACCAGTCGTTATAAATTGCTTGCGTTGTTTTAGCAGTCGTTTTCGTTTTAACCATAGGTCTTCCCCCTGGCGCTAAAACAATTGGACTAGAAACAAACTTCAGTTCATTTGTATTTGGTTCAGCTGAACTTGTTTTTGTTTTAGATGCAAGTGTTGGACGACTTGCTGAACAGTTATACATAACATGTCGAGTTGCATTGACATCACCATCAAACTCAAATAATAATGCGAACGGTTTCCCTTTTGCATCAGCCAATTCATTTAATACACCATCCGTTTCGTCTAATTCTTCACCGAGTGCATCAATAGCAAATTTTTCTGGGATAGTAGCAATACTTAATGTTCCATCGTAACCCTGATTATTACTTGCCGCGTAATAAAGCATGTCATCTGCATAGAATTCAATTAAATCACCACGTGGCTCAAATGTTAGTTCCACTCCACCAGGTAATGGAATTGGTGTCCCAAATGTAACTAAGAAATCTTTAATATCAAATGGCACGTAATGTACATTTTTCAAACCGAATGTTACCTTGTTTTCATTCATTTACAACAACCTCGTTTCATATATTTTTTGATACATTTTTTCAGATTCAATAAAAGTCCCGTACGAGTCATAAGGAATCTCATGATCGTCTAGGACTTTTTCAAGTTTTGCTTCTGCAACTAAATCTTTTTTAGTTGTGTAAAGTTCAATATTTGCATCGTCTATCTTGTGATACACCTTATTATCAGCCATTAAATTTGCTGATCCATCAACAAGGATACAAATATAAGGTGGCGCTGGAACCGGCTTGGTCGGTGTTGCTGTAAAATGAGAATAAGCCACAGGATAACCTGTAGCTTCAAGGATTTTTGTTAATTCACCTAATGTCATTGTTGAATCACTCTTTCCATACGTCTTGGTAATTCATCGATTACATATTCTTCAACTGGGCGAATATGCACTTGTGCTGGCACTCGACCTCCACCGACTTTCGCATGCCCATTTTCTAAGAGATGTGTTAATTGCCCTTTTGTATTATGAAGAACAACGCCATTTCCCTCTTTTTTCTTACGCCACCCTTTACGATAAGCACCTGTTTTTTTAGGACCACTTTGCCTCAATTTACTTACAGCAATATCTGCTACTTCATCGATTTCATTTTCCAAATCTTCTTCCACAACATTTGCATATCTTTGTAATTCTCTAGCAAGTTCACTCGTAAAATCGTTCATATTAAACATGCTCCTTTGCGATAATAGTCAATGTTTGATACATTTCATCATCATTCATTGGCGGTTCGATAATGTCAAAGATACGATCCTTCATTTTAATTCGCATTAATTCTGTAATATCAGAAGTATAAGGAATCACAAAACGATAAACTCGTGTAGCTTGTGAAGCCGAAGCTTCAATGTACTCGGAACCTTTCACCGTTTTTATCATTGACCAGGCTTTCTTTAATTCTTGCCAAGATGTTTCGATTACTTGGTTTAATTCATCTTTTATTACTACAGGTTGTTCAATGCTAATTCGATTCCTGAAATCACCTGTATTTAATGGTTTTTTATACTGAAAAGGACGCATATTAATCACCGTCCAACTTAATTTCTTCTAAAGCTTTTCCAATGCTTAAACTATTAATCTGGCTTAAAAAGTTCTTATCGAAATACTCTAAGGCATCGTTATAAACATAACGAGAACGTTCAAAGACTAATTCCTTGAACACCTCGTCAATATTAAGATTGTAATTACCACAAACCCTAGTTAAATCTTCATTGGATGCAAATAGGATGCGTCTCAGGTTGTCATCTTCATCATCACCTAATCGCATCCTATCTTTGAATTGCTGTAATATTTCATTTGAAATTACCTTATCCATTCACATCATTCCTTATTTAGTTGCTGGTGGAGTTGGTGGTGTAAAAGAAATTTTTAAATCATAAACAAGAGCCGCTTTATTATCTTTTGGTTTACCATTAGCAAACTGTTTGATTGTATAAAGCGTAGCATCTTCAATCGCTAATGTTTGGTCAAACTTTTTAAGTTTGTATCCACCTGCTATTGCTGCGATATATTGTCCTTTCACAAAGAATAACGCTTTTCCAACTGGAACTTCTTCAGATTCAACAGTTTGAATGTTATAAGGTAATGCCATTACCCATTGGCCATTAGCAGTTTGAATTGTGTTACGTGCTTGTACACCAATTGCATCTACAGGATTGACAACCATCACAATTTTATTTAACACTTTACGAGATTTTCCTTTTCCATCAACAGATAAAGCTTTTACTACTTCATAAAGCTCACCAGCAATTACTTCACCATTTTCAGAAGGAGCAAATGTTAATGTGCCGGATGATTTTTTATCAGTAACTGCGCCTGTAGTTGCATTTACATCTTTCATTAAACCTACTGGTTGATGCGCTACTGATCCGCCACCATTTACAAAGCCAAACTCTAAACCAACAGAATAACTTTCTACTAATAATGTTCGAACGTAACGCTCAACCCATACTGGACCTAATTCAAGCATGTCATTTGGAACAGCGCTAAATGCAGTTAATTTAAGTTGTCCAATTTGTTCTTCTCTAAAGGCTGCATTTATTTGTCCTCTAATATCACCGAATAATTCTCCCCATGCATACGCTTTTGTTGCGTCAGAATAAATAAACTTCGTTACTGCTCCTAAATCTTGCATTCCAATTGCTTCAAGTAATGGATGTTCAGTTACTAAATCTTCAAATACACGTTCTTGTGTAGTATATGGAAGAATTGAATCATCCTTAAATCCCCCATCTTGTACAACTGCATTAAAGAATTTACGTTCTTCAGACGTTAAAACGTTTTGTCCACGTGACGTCAAAATTTGAGCGTCTTGCGCTTCGATACGTGCTTGTGCTGAAATTTTTTCTGATAAATCCGTTACAAGAGTATCAAACATATCATCAAATGCTGCAGATAAATCCTCCATTTTTGTATCTTCCGCTTTCACCAGATTCATATATGCTTGTTTTTTCGCTTCAAAGTTTTCCATTGTACCTTTAATTTTCATAACCATAATTGTTTCCTCCTAATTTTTGAGAATTAAAAAAACCTTTTCCGTTTTTGATTGCCCTCCACTTGTAAATGTGGTGGTTCTGGATTAGGTTTATTTGATAAATTCATATTTTGTTGTAAGTTATTCGTTACCCTATTAATAATCTGTTCCAACTGTTCATCAGTAATACCACTATCACTTTCTCGATTATCAAATTCTACTTTGTCAGCAAAACCTTCTTGTACTGCTTGTTCAGCAGTAAACCACGTTTCAGCTTCTAATAAATCTGTAATCTCTTCACGACTTTTACCTGTTTTTTGCTGATAAATTGAAACTATCGACTCATCATACGCTTCGAGTGCATTCAATGTTTTTTGAATATCCTGCTTGTTTCCATAAGCTATTGTTGACGCTTCATGAATCATCATTCGTGAGCCTGTGCGCATAACAATCTCGTCAGCAGCCATTGCAATAATCGATGCAGCAGAAGCTGCTAGTGATGTAACTTCCACAATGACTTTTTTATCTAAGTCCTTTAAGTAATTATAAATCTCAACACCTTGATCGGCATCGCCACCACCACTGTTTAATTTAATTTTAACTGTAGATGCTCTAACTTCTTTCAAAGCGCTTCTTACACTTTCAGCACTAATAGCATCGTACCACCAACTGCTACTACCGATATAACCTGATAACACCATTTCGTGCTCATCATTTTCTGGATTAACTGCATTAGAAAACTGATAAGGAATATGTTGTATTTTATTTTTCATTCTTATCACCTCCTTCAATTGAATTTGCAGATTGATAATTCTTCGTAATTACAAATTCGTCTAGTTCTGGATTATTAGAGCGTTCAGCACCAAACAACTTCCTCACCTCATTTCTAGTGAATGCACCACTTGCTACTAATTTATCAACAGCTTCAGCATGATCTATAATATCTTTCTCTTTCACACCAGTTACTTCAATTTTTTCTCCTAATAGGAAATTCTTTTTTTCAATTAATTTCGCATTTAATTCATCTTCAATCTTTTTAATTAGAGGACTAATACAGAACTTTATATAGGCTTTAATTGATGTTTCGTAGTCTCCCATATCACCACGAACTAATGCCGTAGGAATACCTAAAATATTAGCCACATGATCTATTAAATCTTTTTTTAATTTTGATAGTTCCTCTACAGACCTTCCATTATTTGAACCATCGGCAATTTCCGTATAGTTAAAACCTTTTATTTTTGGAACGATTGCAAAAGCGTTTTTCCGAAACGCCCCAAACAATTTATCCATAAAGCTTTGTAATTTAGTAAGGTTTTCCCCCTCCAAATTCTGTGCGGATTCCATCTCGGCAGTTGCACGTATTTGATTAGAAAACATATTTGTCTCAATCATACGACTAAAAAGTTGAGTGTAATCCTTGAATATTCCACTCATAAATTTTGTCAATTCTTCATTGTTATAAGTAATGTAAATAACCTCGTCCATTTGAAATGACCTTTGGAATGTATAATCCTTTACGGTTACATTTTTAAACACATCAGGATATACTGCATATTCAACACGATCAAAATGATCAGCAATGAGTAAATCATTTTGATCTGTAAGAATTGCCAACACTTCATTATCAAGAATCAATTTATACACAAAATCTTGCCAAAAATCAGCTGCGCTTTGATCTGTATTGGGCCTAATATTCAATAAGTAATGCCAATCATTATATTGACGTGTATCCTTTTTCATCATCCGAAATTCAGACAACGAAACGGTTCGAGCAATAAAATTAATACAAGTTTCTAATGCTACCTTTTTTAAATACGCTCTTTGATTCGTTTCAATACCAAAGAAATCAAAATCATTTAGCATCATATTAATCTCTTTATTTTTACCAAGTACATCCGACAACCAACTCATATTTCCCCTTCACCCCCTTCTTAGAAGTTCAATGCATTCAGCAAGTCTAGCGCTGCACCAACATCTGTTTCTCTTACCTCATCCGCTCGATACATAGCATGTACAAATGCCTGGAATCCATCTGTTTTTCTGCGAACTGGTTCTTTCTTCTCATACATTTTATTTCCATCTTTTTTAATAACAACGAGTACATTATTGGTATACCAACGCATTATTGGATTATCACCAAATACAATTTGGCGATGTGCAAATGCAACTTCAATTCTAGGAGCAAGCAAACCATGAATAGCTCTCGGATTTCTAATTACTTCAACTTCAAATCCAGCATCCTCAAAAAGTGTTCTTAGTAAGTCCGCACGATAATTATCCATTATGATTTTTTTGATATCATAATAATTTCGCATTTCAACGAACCAAGCAACGATGGTATGCGGATCAATTGTTTCTCCTTCCACAACTGTCAGAAGGCCTTGCTCTTCCCATTCTCTAATTGGTGCAAACTTTTTCTTACCTGCAATTTCAGCATCATGCTTTTTGGAATAACTATAATATTTATCAACGAATTCCTTTCTAGCATACGAATGAGATTTCCATAAATAATCACCCTTACTTCTAAAAAGTAATCCACATGCTGCGAAATCACGAATACTTGCATAATCAAGTGCGCCGATACATTCATGACCTTGTAAATCTGGCAATTCGCGATTAGTTGCCGCAATCTCTTCCCATTTTGCAACTGACCTTTCTAAATCTGTAACAGGTAAATTCATTCGTTTTGTCATGAATTCTTCTCTATTACTTGGGTCATCTTCCAAATCTTCGTATTCTTCTTTTATAGTTTCAAGTAACCCCTCAGCATATTCGCTCAATGGTTTAGATAACATAGGATTAGCAAGTTCCCAATTATCAATATCATCCACTTCGTTTTCATCATTCAATTTACAGATAAAAGGAAAGACAGCATTCGGACGTGCTTCACCGTTCAATACCTTCATTGCCTTTTCTTTTTGCTTATCTAAGAAACCGTCACGAACATATCCATCTGTACCAATGTAAAATTCACGTGGGTTTTTCTTTTTCCCTAAACCACTGATATGAACACGGACATCTTTATTACTTTCGTATTGATGTATTTCATCAAATACTACAGCACCATCACGCAAACCATCTTTTGTATCACCGTTTGAAGTCCTAAACTTCAGTACACTTTCAGTAGCCTTTGAAACCGTTTGAGTTAACGTTGTTTTAAAGGCCCTCTTCAAGACCTCATTCTTCTTCACACATTTATGAACTTCATCAGGGCTTGTTTTCGCCTGTTCTTCACTATTCGCAACAACTGAAATGTTATACTCTGGAATGCCATGTAATTCACTAATTAAAAAATGAATAATAACAGAAATCAGACCATTTTTACCGCCGCCACGCCCTAACATCCATAGGAATTTACGATAAAATACACGTCCATTTTTCTTATAAAACAAAAAGACGAATGCTATTAAGAATTTTTGAAATGGTTGCATCGGAAAATACCACTTCTCACCGAAGTTAATACAATCCTCAATCATTTCATCATCAAAATACAAATCGTCTCTATTTAGAACGTATTTTTCTAGATATCCAATTAACAGTTCTCTTTCTTTATTGAACTTCACTTTCCCACTTCGATAAAGTTCAATATATTCTTCTACATATTTTTGCTTAATCATGTAAGATCACTTTTGTTATATCCTGTATCAGGGATAGTATTCTTAACAACAAACTTTATATCTCTCCCTAACGCAATTAAAGAACTGTTAATTTTATTCCTCTCACTTATAAGAGGGTGGGCCTTAACGAAAACTTGGGTTCCATTTTTGATTGTTACAGATTCCCCTTCTTTAGTTATCGTTTTATTAATTTTTCGAAATGCTTTAACTAGATCAATATAACGTTCCACCTTTTCAACTTCAACTAAATCTGTCGTATCAATACTATTCATTAACTGTTCCTTTAACCTTACAATACTAACAGCCATCTACCCACCCCCCCTTACGCGCGTATTTTCGAAAAAAACCTGACAGTTAACCCCCTCCTCCGGTGCCCCTTAGACGAAAAAAAAGCCCAATTCTCGAACCGGGGGGTATTATTATCGAATCATTTTTACCACTTTTCATCGTTTTCCCATTTGTTTATCTTTTTAACAAACACTCTACCATGTTCTTTATTATGGCAATCCACACAGACTGTTTCTAAGTTATCTATTTCTAATGCAAGTTCTGGATGATGCTCGAGTTCTTTTATATGATGGACAACAAGTTGTATCTTCTTACGCTTGGCACTCTCACTGTATTCATTGGTGTCCACACAAACACTACCATTGCGCTTACACTCTTGGCATTCATAGTTGTCTCTCTTCTTTACTTGTTCACGTATACTCTTCCATTCACCACTGTCATAGAACTTACGCTTCTGTTGTTTTGTTTTATATTCATTCATCTGTCTTTACCCAATGCATTTGATTCCCTCTATCTCTTTCCAATAAATCTTTTATCGGTGTTTGCATGAGATATTCCACAGAGTAAAGCATGTGCTTCTCTCCATACAATTTGTAATACTTGAATCGATTAACATCAATCCCAGCCTTCTTGTATACTTTCTCATATGGTTTAAGGTATCTGATATATGCTTTCTTATCAATAGACATAAGACCAAGTGCAGCAATCTTACCGTTTAAAATGCTGTCCATTTATCTTCACTCCTTACTCTCTAAGAATTCATCTATCGCCTTATCCAGTACACTAATAAGCGATTCTCTTGTTTGTTTTGGTGTCATATCATCATTGATCTCATTATGTAAAGCTACAGCCTTTTCTAATTTCTGTGGATCAATGTGTTGCTTTACTAATTCCATTCCAATAACATTGTTGATTAAATGACCGACAACCACTGTTTGTTCTGGTTTATTTAGTTTCATTTGTCCTCACTCCTTCACCAAAATAAAAAGCACCCTTTACGAGTGCTTTAATGATTCGATATGTGTATTAACTCTTTCGTTACCTAACTTCCAATATTCTTCATCCATCTCAAAACCAATGTAATTACGATTAGTATTAATACACGCTATAGCAGTTGTAAAACTACCCATACAATTGTCTAATACTGTTTCTCCTTCTTTTGTATAGGTCTTGATTAAGTATTCAAATAAAGCTACAGGCTTTTGTGTAGGATGAAACGTTTTACTGTCACGTGGAAAATCAATAACTGATTTTGGATAGTTAGTATATTTCTTTACATATACATTATTTAAAGATTCATTATTCCTTTTACCTAATACCTTCATGTTTCTTATTTGTTTCTTTTGGATCGGTTTATCCAATAAAATCAAATCTTGCGGATAATACTTAGGTAACTTTTTATAGAATACCAGAACATTTTCGTGATTCTTTAGCGGCATTCTATTTGCATTTGGAAATCCTGTTACGTGATTTCCTTTTTTCCAGATCCACTCATAACGAAACAATTTCATATTTGAAGCAATCAGCTTAGTTGTAAATGGCTGACTTGCTGTTAATAAGATCGCCCCATTATCTTTTATTATTCTTTCGTACTGTTTCCATAATAAATCAAAAGGAATAATACTATCCCACTTACACGCTGTCGTCCCATAAGGTAGATCGCATAAAATCATATCTACACTTTTATCTGGAATCATCTTCATACCTTCTAAACAATCCATATTAAATACTTGATTCAACATTTGTCATCCCGTCCATTTCCTTAATCTAATTTATGAATACATTTGGAGTGTTTTAGATATAGAATCTGGTACGTGAAGTTTTAAACTTCTTCCAATCACCTAATATATATAATTTCATTAAGTAACTGGAAGAAGAGCAAAAGCCCTCCCTAATAACGGTATCATTCAATCATTACCATCTGCTGGTTTCGGATTTTATGCACCCGTCTTTATGAACCGTTTAGAAATTTAAGAACAACATAGTGAGTTGTGTTTTCCGCCACTTCTCACAATACAAATATATCACGTCAATTCCAAAACAACCGGCACATTTACTGCCAAAAAACGGCCATGACTCTGCCACTTATTTTACTAGTCATTAAATCCATTTAATCTGCCCGTTCCTTTTAATTCAACAGAATCATTTAAGACCGTTACATTACCTGATAATCCATTCATGTACTCAGTAGAGAAATTGATGTTCAAGCGCTCTTTGTTCCTTTTCGCTTGGACAAAAATATCAATTTGTTCCACTCCATTAACTTCCAAACTCCAACTTATAAAACCACCGACTTCATGTACATATAAGTAAGCTCTATCAAATTGAATCTCTCTATCTAATCCATTTACAAATAAGTTTTTCACAATATATGACGTCATTTCATCACCTCCTTACCATTCAATTCTAACAAATCAAACTATTGAATTAATAGTATTGACTTACCCATATCTTATATTGTGTGTAACTGATCCCTTCGCTGAGTCCCTTGGTATCAATGGTTTCATTTAACTTTCTCTTTCGAGTTACACAGTACGAAAATTATGAGTAACTGTATAGGGATACCACCAACATTTTGCAAAACAACCTACGCTATGCGGAAAAATAAAATAAGCTGCCCATGTGGACAGCTTATTTACATAATTTTCGTTAGCGGAAGTTCAGGTTTGTATGTATTTGTTCAAGTTTAGGAATTTATTCTCTCCATTTGCCTTTATTGCTATATGTTTCATAATCAAACTTTGGCATATAATCAAATTCTTCGTCATTTTTCTGTTCATATGCTTCTCTAGCTACACCCAATAAGGATTCAAACTCTATGTCCTGTGGCATTTCCTCAGGACTCTGTAACACTTCGTAATAGAAGTTCCGTCCATTTGCTACAACCACACATCTTGCATACAAAAAGTTGTCTACGGAGAAAAATTCTTCTTCGTCTACATAAGCATACTCACCAATGTTCTTTGCATATTCAATACCGTCCAAATCGTAAAGCAATTTCGAGAGTATGTCCTCAAAAGCAAATATATCTTCGTTGGAACTTTTACTTAAATAGTTTACCGCCTCTTCCAAAACTGTTTCGTCATCACCTTCATGATCCCAATCAAACATATCAATAATTTTCCAGAACTCATTCTCATCCATTTTTTGATTTTGAGATGTATTAGACATATGAATCTTCTCCTTTGTTTTCTTTTTATTTATAACCATATTTTGATGATTTTGATTACAACCAAACAGACTGTATATCAAAAAGAGGGAAATAAATAACTTTTTCTTCATTATACCATTTAGAAAAAGACATATATCGCGTTTTTTAGATTGTATAATCTATTCACATCGAGTTAACATAACGTCTCATTATCGGTATCAATGAAAAGAGGAAACCGCACGCTCACCAAGGAACCTTCTTTTTTTGTTCTATGGATCTATGCATTTTTCTATACATTCCTATCCTAGCACATTTTTAGGGTTCTTGTTTGTTACTGGAACTGTATAAAACCTTGCAAACTCTTAGCGTAGTTTTTTCCAAAATGCTGCAATAACTCTAGATTTAAAAAGAGATAAGCAATGATTAAATTTTAAATCTAGTCATTGCTTTATCCATTGCATCTTGGTTTACACCTATATAACGTAACGTGACCTTCTCTGACGAGTGATTGAATATCTCCATAAGTAATGCTATGTTTTTCGTTTGCATGTACATATGATACCCGTACGTCTTTCTCAGTGTATGTGTTCCTATTTCATCTAGCCCAAAATCTGCCGCTGCTCCACTTAATATCTTATATGCCATACTGCGACCGATTGGGCGATTCCTACCTTGTCTGCTTTGTAATAAATACTCATTGTCTTCTCTTTCTTCAATAAACCATTTAAGTTCTCTTTTCAATGCTGCAGTAATTTGTATTCGTTTCTGTTTCCCTGTTTTCTTTTCTCTCATAGATATATGACTACCTTTGACATCTCCTACCTTCAATTTCAAAATGTCCGAGATTCTCAGGCCTGTATTGATTCCCATAATGAAGAGAATGTAATTACGTAAGCTCTTTTCCTTAAAATAATCTTTTAACTGCTGTATTTGCTCCGGATCACGTATCGGTTGAACAAAATTCATTATTCATTACCTCCCGTTTCTTCTGTCTCGTAAACTTCTAATCCAAGTGCAAAAGCAAGCTTATAAAACGCTTTAGACTTCCAACGTCGATAAGTACGTTCTGACATCCCTATTTCGTTATAAACCATGTAATCACATACGTCCTCTTCTTCTAAATAACGTTTATAAATAATATCTCTTTGAATGCTTCCTGCACGTCCGTTCCCTAATCGATTTAGAAACTGATCTATACGTACTGACATTCTTTCAAGCCACTCTTCTCGTTTACTTTGTTGGATATTTGCTAGAGCAACATCTTCTAATGGTTTTCCAACGGTATGTGTAGGACCATGCTCACGTATTTCATAAGAAGGAGTGACTTTCATTTCTTTACGCATCATCCCAAATTGTCTATGTATACGTACGCTTTCCAACACACCTTCTAATTCCTCTTGTGTCGCTGTTCTATCAATTTTTGGTAAGAAAGATAATTGTTTAGTCATGTAAGACCACTCCTTTTTATTTTTAAATTACTTTTGTCTTATTGCTCCACGTCTACGTTCATAACAAGGTCTATGCATCCCCATTAAATCCTCAATTTCACGAGTGCTAAATTTCTCTTTTCGTTTTTTCTTCTTTTTCTTTTTTGCTTGATTCGATTGCTTTTTCCATTCACGTAACTGATCCTTTAACCCCTTCATTTCCCCATCTCCCTTTTCAAAATAAAAAGGACACCTATTCCTAAAACAGCTTTTATTGCTGCTTTAATGAATTGGTGTCCTCTAGTTTTCTAGCCGGACTATATTTGTTTGCTTTTAGCTTTCTTGCTTCCCTTATAAAATCCATATCTATGATCAACTTCTGAAATCAAAATTACAAGTACCATAATAATTCCAGCTTGTATGAAGCTTTTCGCATTACTAAAGGTCACAAACATGATGATTAAGTAAAGAGCCAAATACATTCCGAAAAACTGTTTACCATTCATTTTCTATCCCTCCAGTACTGTTATTTTATTATTCCAGCTTTCACAAAAATATTTCTCCAAGCGTTATCAACTTGATATTTCTCTACTGCCTTTGTGCGACGCGCGATAGCTTTTCTAATTTTTCTTTTCTTTAAATTAGTCATTATCCTAACCTCGCTTTCTATTAAAAGGATTATTTTATTAGGTTTTCTATGAATTATTTCCCTCTATCTCTTGGCTTTCTTCTCTTATTTGACCGATTAATGAAACTACTGAACCGACCGCTTGGACCCAACTCCCCGTAATCACTATAAGCTGTCCATCCTCATCATCGCCTTCCGAAATTCCCTCCACTTTATCCCGACTAGCTTTCAATTCATCAATTCCGCCTATTGCCTGTAATGAATTACCAGTCGCTTGTAACACATTCCCGACAATGTTATACGATTCATCTATATTGGAACTATCCTCTATTTCCCCACCTATTGATGTAACACCACCTAATGCTTGTATCCAATTTCCTGCAATCACTAATTTTTTTTGTGTTTCATCTTCAAATTCTATAATGAGTCCTGTTAGAACCGTTACATTACCAATTGATTGGATTTCGTTCCCAATCAATTCAAGGGATATTTCTCCTTGTCCATCAGCTTCCAGACCATTCCCCGTTGCCTGTAATACATTCCCCCATATGTTCAAGTCTTTTCTTAATTCGCTATTCAATCTTTTTAAAGGTGTACTCCCAATCGCAGCAATAATTGTTCCTACTGCAACAAACCAAGCACCAACTATCTCCTTAATCGGATCATCCATTCTCAATCTACCCCGTCATTAATTTAGTACTTACAGGATATGAATTGGCACATCTTCATGTTAATGGCCTACTTCTCTCCCTCCTGAATAAAACTCAATATTTCGTCGATACTATACATATATCTAAAGTTACATCCCTGTTTGGAGCAGTTAGCTTTTGCTAGCTGCTCTTTTTTCCGTACAGGTACCCATTTACTCTAAAGTGAATAAACTATCTTGAACCTTATTTTTCAGTCATTTACTGGTTCATGATTTACAAACATAACCAATACATGGAATGCTTTTTAAGCGAGCACTCTGGAACAAGTGCTCGTTTTACTCTGGGCATTTTTCTACAAAGTGAAGTTTTTGTTAAATACATAAGTTTTTTAGATACAGGATTTATGAATTAAATCTAGTAATATATAATGTATCTCCATGTAAAACTTTACCCTTAATTTTTTAAAAAGGCCTACCCTCACAACAGGCCTTTTAAAAAGGGGGTTCTACTAAAATAGCGTTTTCATTAAAAACTTTTCACATTTAAACTGGACAAGCATATGTTATTGTATGAAGAATCTCCACTCATAAGATTCTTACCTTTCTAATCTAAGAGCACGCTTATATGTGTGCTCCTTTTTACTTACTATGAAATAACGATTTTATATAATTTTTTTCACCTTTTAATCAGACAAGCATATATTATTGTGTAGGGCACTCCAGTCCATACGTTCAAACCTTTTAGTCTAGAAGCACACTTACATGTGTGCTCTTTTTTATTTACTTTCAAATAAAGATTTTGTTTAAATTTCATTAACCTTATTGATTCCTTTGCATACAGTATTATCACAAGGAATTCCACAGGTAGCTCTGGTCCAGTTACCTTGAATTTCTTGCACACCTTGTGGGAAGAATCCGTTTATAACAAACGGGTTCTTTTATTTTTGCTCATACAATAAGAATTTTGTTTTAAATTTGCACCTACCTGAATAGCACGCATACAATATTGTGCGTATTCATATTCAAGATCACTTTTGGTCAAGAGCTCTTTAAAAAGAGCTCTCTATTTTTTTGATTAACACAAAATAACTATTTTGTTTAAATTTCTATGTCTTTTATCGCTTCTTCAATTTTTTCATCTAACTCGTTATATTTTTCATAGATATCACATGTTACATTTTGTATTGCTCTATCTACCTCATACCAAGGAACTGATTTTTCTGTCCACTTCTGATGTAAAATCCACGCTTCAATATCTTCAGCCCTTTTCTTGAGTGCATCACGTTTCTTTAAGGCTTCTGAAAGATTCATATCCATTCCCCTTTTCGATTAAAATAACGCTTTTGTTAAGTTTTGTTTCACCCTATACCATGCTTCTTATTGAATGCTAAATCATCGTTATACTCATCCACCATTTTTTGTTGTGTTTCCGACAATTCATCATAATGCTCTGATAACCATTTTTCTTGTTTATCAGTTCTCCCTAAATACGATATAAATATATAATCCATATTTGGTTGTGGTCCCCATTTCGGAACTCCCATAGGTATCCATAGTAATTCTTTCAATACCTCCGTTTGATGTACAACTGTTCCTCTTTCGTAATTTAATCGAACACGTTCTTTCTTTAGATGATCATCTGAACTAAGAAGTTCGTATGCTGTTTGATAATGCTCTCCGTATTGACAAACAAGGAATACGCCGTCTGGAGAAAGCCACCCTGTTAACCCGTTACCCATCTCTACCCCTCATTTCTCTACAAAATTCAAATTTTGTCTTACTTTACATCTACACGTGCTTGACTTGCTTCTCTACTAAAACCATCCGGATATCTTTTAGCTAATTTCACAATATTCATTTGAGCGATATCTTCTAAGGTATATCCCATTTCGTGGGACATGATCGAAATGTAGTACAAGATGTCTCCCAACTCTAAAGCGATTTTATGCGTATTCCCTTCTTCTTCTCCTGGACAATGAGCCGGATCAAATCCATGACCGTGGAAAATAGCTTTTTTTACAATATCAGCGACCTCACCAGCTTCTCCCGAAAGTCCTAATGCTGCATTTAAAACACGTCCACCAAAATCCTGATTTGTATTCCATGTACGTAATGCCGCTTCTTGATATTGATCTAATTCACAAATTTGATTGTCGTTCATTACAGCTTGTCCTTCCTTTGATTTACTAATTAATTTAGTCACTTCCAAAACACCGTTTTTCATTGATTTCATTTTGATTTCCCCTTCCTATTTAGCAAATACCTAATCCTATCGGACGATTTTCAATTAAATACTTATCAGCCTGATCTATTACAAGAAGCGCAACTTCCGCTTGGTGTCTCCTTAACGCTTTTGCCATCTTTGGCAAGCTCATACCTTGACTCCACATTTCACGAAAACGTACTACATCTCTTTCATCCCAAATGAAGTTAGCTTCTTCTAAAGCGATGTATATTTTTAAACGTGATTCCTTCATCGCTTCATGATTTCTTGCTACACTCATAAGCGAACCTACTTTCTAAAAATGATTATTTTATCTTTTCAGTAAACTTAGTATCCACACGATCAACTTTACCGTTTACCCAAACCGCAACTTGCTCACCAAATCCGCTCATTGGTGGATTAACTGCTGTAACATTTCCGTCCTTCACTATTAATAGTTTGTTGCTACTAACATCAATTTCTATTTTTTTCATATGTCCCTCTCCCTTTTGCTCACTCCATGTACTGAACGACATCTGGCTTGAATCCACTGCCTAAATAAATCCTTACTGGAATATCTTCCTTTTTATCTCGTGCTGCCTTGCATAATTCCTCGGCTGTTTCCCAATTACACGAACTATCAATTGATCGCTCATATCGCCAAATTGCCATTGCGTATTGTTCAAATAATTCATAACGTTCATCTGGCTTCGTTTTACGTGGTAACTCATCTGTACATTTTGCATTTTTAGGAACATGAACGCGTACATCAGCGTATGTAGTGCGTCCAGTTCCTCTTTTTACATTTGCTTTCATTACATCGAACTGACAAATTTCCGGTTCTACATCGAAAATATTGAGTTGTTTAGGCATTTACAATCCCACTCTTCTCAATGACGCCCAGCAACTTACTTGCACCTTCCTTACTTAAAAACATCCGACCATCTAGCAACCCTATGTTTGATTCAGAAACTTCACCCGTTACAAAACATGACTTTTCTGGTTTTCTTAAAACGATGTTTTCCCCGTCAACATGAAAGTCTAACGCTGTCCCTTCAGCAATACCCAAAGTTCTACGTAACTCAACTGGAATTACTACTCGCCCTAGCTCGTCCACTTTTCTTACAACACCTGTATTTTTCATAACTTGCTCCCCCTTTTTAACTTACTTTTTGTTGTTTATTCCGTTGCAACTCTTGTTTCATTGACTCGAATTTAATTAAGTACGCATTCCAACGCTTATCGTTTTCTTCTTGCTGCTGTATTGCCACTTCACAATTACAACCGCTCGTTTCAATTACACCTGGATAAGTTTCTTTACGAATAATTCCTGTATCATGACATAATGCACACATTCTTATTCCCCCTTTTTGAAATTACGTAATCTATAATTATCCCCATGCATTTCTAGCATTTCAGCGTTTTCCATCATTCGGCTAAAATCACGTTCTCCATACATCCCTGCTAATTCACCAATCGTAAAATTAGTAGTAAATAAAGTACTTTTACCTATACGGCTATCTACAATTTCATTTGTCTTCGTTTGTTTCCAAGTTACGCCTTCTTTATCTTTCTCTGTGAATTCCGCTCCAAAGTCATCGATAATCAAGACATCAACTTTTGCTAGTAGAGACATAAGCTTGTCCTCTGTCATTTCACTGTTTTTATTCCAAGTGGATTTGATTTTAGTAAATAACTTATTCATTTGAATAAACATTGCACTGTGACCCTTTTTCATAAGTTCTTTAGTAGCCGCTACACACAAATGACTTTTTCCTACTCCATAATCCCCCGTTATTATCATGCTTGTTGGTTCTTCTTTATTGAATGAAGCTACAAAATGCATGATTGTTTCTTTCGCATCAGCTAATTCCTTTTTCGTTGGTACATAATTTTCAAATGTAGCTTTTTTGAGTTTGTCATTTATTAAGCTGTTATCAGCAAATGAATCATACAAATGAATGATTTCATTTTTCTTTTTTATAGCAAGCGTCTCTATAGCTAATTTCTGATCTTCCTTTTCTACCGATCTACATTGAGGACAAAACTCCTCAAGTGTTTCTGTATCTATCAACATGCGTTTGCTGCAAACATCTTTAAAATTTTCTTTCCCTACTAAAAATACATTCGTACATCTATTAGGCGACAATACATATCTTTGACTAGCGTTTGTTGAAATCGTATTTGTCGATGAAGCTACTATCTTTTTGATGGCTTGCATTAGTTTGACCTCCTTTAAAAATTCCTTTTCGTTGTACAGGTTTTTCATTTAAATAACTTTCGAATTTAGTTCCAAATAATGTGATAGGTCTTAAATATCCACTCATTTCCGTATTATCAATCCATTGTGAAGCCTTGATGTCAATTACCTGTTGAAAATGAGTTAAATCGAATCCTTCTCTCCATCTTGCCTTAATTAAATCCTGTGTTTTTTTTGATGTATGTTTATAATTGGTATTCGCTTTCATGTTAAGATAATCAACAATTTCTTGATACGGAATAGATTGAGTGTTGTCCTGAATTGTTTCGGGACTATGTTTTTCTTTTAAATCTTTATCTAAATCTTTATCTAAATCTTTATCTAAATCTTTATCTATGTCCGTGACACCATCGTGACTTGTCCCGTGACTGTCCTGTGACATACCCAATTTCAATTGTTTTTGTTTTGCTCTTTGCTTTTGTTTACGTAATCTATCTTTTTCTTTAATTTGTTCTAACTTATCTAAACTCTGATGTTTTCCCCAATTAACAACATTAATGTAGTGATTTTCATCAATATGAATCATTCCGAATTTTTGAAATGTGCTTAATGCCATCCGAACTGTATTTAATGGCCTATTAAAAATAGTTGCTAGCATATCTTCCGTATAAGGTATATTTTCGTTTAGGAAAATGTATCCACTTGCATTTATCTTTCCTGCTTGAGCTAGTAACTTAACCCAAATAATTAATAATGTGTCAGCTTCGGGCATGCTCTCAATAATTCGGATTTTTTCATCTTCAAACATGGTAGTTGAAAGTTTAATCCATTTTACGTTTACTTCAGACATAGTCCTTACCTCCTTATGCAAACCGCAATATGTTCTTGTCCACTTTTTATAATTCGTTGAATTTCATAATGCGGATAACCAACTTTGAAATACTGTTCAATCATCTTGTTTAATTCATTCTTGTTCTCTGCTAAGTCCCAGAACTTATTAGGTAATAGCACTTGATATTCGGTTAAATTCATGTACTATTCCCCTACTTTCCGTGGTATACTTATAACAACTTGTTTTTACTAAAGGACCCACTGCTATGGGTCTTTTTATTTTGTTTCACGTCACTCCAAGCCCATTGTTTTATCGGTTCGTAAGTAATGTAAAGCAACAATACACTGCATGCGATAAACATTGCGAATACTACTAACGATGTTGTATCTTCCACCAAATCACCTCCTTATTTATCAAACGATAATTTTGTTAAACACCTGAAATTCTGTTTTAACTAGCATTTGTTCCCACCTTTTGTGCTTCTACCCATTTAAGAAAGTCTTCCGCTTTAACACGTTTGCTTTTTCCAATTACGATTGTCGGGAAGTCCTTTCTCTTCATAAGTGCGTATGCGGCTGATCGAGAAATATTTAAGAATTCCTGTACATCCTCCGCTTTCAATGAAAATGGTAGTTGTTTAATTTGGTACATGTTTTTTCACTCCAATCATTTTTTTAAGTTCAAATATGGATACACTATCTTATGACGTCGCCCTCCGTTGTAGCCCCAAGGGCGACTTGAATTGTAAAAAAAATCTCTCTCACTTTATTAGATCACTAATCGATACACCATAAAGTTCCGAAAGTTTTTTTAATTTCTCTACCGATAATCCTGATTCTCCTTTTTCAACGTTATGATAAGAACGTTTGAATTTCAGACCTAAAGCCTTTGAAACATATTCTAAAGAATAACCATTTTTTTGTCTTAGAGATTTAATTCGTTGTGTATTTAGCATTTTAAGTCACCACCTTCAACTTCTAAACTTAGTATAACTAAAAGTAGCCCCAAAGGCAACTTTTTATTTTCAAAAATTTATTTTTTATTTTTACGTTGCCATTAGGGCTACTCATTGTTACATTTAAACTAGATACTTTTTTACAAGTAGCGCGAAAGGATGTTATAGATGAATATCATAGGGGAGAGAATATTCGAGTTAAGAAAAGAACGAAAACTAACACAAGAAAAAATAGGCGAAAATATTGGTGTGAGCAAGCAAACTATTTCCAAATATGAAAAAGGGACAAAAATCCCCTCACGCGAGAACATTGAAAAATTAGCTGATTTCTTCAATGTTCCCATTGATTACTTATTCGGAAAAAGCGATAATTCCATTAAAAGTAGCAATAATATAAAAGAAATATTTGAAAGTGATGAATTGCATTGGGATGGAAGAAAGCTGTCTCCTGAGGAAATCGAAAGCGTTAAGGCGCTTTTAGAAGTAGCAATCCAAAGAATGTTAAAACAAGAAAAAAAGGATTAGCATGAGGCTAGTCCTTTTTTTGGTTCCATTTGCTGCATGACTTCACTTAATTCTTTATCAGTAATGAATCCTTGTTTATATATTTCTTTCAAAGCATGAAGAGTGTCATTTTCTGAGACTTTATCCCCTAATAAATATTTAATCATGGATTTTATTTTTTCTTCGCCACTTATTAACAATACGAACTCCTCCATCCTAATAACTATGTGATTTCTTTAACAAACTGTGCATTTTTGTAACGTTTTTCAAAAATGCATACCCCTTAAAAAGCACTCAAGACGCTACTTAGTAGTAGCGTCTTGAAAAATAATTTATAAATTTTTAATGAGTTCCTGGATCAACCATTAGATATGTAGTTTCTACTTTACTTGAATGTGCTTGTGAAGTATCTTTGTTTTGTTCAACTGCTCCTAGTAGTCCTAAAACACATATCATTGTAAGAATAACTTTTTTCAACCTACTTCACTCCCTCTTTAATTAAAAGACGTGTTACCAAATTAGAATAGAATACATTCCCATTATTAGCGAATTTTTCTAAAGCTTCTTTGAGAACCATTATATCATTTCTATCTACAAAAAATAAATAATATAATTTAAATGCGGACAAAGTTTTTCCTTGTTTTTTTAAGTCTTCAAAATAAGCCCTAGCTTTAACTCCTGAACCGAATTTAGCATCAAAGAAAGCTTTTTCCGCTTCTCCTACAAAATCCCAATCTATTTTATCTACATTTATTCCATACTCAATTCGCAAAAAAGCTAATGTGCTATGAACTGCACGATACATTTTACTATAAGTAGTAATACCTAAGCTTTTTATTAACTTTAGGCTTTCCAAAAAGTACGTTTCCGCTTGAAAAGGATTTTCAAGTATAAAAGACTCTCCTAAGCAACTTAACGCTTTAGCCTTTATAACTGAATCTTCCGGAGCGGATTTTATTATACTATTACAAATGTCCCTGCATTCTTTTGTTTTGTTACTAAACAAATTAATATGAGACTTTCGATCATCATGTTGCAAATCCAAATGTTTTTTTATAAACACATTCTCTACTAATGGTAAGTTTTGATCGATTTTTTTAGAATACGGGACCATAGCCATGAAATTACTACTATCATACAGCGCAAATCCATGTAACATGTCTACTATTATTTGATAGTCAACATTTTTAGAGTATGGTAATTCATCTAATTTCCTTTGCAATTCTTCTCCTTCTAGTTTGTTCAAATTTCTTTGATTGTATAAATCATACAAATGTAGATATTTGTTTATTTTCCCTTTTTTATCGCTGCTAATATGTTTTTTTATTAATTTTTTCATTAATTGATACTCACCGACTGTTTGGCAGTAAGACAATGCCTTTTTTATGTTTAAATCACTCTCGCAAAGCAATATAAATTCTCTAATTTTCTTTCTACGTTCTTTCCAATTTGGATACAAGTCGGGAGCAATTAATAAGAATGACTCCAACTTCATTTCTTTAATTTTCCCATTTAAAATCCTATTAAGATTAGTTCTATCAATCTCTGCTTTTTTAGCTAATGTACCAACATCCAACTTAAGATAGTTGATATGCTCCTGTAAGTTCTTGATAAAGCGCTTCATTCTAAAATTCCCTCCCAAATCAGAACCCAAAACATATCCCTTTTTTCTCAATAGGAAAATGAATCATAATTTTCTTTACACTTATGAAGTATGCTATACTATGTACTGACTCATGGAAACTTTCCCTATCTAGGCTAGGGTTAAATGTTATAGCTGTGTGGCCTCACATCTATAACACCGTGGGTCTTTTTTTATTCCTTCTTTCGCTAAATTCAGTTTATCATAAGATTTAGAATGTTCGTTCTGTTTATGGTCAAATCATGTTGAGAAAGTTTTTTTCAAAAATTCTATTTTTCATTAAGAATATTTTACCACCAAAAGAACATTTGTTCTATATGTTTTTCATTCAAATGTCAATTTAAGTGATATTTACTATTATAAAGACAAATTTCATGACATGTATAGTCTAAAAATTCTCATGTATTTATACTAAAACTATGAATACATTTGGAGAAAATTTAAAAAAGTTTAGATCAAGTCGTTCCCTTACTCAATCAGAGTTCGGTGAAAAAGTGCAGTTAAGTCGTAGTCAAGTTGGCAATTTAGAAATTAACTATAATCAACCTGACCTTGACACTCTCGATCGCATTGCAACATATTTAGGTGTTTCTGTTGATGCGTTAATGGGTAGAACGAGTACACTACACGAAAAGAACATAGCAAATGCCCTCGATGAAATTCAAACGGTTTTCGCAGGCCTGGATGAATCTCAACGAGAGCAATTCTGTAAACAACTCGTTTTATATGCAAAGTTCCTTAAAACTCATAACGAGTTGTTATGAGTCGATTGTAGTAGAAAACATTTCCAATCGCAACGGTAAAAATTAACAAATTTTTATCAACAAAAAAAGAGAGCACTTAGCTCTCTTTTTTATATTCCTGTGCCTGGATCGTTATGCCAACCTACACCAGGATCGGTTACTCTGTGACCACCAGGGTCCTTTGTGAATTCTCCCATATTCTCCCCTCCTTTACTTAATATATGAATATTGTAGCTTACCTTCTTTGTAACTGTAAATTGTGCAAAATAAAAAGAGCCACGTGGCTCTTTTTTTATTAGTTACTAATTGGAGTTGAAATATTACCTATTATTTCATCAGCAAAAGCTATAATTTTTTCTTCATTCGTTGCCTCTACAATATGAGAAACTTCACTTAAAATATCTAAAGCGGCTTTAATATTTTTATTCTCAGATTTAAAATAAATAACTGTCACAATATCAAATTCATCTTCAGTTATTAAGTTACTATTTATTTTGTATTTATCCTTTAGCATTTTCTCGTAATTCCATGCCCACTCTTTTGCTAATTGTGTGGCTTTTTTACTATTTCTTAAAGCATAGTCAAAAGATAGTGTTTTTACAAATTGAGCTTTGCAATTCTTTTTAAAAGCAAAATCTAACTTTATATCTTCAGCCCCAATATCCACTTCAACATTACGCTCTAAATTCCCAGATATATTCTTTTCATGATTTTTAAATACTCGACTCATTATACTTTTAACTTCTGTATCTGTTATACGTTTCGATTTATGAGGATCAAAATATACATATGTTCTAAAAAGGTCTATTTCATCTTTTACATAATCACGACTTCTAATAGTTCTAATTGGAGAAAATTGAAGTTGATTTACATATATGGATGTTGCCTTTTCTAGAAATTTAGGATCTTTTGCCTGTTGAAGAGAAGGACCGTCGGTAATGGACTGTGTAAAATCATCTTTTACTCCTTCTAGTACCAATTTTAAAAACTTAACATCCGATTCGTCATCAAATTGACTAACACGACTAAAATTAGTCGTCAACTGTAAATTAACATATTTATCTTCTGGGGAATGAAATACTAAACCGATATTTATAAATTCTTCTCTAATATCATCTGGCACATATCTAAGAACAGCGTACTTACACATACGTTCCATCTATGACCCTCCTTTCCAATAAGGTAATCCTGGTTTTAATACAGGTAGAGCTGTTTCAATTCTATTCAGCCTATCCCCTATATATTCAAGTAATTTTTCTTTTTGGGTACCGGTAACGCCCCATTCTTCCGGAATATTATTTATAATATTCCACAAAGAATTATTATCTAGTCTTTCCATTTTCTCTAAAATTGAGTTAAACGGATTATGCCCCTTTACATGGGGGATTAATTTTCTATATACATATCCATCTGGTTGAAGTGGTTTGAAATCTTCTCCAATTTTAAAGTTTAAATTATGTTCATCCCACAATGGTCCTATATCAAATGCATGTGTATGATCCAGGACTACGATTTCCATTTTAGATTGGTCAAACAATAGATTACCACCATTGCACTCTCTATCGCAATTACAAACTAACTGATCGAATAAAATTATACCAGGTATACATTCATTATTCTTCGCTAAATCCAGCATACCTGCTGAAGAAATTTGGAATGCCTTTTTTATTCTTTTAGTCCCAAAATGAAGCCCTGCAGTCACATCATCTTCTGTGTGTTTTGAAATTTGTTCTCCAAAATCTTCAATAAATGTTTCATTAACTTGTACCAAAGACGGAGAAGCAAGGGGCAACTCGAGAATTTCTGCTATCTTCGCACATACATATTCATTTGCTAATATTCTTTTTCCCTCAGGATTTTCTTTAAATTTAACAACGTACTGTTCACTATTATCACATGTAATAATATATGGTTTTGTAACACCATTGGTGATTTCTTTGTGCGCTATTTTTGCTGTCACGATTTCCATTTAACAATGTCCCCTTTTGCATGTCGATCATAATTATTTTTTCATTCTGTATTCTCCTTTTTATATATAATGCTAATTAGTTTTCGATTTAAAACGCGTAGTAATGGGAGTTTTACAAAATTTTTCTTACCTTCTAATTAACTTTATTTTCCATTTTTTGTTATCTGCAATTATATATATAATCCATTATATCCACTATGTACTAATATGTAGAGAACTTTTATTCAAAATCAGCTATATTTTTACAAAAAACTAATCATCTATGCTATCATTCTTATACCACTACCACATATCACAGCTTGTATCTAGAAAACGATAATGATGAGGTGAAAATCATGGCATACTTTCGTAAACGTGGTGAGAAGTGGTCTTTTACCATGGATGTCGGCAAAGACCCTATCACAGGTAAACGGAAACAAATCACTAAAGGTGGCTTTAAAACAAAGAAAGCTGCTCAAGAAGAAGTGGCAAGAGTAACAAATGATTTAGCAAATGGGGATTACGAGAATAGTGATATTCGCTTTTCTCAGCTCGTAGAAATCTGGATGCAAGAGAAAGAATCATCATGTAGACCATCAACATTGTATCAATACAAACGCATTCTACGCTCACGTGTTATGCCTGAATTTGGCGAAAAGAGATTATCAGATATAAAACCATTGACTGTTCATAATTTTCACCAGAAGCTACTTAAAGAGGGTCTAACTACGAAATACATTTCATCTGTTGATGTTATGTTAAAACAAATCCTCGATAAAGGCGTGGAACTAGAAATGATTAACTCTAATCCTGCTAAGAAAGCTAAACGGCCTAAAGTTAAAAAGAAGTCGCAAGCTAGTTGGACAGTTGAACAAGCCATGAAGTTTATGGAGTATGCAAAAATACAAGGAAGCTATTATATTGCGTTTGTTTTAGCGTTGCATACAGGCATGCGGATCGGAGAAGTATTAGCTTTACAGTGGGATGATATTAATTTCAAAAACAAGACTATTCATGTACAAAGAACATTAACGCTTGTTGATGGAAAGTATGAATTAGGTGAGACAAAAACTGAAGCATCTAATCGTATAATCCCGATGACAGAAGAATTAATGGGAGAGTTGTTAGAATATCAAATTAATAAGAAGGAGAATTCTTTCGACTTATTAATTTGCACAAGAAACAAAAAAATCGTGCATCCATATACGATACGCTACCAAATGAAAGCTTTGTGCGAAGCAATTGACGTACCGTATATTAGATTCCACGATATCCGAAGAACGTTTACAACTATTTTAATCGATTCTGGCGCAAATGCAAAGGTTGTTTCAAAATTGCTTGGTCATACAAATGTTTCTACAACTTTAAATATTTATACTGATGTTTATGAAGAGCGTCAAATCGAAGTAACTGAAATGCTAGGAAATGTATTAAAAAGTGGTCGAAGTGGTCAAAATGTGGTCATCGTTGAAAATGAAGAGGATTAAAACCCGTATAACAAGTGGTATAATGCGTTTATAGTGTAAGTTTTTTCTTTACACTATAATGAAGTCATCATAGTAAATAATATATAGAGTATCACGTTTTTCAAAAAGATGCTACATCGAAAGGAGAGATTACCATAAAAGCTGGTGGTATTGTTGTTGAATATAACCCTTTTCATAACGGTCACCTTTATCATGTGCAACAGACAAAAAAGTTAACACAATCCGATATAATAATTGCCGTTATGAGTGGTCCTTTTTTACAGCGTGGTGAGCCCGCACTCATTTCCAAATGGTATCGCACTAAAATGGCCTTAGCAAACGGCGTAGACCTTGTTGTAGAGCTTCCATACGTCTTTGCAACACAAAAGGCTGAAACCTTCGCAAATGGTGCTATTTCCATTTTAAATGCCCTACATGTTTCTGAAATTTGTTTCGGTAGTGAGGATGGACAAATCGAAAATTTTTATAATACCATCTCCGTACAAAAAAACGAAGAAGAGACTTTTAACTACCTTGTAAAACAATTCATGGACGCTGGCAATAGTTATGCAAAAGCAACATCGGATGCTTTTTCACACATTTTAACATCCGAAAAAAACATAGATATGTCACAACCAAATAATATTTTAGGCTTCCAATATATGAAAGCAATTCTGTCACAAAATAGCTCTATACAAGCTCAAACTATAAAAAGATTCGCCTCTCATTATCATGATGAAACATTTAATGACCAACATATTGCAAGCGCGACAAGCATTCGGAAACAACTCTTTAGCGAAGAAGGATCATTTACAACAATTGAACCTTTTCTCCCACAGGCAACCACTTCGCTTTTAGCAAATTACAAACAAAACTACGGGATATTACATAATTGGGAACAATACTTTTCATTTTTTAAATATAAACTCATGACAATGTCTTCAGGAGACTTACAACATATATATGAAATAGAAGAAGGTTTAGAGCATCGTATTTTATCAAAAATACAAAACAGTTCCTCCTTCTATTCATTCATGGAAGCATTAAAAACAAAACGTTATACATGGACTAGACTACAAAGAGCTTGTACACACATTTTAACAAACACAACAAAAGAGGAAATACGTAGCGCAAATATAGAACAACATGCACCATATATCCGCCTGCTAGGCATGTCACAAAAAGGACAAACTTATCTTTCAAAAAACAAGAAAAAAATCGAACTTCCAATCCTTACTCATACAAAAACATTTGACCATGCTGCTTTAGATATAGAGAAAAAAGCAAACTCTGTATATTTCTCCATCATGCACGAACCGTTACGCACGCAACTATTAAAACAGGATATAACACACCATCCTATTCGCTATGATGAAACAACTACAAAATTCCTATAAAAAAACCTCTCTATTTCAGAGAGGTTTTTTCCTTATCCATCTTTTCTAAATATGTTAACGCATCATCCAGCGTATCCACTGGTACAATTTTCATTTTTGTTTTAATGTCCTTTGCAGTCTCAAGTGCATCTTTATAGTTCGATTTCTCCGCTCCTTTTTCATTTGGCGCAAAGAACACCTCAGCCCCAGCATCGCTAGCAGCCACCACTTTTTGATTTATACCACCAATCGGGCCAACTTCTCCTTTTTCATTAATTGTACCTGTTCCAGCTATTTCATGTCCTTTTGTTAAGTCTTCTTCCACAAGTTGATTATATATTTCTAATGTGAACATTAAACCTGCGGATGGTCCACCAATTTCATGAGAATTAATTTTCACTTTCGGATCGACCACTAATTCTCTTTCCGTAACGATAGAAACACCTATACCGACACGTCCATTCCCATTAGGAATCGTCTTTACATTTAAATTTTCTTTCAATTGTTTTCCATTTCTCATGTACTCAATACTTACAGCATCGCTTTCTTTTTTCCCAGTCATATATTCAATAAATTGCTCCGTCTTTTCAAATGTTTTTCCATCAACAGCTATAATAACATCACCAAGCTTAAGCTTTCCTTCTGACGGCATTCCTTTTGCCACACCAGCAACTAATACACCTTTATTTTCAAAAGAAACGGAGCGATTTGCACGTTTATATGCATTATAAATTGCTGCATTTTGTGAATCTTTCATCGCATAATTTTGGCGAAATTGATATTCTTCATTACTCTCACCTTTTTGCAATATTTCTTCCGCTTTTGAAATATGTGTATATTTATTAAACTGTGCCGCTATTAAATTCACCACATTTGCTGGTCCCATTGAAACCGTAACAAGCATAAAATCACCAGATTCTTTCGTTCCACCCTCAACTTGAACGTAAGGCTCTAATTTGGCAGCCATTCCTGGTTTTGTTACATAATACGGTAAACGCACGTAAACAAGTAACATCGCCAATATAACCCCTATTAAGATTGCATATATAAACCGAAAACGCTTAAACATTATGTTTCTCCTTCCACTGCTCAATTAATAAATAAATATTTGAAACATGTTTTTCCGCTTCTACTTCTCCAACTCGAATAATGTCTTCAATGTTTGTAAAAGCACGTGAACTAAATTGCTCTACAGCTGGTCGCATCATTAAATCCGATGCAATTTGCCGATTCATTACAAGCTCATGCTGCATAATTTCTATACTTTGCATGATTACGTCATAAATGGACGTAACATCGCCATTCACCTTAATTGGAGACACATCCACAGCGATAACAATATCGGCCCCTAATTCTTTCACAACCGATACTGGGATACGATCAATAACCCCACCATCCACTAATAATCGTCCATCTATTTTTTCTGGTACAAACACTCCAGGAACAGATATGCTAGCCCTCACCGCATCTGCAACTGGTCCACTTGTAAAAACCACTTTTTCCCCCTTCAATATGTCAGTAGCCACAACAGCCGTCGGGATATCTAACTCTTCTAAATTTTTATTATATGTAAACATTTTAATCATATCTTTGACACGTTTTCCAGCAATAAATCCCATTTTCGGTACCGTGAAATCTAAATAATACTTCCGCTTGAAAACAGATGCCAATTTATACAATCTTTCAACGTTACTACTTGCCGCATAAAACGTACCTATTAGCGCCCCCATACTACTTCCTGCAATCATATGAATAGGGATACCAGCTTCCCTTAAAACCTTTATTACACCAATATGAGCAAACCCTTTCGCTCCTCCAGACCCAAGTGCTAAACCAATCTTTGGTTCTTTCATTTTTCTCACCCTTTAATTTTTTTCATTCCTTTTTCATACTTATGGTCTAAATTCACTACGTATCCACGTATACTGAAATGAACGTTTTTTGGGACAAAGGGGGATTTACTTACATGTATGAAAAATGGAAAACCGCTTTCCTTACCATATCAACGCTTTTTTTAACCTTTTCTCTTGTACTCCACCCCCAAGCCGCTTTACAAGCTTCTATTCGCGGGTTAAATATATGGTGGGAAGTTGTATTCCCTTCACTACTACCGTTTTTCATCATTGCGGAACTTCTAATTAGTATCGGTGTTGTAAAATTTATTGGCGTTATATTAGAACCACTCATGCGCCCACTTTTTCGCGTTCCAGGGATAGGTGGATTCGTTTGGGCAATGGGAATGGCTTCAGGTTTCCCTGCAGGCGCCAAACTAAGCGCTAGACTACGAAAAAGCAACCTTTTAACTCAGATTGAAGCGGAGCGCCTCGTTTCTTTCACAAATTCTTCTAATCCACTTTTTATTTTCGGTGCTGTGTCTATCGGTTTTTTTAATAATCCAAAATTAGGGATTATATTAGCGGCTGCCCATTATTTAAGTAACTTTGCTGTCGGATTAATTATGCGTTTTTACGGCCATAATACCGCTTACAAAAATAATACACACACTACAAAAAAACGCCGCTTTCAAAACCCTTTTTTAATTCTTCACGAGACACGCTTACAAGAAAAAAGACCAATCGGTAAATTACTTGGGGATGCTATCGTTTCTTCTATTCAAACATTACTTATGATTGGCGGATTTATTATTTTATTCTCTGTGTTAAATAAAATGATTACTGTATTCCACATTACAGCAGCTCTTTCTTTTATTATGCAACATATTTTATCATTCTTCCAACTAAGTACAGATTTTAGTATACCTATATTATCAGGTGTTTTCGAAATGACACTCGGAAGCCAAATGATTAGTCAAATAAATGAAACACCCCTCTTACAACAAGCTATGGTAACAAGCTTCATTTTAGCATTTAGCGGTCTTTCTATTCAGGCACAAGTTGCTAGCATATTAGCTGAAACAGACATCCGATTTAAACCCTATTTTTTCGCACGAATTATTCAAAGTATTCTTGCCCCTATTTTTACATTTATATTTTGGACACCATTTTATGAGAAAGTAAGTTCTTTCTCACCTATGCAAAAAGATATTCCTGTATTTTTATCCAAGCATCCTTCTATACTACATGAAATTTGGACATCTTTTATACATTACGGACCAATTTTTACATTATTTTGTCTATATTTATATGTTATTTTATTATTTTTTCGCACGTATAAAGAAAAACCCCGTTCACTTTAACGGGGTTTGAAACTTTTCTTTTAAAGCACGCTCTACAATAGGAGGCACAAGATCTACTACACTTCCTCCATACCTCGCAACTTCTTTCACAATACTCGAGCTTAAAAATGAATATTGGTTGTTTGTCATAATAAAAAATGTTTCAATATTTTCATCTAATTTTCGATTCATAGAAGTAATTTGCATCTCATATTCAAAATCAGAAACTGCTCGTAAACCACGTAATATTGCATTTGCATTACGCATTTTTGCATACTCTACTAACAGCCCACTATGCGAATCTACTTTTACATTCGGGATATCCTTTGTCGCTTCTCGAATTAGTTCTAATCGCTCTTCAACTGAAAAGAATGGTTTTTTAGATGAATTGTTTAAAACGACTACGTACACCTCATCAAATACTTTTGCTCCCCTTTTAATAATATCCAGATGCCCAAGGGTAATTGGATCAAAACTTCCTGAAGAAATAGCTATACTTGTCATTCTGTCCCCTCACCTTCATACTTATAAATCGATATTGCAGTAATCCCATAATTCTCAGCTCGTACTTTTACAAGCTTTCCTATTGAATCAGGTAAAACCACATCATTACCATGCTCTGCCATAATTAATCCATCACTATGTAGCAATCCATGTTGATCCATTACACTAATTAAAGATACAATTTTTTGCTCTTTATATGGTGGGTCTATTAATATAAGATCGAATGACATTTCACGTTTTATAAGCGCCTTTACTGCACGTTCCGCATCATTTCGATATACTTCAGCTTGTTCCTGTATTCTACAACTTTCTAAATTTTGATGAATTACTTTTATCGCTTTACTATCCCTATCAACAAAAATCGCTTTATCGATCCCTCTGCTCAAAGCCTCAATTCCAAGGCCACCACTACCACCAAATAAATCAAGGGCGATACCACCATCAAAATAAGGACCTATCATATTAAAAATAGATTCTTTTACTTTATCTGTCGTTGGACGTGTTGTATTACCAGGAACCGCTTTAAGTGGGTGTCCTTTACATTTTCCTGAAACTACTCTCATCTGTTGTCACTACCTTTATTTCAATCTATCGAGCGATTATAGAAAGCCATTCCCACTTCGGTAACCGTTAACAAATTACATTCACCAAAATATTAGAAAACTCAGCATCAAATAACCACTCATTATTTTTATGTATTCATCTCATCATTCACTAATATGAATCCAATATGTATATTAGTTCCACTTTATCTTTTTTATCCTATCACAAAATAAAAAAAAGAAAAATAAAAAGCCTGACATAAAATTTAATTTCATTATGTATATCTTCATTTAGATTGGACATAAATAATTATAACAACATCACCTTCGATGTTGTTGCCAACCGCGGAGAAGACTTACGTTTCCCCATAAGTTCTTCCTCCGGTTTCTCCTCTCCCTTTGCCTTCTTACTAGTACATGCTAGTATAAGAAGGGCCCTGCTATGCAGGGTTTTTTTTCTTTGTGTGCTTTTCATTTAAAAAGTGAAATGGTACAGTAAAAGAAAGAGGAGGAAAAAATATGATTCAACGCTTTATAGAACTCGGAGAAGGCTACTCTGATTTATATGAATTACTTGAAATTGCCAAAACAAATCAAGAACGTATAGCACATATGTTACAATTTGAAACGATAAAAAACGATAAAAAAGTGTGTTCGCTTGTTGTAATATTAAAACCAACTACTACTGGTGATTTCCAACCATTATACATATGTCGTGAAGGCATTCCTATATTTGAAAATAAAAAAAGTAAACGTGTCATTTTATTTGAAGAAACGGCAGAGCAACTCGGAAAAAAAGTGGCTACTTTTACTGTAAAGCCATCTACAACTTTCCCAGAAAAAGAACTATTTTTTAATCATTTAATTGGTATTTTACGAATGAACAATTTCATTCCTCCGATGAAATAACACTTTATTTCAATTAAAAAATCCCCCGCTAAATTTAGCAGGGGATTTTTTCTATTAGCTATAATCGTATTCTTTTGCTCGATCAGGACGGGAATTTTCAAATTCCGTTTTTAAATACGGGCGATACGACTGTTCTATCTTTTTCACAAAAGGAAGTTTGTTCAATTTATGCATCATATGCTCAATTTGTTCCATGTCACAATATACTACAGCATATTTTAATCGTTTTGATATGTAATGTATGTTACCATATTTCCTTAAAATCTTGGCATGTTTCAATGAATGTAAATAAACAATCATACTTTGTCGTTGCCCGAACATAATCTTCTCCATCTTCTCCTTTTAAAAACATATATTTTATATTCTATGAAAACCAATCAGAAATTTATAACATTACAGGACAAACTCTGTATACGTTTCCTTCCAACTTCTAAAAAACGGGGTACATCACCCCGTTTTTTTACAACCACAACCTCCGCCAGTACCACAACCTCCACCACAGCCACCAGCATCAAAGAATGGATTCCCTGTTGGCACTTTAATGGAAGAAGACACTTCCGAACCGATTGCTACACTAACTTCATCTAATAACTTCTGCAAAGCAGTTTCTGCTCTTTTAAAAGCTGCAACCTTATCATGTAAGTCCACAGAACGCTTTAATTCTCTCATTTTCATCGATACGGTAGTGTAGTCAGGATGGTATTTTCCAAAACGCTGTACTTCCTCATACCGTTCTTTCATCGCTGTAAATTGCTGAATTAACGTCTGAAGTTCCATATCTTCATGTAATTCTCTATAATACTTACGATAATCTTCTGCTATATCTGAACAGATAATCGCTTTTGCAAGCTGCTCTGCCTTATCTAATATTAATACGCTTTCTAGCGTCGCTACAATCATGAGAGACACCTCCGAGTATCCATCATACCACATTTAGATTAGAACTACTAATTGAAGTGACTTACTCAAAAGAAAGATATAATGAAACTATTTTCACACTATATCCGTACACACTTATACAGTAATATGTTCCGCTATATTATATTTAAGAACATCCCATTTCCCACTATTTTGTTTCACATAACTAATACACGCATTTTTTAATGGTGTCTTAAATGTAATTTCATCTGGTTCAATGGCATGTAAAATTGCTTTTATCGCGTGTGAGTGAGCAACAATAATAATACGTTTGCCAAAATGAGTTGTTGCAACATCTTCTAAAGCAGCAAAGCAACGAGCTACAATCTCTTCATCTTGCTCCATACCTTCTACTTTACCCTCAGCAATCAACTCTCTAACAGTCGCAACTGGCTTCCCTGAAGCTTCTCCAAAATTCCGTTCAACAAATCGATCATCTAATAAAATCGATTGTAATCCAGCCGCCTTTGCGATTTCATTAGCCGTTTCTTGCGCTCTAATTAACGGGCTACTTATAATGATATCCCACGTTTCTTCTTGTAAAGCAGCTGCACTTTGACTCGCTTGCTTCTTACCAACTTCATTAAGCGGAATATCTTCTCGCCCCTGAATAATTTCTTGAAAATTCCAATCAGTTTGTCCATGTCGTACTAAACAAATTTCCGTCATGCTGCAACTCCTTTTTAAATAATCAATCTCTATTGTAACAAAAGTTCTGCATGACGGACATATTTTTCACTTGTAATTAGGTTGCATTTTGTTGCTTCATATACTGAAACATATCAATCATGATCGAAGCAACAGCCAATTGATTTTGAAATTTTTCCACTTTATCTGGTATTGTTTTTTTGAAATGTTGCATCGCCGCTAACTCAAAAGCCTCTTTTTCTTCAGGATTTCGTGTTAATTTTCTATACCAGTACGGTTGCTCTCTAATATAGCGAGATAAATCCTCATCAGCCTTTATAAACTCCATAATTTCTGCTCTCATCATCTTTCCCCCTAATCCTTTTGAAAGAAAAACGGGTTATTTTCTGAAGTACTTTGTTCTTGCTGCGTACGGTTACCTTGAAATTGCTGAATAACTTGTTGCACGCTCCCAATAGCACTCGTCACATTAGCTAAATGGTTCTGCATTTGTTCCACGTCCAACTTTTTAAAAAAAGAAAGCATTTGCCCCATCACATCAGCAGTTTTTTCCTCTTCAGTTCGATTATCTTTTTCTTTTTTATTTTCTTTTACCGAAGAAAACGCAGGCACTCCATCCGGTCTATAAGTTGCCCATATTGGATCTTCTTCACCAAGTAAGTACCATTCTTCATAAAATTGTTGCCAAGTTTTGTGACCACTTCTAACCTCATGAACCATTTTAGGGTGATGGTTTACAAATTCTTTAAACTGTTGAACCGATGGATGTAACGGCCCTTTTGTTGTTGGCATAATCCTCACCTCTCCATGTATATCTACTATATAGTAAGAAAAAAAAGGCGCATGGTTCGCCTATTTTTAGACGATTCATGCACCTTTTTTTCTGCTATTTGCATACGGTCAGATTCCCACCTACAATTCAGTGAATACGAAGTAACTAATTAGGTGATGTAACACCCCACCGCTTACAGTTTCGCTTTATTTTCGAATAAAGTTTTGTGTATAAAATTTATCGTATACACCAACACCTAATCCTGTAAATTGTTCATTTAATAAATTCTTTCTATGCCCCTCACTATTTAACCAACCTTGCACTGCCGCAATTCCATCACTATGTTGCGCCGCTATGTTCTCACCAGCAAGTTGAAATCCTACTTTCCCGCGCTGCAAACGATCTCCTAGCGTACCTAATGTAGGTGAGTCATGAGAAAAATAATTATTGTCTTTCATATCTTTACTGTGACCAACAGCAACATCTGCCGTTTCCTGATCCCATGTTAATAATGGTAATTTATGACGACTTCGAATGATATTTGTTAAATCAAAAATTTGTTGCATATTCCCATTTTCTACTTGTTTTATCTTTTCTGGAGTCAATGGTTGTTCTGCTATTAATTCACCTGAATAAACGAGCTGATATGGTCTTTGGCGTAATAAAGTTTCATCATCCATATAACGAACACCCACAAGCTCATGTGTAAATTGATCAAAATACAATTGCGCCCATCCATCTTCTACAGGTATTAACGGTTGTTCCATGACTTCGGTATCAGATAGTTCAAATTGATAACTATTTTTCCCTCTTTTTAATGAAATTTCATGCGAAAGCGGACTTTTTTTATATACTTCTTCATATTTTTCATTTATATAATAAGGTGGAACCTTAACTTGTTCACCAGCAGCGTACGCCGTTATAACTTTACGTTCAGAAACTCCGAATTGAACATACTGAGTTAAATCCTGATTGTATACCCACCATTCATATCCGTATGCAGATGGCTCTATTCGAGAGGGTTCTCCCCACTTCGCTAATAAATTTTCAGAGTCTTCACCAATCATATTTAAAACAGTGTCTGAGGAGTCTTCCTTAATTTGCTTTTTCTTTTTCACAATTTTATTTTCTTGCTTTGATTGAGATGGGGTTAATATATATTGTGAAACGAGTAATTTCCCGTATAAATCAACAGCTAAAATTAAAATTGTAATCATTACGATACGCAATAATTTCTTCAAACGATATACCTCCTGAACAAAACATAAAATTGAGATATACACAAATCCTTTTCTTTCTTTTTGTGTGTACCGTACTCTTTTCACTATATCATATTTTTGTGAAAAAAGTCTGGATTATCCCTTTTCTCTCAATATGAATTGCACTTTCTTATTATTCATACTATTATAAAAATAATGGTGTAACATAAAAAAAGGAGGTATTATATGCAATTTACAAATACGAAATTTAATGGAGCCGTCGTTGAATTAACTCTTTTAACTGAAATCATGGAAAACAACCACTTCGTACTTGCTGGACAGTGGGATTATGAACGGGTTACATACGATTATAAATTTGAAATATTAAAGGATGTTTATTATTTGCGAGTGCAAGGCGTCGCTGTTGAAGGTGACATTGGCAGTAGACACGCTGAAGTAAAACTACTCCCTCCCTTATTAGGAAAACATTATTATCCTCACGGCGTTGAATATGGCGATGATGAGACTTTCCCAACGAATGTACTTCAAAAAAGTGAACAACTCCTACAAAATGTCGAAAAAGAGTTAAAAGAACTTCAAATTATTGATTAACAAAAACAAGCGCATCAATATGATGCGCTTGTTTTTTCCCTCCCTAAGAATGAATCGTTTTTTTTACTGGATATCCATAAATAGATCCATCTTTTACTTTAATCTCATCTTCCCAAGGAACCTTATATTTACCTTCAGCTAAATCTTTTACAAACGTATATGGATTTTCTTTCACCCCACCAGGAGTTGCTACATATCCTCTTGAACCTAGATTATATATATTATTTTCTAATCCCCATCCTAATCTAGCCTGGTCTGCTAGTTCTGGATATACTTCAGCAGTAACAATCTCCCAAGGATTTCGATGCCCCTGTACTAAAGTAGTCCCATCAAAATTACATACTTGTCCTTCACCAAAGTAATAAAATACACCATCATAACCCGCTAAGTTTACCGACAATGTATACATTAAATTCTGCCATGCATTTGAACGATTGGTTAGCATCCATTGTTCACTAACTTGTGTGCTATACCCAGAAATACGAATCAAGACATTTGCACCTTTATAGGCCGCTTCACGAGCTACTTCAGGGAACATGCCATCATGACAAATACAAACAGCTAATTTACTTCCTCCAGGTCCATCACAAACAGGTAAGCCTAAATCTCCAGCTTTCCAAGGCTCGACTGGCACCCAAGGATTTAGCTTACGATACTTCAAAATCATTTCACCTTGTGGATCAATAATAACTGCTGTATTATATGGCTCTCCACCATCAGGGTTTTTTTCCATTATTGAAAAAACACCATATACTTTAGATTCCTTACATGCCTCAGCAAATAAGTCTGTTTCTGGCCCAGGCACTGTACATAAAAATTCTTCTGTAGTCCATTTTTTTGTATTGAGCCCTTGTGTACTATATTCAGGAAATACTATCAATTCTAATCCAGGGTAACCTGATTTGGTCGAATGAATTGTTTTTATGATTTGTTGAATTTGTTTATCAATGTCTGCACGTGACTCTACTACTGGTACTGGATATTGAATTAGCGCTGTCAAAAAACCACTAATCGGCTTTACCATACTTCCACTACTACCCATTTAAATTCCCCCTTAAAATAGTTCGTGTTTATTAAAGATAACAATATATATTTGTAACTCTCTAAAAAACTTGCACTACATATGGAATTATTACACATGAAAGCTAGTAGTAAATTTTATATCCACTTTTAGTACACGCCTACACTAACTTAACATAAATAATTAGAAAATTCAATCTTTAATAAGAAGCTAAAACTAAGTAAAAAAAGTGTATGGAATCCCATACACCTTTTTTACTTAGTTTGTAAATACGGCGGCAATTGTTGCAACTGCTCCTTATCCTTTTCACGTTCTCTACGTGCCCATCTAAAGAATACATAGCCTATAATTGTACCGTACACTATTTCCTGGACAATTTTCATTATGATACCACCAGTTTGCTGGTCTTGTACTACTGGCATCCAGTGCAAAAATTCCGGTCCCGTTATATTTAAATCTGATAAAGTGCCCGCTGGTACACATAGTTCCATCGCTTTCATCCAAGCAGCCGGATCCGTATACGTTGCAAATAACGGGGCTGTCGCAAAAATTATTAACGCACAAGCTGGCGTTAATAATATACCATTAGCAAACATGTAACCAAGTTTCTTTATATCACTTAACGTTTGATATTCTGGTAATGGATTTAACATCGGCCACCACATCATGATTGCTGTAAAAAACAATATAGCGAGACAAATAGGATGAGCAATTTGACTTTGTTTTACCGTATCAAAAACAACTGGTAAATGATAAAAAGAAAACAGGCCGTTAAATACAAACAACGCAATAAGTGGTTTAGCAAATACCTTTAATATAATTTGAACGAACTTAAAAGAAGTAATGTAACGATATAACCAAGTTGGTATACCAAGCAACAGTAACGGTGGAACTGCAATATACATGACTGCCATTTCAAACATATGAGCACTAAATATAATATGGCCAATTAAATCAATAGGCCCTCCCTTTACAAAATACAAAAGAACAATACCAGTCGTAAAATAAAAAATTTGCTTCTTACTTACCTTCGTCGCATTTTCAAATCGCATTCTATAAGGTCCAATAATTAAGAAGTACCCAATAAGAATCGAAAGCATAAATAATAAAAAAATTGGACTCCATAAAGCCTGAAAACCAAATATCCACAAGTTACTCATTTTCACACCTACCTTCGTAAGGTTATCCCATAATATGAAGAGGGAGCTGTGACAACACAAGCTCCCTTATATTTCACTTTTCAAATCCACACAATTGTCATAAAAGCTAAAATTGTAATTAACCCTATTAGCAGGCCAGAGTAAAGAAAGAAACTTGCTGCTTCATGTCCTTTATGACTCATATGCATAAAATAATACAATTGAAAAATTACTTGTACCACTGCTAATAGTAAAATAAATGGCACAGAGAAAGTCGGACTAAAAGTTTTTGGATACGCCACTGCTACAAATGCAACTAATGTTAAAAAAATCATTAATGCAAACGTAATAACTTGATGCTTCATTTCCTCCGCACTTTTTCTCTTCCGATAAACAAGATCAACTTTAGGATTATTTGTTTGCTTTATCGCCATTGTTTATCCCACCATTCCCATTAAATATACTACAGTGAAAATAAACACCCAAACTACGTCAATAAAGTGCCAATAAATTGATGCAACATAAAACTTCGGTGCATTGTATAAATTTAGACCTCTCTTCGCATTTCTAAAGATTAATGTTAAAATCCAACACAACCCAAACAATACGTGGAGTCCATGTGTACCAACAAGAGCATAAAATGCAGAGCCAAACGCACTACTTCTCATAGTATGCTTAAATTCATGTGTATAATGATAAAACTCATATATCTCAAACCCTAAAAATCCTAAACCTAGCAATACAGTTACTAGTAACCAAAGTTGCATTTTCTTAAAGTTAAAGTTTTTCATGTGATACATCGCATATACACTTGTTAAGCTACTCGTTAATAAAAGCATCGTCATAATGAAAACGAGTGGCATTTGGAACATTTCTTGAGATGTTGGTCCACCATTTGTAGAATTCTTTAATGCTAAATATGTTCCGAATAAGGAAGCGAACAACACTGTTTCGCCTCCAAGAAATAACCAAAAACCGACAAACTTATTTTTCCCTTCAAGGGTTGCTTTTTCAGGCTCTGCTGGAAATGTTTCATTCGTTAATTTTTCATCTACATGCATTATGCCTTGCCCCCCTTATCATCTAAATCTTCCTTATGAATATGGTATCCATGATCATCGATTACTGAACGTAGGAACATTGCGCCAAATGTAATGATTAAACCAATAATTGCTACTAATAACCAGAACTTATCTTTTCCGCCCTGCATATACATTGCACCAAATGCCGCTATAAACAATCCGAAAGAAATGACAAATGGTGAAAACGAAGGATTTGGCATATGAATATCACCAATTGGTTCCGCTGCTGTCATCTCTTTATTACCTTCACGTTTTTCAATCCAAAACGGATCTAATCCGCGAACAAATGGTAGTTGTTTAAAGTTATATTCTGGTGTCGGTGCTGGCATCGTCCATTCTAATGTACGTGCATCCCACGGATCACGACCAGCTTTTTCTTTTGATACTGTCGTTTTAATTACATTGAATAGAAGAACAATCGTCCCAAGAGCCATAAACACCGCTCCGATAGAACTAATCATATTCCCCATTTCCAACCCTTGCCCTTCAAGATATGTGTAGTAACGGCGCGGCATACCAATCAAGCCAAGGAAATGCTGAATAAAGAACGTTAAATGGAAACCGATAAAGAATAGCCAAAACGTTATCTTTCCTAATGTTTCATTTAATACTTTATTAAACATCAGTGGCCAATAATAATGAGCTCCTGCAAGTAAACCAAATACAACACCGCCAACGATTACATAATGAAAATGTGCTACTACGAAATAATTATCATGAAATTGATAATCAGCTGGTGCAGATGCTAGCATAACCCCTGTAACTCCACCCATGACGAATGATGGAATGAAAGCTACTGCCCACATCATCGGTGTCGTAAAACGAATATTTCCGCCCCACATTGTAAAGAGCCAGTTGAATATTTTGATACCAGTCGGAACCGCAATCGCCATTGTTGCAACTGAGAAAATAGCATTAGCAACTGGACCAAGTCCAACAGTAAACATATGATGCGCCCATACCATAAATCCTAAAAATCCAATTAATACAGTCGCAAACACCATCGATGAATAACCAAACAATCGTTTTTTCGAAAATGTCGCGAAGATTTCTGAGAATATTCCGAAAGCTGGGAGTATAAGAATGTATACTTCTGGATGACCGAAAATCCAGAATAAATGCTCCCATATAATTGTATTCCCACCCAATGCTGGATTAAAGAAACTTGTTCCAAATAAACGATCTAACATTAAAAGTCCTAATCCTACAGTTAACGGTGGAAAAGCGAATAATATAAGCGAAGATGTTACAAATGTCGTCCATGTAAACATCGGCATACGCATATACGTCATTCCTGGCGCACGCATATTAATAATGGTGACAAGGAAGTTAATCCCTCCAATTAATGTACCAATACCTGAGATTTGCAAACCGAGTACATAGAAATCAACACCATGACCTTTAGAGGCTAAAGCTAAAGATGCATAAGATGTCCATCCTGCATCAGGTGCTCCACCTAAAAACCAACTTAAATTTAAAAATACTCCACCAAAGAAAAATAACCAAAATCCGAGTGAATTCAAAAACGGGAACGCTACATCACGTGCACCAATTTGAAGTGGTACAGCGGCGTTCATAAATGCAAACACGAGTGGCATAGCTGCGAGGAAAATCATTGTTGTACCGTGCATCGTCAATACTTGATTATAAGCATCCCCAACAAGAAAAGCGTTGTTAGGAATCGCTAATTGAAGGCGAATAAATAGAGCTTCTATTCCGCCTATTACAAAAAACAATCCACCTGCAATTAAATAGAGAATGGCAATCTTTTTATGGTCTACTGTCGTTAAATAATCCCATATGACAGCACCCATCCCCTGTTTTTTTGCTACAGAACTCACGTTTTCAACCTCCCCTTCGCGAATAATCCCTCTTTACTTTTCAACTTTTAACGTTTGTAAGTATGCATTTAATGCATCAATTTGATCATCCGTTAAGTTGCCATATTTGCCAGTCATTTTGTTTCCTGGCTTCATATTTTCAGGATCTTTCAGCCATTTTTTTAAGTTTTCTTCATTGTTTTCGGCAATACCGGCAACCATATCGCGATCCGCAAAGTTTGCTAAGTTTGGTGCGATACGAGCGGAAGGTGGTCTACTATCATTAGATCCAACTGCGTGACAACCAATACAGCTTTTATTAAATATTTCTTGGCCCTCTTGCGCCTTTGTTGAAGCTACTTCTTTCTTCCCATCAATCTTCTTCATATCAGCAAGCCAATTTTTGTACTCGCTTTCATCTAAAGCTTTCACTTTAAATTGCATTAAAGAATGTGATGGGCCGCAAAATTCTGTACAAAAACCATTATAAGTGCCCGATTTATCTGCCTTTAACCACATTTTGTTCACATTGTCTGTATTTGTATCCATTTTCCCAGCTAAAGATGGAACCCAAAATGAGTGTTTAATATCGGCACCCTTCAAATTTAAATACACTTTCTTACCTGTGGGGATGACTAAATCTTGCGAAGTTACTATCTTTTCTGATTTATAAGAAAATTCCCACCAATAAAGATTCGCTGTTACATCAACAACGATAGTATCTTTATCAATATTCTTTTTCTCCATCGCACTTACATCAGCAAGTTTGAATGTATATGTAACCGTTGGAACAGCTAAGATTAGTAAAAGAATAATCGGAATAACTGTCCATATAATTTCTAGCTTGTGATTTCCTTCAACTTGCTCTGGAATATAATCTTCCTGACCTTTCTTTTGTCGGAAACGCACAATTACATACAAGAAAATAATAGTAACTACTAGTACTACTCCTACCATGATTGCACTTGCCAGTAGAAGTAAATCATATTGCATTTTTGCTACTTCTCCTTGCGGAATTAAAGTAGATTGAAAGGCTTTACCGCATCCCCCTAACAGTAAAGCCAGCAGTGAAACGAACGAAAGCAGTCGCCACTGTTTCTTCATACAAACAACCCCCACTTTCCTTGTGAATTAGATTGTACTTTATAGTTAAGTAAAGTAAATCTCAACGTAAAGAAATCCAATTATGTCGTTGTCTTAGAAGAATGTAACTACAATCATTGATACAAATAAGATTGTTAAATAATTTAGGGAATAAACAAACATTTGCACAGACCATTTTATGTCATCTTTCTTACGGAATCCATAAAATCCTAAAGCGATCCATCCGATGTTAAGCAGTGTTGCAATTACCATAAATGTTATCCCTAGTCCACTCATATAAAATGGTAGTGGTAATAAACATACTGTCCAAATCATAATTTGGCGTTTCGTAATTTCAAATCCATGAACTACAGGAAGCATTGGAATTCCTGCATTTCGATATTCATCAACACGTTTCATCGCTAATGCAAGGAAATGTGGGATTTGCCAAATAAACATAATTAAAAATAACATCCAAGCAATTGGATGACCTAAAGATGGATCGATTGCTGCCCATCCAATTAAAGGTGGAACTGCACCAGATATACTACCTACAACAGTATTTAGTGTATACTTTCTCTTTGTCCATAAACTATATAGAACAACATATGTGAAAGCACCAATAAATCCCATTAAGACTGCCATTGGTGTTGTTAATAATAAAAATACAAAACCAAGAAGTAATATGACTAGTCCAAATGTAAGTGCAAATCCTGGTTTATATTTTCCAGTAACCGTTGGACGGGTCTTTGTTCTTTCCATTAATGGATCGATGTCTCGATCAATGTAGTTGTTTAAGCAACATACCCCTGCCATAACTAATCCAGAACCAACGATTGTAAAGAATAACTTATCCAGATTGTCCATTACACTTAATCCATTAAAGTGTAATGCCAACCAAAATCCTGTAAATACAGTAAGTGTATTTGAGTTTACAATCCCCATTTTAACGAGTGCTTTTAAATCTTGTATCCGAGTTGTTTCCGGTACACTTGTAACAGCGGACTCATCATGCAGCTCACTTGTTGCATGGTTCATCACTCTAACCCCCTCTTAAAACTTTCATCTTTCTTTTTGCGCCTATTTCAAATGAAATAATTCGCTTCTATATAGCAATATTATTACAGTAGAAACATTGTTAACCCATTCTACTACTAATCTACGCCCATACTCCAATATATTAAATCATATTTCCCGAACATTTTGTGAAGAAAACATGAACTTTTTGTGTCGAATATAAAAAACTTCATTCTGACTTGTCCTTATCATAACATGATGTTACCTTCTATAATAAACTATTTTATCCTATTTAACACGTATTCTCCCCATTTCTTTTCAAAATAGCCTATTTTTCACCTAATTTTTTCCTTAGGAACCCTGTTTTTACACCTATTTTCTCCCACTTTCCTTTCCCCTCCATTTCTTTGCTATTTTATTATTTTTTATATATCATAGGAACTAGCGCGTTTTATTCTATACATAATGGAATGAAAATATTTCGCAATAACTTCATAGCAGAAAGATGGTGAAAGAGATTGCAACGCTTTATTAAATGGTTAGCAGTCATTACAAGCCTTGATTTATTAATAGTTTTATTAGGAGGCGCTTTAGTTACAAAAACAGGTTCTGGTCAAGGTTGTGGTAAATCATGGCCACTTTGTAACGGTGAATTTGTTCCATCTAATTTATCAATGGAAACTATTATTGAACTTAGCCACCGATTAACATCAGGATCAGCTGGAATTCTTGTCACTCTCCTTTGTATTTTGTCCTGGAAATATTATAAACATGTGCGTGAAACAAAAACGTTAGCAATTTTATCCTTCGTATTTTTAGTTGCACAAGCATTAATGGGAGCAGCAGCAGTTGTTTGGGGACAAATGCCAGCTGTACTTGCTATCCATTTCGGTATTTCCTTAATTTCATTTGCTTCTGTCATTTTATTAACGTGTCTTATCTTTGAAATTGACCAAAAATTTGATGCACGTTCTCTTATTATGGACAAAAAAATGAAATTTCATATTTATGGTGTAACAATTTACAGTTATATCGTCGTCTACACAGGTGCTTTAGTACGTCACGAAAGAGCTAGCTTAGCCTGTCCAGACTTTCCTTTATGTAGCAAAAACAGACCTATGCCAACTCAACTACATGAATGGGTTCAAATGGGCCATAGAGTTGCAGCAATGTTAATTTTCGCTTGGATACTTTACGCGATGATTCTCGCTATTCGTCATTACAAACAGCAACCTGTAGTATATTGGGGATGGATCATTTCATTTATCCTTGTTACACTTCAAGCTGTAGTAGGAATTTTAGTTGTATTTACAAACGCTAGTTTAGCAATGGCATTGTTACATTCTCTATTCATTTCTTGCTTGTTTGCCGTACTATGCTATTTAGTTATGTTAGGAACAAGAAGTAAAGTGAATGCAAAAGAAGCCGGATCAACTTCTAAACAAACAAAATAATTTAAAACTAAAATCCCTTGCCAATTCGGCAAGGGATTTTTTGCAATAAAGAAAAGAGCTGTATATTGAACTGCACCCCAATTGTTAGACACAGTCTAACAATTGGGGGTGCAGTTTTTCTATGGCTAAATTTACAGCTGATGAAAAAATACAAATCGTTCTACGTTATTTGAACGGAAATGAAAGTTATCGAGAAATAGGTAAATCGCTCGGTATAAGTGACACAATCATTTTGAATTGGGTAAACCAATATAAACAGAATGGTCTGGAAGCTTTTCTAAAACGATGTACAAATTACACACAACAATTTAAACTAGACGTACTAAACTTTATGATTGAAAACGGTATGTCCTTATTTGAGACGGCAGCTATCTTTAATATTCCTGCCCCTTCAACGATTTCTGTTTGGAAAAAACAGCTCGAAACACAAGGAATTGATATTGATGCCCTTCAATCTAAGAAAAAGGGGCGTCCATCCATGAAAAAAGATTCAAATAAACAATTAAAACAACCTTTAGCTGAAGGGTCAGTCGAAGCACTTGAAGCACGCATTAAACAGCTTGAGATGGAAAATGAGTACTTAAAAAAGTTAAATGCCTTAGTTCAAAACAAGGAAAAATCACAAAACAAGACAAAGCGCAAGTAGTCTACGAATTAAGGCATAAATATTCGGTCAAGGCACTCGTGGAGCTAGCTACTATTCCTCGAAGCACGTATTATGATTTAGTAAAGAAAATGAATCGTCCAGATCTAGATGCCGATTTGAAAGCTGAGATTAAAGCGATTTATGAGGAAAATGAAGGTCGTTATGGTTACCGTCGCATTCGTGATGAATTAACGAATCGTGGCCAGAAAGTGAACCACAAGAAGGTTCAGCGCATTATGAAAGAGCTTGGGTTAAAGTGTGTTGTGCGTATGAAGAAATATAAATCCTATAAAGGAAAAGTCGGTAGAATTGCACCTAATATTTTAGAGCGTAATTTTTATACAGATGCACCGAATCAAAAGTGGGTAACAGACATCACAGAGTTTAAATTGTTTGGAGAAAAACTGTATGTATCACCTGTATTAGATTTGTATAATGGTGAAATTATTACCTATACAATTGGTTCTAGACCGACGTATTCGCTTGTTTCAGACATGTTAGAGAAAGCATTGGAACGTTTACCTGAAACCCACCAGCTACTGATGCATTCGGATCAAGGATGGCATTATCAAATGAGACAGTACGTCCTTACACTTGAATCAAGAGCTATCGTTCAGAGTATGTCTCGAAAAGGCAACTGTTACGACAACGCAGTAATAGAAAATTTCTTTGGGATTATGAAGTCGGAGTTCCTCTACATAAAAGAATTTGAAAATGTAGAGCACTTTAAAATAGAATTAGAAAAATATATAGATTATTATAATACGAAACGGATTAAGGCAAAATTAAAAATGAGCCCAGTACAATACCGGACTCACTTTTATCAAGCTGCCTAATGAAATAACCGTGTCTAACTTTTAGGGGTCACTTCATATTTACACAGCTCTTTTTTTATTTTAGTGATCTAATTCAATAAGTAAATCACCCGTTTGAATTGCATCACCATCGTTAACATATACTTTTTTCACTTTACCATTGAACGGCGCTTGAACTGTCGTTTCCATTTTCATCGCTTCTGTAATTGCCATAGAATCGCCTTTTTTCACTTCATCGCCTTCTTTTACAACTACTTTAATTACCGTTCCTGGCATTGTTGCACTAATGTGATTTGGATTTTCACGGTTTCCTTTCACACGTTGTGCAACTGTTGCTTTCACACTCTCGTCTTTCACGACAATTTCACGTGGTTGACCATTAAATTCCAAGTAAAGGACACGATTTCCATCCGGCTGTGGTTCTCCAATTGATACAAGTTTAACCATCAATGTCTTACCTTGTTCAATTTCCACATCAATTTCTTCACCTAGTCTCATACCATAGAAGAATGTCGGTGTATCAAGTACAGATACATTTCCATAAAGCTCAGCAACTTTTTCATAGTCCATAAATACTTTTGGATATAATGCATATGCAACTACATCAAAAATTGTTACTTCGCGTCCAAGTTTATGGAATAATTCTTCTTTTAACGCGTCGAAATCTACTGGCTCTAGTAGTTCACCTGGTCTTACTGTTAACGGCTCTTTCCCTTTTAAAATAATCTTTTGCAATTCTTTCGGGAAACCACCGTACGGTTGACCTAAATCACCAGAGAACATTTCAACAACAGATCCAGGGAAGTCCAAAGCATGTCCACGCTCTAAAACATCTTGTTCTGTCAGGTGGTTTTGAACCATAAATAACGCCATATCGCCAACAACTTTTGATGATGGTGTTACTTTTACAATATCTCCAAACATGTCATTCACACGACGGTACATTACTTTCACTTCATCAAAGCGATCTCCTAAACCAACCGCCTTCGCTTGTTGCTGAAGATTACTATACTGTCCACCTGGCATTTCATGCATATATACCTCTGTGTGAGGTGCATTCATACCACTTTCAAACGGTGCATAGTATTTGCGTACATCTTCCCAATAATGAGATAGCTTTTCTAAAGAATCGATATTAACATCTGGTTGTCTTTCATTTCCACCTAGTGCATAGAATAATGTGTTCGCACTCGGTTGTGACGTTTGACCAGCCATAGAACTCACTGCTACATCGACAATATCAACACCTGCTTCAATTGCCTTCGTATACGTTAATATACCATTTCCACTCGTATCGTGCGTATGCAGGTGAATCGGAATCGATACCGTCTCTTTTAATGCTGAAACTAAATCATATGCTGCGTTTGGTTTTAGTAAGCCAGCCATATCTTTAATACCTAAAATGTGAGCTCCCGATGCTTCCAACTCTTTTGCTAAGTTTTTATAATAATTCAAATCATATTTACTACGTAATGGATCATGAATATCTCCTGTGTAGCACATTGTTGCTTCTGCAATTTTACCAGTATCTCGTACAGCATCAATTGCAACTCTCATACCTTCTACCCAGTTTAAACTATCAAAAATACGGAACACATCAATGCCTGCTTGAGCAGAACACTCCACAAATTTTTGAATTAAATTATCTGGATAGTTTTTGTAGCCAACTGCGTTTGACGAACGTAGTAACATTTGGAATAAAACGTTCGGCATTTTTTCACGAAGATCTAGTAATCGTTCCCATGGATCTTCTTTTAAGAAACGATACGCGACATCAAACGTTGCACCTCCCCACATTTCAGCTGAGAATAGGTTTGGTAACATTCTCGCTGTTGGCTCTGCAATTTGATGTAAATCTTTTGTACGAATACGAGTTGCAAGTAATGACTGATGTGCATCACGGAATGTTGTATCCGTTAAAAGTACACGGTTTTGATCCTGTACCCATTTTACTAATCCATCTGCTCCACGCTCGTCCAAAATTTGTTTCGTTCCATTTTGGATTGGCTCTGAATGTTTTAAACATGGAATACGAGCATCTGGGAATATTGGCTTTTCTTTTTTCCCTACTCCTGGGAAGCCATTTACTGTTACTGAACCAATATAATTTAACATTTTCGTTCCGCGGTCTTTACGTTTTGGGAACAAGAATAGTTCAGGTGACACATCAATAAACGAAGTATCATATTCTCCTGATAAGAAGTTTTTATGTTTTACTACATTCTCTAGGAATGGAATATTTGTTTTAATACCACGAATACGGAATTCTTTTAAGTTACGTTCCATTTTTGCAGCAGCTTGCTCAAAAGTAAGTGCCCAAGTTGTAACTTTTACAAGTAAAGAATCGTAGTATGGTGTAATAACTGCACCTTGGAAGCTATTTCCTGTATCAAGACGCACACCAAAACCACCGCCTGATCGATACGCCATAATTTTTCCTGTATCCGGCATAAAATTATTTAGTGGGTCTTCAGTTGTTACCCGAGATTGGATTGCAAATCCGTGTACAACCACTTCCTCTTGCTTCGGAACACCTACTATTTTACTATGTAATGCATGTCCATCAGCTATTAAAATTTGTGATTGAACGATATCCACTCCTGTGATCATCTCTGTAATCGTATGTTCTACTTGAACACGTGGATTTACTTCAATAAAGTAAAACTCATCATCTTTTACAAGGAATTCTACTGTCCCTGCATTTAAATAGTTTACATTTTTCGTTAACTTCACAGCAGCATCACAAATACGCTGACGCAGATCATCTGAAAGTGATACACTCGGTGCTATTTCTACAACTTTTTGATGGCGACGTTGTACAGAACAGTCACGCTCGTATAAATGAACAACATTGCCTTCTTCATCTGCTAAAATTTGTACTTCTATATGTTTAGGTTTTTCAACGAATTTTTCGACGTAAACTTCATCATTACCAAAGGCTGCTTTCGCTTCTGATTTTGCTCGATTATATGATTCTCCTAATTCCTCACTAGTACGCACAATACGCATACCACGACCGCCACCACCAAGGGACGCTTTAATAATAATCGGGTAATCATACTTTTCAGCAAATTTTTCGACTTCTTCTAATGAATCTACTGGACCATCACTACCAGGTATAACTGGAATTTGTGCTAGCTGCGCTTGTGTTCTTGCTTTCACTTTATCTCCAAACATATCTAAATGCTTACTTTTCGGACCGATAAAGATAATTCCTTCTTCTTCGCAACGTTTCGCGAATTGAATATTTTCTGACAAGAAACCATATCCAGGGTGGATTGCATCTACATGATTACTTTTTGCAATCTCAATAATGCCTTCAATATCTAGATAAGCATCAATTGGTTTTTTTCCTTCCCCAACTAAATAGGACTCATCGGCTTTATAGCGATGATAAGAACCACTATCCTCTTTCGAATAGATTGCAACTGTTTTTAATCCAAGTTCCGAACAAGCTCGAAACACACGAATTGCAATCTCTCCACGGTTAGCTACCAATACTTTTTGAATACGTTGCAGCTTTGTCATGATTTTCCCCCTCTACTTTCCTACCACTCTAGAGATAAAATATATACACACTTTAAAAAGCGTGAAGTTCTTCACTTTCCACATTATATTATACTTAGAAAGCTTCACTTTATTTTTATCCATCATACCTTATTTTTTAACAAATGATAAGTTTTCTGTGCAATTTGTTTCACAAAAATAGTATAGCATACCTCTTCCTTTTCTAACAACTTAATTGTATATCACATTTAAACAAATGTGATATATCTTTTAACTGAAAGAGAAATTAATACATCATATTTAAAACTACTTGAAAATAAAAAACACATCCTGCTCTAAAGCACGATGTGTTTTTTATTTTACAACTACAAGATGTGGTCCATTTTGTTCTCTTTCTTTCATTAGACCATTCTGTTGTTTCTCTTGTCGTTTCACGTGACTAGCAATATTGAGTAGTATTCCCATTGCAAGTAGATTAGCTAATAAAGAACTTCCGCCGTAACTAACAAACGGTAATGGTACCCCTGTTAGCGGTATTACTCCAGACATACCACCGACATTGATAAACGTTTGAACTCCAAACAAGCTTGCAATTCCGATAGCTATTAAACTTCCAAATGGATCTGTACACTTTTGTGCAACTCTAAATGACCGAATAATAATAAGTAATAAACAGATTAAAATGATAGCTACACCTATAAAACCAAGTTCTTCAGATATAATTGCCATTATAAAATCCGTTTGCGGTTCTGGTAAATAACCATATTTTTGTACACTATTCCCTAAACCTCTACCATTAAGTCCTCCAGAAGCAATTCCAATAAATGAATTCACTAATTGAAATCCATCCTTTTGAGGATCATTAAACGGATCAAGGAAAACAGAAAAACGTGCCTTTTGATATGGATTTAATGCATAATTACCAAGAAGATATAGTGCCGGAATCCATACTATAGAAGTTAAAGCAATTCGTTTAATCCATAAGTTAACCTGTACTCCCGAACAAAGAAACATAATTCCTACTGTTCCTGCAATTAACAAATCAGTACCTAAATCATTTTGCTTTAATATTAAAAACATGATTATACCAACACCAATAAGTACTGGACCTGACCCTTTGGAAACAGGTGTATTCGTTTCTTGTCTTTTGGCAAAGAAATGAGCTAAGACAAGAATAACTGTTATCTTAACAAATTCTGCAGGCTGTATTCCAAATATCCAGCCGTTTGCACCGTTTACTTTCTTAGTGAAAAAGGCAGCTGCAGCTAATAAGGCAACACTAGCACCGTAACTCCCCAACAAAAAAATTCGTTTTCTCCAAACTTTATATGGGATAGTAGCAATAATTATTAATACTATTGTCCCAACAACTAAAGTAATTAATTGTCTTTTAAAAAAGAAATTTGCTGGTTTATCAAATCTCGAAATCGCAACAATGGAACTAGAACTATATACCATTATTACTCCCAGCACACATAAGATAACAAGAGGAAGTAACAATGAATAATCCATTGATTTCCATACTTTTTTCATTTCATTTCCTCTTTCTGTTTCAATTTAATTATTGTTGTATTCCATATGTACATTGATTCTTCCTGCTTTATTATACAAATAAAAAGCCCAAACTAATTTAGTTTGAGCCCCCTTATTTGAACCCGTTATTGTTGTTTGTTTGTAAACGCTTCATGAAGTGCAGATAACTCACGTTCGAGCTCACCTAACATTGCTTTCCCTTGTTCTTCTGCAATAAGACCAAGGCGAACTGCAAAATCGACCTCGCGGGATAGTCCAAACATTTGTGTGTCTAACACTTCTTCATATAATGGACATTGCGGCATTGTAAGATGGTCCATTTGCACCTTAATAAGTCTTAAAATCTTCTCTGCATCCGCTTGTAGAAGGGCTAGTGCCTTTTCCTGATGATTTGCTACTGTCTCAGACGCCAAATTGATTCCCTCCGTTTCCGTCCTACTCTCCTCTATCCTATCTATTAATATTAGCGATAGTTTTAATAAATTGCAATAGAAACATTTTTTGTGACAACAGTGTCTAATGCTATTATACTGAAAAGTGGGAGTATAACACAAATGGGGGAACAACAATGAGCGAAATTTTATTTATTAACGGAAAAGTACGTTTTCCAATCACTATTGATCCAACTGTTTGGATCTTTGATGATCGAAAAGTAGATTTGACAACTTACTTTGATGAAACTAGAGAAAACACGTCTGAACTAGAAACTTATTTAAAAAACACTTCAGAACATTGGGATCGTGAAATTCGTGATGGTGCTGCCTTCCCGCCGATACAACAAAGTGTAAAGAAATATAAAAAAGAACAGCTAATTACTGGAACATTTGGTATACCATTTCATCCATTCCTTGCTAACGCTGAAATTTTAGAGGACGCTACGCAAGTTGAAATTGAAACTGTAGATCATACAATGACACTTCCATTAGAAACTGTCAAAAATGCTATACTAGGTTTTTCAAAAGAAGGAAAGCCATTAAAAGAAGACGGACCTGTTCATCTCTATTTCAATGATGGATCTAATCGACAAAATCCAATCCGGAACATCCGTAAATTTACAATTATTTAAAGAAAAGGAGTGAGCTTAAGCTCACTCCTTTTTACAATAAATCTGCTGCTAGTTGAGCTAAATTAGATCGCTCCCCTTTAACAAACTTCACATGACCACTAATGCGCTGTTCTTTAAACTTCTCTACAACATACGTTAAGCCATTATTATATTCATCTAAATATGGGTGATCAATTTGCTGAGGATCTCCCATCAATACAATCTTACTCTTTTCCCCTACCCTAGTTAGTATCGTTTTCACTTCATGCTTTGTTAAATTTTGTGCTTCGTCAATGATAATGAACTGATCTGGAATACTTCTCCCGCGTATATAAGTAAGGGCTTCTACTTCAATCGAACCCATTCCAGCTAAAATAGCATCTAACTCTCCTGGCTTTTTCGTATTAAATAAATACTCTAGGTTATCAAAAATTGGTTGCATCCATGGTCTTAACTTTTCTTCTTTTTCTCCTGGTAAATAACCGATATCTTTTCCGACTGGGACAATTGGTCTTGCAACGAGTAATTTTTTATATAACCCTAAGTCTTCTGTTTGCATAAGTCCCGAAGCTAACGCAAGTAACGTTTTTCCTGTGCCGGCTTTCCCCGTTAATGTTACAAGCGGAATATCTTCACGAAGCAACAATTCTAACCCCATAATTTGCTGCACGTTTCGTGGTCGTATCCCCCACACTTGTTCATTGTGAAAAATAAGTTTCTTTACCTTCTTACCTAAGTGATCCACAATGCCAAGCGCAGAACTAGAGCCCCCTAATGCATCTTTCATTACTACAAATTGATTTGGGTAAAAAGGGTGATTCGCAATTTCAGATAGAGGCAATTCACCTTTCTCATAAAAATAATCCAATTGTTCTTTTGATATATATCCTTCTAAAAAGCCAGAATATATATTTTCTACTTCAATTACGCGATCACTTAAATAATCTTCAGCCTTCAAACCAATTGCATCAGCTTTTACCCTTACGAGTACATCTTTACTTACTAAAATAACAGACTTCCCGTCCTCTTTTTCCTGTTCTTCTAAAGATAGATTTTTTGCTACAGCTAAAATTCGATTATCATTTGTTTTTTCTACAAAAATATCTTGTAGTTGCACAAATGAACGATGGTTTAATTCAATACGAAATGTTCCGCCATTTTCTAGCGGGATACTTTCATGCAGCTTTCCTATTTCACGAAATTTATCTATTAACTTAGATACATAACGAGCATTTCGTCCTACTTCATCCATATAACGTTTTTTCGAATCAACCTCTTCTAATACAACTGCTGGAATCACTACTTCATTGGTTTCAAATGAAAAAATAGATAAAGGATCCTGCAAAAGTACATTCGTATCTAACACATAAATTTTATCCAACCTGTTACCCCCTGACTCCACTTTTAAATTTGTAGAACAAGGGTTTCATCCATAAAATATGGACGAACCATTGTTATAATTATATGTACCGTGTAAACGAGGTAGAATCGAAAATCATAGTCATTAAACCTTTTATTTATTCTTTATTCATTTCTATTCAATATATTACTTTTTATTATAATTATTAACGTTAAATCACAATAACCGATTACAAAAGTGAATAAACGAATTTCTTATTTAGCACATTTATAATTCTCTTATTCCTACTAGCACTTCGTTATCCAGCTTTTTGGCCGCCCGAAGATCGTATGTTTTTTCATATGTTGGTTCAATTGCAAGTTTCGCTCCATAAAACATAACATCACGTACTTCTTGCACATTAACTTCTATTACAGTTAATTTCAAAGAAATACCTTCCATTCTATCTGTCAAAATTTCACCTGCACCACTTATGGAAAATACGGATTCATTCGCCATTATAGTCAATACTACACCTGTATTATGCCTTATATTTTCCACAATACGTGAACGTTGATCTACTGCAAATCGAATACTAGTTTTGCTCACTGCATACACCCAAGAAATAGCACTTACGTTAGGAACTTGTTTTTCGAAATCTGTCGTTGCTATCATCACAATACACTCTTTACGCAACGTTTGTACTAAACCCTCTGTTAAAGTAGGCTCTACTACATTCGCCATATTTTCACCTCCAAACATACTTGGTATATCCTTATCATAACTTATTTTTCGAATTGCGAAAATATTATTTTTTCCCACTATTATTCAAAAACATTATACTTCCATGATATACTTATACTGATAGAATTCGTATTGAGGTGACGAAATGAGAGTCAAATGTATGATTTGTGATAAAAAAGATATGTTAGATGATGAAAATCCTACGGCAAAAAAACTGCGTAATCGCCCTATTCATACATATATGTGCATGGAATGTTCGGAACGAATTGCAGAGCGTACAATGGAACGTCATGCAAGTGGTAATTTCCGATTATATCGTGATAAAAAAGTCGAAGACGATTGGTAAAATGTAAATAAGTCCTTACTCATATAGATAAGGACTTATTTATATTTTTCAGGCTCAAGATTCATTTGATCCAAGAAACAATCAATGGCTTCTAGCGGAAACCTTGCAGATTTCCTTTCCCCATTCATTTCATATGTAATTAAATACATTTCCTCGTTCTTTTTAACTTCCACATCTTTTAATTTATGTTCTTCATATATCATATTTTGAAATAACAAATACGTTTCTTTTGCAGCACTATCATCCGGACGTGCTTCCGCAACTGTTTTAATTGTTAACCAATTATATAGTGCATCTTGTACTGAACGCATAAAACTTCGCCCCCTCACCCTGCTTTTTGTTGTTTCGCTTGACGCAAACGCAATGTATAAATTCCAAGTACAATTGCCGCTACAACAAGTCCTTCTCCAACAGGTAAAAATACAGCAAAAAAGGTTAATACTGTACATCCAATTGCTAATGATATGTATATTACTATATTTTTTAGTACAGACAACTTTCTAGCAAATCCTAAATTATAGACGAGAGCACTTAATATAATAATCGTCCCATAAAGTAACCACATTCCTAACTCTGGATTTTCATCAACTTTACATAATTTCGCAAAAAAAGACATTCTTTCTAACACTATTTACCCCCCCTTCTCATAAAAAACAAAATTTCTTTATGTACTTAATACAAGAGTAACCTGCGAAAAAAATACTGTCCACTAAAAAGAGTAAATATTCTAAAAAATAAACATAAAAAAACAGCTACCTTAAAGGTAGCTGTTTTTTTTATGCTTCTACAGATTTCTTTTTCTTAGCAGCTCTTTCACGTTCGCTCTTATCAAGAATCTTTTTACGTAAACGAATTGATTCTGGAGTTACTTCACAGAACTCGTCATCGTTTAAGTACTCTAATGACTCTTCTAGAGTCATTAAGCGTGGTTTTTTCATTGTTGAAGTTTGATCTTTCGTTGCAGAACGAATGTTAGTTTGTTGTTTCATTTTCACAACGTTAACTGTTAAGTCGTTCTCACGAGTATGTTCTCCTACGATCATACCAGCATATACTTCTGTACCTGGTTCAACGAAGATTACACCACGGTCTTCAACTTGCATAATACCGTATTGTGATGCTTTTCCTGTTTCAAGTGAAACTAGAACACCTTGGCGACGTCCACCCACTTGTCCAGCATGTACTGGTTGGTAGCAATCGAATGTATGGTTTAAAATACCGTAACCACGAGTTAATGTTAGGAATTCTGTTGTGTAACCAATTAAACCACGTGCCGGAACCATGAAAGTAAGGCGAACTTGACCGTTTCCGTTATTCACCATATCTAACATTTCACCTTTACGTGCACCCATTGATTCCATAATAGAACCAGTGTATTCTTCAGGAACATCGATTTGTACGCGCTCTACAGGTTCACATCTTACGCCATCGATATCTTTAATAATTACTTCAGGCTTAGATACTTGTAGTTCATAACCTTCACGACGCATGTTTTCAATTAAGATAGATAAATGCAATTCCCCGCGTCCAGATACGATCCATGCATCAGGAGAATCTGTATTATCTACACGTAAACTTACATCTGTTTCTAATTGTGAACGAAGACGCTCTTCAATTTTACGAGATGTAATAAATTTACCTTCACGACCTGCAAATGGGCTGTTATTTACAAGGAATGTCATTTGTAGCGTTGGCTCATCAATACGTAATAATGGTAAAGCCTCTTCATGCTCAACCGGACATACCGTTTCACCTACGTTGATGTCTTCCATACCTGAAACAGCTACTAAATCTCCAGCTTTTGCTTCTTCAATTTCTTGACGTTTTAATCCAATGTAACCGAATAATTTCGTTACGCGGAATTGTTTTACACTTCCGTCAACTTTCATTAAAGCAACTTGTTGTCCAACCTTCATTGTACCGCGGAATACGCGTCCAACTCCAATACGTCCAACGTAGTCGTTGTAATCAAGAAGTGCTACTTGGAATTGAAGTGGCTCTTCGCTGTTATCAACTGGTGCTGGAATATGTTCGATAATTGTATCGAATAATGATTTCATATTCTCTTCTTGATTTGCCGGATTTGAATCCAAGCTTGCTGTTCCGTTCATTGCTGATGCAAATACAACTGGGAACTCTAATTGATCTTCGTTTGCACCAAGTTCGATGAATAAGTCAACTACTTCATCAACTACTTCATCAGGACGAGCGAAGTCACGGTCAATTTTGTTTACAACAACGATTGGAGTTAAGTTTTGCTCAAGAGCTTTCTTTAAAACAAATCGTGTTTGTGGCATACAACCTTCATATGCATCAACAACAAGTAGAACACCATCAACCATTTTCATGATACGTTCTACTTCTCCACCGAAGTCAGCGTGACCTGGTGTATCTAAAATGTTAATTCTTTTATCTTCATAGTGAATCGCTGTATTCTTCGCTAAAATTGTAATACCGCGTTCTCTTTCTAGATCATTTGAATCCATTGCGCGTTCTTCAATATGTTCATTCGCACGGAATGTCCCCGCTTGACGTAATAACTGGTCAACAAGTGTTGTTTTACCATGGTCAACGTGGGCAATAATTGCTATATTACGTAAATCTTGTCGTTTTTTCAACATGTCCAACTCCTAATGTCTTTTTAATCCTTCTCTATTATAAGAGCGAAGGGGATACAATAGCAATTAAAATAAAAGCAAGAATGAAAATATAGTTGTATTCTTACTTTTGTGAAAGTAAAATGAGATTGGAGGGTGAAGAAATGGAACACATTCAATATCGCTTTTTATTAACCGCAATTATCGGTGTTATTTTCTTAATCGGTATCGGCATTATGATTGCTGAAAATAGTCCAATCGGTATTATTATTTGCATTATCGGTACATTTGTTGCAGTTGGATACGGTTTTGTAACAAAAAGAAAAATGCGCAAATCACAATAACGCTAAAAAGTAAGAAGCTTATACATAGCCTCTTACTTTTTTTGTGGCTCTGATATAAAAGATAACACTTCTTCATACACTCCTGGTTTTGCAACTAGCACACTGCTCTTCTCTATGATAGAAAGTGACGCTCCAGAGAATGTCGTTACCTTCCCTCCAACTTCTTCTACAATTATCTGTCCTCCGCCAAAATCCCATGGTGATAATCTCGGCGTTACATATGCATCTATTCTTCCTGTTGCAACGTACACCATCTCTAACGCTGCACAGCCATACGATCTCGTGCCCCTTGCTTTCTTAACAAGTGCCATCATACTTTCCATATTAAGCAATGGATTATCTGTAAGCCATATCGCATTTAAAGCTACAATACCTTGCTCTACAGTTCCTTTTTCCAATGGAGGAATTGATATATCATTACAAAAAGCTCCAGATCCCTTGACTGCATGATATAGTTCATCATGTACTGGATCATAAATAAGTCCAATCTTTCCGATACCGTTCTCATAAATCCCAATTGAAATTGCAAAATTTCTTTTTTGATGAACAAAGTTCATCGTGCCGTCAATTGGATCAATTAACCAAACAACCCCGTCAGAAGACGTTATCTCGTCTCCATAACCTTCTTCTCCTAAAATATTATGATTCGGGAATGTTTCTTTAATTTTCCCAATTAAAAACTGTTCTATCTCTCGGTCCATATTTGTAACTAAGTCAGCTGCATTGGATTTTGTTTCTATAATAAGTGCTTTTTTCATGGATGCTATTAAATGCTCTCCTGCATCCCGAATCCACCGTTTGGCGTGTGCATCGATGTCTTTCCATACTTCTTGCATGTTTAAACACTCCGATCTTTACTGTTCACAGAAAAAACGAACCCTTTATAAGGTTCGCACCAACTAATTTTTTATACATATACTATTATTACGCTTCTAAACGAATCATTTCAAGTCTTAACACTTCTAACTTTTGTACACACTCTTCTTTTTTCTGTTTATCATCTTCCATCATCGCATCATATAAAGTTGCTAATTCATAATCTAGCTCCAAACGTAGCACCGGTATTCTCTTTTCGGCATCTGTTCTCTTTAACGCATTAATCACCTGTCTCATATTATTTGCCTCCTCCCAATATTCGTCTGCCCTCGGACTAGAATTAATTCAATTTTCTGATTTTTTGTTTTATACTATACTATGTTGGATAAATCATCTATGCAACAAAATTATATTTTTTTATTTAAATTTTTTTGTGCTGTTTTTTTTATGAATAGTACAAGCTATGCTAAAATAAAAGCAAAATAGGAGTTGGAGGAACAATCATGACAATACAAACATTCAAGTCAACTGATTTTGATGTCTTTACAGTTGATGGTCTCGAAGAACGAATGAGTGCAATTAAAACGAACATTCATCCTAAGCTAGAAGCTTTAGGGGAACAATTTGCAGAATACTTATCCCAACACACTGATGAGAACTTTTTTTATCATGTTGCAAAACACGCACGTCGCAAAGTCAATCCACCAAACGATACTTGGGTTGCTTTTTCAACAAATAAACGAGGATATAAAATGCTACCGCATTTCCAAATCGGCTTATGGGGTACTCATGCCTTCATATACTTTGGTTTAATCTATGAGTGTCCACAAAAAGTTGAGACGGCTCATGCCTTCTTAGAACATTTAAATGATTTAAAAACAAATATTCCAAATGACTTCGTTTGGTCCATTGACCATACTAAACCAAGTGTGAAATTACATAAAACACTTGAAACCGAAGACTTACAAAAGATGATTGAACGACTAGCTACTGTAAAAAAAGCAGAATTATTAGTTGGTATTCATATATCACCAGAGGAGTTTTCAGCAATGACCAACGAACAATTCCTTGCTAAGATTGAATCTACGATGCAATCACTCCTTCCTTTATATGCACTTTGTAATCGATAGTAGAAAACGGACAATTTATATTGTCCGTTTTTAGTTGTTATCACATTATATCACTTCAGTTTTTATTTTTCAAAATATTTTTTACATTTTTACAAGCTTTTGTTCTTCGACTTCCTTTGCTCTTTGAATAGCACGATATATAGAGTATCCACTTACTTCTTGAAACTCTTTATCAATTTTCTTTTCTTCTGCTTTCGATGGAACAATCTCTTTAAAACGACGATATAAACCCATTAATTCTTCTCTTATAATTCCTTTTTCATAAGCTTTCTCAATTGCTTCATAAAACTTCACAATAATAACCATTTCCTCATTTGACCAATCATAATCTAACGGATATTGATATTCCATTTCGCACCTCATTTATCATTTCTTCTTGTTTCATTATGCTATCTTAAAGAGAATATTTTATTCTTCATTATAGCCACTCTGCATTATACACTATTTATTCATTTTAATGGAATTGTCTTCCTCTATTCATTAGTTGAGGCTAACTATTAAACATACTCACCTTAAAAATATTTTTTTCTATACATCTATAATTATTGGTGATATAATGCTTTTGTTTTATAGAAAATAAAGTGAAGCTACCATCTCAAAACCGATTTTTTGAATGGCAGAAAAACAAGCCTCATTCTAAAAAAAGAACTTACCTTTTTTAGAGCAGGATTATATAAAACAAATTATACTAAATATTATGAAGAAGAAGGGGTGTATAGATTGTCCCAATACGAAACACCATTGTTTACCGCTTTAGTTGAGCACAGTAAGCGAAATCCAATTCAATTCCATATTCCTGGTCATAAAAAAGGACAGGGCATGGATCCTACATTTCGCGAATTTATTGGGCATAATGCATTAGCAATTGATTTAATTAATATTGCGCCACTCGATGATTTACATCATCCAAAAGGTATGATTAAAGAAGCACAGGATTTAGCAGCCGCTGCATTCGGTGCAGATCATACTTTCTTTTCTATTCAAGGTACAAGTGGCGCTATTATGACAATGGTGATGAGCGTTTGCGGTCCTGGTGACAAAATCCTAGTACCACGAAACGTGCATAAATCAGTAATGTCAGCTATTATTTTCTCAGGTGCAAAACCGATTTTCATGCATCCTGAAATCGATCCGAAACTCGGTATTTCTCATGGAATCACAATTCAATCTGTCAAAAAAGCACTTGAAGAGCACTCAGATGCAAAGGGCTTACTTGTTATTAACCCAACGTACTTTGGATTTGCTGCAGACTTAGAACAGATTGTACAATTAGCACATTCTTATGACATCCCTGTACTAGTCGACGAGGCTCATGGTGTTCATATTCATTTTCACGATGAATTGCCGATGTCAGCGATGCAAGCTGGTGCAGACATGGCAGCAACAAGTGTTCACAAATTAGGAGGCTCTTTAACTCAAAGTTCTATTCTTAATGTGAAAGAAGGCTTGGTGAATGTAAAACATGTCCAATCTATTATTAGCATGCTTACAACTACATCAACTTCTTACATCTTGTTAGCATCACTTGATGTTGCGAGAAAACGTCTTGCTACAGAAGGAACAGCACTCATAGAACAAACAATACAATTAGCTGAACATGTTCGTGATGCTATAAATTCTATTGAGCATCTTTACTGTCCTGGAAAAGAAATGTTAGGTACAGATGCTACCTTTAACTATGATCCTACAAAGATAATTGTATCTGTAAAAGATTTAGGTATTACCGGCCACCAAGCTGAAGTATGGCTTAGAGAGCAATATAACATTGAAGTAGAACTCTCAGATCTATACAACATACTATGTCTTATCACTTTAGGAGACACAGAAAGTGATACAAATACACTTATTGCAGCATTACAAGATTTAGCAGCAACATTTAGAAATAGGGCAGATAAAGGTGTTCAAGTACAAGTAGAGATTCCAGAAATTCCAGTGCTAGCACTTTCTCCTCGAGATGCTTTTTATTCGGAAACAGAAGTCATTCCATTTGAAAATGCAGCGGGTCGTATTATAGCTGATTTTGTTATGGTTTATCCGCCAGGGATTCCAATCTTTACTCCGGGGGAAATTATTACACAAGAAAACTTAGAGTATATTCGTAAAAACTTAGAAGCAGGTTTACCTGTACAAGGTCCTGAAGATATGACATTACAAACATTACGTGTTATTAAAGAGTACAAGCCTATCAGTTGATAGGCTTTTTTTTCACCTTTTTTCCTTTTCTTCATACGATACTAAAGAATGTAACGTATAGGTGGGGATACTATTATGATTGTAATAGGCCGTTCTATTGTACATCCTTATATTACAAATGAATATGAGCCATTTGCAGCAGAGAAACAACAAATTTTATCAATAATGGCAGGAAATCAAGAAGTTTATTCCTTCCGAACAGCTGATGAACTCAGCTTTGATCTCAATTTACGAGTTAATATTATTATCTCTGCACTAGAACTTTTTCAAAGTGGATTTCAGTTTCGCACATTTCAACAATCCTTTTGCAACCCCCAGTATTGGAAAAGAACATCCCTTGGAGGATTCGAGCTTCTTCCAAACATACCACCTTCTATTGCCATACAAGATATTTTCAAAAACGGAAAACTATATGGAACTGAATGCGCAACCGCTATGATCATTATTTTTTATAAAGCTTTATTATCATTGTATGAGGAAGAAACTTTCAATCGTCTATTTGCAAACCTTTTACTTTATACATGGGACTACGATCAAGATCTAAGACTCATAACAAAAAACGGTGGCGATCTTGTTCCAGGTGACCTCGTTTACTTTAAAAATCCACAAGTGAATCCAGCTACGATTGAGTGGCAAGGAGAAAACACAATCTATTTAGGAAATTTCTTTTTTTACGGACATGGCGTAGGTGTAAAAACAAAAGAAGAAATTATTTATTCATTAAATGAACGACGAGTCCCTTACGCTTTTATTTCAGCTTTCTTGACCGATACTATTACCCGTATAGATAGCCGTATAATGAGCCAATACGCTTCTTCTAGTACACCACAGACATCCATAAGCTTTATTCCAATTAGAGATGATGCAATCGTTGCAACAGTTGGCCATACAACTACAATTTATTAAAAAAGCGCCTACACATGTAGGCGCTTTTTCTTATTATTAAGCTTTTGTATGTTCTTTATGGTCACATTCGCAATGAGATCCACATTTCCCGTATAGTACTGTTGATTTTTCATCTTCAAAATGTCCAATTGTTCCTTCACATACTTGGCATACGATTGTTCCCATTTTCATTTCCCCCTGAGTTTTAATAGTAATCTATTTATCTATCATTAAGCTTTCGCATTATCTTTTCTAGCACAGTCACAATTTGTTCCACATTTTCCGTAAAGTACTGTCGTTTTCTCATCTTCAAAATGTCCGATTGTTCCTTCACATACTTGGCATACGATTGTTCCCATTTTTCATTTCCCCCTAAGTTTATGGTCCTAAAAACTTTTAGCTGTCCATTTCCTATCAATTATTGGGCTTTTGTATGCTCTGTGTGATCACATCCGCAAGATCCACATTTCCCGTAAAGTACCGTTACTTTCTCATCTTCGAAGTGTGCAATTGTACCTTCACAATCTTGACATACGATTGTTCCCATTTTTCATTTCCCCCTAAGTTTATAATCCCAAAAACTTTTTTGTAACCGCTTAACTTTCTGTCTTTATTTTAATATGTTATACTTTTTACGTCAATAGGTTTTTAGTATAACACATTAAATATTTTAAATTTTAATTAGTATGCGATATTAAAATAAAAAACAGCCATATTTATAAGTACGACTGTTTCACATTAATTATTCTTCATATTCCGCATGTAAAGAAGTTGACGGAACTAGAAATTTGAAAAACTGAGCTAACTCCTTCGCTTCCTCTTCTGATCCTAATTTAAAAATCTCCTGTATATATTGAACATTCTCTACATCATCTCTTCCGAGTAAAGTAGACCTTCCTGTTTGCATACAAACAATGAGCGGTTTTCCAAAAAACATATTTGTATAAATAACACCAAAATCATAACGTGTATCATGTGTCATAAACCCTAAAAATCGTACCTTCACACTTTCATGCTCATCATACAATTTTTCAAACATTGGTTTCCACCTTTCTACATCACGTTTCATTAATAGTATATTAAACAAAACATGTAATACTCCTTTTAATTGTCAAAAAATTCAGTAGGATGTAGAATGATAGTATTCTACTAAGTTAGGGGGAACTTATATGCAACACGCCTTTATTACGCTTGTACCAAAATCCAAACAACAATCTGTTTCAATAGATGATATAAAACAACTTTTTCATTATTATAAAACAGTTACTTCTAAAACTGGTGCCCAAATTAATTACACGTATACAAATACCGCTTTTCCTTATGAAATTTTAGATACATCTACAACAACATTAAAACTTCAATCCAATCACGACCGGTATGACTCAATTTATATTGGTGTTGGTATAGAAAATGAACAATTTTTCATCCAAGTTTCTTTACCACCTAATGCAACATATGGTGACAAAGGGAAAGCAAATGAATTTTGCCGTTTTTTAGCGAAGAAATTAGAAGGAGAGTTACAATTATTTAATGGAAGAACAATGTATTTTTATAAACGTTAATTTAAAAAATAAATAATACGATTAAAAATAGTATACAATTCGAACATGTAAGAAATAACGCTTGCTTTCTTACGTGTAATACAAAATACGCTATTACATAGGCTAAATACAGGAATACGAAAAAAAGAATAACTTTATAATGAAACTTATCACCATTCGATAATGTTAATACAGTGGAAAAGCCACTCCATAGTAGTAAATGATAAAATATAACATGTAATATTTTCATGGAACCTTCTCCTTTGACATGCTCTATTTTATTAATATATGGGGTTAAGTTTGAATCAATTACATATTATAGGATGATATATATTACCTTTGAAGTAAGTTACGCCTAAATCATTTGTTAAAGTATTATATATTCATTCGACAAGTACGTTTAAAGACCTTGCAAGTCATTTGATGAAAATAAAAATAGCCCCTCTCTTACAATAAGAGAGGGGCTATTTACATTACTTAAATTATTTTACAATGTGAATTGGCATTCCAAGAGCAACTTCAGCTGCTTCCATTGTGATTTCACCTAATGTTGGGTGAGCATGGATTGTTTGAGCGATATCTTCAGCTGTCATTCCAGCTTCGATAGCTAAACCAATCTCAGAGATAATATCAGAAGCACCTGCACCTGCAACTTGAGCACCTACAAGAAGACCATCTTCTTTACGTGTTACAAGTTGTAGGAAACCGTCAGTGCTGTTTAATGATAATGCACGACCGTTAGCAGCGAATGGGAACTTAGATACAGTTACAGTCATTCCAGCTTCTTCAGCTTGTTTTTTAGTGTAACCAACAGATGCTAATTCTGGATCAGTGAAGCATACTGCAGGAATTCCGATGTAATCGATAGCTGATGCATGGCCACTAATTGCTTCTACAGCTACTTTACCTTCGTAAGAAGCTTTGTGAGCTAATGGTGGTCCAGGAACGATATCACCGATTGCATAGATGTTTGGTACATTTGTACGACATTGCTCATCGATTTCGATGATGCCGCGGTCAGTCATTTTAACTCCAACTTGCTCAAGACCGATTTCTTGAGTGTTTGGACGACGACCTACAGTTACTAATACGTAATCTGCTTCTACAGTTTGGATTTCACCTTTAACTTCAAAGCTAACTTTTACGCCAGTTTCTGTTTCTTCAACGCCTTTAGCCATAGCTTTTGTATGGATATTTACGTTACCTTTTTTCTGTAGAGCACGTTTAACAACAGAGCTCATAGCTTTTTCGAAACCAGCTAAGATTTCGTCGCCAGCTTCTACTACAGTAACTTCTGTACCGAAGTTAGCATATGCAGTACCTAATTCCATACCGATGTAACCGCCGCCGATTACAACAAGTTTTTTAGGAATTTCAGGTAAGCTTAAAGCACCTGTAGAGTTGATAACACGTTTAGAGTATTTGAATCCTGGAATTTCGATTGGTGTAGAACCAGTTGCAAGAACAGCATTTTTAAACGTATAAGTTTGAGCTGCATCTTCAGTCATAACGCGTAATGTATTAGCATCTACGAAGTAAGCTTCACCGCGAATGATTTCAACTTTGTTACCTTTAAGAAGGCCTTCAACACCGCCAGTTAATTTCTTAACTACGCCGTTTTTCCATTCTTGAACTTTTGTAAAGTCAACTTTTACGTTCTCTGCAGTGATACCCATGTCATCAGAATGCATTGCATTCTCATAACGATGACCTGCATTGATTAACGCTTTTGAAGGAATACATCCAACGTTTAAGCATACGCCACCAAGGTTAGCTTTTTCAATGATTGCTACCTTTTGACCTAATTGTGCTGCACGAATTGCCGCAACGTATCCACCAGGACCTGCACCAACAACGACTGTATCTAATTCAATTGGGAAATCTCCTACTACCATTGTTATTACGCCTCCATTACTAATAATTGTGGGTCATTCAATAGACGTTTAATTTGGTTTAACGCTTTTTGAGCAGTTGCGCCGTCAATTAAACGATGGTCAAAGCTTAGAGATAATGCTAATACTGGAGCTGCAACGATCTCACCATTTTTCACAACTGGTTTTTCAGCGATACGGCCGATACCAAGGATTGCTACTTCTGGGTGATTGATAACTGGAGTGAACCATTGTCCACCTGCAGAACCAATGTTTGTAATTGTGCAAGAAGCACCTTTCATTTCAGTTGGAGCTAGACGACCTTCACGTGCTTTACCAGCAAGATCATTGATCTCGTTAGAAATAGTGAAGATAGACTTACGATCTGTATCTTTAACAACTGGTACTAATAGACCTTTGTCTGTATCAGCTGCGATACCGATGTTGAAGTAATGTTTATGAACTACTTCTTGAGATGCATCGTCTAAAGAAGTGTTTAACATTGGGTATTCACGTAATGCAGATGTTAAAGCTTTAACAACGTATGGAAGGTAAGTTAATTTAATACCTTTGTCAGCTGCTACTGCTTTGAACTTCTTACGGTGAGCAACAAGCTCAGTTACATCAACTTCATCCATTAATGTTACGTGAGGAGCTGTATGCTTAGAGTTAACCATTGCTTTCGCAATCGCTTTACGGATACCACTCATTTTCTCACGAGTTTCTGGATATTCACCAGCTGGAATTGGTTGTGCTTTTGGTGCTTCTTCTTTCGCTGCTGCTGGAGTAGCTTCTACTGCTGCTGGAGCCTCAGTTGCTGCTACAGTTTGTCCACCATTTGCAAATGCATCGATGTCAGCTTTTACGATACGGCCGTTCTTACCAGTACCAGCTACTTTATGAATGTCTACACCTTTTTCACGAGCGTATTTACGAACAGATGGCATAGCGATTACGCGCTCATTTACTACTTCTGCAGTTGCTGCTGGAGTAGCTTCCGCTGCTGGAGCTTCTACTGCTGCTTCTTCAGCTTTTGGAGCTTCATCATGATCGTCACCTTTAAATTTAAGGTTTTCGTATCCAGGAGCATCAAATTTAATTAATGTATCTCCTACGATTGCAACTGTTCCTTCTTCTACAAGTACTTCAAGTACTTTACCTTTAACAGGAGAAGGGATTTCTACTACTGCTTTATCATTTTGCACTTCAAGAAGTACATCGTCTTCATTTACTTCATCGCCTGGTTTAATAAACCATTTTACGATTTCACCTTCGTGGATACCTTCACCGATATCTGGTAGTTTAAATTCAAATGCCACGGAATTCAGCCCCCTGATTCATTTCATTATTATGGAATATGTACAAAAGAAACCAGCATGTGCTGATTTCTTTTGCACATGAAAAACTAAAAATTAGAAGTTCATTACTTTGTTTACAGCTTCAACAATATCCTTGTGGTTTGGTAACCATACGCTCTCTGCTTGAGAGAATGGGAATACTGTATCAGCAGCTGCAACACGTACAACTGGCGCTTCTAAGTTTAAGATTGCACGGTCGTTAATTTCCGCTACAACGTTAGCTGCAATACCAGCTTGTTTTTGAGCTTCTTGAACTACAACTACGCGACCTGTTTTTTCAACAGAAGCGATGATTGTTTCGATATCTAATGGTTGAACTGTACGTAAGTCAACAACCTCTAAAGAGATACCTTCTTTTTCAAGTTCTTCAGCAGCTTTTAATGCAGCGTGAACCATAGCACCGTAAGCGATAACAGATACATCTGTACCTTCACGTTTGATATCAGCTTTACCTAAATCAATTGTGTATTCGCCTTCTGGTACATCTTGACGGAATGAACGGTACAATTTCATATGCTCTAAGTAGATAACTGGATCGTTGTCACGAATCGCAGAGATTAAAAGACCTTTAGCATCGTATGGAGTAGATGGAATAACAACTTTTAGACCAGGTTGTTGAGCCACTAATCCTTCTAAGCTATCAGCATGTAGTTCAGGAGTATGAACACCACCACCGAATGGAGAACGAACTGTTACTGGAGCAGTCCAACGTCCACCAGAACGGTAACGCATACGAGCCAATTGACCAGAAATTGAATCCATTACTTCAAAAACGAAACCGAAGAATTGGATTTCTGGAACTGGACGGAATCCTTCAAGTGCAAGACCAACTGCAAGTCCACCAATACCAGACTCTGCAAGTGGAGTATCCATTACACGATCTTCACCAAATTCAGCTTGTAAACCTTCAGTAGCACGGAATACACCACCGTTTACACCAACGTCTTCACCAAATACAAGTACGTTAGGATCATTTTTCATTTCAACGCGTAAAGCATCAGTGATTGCTTGAATCATTGTCATTTGAGCCATGGCTTACTTCGACTCCTTTTCTTTGTAAATTTCATATTGTTCAGCTAAGTTGTAAGGCATTTTTTCGTACATGATTTCCATTAAATCAGTTACTTTTTGTTTTGGAGCTTGGTCAGCCTTAGCAATTGCTTGTTTGATATCTTCTTTTGCTTCTTCGATTACTGTCTCTTCAACTTCTTGAGACCATAGGCCTTTAGCTTCTAAGAACTTACGGAAGCGTACGATTGGATCTTTTTGTTCCCATTCGTTTTCGATATCTTTTGTACGGTAACGAGTTGGGTCATCACCAGCCATTGTATGTGGACCGTAACGGAATGTTAAAGTCTCGATTAAAGTAGGGCCTTCGCCATTTACTGCGCGCTCACGAGCGAAAGCAGTTGCTGCGTATACAGCTAATGGATCCATACCGTCTACTTGAATTCCGTAAATACCTGCTGCTACTGCTTTTTGTGCTACAGTTTTAGCTGCAGATTGCTTTTCTACTGGAGTAGAAATTGCATAACGGTTGTTTTGAACAACGAAGATTGCTGGAGCTTTGAATGCACCTGCAAAGTTCATACCTTCGTAGAAGTCACCTTGTGAAGCACCACCGTCACCAGTGTAAGTAATTGCAACAGATTTTTTACCACGTAGTTTCATACCTAACGCAACACCAGCAGTTTGGATGATTTGCGCACCGATAATGATTTGTGGAGCTAATGCATTTACATTCTCAGGCATTTGGTTACCCATGAAGTGTCCACGAGAGAATAAGAATGCTTGGTATAATGGTAATCCGTGCCATACTAATTGTGGTACATCACGGTACCCTGGTAAGATGAAGTCTTCTGCTTCAAGTGCGAAATGACTCGCTAATTGAGAAGCTTCTTGTCCAGCTGTAGGTGCGTAGAAACCTAAACGTCCTTGACGGTTTAAAGAAATAGAACGTTGATCTAATACGCGTGTATACACCATACGACGCATTAATTCTTTTAATTGATCATCAGATAATTCAGGCATAGCTGCTTCATTCACAACTTCACCGTTTTCATTTAAAATTTGTAATGTTTCAAATTGAGCTGCGATAGCTTTCATTTGCTCATCAACATTAAATAGGGTCTTTTTTGTTTTAGTACCCATTCCGTTCACCTCTTCCTCTCTTGAACCATATTCTGAAACGCTTTCACTGGCTATTTTCCAGTTTAAAAAGCGCAACGATGTAAACCAACATGTTTGTCTGTCGGTTGAGAATAATTTTGTGTACCTAACAATCTGTACTAATGTTTTTTCAGAAACATATTAATACAATCTTGATCACGTTTTTTAGTTTACAACTATTCTAATTACGATGTCAATTACTTTGAATACGTTTTTTTATAAATAATATGCAGGTTTCTACTACACAAACGTGTTTTTATTTTTTACATCTGTATTAGTAAGCATTGACCTACTGTTATATTATTCCCTTTTTCACTTATTTTTTCTCTTAGAATAATATGTAAACGATTTAATTCTCTTTAGTTTTTCTCTCTTCGTAACAAAAATATACAAACTACTCTTCCTTTTTTAGGTAAATACCTATACATTTCCACCCCCTCTTCCATACATTATAGTAACCGCAGTATTAGCGGGAAATGATAAAGGAGGTCATCTCATGTACGGATACTCATATTGCTATCCAACTTGTTCATATCCTTCCTACGGTTATGGCGGTTCTTGTGGCGGGTCTGGACGCGGCTTCGCCTTAATCGTTGTGTTGTTTATTCTTTTAATTATCGTTGGTGCTGCTTGCATTCGCTAATGTAAAACGAAACAACTATGGAAAGAAAAAGACGGCTTTGCCGTCTTTTTCTGTTTATCACATACATAACTACTCTATAATAGAAAGATTTCCAAAATGCCTACCCTTTCTTGCCGATGACTTTTTCCCTCTCCTTTGGTAGACTAAAGAGGAAAGGAGAGATTACATATGCTTACAATGAAAGATGTTATTCGCGAAGGAGATCCTATTTTGCGCGACGTTGCAGAAGAGGTGTCATTACCGGCAAGCGAAGAAGATACAACTACCTTAAAAGAAATGATTGAATTCGTAATAAATAGCCAAGATCCTGAAATGGCTGAAAAATATAGTTTACGCCCTGGAATCGGATTAGCGGCTCCGCAAATCGGTGTTTCCAAAAAAATGATTGCAGTTCATGTAACCGATGCGGATGGTACATTATATAGCCATGCATTATTCAATCCAAAAATCATTAGCCATTCTGTTGAACGTACATATTTACAGGGTGGTGAAGGCTGTCTATCTGTAGACCGCGAAGTACCCGGTTATGTTCCTCGTTATACAAGAATTACAGTAAAAGCAACTTCTATTAACGGCGAAGAAGTAAAATTGCGTTTAAAAGGTTTACCAGCAATCGTATTCCAACACGAGATTGACCATTTAAATGGCGTTATGTTCTATGACCATATCAATAAAGAAAATCCTTTTGCCGCTCCTGATGATTCCAAACCTCTAGAGCGATAATAATAAAGAGGCGGAAGATTAACTTCCGCCTCTTTATTATGAAATGGGTTCCATATTCACTTATAGCAATCCAGCCCACTTTAGTCCATGATATATACCGTCTTCACTAACATCCTTTGTCACATGATTTGCAAGTTTTTTCAAGTCTTCATGGCCATTTCCCATCACAATACCTGTGCCAACGGCTTCGATCATTTCTAAATCATTTAAACCATCTCCAAATGCATACACTTGATCACGATTAAAACCTAACTTTTCAATGTATTTCTCAATTCCTTTTGCCTTAGAACCACCATTCGGAATGATATCCATTGAATATGCATGCCAACGAATAAAATGAAAATCTGGATAATGATTAATAAACTTTTCCTCTTCATTTACTTCACAAAAAAGTAGTGTTTGATAAATATTACGTTCCTCATAAAAATTAGGCTCATATGGTGGATGCTCAAAGTTTAAGCTTCCAAAGCCTTCTTTCACATAATCATGATATTCCACTGATGCTCTCATATCTTGATGGTCAAGATATACAAGTGGATATCCTTCTTGTTTTGCAAACTGAGTAAACTTATGTAAAGCATCTGGATGTAACGGATTATTAAATATTACCTCATCTTCAAAGACAACGTATTGTCCATTAAAACTAACATAATTATGTATATCAAGTTCCTTACGAATATCTTCGAACATAAATGGCGCGCGCCCTGTCGCAATTGCTACATGTACACCTTTTTCTTGTAACTGTTTTACTGCATCTCGTGTAGATTGTGGAATTTTTTTATCATGATCTAATAATGTTCCATCAATATCAAAAAAGACAATTTTATCATTCATTTGTCAAAATCCTTTCTGGCACTCTATATTCCTATTTTGAATATCACTTTTCAAATTCTAAAAAAAAGTATAACATATTAAACATCTGTGAAGAAAGCGTTCCCTTTCTGACCTTATTTGTAAACTTTGCATATATATATTAGTAAAACATGTGGATACTTGTTCGGATGAATTTTCTTTTCCATTCTTCCTCATACTATACCTATAACTAACGGCTACTAATCGTTACTATAGAATAACTTTCACTGTATGGGAAAGGACAAGACTCACCATTCACTTTTGTCCTATCTCTTATATCAGAGATAGAATTTTCACTAGTAATATGCATGTTTAAAATAAGGAAAGGAAGGAGTAATCATGCTGAAGAAGCTGAAGAAAAAGCTCAAGCGTTATTTAAACGGTCTAGTCCGTAAAAAGACAATCGCTTAAATTGTGCCCATTTCGGGCTTTTTCTTCATTCTCATTCGAAAAAACATGAAAATCGTGACTGTTTGCTTTATAATAAGTAACAGATAATGCAAAACATAGACAAGGAGAGGTTTTCCAAATGATTTTTAAAGTATTTTATCAAGAAAAATTAACTGAGGTTCCAGTACGTGAAAATACAAAAGTTTTATATTTAGAGGCTACGTCTGAAAAGGATGTTCGTACAAAATTAAATAAGTTCGCATATAATATCGAGTTTGTTCAGTCTGTTACTGGCGCTCATCTTGAATATGAAAAAGAAAACGCTGATTTAACATTAGCGGAAATCGTATAGCGATATGAAATTTCTAAAAAACGACCAAGTTGCTGTATTTGCTCTCGGTGGGCTTGGTGAAATCGGTAAAAATACATACGCTGTTCAATTTCAAGATGAAATTATTATAATTGATGCTGGAATTAAATTTCCAGAGGACGAACTTCTCGGAATCGATTATGTAATACCAGACTACACTTATTTTGTGCGAAACGAAGATAAAATTAAAGGGTTATTCATTACACATGGTCACGAAGATCATATCGGCGGAATCCCTTACCTATTACGTCAAGTGAACATCCCGATTTACGGCGGAAAATTAGCAATTGCACTCATCAAAAACAAATTGGAAGAACACGGCTTACTTCGTAAAGCAAAACTTTACGAAATTCAAGAAGATGACGTTATTAAATTCAAAAAAACGTCTGTATCCTTCTTCCGTACAACTCACAGTATTCCAGATTCGTACGGCGTTGTTGTGAAAACACCTCAAGGTCAAGTTGTTCATACAGGTGATTTCAAATTTGATTTCACACCAGTTGGTGAACCAGCTGATTTAACAAAAATGGCTGAAATCGGTAAAGATGGCGTGCTATGTCTATTATCTGATAGTACGAACAGTGAAGTTCCAAACTTTACTATGTCTGAGCGTCGCGTTGGTGATAGCATTCAAGACATTTTCCGTAAAGTAGACGGACGGATTATATTCGCAACCTTTGCATCAAATATTCACCGCTTACAACAAGTTATTGAAGCTGCTGTTGAAAACAACCGTAAAGTAGCTGTGTTTGGTCGAAGTATGGAAGCAGCGATTGAAATCGGACAAAACCTTGGTTATATTCGTTGCCCGAAAGATACATTCATAGATGCATCTCAACTAAACCGTTTACCAGCTAATAAAGTTGTTATTTTATGTACAGGTAGTCAAGGTGAACCGATGGCAGCACTTTCACGTATTGCAAACGGTACACACCGCCAAATTCAAATTATTCCTGGAGATACAGTTGTTTTCTCTTCTTCACCAATTCCAGGAAATACAATTAGCGTAAGTCGTACAATTAACATGTTGTACCGCGCTGGCGCTGATGTAATTCACGGGAAACTTTCAAATATCCATACAAGTGGACACGGTGGACAAGAAGAACAAAAGTTAATGTTACGTCTAATTAAACCGAAGTACTTCATGCCAATTCATGGTGAATATCGTATGCAGCGTATGCACATGAACATAGCAAATGATTGTGGTATCCCTGAAGAAAATTGCTTCATTATGGATAATGGCGATGTTCTTGCTTTACGTTCTGATGAAGCTAGCGTAGCTGGAAAAATCCCATCTGGTTCGGTCTACATTGATGGAAACGGTATTGGGGATATCGGCAATATCGTATTACGAGATCGTCGTATCCTTTCTGAAGAAGGACTTGTAATTGTAGTTGTAAGCATTGATATGAAAGAATTTAAAGTTGCAGCAGGACCTGATATCATCTCACGCGGTTTCGTTTACATGCGTGAAAGCAGCGATTTAATCAATGATGCACAAACATTAATTACAACTCATTTAGAAAAAGTAATGGAGCGTAAAACAACACAATGGTCTGAAATTAAAAATGAAATTACAGACACATTAGCTCCATTCCTATATGAGAAAACGAAACGCCGTCCAATGATTTTACCAATCATTATGGAAATATAAGAAAAAGGACAATGCTATGAAGGCATTGTCCTTTTCTTTTCTCTTATCTTAAAAAGTGTTTAAATCGATCCACTTCATCGTCATGACCAATGACAATTAATATATCTCCTGCTTGAATATTCTCCGTAGCCCGAGGGGATACGATAACTTCTTTACCTCGTTTAATTGCTACAATATTCAATCCAAACTTCGCACGAATATCTAATTCAATTAAAGAGTGCCCATCAATTTTTTTATTCGCAATAATCTCTACAATACTATGCTCATCTGAAAGCTCAAGGTAGTCTAACACATTGCTTGATGCAATATTATTAGCAATCCTTTTTCCCATATCACGTTCTGGATGCACAATATGATCTGCACCTATTTTACTTAACACTTTTTCATGATAATCATTTTGAGCTTTTACAGTAATATTTTTTACACCCAATTCTTTCAAAATCAAAGTAGTTAGAATACTTGAATTTAAATTATCTCCAATAGCAACGACTACGTGATCAAAATTTCGAATACCAAGGCTTTTTAATACCATCTCATCTGTTGAATCTGCAATTACAGCATGCGAAGCTATATTTGCAAATTCATTAATTTTATCCTCATCTGAGTCGATTGCCATTACTTCCATACCTAATTGAGCTAGTTCTCGGCAAATACTTCCACCAAAGCGACCAAGTCCAATGACAGCAAATTCTTTTTCTTTCTCACCCACAGGAATTCCTCCAATAACTTCAAGTACTATTTATTTTCAGTGTAACACACTTTATATGCGTCACAAAAACTGTAATTAGCTCTTATTTTTGTTTTTGTATATAAAAATATTGTTGCAAGTAAAAAGCGATACCAACAAGTAACATAGCAAATACAAATATATTTCCAAACGAACTAAATGTTTCAAAAACGAATAATAATGTTTCTTGACCAAAAAAGGCAAATAGAAGCTGTATGAATGCAAATAACAACGCCCATATGTAATGATGTTGATGGAATAAATAATGCGTTGCACCTAAAAAAGCAATAAACGAAAAGATAAAGATCCACCAATTTTCTAAAAATAGTTGCCAACTAGAAAATTGATATCCATTTACTAATATCGCAATAAGCGCGATAACTGCCATCGTCGGCACACTCCAAAATAATGCCCGTCCTCTAAAGAAACGAGTGCCTTTAACATCACCTTTTTCATGTGCAATATATGTTAGTACTACTGTGCTTATATACAAAACAGAAAGAATTGTTAAAACGATAATAAGCCAAAAATGTAATTGATAATATTCATGTTCTATATTTGTCACGATTGCAGCTAACATGCATGGAATTAACATTCCCGTCCAACCATCTACTTTTCTTTCATTCCAAAAGACCGTATTACCAATCCTTATTCCTAACAACATAAAAATAATGATACCCAATACAAATAACGTAGTTTTATTCCCTACTAAACTCGTTGAGAAAGCAATTAATCCAATAAATAAAAAGAGCACAAACCCATTCATAATTTCTAGTACAGGTGATAAATATCTCTTCACCCATTTGTATGTTTCGTCATATTCATTATTATCTACTAAACGATAGGCATAAAAACTTATCCCAAAATAAACCGCCGCAATAATAACATACGCATATAAGACGAAACATAAAATCGCACTGCTAATTTGCACGTAATTCCCCACCCTTTTTTCTATGTTTCACATTGATTTTACACACTTTTCATACTAAAAGTAAACATATATAAGTTAGTCAAATAATTAATAATGAGCAGTGGCTAAAAACCCCCTGCTCATTATTAAAACAGTCCAATTAACTTTATTCTTTCATTTGTATGTAAATGTCTAAAATCACTCTATACGAGCGTTACTTACACCTCATAACAAAAAGTTTTTTGGAACCTTCAATAAAGCGGAAGTTTTATTTTCTATTCCCTTTCCACTTTACATATTGGCTTAAAAATGTAATTGCCTTTTCAATCACTTCTTCGTCTGGTTTTAATTTTGCATGATGTAAACCATATTCTGAATTTACTCCAAGCCAAAACATAAATCCAGGGATTTCTCGAAGCATATAACCAAAATCTTCACCTGTCATTGCCTCAGTACATGTAATAACATTCATATCTGTTTGTTTATGTACAAATTGCATAAACTCTCTTGTTAACTCTTCATGGTTATATACTTGATGATACATTGCTCCGTAATCTATAATCGCCTCACACTGGAAAGAAGCTTCGATACCTGCAACAATTGCCTCAATTCTGCTTTTCACACGCTTCATTGATTCCACTGATAATGTTCGAATCGTTCCTTCTAAACGAGATTTTTCTGCAATAATATTTTGAACCGTACCACCTGTAATTTTCCCGATTGTAATTACTGCACTATCAAGAGGATTTACATTGCGACTAATAACGGATTGAAGCTGTGTAACAAGATGACTTGCTGCAACAATCATATCATTTGCAGTATGCGGATAGGCAGCATGGCCACCTTTCCCTTTTAAATCAATATATAATTCTGAAGTATTAGCAAATAACAGTCCTTCTTTCGTTGCAATTGTCCCTACAGCGTATTCTGGTGCAATATGAAGACCAAGAATTATATTTGGTTTCCATTCTTTTAACTCTTCACTTTCTAACATAGGAAGAGCACCGCCTGGTCCTTCTTCTGCTGGCTGGAATAGAAATACAAGGTCATCATCTATTCTTTCGCTCACAGCTTTCGTTAGAAGGCCTAAACCGATTGTTGTATGTACATCGTGGCCACATGCATGCATCATTCCTTCATGAATAGAAGCAAACTCATATCCAGTTTCCTCTGTAATTGGCAGACCATCTATATCTGCACGATAACCTATTATTTTTTCTGGATTTTTTCCATTTACTTTAACGATTACACCCGTTTTCCATGTCTTCACTTCCACAAATTCAAGAGAAAGTGTTCCTATATAATCTAAAATATACTGTTGTGTTTTCCATTCCTTAAATCCAATTTCCGGAATTCTATGTAGATCTCTACGAATTTGGACAAATTTGCTTACTGTCATTTTTGCACCTCTATCTATAAAAAGCGTAAGAGCCCATTTACGCTCTTACGCTTTTTTTACTTTTTATTTCTCTGGGTTTAATTGACGAAGCTCTTGTTTAATTTCTGTTTTTGCTTTTGTCTTCTCATCAATTTCTTTAATTACACGTGCTGGAGTACCTGCAACAACTGTGTATGGAGGCACATCTTCTGTTACAACAGCTCCTGCTGCTACAACTGCACCTTTACCTACTGTAACACCCTCTAAAACAACTACGTTTGCACCGATTACTACATCATCTTCAACGATAACTGGTTTTGCAGAAGGTGGCTCAATAACACCTGCAAGTACAGCACCTGCACCTACGTGACAGTTTTTACCGACTGTTGCACGTCCACCAAGTACTGCGTTCATGTCGATCATAGAACCTTCACCAATTACAGCACCAATGTTAATTGTTGCATTCATCATAATTACAGCATTGTCACCAATTTCAACATGGTCACGAATAATAGCACCTGGCTCGATGCGAGCTTTAATACCTTTTAAATCAAGCATTGGAATTGCAGAATTACGACGATCGTTTTCTACAACATAGTCAACGATGTGCTTATTATTCTCATCAAGAATTGTCTTAATTTCAGACCATTCTCCGAATAATACACCTGATTTTTTATTCACAAATGCTTGTACTGTTTCAGGGAATGTTACTTCTTTTAAATCCCCTTTTATGTATACCTTTACAGGAGTTTTCTTTTCACTTTTTTGAATAAACGAAATAATTTCGTTAGCGTCCATCATTTTCATTCTTGTTGCCTCCTAAATCCATTTATAATGTTACTCTACCAAACGAAAGAGCGAGTAGCAAGATAATAATCTTATTTTTCCCTTTGAATTTCTTCTATAATTTCTAAAAATGCTTGTACTTGCTTCAACTGCCTTGCCGAGTCACTTGTTAACAACCATGTTTCTCTCGTCAGTTGAACAGGTGTTTTATACATATTTTCCTGTACTTCCTTTAAAACAGTAGAAGGTAAAAGGGCGTAACCTATACCATTTAAAACAAGTTGTTTGCATGTTTCAATTTGGTCAACTACAATCGTTCGCTTAGGCGGATTAGAAAATAAACCATACCACCAATTTTGTATTTGTCCATAATAAGTTGAGTCACTTTTAAATTGAATGAACGGTCTATTTGTTTCTTTTAGCATCGAAATATCTTTTATTTCTTTATCAACTAAATACAGTTCATCTTCAAATAATTGTTGCTTTTGACCTTTATATTCTTGTGTTCCCCTCAGTATAGCAACATGAACGTCTCCTTCATAAAACTGCTTTTGCACTTCACTACTCCATCCAGTAAACAGCGATATCTTTACAGAAGGATATTTATGCACAAACTTTTTCAAAACAGGAGGGAGCCAATATTGACCAATAACTGATGCAACAGCTATTTTTAAAGTTCCATGAGTTTCCGTTCTAAAAACAGCTAGCTCACTTTTTATATCCTCTTCCTTTTGCAACATTTCTTTGGCATAATTTGCAACTTTTTCCCCTTCAGGTGTAATTGTCAATCCTTTTTGTGAGCGAATAAAAAACTTCATTCCCCATTGTTTCTCCATAGATTGTAATCGTTGACTCAGCGCAGGTTGTGAAACAAATAAACGTTCCGCCGCTTTTCTCATATTTGATTCCTGAGCTAACACAACCATCATTTGAAAATCATCAATTTGCAACTTTCTCCCTCTTTCCTTAGCTTCCATACACCTTATTCCATTAAGCTTTCATTCAGAAAATACAATTTTTCAGCGCAAACTTCCCTTATGTTTTATGTCTTTTTTAATATAATACATACACAAGTGATATGCACGAAAAAAAAGTGACTTCTTCGTTTCTATGAAGTCACTTTTCTCACGTTATCGATTATGTTGCCTTACTTTCTTATTCAACAATTTTAAAATAGCCCGACGTGTTAAAATCCCCTCAAAATAGCCTTCTTCATTAACAGCGCAAATAAAAGGATGATCAATTGTCATTTCTAAAGCTTTTGCAAATGAATCTTCTAATTTAAGAAAAGGTATATCTTCCTTCATCACCTGCTCTACTTTCATATCATCAAGTCTTTCAAACTCAATACGCTCTAATCCTAACATACCATCTAATATCATGGCCGTACTAATCAAACCATGTAATTTATACATTGGATCTAAGACAGGTATCGCCGAATATCCAGATTTCACAAGAACGAGTAAAGCATGTTCTAAACCATTTCCAATTTGGACATGAGCTACTTTTTCCGATGAAATCATTAAATCCTTCACAAGAATTTGTTGAAATTCGTCTTTCGGAATACTAATCATATTACATCCCCCATTTTCCCTTTTTCCTGCTTATGTTCATAACTCTATTCACATTTTATGACAGCGTTTTCATATTATTATTTTGTCCTAAATTTATTTCAATAAAAATACAATCACACAGCTATTTTAGCATACAGCACAAAAAAAAGACTACCATTCCGGTAGCGCTTAATACCCTTTATTTTTTAATCTGTAAAATAACCTTGTGATTTTTTTATATTGCATCACATCTGTCTGTTTCAAACCATTCTCAATGTCCGTAAGTTCCACAGCTAAAATTTCACTTGCATAATTTTGCTGAAATAAAATATCTAGTAGTAAACTTTCTTCTTCCTTCGTTAAAACAACTTCCCTTTGCATATACCCCTCTCCTTACACTCGCATCGTTACTCACTCTTATTATATAAAAAATTTAACCTATTTAATAGATGTAATATTCAGTTTTTACCAAAAGATATGTAGCAATTATAAACATACAAAAAATCATTTCGTATATCGATTTGCATAACTAAACGCCGCATAAGCATCCGGCTTAATTTTTGCAGTTAATCCCATCGCTCGAATTTTTTCTGTCATATCTAAAATAAATTCTCTTGTTAAACCATCATTCCCAATGTCTAAATGAATTTCCATTATGAATCCAGCCCCATCTTGAGCATAAGGATGCAATAACTCCCATATTGTTTGTATATGAGTAGGCGTAAATAGACATGCGATTTCTTGACTAAACTGCGTTTCTAAATATATTTTCTCACGTAAGGTCGCTGGCTTATCTTTTACTGATCTATGGTGTAAACAACCCCAGGCACCTTTTCCAACACGATGAATATGGATTGCTGTAATAAACCTCGTATCCTTTTGATGCGCTTGCGAGTCTGTCCCAATGGATAATCGATACAAATTTCGCGGATCCTTTTCAATGAAACTACAAATACGGTTAAAGACCATATCAAAATTTAAATGTCTCTCTGAAACATTGTAAAATTTATGTGCACCGTCCACAGAGTCACGTCCTTTCAATTAGACAGACTTTTCGTATTCTCATTGTATGGGACAAAAACTAAAATTATAACTTCCTATCCTTTATTCGTTTCAATATTTCGAATTACAAAGTGACAAACTTGACACGTATAAATTACATTTTGATTAGATTGAGCCGTTAATACATGAATAATCTCAGCAGAACTTTGACAATTAGGACAAATCACAACTGGTAAACGTTCCATACGATAACCTCCTAGTTATATTTCTCCCGCTATTTGCAGAACCCAGCAATTGTGAGAAGTTTAGCTTCACATATTCACCCGGTTGACGGGACTACTTATCCACATGGATAAGCAAACTTGCACGGATTAAATTTTCATTTTAATACCATTGTAGGAAAAATAAAAAACTTCTATACATTACGCTGGAAAGTAATAGAACTAAAAAAGGTACTGCCATATGGCAGTACCTTTTTTATATGTATCAAGAAATGATATCGTAAATCTCAATTGCAACCATGTCGATATTATCGAATTGGTACACTTGAGGTTTTTCACCTTGTTGATACACTTCTAACTCATACATTTCACTTTTATCGAAAAATTTCACGCTACATTTGCGCTCACCGTTCACTTCAAAATAGCGTTGTGCTACTTCACCGCTTTCAGCTTGTTCTTGTAGACTAACAAGTCGAGTTAAAATTCCTTGGAGTAGAGACATGAAATCTCTCCTTTCTCTGATCTTCCTACCAATAGGTTTTACAGCTATACTCATTCTATCCGTCATAACAGAAAAAATGTTCCACACTCTAGGATAAAGGTTATTAGCCAGAAACTCAACTAAAATTTGTCGAAATGCGAAGGAAAAAACAGAAAGAACATATTTCCCCTTCTTTATTGCGGTTTTTATACTGGAAGAATATAATAAAAAACAGAAAAAGGGAGGAATTACAATGAAAAAAATTGAGGTTTATACACAACCTGATTGTCCGCCATGTGTTATTGTGAAAGAATTTTTGAAGCATAATAACGTTGCATATGAAGAATTTGACGTAAAAAAAGACGCTGCTGCTCGCAACCGTCTTTTAAGCGACTATGATTCCTATTCAACTCCAACAGTCGTAATTGATGGCGAAGTAGTTGCAGGTTTTCAAATTGAAAAGTTACAACAACTACTCAATATAGAATAGGAATAGGTAAATACCTATTCCTATTCTTATCCCGCTGTTTGTAGATAGTAAAACTCCCACTAATTAAAAGTTTCACTTTATAATTGTTGCAACCTTTTTATTTCAGTTAAAAGTTCCTGACTTTCATGATATCCTGCTAACTTCCATTTATCTTGATCCCTTTTCAATGTTACAATTTGATATTGTCCACTTTTTGTCCGCTCATATACATATAAATTTTTATGCTCTTGATCATACGACATTTTCGTTTCTGAATTAAAAGAAAACGGTGCTTCTTTTGCCGGAAGTAAATATTCACCACTTTGTTTATCACTTCTGCTATTTTCATCTGTAAATACTTGAAGGAAATTATCTGTAAAATACGGTGATAACGTCTCTATCATCTTATTCATCGGCAAATGCTTCCCACGAATTGAAAACTGGGTTTCATAGCCTTTTTGTATCGTTGTAAATACTTCTTTCCGATCAACTTCCACTTCCTCTTTCCCTAAAACAGTCGTAACACTATAACCAACTAGAAAGGCAACACATACAAATAGAACAAGCCATATTCCATATTTCCTCATTTTTTCACCTTCCTTTTAAAAGAACTTGTCTTTGTAGTATTCATTGTAACAATGATTATGCAAAGAAAGGACAGATTTCGTTCGTAAAATCTTTACAACGATAGACAGCATTTTCATCACCATTTTCACTATTACCAATTTATGATAAAAACAAACAAAAAATGCACGAATCTCTTCGTGCATTAAAATAAAACATCTTCTTCATATAAATACTCATATGATAAATCTATAAATAAAAAGTTGTCATCATCTATTGGAAAAGAAAATGTTCGTACCATTTCGCCCGTTTCGATATCTGCATATAAATCTGAAAGCCTTGCCTTATTCTCAAAACGCATTTTCATGATATTCTCGAGAAAATACGGGCGCCAACTCCAGTTCTTCATATAATAATCCGGCATCACAATCCATTCTCCATCTTTTTTCATAACATTTCCTGATTGTTGGAAACCATCTTCATTACAAATAAATATGCGAAAACTATACTGTGATACACTTTGACTAAATTGTAATAACCAATCATTGATATCTTCATTCTTTTTTTGTTTTGATAAAACATCGCCAATTCGATCGCGTAACATCTCTGTTAAATTATAAATTTTTTGTAACTTCTTCTTTTCATGCTGAATAAACTGATGACATTCATTACCAAGTCGCTCTTTCAAAACATTCGTTTCAATAAAATCAGGTAAACATTCTTTCAAATAATTACCTTGATAATATCTTCCACCGTTTTTCCAAGCATATTGCAATTGATAAAAAGCATCTATTTCTTCATATAACAAGGTTGCACCAATTCTTCTAGCAAGTAATGATAAAGAATATAAAATATCTTGATAAGATTGTAAAAGTGCTGTTTGCCTTAAGTTCGTTAAATCTACTTTTAAAATATCAGGTGCTAACACGCTAATACGCTCTAAATTACTTGTGCCCGTTCCGACCTTATTAATCGAAATTTGAATACCATATGTACGATAATACATAAGCAAATGATTAAATTGCTCTATATCTTCTTTACATTCATGCTCTGTAATCTCTAAAACAATTTGTTTTAAATTTAAACCTTGTTCTTCATACCTCAATAAAAGTTGAAGCAAGCTTTCATCATCATCATTCATTAATACATTAGCATTCCGATGTATAAATAATAATAATTTTTGATCGCTTTCTAAATAACGATTTAAAGCTTTTTCTACTATAATATTATCCGCTTCCAGTTGAAATTCACTTGGAATCGAATCATCGTGAAAGAAAGAAGCTAAACTTTGTATGCCCTCTTCTGTTTGAATACGTCCTACTACTTCATATCCAATTACAGTATGCTCATCAGCACTAAAAATAGCTTGATAATAAGGAAGGACTTTATCCAAGTTACTCATTACATCTAATGCATCTATCAACGTGCTTCCCTCCCTTTACTTTTCAAAAATTATAACATGATATTTACGGAAAAATAATAAAAAATCCCTTCAGTTTTCCTGAAGGGATTAGAGGGGTAAAATGCTAAGGGGAATTAGCAATTCTACTATGAAGAAAAAAGAGGTCTTAAATATAACGTATATATGACCTCTTGTAAACACTTTTCTTTCATATGTCACAATTCCGTCACATTTAACCATAAAAAATGAATCAAACATTCATTTTTTATCCCTTTTAAAATGGATATTGATGTAAATGTTGTCCTCCATCCATTGTCATGCAAGTTCCATTTATGTACGCCGCTTCATCTGAGCATAAATAATAAGCTAGACCAGCGATTTCTTCTGGCGTACCCAGCCTTCCAAGCGGAACACTTTGTATCGTACGCTTAGCCATTTCTTCTGAAATCCATAATTTATCAGCACCGCCCGTACGTTCAATTGGTCCTGGCGCGATAGCGTTAACTCGTATTCCATATTTACGCCCCCACTCAACAGCGAGCGTCTTCGTCATCGCTAATACCCCTGCCTTCGCTGCAGCCGAATGAATCACTCCTGGACCTGCATCCCATGCATACGTTGCTACCATGTTAATGATATTCCCTTTTATACCTTTTTCAATCCAATATTTTCCGACAGCATGACTACAGTAAAACGTACCGTTTAACACAATATTAATGACTGAATTCCAGCCATTCACAGATAAATCTTCTGCTGGACAAATAAAGTTTCCAGCTGCATTATTTATTAAAACATCAATTCTACCAAACTTCTCATCAATCTGTTCAATCATTTTCTGAATGTCATCCGTATTTCTTACATCCATTTGTACAGGTAATACTTGCCCTGGAAATTGTTCAATTTCCAACTTTGTTTCCTCTAGTTTTTCCTTTGTACGTCCTGTAATAACAACTCGTGCCCCTTCTTTTGCAAAACGAGTCGCCATTCCTTTTCCCATTCCACTCGATCCACCTGTTATAATAACTACCTTTTCTTTCACATACATCCCCCCCAAAAAATGAATACACATTCATTTTATCACTTTATTTAATAGAAATCTTTATATTTTTAAACTTTTCTGATATTTTAGCGTAAAGAACTTTCTTTTTATTCATTTTTTTTCGTAATCTATACTACTTTTTTATTATGTAAAGTATATTTTAAATAAACTGAAAGGAGATTTGAGTAGCCTATAAATGGAATAAAAACATTGAGGTATACTCATATTTTTATGAAGCACATTACAAGAAGAAATTTTTTAAAAATTGGTATGCGTACTTGTCTCTATTCATTTATAACCAGTAGCATCGGATACTACTATGCTAAATATATAGAGCCCCATTTCATTTCTTTTACACAGCACACATTAAAATCACAACTCATCCCAAAAAGTTTTCATGGTATAAAAATTCTTCAATTCAGCGATTTACATCTCGGATACTATTTCTCGCTTCAACATTTATCTAAAGTTGTTTCTAAAATTAATGCTGTAAATCCAGATATTGTCCTTTTTACCGGAGATCTCATTGATAATTATCAAACGTATACTGACACTCCTTTCGTTGCATCCATTTTAAAAAATATACAAGCCCCCTTCGGTAAATTCGCTATTTATGGTAACCATGATCACGGTGGATATGGAACTGAATACTATGAGCACATCATGCGTGAATCTGGATTTGAACTATTGCTAAATAGTGAAAAAAGAATTCGTTTAATGGATAATAGTGAAATTTCTATTTTCGGTCTCGATGATATACTACTAGGCAGACCAAAAATAGAGAAAACATTAGAGCATGCACGGCAAAGTACTTATAACATTGTTCTTGTTCACGAACCAGATATCGCGCCCAAAGTTTCTAAATATCCAATCAACTTGCAACTTTCTGGTCATAGTCACGGCGGACAAGTACAAATTCCTTTTTTAGGACCTATTATTACACCAGCACTCGCCAAAGACTATATTGAAGGCTTCTATACAATTCAGGATTTAACTCTCTATGTCAATCGAGGCCTCGGAAGAACACGTGTCCCATTCCGTTTTATGTCAAAACCTGAAATTACACTTTTTATACTTCAACATTCGTAATAATTCGCCTATTTTCTTGCATATCCTTTCTTGTACGCGCTCATCCATGTTTCATTTACCATATGATGAAAGTGAGTCCAATAAAGGAGGTATGTTCATGTATCCATATTATCAACCAATCCCAGTCCGTTCAGCACCTATTGGTCCAGTAGGCGACTCACGCTTCTTTCCGTTTTTTGGCGTTCCCTTTCTAGCTGGAATTGCTGGTGGATTGCTCGGCGGAGCATTAGCTTTCGGCCCTCGACCGTTTTATCCACCTTATCCACCACCTTTCCCGCCACCAGCACCTTATCCTTGTTACGGTGGACCATGTCAGCAACCATACTATTACTAAGTTAAAATAACGATTCTTTCAAATGTTATTCTCTCAACGAACCACCTTATTACACGCTTATAATAAAACTATTGTTTCTACTCAGCCTTCCATTTTGGGAGCATATAAGTAGAAAAAAGTAAAAACCTCTTATGGACATAAGAGGTTTTTACTTTTTTCATTATTCAGCGTCTGTATTTTGATATGCCATCTTAAACAACTTCACTTGGCTATCAATTTCTTCTGTACTACCATTAATAACATAATAGTAATCACCATCTTTATTTTGTTCACGTGTTTTCACATTATCAGCTAATGTAAGCTGTAAAATCGCCTTAATTCGTGCCTTCATTTCAATATCTAATATCGGGAAAGATATTTCCACTCGCTTCTCCATATTTCGCGTCATCCAATCAGCTGAAGATAAATATATTTTCTCCTCCCCATTATGATGGAAATAATAAATACGGCTATGTTCTAAATATCTTCCAACAACACTAACTACACGAATATTTTCACTTACATTTGGAATACCAGGTCGTAGGCAACATGTTCCCCGAACAATGAGCTCTACCTTTACTCCAGCTTGTGATGCTTCGTACATTTTTTTAATTAATGGTTTATCTGTTAATGAATTCATCTTAGCGATAATATATCCATTTCCATATTGCCTATGATAACGGATTTCTTCATCTATTAAATCCATAAATTGCTCTCTTATATCAAATGGAGCAACCGATAAATGATGAAAATGTGGCTTTGTTGTATAACCACTTAAATAATTAAAGAAATTGGTTGCATCAACCCCAAAGTCTTTTCTTGATGTAATATATCCAAAATCAGTATATAACTTCGCTGTTGCATCATTATAGTTTCCAGTTCCAAGATGTACGAACCTTTCAATTTTTCCGTTTTTTCTTCTTACAACTAACGTAATTTTACTATGTGTTTTCAAGTGACTTACACCGTAAATAACATGACAGCCTGCCTGTTCTAATTCTTTAGCCCAATGAACATTGTTTTCTTCATCAAACCTTGCCTTTAATTCAACCAATACCGTCACTTGTTTTCCCTTTTCAGCCGCTATCTTTAACGCCTGAATAATCGGTGAATCACCACTTACACGATATAACGTTTGTTTAATCGCAAGTACATTCGGATCGTCTGCCGCATCACGAACAAAATCAACTACCGGCTGAAAGGATTCAAAAGGATGATGTAATAAAATATCATGCTCAATTGCTTTTTCAAATACATCTTCTTCATCACCTAGATCTTGAGGCGGTTGCGGAATAAGAGCTGGATATACAAGATGTTCATATAAAGGAGCTAGTTTTTTATATAAAGAAAACAAACATGTTAAATCTAATGGACCATCCATTATATATACATCTTCATCTTTTACTTCCAGAACCTCATATAATAATGCTAATACTCTTTCATCAATGTGTTCTTTCCCAACCTCTAAACGAACAGCAGCCCCCCACTTACGCTTTTTTAATTCTTTTTCAATTACCTTTAATAAATCTCTCGCACCTTCTTCATGAATCGTTAAATCTGCATTGCGTGTAATACGGAAACGAGTAACAGATGATACTGTATATCCCGTAAATAATTTATGAGTAAAGCTACTAATTACGTCTTCTAATAAAATAAATTTATGCTTTTGCCCTTCGCTCGGTAAAATTATGAAGCGCTCAAGTAATGAAGGAACTTGCACAATTCCTAATTTCGTCCTGTTTTCTTCTTCCGCTTGCTTCTCATCATATAAAAGAGTAGCCAAATTCAAACTTTTGTTTAATAACATTGGAAATGGGCGATATGCATCAATAGCTACAGGAGTTAACACCGGAAAAATTTGCTCATCAAAATACTCTTCTATAAATTCTCGCTGCTCTTTCGTCAAATCATTGAATGTTAAACGTTCAATTCCCTCTAACTCAAGCGCTGGTAATACATAATTTTTAAATGTATCATATTGTACTGTCATTAGTGCATGGGCTTTTATCGCAATTTTATTTAATTGCTTTTTTGGTGTTAAGCCAGCTTTATTTTCTGGTTGATTAAATCCAGCACTCACTTGATCCTTTAATCCCGCTACACGTACCATAAAAAATTCATCTAAATTCGAACTAAAAATACTAATAAATTTCAATCTTTCCAAAAGTGGATTATTTGCATCTTGCGCTTCTTGTAAGACACGTTCATTAAATGCTAACCAACTTAACTCTCGATTATTGTAATAAGCTGTATCATTTAAATTTACTGCATTCCCCTTCAATAATTCCATTCTCTTCACACTTCCCCTTGAAACTTTTTTACTATAATTTAGTTACTTTTATTTTAGCAAATTACAATATTATAAAGTGTAAATTTTTTGTAAAGACATCCGTACAACCTAATGTTTTAGTTCAAATAACAAGTTAATATTCGTTTTTAATACTCTTTCTAACTGTTTTTTTTGTTTTTCAGCTTGCACTTTTTCCGCTAATGCTGATTGTTCGCATAAAACTTTAAACGTTAACCCTTCTTCGTTTTCTGTTATAGATATGGTATCAACAAGCGATCGTTGCCTTACATTTAAAGTAGCTGAAAATTGTAAAACAGCTCCTAACAGGCGGATTTTTTTTTGTTCGCTTTTATCAAACCAACCTTCAAATGGTGATAAATGTTGTTTAAATAACATTTTTGATTTATACGATGCAATAAGTGCTAGCCTTACTCGATCTTTATGCATCATGCCATCAATTGTCTTATTCGCTAATAAATAAAACGTATGTAAACGGCTCGCTTCTTCGTCTATATATTTGCCTATATTAAATACTTTCGCTGCTTGATGGAACACTTCCCAGTCTTTTATTGACATAGAAATAAGCCCTATTTCCTCAAGTTGTTTGCAAATTAGTCTTCCATGTTTAATAAGTTGAATTACAAATTCCATATCCATTTCGTATTCATGTGATAGTAAATGCAAACTTTCTTCAACTACGTTCGGATAATATGAAATCCCCAAATCTTTTGTCAACTCTTCATAGAAAACACCTTCTCTTAACCCTTTTCTACTTAATACAAATGCCGGTGCCTCTATAACATGAACAAGTGTATGAAATACTTCAACCGCTGGAATAATCGTATCCGCTCGATCTTTTGCCAATCCTTCCAATTTCTGAAGTTCTATGAACGACAATTTTCCTAATTCATCTTTTACATTTTCAATATCTTCTTCTTTCATCTTGTATAAATGTAATCCTGCTATAGGATAACATATTAAATTTTGATGGATTTTTACTAAGTTCCTCGCACTACCACCAATTGCAATAAGAGGCAATTTCTTATTGCTTAACCATGGTAACGTTCGAAATTGAAACTCTAAATACCGTTGCATTCCTTCTAACTCATCTTTAGTAGGAATATCACCTTTAATAAATTGTTGCTTTAAAGAAAGTGCCCCAAAAGGAAAACTATGGTACTCTAAAATCTCTCTATTTCTAAAGTATGTAACTTCCGTACTTCCCCCACCAATATCTACCGTTATTCCTTCTGAAAACGATGTAGAATTCATAACCGCCAAGTATCCGTAACGCGCTTCCTCATACTCTGATAATACTCTAAGAGTAAAGTCCGTTTGTCCTTCAATAAGCTTTTTAATTTCCTCTTGATTCTCAGACTGTCTAATTGTTGCTGTTGCAACACAAAGTACATGATGCAACTGATGGAACCTTGTACTTTCTTGAAATTGAAATAATGTCTGTAATAATACTTCTATTCCCTCTTCATTCAACACACCATCAATTAAGTAATTCCTTAACCTAGCAACCACTTTTGTATTTTCAATCTCTTTATAAAAACCTCCATTTTTCTTTTCATAAATAACTAAACGCATTGTATTAGATCCAATATCTATAATGGCATACTGTTGTTTTAATATTTCTTTCAAACTTCTCACTCTTTCATTATCAAATTTCAAAAACATATTCTATTACTATTATACAAAATAGTTGTTTTTTGTAACAATATTGCTTTAATATTGAAAATATATACAATCACTTTTTGCATATAATAAAAACCTCTTTTATTTATGGTATAATAATGAAAAATTGAAAGGAGATTCAATATGAAACCTTCACAACCACAATCTCAATTACAAAACCAACATTCTATTAATCGACTAGCTCAATCTATTTTCGTTGTGAATCGTCATGCTAAAGCAGCTACTAATCCTAAATATTTATACTGGTTAAAAAAGACAGCTTTAGAACGTTTGATTGCTGAAAAAAAAGCAATTAAAGAAGGATTACATTTTTCTAGAAACCCACGTTTTAGCCAACAACAATCTGATGTCCTTATACGTTTAGGCGATTATTTTTTCCACATCCCTCCTACGAAAGAAGATTTTCGAATTCTACCGCATCTTGGTCATCTTGAATCCTCCTATCGAAATCCGAAAACAACCTTATCTTTAACAGTAGCAAAAAAAACACTTCAAGATTATATTGGTCCTGAAGCATTGAAACAAGAAAAAAAATTAAGTGAACCTGTTCCATGGTATAGTCGTACTTATACAAAAAAATAAAACAGTTTGGCCAAGTGTAGGCCAAACTGTTTTATTTTTTCTCTTCTTTAATTTTAATATTTGCTTGTTTATAAAAAGCTACTTTTTCTGTATTATAAGACTTTGTGAATTCATTAAATTTATCTTTTTCTGACTCAATATCCTTATAAGATTGATTTACTACTTTTACTTTTTCACTAATATCTTTTAATTTAGTACCTTTATCTTGTAACATTGTGTATAACTCTTTTTCTTGTTTTAAAGATTTATTATAGCTGTCATACATTTTATTAAATGAATCGTGTCGTTTCTCATAGGTGCTTTTCACTTTATCAGCTTGATCTTTCAACTTATTATCTTCAATTTTCTTCACATACTTATCAGCTGACTTCACTTCTTCTTGCGCTTTATTTAAAGCCTCTTTTTCTTTTGTAAGTACTTTTTCTCGTTCAGTTGTATTCTTTGCTGCTTGATTCAATTTTTCTTTAACAGTTTGATTATTATCTTTTCCTTCTTGCACAATCTGGTTATATAATTCTTGTCCTTCTTTCTCTAAAGCCTCAAGTTTTTTTGCATCTTCAAACATTGTTTTTTCTTGTTTAGCAGCGTTTTCAAACGCTACATATAATTCTTCTTCTGGTTTCGGTCCAAAACAACCGGCTAATAAAGTCATTGATAATGCAGTTATAATTGCTAATTTACTATATTTCAACATCTCTTCCTCCTATTTATAAACGACCATCGTGTAATATAAAAAAGTTATAAAATATGTAATTGTTCTATACACTCGCATCTTTTTTACGAAGATCATTAATATTGTTTGTACGAATTATTACTTAATATTACATTATTCTTTTTGAAGTATTTAGCAGTTCCATATCCATCTTTAAGTATAGTTCTTCGTGTTTTTTAAAACCTGTTCACACTATGTATTACCTTAATGGCCACAGAATTTCACCTCAGTCTTAATAAGACTATAATAGTTCACCTGATAAAAGGTGATCGTTCCGCTCTCACGTCTATCATTCCCTTTCCAGCTTTCTATCAAATAATCTCTTTGTTCATTTTACACAGTACAATCGATATCTCGCAACAACTTACAAATATTCTTTTCATTTCCTAAAAAGGAAAAGTGTAGAGCTTGCTTTCCTCTACACTTTTAAAATAAAACACATTGTGCAAATTGCATTGGCACTACCATCATAATTATATGCTTATTTCATATATTTTTAAAGACTTTTATTACAAACGCAACGTTTTTTGTAATAAAAGTCAAAAAAATGTTACAAATAAAACTTCTTCCTATCATATATCTTCAAATCGAAGCTTCACTCATTTTCTTGCAAATTTCTATACTGATACAATTGATTTTGCGACTTTCTCAACAGTTCTTCAAACGTTTTTCCTTCTACTGGATAGCTAGCTGCTCCAAATAAAAGAGTGAAACTGAGTAAATCACCTTCTATTTCACTTTCAATATTTTTCATTAATCTGTTTGTTATTGTTGATGTTTCATGACCATTATCAATTGCTACAATAACATACTTATTTTCATCCCACTTTGTAACAACATCTCCCTTCCGAATTGTCTTTACAATGGTACTCTCTAATTTTTGTACTAACACTCCCAATTTTTTTTCTTGCAACGTGTCTTTTAATCCTTCCCATTCTTTTACAGAAAGAATGTAAACTGTAATATTACGGGAATCTCTTTCAGATAAAGCGGCTACTTTCCCAAAAAAATCAACAACAAAATCGTTGCTTGCCATTCCTCCTACTTCCACATTCATACGCTTGTTCGCTCTTTTATCGTACCAATGTCCAAAATAATAACTTAGTATCATTTGCAGTATATAAATAATAAAGACGGTATAAAATGATCGTGAATCCAGTTTTGCAATTACATCCTGAAGTGCAATCCATTCTGTAACTGCCACTGTATTTCCAAGTAATAATCCACTAATTTTCCCTTTATGTTTCATACTTCTCCCCCTTTTATACCAATATATGTTTCTATATCAATAATGTTTTTCTACAAAATAAAAAATGTACATATGCAATGTACATTTCTGCTTAAGCTTGTATACCTTTCCTACTCTATTTCATATATATAATATATAACTTTTATAGAAAGGAGTAATCTATATGCTACAAAAAGAGAATCTATCAGATGCTATGCGTTTACTAGCTGGTTTTCTATTATCATTAAAATTATTATTTACCTCTTTCGGCATACACTTTATTACAAACGATCAAATCGACGCAATTGTAAATGTTGTTTCATTTTTATTTATTCTATACTTTGGCTACAAAAATAACTATGTAGGAAAAAAAGGAATAGAGCAAAAGAAAATACTCAAAAAACACAACCTTCACTAAAAAAGGAACCTTTTGTACAGGTTCCTTTTTATCATTGCCGCACAACAACTTCATTTGTTTGCAGTGGACCATATGATATCTCTTTATCTTGAAATGTATATGTAGCCTGAAAGAATGCTTGTTTAAGAGCTTTATCTTTATTAGCTTTTATTTTGCAACGTAGTTCCACCTTTTCATTTGGTAACAAATCATCAATTCGCCACCTTACAAGCTGGAATAAAAACTCACTTATCCCCTTATCAACTTTTAAAGAATTAGGAATATAAGCAAAGTAATCTCGAATCATATGACTTACAACAACTCTCGAAATCATTTCTACCCCTTTATTTTCCACTTCAATTCGCATAATAAGTATGTCGTTTACATCGTAGGTCAATTCATACGAAAATTGTTCTGTATACATACTACCAATTTGCAATGTAACGGCTACTTGAGGAAATTCATTTTCCTTTTTCGATCCGTCAATCCACAATACTGGTTGTAGCGGTATTGAATACTTTCCTGTATCCGAAATTCGTCCCCATATTTTCATAATATATATTCACCTCATTTCAGATGTACCATACACACAATAAATTCCTCAACTTACTAAAGCTTGCTACAAGTAATGTTTAATATTTCTCTTCCTTTTATCCTATTCGACAATATGAAGAAAAAACCATTTTTCATCTATTAACAGAAGGTGTTCTTTATGAAATTTTTTTACAATTTACTTCATTTCCTTTATAGCAATATTCGTATCGCTCACTCGTTCTCTACTTATATGAAAGAATATTTTGACGGAAGAAAAAATTTGCCTTATAGTCAAATTTGACTATAATATTCTTTATGGCATATTAGTGCACTTATGGAAAAGAAATTAAAATCAACTATACATTTAAATTTTTTATCCACTGCACTCAAAACTTAATATAGTTTACTTATTTCTAAAGGAGGGTTATATTTGGAAACTCAACCATTAAAAAAAGGCACCAACAAGACAAAATTTGTTGTTGCTGGTTTGCTACTTGGTATATTAATGGCCGCAATGGATAATACAATCGTTGCAACCGCAATGGCAACAATCGTTGGAGACCTAGGAGGCTTTGATAAGTTTGTTTGGGTCACATCAGCTTATATGGTAGCAACAATGGCAGGGATGCCTATCTTTGGGAAACTTTCTGATATGTACGGGCGGAAACGTTTTTATATTGGGGGCCTCATTCTTTTCTTATTCGGTTCTGCGCTTTGCGGAACAGCTTCAAGTATTGAGCAATTAAGTATTTATAGAGCTATTCAAGGTATCGGTGGTGGTGCCCTTATGCCTATCGCCTTTACAATTATGTATGATATCTTCCCACCAGAAAAACGCGGGAAGATGACAGGACTATTCGGTGCTGTTTTCGGGACATCTAGTGTATTCGGTCCTTTATTAGGTGCTTATATTACAGACTATATAAGTTGGCATTGGGTCTTCTATATCAATATTCCATTAGGACTTATCTCCTTTTTCTTCATTACTAAATACTACAGTGAGTCTCTAGAATTTAGAAAACAAAAAATTGATTGGGCTGGTGCTATTACACTTGTCATAAGTATCGTTTGCTTAATGTTCGCATTAGAACTTGGTGGTAAGGAATATGCCTGGAATTCCACTGTAATTATTGGCTTATTTACAACAGTAGTTATTGCGCTTATTATTTTCTTCTTTGTAGAAAGAAAAGCAACCGAGCCTATTATTTCGTTCCATCTATTTAAAAAACCTTTATTCGCAGCTAGTCAAGGAGTTGCCTTTTTCTATGGTGCTGCTTTTATTATCTGTACAGTTTATATTCCAATCTTCATTCAAGGCGTTCTTGGAGGTTCGGCCTCTAATGCTGGATTAATTTTAACACCAATGATGGTTGGTTCTGTAATTGGAAGTCAAACAGGAGGACAATTAGCTTCTCGAACAAGCTATCGTAACATTATGATGGTATCTGGTGTCTTCTTCGTTCTTGGTATTTATTCATTAAGTACTTTAACAATGGACACACCTCGTTTACTCGTAACACTATTTATGATTCTCGCTGGGCTTGGTGTTGGCTTCTCATTCTCAGTATTAAGTATGTCTTCTATTCACAAGTTAGAAATGCGAGACCGCGGTTCGGCGACATCAACAAACTCATTCTTCCGATCACTCGGTATGACTCTTGGTGTAACGATTTTCGGTACAATTCAAAATCATATTTTTACAGATAAACTAAACTCTGTGTTCCCCCCTGAACTAGCAAAATTAGCTCCAAAAGGCGGAGACACAAGTTTCTTATTATCACCAGGCGCTACCGCAAAAATTCCTGCTGAAATATTAGCGGGTATTAAAGAAGCTCTCGCTACATCTATTGCGAACACATTCTTCTGGGCACTCATCCCGGCTGTACTAAGTGTTATTTGTATTTTACTAATGGGAAATGAACGCCTTTTTACAGGCCCTAAAAAGAAAGAAAAACAAAAGCAAGTCAGTTAATATAAAAAAGAAGCGGCATATCCCTTTATGAAAAAGGATATGCCGTTTATAATATGTATAAAGTTTTTATATACAGGAGTTGAGACAGCATGAGCATGAAATTAGTCATTCTCGGCTTGCTACTCGAAGGAGATAAACATCCATATGAAGTGCAGCATATTATGAAAGAACGACAAATGGATTGTTATATTAAATATGCTAAAGGATCACTTTATTACGCTTTCGAGCAATTAGAAAAGCAAGGCGCAATTCACATTACAAATGTAATTAGAGACACAAACCGACCTGACAAAACGATTTTTCATATAACAGAAGAAGGCAAAAAACTATTCCACACTTTACTATTAAAACAATTCGAAGCAAAAAACCAAATATATAAACCTATTTATTCAGCCCTATCTTTCGCTCACTTTAGCAATGATCATGAATTAGTTCCTATTTTAGAAAAAAAGAAAAATGATACTCTTCAATATTTACATACTATGCAAACGATATATGATTGTAATAAAGGAAAGGTTCCACGTGCACAACTATATATCTTGCAAAGTGTAATTGAGCATATTACAGTTGAATTACAATGGCTAAACACCCTCCTTAAAGATGCTATAGCAGGCCGACTTTCAGAAGTTGCTATAGATGAAAATTGAGCTATGAAAGAAGACATCCCTACTTCTTTCATAGCTCAATTTCTCTTTTTATACTGTAATATTATTAGTTACTTCAGAATAAAAAAGTCAGAATAATAAGAAATAAAAACTTCGGAATTTTCTTATTTTAAAACAGTAGACAAAATTCCAAAAATTGTGTTAGAATTTGTTTCAATATCATATCGCTTGTTAAATTCCTTTCAAAAGGAAAATAGGTACACGAACATTTCGTTTCGTGTTTAAAAGGGAAGCTTGGTGAAACTCCAACACGGTCCCGCCACTGTAAATGCTGAGATTTCTTTTTGGTGCCACTGTGAAAACGGGAAGGTGAAAGAAATTATATGAAGCATAAGTCAGGAGACCTGCCTGTTTTAACAACACTGATAGATTCACGGATGATGATGAGGTGTTAAAACAAAAAGGAAGGCTTATTTTCTATGTCTTTGCACTTTTTGTTATAAGTATTTCCTAGTAAACGGAAATGCTTACTTTCAATTAGGGAGGAATTTAAAATGGCAATTCAAACAAGTAACTTAGGTTATCCACGTATCGGACTACAACGAGAGTGGAAAAAAACATTGGAAGCTTTTTGGTCCAATAAAATTGATGAAGAACAATTTTTAACAACAATGAAAGAAATTCGCCTTCAACACGTAAAAGTACAGCAAGAAAAAGGGATTGAACTCATTCCAATTGGCGACTTTACATATTATGATCACGTTTTGGATACTGCCTATATGCTAGGATTTATCCCATCACGTTTTTCTGAGTTTACATCTTACCTTGATGTATATTTCGCAATGGCGCGTGGCTCTAAAAATCACGTAGCTTCCGAAATGACAAAATGGTTTAACACAAACTATCACTATATCGTTCCTGAATATGAAGAGGGATTACAAATCTCTTTAAAAGATAATCGTCCACTTCGCTTATACGAAGAGGCAAAACAAGAATTAGGAGTAGATGGAAAGCCTGTTATTTTAGGTCCATATACTTTCTTAAAATTAGCTAAAGGCTATACACAAGAACAATTTCCTTCCATTTTAAAACAGTTAGTTGCACCTTACGTACAACTGCTTTCAGAACTACATGCAGCTGGTGCACAAGCCATTCAAGTTGATGAACCAATTTTCGCTTCTTTAACGAAAGAAGAAGTTCAACAAGCAAAAGAAATTTATGAAGCTATTCGTAAAGAAGTTCCAAATGCGACTCTTCTTTTACAAACGTATTTTGATAGCGTGGAAGAAAACTATGAAGAAATTATTACATTCCCGGTATCCGGTATTGGATTAGATTTCATTCATGGTAAAGAAGGTAATTTAAATGCTATTTCAAAATATGGATTCCCAGCTGATAAAACTTTAGCTGTCGGTTGTATAGATGGCCGTAACATTTGGAGAGCTGACCTTGATGAAGTTCTTGAGTTATTTACAACGTTACAAAAACAAGTCCAAACGAAAGATTTCATCGTTCAGCCTTCTTGTAGCTTATTGCATACACCGATCGATAAAACAGAAGAAACTCACTTATCGACTGAGCTATTTGATGCATTAGCATTTGCAAATCAAAAATTAGAAGAGTTAGTTCTTATTCATTCCGCTCTCACTCAAGGTACAGAAAGCATTAGTAATGAGCTGGAAACATATCGAAACGTACATCATACAATTCGCTCATCTGCTGCACGTAACCGAGAAGATGTTAAAGCAGCACGAACAGCACTAAAAGAAGAAGATTTTTCACGCCCTCTTCCATTTGAAAAACGATACGAATTACAACAAGTTGCCCTGGAGTTACCGCTATTACCAACAACGACCATTGGTAGCTTCCCGCAAACAACTGAAGTTCGTCAAACGCGAAAAGAATGGCGTAACGGTGTTATTTCAAATGAACAATATGAACAATTTATTGAAAAAGAGACAGAAAAATGGATTCGTTACCAAGAAGAAATTGGGCTTGATGTCCTTGTACATGGTGAATTTGAAAGAACTGACATGGTCGAATATTTTGGTGAGCGCCTTGCTGGTTTCTCATTCACTAAAAACGGTTGGGTACAATCATACGGTTCCCGCTGCGTAAAACCACCTGTTATTTATGGTGATGTAGCCTTTATTAACGGCATGACTATTAAGGAAACAGTTTATGCACAAAGCTTAACGGAGAAAGTTGTAAAAGGAATGTTAACTGGACCTGTTACGATTTTAAATTGGTCCTTCGTTCGAAATGACATTCCAAGAAAAGAAGTTTCGTATCAAATTGCACTAGCTCTTCGTCACGAAATTGAACTACTTGAATCTTCCGGAATTAGAGTAATCCAAGTCGATGAGCCAGCACTTCGTGAAGGAATGCCACTAAAAGAAAAAGATTGGGATGCTTATATTACATGGGCAGTACAATCCTTCCTTTTAGCAACTTCTTCTGTAGCAAATGAAACACAAATTCATACTCATATGTGTTACAGTAACTTCGAAGATATTGTTGACGCGATTCGCGCATTAGATGCAGATGTAATTTCTATCGAAACATCAAGAAGTCACGGAGAATTTATTGATACGTTAAAACATACAACATATGAAAAAGGCATCGGTCTAGGTGTATATGATATTCATAGCCCACGTGTACCGAGTAAAGATGAAATGTATAAAATCGTAGAACAATCTTTAGAAGTATGCGATCCTAAATATTTCTGGATTAATCCTGATTGTGGTTTAAAAACGAGAAGAACAGAAGAAGTTATTCCAGCTTTAGAACATATGGTTCAAGCAGCGAAAGATGCTCGTTCCCTTTTAAAAACAAACGCATAACAAAAATGGGTTATCCTTTTCTCAGGATAACCCATTTTTTATTCTTTACTTTCAAAGAAGAATTCGTATTGTATTTTATATAATTCATCATCCGTTGGCTCTTCAAGAGGAATTGCTTGTAAGACAACTGTATACTCACCATTTGGAATAGATATTTGAAATTTGTTTGAAAGAATACTCGTTATAACAATACTTTCATTTTCAACCGTAAAAGGAACCGTAATCGTTCTAACCACTTCTTCTTTTTCAATATGTTTCCCTGGGGTCACTTTCACTTCACAAGTATAATCAGAAAGTGCTTCAAAAATAACAGTTCCCTCTGCCTCAGCATAACCTCTTTCAAAATCTTCATCCGTCCAGTCTACATAAGGCTGCTCACCGTCATAGTTCATCAACATTAATTGCGAATAAGAAATTGTTAACTCCATAGTTCCCCTTCTCCTTCATTATGAAATGTACAAATACTACTTCACTTCAAATTTCACACGCGTACCATCTGGATATTTATCTAACTTATTCCCTACCCAAGAGCCTGCTCCCCGGTTATCCGCCGGACTTATATATTCAATATGTGCTCCTTTTCCGCCTTCCTTGCACATCGCCATTGGCCATTCATCACGATCATACCCTTTTTTTGATGGATACGGTGCTAACGACAATTTCCTTCTATCTGCAGCACCACCACGATCGATTGTACAAACTTCTGAATGCCCTTCTTTTATAGCATCCGTAATATGTTTTCCTGTCTCTGGATAACGTTCTTTCGGAAATTCTAACACTTGATCATACGTATTCGTTTTCTTTACACTTGTTTCCTCTGGCACAAGTACTTCATAAACTGCTACTAAAATAGACAGAATTGCAATAATTGAAATGATAATACCTTTTAATTGCTTCATGTATACCTCCATGTTTCTACCAGTTTCTTTTCCTCAGTTATTATAACAAACTTCTCCTGTATATGTTTTCAGACATTATTTTAGTTATTCCTTGCCATTCCGCCAAAAAATTTCATTTTTTCACTAATGCTGTAGAAAACTAATAGCCTTCCGACATTCTTTTTCAAAGGAAGTCCTCATAAAAGATTGAAATGATATATACGATACTTTTTGGGGAGGAAATATCATGGAAGCTACCTATAAAACGAAAGATGTCACGAATAAAACAGGCATCCCAAAACATATAGTCCGCAAATATAGTCAACTGTTAGAGGAACATGGTTATATGATTTCTAAAACAGCTGATGCTCGTATTTATAAACTTGATGATTTAAAACTATTGAAATCTATACATGAAAGAGCTGCCACATTACAAGAAGATATTTCAGAAACGATACCGATTATTTTAAAAGAAAAAGAGGCCCCACCTGTACCAGTTATACAAGATAAGCAAGAGATACAACCGAAAGAAAAAGAAGATGGGCGTAACTTTGAGGAGTTCATGTTGAAACTTGAAATGCTAGCTCAATTAAATGAAGCAATTATTCATCAAAATTCTACTCTAATTACACAAAATCGTTTAAAGGATGAGAAACTAGATGAATTGATGCAACAAGTGTATGTAAAAGAAGGCTCTCAAGAAAAAATGCTTCAAGAGTTAGTCGAGCACGCCGCTCAAACAGATGCATTGCAAAAAGAAAAAATGGACTTATTAATGAATCATATGTATAAACGAGAATCCAAACAAGAAGAAAAAATGAATAAACTTGTTAGTCAAATTTATAACAAGGACAGTAATCGTGATGCACAGCTTATGCAAGTTATTCGAGAAATTCAAGAAACAAAAAGAATGGTCGCTGCCTCAAAAGAGCAAAGCTTCTTTCAATCATTTAAAAGTTTATTTAGCCGAGCAAAACAAGAAAAAACAAATGAATAAACAATATAAAATAAAAAGTTACCTTCCATCGGTAACTTTTATTCCTTATTTTGTACAGCTGGTAATATAATAATTGCTTCAGTGCCTTTTCCACTTTCACTCTTATATTCCAATGTACCATTATGCGCTTGTAAAATACTAAATGTTACCATAAGCCCTAATCCTGTCCCTTTTTCTTTTAAAGAATAATATGGTTGCCCCAGCCTTGCTAACTGTTCTTTCGTCATACCAACACCACTATCTTTAACTCTTATTATGATTGTTTCGTCTTTTTGAATAGCTGTTACTTTTAAATATCCTTTATTTCCTTGAATTGCTTCAATACCATTTTTAACAACATTCATAATAGCTTGCTTCAATTTTGTCTTATCACCAATCGTATAAAGACTTTCTGAAATTTCAACTTGTAAATATACACCTTGCATTGCTGCAAATGACGACATAAGAGTGGTCATTTCTATTAATTGGGCTGATAAACAAATGTGTTCTTTTTTCTCAATTTGCGGCCTTGCTAAATTCAAATAATCTGAAATAATTTGTTCCGCCCGATCCAATTCAGCTAATACGAGACGCATATAATCCTTATTCTTCACATCTTCCGTACTTTCTAGCAATTGGATAAATCCACGAACAACAGTAAGTGGATTTCGAACTTCATGTGCCACACTTGCTGCTAACTCACTTACAATATTAAGCTTTTCTGATTTTTGCATCTCTGTACGTAGCAATGCATTTTCATTTAAATATTCAGTTAAATATACCTGAAATACCATTGTCATGACCATGATAAGCGAGGCAAATATAAATCCGCTATATATTTGCGAAATATACGGTGTAAATCCTGTTTCCAAAAGAACATTAATCATGCCTAATACTAAAGAAACAAGCACATAAAATGATGAAATCATAAATGCTAAAATTAATTTCTTATCTCTTGAAAAAAGAGACCATTTCTTTGATAAAAATAGCGGAACTATCAATAGAAATATTACTTCTAAAACTGGAAGAAAGCTCATTCCCTTTAGTAACCATTCATATGCAACAAAAATAACCGCTGGGATTAAACCAACAATCCCACCATATAAAAAACCACTGACAATTGGAATTGGGTGAAAGTTATACCCACACACATTGCCAAAACAAATAGAGTATGTCATGGAGAGAACGAGCGTAACGCTAGATAAAAACATAATAAAGTAACGATTTGGCTTCGGAGGCATTTCTTGATAGCGATTTAAACGAATCGCTTCATATAAAAATAGTGGTAAAATTATGATGGCAATTTGAATCAACAAATCACGGATAAGCTCCATAACCTCTCATCCCCTATATGTATTTTGATATGATTATATCATTTTATAGGTTTATTTGTTTTAAAATTTTGATTTTTCTTAACATATTTGTTAATTCTTTGTTAACAACTCATAATAATTGTTACAGATTTTCGAAATGATTGTAAACCCTGTACCAAATTTCCTTCGTGCAGTATACAATGAATACGGATTACAAAGAAAATGTAAAAATACTTTTTTAGACGGACAACTATAGCAAAATACAGCATATAATCCATACTATCTATGTTTACAAATAAGTGATCATTACTTTAGTAGGAGGAAGATAAATATGGCGGGTACTACGCTTGTTTTAAAAGAAGAAAATTTGGTTGTTCTAGAAAATGTTGAAAAATCAGTATATGAAGAGTTACAGCATAAAGCAGGAGATGAAGATTGCACATGTGCTGTGAACGAATCAGTTGTTCACCTTGGCAAGGTATCCTCTGTACTCTGGAATGAAGATGAAATAGATTGGGAATACGGATATTAAAAAGTCGCTTATAGCGGCTTTTTTTCTTTTCTCTCTCTTTCTAAATTACATATACAAAGCGCAATCATAGAAAATATGATAAAATGAACTTAATTTTCAAACGGAAGAAAGGGAGATACAATGGAACAATTCATTAACCCTAGAGTGAAGGATATCCAAATTTCTGGAATCCGTCAATTCTCTAACATGATTCAAAACTATGATAATTTGATTTCTTTAACAATCGGACAACCCGATTTCCCTACACCTTCTCTCGTAAAAGAAGCGGCAAAACGGGCTATTACAGAAAACTATACCAGCTATACACATAACGCTGGTTTACTAGAATTACGTAAGGCAGCTTGTAACTTCGTAAAAGATAACTACGATTTACATTACTCACCTGAAAACGAAACCATCGTTACAATTGGTGCTAGCGAAGCAATTGATGTTGCATTCCGAACGATTTTAGAGCCAGGAACAGAAGTAATTTTACCTGCTCCTATTTATCCAGGTTACGAACCTATTATTCGATTATGCGGTGCAACGCCCATTTTTGTAGATGTTCGTGAAACTGGATTCCGTTTAACAGCTGACGCGCTAAAAAATGCTATTACAGAAAAAACAAGATGTATCGTACTACCATATCCTTCTAACCCAACTGGTGTAACTTTATCCATAGAAGAATTAAAAGATATTGTAGATGTTTTAAAAGATAAAAATATTTTCGTCCTTTCAGATGAAATTTATAGCGAGCTTGTGTATGAACAAAAGCATACATCTATCGCTCATTTCCCAGAAATGCGTGAAAAGACAATTGTCATTAACGGTTTATCTAAATCACATTCTATGACTGGCTGGCGTGTTGGACTTTTATTCGCACCAAGCTATTTAGCAGGACACATATTAAAAGTTCATCAATACAATGTAACGTGTGCTACTTCAATCGCTCAATACGCTGCGATTGAAGCATTAACAGCTGCTAAAGACGCACCCAAAATGATGCGCCACCAATATAAAAAACGCCGTGATTACGTATATAATAGACTCACTCAAATGGGATTAGCAGTTGAAAAGCCAACAGGTGCATTTTACTTATTCCCATATGTCGGTCATTTGACATCTTCATCATTTGATTTTGCACTTGATCTTGTCAAAGAAGCTGGACTAGCTGTAGTTCCTGGAACAGCATTCTCTGAATACGGTGAAGGCTACCTTCGCTTGTCCTATGCGTATAGTATCGAAACTTTAAAAGAAGGCTGCGACCGATTAGAAGCCTTTCTAATAAAAAAAGCTAAGAGTTAAACTCTTAGCTTTTTTCTGCATAATGATCACAAGTTTGACGTTTTAGTAATTTATGAGGAATAATGATACACTTTGCAGTGGATTCTGCATTCTCTACTTTATCAACTAAAGCTTTTGCTGCCTCATATCCTAGCTGATAAATATTCACATCAACTGTCGAAAGTGGAGGGCTCGCAATTTCTGATAATAAAGCATTATTAAAGCTTACAATAGAAACATCCTTCGGTACAACGAATCCTTTTTTAGAAAGAGCACTTAACACACCAAGTCCAATTAAGTCATCCGTTGCCATAATTGCCGTTGGCGGTTGCTGCAGTCCCATTAATTCCTCAACGGCTTGTTGACCACTTTCCCTCGAAAAATCAAAATGTAAAATATATTCTTTTGGTAATACAATGTCTGCTAATTTCAAGGCATCACTCATACCAGCTAAACGATCTCTCGTTACAAGTAAATCTGATCCACCACCAATGAACGCGATTTGCTTATGCCCTAATGAAATTAAATATTCTGCCACTTCTCTTGCAGCTGTATAATTGTCATTATCTACATATGTAATTTCATCTTTTCGATCATATGGTTTTCCTATTAAAACAAACGGGAAATTTTGTTCATGTAAATATTGAATAATCCGATCATTCTCCCTTGAATATAAAAGAATAATACCACCAATTTGACGTCCCTGTACCATCTTTACGACACCATTAAAAATTTCTTCTTCCGTTTCACCTGTCGACATGTAAAGCGCATAACCTTCTACGTGTGCAAATGAACTAATCCCTCTTATAACTTCTGGGAAAAATGGATTTTGAAAAGCTTTACTTGCAGAACTTGGCATAACAAGACCAAGTGTTTTCGTCGTTTGGTTCGCAAGATTTCTCGCATTTAAATTGGGATGATACCCTAATTCACTCATCACTTTCCTAACACGGCGCTTTGTTTTTTCACTTATACTTGGATTATCAGCAATTACACGAGAAACTGTTGATGGTGCAACATTCGCTTGCTTCGCCACATCTTTAATTGTAACTGTCATAAAAATCCCCCTCCTCTCATTTCTCTGCCATTTTTCATATATTTTATCTCGCACTCATTGCAAGTCATAAACTTTCATTTCTTATATCTTGCAAAACTAATCCTATTCTCCCTCTTCATGTATTGTAAGGGATATAGCTATTTTTTCCTATACTATAATATACTATTTATTTCACTTCTTTTCACATGTGATGTCAAATCTCTTTTCATCTCCCTATAAAGTTATTTATAGGGAGATGAAAAGAAAAATGGGACATAATGTCCCATTTTTCATCCTTTTGTACCTCCAGCTGTTAAACCAGAAATAAAGTATTTTTGTAGTGATAGGAATAAAATTGAAATTGGAATCGCAATTAACACAGAACCCGCTGCAAACGTTGTAAATTCATTACCGAATTTCTTCGCAACCATTTCATATAATCCAACTGCTAAAGTATAATTTTCTGGTGTTCGCAAAATAATACTCGCTAAAATGAAATCTGTAAATGGACCAATGAAAGTAAATAACGCTACAACCGCTACGATTGGCTTTGCAAGTGGCATAATGATTTGCCAAAAAATACGGAAATGTCCTGCTCCATCCATACGAGCTGATTCATCCAGTTCTTTCGGAATCGTATCAAAATACCCTTTCATAAGCCATGTATTCATCGGAATGGCCCCGCCTACATAAATTAAAATTAATGCAAGGTGTGTATCAATTAATCCTGTTAATTGAGCTAATACGTATAGAGCAATTAACGCTGCAAAGTTTGGAATCATTTGCAGGATTAAAAATGTTAATAAACCATTTTTTCTTCCAACAAAACGATATCTCGAAAATGCATAAGCAGTAAAGCTAATTGCTAACACTGAGAAAATCATCGTTAAAACACTTACTTTTAATGTGTTTTTATACCATAGTAAGTAATTACTATTCTCTAGATCTAATAACTTACGATAATGATCTAACGTTGCATTTTGTGGAATAATACTTGATCCAGATAAACTATCACCTGGATTAAACGATGAGCCAATAATCCATAATAACGGATAGAAAATGATGGCACACATTACGAAAATAACTAAATAACTTAATGAGAGACGTAACATCTTCTGTCTTTTAATATTCATTTACATCATATCCTCTTCTTGGAATGATTTTGTTCTCTTAAATTGCCATAACGCAACTGTAATAACGATTAACGATAATATCATTGTAAGAGCTGCTGCTTTTCCGTACTGCGCTGAAGTCATCGTTAGCTTATAAATCCATGAAATTAAAATATCCGTTCCACCTGCGTCTTGTCCAGCTACAGCAGGACCTCCACCGTTAAATAGATAGATGATACTAAAGTTATTAAAGTTAAACGTATATTGCGTAATTAATATTGGTGCTGTTGCATATAACACAAGTGGCAATGTAATTTTACGAAACTGTTGCCAAGCTGTCGCTCCATCTACTGTAGCCGCTTCATATAATTCTCCCGGAATCGATTGCAGTATACCTGTTGTCATCGCAAAGATAAACGGGAACCCAAGCCACGTTTGAATCATAATTAAAGCAATCTTCGCCCAAAATGGATCTGTCATCCAAGCAATTTTTTCAATTCCGAATAAAGCTAATACTTGATTGTTAATCGCTCCGAATGTTTCATTAAACATACCAGAGAAAACAAGAATAGATACGAATGCTGGAACCGCCCACGGTAAAATGAAGATTGTTCGAATAATCGCCTTTCCTTTAATACCAGGCTGATTTACGATAATCGCTAAGAAAATACCGAGCGCAACTTGTAATGTTGTTGCAACGAATGTCCAAATGACAGTCCAAGAGAATACACTTACAAATGTCTCTCTCCACATCGGTAAAGTGAAAATATCAATAAAGTTTTTAAAGCCCACCCAATCTACTAATTTAGCTGGAGGAGAATGATATAAATCATAGTTTGTAAATCCAATTAAAATTACGAAGATGATTGGAAATACGACAACAAAGATAAGTAGTAGAAAACCTGGTGAAACCATTAAATAAGGAAAACCTTGATCTAACAAATTACGGTATTGCTCTTTTACAGAATTTAACGGTGTTCCGATATCACGTTTCTTTCCATTTTGGTATGCATCGTATAAGTTAAATGCATATATGCCGAGCCCAAAAGCGATAACGATAAGGGCCAAGATTCCTTCTACTAATAGAAAGACAGAATGGTCACGTGGAACTTCTGTACCAAGCGTTACAATACCCCATAATCCCATATTTAATAAATCAGCAAAGGCTACAATAAATGAACCTGTTAATACTAGAAAAATAAGACCTTTTACAAATTGTTTATTATACATTTGGCCCACGCCTGGAATGATTGATAACATGGTTGCCATTTTTCTATGCTTTGAATGGTTTAACCCATTTGCTGGTTCCATAGATGTTTGCATGTTCCTTCCCCCTTTTTTCTTCCTACATGGAAGGGAGAGAATTCGTGCCTCTCATATTAGAGGCACGAATTTCACCTTATTTTTTCTTGTTATGATTTGCCTCAATATTACCTTTAATTTGTTTCACTGCACTATCAAGCGCCGCTTTTGGTGCCTCTTTATCTGTAACAACTAATTGAAGCGCATCTCCAGCTGGTTTCCAAACTTCTTGCATTTCTGGAATGTTTGGCATTGGAATTCCATTTTCAGATTGCGTTGCAACTGCTTTTGCAGCTTCGTTATCTTTAATAATTGGATCTTCCATTACTGATTTTACTGGAGGAATTTCTTTTGTTTTCTCAAATCGAATTTTTGCGTTTTCTTCATTTGTTACCCACTCAGTGAATTTTGTAGCTAAATCATTTTGTTTAGAAAAACTTGTTACATGCCATCCTTTAACCCCAACAAACGTTTTCATCGGTTGACCATTTGGTAATTTCGGCATTGGAGCAACGCCATAATCAATCCCGTTCTTTTCCATTGCTTGGAACGCCCATGGGCCATTCATGATAGATGCTGCTTTTCCTTCATTGAATAGTCCATCAGCAGCAGGCCCACCTGATTCACCGATAATACCTTTCGGGAATAATTTTTCTTTGTACCATTTTTGAAGATATTCAGCACCTTGTACTGCTCCGCTATTATTTAATCCAACATCACTTGCATTTGGCTTTCCATCTTTTTCACCAAATACATAACCGCCCATACCTGCCATAAATGCATTAGCAAAGTAGAAGTTATCTCCTAATGCTAAAAATCCGTACTTGCCATCTTTCGTAAATTCTTTTGAGAAGTTAAACAGCTCATCCATCGTTTCTGGCGCTTTTGGCATTAGTTTTTTATTATAAATAAAGACTGGTGTCTCAATTGCTTTTGGTAAACCATATAATTTTCCGTTATATGTCTGTGCTTCTATTGATGAATTAGTAAATTTACTCTTTACAGCATCATCTGCTTTCACTTCAGAAAGTAAACCTTCTGTTACTGCATTTCCGATTTGATCATGTGGCAATGTTACAACATCTGGTCCAGTCCCCGCTGGCCCATCAAGGCGTAACTTCTTCACTTGATCTGTCATTTGCATTTCAACAACTTTTACTTTTACTTTATATTTTTCCTCAAAGCTTTTCACTGCTGGTTCTAAACCAACACCTTTTTTATCATCTTCCCAAACAAGAAGATCATAGTCTTTTTTCGCTTTACTTTCCTCTTTTTTCCCTGAATCTTTCGGTCCACATGCAGATAACATACCAATAGATAATGCTGAAACCGTTAATAATGATAATGCTTTCTTCATCCCAAAAACCTCCCTAAATTGTCTATGTACCTCAGTAACTGAAAACGTTTGCATTTAATAGTTTAATTGAAGCGCAAACAATATCCCAAGTCTATGAAAACGTTTGCGCTATTTGTCTATCATTATACATTCTTTTATTCATTTTGCAAATATTAATTTAAAAATTATGTCATTATACTCTTTATACATTGACTTTATATGAAATGAATACTACTCTTATAAGCAATATTAAAGCTGTAAGAAAGGCAATCGTTTGCAATACAGTCTTTATTATTACACTTAAGGGAATACTATGTATAGAGATATTGAAGGGGGATTTTCTATATGTTTAAAGAAGCCATTTATCATAGGCCGAAAGATAATTATGCATACGCTTACGATGAACAAACAATTCACATCCGGGTACGTACTAAGAGAGATGATGTTCAAAGCGCCACTCTTATTTACGGTGATCCTTACGAATGGAATGACGGGAAATGGATATCAGCAAGTACACCAATGAAAAAAACGGGTTCTACTGCATTATTTGATTATTGGTCCATTTCAATCGAACCAAAATTTAAGCGCTTACGTTATGGATTTGAATTAAAATCTGAAACAGACACTCTTATTTATACAGAGCGAGGATTCTTTTCTAACATTCCAAATGATGATGTTGGTAACTTTTTTTGTTTTCCATTTATTCATGCAGATGATGTATTCAAAGCACCATCGTGGATTAAAGACACCATTTGGTATCAGATTTTCCCTGAACGATTCGCTAATGGCGATAGTACGCTGAATCCAGAAAACACCCTTCCTTGGGGAAGTACGAATCCAACTCCAACTAATTTTTTCGGCGGGGATTTTGCTGGTGTTATTCAAAACCTTGATTACCTTGTTAAGCTTGGCATTTCCGGAATATATTTCACACCTATTTTCAAAGCTCATTCAAACCATAAATATGACACAATTGACTATATGGAAATTGATCCACAATTTGGGACGAAAGAAACTTTTAAAGAGCTCATTGAAGAATGTCATAAACACGGTATAAAAGTCATGCTCGATGCTGTGTTTAATCATAGTGGATACTTTTTCGAGAAATTTCAAGACGTACTAGAGAATGGTGAGAAGTCCGCATATAAAGAGTGGTTCCACATTCATGATTTCCCGATTATAACCGAACCACTTCCAAATTATGATACTTTCGCCTTTACACCGTATATGCCTAAATTAAATACAGCTCATCCAGATGTAAAAGAGTACTTACTTGAAGTAGGACGTTATTGGGTACGAGAATTCAATATAGATGGCTGGCGCCTTGATGTCGCAAATGAAGTCGATCACAACTTTTGGAGAGAATTCCGAACTGAAATAAAAACATTAAATCCTGAAGTATATATTTTGGGAGAAATTTGGCACGATGCCCTTCCGTGGCTACAAGGTGATCAATTTGATGCTGTCATGAGCTATCCTGTTACAAACGCTCTACTTTCTTACTTTGCTAACGATTCCATTAAAGCAAGTGAATTCATGAAGCAAATTACAGAATCTCTACATTCCTACTCTATGAATGTAAATGAAGCAGCCTTTCATTTATTAGATAGCCATGATACTCCAAGAATTTTAACAACATGCAATGGAGATAAAAATAAGTTGAAATTGCTCTATGTATTCCATCTTTCTTTCATCGGCTCTCCATGTATTTATTACGGAGATGAAATCGGCATGGATGGTGGTATGGACCCCAATTGCCGTAAATGTATGATTTGGGATACTAAAGAACAAGATCATGCATTATTTACACATATACAAACATTGATTTCATTACGAAAACAACATGCAGCTTTTGGAGGACATGGTACTTTTCAATTCATCGAAGCAAATGATGAACATAATTATATTTCTTATACGAAAACATATGAGGATGAAACTATCTTTTTCGTTTTAAACCCTACTAATAGTGAAGTTACAGTTTCACTCCCTCTTCATGTTACTGGTAAGAAAATAATTAACATTTATACAAATGAAGAATTTTCAGCAGAAGCAAGTGTATTACAAGTTACACTTCCTCCATATGGATTCTCCATATTAAAATGGTAACCCAAAAAATCCTTATGCCAAGGTGGCATAAGGATTTTTCTTATTTCAATTTGAATACCATCGCTTCATACGGACGTAATGTAATGTTATCTATCAATCCGATTTCTACATCGTAATTGTGTATGAATAATTCTGATTCACTATAACTAATATCCTCAGGCATTTCAAATACACTTTCATCCGCAGTAAAGTTTGCAATAACAAGTAATTTTTCGTCTCCATATGTTCTTACATAAGCAAAAATAGAAGGATTATTCTCTAATATTAAATCATATGATCCATATACAACTATTTCATTATTTTTGCGTAGCTCAATTAATTTCTTATAGTAATAAAAAATTGAACCTTCATCTTGGATTGCTTGTTTCACATTAATCTCTTTATAGTTAGGATTTACAGTAATCCAAGGTTCACCTGTTGTAAATCCAGCGTGATTCTGATCATCCCACTGCATCGGAGTTCTAGCATTATCACGACCCTTTATATAAATAGATTCCATTACTTTTTCTATATCTTCACCATGGTCTATCACTTTTTCTTTATACATATTTAACGTTTCAATATCTCGATATTCATCAATTGATTGGAATCGAACGTTCGTCATTCCGATTTCTTCACCTTGATAAATATATGGCGTTCCCTTCATCATATGAAGAACTGTCGCTAACATTTTTGCAGATTCAATGCGATACATTCCATCGTTACCAAAACGAGATACAACGCGAGGCTGATCATGGTTATTCCAATAAAGGCTATTCCATCCGGTATGCTCTAATGCTTTTTGCCACTTTGTTAAATTCTCTTTTAAAGTAAGAAGTGAGCATGGTTTTACATCCCACTTTCCACCTTCTCCTGAATCTAAATCCATATGTTCAAATTGGAATACCATTTGCAACTCTTTTCGTTCTTCTCCAGTATACAATTTGGCTTCTTCTGTCGTTACACCTGGCATTTCACCAACCGTCATAATATCATAATTCGATAATACTTCCTCATTCATTTCATGCAAATATTTATGAATGTTTGGACCGTTCATAAAATGTTTATGACCTGAAACATAACCATCTTCATCTGTTTCAACTGTTGGTAACCCTTCTTCTTTAGAAATAAAATTGATAACATCCATGCGGAATCCATCAATTCCTTTTTCTAACCAAAACTTCATCATCTCATAAACATCTTGTCTTACCTTTTCATTATCCCAGTTTAAATCTGGTTGTTTTTTAGAAAACAGATGTAAATAATATTCATCCGTCATTTCATCATACTTCCATGCAGATCCACTAAAAGCAGCTCCCCAGTTGTTTGGTTCTTTCCCTTCTTTTCCAGGACGCCATATATAGTAATCTCTATATTTATTATCTTTTGATTTACGTGATTCAATAAACCAATTATGTTCATCAGATGTATGATTAACAACTAAATCCATCATCAATTTCATATTACGTTCATGCATTTCATGTAATAGTTCATCCCAATCTTCCATTGTTCCGAACTCGTTCATAATTTTACAATAATCACTTATATCGTAACCATTATCATCATTTGGAGATTCATAGACTGGTGATAACCAAATCACATCAATCCCTAACTCTTTTAAGTAATCTAGCTTTGAAATAATCCCTTGAAGATCTCCTATACCATCACCATTACCATCCATAAAGCTACGAGGATAAATTTGATATACTACGCTTTCTTTCCACCATTGTTTTTCCATTATGCTACCCCATTTCATTCATCATTCATTTTTCTCTTTTTTAAGGCGCAAACGTTTTCATTAATGAATGATAACAGATTCTATCTCAATTTAAAATAGCGCTTACAATTTTTATTGTTCTTTTTCTAAGAAAAAACGCGAAAATCACTAATAATTCTCCAATATATGAAAACGTTTTATTTTTTTATTTATTTTTTGAATCTATTCGTTTATAATGAACTCAAAGAAAACGTTTGCATAATTATTTCTAGGGGGAAATACCATGGCAGAACTTAAATTAGAAAACATTTATAAGATATATGATAATAACGTAACAGCTGTAACTGATTTTAATTTACACATTCAAGATAAAGAATTTATCGTATTTGTCGGTCCTTCTGGATGCGGAAAATCTACAACGTTACGAATGGTAGCTGGACTCGAAGATATTTCAAAAGGCGAGTTTTCAATTGATGGTAAACTAATGAATGATGTTCCTCCAAAAGATCGAGATATCGCAATGGTATTCCAAAACTACGCTCTTTATCCACATATGAGTGTATATGATAATATGGCATTTGGATTAAAACTTCGAAAAATACCAAAAGATGAAATCGATCGTCGTGTAAAAGATGCAGCAAAAATTTTAGGACTTGAACAATATTTAGATAGAAAACCGAAAGCATTATCAGGTGGACAGCGCCAACGTGTTGCGTTAGGTAGAGCAATCGTTCGAGATGCAAAAGTTTTCTTAATGGACGAGCCATTATCAAACTTAGATGCTAAACTCCGTGTTGCAATGCGCTCAGAAATTTCTAAGCTACATCATCGCCTTGGAACAACAACAATTTATGTAACACATGACCAAACAGAAGCAATGACTATGGCTTCGCGTCTTGTCGTTATGAAGGATGGAAAGATTCAACAAATTGGAACACCAAAAGAAGTATATGAAACACCAGAAAACATTTTCGTGGGTGGATTTATCGGGTCACCAGCGATGAACTTCTTCCGTGGTAAATTGACTGAAACCGATTTCGTTATAGACAATACTATAAAAATCAAAGTATCTGAAGGAAAAATGAAGATGCTACGTGAACAAGGCTATGTAAATAAAGAAATTGTTTTAGGTATTCGCCCGGAGGACATTCATGATGAACTACTATTTTTAGAAGCTTCACAATCTACTACTTTCACAACAAAAATTGAAGTTGCTGAATTGTTAGGTGCTGAATCTATTTTATATATGAAACTTGGAAATCAAGATTTTGCAGCACGTGTTGATGCAAGACATATATTCTCACCTGGAGACCAAATTAAATTGGCATTTGATTTAAATAAAGCGCATTTCTTTGACAGCCAAACAGAACAACGTATTCGCTAAAAAAATTTCCTTCTATATAACATACAAAAAAACCGTCCACATATATTGAGGGCGGTTTTCATTATTATACTAGGGCTTCTACTGTATGAAATGATTGTCCTTTCGTGCCAATAATACCGAAAATCGGTAAATCACTAAGCACCACTTCTTCTTGCTGTTTCATAAAAGATGACGTTAATTGTTTTATCTCTATCCAAACGTCATTAATACAAAGTACATTGGAATCGTTCTCTTGTTGACGAGAAAAAATAGAATCTATTTTATATAAACCAGCATTTTGAAAAAGCATGTCAATGCGACTGAATGCATTCAAAGTAATGCTAATAACGCGTTGCCAATCTCCTTGCTTTTCCATATCATAGAATACAAAAAGGGCTTCTCCGCCTAGATTCGTAATTTCCTCCACTGTTGCTTGTCCACTTTCTTGATCAATGTCCGTCACAATTACTTTTGCGCCTTGTTTAGCCAACAAAAGAGCTGTATTACGTCCAATACCGATGCCACCGCCAGTTACGATAGCAACTTTTCCTGCAAGCTTCATTTTCATTACCCCTTCTATAAGTCTTACCGTCATTCAGTATACTCCTTTATGAGATTATTCTGCAAGCAAGAAAAATTGCTATTCAATTTGTAAACGCTTACTTTTTATCCTTCTTTTTTCTTACTCTTACGCTGATCAAGAACTAGACCGATAAAAATGAGAATCCCCCAAAAAATTATGCTGCCTCCTGTCATCTCAACTTCCCCCTTATTATATAAAGTAAAACTTTAATTAGCCCCAAATGGTGAGATAAAGATATTATTTTTAATTATTATACCATTATCTTAATTTTCAATCTATTATAAATAGAAATGACACATTTTAGCTTTTCCTTACTGTAAATATTCACAATATACTTATAAAATAAAAAAAGACCCTTATATATATAAAAGGGTCTTTTTTTATTTTATTTTATTATACAAGACTTATTATTTTCGTCTTTGTAATTAAGTCCTGAAAACCGCAATTGTCTTTGCGGAACAACATCATATATACGTTACATATTAATGGAATTCCTAATAGCAATACGTTCGGTAATAACACTACAAAAAATCTTATAATTAATGTTTGCAACGTTAGCTTTTCACTCTTCAATGAAATTAATTTTATTCTCGTTACCTTTTTTCCAAGTGTAACACCGTTCCAAATAAAGGGTAATACAATAAAATATATCGCCATTAATATGAAAACTACTGCGAAATCATATCTAAAATCACCTAAGCTTATATTAAAGCGCTTAAACATAGCACTATAGTTTCCGGTCATAATAGCTACTACTGCACCATACATAACCGAGATTAAAAACATGTCAATTAGGGAAGCACCTATGCGATTCATTACAAGCGCTGGACGATGCATCTTTAACTTCATTTTATGTCGACTCCTTCATATCCTTCTTTACCCGTCTCATCGTACCACTTCTAAAAAACATTGTAAACTAGCGTTTCTCTTACTTTTCTTGTACAATTTGTTACAATAGCATTATAAAGGAGGTTCCCATATTGAAAAAATGGATAATCCTATTCGTCGCCTTCCTATTAACTGGTTGTGCAGGAAACACAAGTCACTTAACTTATACGGTTAACGATGAATACGAACTCATACGTACTTCTGGAAATGCATTTGAACTTTTCCCCTCGCAAGATGCTGTATATGCCACACAATACATCCCTGCAAAAATTACAGACATTGCTTGGGATGATAAATACATTATTGCAAAACAAACTGAGGAAAAATCAGATCCAAATAACCCTGACGCAGCAATTGCAAATAAAAAAAGTGAACATTATTGGATTATTGACGTAAAGCACAATAAACGTTTCGGTCCCTACAATGAAAAGCAATTTAACGAACAAAAAGATGCGTTTAAAATTAAGGTACCTTTTCAAAATGTAGATTCATACATAAAAGAAATAAAAAAACAGTCAGCATAATATTTGAGTGCTGACTGTTTTTCTTACATTATTTTAAAAACACCTTACTCCGAAAGTGAGATATTAAACGTTTGTGACTCTTTTACAACATCTTGTGTTTCTGAATCTCCTGCAAGTAAATCATCAGTTGTAAACTGAATATCCTTTACTTTGTCTTTTCCATCGTCAAGTATTAAACCAATAATACCATCTCTTGTTTCACCAGGCTTATAGTCTTCTCTTGACACATTTTTTGTACCAACTAACGTATCTTCATCATATAAAAAGTTTTGAGTCGCTACTTTAAAATGTTGCTTACCATTAATCATAACATCATTCATAGAGAAAAATTGCATATTTTTATTCCCGCTATTCTCCACCTTATATGTAATCTCAACGTAACGAATTGTATTACTAATCTCTGTTCCACTTAGCGATGCATATAATTCTGCATCTTCTTGGCTTACTTTATCCCCTAATCTACGTTTTACTTCTTCAGGAGTTAGTGCCGTGTATACTTTCAATGTATTTTTTGCTTTTTCACTCATCTGTGATAAAGAGATTACTTTCACATCTTGTACGTGAATTTTCATTGGCGCTACTTCAAATGTTTGATTCACAGAGTGCATCTGCTCTAACTTGAAAGTACCCCATCCTGTTTCTTTCACTTTTTGTCCTACTTTTTTCAGCTCACGCCCACCATATTCTTTCGTTTCAGGAATAGATTCTTTTTTCTTCGGTTCAGCTTTCTTTTCTTCTTGATGGAAGCAACCACTTAACATAAGAAGAAAACTACATAAAACAAAAATACTTTTCCATGCTTTCATCATTTCATTTCTCCTAACACTATCATTCATGAATATAAAATTAGTCCCTTGCCTTGTAAACTATAGAAACAATGAAAAGTCCACAAAATGAACTTGTCAGTCCAGATACTATTATACCTCCAATTTGGAAAATATGAAAATAGGGATCTAGGAACGCATGCACGATAAATATAATAGTTGCCACAACAATTACTGAAATCCAATACTTTCTTTTTTCCGAAGCTAAAATAAGGTCTTTACCCATTTCATTTCTATATTTCCATAAAACGTATACTAATAATAGAAAACCAATACATGTACTTCCATGTTGCATATATTTATAAACAGGGATACCGTACCATTCTCTTTGCAATAATGGTATTTTCATAACAAAATAGCCTGTCTTATGAGTGAATGCATCCCAAACAACATGCGTTAACATACCGAATAATGCTGAATAACAAAATATAAAAAGATCCTTCCATGTATGAATCCTCCACCCCTTATCTACTACATATGTATAATACCCAGCAAATGGTTTAGGTAAATGTGTTATAAAAGGCTTTTTTAAAATGTAATGATATATACATGCTAATAAGAAGACAAGTGGTAAATTTAAATATAAGAACCCAAGCCACGTATGCCCAATAACACCATACGGTCTAAAGTGTAAAAAATATTCAAAGTCAGGCGCCATACTACCTAATATAAGAGCCGTTACTGACATATATTTAGAATGCTTTTTCGCAAAAGGAAGAACTGCTGCTGGATGTGCAAATGTAAACGGCATACTTTAACTCCTTCTCACATTTTCAATAGAATACCATCTATCATAACGAGAGAATAGATCTTCATGCAATATTTATTTTCACATTGGAATATGATAGTTTAAATGATATAATCCACATAAAATATTCAGAAAATAAGGAAGGGATTCAGGTGTCATTAACACTTGTATTTGCTGCCTTTTTAGATTCAAAATCCGTTATGAATTGAGGTTTATATATTGATTGACGTACCCTTTTTACAAAATGTCACATTAAAAAAAGAAAATATCCCTAGTTTTTCCGCATATCCTTACTGCTTACCCGCTATCCGAACATTACAATCACTAGCTTTCCATCCAAATGTAACATTCATTATTGGAGAAAACGGAACGGGTAAATCAACATTACTTGAAGGAATTGCAATTGCGTTAGGTTTTAATGCAGAAGGTGGAACGAAAAATTTCCGCTTTAGCACAAACGATTCACATTCATCTTTACATGAATACCTTCGAATTTCAAAAAGTTTCAATACACCAAACGACGGTTTCTTTCTTCGCGCTGAATCTTTTTATAACGTTGCTTCTTATATTGATGAAATAGATGCTATAAAATCTTATGGCGGCGTTTCACTTCACGAGCAATCACATGGTGAATCATTCTTTTCCTTATTTATGAACCGTTTTTCAGGACAAGGTTTATACATTTTAGATGAGCCTGAGGCCGCTCTATCACCAATGAGACAACTTTCCATGCTCATTCGAATGCATGAACTAGCGGAACAAGGTTCACAATTTGTTATTGCGACGCATTCTCCTATTTTAATGGCTTACCCTGAATCTACTATATACTCTTTAACACAAGAGGGGATTCACGAATCCACATTAGAAGAAACCGAGCATTACCAAACAACGAAACTTTTCTTTGAAAATCGTGATCGATTATTTCATCATCTATTTGAGTCATAAAAAAAGAAGCAGCAATAGCTGCTTCTTTTTTATAGTGCTTCTATAAATAAGGCAACCCCGATACCGCCACCGACGCATAAAGAGGCAATTCCTTTTTCTAACCCACGTCTTTTTAATTCGTGAATTAAACTTACCGTAATACGAGCCCCTGTACAACCAATTGGATGCCCAAGTCCTACGCCACTACCGTTTACGTTCACTTTTTCACGGTCTAAACCTAACTCTTTCTCTACAGCTAAATATTGAGCCGCGAAAGCTTCATTAATTTCAAGTAAATCTGCATCTTCTAATGACCAATCCACTTTTTCTAAACCTTTACGAATTGCTGGTGCTGGTCCAATACCCATAATTTTCGGGTCTACTCCAGCTACTGAATATCCAACAATTCTAGCTAACGGTTGTAAGCCTTTTTCTTTTGCTTTTTCTTCGCTCATTAATACTAGAACTGCACTTCCGTCATTCAGGCCAGATGCATTACCTGCAGTTACAGACCCATCTTTACGGAATGCTGGTTTTAACCCTGCTAATTTTTCCGCTGTAATATCTGCACGTGGATGCTCATCCTTCGAAAATACTACTTCTTTTCTACGTTCTTTTATTGTAATAGGAACAATTTGATCGTCAAAGTGTCCAGACTCGATTGCCTTCAGTGCCAATGTATGACTGCGAAGAGCAACTTCATCTTGTTCCTCTCTTGTAATTTCATATTGTTCAACTAAATTTTCCGCTGTTTCACCCATCATAATATGGTGAATCGGATCTTCTAACACTTCCCACACCGTATCACGAATTTCTCCGTGCTGTAGACGTTGTCCCCAGCGGTGCTGTTTCAATGCATAAGGGCTCGAACTCATCGCTTCTACTCCACCTGCAACAACAACATCACTTACACCTAATTGGATTTGCATTGCAGCTGACATAATTGCTTGCATACCTGAAGAACATTGACGTTGGATTGTATATCCCGTAACTGTGTCAGGAAATCCTGCCGCTAATGCAGCTGTTCTCGCCGTATTTGCTTCATCAGTTCTTTGAATACAATGACCTAAAATTACTTCATCAACTTCATGTGGTTCTACCCCGCCTCGTTTTACAGCTTCCTGAAGTACAGGAACAGCTAATTCTACTGGCGTTACATTTTTTAGCGCTCCTCCAAAAGTTCCAATTGGCGAACGAACTGCAGCTGTAATAACAACATTATGCATTTTGTACTTGCCCCTCTCTTATGTACCCTAGTCAGTTTTTAGGTGAAATTCCATAAGATGTATATCTACAACTATCATACTATAAACATACTAAAAAATCAAAATATTTAATATAATAAAAATAGAAGGAATTAACCTTCTATTCTGTCAGTGCATATAAAAACTTTTGTAAAATTTTCTCTGTCGTTTCATTCAATTTTGGCAACTTATCTACTGGAAAATATTGAAGTTTCAACCCTTCATGATCGAGCTTTAATTCCCCGCTCACATGATGTGCCTGATACAGATGAATGACATTGAAAATTTCATCGCCATTCGGATAACGGAAATATACTTCTTTTCCTGATAGAACACCAAGAAATTGCATTATTTTTGCAGTTAACCCCGTTTCCTCAAATAACTCTCTACGTGCCGTTTCTTCTGTCGTTTCACCCAGTTCCATCGCCCCGCCAGGTACACCCCAATCATATGTATCTGAACGATATTGAAGCAATACTTCTTGATTATCATTTAATATAATAATTGCTGATCCTACGAGAATAAGCGGTCTTGTACCAACGACTTTTCGTAACTCTTCAATATACCCCATATGTAAATTCCCCTTTCCCTAACCTCCCTTATCATAACAAAATTTCTCTCTTTTTGTTCATGTAATTTTAAAGAAAAAAAGGAAGCTTTCGCCTCCATTTTTTCACCTTTATTTCTTAAAACTTTCATATTTTACAGCTTCAAAAGCTTCCTCAATTTCATCATTACGATAATGGACATATGTAAAACGGCCCAATTCTACTAATCTTGCTATTTCCTGTAACGCTTTATGCTGCTCATATGTTTCTTTCAGCTTAATATGTACATAAAACTTCATTAAAGGATGTTCATATAAAGGTTCTCCCACCTCTACATATACATCTTCAACCCCTTGTACAACTCTTACATAACTCGCAAATTGATAAAGTGCTTCTCTGTCTGAAACGATTTTTAATGTATACATATATTCTCCCCCTTTCCTTTACTATATCAAAAAGACGACCACACAATGTTATAGAACTATGAAATTTTTTCGACTTGTCATCTATATATTCAATAAAGAAGGCGTTTATCCATACATGACATCTTTTTCCCACATATATTATAGGAAGAACTTTTTTCATTTGAGGTGTTCCTTATGGATCCATACGTCAATATATGTATTTGTATTACTCCCGGTGCCGATATTTCTGATGACCGCATCGCAAAAGATTTAGCTGTTGCAGAATCAATTTGGCACCCCATTACATTTCAAATTCAAGAAGTAATTGTATTAAATGAACTTTTCCGTTTTTTTGACCGTGAAATCAGTTATAAAAATTCCATTCAAAGTCAAGAAAAGTTGGCATCCTTTTTCCAAACATGTGTAAATGAAGCTCCTGAATGCGACCTTTATATTTGTTATATTGGCAGTGATTATTTCAAAGAAACAGCAGTAATTGCCTGCGCTTATTCTTTAGCAAAACAACAGCAACTTACTGGCTATATCGTTTTAACAAATTCGGCTGCCCCTATGAAAAATATATATACGCTCGCTCACGAAATCGGTCATATTTTATTTACAAGACGTATTCATGGAAAACTTACTCATGCAGATCCTCATTCTCCAACCGGCTCGGAGCACCACCCTTCTCCAACAAATCTTATGTATCCGATAGTCCCTCGTCCAGAAAACGTTCATATTCATTCCTTATTAACAACAGAACAAAAAGCGCTCTCTTTACAAAGCTCTTTACTACAAAGAAAAAAACAGTAACCCTCATGTTACTGTTTAAAACAACTTGTTCCAATCAACAAACCAAATCCCGGCTGCTAGAAATAAAAATAGACAACTAAATGTAAATGTAATCCCTCTAAAAATCCCTATATAATATTTCTTTGGAAATAATTTTTGGTATATCCAGAGCAGCCGCTTTCCTATTAAACCGAAAAACAGAATATATCCTGATGTGTAATCTAATATATTAATAAAATAGTCAACATATATCCTTTTTATAAAAGAGTTATTGTTAGGTTAACCTTAGAAAACTACTACTCAATTTACCTATAAATAATACTGTCTCTCTTTTTATTCGTATACTTTCCTTTTTCTAATTTTATATGAATTTTCAAAAGCATATAAATAACAATGAAAAGAATTATTTGTTGTACATACATTCCAATAATACTTGATAAATCTATCATTACGAATACATATTCCAATGCAATTGGAACTAGTAAATACGCCAAAGTAAACCAACCACCAAATTTAATATTTACAATAGCTGCAAATAGAACTACTATTCCAACAAGAATGAAGCTTTCTGTCGCAGTAAATTTAATAAATGTTGTACCATAAAAATTATTTAATAATGCAATACTGAAAATTGATAAAAACCATATCGCACCACTTATATACATAATTAAAAATTCAGTTCTTTTACGCTTAAATGAGGCTGTTCTCATGCCCCATATTAATACACTAATTCCTACAAAAATCATAATTGGATATCCGATTAATTCAATTAAAGAATAAGACAAACGATGGTCGACTTCACTAAAAAATACACTCTTCATCATCGTGAATGCTAATAAATTTATAATGAAATAAAGCAATAATTTATAATTCCCTTTTTTATCAACTTCCATCTCTTTGGCAAGTTGATTTGCATACTCTTTTGGAGCATGACCGAATATATCATTTACACTCTTCCCTCTCTTTTCTCCTTCTATTAAATGAACTTCCGCATCTTCTATAAAGAAAAGAATATCAGCTTCTCTAATGCCCTTTGTTCGTAAATACCCTTGAGTATCATCTAAAAACTTTTGCCCTTCATTCGATAGCACTTTTATCACCCCCTTATTTAACCATTTCTCTTCTATTCGTCTTCATCATAATTTCAAAGAAAATTAAAATAAACAAACTTCCGTATAAACATATAATTTGAAATAACATTGGCATGAGATCTTCAGATGTAAATGTTTTAAACAGTAACATAATAGAAAGTGGAATGATTAAATATAAGTTTTTAAACCATCCTTCAAAATATATATTTATCGCTACTGTGATGATAAAAATCCCACCAGCTACTATATAACTTTGGACTTCGGTGAATGTGAGCATTTTTGTAGGATATATCACATCTAATATCGTAACAGCTCCTAATAAAAACAATGGAGCAATCATAACTAAAGACCACATGGAAAACCATGTTTTTGTAAAGCTTGTGACGAAGGTCATTTTGCGAAGTAGAAAATTAGGACCCATAACAACTAAAATTAATGAAAAACTGTAACCAATACACTGAATAAGTGAAATCTGTAACATTCCATTACTCACTATTAAGATAGAAGCAATAATCCAAAAAGATACGATATTCATTACTGTAAAACCAATTTGCTTCCACGTTTCCTGTCTATCTCTTTCCATCACTTTTACAAGTTCATTTGCATATTCTTTCGGTGAGCTTCCGAAAATATCTTCTACACTCTTCCCCTCACTCTCACCTTCTATTAAATGAAGTTCTGCGTCTTCTAAAAAGTTTTCAATATCATTTTCTTTCACACTCTTTGCCGTCAAAAATAATCTCATATCTAACAAAAACTTTCGTGCTTCACTTGATAACATTATTTTCTCCTTCCCTTCCCTTCAAGTAGACGTTCTACACTACTTTGCATCGCTTCCCAGCGATCCATAAATTCATCAAGTGCTTCCTCGCCTTTTTCTGTTAATGTGTAATATTTTCTCTTTGGACCAGATGGAGATTCCTTCATTACGCTTGTTATTAATCCTTCTTTTTGCATTCGTATTAATAACGGATAAATACTTCCCTCACTCGCCATTGTAAAACCATACTTTGCTAGCTTCTCACTCATTTCATAACCGTATATTTCGCCTTCAGAAATAATAGCAAGTAAGCATCCTTCTAAGATCCCTTTCAGCATTTGACTTGTCGACATAATTCAAATCCTCCTACTATCTTGTTTTACAAGATAGATAAGCGTAAGTATCTTGCTTTACAAAATAGTATAGCAAAGACTATTTTGCAAAACAAGATAGCTAACGATATTTTTTCCAAATGTTTGCAGGATTTTCATTATAACCTCTCTAAATAGAGCACTATGAAAACTTTATTATGAAGGGATGTTTTTCATCATGGTTACAAATCGAGTTGTCTTTTTAACAGGTGCTGCGAGTGGTATTGGATATGAAATGGGAAGTGCTTTTGCAAAAGAAGGTGCAAAAGTTGTGATTACTGATCGTCTTGAAGAACGTGCGAAAGAAGCTGCTGAGCAATTACAAAGTGAAGGTTTTCAAGCTATCGGTTTAAAATGTGACGTTACATCTGAAGAGGAAATTACAGCATCAATTTCTCAAACAGTTAGTCATTTCGGTTCATTAGATATATTAATTAACAACGCAGGAATGCAACACGTTTCACCCATTGAAGACTTTCCAACGGAAAAGTTTGAGCTACTAATTCAAATTATGCAAATTGCTCCGTTTATCGCAATTAAGCATGCCTTTCCGATTATGAAACAACAAAAATATGGTCGTATTATTAATGTCGCTTCTATTAACGGCCTTGTCGGGTTTGCTGGAAAAGCTGCCTACAATAGTGCAAAACATGGCGTAATTGGATTAACAAAAGTTGCCGCTTTAGAAGGTGCTACGCATGGTATTACTGTTAATGCCCTTTGCCCTGGTTATGTCGATACCCCTCTTGTACGTAATCAACTACAAGACTTAGCTACTACACGAAATGTACCACTTGAAAATGTTTTAGAAGATGTTATTTATCCACTCGTCCCACAAAAGCGCTTATTACAAGTACAAGAAATCGCTGATTATGCTATGTTTTTAGCGAGTGAAAAAGCTAAAGGTATTACTGGTCAAGCTGTCGTTATCGATGGTGGCTATACTGCTCAATAAAAAATAAAGTTTGCTCAAGAAGAGCAAACTTTATTTTTTATTGCGAGGATCTTCGTACTTTAGTAATTGCCGCGGGAGCTTCTCAATTGCAACAATTACCCCCTCTAATTTACTTTCAATACGGTGGAGTAAATATAATGTTACAACAATTGGAAACCCTACATTACCTATCATCTTGATCCACTCTTCCATCCTCTTCTCCTCCTTTCATTATATAAGTAAGAGAAAACAATGCATTTAGGCATAAAAAAACAAGCTATTATGTATTAGCCTGTTTTTCAAATAATGATGCAATTTCTCGTTTATAATCCCCGCTTATAATACCTTTCTCAGTAATAATTCCTGTAATTAATTCGTTCGGTGTTACGTCAAATGCAGGGTTATAAACATTCGTTCCAATTGGTGCTACTTGTTTTCCAAAGATTTTCGTAACTTCTGTTTCATCTCTTTCTTCAATAATTATTTCGGCTCCAGTTTCTTTCGTAACATCAAATGTTGACAGTGGCGCAGCAACATAAAATGGGATATCAAAGTGCTTTGCTAAAATAGCTAAATTCATTGTCCCTATTTTATTTGCCGTATCTCCATTTGCGACAATTCGATCCGCCCCTACAATAATTGCATTTATTTCTTTCGTTTGAATAGCATGAGCTGCAGTATTATCTGTAATAAGGGTCACATCAATATTTGCTTGCTTCAATTCCCAGGTCGTTAAGCGACCACCTTGTAAAACTGGTCTCGTTTCACACGCATATGCATGTAAACGCACACCTTTCTCTTTTCCAATATAAAAGGGAGCTAATGCAGTTCCATATCTGGCAGTTGCGATACTTCCAGCATTACAGATTGTTAAAATATTATCGCCATCTTTAAAACATGTTAACGCATATTCCCCAATATTTCGGCACACCTCTTCATCTTCCTGCTGAATGCGAAGCGCTTCTTCTTCTAATGTTTTTTGTGCTTCTTTTATTGTAGTAATCTCTCGAATAGATTCTCTCATACGATCAATTGCCCAAAATAAATTTACTGCTGTCGGGCGTGACGTTCCTAAATAATTACAATCTCTATTAAACTTCTTTTGAAATTCTTCAATATGTACAATGTTATATTTTTTTGATGCAAGCGCTAAGCCAAATGCAGCTACAATTCCAATTGCAGGCGCTCCTCGTACTTCTAACATTACGATGCTTTTCCAAACCTCTTCAATAGTCGTCAATGTTTTGTATTCTGTGCTATGCGGCAATTTCGTTTGATTTAATACCGCAATTGCATCACCTTTCCAGCTTATAGATCTCGGAACAGTAACAATTGTACTCACGCTTTTACGCCCCCTGAAACTGTCTGTTGAAATAATGTTCGAAACAGTTGAATATCAGCACTTTTAGATTCATATTTTATTAGTTCTTTACCTAAGGATAGCGCTTGTTTCTTAGCTTGAATTCTTGTTTCTTTATTTTCTATTTCATCTAAATCTGCTACATGAGCTAAACCAATTGTTCTACGAATCAGTTCACATCCGGCAAATCCAACTGCATCAGTAAAGATATTTTGCAAAATAATTGGTAACCATTGTTTTTCTTTCGTATATGCTTCTACACCTTCTCCAATCCATAACTTTGTAAAAGTTTCTACAAAATAACTCCACGTCTTTTCTATATGGAAAAATAGTACACTTCTTTTCTCTTCTTCTCTAGATAAAGCATTTAATAATAGATTTGCAATAAATTGACCTATGTCAAATCCAAATGGGCCATATGTCGCAAATTCTGGATCAATCACTTTCGTTTCAGAAGGTGACGAAAAAATACTACCAGTATGTAAATCACCATGAATAAGAGTTTCTTTTCTTGTTAAGAACTTATATTTATATTGTGCTACTTTTAGTTTTAAAGTTTTATCACTCCAAAGTTCATCAACCACGAGCTGTAAATCTGGCTCATAATCATTTGTATCATAATGTCCAAACGGATCTGTAAACACTAAATCCTCTGTAATTTTACAAAGGTCCGGATTTACAAAGGTACCTTCTAGTACCCTCTTCTCTTCTGACTGTAAACCAAAATCTGAAGTGTAAAATAAAACATGTGCTAGAAAACGGCCGATATGCTGGGATAAAAGCGGATATTCTTCTCCGTCTATTAATCCTTTTCTTGTAATTGTTAGTCTTGATAAGTCTTCTATTACCGTTATCGCTAACTCTTCATCATGACTGTACACTACTGGAACATAATCCGGTACATACTGCGCAAAAATTTGTAATGCCTTGCTTTCAATCGTTGCTCTTTTTATAGACAATGGCCAGCTTTCACCAACTACTTTCGCATAAGGCAGTGCTTGTTTTATTATAATCGATTTCTCTCCATCATCTAATTTGAACACGTAATTTAAGTTTCCGTCTCCAATTTCATGACAAACGACATTTGCCTTCGCTTCAAAGTAGCCATGATCTTTCGCATATTGTACAGCTGTTATTTCTGTTAATGAATAATATCCCATCTTCTTCTCCCCCTTTTTAAATTCAGAGGTTTTTCTAACATAGAAAAACCTCTTTCCACTAAGAAAGAGGTTTGAAGTTTATCTTCTCCCCTCTTATCTGCCAGAAAGTTTTACTTTCTGCTGGAATTAGCACCGTGCCTTTTGGCGTAATAAACGCCCCATTTCACAATGGTATTACGGTCGGTTGCTGGGCTTCATCGGGCCAAATCCCTCCACCTGCTCTTGATAAGAGTTGTATATTTTTTTGAATTTTTAACTTTATGTTGAAGACTATACCAAGAATAAAAATCACTTGTCAACATTTTATTTGTATAATTCTGGACGGCGATCCGCAAAAACTGGAATTCCTTTACGTACTTCTTTAATTTTCTCGAATTCAAGCTCTCCAAATAAAATTGATTCCTCTTCATTCGCCTCTACTACAACTTCACCCCAAGGGTCCACAATTAAAGAATGACCCGCAAATACATTATTTGGATCCTTTCCCGCTCTATTACATGCAACAACATAACACTGATTTTCAACTGCTCTTGCTTGCAATAGCAAACGCCAATGTGCTAAACGAACTAATGGCCATTCTGCTACAACAAATAATACTTTTGCCCCTTTAGCAGTATGGACACGCATCCACTCTGGAAAACGAATATCATAACAAATTGTTCCAGCGCATCCAACATCATCCAGCTTAAATTCGCCCGTACCATTACCGGCTATTAAATATTTATGTTCATCCATAAGCTGAAATAAATGTACTTTACTATATTCGTTGACTAGCTGTCCTTCATTATTTACAACATACATCGTATTTGTAACGCCTTGCTCTGTTTGCTTTGCTATAGAACCACCAACAATATGTACATCATATTGCTTCGCCCATTCTATTAACTTTTCTTTCGTTTCCACTCCATCCCTATCTGCAATTTCAGAAAGTCTCGTTAAATCATATCCTGTTGTCCATAGTTCTGGTAAGACGATAACATCTGGCCTTTCCTTCATAGCTTCGCTTATTTTATTTTTAGCATTCTCAATATTTTTTTCTACATCTCCAAAAACAATATCCATTTGAATACATGCGACTTTCATTTTTTCAGCCCCATTCTTATTTTTTTCTTTACAAAATACTGGAAAGATTATATCATTTGTCACTAGAATTGTAACAACTTTCAAAAGAGGTGGAAAGTATGAAATTATTTCAACCTTCTGAGATAGTAACATCATTGCCAACACAATTTTTCGCTTCACTTGTTGCAAAAGTTAACAAAGTCGTTGCAGCTGGTCACGATGTTATTAATCTAGGTCAAGGTAATCCAGATCAACCAACACCGCAGCATATCGTAAAAGCTTTACAAGATGCTGCCGAAAAGACCATTCATCATAAATATCCGCCATTTCGCGGACATGAAAGCTTAAAGGAAGCCGTGACTACATTCTATAAACGTGAATACGGCGTCGAATTAAACCCAAAAACTGAAGTTGCTATTTTGTTTGGTGGGAAGGCTGGACTAGTAGAATTACCAATTTGTTTTACAAATCCTGGTGATACAATTCTCGTTCCGGATCCAGGCTATCCAGATTATTTATCTGGGGTTGCCTTAGCAAAGGCACACTTTGAAACCATGCCGCTTATTGCAGAAAATCATTTTTTACCGGATTATAAAAAAATTGACGACTCTATCGCTGAACGGGCAAAGTTAATGTTTTTAAACTATCCAAATAACCCTACAGGTGCTACTGCATCAAAAGATTTTTTTGATACAACCATTCATTTTGCTAATAAACATAATATATTAGTTGTTCACGATTTCGCTTACGGTGCTATCGGATTTGATGGTCAAAAACCTGTTAGTTTCTTGCAAGCAGATGGTGCGAAAGATATAGGAATTGAAATTTACACGTTATCAAAAACTTTCAATATGGCTGGCTGGCGTATTGCTTTTGCAGTTGGAAATGAAAGTGTCATCGAAACCATTAACCTATTGCAAGATCATATGTATGTTAGTATTTTTGGTGCAATTCAAGATGCTGCTCGCGAAGCACTATTAAGTTCACAGTCTTGTGTAGTAGATCTTGTAAATAGTTACGAATCTCGGAGAAACGCTCTTATTTCAGCTTGTCACTCAATTGGTTGGAATGTAGACATTCCAACCGGATCATTCTTTGCATGGCTTCCTGTACCAGAAGGTTATACATCCGAGCAATTTTCTGATATTTTACTAGAAAAAGCACATGTTGCAGTTGCTCCTGGTGTTGGATTTGGTGAACATGGCGAAGGGTATGTCCGTGTTGGTCTCTTGCATACAGAAGATAGATTACGAGAAGCCATTAATCGAATTGATAAATTAAATTTTTTCAAAAAGTAATTGACAACATGAAAAATATCTGACAAAATTCAGTTATCTTAAAAATTTAAACATTTCTAAATACTTCTTATCAAGAGCAGGTGGAGGGACGAGCCCGACGAAACCCGGCAACCGATCTACAATCGTAGACACGGTGCTAATTCTCGCAGCATTATGCTGACAGATAAGGAGCTGGTTGTAAAAAAACCTCTCCTTAGCTGAGAGGTTTTTTTATTTAACTAGGAGGTTATAACAATGAGCGGAATTATAGCGACGTATTTAATCCATGATGATTCACATAACTTAGAAAAAAAGGCTGAGCAAATTGCACTTGGTTTAACAATTAGCTCTTGGACTCATTTGCCACAATTATTGCAAGAACAATTAAAGCAACATAAAGGCAACGTCATTCATATTGAGGAATTAGCTGAACATGAACATACGAATTCGTATTTACGTAAAAAAGTAAAACGCGGAATTATTAAAATCGAATATCCGTTATTAAACTTCAGTCCAGATTTACCAGCAATTTTAACGACTACATTTGGAAAGCTATCCCTTGATGGCGAAGTAAAATTAATTGACTTAACTTTTTCAGAAGAATTGAAAGAACATTTTCCTGGTCCAAAATTCGGGATAGATGGGATTCGAAACCTTTTACAAGTGCATGATCGTCCCCTTTTAATGAGTATTTTTAAAGGAATGATTGGACGAAATATTGGGTATTTAAAAACGCAATTACGTGATCAAGCAAGTGGTGGTGTAGATATAGTAAAAGATGATGAAATATTATTTGAAAATGCATTAACACCACTTACGAAACGCATTGTATCTGGAAAAGAAGTTTTACAATCCGTATATGAAACATACGGACATAAAACGTTATATGCCGTAAATTTAACAGGACGAACTTTTGATTTAAAAGAAAATGCGAAACGTGCAGTGCAAGCTGGAGCTGATATTCTATTATTTAACGTATTTGCTTACGGACTAGATGTACTGCAATCACTTGCAGAAGATGATGAAATCCCAGTTCCTATTATGGCACACCCTGCTGTAAGTGGTGCTTATTCAGCATCTAAGTTATATGGAATTTCATCTCCATTATTACTCGGAAAGCTACTACGCTATGCTGGGGCTGACTTTTCATTATTCCCATCTCCATACGGAAGTGTTGCGCTAGAAAAAGAGGAAGCTCTTGCTATCTCAAAATATTTAACTGAAGACGATGCATTTTTCAAGAAGAGCTTTTCTGTTCCATCTGCTGGTATTCACCCTGGTTTCGTTCCCTTTATTGTACGAGATTTCGGTAAAGATGTTGTTATTAATGCTGGCGGCGGGATACATGGACATCCAAATGGAGCGCAAGGCGGTGGTAAAGCATTCCGTACTGCAATTGAGGCTACTTTGCAAAATAAACCACTCCATGAAGTAGATGACATAAATTTGCATAGTGCACTACAAATATGGGGAAATCCCTCTCATGAGGTGAAATTATGAGTATTCAAGTATTTTGTGATTTCGATGGCACGATTACAAATAATGATAACATTATGTCCATTATGGAAAAATTCGCACCACCAGAAGCTGAAGAAGTAAAGAATAGAATTTTATCACAAGAGCTATCTATTCAAGAAGGTGTTTCTCAATTATTTCGATTAATACCTACTCATCTGCACGATGAAATTATTCAATTTTTAATAGAAACTGCTGAACTTCGTAATGGTTTTCATGAATTTATACAATTTGTAAATGAAAATAACATTTCTTTTTACGTTATATCAGGTGGAATGGATTTCTTCGTCTATCCACTCTTACAAGGACTCATTCCAAAAGAGCAAATTTACTGTAATGAAACAGATTTTTCAAATGAATACATTACGGTGAATTGGCCTCATCCTTGTGATCATCATTGTCAAAATCATTGCGGATTATGTAAATCATCTCTCATCCGTAAATTGAGTGATACGAATGACTTCCATATTGTGATTGGAGATTCAATTACTGATTTACAAGCTGCGAAACAAGCAGATAAAGTATTTGCTCGTGACTTCCTTATTACAAAGTGTGCAGAGAATTATATTGCTTATACACCGTTTGAAACATTCCATGATATTCAAAATGAATTAAAACATTTGTTGGAGGTGAAATCATGAAACAACTTTTTCGTCAATGGTATGACTTAAGCGAGATAAAAAAAGAATTAACAACTCGAAATTGGTTCCCAGCAACAAGTGGTAATATTTCTATAAAAGTTAGTCATGAGCCACTTACTTTTCTCATTACAGCAAGCGGTAAAGATAAAACAAAAACCACTCCAGATGATTTTCTATTAGTAGATCATGTAGGAGTTCCTGTTTTAGAGACTGAATTACGCCCTTCAGCAGAAACAATATTGCATACACATATTTATAACAATACGAATGCCGGGTGCGTACTTCATGTTCATACAACTGATAATAATGTCATCACAAATTTATATAGTGATGCAGTTACCCTTCAAAATCAAGAAATTATTAAAGCTCTCGATATTTGGGAAGAAGGTGCAACAATTCACATTCCTATTATCGAAAACCATGCCCATATCCCAACGCTTGGAGAAAACTTTCGAAAGCATATACAAGGTGATTCGGGAGCGGTATTAATCCGTAACCACGGTATTACCGTATGGGGCCGAGATAGCTTTGATGCAAAGAAGAGATTAGAAGCTTATGAGTTTTTATTCCAATTTCATATAAAACTACTATCAATTCAAGGAGGCGTTTCTAATGGCGCAAATTCGTATTCATGAAGTAAATACTCGTATTGAAAATGAAGTGGAAGTATCTAAATTTCTACAAGAGGAAGGCGTTTTATATGAGAAATGGAATATTTCTAAACTTCCTACTCATTTAAATGAAAATTATTCTTTAACAGATGAAAACAAAGCTGAAATATTAGCTGTTTTTTCAAAAGAAATCGCTGATGTTTCAGCACGTCGAGGTTATAAAGCACATGATGTAATTTCACTTTCAAATAGCACACCTAACCTTGACGAATTATTAATTAATTTCCAAAAAGAACATCATCATACAGACGACGAAGTCCGCTTTATCGTCAGTGGTCATGGCATTTTCGCTATTGAAGGCAAAGATGGGAAATTCTTTGATGTTGAACTTGAGCCAGGCGATCTAATATCTGTTCCAGAAAATGCAAGACATTATTTCACCTTGCAAGATGATCGTCAAGTTGTAGCTATTCGTATTTTTGTGACAACTGAAGGCTGGGTTCCAATCTATTAAGGTAGTTAGTTGAATAAAAGGACTTGGATCCCCTTTTCCAAACTTTTATTCACTCTACATATATACATCCTCCTATGGAACAGGCTTATTTCACTTTTGAAATAAGCCTGATTTTTTATTTACTCAAAAGTACCATTTCATCACAAATTTAACGCCTTGATTTTTCAAGTGTATTTTTTGAACATTTATTGAACATTTATTGAAATTTTTCTGAAAATTCTGTTTTGCATGTGATATACTACAATTAACTAAGAAGGAAAATAATATCGCAAACAGAGGGGGATAATCATGAGCTTACTTATCGCACTTATACTTGGAGTTACATGTGGGGCATTTCCTGTTATTTTAGGAGCTATTATGGAAGAGTTAGAAATTGGTGTTTTAGGATTTGTCGCATCTTGTGTAAGCGCTTTATTATTTGGTTTATTCGGCGCTATTCCTGTTTCAATTCTGTGTGCTTTTTATATAATACGCCATGCTCGTACAAAACAATTTGGTCCTAATCACATCGCACAAATTATCCCATTCCCAGTTGAACGATGTCGCCGAGCTTCTAACTTATAATGACTAAATAAATAAAAGTCCTCAAATGAGGACTTTTATTTATTTTCTTCTAGAAATTCAAACAATTCTTGTAGATGTAGGGCATCTTCACCATAGCTAACAGATACATGAAATATACCGTCAATCTCAGCTTGCATATAAAGATCCACTCCATCACGATCATATTTCAATGCCAAATAAAACTCCATTTCTTCTAACATCTTTTTAGAGGTTCGAATTACATAATGCCCCTTCTCATCTCTTCCATATTCAAAGTCTGGTTCAAAATCATATTTTTGTTTAAAAGCTTCTTTTTGTTTTTCATTAATTTGCATACAAGTAGCTCGCTGTACAGTATCAATCATCTCATCAAACTTTTGAAGGTCCACCTCGTTTACCCCCTTATATATTTTTTATATAATACTTGTGTTCCACTATTTTCTTCGCCATCCTTAATTAACTCTTCATACAATTCTTTCGCCAAACTTAAGCCTGGGACTGGTAATTGTAATTTTTCTGCTTCCTCTAAAGCAATCTTCATATCTTTCATAAAATGCTTTACATAAAATCCTGGCTCAAAGTCTCCTTTTAACATTCGAGGAGCTAAATTACTTAATGACCAACTACCTGCTGCCCCTGTTGAAATACTCTCTAACACTTTATCTGGATTCAATCCAGCCTTCTTCGCGTAAGCAACAGCCTCACATACTCCAATCATATTGGAAGCAATCGCAATTTGATTGCACATTTTTGTATGTTGTCCACTCCCAGCTGGTCCTTGTAATTGAATGTTTGTTCCTAACTTTTCAAGTAAAGGTAAGCATCTATCATATATTTCTTTCTCTCCACCTACCATAATTGCGAGTTTTGCTTCTTTCGCACCAACATCTCCTCCTGAGACAGGTGCATCTAACGTATATATATTTTTGCTTTTTGCAACTTCATTAATACGTTTTGCTAAAGTAGGTGTAGATGTCGTAAAGTCAATTGCTATCGTACCTTCTTTTGCATGTTCTATAATTCCTTCTATACCAAAATACACTTCTTCTACATCATGTGGATATCCAACCATTGTCATTACAATATCAACTTGCTTCACTAACTCTTTTGGCGTATCACACCATTGTGCACCATCTTGCACTAAAGAATCTGTTTTTGCTTTCGTTCTATTATATACATATACTTTATGACCATCTTGCATTAAGTGATAAACCATACTTTTTCCCATTACGCCAATACCAATGAAACCTATTGATAAAGTTTTATGTTCCATTTTCTCATCCCCTTTGTTCTAATAAATCATTTACCATCTTTCGGAACTCTTTATTAAAGTCATCATCCATACTATTTTTTACATTTGAAAATAACATAACAAAAATTCCTTTTTCTTTATTAAAATTATTGAAAGTGTTCCAACCAGATAATACACCATGATTATGAAAATAATCTGGATATATATAAAAACTAAATGCATATTTCCGTTCTGCTGAAGGCGAAAACATTGCTTGTATACTTTGTTCAGAAAGAAGTTTTCCATTTATAATTGCTTCGTCTAACTTCTTCATATCTCCAACTGTCGTATACATCTCACCACAACCATATAGCCAATTCATGCCTAACTTCTGCGCTGGTACAAGCTCTTGATTTTTTTCACATAACCCTTTGTAAAATTTTTATCTCCAGGTACCATATTTCCCATACCGGATTCATGCATATCTGCTTTTACAAATATGTTTTCTTTTATGTAATCTCCTAAAGGTTTTTTCGAGATATGTTCTATTATATAAGCAAGAACCATATAATTATAATCTGTATATCTCCAACCTGTTCCTGCAGGAAATTCTAAATTTTGACGTCCAATCCAATTAACTAACTGTAAACGGGAAGCAGCATTCACATTTCCTTTCGCATGTTCAGGTAAACCAGAGGTATGGGTTAACAAATGATATAGTGTAATATTTTTATTCTCCGGAAATGAAGGAATATATTTATTTACATTATCTTGAATATTCAATTTACCTTGTTCTTGCAACTGTAAAATAGATGTGGCAACAACTGTTTTCGTAATAGAACCAATACGATATTTTGTTTGAGGCGTATTTTCTATTTTATTTTGAACATCAGCATACCCATATCCTTTATTCAATATAACACGCTCTTTATCTGTTACCAAAACTGTTCCATTAAATTGCTTTCCGACTAAATATTGATCTAATTTTTGAGATATGCTAGCATAATCAATTTGTTGCTCTTCTTTTTCTTCTATATTCCCTTGTACTTCTGATTCAATAGTAGGATTCACTTTAGTTGTTAATACAGTGTTTTCCTTTATATTGGGGCTAACAAGAAAATAGTATACTCCGCCGCCAACTATAGCAGACAGTGAAGCCATCACCATTACTTTTTTTATCATATTGATCCTCCATAATTCCTTCACTAAAAATTGTCCCCCTATTCTATTATCAAACAATAAAAAAAAATCGCAACAATTTGTTGCGAAAAATTACATTTTTTCTTTTCTATACACACATACTTGATTCTTCCCATTTTTTTTCGCTTCATATAATGCAATGTCCGCTCGTTGCATTAATTCTTCTCTTGTAGTTCCTTGTTCATATAACGCAACTCCAAAGCTAGCTGTTAGCTTCGAAATTCCAGTGAATTGCTTTGTTTCAATGAAGAATCGTAATGACTCCGCAACTTGAAATGCTTCCTTTTCTACTGTATTTGTCACTAATATAATGAATTCTTCTCCTCCCCATCTTGCAAATACATGTTGTTGCTCCACTTTAGATTTCATAAGCTCTGCAAGTTGTATTAATGCCAAATCACCAAAATCATGACCATATGTGTCATTAACCGTTTTAAAATTATCTATATCAAATAAAATGATAGCTATTTTCTCATCACTACGTATTACCTTTTCCCACTCTACCTCTAGTATTTGTTGAAACTTTAAACGATTATAAATCTCTGTCAATGAATCTACCATAGCAAGTCTTTCTTGCTCTTGATAGATTTCATCTAATTCTGTAAATTCCGTGCACTTTACAATAAATCTTGATAAATCTTCTGGCAATGGTGTCGCACGTAATAAAAAAGTGGATACTACCCCTTCATAATTTAGCATCTTAATTCTTCTACCACTTGATAAAGTATCGTCTAACCATGTGATATCATGCGTCGTCGAATAGTATCCACTTTCTCTAATAAAATGTTCAGCAAATACTAAATGTTGCTCACGATAGGCAAACAGATTTTCATATCCAAAAAAAGCTAAAAAATTTGTATTACAATCAACAATCTCATCATCTTCTACTATAAATAATAGATCATTTTGAAAATCAAACATCGTTTGAAGCAATTCCTGCTGCAAACCGACTTGCCTTACTAAAGAAAGTTGATACAAACTCTTATTCACTTCCTCTAACACTGCTTGCGGAGTTACAGGAGCTATTACAATATTACGTATTCCTAATGCAAGTACATCTGTGAATTCTTTTGTTATTTGTTGATCCCAAATGACAATGAATGTACTGTGCGGAGTATACATATTCTTTATATATTTTATTTGAGAATAATCTGTTACATACGTAATGATAATGTGTGGTTTCGTTCTTTGAAATAATAGTTCGCCCTCTTCAAAACTATTTGCTATAAACATACATTTTGGATGGATATTTTCTACCGTTTGTTGATGCTTACATCCATTTTCTATATAAAGGACATTTAACTGCAGATCTTGTAACACATTTTGGAAAACCGTATTCTCTAATAAAAAATGTAGTATGTTCATCACTAGTCTTCACTCACTTCATATATCTTGTTCTACTGAATTCCTCACAAACTTTTTTAAAAGACTGTTCTCCAATAAACTTTAATTTGTGAGAGATACATATTAACAAGCTAATTGAGAATGTTATCTTCGCTTTTCACTCTATAAATTCCTTTTTTAGTGTATGATTGTAGGAATTGTATCGTTTGTATGAATGCCCTAGCTTATTTTTAAAACTTGACAATTAAAATAAAGATATTATATTCTTAAATTCGATAACTTACAAAATGTAAGTAGTGTATATTATTTTTTTGAAAATAATTCGATATACAATTTGGAGGATATACAATGACAAACGACAACTTTTTTAACGTTCTATATGAACGCACATCTACACGTGCATTCAACCCAAATAAAGAAATCTCATCTACAGAATTACATGAGATTTTAAAAGCCGCAGCACAAGCACCTTCCGCTTGGAACTTGCAACACTGGAAATTCCTTGTTTTTCAAGGTGAAGATGTACAAAAACGATTACACCCAATAGCTTATAACCAGCAACAAATTCTTGATGCTTCTGCAGTAGTCGCTATTTTAGGTGATTTAGAAGCTTATAAAAATGTTGAGCCAGTATATGGTCCAATTGTAGAACAAGGATTTATGAAAGAAGAAGCAAAAGAACGCTTAGCTAAAAATATTGAATCTGCATATGCTCGTGAACAATTCCCAAGAGATGCTGCCTTTTCAAATGCATCTTTAGCAGCAATGCAACTTATGCTTGCAGCTAAAGCAACTGGTTGGGATACTTGTGCTATTGGTGGCTTCAATCCACAAGCACTGACAGACGAATTTAACGTTTCATCTCGTTACGTTCCAATTATGCTTATTACAATTGGTGAATCAACTTTAAAAGGACACCCTGCACCTCGTATGAGCGTAGAGCAAGTGAGTGAGTGGGCAAAATAATAAAAAACGAAGGTAACTACATTGCCTTCGTTTTTTTATTCCCTGTCATACTTTTGTAATATTACTACAAATCATTCGACATTTATGATAAGGGAAAAGTATATTCTATTCCCTTATCATAAATAAACTTGACGTTTTGTGTCGAATTTTGTTTAGGTGTTGAAATATACCCGTGTATTTTTGTTACAATTGTGATACAATGATAACAAATAGATAACAAGAGAGGGATTTTCATTGAGTTCATACGGAAGCTTTATCGCACTTTTATGTTACATAGTAACTGTACTGCTTCTATATTTTATTGGTGATGCCGCAAACATCTCCATTTTACAATTCCCAAAAGAAGAAGCATTCCAATTAGAATCAGAAAAACATACTGCACGATCCATTGTACCACTACTCCTAGCTCTTCCTGTATATATCATCGTTTTATATAAAAGTAAAAAAGTGTAAAGGCTACCTATTTCATTTATTTCGGTGGTTTTTACATTTTTTGTTATATTTCCCCTGTTTTAAACATCATTCCATACTAAACACCCAGCTAGTCATTTAAAATGAGAAAATCCCCTAGAAAAAATTCCACTCTCTGTCCAGTCACTCACTACCGAACTTACATAGATTATAAGTGTGAAGGGGGTGATGAGGATTATGTTTGGATCATTTGGATGCTGTGATAACTTTAGAGACTGTCATCATCATGAAAGAGAGTGCAGACATCATGAGAAAGAGAAAGAGAGAGAAGTAGTTAGACCACAACAACCAGCTGTATGTAACGTACTTGCTAGCATTTCAGTTGGAACAGAACTTTCTCTTTTAAGCATTAGAGGTAATGGCACTTTCAACAATGTAATTTTTGAAGGTTTCGCTAACGGTGTTGCTCTTTTCTCTGCTTTAGCTCGTAATAACAAAGACGACAAAGATAACAATAAAGACGATAAGAACAATCAAAATCGAAATACTTTTACTGGTATTTTACGTGTATGCCCAACTGATATCGTTGCTATCGCTATCTAATTCCGTTCCTTATCCTCTATAGTAAGAAAATAAGATTTATTTTTCTCATAGAAAAAACCTGAGACCGATTTCAAATCGACTCAGGTTTTTTTATTGGTTATATGCTTTTAACTAGTTCAACAACTTCTTCAGCAGTTGACATCATTAATGCTTTTTCTGCTAATGTTTCCATTTCTGCTTTTGACAACTTGCTTAGTTGTGTTCTTGCAGGAAGAATAGATGTTGCACTCATACTGAACTCATCTAAACCTAATCCTAATAATAATGGGATAGCAAGTGAATCGCCTGCCATCTCACCACACATACCAGCCCATTTGCCTTCTTTATGAGCAGCATCGATAACCATTTTTACAAGACGTAAAATAGATGGGTTATATGGTTGGTATAAGTATGATACTTGTTCGTTCATACGGTCTGCAGCCATTGTGTATTGGATTAAATCATTTGTTCCGATAGAGAAGAAGTCAACTTCTTTCGCGAATTGATCTGCTAATACTGCTGAAGCTGGGATTTCAACCATCATACCAACTTCAATAGAATCAGAAACAGTTGTACCCGCTTCTACAAGTTTCGCTTTCTCTTCTAATAAAATTGCTTTTGCTTGACGGAACTCATCAAGAGTTGCAATCATTGGGAACATAATTTTTAAGTTACCGTATACGCTAGCACGAAGTAATGCACGAAGTTGTGTACGGAACACATCTTGCTCATCAAGACATAAGCGAATTGCACGGTATCCTAAGAATGGGTTCATTTCTTTTGGTAAATGTAAGTATGGAAGCTCTTTATCTCCACCGATGTCAAGTGTACGAACAACGACTGGTTGACCTTCTTTTACACCTTCAAGAACTGCTTTATACGCTTCGAACTGCTCTTCTTCTGTTGGAAGATTGTCACGACCCATGTATAAGAATTCTGTACGGTATAAGCCAACGCCTTCTCCGCCATTATCAATAATACCTTGTACATCATTTGGTGTTCCGATATTTGCAACAAGCTCAACGTGATGTCCATCACTTGTTACAGTAGCTTGGTCTTTTAATTTTGCCCATTCAGTTTTTTGCTCTTCAAATTTCGCTTTCTTTTCTTCAAACGAACGAAGAGTTTCTTCTGATGGGTTTACAATTACTTCTCCATCTAAACCGTCAATGATAACGATATCGCCGTTTTGGATTTTCTCCATAACAACTTTCGTACCAACAACAGCTGGAATTTCCATAGAACGAGCCATAATTGCAGAGTGAGATGTACGTCCACCGATATCAGTAGTGAAACCTTTTGCATACTTACGGTTTAACTGAGCTGTATCAGATGGTGTTAAATCTTCAGCAATAATGATTACCTCTTCAGAAATTGTACCAGGATTTGAGAAGTTAATTCCTAGTAAATGTGCAAGAACGCGTTTTGTTACGTCACGAATGTCCGCAGCACGTTCTTTCATATATTCATTATCCATGTTTTCAAACATAGAAATAAACATTGATGCAACTTCATCCATTGCAAATTCAGCATTTACTTTTTCGCTATTTACTTTATCTTTTACTGGGTTTACTAGTTCTGGATCATTTAACACTAATAAATGTGCTTCAAAGATCGCAGCTTTGTCAGCACCTAGCTCAGCAAATGCGTGGTCCTTAATAGCTTCTAATTCAGTTTTTGCTTTCTCAAGCACAGCGTCTAAGCGTGCAATTTCTGCAGCTTCGTTTGTAATTGATTTCTTTTCGATGTTAAATTCAGGATTTTCAAGTCTGAAAGCCTTTGCAATAGCAATCCCACTTGATGCAGCGATCCCTTGAATGTTAAGAGTCATTATTCTCCTAATCCTTCGTTTTTCATAGTTTCTTCGATAGCTGCTAGTGCTTGAGCTGCATCATCACCATTTGCAGTGATTTTAATTTCTGCGTTTTGTTGAATGCCTAAAGACATAACGCCCATGATTGATTTTAAGTTAACGTTCTTTCCGTTATACTCTAAGTTAATGTCAGAACCGAATTTGCTTGCAGTGTTTACAAGTAGAGTTGCTGGACGAGCATGAATTCCTGAGTCGCTAGTTACTTTAAAGATTTTTTCCATGATTATTTATCTCCTTTAAATTACAGTTTTTTTTAGTTGTATAGACGTGAGTACTACATCATCTATTGTATATAATAGGCGATGTTCGGTCAACCACATCGCCTATTATAATTATAAACATTTTGCGTCAAATTCCTACTGAATGTCAATAATAGCGGTTTCGCCCTTCTTAACATTTCCATCTTTTTTCAATTCGACTTGTTGCCCTTGTTGTAAGTTTGTAAATACAATTGGTGTAATGATAGATGGTGCATTTTCTTTTACAAATGCAAGATCTACTTTTAATAATGGTTGGCCTTGCTTCACTTTATCACCTTGTGCTACAAGTGCCTCGAATCCTTCACCATTTAATTTTACAGTATCAATACCAAAGTGGATTAAAATTTCTTTTCCGCCTTCAGATTGAATACCAATCGCATGTTTTGTAGGGAATACATTGACAATTTCACCGTTAACTGGAGAAACTACTGTTCCTTCAGTTGGCTCAATTGCAAATCCGTCTCCCATCATTTTTCCTGAGAATACTTGGTCAGGCACTTCTGTAATTGGTAAGATTTTCCCTTCGATTGGTGATACAATTGTTTCATTTTCATCAACTTTTTGAGGAGTTTCTTCCACTTTTACAGGTTCTTCTTTTTCAACATGAGGTGTACGACCTGACATTATATCATGAATTTGTGATTTTAACGTGTCAGATTTCGGTCCGAAAATAGCTTGAATGTTATTTCCAACTTCAAGTACACCAGCTGCTCCAAGTTCTTTTAAGCGGTCTTTGTTTACATTCTTTTGTTCGTTAACTTGAACACGTAAACGAGTAATACAAGCATCTAAAGAAGCAATGTTTTCTTTACCACCAAGTGCTACTAATACTTCACGAGGAAGTTCGCCTGCCTCTGTTTTTCCTGCCCCGTCATTCGCATTTGCCTCTTCACGACCAGGTGTTTTTAGATTCCATTTACGGATTGCAAAGCGGAATCCGAAGTAGTAAATAACTGCTAGTACAAGACCAACAATAATTACCCACCACCATGCTGTACGGCCTGGTAATACACCGAATAATAGGAAGTCAATTAAACCACCAGAGAATGTCATACCAATTTTAACACCTAAAATTTGCATTGTCATAAATGATAGACCAGCAAATACAGCGTGAATTCCGAATAATACTGGCGCTACGAATAAGAATGAAAATTCAAGTGGCTCTGTAATACCTGTTAAGAAAGATGTTAATGCTGCAGAACCTAAAATACCTGCTGCTAATTTTTTATTTTCTGGACGTGCTTCATGGTACATTGCTAAAGCTGCTGCTGGAAGACCGAACATCATGAACGGATACTTACCAGTTGTAAATGTACCTGCTGTTAATTCTACACCGTCTTTTAACTGTGCCATAAAGATTTTTTGGTCACCACGGATTAATTCGCCAGCTGCATTTGTATACTGACCGAATTCGAACCAGAACGGTGAATAGAAAATGTGATGTAGTCCAAATGGAATTAATGAACGTTCAATTAAACCGAATATAAATGCTGCGATTGTTCTATTTGCATCAATCATTTGATGTGAGAACGTGTTTAAGCCACCTTGAATGTATGGCCAAACGAAGCACATGATAATACCTACTATTAAAGAGAATGTTGCAGTTGCGATCGGTACGAAACGCTTACCTGCAAAGAAACCTAAGTATGATGGTAATTCAATGTTGAAGTATTTATTATAGCAATATGCCGCTACTATACCGACGATAATACCACCAAATACCCCTGTTTGTAGCGTTGGAATACCTAATACGTTTGCATACGCTGGATCTGCAAATCCAATTTTTACTGGGTCTGCTCCAGAACTTGTTACTTTCACTAGCTTATCTACTTCTAAGAACACACTCATCGTTTTGTTCATAATTAAGTAGCCGACGAATGCTGCTAAACCAGCTACTCCATCTCCACCAGCTAAACCAATTGCTACCCCAACTGCGAATAATAATGCAAGGTTAGCGAAAATAATATCACCAGATTGTTCCATAATTTTTGCAACCATTACGAACCAATCTGCCTTTAAAGCAGGAATAACATTTGTTAACTGTGGATTTTGAAATGCATTACCAAATCCAAGTAAAATACCTGCTGCCGGTAAAATCGCTACTGGAAGCATTAACGCTTTTCCGACTTTTTGAAGAACACCAAAGATCTTCTTAAACATGGAAACCCTTCCTCTCTTATCTATATTGATACCTTCCGACAAACGCCAAAAAGACATGAGGAAAAAAAGATAGAACGATAGCTATACAAAGGGTAGTATATCCCTTTCTCTAGCTTACATTCCTTACTTTTCTCCACTCATGCCTGATCGAATCAGTAACACGTGTCAAAAATAGGTTTACGTATAAGTTCACTATAATTAAGGCAAACGTTTTCGTTACTCACCTTAATGTGTTTGTCGAAATTTGTATAACTTTGCAATAGTTATTATACATAACTATTGTAAGCGATTCAATCATTTTTTTTAACGTTTTCATTTTAGACAAAAATATATGACTTATTACACATGCTCTGCCTTGACTAAGCGTTGCAAGTGCATCGTTAAATAAATACTTTCAGCTTCATATACAGGTAGTTGCAACTCTTTTTGCATGACCTTAACTAGCTTCCAAGCTACGTTATAGCAAACTGGATACTCCGCCTTTAATAAATCGGCAAAACTTTGCGATTCTTCTACTTTTTCTCCCTTTTTCACCCTCTCAATAGCATATTGAAGATGACGAATAAGGCGTAAATAATGAATGCTCTCTTGATCTAATGTAATTTCTAAGTTTGTCTCAATTAAAGATACAAGTTGTGCAATGAGACGGGAGTTTTGATTAACTGAAGATAAATCAGAATTTGTAAGCGAACTGTAAATGTGAAGTGCAATAAAACCAATTTCTCCTTCTGGCAATGTAATTTGCAAACGAGAATTTAAAAGTTCTACAACACCTTCCGCAATTTCATATTCCTCTGGATAGAGCATTTTTGTTTCAACTAAAAAAGGATTATCAATTGTAAGTCCTTGTTTTAACCTTTTAATTGCAAATGAAATATGATCTGTTAACGCAATATGAATATGTTCATTTAGTGGAGATTTCGCTTTTTCTTGAATGTACAGCATAATATCGTTCATCAATTCAATTAATTTTTCACTAACATGCGGCACTAATAATTTATATTGTTCACGATCACGTTCATTTTTTAAGACAAACATTTTTTCGATTTGTTCTTGCTCCAATACATCTTTCGCTTTTTTCCCAAATCCAATTCCTTTACCAATCACTACTACTTCCTCGTGTTCAGGATGGCTAGCAATGATGACATTATTATTTAAAACTTTTTTAATTTCTAGATAATTATTCATATAACACCACCCTCGTACTTAAATAGCCTACTTTTATGTTACAGAATATTCTTCTTTGTCGTCAATGTAAAACATCTGCCATTTAATAAAAATTCATTTTTTAGACATGTTTATATATGATGCGTATAATGTAAGAGCACCTGTACATAGAAAGGAGATAACAGCATGATTAAAATGTTTGTAAGTGATATCGATGGTACAATGATGCAACACGGAGGTCTTATTGATGAACAAGATGTTGCGGCACTACGCAGCCTCGCCGAGCAAAATGTTATTCTTTGCTTCGCTTCCGGAAGACTTGATAATGAAATTGCAGACTTAATGAAAGCTGTAAATACAAATTTTCATCGTATTAGTGTAAATGGTGTTTTTGTATATACACATGAAAATAAACAACTATTATCTGCAACTTTTGATTCCAGCATACTTCCCGATTTGTTAGCTATGACGAATGAAAATCCTTATTTCCGTTATGTAAGTGATGAGCATAATTATTACATTGAAGAGAAAACACCTTTTATTCAAGAACTTGAACAACAAGTAACAATGACTTCTGTTGAAGAACCAAACTTACTACAGAAGATTGATGATACAATTTTCCCAAATAAAATTTCCGTCGGTGGAACAAAGGAGAGCTTACAACTCCTTCAAAAAAAAATTGATGAAAAATTCCACGGGAAAGTTAGCACTTTCATCTCAGCAGAACAATGTTTAGATGTAATGCCACCGAATGTTAGTAAAGGCTCTGCCATTTCTGTTTTATTAAATGAGTTTCAAATAAAACCTGAGGAAATTGCTTGTATAGGGGATTCTTACAATGATATTCCTATGTTTTCTTTAACTCCTCACAGTTTTGCTATGTCGCAAGCAGATGATGCAGTAAAAAAACACGCTCACTATGTAGTAAATCACGTCAAAGATGCTGTTAACCACGTAATTGCTCATAATAAAAATACGACTCATTCCTTATAAGGATGAGTCGTATTTTTATTTCTTTACATGTTATCCATTTTCATTTCGACTGTACTTCACAAACTGAAATATACTATTTGTTACGTGCGATATTCGTAATAAATTTATAACGATCTCCACGATAAATACATTTCACGTACTCTAGCGGTATCTCACCTTCTGAATATGACCATTGACGCATTACAAGTACAGGCGCCTTTTTAGGAATATGCAGATGTTCAGCTTCATTTTCCGTCGCAACAGAAGCTTCAATTGACTGAGTAGCGCTAACAAGTTTAAAGCCCAGTTTTTTCTCTAAATGTTCATATAAAGATTGTTGCAATATCTCTTCGTTAATATCTTTTACAAGAGCTGGCGACAAATATGTCGTCTCAAAAGCAATCGGTTCATCATCAGCTAAGCGAATACGCCTCACTTCATAAACCGATTCCCCCTCCTGTATTCTCAACCGGTCTGCTATTTTAGCAGTAGCTGGAACTAGGCGGAAACTAAGTAATTGACTACTTGGGTTCATTCCACGAGAAATCATATCTTCTGTGAAGCCCGTCATTCCTTGCAATTTTTGTTCCACTTTCGGAAGTTGGACAAATGTTCCAATTCCACGCTTCCGATATAAATAGCCTTGTTCCACTAAATTATTAATCGCCTGTCTGATTGTCATACGACTCACTTCGAACTTATCACAAAGTTCATTCTCAGATGGGATTTTATCTCCCGGCTTCCATTCGCCGTCCTCAATTAGCTGTTTCACCCACTCTTGAATCTGATAATAGATCGGAAATGGTGAATACTTGTCGATGTTCATCAGCAATCGCCTCACTGCATAAAGATAGAGCTTCTTGATCTGCGATTACGGTTACATTCGGATGACGTTGTAAAACTGTAGCCGGACACTCTTCACTATATTCACCTTGCAATAATTCTTTAACAGCTTCTGCCTTTTTAGAACCCATAGCAACAAGTAGAACTTGTTTCGCTTTCATAATGCTTCCAATTCCCATTGTAATCGCATGAGTTGGCACATCTTCTTCTTTTTCGAAGAAGCGAAGGTTTGCTTGGCGTGTAGATTCTGTTAATTCAACAATGTTCGTTGGAGAATTAAACGGTGTTCCTGGCTCATTAAATCCGATGTGACCGTTTTCACCGATTCCAAGAATCTGTAGGTCAACTGGGTTAGCAGTTAGAATGCCCTCGTAACGTTTGCACTCTTCCTCTAAATCACTTGCCATCCCGTTTGGTACATAAGTTTGTTTAAATGGAAGATGATCAAACAACTGTTCTTGCATGAAATAGTGATAGCTGTTTTTATCTTCATGTGGTAAATTTACGTACTCATCTAAGTTTACAGTGGTTACACGGCTTGTATCAAGTTTATTTTTTCGCATTTCTGCATAAATACCTAATGGAGAGCTTCCTGTAGCCATTCCTAATGTTGGATTTTCTTTTGTTTTTACAACTTCTTCAATTAATTTATAACCTGCTTCGGCTAGTTCTTCTGGAGTTTTTACAACAAGAATATTCATTTAATTACTTCCCTTCCTTCATATGAATTCCTAAACGAACCGTATCATATACATGTAAATCTTCATTCATCACAACAAAGTCTGCATCTTTTCCTACTGCTAATGCACCTTTATTATTTAATCCAAACTCTTCTGCTTGGTTAACTGATGTCATCAGTACTGCATCTTCGATTGAACAACCCGTAAATTCAATTACATTTCGGAAAGCTTGATCCATTTTTAGAATACTACCAGCTAACGTTCCATCTTCTAATCGAGCACTACCATCTTTTACATGTACTGGCTGTCCGCCAAGCTCATATAATCCATCTTCAAGACCTTTTGCGCGCATTGCGTCAGTAATAACACTTACTTTTTTCGGTCCTTTTAACTTATATGCTAATTTCACCATATCAGGGTGAATATGAATACCATCTGTAATTACTTCAACCATTACATCTGGATTTAATAACACATGACCAACAACTCCTGGTTCACGGTGATGTAATCCACGCATTTGATTGTATAAATGTGTCGCATGTGTAATCTTTCTATTTTTTAGTTGCGCATCAATTGCATCTGTATGCCCCATTGTGCCCACTACACCAGTTTCAGCAAGATATTGTTCAAACTCTAATGCTCCCTCTTCTTCTGGTGCATATGTTACTAATTTAATTAAATTCCCACTTGCTTCTTGCCATTGTTTAAATTGCTCAATATTTGCAGGAACGATATGTTCAAGTGGTTGTGCACCTGCACGTTTCTTTGAAACATAAGGTCCTTCTAAGTGAATATATTCGAAATGCGCTCCTTTTTCTTTTGCTTCTTTCGCAGCAGTTAGCGCTGCTTCAATTGCCTCTGGAGCTTGTGTCATTGTTGTCGGGAAGTAAGTTGTAACCCCTTCTTTTAACATTTCTTTACCTAGAGTTACTAACCCATCGCTATTTGCATCCATCGCATCAATATCGTATCCACCATGAATATGAACATCGATCATACCTGGAATTACAATCTTCCCTGTAGCATCAAAAACAGTTTCATTTTCTTGTGGTACATATTGAGCCATCAAACCAATTTCTTTAATGGTTTCTGCGTAACGGATAAATCCGTTTTCCACTATTTCTTGACCTGTGTAAATTTTGGCATTGATGACAATTTGCGTTTTCATTTTCATCGATCCTTTCCCATGAAATACCTACTTGTTATTATTACCTTATTCGCCTAGTTCCATCTTAATATATGCACGAGTAGTTGTCTATACATTCTAATGAAATTTCCTTTTTATTCAACAAAAAAGGAAATTTCTTACGTCCCTTATAATTATAATATATATTATTCATTTTTCCAAAAAGGGACAGTATCCACCCCTAATATAGAAATCACTTCAACAATGGCATTAACCCGCTAGACTCTAACATAACATGTTCACCATCTGTTTCTATTTCTACTGTACGTTTATTCGTTCTATATACCATTATACCGTGCCTTTTTAAGCGTTTTACTACACTTTGATGAGGATGTCCATACGGATTACTACTCCCGTAAGACAGAATAGCAAACTGCGGTTCCACTTTTTTTATAAACGTTTCACTTGTTGAAGTATACGAGCCGTGATGCCCCACTTTTAAAACATCTGCATGTACATCAAATTGTTTTAATATTTCATGTTCTGTCCGTACATCCGCGTCACCCATTAATAAAAAATCCGCTTTTCCATATCGCACCTTTAAAACAATTGAGGATTCATTATTTTCATCTTTTGATTTCCCATTGTTTAATACTTGTATAGAAACATGTGGATCCAGCGGTATATATTGCCCTTCCTTTACTGAAACGAAAGGTATCCCTCTTTTTTTAATATTATTCCGATATGTATGATAAGTAAGAGAACTATATGTTTTTCCGCTATCTAATATAAGCGATACCGGCATTTGCTCTACAATTGGAATTAGCCCCCCTATATGATCCATATCAGGATGAGTACTGACAATTACATCTAAATGATTAATCCCTTTCTCAATTAATTTCTGAATAATAACCTCTCCTGCTTCATAAGGTCCTCCATCAATTAACATTGTTTGTCCGTTTGGCATTATGATAAGTGTTGCATCACCTTGCCCCACTTTTAAAAAGCTCACTTTCATTTTACTAAGATGTTGCCGATGCATATGTAAAGGAGACGTAGTATGAATAGACATCATATACCTTTTAGCTGATGCGCTATTTAAAGAAAAACATAATAAAACAGAAACTAATAATAGAATAATCCGCATACCTCTCATAACTCGTCTCCTTTTTTCATTTAGTATGGCACTGTAAATAATTGATATACAAAAAAAAGCTTAGCAAAATGCTAAGCTTTTATTTCGATATCTCTTGTAAGGAACCGAAGAATAAATCCGCTTCATTCATTTGTTCATTCTCTTCAGAAAGCGGCGGTAAATCATCTAATGTTTTCAATCCAAATGTGTCCAAAAATTCTTTTGTTGTTCCGTATAAAATAGGACGCCCTGGTCCTTCTGCTCTTCCCATTTCTTTTATAAGTAAATGTGAAACCAACGTTTGTAACGCCTTATCGGTTTTAACTCCTCTAATCTCTTCCATTTCAGTCCTTGTGATTGGTTGACGATATGCAACAATCGCTAACGTTTCAAGGGCAGCTTGTGAGAGTGAAGCTGCTGTTGGTGTATCTATTAATTTTTGATAATATGAAGCATGTTCTTTCTTTGTAGCAAAACGATATACTTTTGCATACTGTACAATTTGCAAACCACGGTTTGTACCTTCACATTCTTGTTGCATTTCTTCTAAAATATTAATTACTTCATTCATTTCAATTTCAAGAACTTTCGCTATTTGTTCTGGATAAATCCCTTCATCACCAGAAACAAATAAAAGGCCTTCAATAATTGACTTTTGTTCTTTCCTATCCATTTCACGAGCTCCTTCCTTCTATTTTCCCATAAAAATACACATCAAAAAACCGAATCACAATCAATGCGTTCGGTTCAATATTTCTTCTCTTGTTCCAAACGATACATTAAAACATAACATGAGATAAAGTGTTTCTATCCCAATTTCATATACTTGCTCTATGCAGATTTATTAGAGCTTGATACGAAAATTTCATCAAAATTATGTTCTTGCTCAATTATGATTTGTTGATTTTTCATAAGTTCCAGAACTGCTAAAAATGTTACAACCATTATTTCACGTTCATCATCAACAAACAAATCATGAAAACTTTGGCGACCACCCTTTATTTTTAATTGCTTTAAAATATCAGTCATTCGCTGTTCAATTGGTATTTCTTGACGAGTAATACGTGTTGTTACAGGTTTTTTTGCCTTTTTACGGCGCATTAATTTTTGAAATGCCGCTAGCATATCATATAACGTAACATCAAGAGGCAAGCTTGTCTCTTCTTCTTGTTGCAACGATGTAAAGTCAATTGGTGGACGTGTATATAGCTGTGCTCTTTCTTGTTCTCTTTCTTTTAACTCAGTAGCAACTTGCTTATATTTCTTATATTCAATTAACCTCTCCATCAATTCTTGACGAGGATCATCTATAAAATCATCACCGTTATCAAGTACATCTTCTTCATGTTTCGGCAACAACATTTTACTTTTAATTTGTAATAACGTTGCGGCCATTACTAAATACTCACTTGCAACATCTAATTGCAGTTCTTTCATCGTATGCACATAAGATAAATATTGCTCTGTAATATCTGCTACAGGAATATTATATATATCAATTTCATAACGATGTATTAAATGTAACAATAGATCTAAAGGCCCTTCAAAAGCCTCTACTTTAAAATTATATTGCACAAAGCATCCCACCACATTTTTTCTATAACAACATAAGTATAGAGCATACTCATGTTCTATCCAACCTTTTTAAGAAATTTAATTAAAAATAGACCGATGCCTATGTCATCATGCCCACCACTTCATATGATAACAGTGTAGTAAGAACAATGTAGGAGGTCAAAAAACTATGGGTCACGTTGATTGTGGTTTTAGCGGTGGGTTCGCATTACTTGTTGTACTGTTTATTTTGCTAATTATTGTAGGAGCAGCTTGCTTCTGCTAATATGAACAATAACGGCTAGGGGGAAATCTCCTAGTCGTTTATTGTTCATATTTCTATGATACACTTATATGTATAACCGTTAGATAGGGGCGAGAAAACATGTATCCTACCGAATACATACAATTTTTAATTCATTTCCAAGGAGATTACGACTATTTTGAATGCCACGAAATACTAGAAGAGTACTGGAAGACAAAACCAAGAGGAAATCGTGATCATTACTTAGTTGGTCTCATTCAAATTGCAGTTTCTTTATACCACCAAAGACGTGCTAACTGGAATGGTTCCACAAAAATGATGAAAAGCGCAATCACAATTTTAGAAAAAAGCGGTGTGTCTTTACAACGTTTAGGAATTAATCAAGTACAACTTCTTTCCTTGCTCAATGAAAGATTGCAATCTATCCATAAAAAAGAACGTTTTGTACCTTTATTTTTACCCTTATCAGATCCATTGTTAGAGAAGCAGTGCATAGAGTTATGCAAAAAACAAAACCTCTCTTGGAAAGACTTGAATGCTATTCCAAGTGAATATATTATACACAAGCACACTTTGCGTGATCGCACAGAGGTCATTACTGAACGAAACGAACAATTACAAAAAAGAAAGCAGAGATAATAAACTACTTATCCCTGCTTTCACGAATGTATATTTTGTTCTAGCCCTTTACATTTTTCGCAAAAATTTGCTGTTTGCTCATTTCCGCAAATTGTAAACTCAAGAAATTTACTCTTTAACTCTTGAACCATCTTCGTTCCAATCCCCACATGACGGTGAGACGGATTTACACTTAAATGCTGAATTTCTAATACTTGATTCTCTTTTTTTACAATCCCCATTATTCCAACAAAATCTTCATTTTCTTTCCACAAATACAATTGCCAATCATCTTTTGCTTCATATTCTTTCATTGTCAATTGTAATGTTTTCAAATCTTTTTCAGTTGGCATAAACGAAAGAAGCCCCATTGCGATTTTTTCATAACTTTTTTTAAAACGAATTAACATAACCCTTATCCCTTCTCACAAAAGTTACAAACTAGTAATCCCCTCAATCACTCTTTTCATATCACATTCATTTTACAATATTTTCAACAGAGTGAGAAGAGTCTAAAACAACTTGATAATCATACAAAGCGAAAAGAAGAAAGTCAAATCTATGTTTCAGCACTATTCCTTTAATAAATAGAGTGAAAAAAAGAAAATTTTATATAGAATGAAAAGAAACATATCATTCAACATCACTTCATTCATAGTTACCCTAAAGCAGCACAATTCTAGCAAAATTAATATAACAAAAAGTATTTGTGGAAACATATAATGTAATGTATTCTATGTAATTTGTTAAAGGTTTGTTCTCACAAGCAATATATTTTAGCAACAATACTACTTGTATGATGCTGTAGAAGAAGTACTCAATCTCATTAAAAATAAAAAAGAGAGCAAAAGCTCTCTTTTCCCTTACCTTATTCTTCCCAAACTTTAACTTCTTTCATTACATCGCCTTGACGCATTTTTAATACTGTTTCAATACCGCTTGTTGCTTTACCAAATACAGTATGAACGCCATCTAAATGTGGCTGTGGCTCATGAACAACAAAGAATTGGCTACCGCCTGTGTTACGGCCAGCGTGAGCCATAGAAAGTGATCCTACAAGGTGTTTATGAGGGTTTCCATCAGTTTCACATGGAATAGAGTAACCTGGACCACCAGCACCTGTACCTGTTGGGTCTCCACCTTGGCTTACGAAGCCAGGAATAACACGGTGGAATGTAACACCGTCATAAAATCCTTGCTCTGCTAATTTTTTAAAGTTTTCTACTGTTTTTGGCGCTTCTTCTGGGAAAAATTCCAATTCGATTTTTTCACCGTTTTCCATTAATATGTATCCTAAAGTTTTCATATGTATATGTCTCCTTTCAACTATCTCAGCATTATATTACCACATTCATGACTAGAAACAAAAAGAATCCGACAATCTAGATACTTCTTTTTTAAAATGTGGAAAAAGCTAGGTGACAAATAAGAAATATATACTATAATAACTTTGTTGCCCGAAAATTTTAGAAAGAGAAAGGGAGCGGTTTTTCGTGAAAACGAAATTATTAGCTCTGCTATTAGCTGTAACGGTATTTATGATGCCAACAGCTTCATTTGCAGACATCATCGAGGGAGAATCAATTGTTACACTAGGAGAGAACTTATCCGAACAACAAAAACAAGATCTGTTAAAAGAAATGAAAGCACCGAAAGATGCTACAATTATTACTGTATCTAATGCGGAAGAACATAAATTTCTAGAAGGCATTGTTCCAAAAGCACAAATTGGTACGAGAGCAATTTCTTCTTCTATGATTACATACACAAAACCAGGATCTGGTCTTATTGTGCGATCAAAGAACATTAACTGGGTAACAGATGCAATGTACACTAACGCTTTGATTACAGCAGGTGTAAAAGATGCAGAAATTCAAATTACTGCACCTTTTAAAGTTTCAGGAACTGCAGCTTTAACTGGATTAATGAAAGCATATGAAACTGCGTCCAATAAACCAATTCCGGAAGAAGTTAAAAAAGTAGCGAATGAAGAAATGGTACAAACAGCCCAGCTTGGTGATAAAATTGGTGAAGAAAAAGCAGTTCAACTTGTTGCAAAAATTAAAGAAGAAATTGCAAAAGAACAGCCAAAAACAACAGAAGATTTACGTTCATTAATTAAAAAAATTGCTGATCAACTCGGCATTACATTAACAGATGAACAATTAGATAACCTAGTAGCGTTATTTGATAAAATGAAGAATCTTAATATCGATTGGAATCAAGTTGGTAGTCAATTAAACAAAGCAAAAGAACACGTTTCTGCCTTTTTAGGATCTGAAGAAGGACAAAGTTTTCTAGATAAAGTGAAAGATTTCTTCTCAAGTATCATTGATTTTGTTAAATCTTTATTCAAGTAAAAAAGAAGCCCGCCAGTGACGGGCTTCTTTTTTATACAAGTAACGGTAATTTCATAACAGCCTCTTCAACCGAACGCACTATATGATTTGCTTTCTCCTTTACATATGGATGGGCATGATGAAGAGTAAATGAATGCGGGGTTACTTCAAACATAGAAATATCATTGAAGGAATCTCCAATACAAGCAACTTCATTTGCTTCAATTTGCAAATGGTCCATTAGTCGCTTTAGAGCACTCCCCTTACTCACGCCTCTTGGCATAATATCAACATAGCGTTTACCTGATATAAAAACTTCCGCTTCGCCTTGAAACATATCTCGTAGCTCTTGATCTAACGTCACAATTTTCTCTTCTTCTCCAAAAACAAACAATTTTGCAGGGTGTACAGTCTTACCAAACTCTTCTTCTAACGCTTCAATTTCAGCGATATGCACGCCCATATACGCTTCAAAATTATGGTGATGTTCATTTTTCCTTTTTGTATATCGTTGCTCATTTGCACAAACAATATCCGCTAGTCCTTTTTTATGTATATATCGATATATTTCCTGGGCAACCGTATTTTCAAAACTCGATTCATGAAATAAATTCCCATCTGGAAGTAACATTGTCGCTCCATTTAAGCCAGTTGTGTAATATGGGAATGAAAACCTTTTTACAACTTCATCAATTCTGTGTGTAAAGCGGCCAGAGGCAAAACAAATATTTGTCCCTTTCTCAGCTAACCAACACAGCGCACGTTCATCTTCTTTTTGCATATGATTCACATCGTAAACGAGCGTGTCATCTAAATCACTTACAAATAATTTAATCATGTCCTCTTCCCCTTCCATACACAATATCTACTCTAAGTGTACACAAAAAATGTTTGATTTTTGTTAAAAAACAATAAATTTTTACTAAAAAAAATAAACGGGTGTATAATCCCGTTTATTTTTGTCTTTTTACATTTTGAGGTCTTACAATACTTGGTCGTACTTTTAAACTAGACATCGTTGGGCGGAGTAAAATTTTTGTTAACGCGCCCCAATCAAATGGTAAAAACGGCCATAAATAAGGTGTTTGTAAACTTTTTATAGACGTTAAAAATAAAATTAATATCGTCATACCAATTACAAATCCCATCTCATGGAAGAGACCTGTTAAAATAATAACAAACAATTTCCCAACCTTATTTCCTAATCCTAATTCATAACTCGGTGTTGCATATGCACCAATCATCGAAACCGCTACATACAAAATTACTTCTGGCACAAACAAACCTACATCAATTGCAATTTGACCAATTAATATGGCGGAAATCAACCCTGCTGCAGACGATAATGGGGTTGGAGTATGAATAGCAGCCATCCTTAAAAACTCAAGTCCGACCTCTGCCATTAACACCTGTAATAGGATTGGTAAATGCGTCATCTTAGTCGGTCCAATAAAAGCAAGATTTGCTGGTAAAAGAGTTGGATCAAATACAAACACTAACCAAAATGGTAATAAAAATAACGAGAATATAACACCTAAAAAGCGCACCCAGCGTAAAAATGTACCGACAGCTGGATTTTGTCTAAACTCTTCTGCATGCTGTAAATGGTGAAAATATGTTGTCGGTGTAATCATGGCACTTGGCGATGTGTCAACAAGTACTAACACATGTCCTTCTAGTAGATGATTTGCTGCTACATCTGGCCTTTCTGTATATCGAATAAGCGGGAATGGGTTATAGCTTTGCTTTACAACAAATTCTTCTACTGTTTTATCCGCCATCGTAATTCCATCTACATCAATGTTATTTAATTCTTGTTTTATAATCTTTACTAAATCTGGATTTGCAACATCTTGAACGTATGTAATACAAATATCCGTTTGTGATCTATCTCCTACTCGAACCATTTCATTTCGAAGTCGTGGATCTCGAATTCTCCTACGAATTAACGCTGTATTTACAACGATATTTTCAACAAATCCATCCCTCGCACCGCGTACTACCTTTTCGGTATCTGGTTCTGTCGGTGTTCGCCCTGGATAACTACGAACATCAATCGCGAACGCTTCCGTTTCACCTTCCACAAATATCACAATGAGCCCTGATAATACTTGGAGCATTACCTCATCCATCGTTTTCACTTTGCTTACTTGTTGATGGATTAAGCGATTCTCTAAAAGCTTCACTGTATCTTCTTCTACATCCCTTATCTCATTTGTATCCACCGCTTCTTCTAAAATAGGGATAATATAATTTGTATCACAAAGTCCGTTTACAAATAACACACCGATTTCTTTATTCAAAATTTGAAATTTACGAATGCCAACATCGTATGTAACGCCTAGTCCAACTGTCTGCTTTAAATAATTTTCATTATCACTTATGAAAGTTGATATAGGGATATCCACTTTTTTAGGCTTCGTCATAAAAACCACTCCTTTCCAAAATTAATTGAATCGCTTTTCTAGTAATAGGTGATCCCCTCTCCCATTCATCATTCCCGCACATCTTACCAATGTCACCGACTCCAACGATGACAGGAACATTCAAGTCATCTAAACAATAAATTGTATCTCCGCTAATTCTGCCAATTTCACCATCTGGAAGTCCAAATTTATCAACACCGTATTCGGTTAAATTTCCGTTCCGATCTACACTTACATCTACACGTGCCCATTCCCAATGATGCGTATTAGACGCTACCGCTAAAATACCGAGCACATCAATTTGTTTATGGGTAGCTACATATTTTAAAGCCTTTTCACCAGATCCTTCTCCAATAAATCCACTGTCATCAAACATGACAAATACAGGGTCATATGGCGTTTGCATAATAAGCTCAACAACTTTTTTCCCTGTCAATTTGGTTGGATTACTTTGTGATGCTGAAATACACCTTCCCCCAAATTCCTTTGTTAAAAGCTCAATTGTCCGCTTTGCATATTCATCTCCATCTGTGACCAAAACAACCCTTCGTCTCATTTGATTTATCCTTTCGGTTTACATATAAGTGCTATAAAAAACGAAAACAATATCGCTGCGGAAATGCCCGCAGACGTTAAACTAAACATGCCAATACCAATTCCTAAATATCCATGTTTTTCTGCTGCATGCATTGCTCCGTGCAATAGTGAATGTCCAAAACTTGTAATAGGGACTGTTGCTCCAGCACCTGCAAACTTTATTAGTTTATCGTACAATCCAAATCCATCTAAAATTGCTCCGATGACTACAAAAGTTGCCATTAAATGAGCTGGTGTTAACTTTGCGAAATCTAACAATAGTTGCCCAATTACACAAATAGCTCCACCTACAAGAAATGCATATATAAAATCCACAATTCACTCTCCTTTAACTCTCTCAAATACGACACCATGTGCAATTGTTGGAATCGTTTCTTTCTGTTGCATCATTATCGGGCTTAATAATGCGCCAGTGGCAACGACAAAAATTCGTTGTAAATTCCCTTTTTGCATCTCGTGTAATAAATGGCCATATGTGACAACTGCTGAACAAGCGCAACCACTACCACCTGCAAATACTTCTTCTTGACTTGATTCATAAATCATTAATCCGCAATCATTGTATATATGTCCAAGATCGTAACCTTCCTCAAGTAAAAGTTGTTTTGCAATCGGTGTCCCAACAGCTGATAAATCACCCGTAACAATCAAATCATAGTCATCGGCACTTCTTCTTAAATCTTCAAAATGCTGTTGAATTGTATGAGCTGCTGCTGGAGCCATCGCTGCCCCCATATCCAAAGGATTTGTGATTCCTAAATCTTGCACTTTTCCGATTGTAGCCGCCGTAATTTTAATTGCACTTTTTTCATTGCTAATTAATATAGATCCTGCACCAGTCACAGTTGAATTTGCTGTCCCTGGTTTTTGCCCACCGTACTCTGTTGGATAGCGAAATTGTCTTTCAGCCGTTGCATTATGACTACTTACTGTAGCTAAGACACGATTTGCAAATCCACCGTCTATAAAAGCTGAGCCAACTGCTAAAGTCTCCATAGACGTCGCACAGGCGCTAAACATTCCTAAAAAAGGAATGCCCCACTGACGCGCAACATAATTTGCTGTCACTGTTTGATTTAATAAATCTCCCGCTAAAAAGAAATCAATTTGCGATGTTTTTATATTCCCTTTTTGCACTGCTTGTTGAATTGAGTCTGACATTAATCTTCGTTCGGCGAGCTCCCAATTTTCCTCTCCACAATGCAAGTCATCATATGAAATATCAAAATCTTTTCCAAGAGGGCCCTCAGCTTCTTTCGGACCGACAGCAGTACCCGTTGCATTCACATATATATCGTTTTGAAATACCCACGTTTGTTTTCCGGTCAACCTCATACTAGCCCCTCCTTTAAGACATAAAAATTTTAAAGGTATACCTTATTAACCCAATGATATATGCACCAACAACCCCAAATACAATCACACTTCCTGCCAGTTTAAACATATTTGTCGCAATCCCTAGAACAATCCCTTCACTCTTATGTTCTAAAGCAGCGCTTGCCATAGAATTTGCAAATCCTGTTACCGGTACCGCTGATCCTGCTCCAGCAAATTGACCGATTTTATCATATACACCACACCCCGTTAAAATCGCGGATAATAAAACAAGCGTTGCAACAGTTGGGTTTCCTGCCTCTTGTTCACTGAAGTGAAAATAATGTATATAAAATTTCATCAATACTTCTCCAACTGTACAAATGAGTCCACCTACAAGAAATGCTTTGATACAATTTAGTAAATAGTTTGGCTTTGGATGATACTCCTTCACTTTATTTATGTAATCATCCTTCAACTTCTGACTTGTCATTTATATATTGCCTCCTACTTTACGAAATAAATCCAGTGAAACAACGACCCTATTACTTTCCCAAGTACAAGAGCAACGAGTAAAACAATAATCTTCCCCTCTACCCCTACTCGTTTAGCTAAAATAGGTAGAACATTTAACACCTCTGTTAATGCCGCAGCGAGCATTCCAATGAACGTACCACAAAATAGCCCTAATATAACGAGCCAATATTGCGACGTTTGAAGTGTAATGTTTTTCAAACTGCACCAAGCCCCTGTTAAAGTACCTGCAATGACTGCCCACTCAAAATATTGAATATGCTTTCCACTTCTCGTTAATTGGGCTAAACGGGGGATTATACCAAGTACAGCTAAAAATGCGACATATCCACTACCTACCGCTATCCCTCCAGCTAAACCAATTAAAATAACAAACCCAGACTCAATCATCGGCAAGTTGTTTCATATTATCCTTGTTTTCATTAACGATTACATACTGATCAAGTGACTGTTGGTATTGAAACATCTCAACTTCTAACGGACTCGGCTCTTCATTAATTCGTTTTTGAAATACATGATTAAAGAATAGAACCATCCCTAAACCAAGACCTAAAGAATAAGGAATTTGAAATAAAAGTGGTTGTGCATTGAATTCTCCAGTAATCATGTAATATAACCGTTGATGTACTTGTTGCATACTTACATCCTCATGGAAATAAATGATTGCAAGAGCTGCTCCAATAAAAAGTAATAACCATACAAGTCCAAAGAAAACTGGGTGCACTTTCTTTTTTTCATAAATAATTTCAACAAGAGTTTGTCCAGAACCGAGTAAATTAATTTGTATGTGAGCCGCTTTTCGCCTAATGATCTCAATTATCTTCATAACATCAATTACAACATGCGTCTTATCGTGTGCTGTTATTTTGTAAACAATCTCATTTTGTAACGCTTCAACTACGAAAGCATCTCCAGCAAGCTGAGCAACATCACCTAGCTTCACTTCATACGAAGGAGAAACTTTTAAACGATTGCGCATTTTAATATAAATCGTTTGTTCCAACTTTCATTCACCCCTTCACTCTTCCTCGTAGTTGTAGTATGGTTATTGAATTTTTTTCTAATACAATTTTTTCATAAAAAAACATCTGCACCATTTTGGTACAGATGTTTTTTACTTATGCCTTTTTCTTAAATAAGTTTGCAATACTTAATGCAAGCCCTCCCCAAATGACTACTATTCCAATAACCATCATCATAATCGCTGATCCACTCATTATGAAACACCTCGATCTTTCCATTCTTTTTCAAGCTTGGCAGAATCCGAATGAATTTGTGCATCCCATTTTTTCAGGCCAATGATTATTGCAACTATGAGGAATGCTGCTGCTATCGACCAACCATACGTTACAACAAACTCAGTCGGATAATCTCCGTAGTTCTTTTTAATATTTTGGATTGTACCATCAATTAGCATATACCCTAACATAAGCGGAGTAATAACGAGTAAACTCACTCTCCAAAACGTTCCTAATTTAATATCAGATACAAAGTTTGCATGATTTTGATAAACTGGTAAACGGCGTAAAATGAGCCCTATCGTAACTACTTCCGCAAGTGCAATTGTAATTAATCCGAAATTATTAGCGAAATAGTCGACAACATCTAAGAACATAAGTCCACCACGTGTTGCAAAAACAAGAGAAACTAACACGAGAAGGGTTCCCATAATTCCAATAGTTTTTTCCCGACTTAAACTGAATTTTTCAGATACAGCGGCAAAGCATACTTCCGCGAGTGAAATAAGTGATGTAATTCCAGCAACCGTTAACGATAAGAAAAATAAAACACCAAACAACGGTGACATCGGCAATTCATTAATAATTTTGGGAAATACTACGAACGCAAGCCCAACGCCAGCACTTGCTACTTTATCAACCGGTACTCCCATATTATTTGCCATAAATCCAAGAGCTGCAAAGACCCCAATACCTGCTAATAATTCAAATCCTGAGTTTGCAAATCCAGTAATAAAGGCATTATTTGTTGTATCCGAGTTTTTCGGTAAATAACTAGAATACGTAATCATAATTCCAAATGCTAAAGATAAACTAAAGAATATTTGACCGTAAGCAGCAAGCCATACTTTCCCATCAAAAATACGACTCCAATCTGGTTTAAAGAATGCATCTAGTCCTTGCATAGCACCTTCCATCGTCACTGCACGAACAACGATAATAAGGAACATAACAACTAATAAAGGAATAAATATACGGTTAACAACTTCGATTCCTTTTTTAACTCCTTTAAATGCAACGCCAAGCACAATAATCCAAACGAGAGCTAACGGAATTAATACTTCTGGTACAAGTCCTCCAAATTGTCCTGGCTTATCTGCAACATGTAAGTACTCTTTAAATAAAAATGATTGCGTGTCTTTTCCCCATGCTCCAGTAATTGCAAAGTATGTATACGATATAGACCAAGCAATAATCACTGCATAATATGTTGAAACGATAAATGTTACGCACATTTGCCACCATCCAATAAATTCTGCACGCGGGCTAATACGGAAAAATGTAAGTGGTGCTGAGCCACGATGACGATGACCAAGGGCAAACTCAAACGCTAACAATGAAATACCAGTCGTTAATAATGCAAATAAATACGGTAAAAAGAATGCTCCTCCTCCATTTTCATACGCTGTATAAGGAAAACGCCATATGTTTCCTAATCCAACGGCAGATCCGACCGCTGCGAAAATAAATCCAGCCCTCGTTCCCCATTGTTGCCTCGTTTCCATGTTTCCTTCCCCCTTTATGACAAGTTCATACTTGGATTATATTTTAAATTGACTAAATTATCAATAAATTCTGTTAATTTTTGCGAAAATTAACATCTCTCTCCTATTAACGGCATAAAAAGATCGAATAGACAATTATTCGTCTATTCGATCTTTCATCTGTTTTAATATTTTCTTTTCAAGTCTTGAAACTTGTACTTGCGAAATGCCTATGCGCTCGGCTACTTCTGACTGTGTTTGATCTTTATAGTAACGCAAGTATACAATTAAGCGCTCTCGTTCATCTAGTTCTCTAATCGCTTCTTTTAAAGCAATTTTATCAAACCATTTCGTTTCAGATTGATCTGCAATTTGATCTAAAATAGTGATTGGATCTCCATCGTTTTCATATACAGTTTCATGTATAGATGAAGGGGCCCGGCTCGCTTCTTGTGCTAGAACAACTTCCTCTGGCGTTAGTTCTAGTGCCTCTGCCACTTCATTAATCGTTGGAGCCCTTCCGAATTCTTTCGAAAGCTCATCTCTCATCTTTCGAATTTTGTTTCCCGTTTCTTTTAAAGACCTACTAACTTTCACTGATCCATCATCGCGTAAGAAACGTTGTATTTCACCAATAATCATTGGAACTGCATATGTTGAAAATTTCACGTCGAAAGATAAATCAAATTTATCTACCGATTTCAAGAGCCCAATACATCCAATTTGAAATAGGTCGTCTGGTTCGTATCCTCGATTAAGAAACCGCTGTACAACCGACCAAACGAGGCGCATATTACTTTGAACGATTGTATCTCTCGCTTGTTGATCTCCATCTTGACTTTTTTGAATTAACGCTTTTAGCTCGTGGTCCTTTAACTGAGGTTTCTTCTTCTCATTTTTGACCTCTATGTCCATAGGCTATTCTCCTTAATTGCATAGAGCGTTACTATTTGATAAGTATTTTGTCAAATGGATTGTTGTCCCGAAAGATTCGTTTGAAATAACTTCTACTTCATCCATAAAATTTTCCATGATAGTAAATCCCATTCCGGAACGCTCTAATTCAGGTTTAGTTGTAAAAAGGGGTTGTCTCGCTTCATCTAAGTTAAAGATTCCAATCCCTTCATCTCGAATCGTGAGTTTCACCATTGCTTCTTCCAAAATTACAGAAATATAAACAATACCTTCTGCATTTCCTTCGTATCCATGAATAATTGCATTTGTAACCGCTTCTGACACAACTGTTTTAATCTCCGTTAATTCTTCCATCGTTGGATCTAGTTGTGCAATGAAAGCCGCCACTGTAACGCGAGCGAATGATTCATTTTGACTTAATGCTGAAAATTGAAGGTTCATTTCATTTCTCATCTATGCCACCCCCAACGTCGCGAGCGCGTGCGCTTCACTTTCTTCTAAGCGAACGATTTTGAATAAGCCCGACATTTCAAATAAACGCTTAACAGGCGGTGAAATTGCACAAACAACCATTTCTCCACCTAATCCCTTTACGTGTTTATATCGGCCTAATATAACACCTAGACCAGAACTATCCATAAACGATAAGTTCTCTAGGCTCAAAACAATATGATGAACACCATGTGTCTCAATCATATCTGTTACTTTCGTTCGCAACTCTTCAGCCGTATGATGATCTAATTCACCCTCTAGTCTCACACATAGGACGTCACGTTTTACTTCTAATTGCATGGAAAGACTCACACGATTTCCTCCTTATGCTCAAACTTTACTTATTCACATACATAAAGATTTTCGTGATATAAAATAAGAATCCTTCCTGCTGACAAAAGAAGAACTATTTCGTCATAAAGTGAAACCTTTCAGCATTATTCACTTACATACGAATAGAAAAGCGGCAAAATATTTGCCGCTATTTTGATGTTGAAAACATCCCAAAACTTCTTTTAAATAACTCCCACCAGCTCGCTGCAGCAACATCTTCTTTTGCTATAATTGTTTGTTTTAATAAAACATCTTTATCTTTTTTTATAACAAGGGTGCCAAGCGCGTCACCTTTTTTAATCGGTGCTTTTACTTTCTTTTCAGCAATTACTTCTTGTTTTACCTTGTCCATATTCTCGCCCTTCTTCATAAGAAGAGAAACATTATCTGACGCAACTAAATCTACTTTTTCTTTTTTCCCTTTTCCTACTTGAACTGTCTTAATTTTTTCGCCGCGCGTATACAATTTCTTTGTCATATATTGTCCAAATGCATAGTCAAGAAGCTTTGTCACTTGGTTGTTCCGTTCTTTTGATGTTGGTGCTCCCATGACAACTGAAATGACACGCATACCATTTTTTTCAGCCGATGCTGTTAAACAATATTTCGCTTCTGTCGTAAAACCTGTTTTTACTCCATCTACGCCAGGATAAAAACGTACTAGTTTATTCGTATTAACGAGCCAAAACTTTTTATCCGTATCTTCACGTAAATAATCTTCGTACTTACCTGTGTATTTACGAATAAGTGGATACTTCATCAATTCTCTCGCCATTATAGCCATATCATTTGCTGTCGAATAATGGTCTTTGGCCGGAAGACCTGTTGGATTTTGAAAATGTGTATTTTTCAGCCCTAAATCTTTCGCCTTTTTGTTCATCATATTTACAAATCCTTCTTCTGAACCTGCGATGTGCTCGGCTACTGCAACAGATGCGTCATTTCCAGATGCAATTGCAATACCCTTTAACATCTCATTTACAGTCATCTCTTCCCCAGGTTCTAAAAAGATTTGCGATCCACCCATTGAAGCTGCATGTTCGCTTGCTCTAACTTTATCGGTCAGTTTTAGTTTTCCTTTTTCAACTTGTTCCATAATTAAAAGCATTGTCATAATCTTTGTCATACTAGCAGGTGGTAATTTTTCATTTGGGTTTTTATCAAATAAAACTTTACCTGTATCTTGCTCAATTACGATTGCTGACGACGCTTGTTCCGCTAACTTCGGCGTTGTTTCTTCTGTTTTCTCCTGCTTCGTTTTTTCAGATTGCGCAAAACTCACTGAAGTTCCAGAAAGCAATAATATGAAACAAACAAGTATTCCAAAAACTCGCTTCATGACTAACCCTCCATTCTATATCAGACCTATTTTTTCCAATTCTCCTTTTTTTAATACCAATTTTTTCTATTATTTTCAGTTGACAAATACATTCGTCCCCTATATTGTATTAAGTGTATTACACATAGTAGTACACTTAATACATATGAGGAAGGAGACATTGCTCTTGCATATTCAACTTGACCCAAGAAGCAACACTCCGATATGGGAACAAATTGTTCAAAATATAAAAGAACTCGTATTGAAAAACATGTTGGCTCCAAGTGATAAACTTCCTTCTGTACGCGAACTCGCTTCTTTACTCGTTATAAATCCAAATACAGTGAGTAAAGCGTATCAAGAGTTAGAGCGACAAGGAATTATTGAAACGTTACGAGGAAAAGGAACATTTGTATCCCAATCGATTACCCCAACATTAGACGAAAGGAAAATCGCTATGGTTGAAAAGCAATTTCATCAATTACTATTAGAAGCCTCTTATCTTGGTATTACGAAAGATAAAATTCATGATTGGATAGATTCATACTATAAAGAGATTGGAGGGAATACGAATGTTGAAAGTGACAAGCTTGAAGAAAACAATTGATAATCAAACAATTTTAGACGATGTTTCTTTCACATTACAAAAAGGTAGTATCGTCGGATTACTTGGAAGAAATGGTGCGGGGAAAACAACTTTATTACGAACGATAGTCGGCATTTTAGACCCCGATGAGGGAACTGTTACATATGAGGATATCGACATTCATAAGAATCCTGAAACGAAACAAAAAATCGTATATGTCCCGGATTCTACTAACATACTGAACGGTTATACAGTAAAAGAAATCGTGAAGTTTTATAAAGCAGTTTATACCGCATTTGATGAACCATATTTCTACGAACTACTAGAACGTTTCAACTTACCAAACAAACGAATTCGTAGTTATTCAAAAGGAATGAAGGCACTGCTTGCCATCATTTTAGCTGTTGCTGCACAGGCAGAATATATTATTTTAGATGAACCAACAAACGGACTTGATCCTATCGTTAAAAGACAGATTTTACAGTTTCTCGTTGGAGAAGTTGCAGAAAAAGAGATTACCATTTTCATATCTACCCATCATTTAGATGAAGTTGAACAAATTGCAGATACAATCATCATATTAAAAGGACATACCGTATCTTCTATTACATCACTAGACGATGCAAAATCACAATTTGCTAAAATTCAAGTTGCTTATGAACGATCATTACCTCAAAAACTAGAAAACTTAAGCAATATTAAAATATTAAATCAAACGGGAAAAGTATATACGATTTTAATTGAAGGAAATGTAGCTGTAACGCTTGAGAAGTTTTATAAAGAGCAACCTATACTCATTGAAGAATTAACAATGTCACTTGAAGATATTTTTATCACTACATTTGAGGAGGATTCACATGTTTCATAAAGCTTTATGGATGAGGCAATGGAAGCAAGGAAAATATATAATTCTATTATTCTGGTTAACTAGTTTATATCAACTACCTTATAAATATTATCAAGAAGCGCAAATGCAACTAAAACTATCAAAAATGAAGTTTGGTGACTATGCATATTACTACTCCTACTATTTTCAGACATCTGATGGTGCCGTCTTCTTTCAAGGAGCTACTCTAATTGCACTCGCTTGTCTTTTAATTGGATGGGAACGTAATAATCAATCAACTGATTTTCTATTCTCGATGCCTTTTAAACGAAAGGATATTTTTTTAACAAAATGGTGGCTTGGTGTTTTGAATATTATTATAGTACAAATTGTTTGCTGGATTAGCATGTACGGAATAAAGAACATGTCGTTTCACAATGAGTATCAAACCTTTGCTCCGTTCTATAGTTACTTTCTATATGCTACCGTTGTACTTATCGCTATTTATACATTCACCTTATTTATCGGGACTTTTACTGGACATATATTTTCTCAAAGTATTTTAACTATCATTCTATTATTTTTACCATACGGTTTTGGATGGTTAATTTCCGGATTCATTTATTCACACGCACAATGGTCTGTAGATGCAATCGGAGAAATAGAGCTCCATACTCATGAGTACTTACAACATATAGGTATCATTTCACCATTAGAATATTTTTCTATTACTTATGATTACCACCCGATAGAAACATTTGATGACTATGGCAATAAACTTCCCAGTGTATCACAGGACAATCCTACGGAGCGTATTTCTGTACCTTCTCCTTGGACACTATTAACACCATTTTCTTACATCATTACCTTTTTATCAATAGCAACCTTTCTATATACACGTACACCGAACGAACAAAGTGGAAAAATACTATTGTTTCCTAACTTGCAAAAATGGTTCATAATTTGCACTGTTCTATGCTTCGGACTACTTGGTGGTAGAATATTAGGCGGACGAGATGCACTTCTGTCTTATTATGTTGGATTTTTCCTATTCGCTACCATAAGTTACTTCATTTTTACACGTCTATTAAAATTGAAGTTTGCTTTTGTAGGGAAATAAATATGCATTAAGGTGGTGGATACATGTTTCCAAAAGCATCTTAGATGTGAAACTATAAACACGGAACAATGACATTAAATAGAAGCTGACGAAAAAGGTATATAATGACAAAAGAAATATGTTATGAATTATTTAACTCTTATATGAACTAAATAAAAAAGGCATTGCACAAGAGCAATGCTTTTTTATTATATATCCCGATCTAAATAAAGAGGTTATTTCACATTCTCTCTCCTATCCCCATACACCATCTCTTCTTTCATCCCAAATCCATCACCATTTTGCACAATTTGCTCTGTCGGGGCAACTATACTTTCAGCAATTTTCCATTCCCCACGCTCTTTTACGAATACTTGTAGAAAATAATTCATGCCATCTAGTTGATATGCATTTTCTTTTTTCACATTATAGTGAATCGCAATGTAGTACACTTGAATATTTTCTTTTCCTATTTTTGATACGTATTGCGATAATCTCGGTATATAGAGGGTCGCTTTCTGAAAAGATAGTTGCTTCGCTTTAACAAGCGATGAACTTGTTACATTACGTAATGTGTCCCGATTACGAATATTATCGCTATGGTGGAATAATACTGCGTTTTGCATAGAACGAACCCATAATTTCGAATATAAGACTGTATTATCGTTTTCGATGTACTTCACTTCTTTTCGCACCACTTGGATAGGCGTATCTGCGTACGTGAATGTTTGAAAACAGAAAAAACTACCAAATAAAATGGTAAGTGCAGCAATATATTTCATAATCTTTCCTCCGATCTTTTAATTAAAGTATCGGAGTTTCAAAATATTTTTATTCAAAAGAAAAAGGATAGGAATGCTTTCGCTTCCTATCCTCATTTATTATAATACGCGGCCAAATAGTTCTAAGACCATTTCTATTTCTTGGTCGCTCCAACCTTTAAATCTCTCTTTATAATATTCTTTACGCACAGCTTCAAGTTTTTCAGTTACTTCTCTTCCGTGCTCTGTAATTTCTAAGTACACGATTCGACGATCTGAATTAGAACGTTTTCTTTCTACTAATCCTTTTCGTACGAGACGATCTGTAACAGCTGTAATATGACTGGAGGTTACGTTTACTTCACTCGCAATTTGCGAAGCCATCTGTGGACTGTTTAAAAATAACGCACGTAATACAGAAAATTCATTATATGGCATATGTTCTGCAAAACGTGTATTAATATCATTTTGTAATAAACGTATCATTTTTCGAAATGATGCAGATAAATCTAAAATCAGCGTTTCTCTTTTTTCGTTCAATAGCCTCGTCCCTTTTTTATCATATTTACACATATTATAATCTATAAATACCTATGTTGTATATGCTTTCTTTCCTCAACATTCTCATTTATGTAACTTTTTTCATATAAATTTCTTTTTTGTTCACACATATACATATAAAAAGGATGGTGATGGAAAATGCAGGGTGGAATGAATCCTTATTTACACAACGTACGCACTGCTAATACTGGTAAAGAAGCTACTATTACTGTACAAGGAGAAGGTGTTGTAAAAGCAAAACCGAATGTTGTTATATTAACACTCGGCATTCGAACAGATGATAAAAATGTAAAACAGGCTCAAGAAGAAAATGCAGTGCAATCCAAACAATTGCTGGATGCACTTAAACAGCTTGGTATTGCCGATAAAGATATAGAGACGATTTCTTATACAATTACTCCTCAATACGAATATGTAAATGATAAAGCATTGCTACAAGGATACCGTGTAGAGCATTTGTATGAAATTACCGTTTTAAATGTACAAAAAGCTGGGGAAGTATATGATATAGCCGTTTCAAATGGCGCAAATGTAGCAAAAGGGTTACGTTTCCGAGTATCTCATCCAAATAAATATTATGAGCAAGCTCTCATTCAAGCTCTGCACCAGGCAGTAGAAAAAGCTCGTGCTATTGCGAGTACATATAATTTAAATATTAATCCTGTTCCCCTCTCATTCGTTGAAGAATCTGCCCAATTACCAAGGGAGGTTACGTCTTATGCTACTTTACATGCGCAAGCAGCTCCACCTATTCAATCGGGAGAATTAGAAATTATTTCAACAATACGGGCAATTTTTACGTATTTATAAATAATTTCATTTATAAGTAAACGTTATCATTTTCCTTGTTGTAAAAACATGATGTTCTGATATAATAAAGGACGGTGAGCTCTTACGAAAGAGATATCACGGGTGGGAGAGGGATATGAAAAAGAAGGTTTAACATGAAAGGAATACTTGAAAGAACATTTAAATTAGGTTTACACGAAACATCACCAAAACAAGAAGTTTTAGCTGGAGTTACGTCATTTTTCACGATCGTATATATTATGATTGTAAATGCGTCAATTTTATCCGATGCTGGCATTCCTCTTGAAGCTGGAATTTTAGCAACTGTTTTCAGTTCATTTGTCGGATGTCTACTCATGGCATTTTGGGCAAATGCACCTGCTATTCTTGTCCCTGGTATGGGTGTAAATGCATTCTTCACGTACACAGCTGTGCATACGCTTGGACTAACTTGGCAAGAAGCATTGGCTGCTGTCTTTATCTCTGGTATTATTTTTGCAATTGCCGCTTTTACACCAATCACTCGCGTGCTATCAGTATCAATTCCAAAGTCATTAAAGGAAGCGATTACTGTCGGCATCGGATTATTTTTAGCGTTTATCGGATTGCAAAAAGGTGGTTTAGTCGTTTCGAACCCAAATACTGCTGTTGCAATGGGTAAATTAAGTAACCCTGTCGTTCTTGCGACCGTGCTTACTCTTATCGTTGCACTTGTACTATTTATTCGTAACGTACGTGGAAACTTTTTATGGACGATTGCAATAGGAACTGGTATTGCATGGCTATTTGGCCTTGTTGATACAAGTCAAATCGGAAATAGTTCATTCTCATTCGCTAATTACGGCGATGTCTTTGGAGCTATGTCATTTGGCAAACTTTCTTCCTTACCGTTTTGGATTGCAACATTCTCCTTAAGCATGGTGCTTATTTTTGAGAACATGGGACTTCTGCACGGTTTATTAGAAGATGACCGTAAATTCCCACGTGCTTACCAAGCCAATGCAATTTCAGCAATGACATGTGGTCTATTTGGCACAAGCCCTACCGTATCAACAGTAGAGAGTGCCGCAGGTATTACTGCAGGCGGAAAGACAGGTCTGACGTCTATCGTTACGGGGTTGTTATTCTTTGCATCATTGTTTGCACTTCCGTTTGTCAAACTAATTCCTGATAGTGCCATTGCACCAATCTTAATTATTATTGGCGGCCTGATGATTACAAGCATTCAGCAAATTCCTCTGAACGATTTTTCAGAAGGATTTCCAGCGTTCTTAATTATCGTCATGATCCCGCTCACATATAGTATCGCTGATGGCATTGCGTTCGGATTTATTGCTTACCCTATCTTAAAAGTTGCTCTTGGAAAGCGTAAAGAAGTCGCACCATCTATGTATATCATTACATGCTTATTCTTAGCTATGTTTGTATTACATGCTATTGGTTAAGAAAAAACACCGGGGAAATCCTCGGTGTTTTTTACTTAAACCATCCTTTTTTATAAAACCAGGCCATCATTCCGCCGCCAATTAATGCCATTAGAAGAAGACAAATAAAATAACTATATTGTCCACCAAGCTCTGGCATATGCGTAAAGTTCATTCCATATACTCCCGCAATAAATGTTAATGGCATGAAAATAGTCGAGAATACAGTTAATGTTTTCATAATGTTATTCATATGATGTGAGTTTAATGAAAAATAACTATCCCGAATATCCGCCGTTAACTCTCGACTTGCCTCAATCATTTCCGTAAGTTTAAGTAAATGATCATGTATATCTTTAAAATAAATCTCATGATCACTTATACCGTAAAAACGAGTGGAATTCAAAATACGATACAATAAATCACGCATTGGAATAATTGTACGTCTTAACTTAGATAAATCTGCCCTAATATCAAATACTTCTTCTAGCACGGCTCCTGCTGTCTCACCTGTTAAATTATCATCAATCGCATTTAAATGGTCTTCAATGTAATATACAGGTGCGAAATAATCATCTACAATTTGATCAGTGATCGTATGTGCTACATGTAAAGGCCCTTTCTTAATCCGCCTCTTCTCACCAAGTGTTTTCCATACTCTTTCAATTGCATTATTATGAGAAAAATGGAAAGAAACAATATAGCGATCACTAACAAACAAATCAATTTCATGTGGTTCTAGCCCATCTTCTCCAAACGCGTGAAGAACTAAAAAGTTATATCCATCATAAAAATCAACTTTTGGCCTCTGTACATATTCTAGACAGTCTTCAATTGCAAGGGGATGGAACTTAAAATGGTCTTGCAAAATATATGTATACTCTTCTTTCGTTGGCTTATATAAATCTAGCCAATACCATACAATATGGTCTTTCTTTGTTTCTTCTAGAGAAACATCATATAATACTTCATCTGTTTTTGTTACTGCACAAATTCTAATCATAATTTCACCCATTATTATTATAAACAAAAAATAGTAAAAAAAGCCAAGGAGAAATCTCCTCAGCTTTTTTTTATTACTTCGTTACGATACCGTGTACTAAAGTTGGTGCATCTACGTGTTCTTTAGAGATCTTCATGTTCTCATAAATTTTCGCTTTTACATCTTCAACATTTTCGCGGTTTGCGTAAATTGTAACAAGGGATTCACCTTGCTTCACGCCATCGCCTACTTTTTTGCGCAGCATTAGACCAACTGCTAAATCAATTTCAGACTCTTTCGTTGCACGTCCTGCTCCTAAAAGCATTGCTGCTGTTCCGATTTCGTCTGCAACGATTTCTGATACATATCCGTCTTCTTTCGCTTCCACTTCAATTTTAAATTGTGCTTGTGGCAATTTAGAAGGGTCATCAACAACAGATGCGTCGCCGCCTTGCGCTGATAAGAACGTTTTAAATGATTCTAGCGCTTTTCCGTTGTTCATTACTTCAATTAGCTTTTCACGTGCATCTTCTAAAGATGAAGCTTGTCCAGCAAGGTACACCATTTGACTTCCAAGTGTTAAACATAGCTCTTCTAAATCTTTCGGCCCTTTACCTTGTAATGTATCAATTGCTTCTTGTACTTCTAATGCGTTACCGATAGCTTCACCGAGTGGTTGACTCATATCAGAAATAACTGCCATCGTATTACGACCAACGTTATTACCGATGCGTACCATTGCTTCTGCTAAACGTTTTGCATCTTCATCCGTTTTCATAAATGCACCTGCTCCAGTTTTTACATCAAGAACAATTGCATCTGCACCAGCAGCAATTTTTTTACTCATAATCGAACTTGCAATAAGCGGAATTGAGTTTACTGTTGCTGTTACATCACGAAGTGCATATAACTTTTTATCAGCAGGTGTTAAGTTACCACTTTGGCCGATAACAGCGATTTTGTTTTCATTTACAAGACGCATGAATTCATCGTTTTCAATTTCCACATGGAATCCTGGAACTGCTTCTAATTTATCAATTGTACCACCAGTATGTCCTAAACCGCGTCCAGACATTTTCGCTACTGGTACACCTAAAGCAGCTACTAATGGACCTAATACAAGTGTCGTTGTATCACCAACACCACCTGTCGAATGCTTATCTACTTTTACACCTTCAATAGCTGATAAGTCGATTGTATCACCGCTATTTACCATTGCCATCGTTAAATCAGCACGCTCTTGATCGTTCATATCTTGGAAGAAAATTGCCATTGCAAGTGAACTTACTTGATAATCAGGAATATCACCATTTGTATATCCTTCAACAATAAAGTTAATTTCTTCTGTCGTTAATGCATGTCCGTCACGTTTTTTTGCAATTAGGTCCACCATTCTCATTGTGAAGTCACCCCTTCATTTGTTTTACGATTGCTTTTACTAATGCTAAGAAGTTAGCTTTAACACGTTCTGTCGTTTCAATTACTTCATCGTGGTGAAGTGGCTGATCTAAAATACCAGCTGCCATATTTGAAATACAAGAAATACCTAATACTTTCATACCAGCATGACGCGCTACAATTACTTCAGGTACTGTTGACATACCAACTGCATCTCCGCCAAGTGTACGAAGCATACGAATTTCAGCAGGTGTTTCATATACAGGACCTGTCATTCCTACGTATACACCTTCTTGTACTTTAATATTTAAGTCTGCTGCAACTTGTTTCGCCATTTCGCGAAGTTCTACTGTATATGATGTAGACATATCAGGGAAACGTACGCCCATTTCAGAATCATTCGGTCCGATTAATGGATTCGTACCCATGAAGTTAATGTGGTCTGAAATTAACATAAGATCGCCTGGCTCAAATGATGTATTTACACCACCAGCTGCGTTTGTTACAACTACTGTTTCTACACCTAGTTCTTTCATAACACGAACTGGGAATGTTACTTTTTGCATGTCGTATCCTTCATAGAAGTGGAAACGTCCTTGCATTGCTACTACTGTTACACCTTGAAGTGTACCAAATACTAGTTGACCTGCATGGCCTTCTACAGTTGATACTGGGAATTCAGGGATTTCACTGTAAGGTACTGTTACTGCGTTCTCAATTTCGTCTGCTAATACACCTAGTCCTGATCCAAGGATTAGTCCTACTTGTGGTGTCTCTTGAAATTTCTCTTTTAAGTATGAAGCTGATTTTGTAATAAGTTCACGATTCATTTGTTTATCCCCCTATTTCTTTAGCTCGTTTAAGAAGCTTGTTCCGTATTCTGGCATTTTCACACCGAAGTTTTCTGCTACTGTTGCACCAATATCAGCAAATGTTTGACGAAGTGGTAACTCTTGTCCGCCTTCTTTCATGCTTGGGCTATATGCTAATAATGGTACATATTCACGTGTATGGTCAGTACCAGGGTGAATTGGATCATTACCGTGGTCTGCTGTAATTAATAATAGATCATCTTCTTTTAGTTTTGCGAATACTTCTGGAAGACGTGCATCATATTCTTGCAGAGCTTCTCCGTATCCTTGTGGATCACGGCGGTGGCCGAATAATGCATCAAAGTCAACTAAGTTTAAGAAGCTAAGACCTGTAAAGTCCATATTTAATGTATCTACAAGCTTATCCATTCCATCCATGTTAGACTTCGTACGAAGTGATTCAGTTACCCCTTCGCCATCATAAATATCAGAGATTTTACCGATAGCAATTACATCGTAGTCACTATCTTTTAATTCATTCATTACTGTACGACCGAATGGTTTTAATGCATAGTCATGACGGTTTGGTGTACGTGTAAAGTTTCCAGGTTCACCAACGAATGGACGAGCAATAACACGACCTACCATGTATTTCTCATCTAATGTTAATTCACGTGCAATTTTACAAATTTTATATAATTCATCAAGTGGCACTACTTCTTCGTGTGCTGCAATTTGCAATACGCTATCAGCAGAAGTATAAACGATTAAAGAGCCTGTTTCCATTTGCTCTTGACCAAGTTCATCAAGAATCTCAGTTCCAGAAGCTGGCTTATTACCGATAATTTTACGGCCTGTTTTTTCTTCTAATTCATCAAGTAATTCTTTCGGGAATCCTTCTGGGAACACTTGGAATGGTGTATCAATGTAAAGGCCCATGATTTCCCAGTGACCTGTCATTGTATCTTTACCAGTAGATTTCTCTTGCATTTTTGTGTAATATCCAAGTGGTTTCTCTACTTTAGAGATACCTTTCATTTCTCGAATGTTACCAAGACCTAATTTCACCATGTTAGGCATTTGTAACCCATTCATATGTTCAGCAATGTGACCAATTGTGTCAGATCCTAAATCACCAAATTGCTCAGCATCTGGTGCTTCACCGATTCCCACAGAGTCCATTACGACTAGGAATATACGTTTATATTTATTCATAACTGCGACCTCCTATAAGTTCAGTTCTACTTCTTGTAGTATGTTCAAAACGCTATAAAGTGAAACTGTTATCCAAAAGAATTCTCATTGTCAAACAGTACTTCTTTAAATCATTTTCTAACCTATTTCGTTTACTTGAAACGATTCAAAAACATTTCTAGTTTTTTCTAAGTCAGATGTCAGACATCTGATACTGATATCATAACATGTTTACGCTTTCTTTTTAATACATTTTCGTAGAATTTCTCATTTTCTTCACACTTCTATTGTAATCCATTCTGCAACGAAGTGCTAATTTTTTTATGATTTATTTCTTCATATTAAAAATAAAAAGTAGCTCTAAAGAGCTACTTTTTATTTTACTTCTATTGTTTCTTCTTTATGTTCATGCAATTCGCCTTTTCTTACATGTACTTTCACTTTGTAAGCACCGTTCTCTTTGAAAGTATGTTTCGTTTCATACTCTCCTTTATTCCCTTCTTTCGCTGGAATAAATTCGTGTTTTTCAACACCATCTTTCCAAATCTCTAGTTGTACTTCAGCACCAGTTAATGCTTCTTCTTTTTGCTTTAAATGAACTTTCATTGTAGATTCAGCATTTGCCTTTATGTCTCCAGCCATAAGATGGATCATTGTGTCACTTTTATGATCTCCATGTCCTGCACTGTGATCACTATTTTCTTTTTTCGCATCTTCTACTTTCGCATTTCCTACAGCAACTTTCACTTCTGGCATAACGTGCATTTCACGTGCATTTGTATGAGGAATAATATGATATACTCCATCAGTTTCAAATGTTTTCTCGACTGCATAAACACCTTTTCCTTTATGTTTACCATCTAACATCTCGTGTTTCTCGTCGCCATCTTTCCAAATTTCAAACTTTACGTCATCAGCATCCGTTACTCTTTCTTTTCCTTGTGTAACAAGTGCTTGTACTTCTGTTTTTTCACCTGGTTTAATTTCTTTCGGATTTGTTTGGACTGCTACTTTTATAGCTTCAAGTTTCTGTTCTTTTTTCGGTTCTTCTTTGTTTGTATTACAGCCAGCCAACGCTAGCATCGCGATAAATAAAGTTATAATCAGTTTTTTCATCATCATTTCCTCCTTTATACTTTATTTAGTATAGAGGAAATACATTGTAATATTCCAGTCTTCTGCTGAAAACAATATACGAAATGTTTGTGAAGTTTCTGTGAAACGCTCTTCCCCTCTTAATCTATGAAAAAAAGAGCATAGTAACTATGCTCTCGGATGAAACTGTTTATATACATCTTTTAATCTAGTTTTTGAAACGTGCGTATAGATTTGCGTCGTTGAAATATCTGCATGTCCAAGCATTTCTTGTACAGCACGTAAATCTGCTCCATTTTCTAATAAGTGCGTAGCAAACGAGTGACGCAACGTATGAGGTGTAAGCTCTTTTTCAATATTTGCTTCTTTCGCTAATCGTTTTAATATTTTCCAAAATCCTTGTCTTGATAATCGATTACCATGATGGTTTAAAAAGAGTGCATCTACTACTTTTTTCCCCATTAATTCTCTTCTTCCTTTTTCAATATACTTTTGAATCGCTTCCGTTGCTAAACTTCCTAGTGGAATAATTCTTTCTTTATTCCCTTTCCCTATGCAACGAACAAATCCCATCGTTAAATGTACATCTTCTAAATTGAGTGCAATCAATTCTGAAACACGAAGTCCTGTCGCATACAGTAACTCTAGCATCGCCTTATCACGAATCCCAAAAGCACTTGTCATTTTTGGTGTTTGAAGTAACGCCTCTACTTCATCAACTGATAATACTTTTGGTAATTTCCGTTCCCCTTGTGGCGTTTCAATATGTACGGATGGGTCGTGTTCTACCGCTCGTTCACGAAGTAAAAATTGGTGGAACGAACGAATTGATGCGATATGACGCGCCAATGTTTTCGAAGATTTTCCGTTTTCTTTTAAATACTGCAAAAAGTTAACAATGTGTAAACGGGTCACTTCATGAAAAGTTTTCGTCTGTTCCACATTTTGCAAATACTTTACGTAGCTTTTTAAATCCCGTTCATAAGATACTACTGTATTCTTTGCTAATCCTTTTTCGACAACCATATAATGAATAAAATCTTTTAATTGATCTTCCACTCTACACTACTCCCCATTTTCATAGAAAAACATCATTCTATTTACGAAAGCATCCTTTGCCGGTTCTTCATTCCCTGATACTTTTTCTACAGTCTCTTCTTTAGGTTTTTCATAACGATGATAGCTTTCATATTCTTCATTTATCCATAGTATAGCGAAATAAAACAAAATCGTACAACTTGTAAATAATAAAAATACTTTTATTCCATCAAAAGTTAATTTTAAAGCTCGGCGCATTGTAAATTCCTCCAAAATATAAGTTATTACAACATATGCCAAGCTTTCACCAATTTATACCTTATTCAAATAAAAAACCTCTTCCTAGATAAATAGGAAAAGGTTATTTTTCATCCGTTTCATTTTCTTGACAATTTTTACAAATCCCATGGAATGTTAAACGATGATCTTTCACCTTAAAGCTCCAGTCTCGTTCTACTTTCCTTTCCACTTCACCAAGTAAATCTTCTTGTATTTCTTGTACAGCACCACATTGTGTACAAATCAAATGATGGTGGAAACGCTGCGCACCTTCTTGGCGTAAGTCATAGCGTGAAACACCGTCTCCGAAGTTAATCTTATCGACAACTTTTAACTCAGATAATAGTTCTAAAGTTCGATAGACGGTTGCTAATCCGATCTCTGGCGACTTTTCTTTTACAAGGAGGTAAACATCTTCTGCGCTTAAATGATCTTCTTCATTTTCTAGCAGCACACGAACTGTTGCTTCACGTTGCGGTGTTAATTTGTAGCTCGCTGCATGTAATTGCTTCTTAATTCGTTCAATTCTTTCTTCCATTCGGTACTACTCCCTCCTCGCCACTCTTACACCATTATATCAGAAGAAGGGCTTCTGTCAAAAGAAAAAACAATAAAAACAAATTGATAATTATTCTCAAAAAGTATTTATTTTTTATTAATAGCCTCAACGACTTCTTTCATTAAAACTGGTGATGCGTAAGCCTCCACACTAGAAGCAAGTGCTAACACTACTCCAATTACGAGAAAGAAGCATGTATAACGGATTAATAATGGTAATAGTGGCTCGGTTATTTTTCTAATAAATTGATGCCTAATCATCCGTAAAGAAAAACTTGCAGCAATAGTTGTCATAACGAGAAAGACTGGAATGATAATTAAATTTTGTGGCAAAACAGATACAAATGCTAATAATAGTCCATTCCATCCATGCTGACTTACTAAAAAACCAACTGTAAATCCAACGACAACTCCTTTTACAAATAATAAAATAAAAATAAGTGGTAATCCAATAATTGAAATCCCTAAAATCCAAATAAACCCGATGTATTTTAATTGCGAAAAGTAACTTTCTCGAAACATTTCGCCCGCAATAGCAAATTCTCCTTTAGAGACTTGTCCAAAAAAACGTTGTAAATAAAATGATAAATCTTGTTTTTGATTGATTTGTAAACTATTCACCAGAATGGCTCCGAATATTACTCCCATCAATAATAAAACGGCGTTAAATATATATAATGAAGAGTTTTCCTGTATGTGAGACATTACACGGTCTTGCCAATTTTTTCGCCACATTTTTCTTCCCTCCGTTCACACTCTTATTAAAAATGTATGAAAGAAAGAAAAAAGTATGACGAATTAACATTGAAATTCCGCTCTACTTTGCTAAACTAAAAAGTAGAGAATAGGAGGGATTTCTCTTGAAACCATTATTATTAGATTTTCCAACATTATTTCAAACTGAACGCTTGCAAGTTCGTAAACCATTTCCAGGTGATGGTGCAGAAGTATATGAAGCAATCCAAGCTTCTCTAGAAGACTTAGTACCGTGGATACCAATTAACGCTGAAACAGAAGAGAGTGCTGAAGAAATTGTTCGCGAAGCTCACGGACAGTTTTTACTTCGTGAAACACTTGATTTTCACTTATACGATAAAGTATCTGGTACATTCATCGGAGCAATTACACTAAAGCCTGAAAACTGGGATATTCCAAAGTTTTCACTTCACTTCTGGCTACATAGTGCGTATACAAAACAAGGCTATATGACCGAAGCTGTTAAAGGTGCAATTCAGTTCGCCTTTGATAAACTAGGCGCTAGAAGAATTGAAATTCGTACTGATGCAACAAATATAAATGCATGTAGCTTAGCAGAACGTCTAGAATTCATTCTAGAAGGTACAATGGAAAATGATTTCCTAGCACCAGATGGTAGCTTACGTGATGCACGTGTATATGCAAAAATCAATTAAAAAACACTCGCCTTTGGCGAGTGTTTATTTTTGTAGTTGTAAATATTGTACTGCAAACATCGTCTTCGCATCATGAATACGAAGATCTTTCATAAGAGTAATCGCTTCTTCTAACGATACTTCCATTAATTCCACAAACTCATCTTCATCTAACTCAGCTTTATTTTCTTTTCTTGTCAAACCTGTCGCTTTATATACATATAAAATTTCATCTGCGAATCCTGGAGATGTATAGAAAGAAGTAATGAGCTCCATATTTTCACATACATATCCTGTTTCCTCTTCTAATTCACGAACTGCTGTTACCTCAGGTTTTTCACCAGGTTCTAACTTGCCAGCCGGAATTTCTATAATCGCCTTTTCAAGTGCTTTACGATACTGCTCAACAAGCACAATTTTCCCCTCATCAGTAATAGCAATAATAGCAACTGCACCAGGGTGATTTACAATTTCACGTTTACTCATTGCTCCATTTGGTAATACTACATCATCAACCCGAACTTTTATAACTCTACCATCAAAAATCGGCTCAGTTTTTACTGTTCTCTCTGCAAGATTACTCACACTACTTCATCTCCCTGTTCTATTTCCTATTCTTTCCTCATACATTTTACCACATTGAAAGGAGCGTGATAGAAATGAAAGTTTATATTTTACCAAATCGCGTCACTTTAGTCGGAAAAGCATGGCAAATTCGCCATAAGCTAAAGCAATATAGCAAAGAGTATACAACTGTACAAGAGTGGATTACAGCAAATAAAGTGAAACATTAATCATGCTTTTACGGGCAGTTAATGCGAAGCGAAAAGTAAACGTTTGTCAACCTCTTTTCCCTCTCGTACAATAAAGGTAAGGAGGTTGACCTATGAAAAAACGTCAATTAGGAAACTCAGATTTGTTTGTTACAGAAATGGGCCTTGGCTGTATGTCTCTCGGTACATCTGAAACAGAAGCTATGCATATTATCGATGAAGCGATCGATTTAGGAATTAATTTTTTTGATACAGCAGATTTATATGATTACGGATTAAATGAAGAATTTGTTGGAAAAGCCTTGAAGGGAAGAAGAGACCAAATTTTACTTACAACGAAGGTTGGAAATCGTTGGACAGAAGAAAAAAATGGCTGGTCTTGGGATCCTTCTAAAGCTTACATAAAGACTGAAGTAAAGGAAAGTTTACGTAGACTTCAAACTGATTATATTGACCTTTACCAACTTCATGGCGGAACAATTGAAGATCCAATAGATGAAACAATTGAAGCTTTTGAAGAATTGAAAAAGGAAGGTATTATTCGCCATTACGGTATTTCTTCTATACGCCCAAATGTCGTTCGTGAATATGCAAAACGCTCAAACATCGTTAGTGTACTAATGGAATATAACCTTTTAAATCGTCGTCCAGAAGAATGGTTCCCCCTTCTAAATGAACACCAAATTAGCGTCATTGCCCGCGGGCCACTTGCAAAAGGAATTTTAACTGACAATAATGCAAGAAAGATAGAAAGAGTAAAGGAAAAGGATTATCTCTCTTATTCTTACGATGAATTACATGCAACTCTAGCAAGTGTAAAAGAAATGATTGGAGAACGCTCTTTAACAGGAACAGCTATTCAATATTGCTTACATAATAAGACTGTTGCAGCTGTTATACCTGGTGCAAGCTCTCTTCAACAATTACAGGAAAATATACGAGCTAGCCAACAGTTACCTTTAACAAAAGAAGAATATATACAACTTCAAAAGATTGTTAAATATGACACATATGCTTTGCATCGTTAAAAATATCGAATTACCGATAAAACAGAAGACTGCCTCCAGTATTAGGAGACAGTCTTTTTTATAACGTATCATATTTATCAGGATTCGTTCCTACATGTAAATCACGATTCAACGTGTTAATTTGACGTATCTCTTCTTCATTTAGTGCAAAATCAAAAATAGTAAAGTTTTCTTTAATGCGAGATGGTGTAACAGATTTAGGAATCGTCACAATCCCGCTTTGAATATCCCACCTTAATATAACTTGCGCAGGTGTTTTTTCATATTTAGTAGCAATAGCCTGAATAATCGGGTGCTGAAATACTTCTCCGCCTCTCATTAATGGACTCCATGCTTCCATTTGAATCTGCTCACCTTGACAGAAATTACGCAACTCAAATTGCGTCAACATCGGATGAAGTTCCACTTGGTTTACCATCGGCTTCACTTTGCAATTTGGTAATAATAGTTCTAAATGATGTTTATGAAAATTAGAAACACCAATCGCACGCACTTTACCTTCTTCATACAATTTCTCTAAAGCTCGGTACGTATCAACATACTTCCCTCTTACTGGCCAATGTATTAAATATAAATCTACATAGTCCATTTGTAATTTTTTCAAACTCTTTTCAAACGCCTCGAGTGTCTCCTCATATCCTTGATCGTCGTTCCATACTTTTGTTGTAATAAATATATCTTCTCTTGGAATTCCTGATTCACGTATCGCCTCTCCGACACCGCTTTCATTTTCATATACAGTTGCTGTATCAATCGAACGGTATCCAACTTCTAACGCTGTTTTTACTGCTTGCTTTACTTCGTCTCCTTCTTTCGCTTTATATACGCCTAGACCAATCATCGGCATTTTCACGCCATTATGAAGTGTAGTTGTTGGAATATGCACAGTCGTCTCCCTTTCATTGTTACATTTTTTATAAGCCACAATTTTATTTCAACAAGATTCATCCCAAAAGTCAAAACATACGTACAGTTTACATAACACTTTTATATAGCTAAAAAATAGCGTGAACTCATTCATTCACGTTATTTTTTCTCCATTCTTTCGCTTTTTCATCCACATTGCGCACAAACTCATTTTTTCCTTCCGTATATAACGCGCCATCATATGTATACTTTTCGGCTAATTCTTTCTTTAAGGTTGCATATGCCTCTGCTTCTTCACAATGAGCCATCATATAATCACGAAATGCTAAATGCCTTACTATCTCTGGATTTCCTTTTTCAAACACGTGTAAATGATACGAGCGTTTTTCTTCAGTTCCATGAATAAAATATCGGCGTCTTGAAATACCATTTTCCCCTTTTACGATGTAACCAAGCTCTATAAATCGTTCATTCCACCCATCTACTCTTTCGATATTTTCTACTTCCATGATCATATCAATAATAGGTTTAGCTGCCAGTCCGGGAACTGACGTACTTCCAATATGATGAATTTTTACCGTTTCTGGCATCGCTGATTTTAATCTTTTAGCCTCCATTTGAAATTTTTCACTCCAATGGTTTTCATGTGGAACAACGACAATTTTTCTCATTCGAACTCCCCTTTTCTTACAAGCTCGTCAAAAAATGACCAGTGGTATTTCACTGATCATTTTTTTATTATTTAAAGTCTTTCCAAGTAAGGTTACTTTCACTTAGCAGTTCTTCAAATGATTTATTCTTTTCACGTTCTTTTTGTTCTTGGCGCTTTCTTTCCAGTTCAGCTGCCTCTTTTTCCTCTTCCCTCACTTGCAACTCTTTCTTCTTACTCTTTAATTGTTGCATGAGTGAATCATTTAATTGATCGCCTAATGTAAGTGTTTCTTTCTTTGGTTGATTCACTTGTGATTGTCTTTGCATTTGTCTTTGTTTCTTTTTCTTCATGCTACTCACCTTTTACTTTTTTCTCCATTATAGTAGATACACAATGAAATCGACAATAAAAAAGGGTCTTTACTCTATTATTCACTTTTTGTAAATATGTTAATTTTTCGAAAAGACTAAATTTTTATGTAGCTATAATCCTATGAATCTATTAAAATTATGTCGTATGATGTCAGATTATAAAAAAAGGAGAATTATATTATGTGGAAAAAAATTATTCCTGCCGTTGCTGTTTTAAGCACCATTACTTTTTCAAGCGTATTTGCCGCTCCCCCATCTCAGAATCCAGCTGAACAAAACCGCTACATAGACGTACAAATGCTTGGTATTAATGATCTCCATGGACAACTAGATACTGTTAAAAAAATCAATAATAAAGAAGCTGGTGGCGCTGATTACTTAGCTACTTATTTAAAAGAACATAAAAAACAAAACCCTAATACACTTCTTGTACATGCTGGTGATATCGTCGGAGCTAGTCCACCGGTTTCAGCATTATTACAAGATGAACCGACGATTGAATTTTTAAATGATTTAAAATTTGATGTTGGTACAATCGGAAACCATGAATTTGATGAAGGCATTGATGAAATGAAACGCCTCATTTACGGTGGATATCATGAAAAAACAGGGAATTTCAAAGGGGCTAACTTCCTCTATGTAGCTGCTAACTTCTATAACAAATCAACTGGCCGCTTATTTTTACCACCATTTACTGTAAAAATGGTAGATGGTGTTCCTGTTGGATTCATTGGTGTTGTTACAACTGATACACCAAATGTTGTTATGCCTACGATGCTTAAAAATGTACAAATTACTGATGAAGTAGAAGCAATTAATAAATCAACACAACAATTAAAACGCCTCGGCGTTAAATCGATCGTCGTTCTTGCTCATGTCGGTGGAACAACCGATGAGTCTGGGGTAACAAATGGCGATCTTACTCGAATTGCAAATGAAACAGACCCAGAAGTTGATGTTATTTTCGGTGGACATAGTCATACGTATGTAAATGGTACAGTAAATAATAAACTAATTGTCCAAGCAAATTCATACGGAACGGCTTTCTCAGACGTGGATGTAACAATTGATCGTAAAACAAAGGATATTGTAAAGAAAAAAGCTGAAGTTGTTACAACGTATCATGAAGGTGTAGAACCTGATAAACAAGTAAAGAAAAAACTAGATCAATATAAAGAAAAAATCGCACCACTTGTAAATGAAGTGGTCGGAAAATCTACAGCACCTATCGACCGTAAACAAAATGATGCTGGTGAGTCCACTCTTGGAAATTTAGTTGCCGATGCTCAGCGTCAAACGATGCAAACTCAAATCGCCCTCATGAATCCTGGTGGCATTCGTAATGACTTAGATGCTGGTGATATTACGTGGGGTGAGTTATACGGCATTCAACCTTTTGGAAATCAATTGATTAAAGTAGATTTAACAGGTCAAGACATTCGCGATATTTTAAATCAGCAATGGCAAAAAGGAACAACAAGAATGCTTCAAATTTCAGGTATTCAATATACGTGGGATGCAAATAAAACAAACGGTGAAAAAGTTACAAATATACGTTTAACAAACGGAGAAGAATTATCTCCATCTAAAACGTATAGCGTAGTTGCAAATGCCTTCTTAGCTTCTGGCGGTGACGGATTCGTATCATTTAAAAATGGTAAAAATGCAGAAACTGGTCCAAACGACTTTGAAGCGTTAGTCGATTACGTAAAACAATTAAAAGAACCAATTCAGCCAGTTATTGATGGAAGAATTCAAAAAGTAAATTAAGTGTTTCTCTAATAATAAATTTTATTTTTCACGCCATAAAGGATTTGTACTGATCCTCTATTTTATACGTAATATACATCATAAAAAGGATACTCGTTCTTCCAATGAACATAGTATCCTTTTCTTTAGTTATCAAAATGTGATGTTTTGTCAACTTCATATTGCTGTAAAAATTGGTGCAACGCCTCTTCTACAAGTTTAGACTTTTGAATTCCTTTCGATTCTGATATAAGGTCCAATCTTGCTAATATTTCTGTATTAATAGAAAAGGTTCGTCTCTTTTTCTCTGTACTCTTACTCATAATTGGTGCAATTACTTCGCCTCTTTTTCTTAGTAACTCATAAATGCTTTGTAATTGCTCGTAAATTAATAATTGATAATCTGTTTTCTCATATTGAAGGGCGGTCGCTTCTTGGAGTTGTAAGTGACGTGGTTCTTCTCCATCTCCTACAAAAATACGTTTCTTCTGCTCTCCATCATATTCGTATCCAATCAATCTTAATTTCTTCGATAATGTATACGGGCTTATTTCAAGACGTTTTGCTATAATAGCGATGGATTCACGTCTGTTTAAACCATCTATAATTTCTCCAATCGTCACAATTTCCCTCCTCCCGTGTTGAAATGACACTAGTATGGTATGTTACAATGATTTTCTAACAGTATATGCAAAATGAATAGCCTGTGCGATTCATACGATTTCACAAAAGGAGGTTTTCAATATGCTTTTTCGTAGCTACACCCCTCAGTTCTATAACGAAAACAAACAACTCATTCCTAATAGTATCGCTACGATAGAAAGCGTTATGATAAATAATCGAAAACAAACTCTCCTTATGCGTGGACAAAACGTAGAGCAACCTATTTTATTATGCTGTCACGGCGGACCTGGGATGGCACAAATCGGATTTATTCGCCATTTTCAAAAAGAATTAGAGAAGCAATTTATTGTTATTAATTGGGATCAGCGCGGGGCTGGTAAATCCTTTTCAATGAAAGATTTCGGAGCAAATTTCACAATTGAACAATTCGTTTCCGATGCAAAAGAAGTGATTCAATATGTACTTAAAAGGTTCAACAAACAAAAACTATTTCTCGCTGGTCATTCTTGGGGAAGTATTATTGGGCTTAACATAGCACATCAATATCCAAAGTATATCGAGGCTTACATCGGTATTGGGCAAATTGTACATATGAAACAAAATGAAGAATTGCTATATCAACATTTAATTCATTCTGCAAAAAAACATGATCATAAAAAAGCATTAGCTTCCCTTTTAAAATTAGGCAAACCACCATTTTTAGATACGAGACGTCTCATTATTCAAAGAAAGTGGCTTGGCACATTTGGAGGCGCAATCCAAAACGGATCTTCCTTTTCTTTCATACGAAAAGGTTTCTTTTCTCCTGAGTATACGCTATTAGATTGGTTCAAGTTTCTCGCAGGAAATTTAAAATCTGGCGTTTTATGGGAAGAAATGCTGACAATCGATTTCTTTTCTTCTATCTCAAGTTTATCTATCCCAGTTTATTTTTGTTCTGGTCGCTATGATTATCAAACTCCTTATGCACTCGTTCAGGAATATTGCGATATTATTGAAGCGCCTATAAAAAAGATGATTTGGTTCCCAAATTCAGCACATTCTCCTGATTTAGAAGAACCAGAATTATTCGCTAATTCTTTGCAATCAATTAAACAAGAGCTAGCTTTTCAGCATTAGTAACAAAAGGCTCTTTTACATTTCATAGAAAACATTTTATAATAATATGTCGCAAGTATGTATAAACATCGCAAAATGTTTCATATTTACTTGTCTTAACAGAATAAAAATTTAGGGAGATTACATTTATTATGAACGCTGTACTCGTCGCAGTAGCAATTATGCTATTGCTTAGTTTGTTACGTGTCCAGGTCATTGTCGCCATCATTGTTGGAGCTTTAACAGGCGGAATTATCGGCGGACTCGGTATTTCAGAAACGATTAACACTTTTACAACTGGTCTTGGAAACAGTGCTCCAATCGCTTTAAGTTATGCAATGCTTGGTGGTTTCGCTATTTCCCTTTCCAAAACAGGACTTCCAGATGCTCTGATTCAAACTGCATTAAAATGGATTGGCAATGAACAAGACACGAAAAAACAAGTTTATTCTAAAATACTTATTTTATTCATTATTTTAACGATGGCTTGTTTCTCACAAAATGTGATTCCTGTTCACATTGCTTTCATCCCCATCTTAATTCCAGCACTTTTAAAAGTATTAAATGAGCTGAAAGTGGATCGCAGACTTGTCACATGTATTATTACATTTGGATTGATTACTCCTTATATGTGGATCCCGGCAGGATTCGGAAAAATTTATCATGACGTATTACAAACCAACGCTGCGCAAAGCGGCCTTACATTTGATGTCACACTTATTCCAAAAGCAATGACTATTCCAGCAATTGGTATGATTATTGGATTATGTGTAGCGGTATTCATTACGTACCGAAAACCTCGTACGTATGAAACAGAACAAATTCATACTACCGAAAATGAAATCGTTCCCTATACAAAACGTAGCATTACTTTCGGGTTATTATCTATCATTGCTACATTAACTGTTCAATTAACAACAGAATCAATGATTTTTGGTGCTTTAGCAGGTATTATCGTCTTATCGGTTAGCGGCAGTCTACCACTTAAAGAAGCAGATGCGATATTAACAAGCGGAATGCGTATGATGTCCTTTATTGGCTTTGTTATGATTGCTGCCGCTGGATTCGGCGCTGTTCTTCGAAAAACAGGACATGTTGAATCTCTGGTGCAAACGAGTGCACATATAATCGGAAATAATAAACCACTCGCTGCATTTCTTATGCTCGTTATTGGACTTCTCGTTACGATGGGAATTGGTTCATCCTTTTCAACCATCCCTATCTTAACAACCATTTTTGTACCTCTTTGCATTCAGCTTGGATTTAGTCCAATGGCCACAATTGCTATTATCGGTACAGCCGGAGCGCTAGGTGACGCAGGATCTCCAGCATCGGATAGTACCCTTGGACCAACATCCGGTTTAAATGCTGATGGTCAGCACCATCATATATGGGATACATGTGTACCCACTTTTCTACATTACAATATACCGTTACTTATATTTGGCTTTATTGCCGCAATTACATTATAAAAAGGTGCGTATAAAACGCACCTTTTACTTTTTTATTTTTCCTTTTAATTGTTGAAAAGCTACTTTTCCGTTATCTTTGACATAGCTTTCAATTGTCGGTAGTGATGAACCTATCCATTCACACTCTATACTCCCGTTCGGTCCAACAATTTTTAATTTATCTGGTATATGTATATTTAGAAATCTCGCTGACCGAATTAACTCAATAGCAATCTGATCACTTGAGGCTACAATTCCATCTACATACGGATTGTTTTGCAATAATGTAATAAATTGTTTATTTGTATACCCTTGTACACATTCTTCTCGATAAGAGATTCCTTCATCCCAAACAGCGTCTAAAAACCCTGCTATATGATCTTCCATTTCTTCACTTTCTTCTCCCTCACCGAAATATGCAAGAAAGTGACACCCTTTCTCTTTTAATAAAGAAACAGCTCTCTGTCCACTTTCATAATAATTTCCATGTGATTGTTGCTCATCGATCACAACAAACGGAAATGGAATTTTTCCTACACTTTTAAAAACTGCTCTTGTCAAAATAACACCTGCAATGTTATTTTGCTTCAGCATATGTATGTATCTATCTTTATTCTCTATATTACAAATAATGATTTGATAACCTTCTTTATATGCTATTTCCTCAATACAATGTAGCAAAGTGATGTTTGATTGGTTACATAAATTATCTACAAGTAATGCAATTATCGTTGAATTCTCTTTAAATAGTGGCTTCGCTGCACTGTTTGGCCTATAACGTAATTCTTCAATTGCTTCCTTTACTTGTTTTACTGTGTCCTCATGAACGTATCCTTTTTCATTAATAACTCGTGAAACGGTTGCGACTGAAACACCTGCCAATTTTGCAACATCACGTATAGTTGCCACATCGTCACCCCTTAATATGGTAATAGATTACAAATTTACGGTAACCTAAATTACACTATCCGTCAAGATTAATAACTCACATTTCTGAAAATTGTTACATCATTTCACTAAACGATACTCCAACTGAATTTCATGTAAAATTGGGATATTATCATATCCAATACGTGGAATTTCTTTCTTTATTTTTCGTGCCTCCTCTACCGCATTCACATATAAATTAGTCATTACAAAATTACGTTTTTGGTAAAATCGTAACGCATTCATATTATCATTTGTTGTAATAAGCCAAACCTGTCTGCACCGTTCTTCTTCTGCAACTTGTAATACACAATCCACAAGTTTCGTCCCTATTCCTTTTCTTTCTTCAAAGCTATCTAGCGATACAATTTCGCACATATTCCCGGTCACTTCATACGTTATAATTCCGATTATTCTGTCATCTAAGAGCACAACAAATCCTGGCAACTCTTCTAACTGATGTCCCTTACCACGTGAAACCATCAATGAACTTCCCCAGTTCTCACACATGAACATTCGGATTGTTTCTTTCATCGCTGGCGTAATTTTTTGTATATGCAGCATTTCCTATTTCTCCCCTTTTATATCATTGTGATACAATATAAGTGTATCACATGTAACGGTATTTGGAGGATGAGGTAAAGTATGAAACGTTTTTTTGCAGCATTGTTTACTATACTAGGTGCAATAACTGCCCTTGGGATTTTCTTTACAAATAAAGTGATGTACTTAAAGAAAAAAACAGAGGAAGAAGTACTCGAAAGAGAAACGAAAAAACATTTTCGTATAGAGGATTTTGATGCTCTTCATAAAGAAGAAATTCATATCCCTTCACAATTCGGATACGACCTTCACGGATATTACATTCCTGCTGGTCATTCCAATAAGTTTATGGTTTTTTGCCACGGTGTAACTGTAAATAAAATAAACTCTGTAAAATATGCAAACTTATTCTTAAAAAGGGGATATAATGTCCTCATTTACGATCATCGTCGTCATGGTAAAACTGGCGGAAAAACAACAAGCTATGGATACTATGAAAAGCATGATTTGAAATCCGTAGTTGACTGGCTAAAAAACCGTTTTGGAACCAATATTACACTTGGTATTCATGGTGAATCTATGGGAGCCGCAACAATTCTTCAATACGCAGGACTTGTAGAAGATGGCGCTGATTTCTATATTGCAGATTGTCCTTTCTCTGATTTTCACGGACAATTACAGCACCGTTTAAAGGTTGAATTCCATTTACCAAAATGGCCTTTATTACCTTTAGCAAACGCATTTTTAAAAGTTCGTGACGGTTATACAATTCGTGAAGTTTCACCAATCGACTGTATAAAAAACATTAACAATCCCGTTCTCTTTATTCATAGTAAAGATGACGACTATATTTTAGCTGATATGACAAAAGCGTTATATGAAGCGAAAGAAAATAATAAGCAACTTTATATTGCAGAACACGGTGCACACGCTTGCTCTTATAACGAAAATAAAGAAGAGTACGAAGCAGCCATCGATCAATTTTTAAACACATATGTGAAAGAAACAAAAAACAGGCTTGCATAAGCCTGTTTTTTTATTGCGCTAAAACGTCTGTAACTTGTTCCATATTTTCAGAAATCCATTGCATTGCATCATCTAACGTTGGAAATTCTGTCGTTTGAAATGTTACTTCATCTTGAAGTAACCAAACATCCTTTGCCTCTTGCCCTACACCTGCAATGGACCAATGTAACAAACTATATGGATGATTATCATTCAAAAATGATGCCCACGTGCGCTCATTTGCAATGTTTCGTAATGTATGTAATTGTTTATCCATCTCTCGTCACCTTACTCTAGTCAGTTATGAAAACTATTATAACACTCTCTTCTTTCTCAAACAAAGTGCTCTTTTTTCCCCGCTATTTGTGGGCAGTAAAACTCCCACCTCAAAATTCGGCTGAAACAAAGAAGTTAGGCGGGAGATTAACTGCCCCTAAAAGCCCGATTGGTTCAACTAATAATTAGTGGGGGATGCCTCCCTCACTAATTAAAGTTTCACTTTATATTGCCAAGCACTTCCCTTGATTATATGATGAAATTAAGCGTTTGGGAAGGAGGGATAACGTTGGCAAAAGTACAAATTAAAGTAAATGATAATGGCTCTTTTCGCGTTACAGGGGACGTGGAATTAGTCGACTCACAAGGGAATGCATTCCCAGCAAAACCGGCATTTTCTTTATGCCGTTGTGGTTTATCAAAAAATATGCCTTATTGCGACGCTTCGCATAAAGGTAAATTCGAGTCTGTTGTTAGAGCACCAGAGGCAGAATAATTTTACATGTGACATGCACATTTTTTTGTGCATGTTTTTTCTTTTTAGCAACTCCGTTATATCCCTTCTCTTTACAACATTTCTAATACTTTTATTTCCATTCCAGCCTGCATATATTTTCACACAATTCTTCACATTCGAATATTTTTTACTAGCCTTTTATTTTTTTTGTGCTATAATTTGAGCAAACAGCATCCTTCGGGGTCGGGTGAAATTCCCAACCGGCGGTGATGAAGTGAAAACTTCTAAGTCCGTGACCCGTTTTCAACTCGAAAACGGTGGATCTAGTGAAACTCTAGGGCCGACAGTATAGTCTGGATGGGAGAAGGATATGTTTCTAGTTTTTTATATAGTGAATACACTTTTATTTCAGTATGCATATTTTTAAAGATTCATTTTGATTCTTTATATATGTTTAATTTTCTATACTTATTTTTTATACTGAAATAAAAAGAGACAACTAGCGTTTAAAAATTCGATATTTTGCTAGGTTTTTTCCTTATGCAAAAATATCAATTATCGTTAGGTTTCTTTCCTATGCTTTCGTATTCAAACTATATTTCTAGAAATCACGTCTCCCAAACCCCAAGGATATTAAATCCTTGGGGTTTTTTGATTTTTTTTGGAGAGGTGAAGAAAATGACAGATCAAGAATATATGAGGATTGCCCTGCAGTTAGCAGAAGGAACATCAGGACAAACAAGTCCAAATCCTATGGTTGGTGCTGTTGTTGTAAAAGATGGAAACATCGTTGGTATGGGCGCTCATTTACGAGCTGGTGAAGAACACGCAGAAGTTCATGCCCTTCAAATGGCTGGTCAGAACGCCAAAGACGCTACCGTTTATGTAACACTGGAACCGTGTAGCCACTTTGGAAAAACACCACCTTGCTGTGAATTGCTCATCGAAAAAGGAGTTAAGCGTGTTGTAATTGCTACTCTCGATTGTAATCCGCTCGTTTCTGGTAACGGAAAAAGAAGATTAGAGGAAGCTAGAATTGAAGTAACTACTGGTGTTCTTGAAGCAGAAGCAGTTTTATTAAATCGCTACTTTTTTCACTACATGAAAACGAAACGCCCTTTTGTAACAATCAAAACAGCGATGAGCTTAGATGGAAAAACAGCAACTGTAACTGGTGAAAGTAAGTGGATTACAGGTGAAGAAGCACGTGCTGATGTTCACCAATATCGCCATACACATGATGCAATTCTTGTTGGAGTGAATACAGTTATAGCTGATAATCCTCATTTAACAACAAGAATTCCAAATGGTGGGAAACATCCTATTCGCGTTGTTTTAGATACCCATTTACGAACGCCACCATCTTCTCATGTTATAACAGATGGTTTAGCACCGACATGGATTATTGTCGGTAAGGATGTAAAGAAAGAGAAGATATCTTCTTATGAATCTAAAAATATAGCTATATTCCAAATGGAAACGAAGCATATAGAAATCGAGGACCTTCTTTCCTTTCTTGGAGAGAAACAAATTCTTTCTCTATTCGTTGAAGGTGGCCAATCGATTCATGCAAGTTTCTTAAAAACAAACAATTTTAATGAAATTGTAACCTATATAAGCCCGAAATTAATTGGTGGGAAAGATGCTCCTACTTTATTTGGAGGAAATGGTTTTTCAAAATTACAAGATGCGCTTTCCTTGAAAATTCAAGAGATGAAACAAATTGGTGATGATATAAAAATCGTTGCGAATGCCCGAAACGAGGTGACGAAATGTTTACAGGAATTGTAGAAGAATTAGGAACGATAGCAAACATGCAACAAAGCGGAGAAGCGATGAAATTAACGATTCATGCAAAGAAAATTTTATCAGATGTTCACTTAGGTGATAGTATCGCGGTGAACGGTATTTGCTTAACTATAACAAGCTTTACAACTACTTCATTTACAGTTGATGCAATGCCTGAAACGATGCAGTCGACATCACTTCGCATGCTTAAACCGCACTCTAAAGTAAATTTAGAGCGAGCAATGGCTGCAAACGGACGATTCGGTGGACATTTCGTTTCAGGACATATTGATGGCATCGGAACGATTTTAAATAAAAAACAACATTACAATGCCGTCTATTACAAAATAGCAATTTCTGATGAACTGCTGCGCTATTGTTTGCATAAAGGATCCATTGCTGTTGATGGAACGAGTTTAACGATATTTGATATAGACGAATCTTCCATAACGATTTCACTCATCCCGCACACAGTAAGCGAATCTGTCATTGGAGAAAAAAATGCCGGAGATATCGTAAACATTGAGTGTGACATGATTGGTAAATATATCGAACGCTTTATTACTAAACCTACAAAACGAGTAGGTTCAATGACTGAAAGCTTTTTACAAGAAAACGGATTTCTATAAGGGGGAAGCACAATGTTTCATCGTATTGAAGAAGCTCTAGAAGATTTAAAACAAGGTAAAGTCGTTATCGTATGTGATGATGAAAACCGAGAAAATGAAGGCGATTTTATTGCTTTAGCAGAGTACATTACACCAGAAACAATTAATTTTATGATTACACATGGCCGTGGTCTCGTTTGTGTACCGATTACAGCCGGGTACGCAGAACGTCTACAATTAGAACCAATGGTATCTCATAATACAGATTCACATCATACTGCGTTTACAGTGAGCATTGACCATGTTTCTACAACAACAGGCATTAGCGCTCACGAACGTGCAACTACGATACAAGAATTGTTAAACCCCGCATCAAAAGGCGCTGATTTCAATCGACCTGGACATATCTTTCCATTAATTGCGAAAGAAGGCGGTGTCCTGCGTCGTGCAGGTCATACAGAAGCTGCTGTTGATTTAGCGAAGCTATGCGGTGCCGAACCAGCTGGAGTTATTTGCGAGATTATAAATGAGGACGGCACGATGGCACGTGTACCTGATTTAATAGAATGCGCAAAACAATTTGATATAAAAATGATTACAATAGAAGATTTAATTGCTTACCGCCGCCATCATGAAACACTTGTGACGAGAGAGGTGGAAATTACATTACCTACAGATTTCGGTACTTTCCACGCAATTGGCTATTCTAACTCATTAGATACGAAAGAACATATCGCACTTGTAAAAGGTGATATTTCAATAGGTGAACCGGTACTTGTGCGTGTTCATTCTGAATGCTTAACAGGAGATGTATTCGGTTCACATCGCTGCGATTGCGGACCACAACTCCATGCAGCACTTGCTCAAATTGAGCGTGAAGGAAAAGGTGTTCTTCTTTATATGAGACAAGAAGGAAGAGGCATTGGGCTTCTTAATAAGCTTCGTGCTTATAAATTACAAGAAGAAGGATTCGATACTGTAGAAGCAAATGAAAAACTCGGCTTCCCTGCTGATCTTCGTGATTACGGTATCGGAGCACAAATATTAAAAGATTTAGGTTTACAAAGTTTACGATTATTAACGAATAACCCAAGAAAAATTGCTGGCTTACAAGGTTACGATTTAGAAGTAGTCGAGCGTGTACCGTTGCAAATGCCAGCAAAAGAAGAGAATAAATCGTATTTACAAACGAAAGTAAACAAATTAGGACACTTACTAAACTTATAATTAAAGGAGAGATTTATTATGGTATTCGAAGGTCATTTAGTTGGTACAGGATTAAAAGTTGGAGTTGTTGTTGGACGTTTTAACGAATTTATTACAAGTAAGTTACTTGGCGGCGCTTTAGACGGATTAAAGCGTCACGGTGTAGAAGAAAATGATATTGATGTTGCTTGGGTTCCTGGTGCATTTGAAATTCCTTTAATCGCTAAAAAGATGGCTAGTAGCGGAAAGTATGATGCTGTTATTACATTAGGTACTGTAATCCGAGGTGCTACAACTCACTACGATTACGTTTGTAATGAAGTAGCAAAAGGTGTTGCGTCTTTATCACTACAAATGGACATCCCAGTTATTTTCGGCGTATTAACGACAGAAACAATTGAACAAGCGATTGAACGCGCAGGTACGAAAGCTGGTAATAAAGGATATGAATCAGCTGTTGCTGCAATTGAAATGGCTCACTTATCAAAACAATGGGCATAAAAAAAGAGGCTTCGGCCTCTTTTTATTTTTTCACCTTTTTTTGTACATCTTTTATTAATTCATTCGTCGTTTTTCCTTCTGTTTTTATATGAAGAGCTTGTGCTGTTCTCCATACATTCTCTCTTTTTTTCGCTTCTTCTATAATAGTAATTTCTTTTCTAACTTCCTTTAAATCTTTTCCTTCCGTTTTCAATCCAAAATGTTCAGCTTTCGTTCGAAAGTGTTGTTCGATTCTTTGTTGCATCTCTTTTTGTTCAGGATTTTCAGCAGCCTTAACTGGATCAGAACTTATTGCTTTTATTAAAATTAAACAAGTCATAATCGCTAATATGTATTTGTACATGTAAAATCCTCCAACCCAATATAAATTACATATTTACTATGTACAACTAGGGCTTGGAAAATTCGTCCACAAAAATTCTTTTTTCCGCTCAAAAACCAATAATATCAAGCGTTCACAACTATTTATTACATTTTATTTACAAAAAAAGCAAACCCTTTTACAAGTTTGCTTTTTCATCTATCTTATAATGCACACTCTTCAATCTCAAATCCTAAATCTGCAATCATACCCCAGTCTGCAGTCGGCTCTTGTCCAGCTGTCGTTAAGTAGTCCCCGACAAAAATAGAATTTGCTGCAAATAAACCGATTGGCTGTACAGAACGTAAATTGATTTCACGTCCTCCTGAAATACGAATTTCTTTTGTCGGGTTTACAAAACGCATCATTGCCAGTACTTTTAAACATTCTACTGGCGTTAACTCTTTTTGCCCTTCAAGAGGTGTTCCCTTTACAGCAACAAGGAAATTACAAGGGATAGAATCTGCATCTATACGTTGTAATTCAAATGCAATTTCAGCACGCTCTTCAATTGTTTCTCCCATGCCAAAAATCGCTCCAGAGCATGGAGAAATGCCCGCTTGTTTCGCTTTTTGAACTGTATCAACACGATCATCATACGTATGAGTTGAACAAATACTATCGTAATTATTTTCATGTGTATTTAAGTTGTGGTTATAACGATGCACGCCCGCTTCCGCTAAACGTCCTGCTTGATCTTCATTTAAGAAACCTAAACAACAACAAATCTTCAAGTCTGTCGTTTCACGAATTTCCTTAACTGCTCCAATTACGTGATTTACCTCTTTATCCGTCGGACGACGACCAGACGCTACAATACAATATGTACCTGCTTTACGGCGTATTGCTTCATGTGCCCCTTCTACAATCTTCTCCTGCGTTAACCATGCATATTTATCAATCGGTGCTTCTGAAATAATAGACTGTGAGCAATATCCACAATCTTCAGGACATAATCCAGATTTCGTATTAATAATCATATTCAATTTTACTTTCTTACCAAAGTGATGATGACGAATGATGTAAGCTGCATTCATAATTTCTAGAACTTCTGTATCATCAGCTTCTAATATCGCTATTGCATCTTCTTTCGTAATCATCTGCTCTTCCACTACGTCGTATGCAAGTTTTTTCCAATCCCTTTTTGTTTGTACTTGTTTCATTTCATCTCTTCCCCTCTTTTGTTATATGCATAAATAAAGCATGATACGTTGCCATTATCCCTTCATTTCCCGTGAAGTCTCTTTCGTATATGCGCAGCATCGCACGAAAGAGTGAGGGACTTTGACAATATGATCCTTCATTGCTATTAGTCGCTCCTACTTTTCGAATAGAATGTAGAAATTCCTTAACTTCTGTAAAACTCTCTATGTAACATGTTTCAGAAACATGCACATCCCCTGTTTCTATCTTGCATATATGAAGCAACTGATCTTTCGAATAAAAACGTTGACCAATCGATGTTTCATTTTTTATATTTCTTTCTTCTTTCGCACGTTGGAACGAAGCATGCAATTCTTGAAATGTTTCATGTCCAAACGTTGAAAAGAGTAATATCCCATCTATAGACAAATGTTGAAATAAATTTCTTAACACTTGTTGTAAATTATTTAACCATTGAAATGTAGCATTTGAAATAATGACATCATATGATTCTTCTAATCGTAATCGCTCAATATCTTCACAGTGAAACGTTACATTTTTTACATTTTGTCTAGTTTGCGCAATTGCAATCATACTTTCAGCAAAATCAACTGCTGTAATATGTGCTTTCGGAAATAACTTTGATAATTGCTCTGTTACATACCCCGTCCCGCACCCCAGTTCTAAAATACGTATTGATGCCGTTTCACTATATCGTTCCTTTAAGATTGAAAGTAATGAATGTGCCATCTTTTTTTGTACATTTGCATATCGATCGTAAGATACGGCTGCCCCATTAAACCGTTTTTGTAGTAACGTTTTGTTGATCATGTCGTATCCCCTCTATAAATTGAATTATCTCATTTGCGCAATATTCAAAATTCGTCACACATAACGCATGCCCTGCATCACTTACTACTTTCAGCTCGCTGCTGCTATTCTCCGTCATACTACGTGCCGCAGACAATGGGCATATTACATCCTGTTCTCCGTGAATAAGTAGTATAGGTACTTTAATTTCTTTTAGTTCTTCTCTCATATCTGTTTCTATTAAATAATCCAAACCTAGTTGTAAAGACTGAATAGAATCACCTTTAAAACGGTTTACAATGTCTTCAAAGTTTTTATTCTCTTTTAGCTCATCTTTCGTAAACATATTTTCATAAAACCGCTTGAGCGTATCTTCTTTCCTTCTCGCCAAATTCCTTTTCAGCCGTTCTACATGCAAAGCATTCCATCCGTTACTGTAGTCGCTCGTATTTGTAAATTTAGCAGTACCACCAATTAATACGATGCCTTTTGCCTGAATCTTTTTATAAGCTTCAACTGCTGCTAACGCTCCTAGTGACCATCCAACTAAAATTACGTTGTCATTATGCGCTACATCTACAATTCGTTCCGCAAATTCACTTCGTTCTTTCACATTACGCCAATCTATGCTTTGAACAGGGTATCCTTTAAAATACGGAAATACTAAATCCCAAATATTCTCTTCCATTCCCCATCCTGGGATAAAAATAATCTTTAGCTCGTTCATACGAAAATCTCCTCTTCTTTCGCAATGTGAATAATTCGGTCAATAGCCCATTTTAAATCATCTATTGTATGTTGCGATGTAACTGCAAAGCGAATTCGAGAGCTATGAACCGGCACAGTTGGCGGACGAATTGCAATAGCCGCAATCCCTGCCTCTTGCAACCTTTTACTAAATCGTAAAGCATGTTCATTTGAACCGACTACAATCGGTACAATATGAGTTGAACTATTCCCAATATCAAAACCAGCATCCCTTAATTTAGTTCTGAAGTATTCTCCGTTTGCTATAAGGTTCTCTCTTCTTTCATTATCTTCTTTTACAATTTCAATTGCTTTTTGCACTGCTCCTAACGTACTTGGTGGTAAAGCTGTAGTAAAAATAAAGCTTCTCATCATATTTTGTAAATACTCTATATAAATTTCATCACCTGTCAAATACGCACCATAACACCCTAAAGCCTTGCTAAACGTCCCCATATGTATATCAATTTTTTGAGCAAGATTTTTTTCTATATGAGATAACCCAGCTCCGCCGATTCCATATATTCCACTCGCATGTGCTTCATCGACTATAATGATTGCCCCGTATTTCTCTTTCAGCTGTACTAAATCTCTCAAATAAGCAGTATCACCATCCATACTAAAAATGGTATCAGTTACGATTAATTTCCGCTTTTCAGGTGACGCTGTTTTCAACAGCTTCTCTAAATGATCCAAATCATTATGACGATACCTTTTATGCTCTGCCCCGCTTAATATGATTCCATCAACAATACTTGCGTGATTTAACTTATCACTAAAAACAATATCGTGCCGAGAGGCTAAAGAAGATATGGCACCTATATTTGCCGTATACCCACTATTTACAATTAAAGCTCTTTCAGTACCTTTCCAGTCACATATGCTTCTCTCAACCTCTTCATATAATGGATGATTTCCTACAACGAGACGAGAGGCAGTCGCTCCAGTTCCACATCTTTTTGTACAGGCAATAGCAGCTTCTTTTAACCTTTCATCTCCAGCTAACCCTAAATAATTATTTGACGCTAAATTTAACATCCTTTTTTTATCTCGAATAAGCCAAGTCTCTTCTGCCTTCTCTGTTACATATAAATTTCGATACTGCCCTTGCTCATGTAATTGTTGTAATTTAGATTGAAGATGCGCCCGCCACGTTTGATTCATTTTGGATAAACTCCTCTAATTTTGAAATCATAATATGTTCTTTTGCAGATTCCAATACTTCTTCTTTCGTAAACTCACCTTCAAAGAATGGTAATAATCCTAAAACTGGTACCCCGCTCAGCTCTTCAATCATCTCTTTATTTTCTTGCACTCTTTCCATTTCACATTCTTTGCAACCTGATAAAATGACACCCGCTACGGTTAAGCCATGCGCCTTTGCGTAAGCAATCGTTAACACTGTATGATTTACTGTTCCTAATGTAGGACGAGCTACTACAATAAGAGGCAACTGTAATTCTTTTGCAAAATCAATTACTAAAGCATCTTCTGTATATGGGACAGCAAGCCCACCTGCTCCTTCTACAAATAAGCTATTAAACTCTTTTAATAGTTCATTATAGCAATCAGTAATTTCTTTTAACTTTACTACTCTTCCAGCTCTTTTCATGGCAAGTCTCGGAGCAAGTGATTCTTCAATAGAATAAGGGCAAATTTCATTTTCTTGTGTCGGTACACCTGATAGTACTTTTAACCTTGCCGCATCTCCCTCAGGGTTTGATGCAACATGCCCACTTTGTAACGGTTTATATACCCCTACGTTATATCCTAATTCTCTAAATACACCTGCTATAGCACCTGCAACTACTGTTTTTCCAACTTCAGTATCAGTTGCTGTTATGAAAAAACCACTCATTATTCTCCCTCCGTAACATCTGAGATTGCCTTATATAAAATGCGTAACATATCATCAATCTCTTCAAAAGTAGAAGCAAGTGGTGGCATAAATACAATCGTGTTACCTAGCGGTCGTAAAATCATACCCAGCTCTCTTGAGCGTTTACATACTTGAACACCGACTCTTTCTGTCCAGTCAAACGCTTCTTTCGTTTCCTTATTCTTCACAAGCTCAATACCAACCATTAATCCGCACTGACGAATATCACCTACATGTTTATACGCAAAGAGCTTTTCTAATTGCGCTGTCACATAATCCGTTTTACGTGTCACGTCTTCTATTAAATTTGTTTTTTCATATAGTTCTAGATTCGCGATTGCTACGGCACACCCTAACGGATTACCTGTGTAGCTATGTCCATGGAAAAATGTTTTTTGTTCTTCATATTCTCCTAAGAAGGCATTATATATTTCATCTGTTGTTACCGTAACTGCAATTGGTAAATATCCACCTGTTAAACCTTTCCCAGCAGTTAAAATGTCTGGCGTCACATTTTCATGTTCACAAGCAAACATTTTCCCTGTACGCCCAAATCCAGTCGCTACCTCATCTGTAATAAATAATACATTGTACTTAGTACATAAATCGCGCAGTCCTTTTAAATATCCTTTTGGCATTGTAATCATCCCGCCAGCACCTTGCATTAATGGCTCTACAATGATGGCAGCTACTTCTTCATGCTTTTCTTTCAACAATTCTTCCATTTCTTCTAAATGGCTTTTTACAATTTCCTCCTTATTATTTCCGTAAGGAGAACGATATGTATATGGATACGGCATTTTAATCGCATCAAATAAGAGCGAACTATACACTTGGTGAAACAAGTCTATTGCTCCTACCGAAACAGCTCCAATTGTATCACCGTGATATGCTTCTTTTAATGTAACGAATCTTTGTTTCTTTGGTTTCCCTTTATGCTGCCAATATTGGAAAGCCATCTTAATTGCAATTTCAACAGCGGTAGAACCTGAATCAGAATAGAATACCTTCTTCAATCCATCTGGTACAACCTCAATAATTTTTTCTGCTAATAAAATAGATGGAACGTTAGCAAGTCCTAACATAGTAGAATGAGCAATTTTATTTAATTGCTCACGAATTGCTTCATCTAATTCCGGTACTTGATGTCCGTGAACATTTAACCATATAGATGAAACACCATCCCAATATTCATTACCATTTACATCGTATAGCTTTCTTCCCTCTCCACGTTCAATAATGACAGGATCTTCTTCTAAATAATCTTTCATTTGTGTAAATGGGTGCCATACGTAAGCTTTATTTTTCTCCGCTAATTCTTCATATGTATAAGATGATTTTTCAATCGTTCTACTATTTATTGTCACAATTGTCACCCCTAATGTTAACTTGTTTATAAATATAGTTAACATTAAATCCGAATGACTGTCAATTATTTTAAAATCAAATAGTTCTTAAAAAAGAACAACTTATCATACGATAAGTTGTTCTACTTTCCATGCTGTATCTTTCCAATTTCTAAAATAATTTCTTCATCTTTTTTTCCCTCTGTATCAATTCCAAGTTGCTTAGCGTGCTCAATTAATAAATCATGACGCTTCTCAAACCTAGCGGTATTTACTTCTTTCGTAACCTCTTCTTTTGTTTTCCCCTCAGTAGAAACTCCTAGTTTCTCTGCTGCTTTTTCCATTGATTTCTTCTCTTCTATTTCTTTTACTTTCTTCACTTCTGACTGTTGTATTTGCTTTTGTTTCAACTGCTCTGATTCAGCCGCAAAAGCTGTGTAAATTCCAGCACTTCCTCCAATAACTAATAAAGTGGTAAAAAGAATTATTTTTTTCTTCACTCTTTCCTCCCCCTTTCAAATTCATTATAACGTACATTTTTACAGCGTTAAAAACAATTATCCTTTATTTCCCTAAAAAAACATTTAATATTTTTATTGACATGTAAGATGAAAATATGATAAAAATTTAACTAACATCATATGAATCGGCGTTGATAGGATTTAGTAGTATTTCGATTTCTGATTTCAGAGAGCTGGTGGTCGGTGCGAACCAGTACAGAGCGAATTATGAATTACCCCCTGGAGCTTCTTTTACGAAACGTGAGGAGTAGTGAAAGACGGTTATAGACCGTTATGTCTAAAGAGTGGTGAAACAACACTGTTTCACAATTTAGGGTGGTACCGCGAATTTTTCGTCCCTGCATATATTGCAGGGGCGTTTTTTATTTTATAAGCGCATATCATATGACCCTTTATTTTGTGATACATTCATTTCACAAGCTAGGGTGGTACCGCGATTTCTTCGTCCCTGCATAATTATATGCAGGGACGTTTTTTTATCCAATCATTTCCGCATCATATAGAAGAACTAACAATTACCGGTAATTTGTCACAAAATTCTAAATTTTAGAAGGGAATATACAATATTGGCGAATTTTATATAAAAAGAGCTATTTCACATTACTTAGGAGGGGAAAACAATGGTTTCAAAAATTGAGTCTGTTCTTTTAACAATTTTTATCTTTTTCTGCATTGGCTTTAGTGTTATCAAATTAGAAGTTTCACCACACATCCCAATTTTATTTGGTATCGTTCTTTTATTAGCATTTGGATTCCTGAAGAGAATCTCTTGGTCTACTATGGAGAAAGGGATGATTAGTAGTATTTCAGCTGGTATTCCATCTATATTTATTTTCTTACTTGTAGGCGTATTAATTAGCGTTTGGATCGCAGCTGGAACTATTCCGACTTTAATGGTATACGGCTTCCAGCTTGTATCTCCAAAAATTTTCGTTCCAACTGTTTTTGTTGTTTGTGCAATTGTTGGAACGAGTATCGGTAGTGCTTTTACAACTGCTGCAACTGTAGGACTTGCTTTTATGGGAATGGGTACTGCCCTTGGATACGATCCAGCTCTTATTGCTGGTGCAATTATTTCTGGTGCATTCTTCGGAGATAAAATGTCTCCTTTATCTGATACAACAAACTTAGCGCCTGCTGTAACAGGTGTAGATTTATTTGAACATATTCGTAACATGCTTTGGACAACAGTGCCAGCTTTCATTATTGCATTTATCGCATTTTTCATTTTAGGAAGCGGATCTGGTGGAAACGTTGATTTCTCAGCATTTATTAATACACTAGAAAAAAATGCAACGATTTCTATCGTTACACTTATTCCTATTTTATTACTGTTCCTATTCGCATTTAAAAAGGTACCCGCAGTTCCAACATTACTTGCAGGAATTGTGGTAGGAATTATTATTCTCTTTATTTTTAAACCTAGCACTTCTTTAGCTGATTTAATGAAAATTATGCAAGACGGTTACGTTTCTAAAACTGGTATCAAAGATATTGATAGCTTATTATCTCGCGGTGGCCTGCAAAGTATGATGATGTCAATTGCTCTTATTTTCCTAGCTCTTTGTATGGGAGGATTATTACAAGGAATGGGCATTATAGCGCAGCTGATGAATATTATCTCTAGCTTCGTAAAAACTAGTACACGCTTAATTATTTCTACTGCTTCAACTGCAATTGGTGTAAACTTCTTACTTGGTGAGCAGTACTTATCCATCGTTTTAACAGGACAAGCATTTGCTAATAAATACGATGAAGTCGGTTTAGAACGTCGTAATTTATCACGAGTATTAGAAGATGCTGGTACAGTAATTAATCCACTCGTACCATGGGGTGTCAGTGGCGTATTCTTAACAAACGTTCTTAGCGTTCCAACATTCGATTACCTGCCATACGCAATCTTCTGTTTAGCATGTCCAGTCGTAACCATTATCGTCGGCTTTACTGGATTCGGTCTTTCATGGAAAAAAGAAAAAGCAGTACCAGTTTCATAATATAACAAAAAGGATTACCAAATCGGTAATCCTTTTTATATTTCTCGACTATCTATTCGCTTTCTTTCTTCTAAATAACATAAGTAATCCCGCTCCAACAAACGCAAGACCAGCTCCAATTGTAGAAGCAATACTTGCACCTGTTTTCGGTAAATCACGTTCATCTTTGTTCTCACTTACAGTTGTTGTTTCTTTTGCGTTTTGATTATCTGTTGTAGTTTGTCCAGATCCAGCATTATTTCCTTCACCTGTTGGTGGTGTTGTTGGGTTTCCTCCATTATTTCCTTCACCTGTTGGTGGTGTTGTTGGATTTCCTCCATTATTTCCTTCACCCGTTGGTGGTGTTGTTGGATTTCCTCCATTATTTCCTTCACCTGTTGGCGGTGTTGTTGGATTTCCTTCACCAGTTTCTTTATCATCATTTTTCTTCGTTATATCAATTGCATATTTCGCAAATTCATTTTCAGATGGTCCAACATATGAAATCTTTCCATCTTTCTTTATATACTTTTGTGCATTTGGTGAAGAATCAAATGTTGTATTTAATTTATCTGCAACAATCGGTTTAAATGTCCAATTTTGATCAGCTGCTGGATCAATATCTTTTATTTTTTGCATATACTTCACAATGATTTGACGTGTTTCATCTTGTGATTGGTATACAACTTCCCCTTTACTTACACCTGGGAACGTTTGGCTACTTCCACGATAGTTATTTGTAGCGACGATAAACTCTTGCTTGTCAGCTACTAGCTTACCTTCATATGTCATATTTACAATACGATTAGCATTTGCATTTACAACTTTTCCATCTTTATCGTATTTCGCCGGTTGTGTTACATCAATTTCGTATTTTAAGCCATCTAAAATATCGAAGTTATATGTAGGATAGCCTATATTTACTAACGGCTGTTCTTCTGTTTTCTTTGGATCAATTTGATTAAACTGACCTGCAGACATTTCAAGCCATTCTTTCACTTGTGCCCCATTTACTTTTACAGCATATAACGTATTTGGATACACGTATAAATCTGCAACGTTTTTAATTGCTAACGTTCCAGCTGGAATATCAGTATAATATGTCGCACCGTTTCGGCCACCTGCTTTAAATGGTGCTCCTGCAGATAAAACTGGAATATCTTTAATCTTTTCGTATTCTGGTTTTTTAAGTTCTTGTTCTACATACCATTTTTGCGCATTTGTCACAATTTGTACGGAAGGATCATCTTGTACTAATGAAAAATAACTATTAATTGGTGCTTTCGTTTCACCTACATGTGTATTTACATATTCGATTGTCTTTTCATGTTCATCTTTAATTTCATTAACTAATTTTTGATCAGATTCTACTAATGGATTACCTTTACTATCAGCAATCGGACGAAGTTGCGGCTTAGACTGATCTTTTTGCACTTCCCATTTTCCGTTTACCTTTTTCAATTGCATATCAATAATACCTAAGTTACTACCAAAAACACCCGGCATTACAACTGGAACACCATTAAATACATCCTTCACTTCAGTATGTGAATGTCCCATTAATACTGCATTTACGCCAGGAACTTCTGTCGCTAAATAAAACGATGAATTTTCCATTCCTTCGTTGTATCCACTCTTATCAACACCTGAATGCGCTAGTGCAACTATAATATCCGCACCTTGCGCCTTCATTTCCGGAACTAATTTTTTCGCTGTTTGCACAATATCTTTTGCTTTTACTTGTCCTTCTAAATTCGCTTTATCCCAATTCATAATTTGTGGTGGAACAAATCCCATTACACCAATTTTCACTATTTGTTTTTGGCCTGCTTCATCCACTACTTCTTTCTCTAAAATATGATATGGTCTATCAAAGTAATGCTCGTCATTCTCATCATTACCATCATGGTCATCTCTGTAGACATTCGAGTTAATAACCGGAATTTTTGTTTTACTAGTCACTTGCTTTAAATAATCTAAACCGTAGTTAAATTCATGATTCCCAAGAGAGATGACGTCATACTTCATTAAATTCATTACACGATATAATGGATGTGTATAACTAGGATCCACACGATTCTTCGGATCTTTTATTTTATTCGCTACGTAATCCCCAAGCGGTGTCCCTTGTAATGCATCCCCATCATCAAATAGGACAGAGTTCTTCACTTCTTCACGTGCTTTATTAACGAGTGTTGCCGTTTGTACGAGACCTACTTTATTATCTGTTTTCGTTTGATAATAATCGTAATTCATTAAGTTAACGTGAATATCTGATGTTTCTAGAATTCGTAATTTAACTGTACTCTCCCCAGTGTTCTCATCTGCATGAGCTGTTGCTGGCATTACTTGCGGTGCTATAACACCAATCGCAAGAGTTGCTCCAGCTAGCATTTTTTTTGACTTTTTCACAAAAAATCCCCCTTATACAATTACCAGAAATAATGAAATGAATCCCTATCTGTCTCTAACCACATACCTTTTTTCTTCTATTAGAGACACAATTTTCATTTCACCCTGCGCTAACGAGTAGTCCCCTTAAACGCCCGATTGATGAAGACTAACAATTAATAGGAAATAAAGCTCCCACTAATTAAAGTTTCACCTTATCTGACATTATCATATATAAAGTTCTTTCCTATCGTCAATATTTTTTGACAAACTTCAACAAATTTTCTGTAAAGTTATTATAAACTTTTCATAAACATATAATATGCCCTTACATTGCTAATACTGCTGAATATGATACAATTACCAATTACAAGGAGGATGAATTTATGAAAAAAGTCATCTTAACAATTGTTTGTCTCCTCCTTCTGATCATTTCTTATTCTTATTTTGAAAAGAACGACGAGACAAAACCAAATGAATCTGAAGAAAAAACAGAAAAAACATCTACTCCAAGTTGGATTGATAAGCAAACAAACGATTCCTTTTATCATCTCGTACTAGGTGATTCGCTCGCCAAAGGATATGGATCAACACAAGGTGGATTTGCTGAATTAGCCTCTAAACAAATAGAAGCACAAATTCATAAACCAATTACTGTAGAAAACCTTGGGATAAACGGTCTTACAACAGATCGTCTCGCTAAAAAAGTTCAATCAGAAGATGTAAAGCAAAAAATTAGAGCAGCAAATATCATTACAATTAATATTGGGGGAAATAATTTATTTCGCTTAAATCGTGATGTCGGTGTTATAGACGGTATTAAAATGTTAAATAAAGAAAAAGCTCATTTTGAAGCGGATGTAAAAAATATTGTAAAGACAGTCCGAGATCAAAATCCGGATGCTTTACTCATTCTTTCTGAACTCTATAACCCGTTACAACTCGATGATTCCATCGCAAGTTATGCAGATATGTTTTTAGACGGCTGGAATGAATCCGTTTATTCCATTGCAAAAGTGAATCAACCATCTATCGTTTTGCCAATTCGTAAATTAATATCGAATGATAAAAAAGAATTGCTCTTTGACCAAGTACACCCAAATGATAAAGGCTATACGATTATTGCCGATTCATTTACAAAAAAAGTATTGGCCTACAAATATTAAAATTCCCATGAAACAATTCTATTTTTATAACATGTCTTTTTTGTTACAATGAGAGTGGAAGGGGGCCTTTATATGGAATCACGCGAGTGGGAACGTATTGTTGATCATCTTCTTTCGCTAGTGCCTCTTTTTTATCGCAAATTTATGCTTCCTGGAGAATTCTCTTCTCAAAGACATATGCCGCCATCACATACACAAGTATTACTGCTTTTGCATGAAAACGGCACATTAGCAGTTTCCGAAATCGGCAAGCGGCTAGCGATTTCACGGCCTAACATGACACCTCTATTAAACAAACTTATTCAAGAAGAACTAATAGAGCGTCATTATAGCGAAAAAGATCGACGGGTCATTTTAATTTCCCTAACAGCTGAAGGGAAATTATTAGTAAATCAGTATCAGCAATTCATTTTAGACAAACTAAAAGAAAATTTCCAAACATTATCTGAGGAAGAGCGCGAAAAGCTCATTCATTCTCTTCAAACCATTCAAAATTTAATTTTGAAAACAAACGTATAAAGCTGCTTCTAAATAGAAGCAGCTTTATGATTCGTAATAGTTACCATAGTATACATTGGAATATGGCCATGTTGTTAAATATGGGTTTTTTTCCTGTGTAGGCTGTTGTTGTGGTATTTGTGGTATTTGTGATAATTGCTGTAATTGTTGTTGCCGATATAATTCGTATTGTCTACTCGTATCATAAACCGGATAATAATTTACATATGGATATACTTGAGGTACGTAATAATAATACATTATCCTCTCCTCCTTTTTCTTAAACATATTCAAAGGAGAAAATGGATGTGACATTGTTTATAATTGTACAAGTGGTTCTCTCACTCGTTTCTTCCTTTTCTTCAAGCGTAACTTACGGTTCTTTTCGTATAAATAATGCACAACGAAATACGAAATGAGACCAAACACAACTCCTAAAATCGTCATTCCAATTAATACATACACTTCACTTTGTAATAAGCTCTTTAATATCGTAAAAATGTGACTTGAAAACAAGTCCGATATCGTAAATGGTTCATGATGAATTTTCTGTACATGAAATGGATAAATCATTTTTCCTAGCGCATACGCAAGCGGAAATAAAAATACTGGGAGAAACGATATTTTCCCAATAATATTGCCAATAACTGCCGCAGGAAAAGATCCCTTTGCTAACCTGACGATTGGATAAAATATTACATATACGAGCGATGCCGTATAAATGACTAACATTTCTAAGCCGAATCCTATAGCAAACCCTAACGATACTTTCTTTGCGCCTTCTGGCGATCGAAGCAACTTATAATATTGAAACTTTAATATTCTCCACATCCGCTGAAAAAACGAATATGTTTTCTTAGTTGTTTTCACCCTCATCATCTCTTTAACTATATTTTTATATGTAGTATGTCCTTACACACTCTGAAAAACAAATTTAGTTTTCTCTTTTATTATAAATGATATCGAAATGGTTAACTAAATATACATATGACATTTTAATATAAAAAAACCTCCCTTTTAGGAAGGCTCTTCTACATTTTTAAATAAACTCACTAATAACGCTTTTTGAGCATGCAATCGATTACCAGCTTGCTCAAAGACGATAGAATGTGGTCCATCTATAATTTCTCCTGTTACTTCTTCTTCACGATGGGCAGGTAAACAGTGTAAGAAACGATATGTTTGCTTCGCATGCTTAGCAAGTTCGTTATTGATTTGGTATGGCTGAAATAAAGTACATTTCTCTTCTTCGCCCTCTTGCCCCATGCTCATCCAAACGTCAGTATAAATGAAATCAGCTTCATTCACCGCTAATTCAGGATCATGCAAAACTTCAATTTCAGCTCCTGTTTCCTTGGCAATCGCTAACGCTTTTTTTACAATCTCTTCATTCGGTTCATATCCTACAGGCGTTGCAACAGTCATATGCATTCCGACTTTTGCACTCGCTAGCAACAATGAATGACATACATTATTTCCGTCACCTACGTAAGCCAATTTTATTCCTTTAAATGTATTTGTTTCTTCATATATCGTCATGAGGTCTGCCAATGCTTGACAAGGATGATGATCATCCGTTAAACCGTTAATAACAGGAATACTTGATTCTTTTGCAAGCTCTTCTACATCCGCGTGGGAGAATGTACGTATCATGATCCCGTCAATATACTGCGATAATACTTTCGCAGTATCTGAAACGGTTTCTCCTCTCCCCATTTGCATCTCTTTCCCACTTAAAAACATACCATGTCCCCCGAGCTGTACCATTCCCGCTTCAAAAGATACGCGAGTACGAGTTGAATGCTTATCAAAAATAAGCCCTAATATTTTGCCTTGTAATAAAGGCTCTTGCTTATTCTTTTTTAAATATATAGCGAACTCAATTAAAGAAATAACTTCTTCTTTCGTTAATTCTTCTAGTGTTAAAAGATCTTTCGTATTTAATTTCGGTACTTGTACAGTTGACATGAAACTTCCCCCTTATATGATTGATACGTTTTTTGTACAAACTACTTTTTTTATTATATATACTGCCTGTTCTAACTCTTCATTCGTGACAATGAGTGGCGGTAATAGTCTTATAACATTAGGGCCTGCTTGTAATACGAGAAGTCCTTCGTTTTCTAGTTGTTCTATAAAACTTGCAACTTCATGCTTACACTCAATCCCAATCATAAGCCCCTTACCACGTATATTTTGAATACATTCGACATGCTGTAATTCCTCTTGCAACTTCTCTAATACGTACTCGCCTTTTTCTTGTACTTCTTTTAAAAACGATGGTTTTTTGCTCACTTGCAATACTTCTTTCGCTGCAGCCATCGCGATGTAATTCCCGCCAAAAGTTGAACCGTGTGATCCTGCAGTAAACGACGTTCCGAGCTCTTTCCCGCCAATCATCGCTCCGACAGGAATCCCATTCCCAAGTGCCTTTGCAACGGTAACGATATCAGGCTCTATTCCCACTTGTTCATAAGCAAATAGTGTTCCAGTTCTTCCTATCCCCGTTTGTACTTCGTCTATAATAAATAAGGAACCAAACTTATTACATAATGTTTCAATCTCTTTCAAAAAAGATAGATCAGCAGGTATTACTCCTCCCTCTCCTTGAACTACTTCTACCATTACCGCCGCAACTTCTTCATTCATTACTTCCTCTAATGCTTTAATATCGTTAAAAGGGATATGTAAAAAAGATGGAAGTAATGGACCAAATCCTTCTTTTACCTTATCTTGGCCTGTTGCACTCATCGTTCCAAATGTTCTACCGTGAAAAGACTGCTGGCATGTTACGACGAGAGATTTTCCAGTATGCTTACGTGCTAACTTTAAAGCCGCTTCATTTGCCTCTGCCCCACTATTACAGAAAAACACATAATCTAATGCTCTATTTTCTGTTAATAATGACGCAACTTCTTCTTGTAAGCTGTTTGTAAACAGGTTAGATATATGCCATATATCATCAAGTTGCTCTTGTACACCTTTGAGAACAGTAGGGTGACAATGTCCTAAATTACATACGCCAATTCCTGATGTGAAATCTAAATATTCCTTACCGTTATTATCAATAACTTTCGTTCCAGTTCCCTTTACAAACTCAATAGTTCTTCTGCCATACGTTTGAAAAAGATGACTCGTCATGCAATACTCACCCCTTTCGTTACCGTCGTTCCAATACACTCTCCCGTAACCTCAGTAAAATCTTTTGTACCATTCACAATACTTATCTTTTGCACTCCCATTTTTAATGATGCTAGTGCCGCCTGTACTTTCGGAATCATCCCACCTGTAATAACACCTGTTTCTATAAAAGTAGCAATTTCAGATTCATCCGTTTCCTTTACCAAATTCCCTTCATGTAATATTCCATCTACATCCGTAATAAAAATCAGCTCTTTTGCCCCTAACGCGGCCGCAATCCCAGCTGCAGCATTGTCCGCATTTATGTTATAAATTTCATTACCATTTACCCCGATTGGAGCAATAACAGGAATATACCCCATATTTATTAATCCTTTTAATAAGGCTGTTTCTACATAACTTACTTCTCCCACATATCCTATCTCCTCGCTGACAGGTTGAACTTGAAGTAAATTGCCGTCACACCCTGAACAACCTACAGCAAGTAAATTATGCTTTTGTAAATTCATTACGAATTTTTTATTCGTACTTCCGCATAGCACCATTTGAACAACATCCATAACTTCTTTTGGTGTTATCCGTAATCCATCTCTTTTTTCTACGTTGATGTTACAATCTTTTAATTTGGCATCAATTTCTGGTCCACCACCATGAACAATCACTACTTTATACTTCTGTTGCAATTTCTTTATACATTCAAAAAACACATCATTTAATTGATTCAACATACTACCGCCGCATTTCACTACAATATAATCGCTCATCTTCTCTCTCCTTATGTACGATAACAAGCATTTATTTTCACATATTCATAGCTTAAGTCACAGCCCCAAGCTGATCCTGTCTCTTCACCTAAGTGTAAGTACACATTAATGACTATTTCATCTTCTTGTAATCTCTCTTTCATTTCTTCTTCAGAAAATATTTGAGGCTCACTATTTTTTAATACCGATATAGATTGAAGAGTAATGTCAATTGTGTTCGGATTAATAACTACTTCACTTTGTCCAATACTGCTAATAATTCGCCCCCAGTTTGGGTCTTCACCATGTATTGCTGTTTTCACAAGACTCGAACCGACTATTTGCTTTGCAATTTTTTTTGCCTCTTCATTCGTTTGAGCTCCTAGCACATTTACTTCTATTAACTTCGTAGCGCCTTCACCATCTTGCGCAATTTTTTTTGCTAAATCTTCACATACCTTCTGTAAAGTACATACGAAAGTTTCCCAATCTGTATGTTCCATATTTATAGGGCTTGTTTCTGATAATCCACTTGCCATAACGATGACCATATCATTCGTAGAAGTATCTCCATCTACCGTAATTTGATTAAATGTATGATTCGTAATTTGGGATAATGCTGTTTGCAATACGTCACGCTCTATATGAGCATCTGTCGTAATAAAACTAAGCATCGTTGCCATATTCGGATGAATCATCCCTGAACCTTTTGCAACACCCGCAATCGCCACTTTCTTCCCATCAATAATCATTTCATAGCAAGTTTCTTTCGTGATAAGATCCGTCGTTAAAATTGCTTCAGAAAAAGAATATGCTTCACTTTCTTCCTTCGTCGGTATAAGAGTTGCAATCCCCTTTCGGATTATATCCATCGGCAGCGGAACACCAATTACACCTGTTGAAGCTACTGCAACGTAATTTTCTTTCACTCCAAAATGTTCCGCCCCTAACGCGCGCATCTCGTATGCGTCTTGTAATCCTTGCATTCCAGTACAAGCATTTGCATTTCCACTATTAACGATAATTGCTTGTAACTTCCCTTCTGCCGTTATACTATCCTTCGTTACTTGCAAAGGGGCTGCTTGTATTTGATTCATTGTATACACAGCGGCACATGATGCTGGTACGTCACAAACGATTGCCCCTAAATCCTTTTTCTCCTTTTTCAGACCATTTACAGTACCAATTGCCGAAAAGCCTTTCGGCGTTACAATTGAACCATTTTCTAATTTTGTAATAGACGCTACTTTAATCATCATGTCCCCCTTATACATAAAGCGGCATATGTTGTAAACCTGTTGTCTCTTCTAGTCCCGCTATTATGTTTGCATTTTGAATCGCTTGCCCAGCCGCGCCTTTCATCATATTGTCTATAACAGAAACGACCGTAACTCTTTCAGTTCTTTCATCGTAAGCTATGCCAATATCACAATAATTTGAGCCTCTCACTTCTTTTGGACTTGGAAATTTCCCTTGCGTACAAATTCGGATGAAAGGCGATTGTTCATACGTTTCTTCATACAATTTTTGAAGTTGCTTTATTTCCATCTTTTGTTTTACTTTTGCATAAAGTGTAATCATAATTCCTCGTGATATCGGTATTAAATGTGTGCTAAATGTAATTGGCTGTGATTCACTATTCCATTCTGTAAGCATTTGCTCAATCTCTGGAACGTGCTGATGCTGGTTTACTTTATAGATATGTAAATTATCGTATAGCTCAGGAAAATGAGTCATTGTTGTTGGTGTTTTTCCTGCTCCTGATACCCCTGATTTCGCATCAATAATAATCGAATCTTCTTCAATCATGCTACTACGTATTAACGGCGCTATCGCTAGCAATGTGGCTGTAGCAAAACATCCTGGGTTTGCAATTAAATTTGCCTTTTGAATCCCAGTCCTTTTCCATTCACTTAACCCATACACTGCTTTTCTAAGAATTTCTTCTTTCGCTGCTGGCCTTTTATACCACAGTTCATATGACGAAGGATCTATCATACGAAAGTCTCCAGATAGGTCAATTACTTTTAAACCTTCTGCTAATAACTTGGGAGTTAACTCCGCCGATACTCCTGCTGGGGTTGCTAGAAATACGATTTCTGCTTCTTTTCCTATCGTCTCCACATCAATTTCTTGTAACGTATGAAAAAGGACATTTCGAAGATGCGGATATACATTTGTTATACACTCACCAACTTGTGAAAAAGAATGGAGAGATGCTATCGAGAAATATGGATGTTGTTCTAATAAACGAATTAACTCAATGCCCCCATATCCAGTGGCTCCAATAATTGCGACTTTCATAAGTTCCTCCTCATATCGATTCTTTAAATTAAGTATGATTATAATATTGTATATTTATAGAGTCAATTAAATATTTATAAATTTTTAAATCTAAAAAAACTTAATTTTATTAGAAAAATAATATACTCAACCGAATTTTTATACAAAAATAGTGCATAGTAGTTTTTTTATTTCACTTCAAGTACAATAAAACAATACATACGTACATACAGGCGGGGAAAAATATGAACGAAAAATTAATTGAGAAAATGATTATAAAAAGTTTTCAACAATATCAATGCAGTCCAATATCAAAAGAAGATCAGGAAATGCTAGTGAAACATATTCAAACGGTGACTCATTCAAATATTGAAATTGATTTATACGAGGAAATTGAGGATATTGTTTATGATTATGTAACTGGAAAACAATAAAAAATAGGAGATTTCCATATGGAAATCTCCTATTTTTTACTTAATGATTTACCTGCTACACGTTCAAATAAACCTGGGAATAAAGCATAAAGTTTCGGGCCAATTCCCATCCACTTCGGTAAGTTTACTTCACGTTTTTTCGTGTGCATCGACTTTACGATTTGTTCTGCTACGTATGTTGGTTTTAACATGTAACGTCCCATATTCTTTACATATGTACCAGATTGATCCGCTATTTCAAAAAAGTTTGTATCTATCGGACCTGGATTAATTGCTGTAACATAAATATCTGTATTCGCTAATTCCATGCGTAAACTATTCGTAAATCCTAATACGGCATGTTTCGTTGCTGCATAAGCACTCGATTTCGGAGTTGCAATTTTTCCAGCAAGTGAAGCAATATTAATAATATGCCCTTCATTCTTGTTTACCATATAAGGTAGTACCGCTTTCGTACATGCTACTAATCCAAATACATTTACTTGGAACATATCTTTTACTTCACCCATTGACGCATCTTCAAACGTTTTAAAAATACCAAATCCCGCATTGTTTACTAATATATCAATACGTCCCACTTCTTGTAATACCTTTGAAAAAACAGACTGTACTTCCATCTCTTCACTTACATCTAATACATAATAATAGCAAGGCGTATTATAAGTTTCTTTAATTTTGTCTACTAACGCTTGTAGTTTCTCTTCTGTTCGAGCCATTAATACTGGAGTCGCTCCCTGTGCTGCAACTTGCATTGCAACTTGCTCACCAATCCCACTAGAAGCACCTGTAATGACGATTACTTTATTTTGTAAACGTCCTGTCATTGCTGTCACCTACTTTGCATAATAAATCAATTGTTGCGATGACTCATCAATCATCACTTGTTGATTATATGCTAAATAGTCCAATTGTCCAACCGTTTCTGAAATAGTAAGTGGTAATTGTTCTTTATATAATACCGGAAATAGTTTTACACATACTTCAAATGCTGTCATTGGTTTTTCCTTTAATAACTCAAGTACTTTAAAAGCACGTGTTTCTTGCTTTTGTAATCTCGTTTCAATAAGTTGTTTCACATTTAGAACATCTTCCCCATGCCCTGATAAAATGCGTGAAATATTCATTTCGCTTAAACGCTGTAATGTTTGATTATATTGTAGTAATGGGCGTGCCCGTTCTGTTTGCCCTTCATATGGTGGTTCTAGTATTGGATTCGAAGAAATATGACTAATGAGAGCATCTCCACCAATTAATATTCCATCAGATTCTCTATATAAAGAAATATGAGTAGAAGCATGACCTGGTGTTTCAAGCACTGTAAATCCAGGCAAAGAATTAATACGATCTCCTTCTCTCACAGTATGCGTTAACGATCTATTACAAGAATATTTAAGTGTCCTCGTCGTCAATAACGACTCGTCTTTCAAAAATGCTACTGGCACACCAAACTGTAAGGCCGTCTCTCTAAAAAATTCATGATACCGCTTTAAAAACTCTGGATTTTGTGTGATCCAAGGCTCATTCCAAGGATGTCCAATAATATTCGTCTTCTCAGAAAATATATTTAAAAGTCCACAATGATCTGCATGATGATGCGTAATGACTACTGTTTCAATATCTTCTATCGTATGTCCTAATGTACCTAATTGACTTTCTAACGCATTTCTTGCCTCTTCTGTATTCGTCCCTGTATCAATTAATGTTAATGTCTCCCCCTCAACTAAAAACACATTCACAGTTTCCACTGCAAATGGTACAGGAATCTCCATTCGGTGAATCGCCGTCATGCTTAGCCCCCCTGTCTCTTTCCGGTTCAAAAATGAATACTTCTTCAGTTTACAACTTCTATATATATTTGTCATTATTTTCAGATAAAAAGAGGTGTTTCCTATAAAAAAACGAATGTATGTACATTTATAAGAATTTCTAACCAAAATTAAAGGAGGAACATCATGTCTATTCAAAACATTTCCTTTCTCGGTGCAGGCTCTATTGCTGAAGCTATTATTGGTGGCTTGTTACATGCAAATGTTGTTAAAGGTGAACAAATTACTGTAAGTAATCGTTCTAACGAGACAAGATTACAAGAGCTACATAAAAAATACGGTGTCAAAGGTACTCATAATAAAAAAGAATTACTTACTGATGCAAATATTCTTTTTCTAGCAATGAAACCAAAGGATGTTGCAGAGGCGCTTATCCCTTTTAAAGAATACATAAATAATAACGTGCTTATTATTTCATTACTAGCAGGTGTTTCTACTCACTCAATTAGAAAACTACTTCAAAAAGACGTTCCAATTATTCGTGCAATGCCAAATACATCCGCAGCCATTTTAAAATCAGCTACCGCTATCTCCCCTTCGAAACATGCAACAGCGGAACATATTCGCACTGCAACATCTTTATTTGAAACGATTGGTCTCGTCTCTGTTGTAGAGGAAGAAGATATGCATGCTGTCACTGCATTATCCGGAAGTGGACCTGCTTATATTTATTACGTAGTGGAAGCTATGGAAGAAGCTGCAAAAAAAATTGGTTTAAAAGAAGATGTTGCAAAATCACTTATTCTTCAAACGATGATTGGTGCTGCTGAAATGCTAAAAGCAAGTGACAAACACCCTTCTATTTTGCGAAAGGAAATTACTTCTCCTGGCGGAACTACCGAAGCAGGTATTGAAGTATTACAAGAACATAAATTTCAACAAGCACTTATTTCTTGTATTACACAGGCAACGGAACGATCACATAATCTTGGAAAAACATTAGAACAACTAACAAAAGAAAAATAAAAAAAGGAGCTCAAGTTTATTTGAGCTCCTTTTTCTATAATTACACTTAGTTATTGTTCTTCCCAAAAATCTCTTCTTGCAGGCGACGACCAGTCGGCGTTGCTGCAAGTCCACCTTCCGCTGTTTCACGAAGTGCTACTGGCATCGTTTGTCCGATTCTAAACATTGCCTCAATTACTTCATCACATGGAATTGTACTCGTTACACCAGCTAATGCTAAATCTGCTGAAATCATCGCATTTGCAGCTCCTGCTGCATTACGTTTTACACAAGGTACTTCTACAAGTCCTGCAACAGGATCACACACTAAACCAAGCATGTTCTTTAATGAAATTGCCATCGCTGTAGCTGCTTGATCTTGTGTTCCACCAGCCATCTCAACTGCAGCTGCAGCCGCCATTCCACTTGCTGAACCAACTTCAGCTTGGCATCCTCCTGCAGCACCAGAAATACAAGCATTATTCGCAACAACCATACCGAAAGCTCCTGCTGTAAATAAGAATTCAATCATTTCTTCACGTGTAGGCTGCAATTTTTCTCTTAGCGCAAATAGTACACCTGGCACTGTTCCAGCAGACCCTGCTGTTGGTGTTGCACAAATAATTCCCATCGCTGCGTTTACTTCATTTGTTGCAACAGCTTTGCTTACTGCATCCAAAATCGTATCTCCAGATAAGCCTTTTCCACTCTTCATATACGCTTGAACTTTTACAGCATCTCCACCAGTTAAACCAGTTGGTGATTTCACGCCGCGAATACCACGTTCTACTGCTTGTTCCATCACGACTAAGTTCTTTTCCATACCAGCAATTACTTCTTCACGTGAAATACTTCTTGTTTCCATTTCACATTGAATCATAATTTCTGCGATTTTTACATTTTGTTCTTTAGCTTGCGCCACTAGTTCCGCTGCGTTCCGAAACATGGTGTGTCCCCCCTGCAATTAATCCATAATAGTTACTTGACAAATATTTTGTTGCGCTTTTATTTCTTCAATCACTTCATCTGCTAATAATTCATCTGTTTCAATAACCATAAGCGCTCTTCTTCCTTTTTCTTTACGAGAAACACTCATTGTACTAATGTTAATCTCGTTTGTAGCAAGGATTGAAGCTACTGCTGCAATAGCACCAAAGCGATCGTTATTTACAATAAGTAGTGCTGGACTTGTGCCTGATAATTGAAGATCGAATCCGTTTAATTCTACAACTTCAATTTTACCGCCACCAATTGAGCAAGCAACAACTTCAATTTCTTCTTCACCTTTATACAAACGAATTTTCGCTGTATTTGGGTGAGGTGCATTGGCATCTTCTTCAATGAATTCCACTTCAATTCCGCGCTCTTTTGCTATTTCTAGCGCCTCTGGAATACGTAAGTCATCTGTTTCAAATCCTAATATTCCACCGATTAGTGCTACATCCGTACCATGCCCTCGATACGTCTTTGCAAATGATCCATATAACGAAATGCTTACTCTTTCTGGTTCATGACGAAACAGCTGGCGAGCAACTTGCCCCATTCTTGCCGCGCCTGCTGTATGTGAACTTGATGGTCCAATCATAACTGGACCGATAATATCAAATACTGAGCGATACTTCATCATAACTCCCCCTAAACCTCTATGCAAAAATTTATTCTACTATTCTATTAACCTGCTACATCTGTCGCTTTTCCAGTTGTACCACGAATTTGTTCTGCTGTATGAATTGGATAATTTTTAAATAAAAGTAATCCAATATAACCTGAAATAATACCAGTTATAATAATACATAAGAATCTTAGCATTATTTTCATTAAAAAATGATATAAGATAATCCACAATAAAGTCTGGTAGCAATCCAAAGTTTAACACAGAAGCCATTGCAAGGATAGCATAAACAAGCGATATCTTTCCTATTATAATTCTCATGTTACTCTCTCATGGTTTAGTCAACTTCACTTGTTACGATAATAACTAAAAAGCATGTGACTTATCATAAATTATAATCTGCCCTCATTATAGCTTGTTTTTTATAAAACGCTTACTTTTGTTGAATTTTAAAAGTTCTGAATAAAAGTCCATTCCTGCTATTTGTATCACTTGTATGTCATCTGACTTATATAACAGTTTTTCTAAATAATCATTATTTCGTATTTTTATCGTATATATTCAAACCATTCTAATTTTCTGTATCATCCAAGTATAAGTATAAAATAATAACAGTTTTATTTTTAAATTTTTTTAGACATAAAAAAATGGTAACCCATCGTTACCATTTTTTACAAAATTATTATTTTTCTACTGGGAATGATTTCAAATCTGTCGCTATTTCTGTATTAGCAAACAACTCTCTTGCCTCTTTCAATAATTCCTTATATGTATCTCCTTGATAGCGAGAACTAATGTGAGTTAAGATTAATCGCTTCGCATTTGCCTGAAGTGCAATGCTCGCAGCTTGCTTAGATGTGGAATGAAAATAATCATGCGCTTGTTGCTCATCTTCTGCTGCGAAAGTCGCTTCATGGACAAGTACATCTGCATCTTGCGCAAGCTCCCTACTCGCTTCGCAATATCGCGTATCACCTAAGATAGTAATAATTCTTCCTTTTTGAGGTGGGCCGATAAACTCATTTCCATTTAATATCGTGCCATCCTCTAATTCAACTACTTCTCCATCCTTTAAACGTTTAAAGATTGGACCTGGTTTCACACCCATCTCAAGCAACTTATTAACTAAAAGAGCACCTTGTATATCTTTCTCTACAATACGATATCCAAAACATTCTATACCGTGTGACAATCTTTTCGTTTCTACATAAAATTCATTATCTTCAAATACGGTACCTTCTTCTGTTATCTCCACAACTTCAAGTGGATATTTCACATGTGTCGTACTTACCGATAATGCCACTTCAATAAATTGTTTAATTCCTTTCGGTCCATACACCGTTAAAGGCGTAGTTCCTCCTTGAAATGAACGGCTACCTAATAAACCAGGCAATCCAAAAATATGATCGCCATGTAAATGCGTAATAAATATTTTTTCAATGCGGCGCGGACGTACAGATGTATGTAATATTTGATGTTGCGTGGCCTCGCCACAATCAAATAACCAAGTTTGTCCTCGTTCTTCTAACAATTGTAAAGCAATTGCTGAAACGTTCCTTCCTTTTGAAGGAACACCTGCACCAGTTCCTAAAAATACAAATTCCACTTTCTTTCCTCCAGCTCTAAATATACTCTATCTCTCATCTTACGGAATGTTATTTCAAATGGCAAATTGAATTTACATAACCAATCATCTAGACAACTATATAGCACGAACGTTATACTCAAAAAATTTAGCGATCGTTCGTGTTTTGTGTTAAAATGATTATACTACATTTTAAGGGAGCGTTTTATTATGAAAGAAGTATTTCGTTTACAAACTGATTTTTCATCTTCATTTGATCGCTGGGTAAGTTCTTTCGTGTCTGATCACCCAGCACAATTAGAATGGACAACTTTAAAGGAATTAATCCATGAATATACAACATCACATACAAATGATACGTTACCAGCATATATTTCTTCAGCTTTAACATATTACGCCCAACGCGTTTCAACTACAAACAGTTCAGAGATTGTTATTTTTGAAAACCCTACAATCTCGTAATCTATAATAAAAAAGCACTGGTTACAGTGCTTTTTTATTTATACTTATTTAGCAAATGATTATATTCCGTCCAAAAGTCTGTATACATACTTTGATCAAACTCATCTAAAATTATCTTTTCATTTGATTTATTGAATAATTCTTTTGCTTGTAGTGCAAAAGAAAGAATTTGTTTTCTATATTCATTTTCATTTACTTCTATATGAAGCCCTTCATAGTATATAGCCTTTTGATCAGTAGAAATAACTTTGACAAAATCCTTTAAAACCACATTTTCACCTATATGGTTTATAGTCCAATGAATTGAAATTGGGCATCCTAACATGAGCATAGTGCCACATCCATGCAAAATAAGCCCCTCTTCATTTTCAATATCACAAATATATTCTTTATCTAAAGTTCGTAACAGAGCTAAAGCTGATTCACTTATTCCCCATTCCTCATCCATACCTGTTTGTGTAATAATCGTTCCATCCACATTTAAATAAATTTCCCCGTGAGAACATAAATCTTCCTGCTCATTAAACAACCACTTTTGATTCTCAATATTTATAATAAAATTTTGTGGTACCATTACAAATTCCCCTTTTATAAAAATATTTATTTTCCACATTATTTATAATTAATATCATGTATTTCATCCCATATATCTATTATAAATCCATTTAATATTTTAAAAACACAGATAAAAAAGATATTGACACTACGATTTTACAGTGCTAACATTCAACATGTAATTGAATATGGTCTCTGTTAGGTGAGGCTCCTGTATAGAGAAACGCTGCTGCCCAAAAATGTCGAGAGACGCCAATGGGTCAACAGGAAAGGTCGGAATGAAGGCCTTTTTTAACGTAGCTGGTTTCAGTACCTATGCTATACAGTGCTAAAACTCAACGAGGGAGAGGTGCATGTATTTTGTCATACACAAAAACTGTTTTTATTTATGTCTACTAGCAGTCTTTGTTGTGGACTCTTTTAACTGCGAATTCAGACCTTTACTCGTTTTGAGTAAAGGTCTTTTTACGTCTATATGCACCTTACTATGAAACAAACATAGCATATTCAGAAACTACTAAATTGTACGGAGGTGAGGAACAGTTGGCAATTGATGATTCGGCCCAGATACCCATACGTTTTACATTCATATTTCATCATGTAGGTAGGAAAGAAACTGTTCCTCACCATTTCAAATAGTTAGGTAACAGATTGTTTCCTCCTTCATGACAGAGGAGGAACTACCGATGTTTAATTTACAAAGACAAGAAACAAAGCATGCTTATGAGCAAGATAGCATGAAAACAAATAACGAATTATTAGTGGAGGTTGCAACACAAGATATAAGCTCTGCGTTAAAACTTTTAGAAACATCTCAAGATGGATTATCTAAACAAGAATCGTCTCGTAGACTTTCTTTATATGGCCCGAACGAAATAGCTCATAATAAAATGGCACCGTGGTACATTCAGCTTCTGTTAGCATTTAAAAATCCATTTATTTTCGTTTTATTAGCTCTTGGAGCACTCTCCTTTTTCACGGATGATATGCAAGGAACAATTGTCGTATCTGTAATGGTCCTACTTAGTGCAACGATTCGGTTTTCCCAAGAATTTCGTTCTCAAAAAGCTGCCGATAAATTAAAAGCTATGGTTCGAACAACTGCGAGCGTATTTAGAATAAATGGATTTGTACATGAAATAAAAAATGTAACGAATTTAAATCGAAATTACACAACAGAAATTCCAATTGAGGAACTTGTACCTGGCGATATTATTTCCCTTTCAGCAGGTGATATCGTTCCAGCCGATGTGCGTATTGTATCCGCTAAAGATTTATTTGTTAATCAATCTTCTTTAACAGGGGAAGCACTTCCTGTAGAAAAATACGAAAACTGCTACCATACAGAAAATAAGCATATCTTACCGAAAAACATGAAAAAAAATTACAATCCACTCGATATGGAAAACCTTTGCTTCATGGGAACAAATATTGTAAGTGGTAGCGCAAAAGCTGTTGTCATCTCAACAAGTACTGATACGTATTTCGGCTCTTTAGCAAATAAGATAATCGGAAAGCGGGTAGAAACAAGCTTTGATAAAGGTGTAAACAAAGTAAGCTGGCTCTTAATTACATTCATGCTTATTATGGCGCCTATTGTCCTTCTCATTAACGGATTCACAAAAGGAGATTGGCAAGAAGCTTTCTTCTTCGCTATTGCCGTGGCTGTTGGTCTTACACCTGAAATGTTACCAATGATTGTAACTGCTAATTTAGCTAAAGGTGCCGTTAACATGTCTAAACAAAAAGTAATTGTAAAACAGCTAAATTCTATTCAAAACTTAGGTGCTATGAACATTCTTTGTACAGATAAAACCGGAACTTTAACAGAAGATAAAGTTGTCCTTGTTCGTCACTTAGATTCTAGTGGAAATAAATGCAATCGTGTCTTGCAATTTGCCTATTTAAATAGTTTCTATCAAACTGGATTGAAAAACTTAATAGATAAAGCTGTTATTAAGCATACAGAGGAAAACAATACATTTGACCCATCAGCTTTTCAAAAGCTAGATGAAATTCCATTCGATTTCGCCCGCCGGCGTATGTCAGTCATCGTAAAAGATATTTCAGGTGAACATACAATGGTTTGTAAAGGTGCCGTAGAAGAAATTTTATCAATTTGCAACTACACTGAAGTGGATAAAAAAATCGTTACACTCACTGAGGAAATACGCTCAAATGTCAAAAAACTAAGCGAGACATTGAATAGTGAAGGTATGCGGGTTATTGCTGTGGCTTATAAAAAAGATAGAAACATAAATGATAAAGAGTACGCAGTAAAAGACGAAACTGATATGATTCTCGCTGGATATATCGGCTTTTTAGATCCACCGAAACCATCTGCAGCAGCTGCAATTCAAGCATTACAAAAGCATGGTGTACAAGTAAAAATTTTAACTGGCGATAACGAAATTGTTACACGAAAAGTTTGTAAAGAAGTTGGATTAGATATCGGCGAACCAATCCTCGGTTACGAGATTGATTCTTTACCAGATAAAGCATTAGCAAAACTTGCTGAAGAAACGACTGTATTTGCGAAGCTTAATCCAATGCAAAAATCTCGCATTATACACGCATTACAAGGAAACAGACACACTGTAGGTTACATGGGAGACGGCATTAACGATGCTGTAGCATTACGTGAAGCTGATGTCGGAATATCTGTTGATACTGCTACTGATATTGCGAAAGAAGCTTCTGATATTATTCTACTCGAAAAAAGTTTAACTATATTAGAAGCCGGGATTGTAGAAGGACGTACTACATTCGGAAATATTTTAAAATATATTAAGATGACAGCTAGCTCTAACTTCGGTAATGTGTTTAGCGTGTTAGTAGCAAGTGCTTTCATTCCTTTTTTACCGATGCTTGCCATTCATCTTTTAATTCAAAACTTACTTTATGATATTTCACAACTTTCTATTCCATGGGACAAAATGGATAAAGAGTTTCTAGAAAAACCCCGAAAATGGGATACTGCAAACTTACGAAACTTCATTATTTGTATCGGCCCAATTAGTTCCATATTTGATATTATCACATACGTAGTCATGTGGAATGTATTTGGCGCAAATACACCGAGCGAGCAATCATTATTCCAGTCCGGTTGGTTTGTGGTTGGATTGTTAACTCAAACTTTAATTGTTCACATGATACGAACACAGAAGATTCCATTTATTCAAAGCACTGCATCAACACCCGTCGTTTTATTAACCGCTCTTATTATGGCAATCGGGATTTATATTCCATTCTCACCACTTGGTGCAGCCGTTGGTTTACAAGCATTGCCACTTAGCTACTTCCCTTGGTTAGTAGGAATACTATTAGGCTACGCTTTTTTAACACAATTCCTGAAAAAGCTTTATATTAAAAAGTTTCATAGCTGGTTGTAAAAATAAGAATGAGTGGGTATTCCCCGCTCATTCTAAAAGACATAACACATATTTATATATGGAGGTGACCATGATGGTATGGTACGACATTATATTCAGATTAGTTATAGCAATTATTGTAGGAGCTTGCATCGGAATGGAAAGACAATGGAGACATCGAATGGCTGGGTTACGGACAAATGCTCTCGTATCACTTGGTGCCTGTATATTTGTTTTATTATCCGTCATGCTTGATCATGATGCTAGCCCCTCACGCATTGCTGCTCAAGTCGTTAGTGGCATTGGTTTTTTAGGGGGTGGCGTTATTATCCGCGATGGTTTTAGTATTAGAGGGCTAAATACGGCAGCTACTTTATGGTGTGCAGCTGCTGTCGGTACTCTTACAGGCGCCGGTTTCCTCGTTGCAGCTATATTAGGTGCAGCCGGCGTGTTACTAGCAAATATACTTCTTCGCCCAATTGCTCTTTTTATGAATAAAAAATCAAAAGAAGAATCACCTGAACAAACGAACTACTTACTTTCCCTTACTTGTTCAGAAGAAACTGAAGCACATATTCGTTTTTTACTTATGCATATGGTAAGTACAGAAGGGCTCAGTTTAAAAGAGTTGTATAGTGAAGATGTAGATTCTAATCAAAAAGTTTGTATACAGGCTATATTACATTGCAAGACAAATGCAGCTATCTTAATTGAAAAAATAGTAAGTAGAATGCTATTAGAATCTGGCGTTACTGGAGCTGGATGGAAGACTTCTTTAGATTTAGAAGCGAGTTAAATAGGAAAGGTGTCATGATTTTTACTACTTCATGACACCTTCTACATAAATTTATTTTCTAACTTTTGTTGAAACGACTTCTCTTGCTTACGTAGTAGTTGACTACCTCGTTGTAAAAGCAGTGTTCCATACTTATCATTAATTTGATCAATGACAGCAAGTAGCGGTTCTTTTTTTGCATCCTCTTCAAATGAAAACAAATCTAATTGTTTCACCGATTCTGTCTTCCACTCTATTTCAGTAGCTGTAACACCTAGTAAACGAACGGAATCACCATCCCAATGTTGCTTCCATAAACGGGATGCTGCTTGAAAAATATCGCGTTCTTCCCAAATCGCATTTTTCAATTGCTTACTCCGTGTTACTGTTCGTCTATCATGGTATTTAATCATAATTTGAATATTATAGCTGACAAGGGTTCGCTTTTGTAACCTTTTACTCACTGACTTTGATAAACGTTCTAACATATCAAGTAATTCTTTCTCTTCATCCATATCCTTTGAAAAAGTCATCGAGTTACCGACACTTTTATGCTGTCCCATTTGACTCGGATCCACTTCCCTATCATCCATACCTTTTGCACGCCTTTGCAAATCAACACCGTGCTTGCCAATTTTAGCGCGAATGATATGCTCGTCTCCCTTTGCCAACTGTTCAATTGTCTGTATATGAATATCATTTAATTTTTCAGCTGTTTTCTCACCAATTCCATGCATTGCTCCAACTGGACGTGGCCAAATCAGTTCTGGAATATCGCGTTTTCGAAGCACGGTAATACCAAGTGGTTTTTTCATATCTGAAGCGGTCTTTGCTAGGAAAAGATTTGGAGCGATTCCAATACTACACGGAAGCTGCAACTCTGTTAATAGTGCTTGTTGAATCATCTTTGCTATTTCAAGAGGAGAACCAAGTGCGTAGCAATCTGTAATATCTAAATATCCTTCATCTATTGAGACTGGTTGTATCTTTTCTGTAAAACGGGAAAGGACTTGAAACATTTGAAATGAAGCTTCGCGATATAATGTGAAATTAGGACGCCTTACAACTAATTGCGGGCATAACCTTTTCGCTTCCCAAAGGGGCATCGTCGTACGTATTCCGTATTCTCTCGCCTCATAACTACATGTTATGATAATTCCTTTTCTCTCTTTTTCATTTCCAGCAACCGCTAATGGCTTTCCTTGTAATGATGGATCATGAGCAATTTCAACAGATGCGAAAAAGCAATTCATATCTACATGTAAAATTACACGACCATTTTTCGGATACATTTCTCGCATAGTACTCACTCCCTAATCAGAACGTTCGTTCTTTTATTATATCAAATTTTGCACAATAGTTATAATAATTACTTGTTCTTTTTTATAATCCATATAAAGAGGATACACATGTGAAAGAGGCTGATTATGGTGAAATTAACTATATGTTCCTTGTAGTTATATTAATCATCATAATTATTTACTCCTTCCAATTTTCAACATGAATACGTTTGGATTTTTCTCTCGTCTAATATTATATACTGCTATGATTTTTCTTGTATTGGCTTATACGCCTTGTAAAAACAATCGAATCAAAATAAAAAGCGTGTAAATCACAATTGATTTACACGCTTTTTCTATTCTATTACTTCGCTACTTCTTCAATAATTGCAACAACTAATTCTGCTGTTTTTGCTAACTCTTCAACAGGAATCTTCTCGTTTGTTGTATGAATTTCTTCATAACCAACTGCCAAGTTAACTGTTGGGATACCGTGTCCTGCAATTACATTTGCATCACTTCCGCCACCACTTTGGTGAAGAGAAGGTGTACGACCAATTTTTTCAGCTGCACGTTTTGCAACTTCTACAACGTGATCGCCATCAGCAAATTTAAATCCTGGGTACATAACGTTTACTTCAACGTCTGCATGACCACCCATTTCTTTTGCAGTTGTTTCAAATGCTTCTTTCATTTTCGCAACTTGTGCTTCCATTTTCTCATTGATTAAAGAACGAGCTTCTGCAAAGATTTGTACATGATCGCAAACGATATTCGTTTGTGTACCACCTTCAAAACGTCCAATGTTTGCAGTCGTTTCAGAGTCAATGCGACCAAGTGGCATCTTCGCAATTGCTTTCGCTGCGATAGTAATTGCAGATACACCTTTCTCCGGTGCTACACCAGCGTGAGCTGTTTTCCCGCGAATAATTGCGTTCACTTTCGCTTGTGTTGGAGCTGCAACAACGATTTCACCAACTTTTCCATCGCTATCTAATGCGTAGCCATACTTCGCTGTAATACGCTCACGATCTAAAGCTTTTGCACCAACAAGACCTGATTCTTCTCCGACTGTAATAATAAATTCAATTTTACCGTGAGAGATATTTTTCTCTTTTAAAACACGGATTGCTTCGAACATTGATGCTAATCCAGCTTTATCATCCGCGCCCAAAATTGTTGTACCATCTGATACGATATATCCATCTTTAATAGAAGGCTTAATTCCATTACCAGGAACTACTGTATCCATATGAGAAGTAAAGTAGATTGTATCAACACCATCTTTTGTTGCTGGTAAAGTACAAATTAAGTTACCTGCACCATGACCAGTTACAGCCATTGTGTCATCTTCAAATACTTCTACACCTAAATCTGTAAATTTCTTCGTTAATACTTTGCAGATTTCTGCTTCAAATTTCGTTTCAGAATCTACTTGTACTAATTCCATAAATTCATTTACTAAACGTTCTTGATTAATCATAAGACTGCGCCTCCTGCACTACCATTATGTATGTAACACTATTAATTATAACAGAATTTCGCAAAAGTTTCGAAATACAAGACAAAAAACAGATGGTTTACATGTCTAGATAACCATCTGCTTTCTATTACTCATTTAACAATACCCAGCGCATATGATCCTCCCACACGCCATTTACCATTAACATCTTCCTAGACACGCCTTCATATTGAAAGCCTATCTTCGTCACTACTTGTATAGATGCTAAATTACGAGGCATAATCGGAGCTTCTATACGATGTAACTGAAATCCCTCAAAAGCAACTTGAATTGCTTTTCTAAGCGCTTCTGTCGTATACCCTTTGTTTAACTCTGCTTTATCTAATTTATAACCGAGTACACAAGATTGATAAATGCCACGAACGATTAAATTAAATGAAATACACCCAATTATTTTCGTATCATCACCCTTTTTAAAAATCCATAGTCTGATGATTTTCCCTTCTTCGAACTCTTTTCTATCCTTTTGCAACTTTTTCTTTTGATAATCTAGCGTAAAAAAATCATCCGGTCTATACTCTTCCCAAGCTTTTAAAAACTCACGATTTCTGTCGTAATATTGAAGAACTGTTTCAGCATACGACTCATCAATTTCCTTTAAATATAAACGATCTGTTTCGTATATTTTCATCATCGTATCTCCATTCTTCAGCTTGCCCAACTAAAAATTAACAATATACCCTTTTACTATATTCTCTACACACACTCAAATTTCCTGTTATATTTTGCAACCCCTTCCCGAATTTTGTCCTTACTCTCCCCTTGTCCATAATTTCATTTCTCGTTACAATGAAATTGTACTGATTTGCAAGGAGGTATAACGATGCATAAAAAAGCTCAAAAAATTATGGTTTATGTGATGCTAATTTCTATGCTTGTAACAACATTACTTGCTGGCGCGAGTATGTTTTGGTAAAAAGGGCGATGTGTTCGTCCTTTTTTTACTTTTTACACATGACAAAATAAACCATCTCGACATCGAGATGGTTTATTTTATATAAAACACAATCGCTACAATACTAAAGGAAAATGACATTACAAGTGCTATTACAAAACTTGTATATTGTTTCTGCTGAAATGCCCCAATAACAAAAGTGAGATTAAGTAATGCCATACATACAATCGCTACAAGATAAGAACATATATTAAAAGTTGCCAATATGAATGTAATAACAAATAGAAATCCCATAAAAAACTGCATATACGAAAGTTTTGGATTCAAGTACATATAAGCAACCCCTTTATCTAATTTTATCTTTCTATACTTTCATTAACGCATGGTTATGTACACATGTCAAGACAACTTATTACAATAGAAAAAGCCAACCTTTTCGTTGGCTTCTTCATATGCAACGGCTCCTTTTTCTTTTGCCAATTGCTGAAATGATTTTTTCGATTTCACAATCCATACTTTCGTTCCAATTGGAATACGATCAAACAAATATTCCACATCGTTTTTCTTCATTCTTATACATCCTTGTGAAATATACTTTCCAATTGAACTCGGTTGGTTTGTTCCATGTATTCCATATTTACTTCCATCAGTTCCTCTTGCATTAAATCCAATCCACCTGGATCCAAGTGGATTTTTTGGCGATCCACCTGGAATATCCTTCGCAATGTAATACGGATCCTTCGCTTTCATTACAACATCAAAAGTTCCTTCTGGAGTTAATTCATTCGTTTTCCCTGTCGCTACTGGAAAAACCTTTTGAATCTTTCCATCGTCAATGTAAGCTAATTTATTCGTTGCTTTATTTACAATAATAAAAGGATCTCCGGCACGTGGATTATCCCCAAGAGGCCAAATCGGTGATAAAGAAAGACATAATATGATAGAGAGAAGATACGGCATAGATAATTCCTACCTTCTATATAAGTTCTTTTATATTATCCTTTCCCTTAAAGCGACTTTTAATGAGTAAATATTGTTCCATTTCATACACAAGTTGAACAAGTTTCGCACGTATCTCAAATTCTTCGCGTGTAGCTGGCAATGGCATGTCTCTAAATAATTCCCTCATTTCTTGAAGCTGCCTTAAGGAAATAACGCCTGTACTCTCAGGGCTAATAGCATTACCAATGTTTTCAACAACATCTGCAATCATGTCAGCTTGTTCATACGTCCACGATAAAGAAGCTGCTAATGGTATCATTCGCTCTAAAATTTCGAATTGTTGCATACGCATATTAAAATAACGATAGTAATAATCATCTTCTCGCATAAATGCATTCTCAAGTTTTTTAAACGATAAATCTCTTGCTTCATTTAACATATTCTCGGTTTCAATGAGTTCTGCTCCACTCCAACTACTTTCTCGATTTCGTAAATACACAACCATTTCAAACAAAATCGTTTTAAAATTACTCTCTATTTTATCCTGATACTCTTTTAGCTTATTTTCACTACTCGGCATATACATATTTACTAATAACGCCACGCTAATTCCTATTGTTAATATAGCAATTTCATTTCCAACTATAAGCCATGTAATTTGCTTCAATGAATATAGATGCATAACAATAACTGAACTCGTGACAATACCTTCTTGAATTTTAAGCATTACTGCAGTCGGAATAAATGTAAGTAACAATATGCTAATTGCAAGTGGTGTATAGCCGATCGTTTCAAAAATACAAAACGCGAATACCATTGATAATACACACGCTAGAAAACGATGTAACGACACTTGAAGCGATTTGCGCTTCGTATTTTGTACACATAAAATAACTAAAATACCTGCTGAACTATAAAATTCTAATCCTAATAACTGAGCAATAAAAACTGCCGCGCCTGTCCCTATTGCTGTTTTTACTGTACGGTATCCAATTTTGAACATATCATTGCTCCTATATGTATAAACGTATTTACAGCTAGTATAAAAAAAGGATGACACAATGTCATCCTTTTCTACTTATTATTCACATAACCTTTTCATATTACAATATTTTTTGTAAAAATTGTTGCGCACGTTCACTTTTCGGCGCTGCAAAAAATTCTTCTGGCGCACTATCTTCTACAAGCTTTCCTCCGTCCAAGAAAAGAACACGATCTGCCACTTCTTTTGCAAAGCCCATTTCATGTGTAACAATAGCCATCGTCATTCCTGTCGTAACTAACGATTTCATAACTTCTAACACTTCTTTCACCATCTCTGGATCTAGCGCCGATGTCGGTTCATCAAATAACATAACTTCCGGTTCCATCGCTAACGCTCTTGCAATTGCTACACGTTGCTTTTGTCCTCCCGACAAACGATTCGGATACGTATTTTTTTTATCTACTAATCCAACCTTTTCTAAAAGTTTCTCAGCTTTCTTTTCAGCTTCTTGCTTCGTTACCCCTTTTACATTGATAGGGGCATACGTAATATTTTCTAATACAGTCATATGAGGAAATAAGTGAAAATGCTGAAATACCATACCGACATTTTCACGAACATGCATAACATTCGTTTTCGGATTCGTTACTTCTTCCGTTCCAATCCAAATGTGACCATCCGTTGGTGCTTCTAACATATTCATACAACGTAAAAATGTTGATTTTCCTGATCCAGAAGGTCCTATAATTGCAACTACTTCCCCTTTTTCAATCGTTGTTGTAATTCCTTTTAATACTTCGTTTTTACCAAATGATTTATGAAGGTTTTCAATTTTAATCACTTTTCTTCATTCTCCCTTCAATTGCCTTCCCGACTAATGTAAGAATAATGACTAACATATAATAAATCAGTCCAACAAAAAGTAATGGTTCAAGATATTTAAATGTCTCACCGCCTACAATGTAAGCACGACGCATTAAATCAGTCGCGCCTATTACTGTTACTACAGCTGATTCTTTCGTAAGTGTCGCAAATTCGTTCACAAGCGCTGGTAATATATTTTTTAATGCTTGAGGGAAAATAATATTTCTCATCATTTTTCCGTATGGTATCCCTAAAGCCATTGCTGCTTCTGTTTGTCCTTTATCAACTGCTTGAATACCAGCACGAATTACTTCTGACATGTATGCACCTGAATTCAAGCTAAATGCAAGTACAGCTGCTAAGAATGCTGGTATTTCATAACCAATTATTTGCGGGACACCGAAATAAATAATCATTAATTGCAATACAAGTGGTGTACCACGAAAAATTGATGTATAAAAATCTGCTGCTATATTTAATGCTCGTATTCTAGCAATTTTACAAAGTGCTAATAACGTTCCTAAAATAAATCCTGCTAAAGCTGATACCGCTACAATTTTCAAAGTAACCTCTAAACCTTTTAGTATATATGGTATCGAAGGCGTAATCGCCGAAAAATCTAAGTTCATTCTTTTCATTCCCCTCACAGAAAAGTGAAAGGCAGCTTATTTTCCGCTGCCAAACCATTTCTTCACTAATTTATCCATTTCTCCATTTTCTTGCATTTTTTTAATTACTTTATTAAATTCAGCTGTTTTATCACTGTTTTTCGGAAGGGCAATTGCTGCTCCAACTTCTTCTGGCGCTTCTTTAATTTCAATTCCTTGTAAATCTTTCATTTTCTCTAAATAATTTTTAGCAACTGTGTCTTCTATAATTGCAGCGTCAAAACGACCAGCTTTAATTTCTTGTACGATTTCTGGTATACGGTCACGTCCCTCAACTTGGAAATCTACTTGTTTTTTAAATTCTGCCGCTTTCTCTTCTTGAATAGATCCTGTTTGTACCCCTACTTTTTTCCCTTTTAAATCCTCTACAGATTTAATGTTAGAATCCTTTTTAGAAACAACCATATTTTTCGCAACAAAATAAATATCTGTAAAATCAACATTATTTTTACGCTCTGCAGTTGGCGTCATGCCTGCCATTACGAAATCAACTTTTCCTGAACTAAGAGATGCTAATAAACCACCAAAATCCATATCTTTCACTTTCACTTCATACCCAAGTTCTTTTCCGATATATTTAGCAACATCAACATCAAAACCAATAATTTCATCACTTTTTGAAGCTTCCACGTATTCATATGGTTTATAATCTGCTGAAGTCCCCATTACGAGTACTTTCTTATTTCCTTTTGTTTCTTTCGATTCCCCATTACTACAAGCGCTGAATATACTTACAATTAAAATAAGTGCAAACGATATTGATACTAACTTCTTCATCTTTCTTCCCCCTAATAATGTATATTTAAAAGTTTAATAGAATATTTATTCGATGTTTGTATTGTATCAGCACTTTTATTTTTATGCAATATATAAAATAAAAATAAATAATAAAACAATATAAATGCTATTTGTTATGTATAAAACAATGCATAAAATAACATAACTATGCATATCTCTGAAATTTTAATAATAAATAAAAAAGGCGGCACATCCACTTGATTGTGGACGTGCCGCCTTTTCTCTTATTTTTTATAGTTCTTCACAATTCTCTTCAAAATATGATTGTAGTTTCGCAATAACTTGCATCGGTTCATGACCTTCAATTTCATGACGCTCTACCATCGTTACAATTTTTCCATCTTTTAATAAAGCAAATGATGGAGAAGAAGGTGGGTACCCTTCGAAATATTCACGCGCTCTTGCTGTCGCTTCTTTATCTTGACCTGCAAACACCGTTACAAGGTGGTTAGGACGTTTATCATAATGTACGGAATGCGCAGCAGCAGGACGAGCAATACCACCTGCACAACCACATACAGAGTTTACCATTACAAGTGTTGTTCCATTTCTTTTAAACGCTTCTTCTACCGCTTCTGGCGTCGTCAATTCTGTATATCCAGCAGAGACAATCTCTTCACGCGCTTGGCGGACAACATCATTCATAAAAAAGTTAAAATTAATCACTCTTTTCCCTCCTCTAAAACTACCTATTTGTATCTTACCAGTTAATGTTTATGAAATACAAGTAAGTTTACTTGTATTTAAGTATAGAAAAGGTGTTAGAGCAATTGCTCTAACACCTTTTCTTTAATGACCACGATGTTTTTGCTTTGCTTTTTGTACTTTAATTAAACGTCTTCTTTCTTTTTCAGCTTCTCGCTTCTCCTTAGACTGCACTTTCTTTTCTTGTTTATGCAATTCATAAGATAAACTAATCGCCTCTTGCGCCTTAGTAAAACGTTTAACATTTGTTTCTTTTGCTGCTTGTCGTATGATACGCTTTATGTTTTTAGGACGCTGTTTTTCTTTAACTTCTACACCACATTTTGCAAAATGCTGAAAATGCTCTAAAAGTGAACTATTCACAAACATAAGCACTTCTTCATCTGACGGTTCCGCTCCAAAAATATACCTTGCTCCATACAATTTCCCTTGTTCTTTACATGTAATGATTCCAACAAAAAATTGGCCATCGTGATATACTGTCAACTCCATTGACAGCCCCTCCTTTAAAAAATTAGAAATACGGGACATCCCGGAGGGGAAGGTTACTGACATGAAATCATGCGTCTGGACTACCAACCAGAGCTGTGTTTTTGTATTTATTTCACTTTTATTATATCTTTTTTTCCATAATCTTCATATATTCAACAATCATTTTTTTATGCGATCCTACAATATAGTCAGGTAGTTCTGTTACTGAAAAGAATTTAAGCTGAACAGCTTCTTCTTTATTCATAACAAAATCCCCTTCGTATTCATCCGTATAATAGGCGGTTGTTACAGATTGAAATTCATCACCATTTGCTAATTTTGTAAAGTAGTTCGCTCCAGAAAATACATTGATTAGTCGCAAGTTCTTCACTTTTATTCCTGTCTCTTCATATACTTCACGATAAGCTGTTTCTTCTGGTGATTCACTAAGCTCCATTAGCCCGCCAGGTAGCCCCCATTTTCCGTACGGCTCTGTCCGCTGCTGCAATAAAACATAACCATTTTCATCTATAACGAGTACAACAGCACCAACTAAAATTAAAGGGCGATGACCAACTATTTTTCGTAATTCTTCTACATATCCCACCGTATCGCCTCCTTTTTCGTTGTCCACACTATTGTATCATATGTACGAAACGACAAAATGCGTATATTTTTCATTTTTTTAACAAAATATTTATTTTATGTGATTCATCTACTGTAGCTAACATAATGGATTCGACTTCTGTACTCTCCTCTAGAAATTCTCTCGCCCACGCTTCTGTTTTTCCTAATAATGCAAGAACATCTTTCTGAATCCTCCCATCCTTTACTAATACAAAAGAAACTGGAGATTTTCTTCCCGCCACTTTAAGATCAAGCCGCGAAACTGCTTCATATTCTGGATACCGAAATATAGAAACGACACCGTTCGCTTCCCATAATGCTAATTTAATCGTTTGAATATCGCTCACATTTCGCATACGAAGTTCCGAAAACAAATATTCCACGGTAATTCTCGCCTTTTTCAAATTGCTAAAATCAATGGAACCATTATGTATAAGAATGATAGGTGCTGGCTCTAAAAAGCGTCTCCATCTATCCCATTTCAGCATTAAAACTGAGCTTATAATATGAAGTACAACGAGTATGAACGTTGTAATCATCGAGCCCAGTAACCCTACTTTTTCATCAGACAATGCGTTAGAAACATTCCCACCAAGCAATAACACTAATACAACATCTAAAAAACGAAGTTGTGCGATAGACCTTTGCCCCATTGCTTTCGCAACTAATATTAAAAATATGTATGCTATAATAGCCCGAATAACCCATTCACTATTAGAAAGATGCCGTGCTCCTTCAAAAATATGCATATGCATATGCATCACTTTGCACTCCTTACCCGTCTCAAACTGCTATCCTGTTTTAGTTTGCAACGTTTATGAGCATATATGTAAAAAAAGCTGGTTCGTTTAAAAACGAACCAGCTTTTTTTACTTAACTGAAAACATATATTTTTTATAAGTTTTCCGTACCGATAGTATGAGCCCCATCATAATCATATTCGAGAATAAGGAACTTCCCCCATACGATAAGAAAGGTAATGCAATACCTTTTACAGGCATTAACCCAACGATCATACCGATGTTTTGGAATATTTGAACTGTTAATATACCGATAGATCCAGCGCATAATAATGTACCAAATAAATTATCAGCGGAATAACCAATAATAATTGTTCGATATAGTAGCAACAGGAACAAGAAGACAACTAACGCTGCTACGATAAATCCACCTTCTTCGGCAATTGTAGCGAAAATAAAGTCAGTATGCTTCTCTGGGATATAGACGCTTCCTCCCCCAAACCCTTTACCTTCCATTCCTCCACTACCTACAGCTAAAATCGATTGTTGCGTTTGATAACCTTGATCTGCATTTTCAAATGGATTTAACCAACCTACAATACGCGACTGTTGGTGAGGTTTTAGTAAAGTAACTAAATTATTATAGAAAAAATCTTGATACTTAAAGAAAATAAATATTAAAGCAGATAATATGGTCAACGGAATAACTGTACATAATGCTATCAATTTCTTTTGAATACCTGACATAAATAAAATACATGCAATAGCAGCAGCATATAAGAACACCATACCTGTATCCGGTTGACTATATACAACCGCCATAGGTGGAAGTGACACTAGCATAATTTTACCTACTAGCTTTAAATCTGTTTGGAATGTCCTTGCCATATACTGTGCATTATGTTTTACTGCTATACTCGCTACTACAAGTAGCAATGCAATTTTGAAAAACTCAGACGGCTGAATTTGTCCAAATACCGGGAAAACAAACCATCTTTTTGCACCTAACTTTTCAGGTGTAAAACCTGATGGTGGTAATACTTTCAAAAGAATAAGTGAAGCAAACCCGGCAATATAAAGCGGCCAAGATAATTTTTGTAACTGATCTAAATCAATGCTTGCAACAAGAAGTAACAATACAACCCCAATTATGTAGTTAACACCTTGTTTCATAGCAAAGTTTGCAGCTCCATACTGTCCCGTTTGCTGACTGCTATATATAGCAGCTATACTCGTCACACATAGTGCACACAAAATTAAAATTAATTTTACATCTAAACTTTTTAGAAACTCGGTACTTCTTTTCATGACATCCTCCTGAAACATTGTTACGGCAAAAATAAAAAACCAGGAGTCAACATTCTTCATGTTTTGACGACTGATTACACATTATCTATAAAACACTTATATAGAATAACTCTCTTTTTCATACAATACAATATATTATACTACAGTTTCATCAGTAAGATTTGCCAAAAAAATTATTCTTTTCTTATTTTATATCCATATACCATATATCAGCAATGTATTTTCGTAAATTCCTAATACATAATCATTTATTGTAAGATTACTGGGAAAGGTATTTATACATATAGTAGGATGTAGATGAAGAAATAAGATAATAAAAAGCTCGCATAAGCGAGCTTTTTATTAATATACAGATGTATTATTTTCTGACATGTTTTCTAAAATTTCTTTAACACGCCCTAAGAACTTACCACAAATTAAACCATCAAGTACGCGGTGATCAAGTGATAAACATAAGTTAACCATGTCACGAGCACCGAACATACCGTTATCCATAATTACTGGGCGTTTTACAATTGATTCAACTTGTAAAATAGCCGCTTGTGGGTAATTAATAATACCCATAGATTGAACAGAACCGAATGATCCTGTGTTATTAATTGTAAATGTTCCACCTTGCATTTCGTCTGCTTTTAACGATTTCGTGCGTACTTTTCCTGCAAGTTCTGTAATTTCACGAGCGATACCTTTAATTGTTTTCTCGTCCGCTTGCTTAATTACTGGTACAAATAGTTCTTCCTCTGTTGCAACAGCGATAGAAAGGTTAATATCTTTCTTCTGAACAATTTTATCGCCAGCCCACATTGAATTAATTTGAGGATACTCTTTTAACGCTTGTGCCACTGCTTTTACGAAGAAAGCAAAGAACGTTAAGTTAAAGCCTTCACGCTTCTTAAAGTCACCTTTAATTGAGTTACGGTATGACACAAGGTTTGTCACATCTACTTCAATCATCATCCAAGCATGTGGTGCTTCGTGTTTACTACGTAACATGTTTGCTGCGATTGCTTTACGCACACCTGTGACTGGAATTTCGATATCTCCAGGCATTGTAGGTACAGAAACTGGTTTCGCAGCTTCTCCTTTTTGCGCTACTGGTGCTGCTTTTGGTGCTTCTGGGCGAGCTTCTACTACCGCCGCTACAGCTTCATCTTTCTTCGCCGCACCTGCTTGCGGAATATTTCCAGATTCCACTAGCTTTAAAATATCTTTACGAGTGATACGGCCGTTTGCTCCCGTACCCTCTACTAGATCTAAATCAACGTTATGCTCACCCGCAAGTTTTAACACAGCTGGTGAAAAACGTGGTTTTCCATCAGTTGGTTGTTTTACTTTCGGTGCTTTTTCAGGCGTAATTGCTGCTGCCTTTGGTTCTTCTTTCGTTTTTTCCTCAACAGCTGTTGCTGCTACTTCGTCTGCGCCTTCTACTTGAATCACACAAACTACTTCACCTACAGCTAACGTATCACCTTCACCAGCGATTAACTCTTTCACAATACCAGTGAAAGAAGATGGTACTTCAGCATTTACTTTATCAGTCATTACTTCTGCAAGCGGATCATACTTGTTTACGTGATCGCCAACATTAACGAGCCATTTACTAATTGTGCCCTCTGTAACGCTCTCCCCGAGCTGAGGCATTGTAATATTTTCTACAGCCATGTATAGTCCCCCCGATTAAAATTCCGCAAGTTCACGCATTGCTTTTTCAACTTTATCTGGATTTACCATAAAGAATTTTTCCATTGTTGGTGCATATGGCATTGCTGGAACGTCTGGACCTGCAAGACGTGCGATTGGCGCATCTAAATCAAATAGACAGTTTTCAGCAATAATTGCTGCCACTTCACTCATAATGCTTCCTTCTTTATTGTCTTCTGTTACAAGAAGAACTTTACCTGTTTTAGAAGCTGCTTCAATGATTGCTTCTTTATCTAATGGATATACAGTACGTAAATCAAGAATGTGTGCAGAGATGCCATCTTGTGCTAACTTTTCAGCTGCTTGAAGAGCAAAATGAACACATAATCCGTACGTGATAACTGTAATATCATCACCTTCACGTTTTACATCTGCTTTTCCGATTGGTAATACGTAGTCATCCTCCGGCACTTCACCTTTAATTAAACGATATGCACGTTTATGTTCGAAGAATAATACTGGATCTTCATCACGAATGGCTGCTTTTAATAAGCCTTTTGCATCATATGGTGTAGAAGGGATAACGATTTTTAAACCTGGTTGGTTTGCAAACATCGCTTCTACAGATTGTGAATGATACAATGCACCGTGAACACCCCCACCAAATGGTGCACGGATTGTAACTGGACAAGTCCAATCATTATTAGAACGATAACGAATTTTTGCTGCCTCAGAAACAATTTGGTTTACTGCTGGCATGATGAAATCAGCAAACTGCATTTCAGCGATTGGACGCATACCATACATTGCTGCACCAATTGCTACCCCAGCAATTGCAGATTCTGCAAGCGGTGCATCAAGCGCACGATCTTCACCAAATTGATCATACAAACCGTGTGTCGCTTTAAACACGCCACCTTTTTTACCAACATCTTCTCCTAAAACGAATACTTTCTCATCGCGTTCCATTTCTTCGCGCATTGCTAATGTAATAGCATCAATATAAGACATTACAGCCATGAAACGTTCCCCCCTATTCTGCGTATACGTGCTTCAATGCATCTTCAGGTGCTGCATACGGAGCATTTTCTGCATATTCTGTTGCTTCATTTACGATATGCATAATTTCGTCTAACATTTGTTTTTCCGATTCCTCAGTTAACACACCAGCTTCTTTTAAATAAGCCGCGAATGTTATAATTGAATCTTTTTTCTTTGCTTCTTCTACTTCTTCTTTATCACGATAAACACGATCATCATCGTCACTAGAATGTGCTGTTAAACGATATGATACTGTTTCAATTAAAGTTGGGCCTTCACCACGACGACCGCGATCTGCTGCTTCTTTTACAGCTTTATATACTGCAAGCGGATCGTTTCCGTCTATTGTATATCCAGGCATACCATAACCAATTGCACGATCTGATACGTTTTTACATGCTAATTGTTTTTCAACCGGAATAGAGATTGCATATTTGTTATTTTCACACATAAAAATAACAGGTAGTTTGTGTACACCAGCAAAGTTTGCCCCTTCATGGAAGTCACCTTGGTTTGAAGAACCTTCTCCAAATGTAACGAACGTTACTAAATCTTTCTTCTCCATTTTTCCAGCTAGTGCAATACCAACTGCATGTGGTACTTGCGTTGTTACTGGAGATGAACCTGTAACAATACGATTTTTCTTTTGACCGAAGTGACCAGGCATTTGACGACCACCAGAGTTTGGATCTCCAGCTTTCGCGAAAGCAGACAACATAAGCTCTTTAGCTGTCATACCAAATGCTAGTACAACACCCATATCACGATAGTATGGTAATGCATAATCTTTCTCTCTATCAAGAGCGAACGCCGCTCCAACTTGTGCAGCCTCTTGTCCTTGACAAGAAATTACGAATGGAATTTTACCAGCGCGGTTTAATAACCACATACGTTCGTCGATTTTACGTGCAAGTAACATCGTACGGAACATTTCTAATACTTGCTCATCACTTAAGCCAAGCTCTTCATGGCGCTTTTCTTTTACTTCTGCCATTTTTCATAACCTCCTAAATCCACATTTTTATGCGTGTAACGCTCTTCCATCTACAGCAAGTGCTGCTTCACCAATCGCCTCAGATAATGATGGATGCGGATGAATTGTATGTGCTACTTCCCAAGGTGTTGCATCAAGTACTCTTGCAAGACCAGCTTCAGAAATCATATCTGTTACATGCGGTCCAATCATATGAACACCAAGAATGTCATTTGTCTCTTCATCAACTACAAGTTTTACGAAACCATCTGATTCTCCGTATACAAGTGCTTTTCCGATTGCGCGGAATGAGAACTTACCTACTTTTAACTTATAGCCTTTTTCTTTCGCTTCTTGTTCTGTTAAACCGACAGAAGCAACTTCTGGACTGCTATATACGCATTTTGATACCATAGAGTAATCAATTGGTGTAACTTCTTTCCCTGCAATATGTTCTACTGCAGCAATTCCTTCATGAGAAGCAACGTGAGCAAGTTGCAGGCCACCGATTACATCTCCAATTGCATAAATATGCGATTCTTTCGTTTGATAAAACTCATTTGTTTGAATGTATCCTTTTTCCACAACGATATCTGTGTTCTCTAAGCCAATATTTTGCGTATTCGCTTGTCTTCCTACAGATACAAGCATTTTTTCTGCTTTAAATTCTTTATTTTCACCGTTGTGTTCAGCTTGGATTGTTACTCCATTATCTTTTACCAATGTTTCTGGTAATACTTTTGCACCAGTTACCACTTTAATACCTTTTTTCTTGAATAGACGTTGCATTTCTTTTGAAACGTCTTGATCTTCTAGTGGTAATATCGTTTTTGCATACTCTAATACTGTAACTTCTACACCGAAGTCAGCAAGCATAGATGCCCACTCAATACCGATTACACCGCCACCAACGATAATAATCGAACTAGGAAGCGTTTCCATTTTTAGGGCATGATCCGAAGACATTACGTATTCTCCATCTAATTCTAAACCTGGTAATGAATTTGGACGAGAACCTGTTGCAACAAGTACATTTTTTGGAATTAACATTTCATTCTCTTCTCCACTTGCAAGTTCAACTGAAATTGTCCCTGGCATAGGAGAGAAAATAGACGGGCCAAGAATACGACCAATACCTTCAAACACATCAATTTTACCTTGTTTCATTAAATGTTGAACGCCTTTATGAAGCTGCGTTACAATCTTCTCTTTACGCTCTTGTACTTTTGCAAAGTTTAGTTCTACATTGCTTGCAATAACTCCGAACTCTTCGCTTTTTTTAGCAGTTGCATATACTTCCGCACTACGTAAAAGAGCTTTACTAGGAATACATCCTTTGTGTAAACAAGTACCACCAAGATTTTCTTTTTCGACTAGTGCTGTTTTTAACCCTAATTGTGATGCACGAATTGCAGCAACATATCCACCAGTACCGCCGCCAACGATGACTAAATCATATTCTTTTGCCATTATCTCAACCCCTAGCTACCGTTTCTTTTTCACGTACAACGTATTCTTTTGGAGCTTCTTCTTCACGTAATACACGAAGTGCTCCTTCTGCTAACGCTTCTAACTCATCTTCGCCTGGATGTACGATAACATCTGCAATCCAGTCCACTCGCTCTTTTATTTCATCGACAAGAATTTTACTGTATGCCAGTCCACCAGTTAATACGATTGCATCGATTTTCCCGTGAAGTACAGCGCTAGCTCCGCCAATCTCTTTTGCAACTTGATATGCCATTGCTTTATAAATAAGAGTTGCTTCAGGATCACCTTTTTCAACCATTTGCTCTACTTTAATCGCATCATTTGTACCGATTAAACTTACAAGTCCACCTTGTCCGACAAGTTTTTTAATCATTTCATCACGGTAATACTCACCAGAGAAACACATTTCTACTAGTTGCCCTACTGGTACTGTACCAGCGCGCTCTGGACTAAATGGTCCTTCTCCGTTTAAACCGTTATTCACATCGATTACTCTTCCTTTTTTATGAGCACCAACTGTAATACCGCCACCCATATGTGTAACTAATAAATTTAAATCCTCGTATTTGTGATTTAACTGTTCAGCTACTTTACGAGCAACTGCTTTTTGATTTAATGCATGGAAGATACTTTTGCGTTCCATACCAGCAATGCCACTTATACGAGCAACCGGCTCCATCTCATCTACAACGACAGGATCTACAATGAATGCAGGAATGTTTAATCCAGAAGCAATTTCATATGCTAAAATGCCTCCAAGGTTTGAAGCGTGATGACCGCTAAAGCCATTTTTCAAATCTTCTAACATCGCATCGTTTACTGTATACGTACCGCCTTCGATTGGACGAAGTAATCCACCACGCCCACAAACAGCGTTTAATTTTGAAATGTTAATACCATGAGAATGTAGAACTTCTAAAATCGTTTCTTTTCGAAACTCATATTGGTCGATAATTCTCTTATATTTTCCAATCTGTTCTACGTCATGACGAATCGTTTCTTCTAGAACGGGTCTTTCATTATCAAAAACACCAATTTTTGTGGATGTACTACCTGGGTTAATAACAAGAATTCGATTTACAGACAATGTTGCTACCTCCACTAATAAATTCAAAAGGAAGTGGAAACCTCATAAGAGGTAACCACACCTTTTGTAAAAGTTATATATGAATGATTAGCGACGGCTAATAATATCGTGACCGTTGCGTAAGTAAGTGCTACGAGAATTCTTCAAGCTTGCAATGCGCTCTTCAGCTAGACGATCTGCCGCTACATAAGTTGCTATGCCATCGCGTTTTGAAATTTCGATTACTTTTGCAATCGTGTCATAAATAGACTCAACACGTTTTAGTGCACGTTCTCTATTGTATCCATATAATTCGTCTGCTACGTTAATTACGCCACCTGCATTAATTACATAATCTGGTGCGTATACAATACCCATTTCATGAATGATGTCACCGTGACGATCTTCTTTTAATTGGTTATTTGCAGAACCTGCGATTACTTTTGCTTTAAGTTGTGGAATAGTTTCATCATTAACTGTTGCGCCTAATGCACATGGTGCGTAAATATCGCATTCCACACCGTAAATTTCATTTGGTTCAACTGCTGATGCACCGAATTCTTCTACAGCACGTTGTACAGCTTCTTTATTAATATCTGTAACGATTAATTTTGCTCCTTCAGCGTGTAAATGTTTGCATAGATAATATGCTACGTTACCAACGCCTTGAACAGCAATTACTTTTCCTTCTAAATTGTCAGTACCGAAAGCTTCTTTTGCAGCTGCTTTCATACCACGATAAACACCGTATGCAGTTACTGGAGATGGGTTACCAGAAGAACCGAATGATGGTGAGATACCTGTTACAAAGTCAGTTTCTTCGTGGATAATATCCATATCATCTACTGTTGTACCAACATCTTCAGCTGTAATGTATCGTCCGTTTAGTCCTTGGATATAACGTCCTAGTGCACGGAACATTGCTTCGCTCTTATCTTTACGAGGATCACCAATAATTACTGTTTTCGCACCACCTAAGTTTAAACCAGCTGCTGCGTTTTTGTATGTCATCCCTTTTGCAAGACGCAATGCATCTTCAATCGCCGCTTCTTCAGAATCATATGTCCACATTCTTGTTCCACCAAGAGCCGGTCCAAGTGTTGTATCATGAATTGCAATAATTGCTTTTAAACCAGATTCTTTATCTTGACAAAATACCACTTGCTCATAATCATATTTTTCTAAGTATTCGAAGATTTCTAATGTCATTGTCGTTTCCCCCTAATGTTTTACCCTTTTTGGTTTATTTTGAAGCAGTCGCAACTGCCAATGCTAATGAATATACTTTTGTTTCTGCTGAATCAGCACGAGATGTTAAAACAATCGGTGCTTTTGCGCCAGCAATCATTGCTCCTACTTTTGCATCCGCAAAGTATACGAGTGATTTATATAGCACATTTCCAGCTTCAATCGTTGGGACGAGTAAAATATCTGCCTTACCTGCTACATCACTTACTATGCCTTTATGCTCTGCTGCAATTTGTGATACTGCATTATCTAAAGCAAGTGGTCCATCAACGATACAATCTTTAATTTGTCCGCGGCGATTCATTTGTGTTAACATCGCTGCATCAATTGTCGCCTGCATCGCTGGATTCACAACTTCTACTGCTGCAATTGGTGCCACTTTTGGCAAGTCGATTCCTATTGCCCGGGCAACTTCTACAGTATTTTGTATAATAGCAGCTTTTTGTGTTACATCAGGTGCGATGTTCATCGCTGCATCTGTAACGAAAATAAGACGATCATAATTTGGAACTTCAAATGCTGCTACATGTGAAAGTACGTTACCTTTACGTAGGCCCCACTCTTTGTTTAACACAGCCTTCAAAATATTCGCTGTTGGGATGTTACCCTTCATAAGCACGTCTGCCTCACCATTTCTCACAGATTTAACAGAAAGTTCTGCAGCCTCTGCATTAGACATTGCTGCAATCACTTCAACATGTTCTGAAGTTTGTAAACCATGTTCTTGTAGCATCCCCATTATTTTTTCTTGATTTCCATATAGACGAAATTGAGCTAGCTGTAATTTAATTGCTTTCGCTACAGCTTCAATTACTTCATGATCTTCAGCTACTGCTACAGCTACAGTTTTTTTAGGCTGTCCCGCTGCTTGATCAATTAAGTATTCTAACTTCATATTTTGTAATCAACCCTTTCCGTCGTCCCTCGTCTATTTATAAAGCAAATACCGTGCCAACTTTTAAAAGTGGTCTTACCAATAATGAAAACGCATTCAAAATGCAGTAAAATCAATACTTTGGAAAATAACAAAAGATTCTGTCTTATTTTGTCGCTTTTTGTATACCATGCAATAAATTGCACGGTACGCAATTTATTGCATGCTATTTTTTGCATGGTCATACTTTTCTAGCTTATAATATAAATTTCGAACGGAAATTCCTAACGCTTTTGCAGTTTGTGTTTTATTCCCATCAAATCTCTCCAAATATTCATGAATAATATTCCCTTCAAACTCTGTTACTAAATGTTCAAGTGGCTTTTCTTCTAATTCAGGTAATAAATGAGATTGCTTTGACTCCACCTGCTCTTCATTATGTAATGGTGGTAAATGTTGTACATCAATATAGATCTCGTTATAATTCATAAAAATAATCGCTCGTCCTAAAATATTTTCAAGTTCTCTCACATTTCCTGGCCATTCGTATGATTGTAAATATAAAATAGCTGAATCAGTGAGCCCTTCTACATTACGACCATAATCTTGATTAATTTTTTGAATCAACCTGTCCGCAATTTTCGGTATATCTCCTTTACGTTGACGAAGAGATGGAATTTGAATTGGAATTTTATTTAATCGATAATATAAATCCTCCCTAAACTTCCCTTCTAGAATAGCCTTTTCTAAATTCACATGTGTCGCTGCAATTACTCGAACATTAATGGGTATCGCTTTCGTCCCACCAACTTTTACAATTTCTTTTTCCTGCAATACACGAAGGAGTTTCGCTTGTGTATTTGCAGATAACTCCCCTATTTCATCTAAAAAAATACTACCGTTATTCGCTTCCTCAAAGAACCCACGTTTCCCGCCTCTTTTCGCTCCAGAAAACGCCCCTTCCTCATAACCAAATAATTCACTTTCTAACAACGTCTCCGAAATAGCCGCACAGTTTACACGGACGAATTTATTGTATTTTCGATTACTTCCATTATGGATTGCATGTGCAAACAATTCTTTACCAGTCCCAGATTCACCGCGTAACAGTACCGTTGCTGGTGTATTCGCTCCTAGCTTCGCCTGTTCGATAGCTGCCGTTGTTTCATCTGAATTTCCGACAATATCATCAAATGAATATTTTGCTTCTAATGTGCGAATAATTTGCCTTGCTCTATTCAATTCATTTGTTAACTTTTGAATTTCCGACACGTCACGGATAACGCCAACGCTTCCTTTCAATATTCCATCCACAATAACTGGCGCTACGTTTACAATTACATCGCGCTTTTTTTGCCCAATCTTCATATGTATTCCGCGCACCGCACGACGCGTTCGAAGTACTTTCATATGCATACTTTCGCCTTCTACAATATCAGTTGTAGCAGGCTTCCCAATAATATCTTCTTCTGTTAGACCCGTTAATTTCGTATATGCCGGGTTAATGACTAAACCTCTTCCTTTTTCATCCACAACCGAAATCGCTTCTTCAGATGAGTTGATAATTGCCTCTAATAGTGTTTGAATTTCTTTTAAGTCTGTAACTTCTTCCGCTAAATCTACAACTTCTGTTATATCTTTAAAAATTGCAAATGCCCCTTGTACCTCTCCGCCTTCTTTTAATATCGGTATACGCGTTGTAATAATTTTCTTTCCATTCTCTAATGTTAGTTCATAATTTACTTCTATTTGTTTCGTACGTATAATGCGAAGTAATTTACTAGTGGGAATGACTTCTAAAATATATTTTCCTATCGCCTCTTCTTTTTTATATCCGATAATACGCTCCGCACTTTTATTAAAAAGACGAACTTGTCCCTCTCGATCAATTACGATCATGCCGTCATGCGTAGAATTTAAAATTAATTCTCCTTGTTGCGTTTGTTCCTCTAACCGCCCAATTAACCCTTCCTTCTCATGCGCTAATCCTGTAACAATTTTTGCAATATCACCTGGTATAAGAAGAGTGTCTTTTTTCTTTTTTTTCAATAAAACTTTATGTACATCATCTTCACCTGTCATATCAAATATTACATCGATATGCATAGAAAGAAATGGAGTTACACTTTCTCCAATTGCAATTCCATATTCCTTAGCAATTTGTAATCCTTTTGCCAACGGATTTATATCAATAATCCCTATAATTTGAAATATATTCGAACTATGTAACAGATTCAGCAGTGCGCTCCCGCCTTCACCTGCACCAACAATTAATACTTTTTGTTTCATATATTACACTTCCTCTCGAAGTAACTCTGCAAATTTTTTCACACCCTTATCTTACTCGTTCAGCACCCTCTTGACAAACCCCCTTTCCGTATAACATCATTAAAATATACGAAATAATCTGAAAAGGAGAGTTATGTATGCAGCGTTACGTTGCTCTACTATTAGCACTCATCCCTATTTCATTAGCTGTGTTTGGTATAAAGTTAATGAGAGATACTGTATTCGGGATTCTATTTCCACCAATCTCTATACTGTGGTTACAATTTTTAATCGGTGCTCTCTGCTTCGGGCTCGGGTTTTATATCTTCGGTGGCTTCGTCTTGCACCGAGACCGTAAACGAAATAAAGTACAGGCTCGCTTTAGAAGATAGGAAGGCCCCACTATTTATAAATAAAAAAATGAGACCGTTACACGCGGTCTCATTTTTTTATTGGCAACAACGTTCTTGCCGTTTCAGGGTAATCAGTAATAATCGCCGATATATTCATATCAAAATATTTACGCATAAGCGTTTCTTCATTAATTGTATAAGGGCGAACCTCTACACCACTTTCCATCGTTAGTTCAGCAATAGCATCTTGAAGGTAACGATAATTCGGATGTACTGCTGTAGCCCCCATTTTTTTCGCGTATGCCCACGGACTATGCAAACCTTCGCGATATAAAATTGCTGTTTGAATATCAGGAGCCATCATATGACACCGTTTCATGCTGTAGTGATTAAACGAAGAAAATATAACACGATCCTCTAAACTAAATTTCCGTACAAGCGTTATAACTTCTTCCTCTAAACCTCTGTATGGAATTTTATTATTTTTAAGTTCAATATTAAGTAGCAAACTCGTTTGTTCAAGCCATTCTAATACCTCTTCTAAAAGTGGTATTTTACAAAACCCTACTTTATCACCAAATTTATAACTTGCATCTAACTTGCATAAATCCTCATATACATAATTCCGAACCGCACCTTTTCCATTTGTTGTTCGGTCCACCGTTTCATCATGAATGACGACAACTTTTCCATCTTTCGTTAATTGAACATCAAGTTCAATTCCATCCGCTCTAAAAGACTCAGCCGCTTCAAATGAAATCATTGTATTTTCTGGGTACGTTCCAGCCGCACCACGATGTGCAAATATAAGAGTCATCCTCACTCCCCCAATCTTATGCTATACTATACGAAAAAGGAGGTACTTCTATGAGACCATTACAAATTTCTCCAGATACTGCAGTCCGCTTATCAAAAGCACTAGGTGTTCCACTTGAACAACTCATGCATATGCCGCAGCACATTTTAATTCAAAAGCTAGTTGAATTAGAAAAACAAAATAAAGACGAAGAGTAATACAGTCCTGTTTTGCAGGGCTTTTTATATTTTCTATTATATCACGGATGACTTCCTTGCTAAAATCCCTTACCGGATATACTATGATCCCATTTAATCTTTTCTTCAAACATTTAAATGAAGCCCCCTCTTTTAACAAAAGAGGGGGCTTCTCATTACTCGTTTTAGTTACTCAAATTATGCGTTTTTCTTTTCTTTGTTAAAAATCATAAACACTTTATACAATCCTAAAGAAGCTGGAATATTCATAAATGCAAATGCTTCATACGTATAATGAGGAGCTGTTTCCCATAGTAACAAGAAAGTAAATACCCCTAATGCACTAATCATCGCAATTCGTATAACTTCCGATTCATTTTCATCTTTCTTTTTATAAAGAATAACAGCCGCCAAAACAGCTATATAAACAAATAATTTGATAATATACGAATATATAGTAACGATTTTATACTTCGTTGTACTATAATTCGATACGTAATTAGTTACCATGTCATTCTTCTGTTCAAACCATTGCCCAATACGGTACATGGAGAACTGACTTGATACCCATTCTCTAGTTATTTTTTCATTTAAATGTTGCACATAACCCATTACACCAAGTTCACTGAAACGTTGCACTATAACTTCTTGATTGTGCTCATTCAAATCTTTCGTATTCTTTATGTTTTCATCATCAATATAATCTGCATCTGCCTGATTCCACACACCATACGTATCTTTGTTCAGGCCCATTTTCACCCAATGAGTGAATGGAATTTTTTCAATTTCATTATCGGTACTGAGATTTAGCTTTGTCGTTATACCTTTAAAACTTACAATAAGGATTAAACAAAATAAAACACTACTTAACACCTTTACAGAGTATTCCTTACGAAACTTAAAAATATTTTCAATTAAAATCGCTAACGCTACGGTTAATGCTGTCGGTCTTATAATATAAGTACAAGCTGCGAAAACCCCTAATAAAATCCATAAAATAATCTTCATTCTTTTTGTTTCCGCCGTTTTCAAGCACAAATATGTATACATTGTTGCTGAAATAAAAAATATTACCAATGTATGAGTATAGAAAACTGGTGCCTGCCAATATATAAAAATATTTAGCACAGATAACACAATCGATATGTGAGCAACTTTAAAGTTTGTAATTTTCCTTACAATCAATACATTTAAAATAATACTGCCTGTTATACAAGCTATTGGTAATATTTTTATCGCTAAATCTACGCTCCCTATCAATTTAGCAAAATATCCTCCTATTAATACAACATGTGTATTATATGGATAAAATAAAAGCTGTCCCATTTCTAAAAATTGATTATCTCCATTAAACACAGAGACAATTCCTTGTTTAAGGATAGCATAATCCCCAACAACAGGGTTAAATGCTATGGAAGTAATAATTATTTCCATCGTCAAAATGATTATGATACCTAAAGCAATCATAATATTTGTATACGTTCTTTTCATTTTATTAATAACCAATTTATAATACATAAAGAAGAGCACAAATAAAAGCAACGTCAACGCTATAACAGCAGCGACTTTTTTGGGAGTATACTCCTCAGTCGGATAAGGAAATTCACCACTCATCAAAATTGTTTTTGGGATAAAAAATTTACTTACTATCATTGAAAATATAGATAAAAACACCGTCATGACAATGATTGGGTACGCTCGATTTACTATTTTTTTTAAAGTCATTCATCCATTCTCCTATATCTCTAACTTTTCCAAATCAATGATACGTTATAGAGATTATGATGTCAAATCCACTTATTTTCTGTACATATCCGTATTTTCACTGCATTTTTCTATATAAATATGTATTCCTTCAAAATCCTTAAATCGAGGTAAATAAAAAACTCATTGATTTTAAATTTACTATCGAGTATAAATTGCAAGAATTATTAAGCTTTACTATAACTTAAATCCCTTACTGTTCCTACTCTCAGCTTATCCGCAACCATTGCGATAAATTCAGAATTCGTAGGTTTGCTTTTGACATGGATACTGTATAACCATCGCTATATCAAGGCATTGTATATTTCATAACTATCATTAAATGATTCTATTTATTGGTGCCCATCCTCAAATTGATAGGTCAACTTAATAAGAGTTCATCATTTTCTTCTATTTAGATGCTTTGCATCGCAATGAAGTAAAAAGTTTTCTACATTCATTTGAAAGTTATTCATACAACAAAAAACCTCCTAGCTATTGGAATCAAAATTTCAATCCAATAAATAGAAGGTTTTTAAATTAACCGCCAATTACCTATGTACTTTATTGCCTACATACGTAATTCGTTGGTTATTAAATTTTATTATGAAATACGCTTAACACCTTGATACTACAGCGTTTACGAAGCCTTATGTTCAAGTCTCAGCTTATCCGCAACCATTGCGATAAACTCAGAGTTCGTAGGTTTTGCTTTTGACATGGATACTGTATAACCGAATAAGGACGAAATAGAATCAATATTCCCACGGCTCCAAGCTACTTCAATCGCGTGACGAATTGCTCGCTCCACACGGCTTGCTGTGGTATTATATTTCTTTGCGATATCTGGATACAATACTTTCGTAATCGATCCTAATAATTCGATATCGTTGTATACCATGGAGATTGCTTCTCGTAAATACATATATCCTTTAATATGAGCGGGTACACCAATTTCATGAATGATACTCGTAATACTCGCATCTAAATTTTTCGGTTTTCCATCTACTGTTGTTGCTGATCGGAATGATGGTAGTGGACGTTTAATCATAGCATTTGCTTTACCACTCACTTGACGAATATGACTCGTTAAATTCTCCATATCAAATGGTTTTAATATGAAATATGAGGCACCTAAGTCAACTGCTTTTTTCGTCACATCTTCTTGCCCGAATGCTGTCAACATAATTACGCTAGGCTGTTTTAACCTTTCAATATGTCGCATTTTTTCCAATACAGCTAAACCATCTAAGTGTGGCATAATAATGTCTAAAACGAGTACATCAGGTTGCTTATCTGTTAATAAGTTTAAACACTCTTGACCATTATAAGCAGTACCGATTACTTCCATATCATCTTGAGCAGCTACATAGCTCTCTAACATTGATACTAGTTCTTTATTATCATCCACAAGACATACTTTAATTTTCTCCACAGCTTTTCCTCCCTTACCGAATCGATTCTCCGACATGTGTATCCTTCTAGGCTACATGAATTGTTCGACAATTGTGTGAAAATTCCCTTTTAAAGTTTCTTACTTTCCGATAAAATCACAAAAAAATATGTTTATCGTTCATTTATTCCCTTTCGCAACACATTCCATCATAGAAATACAACGAAACGTTCAACCCTTTTCTTTTATTTTACAACAAAAAACACCTCTTGCGGAGCTTTTACAAAATTTCAACGAATTTTTCAACAGAAAAAGCGAGCTAATATGTATTAGCTCGCTTTTTTCTCTTGATCATAAATATTAATTCCAGCTTGATGTAACATCCATTCAATATGAACACCATATCCGGATGTTGGATCATTTACAAATACATGTGTAACAGCACCAATTACTTTTCCATTTTGTACAATTGGACTTCCACTCATTCCTTGTACGATACCGCCCGTTTTCGCTAATAGACGTTTATCTGTTACCTTTATTACCATACCCTTTGTAGCTGGGAATTTTTGCTGCACTGTACTAACAACTTCAATATCAAACGCTTCTACTTTATCTTGATCAATAACTGTTAATATTTTTGCCGGTCCTTCTTTTACTTGATGAGATAATGCGATAGGCATTGCTTTATCCATTATACCGTTTTTCATATTCGTATTTAATTTTCCAAAAATACCATATGGACTATTAATTGTAATATTGCCAATCACTTCACGATCTGGTGAAAATCTTGCTAATTTCTCGCCTGGATTCCCATGACTGCCTCTTTCAATTGATGTAACTGTCGAGCGCATAATTTGTCCATCTTCGACTTGAATCGGCTTTTTCGTATCATTATCAGAAATAACATGACCAAGTGCCCCATATTTCATAGAATCTGGATGAACAAATGTCATCGTTCCAATTCCAGCTGCCGAATCGCGGATATACAAGCCAATTCGATAAGACGATTCACCATTGTCTTTTTGTGGCGTTAGCTTCGTGCGAATATATTTTCCATCTCTTAACAATACAAGATTAAGCGGTTCACCTGTTTCTCCACTATTATGAATAAACGGTGCTACATCACTCATTCTTTCAATGGTTTTACCATTAATTTCAGTAATCATATCTCCAATTTGTACACCTGCTGTTTCACCAGGAGATATTTTACCTTTTTCAGTTTGAATTAAATGATGGCCTACAACAAGTACACCTTTTGTATTTAATTTCACACCAATTGATTGTCCACCTGGAATCACTTTAAAATCTTTTAACACTTTCACATTTACTTTTTTCACTGGAAAGCCCGCAAGCTGAAATACCATATCAGCTTCACCATTTTGATGAGAATTTACCATAAGTCCTTGTTTTTGTTCATTCAAACTCACTGTAAATACATGACGATTTGTGGATGAAGCTTTGAAAACTGGTAATGATGATATTTCTGATTGTTGTCCTTCAAAAACAACAAGTTGTTTCGGTGATGAAATAAACGTTCGAAGCGGTTTAAAACATCCAATAAAAACTAAAGAAACAAGGAGACAAAGACCTATTATTTTTCGAAATTTTTCTAATTTCAACTTGTTCACTCTCCTCGCTCCTACCCCACATTCAGCCTCTTGGCTTCACTTTTTAATCTCTCCTTGCAATGCTTTATTTATAACCGGAAGAATTAAGAAATCGTCATTTGAGAAAAAAAGCTATCCATTACTGGATAGCCTCTGCTGTCTGTTTAAAATGATGCGCTTGCGTAAGTAATTCTTTCGCATGCTCCGTCGTTAAATCTGTGATTTCCACACCAGAAATCATTCGAGCTATTTCTGTTACTTTATCCTCCATAGTTAAAACAGTAACTGATGTAATTGTCCGATCATTCGCTACTTGTTTTCGAATAAATAAATGCGAATCTGCCATTGAAGCTACTTGAGGTAAGTGCGTAATACAAAGTACTTGCGAGTTTACTGATACTCGATAAATTTTTTCAGCAATAGCCTGTGCGACCCGGCCACTTACACCCGTATCCACTTCATCAAAAATAACAGATGCAACCCCTTGATGCTTAGAAAAAATGCTTTTTAAAGCTAAAATGATACGAGATAACTCTCCGCCAGAAGCAACCTTTGAAAGTGGTTTTAGCGGCTCTCCTGGGTTGGTCGAAATATAAAATTCCACATGATCGTAACCATCTGCCGTAAGTCTTACCGGTGCACCTTCCACAAGGGGCTCTTCTGCATTTCCTTCTCTCTTCATAATTCTCACTTCAAATTTCGTTTTTTCCATATATAATTCTTTTAATTCCTGATGAATTGCATTTGTAAGGTGTTCTGCAAGCTCATGACGCATATTACTTAACAACGTTGCTTCTTTCAGAATAACACTTTCTAATTCCTTCAACTGTTTCTTCGTCGTTTCAATATGAACGTCTTTATTTTCAATTGTAAATATTTCTTGTTCAATTTTATCTGCATACGCTAAAATCTCTTCTACAGTATTTCCATATTTTCTCTTTAGCATACGAATTTCATTCAAACGTGTTTCGATTTCATCTAAACGATTTGGATCATATTCCATCATATCGAGCTTTTCTCTCAGTTGATATGCAACCTCTTCTAATAAGTAATAACTATTTGCAATTGAATCATGATTCTCTTGATACATTTCATCTAAATGTGTAATACTTTCCATTTGTCCCATTGCGCTTCTTACATTATCTAATCCTTGTCCGTCAGCACTCAATGAACGATATGCATCACCTAATGCTTTATAAATCTTTTCAAAATTAGAAATTTGCAATCGTTCCTCAGTTAATTCATTTTCTTCATCCATCTTTAAATCAGCTTTGCGAATTTCTTCATGCTGAAATTGAATTAAATCTAAGCGATGTGCCATCTGTTGTTCATTTTCACTTAACGATTTCAATTGTTTTTTTAATTTTTCATAGTCAGCGTATACGTTTTGATATATGTCTAGTTGTTTAACGATTCGATCCCCATCAAAGTGATCAAGCATAAACAGATGTCGTTCTTCATTCATTAAATCTTGCGTTTCATGCTGTCCATGAATATCAACAAGTGTTTTCCCAATTTCTTTTAATATGCTAAGTGTAACAAGCTTCCCATTTACACGACATACACTCTTCCCGTTCGCAGCAATATCACGCTTTAAAATAATCATGCCATCTTCTATTTCTATATCTAACTCTTCTGCCTTTTCAATACATGGATGCTTATCATCTTCAACATAAAACAGCCCTTCAATCTCAGCCTTTTCTGTTCCATATCGAACAAATTCTGCTGACCCACGGCCACCTACAAGTAAACTAATCGCATCAATAATAATCGATTTTCCGGCCCCTGTTTCACCGCTTAAAACCGTTAAACCTTTTTGAAAAGAAATATTTAATGCTTCAATAATAGCAAAGTTTCTAATCGATAATTCCGATAACAATGCCCCATTCACCTCGTTATAAAATAATCCCTTACTAAAGGATTTTCTCATTTCTTCATTCAAATAATCATGCTATATATTTGTATGTATATACTCTTCTAACCCGCTTCATTGTACCAAACATTTGTTTTACGGGTCAATCCATCTATTTTCTAACTTTATGCAAATAAAATATTATATTACAATTGAAAAATCATATTTTTGACCAATAAAAATATCTTGTTCACTTCCCACTTTACGATGGAAAGCAAACAAGATTTTTTGTTACAACATATTTAAGAAACGATCAGAGACAACACCTGTATCGTCAGGTGTACGGCAAATAATTAAGCAAGTATCATCACCACAGATGGTTCCGATGATCTCATCCCACTCTAAATGATCAATAAGTGCTCCAAGTGAATGAGCGTTACCAGGCAATGTTTTTAGCACAAGCATATGTCCTGCCGTGTCTAATTTTACAAATGAATCCACTAGATTTCGTTTTAATTTTTGTAACGGGTTAAATCGTTGATCTGCTGGCAAGCTATATTTATAGCGCCCATCATGTAATGGCACCTTCACTAAGTGCAGTTCTTTAATATCGCGCGATACTGTTGCTTGCGTTACATTAAATCCCTCATTACGTAAAATATCAACTAATTCATCTTGTGTTTCAATTTCTTTGTTTGCAATAATTTCCCTGATTTTAATATGGCGCTGACCTTTATTCATACATTTGCACCTCACACTATCTCTTACCATAGTTTAAACATTGGTATACTTCACTTATTTATGTTAACTTATAATTCGTTTCTTGTACACAATTGTTTTTACAATCATTATACAATTACAGCAAAAAGAGGAACAACATATGTTATTCCCCTTTCCCTTTTTGTTTTAGAACGTCATGTGCTTCTGTAACAACTTGCTCTATAGAAATCGGAGAATGATTTTCGCCATTCTCACGTTCACCATGCCATTTCAGATGAATTAAAAATTCAATATTACCATCCCCACCCGTAATTGGTGAGAATGTTAAACCTTCCACATCATAGCCCTCTTTTAAAGCAAAATCGACAATCATTTCTACAACAGCTTCATGTACTTTTCTATCACGAACGATACCTTTTTTCCCAACTTGCTCTCTTCCAGCTTCAAACTGCGGTTTAATTAACGCTGCTACATCTCCGTTAGGCATAAGCATTGTTTTTAAAACTGGCAGTATAAGCTTTAATGATATAAATGAAACATCAATACTTGCAAATTGAGGTAAACCACGTTCTAAGTCTGCTGGTGTCACGTAACGGAAGTTTGTTCGTTCCATTACAACAACACGCTCATCCTGACGTAATTTCCACGCTAGTTGATTGTATCCTACATCTAATGCATAAGATAATTTCGCTCCATTTTGAAGTGCGCAATCTGTAAAGCCACCAGTTGATGAACCAATATCTATCATAACTTTATCTTGTAAATCAAGATGAAATGTCTCTAATGCCTTTTCAAGTTTATAACCACCACGACTTACATACGGCATAACTTGTCCCTTCACCGTAATCTCAGTATCTTGCGAGATTTTCTCTCCTGGCTTATCAAGTCTCATCTCATTTGCATATACGAGTCCGGCCATAATGGCGCGCTTTGCTTTCTCACGCGTTTCTATAAGTCCTCGCTCTACTAATAGTACATCTACTCTTTCTTTTTTTACGCTCATTTGTTACGCCCTTTTTTGTTTTGATGGAATCATTGTATGAATACGGTCTACAACAGCATCTGTCGTTAAACCAATTTCTTCTAATAATTTTGTTACACTTCCGTGCTCTATGAAGCGGTCTGGAATACCCATTCGTTCAACTAATGCACTATGGTAACCATTTTCAGATGCAAATTCAACTACTCCTGTTCCAAAACCACCGATTAAACAAGCTTCTTCAATCGTTAAAATCGGTATATTCTTCCCTAGAAGATCATGTAAATATGCTTCATCCATTGGTTTAATAAAGCGAGCATTCACTACTTTCACTGAAACCCCAGCTTTTTCAAGACGCTCAGCTGCTTCCATTGCCATTGGTATTGTCGTACCAAACGTTAAAATAGCTGCTTGTGTACCCTCTTTTAACGTCTCCCACGTACCGATTGGAATCGCCTTTAATTCTTCATCCATATGAACGCCAAGTCCATTACCACGAGCATAACGCAATGCGATTGGTCCATCTTCATATTGCATCGCCGTATAAACTAAATGTTGCCCTTCATTTTCATCTTTCGGCATCATAAGCACCATATTCGGCAAGTGACGTAAGAATGAGATATCAAATACGCCTTGATGCGTTTCACCATCTGCTCCTACTAATCCCGAGCGATCTATTCCGATGAAAACATTTAAATTTTGGCGGCATATATCATGAACAACTTGGTCATATGCTCTTTGTAAAAATGTCGAATAAATTGCTAAGAATGGCTTCATTCCTTGCGTTGCCATACCTGCTGCCATTGTTGTAGCGTGCTGTTCTGCAATACCTACATCAATCATACGATCTGGGAATTCTTTTTGGAATTTCTCAAGTTTTGATCCAACAGGCATTGCAGGTGTAATTGCTACGATACGCTCATCCGCTCTCGCCAGCTTAAGTACTGTTTCACTAACGACAGCACTCCATGCTGGTGCAACTTCTTTTGGCTTAACGAAGTCACCTGATTCAATTTTATAAGGTCCTGTTCCATGCCAAGTTCCAATAACGTCACTCTCAGCCGGTTTATAACCTTTTCCTTTTTTCGTAATAACGTGAACAAGTACTGGGCCTTTTGTTTTCTTTGCATATTGCAACGTTTCGAATAACTTTTCATAATCATGCCCATCGACTGGACCTAAATATGTAAAGCCTAACTCTTCGAAAAAGACACCAGATACTAGTAAATATTTAAGACTATCTTTTATTTTCTCTGCTGTCGCAGCCACTTTCCCGCCAACTGCTGGGATTTTCTTTAATATATACTCTAATTCATCTTTTACCCAGTGATATTTTCCTGCGGTACGTAAACGACCGAGTACATTATGAAGCGCACCAACGTTTGGTGCAATTGACATTTCATTATCATTCAAAATAACAATCATGTCTGTTTTTTCATGTCCAATATGGTTCAATGCCTCTAAGGCCATTCCACCTGTTAAAGCACCATCTCCAATAATTGGTATAACATATTCTTTCGTTTTCTTTAAATCACGTGCCAGAGCCATTCCCATTGCAGCCGATAACGAAGTCGAGCTATGACCAGTTTCCCATACATCATGCTCACTCTCGCAACGTTTCGGGAAACCACATAGACCTTGATATTGCCTTAATGTACCAAACTCTTTCGCGCGTCCAGTTAAAATTTTATGTACATAGGATTGATGTCCTACATCCCATAAAAATTTATCTTGCGGGCTATCAAATAATTTGTGCAGAGCAATTGTGAGTTCTACTACACCTAAATTAGGTGCAATATGTCCACCTGTTTGAGAGAGCTCTTCAATTAAAAACTTACGAATATCCTCACTCAATCCCTCTAGTTCACTGATAGACATATCTTTCAAAAAACTAGGGTTTTGAATTTGCGTTAGATCCACATGGATCACTCACTTTCATTTCATAATCTGTCAACATGTCAAATATTATAAAAAACATTTACACAAAACAAGAAATTCTCTTTTCTACTTTTCGTCTTGTCCCGCTATTAACCAGTCTATTGCGCCTTAATCCTATTATAAACCATATTTCTTTAGGCGATGAAAAAAATAGCCGCTAACACGAAGTGATAACGGCAATGTAATCTACATATATTTTTGCCAATAACAAGAAAAGAAAAACCTTTTCCTACATTTATATCATAAAATGATGAATGACTCAACAAATGAAAACGCTGTTATATTAGTTATTACGTTTTGCAATCAAATCGCAAATAGATAGTAAATATTCATCTTGTAATTGCAAGGAGCTAATTGCACCTTTTGCTTCTGCAATTGTTTCTTCTAAAATATCCTTTGCTCTATCTACAGTAAACAACGTCGTATATGTGCTCTTTTCATTAGAAAGATCGCTACCAATCGGTTTTCCAATCTCTTCTTCGGTGCCTTCGACATCTAAAATATCGTCTCGAATTTGGAAAGCTAGACCGATATATTTAGCAAACGTAAGCAACTTTTCTTCTTGCTCTTCTGTCGCATCAGAAAGTATCGCACCCGCAAGTACAGCAAATTCAAGCAGTTTTCCGGTCTTATGTTTATGGATGTACTCCAATTCATCAATCGTAAGGCGTTTCCCTTCAGCTTCCATATCTGCCACTTGTCCGCCAACCATTCCTTCTGGTCCTGCTGCTTTTGCAAGTTCAAGTACAAGTCTTACTTTTTTTTCTGCAGAAATTTCTTTTTGCTCATATGCCATAATAACTTGAAAAGCATACGTCAATAAGCCATCTCCTGCTAAAACTGCCATCGCTTCACCAAATACTTTGTGATTTGTGGGCTTTCCTCTTCTTAAATCATCATCATCCATACAAGGTAAATCGTCATGAACTAACGAATATGTATGAATCATTTCAAGAGCACAAGCTGCACCTACTCCAAGATTTCTTTCTTTCCCAAACGCTTGTAATGTTGCAAACAAAAGTAACGGGCGGAGACGTTTTCCACCCGCTTCTAAAGAATATGCCATCGCTTCACGAAGTACATTTGGACATTGTAATTCATTTGCATAGCTTACAAGTTTCTCTTCTACGAAAGTTTTACTTTCCTTCAAAAAAGTATCAAAAGCAATCGTCACTATGCTTCATCTCCTAAAGCAGTAAACGGTTCAAGCTCTCCATCTTCCCCAAGAATAACTGCCATTTGTTCTTGTACATTCTTCAACTTCTCATCACAAAGCTTAGATAATTCCATACCCTCTTTAAAATAAGAAATCGCTTCTTCTAAAGGTACGTCACCTTGTTCTAGCTTAGAAACAAGATGCTCAAGTTGCGAAATTGCCTCTTCAAAGCTTAATTTATTTTCCATTATTCAATTCACGCTCCTCTATGCCTGATACGCTACAATCTAGTATTCCATCTTGTAATTGAACTGAAACAGCATCTCCAAGGCTTACATCTTTCACACTTTTTAACACTTGCTTCTCTTCATCATATACAAGCCCGTACCCTCTCATCATTACTTTAAGCGGACTTAACGCTTCAAGTTTTTGAGCAGCTCTTACAAAGGCAAATTCTTTCGTTTGAAGTAACGTTTGCATTTCACGTTGTAATTGCTTTTGCAACGTTTCAACAGCTACCTTCGTTTGAATAATTTTTTGAGATGGGTGGTGCTTCTCTAAATAAAATGAAAGTTGCTTTAACTGATTCACCTTTTTATCAATATAGCGCTCGTTCGCTAAAACAAGCTGTTCTAGCGCTCTATCTAATTGCTCTTCCTTTTGCTCATATACTTGTCTTGGATAACGGAACGCATACGATTTTTGCAACACTTGTAGTTTTTCTTCTTTTTTATGTACTAACTCTTTCATTGCTCTTTGCAATCTCAGAGTTCTTTGTAATACCTTTTCTTGTAACTCTATAATATTAGGTGCTGCTAGCTCAGCTGCTGCAGTCGGTGTTGGCGCGCGTAAATCTGCAACAAAATCTGCGATTGTAAAATCCGTTTCATGGCCTACTGCCGAAATAATAGGAATTTCACTCTTAAAGATTGCTCTTGCAACCATTTCCTCATTGAAAGCCCATAATTCCTCAATAGAACCTCCACCACGACCAACGATTAGTACATCTATCTCTCCCATTTCATTCGCTGTACGAATCGCTTGTACAATCGAGGGAGCCGCTGACTCCCCTTGTACAAGTACCGGAAATACAATAACATTCCCAATTGGATAACGACGTTTAATCGTTGTTATAATATCACGAATCGCTGCTCCTGTTGGCGACGTAATCACACCTATTGTTTTAGCGTAAGGAGGAATTGCTTTTTTATAAACTTGAGAAAAAAGTCCTTCTTCTTCTAAGCGAACTTTTAACTGTTCGTACGCTAAATGTAAATTTCCGACTCCGTCAGGCTGCATGTCTTGAATATAAATTTGATAAGAACCACTCGCCTCGTAAACAGAGATTTTCCCTTTCACGAGTACCTTCATCCCATTTTCAGGTTTGAATTTAATATTACGATTATGACCCGCAAACATAACCGCTGCGATTCTTGCATTTTCATCTTTCAATGTAAAATACATGTGGCCACGGCTATGATTTTTAAAGTTGGAAATTTCACCTTTTAACCAAACAGACTGCAAATGCGGATCATATTCTATTTTTGTTTTTATATAGCGTGTTAACGCTGTAACGGTTAAATATTGCTTCTCCATTTCTCTCTCCTCATAGCCGACTCAAATTATTTACAAACGACACCTGCACGTTTGGCAGATTCAACAGTATTATGAAGAAGCATTGTGATTGTCATTGGACCAACACCCTTTGGCACAGGTGTAATGTAACCCGCAACATCTAACACGTTGTCAAAGTCAACATCACCACAAAGTTTTCCTGTTTCTAAACGGTTAACACCAACGTCAATTACAACCGCTCCTTCTTTAATATAATCCGCTGTTATCATTTTAGGTCGTCCAACAGCTACGATTAAAATATCAGCTAACTTCGATAACTCTTTCATATTTTGCGTCTTAGAATGACAATATGTGACAGTGGCATTTTCATTTAAAAACAATTGCCCCACTGGTTTACCGACAATATTACTTCTTCCAATTACTACTACATGTTTTCCAGAAATATCAAGATTTGTTTCTTTTACTAATTCTACAATACCATGCGGTGTACATGGAAGGAATGTATCTTGTCCCGTCATCATACGTCCCACGCTGATTGGGTGAAATCCGTCTACATCCTTTTCTGGTGAAATTCTTTCAATGATAGCTTTTTCTTCAATATGTTTTGGTAAAGGTAATTGCACCAATATGCCATTAATACGGTCATCGCCATTTAAGCGATCGATTTCAGCAAGCAAACGTTCCTCAGTAATTGTTTCAGGAAGTTCAATTAGCTCTGAGTAAATCCCTACTTGTTCACAGCCTTTTTCTTTTCCTTTCACATAAGAACGAGATGCTGGATCTTCTCCAACTAAAATAACTGCTAACCCTGGTACAATACCTTGCTCTTTCAACTTCACAACTTCTTCTGTTAATTGTGCTCGTTTTTTCTCCGCAACTTCATTTCCTTTGATGATTACTGCTACCATTTTAAGATTCCCCCTTAAAGAATTTACAGTGTATCTTTTATATTAGATAAAACGCCGTTAATAAAACGACGAGATTCCTCATCCCCAAATGTTTTAGCAATTTCAATTGCTTCGTTAATTGTTACGTTGTGTGGAATTTCTTCCATGTATTTCATTTCATACACAGCTACACGTAAAATACTGCGATCAACAATGCTAATACGCTCAAGCTTCCACTTTTTTAAGTTTTGACGAATCGCTTCATCGATTGCTTCTTTATTTTCTACAAAACCTACTACAAGTGACTCTAGAAACTCATTTGTTTCTTCGCCTTCATCTAGCGTGTTTTCCACTGCTACTTTCGGTTCTAATTCACCTGTAATATCCATTTGGTATAATGCTTGCATTGCTCTTTCTCTAGCCGTCCTACGTTTCATTGTAACTCTCCTTTATGCTTCAAGTCTTTCCTTATACTTTGTTATATTATTATAATTTATAAGCCGTCAATTCACTTACTCTTACAGTTTTCATTGATTTTCCAACCTTATAATACAATGATAATAACACAATTTATCGTTTCACACACGGGTTACAAGGCTGAAAAATAATAAAAAGATTAACTTCAAGTTCCATATCTTATCACAATGTACGTTTTTTGGAAAAACGACACATTTTCTTGTTTATTTCTTATTTTTTGAAATAGTATAATAATTAGAGGGTTGTAATTTGTGAAGAAATGAAACGATAAAAAAGATGCCTATGTTACTAGGCACCTTTTCATTCTTACACTGGTTCGATTTCTGTTTTTTGTGTTTCGAATGTTACGCCAACGATGTGAACATTCACTTCTTTTGGCTCAAGTCCTGTCATCGTAAAGAGTGCTTGGCGAATATTGTCTTGAATCTTTTGTGCAACAACTGGAATTGCTACACCAAAATACATTACAACATAAAGGTCAACGATAATATCTTCGTTTGCTAATTCAACCTTTACACCTTTACCATGATTTTTCTTACCTAACTTCTCAACAACATCTGTAGCAAAATTACCGCGCATTGCCGCTACACCTTCTACTTCAGCAGCTGCAATACCTGCAATTACTTCAATTACTTCTGGTGCAATTTCTACTTTACCAAGAGTTGTATCTTGACCCATATCTAACATATGTTCAGCCATGAAAAAAACCTCCTTTAATGTATCACTGCGTCACAAGTTCATGCTCTTCCAAAAATTTCGTATTAAACTCACCTTTTACAAAATCAGGATGATCTAGCAATTGCAAATGGAACGGGATTGTTGTATGTACGCCTTCAATGACAAATTCACTAAGTGCGCGCTTCATTTTTGCAATTGCCTCTTCACGTGTTTTTCCGTGAACAATTAATTTAGCAACCATCGAATCATAGAAAGGTGGGATTGAATATCCCGGATATACAGCTGAATCGACGCGAATACCAAATCCTCCTGGTGGTAAGTACATTTCTACTTTACCTGGAGATGGCATAAATTTTTTGGCAGGGTTTTCCGCATTAATTCGACATTCAATTGCCCAACCATTAAATTGTACTTCTTCTTGCTGTAACGATAACTTTTCTCCTGAAGCAACAAGAATTTGTTCTTTAATTAAGTCCATTCCCGTTACCATTTCAGTAACCGGATGCTCAACCTGAATTCTCGTATTCATCTCCATGAAATAAAAGGTTTTCGTTTTATATTCATAAATAAACTCAACCGTACCAGCACCTGTATAATCAACCGCTACCGCCGCTTTAACTGCCGCTTCACCCATCTGCTTGCGAATATCTTCATCAAGTGCAGGTGATGGACTTTCTTCTAATAGTTTTTGCAAACGGCGCTGAATTGTACAATCACGCTCTCCTAAATGAATGGCATTTCCGTGTGTATCTGCCATTATTTGAATCTCAACATGGCGGAAATCTTCAACGTACTTTTCTAAGTATACACCAGGGTTCCCAAAAGCGGTACTAGCTTCTTGCTGTGTAATTTGAATTCCTTTTATAAGCTCTTCTTCATGGCGTGCAACACGAATACCTTTTCCGCCACCACCTGCAGTCGCTTTAATAATAACTGGATATCCAATTTGATTAGCAAGCTCGATCGCTTCTTCGGTATTTTTAATAATCCCTTGTGAACCTGGTACAATCGGAACCCCTGCTTCTTTCATTGTATCACGAGCAACGTCTTTTGTGCCCATCTTTGAAATAGCTTCTGGACTTGGACCGATAAAAATCAAGTTACATTCACGGCATAACTCTGCGAAATCTGCATTCTCTGCTAAAAATCCGTATCCCGGATGAATAGCATCGCAGCCTGTTAACTTCGCAACGCTAATAATGTTCGTCAAATTTAAATAGCTTTCTTTCGAAATCGTTGGTCCTACACAATACGCCTCGTCTGCAATCTGTACGTGAAGTGACTCTTTATCTGCTTCTGAATAAATTGCAACTGTTTCAATATCCATTTCTTTACAAGCACGAATAATTCGTACAGCAATTTCCCCACGATTGGCTATTAATACTTTTTTTATCATCACAAAGACTCCCTTATTACGCTTTTACAAGAAATAGCGGTTGTCCATACTCAACAAGCTGTCCGTTATTAACAAGAATTTCAACAATTTCGCCCTCTACATCAGCATCAATTTCGTTAAATAACTTCATAGCCTCGACAATACATACGATAGAATCTTTCGATACTCTATCCCCAACACTTACATATGGAGGTGTATCAGGTGAAGAAGAAGAATAGAATGTACCTACCATTGGTGAGGTGATCTTATGTAGGTTTTCATCTTGAACAGTTTTCTTCTCTTCTTGTTTTGGCGCTTCTGCTTGCGCTGCTGCTACTGTCGTTTCAACTTCAACAGGCGCTACTGGTTGCATAGCTTGTTTTGCTGCAGGTGCTTGCACAGCAACAACTTCATTACCACGCTTTTTCATTTTGATTGTTGTACCGTCTTTTTTGTATTCAAATTCATCAATATTAGAGCTATCAATTAATTTAATTAATTCACGAACTTCTTGAATTTTAAACATGTAAAATCCACTCCCATACTCTTGTTTGTCCCGTTTTTACAGATTCTCGTCACGAAAACTAGATTGACTGTAAAAATACGATGTATTCTATTAGAAAATATATTTCATTAACTAATAGAAATATTTACTATTTCCATCTTACGATAAATTTTTTAAACATTCCAATTTATATTTCTTTATAATAAATCGAAACTCCTGTAAAAATATTATTCCAATAAAAATTTAATACCTAGTAATAATACCAAGTTTCACATGAAATTGGCAAGACCACTTCTTAAAAAACATTCACTACTTTAGCAAAACGTTACACAGCAAACATGCCATTCCCTCTCCACTCTTCACCACACCTATAGTCAATAACATATTTTTACCAAATATTATTTTTTTGTTTACACGCCGTTCATCATTCCTTCATATAAGAATAGTATGTTCAAAGTGTAGAAAATATATTGTGTCGAGGTGTGGAAATATGATATGGCTCATTCTCTTTTTACCTGCCGTAATCGTTTGGGCATGTGTTCTTTGCATCCACGTCAAATCCGGAAAAAGTAATCATCAGTACCATGAACCATTAATCTTTTACTCGCAACGTGTTTCTCCATTCCGAGTTGAACATAGTAAAAATAACTACAAAGACGAAATAGAAAAAAGCTATCGAAAATGATAGCTTTTTTCTATTCACACGTTTACTTACATACTCTATTTTACTATTTGCATACCCTTTGCTTAGTAAAAGATAATAATCCGCAGGGAAATCCCTGCGGATTAAAGTTTCACTTATTTCGCTGGTGGATCAAATTTCACACCTACATCTTTTGATCCGCCTTCACTTCTTACAAGTTGAATAATTTTATTTGCTTCTTTCTGTGAATGTTTTGCCGCTTTAACCGTTACTCTAATGTCAGTACCATCAGCTCTTACAAGAGCATCTGGATATCCTCCTTGAGATTTAATTACTGTCTCAAGTAATTCTTGCTTCGTTTCCATTGTCGTAATGGCATCAAAATTTTCTTTTGCTTTATTCTTTTCTGTTGCTGAAGCTTTTGTTGAACTCATCACTTCTTGTAATTTTGCTTTCGCTTCACTACGTTGATCTTCCATTTGCATACGTAAAGCTGTGAAATTCTCATCACTTGATTGAACTGATACATTGCCCTCTTTTTTACTTGTTTCTTTTTTTGCATTTTCTTTTTTGTCTGTTTCTTTATTTGTTGTTTCCTTGCTTGTATTTTCTTTTTTCGGAGTTTCTTTAGGCGCTTCGTTTGTTACTGCTTTATCAGTACCTTGTTTTTCTTGTCCAATCTTTTCACCTGTTGCCGGCGATGCTGTATTCATTTTGTCAGGAGTTGTCACGTAATACACAGATAGTACAACAACTAAACTTAACATCGTTAATAACCAAACTGTTTGTTTTTTTAACACTTTATTTCCTCCCTATCAATTTTTCGGTGAAACTGAAACGCGATGGGCCGGTACATCTAGCAGCCTTATCACAGCTTCTTTTACCATTGCTTTAACTTGTATATTATCCACTCCCTTTGCTACGACAAGAACACCACGTACTTTCGGCTTCTCTGTTCGTAAAACAACAGGAGTTTCTTTATCCCCTTCACGTATAATGACAGTCTTTTCATCAAGAGACTCGTCCTCTACTTCTCTCTTACCGCCTGTTTTATCTGTTTCACCTGTTGTTTGTGAGCGTTTCACTGTATTTTTTTCTAAAATTTTTTCTTCAGATGAATCTAAATTCACTTTAATCGTTACGTCTTTTACTCCTGCTATTTCTTCTAAAGCAGTTTTTAATTCTTGTTCATACGCTTTTTCATATTTTTCTACATTTGACATACTATCATTACTTTTTTGTCCGAAAGTTGGTACGTCTTTTTCTTGATTTTGAGTTTTTTGTTCTTTAAATACAGGTACTTCTTCTTTTTTACTTGAAAAGAGACTACTAGAAAACATAAGCAAAATTCCAAGTATGAGTAGGACAAGTAAAAACTTAGGTGTTACCTTTTTACCCTTCTCGTTGCTTTCTTTTTGATCCCCATTCAATAAGTTTCGAAAAAATGAGAACTTCGAATTTTTATCTTTATTGTCCATTTACTCTACCTGTCCTCCCTTCCATTTGAACTTGGATTTGTTTACCCTCTAGTTGCCACCTGCTTGAAAAGAAATCTTTCATTTCTACATTCGTTTCTTCCACTTTTTTTGGAGGCTCTTTCGTGTTAATTTCAATTGGCTTTACTGTTTCGATTGCATCATTTTTACTACGTTCTTTTTCTTTCAACGTCACAACAACAGATTGAATATCTTTCGCTGACTTTACTTCTTCTGTATTTTCTGCTGCGACTATTTGTATTTCAGAGACAGTCATACCATACTTTTTCTCAAACTCTTTTCCTACTTCTTTTTTCATTTTGGTAGCCATCTCTTCTAAACTATATGCACGTGTTAGAGCTTGTATTTCTTTTTTCTTCGAATCTATTGAATTTTTTACAGATCCTTCTGCTACGTACTTTTCTTCATTAAAATTTGCAATTACTTCATTTACATCTGTCTGCAATAGTTTAAAAAGGGGCGTTAAAATTAATACGACTAACAAAAGACTTACAACGAATTTAACGTATTTTTGCAAATTCGAATTTGGAAGAATAAGATGAAGCATTGTTGCTAAGAGCAAAAAAACGATAATATTTCTGATCCACTCTGTAACAAATTGCATACTCTTCACCTCCTACCGCATCATAAGTGTAATATTCCCCGCAGCAATAATAATTGTAATACTTAAAAAGAACATAAATGATACGATAGCTAAGCAAGCAAATACGTAAATGATGCTTCGTCCAATAATGTCTAAACATTGAATAATTGCTCCGCCGCCAACCGGTTGCAATACTGCTGCTGCGAATTTATAAATAAATGCAATACAGAAAATTTGAATCGCTGGAAAAGCAACAATTAAGCATAAAATGACGAGCCCAATAATTCCGACTGTGTTTTTCAATAATCCTGATGCGCTAATAACAGTATCTGCCGCTTCTGTAAACATCCTTCCAACTACTGGAATGAAGTTTCCTGTTACAAATTTAGCAGTTTTCACAGCTATTCCATCAGCAACAGCTGTTGCTGTCCCTTGTACAGATAATACTCCTAAAAAAATTGTTAAAAAGACACCGATAATCCCTACGCTAACGTTTTGCAGAAGCTTGGATAATTTCGTCACTTTATATTGATCACTCATTGTACTTACAATACTTAATATCGTTGCCAGTAATAAAAGTGGTAGAACGATATAATTCATAAGAAGCCCACTCGTATTCATTAAGAAAATGATAACCGGATGAAAAAATGATACAGATACAACCCCGCCCCCAGTTGCTATAAGCGCCAGCAAAATTGGCAATAACGCTAATATGAAATCTACCATTGTTTGTATCGTTTCTCTTGCATATGTCATAACGACATAAAAACTATTTAAAGCAAAAATAATAAGTACCATATACACAACAGCATCAGCAATTTTACTTACGCTACTTTTTGAAAAAGCGGATTGCAGTGATTGCAACAATGCACTAAAGATTGTGAGCATAATAAGTGTGCCAAGCAGTTTTCCATTAGCAGCAAGCTCATGAAATAAATATTTTAATAACCCTATCATCCACTCTTTTAGAGAGAATTCTTTTTCTCCCTTTACAAACTCCATAAAGCTCCCTTTTTGACTCTCTGGCAAATAGCCACCATATTTTGTAACAAGCCCGTCCCAAAATTGCTTCACATCTTCAATTCCGAGCTTATCCAATTGTTGATCAACGACGTTTGTTTCTACAGGAGAAGCTTGTACAACAACCGGTAAAGAAAAGAAAAGGAAGCAAGCAAATAGCAGCTTAGCTCCAAACCTCCTCAACATTCACTCCCCCTTATCCCGTCGGTAAAAATCCGAGAATAGTTTCAATTACAACCGTCAAAATAGGAATCGCCATAACGAGAATTAAGATTTTCCCAGCAAGTTCAATTTTCGAAGCGATGGCACCTTGACCAGCATCTTTTGTAATTTGGGCTCCAAACTCAGCAATATAAGCAATTCCAATAATCTTTAGTAACGTTTCCACGTAGACGTTACTAACTTTCGCTTCACTTGCTACTCTCTCAATCATTTGTAAAATAGAATGAATTTGATCGATTAAAATAAGAAACATCACGCTACCTACGAACACAATAAATAAAGATGTAATACTAGATTTATGCTGATTCAAAACAGCAGCTAAAAACGTAGCAACGAGGCCTAATCCGACAATTTGTATAATTTCGATTCGAACCGCCTCCTTTACTGGAAGAGAAAGACACTTTTAATCTTGTCAAATAGCGTGTTAATTAAAAATGCAACATGAAATAAAATGACGACAAAACCGACAAGGATAACCCAATTTGCAATATCCTCCCGCTTTAATTCTTTTAGTACAGTATGAATGAAAGCTAAAACAATGCCGATTCCGGCGATTTGAAATATTAATCCAACATCAATGGACATCGCCTTTCTCCCCCCTATAGCAGTAAAATTACAATAAGTAGCCCTGCTAGTACCCCTAAGCTCTTAATCATTTTTTCGTATTGCAGTTGTAGCGCTTTCGCTTCTCCTTCTTCTCTCTCCAAATGTGTAATACATAAGCGAATATGTTTTTGTTGTGATTCACGATCATGTTGCCCGAGCGTTTCACCAAATTGCTGCAGTATTTCATACTCAGTTTGTTGAAATGCGGTTAACTTCCAGTTCTCTTTCAAACTATCTATCCACGCTTCTCTTACTGTATGTTCCCCGCTTTGTAGTCTTCTGGCGAAACTTTGAAATATCCAATTTAATGGCTTTGGCATTTGTTTAACTAATCGCTCGGCAGCCTCAGATAAAGGTGTGTGTCCATACATAATTTCTGCTTCTAATGATTGAAGTGCTGATTTTAATAATCTAAGTTGCCTCGGCCTCTCACTATATCTTTTAGCGTATGAAAACCCGAAAAAGGTGCTGACCGCAACGATTAACACTGCACCGAATATTTTCACCATACGCCCTCAGCCTTTCTACTTGATAGCACTGGTTTTCCATATTTATCTTTCACCTGCATAACCGTTCCTGGACCCCTCGCTTTTGACAACTCCACAAACCTATCAAATATACCAAGCTCTAGCACTGCCTTTAGCGATGGACGTCTCACAACATCCTCATAGGAAAATCCGTGTGCACTTATAAAAAGCTGAACACCTGCATGCACTGCCTCCATAATTGCTTCACTATCTTCTTTACGGCCAATTTCATCTACGATCAAAATATCAGGACTCATAGAACGAATCATCATCATCATTCCTTCCGCCTTTGGACACGCGTCTAACACATCGACTCGGGTACCAAAATCATATTGCGGGATCCCTTTCACACAGCCAGCAATTTCTGACCGTTCATCAACGATCCCCACTTTACAAGAAGGAATTTCCGAAGCACTTACTCCTTGACTCATGCAACGAGCTACATCTCTTAAAAGTGTCGTTTTTCCCGTTTGCGGAGGGCCAATTACCATCGTGTTTAACCATCTTTTTTCATACAAATATGGCAAAAGCGGTTCAGCAATCCCTATTTTTTGACGAGCAATACGAATATTAAAGGAAGAGACATCACGAATCATTTTCACTGCGCTTTTTTCTGTAATGACTTTTCCCGCTAATCCGATTCTATGCCCCCCGCGAAGTGTCACATACCCACGTTTTAATTCCTCTTCCATCGTATAAATTGAGAATTGACTTAACTTATTCAGTAAGTAAATAGCATCCTCTGCAGTAGTGATATAGTCATAAAAAAACACCTTTCCGTGTGCAATACACTCTAGCGGTCTTCCAATTCGAACACGAATTTCCTCTAAAGCATCGTATTGCTTACATTCTTCAATTAAATACTTCATCGTTTTTGGTAAAACTTCTAATACCTCTTTCATCGGCTTCTCCCCACTATACTCGACTTACTATTTCAGTAATGCGATAAAAATACAGCAAATTCCAAGCGCTAGAAAAAAGAGCTTCAAGAAAGAAATTTCACTTGCTACACTCGCTATCCCAATTGTCATTGTTAAAATTAATACGGTAGGTCCAACAAACGCTAACATACCATTTATAAACAACGCTTTCTTCGCATCATTCACATAAAGCATAAGCAAAGCAGCAAATATCTCCGCACTACCTGAAAATAATCGAAGTGCTCCCATAACAAGCACGGATGTTTCCATTGCCGCTAGCCACTGTTTCATTCTTCCACCTTCTCCCGTAACAGTTACTAACTTCATATTCTAAAAAAAAATATATTTGTACAACCATATGCAGAGGTTGTCTATTTCAGAAGCAAAAACATAACTTTTCTCTAAAGCCCGCATTCTAATCTGAATATTCATATTTTTACGTGGTATATTATGGTATATTTAGTTTAAAAGGGGTATAAGCCATGCAGCACGTCACTTTATTACCACTCGATTTATGCTATACAAATGTGATTTTCGAGCTATCAAGTGATCCACATATAAAAAATGCATTAGGGCTAACGGTAGAAAACATCAAAGACACGAAAACATTTCTTCTTTTCGCAATAGAAGAAGAACATCAAAAGAAATCATTATCGAGAATGATTGTAAATGAAGAGAATGAAATAATTGGCCTCACCACACTTAAACATATTAATAATGAGAAGAAGCAATCTCACATTGGTAGTTGGCTCGGCTATCCGTACTGGGGAAAAGGCTATAACGAGGCTGCTAAAAAAGAAATCTTTAAAATCGCTTTTTTAGACTTACAACTTTCCTACGTATTTGCTGGTGCTAAAATGAATAATATCCGCTCGTTAAAAGCACAAGAAAAACTACCTTATATTTCATTGCATGTGGAAAACAAGTTTCCAGACGAACACGCTGCACTAGAGAAAGAAGTAAAGTCACCTTGCTCTCTGCATGTCGTGTCACGTGAAAATTTTTTAAACTGGTTGGAATTACAGAGTGAGGAGGAAAAATATGAAGGCATTGAAAATTAGTTTAACCGTTGTAGTAGAATTAGCTCTTATTTATCTTTTTTCATTGTTGGTCGGTTGGTCATTTATAGAGACCTTTTTCCTTGGTAGTTTAGGGATATTTGGTACAATTTGGCTCATTGCTTTAAATATAAACCAAAATGCCAACATTGATCACACTATATATAAAACAGGTGAAGTAAAACCTTTTCGTATGACATGGAGCCCTTACACAGTAGGTGCTGCTAGTCTTACAGCTTTCAGTTTTATTGTAACAGCTATTTACTATCTACCCTATTTCCTATAAAAAAAGCACTCGTGAATTATCACGAGTGCTTTTCTACTATGCACGAGAAACGTATTTACCTTCACCAGTGTTGATGATAAGCATTTCGCCTTCGTTAATGAAGATTGGTACTTGTACAACAAGACCAGTTTCTAATGTAGCTGGTTTTGTTACGTTAGAAGCAGTATCACCTTTAATACCAGGCTCTGTTTCTGTAACTTGTAATTCAACTGTGTTTGGAAGTTCAACACCAAGTACTTCGCCTTGGTAAGTCATGATTGCTACTTCCATGTTTTCTTTTAGGAATTTAAGCTCGCGCTCGATTTGTTTTTCACCAAGCTCGATTTGCTCATAAGTTCCGTTATCCATAAATACGTGAGCCTCACCACTTGCGTATAAATATTGCATACGACGGTTTTCGATGTGTGCTTTTTCTACTTTCTCACCTGCACGGAATGTTTTCTCCTGAACAGATCCTGTGCGAATGTTACGTAGTTTAGAACGAACGAATGCAGCACCTTTACCTGGCTTTACGTGTTGGAAATCAAGTACTTGCCAAAGGGCATTGTCCACTGAAATTGTTAAACCTGTACGAAAATCGTTTACTGAAATCATGTAAAAAAATCCTCCTGTGTATTACAAAATAATAAGTTCTTTTGGTGATTTCGTAATTACTTCATTACCTTCACTTGTCACAATGATATCATCTTCAATACGTACGCCGCCAATACCTGGAATATAAATACCTGGTTCTACTGTTACAGCCATACCGGGTTCAAGTACTGTATCAGAACGGAACGCTAAACCTGGCGCTTCATGGATTTCAAGACCTATTCCATGACCAGTAGAGTGTCCAAAGTATTCACCATATCCTTTTTCCGTTATGTAATCACGCGTTAGCGCATCAGCCTCGCGACCTGTTAAACCAGCTTTAATACCGTTCACACCACGTAGTTGTGCTTCTAAAACGATATTATAAATTTCTTTTAATTTATCAGATGGTTCACCGACTGCAATCGTACGAGTAATATCAGAGCAATACCCTTTGTAATAAGCGCCGAAGTCTAATGTAACGAAATCTCCTGTTTCTATCACTTTTTCAGATGCCACGCCGTGCGGTAATGCCGAACGAAGACCTGAAGCAACGATAATATCAAACGAAGAAGATGTTGCTCCTTGTTTTCTCATGAAAAATTCAAGTTCATTTGACACTTCAATTTCAGATACTCCCGGGCGAATGAATGATAGAATATGCTCAAAGGCAGCATCTGCAATCTGTGCAGCTTCCTTTAATATCTTAATCTCTGAATCAGTCTTTATCAAGCGTAACTTTTCTACAAGTCCAGAAGTTGGGATAAATTCAGCATCAATCGCTTCCTTATGCGCTGAATAAGAACTATATGTAAGAGTATCTTGCTCAAAACCAAGCTTTTGAATTCCAAGCTCTTTCACTTGCTTTGCCACTTCATCAATGATTAATCCTGCGTGCTGTACAATCTCATATCCAACCGCTTGTTTACTTGCCTGCTCGACGTAACGGAAATCTGTAATAAATTGAGCACGATCTTTTGAAATAAGAACTACACCTGCTGTTCCTGTGAAGTTAGCCATATATCTACGACTATGTTCATTTGTTAACAAAATACCGTCAATGCCAGCCTCACCAAATGCACTTCGTAATCTTTCAATTTTCTCCATTACTTTATGCCTCCCTCAATTTCTCCATTAATGCAAATAACGCTAACTTATAGCCATAAAAACCAAATCCAACAATTTGTCCTGCACAAACAGCTGCCGTCACAGATTCGTGACGAAACGATTCACGCTGATGAATGTTAGAAATATGTACTTCAATAACAGGAATCGAAATGCTCGCAATGGCATCACGAATCGCATAGCTATAATGCGTAAATGCTCCCGGATTTAAAATGATCCCTTCATATATATCTTCCGCTTCATGAATAATGTCGATAATGGCACCTTCATGATTCGATTGGAAACATTCTAACTCCACTCCCATTGTTTCCGCTTCTTGCTTCATATCTGCTTCAAGTGTCGCTAGCGTGCCCTTTCCATATACATTTACCTCACGAACACCGAGGCGATTTAGGTTAGGCCCGTTTACGAGGAGTAACTTTTTCATATTCTTAAAACTCCTTAATATTAAATATCTATACAATATTTTAACATAGGAGTTACTTATTTGAATAGTTCGTCTTCTCTCGCCCTTCTTGTTCTACTTTATTGCTATTTACTGCGTAAGAAACAGAATATGCTATAAACACACCATACAATATAAAAATACATATTGTCGTTACAATTGTCTCTTTTGGTAAATGGAGCGCACTTTTAATAACAGGAGCCATTAAACCCATCCCCAAAAACAGTAATGCCCACCAAAATAATCCATAAATAATTCCCGCAATAATCCCCTCAAACTTCGCAAAAAATGCTTTATACAAAAAGGCAATCAAAATTGAAAGAAGTCCCATACAAACTATTCCTGACACATTCCCCCATACACCTTCTTTCCAACTTCCAAACGCAAATGGTAAAAGGAAATAATTCGGTCCCGCCTCCGTGAATGAAAATATATGAAGGAAATACCATATCCCGCCCCAAAAGATTCCACCAAACAAACCGATTTGTACAAAATTCCTTGTTCCTAATTGTTCTTGACTCACATCGACACCTCCACTCAATAGTATGCCCGAAACTATTTTGAAGCATGTTTAAATCCTGCGAAATTTGTCTATAAAAAGAATAAGAAATGTCCGACTCTCATAACATTTTCCCTTGTCATCTACTTGTATTTGCCGATAAAATAAAGGAAACTCGGTGATTGTCTTATTTCAAAACGACAGAACCCAGTATGACAATTGCCTCTTTTTCTACATAAGAGAGAAACAAATACAGGTTGGTGTTAACATGGCAGAAGAGTCAAAACAAATATATGGCGGGCAAGCGGTCATTGAAGGAGTTATGTTTGGCGGTAGAGAATATACTGTTACAGCGGTTCGTCGTAAAGATAAATCGATTGAATTTTATCGATTACCACGCGTTCGTAATAAAGTATTATCTATCCTAAAAAAAATTCCATTTTTACGAGGTATTGCCGCTATTGTGGATGCAAGTGCGAATGGAGCAAAGCATTTAAACTTCGCTTCAGAACGATTTGACGTCCACCCAGAAGATGATGAACAAATTGCAAATAAAAAAGAAGAACAATCAAAATTAACGATGGTATTAGGAGTTGCAACTGTTGGCGTTTTATCTTTCATATTCGGTAAAGTCATCTTCACAGCAGTTCCTGCACTATTAGCTGAATTAACGAGACCGATTTTCCCATCTCATACTGGGCAAATCATTGTCGAAAGTGTCATTAAGCTCATGCTATTATTGAGCTATATATACTTTATTTCTTTAACCCCACTTATTAAGCGGGTATTTCAGTATCACGGTGCAGAGCATAAGGTAATCAATGCTTATGAGAATAACCTTCCTCTGACTGTAGAAAACGTTCAAAAGCAAACTCGCCTCCATTATAGATGCGGCAGTAGCTTTATTATATTTACAGTCATTATTGGAATGTTCGTTTATTTCCTAGTCCCTACAGATCCTCTTTGGGCACGAGTTATAAACCGAATTTTATTAATTCCAGTTGTACTTGGTATTTCTTTTGAAGTATTGCAATTTACAAATCGATTAAGAGATATTCCCGTATTACGCGTACTTGGATATCCTGGGTTATGGCTACAACTATTAACAACGAAAGAACCAACAGATGACCAAGTGGAAGTAGCAATTGCATCGTTTGAAGAATTATTACGTTTAGAGAACAAACAATAATTATTTAAAAATGGTGTTCAACTCCTTTCCTCATCGTTAATATACTAATTTTAATATACGTTTTTAGGAGGTGTCCCTTATGAACGGTCGTTCGTTTACTTTCGCTATATTTGTGCTTATTATTGGATTGGCAATATTCGGCCTTGTTTCATCTGTTATTACAAATCCCATGGGTGTATTAAGAAATATCGGGTACATGTTACTTGTTGTCGGTATCTTTTACTTGCTATACAAGATGTTTACAAATTCCAGTGGTTCCGCAAATTCGCAAAGCTCATATAAGCGTGCGGCAAAACAATCGAACCGCAAACATGGGAAACAAAATGTAGCACCCCTAGGCAATTCTTTCTTTAAGTCAAATACTTCTAATGACAAAAGTAAAAAAGGGAATTCTTCCACTTTGAAACGAAAAAGAAAACAGTCTCATTTAACTGTCATTGAAGGCAAAAAAAGTAAAAAGAAAGACCGTGCTTCCTTTTAGGAAATACGGTCTTTTTTTATACTTTGAAGCACTTCTTTTAAACTTTTCTCTCTCATACTTTCAATTCGAAGATGATGATTTTTAAATGGTAAATTCCGTGTCACATCATTAGGTACAACAACGCACGTTAATCCCGCTGCAACTGCTGCTCTCAATCCATTTAATGAATCTTCAAATACAACAGCTTCAGATGGCTTAATTCCTAATTCTTCTATTGCAACTCGATAAAGAGCTGGATTTGGTTTTACCTTCTCAACATCTTCTCTCGTTTTAATTACTTCAAAATATTCTCGAATCTGTAGCTCTTCTAAAAAATGAATAACCCATTCTCTAGACGAACTAGAAGCTAGTGCGATTTTTAATCCCATTTCTTTCGCTTCTTCTAAATATTCTTTTACCCCGTCACGAGCTTCTGGTATTTTCATTTTCTCTTTATGTAAAGTTGCCACTTTTTCTTTTAATACACTTTTGTTAAACTTCTCTTTTAATTGATCATTTAAATATGCAAAAAGCACCTCATCTGTTGTTCCAATGCATTTCGCAAATTCCTCTAAAGGTAGCTCTCCGCCGTATTCACGAACAGCATCTCTGAAAGAGTGAAACCATATCGTTTCTGTGTCCACAATTAATCCATCAAAATCAAAAATAATTGCTTTCATAATTCTCCCATCCTTTTCGAATTGAAATAAAAAAGGAAACGCCATCCGTTCCCCTTAATTACTTTTCTCTTCATTTGCTTTTTGAACACCACGAAGTGTTTCCACTCGAACCTCATCTTGTTCAAAGTATTGTACTAAATCACCGATACGGTCAATTGATTCCCAACTTAAATGATGTTCAATTCCTTCTACATCATTATAAATTTTACTTTCATCCACACCGATAATGCGCATAAACTGTTCTAACAATTCATGTCGATATACGAGACGTTCTCCGATTTTTTTACCTTTTGATGTTAATACAAGCCCTCTATATTTTTCATAAATTAGATATTCGTCTTTGTCTAATTTTTGTACCATTTTTGTTACAGAGGATGGATGTACACTAAGCGCTTCAGCAATATCAGATACACGGGCATAACCCTTTTCATCAATCAACAAATAAATTTGTTCAATATAATCTTCCATACTAGGGGTAGGCATCGGTTTCCTCCATCCAATTTCATTTTGCTTATTCCGTACGAAGCAATCAATAAAATGATACACCAGAAAGAATAACGTGACAAGGTGGAAACGAGCCTAAATCTACAAAAGTGAAAAGAACCTGTATTCAAATACAAGTTCCTTTCATGTAAAATATTGAATTTCTGCGTCAGGAAAAAAGTGATGAATATATCCTCGAATCGTTTCCTCCAATACTTCTGCATCATCTTTTTTATATACATATTTCCCAATTCCATATCGTCCCCATTTATACTTTCGCTTCTCTTCATCCATTTCAAGCTTCGTATTTGGATAACGCTCTTGAATAACCTTTTTCGCTGGTTTCGTAAAACGATGCTGAATCAATTCAAACGTTAAATTTGGTATCGACATATCTTTCAGCGCATTGTACAGTCGTTCAAATAATTCGCGGTATCCTTCTTCCCATCCCTCATGCATATAAAGTGGTGCAACTATAAAACCAAGTGGATAACCTGCACCTGCTACTTTACGAGCCGCCTCAATTCGCTCTTCAAACGGCGATGTCCCTGGTTCAAAATTTTTAATTACATATCGTGAATTTATACTAAACCTGAAACGAGTTTTCCCATTATGCTTTGCATCTAATAAATGATCAACATGCGAATATTTCGTAACGAAACGTAAACGCCCATATTCACTTTCTCCAATGAATTCAATCGCCCGCTTTAATGCATGTGTTAAATGATCAATCCCAACAATGTCTGATGTACACGCCGCTTCAAATCTTGTTATTTCAGGTGCCCTTTCATCCATATATTGCTTTGCCTTCTCAAATATTTCATCAAGATTGACATACACACGAACGTAAGGCTTACTCCCAAGTGTCGTTTGCAAATAGCAATAATGACAATGTCCCATACACCCTGTGGCGAGCGGAATTGCATATTCAACTGACGGTTTTGACGTATCAAACTTTAGCGTCTTCCTCACTCCAACGACAAGTGTAGCCTTTGCATTACGATACTTTTGCAAATCATTTTCTCCTGGTAAATTTCTAATTTGATTATGTGATGTCGTTTCACGAATCTCTAATCCCATCTTCGTAAACTTCTCATAAAGCTCTTTTCCAAGCGGATATTCAAGTGCCTTTGGTTCAAAGTAAACGAGTTTTGGCATAAATGGTTTCATGTGCTTCCCTCTCGTTAGTATGGGAAACGTTGAAAAGTTAACACTCATTAAAGTTTTCCACTTCAGTAACTTGCGTTGCAAGTTACTGAATGTTATAATTTGGATAACAGCTACCTTGCAACGCAAGTTACCTGAGTAAAAGGTGGTGAAATCATGCACAGCCAAATGTTAAAAGGTGTGCTCGAAGGTTGCATCCTATACATCATTTCACAAGAAGAAGTGTACGGATATGAACTGAGCACAAAATTAAATAAACACGGATTTACATTCGTAAGCGAAGGAAGCATATATCCGTTATTGTTACGTATGCAAAAAGAAAAATTGATTGAAGGAACATTAAAAGCCTCCTCACTCGGTCCAAAACGAAAATATTATCACGTAACCGATAAAGGATTAGAGCAGCTTGAAGAATTTAAACAAAGCTGGGGAATGGTTTCAACTACGGTAAATAACTTATTACAGGGGGAGTGATAGGGATGAATGCCCAAGACATGGTTGAATTGAATAATACAAAACGTGAGCTTCTAACTTCCGAAAACGAAGCTGCTTATGGTGATATGTTAGTATATCTTCGAATATCAAACGTACCTCAGCAACAAATGGAGGAGCTTTTACTAGAAATATTAGATCATCTTATCGAAGCACAAGCAGAAAATAAAAGTGCTTACGACATTTTCGGTAATGATTTACAATCTTATTGCGATGAACTTATATCAGCTTTACCAACCCAAACAAAGTTAGAAAAAACTTCTTTAATTGGATTTTCTATTAGCTTACTTCTTGCTATACAGTTTGGAATCAATGCAATTGTTTCATTTTTTATGTTTCTCTTTGAAAAAAACAATATATTATCAAGTCCGCCTTTTAGCATCCTTGGAACTACTTTGTCTGTTTCAATAATTATACTAGGTATACTATTTATTTTATATTTATTAAAGCGTTACTCCTTTGATCAGAAAATGAATTGGAAAAGAAGAATTCTATTTGGATTCGCATTTGCTACTCCATTTTGTTCCGCTGTATTCTTAAATATTTATTTCCAAAAGCAACCTTATCTCATTTATCATCTAAACTTTTGGCAAAATGCTTTAATTGCTATCTTATTTTTTATTTTATATAAATTACTATATAGAAAATCAAATTTTTAACAGCCCTTCAAAAGGCTGTTTTTTCTTCTGTCTAATTTTACAAATTGAAAAATTTCATAAAGAAAATAAGAAAAATGCAAAATAATTAAAGTTAATTGTTGACGTGATGCTTTTATTATCGGTATCATAAATCTTCGTGAGCAATTATTTTTCGTTATACGATTTTTTTATTATTACTGAATTTTTGAGAGGAGAAATTAGATGTCAGTTAAGAAGAAAACGCAAGTACGCACCGGCAAAATGGTACGTGAACTAATGTTAGCAGACGAAGATGTAAATGCTTCGCTAATTATGGTATATAGTGAAAACGGTGTAAACGCAGAAATTAAAATCGAGGGCTTAACGCCGAAATGTAACGAAGAATTATTTTTGAGCGGAAACGTGGATTGGAACAAGAGTGTTATTTATAAAATTGTTGATTTCACTGGAAACGCTGAAGTTGGTAAAGTTACATTAACAGCGATGAACAAAAACAATGTTTCTCTAGAAATTGAACGCGTTATGTGGAGTAAAGAAAATAAAGAAGCTGCCGAGCAAGAAGAAACACAGGTAGAAGCAGCACCAAAAAAAGAAGTAGTTGTAGAAGCTCCAAAAGCAATTACACCTGCTCCTAAGCCTGTTACGCGTGTGGAAACACCTGCTATGGCACCTAAGCCTACTCCGGTACCGACACCTAAGCCAGTAAGCGTAGAAGCAGCTGTAGAACTAGCTACTCCAGCGCCTGTGAAAAAAGCAGTCCCTACTCCAGTTACAAAGCAAGAGACAGCACCGGTTGCTCCTGCGAAACCGAAGCAGCCTGCTTTGACTGAAACAAATTCAAAACTACAAGAAAATTATGTGAAACTCGTGAAAAAGACAATTGAAGTTTGTCAAGATTACGAGCTTGGCATCGACATAGATGATTCTATTGAAAGCTTAAAAGAAGAACTACAAAGCCAAGGTATTAGCGTTACATTTGACAAAGAAATTATGGACGTTGTAAGTCGCCTTCGTTCTTTACAAGATAAAGGAATCAAAGTAGAAAAAGTACTTAATTTACTATAAAAAAATAAGAGGTGGCAATTGCCATCTCTTATTTTTTATAATTCCACTCATTACTTTCATACTTTTCTTTCGCTAACGTTTGAACTTCATGTAACTGTTCTTCTGTTAATTCATATGGAACAAGTTCTACATCCAATCCTTTTTCAAAGCCAACTTCAAACGCTTTAATTAACTGTTCTATCGTAAATGTACGGTCTGTTAATTCATTAATTGCTACTGCTTTAGAAGAGAACATACTCTTCATACGTTCCTTCACACGTTCATTTGGGAATAAAAATAGATCATATAGTTCATCTAAATCAATTTCTAATGGAATCGATCCATGCTGTAAAATAACACCTTTTTGACGTGTTTGAGCACTACCAGCAATTTTTCTTCCTTCCACTACAATTTCATACCAAGATGGTGCATCAAAACATACACCTGAACGTGGATTTTTCAAATTTTCACGATCTGCTTCTGTTTTTGGAACTGCATAATATGCTTCTAACCCTAATGCCTTAAAACCATCTAATAAGCCTTGCGAAATAACACGATATGCTTCTGTAACTGTTTTCGGCATATTCGGATGATCTTCAGACACAATAACACTATACGTTAACTCTTTGTCATGTAGTACACCCCTGCCGCCTGTTTGACGACGAACGAATCCATATTTTTTTTCGTTAACTACATCCATATTAATATCTTTCTCAACACGTTGAAAATATCCAACTGTTAATGTTGGTACTTCCCATTCATAAAAACGAATTGTTGGTGGCATTTTCTTTTCACTTTGCCAATTTAACAAACATTCATCTAACGCCATATTAAATGCCGGTGAACATTGACCAGAGTTAATATAACACCATTTTTCTTTTCCCATCCTGCACCTCATATAACCAATTATTTTTCACATTCTCTAGTCTACCAAATTCGACAAAATTTGTGAAAGAATACGAAATTTCTTCTTATATGCAAATGAATCTGTTGCATAAATACATATGGGCATTATAATATTGAAAGTAGGATAAGAAAAAAGGGAGCGATAGAATCGTGTCAACAACTTGGATTATTTTATTAGCCGTAATCGTAGCATTTATCGGCTACACTGTATGGATGTACTTCTATCAGAAAAAATTAATTAAAACTCTTACAGAAGAAGAATTTCGCGCTGGCTACCGTAAAGCACAGCTTATCGATATTCGTGAAGCAGACGAATATAACGCAGGGCATATTTTAGGTGCACGTAACATTCCGTTATCACAAATTCGCCTTCGCCATAAAGAACTTCGTCAAGATCAACCTGTTTACTTATATTGCCAAAGCGGATTCCGTACAGGTCGTGCAGCGCAATACTTAAAAAAACAAGGCTACAAAGATTTCTACCAATTACAAGGTGGATTTAAATCTTGGACAGGCAAAATTAAAAAGAAATAATAACATACAAAAAACTAGCTGAATAAATCAGCTAGTTTTTTCATTTCATCTTATTCGCAATGTATAATAAATTCTGCTTGATTACCTTTTCATCGTTCTCTTCTACATTCCGATACAGCAGCTGATATTCAATTCCTTTCTCTTTCCATATAAGCGTAGCAAATTCGTCACCACGTTCATAATCATCTTTATTTTTAAAATAAGCAGACGTTCCATTATTCAGTTTCATTTGTTCTTGAAATCGCCTCTCTTCCATAAGATCCGGAAAACTATAAGGAAAGTTCGCGACATTTAACTCAATATACTCATTTCTACCTGGCTCCTTCTGTTTATATTTAATCGTTAAGACAGCGTTCTTTTTCCCAAGCGTTCTTACTTCACCCTTCACATCACTTGTAATGTCGTACGGTAAAAACGTTGGAACTTTAAACTTCACCGGAAAATATTTTGGAAGTTCCTTTAGCGGAATAGGATCCGTAACACGATCCATAGCTCCTCCTGTTGTTCCCACAAAGTGTTTTTCTTCTTGCATCGTTTGCTGAAACGAACACGAACTAAGTACAAAACTAGAAAACACGAAACAAATGATTCTTTTTTTCAATTTGTTTCCGCCCTTTCATACCGCTCTCTTAACGAACGAAGCGTTGATATGCTCTTCATATTCGCTTTGTCATCAAACTCCACCTTTGAAAACTTTCCACGTTATTCTCACACATTTTGACAACACTTTTTGCAAACAAAAAAGACCCCTATCATTCTTACGCCCAAGTGAAAAGGTTACGCGAATAAAAAGAAGTCTTATTAATACCATAGTTTGTGAAAAGCTTTTCAGGTCAAGATTTTTTCTTTCTTATTATTTTCCCTTTATAATAAGGGAAAGAGGTGATACATATGGCCAATATAAAACAAATTGCTAAAACTGCTGGTGTATCGATATCAACTGTTTCTCGTGTTCTGAATAATCACCCTTACGTAAAAGAAGAAAAGCGTAAGCGTGTTCTAGACGCTGTTGAAGAATTAAACTACGCAAAAAATATAAATGCTGTCCATTTAATAAGAGGGAAAACATATACTATTGGCGTTATGCTTCCTTTCATTAACCTCCCCTACTTCAGTACCATTATTGAAGGAATCGGTAACGAAGCATTATTAGCTGGATATCACATTAATTTATGCCAAACAAATTACGATAGCCTTGAAGAAATTCGTGTTCTTGAAATGATGAAAATGAAACAATTTGATGGGATGATTATTTGCTCCCGAACGAGCTCTTGGGAACAAATCGAACCTTTCGCAAAATTTGCCCCTATTATTTCATGTGAAAAAATGAAGCACCCCCTCATTTCATCCATCTACGTAGATCATTATGAAGGTTTCCGTCTCGGTACTGCCTATTTACTAAGTAAAGGCCATGAAAAAATCGGAATTTGTTTAGCAAGAAAAACAAGTGTAAATTCCATGGAGCGCGAAAAAGCGTTCGCCGATACCCTTCGTAACGAAGGGAAAACGTTGCATCCTGAATGGATTTTCCACCAATGCTATACAATGCAGGACGGAGCACAAATACTCCATCGTATTTTAAATATGAAAAATCGTCCAACTGCTATTTTTACAGCGAACGATCAAGTTGCAGCTGGTTTATTAACAGAGGCTCGAAAACATGGTATTCGAGTACCTGAAGACCTTGCTATCCTTGGATTTGATAATCATGAAATTTCAAAGGCATTAGAAATTTCCACAATTGAACATCCCGGTCTCGCAATGGGCTCACATGCTTTTTCTTTATTCTATAAGCAGATCCAAAGCGAGCAAATTGGCGGCAGTGCAAAAGAACTTTCATTCCATTTAATTGAGCGAGAGACTGTCTAAAAAGAGCGTTACCTATAACGCTCTTTTTCAGCTCTTCACCTATTGACATTATATTTTTTATCTCATATAATGAACCTAACGAACGGTAGGTAGGGGATGAAAATGACAGCAAACCGAATTAAAGCTGTAGCACTTTCTCATTTCGCACGCTACGGCTATGAAGGAACTTCATTGGCAAATATTGCTCAAGAAGTTGGGATTAAAAAACCATCGATTTACGCACACTTTAAAGGAAAAGAAGAGCTATATTTCATATGCTTAGAATCTGCTCTTCAAAAAGATTTGCAGAGCTTCACAGGCGATATCGAAAGCTTTTCCAATTCGTCTACTGAAGAATTGCTTTTAAAATTATTAAAAGGCTATGCAAAACGCTTTGGTGAAAGTGAAGAATCAATGTTTTGGTTACGAACTTCTTATTTTCCGCCTGATGCATTTCGCGAACAAATTATTAATAAAGCAAATGTACACATTGAAAACGTTGGAAAACTTTTATTCCCTGTATTTAAAAGAGCAAGCGAACAAGATGAGCTGCATAACATTGAAGTAAAAGACGCCTTAGAGGCTTTTCTATGCTTACTCGACGGTCTTATGGTTGAACTACTATACGCAGGTTTAAATCGTTTTGAGACACGTTTAGAAGCTTCTTGGAAAGTATTTTGGCGCGGACTTTCAAACTGACGGATTGCTCCTTTGCAATGCGTCGTTTTTAAGCCCTTTACCTAACGACTGGTAGGAAGGAGAAATGACATATGGCATGGATTTATGTAATCATCGCTGGTATTATTGAAATCTTTTGGGTGATTGGACTAAAAAAAGCAGAGGCACCACTTGAATGGGCTGGTGTCGCTCTATTAATTACAATTAGTTTCGTCTTATTATTTAGAGCTTATAAAGATTTACCTGTCGGCACTGTATACGCAGTCTTTACTGGAATCGGAGCTGGTGGAATCGTTCTTACAGAGATTTTCATCTTCGGAGAACCTTTCTCTATCGTAAAAGTCTTATTAATCGGTTTAATCTTCTTCGGAGTAATTGGTTTAAAACGAGTAACAGAAGAAAAAGAAGCGAAGGAGGCCGCATAAAATGGCTTGGGTATTTTTAATTCTAGCTGGTATTTGTGAAATTATTGGTGTACTCTTTATGAAAGTAGCCACTGAAAAGAAAGGCTGGGCACCAAAAGTTATTTTAATCGCTAACTTCGGCGTAAGCTTCTTCTTCTTATCTCTTGCGATGAACACATTACCGATGGGAACTGCTTACGCAATTTGGACTGGAATCGGAACTGCTGGAAGTGCACTTCTAGGCATTCTCATTTTCCGAGAATCAGCGGATTGGCGTCGTCTTGCTTTCTTAAGCTGCATTTTATGCGGCGCTGTTGGCTTAAAACTATTAAGCTAACGTGAGGTGAATGTCATGTGGAAAGAAAAAGGAAAGAAAATATTAGCATGGATCACACTTGGTATCGTCATTCTATTACAAATAAGTTTTCATATAATAGAATGGTTGTTTCATAAAGTAGTATCCATTCTTACCTTCCTTCCTAGCATGGCACTTGAAATTGCATCTATTGCTTGGTCAATTATTGCCTCCATTGCAATCGTCATTATATGGAGTATCGCCAAGCTATGGAATAAGTTATTTAAAAAGGACAGTACTTCTGAAAAAGAGTAACTGTCCTTTTTTGTATTCATTCAGATTTTCTATAAAAGTTAGATGCAATAAGACAAAGAAGACCAACTATGACAATACTTATACCAATTCCTTTATGCAAATTAGGAAACGGTGATGGTATGTCTGAATAAAAATTTGCTAATATGAGACCGATTGAAACGAAAAGTACCCCTATTCTATATAACCATTTTCTTTTGTTCATCATTCTCCCCTCCTAAAATTTTTCATACACTCCTTTCTTTTGGACATACTACCTAAAAAAGGAGTGAATAATATGCAAAATTCTATACATAAGCAAATCCTATTTTTATTTTTCCTATTTCTTATTCTCATCATCGTTTTCAGCTTTATATTACATACTCCGACAGATGTACCAAATAGCGTTTCTTTTTATAAACTACTGCTCTCGTATTGTCGTTATTGAAGAAGGTGCCTTTTTTAAGGCACCTTTTAAAATTCTCTTTTTTCATATATTTTTACTGAAACGAAGATAGATGCTATGAACATGCATATTAAACCAATGAATAACAAGCTGTTATATAGCTGAATTTGTTCTAAGTTGATTTGAAACAAAGCTTCTAAAACAATTATCGGTGCCATGAATATTACTATCGCAATAAAAATAGTTTTCTTATACCCTAGCCAAAAGGATAGCGGTAAAACCAAACTTAAATACACTAAAATAAAGCTAATACTAGCAACTATTGTCGTTTCAATAAATTCAAATAAGTTAACCCCGCTCTTCATTCCCATCGTGAAACAACCGACCGTTACACTTATAAAAAGAATAATAATTGCTACTATATATTTCGCATACACAATTTGTTTTCTCAATATTGGTAAACTATTTACTATAACTTCACTCTCATTTTTACTATCTGCTTCAAACGTTTTTACTGTTGCCCCAATTGTAATAATTACTGACATAATGATGAATAAATTTTCCGTATCTGTTAAGGCCATATAAAAGAAAACAGGATACAGTATGTACCAAATTAAAAATTTCCATTGAATAATGAAATCTTTTAAAATTAGTTGCTTGATCATGTATTACCCCTCCTAATATGAAAATGCTCCTTCTATAACTCTGCCTCCTGAAACATTTTCATTGAGAGAAACATTGATATGACTATACTTACTAACACTCCAATACTAAGAACACCCATTGCTAGTGTAGCCTCTTGAGAGTGAAGTACTTTTAACATAATTGTTTTATCACCAAAAATATTGCACATAAGACCAATCATACCCATTAAAGGAAAAAGCATAATCAAATTCAAGACAGTAATAACTTTATATCCCCCAATGTAATTAGTCGGTATCGTTACTGCACAATAAATCAAAGTTGCTACTATTGCTGAAAATATTGCATACCCAGGCATAACTATATCTCTGTTCAATAAAATATTTCCTAATATTACGACTATAAAAGTTACACTCAAACCAGCCATAATAAATAATGTGCTTGAAATATATTTAGCTATAATTATCTCTTTTCTCGTTATAGGCAAACTCACTAACACTTTTTCTGCTTTACTTTTCTCGTCATAATAAAAAGAAATATATATAATCGTACTACATGTTATAAATACTCCTATTGCAATCCCCATTGGTTCGACGGAATCCTTAAAAATAGATAAAATGGGTATTAAAAAATAGGAAGGAAACATCTTCTTCTGTAAAAAAAACTCCTTCAAAATCAACTGTTGCATATGAATTCTCCTCTCTATAAATCACGCGTTTCATAAATTTTAATTGTAAGAAACATAGAAGCGATATAGGCACTAGCTAGTGTGATTAATCCAACTATAAATATGCCAAAATGTAATGGATTCATAATCCAATCAATGAATGATGCCGTAGCACTTTCTCCGTCACCAATAAACATTCCAACAATAACACCTATTCCAGCGGCTCCACCTGTAAATATTCCACGTACTACTTTTGATTTTGTCCCATAATAACTCGGGAATAATGCTGTAATATAAACTAAAGAATATACAGCACCTCTGACTACTACATACCAAGGAATTTCAATATACAAATTGGGATGATAAGCTCCAATATCACCAATGACAGCGATACCTCTTATAAGAAAAACAACTAGCGTAGTAGAAATCATGCCACCTACAATAAATATTACACCCGAAATATATCTAGCAATAATGATATCCTTTCGTCCAACAGGTAAACTATTTATAATAACATCACTTTTATTTTTTTCATCCATCGCTATTAGTATCATAGAAGATGATATCGTTATGAGTAAGCAACTCATTGGAAATAACAATTCACCATCTGGATCTAATCCAAAGAAAACAAGAGGCATAATAAAATACACTAACCACATAACCCGAAAAAAGAACAAATCTTTATAGATTAGCTGACGCATAGGCACCTCTCCCTTTCGCAGTGTAAACGATAATGTCATCTAATGTAGGCTTTTCTAGTACAACCTCATTTCCAAACCAATCGATAATTCCTTGTTTATCCTTCGCTAAACCTTCGAAACCGAATTTATTTTTTCGTAATCCAACAAATAGTTCTTTTCCTTCTCGATCTAATAAATCATTGCTTCCCTTAACGATTACGTAGTTCTCCATTAATTCATCTTTTTCACCAGTAAATATAATTTCTCCATCGTTGATAAACGTAATATAATCTGCAATACGTTCTAAATCCGTTGTAATGTGGGTTGAGAATAATACAGATACTTCATCTTCCATTACAATTTCTTGCAACATATCAAGTAATTCACTTCGGACAACTGGATCTAATCCTGCTGTCGGCTCATCCATAATGATAAACTCTGCATGATGTGAAAGTGCGATGGCAATCGCAAACTTCATTTTCATCCCTTTAGATAGCTCTTTAATTTTTTTATACTTTGGAACTTGCAATCTGTGCATATACGATTGGTATTGATTTTCGTCCCACTTTTTATATAACGGTGCAACAATACGTTTCATTTGTTCACACGTTAAATCTTCGTAATAATGATTTTCATCATATACAAAACCAATATTTTGTTTTATGTCCTTTTCAGCTTTCTTATTGTCTTTGCCAAAAATTTTTATATCGCCGCTATCTTTTCTAATTAAATTCATAATCATTTTGATCGTTGTACTTTTCCCAGCACCATTTGGTCCGACAAACCCCATAATATATCCTCGTGGTAATGCAAAACTTATATTTTTCACTGCAAAATCTTCATAACTTTTACAAACGTTTTTTAACTCTAACATCTCTCTCATTCCCCCTTATATAAAAACGCAATCATCTGCTGCAATTCTTCAAGTGAAAGCTGCAACACTTTACTTTCTTTTACGATTTCTTCAGCCTTACTTTCCAATAGACGTAGCCGCTGTTCTTTTAATAGTTCATTATTTTTACGTGAAACATAAGTCCCCTTCCCAGCAACAGTTTCTATATATCCTTCTTTTTCAAGCTCCTCGTACGCACGCTTCGTTGTAATTACACTAATTTGCAATTCCTTCGCTAAGCTACGAATAGACGGTAATTGGTCTCCACCCTTTAAACCACCATTTAAAATAAGCTGGCTTAATTGTTTTCTTATTTGCACATAAATAGGGTCTTGGGAAGAATTCGAAATAATAATATTCATGTTTTCCTCCAGTGTGTGTATATACTGTATATACCTTATATATACAGTATATACACAGCATCCTATTTTTGGCAAAAAAAAAAAAGACCAACATTTTCCTGTTGGTCTTTCGTATATGTATCACTTTTCAAAGCGATCTAACATCTCGTCTCTCATTCCGAAACTTACTACTGCAATTCCTATATACATAAACAGAAGGAATGCCGGATGAACCGTGTTGTACCAGCTGCTGTCAACGATTAAGTAAATCGTTAATGCCACAACAAGAACAAACGCTAAGATAAACATATAAAAGTGTCTTGTACTACCCATGATAAACTCCTCTCTTCTCACTTCACCATTCAACAGTTTATTTTATCGAATAATTCGATATGACTCAAGGTTAACTTTCTGTTATGTAATCAAGTTCCACCTTTACAATGTCCTCACATGCTATTGAAATGATTGTTCCTTGTTTATCAATCGCCGTCACTTCTCTATTATCCATTACACGATTTGCTACTCTTTCTAACACTTTCCCTTGGTCTCGATAGCAAAATTCTTTTACATCTTTAATTGTTTCTCCATTTTCTAAATGGTATACCATTCTATAACATCGATATCCCACACTTTCACCCCCGTCTTGCTCGTTTTTTCACATATACATAAAAATGAGTAATTTTTGCCTCATCACATCTTCTTAATTTCAATAAAATTCTAACAAAAATAAATACTTTTATCAAACCGACTTTTTCAACAAAACTACCTATAAAACTACACCTTTACACCATTAGGAAACAAAAAATATAATTTTTTAACATTTTCTTCACTATTTCTGCACAAATTCTCCATACAAAAAAAGAACCCGCCGCAGCGAGTTCTCCTTTTGTTATTCTAATCAAACTTGTACAGGAGCTGGCTTTGCATAACGTAAAACTGGTTTACGTGCAGCCATCGTTTCGTCTAAACGTTTAATGACTGTCGTATGCGGTGCTTCTTGTACAACTTCTGGATTTTCTTCTACTTCTTTAGCGATTTGAATCATCTTATCAATGAAACCATCTAATGTTTCTTTTGATTCTGTTTCTGTCGGCTCAATCATAATACATTCTTCCACATTTAATGGGAAGTAAATTGTTGGTGGATGGTAACCGAAATCAAGCAGACGTTTTGCAATATCTAATGTACGTACGCCAAGTTTCTTTTGACGACGACCTGATAATACAAATTCATGCTTACAATGTCTATCGAATGGAAGATCGTAGAATGGCGCTAATCTTCTCATCATATAGTTCGCATTTAATACAGCATACTCAGTTACTGCACGCAAGCCATCTGGACCCATAGAGCGAATATACGTGTATGCACGAACGTTAATTCCGAAGTTACCATAGAATGGCTTCACACGACCAATTGCTTCTGGACGGTCGTAGTTGAAGTGATAACCATTTTCCGTTTTTTCTAAAATCGGTTTTGGTAAGTACGGAATTAAATCAGCTTTCACACCTACTGGACCAGAACCTGGGCCACCACCGCCGTGAGGACCTGTAAATGTTTTATGAAGGTTTAAATGCACAACGTCAAATCCCATATCTCCTGGGCGTGCTTGGCTTAATACCGCATTTAAGTTTGCACCATCATAGTATAACTTACCGCCTGCATTATGGACGATTTCTGCCATTTCTAAAATATTTTCTTCGAATAGACCTAATGTATTAGGATTTGTTAACATAAGTGCTGCTGTTTCTTCGTTTACAACACGTTTTAAGTCTTCTAAGTCAACAAGGCCATTTTCATTTGATTTTACTGTAATTGTTTCAAAACCAGCTACAGTTGCAGATGCCGGGTTCGTTCCGTGAGCAGAGTCAGGTACAATTACTTTCGTACGGTTAAAGTCACCATTCGCTTCATGGTATGCACGAATTAACATTAAACCTGTCCATTCTCCGTGTGCACCAGCTGCTGGTTGTAAAGTAACAGTATCCATACCTGTAATTTCAATTAAATGCTCTTGTAAGTCATACATTAATTCCATTGCACCTTGTACTGTCTTTTCATCTTGCAGTGGATGAATATTTGCAAATCCTGCGAAACGAGCTACACTCTCATTAATTTTCGGATTATATTTCATCGTACAAGATCCAAGTGGATAGAATCCAGAATCAACACCGTGGTTACGGTTTGAAAGTGCTGTATAGTGGCGCATAATATCAAGTTCAGATACTTCTGGTAGCTCTGCATCTTCTACTCGAATATAATCGCTCTCAAACACATCTTCTAGTTTCACTTCTTCTACATCTAATTTGGGTAAGCTATATCCTATGCGTCCTTCTTTACTCACTTCAAAGATAAGTGCTTGGTCTTGGTTCTTCATTGGATAGCCCCCATTTCGTTTACAAGTGTGTCAATTTCCTCTTTTGTACGAAGCTCAGTTACTGCTACAAGCATATGGTTTTCATGCTCTTTATAATCACGGCCTAGATCGTAACCACCGATAATATTCTTTTGTAATAATGCATCGTTTACTTCTTTCACTGGACGTTTGCAATCTACAACAAACTCATTGAAGAATGGCCCAGCAAATGTTACTGTGAAGCCTTTCGCCTCAAATTGACGTTTTGCATACTGTGCTTTAGAAATGTTTTGACGTGCCATTTCTTTCACACCTTGTTTGCCAAGTGCCGTCATTGCAACAGAAGCTGCTAATGCATTTAACGCTTGGTTTGAACAAATATTAGACGTCGCTTTATCACGGCGAATATGCTGTTCACGTGCTTGTAACGTTAATACAAATCCACGTTTACCATCTGAATCTACAGTTTGTCCAACAAGACGTCCTGGAATTTTACGCATAAATGCTTTCGTTGTTGCAAAGTAACCACAGTGCGGTCCACCAAACTGCGTTGGAATACCGAATGGTTGTGCATCACCGATTACAATATCAGCACCAAACTTCCCTGGTGGTGTTAATGCGCCTAATGATAATGGATTTGAAGAAACGATAAATAATGATCTTTGTTGATGAACGATTTTTTCAATATCAGCTAATTTTTCAACTTGTCCGAAGAAGTTTGGATATTGAACGATTACACAAGCAACTGTATCATCTACTTCACTTTGTAATACGTCTAAATCTGTTACACCATCTTTATGATTAATTTCAACAACTTCAAGATTTTGACCTTTTGCATACGTTTCAAGTACTGCTCTTGATTCTGGATGAACCGCGCTAGATACAAGAATTTTCTTTTTGCGAGTATGGCCAGCTGCTAACATTGCCGCTTCAGCTAAAGCTGTACCCCCGTCATACATAGAAGAGTTTGCTACATCCATTCCTGTTAATTCACAAATCATTGTTTGGAATTCAAAGATTGCTTGTAATTCCCCTTGTGAAATTTCCGGTTGGTATGGTGTGTAAGCTGTATAAAATTCTGAGCGAGAAATAACATGATCTACAATTACTGGAGCATAATGATCGTATACGCCTGCTCCTAAGAAAGAAGCGTATTCTTTTAAGTTAGCATTTTTACTAGCCATTTGAGATAGCTCTTTTAAAAGCTCTGGCTCTGATTTTGCTTCTTTAATTTTTAAATCCCCTTTAAAACGAACACTCTCTGGAATATCAGAGAATAATTCATCGATCGTTTGAACGCCGATCGTTTGTAACATTTCTTTTTTGTCTTCTTCTGTCATTGGAAGATAACGATGCAACATGAAATCTACCCCTCTCCCCGTTACTTTGAACGTTTGTAAAATGGTGTTGGAACAACTACTGCTTTGACGCGTTTATTACGAATTTCAATTTCTACTTCTGTATCAACTGCTGCGTATTTTACATCAATTAGTGCTAAACCAATGCTTTTCTTTAACGTTGGAGATTGTGTACCACTCGTTACTTCCCCAATTTTTTCTTCACCAATAAATACAGGGTAATGCGTACGAGGAATTCCACGTTCGATTACTTCGATGCCGACTAATTTACGAGGCGCACCGTTTTCTTTTTGCTCTTTTAACGTTGCTTTTCCAAAGAAGTCTGCTTCTTTATTTGTTTTTACCGCAAAGCCAATTCCAGCCTCAATCGGTGTAATATCTTTTGATAATTCTTGTCCATAAAGTGGTAATGTTGCTTCGAATCGAAGTGTATCACGAGCACCTAAACCACATGCTTTTAAGCCCTCTTCTGCTCCAACTTCAAGAAGTTTCTCCCAAAGTTTTGCAGCATCTTCACTCTTACAGTAAATTTCGAATCCATCTTCACCTGTATAACCTGTACGAGATACAAGTGCTGGAATTCCATCTACAAGAATATCGTTTTTAAATTTAAAGAACTTAATTTCTTTCAAATCTTCTGACACAACTTTTTGTAAAATGCCTTCTGCTTTTGGTCCTTGAATTGCAAGCTGTGCAACTTCACTAGAAACATTGACTACTGTCGCATCGCCAATTACATGACTTGCTAACCATTCGTAATCTTTCTCGATATTTGATGCATTGATTACTAATAAATAGTCTTCTTCACCACGTTTGTAGATTAATAAATCATCTACTGTACCACCATTTTCGTAGCACATAGCTGTATATTGTGCGCCCCCTACCTTTAAGGTAGATACGTCATTTGTAACAACACGTTGTAAAAATGCTAAACTATCTACACCTTTTACTTCAACTTCTCCCATATGAGACACATCGAACAAACCTGCAGCTGTACGTACAGCTTCGTGTTCTTCTTTAATGCTTGAAAATTGAACTGGTAATTCCCAACCACCGAAGTCGATTGTTTTCCCACCATACTTCGCGTATACATCAAATAACGGTGTACGTTGTAATGTAATCATGCTCTCTCCCCCTTATGCTTTGACAAATCAATAAAAGTTGCTTCCTTTTTCTAAACATTTTCATTCTGAAAAGATAGGATATACGGAATCTCATTATATTTTTTTATGAAAGCGTAAATAAAAAATCACTTTCTTGGATAAAATACGAAAGATTCCACACATTTCACACCATTATCCTAACATCATTCGCTATATTTCATCAATATTCTAGCATAAAAAATAATTTAGAATTTTTTATTTTAAAACACAATAAATACAGCTTTTGAGATTTAATACTTTATTATTGTCTATCATATAGCCTTTAATAACGATAATTATGCCTTCTTTTGAGGCAAATCATCATACATTAAAAAATAATTACTTTAGTTTATAAAAGGTGGGAGAGTCGTAATGAATGTCGATATTTCCGTAGATCGGACGTGGCAAAACAATTTTTTAAATAGAATTGATGAAGATGGTCCTTGGACAAACTGGGATTTATATCACTTAGCTTATGAAACAGAAAAATCGTTACTTGTTCCTACTTTTGATGGACTACAAGCACCGAAACATTTATCCCATTTCACGCCGCTTCCGCATCAATTAGAAGTCGCTCAAAATGTGATTGAACAAATGAATGGTAAAGCGATTCTAGCAGATGAAGTAGGTCTTGGAAAAACAATCGAAGCTGGACTTATTTTGAAAGAATACATGGTCCGCGGGCTTGTGAAAAAGGTACTTATACTTGTCCCAGCCTCTCTCGTATCACAATGGGCATACGAGCTGAATACAAAGTTTTTCATTCCCGCTGTAGCACAAAAGAAAAGCTACTCGTGGGAACAAGCTGACGTAATCGTATCATCAATTGATACTGCGAAACGTTCACCACATCGCGATATCGTGTTGAACTTAGAATATGACCTTATTATTATCGATGAAGCACATAAACTGAAAAATAATAAAACAAAAAACTATGAATTTGCACAACGATTAAAAAAGAAGTTTTGTTTATTACTAACCGCTACTCCTGTTCAAAATAAGATTGATGAAATTTTTAACCTTGTTTCTTTATTAAAGCCAGGACATTTAGGCAATCAATCCAACTTTGAAGAATATTACGCTTCCAAAAATCGTTCAGCCGAATCAGATGAAGACTTAAAAGCTCTCATTAACAAAGTAATGGTGCGAAATAGACGACATAATACCGGTATCGATTGGCCGAAGAGACATGTACGTACAATTTTTGTTGAGTTTAATGAACAAGAACAAGCTCTATATAATGATATCGAAAATTGGCGAGGGCAAGACGCCTTCACATCTGCTTTCTCATCGTTAACTTTAAAACGGGAAGCGTGCAGTAGTCGTGAGGCTGTTTACTATTCATTGAAAAAGCATGTAGAAAAAAGACAGAAAGAAAATGAACATTATATAAAAGATCCACATATCGATGTGCTAATGGACAAAATTAATCATATTCCTTTCAACTCGAAAGCAACTAAAGCTCTAGAGCTTATAAAAGAAATTGACGATAAAGTCGTCATTTTCACGGAATACCGAGCATCACAGATGTACTTACAATGGTTTTTACAACAACACGGTATTTCTTCTGTCCCATTCCGCGGCGGATTTAAACGCGGGAAGAAAGATTGGATGAAGGAACTTTTCCAAAATCGTGCCCAAGTGTTAATTGCAACGGAAGCTGGCGGAGAAGGCATTAACTTACAGTTTTGTAGCCATATGATCAATTATGATTTGCCATGGAATCCAATGCGTCTTGAGCAAAGAATCGGACGTATTCACCGTCTCGGTCAAAAGAATGATGTTCATATTTATAACTTAGCTACAAAGCATACTGTTGAAGAACATATTCTGAAACTGTTATATGAAAAAATCAACTTATTCGAGCGTGTTATCGGTGAACTCGATGAAATTTTAACGAGAATTAATATGAAAAACATCGACGCGCACATTCAAGAAATTTTCGCGCAATCAAAAAGCGAAGGTGAAATTAGAATTAAGATGGAAAACTTAACATCTATAATCGACTTTGCGAAACGAAATGAAGCTGAGGTGCAAGGCTATGCAGCAACATGAAATTCATAATTACTTATACAATTTCTTTGAGGCGAATAACTGTGAAATTTTAGAACGTTCTCCTCATTTATTAGATGTACAGTTAACAATTGAGATGGATAAATTATTAATGAATCGCCCTTTTTATTGGCACTATCTTGAGAAAACAGGAGGCGTACCGAATCCGATGCGCCTTACTCTTATTACAAATCCAGAAAATGAAGAAAATGATGGTGAGCTTATTCACTACGGTTCACCACGTCTACATCAAATTTTCCAAACGACAAAAGAATTAGGCTCTTACATACGTTTATATGAGGATGTAAGACATAATGGGGCAACACATACACCGCTCCACCCTTGGCTCGGTATTAATATAAAAGTTTCCTATCAATGTGATCGAAAAAAAGACATCCTTCACTCGATTGGCATTCATCTCATTTCTGGAACAATGATGGCAAACTTTCATGAAACATTAACAAACATTAAACTTACACCAAAAATACCTGATTTTTGTTTTACGCTCTCGCCCATCATTAAACCTCAAAGTGGTTTACAACGCATAGAAGACGCTTTAAAAAATATAATTGCAGAAGATGACCATACGTGGGCAAAAGAAGCAAGAGTGCGTTGGAATCATGATCTAGACCTTTTAAACCGTTTTTATGAAGAAAGTGACGAACTTCCTGAGAGCTATGAAATTGAAAAACAAGCTCTGCAAGAACAGTATGAACCACGTATTACAGTGCAAATTATTAACGGTGGCCTTTTTTATGTTACCGCGAATCATTTTCTATCTTGAAGAAGCTCCTTCTGCTTTAGAAGGAGCCTCTTTTGAGCTATTTTCTACCCTACTCGCTATCGCCACTACGCTCTTGCTGCTTTTTCTGTGCCATACGTTTCTGGTGTGCACGAGCCTTTGCACTCACATGATTTGCATCAGTTGGAAGATTTTCTTTCGAACGTCCAATTCCATTGCTCATCTTTCCCACTCCTTTTTACGTTTTTCAAAATACATGTTTATTTTCAGCTAGAGTTACAATCCTTATACAAAAAATAAGAGCAGCCATTGGCTACTCTTACTCGCTCACATATTTTTGAAACATATCATGGATGCCTTTATTTACTAGGTTCGAGATCTGCTCGTCAGATTTATTCGGATAACGATCACGCAATCTGATAGATGCCTTCACCATTAAATTTTCTAATACAGAACGGCCACCTTCTCCATAAATAATTTCAGCATATTTAACAAGCCTTCCATCCTCTACTGTTGCTGGATTATGATTGAAGAAAAATTTACTCATTGTCTCCACCTCTCTCTTTTGATAACGTTTACATTTATATAGATTATTTATGTTATTTATTTCACAATATTGTATGCATGTATATTTAATTAGTTTCATTATAAAGCAACATATCGATAGTAAATATGTGATTTTCCGTCCATTTTGTGAACAAACTAAAAATGAAAGCGTTTCCTTTATTATATACTAAAAAAACTTACTACGCTAGGGGCAATTTTTTTCAATCTACTAATCCCTCAAAAATTGATATATTTTTTCTTTTCCCATTAAACCTTATACAATTTTCAGAAATTATATTATAAAATATATGTATGACTTAAGGAGGCTTTGTATGAATCAAAATAAAAAAGCTATATTAGATCTTGTCTTTTATCTCGTAATCCCATTCCTCATTTGGAAATTTGCAAAACCTTATATCGATCCTTATTACGCGATGTTACTTTCCTCTGTTCCGGGGATTATTTATACACTGTATACCTTTAAAAAAGAAAAACAGTTTAACGTGACAGGGTTCTTTATTTTAATTACACTCATTTCTAATACAACGGTAGATCTATTATCTGGGTCAGCTGAACGAATGTTGTGGAATGATGCATATTATCACATCGTACTCGGTATTATCGTCATCTGTACAATTTTCATAAAAAAACCACTCATGTTATATTTCGCTGCGGATATTGCAGCGCTGCAAGGACATGACCGCGATAAAAGTCGTGAACTGTATCGTGATAGTCGTATCTATCCAGCACTACAATACTTAACGTTATTTTTCGGCCTACAATTCATATTAAAAAGCTTCTTAAAAATTTATTTCATCTCTGTTTTTGGTGTAGATGGCTACGGTGAAATGAGAGCGATTATGACCGCTGTCGGCTGGGGCATTTCTATTTGTATCGGAATAGGGTTCGTATGGGTGAACAATAAAATACATGCCGTTACGGAAGAACAAGAATCCGTGCAGTAAATAAAAATCCCCTAGTGTATTACGACACTAGGGGATCTTTATTTTGCTAGACATATGACTAAAATTTAACTTGATTTTTTTCTTTTACTTTTTACATTTCGATAAAACAAAGCAGCACTCAGCGGCATAACACCAAACCACTTATTCATAAATGGCTCTTTTTCAGCACGGCGTTGTTCTTTCTTTTGTTTTCGATCTTCTTTTGGAGCATCCATATACGACACAAACTGCTGCGTCACAAAGCGAACATAATCATTAGTAGACATATTATCATCACCTCTACTTGATTAGTATGTCCACTTTTTTATACATTAATCTTTTCCTTTAATTCATTCATAATTTGCTTTACAGACTTATTTGTCGTATCGATATGAATATGAGCCTCTTCATAATAAGCTCGGCGTAATTCAAATTTCGTTACAAATGCATCTATATCTTTCTTTTGAAATAGTGGACGTGTCGTATCTTCACGAAGCCTCTCTGCAATTACATGCGGATCACAATATAAATACACGACAGTTCCGTTCTCTTTCATCCACTTGCGATTTTCCGCTCGTTCAATAATTCCCCCACCAGTTGTAATAATGACATTATGGACTGGTAGCGAACGTAACATTTCGCTTTCATATTCCCGAAAAGCCGTTTCGCCTTCTTCGGCAAAAATATCACGAATTGCCTTCTCTTGCTTCTCTTCGATTTTTTGATCAGTATCTACAACATCCATTTGAAGTTCTTGACTTAATGCTTTTCCAATTGTTGTTTTCCCTGCTCCCATATAGCCGGTTATGTATATAGATTTCATTTTCTGTCCTCTCAGTCGTCATTTATTAATTGTTATTATAACGAAAGATGCTACTTTGTTTAATAAAAAAACGTTTTGTTCTTATACTATGAAGAACAAAACGTAACACTCGCTTTTACTTATAAGTACCTCTTCTCACCCACTGCGTTGCAATCCATTTCTCGCCTTTCGTTACAGGTGCCCCTCCATGTAACGTAAGCTCATTTAGTGATTGATCTTGATAAAAATACTCAAAGTATACTGCCATTCCCTTTCTAGGATGTACAGAAAGATTTAATTTCGGGAAGTACGTTTCCCCGCCTTCTTCTACATCATTTAAGTACATTACAAGCGTACTAATACGATTGTTAGCAGCTGATTTACTATGTTCCGCAAAATAATCATAGTGTGCTTTATATTGTTGATCCACTTCATAATTTAAAATGTGCAATCCTTCACCATGCGACGCAGGAACATTCATGATAGATGAAATTCGTTTTTCAATCTTTGAAGTAAGTTCATTGTCTTCCAAAAATGCACCGCTACTTGTTCGAATATCATTTACATCACGTGATGAACCAACTTTAGAACGCTTCATTTTATTTTTAGACATTTCAATTAATTCATCACACTCTTCATCACTTAGTACATTTGCTAATACGACAATAAGAGGTTCTTCGAATTTTGAAATAATGTGTATTTCTCTATCTTCTGTCATAATCGTATTTCCTTTATGATCAAAAATAGTTTGTTCCTTATTTTCACCTATTTGATTGTTGTTTGTCATTTCCCTATTCTCCCTAAAAATAATGATTGGATAGCATGAATATATCACATTCTTTCTACCTTTCTCTTTTTTGAGAAAATTTAAACTTTTAATCATTATATTTATCCATTTCTTCTAAAAAATCAATTCAATTTACAATAGAAATCCCTGGTTTTTCTTCGTATTTTTTACATATTATCCTTCTATCCAATCGACTATTTTTCCATCCTTTTTTCTATACCGAAAGCTCACCGTATAGAAAGCTTCCTGTTTGAGTGTACACTGCAACGCAACGAGAATTAAATCATTTTCAAAGATATAATTTCCACTCACTTCTCCCTTTTCATACTGAAAGAAAAATGCACCTTCTTTTTCTTTTTGCTGTAAGTCTTTTTTTATATCTGTAATAGATCGGTTAAGTAGTTCATCCAGTAAAAACTTTTGTTCTATTTCTATATAAAAATTTTTATCTGTAAACAACATATTTGTTTCGTATATAAAAAAAGAAGTTAATAAAATAAGAAAGATGAGTGTTCCAGGCATTGTAAACCCATTTTGCCCTCTCATACATTCATTTCCATTTCACTATATCGCATAACTACACCTTCATATATTTTTCCGCTAGTATCTTTCACATTTATAATGAGTACATGAGGTGTTAGTTTGTAAGAAACCGTTCCAATATTTTGTAAAACAACTTCCCTCCCGCGCCTATTTACCTTTCTTATAAGACGACTATTCTCTTTTTCATACGATACTTCACTCCCATTACGCGATCGAAATCGTAAAATACTTTCTCCATTTTCAAATGCTAGCTGTTCTCCAGATGATACTTCACGAAACTCCAATTGCATTTGACCTAAAAATACATCCCACTCCCAATCATTTAATCCTTTTGACTGTTTATTTTCCATTTCAATGAAATGTAGGCGGGGAAAGAGCAAAAAAAATATTGATAATAGAAACAGACATACAATCATTTCTATTAATGAAAAACCAAATTCTAATTTATTTTTTCTCCTACATAAAAGCATTGTTCCATCACTCTGTCTTTCACATCTCTCCACATGGTACAAACTTCATTTCCTCCCCAATATGTGTAATACACAATTCCATTTATATTCTTTTCTATTATTCGCTTTTCTTCATTTCCATACATATATATAATTGCTTCCTTTTTTAATAATCCAGATGCCTTATAACGAATTTGTATATTTTTTCTTTCTTGCATAACTAATACTGTTTGCGGTAGTAGTAACGATACAGCCATCATTAAAATACTTAACGATACAATCATTTCAGCCATTATGGATCCTTTTTGACATTTCACGATACGTAAATCTCCCTCTTCCAAGCTGAAATACAATTTCATATTTATAATTTCGATATGAAATTATAATCGTACCACCTCTATTAATATTCCCACTTGGATTATATGTCATCGGATTTGGAAACGTATGCAAATCAATTTGTATATCTTCTTCATACTCTCGCTTGACGATATAATACTTTGTACCTGACTCTTTTATAGCATACATATTTCTATCTTTATGCCAACGTAATGTATAGTGCTTTTGACGATTTATCGCTAATTGCTGCATATACAAAATATCATTTGAAAACTGTCTCAAAAATTGTTCAACTTTTTGTCGCTCGTATAAGGAATGAACACTAAAATACGTAACTATACTTAATACAGAAATAGCAAATAAAACGAGTAACATTTCTAAAAAAGTAAACCCCTGTTGTTTCACAATGCCCTAATTGATACTGCGCCATCATCTGAAATATGAATAGATTCGCCATTCGGGCACTTATCAGTTGTAATATACTTTTCATCTGTCAGTTCTTTTAACGATGGAATTTTATTATGTTGTAATTGATATACTTGTATTTGTGCTTCTATAGATTTCACGTAAGCTGCACACCCTTTTCCTTGGACCGATGAACGCTGTGTAACTACATTTGGAATAATTAATAGTAATAATATAGTTATGACAACCATTACTAATAGCATCTCTAACAGAGTAAATCCTTCCTCATTCTGCATACAAATGCCCCCTAAATAGAATTCATCATTTGAAACATTGGCATAATCATCGCTAAATACATAAGGACAACGATTCCTCCAATACATATAAATAAAATAGGCTGAATGATAACTAACATATGTTTAATTTTCCGTTCCATCTTTTCCATAATAAGATCGCTATAGTCACCTAATTCAATCGCTAAATTGCCGTTTGCTTGTCCATGCGTAATAACATAAGAAAGTTCTTTCTCGTAATACCCACTTTTAGCAATGATAGATTGTAACCGTTCTCCTCCAATTAATTGTCTTTCAATCCGGCTCGCTTCATATTGAAAGAACGGATGATATCTTTGCTCCATCATTATTGTTAAAGCTTCGCATACTGATAGTCCACCATTTAATAAACCACTCAACTGAGTAGCAAAATAATGTGAATGCTTTAAAATAAGAAATGTTTTGATGAGGGGCATACGAAGCATGATTTTTACCTGGCTAATATGTGGAAGTTTCCTAAAATACAACATATACAAACTACATCCAATAATAACAGTTAAAATAGCGGTTAAAATAATGTAAGGTAGCAGTTTTATTGCACTTAAAATTTGTTCTGTAAGTAGTGGTGTATTAGAACCGAACGAACTATAAACCATTTCAACCTGAGGTAATAAAATGAGGTTGAAAATAAAAAGCATGATTAGTAGAAAAAACATTAAAAACATAGGATACTGCATGATTTTCATCATATCTCTCCTATACTTATCTTTCTTATAAAGAAGTGCACTTCCTTGTTGCAAAGCAAAAGAAATATCACCATGTTGCTCGGCATAAAATAAATAACTTAACATGTCCTGATGAAACTTTAACTGATGAAAAGAATCGTGTAGACTTTTCCCATCTTTTAACCCCTCAATCATGTGCTGCAATTGTACTTTCTTTTCTACAGGTAATTGAAACTGTAAAAATTCTAATGCTTGTAAAAGAGAGTAGCCTTTTTCTAGTAATTCTCCTAAACGTTTCAACAATACTACTTGATCACTTAAACTCCAAGTTTTCTTAAACATAAACATCATCTTCTAAAAAACCTAAAGCATATCCTTTTCTTATTGACGATTCTAAAGTCTCATGTTTGTAAGTAACACATTCTCCATCTGCTTCTTTAAGCGCTTGTTTTAACTCATATCCATATAGCAGCTCATAAATGCTTGCTTGCCTTACTTGCCTCATTGATTTACATAAAGTTGAGCACTTTCCTCTGCAAAACGGACACTTCAATTCGACAAGTCGCTGTGCAGCTACAGCCAATAAAGACTGTTCAATCTCTTGCCTCGTTATACCATAATCCATGAAACGAATGATTGCTCCTTTCGCATCATTCGTATGCAGCGTTGTCATGACTAAATGTCCTGTCAAACTTGCTCTTATAGCTATTTTTGCTGTTTCTTCATCACGGATTTCACCGACTAAAATAATATCTGGATCATGACGTAAAATAGCCTTTAATCCTGTTTCATATGTGAGACCCGCTTTTTCATTTATTTGAATTTGTAATACATCGTCACTTCTTTTTTCAACCGGATCTTCAAGTGTAATGATGCGACGTGTTTTCTTTTTTCTAATTACCTCTAATAATGCATACATTGTCGTTGTCTTCCCAGAACCAGTCGGTCCAGTAAACACGAGTAGCCCCTGTGAATAGCGTAAAAACGAGAGTAGTTTTGCTGCCGTACTTGGAAATAACGAAAGATGTGATAAGGGCTGAACAGATGCTTGTAAATGAAGGCGAATAACGAGACTTTCTTGATATACTGTTGGAAGTGTTGAAAGGCGTAAATACACTTCTTGTCCATCAATTTGCAAATACAACGAACCATTCTGTGGCTTCCGTTTCTCTCCTATGTCCATAGATGCTAAAAATTTAAAATGTGAGACAAGTTTTTCTCCAAACTCCTTTTCAATACAATGTCTCGTCATTAAATCTTTTCCTACACGTAGTTGCACCGCTACATCCTTCTGCCGGGGCACAATATGTAAATCTGACGCTTGTACCCTACACGCTTCTTTTAAAATTGTATTCGCAAAAATTTCAATCCCATTCATCACTTTTCCCTCCTCACTATGTATATAGCATGAAAACATGCACAATAAAAATTTGGAATTTTGTATTTTCACTAGAACGAAAAGGAAAAATATGTTTGTGAAATTATGAACAATTTCTGAATTATTGTCTGAAATTACCTATACTCATGTTTATCTGTATTATAATGTTATTATCTTGGATAAAGTGATAAAGGTGGAGATCCTCATGGAACAAGCTTTAAAAATTACAGGTGTTTTAGCTGACCCAACTCGTTATTACATTTATAAATATATTTCGCAAAAACATAGTTACGTAACTGTACAAGAAATTGCAGATGAATTCGATATTCATCCAAACGTAGCGCGTTTACATTTATCTAAATTAGAAGATGTTCATATGCTTAAATCGGAAACGAAGAAAACTGGAAAAGGCGGAAGACCAAGCAGATTATATGTCTTATCTGAAGATGTTATTCAATTGCAATTTCCATTCCGTGATTATCAATTGTTAGCAAGAATAGCATTTAATTCTTTACTTAGCCTTGGCGCTGCTGGTGAAAAAGCGCTATACGAAACAGGAAAACAATTCGGGGCCGAATTAATGCAACAACATATGCAACGTTTAAATGTGAGTGAAGATGCTTTAACAGTAGAGCAAAAAGTTCAAATTGCAAAAGAAGCTTTCTCAACAGCCGGCTTATCACCTGCATTTGAATTAAGTGCAGATGGAACAAAAATTTTCTATGATGTACACAATTGTCCATTTAAAGAAGTTGCTGTTCATCATCCAACTGAAATTTGTAACATGCACGGAGATATGATGAAAGGCATTTTTGAAATCCTATTCCCTAACATGGAATTAACTCGACATGATAGTCTATTAGATGGATGTAAATCTTGTAATTATAAACTAACAATTTAATTTATCATATAAAAAGAAGCCAATAATAATTGGCTTCTTTTTATATGAACGAATATTTACAATAGTAAGAAAAATAAACTATAATGAAAAGAGGTTTTACTTTTTCTAGAAAAGGAGGGAAATAGCATGGATCGCATGTTTCGCGTTCTCGGCTTTTGGACTGGAATTTTCTCGGTTATGTTTTACGTAGGAGATATGCAACAGGCTGCACTACTATTTTTAGGACAAACAGGTTTCTTCGTACTTTTAAGCTATTTAAAATTAACAGAGCGTATGTATATATACGTATTTGGGGCATATTTAACTGTTTTCTTCATAGGATTTACATACTACACGACATTTTTACTTGTCCCTGGGGCTGGACATTAAAAGATGGCATTTTGCCATCTTTTTTTTAATCCCGCAATTTCCTAGTTGACTTATAGGTTTTATTACCTTATATTCTATATAACAGATTGGAATTAGGGGGAATCAACATGAATACACTGCTTGTCGGAATTAACGTTGCAGTCATGCTCATCTTAGTTGGCGTATTATATTATATGCAACGTAAGCATGTATCTTTTAATAAACGTGTATTTACCGCTTTAGGAGTCGGAATTTTATTCGGTCTTATATTACAATTCATTTATGAGCCAACTTCTAAAGTAATTATTGAATCAAATACTTGGTTTGGCTTAATTGGTAACGGTTATGTGAAATTACTTCAAATGATCGTTATGCCACTTATTTTAGTATCTATTATTTCAGCATTTACAAAATTACAGTTAACGAAAAACCTTGGTAAAATTAGTGGTCTTATTATCGGAATTTTAATTCTTACTACAGGAATCGCTGCAGCTGTCGGTATCGCTGCAAGTGCAGGATTTGGTGTATCTGCAACAGGCTTGCAACAAGGTGATGCAGAATCTGCTCGTCTGAAACTAGTTGAAGAAAGATTTACTTCTATTGAAAAGACAACAATTCCAGATAAATTATTAGAGCTATTGCCTACAAATCCGTTTCTTGATTTAACAGGCGCTCGTCCAACATCAACAATTTCTGTCGTAATATTTGCAGCCTTTATCGGCATTGCCTTTATAGGTGTAAAACGAAAATATCCAGAACAAGCAGAGCTATTTAAGAAAATGCTTGATGCTGTATATGCAATCGTAATGCGTATGGTAACATTAATTTTACGCCTTACTCCATACGGCGTATTAGCTCTTATGGCAAAAACAGTTGCTGGTAGTGATATAAATGCTATTTTAAAGCTTGGTAACTTCGTATTAGCCTCTTATGTAGCACTTATCGTAATGTTTATCATTCACTTATTATTAATTGCATTGTCTGGTTTAAATCCAATTCAATATTTGAAAAAAGTGTTCCCTGTACTAACTTTTGCATTCACATCTCGCTCTAGTGCTGGTGCGATGCCATTAAATATTGAAGCTCAAAAAGAAAAGCTTGGTATCTCCGAAGGAATTGCAAACTTCGCAGCTTCATTTGGGGTATCTATCGGACAAAACGGTTGCGCAGGTATTTATCCAGCAATGCTTGCAATGATGGTCGCTCCAACTGTAGGAATTGATCCATTACAACCACAATTTATTTTAACTTTAATCGCTGTTGTTGCTATTAGCTCATTCGGTGTTGCCGGAGTTGGTGGCGGTGCAACATTCGCAGCTTTAATCGTACTATCTACAATGAACTTACCAATCGGTATTGTTGCTCTAGTTATCTCGGTTGAGCCATTAATCGATATGGGTCGTACAGCTCTTAACGTAAGTGGTTCTATGACAGCAGGTCTTATTTCAAGTAAATGGCTTGGTGAATTAGATCAAGATACGTACAATCAAGATGATACAAAAACTGGTGAAATTGCTTCATAATGAAAAAAAGACGCTAACATACAATTGTTAGCGTCTTTTTTATTCCGTTCCCTCTTTATAGATCTTATCTTGAGAATTATCACTCCAAGTATTCTTCTAATTGCTCTTTTAACTCTTCCTCAATCTCATAACAAGATTCATCAGCGAGTTCTCCTACTTTCTTACTACCCAAAATGTTTGATTGAATTGGCATTCCTAAAAAGATTCTTTAACATCCTTAAATTGGAATATTGTGAAATTTAATCATCTCTTTTTCTTCATCTAATATAGCTATAGCAACTGTTGAATAATAACCCACCTCAAAGGGATTCTCTTTTTCTCTTGCAAATCCCATATCTAATTCCATGTTTTTTTCTATGTATAAATGCGAATACTCTTTATACAATTTAAGTGCCATTCGCTCTATTTCCTTCTCCATACATTGAATGTTCTCTTTTAACTCCAACGTAAACTCCTGTTCTTTATATTTCATTTTCGCCTCCTTAAACATAGAAAAAGAGAATACAATAATATATTCTCTTTCCTCAAATATATTTCATTATCTCACAGCCCGTCCTTTTCACAAATAACCATTTTGTTCGCACCATTTATGAAATTGTCCTACGTCTACTCCAACTAACACGATATCCTTTAGCTCTACATCAATAATTTGTTCTCCAATTACAATAGCAAACTGCGATGCTAATTTTGTCTCGTTTTTCTTTACAATTCCAATTCGGTTCCGATGCGGTCCATCTTTTATATATGCTTTTTGTCCTACAATATCAAAGTTCAAGATTCTCACCTCTTTTACTGCGCTCAAATTGGAAATACGATCTCCACCTCGGAAAATTTCCTTTCATTGCACTATTTCTCTATATATATGACGAAACAATAAAAGAGTCCTTCCTTCTTTACAATTATTTTTTCTTTGTTTCATTTTTGTGATTGAAACGTAAAGTTTATAATAAAATACACTTGGAAGCGCTTTCTATGTAATTTTTTATGTTATAATATAAAAGTAGAACTTCGTAAAGAGGGTTAAAAAAATGAATACAAAAATGATTAAAAAAGTAATTGAAGCATTAAAAGTATATGGCTTTCAGGATGTATCATTCTGTGACAAAACGAGGCAATTTTTATTTCATAACGAAACCGATATTATGAGCGGCTATGCAGAAATAACATATAGTAGTCAATTTGAAAAATTCAACGTACAAATTCATCCAATTGAAACACATCACCAAGCAGAGTTACAAGAGGTTGAAAGACATATACAAGCTTGTATAAGAAAAGTGGAATATTTAAACGCACTTCTTACCGGGCAGACAAAACTAGATGATAAAATTATTATTATGTAAAAAAAGAACGTGATTGAATCACGTTCTTTTTTCATTATATGTTCATCTTTTCCTTTAGTTGTAATCCTGTAACAGATTCTAATACATCCATCGATTCTCCAAATGTCATATCAAAAATTGTATTGTTCTCTATGTACGGAAACTGTCTGAAACGCTTTTCTAACACCTTTACAGCATCTGATGTAAAGGTTGCACTATCAATGCCAAATTCTGTTTCAAGAAGAACGATCCAATCTAACACATGAAAACCTAATCCATTGACGAATGCAATAAGTTTTTCTTCTGGGTTTGAAGATAAGAATACTTGGCGTTCCATCTCACTAAAAAGTTCTTCTCCTAAGATTTCAGCTAACTCATCATCATGTTCACGTTCAACAAGTTCTTCGTAGCCGTAATCATCCACAAGCTCTTCTACTTCTTCACTATCCTGACAAAGCAATTGACTAAGAAGTGCCTCTTTCTTAAATTCACTATTTTGTACGACTTCTAAAAAGCTCGTTTCCCATCCATTTTCTAATTTCATATTATGTACTCCTTTATATACGTTTCTTATCATCACTGTACCCAAAAGATCACTTTTATAACCTTTTAGGTAGTTACTATTATTTCACATGATTCATAACATAAGATGCAAACTCAGCTACATCTCCTTCAAAAATATTTATTTCTGGCAAGTGATAGAACGTTGTTTGGAGCGGGTTTCCTGCATGATATACATATATCGTTTTCTCTAGTGCAATCGCCATTCCAAACTCTGTATGGCTCCCGTTTCCGCCATCTAATATAAGTAAAAACACATCCGCTTCTTTTACAGCATTTTTTTCTGCCTGACCAATTTCTCTTAATTGTTCTTGATTCACTGCTCTTTCGTTTTTGGTCCAATCATATGTATGGTGCCATCCTGCATGTTTCAGTTCATTTGCTACGGAACATACAAGATGTTTATTTTGGAAACCTGAGGCGATATAAAAATTCATTTATATACACTCCTTCATTATGTATGGGGAAACTCCTTTTTAGCGTTAATTGTTATAGCTATAATAAAGAACAACTTCAAAAAAAATCCCCATCTTTAAAACTTATTTGCGTTTAAATGATGGGATGCTTCATGGTCTTCTTTTATTTTTTGTTTTTTATAACTTTCATCAGCTAACATTTCTAGTTCAGCTGTTATCTCTGATTTTTCAAGCTCTCTTTCTTGCGAAAATTTCCTTGAAATATAAACAATAACACTACCAACGTACAACACAAAGCATATAATAAGTGCAGTATTTTCATAGAGACTTAGCTCCAACACAGTCACTCCTAATCCATTCGTATTTTCACGCTTCATTAATTGGAATTTCCCTATTAACCCATTTGTTATCCCGCTATTTGAGGGCAGTAAAACCCCCTCCTCAAATTCCAGTGAAAGCAAAGAAGTTAGATGGAGGATGCCCCCAACTGATTAAAGTTTCACTTTATTGTAACATAAAAATATCAATTCTTGGAATCTTTCACCCTACTAAAAGAGGCATGATTGTTTCATCATGCCTCTGAAATATTTTGAATGATTGTTTTAATTGCTTCTTTTCCATTATATTTTTTTAGTGCTGTTTTATACTTCTCATTATTTTGATTCAATTCTTCGACATACTTTATAAGAGATTTTACAGTTACATCTTCTTCATATAATACGGAGGCATACCCTTGCCTTTCAAAGGACTCTGCATTTAATATTTGATCTCCACGGCTTGCAAATTTCGATAATGGAATTAAAACCATCGGCTTTTGTAATGTTAAAAATTCAAAAATTGCGTTGGAGCCCGCGCGTGAAATAACAAAATCTGTTACCGCTAATATATCTGGCAGTTCTCCATGTACATATTCAAATTGTCTATATCCTTCTTTATTTTGTAAACTTTCATCAAGGTTACCTTTTCCGCAAAGGTGAACAATTTGATACTTTTTAAGAAGTTCTGGTAATGCTTCTCGAGCCGTATCATTAATTTTTTTCGCGCCCAAGCTACCTCCCATAATCGTAATAACTGGCTTTTTACGTGAAAAACCTAAAAATGCTAAACCTGTTTCACGATTTCCCTTCAGCACTTCTTCACGTACAGGAGATCCCGTATATATTACTTTTTCTCTCGGTAAATGTTTCGCCGCTTCTTCAAATGTAACAAATATTTTCGAAGCAAAACGAAGCGCAATTTTATTTGCTAGTCCTGGCGTCATATCAGATTCATGTAATAAAACTGGTACTCTATTTAGCCATCCTCCAATTACGACTGGTACGGATACGAAACCGCCTTTTGAAAAAATCACATCTGGTTTTAGTTTTCGAATTCTTACATACGCATCCATAACCCCCTTCATTACAAGAAAAGGATCTTTTATATTTTTTAAATCAAAATAACGACGTAGCTTTCCACTCGAAATACTATAGTAGGGAATGCCTTCCTTTTCTATAATCGTTTTCTCAATACCTTGGTGAGAACCAATATAAGAGATATCCCAGTTGTCTTCCTGTAAATATGGGATAATGGCTAAATTAGGTGTTACATGTCCTGCCGAACCGCCACCTGTAAAGACTATTTTCTTCATACGTCTCCCCCTTCTAGACTATAATACACTAAAATATCTTGCCTCAGGGTGAGAAAATACCATAGCCGTTACGGACGCTTCTGGCTCCATCATGAATCCTTCTGTTAATGAAATACCTATTTCCTCTGGATGAATTAAGCGAAATAGCTTTTCTTGATCTGCAAGTTCTGGACACGCCGGATAACCAAATGACACGCGTATTCCTCTATATTTCGTACGGAAACGTTCTTCCATCGTCAGTTCAGGTGAGTCTGGAATGCCCCAGCGGTCACGAATGAGCATATGTGTTTTTTCAGCAAGTCCTTCTGCTAATTCAAGCGCTAACGATTGAATGGCATGACTACGTAAGTAATCACCTTTCGCCTTCCACTCTTCAGCAATGTCCCGAACTCCTTCCCCAACCGTAACAGATAAGAAAGCAACATAGTCCATCTCATCTCCAATTGGGCGCAAATAATCGCCTAAAGTACGATAGGGAGCCTTTCCTTGTCTAGGGAATGTGAAACGCTCTATAACACGCGTATGATCTTCTGGATCATATATTACAATGTTTTGTCCGTCGCTTTGCGCTGGGAAAAATTGATACACTGCTTTCGGCTTTAACCAAGATTGTCCTTCCTGCAATAATTCATCTATTAAATCATTTAATTCATGTGCTCTCTTATCTCCCTCTTTCAAAAGCTTCTTCACATTTCCTTTTAATCCAAGGTGATGCCCAAGTAGCATTTGTCTATTTAAAAATGGAGCGAGATGAAGAGCCGGAATATCACGTAATACAATTCGTTTTGTTGAATCAGGCACCATAACCTCAGCCTTCGGTAATGGCTCAATTACTGCTGGAATTTCTACTTTCTTCTCCTCTTTTTTTACGATATGAAGATGACGTTCTTTTTTATCCTGTTTCATCTTCTCACGCTCTTCTTCTTTTTGAAGCTTATTAATAATATCGAGCCCCGTCATCGCATCACTCGCATAACAAACGAGCCCTTTATATGATGGTGAAATCCGATTATCTGTAAACTTTCTCGTTAACGCTGCACCACCTACAACAATGGGAACATCAATATTTGCTGCTTTTAAATCTTCAGCAGTCGTTACCATTTGTTGCGCTGATTTTACTAATAAACCTGAAAGGCCTATAATGTCCGGCTTCTTTTCTTGTACTTCTTGAACAATTCGATCCGAACGTACATTAATTCCTAAATTAATAATCTCATATCCGTTATTCGCTAAAATAATTTCAACGAGATTTTTCCCAATATCATGCACATCACCTTTTACAGTTGCTAATAATACTTTCCCTTTTTTTGCACTATCGCTAGATTCCATATGTGGCTCTAAATAACTTACAGCAGCTTTCATACTTTCGGCACTTTGCAATACTTCAGCAACAATAAGTTCATTATTATTAAATAGTCGTCCTACCTCATCCATCCCTGTCATAAGCGGACCGTTAATAATATCAAGAGGTTTTCTTCCTTCTTCAAGTGCAAGACTTAAATCCTCGTGTAATCCTTGTTTCGTACCTTCTACAATATAATTTGCTAGTCGTTCATCTAGCGTTAACGTTTCTTGCACAACGACATCTTTCTTTTTAGCGACTCGGTAAAAGTTTGTAAATTCTTCTAACGTCTCTTTCGTCGTTTCAAACAGTAATGCATCTGCAAGGTGTTTTTCTTCCTCTGGAATCGACGCATAGCGTTCTAATTTTTCCGTATTAACAATCGCGTAATCTAATCCAGCCTTCGTAGCATGATATAAAAAGACGGAATTCAATACTTCACGTCCAGCCGGTGGTAAACCAAATGATATGTTACTTACACCTAAAATCGTTAAACACTCTGGTAACGCTTCTTTAATAAGGCGAATGCCCTCTATAGTCGCTGCCGCTGAACCAATATATTCTTCATCACCTGTCCCTACTGGAAACACAAGTGCATCAAAAATAATATCTGACGGGCGTATCCCATATTTCGTCGTTAATAATTCGTAACTTCTTTTTGCAATTTCTAATTTTCTTTCAGCACTTACTGCCATACCATCTTCATCGATTGTACCAACTACAATTGCAGCACCATACTTACGAAGAAGCGGTGTTACCTTTTCAAAACGCTCTTCTCCATCTTCTAAATTAATAGAGTTGATAACAGCTTTTCCTTGAATATAAGTAAGTGCTCTTGCCATAACATTTTCATCCGTTGAATCAATCATAATCGGTACTTTTAACACTTTCGTAACTTCTGTCAAAAATTTCTCCATATCTTCTATTTCATCACGATCAGGATCTGCCATACAAATATCAATAATATGAGCATTTTTCTTCACTTGCGCTCTTGCCACTTCAGCAGCCTCTTCAAATTTCCCTTCTGCTACTAATCGTTTAAATTTACGTGATCCAATAACATTCGTTCTTTCACCTACAAATAACGGTCTCATAGACTCATCATATTGCAGTGCCTCTAATCCACTAATTCCATGTCCTTCTCTCTCATGATGGTCACGAGGCTTAAGAGATGCTAGTGCTTCTTTCATTGCTTTTATATGTTCTGGTGTCGTGCCACAACAACCACCGATAATATTAACCCATCCTTCTTCAGCAAATCGCTTCACCTTTTCAGCGAGAGAAGATGGAGACTCATGGTAATGTCCATCTTCATCAGGAAGACCTGCATTTGGATAACAAGAAATGTAACACTCCGATAAATCAGATAGTGAACGAATATGGTCCCTCATAAACTCCGGACCAGTCGCACAATTTAACCCAACAGATAATGGTTTCATATGTTCTACTGATAAATAAAAAGCTTCAATTGTTTGCCCAGCCAGAGTCGTTCCCATTGGCTCAATCGTTCCTGAAATCATAATAGGAACCGTTTTTTTCAGTTCTTCAAAAGCAGCTTGAATTCCAATATAAGCTGCTTTCACGTTACGCATATCTTGACTCGTCTCAACGAGTAATACATCAACTTCTCCTTTTAATAATCCTCGTGCCTGCCTTGTATAAGCCTCAATCAATTCTTCAAAAGTCACACCACCAGTAACACTAATTGCTTTCGTTGTTGGTCCCATCGCTCCCGCAACATATACTTCCTTACCGCTTTCTTTAACAGCTTGCTTCGCCAAAAGTGCTGCCTTTTCATTTAGTTCTTCATCTAAATGAGACAGCTCATAATCACTTAGTACAATATTCGTTGCCCCAAATGTATTTGTTTCAATAATATCCGCTCCAGCTTCAATATAAGCTTTATGAATCTTTAAAATAACGTCTGGTCTTGTTTCTACTAAATATTCATTACAGCCCTCGTACTCTTCTCCTCCGAAATCTTCAGCAGTTAAATCCTCTTGCTGAATCATTGTTCCCATTGCACCATCTAATATTAAAATGCTATTTTGTAATTTTTCTTCTATACACTTCATCAATTAATACCTTCTTTCACTTCTTGCTTTTCTCTTACATATTTAACAAGATGTTCTGTAATTTCATATTTTAAAAATGGTGTAATAAGATAAATACCATTAAAATATTTCATCGCTGCGTCGATCAATTCTTGCGAAATGCGAATCCCTTCCTCAATTGCCGCCTCTTTCGTTTCGTGTCCATCCATTCTCTCTCTTATTTCTTCTGGAAGAGTAATACCCGGTACCTCAAAATGAAGAAAATCTGCATTCCGCTTACTTACTAACGGCATAATTCCAATAAAAATAGGTTGTTCCAAATGCTTTGTCGCTTCATACACTTCTTCAATTAACGCGATATCGTAAATTGGCTGAGTTAAAAAATATTCCGCTCCAGCATCTATTTTTCGTTCCATTCGCTTAACCGCTGCTTTTAAGTGCCTCACGTGAGGATTAAATGCGCCGCCTACAGAAAACCTTGTCGCCGGTCCAATTGATTTCCCTAAAATTGAACGTCCATCGTTCATTTCTTTAATCATTTTAATGAGCTCAATAGAGGACAAATCGTATACAGAAGTTGCACCAGGAAAATCACCAACGCGCGCTGGATCACCAGTTAAAGCTAACACTTCTTCCATCCCTAACGCCGATAAACCTAACAAATGAGATTGTAGTCCAATGACGTTATGATCCCTACACGTTAAATGTGTCAATACCGGGATATCATGCTTCGTTAATAACGCACCCATTGCCATATTAGAAATACGAGGCGATGCTAATGAATTATCTGCTAGAGTAATAGCATCTGCTCCCGCTCTTTTTAAAGCTCTTGCTCCTTCAAAAAACCGCTGTGTATCTAACGTTTTCGGTGGATCTAATTCCACTACAACTGTCGTTTGTTTTTTCGCTTTCTCTGCTAGAGTGACGTGAGCCTTCGAACGTTTCTCATGCGTATGAACAACTTTCGGCCTTTGAATGGTGTCTTTTTCTATTACAGGTGTAACATTCGCAACAGCGTGCTTCATACTTTGAATATGTTCTGGAGTCGTACCACAACAACCACCTAATAACCGAATACCTTGCTCAATAAATCTCGGCGTCATCGCCTCAAAATAAGCTGGGCTTCCCTCATATACGTAACGTCCCTCCGCATAATTCGGGAGACCTGCATTTGGGTATGCTGATAAATAGCCATTTTGCGGAATCGATATCATTTTGAAAGCCTCCGTCATATGAAGCGGCCCTAGTTGACAATTTAATCCAACAACATTTGCACCGTAATCTATAAGTTGCTTTAATATTTCATTAACATCATTTCCATTTTGAGTCGTACCTGCTTCATGTAACGCTAATTGAGCAACAATTGGAATGTTCGTTTGCTTACGCAATACTTTAACAGCATGAAGTAATTCAAATTCATCGTAAAAAGTTTCTAATAGTAATCCATCAACCTGTTCTTCTAGTAAAACCCCTGCCTGTTCAAGTAGCATAAACTCCCTTTCCATATCAGTCGTTGTAACGGCTCCGATATGTTTCATACCACCAATTGTTCCTAAAATTGCATTTTTATCTGTAACAGATGCTTTCGCCAGTTTTACTGCCGCTCTATTAATTTCTGTAACTTGATTTTCTAAGCCGTACATACGTAATTTCGCCTCATTTGCTCCATACGTATTCGTTTGAATTACATCTGCTCCAGCAGCTACATATTGTTTATGAATCGATATAATTAAGTCTGGATCAGATACATTCAATTCTTCAAAGCTACTTTGCAAGCCATGTGAATGCAATAACGTCCCAACCGCACCATCACCTATTACAATTCCTTTTGATAATAAATCTAGTAATTTCACGAATCTCCCTCATTTCTATCAATATAAAAACCCCCTCTTCACTTTGAAGAGGGGGACATAATCGTTCCTCCTCTTATTATGCAAAACATTCGTTTTGCAGGTATTAGCACCGTTTCAAACATTTCGTTTGAAGGTTGCCGGGTTTCACAGGGCCTTTCCCTCCACCGCTCTCAATAAGAGTTGTCTTTATTATTTTATTTATGTAGCTAAAAGGAAATGCGTTCCCCTTTTAACAATGTTTGTTAATTTTTTAATAAATTTAGCATGCACAAAAGTAAAAGTCAATGACACTTGCGGAAAAATAAAGTTGCAATTCAATTATCTTTTGTTGTAAAGTTAAAAACATAATAAAAATTTCATACGAACATTCTTATCTAGAGAGGTAGAGGGACTGGCCCTGTGACGCCTCAGCAACCATTAACATTTTGTTAATAAGGTGCTAATTCCAGCAAATTGTGAAAGATTTGACAGATGAGAAGAAGACTCTATTCAAACCGAAAGCCTTCTTCTTAGAAGGCTTTTTTTATTTTATATTCACTTAATGTTTCAATTTAAAAAGGAGGAATTTTCACATGTCAACAATCGAAACAAAACTAGCACAAATCGGCAATCGCAGTGAAACTACAACTGGAACGGTTAATCCACCAGTTTATTTCTCAACCGCTTATCGTCATGAAGGAATTGGTAAATCTACTGGCTTTGACTATTCACGAACTGGCAATCCAACTCGAGGTCTTTTAGAACAGGCAATCGCAGACTTAGAATATGGCGAACAAGGTTATGCCTGTAGTTCAGGGATGGCGGCTGTTCTCCTCGTCCTTTCTCTATTCCGCTCTGGAGACGAACTTATTGTATCTGAAGATTTATACGGTGGAACGTATCGATTATTTTCTGAACATGAAAAAAAGTGGAATGTTCGATGTAGATACGTAAATACACAGTCTATTAAACAAATTGAGCAAGCTATCACAACTGAAACGAAGGCTATTTTCATAGAAACTCCAACTAATCCATTAATGCAAGTTACTGATATTGCTGCTGTCGCAACTGTAGCGAAAAGGCACGGACTACTTCTTATTGTAGACAACACATTCTACACACCTTATATACAGCAACCATTAACAGAAGGTGCTGACATTGTACTTCACAGCGCAACGAAATATTTAGGGGGACATAACGATGTACTAAGCGGACTTGTCGTTGCAAAAGGAAAGGAACTTTGTGAAGAAATCGCTCATTATCATAATGCATCAGGTGCAGTTTTAAGCCCATTTGACTCATGGTTATTAATTCGCGGTATGAAAACGTTAGCGCTTCGCATGAGACAGCATGAAGAAAATGCGAAAGCAGTTGTTGCATATTTAAATGATGAAGACGGGGTGACAGATGTATTTTATCCTGGAAGAGGCGGCATGATTTCATTTCGCCTTAAAGATGAAGCTTGGATTAATCCATTCTTACAATCTTTATCCTTAATTACATTTGCCGAAAGTCTTGGTGGTGTAGAAAGTTTAATGACTTATCCAGCAACGCAAACACATGCTGATATTCCTGAAGAAATTAGAACAGCAAACGGTGTATGTAATCGTCTTCTTCGATTCTCCGTTGGCATTGAAAATAGTAACGATTTAATTCAAGACTTAAAGCAAGCCATTAAACTTGTAAAAGAAGGTGTAAGAATATGAGTTATTCTATAGATACACTCTTACTACACAACCAATATAAACATGACTCGCAAACAGGAGCTGTGAACGTTCCTATCTATAACACATCAACTTTTCACCAGTTTGATGTAGATACGTTCGGAAAATATGACTATAGCAGGTCAGGAAATCCAACTCGTGAAGCTCTTGAAGATATCATTGCTTTATTAGAAGGTGGAACAAAGGGATTCGCCTTTGCATCAGGCATTGCAGCGATTTCCACTGCATTCCTCCTTCTTTCACAAGGTGATCACGTACTCATTTCAGAAGATGTATACGGAGGAACTTACCGAGTGATAACTGAGGTACTCTCCCGTTACGGTGTTTCACATACATTTGTTGATATGACCAATTTAGAAGAAATAAAACAAAGCATTAAACCAAATACAAAGCTCTTTTATGTAGAAACACCTTCTAATCCACTTTTAAAGGTAACAGATATTCGCGAGGTTTCTAAACTTGCAAAATCTATTGGGGCTCTTACTTTTGTTGATAATACATTTTTGACACCACTATTCCAAAAACCACTTGAACTTGGAGCTGATGTTGTTCTTCATAGTGCCACAAAATTTATTGCTGGGCATAGTGATGTTACTGCCGGATTAGCAGTAGTAAAAGATGCAGAACTCGCTCAAAAGCTTGGATTTTCACAAAATGCATTCGGTGCTATTTTAGGACCTCAAGATTGTTCTCTCGTACTTCGCGGTCTAAAAACATTACATGTACGCCTCGAGCATTCAGCTAAAAATGCCAATAAAATTGCACATTATTTACAAGAGCACACTAAAGTACAAAATGTCTATTATCCGGGATTACAAACACATCTCGGATTTGATATTCAACAATCTCAAGCAACATCAGCTGGAGCAGTCTTATCATTTACTTTGCAGTCAGAAGATGCACTCCGCCAATTTTTATCAAAAGTAAAATTACCTGTTTTTGCAGTTAGTTTAGGAGCTGTAGAGTCAATTCTTTCTTATCCAGCAAAAATGTCACATGCAGCACTGTCGCAAGAAGCTCGTGATGAAAGAGGAATCTCTAATTCATTACTTCGGTTATCAGTCGGTCTTGAAAATGTTAACGATTTAATATCCGATTTTGAAAATGCCCTTTCTTATGTAGAAGAACCTGTAAATGCATAGAGAAAAAAGAAGATATGAGAATAGGTTTTCATATCTTCTTTTTATGCGATTTAGTTATAGTCATTTGAAATTTTTCTTATAGTCCATAAAAAATAAAAGTATATCATCTATTTCTAAATAATTTATTAATTGATATATTAAAAAATAAAAAAGGGGTAAAAATAATGGATACTTGCGCAGATATTTTAATCGTTATCGATTTACAAAATGGCGTATGTTATGGCGGAGAGCATTTATTTGATTTACAGAACTTACTAACAAAAGTAAATAAAAGAATTTCTTCATACAGAAAATTAAATAAACCAATCCTTTTTGTTCAACATTGTGATGATGATTTAGTACCCGAGAAAGAACTTTGGGCTATTCATACCGATCTTGATGTTCAAGAACAAGATTTTTTTGTAAGAAAAACACATGCTAATTCATTTTATAAAACAAACTTAAAAGAAATTTTAGATCAATTATCTGTAAATCGCATTGAATTTTGCGGTGCCCAAACAGAGTACTGTATGGATGCTACGATTAAGTTTGCCCACGGACTGGGATACGAAAACTTTATGATACAGAAAACAACCTCTACGTTGAATAATCCTTTTATGTCCGCAAAAGAGACAATTGATTTTTACGAGAACATATGGAATCACAGATTTTTAACGTTGCTAAAAGATGAATTTTAGAATAAATGACTAATGACTTGATTATCCTAAGATTTATCAGCCGTAATCAAATATTTCATTATCACCATAAAGAAGCGAATTACATTCAGCTTCTTTTCTTTTAACCTGTTTTATATTCTATATATATCATTATAATTCCTTTGTCATATTATTTTAAAAATTTAGTATATTCATTTGAAAGAATAAGAAAATCATGATAAAATTGTGTTACAAATATATCTATATCTTTCAATTTTTAAAACGCATCGAAATTTTCACCCAAAAATGTCATTTTACAAAAACGTGCTAATTTACCTATTTTATTTACATCATGGTCTCTTTTCTTACAATTTCTTTACTTTAGGACTTTTTTTCTGCAACAACTATTTTCTTTTCTTTAAATTTTTGGTATGTATAGTATGGTATAATAGCTCACACGGAGGTGGAAAAGAACATGTTAGAAACCTTTCAAAAAGAATTAGAACTATATGAAAGTAATGCAGAATTATTAAAAGTGCTGGCTCATCCTGTTCGTTTATGTATCGTAAAAGGATTAATTGAGCGCGGTCCAAGCAACGTTTCTACAATGTACACTGGCTTAAACATGCCACAATCTACAATTTCACAGCATTTAGCAAAATTAAAAAGCGCTAAAATCGTTTCTAGTGAAAGAAAAGGATTGGAAATTTATTACAAAGTAGAGAACGAAACAATAATTCAACTCGTTCGCGTATTATTAGGTTAGGGACTAATAATCGAAGAAAAAGAACGTATTCTATATTTTTTATCTCATATCTTTAATATAAATATATATCATGAGAGGAAATATATAATACTACATAAGTCGTATTAAAAAACAAGACACAGTATATACTGTGTCTTGTTTTTTATATTGTTACATACCGCTCCAAATGTAAATGTTGCATATCTTTTGTATGTATAACAACATCAAACGCACTCCCTACTCCTCCATTCAAAATCATAGAACGAACTGCTCGATTTTGTTTTTGTGTTTCAGAAAAAGGATTCATATCTTGATGGCTCGTAAGCTGTTCTAATATCCCTGCAGCTAACAAGAACTCAGATTGTTTCTTATGCCATACTGCACTCATTCCTTGCATACTAAACATCTCCTTTAGCTCGTCCCAATGAATATGAGTAGTAAGATCCATTTCACCTGGATGCGCTAGTGGGTTACGTATTAGCTTATGCTGATAATAACCTCGCAAACTTCCTTCACGGTGTGCTGGATGCATCCATTCTTCTTTTGTGTATCCGTAATCAACTGTAATACATATACCTTTTTGAAACCATTTCGCGATTTCTTTTATATACTCCTCCATCACAATTGGTACTTCAAAACGTTGCCCTTCAGCAATATGAATATTATATTTCAATAAATATCGACCAATTCTTTTATCTAACGGCCTACATACTTCTGAAAGGTTTCCTTCCTCTGTATATGTAATACGCACTTCATACAACATACCATTTCTTTTCTCAATTATTTCAACAGGAAATGCATCAAACAACTCATTCGAAAAGAGAATTCCCTCGAAAGAATCTCCCATTTCACTATAGGAGGTATAGTACGATACATTAGAAAATGAGCCAAGCTGCTCCTGCTGTAATTTCCTATGAAAAGGGCTCACTTCAATCATTGAATAGTTTAAATCAATAAAGGTTTTTGGAGATAATTGCTTCCATTCTTGTAAAACATCATAGGCAAACTTTCCAGTTCCCCCACCAACCTCACAAATATTCGAAGCAACTTCACCATTTTCAACAAGACGAATAAAAAGTTTAGCAAAAGTTTTTGCAAAAACAGAGGATACATTGCTACTTGTAAAAAAATCCCCTTGTCTTCCAATCTTTTCACGTTCTTTCATATAATATCCATGACCTTCTGTATACAATACAAGGTTCATATACGTACTATATGAAATTGAATAATCCTTTTCTTTCCCCATCCATTCTCTTAAAATGAGCTCCATTCCCATAATGACTCCTTATTGTAAAAACGGATTATTTTCTTTTTCAAAACCAATGCTTGTTTCTGGACCATGTCCACATAACACCGCTGTCTCATCTGGTAATACAAATAATTTCTCTTCAATACTTCCAATTAATTCAGCAAAACTTCCACCAGGCAAATCTGTTCTTCCAATGCTCATTTGGAACAATACATCTCCTGAGAATACAGCATTTGCCTCTTTACTATAATAAGAAATACTTCCTGGAGAATGTCCTGGCGTCTCAAAAATTTCAAAATTAAATGATCCAATTGTTAATGTACCTTCTGCATCAATAATATGATCCGCTGGTTTTGCTGTAATACTGCGGTTCATCATAAAAATTTGAGAGCCGTTTACAGTTGCATCTCCTAACCAATCTGCTTCTTCTTTATGTACGTATACAGGAATATGAAAAGCGTCTCTTACCGCATCAACAGCACCGATATGATCAAAGTGAGCATGCGTTAATAAAACAGCCAATGGTTTTAATTGTTCTTCTTGTAAATATGTAACGAGCTTTTCACCTTCGTGCCCAGGGTCAAAGATAATGCACTCTTTTTGATCGTTCATTAAAATATAAGCATTTGTTTGTAATGGGCCTAACGGCATTTGTATGCATTTCATATGAAAATCTCCTCCAGTTATTAAACTTACTTTTAATGATACAACATTTCTTTCTCTTAGGAAAAGAAAGGATGCTATCTCGACAATCATTTTTAAAACATGTACAATATAAAAGAGTAAATATTCCAAAAACTCATAATAAGAAATGGGTAGACAGAGGAGGATATTGCATGGGCCTTGTTATTATTTTTACACTTGTCACTCTGTTAGCTGTATTTGCTACGCTTAGAACACTTCGTGAAAAAAACTTTTTCGCGAGCGGCTTTGCAATTGCAACTGTACTCGTTTTCGGATGGTTTACGATCATGACTGTTCTATATAACGGGTATCCACCAGCAGCTTAATTCGTTTACACTTTATTCTTCATCGAGATTTCACACAAAAAGAGGAAGGATTCCCCCTTCCTCTTTTCATATTTCAAAACTTATATCATCTTCGCTTCGTATTTGTGCTTTTTTACAAGCCAAGCTCCTCCGATAACACCTGCATCATTACCAAGTGTTGCAATAGCTAACTTCGTGCTCTTTACAGCACGTGAGAAAGCGTATTGCTCGAAATAGCGTTGAATTGGTTCTAATAGCGCATCTCCAGCTTTAGACACGCCTCCACCAATAACAATTTTCTCTGGGTTCAACGTACTAGATAGGTTCGCTACAGCTAACCCTAAATAAGAAGCTACCTTTTCTACTACTTCGCCTGCTAATTCATCACCTTGTCCAAGTGCTTCAAAGACATCTTTTGATGTAATACGTCCTTCTTCAGCTAACATAGAACGCAACATGCTTTCTTTATTAGTCTCTTGTATTTTTTGCATAGCAACACGTACAATACCTGTCGCAGATGCTACTGTTTCTAAGCAACCAGACTTCCCGCAATTACATGGGAAAGCATTTTCTGTAACTACTGTAATATGTCCAATCTCACCAGCAGCACCACTCACGCCGTGTACAATCTCACCATTGGCGATTACACCACCACCAACGCCCGTACCAAGTGTCATGCAGATTAAATCTTTTGCACCTTCACCAGCACCTTTCCACATTTCACCAAGCGCTGCTAAGTTTGCATCATTATCAATAACAACAGGTAATCCTGTTTCTACTTCTAATAAATCTTTTAGCGGATAGTTTTTCCACCCTAAATTAACCGCTTCATAAATCATTCCAGATGCCACATGTACAGGGCCAGGAGCTCCCATACCAATACCAATTAACTTGCTCTTCAATTCGCCTAATTCTTCTAGCTTTTTATCAATTGCTTTCGCAACATCAAGTGTAATATGTTTTCCTTGCTCACCTGTATTTGTAGGGATTTCCCACTTATGTAAAATTTCGCCGTATACATTAATAAATGCTAATTTAATCGTTGTACCACCAAGGTCAACACCAACTAACCATTTCTCTTCCATGTTGCTTACCTACCTTTATCTAATTCTTATTTAGCTCTTTTTGAATTTCTTGCTTCAATAAAAATAAAGCTGTTTGATAGTCTTGTGGATCGATTAGCTGTGATTGATTTAATTCACGCAATTCATCTTGCATTAATTGTAAATCTGCAATTCGATCTCCCGTATAAATAATCGTACCAAATTTCTTTAGCAATTGCTGAATATCATAAATAGATACCATTTCATCACCCTCTATGCTCACTTACTATAAAAATTATAATAAGAAAACGTTCACATATTTTATTATAATCAAGAAGAAAAAGTCTCGTCAATTTTTATTTGTCTATACAAGCTCATTTATAAGCATTGTTCCTTTTTCTGTAATAATTTTTTCTATATTTTTATCAAATGGCTCTACCGGAATGTGTTTTACCATTTGAAAATCATATGCTAATGATAGCGTTTTCCCTTTATAATGCACGAGATAACGATCATAATAGCCCCCGCCGTATCCAATCCGTTCTCCTCGCTCTGTATAAGCTACGCCTGGCACAATTTGAAGATCAATGTCATCCGCACTGACTTCTTCCGTAAGTCCCGGAATCGGTTCACGTAAATTCATATACACCGTTTCTAATTGATCAAAATCACTAATTTTCCGGAAGGACATCGTTCTTGTTCCTTTATTACACTTAGGAACTACAACTTTCTTTCCTTCTTCCCAAGCTTTTTCGATAATAGGATATGTATTCACTTCATTTTCCATTGAAAGAGTAATTCCAATTGTTTTAGCTTCAACCCACTCTTTTTGCGCATACAACGAAAATGCAATCTGTTCTGATAAAGTTGTATACTGTTCTTCTGATAAAGAATTCATGTGTTCTATTATTTGTTTACGCAAACGCACTTTCTCTTCTTTCACACATTCTCCTCCTTACAGTGACACTTTACTCTATGATGATAGTGTATCACTTTTAACATAGGAATCGAATAAAAAAAGAAACAGTAGGAAAATATTCCTACTGCTTACTTTGTTTCACGGTGTAACGTAGACTTCTTGTCACGCTTGCAATACTTTTTAAGCTCGATACGCTCAGCGTTGTTACGTTTATTTTTCTTTGAGATATAGTTACGATCTCCGCATTCTGTACATGCTAGAGTAATATTCACACGCATTCTTATTTCCCTCCAGTACTAATAACTTAAATCAGACTATACTATAATACCACTTTTAAAATAAAAATTCTACACCTTTTGATATTGTCTAATTTTTTCTATAATATTTTTCATGTTTTCCCTTGCTATTACTGGGTTTCTAGCATGTGAATACACTAAAAATTTTGGTTGTTTTGTGTCAGAAACGATATAAGACCACTCTTTTTCAGTATATTTGAACTGTACTCCTTCAAATATGCCTTCTCCCTTCCTTTCAATATCATCCAATAATTTCCTCATAATTTTCCCTTTTTCATTCCATGAACATACCACTTCATCATAAAGTAAATAGAGCGGAGGTGATTGCTCTACTATGCTGAGAAACGTTTTTCCTTGCAATGCTATTAGCTCAAATAATTTTCCAATTCGATATAAAATATCTCGCTTCCACCTTACTTGAAACGACTTCCTTTCATCCTGCGTATAAAACAGAAGATAACATTCTCCTAATTTCAAAGACATTGGGTAAATATTTCCTGTAGATTCGAGTAAGAAATCTGGAATATCTACCTCTTCTAAATCTGTACCCTGGTAAATATTACTATGTTTATCGTATAACTCGAAATGATTTCCTTGCTCAGAAAACATAAGAGCCATATTCGCTTTACTTGATTTCATCAAAGCTTTCACATGATCTTTTTGTTCACTTGCATAAATCCATGTAACTGTACAACCAAGTCTTTGTAGAAAGAGCATAAGTAAATGTTGCAACGTATCATTTCTCTTATTAATAAGAAGATGAAACTTCTGCATCTGTATTTTCTCGATATCAATATGCCCCAATATAACTTCTATATACTCATTCATAGAAACATGAACCAGCTTATTTCGCCCCATCTCTTTCTCATGCACGTAATAAAACAATTCGGACATATATACTTGTTCTATCTCTTTTTGCTGCTTATACGTTAACGGCATGCCAGCTTGACCATACAACTTTATAACAATCTCATTCTCATTCTCCACTTGAATGAAAACCCCACCTGCACATTGCAAATGATGAACACTATATTGAAAAAGTGACTCGTTCATTTCTTTGCATTCCATCGTATGAATCCCTATACCATGAATAGCATGTAAAAATAAATTTTTATAAGAGGTTGTTTCTATATTTTCTTGACTTCCAATTAATATACTTTCTCCTTTTGTAAAAAGAGAGCCATACGCCATCGCAATCTTCACGATAAACTGGGGAGTAATTTCAACATTCCCTCTTCCTACAATGCGGCTTTTTTGTAACCACCCTGCACTCATTTCACTCTCTTGAATACCAGCCGCTCCTACTATCGAATGACTATCAATCGCCTTATAAGGCCATAGTTTTCCTTTTTGCTTAATTATCGTACTTCTCCCGATATGACAGTGATCCGCTACAATGCTTTTTTGAAACAGTGTAACGTCATCTTCAACTATTGTACGCTCTCCTATTGTCGTTTCTAATAGTTCACAATACTTTCCAATATGGGCATTTGCAAAAACAATACTTTTTTGAAGATGAGAATAATTTGAAATGATACTATTTTTTCCAATAATAGAATATGGCTCAATTACAGCTCCTGTACCAATCTTTGCTCCTTCTCCAATGAAAGAGGGGCCATGAATTTTTGTCCCTTTCCCAATCGTCACCCCTTCTCCCATCCATACCATCGGTAATACTTCCGTATAAGGAATAGGTACTTGTAACTTTTTCGTTAACAAATCAAATTGTGCTTGTCGATATTGATTAAATGTGCCGATATCTAACCAATAACCTTCTGACAAATATGCGAATAACACATTTTTGTTTGCCAATAAAGGAAACACATCATGACTGAAATCAAAAAATTGTCTAGGCGGTATGTAAGAAAAGATTTCTGGCTCCATAATATATATGCCTGTATTCACAACATTAGATACTACCTCATTCCAACCCGGCTTTTCTATATATCGTGTAACCTCCTGGTCTTTATTCATTACAACCAATCCAAATGAGAGTGGATTTTCTACTTCTTTCACAAACATTGTTACCATTCTTTTCTTTTGTTCATGAAACCTAATTCCTTCTGATAATTGAAAGTCAGTTAATGCATCCCCGCTTATTACAACAAATGTTTCATCTAAAAATTGTTCTGCTTGTTTAATACTCCCTGCTGTACCAAGTGGAGGAGAGTCTTCAAAATAATACAAGTTAACTCCCCATTTACTACCATCACCAAAATATCGCTTAATCGTAGTACTCATATATTGAACAGTAATTGCAATTTCACGAATACCATGCTGGCGTAATAACTCAATATTGTATTCTAAAACTGGTTTTTCTAATAATGGTAACATCGGCTTTGGAGTATTACATGTTAATGGTCTAAGGCGTCTTCCTTTTCCTCCAGCTAAAATAACCCCCTTCATATACTTCAGCCTCCACTTATATAATGTTCAGTAGCTCCATATACCATATGTATATTCTCTATCCCACATGAACTAGCAGCATAAACTTGATTAGTTAAACGAATCCTCATTTAAAAGACCCTATAATTAAATTTCCCACCTATAAAAACGTACGTTTCAAACGACAAGAAAGCGCTTACTATTAATTGATAAATAATACTTATTAACGAACAACATATATACTAATTTTCCCATTACATTATGATACATCTTATCATCATAAACTAAAGGAAACAACGAGCTTTTTTTGTCATGTTTTGACTAAAAAAAGCAGGTGATTTCTCATCACCTACTTTTATTCCTACTCATTCAATAAATAATGCTTTCCTTTTACTAAATAAAATACATTTTCAGCAATATTTGTAATATGGTCTGCTACACGCTCAATATATCTCGCCACAAATGATAATTGTGTAATTTGCGTAATTGCTTCTGGTTGTTCCGGAACTGAAGATATAAACTCACGAATTGCTTTTCCATATATTTCATCAACGGAATCATCCATTTCAGCAATTTGTTTCGCGAAAGTTAAATTTTCTTGTTCATATGCTTCTAACGCTAAATGCAACATCTTATTTGCAACCGCAAACATTTCATCCAGGTTGTGCAAACTAACAGCCACTTCTTTTTCCCCAAGACGAATTGTAGCCTTTGCAATATTAACAGCATGATCTGCAATACGCTCTAAATCTGTCGCTGTTTTAATTGAAATAAAGATTCTTCTTAAGTCACTTGCTACAGGTTGCTGCTTCGTAATGAGCATAAGCGCAAGATCGTTTATTTCCTCTTCTAAATTATCCATACGGTAATCACCATCAATGACCTCTAACGCTTTCTCTACATCCCTTGTATGCAGACCTTCCATAGCAATCAATAAAGCCGCATTTGCTAATTCGCCAAGCTCAATCACCTTTTGCTGTAACACTTTTAAATCACCTTGAAACTGTTCTCTTACCATTTTTTCTTCCCCCTCAATATTATGTGCCATTATATACAAAGTGAAACTTTAATCACCCCTCATCAATCGGGCTTTTACAGGCCGCCCGCCCACCTAACTTCTTTACTTTTGCTGAATTTTGAGGTGGGGTCTTACTGCCCGCAAATAGCGGGATAAATCTCCTACATAACCTCTTACGCTTGTAATAAACCTTAAGATAAAGAGAAGGTATTACTTCCCTATTAAAGTGAGATAAAAATAAGAAATGCCCTCTGTTAAGAGGGCATTTTCTCTTAGCTTTGCAACGATATCAACCAAAGCGACCTGTAATATAATCTTCTGTACGCTTATCTGAAGGCGTCGTAAATAATTTGTTTGTATCTGTATACTCCACAACTTCCCCGCTTAAGAAGAAAGCGGTTTTGTCTGAAATACGCGCTGCTTGTTGCATATTATGCGTTACGATAACAATACTAAAGTCTTTCTTTAACTCTTGAATTAATTCTTCTACTTTTAATGTTGAAATTGGATCTAGTGCCGATGTTGGCTCATCCATTAAAATAACGTCTGGCTCAATAGCTAAGCAACGTGCGATGCATAGACGCTGTTGCTGTCCACCAGATAAACCGTATGCATTATCGTGCAAACGATCTTTTAACTCATCCCAAATCGCTGCTCCGCGTAAACTTTTCTCAACAATTTCATCTAATGTCTTTTTGTCACGGATACCATGGATTTTTGGACCGTATGCTACATTCTCATAAATAGATTTTGGAAATGGATTTGGCTTTTGGAACACCATTCCTACGTGCGTTCTTAATTCTTCAACTGGATATGATTTATCAAATATATTGCGTTCTCTATATTCAATTACACCTGTAGTTCGAACGATCGGTACTAACTCTACCATGCGATTTAACGTTTTTAAGTACGTTGATTTACCACAGCCACTTGGACCGATAATTGCTGTAACTTCATTCTCATGAATACTTAAATTAATATCTTTTAAAGCATGGTCTTCCCCATACCATAAATTTAAGTTTTTCGTATCAAATACTACTTTCTTTGGCGCAGTCTCGATTTTCTCTTCGTTTTTCACCTGTACATTTACTACTGTTGCTACCATTTGAATTCCCCTTTCATCCACTTCCAACTTATTTTCGATTTCGTAACCATAAAACAAATATATTGATAAATAGCAACAAACCTAACAAAACAATCATCCCAGCTGCTGCTACATACTGAAATTCTTCTTGTGGCCTACTCATCCAATTAAAAATTTGAATTGGTAAAACTGTAAATCTATCAAACATACTAAATGGAACATAATTTGCAAACGCAAGTGCCCCAATAACTAATAGTGGTGCTGCTTCTCCAATTGCTCTTGATATCGCTAACGTACAGCCCGTTATAATCCCCGGGAAAGCATATGGCAATACAATTTGATACATCGTTTGCCACTTCGTAGCACCTAATCCGTAAGAACCCTCTAATAATGCACTTGGTACTGATCGGATTGCTTCTTGACTCGCCACAACAACTGTTGGTAAGACGAGTAAACTCATCGTCAGTGCTGCTGCAACTATACTCTCTCCTAAATGAAGAGCATATACAAAAATAGTTAAACCAAGCAATCCAAATACAACGGATGGTACTCCTGCTAACGTTTGATTATTAATCTCTATTATTTTTTTAAATAGAGATTCCTTCGCATATTGCTCTAAATAAAGTGCTGTTCCAACTCCAAATATAAAAGAAACAGGTATAACAATACTCATAAATAATATTGTCCCTGACAAAGCTGCAGCAATACCAGCTTCTTTCGGATTACGTGAAGCGAAATTTGTAAAGAAATCTATTGAAAGATAACTTATACCTTTTTCAACAATTTGAAACAGTAACAAAAACAAAATTACGATTGAAAATAAAATTGCTATATAAAATAACAATTTGTAAATTCGATCTTTTAAAAAGCGTGATGCCATATTTTTTTGTATTTTTTTATGATTCAACATTCGCATATTATGTCATCCTCCTAAAACGGCGCATAATTGACTGCGAAATGATGTTCATAATAAAGGTAAACAAAAATAATGTTGCGCCTACAGCATACATGCTGTAATACGTAATCGTTCCATGCGGAGCATCACCTAAACTTACTTGCACAATATAGGCTGTTAACGTTTGAATAGAATGTGTCGGATCAAGCGATACATTTGGTGTGGATCCTGCCGCAATTACAACAATCATCGTTTCACCAATTGCACGCGAAGCCGCTAATATAATTGCTGCCATAATCCCTGTAAAAGCGGACGGAAACACCACTTGTTTTACCATTTCAAACCGCGTCGCTCCGAGTGCTAATGAAGCTTCTTTCGTCCCTTTCACCACAGCTCTCATCGCGTCTTCAGATAGAGATGCAACTGTAGGCATCATCATAAATCCGATAACGATTCCTGGGCTAATCGCATTAAAAAACTGTAAATCTGGTATAATCCTTTGTAAAAGCGGCGTAACAATTGTTAATGCAAAAAAACCATATACAATTGTCGGGATACCTGCTAATAGCTCTAACATCGGCTTTAATATTTTCCGTGCACTATTTGAAGCATATTCGCTTAAAAATACGGCACACGCTAAACCGATAGGAATTGCTACAAACATAGCGATTGCTGTTACAAGGAACGTTCCACATATAAGTGGTAATATACCGAATTTAGGATTTTCAAAAAACGGTAACCATTCTTTCTCCGTCAAAAAGGAGTACAATGATATTTTTTGAAAAAACATGATTGTTTCATTAGAGAGCGTAAAAACAATTCCAAGTGTCGTAACAATAGAAACGCTAGCAATTATTTTTAGTAACAAAGGCATTATTCGATTGATTCGCTGCGTTTTTTTTCTTTGTTTTGTATTTCTTTCAATCAAATATTGTACAGAAAATGTAATTTGACTTTTGTCATTATGAGCCAAAGATGAAAACCCCTTTCCACCCTGACATTACCTTTTTATTTCTGTTAACATACGCAGCTGTTCATTGTATTTTTCTTTTCTTAATTTTACATACCCGACCTCTTCAGCGAGGTTACCAACATGCTGAATCATAAACTCAACATAGTTTGCTACATTCATTTTATTTCGGATAGATGCATTATTCACATAAGTAAGTAGCGGCCTAGATAACGGCTTATACTTACCTGACTGAATGGTCTCTTTCGTCGGAAATACACCATTCACTTTTATTGCTTTCACCTTATCTCGATTAGCCATATAATAAGCATATCCTACAAAAGCAATGGCATGTTTATCATTCATTACCCCTTGCATAATAACTTGATCATCTTCAGACAAAGAGATTTTTTTTACAATGCGATGATTTTGTAAGATGACATTTTGAAAATAATCATAAGTACCAGAGTCTACGCCTGGTGCATAAAACTTCACTTGTTCACGTGGCCATGTTGAATGAATTTGTGACCATCGCTTCTCTCTTCCATCTTCACTCCACAGTAAACGTAACTCGTCTACTGACATATCGTCTACCCATGTATTGTGCCGATTCACAACGATTGTAAGACCATCGTTAGCGACCTCAAAAGGTGTGAACTGAATAGAGTTTTTCTTCATCTCATTTTTCTCGACTTGTTTCATTACTCTCGAAGCATTATTTATATCTACTTCTCCTTTACTGAAACGATTAAATCCTCCTCCAGTTCCAGAAACACTGATGGAAATTTTCACGTCTGGATGCACCTTTGTATATTCCTCCGCTACTGCTTCTATAATAGGAAAAACCGTTGAGGATCCATCAACTCTCACTTCTCCCATATCATTTAAAGCAAATGCAGTAGACATTTCAAAACAGAGGAACCATATCGATAGTACGAAAATTATAATCGGTGTACGCATCCATTTCACGTGTTCTTCCTCCTAGAAGTAACCGGAAATAACAGGATTACAGATATAAGAATACTGCTAAACTATTAATTCGGTTTTAATTGTTTGTAAAAGTTTTGTAAAGTTCCACAAAAATCAACATACGGTACAATTTTAATTCAGTAGTAGCTATTCATTTCCTCTGATGATTTACCCTATAAAATATTTATCCCCTATCCCACCATATACAAGTATCATTTATAAGGCCGCGTGTTTCCCAATATTGTATACTTGTCCACATTTATTACACGATATGCATAAACCATAAAAAAAAGCACACTATCTTTTCAGATAGTGTGCTTTTTTTAAATTTTTTTATTCATCATCTTGATCTTTATTTTTATTGTTTTTATCATCTTTTGGAGCTTCACCATTTACTTCTTGGTTTTTTAAATCAAAGTAGGCGTCCATAATTTCACGACCAATATATCCATTAATACCAGTCTTATCATCATGTACCCATGGAACAACAACAGAGAATGCTACTTCTGGATCTTCAAGTGGCGCATAACCTACTAATGTTAAGTTATATGTTTCCACACGTTCACCATTTGCCTTTCTACCAATCTCTTTATCTCCGCCATACACAGTTTGCGCGGTACCTGTCTTCCCTGCCGCTTTATATTTTGCACCTGTAAAGTATTTGGTAGCTGTACCACCTGAATCATTATACACTTGTCTAAATCCTTCTTGAACACGTTTAATTTGCGATTCTGGCATATCAACACGATTTAATACTTTCGGTTCCATAGATTGAACAACTTTCCCAACTTCATCTGGTTTCACTGCCGGTTGACGAATTTCTTTTACAACTTGTGGTTGCATACGATATCCACCATTGGCAATCGTCGAAATATATTGCGCTAATTGAAGCGGTGTATACGTATCATACTGTCCAATTGATAAATCTAGTAAGAAACCTGGTTGACTACCTCTCCCCATCTGACCAGCAGATTCATTCGGTAAATCAATTCCTGTTTTTACACCAAGTCCAAACTGTCCGAAATAATAACGCATCGTATCAAATGCTTTTTGAGGTATATCTAACGTACCACCTCTCACATATGGAACACCAGCGATATTCATCGCTGTTTTAAACATATAAACGTTAGAAGACATTTTTAAAGCTGTAAGATCATTAATATATCCCATCGTTTTCCAAGATGACTTCGTAGGTGTACCTTTTAATTTAATTGGTTCATCCAATTGTACTGAACCTGGTTGAATCGCACCAGTTTGATATCCAGTAAGTACTGTTGCACCTTTTACAGTTGACCCCATCGGATAAGAACTTGTCATGGTACCTAATGCAAAGTCATTTACTTTCGTTTGACCATCTTCGTTAACTAATTGTTTCCCAGCCATAGATAAAACTTCACCATTTTTTGGGTTCATCATTACAACGAATGCGCGATCTAAAAGAGGTTCGCTTCCTTTAAATCTCATTAAATTCTTCGTAAGAATATCCTCCACGCGCTTTTGTAATTCCATATCAATCGTTAAATTCAGGTCATTACCACTTTGTCCTTTTGATACATTAATCGTTTCTAAAATATTACCGTTTTTATCTGTAACATTTCTAACTTCTGCTTTCGTACCGTGCAGACTATCTTCATACTGTTGTTCAAGATAACTTTTTCCTACTCGGTCATTTCGATTATAATCACGAACAAGATAGTAATCTAGTCTTTCTCTTGGTAAACCTTCGTCAGAAGTTGTTACACCACCAAGTACACTTCGGAACAAATCACCATCATATGCATATTTTCGTTCCCAATCAACACTTGTATCTACTCCCGGCAATTGCGCTAAATTTTCACTAATAATCGCATATTCTTCATCTGTTGCATTTTTCTTAAGAACTTGAGGTGTCATTGCATATCCGCCATCCATCTTACTCTTAATCGCTAGTATTTCTAGATCTTTTGCGGATAATTGATTAATCTCTTCTTCTGTTACACGACTGCGCTGACGCTCGTCTAATTCTTTATCATCAATTTTTTTATCTTTAAACTCTTGACGATCTTTATTCGTAATTTTTTCTTTAGCTTCCTCTTTATGCATAGCAAGCCAATAATCTTTTTTATCGCGATCTGTTAATTTATCTGTCGGTACTTCAATCAAATCTGCTAGCTTTTTCGCTGTTTCTAAGCGATCCTCTGCAGTTGATCCTTTCATTTTTGTAAATGTAATAGTACGAATGGCTGCATTATCTACTACAGATCGCCCATAACGGTCAAATATTTTCCCACGCGGTACAGGATTACTTATCGTTGAGTTTTCTTTCTTCTCCACTTCATTCTTATATTCTTCACCGCGAACAATTTGTACATATCCGAGCCTTACAATAACCGCGGAGAACATTAAAAACACGCAGAAAAACAGCACGTTTAACCGAAAAGGAACGTGGGTCTTTTTCTTATTTTGCTTCTGCTTCTTGCTCATACAAACCCCCTCTACCAACAGCTATGTAATGTGAAAGGGACACCTTCATACAGGTGTCCTCACTGCTGTCTTACATCTTTTTCTATTCTAGCATAAAACAAACGAGAAGTTAACCTTCTGGTTCAGTTTGGTTTTGCGCGTTTCCTTGCGTTACAACACTTGTTTTACTCGCATTTCCCTCATCATATTTGACATTTTTAACTGCAAAATAAATAAGAAAATGTCCAGCACCTAAAATACATAATAAGTAAGGTAAACTTTTTTCAGGTGGAAAGAATAGTACAGCACATAAAAAACTTAAAATGGAACAGATTCTTCCGGCGTTTAACCACAGCTCCCGAACAACGACATATTCCACACGCCATTCTCTCGCATTTTTCGCTCTACCAATTACGTCATATGTCATTGATCCATACGGAACAAGTAAAATAGGATATGCAATCGCAATACATGCCGCATAAATAAGTAATTTCGTGTATGTAACATTGAAAATAACTAAAAAGACGACAGCATATAAAATAATGCCTCCAAGTAAAATTGCTTTTTTTCGCCACTCCTTCTTTAACATACGAGCAACTAAGTAATAACATACAAAGGATACAGCAGAGTTCACTAAACTATATTTCCCTAATGCGAACTCACTATTAGTTGCTAAATAAACATATACTGAAATGACAAAAATAAACGTTCCTTCTCTCAATCCTTGGAAAAAATGAGCTCGTGTAATCTTTCCCCAGTTTTTATCAATCCGTCGTTCTTTCAATACTTGCACGATTTCATAACGCCCTTCACATTCTCTTTTAGATAAAAAGAAGCTTAAGACGACAGCAATTGCAAATAGAACTAATGAAAGAAAGAATATAACAGTATAACCACTCCATTTCTCCATACGTGAAATTGTGTATCCTGCTGCTATTGGTCCGATCATCCCAGAGAAGGATGTAAGAAGTCCAAGAAACCCATTAAAGAAATCTCTTGTTTCTGGTTCTGTAATTTCAAATGTCAATAAGTTAAAAGCCAACCAGTAAAAACCGTATCCTACTCCTAAAAGAGCCCCCATTAATAAAATATACTGAGAAGCACTTTTCCCCGCTACTAAGACAACAATAAAAAAAATTGCGAGCGTTCCTACTCCTATTCGTAATAAAATCGAGCGATCGATACGTTTCGCTAATTTTCCCCCTACAAGAAATGTGAGAGGCTGTAATATAACGCTGGCCAAATTATACAAGCCAAGATTCACATAATTTTGTGTTTGTTTCCATAAATAAATATTTACAAACGTATTCGATAAAGAAATTGCGAGCGTGTATAAACCTCCTATAAGGAGCAATAACACTAAATCCCGATTCACTTCAACGTCACCAATTATATGTTTCCACTTCATACACAACTCTCCTTTACTTCATGTTCTAGTCTTCCAAAGACAAGCCCAATTATGTAAAAGGAAAGCATAGAAAAAAGCTAGGGGTTCTCCCCTAGCTTTTTTCTATATTTATTACAATTATTTTGCTTCTTGGTAACGTTTTTCAGCAGCGTTCCAATCTACAACGTTCCAGAATGCACCGATGTAGTCTGGACGACGGTTTTGGTAGTTTAAGTAGTAAGCATGCTCCCAAACATCTAAACCGATAACTGGCGTTTTACCTTCAGTTAAAGGAGAATCTTGGTTTGGAGTGCTTGTTACTTCTAGCTCACCATTGTTTACTACTAACCAAGCCCAACCAGAACCGAAGCGAGTTGCGCCAGCTTTTGCGAATTCTTCTTTGAATGCATCGAAGCTACCGAATTTTGCTTCAATTGCAGTTGCAAGTTCACCTACAGGTTGTCCTCCGCCGTTTGGAGATAGGATTGTCCAGAAGAATGTATGGTTAGCATGTCCGCCACCATTGTTACGTACTGCTGTACGGATTGCTTCTGGTACTTCGTTTAAGTTTGCAACTAATTCTTCTACGCTTTTGTCAGCTAATTCTGCATGACCTTCTAAAGCAGCGTTTAAGTTTGTAATGTACGTGTTGTGATGTTTTGTATGATGGATGTTCATTGTTTCTTTGTCAAAGTGAGGCTCTAAAGCATCATACGCATAAGGTAAATTTGGTAATTCGTGTTTTGCCATTGTTATATTCCTCCCAGTTTATGTATTGCCACTTAAGTGACATACAACTTCATTCTACCCTAATTGCCATAGGGTGCAAACAAATAAATCACATTGTCTTGCTATCATTAAAGTAGCAAAATTCCCACTTCTTTTCAATTAAAATGCTCATATATTCCGTAAAAAAAGCTTCCTTCTACAAGGAAGCTTCCTGCTAACATAATAAACATGCGAAATGGATATGGACCCTGTAGGACTCGAACCTACGACCGGACGGTTATGAGCCGTCTGCTCTAACCAGCTGAGCTAAGGGTCCACAATTATGTATGTAACAACATATCAAATAAAGGAATTCCTATCGGATATGCCCTTTAAGAAATGTAAGATAAATTTACCATATAGAAAAGAAAAGTGTCAATTGTATTTTTCTTATTTAAAAGAAGAAAGTTAATAAAAAGAAATTTAGTTATCTCAACTATATGTAAATATAATATATCTTGAGATTCTCTAGATTCCTACGTTACAATGATTTTATACATACATAAAGGAAGTGAATCTATGTCCATATTTACCCAATTCGTAAAAAGCATATACTCGCCTAAAGATATGGCGCTATTCCGTTTTCAAAAAATCGGTAAAACCATTTTGTATATTATGCTACTTTGCTTAATTACTACTATTCCAAGAACTTTTTTGTACGGTAGTTTTATCCAAGATGGTGTAGGCATGGTAAATCAAGTCATCGATAAAGATTTACCTGATTTTAAAATTGAAAATGGCGAACTAAAAGCCGATATTGATCAGCCTATTGAAAAAGAAGAAGGAAATGCACTTTTCGTATTTGATCCAAATTCAACAGACCTAGAAAAATATCAAAATAAAACAGGTTTATTTGTTTTAAAAGATAAAGTAGTCTCTATGGGAAATGGTCAAACACAAACGTATTCTTATAACGATTTGTTAGGTGCATCTCTTGAGAAAAAAGATCTACAAGAATTTATTTCTTTATTCGATAATATTTATCCAATTTTATTATTTGTTATTGGATTCTTAGTGTACCTATTCCAATTATTCATCACTTTTGTAGGCGTGACTTTACTTGCGTTCATCGGTTCTGCTATGAGCGGTCAACGTAAACTATCCTATAAACAAGTTTGGACACTAACTGCATACAGCTACACAATCCCAACCATTTTCTTCATGATTATGGATTTATTCAAAATCGTCGTACCTGGCGCAACATTCATTTATATCGCTGTTGTTTTAATCGTTCTATACTTAACGATTAAAGAGGTACCCCAACCGAAAGAAAAATAAAAAAATGCCTAAATAGGCATTTTTTTTTTGGACAAGCATATATTCCTAGCAAAGGAGTGAAGAATATGAAGAGGTTAGGTATATTTCTATTCGTGCTTGTTCTCGGTTATATATTTTATTACGATATAAAAATCGGTACTTTACCGATGTTAAGTTCATATAAAAAAACAACTGCTGCCCAAACGATTAAAAAAGAAAACACAGACAGCCAACAAAATAAAGAGAATAAAACAGAAAAAGAAACGGATACATCTTATAAAACAATTGAAGTAAAAACTGGCGAGACAGTTCTTTCTATTACAGAACAAATTAACAAGAAAAAAATTCCTTCCATAGAAAAAGTCATTGACGACTTTAAACAATTAAACAAAAGTACATCTGCTACAAAAATACAAATTGGAAAGTCTTATAAATTCCCGTTATATCAATAAGCCATCACTTAATCCTTGTCAATTACATAAAGGCGCTGATACAATAGTAAAAGTGAAACCGAGCACTTCGGTTTCTATAGCCCTATATCACGTATACTATCATTGATATGAGGGACTAAATAAGAAACTTCTTTTATAAGGAGAGCGATCTATTCGTGAATGAAATGACTCATCGTACAAAAACACGTCCAGTTAAAGTCGGTAATTTAACAATTGGCGGTAATAATGAATTAATTATACAAAGTATGACAACAACAAAAACACATGATGTTGAAGCAACAGTTGCTGAAATCAAGCGTTTAGAAGAAGCTGGCTGTCAAGTCGTCCGCGTTGCCGTTCCAGATGAGCGCGCAGCTAATGCTATTGCTGATATAAAAAAACAAATCAACATTCCACTTGTTGCTGATATTCATTTTGATTATCGCCTTGCTTTAAAAGCAATTGAAGGTGGCATTGATAAAGTACGTATCAATCCAGGTAATATTGGTCGTCGCCATAAAGTAGAAGCTGTTGTAAATGCAGCAAAAGAGCGCGGTATTCCAATCCGTATTGGTGTAAACGCTGGTTCATTAGAGCGCCACATTTTAGAAAAGTACGGATACCCAACTGCTGATGGTATGGTTGAGAGCGCGCTACATCATATTAAAATTTTAGAGGACTTAGATTTCCACGATATTATCGTATCTATGAAAGCCTCTGATGTTAACTTAGCAATCGAAGCATACGAGAAAGCTGCTCGCGCTTTTGATTACCCATTACATTTAGGTATTACAGAATCTGGAACATTGTTTGCTGGAACTGTAAAAAGTGCCGCTGGTCTTGGAGCAATCTTAAGTAAAGGCATCGGAAATACACTACGTATTTCATTAAGTGCTGATCCAGTTGAAGAAGTAAAAGTTGCTCGTGAATTATTAAAATCATTCGGTCTTGCGTCTAACGCAGCGACACTTATCTCTTGTCCAACTTGTGGTCGTATTGAAATCGATTTAATTAGCATCGCTAACGAAGTGGAAGAATACATCTCTACACTTCAAGTACCAATTAAAGTTGCAGTACTTGGTTGCGCTGTAAATGGTCCTGGTGAAGCTCGTGAAGCTGATATCGGTATTGCTGGTGCACGTGGAGAGGGATTATTATTCCGTAAAGGGCAAGTCGTTCGTAAAGTACCAGAAGAAACAATGGTAGAAGAACTGAAAAAAGAAATCGACGTAATTGCTGCTGAAATGGCTGCTGAACGAGAAAAAGAAAAAGAGACACAAGAACAATAAAAAGAAGGTTGCCACAATATTTGTGAGCAACCTTCTTTTCTACGTAAAAAAGCTCGTCAGTTATATAACCGACGAGCTTTTACTTTGCACATTTTGGACAACGACCATATATTTCAAACTTATGACCCGTTACTTCATAACCAGTAAAATCTTTATTCATAAAATCCATTGGGCAGGAAGTAATCTCTTTCGTCCCACCACAATCCAAACAAATAAAATGATGATGATGTTCCATAATAGAACAAGTGAAACGAAAATGTTTTTCACCATTTAATTCCGTTTGTTCTAAAACACCAATCTCAGCAAAAACTGTTAAGTTACGATAAATCGTATCAAAACTAAGCCCTGGATAATCGTCTTTCATATGCTCTAAAACGTCTTTCGCAGTTAAATAACGATTATGTGCTGCAAATAATCTGAGCATCTCTTCTCTTTTTCCAGTATGTTTGTATCCTTTTTCCTTCATTAGGCGTAAAGCTTCTGTTAGATTCATACCTATCCCTACTTTATGCAGTTTTTTTCTTCTTCCATAAAATCGCACCGATTAAAATAAGAACTGCTATCATAACAATTGTACCACCTGGTGCTAGATCAAGTTGATACGAAGCAAACATTCCACCAATTACTGCAATTTCACCAAATAAAATGGAAAAGAAAATTGTTTGTTTAAATCCTTTAGCAATACGAATACTTGCTGCAACTGGTAACGTCATTAATGATGATACGAGAAGAACCCCTACTACACGCATTGATACTGCAATGACAAGAGCAACTAATATAATGAAAATAAAGTGAATCCATTTCGCTCTTAAACCAGTTGATACTGCGTATTCCTCATCAAATGATAGTAGAAACAGCTCTTTATATAATAAAATAATTGTCGCAACAACAACAATTGCTACAATCCCAATAATAATTAAATCCGTACTTGTTACAGCACTGACACTACCAAATAAATAACTAAATAAGTCTGTGTTAAATCCATTTGCAAGTGAAATGAAAATAACTCCAACTCCCATCCCTGCCGAAAGGATAATCGGAATTGCTAATTCTTGATAGTGCTTATATACAGTTCTTAACTTTTCGATTAATAGCGCTCCACCAATTGAAAAAACCATCCCCATATATAAGGGGTTTAAAAAACCACCTGTAAAAATGGTTTTTTCAAGTAATAAACTTGCTGCAATACCTGATAACGTCACGTGACTTAATGCATCCGCAATAAGAGATAAACGACGAATAACAACAAACACACCTATTAGTGGTGCAACAAGTCCAATTAAAATACCTGCGTATAAAGAATTACGTAAAAAGTCATATTGTAAAAAATCTTGTATCATTATATCCTCCCGTGATGCTCATGTTCGTGTTCTAAACGATGAACATGATGTCCATATAAGACGGACATTTCTGCATCTTCTAACTCTCGGAACTTCTCTACATTTCCATGGAAATGTAGATGTTGGTTTAGGCATGCAACATGTGTTACTTTTTCGGTAACAGCTCCCATATCATGAGTAACAAGAATTAATGTGATCCCGAGCCTTTTGTTTAAATCCTCTAATATTTCGTAAAAACTTTCCACATTTTTTACATCGATTCCAACAGTAGGCTCGTCTAAAATAAGCAATTCAGGATCACTAACGAGCGCACGAGCAATAAATACACGCTGTTGCTGTCCACCAGAAAGCTCTCCAATATTACGACCTTGAAACTCACTCATCCCTACATCAGCAATTGCTTTTTCTACCTTTTTCTTATCCTCTTTTGTGAAAAAGCGAAAAAGCCCTTTTTTCGAAACAAGTCCCATTGACACAACTTCAGAAACAGTTGCTGGAAAACCAGAATTGAAACTATTTGCTTTTTGGGATACATAACCAACTTTATTCCATTCCTTAAACTTCTTACTATCAACGCCAAACACACGAATGCTTCCTTCTTTTGGCTTTAAAACGCCTAATAAACACTTAAGTAAAGTTGATTTACCTGAACCATTCGGTCCCACTAAACCTAAAAAAGCTCCCTTCGGAACTTGCAAATTAATATTTTCTAACACATTCCGATCTTCGTATCGGAATGTTAAACCTTCAATCTCTAATATATTATTCATAGCATCTCACCTATTTTAATTCAGAATGATTCCGATTTATATCTATTTGAATTATAGTACAGCTTATTATAGTTGTAAACCAATCTGCCTAAAATATATCTATTTTTTCAAGAAACCTTACTATTATAACAAAAAGCAGAGAAAAATTCTCTGCTTTCGAAAAATATTCCTATATACGTTTAGTGAATAGCCGATTTAAACTTACCACCATTTGTCTCTTGCGTGCTCATAATCGTAACAAACGCATTTTCATCAATTTCATGCACAATTGACTTTAACTTCGTCACTTCTAGACGCGTTACAACTGCATAAATAACTTCTTTTTCTTTATCTGTATAACCACCTTTTGCTACAAGCTTTGTAGTTCCACGGCCGAGTCGATGTAAAATCGCATTTGATACTTCCTCATATTGATCAGATACAATTAAAACTGCTTTCGTTTCATCTAGCCCTTGAATTACTGTATCGATCGTTTTAAATGCAATATAGTACGTCATAACAGAATACATCGCTTGTTCCACACCAAACACAAATGCTGCCCATGCAAAAATAAATAAGTTCACAAACATTACGAATTCACCAACAGAGAACGGTAATTTCTTCGTTAATAAAATCCCCATAATTTCAGTTCCATCTAACGATCCACCATGACGAATTACAAGTCCTACACCAAGACCTAAAATAAGACCACCAAACACAGTCGCTAAAATAGGCTCTGTTGTAAACGGTGGCACCGCATGTAACGTTGACTCAATGAATGCTAACGCTACAATACCAAATGCCGAAGATAACATGAATGTTTTTCCAATTTGCTTATAACCCGAATACATAAATGGGATATTGAGAACAACGACTAAAGTAGAAAAACTTAACCACCAAATATTAGGAGTAAGGTAATCTAATATAAGAGAAATACCAATAATTCCACCATCAATAATTTTATTTGGCATTAAAAATAGTTCAATCGCTACCGCTGCGCATGCTGCCCCAAAAATAATCATAACTAAACGATAAATGAGATGAATAACACTTTCTTTTCGATGTTGCTTTTGCTCCATAGGTCCTCCCTTTACTCTTTTTCTGTAGTTTTGTCCTTATATTATAACATACGCTTCTTTTCCTCATGAAAAAAGAAACTCTATACGAATATGTACAAGCTATATGCTCATATATTTCGATAGAAGAACGCCTGAAGGAGGATAACAAGATGAACCTCATTAAACAAATTGTTAATAAAAAATTAAATCATATTTCTACAAAAGAGTTATTAAAATATAGCAAAGAATATGAAGTTTCTATTACGACTGCACAAGCTGACCAAATCGTTTTACTTATGAAAGGTAAAAATATTAATATTTACGATAACAACGAGCGACTAGAGCTCTTAAAACAGATTGCAAAAGTAACTTCCCCTGCCACTGCCCAACAAGTAAATACATTATTTCAGCAATTACTAAAATAAGGAGGGGAAATCCCCTCCTTATTGCGCTTTAATTTTTTCAAGAAGCCCTTCATCAAAAGTACCGTTTTTCAGCATTTCGATTTCCAATTTGTATGGTGGCTTCTTATCTTTTTTATCTTCCCCTACATACGGTGTTTCAAGAATTTTTGGTACATGCATTAACTGTGGATGATGTACAATGTGATGCAATGCTTTATACCCAATGTGACCAAATCCGATGTTTTCATGACGGTCTTTTCCTGCTCCGCGTACATTTTTACTATCATTAATATGAAGTACTTGTAAACGATCTATACCAACGATCTTATCAAATTCGTTTAATACACCGTCAAAGTCATTTACAATATCATATCCTGCATCGTGCGTATGACACGTATCAAAGCATACAGATAGCTTTTCATTATATTTTACGCCATCAATGATCTTTGCAATTTCTTCAAAGCTACGACCACATTCTGTTCCTTTTCCTGCCATCGTCTCTAACGCAATGTTAACCGTCTGTTCTGGCGTTAGTACTTCATTAAGCCCTTTAATAATTTGTTGAATACCAGCATCTGCTCCAGCACCAACGTGCGCTCCTGGGTGAAGAACAATTTGTTTCGCTACACCTAATGCCGATGTTCTTTCAATTTCCATACGAAGGAAGTCTACACCTAATTGGAATGTTTCTGGCTTCGTCGTATTCCCAACATTAATAATATACGGCGCATGGACGATAATTTCCTCAATACCATTCAGCTCCATATGTTTTCTTCCTGCTTCTATGTTCAATTCTTCAATTGGTTTTCTTCGTGTATTTTGCGGTGCACCTGTATAAATCATAAACGTTGTTGCACCGTATGAAACAGCCTCTTCACTTGCTGCTAATAACATGTTCTTACCACTCATGGAAACATGAGATCCAATCTTTAACATACAATCACCTCTTCAATATACAATAGATATAATGATAGCATAATTTGTAGAAATATGTAGTGAATTGTTTGTTCATAAAAGACGCACTACACAAATTTATATGAGTATTTAAACAGACTATACTCTTCATTTAAATTAGCGGGATTAAAAAAAGATAAGGGAAACCCCTTATCTTTTTTTATTGCTATATTTTCTCTTCACTTTGTCACGTTCTGTTGCAAGTTTACGTTTATAGTTTGGTTTTACTTTTTTCGGTTTTTTAATAACTTTCGTTGCCATAACATCAAGTTCGTCATTTGGTTTTTTACGGCTCTTACGACGACGACGCTCACCTAAATCTGCCCACTCATCTCCGCGTAAATCTACATGTTTAAACTCGATATGACGTTGTTTTTCTAAGCTATCTAATGCTTCTTCGTTTGCTGGATCATAAATCGTCACTGCAATACCAGAATGCCCCGCACGTGCTGTTCTTCCAACGCGGTGAACGAAGAAATCTAAATCTGATGGTAGCTCATAGTTAATAACATGGCTAATTCCTTCAATATCAATACCACGTGCTGCTAAATCAGTCGCAACAATATATTGGAATTCAAGGTCACGAATTTGTTTCATCATTTTTTTACGATCACGTGGTGATAAATCCCCGTGAATTCGTCCAACTTTTAAGCCGCGTTCCATTAATCCATCAGCAACTTGATCTGCCATTTTTTTCGTATTCGTGAAAACAACTGCTAAATACGGTTTAAATTGAAGTAGCATTTTATTCACTAAATCAATTTTATTACGATGTTTAGAAGGCACTAAATAGTGTTCAATGTTTCCAGCTGCAACTTGTTTTGGATTGATATGAATATGCTCTGGATTCTCCATATATTTCTTCAGAAACGGTTTTAGTTTTTGAGGAATTGTTGCAGAGAAAACTAGCATTTGCAAGTTTTTAGGCATGCGTGCTGCAATTTTATCTACATCGTGAATGAATCCCATATCAAGCATTAAGTCAGCTTCATCGACAATAATCGTATTTGCTTTATGAACAAATAATGCTTGTTCTTCTACTAAGTCTTTAATACGTCCTGGTGTCCCGACTACGATATGAGGTTGTTTTTTCAACTTTTCAATTGAACGTTGTTTATCAGTTCCACCAATTAAACAACGCGCTGTAATCATTTGATCTTCCGCACAGAATTTTGTTAATTTCACAATCTCTTCGTAAATTTGTTGTGCTAACTCACGAGTAGGTGCTGTAATAACAAGTTGTACTTCTTCACGGCTTGCATTAATTCTGTTCAATGTAGGAAGTAAGTATGCATGTGTTTTCCCAGAACCTGTTTGGGATTGTCCAATTACACTTACACCTTTTTTCACGACCGGGAAAATTTTCTGCTGAATTCCTGTCGGCTCTGTAAAGCGTAGTTCACGAACTGCATCTATTAAAAATGGTTTAAAATCATACTGTGTAAAAGTTTGTTGTGTCATAAGTTACACCTTCTTTCTAAATTTCTACTGCGCGCACAAATCAGTCAAGTCTACATTATATCGAAATCTACAAGTAAAATCCATCTTTAGTTTAGGTTTTCCCTTCAAAAACTAACCTTCTTCCCCCTTATTGCATATTGTATGTGTATATACCTAACTGAAGAAAGGAGGATTTCTCACATGTTTCCAAAATCCCCTACAAGACAAATGTATCCAAATCAAGGGCAGCAACCTTATACACCATATCCAATTCCACAACTACCACCAATGGCACAAAAAAAGAAAGGGTTCCTTGCTAAACTCTTTAAAAAACACGATCCAACCGAACCTTACATGCAAATGGTTCCGCCTTATCGACAAATGGAAGGACCGCCACCAATGATGCACCAGCACCAGCACCAGCAACCGCCACCTCAATATCGGCAACAATATCAACCCCAATATCAACAGCAATACCCACAGCAGTACTCACAGCAATATCAACCATACATGCAGCAGCATCCAGAGCAAATGATTCCCCCTCAAATGTACGAATCAAACGAAACGCGCGGCGGTGCAACAACTACAGCAGCATCCAGTAGCGGCATCGGCAGTTTTTTTGCGAATTTAATTTCGAATCCAACTAATATGATAAACAATATAGAAAAAGTATCCCAAGTCGTTCAATCTGTAAGCCCTGTCGTCGAACAGTACGGCCCTATTATGCGTAACCTACCAAGCATTGTTAAAATCCTCACCTCTGGAAAAAGTACGGAAGAAGATTCAACTAAAAATCAGGCTGAAGACATAACAGAAAAGGTTGAGGTAGCAACTCCACCTCCTCCACAAAAAAAAAGAAAAAGAAAAAAAATAGTGATTGAGCCAGTCATAGAAAAAGAATTACGAGAGGAGCCTGTTCAAAAAACAGCAACAAAACCAAAACTATATGTGTAACAATCCTTTGTTTTCTATCCACTCCTCCTTTATAATGTAAAAGACTATGCACAAAAGTATCCCTTGTTTAGAAGGAGAGGATTACTCATATGAAAATTGTTAAAATTTCCCCTCGTGGTTATTGCTACGGTGTTGTCGATGCAATGGTAATTGCACGTAACGCCGCATTAGATAAATCATTGCCGAGACCCATTTATATTTTAGGTATGATTGTTCACAATAAACATGTTACAGACGCTTTTGAAGAAGATGGAATCATCACATTAGACGGTCCAAGTCGCTTAGAAATTTTAGATAAAATTGATTCTGGTACTGTTATTTTCACTGCACACGGTGTTTCTCCAGAAGTTAAACAACGCGCAAAAGAAAAAGGTTTAACAACAATCGATGCCACTTGTCCAGATGTTACCAAGACACATGACCTTATCGAAGCTAAGAAAGCGGAAGGGTATCATGTCATTTATATCGGTAAAAAAAATCATCCAGAGCCAGAAGGCGCAGTTGGTATTGCACCTGACATCGTTCACCTTATCGAAAAAGCCGATGATTTAAAAACATTAGAAATCCCAACAGATAAAATTTTAGTAACGAATCAAACAACGATGAGTCAATGGGATGTTCAACATTTAATGGAGGACATTCAAAAAAAATTCCCAACAGCAGAATTCCATAAAGAAATTTGTTTAGCAACTCAAGTTCGCCAAGAAGCTGTCGCTAAACAAGCTGATGTTGCAGACTTAACAATTGTTGTCGGTGATCCGAAAAGTAACAACTCAAACCGTTTAGCACAAGTGTCACAAGAAATTGCTGGTACGAAAGCATACCGCGTTGCAGACGTAAGTGAGATTAAATTAGAGTGGCTACAAGGTGTAGAAAACGTAGCTGTTACAGCAGGTGCTTCTACTCCAACTCCAATTACAAAAGAAGTTATCGCTTTCTTAGATCAATATGACCCAATGAATCCCGCTACATGGGAGAGAGTTCGAAAAGTACCGTTACAAAAAATATTACCCCGTGTAAAAGTGAAAAAAGAACAATAATAAAAACCGTTGCCTATATGAGCAACGGTTTTTATTTTTCTTATACAAATGTAAATGGATCTGTATGTAATTGCGAAGCATGAATGTGTACATTGAGTTTCTTTGCATCCACTTTTTCTTGTAATTGCTTTTGTACACCTTGCTTCATTACTTTTTCAACGTTATGTCCTGGGTCAACTATATTTAAACCGAGCATCATCGCATCATGAGCAACATGATAATACATGTCACCTGTTACATATACATCTGCTCCTTTAAATTTAGCTTGATTGATGTATTTGTTACCATCACCACCAAGTACAGCTACTTTGCGCACTTTATCATCTAATTTCCCAACAACTCGTGCACCCTTTACATCTAATGATTGCTTTACATGTTCTGCAAACTGTCCAAGTGTCATTTCTTCTTTTAAGTATCCTATTTTCCCAAGCCCTAATGTTTCGCCTTTGTTATCAAGTGGATACACATCATACGCTACTTCTTCATATGGATGTGCCGTTACCATTGCTTTAATCACTTTTCGTTGTAGTGAAACTGGAATAACCGTTTCGATCCGCACTTCTTCTACGCGCTCTAACTGTCCAGTTTCCCCTACATAAGGATTTGTCCCCTCTTGAGGTACAAACGTACCTGTACCCTCGCTACTAAACGTACAGTGGCTATAATTGCCGATATGACCAGCACCTGCGTCTCCTAATGCTTTTCGTACTTCCTCTGCATGAGTTACTGGCACAAACACAACAACTTTTTTCATTTCTTCTGCATATGTCGGTGCCAAAACTTCTGTATTTTGCAACCCTAACGCCTCAGCAAGTAAATCATTTACCCCGCCCTTGGCAACATCCACATTTGTATGCGCTGCATAAATGGCAATATCATTTTTAATACACGTTTCAATAATTCTTCCGTACGCTTTATCTGTATGAATCGCTTTTAACGGATTAAAAATTAAAGGATGATGCGCGATAATGACATTCGCCCCTAATTGAATCGCTTCCTCCACAACTTCCTCCGTTACATCTAATGCAATTAATACGTGTTGTACAGATTTATTAAGCGCTCCAATCTGCAGACCAATTTTATCTCCTTCCATCGCCAGATGCTTCGGATACATACTTTCAAATAAAGAAATAATTTCATGGCCGTTTGGAATTTTACTCATGATAAAATCTCCCCTATCATTTTCATTTTCGCTTCTACTTCTGCACGTTTCGCTTTTGTTTCTTCAGAATTAGCCGCACGTTCTAACTGTTTTAAAATATTTTGGAAATTTTTCAATTCCCCTTCCCATTTTTCAACGAAAGCTTCACTTTTTTCTTTTATTAAAAATGGCCCCATAAACAATCCCGCTTGTTTATTTTCCGAGTAAGGTGCTTCGACATTTCCTCGCTCTCCTACTAAAATCTCGTAAATTTTCCCATCTTCTTTTACGATTTTTTCATGGATAAGCTCCCAACCATTTTCAACAAACCATTCACGAATATGATGTGCTGCAATATTCGGCTGTAAAATTAAACGTGTTACACCTTCTAATTTTTCTTTACCACTTTCTAAAATGTCACGAATTAACGCTCCGCCCATTCCAGCAACCGTAATTACATCTACTTCTCCTGGCGCTATAACAGCTAATCCATTCCCTTTACGCACATCTACTTTATCTTGCAAGCCACTTTCAGCTACAGTTGCTTGTGCAGAGCGAAACGGTCCATCTACAACCTCTCCAGCAACTGCTTTTGTAGCAATATTATTTATAATTGTATAACACGGTAAATAAGCATGATCCGATCCAATATCAGCAACTGTAGATCCTACCGGTATTTCACGCACAACTTCTTCTAATCGTTTTGAAAGCTTTACTTCATTCATGTATTTCCATTACTCCTTCTCTTGTCAGTCTGTCTCCATGATAATGAATTTATAGTAGTTGTTGCAAGCCTATAACAACAATTCACTTCTCTATCATTCATCGTATTTTAGAAAATATAGAAAAACAAGCCCTTTGCATAAGCAAAAGACTTGTCATACGGAACTTTATTTTTTCTTCGATAACCAATCAGCTACTTTAGTGGCTTGATCAGCTGGAACTATATTAGCAGGCATATTGCCCTTTCCTTTCGAAAGAATTTCTTTAATTTCATCCTTTGAAAGTTTCCCACCAATTTTTTGTAAGTTAGGTCCTACTGCCCCTTGTAACTGATCACCGTGGCAGCTCGTACAGCTTTGCTTCACAATATCCTCTGGTTTTGATGCTGTTTGTGCTGGCTTCCCGCCATTTTTTGCATCAGCTAACTCTTTAGATTTATTTAGCCCCTGAAATGAAAATACAAACATAACGATAATACCCAATGCTGCAATAAGAGCGAACGGAATCAGCGGATTACGTTTCATATCTCTTCTCCCCCCTCTATACCCCTAAATAGTTAGATGATTCAGTCATTTCCATTGTACTTGAAAACGCTCTATCAGAAAAGAGAAAACTACTACTTGTTAAAAATATTCCATAAATTCAGTTTATTGTTTTTTATTGTCATATAGCTTATTATTTCGATAATTATTAACGTTTCTCATCATATTTTTCGCTTTTCTACATATATTTTTGTATAGAATAAACAAAATTAATCGAAAAATCGAAAAATGAGCATTTGCAAATCAAAAGACAATTCTGTAAAATAAATTACAAGAAATTGTAATCGTTGCCGATAGCTAAATTTTAACAAAAATTAACAAAATAAAAAAGTTTACTTCACAAAGGTGAAGTAAACTTAAAAAATAACCTATTCTAAGAAATCCTTAAGACGCTTACTACGACTTGGATGTCTTAATTTGCGAAGTGCTTTTGCTTCAATTTGACGGATACGCTCTCTCGTTACGCCGAATACTTTCCCAACTTCTTCAAGCGTACGAGTTCGTCCATCATCTAAACCGAAACGAAGACGCAGAACATTTTCTTCACGATCTGTTAGTGTATCTAACACATCTTCTAATTGTTCTTTTAGCAATTCATAGGCTGCATGGTCCGCAGGCGATGTTGCTTCTTGGTCTTCAATAAAGTCACCTAAATGGGAGTCATCTTCTTCACCAATTGGTGTTTCAAGAGAAACTGGCTCCTGTGCAATTTTTAAGATTTCACGTACTTTTTCTGGAGCAAGATCCATTTCTTCACCAATCTCTTCAGGAGACGGTTCGCGACCTAAATCTTGTAATAATTGACGTTGTACACGAATTAACTTATTAATCGTTTCAACCATATGAACTGGAATACGAATTGTTCGCGCTTGGTCCGCAATCGCACGTGTAATAGCTTGGCGAATCCACCAAGTTGCATACGTACTAAATTTGAAACCTTTACGATAATCGAACTTTTCAACAGCTTTAATTAGACCCATATTACCTTCTTGAATTAAGTCTAAGAAAAGCATACCACGGCCTACGTAGCGCTTTGCAATACTTACTACAAGACGTAAGTTTGCTTCTGCAAGACGACGTTTCGCTTCTTCATCGCCTTCTTCAATACGCGTTGCAAGTCGAATTTCTTCTTCTGCAGATAGTAAGTCTACACGACCAATTTCTTTTAAATACATACGAACAGGATCGTTGATTTTAACCCCAGGTGGTACACTTAAATCATTGAGGTCAAACTCTTCTTCTGTTTTTGTAATTTGGCGATTATTAGGGCCTTCTTCGTTGTCATTATCACCAACTAAGTCAATGCCTTGTTCACCTAAATATTCATAGTATTCATCCATTTGATCGGATTCAATTTCAAATCCATTCATGCGTTCTGCAATCTCTTCATATGTAAGAACGCCACGTTTTTTTCCGAGCTCAGTGAGTTGTTCTTTCACTTGCTCAAGGGTCATTTCAGTTTCAATTTGTTTAGAACGAGCTGGTTTGTCAGCCATCTGTTCCCCTCCTTACGCGAGATACAAACATTCATTATACTAAAACTTTATCAAAAAAGCTATTTTCTCGCTTTTTGATTTTGTAAATATGCTACATAATATTTAGCAGCCTCTACAGGATCTGTTTTTTCCATTTGTTTCACTTTAAAGATGATCTCCATCTTTTCAAGTTTTTCCTGATGCCGTCTAAGCGTCTCCAAATGGCCTTGCAACACTTCTTCTGTGTATTCTGGATTAATAAATTCATCCGTCGAAATATCAGTGATAATATTTTTCAACTTTTCATCAGAGAGCCAACTTAAAAATGTTCCGACTGAAGGTTCATTTCCCTTTTCATAATATGCGTATAGTTCATATAAAATCCCTTTATGTTCTTCTGTATGAAAATCTTCTATATGGGATTCCATACGAACAGCTACTTCTGCACTTTGCAACATATGGTAAATAATTTCTCTTTCCGCTCTTTCAAAACCTGTTAACTTCGGTTTTGTTTGAACGACTTGAGACGGTTTAGCAACCTGCTTTATTTGTTTTTGCTGTACCTTTTGTTCTTTGCGATATTGGTGCAATTGATTCAAAAGTGTTTCCATTGAATACGAAAATTCTTGCGATAATGACTTCAAATATGACTCTGCCTGCATCGCATCTTGTAACAACGATAACTCTTTTAAAACACTTTTCACATATTCTTCTTTGCCAGACTCATCTTGCAAATTTTTCCCTAAACGCAAATAATTTATTTTAAAACCAACAAAACTCACACTTGATTTCACAAGATTTTCAAAAGCGGTAGTCCCATATTGTTGCACATATTCATCAGGATCAAGCTTATCTGGCAAGGATGTGACTTTCACTTGGCAACCAACTTTTAGCAATAATTGCCCTGCTTTCATCGTCGCTTCTCGCCCTGCTTTATCACCATCATAGCAAAGAACAACAGTTTCAACGTTACGTCGCAGAAGTTTTGCTTGTTCTTCAGTTAAAGCTGTTCCCATTGTCGCAACAGCTTCTTCCACACCACTTTTTACCGCAGCTAGTACATCGGCATATCCTTCAAAAAGAACCACTTGCCCACGCTTTCTAATAAACGGTCTTGCTTGGTGGAAGTTATACAACAATTTACTTTTGTGAAAAATCGGTGTTTCAGGGCTATTTAAATATTTCGGAGTGTCATCCCCTAACGCCCTTCCACTAAACGCTATCACCTTACCTTGTAACGTATAGATCGGGAACATAACTCTTCCACGGAAGCGATCGTAATGACTACCATCCTTCTCACTTCTTATTAGAAGGCCAGCTTGTTCCATACTAGACAGCGATAAACCTCTTTTTTGTAAAATTTTCGTCGCTGCATCCCAAGCAGGTGATGCATAACCAATTTCAAACTTCTCAATCATCTCTTTCGTAATACCACGGTTTAATAAATATGAAAGTGCTTCATTTCCCTCTTCCGTATTTACTAATAAATGATGATAATACTTTTTCAATAATTCATGAGCTTGTTGCATGATGACAGTGTCATCAGATATGTCTTCTTGTTGTCCTTGCCCTGATGTATACTCTGCAACCGCAATTCCATTTCTTTCGCCTAGCTTTTGAACAGCCTCGGTAAAAGCCAGTCCTTCCATTTTCATTAGAAAGGAAAATACATTTCCACCTTCTCCACATCCGAAGCAATGAAAAATTTGCTTATCAGATGAAACAGAGAATGAAGGAGAATTCTCACCATGAAATGGACAAAGGCCGAAATAGTTACGCCCCTGTTTTCTAAGTTGAACGTATTCACCAATCACTTCTACAATATCGGATGATGTCCGAATCTGTTCAACAACTTCTTCGGGAATTCTGTTCCCCATAACTCCATCTCCGTGTCGTATTTTGTATTCGATATAAATTAAAAAATTCCTTTATAATTCGACAATATTTTTCTAAACTTGTTAGAAAGTGTTGCCGATTACATTGTATAAACGATTTTGAACCTTTCCTATAGGTCCTTTATCTGCATAAATCGCATATACATACTTGCTATATAAAATTGTATACATTTGCTCATCTGTTACAAATGTATCTCTTAGAAACAATACATATACACCTTTTTACAAGAAGAGTAGCAAGCCACATATACTGTTTGATCTTGAGATCTGTAACATTTGCATGTTGATCCATGTAACAATCAACTCCATTTTGTTCAGTATCTACAAAGATCCAATTGCCTTGCTATTTCCTTAAAGGATGAGCATATGATGCGACAAACAAAATTCCGACATGAAATTCCGCTCCAACTTGCACAATTTCAGCCTTCACGGGATATACATCTACACCAACTAATATGTTGTTGATGTTTTGCATATTTCTGTATTCTACATCCCTTCTGTGAATCCTTCCATAATGTGCGTTTTCTTGTATAGATTTTGTCGATTTAACGTAATTACATGTCTTTTTCGTAAATCCTATCCCTAGTTTATTCTGAAAAATTAAAGTCTAAACGTAAAATATAGGTTTTTATCACAATTTTTTATTATAATATATTTTCTTCAACTACGCTACATATCCCTTTATTTTTTCAGCTTACATTTCAGGATGACAAACTCACACCTTGAATATACTAAAAGACAAAGGAGTATAAGTATAACCATTACACTACGATCTATTACAAAATCCATAGGTATCATATTTCACACGAGCGAAAAAAGCACATTCACCTTTGGTAAATGTGCTAAAACATTTTTTGGTTTTGCACTGCATTCACAATAATATTTGCTGTTTCTTCAATCGCTTTATTCGATACATCGATTACTTGGCAATTTATTTTACTAATTACTTCCTCAAAGTGATCAATTTCTTCTTGAATACGATTAATATTTGCATATGTTGCTCCATCACTTAATCCAAGTGATTTTAATCGTTCTTTTCGAATATGATTTAACTTATCTGGCGTAATTTTCAAACCGAAACATTTTTCTTTTGCCACTTGATATAGTTCTTCAGGTGGGTCAACTTCTGGCACGAGTGGTACATTCGCAACTTTCAAGCGTTTGTTATGAGCTAAATATTGGGAAAGTGGTGTTTTTGATGTACGCGAAACACCAATCAACACGATATCTGCTTTTAAAATACCTCGTGCATCTCTGCCGTCATCATACTTCACAGCAAACTCAATCGCTTCAATCTTTTTAAAGTATTCTTCATCTAACCTACGGACAACACCTGGCTCATATCTCGGCACTTGCCCCGTAATTTCTTCAATTTGATCAATAAGAGGGCCGATAATATCGTATGCCTCTACCCCTTCTTTTGCAGCCTCTGTTACTAAATACTGGCGCATATCAGGCTTAACTAACGTAAAACATATAAGTGCTTGATTACTCTTAGCAATCGAAATCACTTCTTTTAATGTCCCTGTATCTTCTACATACGGTACACGTCTAATATCAGGAGCAAACGGGAATTGCCCCATTGCTGCTCGAACAACCAAATCAGCCGTTTCCCCTACAGAGTCAGATACGACATATACGATTTTATTATCCATTACATTACCTCACTTTAAACAAATTACACTTATTCGTTATTTACTAAATTTACAAACGCACGTGTAATATTTGTTTTTGTAATTCGCCCAATCACTTCTAAACCTTGTTTCGTATCTTTTACAACTGGCATTGCATCAATCTGTCTTTCTATTAATTCCATCGCAATATCATATAAAGAATCCTCTCTACGACACATCGCAATGTTTGGCATCCTTGTCATGATAATATTAACCGGAAGAGAGGTTAAATCCTGCTTTCCTAAGCTCGCTCTTAATAAATCTTTACGAGACACAACACCAACTAATAGAGTCATCTGATCTACAACGAACAATGTACCAACGTCCTCTAAAAACATCGTACAAATTGCATCGTATACGGAAACATTTTTATCAATTACAACCGGTCTAGATTGATAATCTTGTACTTTAATTTTCTTAACAGCTTCAGATAATAGCTGCCCCCCAGTTTTACCCGTATAAAAATAACCTACGCGTGGACGTGCTTCTAAATAACCAGCCATCGTTAAAATTGCTAAGTCTGGTCTTAGCGTCGCACGTGTTAGACCCAATTGCGCTGCAATTGATTCCCCTGTAATAGGACCGTGATCTTTTACAATCTGAATGATATGTTCTTGCCGTTTATTCAGCTCTATGATAATCACCACCTTTAATGCACAACGAAAAAAGTTATACTATCTCTTAAATATTATATACTAAATATGCTATTCGAAAAAGAAAGTATGTAAAAAGGACCGTATACGGCCCAAAATTATATTTGAAACTTATCAAGTTGTTCTAAAAAACGTCTTGATTTCAAATAAATTCCGCAATATTCATCATAATATGTATTCAATACTAAACGCATTTGTTTTTTTGTGCTATCCTTTACCGATACATTTCCGAGCCTATGTAAATCGAAATGGAAGAAAAGACGTAATAATTTATGAACAGCTTCTCCTACCGGTATACGATATGGGTCTTGCTCTGCATGACGTGAGCACAGAAAACCGCCTTCCCTTACGGAGAAGGCGACAAAGTCTGTTTCTTGATGACAAATCGCACATGTATCAAAGTACGGGCGCATCCCTAATACCGGAAGCATTTTCGTTTGATAAATTAATGATAATACTTCTGGATCAACACCCTCACACATATAATGCAACGTTTGATATAACATTTCAAATAAATACGGATTATGTTTTTTATCTTCTGTTGCTTTATCAGTTAACTCAACAATAAATGATGCATAAGCAGTTAAAAATATATCCTCGCGAATTTCTTTCATAGTTGAAATAATCTCGCCTTGTTGCAATGTTCCAAGCCCAGATCCCATTTGAATAAGAAAATGGCCATGTGTCATTAATTGCGACACAGATGCTAATCGGCTTTTCGGTTTTTTTGCCCCTCTTGCCATTGCACTTACCTTACCAAGTTCTCTTGAGAATATTGTAACAATCTTGTTCGTTTCTCCGTAATCTGTCGTACGGATAACGATGCCCTCAACTTTTTGAAACATGTTCGTCACCATCCAAGGTTTGAACAAAACGGGTCAAGAAATTGGAGAGTCTAGATGCGCTAGCTCCTCTTCATGTTGATCCATCTCATCGTTTACGTCTTTTTCCATTTCTTTCAAAAGCAAGTACGTTTCAATGCTTCCTGTTTTGGAGAAAAACTTCCAGGTAAAATCTAGCATAAGAATCCACCTTTCTCAATAAGCGTAGCCTATAAACCAATTTCCTTTGTTGTTATTAAATTGACCCATTTTGTCCATTTTCATGTGAGAAAAATTTTTCCTAATTTATCAAAGTTCATAAAAAACCAATAATCAGTGGATGAACCAACCATCCACTGATTACAACTTTACTCTATTTTAGTACTCATCCTCGCGGAAACCTAGGTCACGAAGCTGAGACATTTTATTACGCCAATCTTTTTGCACTTTTACCCATACTTCTAAAAATACTTTAGAACCAAGTAGCGCTTCAATATCAAAACGAGCTCGCTTACCAACTTCTTTTAACATTTTCCCTTGTTTTCCGATGATGATTCCTTTTTGTGATGCACGTTCAACAACAATCGTTGCATTTATATAAACTGCCCCGCCCTCACGCTTTTGAATCGCATCGATAACAACAGCCACAGAATGCGGCACTTCTTCACGTGTTAAATGTAGTACTTTCTCACGAATAAGCTCTGCAATAATAAATCTCTCCGGATGATCCGTTACTTGATTCTCTGGATAGTATTGTGGTCCTTCTGGTAAATACTTTTTAATTGTTCCAATTAAAGCGTCCACATTATTACCGTCTAACGCAGAAATTGGTACAATCTCTGCAAACTCATGTAGTTTACGATATTGATCAATTAACTCTAGTAATTGCTCTGGATGAAGTTGGTCAATTTTATTAATGACTAAAAATACTGGTTGTTTCGTTTCTTTTAATTTCTCAATGATGAATTCCTCACCACGACCAAATCCTTCAACTGCATTAACCATAAACAGAACAATATCAACTTCTTTTAATGTCGTTTGCGCCATCTTTACCATGAAGTCGCCTAATTTATGTTTAGGTTTATGTATTCCTGGTGTATCAATGAAAATAACTTGTGCATCATTTTCTGTATATACACCTTGAATTTTATTACGAGTCGTTTGTGGCTTATCACTCATAATAGCAATTTTCTGGCCGATAATACGGTTTAAAAATGTAGATTTTCCAACATTCGGTCTGCCAATAATAGAGACAAAACCTGATTTATAACCTTTTCTATTCATGTAAATCCTCCGCTAAAAATGCTCCTGGTAACAATTCTCCGACTGTCGTCTCTTGAACGTCACCATGTAAGTTTGATAAGTATACTTTCGTATCCTGTTTACATAATTCTACCATAACTTGTCGACATGCTCCACAAGGAGGTACTGGGCGCTTTGTATCTGCTACAACCGCAATGGCTACAAATTCTTTATCTCCTTCAGAAACCGCCTTAAATAAAGCTGTTCTTTCAGCACAATTACATAAGCCATATGATGCATTCTCAACATTACATCCACGATATACTTTTCCACCGCGCGTTAATAATGCTGCACCTACTTGAAATTTAGAATATGGTACGTACGCTTGTTTACGCGCTTCGATTGCTTCTAGAATTAATTGTTTACTATTCATATTCCCGCATCCTTCCTGTTCACAGCTATGAAGAGATACACTCTCTCATTAAAGGCCCTTACAGCACTTCCAAAGCTTAATAAAAGCTTCGGAATGCAACTATACCATATACGGTAAAAAGATAATAGCACCAATTATAACAGCTATAATTGCAAACAATAAAACCGCTCCTGCCGCAACATCCTTTGCAATTTTTGCAAACGGATGAATATCGGCAGTCGCTAAATCTACCGTTTTTTCCACAGCCGTATTTACCATCTCTAAACTCATTACACTCCCTATTACAATAAGTAATATCATCCACTCTATTTTCGTAATATGGAAATAAAAGCCGCAGCATATAACAATGACTGCGGCTAAATAATGGATTTTCATATTTCGTTCATGACGAAAACAAAAGAATATACCAGCTATAGCATATCCAAAACTATCTATAAGTTTTCCTTTTTTCATCGTCCTAATCCAAAAGCTTCTAAAATTTCTTTTTGTCTTCCGAACATTTCTTTTTCATCTTCTTCTGTCATGTGATCATAACCAAGTAAATGTAAAAAGCCATGTAACGCCAAAAATCCAAGTTCACGATCGAAAGAATGTCCGTACTCTTCAGCTTGCTCTTTCGCTCTTGGAATAGAGATAATAAGATCCCCTAACATGCGCGGCATCTCTGCACCAACAATCTCCATTTCTCCTTCTCCCATCTCTTCCATGGCAAAGGATATTACATCTGTAGGTTGATCTTTATCTCGGTAATCACGATTAATTTCTCTAATGCGCTCATTATCTACAAATGTCACCGATACCTCCGCACCATCCTCGATATTTTCCATTTGAGCTGCTTTTTCTAACACTTCACGAATTAAACTCATATACTCTTCTTTTACTTCTTCTGTTTCATCAATAAAATCAATTAACAAACTCATTCTTTCTCCTTTTCTTCCGGAGGTTCCGGATATGTAATACGCGAATGGAAAATACCATTTAACGTTTCACACAACGTTTTTCCAACGATTTGTAGTTCCTTAAACGTCAAATCACATTCACTAAATTGACCGTCTTGCAGTCGATCTTTAATAATACTTTGCACCAAATTATTAATTTGTTCTGGCGTTGGGTGATTCATAGAACGTACCGCAGCTTCTACACTATCAGCAATACCAACAATTGCCGATTCTTTCGAAGTTGCTTTTGAACCTGGATAACGGAACATCTCTTCTGTATATTTTTCTTTATCTTCTTTAATAGCTTTATAATAAAAATATTTCAGTAACGTCGTACCGTGATGTTGCCCAGCGATATCAATAATTTCTTGTGGAATATGATATTCTTCGAGCATTCTTACTCCATCCGTTACGTGAGCAATTATAATATCTTTACTCGTTACAGGATCTAATTTATCATGCGGGTTTTTAATTCCCATTTGGTTTTCAATAAAGAATTGCGGTTGTACTGTTTTTCCTACATCATGATAATATGCCCCTACACGCGCTAATACACCATTTGCCCCAACTGCTTCACAAGCAGCCTCAGAAAGATTCGCTACCATTACACTATGATGATATGTCCCTGGCGCTTCTAACAAAATTCTGCGTAAAAGCGGATGATTTGGACTTGATAGTTCCATAAGCTTCATACTTGATACGATTCCAAGTCCACTTTCTAAATATGGTAAAATCCCCATAGCCAAAACGGATGATATAATCCCTGAAAGTGAAGCCATTAATAATTGCGTACCAATTTCAAGAGGCGAAAAATTCCCATTACGTAATAATAAGAGCGCCGCTAATACGACTACATTTAATACAGAAACGAGTATACCAGCTTGTAAAATCATTGTACGACGATTTTTTTCTCGCAAGAAAATACTAACCGATAATGAACTTAACAATACGTAAATCCCTACACTATAATTTAATGTACTCGTTACTCCTTCATTAAACATAATACTTCCGCATACAGAAAAAATCATACTCGTTAAAAAGACAAATCGATCACCAATCATTAGTTTTACAAGTATTGTTCCCATCGCAACTGGGACAACATATGCAATCCCTGCGTATTCAAGTTTTTGAAACAAACTAATGATTTTCATTAAGACGATTGTGATAGACAAAATTGTAATATACGCTAAAACATACGGTCTATCTTCTCTTTTTCTCTTTAAAAATAATTCAAATTGTTTATGCATAAAGTATAGTAATACACCAATGAGTACCGCTAATCCAACATAAGGTTGAAAGCCGTTCCCTTTTTCTAACAAACCAACTAATTTCAACTGATTATACACATCACTTGAAATCGTTTCACCTTCTCTAACAAGAACTTGTCCTTGAAGAATATAAACAGGTGGAACTAAATCTTCCTCTGCTTTTCTCTTCTCTTTCGTTAAGATCGGGTCATAAAAATAGTTCGCTGAAATTGCATATCTTCCTAGCGCCTTAATTGATTCTTTTAAACCATTATCAACATTAACACTATTCATCTCACTTACATATCGTTCTTTCGCATCTTTCAATTCGTCCATTTTAATATGCTCAGTCATGATACTATTAATCGCTGTGACCGCAGCATCTTTCGCTAATACTAATTGGCTCGAATCTGCATTAATCAAATTTAGTAAGTTTGAATCAGATAATTCTTTCGTTAAGTCAGCGGGTAGTTTCTTTTTTAACTTATCCACTTTCTCAGCATCAGTCATCTTTTTTTGATCATCCGGTCCAACAGCTTTAATCTCTTGCACCACTTCATCCACTTTAGCAAAGACGTCATTCACAATATCAACTTTATTTTGTTTATACTCACTTTTATATGTATATTGATCTTCAACTTTTGTAGCGGCTTCTTTTTTCTTTTTATCCGTTGTAACTTTATCTTCAATTTTTATAGGAGAATGGATTGTCTTTTTCGCAATAGAATACATATTAACATCTAATTGTTCTGGTTTTACATTATTCATAAGCGCAAAAAACAGCACTGCTCCTAACACAACGTAAGAAATCCAACTTAGTTTTTTCGAATGTTGTAAATTACGAAACCACTTAGAAATTTCTTGAGATCTTGACATGATTTCAATACCTTCTCCTCTCCAGAAATAAAGTGAAACTATTTATAGCTTTCATTTCTTCTACCCAACGATACTTTGAGGCAACATTTTACACACCAGTACCTATAGTTTATTTTCCTTATCTTTCATGATAGTAAAAAATATGACATTCGCCAACCTTATCATACAAAAAGAAATGATCCTGACAAATAGGATCATTCCATTTTATCATATGCCTCAATAATACGTTGCACCAATGGATGTCTCACAACGTCCGTTTGTTCTAATGTAATAAATGACAGACCTGATACACCAGATAAAATATTAGCAGCTATAGATAGCCCTGATTTTACCCCTTTTGGCAAGTCTACTTGTGAAGGGTCCCCTGTAATAACCATTTTAGAGCTAAAACCTAATCTTGTTAAAAACATTTTTATTTGAGCACCCGTTGTATTTTGAGCCTCATCTAAAATAACAAATGAATCATCAAGCGTACGCCCCCTCATATAAGCAAGCGGAGCTATTTCAATTACTCCTCGCTCCATCATACGCTGCGTATATTCTTGTCCAAGAATATCATGTAAGGCATCATATAATGGACGTAAGTATGGATCTACCTTCTCTTTCAAATCCCCTGGTAAAAAACCTAAATTTTCTCCAGCTTCTACAGCAGGTCTTGTTAAAATAATTTTCTTTACATATCCTTGTTTTAAAGCTCTCACAGCCATTACTACAGCTAAGTATGTTTTTCCAGTTCCTGCAGGCCCTATCCCAAAGACAATATCATTCTTCTTCATCGCATGAATATATCTTCTTTGCCCCATTGTTTTTACACGAATGGATTTACCTTTTGCAGTCTTGAAAATTTCTTCTTCATATAACTCTTCAAATTGAGCAATTTTCCCTTGTTGCGCGAGCTGAATTGCATACGCAACATCTCTCTCTGAAATTGATATACTTTTACGAATTACAACAAGTAATTGCTGTAAGATTTTTTCTACGAGTGTCACCGTTTCAACTGCTCCAGATACATGAACAGTTTCTCCTCTAGTTACGATCGATACATTCAGTTCTCGTTCAATTACTTTTAAATGTGCATCATTGACTCCAAAAAGAGCGATTGCTTCGTTAGTATTTTCCAATTGTTGGTTCATTTCTACTAATTGTTCTGCCATTACTCAGTCTCCTTGAATATCGGATTCGGATATTGGTTGTGGCTCTGCAATATTTTCAACCACAGTATAATGCAATGTGACTTTTAGTTGATCCGCCTCAACCTCTTTACTCAAAATCTTATCACTTACAATCATAGCATGTTCATCCAATTTTTTCTTTAGTTCTTTTTCGGCCATCTCCTTCGCTACTTTCAGCGCTTGCTTTTCTGTATATTCTCGATTCGCTTCTTCCTCTTCTCTCACAACATCTTTTTCATATGCAATTGGCAGTGTAAAACCAAATAATTTCACATCATGCTTTACACTTTCAGTACGAGAGCGTTTATACTTATCATGCTGAAATCCCCATATTTTTATTTTCGTATCCCCGAATTTAAGAAAATGTTCATTGTATACATTACCAGTATACACTTGGAATTGCGTCTTTAGCGGAACATCTACCTTAGATGTATACCACGTTTCGCCATACACAATACCTTTCGCTGAAACAATCGTCGGACTTTCCTCATTACCATATATTCCCGATACGAGAATCTGCCCTTTTTCTACATGATCATTCTTCAGTACAACCGGCTTTCCAACTTCTACAAACGTTTTTGTAATAATCGCTTCTTTTTTTGCTACTAAATTTTGCGGCCTTTGTTCCTTTTCTTTTTTTGGTTCGTTTTTTTCAACAATTTTAAAATGATACGTCGTTCCTCTTACTTCTAGTCCCGCCCAAGTAATGGCATTAATATTATCTGTCAAATGGCGTTGTACATCTTCTACATTCGGCATTTGAAATTGTAGTTTCCCTTTTTTAATACCCATTTTATCCAATTCTTTCATCAATATATATTCTGTTTCGGGTTTTGCTCCTGTAATTTCAATTTTCCAAACCATATTTGACATTGCAATCACGCCAAAAAAGAAAATTAAAAACCCAATTAAAAATCCACTATTTTTAATTAAACGCTTATTCCAAAAAGGAAAACCATAACGTCCAATAAAATATAATTTACATTCATTTTTTCTATAAATTGGTTTTATTTTTTTCACATCGCGTAACAACATACAAAAAACTAACGTTTCATCAGCTATTTTCTTAACATCCCAAACTAACAAATTCCTCCGTACACATTCATTAACAAACCGTTCCGCTCCTCTACCTTCAATCCGCACTTTTACATATCCAAGCCACTTTATAAACCATTTATTTTTCATTTACCACCTTCACTGCCTTTCTAAAAGTAGATATACTACTTTTTATTTGAAGCATTAAAATAGCTCGTACTAAAATGAAACAAATTAAAACTGTAATCGGTCTCTATCAACGAAACTTTTACAGGATAAAGAAGAAAAACTTCACAAATGGAAGTTTCACTTCAATCACCTTTTTTTTCATTTTCTAAAAATGTTACTTGCTCAATTATCCCTTCGAGCAAAAGCTCTTCTGGAAGAATCGTTTTAATAACAAAGGATTGTCCTTTAATTAGTAATTGACCATGTTTTAACAGCAATCGCACTTCTTTATCTGAAAACACTAATAGCCCCCGATGATTTTCTATATAAATATGTATTTGCCCAACAAGAGTAATCCGAGGCAGATCCATTAATACATCCACTGGTAGGTCTACTTGTTTTGTTAACCAATTTTTCATTTGTTCTAATTTCTTCATCTCGAAAGACCCCCTCCTCATCCCATATATATGTATTTCTTCACAAGTGCCTATCGTGTTATAACGACTTCACTAACATAACTATATTCTGTAAGAGTTCATCTCATGTTAATTAAAACAGTCGCTATATGAAATCATATTTATCAGGACAATGATGGATCAGAGAATGTTACCCATAATAATAGAAGTATTAATACAAGAATATGCGCCCTCAGGGGATATCAGTACAAGTTAAATTAAGAAATTGAGCCTAGCAAGAAGTTGGAAACTTGAAAAAAACTGTTACAATTCGTTCTGGACGTGACATACTGACCATAGAATAAGTAGTTGTCATTCATTAGACAAATGAGATAAAATCCGAAAAAGGAAATTGCTCCACTCTGAATTTTGCGGTGTAAGTAAGAATATTTTATAGGTGGTTGTTATATGAATTCCAAAAAAATATTAGGATTCATTAAAAAACAAAAAAATGAATTAATAAGCGAGGAAATACGAAAGGAAATTGGATTTAGTCAAGAAATTTTGAATGTTATAAAACAAGTTACTAACAGCAGCATCCAGCCCTTTTATGCAACTGATTCAAAATCTAAAATAGCCGGAGTCTCTTTCGTTACCTTTGAGGATTCTGCTGAACAGCAAGTTATAAAACTTCAATCTGAGGTTAAGAAACTTGGATACTTAGCTTTTATTTGCGAAAGAAGTTTTAGTCAAGGAAGTAAGAGTGAGTGTAGAATTGCAATTACACAAGGAAATGACCAATTTGATATCCTTACAATCCAACAAACAAATGGCGTTAATTACGAAGTTAGCAATATAGATGTTATTTTTAAACTAAGAAAATGGAATGATCGCTATCCTTTTATCATAATCGGTGCAGATCATGACTGGGTTGATGCCATTTTTAGCGCGTTACCTACAGACGAAGAAATGCAATCTTTCGCGCAAGAAATGTATGAATTTTGTCCAGATATAGTGGAACAAGGAACAGAAAGCATTGAGGAGTTAGTCGAAGAAATTAAGAAAACGAAAAAGCTTTTTTTATGGTGGGATTAATCATAACTAAGGCCGTTACCTTTTTTTACATACCAGAGGCGTTTCTATCACTTACAGAAACGCTTTTTAAGCAATATAGCGTTTTTCCTTAATAAGAACAATAAAAAAACGTCTCATACGAAATGAGACGTTTTTTTATGCTAATAGCTGGATAACCAACTTATTCACAAGTGATCCGTCTGTTTTACCTTTTACTTTCGGCATAACAGCAGTCATCACCTTACCCATATCTGCTTTAGAAGTCGCACCAACTTCAGAAATAACTTGCTTGATTACATCAACTAGTTCTTCTTCAGTTAATTGCTCTGGCAAATATGCGCTTAAAATCTGAATTTCACTTTGCAGTTTATTAACAAGGTCTTCACGACCAGCTTTTTTAAATTCAAGGAGGGAGTCCTTATACTGTTTTACTTCACGAGCTAAAACTGTTACTTCCTCTTCTTCAGTAAGAGTATGTTGCAGTTTAATACCTTCATTTTGTAAAGCAGCCTTAACCATACGAATAACGGTTAATTTTTCTTTTTGTTTATTCTTCATCGCTTGTTTCATATCATCGTTTAAACGACCGAGAAGACTCATAACTTACACCCTCTCTTAGAATTTACGCTTTCTTGCCGCTTCAGATTTCTTCTTACGTTTTACACTTGGTTTTTCATAAAACTCGCGCTTTCTTGCTTCAGCAAGTGTACCAGTTTTAGAAACCGATCTTTTAAAACGGCGAAGTGCATCCTCCAAAGACTCGTTTTTACGAACGACTGTTTTTGACATTCTCTTTCCCTCCCTCCGAAACATCACACTTACATACTAACTTCAGCATGCAAAAAGAAACACTTCTTCAGCATGTCTTTTACGATTATAATACATTTTATCACTTCAGGTCAACTATTTGGCAGAATAAAAGAAGAATAGAAGCATTTCCTTTTCAAAAGTTATACAAATAGCTAGTATCCTTCTTTCATGAAGACAACTATATATTTTTATCATTTCAACTTTTTTCATACAGGGATGCACGAAACGCCTCTCCACCTTCTAGTACTTAACCGCTTCAAATAAAGAAAGCATGCAAACCGTTTCCGGTTGCACGCTCTTTTTTATGCGCTTGCTGATTCTTTTTTCACATCATCTTCAAGAACACGAACAAATTGCGCTTCGTTATATGGATAGCCAGCTTTCGTAATTTTCACTTTCACTAGCTTACCAATTAATTCTTCTGATCCTTCAAATACAATTTTCAAGTAGTTATCTGTATACCCTACATATAACCCTTCACGGTCGCCGTCTTTAAATTGCTCTTCTGGAATGATTTCAAGCACTTCCCCTTCAAACGCTGATGCATATTCTTTCGCTAATTGATTAGATAGCTCAATTAAACGATGAACACGATCGTTCTTCACATCTTCAGGAACTTGATCTTCCATGCGTGCTGCAGGTGTTCCTGTACGTTTTGAATAAGGGAACACGTGTAACTCAGAGAAGCGGTTCTCTTTAATGAAATTGTATGTTTCCATGAATTCTTCTTCTGTTTCACCTGGGAAACCAACGATTACGTCAGATGTAATCGCAAGGCCTGGTAACGCTTCTTTCAAACGATCTAAACGCTCTTGGAAGAATTCCATCGTATATTTACGACGCATACGTTTTAATACAGTATTAGAACCAGATTGCAACGGAATATGCAAGTGACGTACAACTACTTCAGATTTATCTAACACTTCAATTACTTCATCTGAAATTTGACTCGCTTCAATAGAAGAAATACGAAGACGTTTTAATCCGCCTACTTCCGCTTCCATATCACGAAGTAATCCAGCTAAGTTATAATCTTTTATATCTTCGCCGTATCCACCTGTATGAATACCCGTTAATACGATTTCTTTATAGCCTGCATCCACTAATTGTTGTGCTTGTTTAATAACCTCTTTTCCATCACGAGAACGCATTAAACCACGCGCCCAAGGAATGATACAGAATGTACAGAAGTTATTGCAACCCTCTTGTATTTTTAAAGACGCACGTGTACGATCCGTGAAATAAGGTACATCAAGTTCTTCGTACACACGTGTTTTCATAATATTGCGGACAGCATTAATTGGTTGACGCTCTTTACGGAATTCTTCGATGTAACCTAACATCTTTTCACGATCCTGTGTACCAACTACAATATCTACACCTGGAATCGCCATAATTTCAGCTGGAGATGTTTGTGCATAACATCCCGTTACGCAAATAACTGCATCTGGATTTTGACGCACAGCACGTCTGATTACTTGACGGCTTTTTTTGTCCCCAGTATTCGTTACTGTACATGTGTTAATAACATATACATCAGCTTTCTTTTCATATTCTGTTCTTTCATAACCACCTTGTTTAAACAATTGCCAAATGGCTTCTGTTTCATAGTGGTTTACTTTACAACCTAACGTATGGAACGCAACAGTTGACATTGATCATCACCCCATCAATTCAAAATGATACGAAGCAGCACTTAACGCGTATAACGGCGCCGTTTCTGTTCTTAAAATTCTTGGTCCTAAACTACATGGTACAAATTTATGTTCACGAAGCGCTGTAATCTCTTCCTCAGCTAAACCGCCTTCTGGGCCAAATACAATCAATAGCTTTTGACCTGGTTTCATTGTCGTTAAAGCTTTCGCAAAATTAGATTTCTCGCCTTGTTTCGCTTCCTCTTCGTAAGCAACAAGACAAACATCATACTCACCACTCATTGTAAGCAGTTGCTTAAATGATGCCGGAGCATGTACTTCCGGAATTTCACTTCTATGTGATTGTTCCGCAGCTTCTTTCACAATTTTTCTTAAACGCTCAACTTTTTTATCAGCTTTTTTCGCATCCCATTTTACGATAGAGCGAGATGCTTGAAATGGTAAGAATGCAGCTGCCCCAAGCTCAGTTCCTTTTTGAAAAATCAACTCTAGCTTGTCTCCTTTTGGCAGTCCACTTGCAATCGTCACGAAAACAGGAAGTTCACTTGACGCCTCTACCCATTCTACAATAGCCGTATTAATAAATTCACTGGTAATTTCATCAATTGAACATACTGCTGTTTTTCCGTTTACACAGCAATAAATTTGATCGCCAGCTGTCATACGCATTACTCTCGCAATGTGATGTACATCATCACCTACAATGCGAATTTTTGCTTCACTTACATGTTTTTCTTCTACAAAATAACGTTGCATATAATCACCTTAGTAGAGTTTCGTTCCTTTCGTAAGTCAACACTTACGAAAAGAACGAAACATTATCATTTTTCATATAACAAACGGCAAGTCCCTCACCTTATAGTGAGAGACTCCCCTTTTCATTATAGACTAAAATCTATATTACGCATTTCGTGCAATAATTGCTACCCAATCTTCCATTCGTAACACTTCTTCAATTGTAAATCCAGCTTGTTCTAACGCCTCAGAAATTACTTTTTCCTTCGCAGCAATAATGCCCGATGTAATAAATAATCCACCTGACTTCACAACTCTCGCTGCATCTTCAGGGAATAAAAGAATAATTTCTGCTAATAAGTTAGCTACGATTAAATCAACAGGACCTTCAATACCTTCTAAAAGACTATTTTGCCCAACAGACACGATATCATCTGTTTTATTTAAACGCACATTCATTTCTGCACTTTCAACTGCAACCGGATCTAAATCATATGCTTGAACAGAAGACGCACCTAATTTTGCCGCTGCAATACTAAGCACACCAGAACCTGTTCCTACATCAATGATAGTGTCACCTGGCTGTACTGTTTTTTCTAAAGCACGAATACACATCGTTGTTGTTGGATGAGTTCCTGTACCAAACGCCATACCTGGGTCTAATTCAATGATTTTTTCATCAGGAGAAGATGGTGTATATTCTTCCCACGTCGGTACGATTGTGAATGTATCAGAAATTTGTACTGGATGGTAATATTTTTTCCAAGCAGTAGCCCAATCTTCTTCATTGACTTCGTTAACGGTAATATTTCCAGTACCAATTTCAATGTCGTAAGATGGAAGCACATCAATAGATGATTTTACACCTGCAATCGTTTCATGTAAAGAATCCGTTTGCGGGAAATATGCTTTTATTAATACACCTTCCGCCGGATATTCATCTGGATTCAATGCATAAATTTCACCATATTGTTGCTCGCGCTCTTTCGTTAACTCCGCTGGATCCTCAATCGCAACTCCGCTAGCACCAGCTTCATGTAAAATATGAGAGACAGCTTCTACTGCTTCTTCTGTTGTATGAATACTAATTTCTGACCATTTCACAATTTACCAACTCCATTTTTTATTTCCATTATTCCCCTTTGAAAGCACGTTTAAGCTTTCCGAATAAACTATCATCCTGCTCTTCTTGTCCTGCAAATTCACGTAATAAATCTTTTTGCTGTGAAGTCAATTTCGTCGGTACAACAACACGAACGACTACATATTGATCTCCTTGGCCGTATCCACGTACGTTCGGAGCACCTTTTCCTTTTAAGCGGAATTCTGTTCCAGTTTGTGTTCCTGCTGGAATTTTCAGCTTCACTTTACCATGAACAGTAGGAACTTCCACTTCATCACCAAGCGCCATTTGCGCAAATGTTAATGGCATTTCGCAAATAATGTGATCTCCTTCACGCTCGAAGAATTCATGATTTCTTACATGAACGACAACATATAAGTCTCCTGCTGGTCCGCCATTTACGCCGGCTTCACCTTTTCCAGACACACGAATTTGTTGACCATTATCGATACCTGCTGGAATTTTAACATTGATTTTTTTACGCTTACGAACTTTACCTGAACCGTGACATGTCGTACATTTTTCTTTAATAATTTGTCCAGTTCCTGAACAATGACCACAAGCTTGACGGTTTACGATACGACCAAACGGTGTGTTTTGTTCTACACTCACTTGACCAGAGCCTGAACAATGTTTACATGTTTCTTTTGAAGTTCCTGGTTTTGCTCCACTACCTTTACAAGTATCACATGGATCTTCTACTGGAATTTCCACATTTAATTCCTTACCAAAAATAGCTTCTTCAAAATCTAAAGTGACTTGATATTGTAAGTCAGCACCTTGGCGCGGAGCATTTGGATCACGACGTCTGCCGCCGCCACCGCCAAAGAAAGAACTAAATATATCTTCAAAACCGAAGCCACCGCCGAAGTCTCCTCCGCCGCCAAATCCACCGAATCCTTGATTTGCACCAGCATGACCAAATTGATCGTACTGCGCACGCTTTTGATCATCACTTAACACTTCGTATGCTTCTTGTACTTCTTTAAACTTTTCAATTGCATTTTCTTCTTTGCTTACGTCTGGATGGTATTTTTTAGCCAAACGACGATACGCTTTTTTTATTTCATCTGTTGAAGCGCCCTTGCTAAGTCCAAGGACCTCATAATAGTCTCGTTTACTCATAAATTTACAACCCCCGAATCTTTCACATAAACGTAATTTTAACACCGAAAGAAAGTGCTTTGCAACAAAGTTTCCTCACTTACAGTATGCAAAGCGAAAAACTTAAGATCCTCACACATCGCTTCTCATTCGTGAAAAAAGCCAAAGTCAAGGCACGCTTGACTTTGACTTTTTGTCATCTTACTTATTATGTTTACAGTTGAATTACTTGTCTTCTTTTACTTCTTCAAACTCAGCGTCAACTACATTGTCTTTCTTCGTGCCAGCGTCTTGCGCACCTTCTGCTTGACCAGCAGCTGCTTGAGCTTGCTCGTATAATTTAACAGTTAATTGTTGTACGATTTCTTGTAAAGCATCTTTTTTCGCACGAATTTCTTCAAGCTCGTTTTTCTCAATTGCAGCTTGTAATGCTTCTTTCGCTTCTGTTGCTTTTGCAACTTCAGCTGCATCTACTTTACCTTCTAAATCTTTTACAACTTTGTCTGTTTGGAATACAAGTTGGTCAGCTTCGTTACGAAGTTCAACTTCTTCCTTACGTTTTTGGTCAGCGTCAGCATTTGCTTCCGCTTCTTGTACCATACGTTCTACTTCTTCATCAGAAAGACCTGAAGAAGATTGGATTGTAATAGCTTGCTCTTTGCTTGTTCCTAAGTCTTTCGCACGTACGTTAACAATACCGTTCGCATCAATATCGAATGTTACTTCGATTTGTGGAATACCACGTGGTGCTGGTGGAAGGTCAGTTAATTGGAAACGACCTAACGTTTTGTTGTCAGCTGACATTGGACGCTCACCTTGTAATACGTGAATGTCTACTGCTGGTTGATTATCAGCAGCTGTCGAGAATACTTGTGACTTACTTGTTGGAATTGTAGTGTTACGCTCGATTAATTTCGTGAACACGCCACCCATAGTTTCAATACCTAAAGAAAGTGGAGTTACGTCTAATAATAGAACGCCTTCTACATCACCAGTAAGTACGCCACCTTGAACTGCAGCACCTAATGCTACAACTTCATCAGGGTTTACACCTTTATATGGCTCTTTACCAGTTTCACGTTTAATAGCTTCTTGTACAGCTGGGATACGAGTAGATCCACCAACAAGAATAACTTTATCTAATTCGCTTGGAGCAAAACCAGCGTCTTTTAATGCACGACGAGTTGGCTCTAATGTTCTTTCAACAAGACCTGCTGAAAGCTCTTCGAATTTCGCTCTTGTTAACGTTAATTCTAAGTGTAATGGACCAGCAGCTCCAGCACTAATGAATGGTAATGAAATCTGAGTTTGTGTTACACCAGAAAGATCTTTTTTCGCTTTTTCAGCTGCATCTTTCAAGCGTTGAAGCGCCATTTTATCTTGGCTTAAATCAATGTTATTTTCTTTTTTGAACTCAGCTACTAAGTGATCGATGATAACTTGGTCAAAGTCATCGCCACCAAGACGGTTGTCACCAGCAGTTGAAATAACTTCAAATGTGCCGTCTGCTAACTCAAGGATAGATACGTCAAATGTACCGCCACCTAAGTCATATACTAAGATTTTTTGTTCTTCGTCTTGTTTTTCTAAACCGTAAGCAAGTGCTGCTGCTGTTGGTTCGTTAATGATACGCTCAACTTCTAAACCAGCGATACGACCAGCATCTTTCGTTGCTTGACGCTCTGCATCGTTGAAGTATGCAGGTACTGTAATAACAGCTTTCGTTACTGTTTCACCTAAGTATGCTTCAGCAGAAGCTTTTAAGTTTTGTAAAATGATTGCAGAAATTTCTTGAGGTGTATAATCTTTACCTTCAACTTCTACTTTGTAGTCTGTACCCATATGACGTTTAACAGACATGATTGTATTTGGGTTTGTAATTGCTTGGCGCTTTGCAACTTCCCCAACTTGACGTTCTTCATTTTTGAAAGCTACAACAGAAGGTGTTGTACGGTTTCCTTCTGGATTTGGGATAACCTTTGGTTCTCCACCTTCCATAACAGCTACACAAGAGTTTGTTGTACCTAAGTCAATACCGATAATTTTACTCATGGCGAATCCTCCTAGTTTTATGTAAATTATTGATTTACTTTTACCATTGATGGGCGAATCACACGGTCTTTTAATTTATAACCTTTTTGGAATTCTTCCACAACCGCGTTTGATTCAAATTCACTATCTTCCACTTGCATAATAGCTTGGTGTTCATTAGGATCAAACTGTTTACCAACAGCTTCAATCACTTCCACACCTTCTTTAGTCAGCGCTTCTAACAATTGACGATGCACCATTTCCATACCTTGTAACAAGGATTTCGTTTGCTCATCAGTCGCTTCCACTTGCATTGCTCTTTCAAAATTATCAAGAGCTGGCAAGATGTCTGAAACTAGACTTTGTGCTCTATATTTTTCAGCAGCCTGTTTATCCATTTGGACACGGCGCTTATAATTTTCAAAATCAGCTTGTAGACGTAATGTGCGACCTTCCGTTTCCGTTAGTTTCGCTTGTAACTCATCTACTTTTTCTTGTAAAAGAGCAGCCTCACTTTTTTCTTCTACAGTTTCTTCACTGTTTTCTGGCGTGACAGCTTCTTCAACTTGCGCTTCTTTTACTTCTTCTACCACTTGTTCGTTACGCTCTTCCACAATATTCACCTCCTTAAAAGGTATTAGGTATCATGCATAGCATGATTACCTAAGCATTATATATTACACACAGCAATGAAAATTTCATCACTTGAGCGAATGTATTACTCTCATTTACTTTTTAAGTCCATCAGTAAATTGTCTCGTAAATAACTGTAACAAACTAATTACACGAGAATATTGCATTCTCGTAGGACCTAAAATAGCAATTGTTCCAAGTTGCTCTTCGCCGATCGAATATGTTGCAGAAATTAAACTGCAATCCTCCATAGCCGTCGAAGTGTTTTCCCTACCAATTTTCACTTGAATCCCGACTTGTTTATGACGCAAAATGTCATAAAATTCGGCTTCATTATCAATCATGGTAAGCAAAGATCTAACCTTTTGAATGTCATGGAACTCTGGCTGCGAAAGCATATTTGCTTTTCCTCCAAAGTATATCTTTTCCGATAACGGAACTTGAAATGTACCATCTAACATTTTTATTGCACTATCGTAATTATGAACATACCCACGTAAAACTGTAACAATCTCCTTAAAGATTTTATTATGAAGTTCTTCCATCGGTACGCCAGATAGCTTTTCATTTAAAACATTAACCATTTTTTCTAAATCTGATAAATCAACAGATTCCGGAACGGTAATCGTTTTACTTTGTACATGCCCTGTATCAGTTACAATAATAGCGACTGCAGTTTGACGATCAAGCGGCACAATTTGTACATTTTTAAGTTTATTTGTACTTAACTTCGGTCCAAGAACAATGGCCGTATAATTCGTAAGTTCTGATAAAATTTGAGCAGATTGCTGTGCAATTTTTTCCGCTTCAAAAATTCTTTCAGCAAATAAATCTTTAATTTGTACAATTTCAGCGTTCGGTAAGTTTTGCGGCGCTAAAAGATGGTCTACATAAAATCGGTAGCCTTTCTCAGAAGGAACACGTCCAGAAGAACTGTGCGTTTTTTCAATAAAACCTAATTCTTCTAAGTCCGCCATTTCATTTCGAATAGTAGCTGAACTAAATGTAATTTCATCTTTTTTAGCCAACGTTCTAGACCCAACAGGCTGCGCTGATCCAATAAAGTCATCAATAATTGTTTGTAAAATTAAGAGCTGACGTTCCGTAAGCATCTCATCATCACCTCTGTTAGCACTCTTTGTCTTTGAGTGCTAAATCTATTAATAACTTACCAAAATTGACATTCAATTGTCAACGGAAACGTCACGAAATAATGAAACTTTTTCACGCCTATGGAACATTTAATTAGTCAATCAAAAATGATTGGAATACTTCATTCCCTAATAATTTTCCTTTTCGCGTTAAACGCACATGTCCATTTTCCTCTTCAAGTAATCCTTGTTCTTGATTGCTTTGTAACTGCTTCGCGAAAACTTGATCCATCTCCACATTAAATTTATTGCGGAATGCCGTTTTAGAAACACCTTTTGTTTTTCGAAGTCCTAAGAACAGTTCTTCTTCCATTCTTTCTTTCTCCGTCACCTTATGAACATCTAAATACGGAAATCCTGTTTCATCAATTTTATTAAAATATTGCTTCAGCGGACCTACATTTTGAATACGTTCCCCATTCACATAACTATGAGCTCCAGCTCCAAAGCCATAATACTCTTCATTATTCCAGTATGTGAGATTATGTCTACTTTTATTGTCACCTTTTGAGAAATTACTAATTTCATACTGGTTATAACCGTGTTTCTCCATTTCATACATTACCATTTCATACATTTTAGCTTCATGGTCTTCACCCGGAAGACGCAATTTCCCTTTATTCATTAAGTTATAAAACACTGTTTTAGGTTCCACAATTAATGAATATGCCGAGAAATGTTGTACACCAAGCATAAAAGCAATGTCTAATGTTTCCTTCACATCTTCTATCGTTTGTCCTGGCAAAGCATAAATAATATCTACATTAATATTTTTAAAGCCTACTTCCTGAGCTTCTCGAATCGCTAGGAATGCATCTTCCCTCGTATGCTTGCGCCCGATTTTCTCAAGCAGTTCATCACGGAACGTTTGCACACCAAAACTAATTCGATTCACTCCACCTTCTAGTAGTACATTCAACTTCTCTTTCGGTAGATCTCCTGGATTCGCTTCAAATGTCAATTCACAATTCGGAGCAAACGGACGCAAATGACGATTAATAATCTCGAGTAATTTTTTTGTCTGTTCCATATTTAACGCTGTCGGAGTTCCACCGCCCACAAAAATCGTTTTCATACTATCAAACGGAACTTTTTGAACCGTATTTATTATTTCCTTCTCTAAATAATCTAAATATTGATCAACCGGTTGGCGTTCAATAAACACTTTATTAAAATCACAATAGTGACAAATGTGCTGACAAAACGGAATATGAATATATGCAGCTTGTACCAAATATAACTCCTACCTTTCTAAAAAGAAAACCTCCGCACTCCGGAGGATTCTCTACTTCTCTAACGTATTACGAATTTGTTCCATTCGCATTTTTCCCCAATCATACATCATTTCAACGATCGGTAAAAGTGACATGCCTAGTTCCGTCATATAATACTCAACACGAGGAGGAATTTCGGGATATACTGTTCGATCAACAATCCCATCTTCCATTAACTCTTTTAATTGGTTCGACAAAACTTTATGAGAAATGCTTGGGAATAACCGTTGTAATTCACTAAAACGATGAGGCCCTTCCACACCAAGATGCCACAGTATCACAACTTTCCACTTTCCACTAATAATAGAAAGCGTCAATTCCTTTTCACAATTAAAATTGCCATTTTGTATTTTATCTTGAATATCTTTTCGAATATTTTCGGACATTAACAATCTCCTAACTCTATATGAACTAAAAAGCTCTCTCATTATTGTAAATGAGAGCTGCTCAGATGTCTAAAAAGTAATTATACAGAAAAAAGAAGCCGCACAAACGACTTCTTTTTTATTTCAAATATTAGTTGTCATCCATTTTCAGTACAGCCATGAATGCCTCTTGTGGCACTTCTACAGAACCAACAGACTTCATACGTTTTTTACCTTCTTTTTGCTTATCAAGAAGTTTACGCTTACGAGAAATGTCACCGCCGTAACATTTTGCAAGTACGTTTTTACGCATCGCCTTAATTGTAGAACGTGCTACAACTTTATTTCCGATAGTCGCCTGAATTGGTACTTCGAACTGTTGTCTCGGAATTAATTCTTTTAATTTCTCTACAATTACTTTACCACGGTCATACGCTGAATCACGGTGTACGATAAATGATAAAGCATCCACTTGTTCATTATTTAAAAGAATATCCATTTTCACAAGTTTAGATGGTTTATAACCAATTAACTCGTAGTCAAATGATGCATACCCTTTCGTATTTGATTTCAATTGATCGAAGAAGTCATATACGATTTCTGATAACGGGATTTCATATGTTAATGTAACACGCGTTTCATCTAAATATTGCATATCAATAAACGTTCCACGTTTACCTTGGCAAATTTCCATTACAGCTCCAACATAGTCATTCGGAACCATAATTGAAGCCTTCACAAACGGCTCTTCTACACGATCGATAGACTGTGGATCTGGCATATTAGATGGATTATCAACAATAACATCTTCACCGTTTGTTAAATAAACTTTATAAATAACGCTTGGCGCTGTTGTAATTAAGTCAATCTTAAATTCACGTTCAATACGTTCTTGAATGATTTCCATGTGAAGAAGTCCTAAGAATCCACAACGGAAACCAAATCCTAACGCTTGAGATGTTTCTGGTTCAAACTCAAGAGCAGAATCGTTTAACTCTAATTTTTCTAACGCATCACGTAAATCGTTATAACGAGCAGAATCAATTGGATACAGCCCACAGAATACCATCGGGTTTAATTTACGGTAACCTGGTAACGCCTCTGCAGCTGGACGTTTCGCATGTGTAATCGTATCACCAACACGTGTATCACCTACGTTTTTAATAGATGCTGCTAAGAAACCTACATCACCTACTGTTAACTCGTCACGTTGCGTAGTTTTCGGTGTAAATACACCTACTTCTGTTACTTCAAATTCTTTACCCGTTGCCATCATACGTACTTTATCGCCAACTTTTACCGTTCCATTTACAACACGGATATAAGCAATTACACCACGGTACGGATCATATAAAGAGTCGAAAATCATACATTGTAACGGCTCTTCTGAATCACCTGCCGGAGCTGGTACTTTTTCAACAATTTGTTCTAAAATTTCTTCAATACCAATTCCAGCTTTCGCAGAAGCAAGTACCGCTTCTGATGCATCTAAACCAATTACATCTTCTACCTCTTGACGTACACGTTCTGGATCCGCACTTGGTAAGTCGATTTTATTGATAACTGGTAAAATTTCTAAGTTGTTATCGAGCGCTAAGTATACGTTCGCTAACGTTTGAGCTTCAATACCTTGCGCTGCATCTACTACAAGAATCGCGCCTTCACAAGCCGCTAAACTACGAGATACTTCGTACGTAAAGTCGACGTGTCCTGGTGTATCAATTAAATGAAGAATATACTCTTCACCATCTTTTGCTTTATAGTTTAATTGAACTGCGTTTAATTTGATTGTAATACCACGCTCACGCTCTAAATCCATAGAGTCAAGCAACTGAGCTTTCATTTCGCGTTGTGTTAACGCATTTGTTTTCTCTAAAATACGGTCTGCTAACGTTGATTTTCCGTGGTCAATATGAGCAATAATAGAGAAATTACGAATTTTGGACTGTCTTTTTGCTCTTTCTTCTTTGTTCATCTATGTTCTCAACTCCTAATAGTCTCGCCAATATACACTAGCACTGATTATATCAATAGAGCAACAAAGATTCAATGAAAACTCGTGCTGCTTACGATACAAATCATTCTATCTATATCTTATGCGAATAAACCATAAGAGACAAACCCTTTTCAAATTTTAAAACGGTTGTCTTACAAATCAGTAAAACAACCATCTCCCATGCTACTCTTAGCTAAAAATCCCCTTTATTTTCCCAACAACTATATCCGTTCCGAACTTCGTCATTTCATAAGCTACACTTGCTACCGCCATCCCAATTCCTTCTACAACATTAAAACTTCTTAAACGTTCTAATTGTTGTTGTTTTTCTGAAGCTGAAAACGAACTACCCAAAATTTCTGATTCAGCACCTGTACTCTCTGTCCCTGTCATATGAGCTATTTGTTCATACGACAATTGCCGATAACCTTTCATACTTTTCAAACCATGATTAGCAAGTGACACTCCTGCTATCATCATAAGTAAACATAAAGCTACACTACATATACACAAAAGCGCAAAACGACTCAAACTATTATCATCTTTCTCCCTCAATGTGTATACGCTCCCGTATTATCTTGATCAATTTGATGATGCAGCGCTGCATTTAAACCACTCGCTATTACATTCGCCATATCCTCAATAAAAGTATCTACTTCTTTTGGGGTCACCATTAAGTTATGACCAAGGGGCGATAGCACTTCATAAATCAACCTTCTTTTTTCTTCTTCTTCTAACGTACCAACAGCACCTAAAAACATATTTCGGCTCTTTTCATCTGGCATATCTTCTTCTGTTAATTTTTTCTTTTCTCCAAATGAAAATCCCGCTGGTAACAAAGATCTTGAAGGTTTGTTTCCTTCTTTCATCTCTCGACCAAAATGTTTCAAAATAAAATCAATTGTATCACTTGTAATCGAAACGGCATCGACCACAGTCGGAACACCAATTGCGATAACAGGGATACCTAATGTCTCTTTACTTAGTTCCTTACGTTTATTCCCAACCCCTGATCCAGGATGGATTCCAGTATCAGAAATTTGTATCGTGCTATTTACTCGTTCAATAGAACGGGCAGCTAATGCGTCAATCGCAATTACAAAGTCTGGATTTGTCTTCTCAATAATCCCATAAATAACATCGCTCGTTTCGATGCCTGTAATCCCCATTACCCCCGGCCGAATTGCACTAACAGGCCTGAATCCTTCTTCTACACTTTCAGGCTGCAATTGAAACAAATGTCTCGTTACTAATACATTTTCTACAACTATTGGCCCAAGAGCATCCGGTGTTACATTCCAATTCCCAAGGCCTACAATTAAACAGCTCGCTTCTTTGGTAACACCAACCTCTTCTAAGAAATAAGAAAATTCTTTTGCAAAAATACGCTCCACTTTTTGTTGAAGTTCTGTATCTTGCTGACGTATACCTTGTACTTCAAGCGTTAAATAATTTCCAGGTTTTTTACCCATCGCTTCAGAGGCAGCTTCATCAATTGTTACTTTTGTAATTATAGTACCTTCTTCTTCCCTCTCTTTTACAATTACCCCCTGTACCCCTTTTTGTTCTTCTTGGCTTTCTTGCAACATTTGATGAGCTTCTACAGCAAGGTCAGTTCTAACGCTATATTTACTTAAATCCAATGGTTCTTTCATCGTATCTCCTCCGTAATTCATAGTAAATATCGTTAGATTTCCCAAAGTTATATAAGGCCATTCTTTCCTTTACGTGAAATTTCATGGATATACTATTGCAATTCTCTTCACCGTTTGATAGAATATCACTTGTTCTATGTAAGAATCGAGTCATTCGATTGCACCAGGGAGGTGAAAAGTATGGCAAACATCAAATCTGCTATCAAACGCGCTAAACTTAGCGAAGAGCGTCGTGCACATAACGCTTCTATCAAGTCTGACATGCGTTCTGCTGTTAAAACTGTAGAAGCTTTAGTTACTAATAACGATCTTGAAAATGCTAAAGAAGCTTTCAAAACTGCTTCTAAAAAACTTGACAAAGCAGCTCGTAAAGGTCTTATCCACCAAAACGCTGCATCTCGTCAAAAATCTCGCTTAGCGAAACAAGTAAACGCGTAAGGCGTTTAAAAAACGATCCATTTGGATCGTTTTTTTATATACAAAAAAAGTTCATGCACTAGGTACATGAACTTTTTTTTGTGTCATCACATATGATTTAATCGCATTAAGAAAAACTCGAGCACAAGTTTCTTATCCATCTTTCCCGTCTTCATACTATAATCAGCTTCTGCTAATTCTATAATCACTTTTTTTAATTCTTCAAAAGAGAAAAATTTCGTTTGATTCATCGCCAATTTTACACGATACGGATGTACACCAATATGAGATGCAATTTGATTTTGCCCATAACCACGTTGCTGTAACTCTTTCACTTGATACAACAAACGGAATTGACTCACTAATAACGCAAGCAATTTAATCGGCTCTTCCTGCTGCGTAAATAATCCATCCAAAATTTGCATTGCACCTGCAATATCTTTTTTCACCACTTTTTCTGTCAAAGCAAATACATTTTGCTCAACTGATTTTGGCACAAGCTCTGCAACAAGTTTCGTCGTAATCTCTCCGCCCATACCAACGTATAACGTTAACTTGTCCATTTCCTTCGCCAACATCGTTACATTACTTCCCACAAGCTCTAGCAACAAACTAACAGCCGCGTTATCAATGTGCACATGCACTTCATCTGCACGAGCAATAATCCACTTCTGAACATCCTGCACTTGCATCGCATTCGCTTCTACTACATCTGCTGTTTTCTTTAATAGTTTTGTAATTTTTTTTCGCTCATCAAGTTTTTCGTAAGGCGCAACAAAAACAAGAATAGAAAATGGAGAAGGTTCACCAATGTATTCTTCTAAAATTTTTATATTTTGCTCTAACTTTTCTTTTTGCGAAGTCAGAAATAGCGGTGATTTTATTAACAGTACTTTCCGTTCTCCAAAGAAAGGAAGCGTACGCGCATCCTCAACCACATCTTCTAAATATGCTTCTTCCAAATCGTATGTCACAACATTAAACTCTCGATCTTCTTCTTCAAGTGCTTCTGTCGTAATAAGCTTTATCGTTTCATTTATAAAAAAAGCTTCCGTTCCATATATTAAATATAACGGAGCAAACTGTTTCTTTTTAATTTTTTTATGTATATCACTCATACTTTTTCCTACTCCCTAACTTGGCAATATATATTTATACTAATGCCCTAGCTTTTGTTTTACAAGTACAAAGGAACAGGCTTTATAACCCGTCCCTTTATTTATATTAAACGCCACGCAATAAGCCCCGGGTTTCTTATTGGTGTGCGGTAATCACCTTCCCTTTATTATTCGCAATAAAAATTTGAGTATAAGTGCCAACTGTTAACATGCTTGGAAACGAAAAACTCACATTACTTCATGATTTACAAGTAACAAAAAAGCTCGTTTTCTCTTCATATGGAAATTGTAGATTTTTTTCTGACAATATTTTATACTAAAGTGGAATGTTGGGGAGGGATTCTAAATGAATGATTTTGAACAAAACGTTCAAAGTAAACGCAATGACGCTATTGATTCAGGGGTAGGATTTATCGTCTCATTTGGTTTTTTCGCAACACTTTTCATCATTGCAACTGTTATTAAATTTATCGGTTCTTAAAGACTGCCACTTCATGGCAGTCTTCTCTTTTTCATCTATTATGTGTTTTATCATATGTGATTTTACTTTTAAAGGTTCCATTTTCCCCTTTAAAAACATAGGAAATAGCACCTTGCTTGTCCGTGCGCCATATCGCACTCCCCATCTTCTCAAAACGCTCTATCACTTCTTTATGCGGGTGTCCATACCTATTCTGCTTACCAACAGATATAATCGCTACACGGGGCTGTATAACGTTCAAAAAAGACTCTATAGATGACGTGTTACTTCCATGATGAGCAACTTTTAAAACATCTACTCGCAAATCTGGATAAGCAGATACTAAAAACTGCTCTCCTTCTTCTTCTAAATCGCCTGTAAATAGCCACGTCAATCCTCCAAATTTTGCCCATATTACAATTGAAGCATTATTTTCACTTTTTTCTTTTCCTTTTGGAGCTAAAACGAAAAATTCAGCTTCATTTACACTCCAACTTTCCCCTTCCCCCACTTCAGTTATTTTCATTTCCTTTTCTAATGCCTGTTTCTTTACTACTTTTTCTAATACTGCATCTTTTCCCTTTCGGCCAAATACAACTTCTTTTACAGGTATATATGATAATAATTCTTGCGCAGCACCTATATGATCTGCATCTCCATGCGTTACGATTAATTTATCAATTGTTTTAATACCTTCTTTTTGTAAATAGGGTATTAAAACATCATTTCCAACAGAAAATTCATGCTTTTTTTGTTGCCACTCTTCCTTATTGACACGAAGCGTTCCACCTGTATCAATAAGATAAACCCCTTTATCATACGGAAGGCGAATTAATATTGCATCACCTTGTCCAACATCAATAAATGTTACACTTCCACTTCCTCTAAAATATGGATATACATAATGACACGTGCTAATAAAAAGAAATATACTCACAACTATACAAACCATTTTTTTCGGCGCTCTCCTTTCCCAAACCATCAATATACTGACAATACTCGCGCAATATACAGCTACAAGATTGAAGAACGTTTTCCCGAAAATAAGCTGGTTAAATGGTAAACTTTCACAATAACTTAGAAAAACATTAGACATACTCAAGCCTATTGATAACACATCCGCAAATCCTTTTGCGAGAAACGGGACAATTGGCATACACAGTAAAATAATAATGCTACATGGTAATACAATGATAGATAAAAACGGAACGTATAAAAGATTGAGGAAAATGCTATATGGAGAAAAATAACCAAAGTGATATAACAAAATCGGAGTACTAACGAGCTGTGAAATGATAGAAATATAAATAGAATTTCGGATTACTCCGTTGCTACTCACTAACAATAACGGAGCAGACAAAAGTAAAGCGAAGCTACCTACAAAAGAAAACTGAAATCCAATATTAAAAACAAGATAAGGGTCATATATAAGCATACATATAGCTGTTACACTTAAAGCATCTAAACTAGATAAACGAATCGAGCACATAAAAGCAATCAACGTCAAAACTCCTGTTATAGAAGCCCTTATAACAGAGGGTGACGCCCCTGCTAAAACCATATACAAAGGAATACAAATGATAAGGCAAATTGTTGCTACCTCCCTCGTCGCACCACTTCTTAGCAAAATAAAATATACTATCACCATTAACAATACAATGTGCGAACCTGAAATTGCTAACAAATGTACAAGACCAAACTGTTGATATTGCTCTTCCACTTCAAACGTCATTTGTTGTCTATCACCAAATAGTAAAGCATTCATAAAAGCACCTGATTGCTCTGGAAACATCTCTGTAACTTTCGAGATTACTTGTTGCCTCAAAAGGAGAATCCGTTGCATGAGCGACAGTGATGTTTTATAGCATTCAGAAATATATGTAGCCTCAAATGTGAAATGAATATGTTGCTTGTATAAATAATCACGGTAATTAAAACCATGAAAATTCCGAGCTGTTTGCGGTTCTTTCCTCTCACCCTCGAATACACATGATATCCCTGCGTATAATTGCTGCATTTTTTCCTTTTCCAAGGCTGATTTTATTCTATAACTTAACTGCACTATATTTTTATTGTGATCTTCAAACTGAAAAGATAGGCGATCCCCATTAACAAGCGGTGTATTTTGTATAACCCCTCTTGTAACTCCATAGGGCTCTCCTAGAGACTTATTCCACCCTTGAACATAGGAAGTGTATATAACGCCACTAAAGCACGCTACAATGCAAAAAAAGAAGGTTTTACGCGAAGTGCGATATAAACAGAAGAAAACATTTAAAAAGAGGCAAAAAACTATCAATAAAAGTGACGAGGAAAAGGCAATTGCAATCCCTATTATAAACGAGATTGCAACATAACCCCATTGTTCCTGCAACTTATACTCACTCCTTATAGCATCATTTTTGCTTTCGTGAATACATGCTGTAATTCTTCCATTGATAAATTATCTTTTTCTAAAGACGCAAATAATTCTTTTAACTCCGTATAACGTTTTTGCTCCTCTAATGCAGCGATATCATATTCTAGCGGAACGTGCTTCACTGTTACATTCGCTTGTTCAAATAACTCTATGGCGTATGGATGATTTTTATAATCCTGCGCATAATAAACCGCTGTAATACCACTTTGAATAATTGCCTTACAACATTGTAAACAAGGGAAATGCGTAACGTAAATTTCTGCTTCCTCTGTTTTCGCACCAAACTTGGCACATTGTAATAAAGCATTCATTTCGGCATGAATTGTCCGAACACAATGATTATCGATTACGTAACAACCATCATCTATACAATGTACGCCACCTTTAATCGAACCATTATATCCACCAGCAATAATTCGTTTATCGCGAACGATTGTCGCTCCTACCGCAAGCCTTGTACATGTACTACGTAACGATAGTAGATGGCTTTGCGTCATAAAATATTGATCCCATGAAATTCGTTCCATATTTTTCACCTACTTTTTTGTCTACTTGTAGTGTAGCGAAAGAAGAAAAACTTCGTCAATCTTTTACGGAATAATAATTTGATCTTTTATCTTTTCAAGAGACTTCGCACCAATCCCATCAATCTCTAATAAATCTTCTATTTTCTGAAACGGACCATGTTCTTCTCGATATTTCAAAATACTTTCTGCCTTTCGAGAGCCAATCCCTGTAATTTTTTCCAATTGCTCTTTCGCTGCTGTATTTATTCGAATCTTGCCATCTTCCTTAGAAGAAGTAAACATCCCTTGTTCTGACTCATTTTTACTCGGTATATAAAGAAGCATTTGATCTTGTACAATTTGTGCTAAATTCACTTTTTTCATATCTACTTCTGATAAAAAACCACCAGCCTTTTGAACCGCATCCTTTACGCGATCCCCTTCCTTCATTTCATATACCCCTTCTTTATTAACCGCTCCTTTCACATCAATTATAATTGTTCTTTTCTGTTCCTTTGTATCCGATATTTTCGGTTTACCCTTTTTTTCTATCTCCTTCTCTTGCACATTCATTGTAATAGGCGTTCGTTCTACACTCTGATTCGTTTTCCAAAAAACAAGAAAAAGTAAAGTTCCAATAATAGCTACTAAACCTAACCACTTTTTCGGAAAATCCCACATCATTTTACACCTCTAATCATAAATTTATAACATCATTCATATTGTTTAGGAGAAAGCTGTTACGAAGGAGGGATGAAACTTTGAACATAGGAATTATAGGGACAGGAAACATGGGGAATATACTAATCGATGCATTTTTAGAAACCCGTGCTGTCAAACCTTCGTGCCTTACAATCATTAATCGGACGCCTGCCAAAGCATATCATATAAAAGAAAAATACCCTTCTGTTCATATAGCAAAAACAATCCCGGAAGTAATCGAACAATCACAACTTATTTTTATTTGCGTTAAGCCGATAGATATATACCCTATCCTAAAAAAATACGCTGAACATTTTTCTGATGAAACGTGCTTAGTTTCTATTACAAGTCCAATATCTCCATCACAATTAGAGACTCTCGTACCGTGCCACGTCGCACGTATCATTCCAAGTATCACAAATCGCGCCCTCTCTGGCGCCTCACTATTTACATTTGGAGATAATTGCTCTGAAGAATGGCAACAAAAACTACTTCGTCTATTCAAAAATATTTCTACACCTCTTGTAATAGAAGAAGATATAACACGTGTTTCATCTGATATAGCAAGTTGCGGTCCTGCTTTCTTTAGTTATTTACTACAATGCTTCATTAACGCTGCTGTAGATAAAACAAATATTACACACGAAGAGGCTACTACTTTAGTAAGTGAAATGGTCGTGGGGATGGGGAAATTACTTGAAAAAGAAATCTTCACATTACCTACCTTACAAGAAAAGGTTTGCGTGAAAGGCGGCGTTACCGGGGAAGGCATTCGGGTTTTAGAAGAACACGTTGGAGATATGTTCCATAAGTTAATCGAGCGAACACATGAAAAATTTGATGAAGATTTAGAATGCGTTGATCAGCAATTCAATAAACACACATAATAAATACGTCATTTTCATTCCAAATCCTTTTTATAAATACTTACTTTTTTACAATACATTTTCACTTCAACTACTATTCCCACACTTTACGCATACGATCTTCAGATTATGCTAGAACTAAAAATACATCTTCTTTATAAAACAAAAGCAACCTTCTCGGTTGCTTTTGTTTTATTTGTTTTATCCGTTTTTCTTCGCCATGAAGAAAATACGCTCTGTTTGTTCTGTAACTTCAAGTCGCTCAAAATCACCTGTTACACGAAGAACTGTAAAACCTGCTTCTTCAAGCCATTTCGTTAACTCTTCCACTTGATATGCACGTTGCACGTGACATTCGTCAAACCGATGGTACACATCTTCTTCCGGATCTTGAACAAAGAATGTCAAATCATGCTCTACACTATTTGATTCTTCACCAGGGAAGCAATTCCAAATAAGAGATATTTCTTCTCCATTCACTGTATACGTTTCATTTTGAAATACATGATGTATTTTATATAAAGAATGTACATCAAATAAAAACAAACCATCTTGACGCAAATGGTGAAACACTCTTCTAAATGTTTCTTGTACTCCATCTTCTTGCAATACATAATTTAATGAATCACAAAAAATCGTTACACAGTCAAACTCACCCGGAACATCAAGCTCGCGCATATCTTGTTGGTAAAAAGGAATAAAATGCCCTTCTCCGCCTAGTTTTTGCTGAGCGACTGTTAACATTTCTTCTGAAAGATCGACACCTATTAAATCGTAACCCTTTTGCACAAGCGGCAGGGTTACATTACCTGTACCGCATGCTACATCAAGAATTTTTGCCTCTTTCATACCTGCCTGCTGTAAACTTTCCTCTGTAAATTCCACCCATTTATCATAAGGGACATCATTCATTAGTTCGTCGTACAACAATGCAAATTGTTCGTATTTCATTGTCCTAACTCTTCTGTAATATCTTCACGTGGCACATCGCCCCATAGACGCTCTAAATTATAGTGATTACGCTCATCTTTATGGAATACATGAGCAACTACATCTCCAAGATCAACTAATACCCAACGTGCTTCGTCAAACCCTTCCATACGTTGTACGTCGATTTGGAACTCATGTGCTTTTGATTTAATTTCACGTGCAATTGCTTGCACTTGTTTATCTGAATTTCCGTGACAAATAATGAAATAATCTGCAATTGGTGAAATACCTTGCATATTTAGGACAACCATATCTTCTGCTCTCTTATCATCAGCTGCTTTTGCCGCTAATACTAATAATTCTTTATCGTTCATTTACTCATTTCCTCCTTGATAACTGCATTGTATGTTTGGAATGTTAATGGATAAATCGTCTGATCTTTTTCCATTAAAAATTGAATTGTTCTTTTTAACGCAAATAATAGGGCTTGATTTATATCCGTATATGCGAGTTTACGAGCCTCTTCCACTCCTGGAAACTTTCGCCCAGGTTCAATGTAATCAGCTACATAAATCACTTTATCTAACATCGTCATATTCTCATGACCACTTGTATGATATGTAATAGCTTGCAAAATTTCAGAATCCGTAATGCCTACTTCTTTTTCTAGTAAGTATGCCCCAACAGGTGCATGCCATAACTCTTTGTTATAGCAAAGTAAATCTTTCGGCAAATCTTCACGTTTAATAATCTCTTCCATTTCTGAAATTGCTCTACATTTCGCATAATCATGGAATATAGCTGCCATCTCTGCTTTTTTCTCGTCCACACCGTATAACTTAGCAAGCTCAATCGCTGTCTCCATTACACCAATTGTGTGTATATAACGTTTTTCATGCATTTGTTGTTTGACAATATGCAGTGCATTCTCACGATTCATACAACCCATTCCTCTCGATATATACCTGTACTTTTTCAGGAAGTAAATATTTACACGTTTTCTTCTCTTTATATCTCTCACGTAATAAGGATGAAGAAACTGCAAATTCCGGAATTTCCACTGTAGTAATCTTATATGGTGTATGCAATGTATACCCAGGTCTTGCAACTCCAACAAAAGTTACAAGATTAAGTAAAGCTTCAATGTTATACCACTTCGGTAAATATTCAACCATATCCCCACCAATAATAAAGTGAAACTGCACATCCGGATACTTCTTCGTCAATTGTAACATAGTGTCATACGTATAAGATGGGCCCTTCCTACTTAGCTCTTCTAAACAAATAGAAAAGTGTTCTTCTGCCTCAGTCGCGAGCTCTAACATATGTAAACGACTTTCTACACTTGTAATATTACGCCCTTGTTTATGTGGCGGAATCTGGTTTGGCAAGAACCATACTTCTTCCAAGTTCAAAGCGTGATATACTTCATTTGCAATTAGCAAATGTCCATAGTGAGGCGGATCAAATGTACCGCCAATGATGCCAATTTTCCTCAAAAGAAACGCCCCTTCCTTTTATATACAGCAACTCTCCTTGGTTAGGAACGAAGAGAGTTGCTATTAATAAAAGTTCAATTGGTTTCGCTCTCTACATCATTACGCATCAGCGATAAAAAATAGCGCATGCTAATCTTTTTATCGAGGAAGCTTAATTTGTTTATTTTCTCTTGATTCTTTGTATAAAACGATTGTGCTTCCAATTACTTGAACGATTTCAGCACGTGCACCTTTTGCAAGTTCTTCCGCAACCTCACGGCGATCAAATTCACAGTTTTGTAATACGCTCACTTTAAATAGTTCACGAACTTCTAACGCTTCTCCAATTTGTTTTACCATATTTTCATTTACTCCGCCTTTTCCTACTTGAAAAATTGGTGTTAAATGATGTGCTTGTGCACGTAAAAATCTTTTTTGTTTTCCTGTTAACATATATGTTAGCCTCCAAGCTTTTCTATAACTAATTGTTTCATTCGATTAATATTTGGTACACGTCCTGTCCACATTTCAAATGCAAGCGCTCCTTGATAAACAAACATATCAATACCATTTTGAATGATTGCGCCTTGCTCTTTTGCCTCACATAAAATTTTCGTTTCAAATGGATTATAAATTATATCTGATACAATCGTTCCTTTTTTTAACGAACACATTTGTAATGGCGTATGTTCGACGTGTGGATGCATACCTATCGTTGTCGTCTGAATGATAATATCATAATTTCCTTGTTCTTCTGTCGCTTTTTCTAACGACAAAGCAACAGAATTAACATCGGCCGTACGTGCAGCAATAAGTTCTTTCGCCTTATCTACTGTACGATTGGCTACATCAATCTCTTTTACACCTACATCAGCAAGAGAAAAATAAATAGCTCGGCTAGCACCACCTGCACCAAGTAACAAAATACGTTTCCCTTGAAGTGGTTCATTACTAATTGACTGCAGCGCTCGAACAAAACCAATTCCATCTGTGTTGTAGCCAATTAACCTTCCATTCTTATGAACCACTGTATTTACTGCACCGATTTTCCTTGCCAATGGATCAATCTCATCCAAATACTCCATGATAGCAACCTTGTGCGGAGTTGTTACATTAAATCCTGAAATACCTAATGCTTTTAAACCTCTTACTGCTTCCCCTAGCGCTTCCTCTTCAACAAGGAATGCATGATAATGGGCATCCATATTCAAGTGTTCAAATGCATCGTTATGCATAACGGGTGATAATGAATGTCCAATTGGATTTCCGATTACACCATATAATTGTTTCATAAATCCCTCTCCATATTAAATTAAAGATTTACGTAGTGAAACACTTACTCCTTTTGGTACGTGTGCAACAATTTTTGCGCCTGGTTCGTTCACAGTAACCCATCCTAATCCAGAGAATACAACATCCGTCTTTGGTTCACGAATATTAAATTCGTATTTCACTAACTCAGGCATATTTGCTAATTCTTCTGGCGTTGGCGGGCTTAGTAAATCTCCAGCATGATTTTTATATAATTCATCTGCTTTCTCAAGCTTTGTACGATGGATTGTTAAACGATTCGAGAAGTGACAAGTAAACGCACGACGACCACCACTTACATAATCAAAACGTGCCAATCCACTAAAGAATAACGTTTGTTCTTCATTTAATTGGAATACCATCGGCTTAATTTCTTTTGTTGGTGTAATAAGCTTTAAGCTTTGCTTCCCAACATAATGAGCCATTTGGTGGTGGTTAATAATACCTGGCGTATCATATAAAGAAGATTCTTTGTCTAATGGAATATCAATTAAATCCAGTGTTGTTCCTGGGAAATGAGATGTTGTAATTACATTTTCAGTCTCATCACTAAATTCTTTAATCATACGATTAATAAATGTCGATTTCCCTACATTCGTACATCCAACAACGTAAACATCTTTGCCGCCGCGATAATACTCAATAGCATCTGCTAGTTCAGCAATTCCTTGTCCCTTCGCTGCACTAATTAAAAAGACATCTTCTGGTTTTAATCCTAGCTGCTTTGCACTATAGCGCATCCAATGCTTTACTTTATCATGTTTTACTGACTTTGGAATTAAATCAGCTTTATTTCCAACAAGTAATACTTTATTATTCCCTACGAAACGATGTAAGCCAGGTAACCAGCTACCATTAAAATCAAAAATATCTACAATTTTGACTACTAATGCATCTGATTTTCCAATTCCATTTAAAATGCGTAGGAAGTCATCATCTGTTAACGATACATCTTGAATTTCATTGTAATGCTTCAAGCGAAAACAACGTTGACAAATGACTTGTTCTTTTTCTAAAGATGAGGCAGGAGCATACCCCACTTCATTTTTATTTTCTGTTTGAATTTCTACACCGCAACCAATACATTTAATTGTTTCAGTCAAACTTTATTCCTCCCAGTTAATTAAACCTTTTTTCTTCATATTTTTCATAATTCTTCGTTCAATTTTTCGATTAAAGCGCGTTACTAATCCGTCCGTTTGTGCTACCGGTACAACTAAAATTGTATGAAGGCCTACTCGGTTTCCACCAAGCACGTCAGTCAGTAACTGATCTCCAATTACTACAACTTCATCTGGCTGCAAACGCATCTCTTGTATCGCACGCTTAAATGCGCGAACAAATGGTTTACGTGCACTATGAATAAATGGAATACCTAATGGATCAGCAAAATCTTTCACACGTTGCTCATTATTATTTGAAACGACCGTTACTTGAATGCCTTGCTCTTTCATTTCCAAGAACCATTTTTCAAGTTGCGGCGTTGCATTGGGACGATCCCATTCAATTAAAGTGTTATCTAAGTCAGTAATAACGCCTTTAATCCCACGTTTTTTTAAATCTTCTGGTTGAACATGATATACATTTTTCACATATTCATTTGGTAAAAATAGTTTCAATTTCTTTCACCTCTTTGAGGATTTTTCATAAAATTTTTCGACAACATTTTTCGATATATAACCTGTGGATAAAATTGTACACATTTTCCACATTAATTTTGCAGTTAATTTGGAATTTACTAACAAACTATACACACTTTATCCACCTAGGTATGTGGATAACCACTCGTTTGTGACTGTCATATTTTTTTGGTACATTAAATGCATCAACGAATCAATCCTTATATTATTAGGAGGTGACTCACCTTGAAAACAAAACATATGGAACAGTTATCCACTGAGTTACTCACTGAGTCTTATTATAAAGCAAAAGAACTAAAATTAAATCCCGACTTCATTTTACTTATAAAACAAGAAATCATTAGACGCTCATTAGAGGACAAGCTTGTCAAATCATCTTGATTACATATAAAGTGAAAGTTTAATCAGCCCTTACCAATCAAACAGTTAAAGGATAAATTATTAGATGCCCTGTAAAAAGAGCCATCCTACGATGGCTCTCGAATAAACAAGTACTCCCATCTAGGGGATTTCATCATTAAGTATCTTTGCCCATAACTCTTACTTACGGTTATAAAAGCTTTTCTTTATTTATGAGCTAAGCGAGTAGCTATTTTTTCACCAAGACGAAGCTCTTGTCCACTCTTTAATTCCTGCACTACTTCTATCATATCTTTTTCAAACAATAACACAACTGTTGAACCAAATGTAAAGTATGCCATTTCTTCACCTTTTTGAACAGTGTCTCTCTCATGCAAAAGCTCAATACTATTAACAAACATAGCACCTACTTTTATAAGAGCCATATGCTCGCCATCACTGCTTACTTCTGTAACAGAACGATAATTTTTTGACAGTGGTTCTTTCCCGTATTCCATACCAGCTGCATTTACCGGATATGATTTTCTACCGAGTACAAATCTTTCAGTCACAGAACCAGAAAGCGGACTATGAATGCGATGATAATGACTTGGACTCAAATAAATTACCATATATGTACCGCCTGCATATCGCGTTGCACGTTCTTCATTACCTAGCATATCCACGATTGAATAGCGCTTTCCTTTAATATCAAATGTTTTTGTATCCTCAATAGGACCATGATCTGCAAAAACACCATCAACAGGACTAACGATACTCGATGCATCTGTATCAATACTACGCTTTCCTTCTTTTAGCTTACGCGTAAATAATTCATGCAATGTTCTATATTCCTTCAAACCCTTTTCCATCTCATCTTGATTAATTTGAAAAACTTTCGCATACGATGGAATAATGATAGAGCTCAAACGAGATTGTGCAAATTTACGTAATATATAAGAAGTAAAGCGACCATTTGTAAGTTCTATCATAAGTCGATATAATGTACGTCGCAAATTGCGAAACCCCCTAATCAGTCTATAACTTTAGTTTTCCCTTATTTTCTTTCTATATCATACGTAAAATTGGTTCTTATTCCCACATATCATATAAAGCAGCCTTATTATACATACAGAAAACTAAGTATGGTATTATTCTTAAATTATTTAGCACCTTCTAATATTACAGATAGAATCCGTCATTTTCAACAGTGAACATGTATTTCTTCTTAGCATAACTCGTTTTCTTTTCTTATTTACAATAAGAAAAGCAGCCTATTTTAAAATATGGCTGCTTCTAATACACTTTACTCTTTCGCTTTTTTCTCTTTCTCTGCCCTTACAAACTCGTGGAACATTTTCATTAAAGCACGCTTTTCGATCCGTGATACGTAACTTCTAGAAATGCCAAGTGCCTTAGCGATTTCCCGCTGTGTTTTCTCCTTATCTAGCCCGAGTCCAAAACGTTTCACAATCACTTCTTTTTCTCTTTCGTCTAAAATATCGATATACTCTTTAATTTTTTCTAACTCCATACTAAGCTGAATCATATCAATTACATCTTCAGACTCTGATTTTAATATATCAATAAGCGATATTTCATTGCCCTCTTTATCTTGCCCGATCGGATCATGAAGTGAAACATCTTTTTTCGTTTTCTTTAGTACACGTAAATGCATCAAAATTTCATTTTCAATACAGCGTGCTGCATACGTCGCAAGCTTCGTTCCCTTTCCTGCAGAATAGCTCTCGATCGCTTTAATGAGCCCGATCGTACCAATTGAAATTAAATCTTCTGCATCTTCTCCTGTGTTCTCAAATTTTTTAACGATATGAGCTACAAGCCGTAAATTATGTTCAATTAAAAGATTTCTCGCTTGAGCATCACCTTGCTCCATTAACTCTAAGTACTTTCTCTCATCATCTGATGATAACGGCTGCGGAAACGCATTATTTTTCACATAAGAAACAAAGACAAACACTTCTCGAACCATATATCCAATTGCGGCGAATAGACTCAAACCTTTCACCTCCGCCAAAATAGTGGTCTTTATTATGTGTATGTGGGCTTGAGGTTGTTTGTGTCTGTACAGTTTATTTATAAAACTCAACACTTCCAACATTTAAAATATTTTATTGTTATATTATAATTATATAAAATTGTTATTTATATATGAATATGCTATTAAAGGGGAAACTATTCATGCTTACATTAGATCGATTATTAAATGTAACAATTTATTTAGGGGTATTTTTACTTTTCATTTCGTTCATTACTTTTGTTATTAAGAGAGGGCCTGATTTATTATTTTTTCAATTTGGAATTTCTTTGTTTTTTGGAGCTCAAATTATAATTGGAATGAAATTTTTTCATAATTATGGTTTCTCCTTTCACTCAAAACTAGAACTACTTATCTTTATTTTCTATGTAATTGGATTTATTACATGTATACTACTGTTCTTTAACTTTCAAAATCCGTATCGAATTTTTTTATTAATTTGTAGTTTTTTATTTTTAACTGGATCCAATTATTACTTTAAAGAAACATTAAATTTTAGTAAAAAAACTCCAAAGCAACATAAAACTTTTTTAAGTACACAAGAAGACTCTTTTCCAAAAGAAGTCCGTAAATTTTCAGAGGATTACAATAACATAATAAGGAATGATTTTTATGAAATACCGATGATTCCTACTGAATTACAGATTACAAGCAAAAAACATTCTTCCCATAGTACATCTTTCTTAGTTGAACTTTATAATAGCGAGAATGAAATTACTGATGACTCTGTACAATTAACTCCATCAGACCGTTTTTATATACTGTTAAATACACAAAAAACAAAAATATCAAAAATAGTATATGAAGGGCAAAATTTTTTCACATTAACAGTCACACTAAAGGCTCTTAATTTACAGCAAGAACCAGAAATTCATAATATGTTTTTAGAAATAGATAAACGTAGAGCGATGAATCTTCTTAATTTTGAAATTAAAGCCCATACTAAAGAATGGAAAGTAACATTTAAAAGTGATAATTCTTCTTCCAATCTTCCTATCACATTTAATTTTGAAAAACGAACAGGCAAATTATAAAAATAAAAAGAGTTATTTTCTTTGAAAAATAACTCTTTTTACTTTACTTACTCCAAATCTTTCTCCCAGTTTGGGCATCAATATAACGAATTTCCCGACTACAATCAAAAGGTTCTTTATGTTTTTCATCTGTCGTTTGTTTGTACAGTAGTTTGTATTTCGTTTCCTCTGCATCATGATCTACAAACCATTCTAATTTAACTCGGATAGCCTCTCTGTATATTTCTAACGCTTTTTCTTTTGTTACTTTTGGTGTTGTTTCATATGCAAGTAATTCTTTTATAAAGTTGCCAGACTCTCCAGAGTAGTGCATCACAGCACCATTTTCTGCATTGATGTTGATCATAATATATTTCCGCTCTACATGAATGTCATTTACATAGATTGAAAAGGAAAACCTCTCTATCCCCTCTTCCTCCTCATAATTATCCCAAAGTTGAACATACTTTGTCGCATCTGGGATAATATGCTCTAAAAATTGAAGTGCCTTGCTTAAACATTGCTCTCTCGATAAGATTGTTTTCCTTTTTTTCTCATCCTTCCACATAAAAAAAGAAAGCAATTGATTTGTTTCTTTATCTAGAGTAATTACAACGAATTCATCATGTTTCAACATTGGAAAATGTTTTTTATAAAACTCATCCATTGAATATGAATCCTTCTCTTCTATTTCTTTTTGTAATTCTTCTTTTAATACAAATTTTATCCGGACTTCATCCTCATCTACTTTTTCATCTATTTTGACAAACTTCTCCTTGTCCCAATCAAATAAATCAAACACATCTTTTTTTTGACTACTCTTTAGCGGTTTATCAACAAGTACTGTAGAAGGTAATTTATAGTGTTCTGGCCCATATAAATCTTTACCTGTACTTGCATCAATAAACGCATGACTAGGCTCTGGTTCATATACAAGATGGTACCCTTTTACTTCTTCCTCGTTTTCATACTCACATGAAGAGTATGTTAAATCTACAAATACAAGTCTCATATCTTGTCTAGCTTTCAAATTTTCTAAAACGATATTCTCCCCAACAATTTCACTTGGCCATAACGGTTTTTTCTCTATGGCTTTTTGTCCATTATAATGAAAATGCACAACATTATCTGAAGGGTGCACTCGCACAACACACCCAGTATTCGGCAATGGATAGCTATTCACTTCTTGCATATAATTTACTTCTTTCCAACCGCGCCTGTCGTCCTTAACCGTTACATATGTATAGAATTCATATCCTTCTTTTGTATATTTTTTTAAGAATGTATTTGCAACCTCTCTTGCTTTATTCTCCTCTATCGCTCCCTTATCACTCGAAAAAGAATTTCCATCATCTATCCTAAATTCAATTAAATTACCAGTATGTCTATTTAATGTAATTTGTATCTGTTTCTCCTCATCATCTTTATGTCCCCACCATAATAGATGATACGGGTCATCAACCCCTTCTTGATCATCTACAACAAGCCTATATTCATCTGGAATTTCAATAATATGAGCTACGTGCTCTTTTCTTTCTTTATCTTTTTGATTCACCATGCCCTCTCCTTTGTTACAATTTAAGGTAATTATAACAAAGAAAACCAAAACTTATTAACAAAAAAAAAGACTAGAGATATCTCTAGTCTTCTACTTCGTCTCACGGTGTAACGTTACTCGCTTTAATCGTGGACAATATTTTTTTAGTTCGATACGTTCTGGATTGTTTCGTTTATTTTTTTTAGAAATATAATTACGATCACCGCACTCCGTACAAGCTAATGTAATATTTACACGCATAGGTAATTCTCCTTTCTTTCAAAGATCGCAAACTAAAACGTAATGATTACGATTTATATATTATAAAACTTCATTCTATTTGTCAATTGCAAAAACAAGAAGATTCCATTTAGAATCCCCTTGTTTTTATAGTTAAATAAATTTTATTAAAACGATTCGTATGTAACAAACTCACTAATTGGCTTTCGATATCCTCTTGGACGAACTTTAGTCGTATCACTTTTCCCTATCGTAATCATTAAAACAGGTATTACATGCTCTGGCATATTTAATTCACTTTGTACTGCTTTTTCATCGAAACCAATCATTGGACATGTATCATAGCCATAATATTTAGCTGCGTACATAAAAGTCATCGCGCTTAACGAAGCATTTCTAATCGCTTCATCCTCCATGAAACGCTCTCCTTTTCCTTCATATAAACCTTTCGTTTGCCTAATTGTATCTTCATATTCGCATTCATCAATCATTTTTAAAACTTTCATACCGAAGTAAATATTTTCAACATTTTGGTATGCTCTTTTATCACCACAAACGAGCACTACCGCTGATGCACTCGATACTTTATATTGACCGAACGCTAATTCTTTTAATCTTTCTTTTCGCTCTTGATCACGAATTACAACATAATGTGTGTGCTGCAAATTATAGCAAGATGGAGAAAGCTTAGTTAACTCAAATATTTTTTTAAAATCCTCATCAGGGATTTCTATACCTTGTATAAATTTCATTGCAGAACGTCTAGCAATTGCTAATTCTTCAAAGTTCACCGTATATCCTCCTTAATAACTATAAATTTAAATATACATTAATTTATACAAATGGATAAATCAAATAAAAACACTTTAAATCCGAATAATAATTATGATTAACAGCAAAAAAGACAAAAAGCTGAAACAATTAGTTCATACGAAATTCACACGAATCTATTACTATAGAAATTGTACATAGTGAACTTATTAACAATCACGTTTATTTATATAGAATCTTACTCGAAAGGAGTTGAAAGTATGAAAACTAAATATCGCTTTATGATCTCATCATTTGCTGCTTGTGCTTATATGATTTGGTATTTAGTATAATAACAACCTCACTTGTAAATAGGAAAAGGTGTGTATATAAATGGAATATAATCAATCAACAGTTAACTACTGGAAAGCTTTTGTATTACCATATACATTTGCTTTAGAAGAGTTAAAAACTAAATTTGAAATTATGAACCGGGAAGCTCAATTTTTAGAGGATTACAACCCGTTTGAACATATAAAAACAAGACTAAAACAACCTGAAAGTATTATTAAAAAGCTTGAACGTAAAAATTTATTACCGACAGTTGAAAATGCCCAAACGCATTTACAAGATATTATTGGTATTCGTATTACATGTTGCTTCGTAGAAGATATTTATCATTTAAAAGAAGTCATTCAAAAGCGTGAAGATATGGAAATCATAGAGGTAAAAGATTATATCGCTAACCCAAAACGAAACGGTTATAAAAGTTTACACATGATTATTAAATATCCTTTATCACTGAATTCTGGTACAAAAGATGTATTTGCAGAAATTCAGTTACGTACACTGGCAATGGACTTTTGGGCAAGTTTAGAACACAAACTTTATTATAAATATGAAGGGAAAATACCGGAGTATTTAAAAGATGAACTACATGATGCAGCAATGAAAGCTGAAGATCTTGATAATAAAATGGCCACAATTCGTCAAGATATTGATGATATTGAGGCATGCTCAAATCAAATTATGCTACCACTATAAAAAAAGGTTCTCGCCAATGAGAACCTTTTTTATACCATTTTTTTGGAGGTGTGACTCCCACGCTTATTAAAGTTTCACGTTATTTTTTCTCTATCGTGCGAACCTCTTCAATCTTCCATTTCTCATCTTCTTTTCCAAGAGCGTACTGTACTTTCTTTTGAAGAGTGACACTATCGTCTACTTCCTTTTCTTTCGTTTCAACAATAACATACCCTACTTTACTAGCTTTCATATCTATATGTTCCAATTCAATCTTCTTATTTCCCTTTTGAAATGCGGCTTCTTTTTGTGTTTTTAAGTCTTCAGCACTAGGCATCTTCTTTGAAAATAACTCCATATGTTCTGCAAGATTTTTTTCATTCGTCGTTCGCACAAATGTAGTAATAACATCTTGAATAGATCTCTCTTCTTCTTTTGTTATTTGTACCTTTTCCTCAGATTTTTTAGTAGTAGATTTTTGTTCTACGTTATTCTCTTCTTGTTGACATCCAACTAGTAATACTACAAACACTAGAAGGAATCTTAATTTCCTAAATATTTTTTCCATATTCCCAACTCCTAAAAAGAAAAGTGAGGCATTTCGCCTCACTTTCGCTCTTAATTAACGTCTTCCTTTATTCGGATCGCCACCGCCAACAATATCAAAGACACGTTTCGCTATATTTGTATTCTCTTGAACGCCTGAGAATAAGTATTTACCTGGACCAAATGCATACACGTTCACATCTTCCCCTGTATGTCCACCAGTTGTCCAGCCTGTAACCGAGCGCTTATTGAAAATATCTTCAATTGCATTATCAATCTTTGTTACATCTTTTGACGGAGCTATATCATTTACAGCTTGAATTTCTTCTGGAGTTAATTGTAAATCAATATACTTTTTCAATGTTTCTTCTACATTTGCACCTTTTGCAATCTCATTTGCCATAAAGTCTGGTGTGCGTTTTGCAGCTTTAATTGGATCTACTTTAAAGTTATACTCGCCATTGGCCCCTAAAGATAATCCACCTGTAGCGTGGTCTGCCGTTGCAACAACTAACGTATTTTTATCTTTTTTCGCAAACTCAATCGCTGCTTTGAAAGCTTTTTCGAAGTCTTCCATTTCACTCATTGCACCAACGATATCATTATCATGTCCAGCCCAGTCGATTTGACTTCCTTCCACCATTAAGAAGAAACCATTTTTATTTTTGTTCAAACGCTCAATTGCTGCATTAGTCATTTCTTCTAATGAAGGTGTTTTATCATTACGGTCAATCATTTTATCTAATCCACCTGGTGCAAATAAACCAAGAATTTGATCATTTTTATCATTTAACAATTGATCTCGATCCGTTACATAGCTATAACCAGATTTCTTAAACTCTTCTGTAAGATTACGATCTTTTCTAACAAAGTTCTTTACGCCGCCGCCAAGCATAACATCTACTTTATGCTTCCCTTTAATTTTCTCATCAAAATAATCATTTGCAATTGCGTCCATATTTTTACGGCTAATGTCATGCGCACCGAAAGCAGCTGGTGTTGCATGTGTAATTTCAGAAGTTGCAACAAGTCCCGTTGATTTCCCTTTTTCTTTCGCTTGCTCAAGAACCGTTTTCACTTCCGCTTTATCATTATCAACTGCAATTGCAGCATTATATGTTTTAATCCCTGCTGACATAGCTGTTGCTGCTGATGCAGAGTCTGTAATATTTTCATGCTCATCTTCTGGGTATGTTTTTTGTGTTCCTACAAGATGCTTATCAAATTCTGTAGATTCCATTTCAAAGGTTTTTGGATTATCTTTCATATAACGGTGAGCCGTCATATATGAAGGGCCCATACCATCCCCAATTAATACGATAACATTTTTAATCTTTGCATTGCTTCCGTTCTCATCTGCATTAACCTCACTAGAACGAGTAAAATTCCATGTTGCTACCGAAGTAACTGCTAATGATGCCACAACTGCAAATGGCCATGCTTTTTTCACAAACTTTTTCACTGTCTTGTCCCCCTAATTAGGTTATTCATTTCCCACTATCAAATTTAATGGAAGACTATTAAGAGAAAATTAGCTGTATGTAAATTTTTTGTTAACTTATGTAAATATCAGTTATAATTTGTATAACTTTGTCTCTTCGTATCAGCCATCCTGCCCTTTACAATTTAAATATAAACAGGTTGGATTTCATTTAACGTAAATCTCTTTTTTTTACATTTTGACTCTATTTTTATGAAATTAAATAGAAATGCGGTGAGCCTTTATGAAAATAGTAAAGCTAAATGAGTCTTTTATTTTTGAATTACTTAATCTTTGCAAATCTGTTGGATGGTTACACGATGAAATTTTTATGAAAAAGCAATTCGAAATGTATCTTTCTATCGGCACACTTGTAGGTTATATTCATGAAAACAAACTCATTGCGACTGGAGGAGTATTTCCTTTTACAAGTAACTTCACTTCCATTGGTATGTTAATCGTTCACCCTAATTTTCAAGGACGAGGAATAGGGCGCATGTTGCTAAATCATTGCTTGGAACAAATTCATCCAAAACAACCAATTGCACTTATTGCGACAAAAGCTGGCGAACCTCTATACACATCATGTGGATTTCAAACAGCAACAACAATTCATCGTTTTGAAAAGCAAACTACTAAGACGTATCCTTCTCACTTACAACAAGTACGAGAAGAAGACCTTATATCTCTTACTTCTCTTGATCAAATTGCAACTGGTGTGAATCGTTCTCTACTTTACTCTTTGCTATTACCAAGGGCCATACACGCTTTTAAAATTGAAAGAAATAACCGTATAGAAGCTTTTTCATTATGCATACAAAAGGGCAATATATTATGTATCCATCCACTTATCGCCAAGCAAGAAGAAGATGCTATTCAATTATTAAAAAAGATATGTGAATGTTGGAATGGTATAGTACGAATTGATGTCCCACATTCACAATTTATATTTCGTAAATTTCTTCAAACAGAAAATTTCCAAGAAACGCTCCTTTCACCTCTTATGATAAAAAATGGTAGCCAACTTCCTGGAAATCGTAATATGCTATTTGCTATGATAGATACAGCGTTATGTTAGAAAGGAGACACCTAATTGAAGCGATTTAGCTATTTCATGGTAGGTTGTCTTACTCTTACACTATTAGTAGGATGTAGTGCAGCAGAAAAGCCAGTAGAACAAGTAAAGCAAGTGAAAAATACAATTACAGCTAAACTAGCTACCGAGGAAAAAATGGTAGAAATAGATGGTCAAACCATTTACTTTAAAAAGATTGGTAATGAAAAACCACCTTTACTTATGATTCATGGCTTTGGAGGGTCATCAGATGGTTTTCAAAAGATTTACTCCGATTTAGCAAAAGATCATACAATTATTTCTGTAGATGCTTTAGGATTCGGGCGCTCATCTAAGCCAATGGATTTTTATTATTCTTTTCCAACTCATGCAAATTTGTATTATAAATTAATGAAAAAACTAGGGTATGATTCATTCGCAATACTGGGGCATTCCATGGGGGGAGAAATTTCTCTAAATTTAACATATTTATATCCTGAAGCAGTTACTCACCTTATTTTAACTGATGCTACAGGTGGTCCTCATACATTCGTTACTAAACAAGGCTCACCAAAACCACAATTGCCGACTGATTTAAATGCCGTTTCTTCTATTACTGATTATGATGAGAGCAAAGTGAAATTCAAACGTAACGATGAAGAGCATTATAACAAAATGAAACTATGGCCTAGACGTCTTAAAATTAATGCGAATGAAATGAAACAGCCGACTTTAATTATATGGGGCAGAAATGATAGTAGCGTTTCTTGGAAAGAAGGAGAAACGTATCATCAATTCTTAAAAAATAGCACTTTGCATATTATTGAAAAAGGTTATCATGCACCATTTCGCCAAGAACCACAAGAATTTGTCGGGTATGTACAAGACTTCTTTAAGAACAATCCGATCAAAGTTGAAAAATAACATAAACGGGTATCTCATTTTGAGATACCCGTTTTCATATATTAAGCAGCTTGCTTTTGGCGTTTTTGAGTTTTTGATCCTAATACTTTCGGGATAACAAAGCCATCCATTCCAAATTTCCCAGCGTTCATACCGGCAACAAGAACAAACATAGATAAGATAACCATCTCAGGGTTCACACCAATTGACCCACTAAACATATAGGAAAAGTTCATTACAAGACCAAAAAAGACCGCTGTTTTTGTTAAACAGCCTACAATTAAACCAATTCCTACTAAAATTTCTCCCCATGTTACAAGTGTATTAAACAAATCTACATTTGGAATTGCAAATTCTTGTAAGAATGATGCCCACCAAGATTGAACAGCCGGTTGTGCACCTTTAGATTTTTCAATTGCGCCTTGCAAATAACCTGTTGCATCGAATCCTTTTCCTTGTAGTTTACCGATTCCAGCCATTAACCATGTGTAACCAAGATATACTCGAATTACTGCTAATACAAAAGAAACTGCTTTGTTTTCTCTTAAAAATTGAATAACCATATCTTCCTCCTAAAGTTGTAATTAAGCTAGTTACAGATAATATAATAACATTAGTTACTTATTTTTCAAACGTTAATTATGAATAATCTGTGACATGCGTATGAAACATTAAAAACTAACGTTTATATAGTAACTTTTATTACCTGTAAAAACTTGAACATATCATACCACAAGTGATAACCATTTTCATTGAAAAAAACGTAAAAAAAATGTGAGTTAAATGTGAAACACGTTTATTCGAATATAGAATAAACGTGTTTCACACTAATTATAGAATCGAAATGTATGTGTCTCCTCATCAATTAAACTCGCTTCTTGAAACGCTTCTTCTAACGTTTTCCCATGGTTAATAACCCCATAAAATAAGCGTATAGTAAACATAAGTGCTGCATTTCCATCTACATAATCAATCGATCCAATATATGATTTCGCACCACTATGTAAAAAAGATTTTGCAAGTTTTTGCTCCCCTAATGTGCACCCGCTATTTACAATATGTGTATTATGCAATTTTGCATATTTATAAATTTCTGCTTTACCAAAATACCCTCTCGGTTCATCTTGTTCATATACTTCTTCGCCTAACTCTTCCATGACAAACTTCCCTTCTTCACCATGAAAGCAAAAAATAATATAATTAATATCGTTAAATAAGTTCTTTCCAGAAAGAACTTCCACAAAATCTTTCGGTCTACCAATCCAATATGTCACAACTCTTGCACCAAAATACTCAAGAGATGCTCGTATTGATTGCGCCTCTAAATCCGAATTAAAACCAACTACTAATGCAATATTCAACAAACAACCTCCATCCTATAATCAGCCCTTATCAATCAGACTTTTATGGGATAAATCCATTTCATATATACCTGTTTCTTTCAAAAAATCTGATCTAGTTAAAACGACTTTCTGTAAATATTGCCTATATGCTGTAATTGTTCCATCGTGAGATACAATGCAAATTCTTTCCGCACCCAGTTCATAACACCAAAGAAGAAATTCATCTACTATTTGCTGAAAACTATTCTCTGAAATAGTGTTTATACCTTCCTTCCATAACTGATTATTTGAGCTTTTCTCTATCGAAAAATGCGGAAATAACTTTGTTATCATTTCCTGATCTACTATATAATCGCACGGTAATGTTTTCGCTCCTTCTCGATAAGGAAAAATACGCGGAGATACATATGGATGGACTATTTTTTGACAAGCTACTTTCGCACTCCATATTGTCGCCGTTTGTAAAGTTCTAAGTGTAGGACTAACAATTAATATATCCGTTTCTTGTAATGATACATCACGTTGAAGTAATTTAGCTTGAGCCTTTCCTACTCTCGTCAATGGTGGGTCAAACACTTGTAAACTTTCTGTTAAATCCGTTGTATGTTCACCTTCACCATGCCGAACAAAAACGATTTTCATATTCAGTCTCCTCTTACTATAAAATCCTCACACATATTTCTTCCCTATTGCATTCTTTATTCCTGCTGTATAAAAACCGATATGTAAAAAATGTTTGACACGAAGGTTTGTAAAATATTACAATATTACAATATTACATGTAAAATACTTTTTACACCGAAAGGAGAATTACATATATGAAATGGATAATTGTCTTTATTGGAATGATTATATGGGGATATATAAACGGCTTCTTTAGTAGTGATAAAACTGCTAATCCTTGGATTACAGATGATGAACGTGAAACAAAAAGCAATTACGGCAAGCTGGTCCGGTGTTTTTATGTTTTGTACCATTAGCCTCTTAAATAAATGGTTAGGTTTAAGCACAAATGATAAATCACCGTACTTACCAGACCCTATCGCAGCTATTTTAAAGGCAAATGTAGAGTTACAAGTTTTACTCATGCTATTTGTTATGTATGGAATATTTTACTTACATTATCGAAGAAAATTAAGTGCCTAACTTCTAACTCATGATTATCCTCCTAAATGGTTATAGTAATCATGACAAAATGAAAGGAGAGATATAAACATGAGTAACTCGAATGAATTTTTAGATACACTACATGAAAAACAAGCAAAAGATGAACAAAATAGAAAGCGCCAAGGGAACGGAAACCCAGCGAAAAAAAAGCCAAATAAAACACATAAATAACAGTAAAAGACTGCCTAAAACAATCTTTTAGGCAGTTTTTTATTCTTCTTTCACCGAGATAACATTTTCCCAATTCCATTTCTCATAATACCACTCTGGTATATCTACATTTTCAATCCACTTTTTTTCATGTTTTCCATCACTATGAGCTATCCATATATTAGCTTTCTTACGATCTGAACGTATCCATATTAATTGATTGCTCTTCTTCATGAAAATTGGATGATAATCGCCTTGCTTATTAGATGACTTTGTAATTTGATATTGTTTATCGCTTGTGCTATTTATCTCATATAAAGATGGGAATGGCCTTTTTTCTGGCAGAGTTTCAAACCCTCCCTCTTTTGCTCGTGAAACGATAATTACATTATCGTTCTTCCATGTAAAATCCCAATCCACATATCCTTTCGGCGTAAATGTTTGCTGCTGGAGTGCTGGCAGTTCTTTTATTTTTAAATGTTTATTCTCTAATGCAACTCTCCCGCTTCCTTCAATATAAGCCAATATGTTTTTTGATGGCGCCCATTTGAACCATTCTGTATTTAATAGCATTTGATCTACTATTTCAAACCGACTACCATCTGCTCGAACTAAGCAAAGCGTATTACTATCAGCTGACCATGAAGCTGTCGGTACCGCTAAAAATGAAATCCACTTTTGATCTGGTGACCACTTAAAGCCACTTGCTACTAGCGCTAGAAAATCATCATGTTCATTTGGCAATGCATACAAATGCTTCATTTTGTGAGGATTCATATGTGCATCTTTTTGCACTTCATATAGCTGAGCCCCTGTCCATCCTGTTGGAAGTAAGTGCGCTTCAGAGGATACAAGAAAGTTCTTTCCATCAGGATACCATGCATAATCACCCACACCAGCCGATACATTTTCAAAATCTGCATTCTTTTTTTCTACATCAAATGTATTCAATGTACCTGTAAATATAAATGCAATTATATTTTCTGTTGGTGACCATTGATAATTCGATGCTTCTGAGTGAAACGGCGTAACTTTCTTTCCATCTTTCAGCCGATATAACTCAAGAATATTTTGTTTCTCCCCTTTTACATATGCCAGCCATTCTCCATCATGTGACCACTTTGGCCCTGTTATGTTCTCTCCTTTTGTAAGTTGTTTTTCTTTCCCATCAACTTTAATCCAAAGGTTATGATGACGAATAAAAGCAACTTTCACACTATTATTTTCTGCGCTAGTAATAGCGATAGAATATAAAAACATAAACAAAACTACACTACCACTTACTATTAGCCTTTTCATACCATCACTCCATTTCCCTCATAGCATTCCTCACTTTCTTCCTACAATATGTGAAAAATATCGATTCGACATAATCAGAAAAAATTTCCCAAGAAACTTTCAATTCATAGAGGATTGGTATGAATTATGTCGAAAGTATAGTTTAGCCAACATTTATATTTATAAGTTCTAACTAAAATGTAAGATTTTATTTCTGAATATTAGCACTTTTTATTAGGGGGAGTATCAATGAAAAAAACTACATCTACACTATTAAGCATGGCGCTTGTCTTTTCTAGTTTTGGAGCTTTAAGCACTCATGCTGAATCACTACAAAAGGAGAAGCAATTTAGTCCACAATTAAAAACAACGATTGAACAGTGGGGAGAACATAAAATTGCTCAAAATGTTGAAACGAAAACAACAAAAGAAATATCAGTAATTGTAGAATTGCAACATGCACCTCTCGCTGCTCAAAGTAATATTCAGCATGCTCCAGATTTACAAAATAGTAATGCGCAGTCTTATCATGCTGAGCTAAAAAAAGCACAAGAAGATACGACTAAGAAAATAAAAGAAAAAGCACCTGGTGCAAAAATTAAAGAAGTGTATAATACGTTATTTTCCGGATTCTCTATTTCAGTTCCTGGAGATCAAATTACCTCTCTTGCCTCTTTACCTGAAGTAAAAGCAGTCTATCCGAACTTAACATATAAATTGCATGAAACATCAAAAAGTACTATTAACGAAGAAGCACCAAATATCGGTGGACCGACAATTGGTGCACCTGAAGCGTGGAATTTAAAAGATCCATCTGGCAAACCGCTTGATGGAAAAGGCATGAAAGTAGCCATTATCGACTCTGGCGTAGACTATACACACCCTGACTTAAAGGCAAATTATATCGGTGGATATGACACGGTTGATGAAGATAGCGATCCAATGGATGGTAACGTACATGGTACTCATGTAGCTGGAATTATTGCGGGTAATGGAAAAATTAAAGGCGTTGCTCCAAACGCTTCTATTCTAGCCTATCGTGTAATGAATGACGGTGGAACTGGTACAACAGATGATATTATCCAAGGGATTGAGCGAGCGATTCAAGATGGTGCAGATGTGTTAAACCTCTCCCTTGGGCAGGATTTAAATGTACCTGATCAGCCTGTAACATTAACGTTAGAACGAGCAGCGAAACTTGGTGTTACTACTGTCGTTTCAAATGGAAATGACGGACCAAAACCTTGGTCTGTTGATGCTCCCGGTAACGCAAGTAGTGTCATTTCTGTTGGAGCATCTACGGTTTCTATCCCGTTTCCAACATTCCAAGTAGCTGGTTCCAGCAAAACATATCAAGGGTTACCGTTATCAAAATCCGATTTTCCAATAGGAAATGATTCCCCTCTTGTATACGTTGGTTATGGCAATCCAAGTGATTATGTAAAACAAGATGTGAAAGGGAAATTCGCACTTATTTTACAAGGTACTTCTAGTACATTAGTAAAAGCAGAACAAGCGAAGCAAGCTGGGGCACTTGGTGTGTTATTAATCTCTAGCGAAAAAGAAATTAATATGATGCCGGAATATTTTTCACGTGAACATCTAGCTGTCCCAGTAATGCAATTATCAAATACAAATGGGGAAGAATTAAAAACTTTAATTACAAAACGAAAGAAAAATATAAAAATTGGACAACCAAAGCAAACAGAACTTATCGGTAACTTTAGTTCAAGAGGACCATCACAAGGAAGTTGGCTAATAAAGCCTGATGTTGTTGCACCTGGAGTACAAATTACTAGTACAGTACCGCGAGGCGGCTATGAATCGCATAACGGAACAAGTATGGCTGCTCCGCAAGTAGCTGGAGCGGTTGCCCTCTTGCGTCAAATGCATCCTGATTGGACGACAGAACAATTGAAAGCGGCTCTTGCTAACAATGCAAAAACATTACATGATGTCAATGAAAATACATACCCTGTTATGGCACAAGGATCAGGTTTAATTAACATTCCGAAAGCAGCTCAAACAAATGTATTAGTAAAACCTAACAATGTCAGCTTTGGTCTTATTAAGCCAAATAGCGGAAAAGTAAAACTGACGCAAAATGTTACATTACAAAACCTTTCTAGTAAAAAGAAAAGTTTTTCAACTCGTGTGGAGTTACTAGATGCAAACACAAACACAAAAGTAAAAGCTTCTGTCCCTTCATCGATTAGCATTCAACCGAATAGTAGTACCGAAAAACCATTTACTATCACTGTAGATAGCTCACTACCACAAGGTGTGTATACTGGAAATGTATATGTAAAAGAACAAGGGGCAAAAGAAGAAATTCGAATTCCATTCACATTTAGTATCGATCCTAAAGATTATAAACGTATCGATGGACTTGAAATTATTAATTCTACTTTTAGCCCAAATGGCGACCACGTACTAGATGATAATCTCATCAACTACTATTTAGTTGCGCCTGTGGATGATGTAACATTGCATGCAAATTTAGTTACGAAAGAACGTGTAACGTATCAAGGGATTATCCATCAAGCTAAAAATGCAACTCCTGGATACAAACCTTTCAAATGGAATGGTACAAAAACCGATGGAACTCCTTTAGCTGACGGGCTATATCAAATCGAAGCAGTTGCTTCTAATTCTGGCGGAGAAACAAAACAAACAGCTGCTGTATTTCTTGATCGAACTGCACCTAAGTTAACATACGAAGTTGACCAAGAAAATCTCGTAATTAGAGGAAAAGTTGATGATATTCTACTAGATTGGATGTCAGAATCTGGTTGGATAGCACCTGGTATTCCAGTGAGAATGCAATATGAAATTAACGGAAATGGTGTATGGGACCAGGCATTCCTGAACCCTTGGGAGAAAAGCTATGACATTTATTTCGATCGCACTCAATTACAAGAAGGGAAAAATACTATTCACATTGTAGCAACTGATGCAGCTGGCAATACCTCTAATTTAACTGTTAATTTAGAAGTGAAATAAAGTGAAACTTTAATCAGTAGAGATTTCGTTCATCCCCACTGATTATTAGCCTTCACCAATCGGGAGTTACGGGCAGTTAATCTCCCATCTCACTTCTTTGCTCCAACCGAATTTTGAGGTAGGAATTTTACTGCTCATTAACACTGGATAAAAAATTTTTGTTGACAATTTTTTTAATATAGTTTTATAATACAAAACATAGTTTAGTTGAACGAATTATATATCGGCTTTGAAGGAATACTAGTAGCGACTTATATCACTGTCTCAGAGAACTGATGGTTGGTGCGAATCAGTACATATACAAGCGTGAATTACAATTCTGGAGCTTCTTTCCCGTAATGCTTTTTATGCATGAAGAGAAAGACGGATCTTTCCGTTATCGTAAAGTGAGTGGTAAACAATTAGTTGTTTACAAATAGGGTGGTACCGCGATTTTTATCGTCCCTATCGGATTTTCCGATAGGGACTTTTTTGCGTCCATCCTCTTACACAATTTCATATATACGCGTTGAAAGAATCGCAGTAGTATCTTATATCCCTGTTACAGAGAGCTAATGGTCGGTGGAAATTAGCACATATATAAGTATGAATTACAATTCTGGAGCTTCTTTTTCGTAGTGCTTTTATGCATGAAGGAAAAGACGGAATTTTTCCGTTATCATTAATTGAGATGTAAGTATATTTTCACTTACAAATAGGGTGGTACCGCGATTCTTTCGCCCCTATCGGATTTTCCGATAGGGGCTTTTTCTATTTCTCACAGAAACAGATGTTAAATAATTCCGAATCTTATGATAAAATTTTATAAGCGCTTACAAATAATGAAGGGAGGTGATACAAGCTATACGAAATCGATATTCAATTTTATAGAAAAAAAGGAGGATGTCTAAATGACAAAGAAAACAGAAATTCCATCGCATTTAAAAACATTCGTATCCACACAACATTATGATCAATACACACCGGTGAATCACGCTGTGTGGCGTTACATTATGAGACAAAATCATAGCTTCTTAAAAGACGTTGCTCATCCAGCCTATGTGAACGGACTACAATCATCTGGTATTAATATAGATGCAATTCCAAAAGTAGAAGAAATGAATGAGTGTTTGGCACCAAGTGGCTGGGGCGCTGTAACGATTGACGGACTTATTCCCGGCGTAGCATTCTTCGATTTTCAAGGACACGGATTACTACCGATCGCAACAGATATTCGGAAAGTAGAAAATATCGAGTACACACCAGCTCCAGATATCGTACACGAAGCCGCAGGACACGCACCGATTTTACTTGATCCTACATATGCAAAATATGTGAAACGTTTTGGGCAAATTGGTGCAAAAGCTTTCTCTACAAAAGAAGAACATGATGCATTTGAAGCTGTTCGTACATTAACGATAGTGAAAGAAAGCCCTACTTCTACTCCTGATGAAGTTAAGGCTGCTGAAAATGCTGTAATTGAAAAACAAAACTTAGTTTCTGGTTTATCAGAAGCTGAACAAATTTCACGTCTTTTCTGGTGGACAGTAGAATATGGATTGATCGGAAATATAGATGATCCAAAGATATATGGTGCTGGTCTCCTTTCTTCTGTTGGCGAAAGCAAACATTGCTTAACAGACGCTGTAGAAAAGGTTCCATTTTCTATCGAAGCATGTATAGGGACAACTTATGACGTAACAAAAATGCAACCACAACTATTTGTTTGTGAATCCTTTGAAGAATTAACAGATGCGCTTGAAACATTTTCTAAAACAATGGCCTTTAAAACAGGTGGAAAAGAAGGTTTAGAAAAAGCAATTCGCTCTGAGAACTATGCAACAGCTGAGCTAAATAGTGGATTACAAATTACAGGTACATTTAGCGAGACAATTGAAAACGATGCAGGTGAATTAATTTACATGCGAACAAATTCGCCAACGGCATTAGCGCTTCATAATAAACAGTTAGCAAATCATTCTACTTCTGTACACAGTGACGGATTTGGAACACCGATTGGATTACTCACTGAAAATATTGCATTAGAAAATTGTACAGACGAACAACTACAATCATTAGGAATTACAATTGGAACTATCGCTGAGTTTACTTTTGCAAGTGGTATTCATGTAAAAGGAACAGTAACAGATATTGTAAAAAATGATAAGAAAATTGCTCTTATTTCCTTTATCGATTGCACAGTTACTTATAACGCCCGCGTTTTATTTGATGCTTCATGGGGCGCATTTGATATGGCTGTTGGCTCACAAATCACTTCAGTATTCCCAGGTGCCGCAGATGCCGCAGCATTTTTCCCAATGGATGAAGAAGTTCACGAAATTCCTGCTCCACTTGTACTGAATGAACTTGAACGTATGTATCAAACAGTTCGAGATATTCGAAGTGAGGGGATTTTACACGACGCGCATATCGATCAATTAGTAGCAATTCAAGAAGTATTAAATAAATTTTATGCGAAAGAATGGTTGCTGCGCCTTGAAGTATTAGAGTTACTTTTAGAGCATAACAAAGGGCATGAAACATCGGCAGCATTACTACATCAACTTTCTACTTTCACAACTGACGAAGCTGTAACACGCCTTATTAACAATGGTCTTGCGTTACTTCCAGTAAAGGATGTGAAAAATGATGCTAAGATTAACTGAAGAACAAGTTCACGAAGAATTATTGAAGGTAGATAAATGGATGGTAAAAGATGAGAAATGGATTGAACGAAAATATATGTTTTCCGACTACTTAAAAGGAGTCGAATTTGTCTCTGAAGCCGCCAAACTATCAGAAGAACATAATCACCATCCATTTATCCTTATCCAGTATAAAGCAGTTATTATTACTTTGTCATCTTGGAATGCAAAAGGTTTAACGAAACTAGATTTTGAGCTTGCAAAACAATTTGATGAACTATTTTTACAAAACGAAAAAGCAATTATAAGAAAATAAAAGGAGAAGCCTTTTTAGGCTTCTCCTTTTATTTTGAAATGGATACAATGTCCAAATGGATCCTCGACTTGTAATATTCCATCTTTGTACGTAGCAATCTTGCCAATATTTTTTAAGCTTTCACATACTTGCTCTTTTTGTTTTTCATTCGCTAGTACAACTGTGAAATATTTCAAACCAACAGAACCTGGCATTTGCGGTGGTACCCCTTCACCTTGCCATGTATTTAAACCGATATGATGATGATAACCACCTGCAGATACGAACAATGCTCCATTACGAGCTGGAATCGTTACTTCAAAACCAAGACCATCAACATAGAAACGTTTCGCTTCCTCTAAATCAGCTACATGAAAATGAATATGCCCCATCACAGTACCAGCTGGAAAGCCATTCCATGTACTTCCTTGCTGTAATAATTCTTCACCAGCTAACGGGTTACTAACAAATGGGAGTTCTCCATTCTCATCACGCCAAACTTCTTTTTGTCGATCATGATAAATTTCAATCCCGTTTCCATCTGGATCAGCTAAATAAAGAGCTTCACTAAAGTAATGATCGGCTCCGCCATGTAGTGGATATACCATCTCTACAAGATGACGAAGAACATTCGCTAAATCCTGTCTACTTGGTAATAAAATTGCATAATGATATAACCCTGTTCTTCCTCTTTGCTTCGGAAAAGCTTCTTTCTTTTCTTCAATGATAAGAAGTGGTTCATCATTTTCATTCCCAAATGTAACGACTGCTTCTTCTTCTCTTAGCACCTTCATACTTAGTACTTCCGTATAAAACTCTAGTGATTTCTTTACATTAGATACATATAAATGAACAACATCAAGTGTTGTATCGGGATGAAGTTGAAAACTCATCTTGTTAACCCCCCCATTTAAATTAGTTCTTTTTTGACATTTTTTCTTTTAAGAAATTATCTACAAAACCATCAGCTTTTGCAACAAATAAGTATGCACCCATTGCTAATAATGCAAGTTCTAATTCGAAACCAGGATTTTTTCCATCTCCCAATAAACCAGCTGACCATTTCACTTTTACGATTGCTCCAACCATAACAAGTGCAAATAATAATCCAATATATCTTACACCTAAACCTAGAATTAATAATAGACCTCCAACTAATTCAAACGTTGCTACACCGTATGCAAGTCCTCCTGGTAAACCAATACTTGTAAACCATCCTGCAATATTGTCAATTCCTGATTGGAATTTTGTTAAACCGTGCATGAAGAATGTTACCCCTAACACGATACGAATAATTAAGTTACCAATATGTTGATTCATTTCATTCTCTCCTTTATAGTTTTATTATACAAAACTTTTATTTACATTACAAAACATACACTAATTTTTTTATTCGTCAATTCATTTTCACTGGGAAAAAATATATTTTTTTTGCTATGATACAAATAGTTGTTTACAAAAAGGAGCTTGATTTTATGAATATTGGTTCTGCAATACGTGAAATTCGTCAACGTAGAGGCATAACAATTGCACAAATTTGCGAGGGAACAGGTCTTTCTAAAGGATTTATGAGTCAGGTTGAAAATAATAAAACATCACCATCTATCTCAACTTTAGAAACGATCTCCAATTTTTTAAACGTTCCCCTTCCCTATTTATTGTTAGAGCAAAAAGATCGATTAAAAATTGTCAAAAAAGAAGAACGGAAATACAGTGTATACGGCAAAGATGAGCAAAGAATTGAACATGTTGCGGAGCAAGGGGGCCTTCGCCTATCTTTAGTAGAAATCCCTACTGGATTCCCGAAAGAAAACTCACCAAATGCCCATGAAGGGGAAGAATGTCACCTTGTATTACGCGGAAAACTAGAAGTTCAGCACGGTGAAGATATTGCAATTGTAGAAGAAGGTGATTCTTTCTCATGGAATGCATGCGTTCCTCATATTGTTCGTAATATAGGAGAAGAAACTGCATTATTACTCATCTCTAGTTATGCGGAAAATCGAAAACGTGTTTATTAAATAATAAAAAAAGAAGCCTGTTAAACAGGCTTCTTTTTTATCCCCTTATAATTCCATAACTTGTCCCAACTAGTACAGTCTTTTCATGCTGATTGCGATAAACTGACTCGATTGAAACTTTTTTATAGCCTTCCATTTGCTCAACATTTGTTAAAGTTAGTTCACAAGTGATCGTATCTCCTGTGAAAACTGGTCTAATAAACTCACTTACTAATTCTCTTGCTATGTAATGTAACTCTTCTCCCACTTTCGTCCCAATGCTAGCAGTCAATAAACCATGAACCATTAATCTTCCATTTTCATCGTATTCCACATGGTGTCTACCTTTATCACCGGTAATATTTGCAAATTCAAAAACTTCTTCCTCAGTAAATCTTCTTTCATATTTAAATACATCCCCAGCTTTTACACTCATTTTTATCCCCCTAATAATAAACAGAATTTTCTTTTATTTTATCATAAAACGAGCCTCAATCCATTCTCTATTATCAAAAGTCTCAAAATTACCTCGCTATACTTTTTTACTTTCCATTCATTTATCGGTGACCATCTCTTTTCGCGACTTGGTATCCATAATACGCACATGTTCCATTTCTCGATAGCTCTCTAACTTCAAATCCACAACTTCTATAAAAATCAAAATTGTTCGCTGATGTATGCGCAAACCAATCACCGTGGGGAAGTTTTTGCAGGCAAAGAGCTACAAGCTTCTTACCTAATCCCTTCCCTCTATATTCACACTTCACAACTAAATTTACTATGTTCGCAATCATAATTCCATCAGAAATGACTCTAACCATCGCAACCATCTCTTCCTCATCCCAAATTGTGAAAGCCCATGTTGAATTTTCGAATGCTATCGTAAATTTTTCAATTTGCCAAGAAGGGATATTATCATTACTCCAACCAGCATCTTCAAACAAAGCTTTAATTGCATATGCTGGTACGCTACTCGTTCCCTCACGAATAATAAGTCCATTATGATAAATGTACATGTAACCCCTCCCTTTATTTTCATATACCATTCTTCAAAAAATGCAATTTACCTTTAAAAAAGTAATTTTTTCATCCAACACGCTTAATAGAATAAACTAGAACATCGATTCCATGAAATGACGTTGTTTTCTCATAGCTGAGCCCGGTTTTTCTAGCAACAAATATTGAGGCGGGATGATTCGGATTAATAAGAGAAATTAATTTATTCATTCGTAATGCTTGGAAACCATAGTCACGAAATGCTGCCGCCGCTTCTTTTGCATACCCTTTTCCCCAATACTGAGGAAGTAACCAATAACCAATTTCAATTTCCTCTTTTCCATCTATCTTCTGCTTTACCAGCCCTGCATGACCAATTCTTGTTCCCGTTTCCTTTTCAATCAATACAAATAAACCGAGACCGTTTTTATAGCTAGGAATCACCCATTCCTCCAGACTTTTTTTACACTGCATATATGTTTTTAACGTCCCATTTCCAATATAACGCATTACCTTCTCGTTCCCCCACAGTGAAGCGTAGAACTGTAAATCATCCATTGTATATTTGCGAATTTGTAAACGTTCTGTATGAAACATGCTGGCACTCCTTTCCACTAATTTTTTCTTCATTTCACGATCACGTTTTGTGTGTATACGAAATGTTACTATTTATTATAAAGTGAAACTTTAATCAGTGGGAAATTTTGTTCATCCCCACTGATTATTAGCCTTCACCAACCAGGCGTTTACGGGCAGTGTATCTCCCGTCTAACTTCTTTGCTTTAGCCGAATTTTTAGGCGGGAGTCTTACTGCCTGGAAAATAGCGGGATAAATGAACCAACAATAAAATACAGAATATTCATTCTTAATAACTAAAAAAAGCAGTAGACAAATATTGTCCACTGCATCCATATCATAACTAGCATAAAGAAAACTACAATTGAGGGGGGTGTAGGATTTTCAAATATACTAGATACTTATCCCGTTCTAACGGGCGGTAAACTTTCCAATTGTTTCAAGTGAAAAGTTTACCGCACATAAGAACTTCCTTCGTTCATTAAGATAGTATTGCTAAATAATCATATACACGCTTAGATTTCTCTCCACCCATTCGTGCATGTTGAAGAAGAGAAATACCATGAGGGCCAGATGCACGCAATGCTTCTGGTTGAGCTACTAAAATAGCTTGTACAACTTCTAATTCACCAAGCATAGCTGCTGCAAAAATATCCATCCGAGCACCCTTTTCTAGTAAATAAAGAGCAATATCTTTACGACCTACATGTGCCGATGCGCCTAACGCACTTTCCCAATCTGATCCACCCCAATTATAAGAGGCGTGAAGTAAGCTTGGCGATTCAGCTAATAGCTCTTGTACTTTCTCTAAATCCCCGTGAGCTGCCATAACAAATTCTCTTACTAATTCAGTGGTAATACGCTCTTCTGTTTGCATCGCTCTTCTCCCCTTCTAGAAATTCGTTTCGGTGTAAAAAACGGTTTGTCATTTCCTTGAAAAATATCTACATCTATGCCAAATACATGTTGAAACATTTCATGGCATAGTACTTCTTCTGGTATACCATCATACTGAATCTTTCCTCGCTTTAATACGAGTAAACGATCGCTATATTGAGCAGCTTGGTTAATGTCATGTAAAACCATTATAATTGTCATTCCAAACTCCTCATTTAATCGTTTCACAAGTTCCATTACTTCCAACTGGTGAACGATATCTAAAAAGGTTGTTGGTTCATCCAATAATAAGACATTTGTACGTTGCGCTAGCGTCATCGCAATCCAAGCACGTTGCCGTTCCCCTCCTGATAAAGAATGTAAAAGACGATATTCATACCCTTCAAGATTTGTAACAGACAATGCCCAATCAACAATTTCTTCATCTTCTTTATTTAAGCGGCTACTCCATGATTTATGTGGACCTCTTCCGAACTCAATTAGTTCTTTCACTGTCAAATCTAATTGATGATCATGCATTTGTGGTAACATCGCTAATTGCTTCGCTACATCAGCACTCTTCATTATATGAATATTTTTCCCATCTAAAATGATGTCCCCTTCGCTTTGTTTCAGTAGCCTTGCTATTAAACGAAGCAAAGTAGATTTTCCCGATCCATTCGGACCAATTAAACTAACGATTTCTCCAGCCTTAATATGTACATTCATATTTTGCATTTGAAATCTTTCAGAGTGTGCATAAAACACTTTGTTAACGGAAATCACGTTGTTTTCCTCCTCTATGAATTAAATATAAGAAGAAAGGACCACCTAAGAAGGACAGTAAAATACCAACAGGCAATTCGATTGGGTCAAACCAACTTCGAGCTATTGCATCTGCAAAAACAAGTAATACCCCGCCGCCAAGGCATGATAAAGGTAGCAAATATCTATAATCATTTCCAACTAATAAACGTAGCATATGTGGTACGACAAGACCGACAAATCCAATAAGACCAGACACACTTACCGCAATTCCAGCTAATAATGTACTTACTACGATTAAATAAAACCGACTTTTTTCCACATTATGTCCTAATAGTTTTGCCATTTCATCTCCAAGCATTAACACTCGAATATGCTTAATACCAAAGAAAGCTAATATAATGGCGAATATTGCATAATAAATAATCATGTTTAAATGTGCCCAACTTACACCACCAATGCCGCCCGCTAGCCACGGTAACACGGATTGTACTTTGTCACTATGTAATAACATTAAAGCTGACGTTGCTGCACCAATTAATGCATTGATTGACACTCCTACTAAGACGATTCTTGAAGGTGGTGCCCCTTTTTGCCATGATAAAGCATAAATAACCATCGCTGTTATGAAAGCTCCTAAAAACGCCCCTAGTGGTAAAAAAGCTAGATGCTGTGGGAATAAAATCATGATGACAATTGCTACAAGGCCTGCTCCAGATGAAACCCCGATAATACCAGGATCTGCAAGAGGGTTTCTCATAACCCCTTGCAGCAGTGTACCAGATGCAGCTAAACATGTTCCTACTATAAACCCAACGAGAACTCTCGGTATGCGAAGATCCCATACAATTCGATGAACTGTCGAACCTTCATCTTGTATACCTGTTAGAATGTCTCGTACAGAAAAAGATAAACTTCCTGCGAAAAGTCCGTAAAAGAGGCCTAGAATTGTTAATACAACTAAAGTAACTGCTATTATCCATCTTTTTTTCGCAAAAGGATGTTCCTTTTCTCTTACTACTTCACTACTTTCCATACGTATCATTTCCTTACATCTTGTATACTTTTATACATAAAGTCCATTGCTTCTGTAACTTTTGTCCCAGGATTAGATCCAAATAAATCAGGTGGCAAAATAACTACGCGGTTTTGTTTTACTGCATCTAAATTTTTCCACGCTTCATTTTTCATCATTTCGCCTTCGAATGCTTTTTTCACACTTTTTGGATCTCCGTGTGTAATTAAATAAATGACATCTGGATTCGCCTCAATAATACGTTCTACACTTAGCTGTGCATATTGCGGATATTCTTTCGTTTCTGGAAAATCAGAAGCAATATTTTTCCCGCCTGTTTTTTCTAAAACATCACCTGATAAAGATGTTGGTAATGCCGCTAAATAAGTACCTGGTGCGCCATACACTAGCAATGCTTTCACATCGCTCTTTTTCTCATATTTCTTCATTTGATCATTGATTTTTTGATTAAGTTCTTTTGCTTTATCTTCTTTCTTCATTACCGTTCCATATAATTCAATATTCTTTTGAATATCTTGTACAGAATTCGCAGAAGAAATGATTACTTTCGTTCCCTGTCCTTCAACCGTTGGCACATTCTTTTGGAATCCATTGTTAGCAACAAGTACATCGGGCTTTAAACTAGCAATTTGCTCAAAGTTCGGTTGATGTGCATTCCCGATTACTTTTGCTTTCTTTAACTCCTCTGGAAGAGTTAATTTCGTATCCGGACGACCTACTACTTTTCCACCTAAAGCATGAATAATATCCATGTCTCCCATACTTAATGTTGCAAAACTTTCTGGTACTTTATCGAATGTTACCTTTCTCCCTGACAGGTCGGTAATTTCGATTTTTTCTTTTCCTTTTTCTATTTTGGTTGCAGACGCTTTTTCGTCCCCTTTGGCACTGCAACCTATTAACAAGAAAAAAATAGATAAAATCGCTGTAAATAGCGTAATAGATTTTTTCATTCCTTCACCTCTAATTGATAATGATAATCATTAACTACTATTCTACTTTAATTGATAAGGATTATCATTGTCAACATGAAACGCATACATTTTTCTACAAAAAACAAAAAGCGCGACAAAAAGATTCTTTCTTTTCGCCGCGCTCTAGTTAACAATATTATTCACATTCATTTTCCTCTAACTGGTCACGCATCACTTTCACACGCTGAAAGAAAAAGAACGATAAACTTAAAAATATAACGATGCTCCCCATCATAACAAAAAATTGGATTGTCTCTTTTGCTCCATCCGGAATCAACAAGCCAACCATTAACAATGTACTTACAGCGAGAAGAATTTGTCCGAACCTAGTATAATCTTCTATTTTCCCTTGTAATTCTTTCATTATATTCTCACTCCTCCATTTCACTTTATCATATTCTATGAAACTGAAAGACCAGTAAATACAGCCATTCTGGGAGATGTTTTCCAACAAAAAAAGAGCCGCTTTACTGCGGCTCTTTTTTAATCATTATTCACCTTTATATGCTTCCATATAAATTTCTTTCAGCTCTGAAATAAGCGGTAACTTTGGATTAGCAGTTGTACATTGATCTTCAAAAGCTCTTTCTGCTAATACTCCAACAACCTCTTCAAATTGCTCTTTATCTACCCCTTGTCCGGCAATACTCATATTAATATTTAAGCTTTTTCCAAGCTCAATAATTGCTTTGACGAGTGATTCCACACCTTCTGCTACTGAGCTTGCTGGAAGCCCGAGCATTCTCGCAATATGTGCATAGCGTTCATCTGCTACAAAGTGCTCATATTTTGGGAACAATGCGTGTTTTCTTGGCTTAATAGCATTATAGCGGACTACATGCGGCATAAGAATTGCATTTGCACGTCCGTGCGGAATATGGAATTCTGGACCAATTTTATGTGCTAAGCTGTGATTAATACCTAGAAAAGCATTTGCAAATGCCATCCCTGCAATTGCAGAAGCGTTATGCATTTTTTCCCGTGCTTCTTCATCATTTCCATCTTTATATGCTCTCGGTAAATATTTGAATACGAGATCAATAGCTTTTAATGCTAATCCATCTGTATAGTCATTTGCCATAACAGACACATACGCCTCAATTGCATGTGTTAAAACATCCATACCAGTATCTGCTGTTACATGTGGTGGTACTGTCATTACAAATTGCGGATCAACAATTGCTACATCTGGTGTTAATTCATAATCTGCGAGCGGATACTTTATATTATTTTTCTTATCTGTAATAACCGCAAATGGTGTCACTTCTGATCCTGTTCCTGATGTTGTTGGAATCGCAACAAACTGCGCCTTATTTCCTAATTCCGGATATTTACATGTACGTTTTCTTATATCTAAAAACTTCTGTTTAATGCCATAGAATGTCGTTTCTGGATGCTCATAGAATAACCACATTCCTTTTGCTGCATCCATAGCTGAACCACCACCAAGTGCGATAATTACATCTGGCTTAAAGCTTCTCATCATTTCCGCACCTTTAAAGACAGTTTCATCTGATGGATCTTGTTCGACCTCAAAGAAAACTTCAATTTTCACATCATTTGCATGCTTGTTTAAATAGTGCGTGACTGTATCCACATAGCCATGTTCAACCATTCCAGGATCCGTTACAATAAATGCACGTGAAATGTTAGGCATATTTGCTAAATACGCTGTAGCATGTTTTTCAAAATAAATTTTTGGTGGCAATTTGAACCACTGCATATTCTTTTTTCTATTTGCCAGCCTTTTTATATTTAATAAATGAGTCGCCGTTACATTTTGGGAAACTGAATTTTTTCCGTAAGAACCACAACCAAGTGTAAGTGATGGAATAAATCCGTTATATATATCCCCTATTCCACCTTGTGATGAAGGTGCATTTACAATGAGACGGCAAGCTTTCATACGTAATCCAAATTGCTTTTGCACTTCTTTATTTGTAGAATGAATAACTGCTGAATGTCCTAAACCACCGAGGTTCAACATTTCTTCGCAATATGTAAATCCTTTTTCTAATGAATTCGCCTTCACACAGGCTAATACTGGGCTCAGTTTCTCACGAGATAACGGGTATGCTGCTCCGATACCTTGAATTTCAGCTACAAGCATTTTTGTATGTTCAGGAACAGTAATCCCAACTAATTCGGCAATATACTGTGCTGATTTTCCTACAATATCACTATTTACTGCACATGTATTTTCATTTATAACGAGCTTTTCTAATTTTTTTCTTTCTTCTTCTGTTACAAAGTAACAATTGTTTTCGATCATTTCTGTTTTAACATCATCATAGATTTCTTTATCGACAATGATTGCTTGTTCCGATGCACAAATCATACCGTTATCAAATGTTTTCGATAAAATTAAATCATTAACAGCTCGTTTTACATGTGCTGATTTTTCTATATAACACGGTACATTACCAGGACCTACACCTAGCGCTGGTTTTCCAGTAGAGTAAGCTGATTTCACCATACCAGCGCCTCCAGTTGCTAGAACGAGTGCCACACCCTCATGGTTCATTAATTGTTTCGTCGCTTCGACAGACGGTCTTTCAATCCATTGAATACAATGTTTTGGTGCACCAGCTTTCATTGCTGCATCATATACGGTTTTCGCTGCTGCCACCGAACAATTTTGTGCAGAAGGATGAAATGCGAAAATAATTGGATTTCTCGTTTTTATCGCAATCAACGCTTTAAACATTGTTGTCGACGTTGGATTCGTTACTGGTGTTACCCCAGCTACTACACCGACAGGTTCTGCAATTTCTATTATTTCTTCATGAGGATCTTCGTGAATAATTCCTACCGTTTTATTTTGCTTTATACTATGCCAAATATATTCAGTGGCAAAAATATTTTTAATGCATTTGTCTTCATAGACACCACGGCCTGTTTCTTCAACAGCCAATTTTGCAAGTGGCATATGTTGATCAACACCTGCTAATGCCATTTCATGAACAATGTTGTCAATCTGCTCTTGTGTAAAACTTTCTAATGCTTGTAAAGCTTGTTGACCGTTATTTACTAACGTATCAATCATCTCTTTTACCTCTTGCATTTCATTTACAACTTTCTCTTTGACTACCATGTAAATTTCCTCCTATTCTGTTATCACGGTCTTTATAAGTCCCTATAGGTCATAATAAGTCCCGATTAGCGAAAAAAAATAGAGTTACCGTCCTACATGAATCCCATTTTTTGTGAAACATTTCACAAGTTTACTCGTGAATAACATTTCATGAATTCAATATACATGAAATCATTTCATTTGTGTATGTCTAATTTGTGAAATGTTTCACAAATTAACATAATAAAAATGCACTGCTCCACATTAGCAGTGCATTTTTTATTACGCTAGCGCTTGTGCTAAATCTTCAATTAAATCTTCACCATCTTCAATACCGACAGAAATACGAATTAATGTATCTGTAATTCCTAATTCTTTACGGCGATCTGCTGGGATTGATGCATGTGTCATTTGAGATGGGATAGAAATTAAACTTTCTACTGCTCCTAAGCTTTCAGCAAGTGTAAAGTATTGCAGTTTCTCAAGTACTTTATTTAATGTTTCCTCACTATCTACATCAAACGAAATAATAGCACCAAATCCATTTGCTTGTTCTGTTGCTAATTCGTGGTTTTGATGTGATTCAAGACCTGGGTAATATACTTTATTTACTTTTGGATGATTATTTAAGAATTCAGCAATAGCGCGTGAATTCGTTTCATGTTCTTCCATACGAATTCCTAATGTTTTTAAACCGCGAAGTAGTAAGAAGCTATCTTGTGGTCCAAGAATACCTCCTGTTGAGTTTTGTACAAAGTGAAGGTCTTCTGCTAGTTGTGGGCTATTTACCACTACTAGACCTGCAACTACGTCACTATGACCTCCTAAATATTTCGTTGCACTATGAAGTACAATGTCTGCTCCTAAAGAAATCGGCGACTGCCAATATGGCGTCATGAATGTATTATCAATAATTGTTAATAAATCTTTCTCTTTAGCAAGAGTAGATATTTTCTTAATATCAGTAATTTTTAGTAATGGGTTCGTTGGTGTTTCCACATAGATCGCTTTCGTATTTGGACGAATTGCTTCTACAACTTCCTCTAAGTTTGTTGTGTCTACAAATGTATGTTCAATACCGAAGCGGTTTAATACTTTCGTAATAACACGATACGTTCCACCATAAACATCATCTGTTAAAATAACGTGGTCACCTTTTGAGAACAACATAATTGTCGCTGTAATAGCAGCCATTCCAGAACCGAATGCAAATCCAGCATGACCATTTTCTAATACAGCAATCATTTCTTCTAAAGCTGCACGTGTTGGGTTACCTGTACGTGAATATTCATATCCTTGATGCTTACCAACCGCTTCTTGTTTGTACGTACTTGTTTGATAGATCGGTACGTTTACAGATCCAGTTGAAGGTTCTCCTATGCGAATACCATGAATTAACTTTGTCTTTGCTCTCATTTTTTATTCCCATCCTTTGTATATGTCTTTACTTAAATAGCGCTCACTACTATCAGGAAAAATGGTTACAATATTTGTACCTGGTGCTGCCTTCTCTGCCTCAAGTAAGCTCGCATGAAATGCTGCTCCTGAAGAGCTCCCAACGAGAAGTCCTTCTTTTTGCGCTAATTCTTTCACTCGTAAAAATGCATTTCGATCAGAAATCGTATGAATTTCATCAAAATAAGATGTCTTCAAAAATGGCGGGATAAATTCCAGTCCAATTCCTTCGGTCTCATGTGAACCAGCCTTACCACCATTTAAAATAGATCCTTCTGGCTCTACGATAACTGTTTTAATATCTATATTTTTTTCTTTCAAATAAGATGCAGTCCCCATAAACGTACCGCCAGTTCCTGCTCCAGCAACAAATATGTTAATCTCTCCATTCAGTGCATCCCAAAGTTCAGGACCTAGTGTTTTGAAATAGGCACGCGGGTTTGCTTCATTCGCAAACTGACTTGGAGAGTATGAATTCGGTATTTCATTTACTAATTCTTTTGCTTTTGCAATTGCACCGGTCATTCCTTGCTCAGTCGGTGTATGCACGACCGTTGCACCTAGTGCTTTCATTAATTCTTGTTTTTCAATACTAAATTTCTCTGGTACACAAACGATAACACGTAAATCATGTTCTAATGCTGCAAGTGCCAGTCCAATACCAGTATTCCCAGCAGTCGGTTCAATAATTGTTCCACCTTGGGTAACAAGCCCTTTTTCTAGCGCATCTTCGATTAATTCTCTTCCTAAACGATCCTTAACGCTTCCGCCTGGGTTATAAAATTCAAGCTTTGCAAATAAGCGGATCCCTTTCGGAAGTGAAAAACAAGTAATTTCTACAATTGGTGTATGACCAATTAACTCATGAACTCCACGATATACATTCATCGTGTTCTCCCCCTTGTTTGCCAATAAAGAAAAGGCAACTGTATGTATTTTCTTTATATGAGACAGTTGCCTTTTTGTTACATTACTTTAACTCTTCTAACACTTTTACGATAAAGTTTGTAGAATGAAGAGCTGCTTGATCTAAAAACTGATCAAATGAAACATTTGATTCTTTACCAGCAATATCAGAAAGTGCGCGAATGATAACAAACGGAACTTCATATTGGTGGCATACTTGTGCGACAGCTGCTGCTTCCATTTCTACCGCATAAAGATTTTCAAATTTATCACGGATGGCTGCAACGCGGTTCGGATCACTCATAAATGAATCGCCTGTTGCAATCATGCCTTTTACAACTTGAATATTTTCTTCAGTTTGCATACATTTCTCAGCTAATGCAACTAACGCCTCATCAGCTTTAAATCCAGGCGGCATTCCTGGTACTTGACCATATTCATAGTTAAATGCTGTTACATCTACGTCATGGTGACGAACTTCAGTGGAAATAACTACATCACCAACGTTTAGAGAATGATGGAATCCACCAGCTGAACCAGTATTAATTACTTTTTCAGGCTTATATTTTTCTAATAAAATTGTCGTTGACATCGCTGCATTTACTTTACCAATACCAGACTTTAACAAGATTACTTCATGTCCTGCTAATAGTCCTTTCGTAAATTCACAACCTGCAACCGTTTCTGTTTCTGCTTGTTCTAATTTGTCACGTAAAATACGTACTTCTTCTTCCATTGCTCCAATTACAGCAATTCTCAATCTAATCCCTCTTTCTATTGCTTAGTTGCCTCCATTACCCAAACGAAATGATTTAATCTCGTAAACGTTACATGGAAGCCATTGTTTTCAAAAATAGTCTGCATAACTGGAATACGTGTATAGTATTCCGTTTGCAAATCGTTTGCTAACTGGTGAAAACCTCTTTGTTTTGCTGTTTCAACAGTTTTATCATATGCATCTTGATCTGCAAATATCGTATCAGCAAACACTATTTTACCACCTTTGTTTAGCAATTGACTATACTTCGCAACCGCTACATTTTTTTCATCATCTGTTAAATGATGAAATGCATAGGTGCTTACAATGGTATCAATTGAATTTGGGACTTCAAACGAAAGAAAATCACCTTCTGTAATCGAAAATTCTTTTGGCAATTTCTCTTTTGCAATCATACGCATTTCACGCGACGGTTCTATACCGTAAACTGTGCGGCCAGCAAGTAATAATTTATTTGTTAAATTACCTGTACCGACACCAAATTCTAATACATTACCAAATGACTTGTTAACTACATCCTCTAGAATATCCTCATAATGGGCGAAAACTTCTTTATATTGTATATCTTCGCCTTGTACGAATGAGTCGTACGTATGAGCCCACTCATCAAATAAACCATTAAATTCTGTGCCCATAAAAATTCCCCTTTTTCTTATCGGTTTTATCAGTATGATATTCCCTCTTTCTAAAAATGTCAATTGAAATGTACATGGTATTTCCTTCTTTTCTTTGTTACACTATAGTTGATTACATAGGAGAGGGGCCGTCTTCATGTCATTTACCTTTGAAATGTTAGAAGATAAAGTAGAATTTTTTGAAGCGGGAGACTTAGCTTCTTTAGAACGAAAAATTAGTGAACAAATCGATAATAATAAAGCACTTATGCTTGAAGTTCATCACATCTCACATCAAATGGTTATGGATCCTGAAAGCAAAAGACCGTATTATAGCGCGGTTGTTCATTTTAAATTAAAAAAATTGCGTTAACTAAAAAAGAGAAGCTCCTAAGGAGCTTCTCTTTTTTAGTTTAGAGTTTGAACAAGTACTGGTTTCCAGCCCTCATTGTCTACCCAATCAATATTTACGTAATATCTTTTTCCACTTTGCTTATCTTGAACGTCACCATAAGCTTTACTCTTTCCAGTTTTGTCTCTTCCAACAAAATGGAATACTAATTGCTCCTTCGGTACTTCAATACCTGCAGCAATTGCACTTTGCATCTCATTCCAATCTGATGACCCCTGTTTAAACGTCATCGCTGGTGATGAACCTTGTTCTGTTCCTACAGCTTTCCAAGAAGGTTTTGTATAAGCCTCTTTTGCCTTGGATACAGTTTTTTCAGCTGATACTTTCTCGTTAGCTTTCGCTTCTTCTTCAGCTTTTTTCTTTTCTTCCTCAGCCTTTAACTTCTCTTCTTCAGCTTTTTGCTTAGCTTCTGCTTGCTCTTTTTCTTTTTCTTTTTCTTTTTTCTTAGCAGATTCTTTATCTTCTGATTTTCCAGCTTTCTCATTCTTTGTTGTTTGTTGAGAGACTTTCTTATCAGTAGAAGATGCTTGCTCTTTCGTACTAGGAACGAACAATTGATATGCTACAATAGCTACTAATAGTAATACAATAGCGATTGCAATATTTAAAACACCGTTTTGACGACGTTTTTGTTGTTTCTGTTGGAATCTTGATCCTCCTGCCATTCTCCAAACCTCCATGCAGTTTTTCCTAATTGCTATTGTAACATTAAATCTAGAAAGGTTGAACATTTACAATGATATTTTCATGAAATGAAAACAATTCACTATAAATTGCAAGATTACTTTTCATTCTCCAATTGATAGATTGCTCCTACCATATCTTTAAAAATAGGTGTGACTTTATTCACTTTGTTATCAGTCTCTAGATCAACAACAACTAAAGCATATCTTGGATTCTCATACGGAAAATAACCTGCAAACCAGCGATTCACCCTCGTCCCTTTCCCTGTTTGCGCTGTCCCGGATTTTCCAGCGACACTGAGCGGTAACGAGCGGAATGCCGTTCCTGTTCCTTTCTCCCTTGTTACAACGCCTCTTAATAACTCTTGTAATGTTTTCACTGTTTCATACGAAAGCTGTTTTCCATGTAACGTATGGTTCTCAAATGTAAAAAAATCCGCTCCATTTTTATATACTATTTTTTCAACAGCTTTCACTTCCATCTTTTCTCCATTCCTCGCAATCGTCGCCATCATATTAGCAATTGCTAGAGGTGATATACGTACATCTTTCTGTCCAATCGCTGTTTGCTCTACCGCTTTTTTACTATTTTTGTTTTCTTCATTCCCCCAAATAGTAGTGCCTTTTTCTTCTGGCATTTGCTCGAAATGAGGTGTATGAAATACAGAACCTTTCCAGCCGACCTTTTCATTTGCTCCTAAAGCTGCTACGTATGTTTCTAGCACCGTCCTATCCTTTTGTAATAGCTCGTTACCTAACTCGGAAAATGTCCTGTTACAGCTCCTAGCAAAGCTCTCTTTGAAGTTAAGTGTACCCATCATAACTTGTGGGTCGTTTTCACCATATAAATCTTTATTACAATTAAATGTCCGATTAAACAAATTTACTTTTTGATCAATGACTGCAGCTGCAACTACTGTTTTAAAAACAGAGCCTGGAAAATGCGGCGTTAACATTTGATTTTCAAGTGTAGTCTTATATAAATTCTTATCTCTTACTTGTAAAGACGGCTTACTGACCATCGCTAATATTTCATTTGTCTTTACATCAAGTAATACTAATCCCCCCTTCTTTATTTCATTTGCTTCAATCACTTCTTCTGCTTTTTGCTGCAACCCTTTATGTAAAGTAGTTTGAATCCTAACTGGGTAAAATGGATTTCCTGGTGAAGTATATTTCGCTTGCTTTCCGAAAATTGGTTCTCCTTGCCGATCTACTTGATACAATACTTTTGCCTCTCCATCAGTCAATAAAAATTCATCAAAAGATTGCTGTAATCCTGAAATACCTATCGGCGTTTGTTTTGAAATTTTTTTCACTTCTCCATATCGCTTTTGAAATTCTCTTTCGTTCTCCCCTACATCACCAATTAAATGATTTATCTCCCCAGTTTGTTTTAATCGCACTTCAGCTGCTACAATACCTAATACATGTAATTGATTCACCTTCTCCATCTGCTCTCGTGTCACTCGAAATGGAGCAGTTTCCCCTTGCAGTATAAATGCATTTTTTTTATTTTTCATTTGTCTTCTGATCTCTTGTCTCGACACACCAATGATATGCGCGATTTTCTCTAACATGTCATTTTTTATTTGTAAAAATGGAAAAACAATTAAAACAGGATACTTTTCCTCACCTATTTCTTTACCACTACGATCTATAAACTGCCCACGTCCATCGTCTACTGCAATGGATTGCGTACGTTGCGTAACACTTTTTTCAATTAAATTTATTTTGCGATCAGTAAATGATTCTGTATCTATAATTTGGATTTGAATTAAACGACAAAGCAATAAAAACATAATGCCCATAAAACAAATTAAAACAATTGTAATTCTCCGTTTTATTTTCATAAAAAAACACCTCGTCTATTATAGTTTGGACGGAGTGTTTCATCTTTTATACAAATAAAAAAATCACTCGTTTTTACACGAGTGATTTTTTTATTATTTTACAGAGACAATCTCTACTTGCATTTCTCCGCCTGGTGTTTGGATTGTTACTTTCTCACCAATTTGCTTACCTAATAAGCTTTTTGCGATTGGAGAATCGTTAGAAATTCTTCCTTCAAATGGATCAGCTTCCGCACTACCTACGATTGTGTACGCTTCTTCATCTCCATTTGGTAATTCTTTAAATGTTACTGTTTTACCTAATGTAACAACAGTAGATACTTCGCCATTATCTTTAATGATAACTGCGTTACGAATCATATTTTCTAATTGTGTAATACGTCCTTCTACGAACGCTTGCTCATCTTTTGCTGCATCGTACTCAGAGTTCTCAGAAAGGTCCCCGAAGCTACGTGCGATTTTAATACGTTCCACTACTTCTTTACGTCTTACTGTTTTTAATTGCTCAAGTTCGTTCTCTAGTTTTTGCTTACCCTCTTGCGTCATAGGGTATGTTTTTTCTGTTGACATATTTTCCACTCCTTTTATATACCAATCCCCCGAAAAAAAGAGGAGTTCCATATGAAAACTCCTCCGCTTCCATTGTTAGCGGAGGTTTCTAGTACCCTTGCACTAGCGGAGTTGTCACATACAACCCCGTATTTCCAATTCTTCTTTATATAAAGAAGATATGTATGGAAAGTTGATATAAATATGCCCTCACCTATATATAGATGAGGTTGCATGTTTCATTGTATTCGATGGGAAGGGAAAAAATCCCTTCCTACCGTATATCTTTTACTATGCTATTACAAATTTACTTTTTGTTCAAGAATTGTTGCAATTTTTGTCACCATAATATCAATTGCAACATGGTTTTGTCCACCTTCAGGGATAATAATATCCGCAAACTTCTTAGAAGGCTCAATAAATTGATTGTGCATTGGACGTACAACAGTTACGTACTGATCAATAACTGAATCCATCGTACGACCGCGCTCTTTAATATCACGCTGCATGCGGCGCAGAATACGAAGGTCAGCATCTGTATCAACGAATAACTTAATGTCCATCAACTCACAAAGACGTGGGTCTTCTAAAATAAGAATTCCTTCTAAAATAATTACATCTTTCGGCTCAACTGGAATAATTTCTTCTGAACGCGTATGCAATGTATAGTCATATACAGGCTTATCAATTTGCTCATATGCAAGCAACTGCTGCAAATGTTCAATTAACAGATCATTATCAAACGCAAGCGGATGATCATAATTTGTTTTTAAACGCTCTTCCATTGGTAAATGGCTTTGATCTTTGTAATAATAATCTTGCTCCAAGATTAAAATGGAATGACCTTTAAAATGGTCAAAAATCGCTTTCGTTACACTTGTTTTTCCTGATCCTGAACCACCAGCGATTCCAATTACAACAGGCTTATTCGTCCCCATTCGACTACCACTCTTTCTTATTGAAGTATGCTTTTGCGCATCATATTATTCACATACACTGGTTGATCCACTTTGAATTTCACGATTTGCAACGGATGTCTCGCTGCATCTAATTCGTTTCCATCCTCATCCCAAATTTTCTCCACCGTCTGCGTAAAGTTTTCTATTTCTGGTCCAAAGAACTCCACTTCATGTCCTGGTTTGAAATGATTACGTTGCTCAAGCGTTACGATGCCCGTTTCTTCATTATAATCTAACACTAAACCAGCAAAATCATACGTTGTTTTCTTACTATGATTTCCAAACATTTGCTCTTGATGTCCTGGAACCCCTTCAAAGAATGCAGGAGCTGTATCACGATTTGCACATTTATCAAGCTCATCTAACCATTCTTGTTTAAACTCAAAGTTATCCGGATCCGCACAATAAGCATCAATTACTTTACGATATACAGTTGCTACAGTCGCTACGTAATGGATTGATTTCATACGTCCTTCTACCTTTAAACTATCGATTCCAATTTCAATCATTTTCGGAATTGATAAAATTAAATTTAAATCTTTTGGACTCATCGCAAAGTGAGCATCTTCTTCTTGGAATAGAGGAAGCTCTTTTGCATCTTTATGTTGTGATACTGTTTGAACTAAATCATAATCCCAGCGGCAAGATTGGCAACAACCGCCACGATTAGAGTCACGCGCTGTCATATGGTTACTTAGTGTACATCTTCCTGAATATGCGATACACATTGCACCATGGACGAATGCTTCAATTTCAATATCCACTTTGTCTTTAATTTCTTTCATTTCTTCATAGCTTGCTTCACGAGCTAATACAAGACGATGTAAACCTTCTTCTTTCCAATACTGTGCTGCTTTCCAGTTGGATAGTGATTGCTGTGTGCTTAAATGCACCTCAACAGAAGGCGCTACACGTTTACACGTCTCAATGATAAGCGGATCAGCAACGATAATTCCCGTTACGCCAGCTTTTTCAATCCCTTTTAAATATTCCTCTAGCCCGTCCATATTTTCATTATGTGCGAAAATATTTGTTGTTACATATATTTTCGCTCCATATTTCTTTGCAAATTCAACGCCTTCTGCCATATCTTCCAGCGTAAAGTTACCTGCATTCGAACGAAGACCAAATTCTTGTCCACCTAAATATACAGCATCTGCCCCATAATGGATAGCTACTTTTAATTTTTCTAAGTTACCCGCAGGGATTAACAGTTCAGGTTTCTTCACAATAACGCGCTTGCCATCGATCACTCGTGAAATTTCTTGTACAGTCATTTCCTACACCCTCCTCGTTTAGTAAACCGTTTCTTTAAAGAAGAATCCTGTGTCTAACGGACGATTTACTGGTTGCATTTCTTCTATTTCTTTATATAGAGCATCTTTCACGTCATAATACGCATCACGATCTTCTACGCATAAATCAATCGCTTGACGATATTTCTTCGTTACTTCAATAATGTATTCAGAACTTTTTAGTACACCATCGATTTTTAAGCTGTCAACTTCAGCTTCGATTAGTTCCTCTAATTCATCGATGAAACAAATATCGTTCGGACTCATAATATGAGTACCATTTTCATCTTCATAGATTGGATATTTATTATTACGCTCTGGGTCATATAAGAACATATTCTCTTCATATTTTTTCTTTTCAATGTCAAGATTACGTCCTTGATACTCAAAGTAGTTTCCTACTAATGAACGCTTCGATTGGAACATACAAGTCATACCGTGAATTTGTACTTCTAGTTCCACTTCAGCATTTTCTTTTAAATCAACAATTTCATCTAAGCTCAGCTCACGAGCTAATACAGCACGCTTCGCTCCTCTTTGGCCCCAGTAATTACAAGTGAACCAATTGGTTGCTGTCGTTTCTGTATTCCAGTGCAACTGCATATTTGGCGCTACTTCGCGAACAGCCATTAATACTGCTGGATCTCCGAAAACAATTGCATCTACATTTACTTCATTTAAAAATGAAACGTAATCTGTTAATTCTTCTACTTTATCGTTGTGGAACATAGCGTTCATTGCTACGTATACTTTCACACCATTTTCATGCGCAATCTTCACAGTTTGTTTTACATCTTCACGTGAAAACTCCCCTGCTAAACGTAAACCAAACTTTTGCTCACCGATCATTACCGCATCTGCTCCTGCTTTCGCAAGAAGTTCGATATCCGCCACCACTCTTGGCGTTACTAACAATTCAGGTTTCTTCATACCTTGGTCACCCTCTCTTTTTACTAACAGCTACTCCATCACCAATTGGGAAAATCGTTGTATCATATCCTTCATGGTTCATAAGCCACTCATTGTACGTCTTAATACGACGGATTAAACCACGTGTACGTCTGTTTTCAATCTTCTCTTTTGTCGTTACAAGACCATGGTACATAACATTATCTGAAATAATTACGCCACCAGGATTTAATAACGGTTCATATAAGTCAAAAAAGCGACGATACTGTCCTTTTGCTGCATCAATAAAAATAACGTCAAATGTCCCGTGTTCTTTTACTTGTTCACCTGTTTCTAACGCATCACCGTAAATAACTGAAATACGATCTGTTACTGGGGAACGTTCTATATATTCAAGTGCTTTTTCATATCGCTCACGATTGCGCTCAACTGTCACAATACGTGAATTTGGAATAGCTTGCATCATACGAATACTAGAATAACCGATTGCTGTTCCAAGTTCTAAAATGCTTTTCGGTCCAATTAAACGTAAAAATTGCAGCATAAATTCCATTCCAAGTCGATCCATAATCGGCACATGATTTTCTGTTGCATATTCTTCCATTTCAAGAATTAATTTATCTTTCGGATCAATAAATGATAATAGGTACTCGTTAACTGCATCCTCCATAAATGGTCCTCCTTATTTACATGGAGAAGTGCCTCTATGACGTCTTTTCCCACATAGAATGCAATAAAAATACAAGCCAGCTTTACCCTTAGCTTGTACGTCCCGTTTTGATATTAAAAACGATTCTTCTGCCAGTTTTTAACCCGATATATTTTACCACAAAAAAGAGGGATGTGCGACTTTTTTCGCTATCCCTCCCCATTTCACTGTTTTTTCGTAATGTATTTTTGCTTTAATGCATTATGCTCTTCTAATGTTTTCGCATAGTACACTTCACCACTTGGTGCAGCTAAGAAATAATAATAATCTGTTTGCGCAGGTTCTAACGCAGCTTCCACTGAATGTTTACCAGAGTTTGCGATCGGCCCTACCGGCAATCCCTTTACAACATACGTATTGTACGGTGAGTTGACCTTTAAGTCTTCGTATAATACACGTTGTTTATGCTTTCCAAGTGCATATAATACCGTTGGATCCGTTTGAAGCGGCATACCTTTTGCTAAACGATTATAAAAGACACTAGCGATCTTTTGACGATCTGTAAAACCAGTTGCCTCTTCTTCAATAAGTGAAGATAATGTTAAAAGCTGATGAACATCCCAGTTCTTCGCTTTCATTTTCGCCTCATTTTGAACAATGATTGCATTTGTTTTCTCAAGCATCGGAATTACAATTTCTTCTAACGTTGTATCTTTCTTATAAAACGAATACGTTGCAGGATATAAATAACCTTCTAATGGGTATTTAATATTACTATCAAAGATTTTATCCGTTAATAACTTCGGATACTTTTGCTGCATTTTTTGAATAAATGCTTTATCGTTTAATTGACGCGTAACATCATCTTTATTCCACTTTAGTTCTGTCGCAATCGTTTCTGCAATTTCAGTTACTTGCGCCCCTTCTTTAATCGTCACTTTATAAAGAGCTGGACGATGCACGTTGCCAGATGACATTTGTTCGATCACATCTTCAGCATTCATTGAAGGGTTTAATAAATATGTACCTGCTTGTAAACTTTTCGATTTAGCCTTTGTATAAAAACTAAAAACTGTACCGTTTTTTACAGCGCCTTTTTCTTCTAAAATTTCTCCAATTTTACTTGTAGATGATCCTTTCGGAATTTCTACTTCAATCTCTTTTTTATTCCCGCTATCAACTGGTCCTAATGCGGATGAAATATACGCATAGACTGAACCACAAACTAAAAGCAGTGCAATAATCGAAAATAAAAAGATGCGTCTACGCTTCTTTTTCACTTGATTCTCTATCAAAACATTTCCTCCTTACTTAATTGTAGACCGTATGTACACCTTTCTATACAGCACGATGTAAAAATGCAACAAATTCACTTATCTTTTTTAATAGACACTTTATTTTTCTACAATCCGTCTCATTATACTACAAAGACTTACACAGTTTCGACAAAAAATCTTTCATTTTACATATAAATACAAAAAAAGATGGACTGTATATCGTCCATCTTTTCAGTACTTATTATTCAGCTTCTTGCTCATCAGCAATAGTGTTGAACGTTTCTTGTACCATTTCCCACTCTTCTTCAGATTCGATTGGAAGTAAAACTCCGCCCTCTTCTTCATTTTGCTCATAAGCCATTGCATCATAAATTGGGTCTCCATCTTCATCTACTTCACCGATTGGAGAGAAGATTACGTATGATTTTTTACCAAATTTTTCAGCATCAAAAGTGAAAATAATTTCACATAAATGTTCGTTACCTTTTTCGTCTACAATTGTAATTTGACGTTCTTCCATTTTGGTCACCTCTTATTTTCTATCTAAAAATCCTTGTAAGATTACGACTGCAGCCATCTTATCGATTACTTGCTTTCGCTTCTTACGACTTACATCAGCTGAAATGAGTAGACGTTCCGCTGCCATCGTTGACAAACGCTCGTCCCACATTACAACGTCTAATTGTAACAGCTCTCGTAGGTTTTCTGCAAATTGTTGGCACGCTTCACCACGTGGGCCAATTGTACCATTCATATTTTTAGGTAAACCTACTACTATTTTATCCACATTGTACTGCTTTACTAACTCAGAAATACGATCAAAACCAAAGTGACCTCGTTCTTCGTTAATCTTAATTGTTTCTAATCCTTGTGCTGTCCAGCCCATTTCGTCGCTAATTGCAACTCCGACTGTTTTTGTACCTACATCTAAACCTAATATCCGCATAAACTACTCCTCACGATGATGTTTCAAGTAAGACTTCACAAGCTCTTCAATAATCTCATCACGTTCAAGCTTGCGAACGATGCTACGTGCATCTTTATGGCGAGGTATGTATGCTGGGTCTCCACTTAATAAATAACCGACGATTTGGTTAATCGGATTATAGCCTTTTTCTTGAAGTGCATCATACACAGTTAAAAGTACATCATTTACATGGACACTCTGTTTTTCATCTTGAATGCTAAACTTCATTGTTTTATCAAAACCGTCCATTTCAAGCACCTCACTTATATAGTAAGTATAGGGAGAAGAACTTCTCCTCTCCCTACCATTGTACACTACTATCTCTTTATTTTGAAACAGATTTAACGTACTCTTTTACAAATGCTAAAGCTTCTTCGACTTGAGCTGGGTTTTTACCGCCTGCTTGTGCCATATCAGGACGGCCACCACCGCCACCGCCGCAACGAGAAGCTACTTCTTTCACAAGTTTACCAGCATGGTAACCTTGGCCAATTAAGTCTTTCGTTACACCTGCTAGGATGTTTACTTTATCGTCATTAACAGACGCTAATACAACAACTGCTGACTCTAATTTATTTTTTAGATCATCCATCATCGTACGTAAGTTGTTCATATCTGCAACATTTACTTTCGCTGCTAATACATTCACACCATCAACTGTCATTACAGAATCAGTTAAGTTTCCAGCTTCGATATTGCTTAATTTCGCAGCAAGAGATTCATTTTCTTTTTGCAGTTGTTTTACTTCGGCAAATAGACCATCAACTCTTGTTAAAATATCTTTCGGATTTGTTTTCATTTTTCCTGCTGCTTCTTTTAATAAACCTACTTGATCGTTCATTAATTCGTATGCAGACTTACCAGTTACTGCTTCAATACGACGAGTTCCTGCACCGATACCAGACTCAGCAACGATTTTGAAAATACCGATAGAAGCTGTATTATCAACGTGACAACCACCACAAAGCTCTAAACTGTAATCGCCAACTTGTACAACGCGTACAACATCACCGTATTTTTCACCGAATAATGCCATTGCGCCCATTTCTTTCGCTTCTTCGATTGCTTTTTGAGAAATCTCAACATCAATACTTTCCCAAATTTTCTCGTTTACCATACGCTCAATTTTTTCTAATTCGTCAGCTTGTACTTGACCGAAGTGAGAGAAGTCAAAGCGTAAACGTTCAGAAGTTACAAGAGAACCTGCTTGGTTAACGTGTGTTCCAAGTACATCTTTTAATGCTTGGTGTAGTAAGTGAGTTGCTGTATGATTTTTCACAACGCTACTACGGTTTTTCGTATCGATAATAGCTTTCACAGCCGCATCTTTCGTTAATGTACCTTCTTCAACAACAACTTTGTGTAAGTTTTGACCATTTGGTGCTTTTTGCACGTCTTTTACAAGAACTTTCACGCCATCAGCAAGAAGGTAACCACGGTCTGCAATTTGTCCACCGCTCTCAGCATAGAATGGTGTTACATCAAGCATTAATTGTCCTTCTTCACCAGCTTGTAAGCTGTCTGTGTATTCGCCGTTTTTCACAAGTGCAACAACGTTACTTTCTGTTGCAACTGTACCGTAACCAACGAACTCACTCGCTACTTTAACTTCTCCAAGTACACCGCCTTGAACTTGCATTGAGTCAACGTCTTGACGAGCAGCACGTGCACGCTCACGTTGTTTTTCCATTTCATTTTCAAAACCTTCATGATCAACTGTCATGCCAGCTTCTTCTGCATATTCTTCTGTTAATTCAATTGGGAAACCGTATGTGTCATATAGACGGAACGCATCTACTCCAGAAATAACAGTTGTTTTTTCTTCTTTTGCTTTTGTAATAACTTCAGCTAAAATTGCTTCACCATCATGAAGTGTTTCATGGAAACGCTCTTCTTCGTTTTTCACAACTTTCGCAATGAAATCTTTCTTTTCAAGTACTTCTGGATAGAAGTCTTTCATTACTTCTCCAACAACCGGTACTAATTCAAACATGAATGGACGGTTAATGTTTAATTTCTTCGAATAACGAACAGCGCGGCGTAATAAACGACGTAATACATAACCACGGCCTTCGTTAGAAGGAAGAGCACCGTCACCAACAGCAAATGTTACTGTACGGATATGGTCAGCAATTACTTTAAACGCCATATCTTTTTCTAAATCGCCATTACGATATTTCTCACCAGAAATTGATTCTGTTGCACCAATCATCGGCATGAATAGATCTGTATCAAAGTTCGTAGGCACATCTTGAACGATAGATGTCATACGTTCTAGACCCATCCCTGTATCAATGTTTTTCTTAGGAAGTGGTGTATATGAACCATCTGGATTATGATTAAATTGAGAGAATACAAGGTTCCATACTTCTAAGTAACGCTCGTTTTCTCCGCCTGGATATAATTCTGGGTCACTAAAGTCATTACCGTAAGCTTCTCCGCGGTCATAGAAGATCTCTGTATTCGGTCCACTTGGTCCTTCACCGATATCCCAGAAGTTTTCTTCTAAGCGGATAATACGCTCTTTTGGAACGCCCATTTTCTCATTCCAAATTGTGAATGCTTCTTCATCTTCTGGATGGATTGTAACTGATAGTAATTCTTTATCGAATCCGATCCATTTGTCGCTCGTTAAGAATTCCCAAGCCCATGTAATTGCTTCTTCTTTGAAGTAATCACCAATTGAGAAGTTTCCTAACATTTCAAAGAATGTATGGTGACGAGCTGTTTTCCCTACGTTTTCAATATCGTTTGTACGAATTGATTTTTGAGCATTTGTAATACGTGGATTTTGTGGGATTACACGTCCATCAAAATATTTTTTTAATGTTGCTACACCACTATTAATCCATAGAAGAGATGGATCTTCATGTGGAACTAGTGATGCACTAGGTTCTACTGCATGTCCTTTTTCTTGGAAAAAGTCTAAAAACATTTGACGAATTTGTGCGCCTGTTAGTTGTTTCATTGTATTTTCCTCCTTAAATATAAAAAACTCCCGTCCCTATAAAAGGGACGAGAGTTAACTCGCGATACCACCCTAATTATGAATTGATTACAATAACAATCAATTCATCACCTCATGGTGCCGTAACGTGGCAAGACGGCAGTGATTAGCTGCTCTCAGGATTAGCTTTCTGTTACCCTTCATTTAAAGCTTCTTTCAGCCATATGGAAGCTTCTCTCTATAAATGGACTGTAACGTACTTGTTCCGTCATTGATTTAATGTATTATATGACTAAATATAATAGAATTCTCTTAAGTTTGTCAATGTAGATAATCATTTATATTGTATTAATCGCTTATTAATCATAGGTATTCTACTATTCATTCTTAACAGCCTTTTCATATATTATGCGTTTATAAATAAATTGGAATCTCCTTACAATAATAATTTATAAAAATTTCTAAATATTACTTTTTTTGCTATAATTAAATTATTGTTAATAAAATAAAGGAGCGATCACAATGACAACCTTACTTAACAAAGCTAAAAACATATTAGCAACTGACGAAACGATATTATTTTACGCAGCATGTTCATTAGACATATTTATTTATCGTTCCGTCGCAAGGCCAGGATTGCTAATTTTAACGAACAAAAGGCTATTCTTTTACGGGCCAGATGTAAGTAAGAATCCAATATTTGAAGAGTACTCTTTCGCAAAAATTTCTAATCTAAAAGAACAAAAGCGTCTTTTCAACAATCAAATTGTATTTATGTATGATAACGAATGGAAAAAAATAAAACATATTCAAACAAATGATGTGAGCTCCCTCGTTCAAAAGATACACGAGCAGCTTTCTCAATAAATATATGATTAGCCCTCTATTTCTTACATAGAGGGCTTCTATACTTACACATTTTCTTTTTTCAAGAGAGGTCTCACATGAACAATGACAGTACGAATAACTGCTAAAATCGGAACCGATATTAGTAATCCTACAATACCAGCTACTTCCCCCCCAACTAGTAATGCAAGCATAATAATAACAGGATGCATACGAAGTGACTTGCCAACAATGTAAGGCGATAAAATGTTACTTTCCACAAATTGCAAAATAGCAATCGTAATCCCCGCCTTAATAAGTAAACTCGTTGATACTGTTGCTGCAATCATTAACGTCGGGATCGCTCCTAAAATAGGACCAAAGTACGGGATTATATCCGTTACCCCAATAATAATGCCAAGCAATAATGGATATTTCATACCGATAAACCAAAAAGAAAGAGCTGATACTCCCCCTAATACTAAACAAACAAATAACTGTCCTCGAATATAACTTCCAAGTGACTTATCAATTTCTTTCGCAAGCATTTGCCCCGTACCTCGCCATTTACTTGGGACTAGTTTCCAAAAGATATGATAAAACTCACCATAATCTTTTAATATGTAAAATACAATGAACGGTATTAAGAAAATAATGAGCAATGAATCGAGTACACCACGAGCTGTACTCATCACTTTATTTAAAAGCGCTTGAATCTTCGTTTCCACACCCACAAAAAGTTGTTTCACCTTTTCATGAATGAACGAAGGGAAATTCGCTGTTTGTTCTGTAACGCCATCCATCCACGAATCGTACATCTTTGTAAACTGCGGAAATTGTTCATTAATCTCTTGTAACTGTTTAATAACGACTGGTGTTCCTTTATAAATCCCATAACCAATTCCGCCAAAGAAAAGGATATAAATGAGCAAAATGGCAAGTGTACGGGGCATCCCTTCCTTATGAATTTTTTCAATTAAAGGGTGCAATAAATACGCAATAAAACAGGCGATAAGAAACGGCGTAATCGCTACTTTAAATACAAAAATAATCGGTGCCCATAGTGGCTTAATTTTTAAAAAGACGAGCAAACAAAGAAAAACAAGTAACAATAATCCTAAACGATATATCCAAATGATTTTAAGATTCTTCACATGAAAAACCTCCTCCACCTTTATTTTGAAAATAAATGGGTTAGGTTATGTGTGAAACTTTTAAAATCTTTTCATACGGACCATACTGTTTTTTAAAGACGTACATATAAATAACATAACAAGGACAACCACCCCTGAGAATACAGCATGAAATAATGTAATCAGGAGGGCTAATTATGGTTTTGTTTATGCTTGGATTATCAGCACTTTTTATGATTCTTGAATGGATTTGTATCGGCTTTGGTATTTGGAAGGGGTTCTTTATTCGTTCCTCACGTAAAGAAAAAGCGAAGCAATTATGGCAGTATGGAATACTTGGCGTCGGCTGTTACGGTCTATCTTATCTTTTCTCAGAAATTGGACTTTTTTATTTGCATATGAGTGCATAAAAAAACTCCCTTGTCTATAAGGGAGTTTTCACTTTATCGAAATGATTATAAGTAAGACTTAATCATCTTACGTGCTTTTTTCATATTGCGTTTTGAAAATACATCTTGCTTACGAGCATATTGATATGCTGCAGCTCCAACACCTAATGCGATTAATGAATTGCGTAGATTCAAAGTAAATCCCCCTTTTCGTTATCCGATCGTTCTTTCATTCTCATCAAATAAATCATCAAGAGAGCTTAATGAACCATCTTCCTCAACTTGATGCGTATGGATTTTCCCCTTTGAAACCGATAATTCGATATAACAATTCCAGCAATAAAATTGGTTGACACCTATTTTCCCAATGTCTTTCCCTTTGCAATTTGGACAAATGAACATATGGCTTTCATCTCCTTACAGTCTCCCAGATTCTATTCGCCATTATGTCCAAACCGCATTCATTTATACATTGCTGGAGCCTTTCAACGCTATGCGTTTGAAAGTTTCACTATATAATTTCACCTTGTTACATGAAATCATACGGTGAAATGTTTTCCACGTCCATTTCCTCGCCATTAACTGTGACCATCTGTACTTCTCCTTGTGATTCCTGCAAGCGACTAGCTAAAGTTGTTTGACGCATTGCATCATCAAGGCGATTTACACCAGATTGGAAAGCTACTTCCTCCCCGCAAATAATAAGGAACTTCTTACTTCTTGTAATGCCCGTGTAAATTAAATTACGGCGTAACATACGGTTGTAACTTTTCACAATCGGCATAATAACAATCGGAAATTCACTACCTTGTGATTTATGAATCGAACAACAATATGCATGTGTAATTTGATTTAAATCCGGCTTTGTATACGTTACCTCAATTCCATCAAATGAAACGATAATCATATCTTGTTGCTCAACGTTTTCTTTCGCATAAAACACCGAAACAATTTCTCCGATATCCCCATTAAACACTTGGCTCTCCGGCTGATTAACGAGTTGCAGTACTTTATCGCCTCTTCGGTATACAACATCACCGTACTGGATTTCTTTACTCTTTTCCCTTTTCGGGTTAAATACTTGTTGCAGCGCTTCGTTTAATACATTAATACCAGCAGGCCCGCGGTACATCGGTGCTAATACTTGAACATCCCTTGCACTAAAGCCTTTTGTTTTAGCGTTTTCGCAAACTTTTTTCACAACCTCAACAATTTGAGCCCCTGTACAGCTGATAAACGAACGATCTTTTTTATTTTGCGCTAAATCTGGCGGGAGTGTGCCGTCTTTGATCGCATGGGCAAGTTGAATAACAGATGAGCCTTCTGCTTGACGATAAATTTCAGTAAGCTTCACTGTCGGAACTGCACCTGCATTTAATAAATCTTTTAATACTTGTCCAGGTCCTACAGATGGCAACTGATCTTCATCACCTACAACGATAACTTGAATATTCGTTGGTAGCGACTTAAATAGCTGATTTGCGAGCCAAATATCAACCATTGAAAATTCATCGATAATAAGGAGCTTACCTTGGACAGGATCCGTTTCATTACGCTGGAAAGATCCTTCTGGCGTCCAGCCAAGCAAACGGTGAATTGTGCAAGCTGGAAGTCCTGTCGATTCACTCATCCGCTTCGCTGCTCTTCCTGTTGGAGCTGTTAATAGTATTGGAAATGGATTATCATCACTGTATTCATTCGGATTTAACGATAATCCGTGAAGTGACGCATACATTTCAACAATCCCTTTAATAACGGTTGTTTTTCCTGTTCCTGGTCCACCTGTTAATAACATCATCGGTTTATGAAGTGCCGTTTGAATCGCTTCTTGCTGAAATGGTGCATATTGTACATTCAACTGTTCTTCAATTTCACCTAATGTTTTTAACACTTCTGCTTCAGGAAATGAAGGTGTTTCCTCTTGATTCATCAATCGACGAATAGACTTTACAACACCTTTTTCAGAGTAGAATAAAGTTGCTAAATACACTCGTTCTTCTTCTATGATGACTTTCCCTTCACTTTGCATCGTTTCAATACAACCTATAATATCTTCTTCAGTCACTCTTCCTTCTTGATTGTTTAAAAGTGACATCGTTTCTCTTACAAGTTGATCTTTCCTCATATAAACGTGACCAAGTTGCAATGAGACATTCTCTAATGTGTAAAAACATCCCGCTCGTACACGGTCGTCGTGATTACCCGATATCCCTAACGCACGCCCTATATCATCCGCTCGTCCAAAACCAATCCCGTCCACTTCTTCAATAAGTTGATACGGATTATTACGAATCACTTCTAATGTCATCTCTTTATATTGCTGGTAAATCTTAATAGAAAGTTTCGTTCCAAAACCGTAACCATTTAAAAAGCTCATTACTTTCTCTAATCCTTGATGTTCAACAATTGTCTCATATATTTCCTGAGCCTTTTGTTTGTTAACAACACCATTTAACGCCTCAGGGTCATCCATAATTTTAGAAATAGCATGTTCCCCGAGATGATCCACAATTTTTTCCGCTGTACGCTTTCCTATCCCTTTAAATAAATCACTCGCTAAATATTGCACCATACCTGCTTTTGTTTGCGGCAATTCTTTTTTAAATGTTTCAACCATATATTGTTTTCCATACTTTGGATGGTCCTTAAAGTGACCTGTCAATGTAAACACTTCATCTTCATGCATGCGGGGAAAATGACCGTTTATCATTACTTTCTTTTCGTCATACGTTTCATTCGTTTCAATGACTTTCATACTGACAACGGAATAGAGGTTTTCTTCGTTGTGGAAAATGGTATGAAGAACTTGCGCTTTTATAAATTTTTTCTCTTCCTCAAACAAATCCATTGCATGTTGATTTCCCATCTTTCCTCTCCTTTCCGATATTTTCACTTTAATGAGCAGTACATCCCCCACCTTTTTAGATGAGGGATAACTACCCATTAAACTATATTTTTATCTTATTCAGCTTCTTGCTCTAATAAACGAACGCCATTACCAGCTAAAAAGTGATCTGGCTGAATTTCAGTTGCTTTCTTAAATAAAGCGAGAGCTTTCTCGTTATTTTCTTCAAATACGTAAGCAACACCTAAATTGTAATACGCATCTGCATGCTCTTCATCCATTTCTAATACCTTTTCAAAATAAGGTTTCGCCTCTTGAATATGTTCTAGTCGCGCAAAGCAAAGTCCGCACTGGAATACAGCTTCTACATCGTTTTCATCTAATTCTGTTGCTCTTTGTAAGAATGGTAGTGCAAGACGATCATTTCCAAGCTGTACATGTGTAATACCTAACATAAATGTTACATCAGCTGATTGTAATCCAGCTTGCATTGCTTGTTCGAATACAACTTTCGCCTCAGTAAATTGCTGTTGGCCATAATATACGTTTCCTAAGCCATAATAAGCAGCTGCAGATTTATCATCTAACTCTAATGCACGTTTATAAAATAAAATCGCTCGCTCACTATCTCCTAATACGTCTAATAAATTTGCAAAATTAATGTATCCAAGCGCATCTTTCGGATTTTCTTCAATTGCTTCTGTAAAATTTTTAGCTGCTTCTTCCCAATTTCCTTCTTGCATATATTGAATACCTGTTTCAAGTTTGTTTGACATGTCCTTCACCTCTACAACAAATTATAACAAAGAATGTATTTTCCAAGCGAACGAAAATTCGCTTTATGTAAAAGAAACCTCTAACCGCTAATCGGCAGAGGCTTCTCATTTATCCTAAATAATCCAATTTCTTACCACTACGGTATACTTCATCAATTGTAGCACCGCCTAAGCACTCATCTCCATCATAGAAAACGACTGCTTGTCCTGGTGTAATTGCACGAATTGGCTCATCACAAAGAATACGAACTGTATTTTCATCAACGATTTGAACCGTTACTTTATTGTCTTCTTGACGATAACGGAATTTCGCCGTGCACTTAAATTCTGTTTCTTTTTCTTTGTTACTTACCCATCCTACATTCGTAGCAATAACTTCATCACCATATAGAAGTTCGTTATGGAATCCTTGATCAACATATAAAATGTTTTCTTTTAGATTTTTTCCAACAGCAAACCATGGATCACCATTACCACCAATTCCAAGACCATGACGTTGTCCAATTGTATAATACATTAAACCGTCATGCTTCCCTTTCACTTCACCAGATAATGTTTGCATTACACCTGGTTGTGCTGGTAAGTAGTTACTTAAGAAATCTTTAAAGTTACGCTCACCAATGAAGCAAATACCTGTACTATCTTTTTTCGCCGCTGTCGCTAAGCCAGCTTCTTTCGCCATTTCACGAATTTGTGGTTTCTTCAGTTCACCTAACGGGAACATTGTTTTTGATAATTGCTCTTGGCTTAATTGATTTAAGAAGTATGTTTGATCTTTATTGTCATCAACGCCGCGAAGCATTTTATATTCGCCGTCCATATAAGCAACGCGTGCATAATGACCTGTTGCTACATAATCGGCACCAAGCGCAATTGCATGCTCTAAAAATGCTTTAAATTTAATTTCTTTATTACACATTACATCTGGGTTTGGTGTACGACCAGCTCGGTACTCATCTAAGAAGTACGTAAATACTTTATCCCAGTATTGTTTTTCAAAGTTTACTGCATAATACGGAATACCAATTTGGTTACACACTTCAATTACATCATTGTAATCTTCTGTTGCTGTGCAGACACCATTCTCATCTGTATCATCCCAGTTTTTCATAAAAATTCCGATTACATCATAACCTTGCTCTTTTAATAAAAGTGCTGCTACAGATGAATCGACGCCACCGGACATTCCGATGACAACGCGTGTTTCGTGAGGTAGTTTGTTCATCATGTCACCTCCCATGCTAATTTTGTGTTAATCGCTTCACGATTTTCACTGTTTCGTACGCCGCTTTTTCAATTTGCTCTTTCGTATTTCCAAGTCCAAAACTAAAGCGTACGGATGAACGTATTTGATCGGAGTCTTTTCCAAACATCGCTACTAATACATGTGATGGATCAATCGAACCAGCTGTACAAGCAGAACCACTTGATACTGCAATGCCAGCTAGGTCTAAGTTCACAAGAAACGGTTCAATGTTCATTCCTGTAAAACTTACATTAAGTACATGCGGTAAGCGATGTTCTAAGTTTCCGTTTACCTCGAAAGTAATGCCTTCATTTTTGAAGACAGATACCATTATATCTTTAAACTCTTCATATTGGGCATTTTTTTGCTCACGAGTTTTTTCAGCTATAAGAATTGCATGCTGAAGCCCAGCAATACTAGGCACATTTTCCGTACCAGCACGGCGTTTTCTTTCTTGCTCTCCGCCTATTAATAACGGCTCAAATTTCACATTTGCACCAGCGAATAAGAACCCTACACCTTTTGGCCCATTAATTTTATGAGCTGAAATTGATAATAAATCAATACCAAACTCTTTCACATTAATTTCTACTAAACCGTAAGCTTGTACCGCATCTGTATGGAAATAAGCTTGATGCTCTTTTAGCAGCTTTCCTATTTCCACAATTGGTTGCATTGTCCCTACTTCATTATTCCCAAACATAATAGATACAAGAATCGTCTCTTCTGTTAATGCCTTTTGTATGTCAGAAACTTGAATGCGTCCTGTTTCATCGACAGGTAAATATGTCACTTCAAACCCTTCACGCTCTAACAATTCGCACGTATGCAAAATCGCATGATGTTCAATTTGCGTCGTTATTATGTGGTTACCTTTATGACGGTTCGCACGTGCTACACCTATAAGCGCTAAATTATCAGCTTCTGTACCACCGCTCGTAAATATAATTTCATTCGGATTCGCATGAATGCTGCGTGCACACACTCGTCTCGCCCCATCTACTGTGTGACGAGTTTGACGTCCATAAAAGTGAATACTAGACGGGTTCCCGAATATTTCTGTCATATATGGAATCATCTTTTCGACCACTTCTGGGTGAGTCGGAGATGTCGCAGCATGATCTAAGTAAATGCGTTCCATTAAATCTCCTTCTTTCCAAATCGTTTCACAAGGAATTAAATGTAAAACATATAGCCCCCGTGATTTTCTTCCTCATAACGTACTAAATCTTCTAACGTTGTACTATCTAACACTTCTTGCACCGCATCACGAACACGCATCCATAACTGGCGCTGTGCTGGCTCTTCTTCTTCTATCATTTCTACAACACTAATCGGTCCCTCTAATACACGGATTACATCCCCAGCTGTAATGTTAGCCGGTTGATCAGATAATACATATCCGCCATATGCCCCGCGCGTACTCTTTACAAGACGAGCGTTACGAAGTGGTGAAATTAATTGCTCTAAGTAATGCTCGGATAAGTCATGCGCCTGCGCAATTGATTTTAATGAAATCGGACCTTCACCAAACTTTTTTGCAAGATCAATCATAATTGTTAAGCCATAGCGGCCTTTTGTTGAAATCTTCATCTATTTTGCACCTCTTTTCAAATTTTCACTTCTATTGGTTATATCTTATTTATAAAAAGAACACAATTTAAAATCCTATGAAATTATAGCATAATATAGTATTATAAGAAATTTCAACTTGTGTATCAAAATGATAACATAAAATCACATTGAAAAACTCGGAAATTATTACAATTGAAAGAAAAATGAAAATATTCCTCTTCATTTTTCCCATAAAACAGCATCCTATTTCAAATTTCGTAGAAAAAAATGATACGATAGAACGAGATTATATATTAAGGGAGACGGTCTAAATGAAACAACCACTCGCACATCGAATGCGCCCTACAAATATTCAAGAAATTATTGGGCAACAACATTTAGTTGGTGAAGGAAAGATTTTATGGCGAATGGTCCAAGCAAATCATTTTCAATCTATGATTTTATACGGTCCTCCAGGTACAGGAAAAACATCCATTGCCAGTGCAATTGCAGGAAGTACCGGTACCCCGTTTCGTCTATTAAACGCTGTTACTCACAATAAAAAAGATATGGAAGTTGTCGTACAAGAAGCAAAGATGCATCGACACCTTGTTTTAATTCTAGATGAAGTTCACCGTCTAGATAAAGCAAAGCAAGACTTTCTATTACCTCACTTAGAAAGCGGACTTCTTACTTTAATTGGTGCAACGACAAGTAATCCATTCCATGCAATAAACTCCGCTATTCGAAGCAGGTGTCAAATTTTCGAATTACACGCACTAACAGAAGATGATATTTTAATTGGGTTAAAAAGAGCTTTAGAAGATAAAGAAAAAGGCCTTGGAGAATATGCTGTAACGGTAACAGATGAAGCACTACATCATTTTGCAAATGCCTCTGGTGGTGATATGCGTTCCGCTTATAACGCACTTGAACTTGCTGTATTATCTAGCTTTACTACAGACGATCAAGCGGCTGAAATCACACTCGAGATTGCAGAAGAATGCTTACAAAAGAAGAGCTTCGTTCACGACAAAGGCGGCGATGCTCATTATGACGTATTATCAGCATTTCAAAAATCAGTACGCGGAAGTGATGTAAATGCAGCGCTCCATTATTTAGCACGCCTTATTGAAGCAGGTGATTTACAAAGTATTGGCAGACGCCTTCTTATTATGGCCTATGAAGATATTGGACTTGCTAGCCCACAAGCTGGACCGCGTACACTAGCTGCAATTGAATCAGCTGAACGAGTTGGATTCCCAGAAGCACGCATCCCACTTGCAAATGCCGTTATAGAGCTATGCTTATCACCAAAATCAAATTCAGCTTATAAAGCACTTGATGCTGCATTACACGATTTACGCAACGGTCAAACAGGTGACATTCCAAGCCATTTAAAAGATAGTCATTACAAAGGCGCAGAATCACTCGGAAGAGGCATTGGATATTTATATCCACACGACCATCCAAATGGCTGGGTAAGGCAACAATACTTACCTGATAAAATAAAAAACAAGCAATATTATAAACCGAAAACGACAGGGAAATTTGAGCAAGCACTTTCTACTGTTTATGAAAGATTACAAACTTCGAATAAAACGAAAAATAAAGGGTAACATAAACGAAAACGTCACCATTATGGAGGCTTCGCTTATGAAAACACGTCAAGATGCATGGACAAAAGAAGATGATCTCCTTTTAGCAGAAACTGTTTTGCGACATATTCGCAGCGGAAGTACACAAATAAAAGCGTTTGATGAAGTTGGCGACGCTTTAAACCGCACTTCCGCAGCTTGTGGTTTTAGATGGAATGCTGAAGTAAGACCGAATTACGAAGATGCGGTGCAGCTTGCAAAAAAACAACGTAAAGAATTAAAACGTTCTGAAGCTAATATAGAAAAAGATCGGTTCACGAAAACGAAACAACTCGTAATTGACGCCGATTTTTCAGAAGATATTACGCCAAGTAAACAAGATCTTACAATGCAAAATGTCATCTCATTTTTACAAAATTTAGAACATAACAATCCTTCACTTGCAAAGTTGCAAACTGAAAATGATGTATTACAAGCTCAGCTCACTTCTCTGCAAAAAACGAATCATGAACTTGAAACGAAATTAGCGGTACTCACAAAAAAACAACAAGCAATCGAAGAAGATTACGCGATGCTTGTTCGAATTATGGATCGCGCTCGAAAACTTGTTTCGGTTGAAGAACAAGAAGAACAGATTGCTCCCATTTTCAAGACAGATCAAAATGGAAATTTAGATATTATATATTCTGCAGAGAATTAAAAACAAGGATGTCACTTTTTTGACTAAGTGACATCCTTGTTTGTTTTCGGTAAACCATATATATATATACATGTCGGTAAATGAATTTATATCAACGGTTTTTCGAATATATCTATCACAACTTGCAATATATCAACGATTTTTCAAATATATCTATCACAACTTGCAATATATCAACGATTCAATAAAGGAGATCGATTTAATGACAAAGATTTACAATAACATTACTCCCTGTCATACAAGAAAACTCCTAAAACATATTGGATAATTTTTACTAAAATGTTATTATAACCATATATCTTTAAAGGGAGATGGTTGCTATTTCATTAATAATCTTCAAAATAACTCTTGGCCTTCTCGTCCTGACTTTAGCTCTTTTCACCATTAACAGTCTAAAAAAGACATCCGCCTATAAATCAGATAAATATGATTATTACTTACTAACCTTACTTACATTTGAACTAGTAGTGATGCAAATATCCATATTTCTTTAATACATATAAAAAAGCATATATCCAAAATGGATATATGCTTTTCTTTTATTCTTGCCCTACACGTTTCACTTCTACATTTTTAATACGTTCACGTACAACGTGACTTGCCATAATTAAGCCTGCCACAGATGGTACGAATGCATTTGATGAAGGCGGTAATTTCGCTTTACGAATTTTTGCATTCTCGTCTGGTACGATTTCTTTACGTACTTCTTCACGAATTACGATTGGGTTTTCGTCAGAGAAGACAACTTTTACACCTTTTTTAATACCCTCTTTACGAAGCTTCGTACGAATTACTTTCGCAATTGGATCTGTATGTGTTTTAGAAATGTCCGCAATACGGAAACGAGTTGGGTCCATTTTATTTGCTGCACCCATACATGAGATAATTTTAATTTTACGACGTAAACATTGTTTAATTAAATGGATTTTGAACGTAATCGTATCAGATGCATCCACTACGAAATCTAAACCGTGTTTAAAGAACTCTTCATATGTTTCATCTGTATAAAACATTTCTAATCCAATTACTTCACATTCCGGATTAATGTCTGCAATACGCTCTTTCATTAATTCTACTTTTGAACGTCCTACAGTAGATACTAAAGCGTGAATTTGACGGTTTACGTTTGTAATATCTACAACGTCTTTATCAACTAATACGAGACGTCCTACTCCAGAACGCGCTAACGCTTCAGCTGAAAATGAACCTACGCCGCCAATTCCTAAAATACCGACTGTACTATTTTTTAATATTTCAAGTCCTTCTTTACCGAAGGCTAATTCATTACGTGAAAATTGATGTAACATTCAGCTCTACACTCCTATTACAAAAATGGTCTACCATGTATTCTAGCGTTTTTCCGACTATTTGTATAGAAAAAGTTATAGAATTCCTAAAAATACATATTTCGATAATGAAAACATAGTGTAAACCGGGATTTTGTTTCTTCTTTTAATTATCCATTAAAAAAGTCTAGATGGTTATAGTATAACCATCTAGACCCTATTCTTACTTTTCTTCTTTTAAGCTTAATTTTAAGTTTAACTCTTCAAGCTGTGCTTCTGCAACTGGGCTTGGAGCTTCTGTTAATAAGCAGCTTGCGCTTGCTGTTTTTGGGAATGCAATTGTATCACGAAGGTTCGTACGGCCTGCAAGTAACATAACAAGACGATCTAAACCTAATGCGATTCCGCCGTGTGGTGGTGTACCGTATTCGAATGCTTCTAATAAGAATCCGAATTGCTCTTGCGCTTCTTCTTGTGAGAATCCAAGTGCTTTGAACATTTTTTCTTGTACGTCACGCTCGTAAATACGAAGTGATCCACCACCAAGCTCATAACCGTTTAATACAAGGTCATATGCTTGTGCACGTGCTTTTTCTGGCGCTGTTTCTAGTAGCTCAACGTCTTCACGGAATGGCATTGTGAATGGGTGATGAGCTGCGAAATAACGATTTGCATCTTCATCGTACTCAAGAAGTGGCCAATCAGTTACCCATAGGAAGTTAAATTTACTTTCATCAATTAACTCAAGCTCTTTACCTAGACGTAAACGAAGTGCGCCTAAGCTATCTGCAACAACGCTCTTCTTATCTGCTACGAATAGTAATAAGTCGCCAGCAGTAGCTTCTAATGTACTCATTAACACGTTTGCATCTTCTTCACCGAAGAATTTCGCAATCGGTCCTTTTAAGCCGTCTTCTTCAACTTTAAGCCAAGCTAGACCTTTTGCACCGTATACTTTCACGAATTCAGTTAATGCATCGATGTCTTTACGAGAGTATTTACTTGCAGCACCTTTTGCATTAATTGCTTTTACTTGTCCGCCGCTTTCTACAGCACTTGTAAACACTTTAAAGCCACAACCTGCTGCAAACTCAGATAAGTCTGTTAGTTCCATTTCAAAGCGTGTATCTGGCTTATCAGAACCGTAGCGAGCCATTGCATCAGCATATTTCATACGAGGGAATGGTGCACTAACTTCTACACCTTTTGCATCCTTCATAACTTTCGTCATCATACGCTCCATCATTTCTAAAATCTCATCTTGTGTTAAGAATGAAGCTTCAATATCGATTTGCGTGAATTCTGGTTGACGATCTGCACGTAAATCTTCGTCACGGAAACAACGTGCTACTTGATAGTAACGCTCAAATCCGCCGACCATAAGAAGCTGTTTAAATAACTGTGGTGACTGTGGTAATGCATAGAATTCACCGTCATGTACACGACTTGGTACTAAATAGTCACGAGCTCCTTCTGGCGTACTTTTCGTTAAAATTGGTGTTTCTACTTCTAAGAACTCTTCTGTATCTAAGAAGTTACGAATTGTTTTTGTTACGTCGTGACGCATTTTGAATGTGTTGAACATTACAGGACGACGTAAGTCTAAATAACGATATTTTAAACGCACATCTTCTGATGCATCTGTATCATCAGCAATAATAATTGGTGTTGTTTTCGCTGCATTTAGTACATTTACTTTTGTTGCTTGTACTTCAATACGACCAGTTGCCATATTGTCATTAATTGCGCCTTCACCACGTTCAACAACTGTACCTTCTATGTGTAATACGTATTCGCTACGAATTGTTTCTGCTACTTCTAACGCTTCTTTTGATGTTTCTGGGTTAAATACAACTTGTACGATACCTGTACGGTCACGTAAATCGATAAAGATTAATCCACCTAAGTCACGGCGTTTTTGTACCCAACCTTTTAATTGAACTGTTTGTCCAACAGCTTCTACTGTTACTTTTCCACATGCATGTGTTCTTTCAGCCACTGTAAGTTCCCCCTATATTAATTTCTCTGCTACGTATGAAGCAAATACATCTAACGCTACTTCTTCTTGTTCACCTGTTGCCATATCTTTTAAGTTAATGATGCCTTTATCTAGCTCATCTTCTCCTAATACAGCTACAAATTTCGCCTTTAGACGATCTGCTGATTTAAATTGTGCTTTCATTTTGCGATCTAAATAATCTTTTTCAACCGACAATCCAGCTTTACGAAGATCGAATGCCACTTTTGCAGCATGGTCTTTCGCTTTTTCACCAAGCGCTACAACGTAACAATCAATGCTATGTTCAAGTGGTAATTCAATGTTTTCAGCTTTTAGCGCCATAATTAAACGTTCAATACTCATTGCAAAACCGATACCTGGCATTTCTGGTCCACCGATTTCTTGTACAAGTCCGTTATAACGGCCACCACCGCTTAATGTAGTGATCGCACCGAAACCTTCTGCCTCACTCATAATTTCAAAAACAGTATGTTGATAGTAGTCTAAACCACGCACTAAGTTCGGATCTTTTTCAAATGGAACATCCATCATCGTTAATAGTTCTTGTACTTTGTCGTAGTATACTGCTGAATCTTCGTTTAAGTATTCTGTAATAGATGGAGCTGTTGCCATTAATTCATGGTTACGGTCCTTCTTACAGTCTAAAATTCGAAGTGGGTTCTTTTCTAAGCGAGATTGACAGTCAGAGCAGAATTCGCCGATACGTGGCTCAAAGTGTGCGATTAATGCATCACGGTGTGCTTGACGACTCGCTGCGTCACCTAAACTGTTTAATACAACTTTAATATTTTTTAAGCCCATGCCGCGGTAAAATTCAACAGCAAGTGCAATTACTTCTGCATCAATTGCAGGGTCATTACTGCCGATTGCTTCGATACCGAATTGTACGAATTGACGATAGCGACCTGCTTGTGGTCTTTCATAACGGAACATTTGACCGATATAGTATAATTTCGTTGGTTGTGTTGCATCACCAAACATTTTATTTTCAACGTAAGAACGTACAACAGGTGCAGTACCTTCTGGACGTAATGTTAAGCTACGCTCTCCACGATCTTGGAATGAGTACATTTCTTTTTGTACGATATCTGTCGTATCACCAACACCGCGTAAAAATAGCTCAGTGTGCTCAAAAATTGGTGTACGAATTTCTTTATAATTGTAACGACGGCAAATTTCGCGTGCTTGCCCTTCGATATACTGCCATAACTCAACAGTGCCTGGAAGAATATCTTGCGTTCCGCGTGGGATTTGAATAGACATATTCAGTTCCTCCTCAAATTGTTTTAATCTTAATAAAAATAAAAAAACTCCCGCCTCTACTGTTTAAACAGTAGGGACGAGAGTATTATACCCGTGGTGCCACCCTAATTGAAGCACGTATGCTTCCACTTTTTTAATAACGCTTAAATATGCGTTCATCCCTACTAAGCATATATGCCGTTCAAGTTGAAACCTCTAGAGTGTCATTCAATCAGTCATCATGCAGAAATGTTTTCAGCCTAAGACATTCCTTCTCTTTCCATGTGTATCTCATTTACTCTTCTCTATCAACGGTTATATTCATATGTAAATATAAAATTACTATACGTTTGTTAAGTAGGATTGTCAAGTGCTCTAAGAACGTTCAATCTGCTTCTTTAAACGCTTTACATCTTGAAGAGAAATCCCAAACTCGGAAGCAAGCTCCATTGAAGTATTATTTTGCTCTTTTGAAATAAAATCATGAAAATTCACGTTAAACAGTTGATTTGCACCATTTGTAACAGAATGCCCTTTTTCATTCATACGCATACGTATATCCCTCACATTCAATATGGATGTTTTACTTTTTATTGTTCCATATTGATGAGAGAGTTATACATAACCGAAACTGCTATTGATTCCAAATAAATGAACAAAACATACAACAATGTATAAAAAAGAGAGGATTATATAACCCTCTCTTTTTTATCAACACTATTTACTTTCTACAATTAAGGTCACCGGACCATCATTGATTAAAGAAACGTCCATCATTGCTCCGAACTTCCCTGTTTCCACATGCAATCCTTGTTTGCGAACTTCTTCATTAAAGAAATCGTATAAACGCTCTGCGTAGTCAGGTTTCGCAGCATCCATAAAGTTTGGACGTCTTCCCTTGCGACAATCTCCGTATAATGTAAATTGCGAAATAGATAGAACTTGTCCTTCTACATCAAGTACAGAATGATTCATCTTTCCGCTCTCATCTTCAAAAATACGTAAGTTTGCAACTTTTTCCGCAATATAAGTTGCATCTTTTTCTGTATCTTCATGCGTAATGCCAACTAGTAATGTTAAACCGAACGGAATTTGTCCTACGATCTCACCGTCTACTGTGACAGACGCTTTCTTTGATCGTTGTAAAACAACTCTCATCTTTCTACACTCCCTATTAATGCATCATGCGTCGTACTGCATAAATTTCTGGAACGCGTTTAATGCGTTCTACTACTTTTTTCAAGTGTTGTAAGTTACGAATCGAGATTGACATATTAATTGTTGCCATTTTATTACGGTCACTTCTACCAGAAACAGCTGAAATATACGTTTTCGTCTCTGTAACAGCTTGCAGTACTTCATTTAATAAACCACGGCGATCGTAACCCGAAATTTCAATATCAACGTTATACTCAATTTCTTTTTCAGGGCTACCTTCCCACTCTACTTCTAATAAACGTTCTACAGCTTCTTCTGTATGAACGTTTACACAATCACGGCGGTGAATCGATACACCTCGGCCTTTCGTAATATATCCAACGATATCATCGCCTGGAACTGGGTTACAGCATTTCGATAAACGGATTAATAAATTATCAGCACCGCTTACCTTTACACCAGAATCCCATTTTCGAATTTTCATCGGTTTACGAACTTCTTTAACTTCAACAATTTCTTCTTCTTCGCGTTGTTTGCGGAACTTGTCCGTTAGTCGCGTAACAATTTGCGAAGCTGTAATTCCGCTATATCCAACTGCTGCAAACATATCTTCTTCATTTGCAAAGTTAAATTTCTCAGCGACGCGTTTTAAGTTATCAGGCGCTAATACTTCTTTCATCTCATACTCTAGACCACGTACTTCCTTTTCAACAAGTTCACGACCTTTTTCAATATTTTCGTCTCTACGTTGTTTCTTAAAGAATTGACGAATTTTATTTTTCGCATGAGATGTTTGAGCAAGTTTTACCCAATCTTGACTTGGGCCATATGAATGTTTCGACGTTAAAATTTCAATGATGTCGCCTGTTTTTAATTTATAATCCAACGTCACCATTTTACCGTTTACTTTTGCACCAATTGTTTTATTCCCAATTTCCGAATGGACACGATACGCGAAATCAATCGGAACCGATCCAAGTGGTAATTCCATTACATCGCCTTTCGGTGTAAAGACGAATACCATGTCAGAAAATAAATCAATTTTTAATGACTCCATAAATTCTTCTGCATTAGAAGCTTCATTTTGCCATTCTAGTATTTGACGGAACCATGTGAGTTTCTTCTCTAATGTACCTGTTGTTTCTGCTGTTTTTCCTTCTTTGTACGCCCAGTGTGCCGCGATCCCGAATTCTGCAATTTCGTGCATTTCTTTCGTACGAATTTGCACTTCAAGTGGATCACCTTTTGGTCCAATTACAGTCGTATGAAGAGATTGATATAGATTTGCTTTTGGCATTGCAATATAATCTTTAAAACGACCTGGCATCGGCTTCCAGCACGTATGAATAATTCCAAGCACCGCATAACAATCTTTAATACTATTTACAACGACACGTACAGCTAATAAATCGTAAATTTCATTGAACTGCTTATTTTGCAGTGCCATTTTACGATAAATACTGTAAATATGTTTCGGTCTTCCAGAAATCTCAGGTTGAATTGCAACTTCTTTTAATTTCTCACGAATACCAGTCATTACTTCGTCTAAGTATTCTTCACGTTCTGCACGTTTACGCTTCATTAAATTTACAATACGATAATATTGTTGGGGATTTAAATAGCGAAGTGACGTATCCTCTAGCTCCCATTTAATAGTACTAATTCCGAGTCTATGTGCTAAAGGTGCAAAGATTTCTAACGTTTCATTCGCTATGCGACGCTGCTTCTCTTGAGGCAAATGTTTCAATGTACGCATGTTATGAAGACGATCAGCTAGTTTAATTAAAATAACTCGAATGTCTTGAGCCATTGCAATAAACATTTTGCGATGGTTTTCTGCTTGTTGTTGTTCGTGAGATTTATATTTAATCTTCCCAAGCTTTGTAACACCATCAACAAGCATAGCAATTTCTTTGTTAAATTCCCGTTCAATATCTTCTAACGTAATCTCTGTATCTTCCACTACATCATGTAAGAAACCTGCTGATACCGTAGCTGGATCCATGTGTAAATCAACTAAAATACCTGCAACTTGAATCGGATGAATAATATACGGTTCACCCGATTTTCTATATTGTTCGCTATGCGCATCACGTGCATATTCATAAGCACGTGCCACTAGCTCAATATCTTCATCCGCTAAATATTGACTTGCTTTCTCGAGTACCTGTTCAGCTGTTAGTACCTGCTCATTTGCCATCGAATCACCTTTTATTGAAAATTGACTTTATCTTTATTTAATAGAATAAATTATATTCTATCATTATAACCCAATGATTGTGAATTGTGAAAAGGAAAAGATTTTACTGACATTTCACCATGATTTTTTGTTCAATTATACAAAAGTACCCGCTCCTCTCCAAGAGATTCACGGGTACTTTTTATCACCGTAGTTTTACCTATATAGTGATTAGTATTTTTCTAATACTAATACATCGTAACCATCTAACATTTTACGACCATCTAAGTAAGTAAGCTCTACTAAGAATGCAATCCCTGCTACAACTCCGCCTAGCTCTTCAACTAACTTAATTGTCGCTTCGATTGTTCCACCTGTAGCTAATAGATCATCTGTAATTAATACGCGTTGACCTGGCTTAATTGCATCTTTATGGATTGTTAAAACATCTTTACCATATTCTTTACCGTAGTCAACTGTAATTACTTCACGTGGTAATTTTCCTAATTTACGAACTGGCGCAAATCCTACTTCTAACGCATAAGAAACTGGGCAACCGATAATGAAACCACGAGCTTCTGGTCCTACTACAACATCGATATCTCTTTCTTTTGCGTACTCAACGATTGCATCTGTTGCTGCTTTGTATGCTTTACCGTCATTCATTAAAGGTGTAATGTCTTTAAACACAATACCTTCTTTCGGATAATCCGGTACAATTGCGATATGTTGCTTGAAATCCATATTTCTGAATCCTCCTCAGATCTAAAAGGTTTGTAAATACAAATCCTTTACCCTAACTGTTCTACTTCTTTATGATTACGAATCGTTTCAAACCATGTATATAGTTGCTGATATGTGCTATAAACCAATTCTTTTTCTAATTGTAAGTGGTTCATTTTCTCACGATATGCGTTCGATTCAATTAAATCACGCTTTTGTTTTTTGTCTGCCATAAAAATGACGCCATCTTTTATTGTAACAAATTCTAACTCAAAAAACACCTGTGTCATGAAATTTACTGTATCTTTTGACCAACCTTTATGGCGACATAGTTGTTCTCCATATTGTCTTAAAGAAAATGGTGTTTTTTGGCTTAAGAAAGAATAGTACCATTTAAAGTGTTCTCTCGTAGGAACTGTACTAAATAGATGGTTATTTTCTTGATAAAATAGCGTATAAATTCGCGCTGGGAATCCTACTTTAAATAGCTCACTTAATTCATCTGTTCCTTTTGGTAAATCAAGTAACACGATATATTGATCATCTAAATGCGTTACTTCTGAAGCATGCATGAGCTTCTCTTTATAGCTCTCTAAAGAAAATTTATTCAATACCTCTTCAGAAAAATACACCATTGTTATTTTTTCTTTCGGAAGTTCTGCTAAATTTGCTTCTGCATTACGCATACTACGCCAATCAAATAATTGCCACGCCTCTACAGCAATATCTTGTACCATTAATTGTGGCTTCTTAAAATTATTCCATTCATTGATGGATGCTTCTCCTATTACAGATACTTTTGCAACTGGAGAGATTTCTTTCGCATATGCACCAAAACCAAATCCAATTGTATCCAGTGTTGCTTGTCCATCACGAAGAGCCATTTTTAAATGAGAGCCATCTGATCCGATTGCGCGAATACTTTCTAACTCTGCATCTTTCACTGCAATACGTGGTTTCGGATTTCCAACACCAAATGGTGCTAACTTCTGCATATCTTCAATTGCCGCTAGTGTTACATCCTCTACTTTGCAAAAAACATCAACTGCTGTAATTGGAATAAAATCTTCTTCTGTTAAAATTGCATCTGCTTGTTCATTTAAGCGGCGACGTAATTCATCTACATCATTCATATGTAGCGTCATTCCCGCTGCCATCGGATGCCCTCCGAAGTGTGGCAATAACTCTCTACAATCTGATAAATTTGCAAACAAATCAAATCCTGCAATACTACGCGCTGAGCCTTTTGCTGTTTCTTTTATAGGATCAATGCATAATACAATAGTCGGACGATAAAAACGTTCAACTAATTTAGAAGCGACAATCCCAATTACACCCGGATTCCAACCTTCTTTTGCAAGTACTAACACTTTGTTTTCTTCTGGCGGGAAGTTATTTTCAACTTCAGCGATAGCCTCTTCTGTAATTTGCTTTACAATATCTTTTCGCAGTTTGTTCAGCTCATCAATTTCTTCGGCTAACTCTTTTGCTTCCTCAGGATCATCTGATAATAAAAGGTGTACAGCCGGCGTTGCATCTTCTAAACGCCCGACCGCATTAATACGCGGTGCAATTGAGAAGCCAATACTCTCTTCTGTAATTTCACTTTGCGAAACGTTAGCAACTTTAAACAATGCCTTTAAACCAATATTTTTCGTCATACGCATATGTTTTAAACCGCGTTTCACTAGCAACCTATTTTCACCATGAAGTGACACTAAATCGGCTACTGTACCGATTACTGCAATCTCTAATAAATGTTCTGGTACACGGCCTAATAGTGCATGTGCAACTTTAAACGCAACACCTACACCAGCTAAATAGTGAAACGGATATACACCGCCATCTAATTTCGGATGTATAATCGCAAGTGCTTCTGGCAATTCTGGCGGTGGCTCATGGTGATCTGTAATAATTAGATCTATTCCAAGCTCTTTCGCTACATTCGCTTCATGTACTGCTGCGATGCCAGTGTCGACAGTAATAATCAGTGAGAACCCTGCGCTATGCGCCCAACGAAACGCTTCTTCGTTCGGCCCATACCCTTCTGTAAAACGATTTGGAATATAAAATTCTACTTCTGCACCTAATTCTTGAAGAGCAAGATATAACACAGTTGTACTACTTACTCCGTCTGCATCGTAATCACCAAATATTAATATTTGTTCTCCATTTTGAATCGCCTTATTTACACGTTCTACCGTTCTATCCATTCCTTCTAATAAAAATGGATCATGAAATTCTTGATTTTCTGTATTTAAAAAATCTAAAATCTTATCTTCTGTATCTAGTCCTCTACCGAGGAATAATGAAACGACAAGTGGCGATAACTGTAATTTACTTGCTAATTCACTCACTCGTTCGTCATTATATTCTTTTTCTTTCCAACGCGTCTTCGGTTGTAACACGAAATCACCCCTTAACCTGTTCATTATACAAGACAGATTAAGGGGTGACAATATAATGCAAACTACGATGCAATATCTATATACTAAAATGTTAATGATGTTTAATTTGGAGAATACGGATTTATATGTACGAATACATTTTGTACATTATCTTGTTTCATAAGTATTTCTTTCACATGTTTTCCAATACGGTGTCCTTCTTCTACAGTAATGTATGGATCTACAGACACTTTAATATCGACAATAACATAATGACCATGCTCCCGTGCATATAAAGAACCAATTTTTTTCACACCATCTACTTGAAGAACTGCTTCTCTAAGCGGAATAACATCCTCCTCATGAAGAACATGGTCAAGCGTTGCATGAATTGCTTCCGCTCCAATGCTCCATGCCATTTTTACAACAAGAAGCGAAACAACTAATCCTGCAATCGGATCAGCATATACAAGCCAGTCTATACCAAGCTTACCACCGAGTATAGCTGCACAAATACCGATTAAAGCTGCAATTGAAGAAAATACATCTGAACGGTGCTCATATGCATTTGCAATAATTGCATCACTATTTACCCTTTTCCCTAATCGGAATTTATATTGAAACATTCCTTCTTTCACGACGATTGAAAGAACAACAGCAAAAATCGTAATTCCTTTCGGCGGTTCTAGTTCTTGCGAAAAAGCTTTTATAGATGAAATCGCGATTTCAAGTCCCACAATAAATAATAATACCGCAACAATAATCGCTGAAATCGATTCCGCTTTACCATGACCATACGGATGATCTTCATCAGGTGGCTGCTTTGCCGCTCGCAATCCAAAAAGTACAGCTAGCGAACCAATTACATCTGATGCAGAATGCACCGCATCTGCTAGCAGTGCTTTACTGTTCCCAATATAACCAATTACCGCCTTTACAATTGCTAATATAATATTACCAACGATCCCGACAATAGCACCAAACTCGGCCTGTTTAAAACGTTCATCTTTTTCCATAATTAAAATCCCTTCTTTTCTTAACCTATCTTTTTATTTTAACAAAAACAGCGATAACACCACCACTTTCTTCCATCTTCTTCCCATCAAAAAGTTGCTATCTTATTGTATCCACAAACGAAAAAAGAGATGCCTCATAATAAGGCATCATCTTTTCTATACTTGCGGTTCAGATTCTACTTTCTCAACCTTCTTCTTGTTTTTCCCCTTTTTCAAACGACGGTTTTCAAGCATTAACCAAATTTGAGAGGCAACGAAAACAGAAGAGTACGTACCTACTATTAATCCAACAAGTAACGCAAACGAGAAGTTACGTAGTGACTCACTACCAAAGATAAGTAGTGCAATTACTGGGAGTAACACTGTTAATACGGTGTTAATCGAACGACCAAGCGTTTGGCGAATACTTGCATTTACAATTTCCTCTAGGTCTTTTATATCGCGCACTCGTTTTTTCTGTTTGTATAATTCACGGTTTCTATCAAATGTAACAATCGAGTCATTAATAGAATAACCGATGATTGTTAGTACTGCAGCGATAAACGTTAAGTCTACCTCTAATTGGAAAATACTAAACATAACAACCATAACGAATGCGTCATGTAATAATGCAAGTACTGCAGATAACGCATACGTAAATCGGAATCGAATACTTACGTATAAAATGATAACTGCAGAAGCAATCAGTACAGCGATAAATGCATTTCGTGCAATTTCTTTACCGATTGTCGGTGAAACTGTACTTATGTTTGGATCCGTACCATATTTATCATGGAAGAATGTTTTTGTTTTCGCAATTTCATCTTTTGATAAAACACCTAATGTACGAACTGCGAAACCTTTATTGTCATCCCCAGTCGGTACAATATTTTCTTCCTTCACATCAATGTTCAACTCTTTAAAATCTTTATGAACATCAGCTACAGTAAGTGCTTGTTTTGATTGCAAGTCCATACGTGTACCACTTGCAAAGTCAATCCCAAGATTCAATTTGAAAATTGGCAGGATAATTGCACCTGCAATTACAACTACAATTGAGAAGATAAGGAATTTATGACCGATATTCACGAAGTTAATACGATCAAATTTCGTTGGTGGATGTACTACACCTTTTGTTAACGGAATAATATCCTTTTGTTTCACACCAAAATATGATGGTTTTTTATCGAAGTAACGGCTCTTTACAAGTAAACCTAGTAAGAAACGAGTACCGAATACGTTCGTAATGAAACCGACTAAAATACTTACGATTAAACTTGTTGCAAACCCTTGTACTGAGCTTGTACCATATACAAATAACACACCTGCAGCTGCAAGAGTCGTAACGTTCGCATCTAAAATTGTTGCTAATGAACGATGGTTACCAGCTCGGAATGCTGACATCATGGACTTACCAATTTTCAGCTCTTCTTTCAGTCTCTCGTACGTAATAATATTCGCATCAACTGCGATACCTACCCCGAGCACTAATGCGGCAATACCTGGTAATGTCAGAACCGCATGCATCCAGTTAAAGACAAGTAATGTAACAAAAATGTATAGACCTAACATAATAACCGCTACAAGTCCTGGTAAACGGTAATACACAAGCATAAATAAGAAAATAAGAGCGATACCAATCGCACTAGCGAAAATTGTTTGGTCTAATGCTTGTTGACCAAATTTCGCTCCAACAGATGTTGAATACATTTCTTTTAAATCAACAGGCAGTGCACCTGCATTTAATAAAGATGAAAGTTGTTTCGCACTTTCAACTGTGAAGTTTCCACCTACGATAGATACTTCAGCTTGGTTAAATACTTGGTTTACTGTTGCTGCTGATAAGAACTTTGGATTCGGTTTTGCAGATTCTGCTTTATACGAATCTTTTCCTTCTTCAAAATCAAGCCAAATTACCATTAAATTCGTTGGTGGTGGCATTTTAGAAATTTTTTCAGTTACTTCACGGAATTTTTCAGCGCTTTTTAGTGTAAGACCTACGCTCGCACGGCCTTGCTCATCAAATGTTTGCTTCGCTCCGCCGCCTTTTAAATCCGTTCCATCCATAAGAAGGTTATCATCCACATCACGGAATGTTAATTTCGCTTGTGTTGATAACATTTCACGTGCTTTTTGCTGATCTTGTACACCAGCAAGCTGTACACGAATTCGATCTTGCCCTTCGATTTGAATGTTCGGCTCACTTACACCGAGAACATTGACACGATTTTCAAGAGCACCTACTGTACTTACAAGTACGTCTCGATCGATTTTATCACCTTTTTTGGCTGGTTTTACTTCATACAGAATTTCAAAACCACCGCGAAGGTCTAGTCCTAGACTAATTCCTTTTGCTATGTCTTTTCCTGCCGCACCAATTACTCCACCGATTAATAAGACGATGAGGAAAAAGGCGGCAATTCTCGTACCACGCTTTGCCATATGTACCCTCTTTCTGCTACTAACACTTTCAATAAATCTTTTACGATTCACTGCTATACGTGTGCATACGCCTAGTTAGTAGACTTCCTTTCTATAATTTTTGCTAGCTCATCACTAGCTGTATAGGTAAGCTTTTACACTCCCTACACTTTCATCATTTATTTTCCTCTTCACTACCTCCTTTATATATAATCTTAGACACAATTATTTCCTCTTTATCAATACATATCATTATACTGCAAAAGGAAGAACAAACCAATTGCAGTCGGTTATTTATTTTCGTACTCATCAAATGACCAAAGCGGTGCTTGGTAAGCTTCAACAGTTAAATATGTCATATATTCATTAGTACTTACTGTTAATACGTCATTAACTAATTCATACAATCTAACATCGCTGTCTATCTTCTTCCACTTTTTCACTTTGAGAAACTTCCAAATGTCATCATCTGTTACTCGGTCGTAACCGAACATTTGAAACTCTTCTACTTTACTTTCTAAAACGACTTGTAACTGTCCGCGGTATGATTCTACCAAAGCCTCTCTATCTAACATTTATAACATCTCCTTCTTATTTCAGCACGAAAAAGTCGCTTTAATCCCGCTCTAATGGACAGCAATAACTACTTTCAAGAGCACTATCATACTTCACTCTCTTAAATGCTTGTCATTCTTGTCTCGTACGTGCATATAAATTATTGTAAATCATTCCATTGATTTTGAGAAGGTAGGAGAAGAACATGACGAGACAAAGCTTTTTAAAAGGCGCATTTATTTTAATGATAGCCGGCTTTATTACAAAAATACTTGGCTTTATCAACCGCATAGTAATGGCACGTATTTTAGGAGAAGAAGGCGTTGGTCTTTATATGATGGCCGTTCCTACATTCATTTTAGCAATTACATTGACACAAATTGGTCTTCCTGTCGCAATCGCAAAGTTTGTAGCAGAAGCGGAAGCTGTAAACGATAAACAAAGAGTTAAAAAAATATTAACCGTATCACTAGCTGTTACATCCGTTATTAGTATCATTTTAACAATCGGAATTATGTTCCTCACGCCTATTTTAGCAAAAACATTATTAACCGACGAAAGAACGTACTATCCATTAATGGCCATTTTGCCCGTTGTCCCGGTTATTGCTGTTTCTTCTGTTTTGCGTGGTTACTTTCAAGGGACACAAAACATGAAACCTAGCGCTTATGCGCAAGTTCTAGAACAAGTCGTCCGCATTACCATTATCGCTATATGCATTCAATTATTTTTACCTTACGGCATAGAATACGCTGCAGCAGGCGCTATGTTATCAGCTGTTCTCGGTGAAGTTGCATCCTTATTATTTTTACTCACGTTATTTCAGCGAGAAAAACATTTATCAATACGCTCTGGATTTTTCACTACTGTAAAGGAAAGCAAAGGGACATTTTATTCTCTGATGGATATTGCCCTTCCAACTACAGGAAGTCGTTTAATCGGCTCCGTTTCATATTTTTTTGAACCTATTGTCGTTATGCAAAGCTTAGCAATCGCTGGTGTCGCTGCTTCTGTTGCAACCCAGCAATACGGTATATTAAACGGTTATGCATTCCCGCTTCTATCACTACCCGCCTTTATTACATACGCTCTTTCTACAGCGCTCGTCCCTTCTATTAGTGAAGCAATGGCAAAAAGACAACATAAATTAGTGGAGCACCGTTTACAACAAGCACTTCGAATTTCATTAATTACCGGCGGATGGTCTGTCGTTATATTATACGTATTCGCTTCTCCTGTTTTAACTCTTATGTATGGATCAGACAGCGCAACAGCATTCATTCAACTTCTTGCGCCTTGCTTTTTATTTCATTATTTCCAAAGTCCACTTACCTCTGTTTTGCAAGCTTTAAACTTAGCAAGGGCTGCAATGATGAATACATTTATTGGTGCCATCGTGAAATTAATCGTTATTTTTGTACTAGCATCAAGGCCAGAATTTCAAATGATGGGGGTTGCACTTGCTATCGCTGCAAATATTGTAACAGTAACATTTCTTCACTACGCTACTGTTTTAAAAAAGATTACATTTACCATTTACGCAAAAGACTATATTTTCGGCGGACTTGCCATCGGTATCGCAGGCGCCTTCGGTTTTTATCTCCATAAATATATTATTTTCTCTCATTCCCTTGGCATACAAACATTATGGGAAATCACTTTAACAACAATTGTTTATATCGTACTTCTCTTCACTTTCAAACTCATTCGAAAAGAAGAGTTAAGTCGTCTCCCTATCATTCGTAAACTTTCATTTTTGAAATAAGATGAAACTTTAATCAGCGGGGTAATCTCCACTGATTATTAGTTAAACCAATCATTCTTACTCTTTCAAAGGATAAATCTCTAATTTTCTTTTACATCAACAAAAAATTGTCCGTTTTGAAAACTACAGTATAAAATTTGTGTTACATCGTTATAACCTAAGTTTTTTAATTTCTCAATAAGCCATTCATCTGTATGCTCAATCATTTGTAAATGACTAGATTGAATTTCTCCATCAATAATAAGAGGAAGCGTAAACTGTAATGTATCTTGTTTATTTTTTTGTTTTTGAAAGACAGATAACTTCCCAGACGGTTCCAAAATAGCATATTCTACATCCCGAATATCTCCAACTCCTTGTTCCCTTAATTGCATCATTAAATCATCTATATTATACCGTTGCTTTCTCATCTTCTTTTCATCAATCTTCCCCGCGTTTACAAGAATAGCTGGCTCACCTTCTATTAAATGCCGAAAGCGTTGATACTTTAGGGAAATGACTGACAAAATAATTTGGATGCACATAAGAAAAGTCATCGGAACTAATTGATGCCAAAGTGATTTATCGGTATTTTCAATTGCCACTACAGCCATTTCTCCAAGCATAATAAATACGACTAAATCTAATACACTTAGCTCTCCTATCTCACGTTTACCCATAAGACGAAAAATAATTAAGATGATGATATACAAAAGCATTGTCCGTCCAATTATTGATATCCATTCCATTTCTACATCTCCTTTTTTACGTATAGACTCCCCTATAAAAAAGAAACTAGTCTAACTTGGGCAAAAGGAAAATATGCTTGTATTAAAAAGGGGGAATGCATAAATGGATGGAACGAAAAAATTATCAACTGCAATTGGCTTCGGTATTGTTACACTACTAATTCTCGCATCTATTACTAGTATGATTATGGCTCTTTTATTAAAGTTTACAAATATAAATGAAGGGACATTAACCGTTACTATTTTTATACTCGCTCTTTTATCTATGCTTATGTCTGGATTTACTGCCGGCAAAAAGGCTCAAGGAAAAGGTTGGCTAGTAGGTTTCACAACAGGGCTCACATTCACTATACTCGTCTTTTTAGTTAACTATTTAGGCTTTTCTCAAACCTTATCGAACTCACAATTACTTTATCAATTAGCATTAATGGGGGCGAGTACACTCGGTGGTATTTTCGGTGTAAATATGTCAAAGCAAAGTAACTAAAAAAGGCCCTGCACATTTCATGCAGGGCCTTCCACATTAGTTTTTCACAACTTCACGAATCGCATTGCGATCGAAAGTTAAGTGTGAACCACCAGATTTAATAACGATTTTCGTCTCATCTACTGATTCGATTGTACCGTGTAAACCACCGATTGTTACGATAGCATCACCTTTTGCTAACTCACTTTGCATTTGAGCAACTGCTTTTTGACGTTTTTGTTGCGGGCGAATTAATAAGAAATAGAAAATCGCAAACATCGCAACGATCATAACGATATTCATCATACCTGCATTCATCTTTTGTTCCTCCTTTTAAATTATGTATTAGAAGTTTTTAGCATTCGGTTTATTAAAGCCATACTGTTCAAAGAACTCTTCGCGGAAATCGCCAAGACGGTCTTCACGAATAGCTTGTCTCACCTGCTCCATTAAGTTTAACAGAAAATGAAGGTTGTGATAAGACGTTAAACGAATTCCGAACGTTTCATCACATTTCATTAAGTGACGAATATACGCACGTGAGTAGTTTTTACATGTGTAGCAATCACAGTTTGGATCAAGCGGACCGAAGTCTCTTGCGAATTTCGCATTTTTTACAACGAGTCGACCTTCACTTGTCATACATGTACCATTTCGAGCGATACGAGTTGGAAGTACGCAGTCAAACATATCAATACCACGAATTGCACCATCGATTAATGAGTCAGGAGAACCTACACCCATTAAGTAACGAGGCTTATTATCTGGAAGAAGTGGTGTTGTAAACTCAAGTACACGGTTCATAATATCTTTCGGTTCACCAACAGATAAACCACCTACAGCGTAACCAGGGAAGTCCATTGAAACAAGGTCTTTCGCACTTTGACGACGAAGCTCTTCGTACTCCCCGCCCTGTACAATACCGAATAAACCTTGATCTTGCGGACGTTCATGCGCTTTTAAGCAACGTTCTGCCCAGCGGCTCGTACGCTCTACAGATTTCTTCATATATTCAAAAGTAGCCGGGAACGGCGGACACTCATCAAATGCCATCATAATATCCGAACCTAATGCATTTTGGATTTCCATCGCTTTTTCTGGTGATAAGAATAATTTATCTCCATTTAAGTGATTACGGAAGTGAACGCCTTCCTCTTCAATACGACGGAAGTCACTTAAACTGAATACTTGGAAACCACCAGAGTCTGTTAAGATTGCACGATCCCAGTTCATAAATTTATGCAAGCCGCCTGCTTCACGAATAATTTCATGACCTGGACGTAGCCATAAATGATACGTATTACTTAAAATAATGCCAGAATCCATTGCTTTTAATTCTTCCGGTGACATTGTCTTAACTGTCGCAAGTGTACCAACTGGCATAAATGTTGGTGTATCAAATGAACCGTGCGGTGTATGCACACGACCTAAACGGGCACCCGTTTGTTTACATGTCTTAATAAATTCATAACGAATTGCTGTCATAACTTACTCCTTTTATTTGTTTCTCATTTTAGCGTGAGATGCAACGAACATTGCATCACCGAAGCTAAAGAAACGATATTTTTCTTTTACTGCTTCATTATAAGCATGAAGTACATTATCTCTATTTGCAAATGCACTTACAAGCATGATTAATGTTGATTTCGGCAAGTGGAAGTTTGTAATTAAACCATCAATTGCTTTAAATTCATATCCCGGATACATGAAAATATCTGTCCATCCAGAAGCGGCGCAAAGCTTACCGTCATGATCTGTTGCAATTGTTTCTAACGTACGAGTTGATGTCGTACCTACAGTAATAATACGTCCACCATTCTCTTTCACACGATTTAATAATGCCGCTGTCTCTTCAGACATATGGTAATATTCTGCGTGCATATGGTGTTCTTCAATCGTGTCTGCAGAAACTGGTCTAAATGTTCCAAGCCCTACGTGAAGTGTAATGAATGCCAACTGAACGCCTTTTTGCTTTAACTTCTCAAGTAACTCTTCTGTAAAGTGAAGTCCCGCAGTCGGCGCTGCTGCTGAACCGATTTCTTTCGCATATACTGTTTGATAGCGATAGCGATCGCGATCTTCTAGCGTCTCTTTAATATATGGAGGAAGTGGCATTTCCCCAAGTTCATCTAAAATTTCATAGAAGATGCCGTCATATGAAAATTCAAGCTGACGTCCACCTTGATCTGCAGTTCCTGTGCAAGTTGCTTTTAATTTCCCTTCGCCAAAAGAGATAACAGTTCCTTCTTTTACACGTTTCGCTGGCTTTACAAGCGTTTCCCACTTATCGCCTTCTTCTTGTTTTAAAAGAAGTACTTCAATGTGCGCGCCTGTATCTTCTTTCACACCGTGCAAACGAGCAGGCATAACTTTCGTTTCATTTAAAACTAAGCAATCCCCCTCATGTAAGTAAGAAAGAATGTCCGTAAAATGTTTATGCTCAATATCACCTGTTTCACGGTCTAACACCATTAATCTTGATGTTTCACGATCTTCTAACGGGACTTGTGCAATAAGTTCTTCTGGTAAATGAAAATCAAACAGATTTATATCCATAGCTATATCCACCTATTTCTTATTTAAATCGATTTATTATATACATAATAAAAGATAGTACAATACTTAACACAATACATGTAATGATAGGAAAATAAAAGGTAACGTTTCCTTTTTTCACAAAAATATCGCCTGGAAGCCTGCCAATGAACTTCCAAGCTAATCCAACAACGATGAGTAAGATTCCCGCTGTAATAAGCATTTTGGGCATCTCCATCATACTTTTGGCATCTCCATTCCGAAATGTTCATACGCAAGCGGCGTTACAATTCGGCCCCTTGGCGTTCGTTGTAAAAAGCCAATTTGTAATAAATACGGCTCATACACATCTTCAATCGTATGAGATTCTTCTCCAATTGTTGCTGAAACCGTTTCTAATCCAACTGGACCACCACGGAATTTCTCAATAATACCAAGCAGTAATTTATGATCAATATGATCTAGACCTAATTTATCTACTTGCAGTAGCTCTAATGCCATTTGCGTAATTTCCATCGTAACCGTTCCGTTACCACGAACTTGCGCGAAATCACGTACACGTCTTAAAAGACGATTCGCAATACGAGGTGTACCACGAGAACGTCTTGCAATTTCTAATGCAGCTAACGAATCGATTTCAACTTCAAACACTTCTGCTGTACGTTCAACAATCGCAGAAAGCTGATCTACTGTGTAGTACTCTAACCTTGAAAGTACACCGAAGCGGTCACGAAGCGGTGCCGATAATGCTCCGGCGCGTGTCGTTGCTCCAACTAATGTAAATGGCGGTAAATCTAGGCGTACAGAACGTGCTGAAGGCCCTTTTCCAATTACGATATCAAGGCAAAAGTCTTCCATCGCAGGATACAATACTTCTTCAATTGATCTATGCAAACGATGAATTTCATCAATAAATAATACATCCCCTGGCTGAAGCGCTGTTAATACAGCAGCTAAATCTCCTGGTCTTTCAATCGCGGGACCTGAAGTTGTTCTAACATTAACGGCCATTTCATTTGCAATAATATTCGCAAGCGTCGTTTTACCAAGACCTGGCGGTCCATATAAAAGCACGTGATCTAACGTTTCTTCACGCATTTTCGCTGCTTCAATAAATACTTCTAAATTATGTTTCGCTTTATCTTGGCCAATATACTGACGGAGCGTCTGTGGCCGTAATGAATATTCTAAATCCGCATCTTCATATGCAGATTCCCCTGAAAGGAGACGTTCGTCCATTATACTCACCTCTTACCATTTAGTAAAAGACTAAGTGCCTTTTTAATATACTGATCCGTCGTTAATGATTCTTTTAATAACTCTGGTACAACGCGAGAAACTTCGCGTTCTGCGTATCCAAGTGCGCGCAGAGCTTCCAGTGCCTCATCAAGCTCAGCTGATGAACCTTTCTTCTCATCAAAACGTTCTGTGTCTGAGAATAAATCCACAAATGCATCTGGTACGACATCTGCTAGTTTTCCTTTTAAATCTAAAATCATTTGGCGTGCTGTTTTCTTTCCGACGCCTGGGAATTTCACTAAAAACTTCTCATCTTCATGCTCAATCGCTTGAACGACCTGTCCTGTTTGACCAGAAGCTAAAATTGCAAGAGCGCCTTTTGGCCCAATGCCAGACACGCCTAACAACTTTGTAAATAATAAACGCTCTTCACGTGTTTTAAACCCGTAAAGTGCCATAATATCTTCTCTCACATAATGATATGTATAGACACGGATTTCTTGCTTACTTCTTTGAAATACATACGGATTCGGTGTGAAAATTTGATAACCAATTCCATTATGGTCAATTACGACATATTCCGGCCCTACATACTCCACGTAACCTGTAACATATTCAAACAAAATACGATCTCTCCCTCTTAAATCATGTATTCCATTTTAACATATTTAATGATAGAAAAGCGAGACTGCCCCAACAAATGTTCTCCACTTGAAACTTCTGTTATTTTCCATTGACAGAAAGGTTAAAGCACCTTAATATACAGAGGTCGATAATGATTATCAATATTAATTAAAGGGGTTACATCAGGATGAAACGTAAGCTATTTATTTTATTTACTATTATGCTTGTTGTTCTTTCTATCGTTGGCTGTTCTTCTCAAAAAGAAGAATCAAAAGCAAAAGAACAACCGAAAACAAAAGTTGTAAAACATGCTAAAGGTGAAGCTACAATTCCAGTAAATCCAAAGAGAATTGTTGACTTATCTGGATCAACAGAAGAACTATTACTTCTTGGACACAAACCTGTTGGCACAGCAAATACATATAAAGATAAAATCCAAAATCACTTAACAGACAAATTAGATGGAGTAAAAGCAGTTGGTTGGTACTGGGCACCTAAAGTTGATTTAGAAGCTGTTACTGCTTTAAAACCAGACTTAATAATTTTAAACAACCGTCAATTAAAAATTTATGATCAACTAGAAAAGGTTGCACCTACAGTTGTTCTAGAAACAAACTTAGAAGACTGGCGTGGTAAGTTTAAAGAAGTAGGTAAGCTATTTGACGAAGAGAAGAAAGCAGACAAATGGATTGCAGACTACGATAAGAAAGCAGACTCTTTATCTAAAAAAATTAAAGAGAAAACAAAAGATGAGAACTTTATGTTCGTTGCAGTTACACCTCAAAACTTCCGTGTATACGGCAGCTTCGGATACGGTGACATCATCTTTAACGACTTAAAACTTCCTGCAACAAAAGGTACAGATTTAAAACAAACGATGGCGCAAGTATCACTAGAAGGTCTAGTTGCATTCCAGCCTGATCAAATGTTTATTGTAAACTTCGGCGGCGAAGCTGATAAAGTGTACGAAGACTACAAAAACAGTGCCGTTTGGAAAGACAATAAAGCAGTTAAAAATAATCACGTATATGAAGTATCAAATGAAGTCTTCAATACGAAAGCATTCAATCCAATTGGAAAAGATATGCTAATTGATGAAATCGCAAAAGAAATTTTAGCTAAAAATAAGTAAGAAAAAGCAGCTCACCATGAGCTGCTTTTTTTCTTATTTTGCACTGCGTATTGTTTCATTTTTTCAATCGTCTTTACAAAACCTTCTTTTGATTTAATCCGAATACCACGCTTCAATTTCGCACGCTCATAACTCTCAAGCTTTTTCATATCAATTTGAAAGAAAGAATGGATCGCATTATCACTTTTTGGCACACCTTTGAAAATTTGTAATATCCCTTCCTCTGAAACACCAAAATATCCGCTCGTTTTCAATAACGGAGAAATATCATCAACTTTCTTTTGTAATACGATTTGTACATCATCACGATCAACAAGTTGCCATTCTTTATATTGCTGTAAAAACTTTTCTAAATCCGCTACTTTTTCTGTAAGTATTTCCTCACTTACTTCTCCATCAACATACATACGCTCTAATAAAATTGTAACCTCAGGTTCTTTTTCCGTTACTTCTGGTACTGGCCCTTCCGCCTTCACATTCGTTTCATAAACGAAACAAAACATCATAACGAAAGCTTGCATCGCAATCAGTATCCATTTCATTTCCGTTCACCTCTTTTAGGCAAGATCATACTTTCATTAGTAGTTTTTCCGGAAATGGGGGTTTTATCCATATTACATTTCTTTCGAAAAATAAAAAATGCAGATAAGGGTTTACCTCATCTGCATGTATCATTTACTTTTATATAAAATGAAAGACGCCTGCAAAGCAGGCGTCTTGATGCGTTTACGGCGAGAGACCAGGCGACCACATTCGCGTGTTTAGCACTTAAGCATATCTCTCGTCTTACGTAAATTAGCTCATCGCTTTGTTAATATAACATTAATAAATTATAAGTGCAACATGTTTATAAAAATATTTTATTCCCTCTTTTATCCAACTGAATAATATGCAAATTATAAATTGATAAAAGTAACATATATGTTACAATTAATATAACAGCGAAATCATAATAAACAGGAGATGGATATTGTGAAAAAAATAAAGGATGAACGTCTCATTCTGAAAACATTAAAAAACATACGTATTGCCTTTCTTTTTCAATCGCTTGGTATAATTGGCATTTTAGGCTATATCGGATTCACTGAAGGAATGGATCAAATTACGAAATCTCCATTATGGCTATTATTTATTCTTACAAGTATCGTCCTTAGTTATTTACAGTTAAGTGTTTCAATCGATGTAGAAGAAAGTGAAAAGGAAATAAAGTTAACTCCTTATTATAAACTTGTCTTCCGCTCCCTTATTGTAGGAATCGTTATGGCTATTATTTATATTATTTTCAGTCCAGAAAGACCACTGTTTGAAGCTATTTTAACAGGTAGTATTCTTTTCATATGCTTTTTAGTTTCTTACTCCGTTAGTTATTTTATTAAAAAACGTCGTTTACAAGACAACGATGAATAAAGAGGAAGGGCTCACCCTTCCTCTTTTGTTTTGTTATCGCACTGTACCAGTTAAACCGTAACGAATGTCTCGGAACATATTCACTATGTCACGATTAAAATCGTTTGTAACTGTACCGTTACGTAGACGCGTACTCATTGCATCGACACGAGTAAACATATCATTTCTTACAGAAACATATACGTTTCTGTTTCCAACTTCATTTGAAACCGCTTGACGAATTTCGTTCGCCATCGCCGTTTCATTTGTCACTGTGTTACGTGGCTTTACCGCAATCGCTACATCGTTTCCATATACAACTGTAGACACACGGTCTACGTTATTCATACGTTTCACACGATTTGTTATTCTTTCAGCTGTTTTACCATCATTGTTAATGTATGAATTGTTCATTGTAATATTACGAGTTGGATGCGGATTAGCAATTTGTCCATTGTAATTTACATCTCGATAATAATTGTATCCTGTATCGTTACGACCATTTCTATATGTTACATAATCTGTATAACGATCATTACGTGTCACATTATCACGATACTGGTGTGTATCATTATAAGATGTACGTTCGTAATTGTAGTTACGTCCATCCATTGCATTGTTATCTTTTGGTGTACCACATGCAGCTAATGCACTGGTAACTAACAAAGAAGCAGCAATCACTTTTACTTTCGTATTCAATACAAAAACCCCCTCTGTTAGAATGAGCTTCTCTACTGAAAAGCTCCCTCTTATGATGAGTAACAGAGAAGGTTTTTACACTGTTAATATTTCACTGGGAATTTTCTAGCACCTCATAAAAAAACTACATTTTCTTAATTAACACGCATGCAAAAAAGGCGGGAATACTCCCGCCTTTTTAAACTTCTTCGTCCTCTTCTTCTGAAACGGGCTCTCCAAATACATTTGGTGGATCTGGTTGATAATACATCGTTCCTGGCTGTGGTGCATATGCAGACTGAGTTGGTTGATAATATAAAGGATTCGCATATTGCGGACCACCTGGTTGTGGACTATATAGTCTACTTTCTCCTCCGCATCCACAATCTTCCTCACCCTGCACAAGCGGCGGCATATTATTATCCATTGGCATCATATTCGGATTTGGCATAGACGTATATTGTGGTCCAAACGGCGCTCCTTGCTGATATGGCATTTGATATGGATTTGGTTGTTGATAATACGGATTCGGCGGCATCATGGGCTGTTGATACGGCATTTGATATGGCATCATATTCGGCATTTGATTGTTATCCATAATTGGCATCATATTCGGCATTTGATTGTTATCCATTATCGGCATCATATTCGGCATTTGATTGTTATCCATTATCGGCATTATATTCGGCATTTGATTGTTATCCATAATTGGCATCATATTCGGTGGTTGGTTGTTATCCATTATCGGCATCATATTCGGCATTTGATTGTTATCCATTATCGGCATCATATTCGGCATTTGATTGTTATCCATTATCGGCATCATATTCGGCATTTGATTGTTATCCATAATTGGCATTATATTCGGTGGTTGGTTGTTATCCATTATCGGCATCATATTCGGTGGTTGGTTGTTATCCATTATCGGCATCATATTCGGTGGTTGGTTGTTATCCATTATCGGCATCATATTCGGTGGTTGGTTGTTATCCATGATTGGCATTATATTCGGTGGTTGGTTGTTATCCATGATTGGCATTATATTTGGCATTTGAATATTTGGCGGTATGACTTGTGGAATAACTACATTTTCTTTCGATACATTTGGTGACACTATATTCCCTACGTTTTCTTTCTTGACTTGTGGTGACACTATATTCCCTACGTTTTCTTTCTTCACTTGTGGCGATATTATATTCCCTATATTCTCTTTCTTCACTTGTGGTGACACTATATTCCCTACATTTTCTTTCTTCACTTGTGGTGACACTATATTCCCTACATTTTCTTTCTTCACTTGTGGTGACATTATATTTCCTACATTTTCTTTCTTGACTTGCGGTGACACTATATTCCCTACATTTTCTTTCTTCACTTGCGGCGTTATTATATTACCTACATTCTCTTTCTTCACTTGCGGCGATACTATATTATTTTTTTTCGTTTGCGGAGAAATGATATTGTTAGGTTTCATTTTACTAATTTGAGGAGCAATTAACTCGCTTCCTTTTTTTATTACATCTGAAATTTTATATTCTTTTTTCGGTTTTATTGGTGGTTGTGGCGGCTGTGGCAATACATTTACCGAAAACTTCGTGTTTTCTTTTTCCGCCGGTTTTTGTTTTTCTATCACAGGTGGTTTTTGAATAACAGACGGTTTTTCAATTGGTTTCTCTTTTTGAATTGGCTGTTCTTTTTGCACCTCTTTTTGCGGTTTCACCTGTACTTCTTTTTGCGGCTTTACCTGCATTTCCTTCTGCGGTTTTACTTGCACTTCTTTTTGTGTTTGTTGCATAGCTGGCTGCTGTGTAATTGGTGCTGATTGATACGTAACTTCTTCTTCATCTTCTATTCCAAGTGGAGTTGGTGTTGCTGCAAATTCTTTTTGTTGCACTTCTTTTACGTATTGCTTTGGAGGCGCTGAACCTGCTCCAGCCTGTTGTTTCATGTGAACACTCTTGGATGGCACTTTAATTTTCATACCTGGCATGATTAAATCTGGATTACTAAGTTGTGTATTTGTTTTTTTCAACGTATCAAAATCCACTCCGTACTTTTTCGCAATTTTCCAAAGGGTATCCCCTTTTTGCACGATATGAATTTTCAAATTTTCCCCCTCCTGTATAACTTATCTATAAGTAACAAATCTCATGAAGTAACTCTTTCTAAATAACATTAACTTCTTTTCACTTTTATCACTTCTTCGATTTTCAATATCATTCGAAGTGGAATAAGCATAAAGAACCACAATGATTTCTTCAAAACAATGTATGCCCATTTTGTTCTTGTTATGATTATATGTATGAAAAAAAGCAACGGGAATACCGTTGCTTTACACACGCTCTAACATACGATTTAATGCAAGAACCGCTTCTGCCGTTACTTGTTTATCTACGCTAATAACGTTAATTTCTTCTCCTCTTTCTATCGTTTCAAGTACCCATAATAAGTGAGGCAAATCAATTCGGTTCATCGTTAAGCATGGACACATAAATGGATTAAGTGAAACAATTTCTTTATCTGGATGTTGCTGAATAATTCGGTTCACTAAATTCATTTCTGTACCAATCGCCCATTTGCTACCAGATGGCGCCGATTCAATCATATCAATAATATACTTCGTTGAGCCTGCATAATCTGAAGCAGCTACCACTTCATAGCAACATTCTGGATGTACAATAATATTCATATCAGGATGATTTTTTCGTACGCTCTCAATGTTCTTCACTGTAAAATTTTGATGAACAGAACAATGCCCTTTCCATAAAATCACTTGAATTTCTTCTATATCCCCATCGTACTCTAATGAATCTGTGTGTGGGTCCCATACTGCCATTTTATCTAACGGGATACCTAAATCGTACGCTGTATTTCTCCCTAAATGTTGGTCTGGTAAAAAGACGAGACGCTCTTTTTGAGTAAACGCCCAAGATACCATTTGCTTTGCATTAGAAGAAGTTACTGTTGCTCCTCCGTTACGACCACAAAACGCTTTAATTGCAGCTGTAGAGTTCACATATGTTAACGGAATCATCGTATCTCCAAATAATTTCTTTAACTCTTTCCACGCTCTTTCTGTTTGTTCAATATCTGCCATATCCGCCATCGAACAACCTGCACGCATATCTGGTAAGATGACAACTTGATCATCTGTCGTTAACATATCTGCTGTTTCCGCCATAAAGTGCACCCCGCAAAACACAATATATTTTGCGTCTTTATTGCTCGCTGCAACTTGCGCAAGCTGAAGTGAATCCCCTGCTGCATCTGAAAATTGTACCACTTCATCTTTTTGATAATGATGCCCTGGAATGAATAACATTTTCCCCATCTTCTCTTTAATTTCACGAACACGCTTTTCCATATCTTCCGTTGACATCGTGTAATAAGGCTCTGGTAACATCGTTTCAATTGGCTGTACTTGTTCTAAAATACTCATATACGTTTCTCCCCCTCTAAGCCACTTTCCTTACCCTTTAATATTGAAACTAATATCAAGTGCTTTCACTGAATGTGTTAACGCTCCAAGTGAAATATAATCTACCCCTGTTTTTCCGTATTTTGATAAATCTTCAATTGTGATGCCCCCTGAAGCTTCTGTAACGATAGCGCTTGGTACAATTTTCGAAAACTCCCGGATTTCATCTGGCGTACGATTATCGAACATAATAATATCCGCACCAGCAGCAACAGCCTCTCTCACCTGTTCCTCAGTTTCTGTTTCTACTTCTACTTTCACCATATGTCCTAACTTTTCTTTCACTGATGTAACAGCTTTTGTAATAGAACCAGCAAACGCAATATGATTGTCTTTAATCATGACACCATCATATAAACCGAAGCGATGATTAAATCCACCACCACACACGACTGCATACTTATCAAACATACGTAGTCCTGGCATCGTTTTTCGCGTATCACAAATGCGAGTATGGCTACTATCTAAAGCAAGAACCGCTTTACGCGTCATCATCGCTATTCCGCTCATACGCTGAATAACGTTTAATATAACGCGCTCTGCTGTTAATAACGATGCAATTGGCCCTTGCACAGTTGCAATGATTTCGCCTTTTTCTACAAGATCCCCATCTTTTTTATGAAGCTCTACTTCAATTCTCTCATCAATTAATTTAAATCCTGATTCAATTACTAAACGTCCTGCAAAGACCCCTGTATCCTTTGCAAGAAACGTTCCTTTCGAAAGTAAGTTATCTGGAAAAATAAGCTGAGATGTTACATCTCTTTCTCCTATATCTTCTAAAAAAAATCGATTTAATGCTTCTTTAACTTTTATCGTGTTCATAAAGCCCCTCTTCCCCTCATCACACAAGTTGTAGTTTTCTCTTTACTCGAACAATCTCTTTCTTTCCTATATTTCTATCTGGATAATCACTTCGGTAATGCCCGCCAATACTTTCTTCTCTTTGCAGGGCTGAAACAACTATAAGCTCACAAACTGTTAACATATTAATAAGCGTTATCTCTTCATTCGTAAGAACATCATGTTGTAATATCATATTTCGAACACCATACTTACTAAGCCATCTCTTCGCATAAGATAAACTTTGCTCTGTTCGCACAATCCCAACATATTTCATCATGCATTTTTGTATTTCTTCTTTCGTCGGTAAATGATTCAGAACGATAAACTTTGCTTCTTTGTCGGCTAGCATGTTCACCTTTTCTTTTGTCTCTCTAGATAAAATGTGCCTTCCGATTCTTCCTCCAAACACAAGACCTTCTAATAATGAATTACTCGCTAATCTATTTGCACCATGAACCCCATTACAAGCTACTTCTCCGACTGCGTATAGGTTCGGAATAGACGTCTCTCCATCACAGTTCGTTTTCACGCCACCCATGTGAAAATGAGTACCGGGCACGACTGGAATAAGGTTTTTATTTATATCGACTCCATTCGTTTTACATATCGATGACACGGTCGGAAAGCGTTGTTCAAAGTTTTGAATCATTTCGATGTTTAAGTACACTTTTTCACCCGCAAGTAGCTGTTCATGAATAGCCCTTGCGACTACATCACGAGGTGCTAGATCCTGTTCGGAATGTATATCCATCATAAAACGCTGCCCTTTGCCATTTATAAGGACAGCTCCTTCTCCGCGAACGGCTTCGGACACGAGGCCGGAACAACGCCCACCCGCGTATAACATCGTCGGATGAAATTGTATAAACTCTAAATCTACAAGCTCTCCGCCTGCACGGTACACCATTGCAAGTCCATCGCCTGTAATTGTCTCATCATTAGAAGTAAAGGCGTATAAACCGCCAATACCGCCTGAAGCTAACACCGTATAATCTGCATTGTAACGTTTCAGTTCTCCTTTATTGTTGCGAGTTAAAGCCCCAACACATTTATCTTTTTCTATAATAAAATCGAGCACCATTTCCTGTTCCACTACCGTAACGTATGGAGCTACTTCTTGAATAAGATGCTCTAATAAATTCTTTCCTGTTGCATCGCCACCTGCATGTAAAATACGACGTTTTCGATGCGCTCCTTCTTTTCCAAGATGAGGACCTGTTTCATCTCCATCAAATTTCATTCCTCTTTCAATAAGGTTATTAATTTCTTTCGGTCCTTCCTCGACTAAATAACGGACCACTTCTTCATTGTTATAACGACACCCTGCTACTAACGTATCTTCAAAATGATCATTAGGATTGTCATATGTAGCTACCGCTGCGGCAATTCCACCTTGAGCTAAATGTGTATTATTATTACGTTTCGTCTCCTTTGTGATAATAATCACATTCTTTTCGTGACAAATCTCTTTTGCAACACGAAGTGCCGCAACGCCACTTCCAATAATTAAGACATCTGCACTTGGCATAATTGTTGCCTCCTACTTTACACTTTTCAACTGTCTTGACACCTATATTTACATAGTTTTAAAATAATGACAAGAGTTTTTTTATAATTCTTATTTTCACTACCATTTAAAAAGTAAAAGAAATGTAACTCTTACTAGAGAGAGGAACTTACATGATGATATATCTTGACTATGCAGCTACTACACCTATGAGCGAGGAAGCGTTACAAACATATATGAAAGCAGCTTCGCAATACTTCGGAAATGAACAAAGTTTACATGATATTGGAGGAACAGCTTCTTCTTTATTACAAGTTTGCCGAAAAACATTTGCAGAAATGATTGGAGGCAAAGAACAAGGAGTATTTTTCACAAGCGGTGGATCGGAATCGAACTATCTTGCGATTCAATCACTTCTAAATGCCCGAAATAAGAAGCATATTATTACGACACCTATGGAACATGCATCCATTCGAAGTTATTTTCAATCTCTAAAATCAAAAGGCTATACGATCACTGAAATTCCTGTTGATAAAAGCGGACTCATTTGTTTAGTAGATTTAGAGGCAGCTATTACAGAGGATACTGTGCTAGCAAGTATACAGCATGGAAACTCTGAAATCGGAACCGTTCAAAACATTACAGAAATCGGTGCACTTTTAAAAACATATAATGTTTTATTTCATACGGATTGTGTGCAAACATTTGGTAAACTGCCTATCCATGTTTTTGAGATGGGGATTGATAGTCTTTCTGTTTCAGCACATAAAATATACGGCCCAAAAGGTGTCGGCGCTTGCTACATAAATCCGCAATCTCGCTGGGAACAAGTATTTCCAGGAACTTCTCACGAAAAAGGATTTCGCCCAGGTACAGTGAACGTTCCCGGCATCGCATCTTTTTTAACAGCTGCTGAAAATATATTAAAAACTCAATGGGAAGAAAGTTTACGTTTTAAAGAGTTACGATCCTACTTTTTAGAGCAAATACAAACACTTCCGCTAGAAATTGAAGTAGAAGGTCATTCTACTTCTTGTTTACCACATATTGTTGGGGTTACAATAAAAGGAATAGAAGGTCAATATACTATGCTAGAATGTAATCGTCATGGTATTGCCATTTCCACCGGAAGTGCTTGCCAAGTCGGTAAACAAGAACCTTCGAAAACTATGCTTGCAATTGGAAAAACGTATGAAGAGGCCAAACAATATGTCCGCTTCTCTTTCGGACAACAAACAACGAAAGATCAAATTGATACTACTATTCATGCACTACACACAATTGGAAATCAATTTTATAGAGGTGTTAAATCATAATGAAACAAAATGAACAAAAAAAGATTTTAGGTGAAGAAAGACGACAGCTTATCCTCCAGTGGCTTCTTGCTGCAAATGAACCGTTATCGGGGAATGAACTATCGAAAAAGACGAACGTAAGTAGACAAGTTATCGTGCAAGATATTTCCTTGCTTAAAGCACGAAACGAACCAATTATTGCGACTGCTCAAGGTTATTTATATTTAAAGCCACAAGAGAAGCAACAAACTTTCGAACGCGTAATTGTATGCCAACATAAACCAGCAGAAGTACGTCAGGAACTCACAACGCTTGTTGACCATGGTGTTACGATTAAAGACGTAAAAGTTGAGCATCCTGTATACGGCGACTTAACAGCATCCATTATGGTAAGCAATCGCTTTGATGTAGAGCAATATTTACAAAAAATCGAAAACACAAATGCTTCCTATCTTTCACAACTAACAGATGGTATTCACTTACATACAATCGAGGCAGATTCTAAAGAAAAATTAGATGCTGCTTGTGAGGCGTTAGATAAAGCAGGATTTCTCGTTTATTAATGTAAAGCACAGAGTTTTTATCATTCTCTGTGCTTTTTTAATGCTATAATATTGTAATCAATCGTAAAGGAGATCAAATATGGGAATTGAACTCGTTCACTTTAGCATTGGCAAACCGAAACAAATGAAATATGGCGAAGATAAAGAAATGATTACCGGTATATGTAAAGAACTTACCGAAGAAGCTTTCCTATCAAAAGATGGCTTCCTTGGTGATGATGTAGCAGATTTAAAACACCACGGTGGACCTGATCGCGCAGTTTGTGTGTACTCACACGAGCATTACGCACTATGGGAAAAAGAATTTCAAACAACACTTCCAGCTTCCGCATTTGGCGAAAACATTACCGTAACAAATATGTTAGAGCATGATGTTTGCATCGGAGATACATACAAATTAGGTGAAGCGATTATTCAAGTGACACAAGCGCGCGTACCTTGTAGCACAATTTCAAAACGTCTTGGCATCCCTGGCATACTGCCGCGTATTGTAGCAACTGGATTTACTGGTTACCTATGCCGTGTTCTTCAAGAAGGTACTGTACGTAAAGATTCTAAAATTACATTACTAGAACGTCAGCCGAGCAATGTTTCTGTTTTGTTCTCTAACGAAATTTATTTTCATAATAGAAAAGATAAAGATGGCATTGAAAAAATTCTTGCTGTTCCAGAACTAGCTGATATTTGGCGTGGTCAGTTAGAAGATCGTCTTGCGAAGTTAAAATAAAGTGAAACTTTAATCAGCCCTCACCAATCAGGCTGCCCGGCAAATAGCGGGATAAAGAATCCCACCTTTTGCAGGTGGGATTTTATTAATCTATCAAAAAATATACTAGGCAATGAAATGATATGGACGATTAGACAAATACAAATATTCCATCTACATCTTACAACCAATAAGAAGAATAGCTCCCCAGTACAGTAACAGAAAAACCGAGCGCTTCAAGTTCCATCGTTACACCTGGTAACAATACGTCATCGTATGCTTTATCGACATCGATTAAGAAAAAGTAATTTCCAAGACCTGTTTTCATCGGACGCGATTCGATTTTTGATAAGTTTAATTTTCTCCATGCGAAAGCTGATAACACTTGATATAGGGCACCTGCATAATCTGCAGGTAACGTTATCATAAGCGTCGTTTTCTCTCCGCGGTTTTCTCCGTTATTCGGGAGTATTGCTTTCTTTTTCTTATGAAGTACTAGGAAACGTGTGTGATTATTTTTATGCGTATGAATACTACGTCTTACAATTGTTAATCCGTATTTTTCTGCAGCTGCTTCATTTGCAATAGCAGCAATTTTTTCTTCAGGATGTTCTTTCACATATTGCGCAGCGGCACTTGTGGATGTCATATCTCGAACAGTTACTCCTTTTAATTCTTCATTTAAAAACTTATGGCACTGTGCAATGGCATGCGGATGAGAATGCACCGCATATACTTCATCCCACACTTCTGCATACTGCGGATGTACAAGTAAATGCTGCTGAATTGGTACTGTAATTTCTCCTACAATAGAAAGCGGCTGCTCATGTACAAGATAATCAACCGTTATATTCACTGAACCTTCTATTGCATTTTCTAACGGTACGACTGCGAAGTCTACATTTTCATTTGCAGCTGCATCTATACAATCTGGAATCGTTCGATACGGTACATGATCTGCTTCCGGAAAAAAACGACTCACCGCCATATTTGTAAATGTTGCTTCTGGCCCTAAATATCCTACTCGAATCATCGTCTTTTCCCCTCTTTTTCGTTTTCTTACTGTTATACCATACTTTTTTATATTCTTCTATGTAAATTTCGAATATTAAAAAAAAGACTAGCATTTGCTAGTCTAAATGTTTCTTATATTCTCTTTGAGCGAAAAAGAAATAAATGATACATGCTACGATATAAAACAGAATGAACAAACCTACTTTTTTTAATGATCCATCCATAAAAAAAGTATTATGAAACGTATATAACGCAACTGCACTATGCATACTCCCTACTATAATTGGCGCAAAAAATAGCATACATAATTGCCAACGAGAAATTTTCCATACTTCTTCCTTCGTCATTCCAAGTTTAGAGAGTGCACCATACTGCTTTCGGTCCGATGCAATATTATGGAACCATTTAAAATACACGATACTACATGAAGTAAGAAAGAATAATATACTAATAAACGAGCCCACAAATAGAGTAATATCGCCGCCTTCTTTCATACTTACATATAACTCCATATTACTTCGAAATGCATTATTATTATCTTGTTTCATATGTTTCCGTAAATCTTCGTTCAATTTCTTCGTCTTTTCGATATTTGATAATGTGTAGCCTCTATATATCATCTTTTCAGAATCAGGAACCTTATTTGCTATATTGTCAAAGTCTTCATCATTCATAACGAAGAACAGACCATTAATGTACGAAGGGTGATAGTTAAATTGAACCCCTTCTTTCTGACCGTTAAATACGAATTGATATGGTTGATTCATTACTTGCAATTGAATCTCTTTTTGATTATATACATTCGAATTATTGTATTTATTATAATAAACGAGTGTCACTGTATCTTTTTTAGGATGATATGTTTTCTGTTTTTGTTTCCTCGCTTCTTGGTTATAATCACTTTCTTTTATAAGCGGTGCTATTGTTGTTTCTCCTTTATTAGACTGAAAGGATGCATACACTCCAACAAAACTCATATATTGAAAATCATCATACCCATATTGATTCAGTAATTTTTCAACCGCACCTTCTTCAAAGACTTCATAAGTAGAAATACCTTTTTCTATGTACGAAAACGAGTGTACCCCTCCCGTTCGCCACATATCTTGCATGCTAGAAAAATACAAGAACACCGTACCTGTTGCCGTAACTACAAACGTCGTTGCCATAGACATCAGAAAGAAAAAGCGACCATTTTCCTTCATTCGATGTGACAATTGATTCACTATAAATAAATACGGATATGTATACATAATCTTTTTATTTCGCTTTATCATTTCTAACACTTGGGTAGCTCCATGCGCGAAAGAAAAGTACGTTCCAAAAAAGACAAGTATAGACACAGGGAAAAAGTATATTGCTATCGTAGCCATCGTCACTTGTAGCGCTAACGCATATCCTATCCCTAAACAAATAAAGCCGAATATACAAAGCCACTTTGATGTTTTCTTCTCTTTTTTATCTGTTCGAAATTCTTTCAATAACCGAATGATTTTTATATTCCATATACGTAAAGCACTTATAAAAGATAACAGAATAAAAACGACCATATATGTAATAAATGTTACACCAATCGCACTTACGTCAAATATAACAGGGAGTTCTTTCGGAAGCCCCAGTAACATACTAAACACCATGAAGAAGAGCTTTAAAAAGATCAAGCCCAGCCCTATACCGAAAATATTAGCAAAAATTCCAATTAATATTTGCTCGGTCATAATTACTCCTATTACGTTAGACTTCGTTGCTCCCATTAACATATATAACCCTAATTCTTTCTTACGTGCTTCTATGAAAATAGAAGTAGAGTACAAAATAAATATGACGAAAAAAGAAATAATTATAACATTACATATGATAAGTCCCCAGCGTACGTTTTGATACCACATCGTCTCTTGCATATACGGATGTACAATGATAGACATATATGCAAAAGATGCAAATATTGCAAAACAACTACTTAAGAAAAACACTTTATAATTACGCCAATTTCCTTTTATATTTTGCAGCGCTAGTTGCCGAATGTTCATCTATCTTCCTCCTGTAACTTACTACATAGGCAAAAAGCTAGAGGTTCCCCTAGCTTTTTACGTGTTTTAAATATCCTCTTTGCGCGATCATAAAGTAAATGGCAGAAGCTAAAATGTATGCTCCAATTACAAGCGCACCTGATTTCCACAAATTAATATAAAGCATTTTCCCTAACGTATGAAGAGCAAATCCACTATGAATTGAACCGATTAAAATTGGTATAAAGAAGATAACTCCCATTTGTCGAATCGCAATTTTGCGAATTTCTTTATCTGTCATACCGATTCTCTTTAACGATTTAAATTGAATACGATCTTGTTCTTTATCGTTAAACCATTTAAAGTATGTCATACTACAAGCGAAGAAGAAGAATAGTACCGCCACGAAGAAACCGATGAACATTGTAATCGCTCCACCTTCTCTTATATCCTTATACGCAAACACTGAATTTCTCAATTCTCCTTGCTTTTCTGGTGCAATTTCATTTTTCAAATCTAATACAAGATCTTCTGTACTTTTCCAATCCTCAATATAATAACCGTAATATTTCGTCTTTTCTTCATCTGGTACAAGTTTTGCATACTTCTCAAAATCTTGATCATTTACAACGAGATATTCACTATCATTAAAAACAGAAAATGAAGTTGGGCTATTTAACTGAACAGACTGCTTTTGTCCGTTAATTGTAAATTCATACGGTTTCGTACGGTCTATCTTCATCAGTTCATTTGCCATATCGACCATAACCATCGTTGCACTGCCTGGTGCATTATGAACTTCTGTAACTTGCTCTCTCTTTTGTTCACGCACTTCTGCATTATATTCTTTTTCTGAAATAATCGTCATCGGTACTTCATGTTCACTATTAAACAACGTTATTTTCTGTGTTGCCGGTAGTTTAACGTAGGTTACTTTTCGCGCATCTTCAAACCCGTGTCTCTTCACAAGCTGCTGTACCTTTTCTTCATTAATAAGGTTATGCGTATTTAACCCCTTTTCCTCATATGAAATAGCATGTGGAGTTTTGACTACCGTTTTATAACTCATATCCTCAAAATATACGTAAAGCGTGCCAACTGCCGAGGATACAACCGCCGTAATAATAGAAATTACAAATAGAAAACGAGCATTATCTTTCATTTTATAAATAAGGTTACTAAGGACGAACATATTTGGGTACGTATAAAAAGATTGTTTTCGTTTTTGCAATGCTTTTAATACGACTGTACTACCTTGTGTAAATAGTAAATACGTTCCGCCAATTGTCAGTCCTACCACCGGTAAAAAGAGGATGAGGAAATTCAGAAACGTTACTTGGAAGCTAAGTACATACGCAGCAATAATACATCCTATACCAACTACACATAACCATGTAAATGCAAACGGCTCTACTTTTTGCTTTCTTGCTTCTCTTAATAAATCAATAATTTGCAAGCGCCCGACTGTCCAAACACTAAACAATGATAGGATTAAAAATAGAATAAAGTATACACCAGCTGTAATAAGAATTGCTTTACTATTCCAAACGAGTGGAAGTGTCTTATCTATTTTCAATAATACGCTTAACGCTTGGAAAAATAATTTTGAACAAAGCATTCCAGCCCCAATACCAACTACAATTGCAATACTACCTAACATCAGTTGCTCTAATATAATCATTCGGCCGAGCTGCGATTTCGTTCCGCCAATTAATGTTAGTAGACCAAACTCTTTTTTTCTTGCTCGTAAAAAACGTTGAATTTGCATATAAAATAAAGAGTGCCGAGAAGATGACCACAATATAATTCATCGATTCTAATCCTTTTGTGATCATCTTCCTCATACTAATATTACCGCTTACGACATCTGGATGATAAATAAAAGAAGCATACATGAAAAATACGACAATCGATAAACAACTACTTATAAGAAACGCTTTATAGTTACGCCAATTTCCTTTTACATTATTAAGCGCGAGCTGGCGAAAGTTCATGATACTCTCCTCCTAGCATCGCAAGTACGTCCAGAATTTCTTGGAAAAAGGCTTGTTTCGTTCTTCCTTTATGTATTTCCGAGAAAATTTCTCCATCGCGTATGAAAAGGATACGTTCACAATAACTAGCCGCTACTGGATCGTGCGTAACCATTGCAATCGTTACTTTCTTTTGCTCGTGTAAATCTTGCAGAGCGCCCATTAGCGATTTCGCTGACTTCGAATCTAAGTTTCCAGTTGGCTCATCTGCTAAAATTAACGTCGGTTCATGAATGATTGCTCTCGCTGCTGCTGCACGTTGTTGTTGTCCCCCAGATACTTCGTATACTTTTTTATTTAAAATTTCTTCGATGTTTAAAAACTTCGCAATTTCCAGTACTTTCGCATCGATTTCATTTACAGATTTCTTCGCCATTACAAGTGGTAAAATAATATTTTCTTTAATGGATAACGTATCAAGTAAATTAAAATCTTGAAAGATGAACCCTAAATGTGTACGGCGAAACTCCGCTAATTTTGCAGCACGCATTTGATTAATTTCTTCACCATTTACAAGCACATGACCTGAAGTTTGCTTATCAATTGTTGCTAATAAATTTAAAAGCGTCGTTTTCCCGCTTCCTGAAGGACCCATAATCCCTACAAATTCGCCTTCTTCTATTTTAAAATTTATATCGTTTAAAGCAGTCGTCGCTACTGAACCTTTTGATTGGTACACCTTCGTTAATCCTTTTACTTCAAGAACACTCATTTCTAATCCCCCTATGTGTTTTCTTCTTACATTTACTATAAGAAAAATAAGAAAAAGAAACGAGTGATTTCCCTTACAAAACGTTTTGTTATCTTACAGTTTTGTCATTTTTCTCATTAATGTATGATACTCTTCATCTTTTGCAAATTGGAACGTGAATGTTGTTCCTTCTCCTTCAGCCGATTGAACATATATTCCATGATGTAAATTATCGCAAATTTCCTTCGTAATATATAAGCCCATCCCAGTCGCTTCTCTCGTTTTACGTCCATTTATTCCCGTAAAGAATGGATCAAATATGCGCTTTACGTCTTGCTCTGGAATACCAATTCCATTGTCCTTAATATGTAATAACACCTTTTGATTTTTCTCTTCAATTTGAAATTGAATTTCTTTTTTCTCTGCCGCTGAAATTTTTGTATACTTGATTGCGTTTACAACAATTTGACCTATAGCAATACTCAGCCATTTTCTATCAGATGCAACCATACAAGTATCTTCTTCAAACATCACTTTCGGAAATACAGACGATTGAATGAAGGATTTTCGATTTTCATTAATAATACCTCGCACGACATCTATAACATTTACTACTTCTACTTTATAATCCTTCGCAAACTGCTCTAGCCTTGCCATATGTAACGCTAAATCTAAACCATTTAGTATACGGTTATTTTCTTCACGAATACTTTCAACTGTTGCTCTTGCCTCACGATGCTCCTTGCCAAACTTCTGCAACAATAATTCAATAACAGATACTGGTGTTTTCATTTGGTGAATCCATTGGTTCATAAATATCATTTGCTGTTGCTCTTTCGCATGCTGTTTATGAACTTCATTCATATATTGCTGTCTTAATAACGTAAAAGATTCAACGACCATTTCTTGCTCTAATGTATAAGATTCATCAATAAGTAAAGAGTCATGTAATGTATTTCCGCCAGTAACATACTTTTTGATACTCTTTAAAAACACACTCCGTTTTCGGTAATCGTAAATGAGGTATACAGTAAACACAACTGTTCCTAATAAAAGTCCATATAACCACGTACTCCAATCAATGGATTTCTTTTCTAAAAGACTTTGCAACTGCAAAACAAGCCCAAATAAACAAAGGCTAACAATATAAGAAAGAATTAAAGAAAAGCGGTCCATGAGGTAATTTTTAACCTTCATGCCCTTCGCCCCACTCTGTAAGAAGCGCATAACCATATCCACGTTTCGTTACAATTGCATTTTTAATGCCTAGCTCTTCTAGTTTCTTCCTTACACGTTTTACATTTACGGTTAATGTATTATCATCCACAAATGCTACTTCATCCCATAGAGCTTCTAACAGTTCTTCACGCGTTACATATTGATTCACCTGTTTCATTAAACACTCTAATAAGTAAAACTCATTTTTTGTCAGTTCAGTTTGTTGTCCCTGCCACTCAACGATATGCTGGGACGGGAATAACAACAGTCCATTTACACCTAAACAATCACTCTCAGCAGCAGAGGCATACTCTCCATAGCCACGGCGAAGCGCACTCTTCACCTTTGCCATTACGATATCTAAATGGAATGGCTTCGTAATATAATCATCGCCGCCATTTTCAATCGCCATTACTTGATCCATTTCCCCTGTTCTTGCAGAAACAAAAATAATCGGCGCATTCGATACAGTACGAATTTGACGACACCAATAAAAACCGTCAAAGTACGGTAAATTAATATCAAGTAACACAAGATGAGGATTTATTTTTACAAACTCATCTTTTATATGACGTAAATCACTTGCTCTAAATGATTGATAGCCATACCTTTCTAAATGCTCCTCTAATATTCCCGCAATTTTCTCATCGTCTTCTACAATTAATATTTTATACATGTTCTTTTTCTCCCCATAAAAGAATTCTTCTACATTTACTCCTTTTTCCATTATAAATTGAAAATTTAATTAGTGGGGATTTTTTCCTATATAAATCCGATTTTTACGATATAAAAAAAGACTGCCGTATTTCGGCAGTCTTAATCGATAAATTCAAATTCATATTCAAGAATTTTCACAATATCTCCGTCTTTTGCACCACGTGCACGAAGCGCTTCATCAATACCCATTCCGCGCATTTGACGAGCGAAACGACGTATAGATTCATCACGTGAGAAGTCTGTCATCTTGAATGTTTTCTCGATATCGTAACCAGAGATAACAAACGTGCCATCACTTTCACGTGTAATTTCAAATTTAACACCTTCAGTATCAAATTTGTACATTACACTTGTATCAGACTCATCCGCAACTTCATGTATTGGGAATTCTGGTGTTGTTTCTATTAAGTTTGCTACTTCAAACAGTAAGTCACGAACACCTTGTCTTGTTACAGCTGAGATTGGGAAGATTTTTACTTCGTCTCCCACTTTCTCTTTAAATGCTTGTAAGTTTTCTTCTGCATCTGGCATATCCATTTTGTTTGCAACAACAACTTGTGGACGCTCAGTTAAGCGAAGATTGTATTCTTTCAATTCATTATTAATCGTTACGTAATCTTCATATGGCTCACGGCCTTCTAAACCAGACATATCAATAACATGCACGATTACACGTGTACGCTCAATATGACGTAAGAATTGGTGTCCAAGTCCGACGCCAGCATGTGCGCCTTCAATTAGTCCTGGAAGGTCAGCCATAACGAAGCTGCGGTTATCACCAGTTTCAACAACACCAAGATTCGGAACGATTGTTGTGAAGTGATACTCTGCAATTTTCGGACGCGCTGATGATACAACAGATAATAATGTAGATTTACCTACACTTGGGAATCCAACAAGTCCAACGTCTGCTAGTACTTTAAGTTCTAGAATGACATCACGCTCTTGACCTGGTTCCCCGTTCTCAGCGATTTCTGGCGCTGGGTTCGTAGCTGTTGCAAAACGTGAGTTACCACGGCCACCACGGCCACCTTTTGCAATTACAGCAGTTTGTCCATGCGTTACTAAATCGGCAAGAATTTGACCAGTTTTTTCATCTTTTACTACTGTTCCTGGCGGAACCTTTACAAGTAAATCTTCAGATTTACGCCCGTGCTGACCTTTACTCATTCCGTGCTGACCGCGATCAGCTTTGAAATGACGTTGGTAGCGGAAGTCCATTAATGTACGTAAGCCTTCCTCAACTACGAAAACAACATCTGCACCTTTACCGCCGTCACCACCTGCTGGGCCACCTTTAGGAACATACTTCTCACGACGATACGCAACCATACCGTTACCACCGTCGCCGCCTTTTACATATATCTTGACCTGATCTACAAACATTATTTCACCACACTTTTTTCAATTGGTTGTAATATAACTGAGACTTCTTCGTCTCGCACTGTATAAGAAATGGAATACCATTTATTGTTTTGGGTCGCAAGCCAATTTTGTAGTTCTTCTACACTCGTTAGCTTACCACGAAAATCAAAAAAGAAACGAGCATTCTCCGCGTCACATTCAATTGTGATACAAACATAATTTTCAACATATACGTCTAAACTATGCTGAAGCATTGAGAAAAATTGATTCGTCCATGTACATACAGTCTCATCTAAGTGAGATAAGTTATGTAATTTCCCTAATACTTCGTACTCCAATAAGCACGGCTGCTGTTTCCAATTATATGTTAAAATCCACTCTGAAAATAAAGGCATTGATAGCCCCATCAGATTGGATTCTTGTCTCGCTTCTTGGACAAAACGATCGATGAGACTATGAATTTCTTCCACTTTTCCAAGTGAAAGGTTTCCTTTCACCATCTGCATACGATTGAGCCAATCATGTCTTGAATGGCGCAATGCATCTATAATTGTCCATTTTTCATTCATTTAGATACCCCTTAATATAGAAAAACTCTAACCTGCACTCAGGTTAGAGTTTTCCGTGAGTTCTTATGCTTCTTGAGCAACAGGATATACGCTCACTTGTTTGCGGTCACGGCCAAGACGCTCAAAGCGTACTACGCCGTCAACTTTCGCGTATAAAGTGTCATCGCCACCACGACCAACGTTAACACCTGGATAAATTTTTGTACCGCGTTGACGGTAAAGAATTGAACCACCTGAAACCGTTTGACCATCTGCGCGTTTAGCACCAAGACGTTTTGACTGAGAGTCACGACCGTTCTTTGTACTACCTACACCTTTCTTAGATGCGAAAAACTGAAGATCTAATCTTAACATACGTTACACCTCCTGCACTTTTTCTATTAAACGGATATACTTTCCGTAATCAAGTTCGATCGTCTTAAGCGAAACAACCAATCCTTCTAAAAGTATCTGTGCTTTTTCTGCTGCATGAACGTCTAAATCATTAGGCAATTCATACGTTAAGAATCCGCCATCACTTCCGAGTTCAATAGTTGCCTGCACATTACAAAGTTCTTCCACTGCATTTATAGAACCAAACACAACCGCTGTAGTTCCAGCACAGACAAGGTCTTGTCCATGTGGCGCATAATCGGCATGTCCAGTCATTTTAAATGATTGGATACTTCCTAATTTCGTGCGACTTATCGTAATTTTAATCATGTTAACCAGAATTAAGCGTTGATAGCTTCAACAACTAGCTTAGTGTAAGGTTGACGATGACCTTGTTTCTTACGATTGTTCTTTTTCGCTTTGTATTTGAAAACGATGATTTTCTTAGCGCGACCTTGTTTTTCAACTTTCGCAGTAACTGTTGCACCTTCTACAACTGGGCTACCAACTTTAACGTTTTCGCCACCAACGAAAAGAACTTTGTCAAAAGTAACAGTTTCACCAGCTTCAACATCTAATTTTTCAATGTAGATTGCTTGACCAGCTTCAACTTTAATTTGTTTTCCACCTGTTTCGATAATTGCGTACATACTTGCACCTCCTCTTAATTACTAAGACTCGCCAAAAACGAGGTAGACATAAATGCCTTTAGGGAACCTGTCTTGTGCGGTTGTAGCATATAGCCGTTTAGGTGCTATAAACTATAACATAAAGATGTTACCATAATTCATTGAGTATTGTCAATGAATCTTCTACTAACTATTTTTTCCGTTCTACAATTTCTTTTTTACTTCCAAAACGGATAATAGCGTACTTTTCGATAATATCATCTTTGAAATAAATTTCAAATGGAATATTTTTTTGTAATTCTTTTTGCAAAAATTGTTTTTGCAGTTCTTTAGGCGCAGCGATTAATACTGCCTCATCCTCTATGTTGCCATATGTGATTAATTCTCTCTCTAGCTCATACGCAATTGTTTCATACGACATTACATAACCCGTCGCTTTGCAAGATACACACTCTTCTAGTAATACGTCACGTAAAGAATGTTTTTTACGTTTTCGTGTCATCTCCAAAATTCCTAACTCAGTAAATCCAAGTACTCTTGTATAAGTACGATCATCTTTCATAGCAGCTATGAGACATTCTCTTACCTTTTCTTTATCTTCTCTTTTTTTCATATTAATAAAATCAATTAATATCATACCACCAATATCACGAAGTCTTAATTGGCGTGCAATTTCTTCAGCTGCCATCTCATTTGTGCGAAGTACTGTATCTTGTAAATTTTGTTTTCCAGTAAACTTGCCCGTATTCACATCAATTACAGTCATCGTCTCCATTTGCTCTACAATTAAATAAGCACCATTTGGAAGCCACACAATTTTTTGGAGTGCTTTCTCAATTTCACGCTCTATTCCAAAATGGTTAAACATCGAAGACTTTTCATTATAAAAAGATACTTTTTCTTTTCCAACTTTGTCTTCTAACTCTTTTACTATACTTCTTGTATCTACAACTACTTTTTCAATTGTTTCAATTGGATTCTCTTGAAATACACGATCTAAAAAGGTCGCCGGTCGATGAAGTAATAACGGCGCCTTTCCTTGATCCTCTTTTCTTTTTAACTCTTCATACAACTGTTGTAACCCTTGCATTTCAGCTTGTATTTCTTCAATTTCCCCTTTTTCAGAAGCAGAGCGGAAAATGTAACCTCCCGTTCCTTCTACTTCAATTTCAAGTAACTGTTGTCTTCTTTTATTATTTTTTATTTTCCGAGAAACAGCTCGCATCTCATCAAACGGCATATAAACGACATATTTCCCGGTAAATTCTATATTCGCTGTCAATTTAGGCCCTTTCGTATCAATTGCCTCTTTCACAACCTGTACGAGTATCGCTTGCCCTTCATGTATACGATAAGAAGGTGGTACATCATCGTATGAAAGATACGCATGTTTTTCTAAACCTATATTTACAAAAGCTGCGTTCATTCCAGCAATTGTTCTTACGATACGTCCAACATAAATATGCCCAACAATCTCTTGCTCTTCATTACGTTTCCATAAAAACTCAACAATCTTTTTCTTCTCTTCAATTGCAACGCGCTTTTCCGAACCAGCGTAATTCACATATAACGTTTTCAAAATTATTTCCTCACTTTATAATCTTCTTTGCTTTTACAATAATAAAAGGTTAGTGCTATCGTCAACACTAACCGATTAATTCTTCAACTGATGAGGTTGTTCGTTTTTCAGTAAAATATGCATAGAGCAATTCATTTTCATCCAATGTGTAATGCTCTTTATATTTTCCACGGACGATAATAGAATGCTTATATCCTCTACGAAATTTTGTGAATATCTTATATAAATGATCTTCTGATTGCACTTCAATAGGTGCAATCTTTTCAATCCCTCTTTTATTTCCATAATAACGTTCTAATAAAAAACGCATAAATGCATACCGTCTTTGTTTCCACTCTTGATATAACGACACTGCCAAAAATATGAGTAGTACCCACATCATAATATTGTTACTATTCCAGAGCAACTGCCATCCTAATATTACACCAAAAAAAACACATGACAATTTCATCATCTTTTCATGTGCTTGTAAATAAGGAAAACGATATGATAGTATATTAAACAATACTTTCCCGCCATCTAACGGCCAAATAGGGAGTAAATTAAACGCTAAAATAATTATATTATTCCACATAAAGAAATAATATAAATCTGCATTCAACCAACCGGCTTCAAACAACATATAACCTACCAGCATCATCCAAACATGTTGAATCGGCCCTGCAATTACGACAACAAGTTCCTCTTTCAATGACTTATTACCATGTTCCTCAAGCTCGGCCACGCCACCAAACGGCAAAAGCTGAATTCTTTTTATACGCCAATTATAGTGTGCTGCTGCAATAGCATGCCCAAGTTCATGAATAAGAACGATACAAAATAACAGTAGTAACTCTTTAAAACGTGCAGTAAAAATACCAATGACAATAATAACCCAAAATAATGGATGCACGGAAATTTTCGTCAAAACGTCTCTATATTTAATCAAATGATATCACCTGGATCGGATCAATAAATTTTTCATTCTTTTTTATCGCGAAATAAAACTTTCCATTTTTATCATTTGTATCATTACTCACCGTTCCAATTTTTTGTTTCTTTGAAACGTAATCATATAATTTCACTGACATATCGTTTAAGTTTGCATACCATGACTCCGTACCATCTGCATGTTGAATTTGAACTGTATTTCCAAGTTCCTCTTTCTTACCCGCAAAAACAACTAATCCTTCATTCACTGACTCAACCGTTGCATTTGTAGCTGTTTGGACAAATACACCTTGGCCATTTTTTTGAAACCCTTGCATTACCTTTCCAGAAGCGGGAATTGCATAATCTTTTTGCTGAATACTTCCTTCTTTTTTCTCGTTTGGCGAATAGAATACGAGCGGTTTTCCAAATTGCTTTTCGTACCATTTCGCTACAGTAGCAAACTGAAATTCCTCTTTCATCACTTTTTCTGTAACAGCTTTAGCTCCATTGAATGAAGAAGGAGCATTCTTATATAAAATAGCAACCGAAAGAACTAATATGGCCGATAATAAAACTTTGAAGAAAAAGACTTCCTTTCGAAATAAAGGATGCATTTCCTTTTCTCCATCTTCAATAACTACTGTTTCGCTATCAAAATTCCCTCCGGTAAAATACTGTTCTTCCTCCATCCTTTCTTGCTCGGCCTTCCTTTTTGCAATCCGCTTTTTAATTTCTTCTACGCGTCTATTCTTCATACTGTCTCCTTTCTTTCGTTAAGCTAATTTCAATAGAAACAGTTGTATACAGTTTGTACATATGTATGAGCTAAGAAAGAAAGATATTCGTGTGAAGAAAAAAGAAAGCACCTCGCATATGTGCGAAGTGCTCTTAACGGATTCCAAAGAAGTTTTTCACCTTTGCAAATACCGATACCTTTTCTTGTTCAAATGCTTGTAATGGTACATTCTCACCTAACAAGCGTCTTGCAATATTACGATAAGCCAACGCTGCTTTTCCGCTTGGTTGCAACGCCACAGGTTCACCTGTATTTGTAGCTCGAATAACTTCATCGTCATCTTCGACAACACCAAGAAGCTCAATTGACAATGTACGTACAATTTCATCAACATCTAACATATCCTGTTCATGAAGCATATGACTACGTACACGGTTAATAACAAGTTTCGGTGGTTCAATATCCTCTTTTTCTAAAAGCCCAATAATACGATCCGCATCGCGCATTGAGGATACTTCTGGAGTCGTAACAACGATTGCTTTATCCGCACCAGCTACCGCATTTTTAAATCCCTGCTCAATCCCCGCAGGACAATCGATTAATATGTAATCATAATCTTGACGTAATACTTGTATTAATTCATCCATTTGTTCAGGTGTTACCGCTGATTTATCACTCGTTTGTGCTGCAGGTAATAAATAAAGATCATCAAAACGTTTGTCTTTAATAAGAGCCTGAGGTAAACGGCAACGCCCTTCAACGACATCAACAAGATCAAATACAATACGATTTTCCAGCCCCATTACTACGTCTAAATTTCGAAGACCGATATCTGTGTCAATTAAGCACACTTTCTTTCCAGATAACGCTAGGGCCGTACCAATGTTCGCAGATGTAGTAGTTTTACCTACTCCGCCTTTTCCAGATGTAATTACTATTGCCTCTCCCACAGCTATACAATTCCCCTTTCTAACTTTGTTAAATTAGGTCTAAGATGAGTGAGAAGTTGCAGGCGATCGACAACAATGTGATTGTTCTCATTAATATACGCACATTCTGCCGCCTCCGCTCCGTCTTCTTTCTCTTCCGGAGCCCGCATTGCCACATCACTAATTCGAAGTTGCATCGGGTTCATAACAGATGCAGCGATTACAGCATCTGAATCCCCATAATACCCAGCATGTGCAATTCCTCTTAATGATCCTACGACAAAAATATTCCCCCCAGCGATAACCGTTCCGCCTGGATTAACATCTCCAATTAACAACAAATTTCCTTTTACATGTAAAACTTGTCCAGAGCGAACAATTTTGGAAATAGGGACAATTTCTGTTTCTTCTTTCCAAGCTATTGCTTCTGCTTTAGTGATAACATCACTTTCAATTGAATCCACAACAAGATTCTTTTTATTACGAATTAACGTACGAATCTCTTCTTGTTGGACTTCTGTTAAATAACGATTTCCTACTTTCACATGCACTTCAATTAAAGAGCGCCCATCACCATCGTAGTAATGTGTAGAAAGTTTTTCGTCTAATTCCATCAATAATTCTGAGAATGAACAACAATCATCTAAATGAAGCGTTATCCCATCTTTTGTCCCTTTTATCGTTACATTTTGTTGCTTTTTTTCTTCCACTAAAGTTCACCCCACCGATTCAATTCGACATAAAATTAGAAAATCCTTTTTTCTTTTTCTTCCATCGCTTTTGAAAGACGCACTATATATCGTCTCAGTGGGAAACAAACTATCAATAAGAAAATAGCATTTAACAATAAAGTAGAAAGGAGACGATCTGTGAAAAAGACATGCGCTGGCATATGAGTACGTCCTAACAAAGTTAAGAAGCCATACACATAATACTCTAGTGCTACAATGCTAGCTAATATGATAGAAACAACAATAAATAAATTCAATTGTAATACTTTCATCACACTATAAACTAAATAAGCTAAAATCGGATAAGCAAAAATATATATCCCGACAAGTTCTGTGTATACGGTATCAAATAAGAAGCCAAATAATAGTCCGTAATAAATCCCTTGGACCGGACTATAATACACTGTAATAAAACATAAGACGATTATAAAGAAATGCGGTGCTGCTATACTGTCTTTCCAAAACACATCCGTTGGAACAACAGTAGCAAACATATTTTCAAATAGAAACACAAAAAGGAGCAAAAGAGGAAGAGCTGCTCTTTTTAATATCTTCATCATCTCTTCTTCTCCTCCTATTCTAATGGCGCTGAAGGTGTTGCACGTTTAGCAACCGTAATATGCTCTACGTCATTTAAATCAGCGGCAGGTTTTACATAAGCTGTTTTTGTTAAGCCATATGCATCCGGCTGAACATCAACGATTTTTCCAATTACAAGACCTTTCGGGAAAATATCACCAAGTCCAGATGTTACAACTAGTTGATCTTTTTCTACCGGTGCATCAGAGCCAATCTTTGTGAAAAGAAGTAATTGTTTTTCTTTGTCATAACCTTCAATCAAACCAAAGATTTTCTCTTGCCCTTGTACAATAGCAGAAACGCGATTTGTTCGGCTCATAGAACTTAGTAATTCTACTGATGATGTAAACTGAGATACACTTTTCACTCTTCCAACTAACCCTTGTGAAGTTACTACAGCCATATCTTTTTTAATTCCTTGCTGTGCCCCTTTATCAATTCCAATTAAATCGTACCATTTATCTGGATTACGAGAAACAACAGTAGCTGGAATTTCAGTATACCCGCTATTTAACTCTTTTTTACCAGTTAGCTCTTGTAGCTTCTTGTTATCATCTTCTAGTTGTTTTACTTTCCCTGATAGACCTGCATAATTATCTAATTTTGCTTTTAATTCTTTATTCTCTTCATACGTGCGCTTTACATCTTCTACATTTTCGAAGAATCCAGCTACGTATTTCGCTGGCTTTTGGAATACACGTTCTACAACACCCACAGTGTCTTTAACAAACTGCTCTGGCCATGTTAAACTGTTCCGTTCTTTCAATGAGATTCCAATCAATGCCACGAGAAGAATAATACTAACCAACAAAACAATTAATCTTTTGTTTAAGAAAAACTGTGGCACGTTCACACCCTCTTAATTTCACTGATTTTTATTTTGCAATATTATCGAGCAGCAGTTTTGAAAAGATCGATATTGTCTAATGCTTTACCTGTTCCAATTGCTACGCAATCTAATGGATCTTCTGCAACAAGAACTGGCATTTTCGTTTCTTCACTAATTACTTTATCTAAATTACGTAGTAATGCCCCGCCGCCTGTTAATACGATACCGCGGTCCATAATATCAGCCGCTAATTCAGGTGGCGTTTTTTCTAACGTATTTTTAACTGATTCTACAATCGCATCTACTGTATCTTTTAATGCATCTGCAATTTCTTCTGGCTGAATTAGTACTGTTTTTGGTAAACCACTTACTAAATCACGACCGCGAATTTCCATAGGCTCGATACCTTCTGGCTCGCCTGCAGAACCAATTTCTAATTTTAATGCTTCAGCTGTTCTTTCACCAATCATTAAGTTATAGCTTTTCTTAATGTACTGAATGATTGAATCATCCATATCATCACCAGCAACACGAACTGACTGGCTTGTTACAATACCACCTAAAGAAATAATTGCAACTTCTGTTGTACCACCACCGATATCAACAACCATACTACCAGTTGGTTCCCAAACAGGTAAGTTTGCACCAATTGCTGCTGCAAATGGCTCTTCGATAGGATAAGCATCACGAGCACCCGCTTGACGAGTCGCATCGATTACTGCACGTCTTTCTACAGCTGTAATACCAGATGGTACACATACCATTACATACGGCTTACGTGAGAAGAAACCGTTTGATTTTTGAGCTTGTTGAATGTAATATTTCATCATTGTTGCAGTTGTTTCATAATCAGCAATTACACCGTCTTTCATCGGGCGAAGTGCCACAACGTTCCCTGGTGTACGACCAATCATTTGTTTTGCATCGCTACCTACAGCAACGATTTGTTTCGTATCAGTTTGTAACGCAACTACTGAAGGTTCACGTAAAACTACACCTTTTCCTTTTACATATACAAGCGTGTTCGCAGTTCCTAAGTCTATTCCAAGATCGCGAGTAAATCCACCAAATCCAAACATATTATTTATCTTCCTTTCTTGTTTTCACGGACTCATTTTTTCTTACTTTATATTATAAAAACAGTACGTTTTTTATATCTTTATCCTTTTTGTAGATAAATTTCTACAAAAAACTCATAAATCACATTATAAAACAAAATAAGTAAAAAGCATAGTCTTAAATATGACCTTTTTCCTTTAAACTCACGAATTTATGGTCACCTATTATAATATGATCAAGCACTTCAATTCCGATAATCTGACCGCATTCTACTAAGCGTTTGGTTACTTCAATATCTTCACGGCTCGGCGTGGGATCTCCTGAGGGATGGTTATGAAGACATATGATAGAGGCTGCTGCACGACGGAAGGCTTCTTTAAAAACTTCCCTCGGGTGTACAATTGACGTGTTTAAACTTCCAATAAAGATCGTTTGCCTATGTATAACTTGATTTTTTGTATTTAAATATAAACAAACAAAATGCTCTTGTTGTAAAAAACGCATTTCTTCCATCATGTATTTCGCACAATCTTCTGGACTTCGAATACTATATCTATTTTGATATTCTAAACGTACCATTCTTCTGCCTAGTTCAAAGGCTGCCATAAGTTGCGATGCCTTTGAAATCCCAATACCATGTATACTAATTAGCTCTTCTAATGTTGCATCTTTCAACATACGTAAGCCATCAAATTGGTGTAAAATTTTATCTGACAACTTTAAAACTGTTTCTTCTTTAGAACCTGTTCTGAGTAACACTGCGAGAAGCTCTCGATTTGATAAACTTCCAGCACCTTCTAACAATAAACGCTCCCGTGGCTGTTCTTCTCTTACAACATCACGAATACCGTTCATTTCTCCACCCCTTTATTTGTTCTCTCAAAGAAAACCCCATGCAATTTTACGCATGGGTTACATCAATATCAAATTGTTTTAATTCCCGAACGAGACGTGCAATTGGTAAGCCAACTACACTATAGTAGTCCCCTTGAATATGTTGAACGAAAATAGATCCTTTACCTTGAATCCCATAACTACCTGCTTTATCAAGAGGTTCTTTCGACGCGACGTATGTATCAATTTCCTCTTCTGTTAACTCCCAAAATGTAACTTCTGTACGCTCATAAAAAGTAACCGTTTTTTCTTTTGATATAATCGCAACACCTGTATACACTTCATGTGTTTTCCCAGATAGTAATTGTAACATCTCTTTCGCCTCATCCTCATTAGAAGGCTTACCAAGGATACGCGACTCATATGTAACAATTGTATCTGCACCTAACACAATGTGATCACTATTATTTTCTGCAACCGCTGATGCTTTTTGCAAGGCAAGCGACATTACAATATCAGAAGGCGATGAATATGCACCAATTGTTTCCTCTACTTCACTTACAACGATTTCAAATGGTACGCTAGCTAACTCAAGCAATTCCTTCCTCCGAGGTGACCCTGAAGCTAAAATTATTTTTTTCATATTTTCTCCTTCCTTTCTCACATGAAGCAGAACAATTTATATCAATCGTATCAAAGGAATAGTTTGCCCACAAATGAAAGAAATATTAATTTCTCTAACTAAAAATAACACTTCTTTATTGCATACGATTATATTCCTGTCATAGAGAAAGCACTTTGCTCTAAATTCAAAAGAAAAGAAAGAAGTACATGTACTTCTTTCTTACTCATTTTATTATCCTATCATTTCACTTTCTACGAAACAATTTTTTCATACGAGAGTAAGCCATCAATAATAACTTGATTTAATTTCGCCAAAGATTCCTTATCCATTTTCCCATCTTTTACTGTTTGTACAGCTACCGACGTATACATATACAGTTTCTTTGCTTCTTCTCGCTTCATACTTTTCCCTTCTTTTTCAATCGCTTTCCATTCTTTTTCAATCACTTCTATATCTTTTGCGCTGCTTTTTCCACCAACTTGTACGCTAGAAGCATATTTTGCTAAATGAGTATATAATGGCTGCACTTTTGTTAAAAATGTTCCTACTTCTTTATCATCTTTCAGCAATGCTTTATCTGTTATATCCCAGTTCTTTTTTAAAACGGAGACACCATCATTTTTATACTTAGTCATTAATTGATTTATAGCCTGTTCATCGCTAGCAATACCAACAACTATTGCATACTTATCCCCGCTCGGTCTCAAAGCACCAATGCCCCCATTGCCTTTCCATTCTTCAAGAGCTGCCTGTCCCTTTTCTTCAGAAGAATAAAGCCCCCCTTGAACAAAGAATAATTTCATCGGATCCAATGACGTTCCTGTCTGCGCCTTTTGTTTTTCTTCTTTCGGTGCTGGTGTTTGTTCTGCCGTTCCACCCACCTTTGATTCTCCATTTCCAGTCGGCCTTGAAGCAGTTACTTCACTTCCTCCTGTTGTTCCTTGTCCAGTAAGTAAATGAAGCATCCCCATTCCAAACGCCGTACCGATAATAATTGCGGTTGCAACGATTGCAATTAATGTATTACTCCACTTCTTTCGGTATTTTTCCACAGACACTGATTTCGCTTTTTGAAACGGAACAACATTTTTAGGTCGTTCACTTTCTACTACCATCCATTCAAATTCATCTTTCTTCTTTTCCTCATACTTCGCTTCTGTTCCATTCACTTTCACTGAGATCGTTCGTGATTGCTTGTCCATACACTCACACCTCACCTCTTATCGTTGTCCGCATCATATCATATTCATTTCACAAAAAAACGAGATATTTGTCAGAGGAATTCGCCAAATAACCCTATATATTTATCTTATATGTATGCATTTGACTTCATTTGTAGAACAAAAAACTAGATAGCAAAGACTATCTAGTTTTTCTCTCGAATATATTTTCGAACTTCAGAAATGAAATAAAGAGAACCTGTTATGATAAAAACATCATTTTCCCCTATCATTTCAACTTTTGTATCAATTGCCTCTTTCCAATTTTCAAAAACTAATTTTGATTCTTTTTGTGAATATGATGCAAGCTTGTCTGCAGAAATAGCACGATCAAAGGCGAATGTTGTAAAAATCATTTCATCTGCAATGGTTTCTAATCGGCCTACCATGTTATGCAATTGTTTATCACCAAGGGCAGTAAATAAAACTATTACATTTTTATCTTTGTAATGCGCTTCTACTGTTTTCACAAGGCTTTCGATACCTTCTGGATTATGAGCACCATCTATAATAATATCCGGGTTACTTTGTAGCTTTTCAAAGCGCCCAATCCAATACGCTTCCCGTAATCCCGTTCTTATTCCCTCTTCCTCAATTAAAAATGATAAATATGTTTTTACATACATTACTGCCATAAGTGCTAGCGCTGCATTTCCTACTTGATGAATACCTTTCATTGAGATTTGCAAATCTTCAAATGCGGTAAAAGGACAAGTAAAATCAAACTGTTCCCCATCTTCGTTAGACTGTTTATGTAACGCTGTAAAATGCTTGCCAAGTTCGTATAAGTTTGCATGGTTTTCCTTTGCAACATTTTGAATGACTTGCAAAGCTTCTTCATCTTTTACACCAGTAATTACCGGCACACCAGACTTAATAATCCCCGCCTTTTCATATGCAATTTCTCCTAGGGTATTCCCTAAAATATGCATATGATCGTGACCGATATTCGTAATAATCGTGAGAACAGGGTGTATAACATGGGTAGAATCAAAACGTCCACCGAGCCCTGTTTCAAATAAAACAACATCACAGAAATTGACTTTACCGAAATAGCAAATTGCCATAACAGTAATAATTTCAAACTCAGTCGCTTCCCCTAAATCCGTTTCATCTAGTTTTTCCACGACTGGTTTTACCATCTTTACGAGTTCAGTAATCTCTTCATCTGCAATTGGTGTTCCATTCACACTAATGCGTTCATTAAATGTTTCGATGTAAGGAGAGGTAAACGTTCCTACCTTATATTTCGCGCCTTCTAACATGTAACGCATATATGTTAACGTTGAACCTTTTCCATTTGTACCAGCAAGATGAACACATTTTATATGACGCTCTGGATTTCCGAGCTCTTCTAGCATCCAATTCATTCTTTCTAATCCTGGTTTAATACCAAATTTCAATCGGCTATGAATCCACCCTATCGCTTCTTCGTATGTATGTATCACGTATGCTTTTCCCCTTTCAAAAGACAACTTTCATAGTTCTATTATACGCAAAGAAAAGAGACTCACCAATATAGTGAGTCTCTAAAAATATTTTTACTTTTCAAGATCTGCTAGACGTTGACGAACTGCTTCGCGTTTTTCTAGGTAATCTTGCTCTTTCGCACGCTCTCCTTCAATAACCGCTGCAGGAGCTTTCGCTACGAAACCTTGGTTAGAAAGTTTCTTCTGTACACGTTCTACTTCTTTATCGAACTTCTCAAGTTCTTTCTCAAGACGAGCTCTCTCTTCATCAAGATTGATAAGATCAGCTAACGGTAAGAATAACTCTGCACCTGATACGATTGCAGTCATTGCTTTTTCTGGCGCTTGTAAGTCCGTTTGAATTGTTAATTCGCTTGGGTTACAGAAACGCTCAATGTAAGAGCTATTTTTCGTAAGTTGAGCAAGTACAGCCTCATCTTTTGCTTTAATTTGCATTTGAACTTTTTTGCTCATTGGCGTATTTACTTCTGCACGAATATTACGAACAGAGCGAATGATATCAACTAGAAGGTGCATTTCTGCCGCAGCTTCCGTATCTTGTAAATCTTCGCGAACTGTTGGCCACGCAGCTACTGTAATAGATTCGCCTTCATGCGGTAAATGTTGCCAAATTTTCTCTGTTACGAATGGCATGAATGGGTGTAATAGACGCATTGTTTGATCTAATACGTAAGCTAAAATAGAACGAGTCGTTTTCTTAGCTGCTTCATCTTCACCGTATAGTGGAAGTTTCGCCATTTCAATGTACCAGTCACAGAAATCATCCCAAATGAAGTTGTATAATGAACGACCAGCTTCACCGAACTCATATTTATCCATGTTACGTGTTACACTCTCGATTGTTTCGTTTAAGCGAGTTAAGATCCACTTATCTGCAACTGATTTTTCACCAGTTAAATCGATTTCTTCATACTTCATATCATCCATGTTCATTAATACGAAACGTGATGCGTTCCAAATTTTATTAATGAAGTTCCAAGTAGATTCTACTTTTTCCATGCTGAAACGTAAATCTTGACCTGGTGCACTTCCTGTTGATAAGAAATAGCGCATTGCATCTGCACCGTACTTCTCGATAACATCCATTGGGTCAATACCGTTACCAAGAGATTTACTCATCTTACGACCTTGCTCATCACGAACTAAACCGTGAATTAATACATCTTTAAATGGACGCTCGCCTGTAAACTCTAAACCTTGGAAAATCATACGAGATACCCAGAAGAAGATGATGTCATAACCCGTTACTAGTGCATCTGTTGAATAGTAACGTTTGAAGTCTGCTGAATCTTCATTTGGCCAACCAAGTGTTGAGAATGGCCATAGCGCTGAACTGAACCATGTATCAAGTACGTCGTTATCTTGATTCCAGTTTTCAATATCTGCTGGTGCTTCTGTACCTACGTATACTTCACCAGTTTCTTTATGGTACCAAGCTGGAATACGGTGTCCCCACCATAATTGACGAGAAATACACCAGTCATGAATATTTTCCATCCATCGTAAATATGTGTTTTCAAAACGCTCTGGTACGAACGTTACTTTTTCTTCTTCTTTTTGTTGAAGCGCTACTGCTTTTTCAGCAAGTGGAGCCATTTTTACGAACCATTGTGTTGATAAGTAAGGCTCAACAACTGCACCGCTACGCTCACTATGACCTACTGAATGCATATGTGGCTCGATTTCTACTAATACGCCAGCTTCTTGTAAGTCTTTCACTAATTCTTTACGGCATTCGAAACGATCCATACCGTTATATTTACCAGCTTTTTCGTTCATCGATCCATCTTCGTTCATTACTAAGATGCGTGGTAAGTCATGACGGTTACCTACTTCAAAGTCGTTCGGGTCATGAGCTGGTGTAATTTTTACAACGCCTGTTCCGAAGTCTTTTTCTACGTACTCATCAGCAATAATCGGAATCTCACGGCCTACGATTGGAAGTGTAACTGTTTTTCCGATTAAATGTTTGTAACGATCATCTTCTGGATGAACTGCTACCGCTGTATCACCAAGCATCGTTTCTGGACGAGTAGTAGCAAGGCGAATGTGACCTGAACCGTCTGTTAACGGATAGTTCATATGGTAGAATGCACCTTGAACTTCTTTATGAATTACTTCAATATCAGAAAGAGCTGTGCGTGTTGCTGGATCCCAGTTGATAATATATTCACCGCGGTAAATTAAGCCTTTTTCGTATAATTGAACGAATACTTTATTAACCGCATCAGATAAACCTTCGTCTAATGTGAAACGTTCGCGAGAATAGTCTAGTCCTAAACCAACTTTCCCCCATTGTTGACGAATGTGAGAAGCGTACTCTTCTTTCCACTCCCAAGCTTTTTCAAGGAATTTCTCACGGCCAAGATCGTAACGTGAAATACCTTCTTCACGAAGTTTTCCTTCTACTTTCGCTTGTGTTGCGATACCAGCATGGTCCATTCCTGGAAGCCATAGCACATCGTAACCTTGCATACGCTTCGTACGAGTTAAAATATCTTGAAGAGTTGTATCCCAAGCATGACCTAAGTGTAGCTTACCAGTTACGTTCGGAGGTGGAATTACAATTGTATACGGTTGTTTCTTCTCGTCTCCTGTTGCTTCAAAATATTTGCCTTCAAGCCACCATTGATAAAGGCCTTCTTCAACGGACATATGATCATATTTAGTTGGTAAATTCTTTTCCGTGTTTGACATTATTTTCCCTCCTTAAAATAAAAAATGTCCCTCATCCAAAAAGGACGAGGGACATCGCGGTACCACCTTTATTTACAAACAAATTCATAATTTGCTTATACTCTTAATTTGATAACGGACAAATCCGTCTTTTCCTAATGAGAACTATTCTGTTCAGAAAAGATGCTCCAGGGCTACCTTCTAACATAACTATCTAGAGAATCTCCCAGCTACTGATTCTCCTCTCTGAAGACGTTTCATGTTATACTCTTCCCCTTCAAGGCATTTATATGATTGTTAATTATTATATACAATAGTGTAAAAAACGAAACCTTATTCGTCAAGATAAATTTAAAACTATGACTTTTCGGGTGAATATAAAGAAGATAAGTAGCATTCTCTACTTATCTTCTTTATCCCGCTATTTGCGGGCAATAAGACCCCACCTCAAAATTCAGCTGAAGCAAAGAAGTTAGATTGGAGCCACCCGCTGATTAAAGTTTTACTTTACCCGTTCCCTTGCTGGGCAGCTTGTAATTGTGACAGGAAATATTCTATATTGCTAACGAGCCAATGCGATTGTTGCAAACTCTTTACTCCGCGCAGTTCATTTTCCTCGTTGCGATTATCTCTTCTTTTCTTATAAGACTGGATTTGCCGAATAAATTGCGATGGATACGTCATATACGCAAACATAAGTAGTTGCTCTTCTTTCGTAAAAGGGAAATTTTTTTGATACATTTGAAACCATTCAAACCGATCACTTCTTGCGATTGGATATGTGTTTAAAGACCGTGAATAAAAACCTACTATATCTTGCACAGGCGTTGCAAACTTCGATTTTTCCAAACTAATAAAATAGCCATTTCGCTCATAGTCAAATAAAAAATGATTAAGTGACACGTTACCATGCACAAAAGTAATACGTGTTTTCTCTTTTTCTTTCATCGCATCGTTCCACTCATTTAATTGCTTCGTTGCAAATTCACGCGCTCTCATTACATGATGATAGTACGTACAATATTGTAATTCAAACGGGGACATATACCATTTTGATTCAGATTCTACGAGAAACTCTTCTAACATCTCACCATCATTTTCCCAGCGATCGGATATAGTTGTATAATGTTTTTCTAAATCTTCTTCCGTATATGTTTCTTCCTTCACAGTTTTTTGATGCAACGTTCCAAGTGTCTGAAACATTTTATGGTATTGATCATTATCCTCGCCGTTTCCTTCTGCACGTTCTAACCAAGGCATTAAATAATAATTATACGTCCCGTCACTTAAAATATAATTTCCATCCGTCGCGTGGTATATAGGTACATAATTTGAAAAACCTTTCTCCTTCAAATATTGAATATGATGCAGAAAATTATTCCGCTCTAACTTTCTGCCTTCTATTTTCTTGAGTGCATATGGACCTTGATTCGTATAAATTTTCATTACGCTTCCGTGCTCTTCCATATGCTGCGTATCCAATCTATATTGCCTCACGATAGGTTCATAGTGATTTCGTAATTCAATATCCATACGAATAACCCTTTCTATTCAAAACATAGCCTCTAAGAAAAGAAGCGAGTGAAAACACTCACTTCCTTATTTCGCCTTTACCCTTGAAACGGGAATATAAATAATTTGCCCCGTATTTAAAAATATATCTTCTGTTTGATTGACACGGCACACATTTTGCACAGACGTTTCATAACGTTCTGCAATAGATTCAATTGTATCCCCTTCTTGCACGAAATACATTCTTAACTTTGTAAATTCTTCTTCCGGTTCTTTCGTAAATAGTTTTGTTAAATAAAGCGCATTTTCATCTCGCTGTGAGTACTCTTCTTCTTGTTCTTCCTGCTTTTTCGCTTTTTCTTTCTTGAAATCTTTTCGCCCAAACAATTCAAATTGCGGCGTTGTTTCTTGCTCCTCTTCACGCTCCACAAATTCATGTTCCTCTATCTTCTCTTCTTCTAATTCCTGCTCTTTTCTTTCCTCTAATTGGAACGGTTCAAATGCGTAATCTTCCCACTCATCTGATTCCTTATATGCTGGTTCTTCTACATGCGGCGCCGGTCTATTTTCATCCTCTTGTGCTGAATCTTCTTCTAACTCAGCATACACCGTTTCTTCCTCTTCAGCTTCATCCTCGTTTCTCTCTTCATCACACAAACCGGTAATAGATATATCCGCTAATAATTGTAAGCAACCATTTTCCTTTAATTCATAATCAAATTCCTCAATTGATACATATAGCTCTTCAATTACTTTCACTCGATTTCTCGGAATTGATATTTCAAGCGGAAAGGAATGAACAAGTTCATTAACCCCATCCTCCCTTGTTTCTACATAATCAATTGACTTTGCTGGCGATAGTTCTCTTAATGAATACGCCGAATCATCTTTTCGTGCAACATACTCTCCCGTTAAATCTAATTGCCCTCTCACGATTACTTCATGATCAAGCTCTTCTATCTCAACGTCTGGATCTAACGAAATTGACAAAAGTTCATCGACTTCCTGTCCCTTTTGGAACCAAACAGATTCTTTTAATGAAAATCGTAACGAATGATCTGCAGCCACTTCTTTTCCCCCTCCCAAACTATATGTCATTACAGATTTATGTAGGGAAAGCTTACTTTATGAATAAAAAAAAATCGCTCCCCTTATGGAGAGCGATTTTTCTCTAATACATTATTTTAATTTTGACATTGCAATTTCAGCTGCTGCAATCGTCGCCTCAATATCCGCGTCACTATGTGCTGTCGATAAGAATAAACCTTCGAATTGAGATGGCGGTAAGAATACACCTTGTTCTACCATTTCACGATAGTAAGCCGCAAAGAATTCTAAGTTTGAAGATTTTGCTGCATCGTAATTAATAACAGGCTCATCTGTAAAGAAAATACCAATCATAGAACCTGCACGGTTAATATGATGTGGAATGCCATGTTTTTCAGCTGCTTTACGTAATCCTGCTTCTAACATTTCAGCTTTACGCTCAAATTCTACATATGATTCTGGCGTTAACTGTACTAACGTTTCATAACCTGCTGCCATTGCAAGTGGATTACCTGATAAAGTACCAGCTTGGTAAATCGGTCCGCTTGGTGCAACTTGGCGCATAATTTCTGCTTTACCACCGTATGCTCCTACTGGTAAACCACCACCGATTACTTTACCTAAGCATGTTAAATCAGGTGTTACGCCGTAATAACCTTGGCCACAATTATAAGCTACTCGGAACCCTGTCATTACTTCATCAAAAATAAGCAATGCACCGTTTTGTTCTGTTACTTCACGAAGACCTTCTAAAAATCCAGGCTGCGGAGGAACAACCCCCATATTTCCTGCTACTGGTTCTACAATTACACAAGCAATATCATCACCGAATTGTTCAAACGCGTATTTTACGCTTTCTAAATCGTTATAAGCTACTGTAATCGTATTTTTCGCTACACCTTCTGGTACACCAGGACTATCTGGTAAACCTAAAGTCGCCACACCAGAACCAGCTTTAATTAATAGCGAATCACCATGACCGTGGTAACAACCAATAAATTTCAAGATTTTATTACGACCTGTATAACCACGAGCTAAACGTAGTGCACTCATTGTTGCTTCCGTTCCAGAGTTAACCATACGCACAATCTCAATTGATGGCACGCGCTCAATAACAAGTTTTGCTAATTTATTTTCAATTTCTGTTGGTGCACCGAAGCTTGTACCTCTTTCAGCAACAGATTTTAACGCTTCTACAACACGATCATTTGCATGACCATGAATTAAAGGCCCCCATGATAATACGTAGTCGATGTATTCATTCCCATCAATATCATATACTTTAGAGCCTTTTCCACGCTCCATAAACAACGGATTCATCCCAACAGATTTAAAAGCACGAACCGGGCTATTTACGCCACCAGGCATTAAGTCTTGTGCCTCTTCAAACGCCGCAATCGATTTATCAAACTTTTTCATTATTTAGCGCCTCCTTCTTGTAACCATCTTGCTGCATCTTTCGCATGATACGTAATAATTAAGTCTGCTCCTGCACGTTTCATACTAATTAATTTTTCAAGAACAACTTCTTTTTCATTAATCCAGCCATTTTGCGCTGCCGCTTTAATCATCGAATATTCACCACTTACATTATAAGCGACAACTGGTAAATTAAAGTTATTTTTCACATCACGAACGATATCTAAGTAAGAAAGAGCTGGTTTTACGATTAAGAAATCTGCACCTTCCATTACATCTGATTCTGCTTCACGGAATGCTTCCATACGGTTTGCCGGATCCATTTGATATGTTTTACGGTCACCAAATTGCGGTGCACCGTGCGCAGCATCACGGAATGGTCCATAAAATGCTGATGAATATTTCACAGCGTACGACATAACTGGCACGTGTCCAAAACCATTTTCGTCTAATGCATGGCGAATTGCTGTTACGAAGCCGTCCATCATGTTTGATGGCGCAATAATGTCCGCTCCTGCTTTCGCTTGACTTACAGCTGTTTTCGCAAGAACTGCAAGAGACTCGTCATTTAAAATAATACCATCTTCAATTACACCGCAATGACCATGGCTTGTAAATTGACATAAACATGTGTCTGCAACTACTACTAGCTCAGGGAAATCACCTTTAATTTGCTGAATAGCACGTTGTACAATTCCATGATCACAATATGCTGATGATCCAACTTCATCCTTTTCAGCAGGTAAACCAAATACAATAACAGAACGAATACCTAAATCAACAACTTCTTGCATTTCAGCTTGCAATAAATCTAAAGAAATTTGATATACGCCTGGCATAGAAGGAACTTCATTACGAACATTTTCACCTTCTAATACAAAAATAGGGTAAATAAAATCTTCCGTATGTAAAAACGTTTCACGCACAAGCGCACGCATGCCCCCGCTTTGTCTTAAACGACGATGACGATTAAATTGTAAAGAGTTCATAGATTTCTATCCCCATTCTTTCATTTTATAGATTCACAAACACATTGTAGTAATGCTTCTACAGTGTACTCTTTCGGCACAATAACAGACGGAAAATAACGACTTGCCTCTTTTTCCGTAATAGGTCCTATACAAGCAATTGTACATTTTTTTGTCCATACTCTCCAGTTTGCACCCTCAAGTAAACGAACAAAACTAGTAACAGTTGAAGGACTCGTAAATGTAATAATGTCTACTTCTCCTAACTTCAACGCTGCTATAAGCTCTTGCTTTTTTTCTACATTCACTTTCGTACCGTATACGATCAACTCATCTAGAGAAACACCAATTTCACGCAGTTTAACTGGTATTACATCTCTTGCTAAATTGCCTTTTGGAAATAAAATACGTTCGTTTCCATTTAATTCTTTTAGAAGCTCTTCGGCAAATGCTTCTGCAACAAATGAAGTCGGAACAAAATGAACTTGATAGCCCCTTTTTTCTAACTCTAATTTTGTTTTCACACCTACCGCAGCGATTTTAATGGTTAGTGGTAGTTTCTTTTTTAAACTATCTAGAAAAAAAGCTACACCATTTCTGCTCGTAAAAATAACCCAGTCGTATGAATGTAGCTGCTCTTCAATATGTTGAATTTGCCTATGAGACATACCTTCCATACGCAAAAGCGGAATTTCCAATGGAATTCCGCTCTTTTCTTTCACTGCTACACTCATTTGTTTCGCTTGATGCTGGGCACGTGTAATCAATACCGTTTTTCCAGCGAGAGCGTTCATATTTATTGTTGCTCCTTATTTGCAGCAAGAATGAGTTCTTTGGCGCCTTGTTTAATTAAACGGTCCGCGGCCTCTAATCCTAATTCTTCAGGATTAGTACCCACTACTGTCTCTTTTAATAAAACAGAGCCATCCATAGAGCCGACAAGAGCTGTTAATTCGATTGCATCGTTTTCTGTAAGGGTTGCATATCCAGCGATTGGAACTTGGCATCCACCTTCAAGTTTATGAAGAAATACTCGCTCCGCTGCCACTGTTCTTTCTGTTATCGCATCATTAATATGCGCTAACAATTGCAATAAATCCTTATCATCCTCACGACATTCAATCGCTAATGCACCTTGTCCTACAGCAGGTACACATAACGTTTCATCTAAATGTTCTGTAATAACTTCATCATCCCAGCCCATTCTTTGTAATCCAGCTGTCGCTAAAATAATCGCATCGTAATCTTCTTCTTTTAATTTACGTAAACGTGTATCGATATTCCCGCGAATCCACTTCACTTGTAAATCTGGTCTCGCAGCGAGTAGCTGTGCACTACGTCTTAAACTACTCGTACCTAAAATAGCACCTTCCGCTAACTCTTTAAACGATGCTCCATTTTTTGAGATAAAAGCATCCCGAGGGTCAACACGCTTTGGTATACAGCCAATCATTAAACCTTCTGGAAGTACGGCCGGCATATCTTTCATACTATGTACAGCCATATCGATTTCTTTCGTAAGTAACGCATGCTCAATTTCTTTAACGAACAAGCCTTTTCCGCCTACTTTTGAAAGAGTAACATCTAAAATAACATCACCTTTTGTGACAATTTCTTTCACTTCAAATTCATATGGTAGACCTAGCGCTTTTAACTGATCAATAAACCAGTTTGTTTGCGTTAATGCTAGTTTACTCTTTCGTGACCCTACAATAATTTTGCGCATAATTCTCTCTCCTCATTATAAATACCAAAAGTGGAAATTGGATAAACTGCTTAATAGAAAAATGTTTACTAGCATTACGAGAAACGATCCGATATTCCACTGTACAATTTTCTTACCTTGCAACACATCTGCCGCTCGTAAATATAAACCTGTGCAATACACAAATAGAACGACAAAAGATCCGATTACTTTCGTATCATACCAATGGAAATTGTCCAATTTTGTATATCCCCATATACACCCCAATAAAATTGCTAATAAGAAAAATGGAACAGAAAATAAATTTAATTCGTAAGACGTAGATTCAAGCTTCGGTAAATTCCCTAACCTTCTTAATCTCGCATTCCACTTTTTCTTTTTTAATAGGCGATATTGCAGTAAATACATAATAGAAAAAATAAACGATACCGTAAACGTTGCATAAGAAATAATCGCCATTCCAACATGCACGTATACAAGTTCTGAAACTAATTGCTCTGCAAGTACTGGCGACATCTTTCCGAGCGGTGTAAAAATAGAAAAAGCGCTTACGCCAAATGCAACAACATTTGTAAAGAAGACTAAAAAGTCAACGCGCATAAATCGATTTATGACTAACGACATCGTAATCAATAACCAAACATAAAAATAAATCCCTGATAATAAAGTTAAAATGGGATTCGTTTCTGAATCTGTCGCCCTAAGCAACATAAAAATAGACTGCAATACCCATACAATCGAAAGTAACCAAAAAGCAAATCGGTTCGCCTTTCGGTTACTTTGGAAATAATCTATAAAATATAAACTAATGCTACAAGCATATAAAATAATTGCAATATGATAAATAATACTGTTATTTAAAAAACTCATCCGATCATCCTTCCAAATTATAAAGATGGAACGGATGGTGTCCACACTCTTTTATGTTCTACTTCTTCCGCACGACTCTCTACTTCTTCCGTTTCTAAATCAAAAATCTTTGCAAATAACGCTAGTTTTTCGCTCGCTCCCTCTTCAGCAGCTATTTCTTTTGCTACTAAAATTGGGTCTTTTAATAATTGATTAATAATACTTTTCGTATGCTTACTAATAACTTTTTTCTCACGATCACTAAGGTTTGGTATTTTTCGCTCTAGGCTTACCATCGTTTCACTTTGGATTGCAAGTGCCTTATCACGAAGAGCTGATATTAATGGAACAACACCAAGTGTACTTAACCACGTTTTAAATAGAACAATTTCCTCTTCAATCATAAATTGAATTTTCTCTGCTTCTTTCAAACGCTCAGCACGGTTTGCCTCCACCACTCCTTGCAGATCATCAATGTCATACAAGAAAGAACCTTCTAGCTCATCAATCGCTGGATCAATATCACGTGGCACTGCAATGTCAACCATAAACAAAGGACGACCAGAGCGCATTTTCTCCACCTTTGTCATCATCTCTTTCGTAATGACATACTCAGATGCACCAGTTGAACTAATTAAAATATCTGCTTCTAATAATGCACATTGTAATTCGCTTAATGATTTTGCATGTCCCATATATTTCTCAGCCATTACTTCTGCTTTCGAAAGCGTCCTATTCATAACTGTTACTTTACGAGCACCACTTCCATATAAGTTTTGCAATGCAAGTTCGCCCATTTTACCAGCACCAAGAATAAGCACGTGACAATCCGTTAACTCGCCAAATATTTTCTTTCCAAGCTCAACAGCAGCATAACTAACAGACATCGCACTTTCACCAATTGTTGTTTCTGAGTGGGCACGTTTTGCTAATGTAATGACTTGCTTAAACAATTCATTAAAAATTGTGCCTGTTGCTTTAACTTGTTGTGCTTCTAAAAAGCTATCTTTTATTTGGCCTAAAATCTGTGTTTCTCCCACTACCATAGAATCTAAACCGCACGTTACGCGGAATAAATGGTCTATTGCACCATCTTGTTCAAAAATAGTTAAATATGGTGCGACTTCTTCTATTTCAAGCTGAAACCAATCAGCTAAAAATTTCTTAATATAATACCGTCCCGTGTGTAATTGATCGACAACAGCATAAATCTCAGTGCGATTACAAGTTGATACAATGACATTCTCTAACACGCTCTTTTGATTTTGTAATGTAGTCATCGCTCGCTCTAGCTCTGCTGCCTGAAATGTGAGTTTCTCACGAAATTCTACAGGGGCTGTTCGATAATTTACACTAACAACAAGAATATGCACGCAGCATGTCCCCCTTCACCCGTTTTATCACTTTATCTACTATCATAATACAACTTTCCTCTTATGAATCTGACAATCGTGTGAACAACCGATTATTTTTTAATTATTCTCCGTATGTAATAAAGGAGATTCAGCAAACTAATAAAAAAACTTCTACTTTATAATGATTATAAATTAATAACTCTATTTGTACGTTACCAAAAAAAGTCCTCATAATCAAGTGATGGAAACTATTCCATATAAATTATAACATCATCTTTCCTATCTTCTTTCATCATGAAGGAAAATATGTATGATTGTTCCAAAATGTAGCAAACACTTTCTCAATACAATGTATTTGACATTTTATTTCTTTTTCGTTATATTGATTTTACAAAATTAAATTGTGCACAACTTAATAAGAAGGGAGTTATGTATGACAGAGGACTCTTTGCATCTAGATAACCAACTTTGTTTTTCTATTTATGCCTGTTCTAGAGAGGTTACTCGTTTTTATCGACCTTATTTAGAAGAGATGGGTATTACGTATCCCCAGTACATTACTTTACTCGTACTATGGGAGCAAGATGGACTAACAGTAAAAGAAATTGGAGAACGTCTATTTTTAGATTCCGGTACGTTAACACCTATGTTAAAACGAATGGAATCATTAACACTTGTAAAACGTGTTCGTTCCAAAGAAGACGAGCGAAAAGTTTGTATTGAATTAACAGAACAAGGTAAAAATTTAAAGGAAAAGGCTTGTTCATTACCGACAACAATGGCTACAAACTTAGGAATTACAGAGCAAGAATATCGCTCTTTATTAATTCAACTAAATAAACTAATTGAAACAATGAAAACAATTAATGATGGAAAAGGGGAATAAATATGGATAAATTATATACTGCTTCAGTAACAGCAACAGGTGGAAGAAATGGGAAAGTAGTTTCAGATGATGGCATATTAAATCTTGATGTGAAAATGCCGAAAGCACTAGGTGGTGCAGGTGGAGAAGCAACAAATCCAGAACAACTATTTGCAGCTGGTTATGCAGCTTGTTTCGATAGTGCATTACAACTTGTCATTCGTACAAAACGTATGAAAGTAGAAAGTACAGAAGTAACCGCTCACGTTTCTATCGGAAAAGATACAGATGGTGGTTTTGGCCTATCTGCCGTGCTTGATGTACATGTCGCTGGCGTTTCACATAGCGAAGCACAAGAACTTGTAGAAGCGGCTCACGGTGTATGTCCTTACTCTAAAGCAACACGAGGTAATATTGAAGTTACATTAAACGTACGTTAACAGCTTATATAAAGAAAAAAACGCGCGACATTCGTCACGCGTTTTTTGTTTTTGTCATTTTATGAATTGCCTTCCACGCTTCTTCTTTTCCAAGTCCTGTTTCAGAAGAGAATAGAACGATTTCATCGCCAATTTCAACAGCAAGCGTTTCTTTTACAACTTTTAAATGCTTTTGCCATTTCCCTTTCGGGATTTTATCAGCTTTCGTCGCAATAATAATTGTTGGGATTTCATAATGCTTTAAGAAATCATACATCATCACGTCATCACTTGTCGGTTGGTGACGTAAATCAACTACTAATACAGCTGCGTCTAATTGCTTACGCGTTGTAAAGTACGTTTCAATCATTTTCCCCCATGCCGCGCGCTCCGATTTAGACACTTTCGCATATCCATAACCTGGAACGTCAACAAAATGCATCATCTCATTGATCAAGAAAAAGTTCAGCGTTTGCGTTTTTCCTGGTTTAGAAGAAATACGCACTAACTTTTTACGATTTAAAATTTTATTAATAAAGGAAGACTTCCCGACATTTGAACGACCTGCTAATGCAATTTCTGGTAAATCACTGTCTGGATATTGTTCTGGTTTAACAGCACTAATTACAATATCTGCTTTTGTTACTTTCATTGTTTCACTCCTACTAATGCGTGCTCCAATACTTCATCTAAATGAGATGCAAGCACAAACGTAAGGTTTTCTTTTACGCTCTCTGGAATATCATCTAAATCTTTCTCGTTTTCTGCTGGCAAAATAATTTTTGTTAAGCCTGCGCGGTGAGCACTTAATGTTTTTTCTTTTAAGCCACCAATTGGTAATACACGACCACGAAGTGTAATTTCACCTGTCATACCTACTTCTTTACTTACAGGAATACCTGTTAGTGCAGAAATAAGTGCCGTTGCCATCGTAATACCTGCTGACGGTCCATCTTTCGGAACTGCTCCTTCTGGAACATGAATATGAATATCATTTTTCTCATGGAAATTCGGATCAATCTGAAGCTCTTCTGCACGAGAACGTATATAACTAAACGCAGCTTGTGCGGATTCTTTCATAACATCCCCAAGTTTCCCTGTTAAAATTAGTTTCCCTTTTCCTGGCGCTACAGAAACTTCAATTGCAAGTGTATCGCCGCCTGCTGCTGTGTAAGCTAGACCTGTTGCCATACCAACTTGGTCTGTTTTTTCAGCTTGCCCATAACGGAATATGTGTTTACCAAGTAAATCAACAATCTTTTTCTCTGTCACAACGATACGTTTACGTTCTGCTGTAACGATAATTTTCGCTACTTTACGGCAAACTTTTGCAATTTGGCGTTCTAGCGTACGAACACCAGCCTCACGTGTATAATAACGAATAATTTCAAGAAGCGCTTCATCACGTACTTGTAAATTACCTTTTCGTAAGCCATGCTCTTTTAATTGTTTCGGCAATAAATGCTCACGAGCAATGTGTACTTTTTCAAGTTCTGTATAGCCAGCAATCGAAATGATTTCCATACGGTCAAGTAACGGACCTGGAATACTTGAAAGTGTATTAGCAGTTGCTACAAACATAACTTTCGATAGATCATATGGTTCTTCAATGTAATGATCACTGAAGTTATGGTTTTGTTCTGGATCTAATACTTCAAGTAATGCTGCTGATGGATCTCCACGGAAATCGTTAGACATTTTATCAATCTCATCTAATAAGAAGACTGGATTAACTGTTTTCGCCTTTTTCATACCTTGAATAATGCGTCCTGGCATTGCTCCAACATATGTACGGCGGTGACCACGAATTTCAGATTCATCACGCACACCACCAAGAGATACACGGACAAAGTTACGATTCAATGATGTTGCAATTGAACGCGCTAACGAAGTTTTTCCGACCCCAGGAGGGCCTACTAAACAAAGGATAGGTCCTTTTAATGAATTCGTTAACTTCTGTACAGCTAAATATTCAAGTACACGCTCTTTCACTTTTTCAAGACCGTAATGATCGTTATTTAAAATCTCTTCCGAATGAGCAAGATCAATTATATCTTCTGTTGCCTCTGTCCACGGAAGCGCTAATAACCAATCAATATAATTGCGAATAACACCACTCTCCGCAGAACTTGCTGGTAACTTTTCATAACGATCTAATTCTTTCAGCGCAGCCTTCATTGTTTCTTCAGGCATTCCTGACTGTTCAATTTTTTCACGAAGTTCTTCTACTTCTCCGCCCTTACCTTCTTTGTCGCCAAGTTCAGTTTGAATCGCCTTCATTTGCTCACGTAAGAAATATTCTTTTTGCGTGCGCTCCATTGAACGTTTCACTTGTTGCCCAATTTTCTTTTCTAGGCTAAGTAACTCTTGTTCATCTTGAATAATTGAAATAAGTGTATGTAATCGTTCTTTTACAGATACAATCTCTAGAATCTCTTGTTTCTGCTTCGTTTTAATCGGCAAGTGAGAAGCAATTAAATCAGCTAATCTCCCTGGTTCCTCTACATCAGCTACCGTTGCAAATGTTTCATTTGAAACTTTTTTCGAAACTTTAATATATTGTTCGAAATGCTCCAGTAACGTACGCATAAGAGCTTTCTCTTCTAAATCATCTTCTACTTCTTCAGTTACCGTTTTAATAGACACTTGTACTACATTTTCTTCTTCGATAAACTCTATTACTTCTGCTCTATGTAAACCTTCCACAAGGACACGAAGCGTACCGTTCGGCAATTTTAGCATTTGCTTTACTTTCGCCACTGTACCTACACTATATATGTCATCTTCTTTCGGATCATCGATATTCATTTCTTTTTGCATTGCTAAAAAGATGATATTTTCATCCATTGCCGCCTGCTCTAGTGCTTGTATCGATTTATCACGTCCTACATCAAGATGCAAAACCATCGTTGGATATACGAGAACGCCTCTTAATGGTAGGAGGGGCACGATTCTTTCGTTCGTATTCATACTAGACATAGCACCTCCATAATAAATTAAACTCCTGTTCAACTATTTTATATTACAATACACCTAGATGCAATTGCTGAGATTCCTCGCAATTGTAAATAGCTTGTTTTTCTACCTCACGAAAAGAAAAAAGACTCCGATTAAGCATACAAACTTAAACGAAGTCTGGCAAATTTTATTATTGTTTATTTTTACATAGATTGTGCATCTGTTTCGTCTACGTTAGTATGTACATCTAGCTCTCTATGCATATTTTCTTGCATAAACGTTAACTCAAATACTTCTTTTAATTTACGGACAGGAATAATTTCGATTCCCTTTATCGTATACAAAAATGGTTGCATATTTTCAGCAGGAATAATGACTTTCTTAGCTCCCGCTTTTTTCGCAGCTTTTATTTTTGCGTACACGCCACCAATAGGCTTTACTTCTCCGTGTATACTTATTTCACCTGTCATCGCTACTTCATTATTTACATATGTGCGATGCACCGCAGAATATACACCTGTTGCCATAGCGATTCCTGCAGAAGGTCCATCAATTGGGATACCACCTGGAAAATTAATATGTATATCGTATCCTTCTGGCAACACATCTAAAGAACGAAGTACTGTTAATACATTATCAACAGAGCCTTTTGCCATACTTTTACGGCGAATCGATTTCGTTTGACTACCAATACTTTCTTCTTCTACAATTCCGGTAACATTTACCGATCCTTTATCTTTCGCCGGAATTGCTGTTACTTCAATTTCTAATAACGCTCCTGTATTTGGTCCGTATACAGCAAGACCATTTACAAGACCAATCCTTGGAATCGGATAAATGTGCTTTTCGTATTTCGGCGTAAGCTGACTTGAGTGAACAACCCACTCTATATCTTCATCTTTAATGAAAGAACGTTCTTCATTTATCGCCATACCAGCAGAAATTTGTACGAGATTAATCGCCTCTCGTCCATTTCTTGCATACATCCCAATCATTTCAATACCATTTTCACCTATTTGCATTTCCACTTTTTCCGCGGCGTTTTTCGCTACTTTTTGAATCTCTTCCGTATCTAATTCACGGAAAAATACTTCTAAGCAACGTGACCGAATAGCAGGAGGAATTTCCTCTGGCGAACGTGTCGTTGCTCCAACTAAGCGAAAATCTGCCGGTAAGCCTTTTTGGAAAATATCATGTATATATGTTGGGATCATCGTATTTTCTTCACTATAGTACGCACTTTCTAAAAATACTTTTCGATCTTCTAACACCTTTAACATTTTGTTCATTTGAATCGGATGGAGTTCGCCAATCTCATCAATAAACAAAATACCACCATGCGCATCTGTTACAGCACCTTTTTTCGGTTGCGGAATACCTGCTTGCCCCATCGCCCCAGCACCTTGATAAATCGGATCATGCACCGAACCAATTAAAGGGTCTGCGATACCACGTTCATCAAACCGAGCTGTCGTCGCATCAAGTTCAATAAATGTTGCATTCGTACGAAATGGAGATTTAGGATTTCGTTTCGCTTCTTCTAATACAAGACGTGCTGCCGCTGTTTTCCCAACACCTGGCGGGCCATATATGATTACATGTTGCGGATTCGGACCACAAAGAGCCGCTTTTAAGGACTTAATCCCGTCCTCTTGCCCTACAATATCTAAAAAGGTTGTAGGACGCACCTTTTCTGCTAGCGGCTCTGTTAAAGAAATCTCACGCATTTTACGAAGCTGTTCTAATTCTTTTTTCGATTCTCGATCAATTGAAACTTTTTGTGTTCGTTGATTTCGAAGTAAATGCCAGAAATATAATCCGACAATTACACCAAAAACAAGTTGAACAACTAAAAATATATTTGTCCAGCTCATTATTTATTTCCTCCCGCAATATTTTATCTCTTAGTATTTCCGCGGAGGAACGTAGCTAAACATAAAGAAAAACAGCAATTATAAAAATTGCTGTTTCCCTTTCGCATTATGCAGATGTTTTTGTATCAAGTACAGTACCGTCTTGTAACACCAATTTTGGCGGTTCATTATCAGCTACCGTTTCTTTTGTAAGAATACACTTCTCGATATCTTTACGAGATGGAAGTTCGAACATTACATCAAGCATTAAGCCTTCAATAATAGAACGAAGTCCACGAGCACCCGTTTTACGTTCAATTGCTTTTTTCGCAATTTCGATTAGTGCACCTTCTTCAAACTCTAACTCAACATCGTCAAGCTCCAATAGTTTTTGGAATTGCTTAACAAGTGCATTTTTCGGTTTCGTTAAAATATCAACAAGAGCATCTTCATCAAGTGGCTCTAGGTTCGCAATAACTGGAAGACGACCGATAAACTCTGGAATTAAACCAAATCTTAAAAGATCCTCTGGTAATACGTGAGATAAAACATGCTTCTCATTTACATCAGCATTTTTCTTCTCAGAACCAAATCCAATTACTTTCTCACCAAGGCGACGTTTAATAATCGGCTCAATGCCATCAAACGCTCCACCACAAATGAATAAGATGTTCGTTGTATCAATTTGAATAAACTCTTGGTGCGGATGCTTACGACCACCTTGAGGTGGAACGCTTGCTACAGTACCTTCTAAAATTTTCAGAAGTGCCTGCTGCACACCTTCACCAGATACATCACGTGTAATTGATGGATTTTCGGACTTACGTGCCACTTTATCAATCTCATCAATATAAATGATTCCTTTTTCCGCTTTCTCTACATCATAATCAGCTGCTTGAATTAATTTTAGTAAGATATTTTCTACATCTTCCCCAACATATCCAGCTTCTGTTAAAGATGTTGCGTCCGCGATTGCAAATGGAACATTTAGAATACGCGCTAACGTTTGTGCAAGTAATGTTTTACCACTACCTGTTGGCCCGATAAGTGCGATATTACTCTTCGCTAATTCTACATCATCAATTTTGCTGTTAGAATTAATGCGTTTGTAATGGTTATATACCGCTACCGCTAGTGCTTTTTTCGCGCTATCTTGCCCGATGACATACTCATCTAAGATTTCACGAATTTCTACCGGTTTCGGTACATCTTTGAATTCTACTTCTTCGTCCTTCGCAAGCTCCTCTTGTACAATTTCAGTACAAAGTTCGATACACTCGTCACAAATGTAAACACCTGGACCTGCTACTAACTTTCGAACTTGCGTTTGTGTTTTACCACAGAAAGAACATTTTAATTGCCCTTTTTCATCATTAAATTTAAACATATTTTCACACCCCTTACAAAGTGCTAACCTCTTGCCTTCGTATGTACACGATAAATGTATCGTATGTAAATACATATTATGTCACTACGTGGCGAGAAATACAAATAATATGACTAGTTATGTACAAATAAAAAAATTTTAAAACTTTTGAAATATGTATATTCGACTTGTAAAGGAACTTTTCCTTCTCCATCGAAAAGTTTTATAAATATATTTCTATATTTATAAAACAAGGCACGATTAAAATCGTGCCTTGTTATTTTATTATGCAGCGTTTTCTACTAAGAAGTCTACAGCTTTACGCACTTTAAGATCTTCAGCTAAAGCGTCTACGCTTCCAAGAGCTTGCTTGATAGCGTCTACTGGCATACCGTACATTTCAGCCATTTTTTCAACTTCTGCAGTTACTTCTTCTTCAGTAACTTCGATGTTTTCAGCTTCAATGATAGCTTCAAGAACAAGATTGATTCTTACACGTTTTTGTGCATCTTCTTTCATTTGCTCTTTTAATTTGTCAGCGTCAGTACCTGTGAATTGGTAGTAAAGCTCAAGGTTCATACCTTGTTGGCTTAAACGTTGCTCGAATTCACGAACCATACGATCTAACTCAGTGTTGATCATAGCTTCTGGAATTTCGATTTCAGCGTTAGCAGCAGCTAATTCTACTACTTCGTCACGTACTTTGTGCTCAGCTTCGTGCTTTTTGCCTTCTTCTAAGTTTGTGCGAAGTTTTGCTTTTAATTCATCAAGAGTTGCAACCGCTTCGTCTGCTTCTTTAGCGAACTCGTCGTTTAACTCAGGAAGTTCTTTTGTTTTGATTTCGTGAATTGTTACTTTGAATGTTGCTGGTTTGCCAGCTAATTCAGCAGCATGGTACTCTTCTGGGAATGATACTTCAACGTCTTTAGACTCACCAGATTTAAGACCGATTACTTGCTCTTCGAAACCTGGGATGAATGTACCAGAACCGATTGCTAGAGAGTAGTTTTCGCCTTTTCCGCCTTCAAATGCTTCGCCATCAACGAAACCTTCGAAGTCGATTACAGCTGTATCACCGTTTTCAACAGTTCCTTCTTCTTTAACAACTAGTTCAGCTTGACGCTCTTGTAAAGATTTTAATTCGTTCTCTACATCTTCGTCAGTTACAGTTGTTTCAACTTTTTCTACTGCTAAACCTTTGTACTCACCTAATTTAACTTCAGGTTTCACTGTAACTTTTGCAGTGAAGATAAGGTTAGCATTTTTTTCGAACTTCTCGATGTCGATTTCAGGATGATCAACTGGGAAGATACCAGCTTCTTCGATCGCTTCACCGTATGCTTTTGGTAAAATGATATCTAAAGCATCTTGGTATAAAGATTCAATACCAAAGCGTTGTTCGAATAATGGACGAGGCATTTTTCCTTTACGGAAACCTGGTACGTTAATTGTTTTTACTACTTTTTTGAACGCAGCGTCGATAGAGTTGTTTACTTCTTTAGCATCAACTTCGATTGTTAAAACGCCAACGTTACCTTCTAATTTTTCCCATTTTGTAGACATTTATTCTTTCCCTCCAACTATAATAATGTATGCACATACCTCTATAGATTAAGATCTTCATTATCTCTTTTTTGAAATAACAAATACACAAATAATCCTCTAGCAAAAGCTTTCAGATATAATGTTCCAATCTACTAATTGCCCAGAAGACAACTACGGTATATTTTGTTCGAGAATAATATGAAACATATTAAGTAAGAGAATTACACTTCTCTTCTCTTACAAACAGGCAGATTTCTGCCTTTTGCAACCCTTACATTATAACATAGAATATGCTCGTTTCAAGAACTGAACGATTCTTTTTCATAATTATACGGGCAAATATCCTTCTCTTTCAACACGTAATAACCATTGATAGGCAATATGAAACTCTTCCAATTCGATATTATATGCTGCCATAAGCTCTTCTTCATCTATAGCCAATCCGAAACGCTTTCTTCCAATTCTCTCTAAAACAGCTGACCAAATCTCTTCTTTATCCATTAATAGAGCGAATGGGAAAACGCTAATTTGCAACGCTTTCCAATATGTAACCATTGCTTCAAATATATCGGGATAATTTTGCTCTAATCGGCTTGATAATTTATGTATAATGTTATTGGATTGCTCCTCATTATGACCTGTAAATGCTGGAATCACCTTAATCGTATTTCCAAACTTTTCTACCTCTATTTCTTCTTCTACCTGACTTTCTATCATTTTATACAAAATAGAAGTTTTCAAATAGGGGTGCTGCTCTTCGTCTATTAAAAATTTCTTTAAAACAGGTAATGCAAGATCTAAGTCTTTTAACGAAAGTCGCTGAATCGCTCTTAGCTTCTGTCCAAAGTTTTCTCCAAAAATTTCATTAGTAAACTCATCCAATTCAAAATTTGAATCCACTAGCGATGCGTCTCCCTCATTTAGCATACCTTCTGCAAATAAAGCAAGCTGCGCTAATTTTTCCTTTTGATCAGGCATTATATCTTTCGTTTGTAAAACCTTTTCAACAGTTTCAATAACACCTTCATAATCATTTGTTTGAACTAAAATAGTTACGTACGTTTCAAGAATATCACCAAATAAGACAACTCCTGTTTTAAGCAACTGTTCACATTTGTCTTTCGCTTCTTCCATACGTTTTAATTCGAGTAAACAAATAACTGAAGCTAATTCCGTTTGTTCCGTTTCCGCATTATACTGACGTAATATTTCAAAGCAACGCAATGCATCTTCGAATTCCCGCTCTTTCAGCGCTAAAAAACCTTCATCAATATAGCGCTCTGATAGTTGTGGAAACAATACGACCGTATTTTCTTTTTTATCCATACGTCCGCCTCTTTTTCTTGATTTTAATTATGTTCAAAGTAAATATATCAAATGCGTAATGAGAACACAACATCCCTAAACTATTTGTTTGAAATATAAAAATATTTAATTTTTACATTCCAATACGAATAAATTTCTACTAAAAATTAAAATTGTACAAATAAAAATCCCCAGCAACAAGCGCAGAGGATTCATCATTAATGGAAAGCTTTTATAATTGTGGGGTATATTACAAGGGTAATAATTTGGAGAACAATAATTGCCATAACAATCATGCTAAAATAGAAGATTGGTTTACTTCGCTTCATTAAAAACATAATAATAAGCATCGTACAAGCAAACAAACTTAAGAAGAACAAACTTGTTGTCGAACTAAGTATACCACTTGGGACAAAGAACAATAACACTACACTACAAGTACCTATAATTCCAAATAACCATTCCATTCATTCACTCATTCCCTTTCCCTCTCATGGCTGTTTTCTCTAAGCGATCAAATGTTTCACAACATCAACTACATACGTTAATTTCTCATACGCTACAAATCCAAAAGCAACCGTTAAGCCCGTTACAACTAATCCTTTCATCATTTCTTCCTCCTCGTTTTATCGTTGTTATCTTCATTATAAAAGATTAGCAATTTCTTACCATCGAACTACCTTACAGTTACCTTACAGAATTGTAAGATTTCAAAAAGAGATTGAAAAACACCTCATATCGCTTGAGGTGCTTTCACGGAATTTCTCTATAATCACTTGTAAAATCAACTTTTTTCTTTTAGTTATTTTTGAACGAATCGACTCTTAAACTAATAGATTTACTAAATAATTTAGAATCAAAATAATTATTCGTTACTTTTCTTAACTTACTTTCAGATATTTTCGTATTAGAAGAAAACAACTGGTGAAAATCGTGTTAATATATTTTTGTACAATTAAGAATTTAATTTACAAGGGGGATTATATATGTTTAAAAAAATGGCGGCAGATGTATTAGGACTAAGCGATGTAGGTTCTGTCATTACACCTAAAGACTATGATAAGGTCGATGCTGATGATTATGTGATGCATGAAGATGGGGAGAAAATTTACTTTCTAATTAAATCCAAATCAGATGAATATTGCTTCACAAACAAAGGGTTAATTCACTTAGACGGTACAAGCGCAACAAGTAAAAAACGTACACTACGCCGCTTTAGTTATAGCAAATATCAAATTAAAAACGTAGCACTTGAAACTGCAGGAACGATTGATTTAGATGTAGAAATTAAGTTTCAAATGGGCGATGAACATTACTCAATTGATGTTCATAAAAAACATATTGAAGAATTAAAAGATTTATATAAGGCTTTACTTAAAATCGAAGAAATTTCATACGACAACGATATTACATTACAATATGCACATAAAAGTTTAGATATGGCATCTAATGCCTTTAGCCGCATTTCAAACGCACAAGTAAACTTAGCAGAGCAATTTAAAGAAATGAACGAGATTGCCTTTAACTGGCTTGTTGATACGAAGAAACAATATAATGTGAAAGATTATGGTTTTGTCTTTGACAAGTTTATTAACAACTAATTTAAAATACACAAAAAACCTTGTTATCAAAAGATAACAAGGTTTTCTTAGCGTCCCAGGAGAGATTCGAACTCCCGCTCCGCCCATTTCCGTACTATTTTATATATTTTGATCGCAGTCTTAATATATCTTCTCCTTCGCGAATGCCTGCCGATCCCTTCCTCACATTTTTTACAACAGTCCAATTCGGGTTAGTTTCATCACCGATGTTCTGTACTGTAAAGTTGCCGTCACCATATTTTCGGTGACCTTCTGCCAATTTCTCCGTTAAATTATTCTCGTTTGATCTCGCCATCTTTGCGCCATCTCCCTTTTTTATACGACCTTCTTAAACCCTCTAACCAATCACAGGTCCAGTCAATTGGAGATTCTCGTTTTCCGCTTCTATTAATTGTAACACACTGCCGGGGATAAGTTCCGATAACTGCTGCTCAATCGTACTAGAATGGTAAAGAGTTTGATAATATTGTAAATAAACAATTAAGAGAATCTGGATATGGTTTTCAATACGTGCATAAACCATTTGATGAGCCTGAACAAACAAATAATATAACTGACTAGCAAAGAGCGTTTTTAAGCGCTCTTTTTAATGCACTTTAATCTGTTGCATATACTCATTATCATATATCCCGTTATAATATTTTTAAACCTCTTGCACATACATCAATTTATAGACAAACAAAAAACCTTGTTATCAAAAGATAACAAGGTTTTTTTAGCGTCCCAGGAGAGATTCGAACTCCCGACCCGTCAATTACCTACGATATATAAACGATTCTTTCATCGCTTGCTGAACGTTCATTTGTGCGGTCAACTGACCGTTTTTATTAATTAATATTATACGCTACATAGTAGTTCTGCGTCAATGTTGAATGCCTTTTGTTCTACCGATTTTCCTATGCGCAATTCTGACGCATTTAAATGATACTATCCCCACGAAAAAAAAGATAATAGCCTCAAATTACGTTTCTCGGCGTACCTTTCCGAACTTATAGCCGAAAAAAAGACGTAGATAATAAAATCCACGCCCTCTCTCAGCAACTACGCCGTATACTTCTCAAAGAACTCACGAAGTGCCGCCTCTATAATATCATCACGATTGAATCGATGCACATCTTCGAAGGTACCTAATTTCGAACATGTCTCCTTGTCGAGATTCACCGTCCTACTAACCTTTTCCTTCGCCCCACCTTCTCTAATACGCATATACAACGAATGAATCGGACTTGTATTCTTCTGAGAATCACTAGATTTCGAACCATTCTCCTTTTGGTGCGAGATTGCATTAACGGTGTTTTGAGTCGTATCCCATCCGCTAATTATCTCCCGTAGCACGTTCACTTCATTTTCCGTTAAACCATCGTTTAGAGTTTTCGATCGCAAATTATCAGTATCTACTATAAATTCTCTAATATCCGCCTCCAAAGGTTGTTCACCTTTAGACGTAAAGTGCCAACCTAAACCGCGGTTATATTCGTAACCCGCTGCTTTCAGTGCCTTCGATAACTTCTTATGACTTATCCCAATTTCTTTTGCTACTATTAATACTCTCTTTTCTTTCAACATCTGTAATAACTCTTTTATATTCATAGTTGTTTCCCCCTTTTATGCCTCTCTTTCTATTATAATGTTTCGCAAATTGCGAAATAAATATAAATGCATAATTTCATATAAAATAAAAGAAAAGCGAGAATCCTCCCGCCAATCTTCGTTACTATATACCGCGTGCGCGATCTTTCGTACGCTCCATTGTCTTTAACTCTTTCGCCACCTTCTCGACGTCTGCTTCTTCACGGACATGCAATTCCGCAATGTTAAAGTTATTGACGATTTGTCTTCCACCATTTCCGCCGCCTTCATTAACCTTCGCCAATTGCGCAGCAGTAGCAGAATTGAACGTTCGAACCATGTTAAATAGGTTCTTTTGTTGCGCTTGCGTTAACACCATTTCATCATCGCGCAATCGAACGTCTACTTCGTCAAACTTCGCCTGGTTTGGTTGTCGCTGGCCTCTCGGTGTTCCACCGTTGTGGTATTTCGGCCTACCCACGATATTCCCCAGCGTGCCGCCGTTATGGCGCTTTTCGGAACCACCACCGAAGGCGCTCGTCACTGTACGTTTAACCGACTCATAGATGTTAACGAATACGCTCTTTGTTTCCGATTTCTGTGCCTCTCGTTTAACTTCGTCAAGACGTGCTTTAGCTTGCGATGCGTCCATTTGCAACGGCTTCGTTACTTCCTGTTTACCTTTTTGATCTGTCTTATCAATTTCAGAATTCGCATGACTATTATCGCCCTTTGTCTTCTTCGTGTTTTCTTTCTTCGCCTTGTTGTCGGTTTTATCGATTTCGGAATTCACATGACTGTTATCACCCTTCGTCTTCTTTGTGTTTTCCTTCTGCGCTTTCTTATCGGTTTTATCGATTTCCCCGTTAACATGCGAGTTATCACCTTTTGTTTTCTTCGTATTTTCTTTCTTTGCTTTTGCGTCTGTCTTATCGATTTCAGCGTTTACATGACTGTTATCACCGTTTGTCTTCTTTGTCGCAGGTTTTTCGGACTTTTCGTGAAGTTCTTCCGCCTTTTTCTTCTCTTCGTCTAGATTCGTCTTTACTTTCTTATCGGCAGGTTTTTCGAGACCGTCGTTCATATCCTCGATAACTTCTAATGTATCTTCGAAACCTTGCTTATACATGTCTTGATTAGATTTAGCGTTGTTTATTGCGTCTTTCGCTTCGTTTAACTTATCAACGTTTTTCGAAGCTGCGTCTAATGTCTTTTGTTGCTCGTCAGTTAATCCGCCAGCCGCATCTTTTTGGGCTTCGAGTTCTTTTACGACGTTCTGTTCCGCATTTAACTTCTCTTGAATCGCCGATACTGCATCTTTTGTCGCTGCGGTTACACCTACTGATGCTAGTTGTTCTTGCACTATTAGATCCGTAGTTCTTTCGCTCATTTGTAACTTTTGTTGCGCAGAATTCAAATGACCACGTAGTTCTGTACCTGCTGCCTTGTTTGCGGCCAGTTCCGCGTTAGCATTCATTAATGTATTTCTGCGATTATCTAATAACTTCAATGTATTCTCGATCCCTTTTTCATCTCCGCGATTGATAGCGTCTTGGTGTTGTTTACGCATACTATCGTAGCGAGATTGGGCTTCGGCTTGCGCCTTTTCTAGATTCCCGCGCTCTTTTAGCGACTCTTGATAGTTCTTCGATGCCTCGACCATGTCTTCGAGATCTTTTTTCTGATTAATCATAAGTTGCGTTTGTTGCAACTCTAATTCGATGCGTTGCATTTCCTTGTATGATTCAGATAGCTTACGTGCTTCATCGGCAGTCTTAACGATTGCATTTCCTTTGCTATCGAACGCTGTCGCCGTAGCAGGTGCTTTTGCGATAATCTCGGAATTGACCGATAAGTATTCGTCCATTTCCTCTTTAGTTACGCCCGCTTTTTGACCTAACTGCTCGTACTCTGCGATCATTTTTTGTTTACTGTCGCCCTCTTCGGCTTTTGCAATTTCGTTTTGTAGATCTTTGTATCGCAGTAATTCATCGGTACTTAGTTTGATTTTACCTTTTAACTCATCATATCTATTAGCGAGATTATTCATCGTTTCTGCTTGCTCACCAATTGATCTGTAAGCGTCAAGCGATACTTCTTTGTATTCACGCGTAGAACCAGATGCTTTCATTAATACCGTTGTTAATGCCCCAATTGCCAGCGAAACACCAGCTATCCACGCCGTAGCAGGATTCGTTAACAACGTAGTGCCTAGCAATTTAACTGCTCCAATAACCTTCGACATGTTATTAGCAACTAACATCGCGCCAGATGCGAAGGCTGCTGCCGCTAGTCCCCCCGCTAAAAATGCAGGATCTAACTTCGCTAGTTCACCGATTAATACTGCCGCTCCTTGTGCTACCGAAGTGAACGCAGGAAGTAGCGCTTGTCCTAGGTTAATCGCTAAACCTTCGGCCGCTGACGTGACTTGATTCCATGCACCTAATAGCGTATTTTGCATTGTTTCCGCTACTCTCTGCGCAGTTCCGCCAGATTCTTCTAGTGATTTTTTATATTTCTCTAATGCTGGTTGTCCTTGCGCTAGTAATGCCAGGAAACCTGCTGACGCTTCGGTTCCGACTAACTGGGCCGCCGTTACGGTCTTTTGTGTTTCTGTCATTCCTTCCATTTTCGAACTGATATGACCGATCAATTCTGGTAATGGTTTGAACTGTCCATTTGCATCTGTTACTGAAATTCCTAACTTTTCGAACGCCTTTTCCGTTTGGCCTGTCGGATTCGCTAGCGATAACAGTGCCGCACGTAGTGACGTACCTGCTTGCGAACCTTGAATACCTGCGTCGGACATCTTCGCCACGGCCGTTGCTGCATCGGTAATATCCCAGCCCAGTGCATTTGCTACTGGCGCAACATATTTCATCGCCATTCCTAACTGATTCATATCCGTATTCGCAGTCGTGAACGTCTTTGCTAGCACGTCCGTTGCGAATCCCGTGTCCTTCGCTGATAGTCCGAACCCAGTCATGATATTCGATGCGATATCGGCTGCGGTTCCTAGATCTAACGCACCAGCGGCCGCCAGGTTTAAAACAGATGGAATCGAATCGATACTATCTTGTGCCTTGAATCCCGCTAATGACAGGAAGGCCAAACCGTCCGCAGCCTGTGACGCAGAATATTGAGTCGTTGCTCCCATCTCTTTTGCAGTAGCGGAAAGCGCGGCGAATTCGGTATCCGTCGCACCAGAAATCGCCTTTACTTTCGCCATTGATTGTTCGAAGTTTGCCGCAGCTTTAACGGAGGCACCTACGGAAGCTACTACCGCGACACCCGCTGCTGCCGATGCCACGTTCAACATCGAAACGCCTTTCGCTGCACTTTGTGCCCCCTTGTCCATTTGCTGCATTTGTTGTTGCGCTTGCTGCATTCCCTGTCGGAACTGCGTATTGTCTAACGTTAGTTTCGCCCGCACTTCACCCGCATTTGCTGACATTTCCGATCCTCTCCCTTTCGATTTATAAACAACAAAAAAAGACGCTACCCGTATTGGATAGCGCCAAATGTCGTTATTTAGTTATATTTTCATCTGATTCCGCTCTCGCTTGTTACTTCGTATTACTTAACGTTAATTCAGCCGCCGCATAGCCTTTCGGAACGTATCGATAGTCCTCGACCTGTTTTAATACTTTGTTGGTCGGCTTCGGCATGTATCGCACATTCATCGGATTTTGCGTTGATCCTGCATATGGTTTCGCTTTTCTGCCTCGCTCATTTAACCATTCAACCGTATGTCGTACCGTTTCTCTCTTCTGATAAAATTCCGCTAATGCTTCGTAATATTCGAATAGTGCTTTGTCTGCTCGGTCAATGATTGGCTGCAATTCTTCTTTTTGAATCTGCGGTGCAACATTCGAACGAAAATCTTTTACGAGATCATGTATCGTGATTTTTCCGTGTAGATGCTCGTTAGCATACTTGAATGCTTTGTTCTCTTCTTCCTCTGCAACTTGAACGGCTGCTTTCGCTTTTTCAATATCAGATAACGCCTTTTCCTTTTCTGCTGCTACGTCCTGGCCCTCAAACTCTTGACGAAGGATCATTTCGTATTTCACTGTTGCTTCACGTACAACGGCTTTCGCATCTTCTATCTTTTGAGCGTATCGTGCTTTCATTTCATTGGCCTTGTCTGCTTGTACTTCCCATTTTTGGATTAGTTCCCAGTTTGCTAGTGCTTTCATTATTAAAATTCCCCCGTTAGTTTAGTTTATTTGTGATTCCGTTTAAGAAATCTGTTACCTTATTTAAAATCTTTATTAAAATAAGTTCCCACTTTGCCTGGCTTTTAACGTACACTTTATCACCTTCAATGTGATAGAGATCGCTAAGCGCAGATAATACGATTGGATCTGTGATGGCTCGCGTGGTTTCCACCGTGTCACTTTCTGGTCGTAATTCGCATAATATGTCTGACTCGGCTAACATCTGCGTATACACAAGATCGCAGCTTGTCCATGTGTCGAACGTAGTTTCACGATCGCAGTTAACGCATACTACCTCACGTAACTTATGTGCGATATCTTCGGGTTGATAGATTGGTGTGATTGTCTGCGCCAATAACTGTCCATTTTCATATAGAAGAGTTACAAGATAATCGTACTTATTTTCTACTCGATGGATATTCGCAACTATTAGCGGCTTTGATACTCCGACTTTATTCATTGCACGCACCCTTTCCTCCGCTTGTTTTATAGTTTGTTATTAACTTTTAATCGTAGTTCGTCCATCATTTCCACGTTGTTGAGATCGGACAAAATCGCCTCTATACGCTGAAAATTTCGCTCTCCAACGAAGCTGACGACCTTCGCAGCACTTTCCGCAGTTGGGTTAAATCTCCCAGTTTCCCAGGTTGATATTGATCTGCTTTCAATCCCTAATAATTCCGCCAGTTGCTTTTGTTTTATATTGGCGAAGGCCCTTATCAGTCGTAGTTTATCGCCTGTTAGATGATATTTTTTATCGTGCATTATATCGCTTCCTTTCGTATGTATTGCTCTTCAATACATATGTATTTCTAACCACTGTCGAATTTCCGCAAAACACGCATATTTCTATATTTTTTTATGATTTTGTTGTATTGGCTGCAATGAGCGCCCTTTTTACCGCCCTTGATTTCCGCTGCTTCAATCGATCACATGGTTTGCATAGCGTCTTCTTTCCGCCACGACCATTTCTATTAAACCTATCGAGCGGTTTCAATTCTTCGCAGTCTTTGCAATATCGATGGTCTATCGTTTCGCCACCGATTTCCAAGGGAACGATTAAAACACGCCTGTTTGTGTTCTTCGTGTGGTTGTTGCACGGTTTGCAGCGATATTGTAATCCATCGGGATTTCCTTCGCAGTGGTGGAACTGATCGAGATCCTTCGATTTTTTACAGTACGTGCATTGTTTTTTATTATGTTGCATTTTGATCGCCTCCAAATTTTTGTACTTTCATTTCATTGGCTCTATTTCGTTTTTCTGTATTAATAGGTGCGACACGTGTATTTGAATCGGCTGATTTCATGAAATTTTTATTTCCATTCACCAGAGTCTTTCTTTTCTTGCTTTCTTTCATAATCACGCTCTCTTAGTGCGGAAACCTTCGCATTGTGCTCGATGAGTCTTTTTAATGCCCTAGGATACCGCTTAAATAATTCTTCTGGCGGTAATGGCAATAGCGGTCTGTATTCGTTATTTGAACCACCGCTGCGCTTTCTAACTTCGATTAAACCGACTTCACGAAGCGCTTTTAACGTAGAAACGACGGAACGAACCGACTTGCCTGTGTGCATCGCTAGTGTATATTGAGATGGAAAAGCGCATCTTTTTTCCTTGTTATAGAAATCGATAATCATTTCATACATTAGAATCGCAGAATCTTTAATGCCGTAATCGATCATGTACGAATAATATCGAAGATTCATAGGCATTTTAATGAATGTTAGCGGGTGCTTGTCTTTTGGCTCGTTATTACCTTCGCTTGTTACCGATTCGTTTTCGGGCTTTTCCTTCTTCGGAATCTTCACCGACTTATCATATAGCGGTTGACCTTCACCCTTTTTCTTATATCGTGCAGTTATATCCTTTGCAGTTTCGTCTAGTTGATCTTTAGTGAATTGAATTTCATCATTGACCGCCTTTAGCGTGTCTCCTTCGATCAAGTGCTTTATAATGTCCACACTCATATTATTTCCCCCTTGGATTTACATTCGATAAGTGCGTTACACATATTTTCATACAGAAAACACACTTATTTTCATATGTGATTGGGTTAAAGTCCGTATTTGGCTCTATAAAAATTACACATATTTTCATGGTAAAAAGATTTATATTTATAACGAGATTTATCTTTTAAGTAGATTGATATAACGATAGTTATATCTTGTCTTACTTCGTAAGATAACTTCGAATACTAACGTATTCTCGTTATAGGATTCACGCATAAGATAATGATGTTAATAAGAGTGTGTAGAACTTATAAATAATAGCTGCCGCCCTCTTGAACATATACGCCATTACATATGCGTTTCTGGTTGATTCAATATGCGATTATTCTCGCCTACAAAAACATAGGCGCAGTTTCGTCCGATCCTGGGCATTGGTTTTCGAAAATTGCTGCGAAAATTTTATATGATTGTTCAACGAAGGATAAGCAAAGGATTGGCGATAGGCTGCGACAGTTGGTGCGTGATTTAACTACCCGAGTTTCAAAATGAAATTTAGTATACTTTTGGGATTGCTGCTGAGGATATTGACAGGCCGATGGGGGTTTTATCGATTTCGAAAAGTGGGAACGCCGTGTCGTAATCCGATCACTTCGATTCAATGAAAATTATCTGTGGCAACGACTCACAAACAAGATCGCTTTTTTCTATCTCGAAATTCAACGCAGATTTAAACAACAAAAAGAATCAAACGAAATGTAATGCGATTGACAAACGTTTCGACAAAACGAAATCAATTACGATTGATCAAACGTTTCTATAATAGAAAGAACTCGCAACAACAAACGAATGATCTTTGAATCCTTTCTGATCAAACAAACGATTCAATTGCAATTCCTTTTCGATAATATAAATAAGAAGAAAAAAGAATGAACGAAGAAAGATCGTGGCAGCAGCAACCAACAACGATGACACGATGTGATACACCAGCCGCAGCCATGATACCGTGTAGTGTTATAGCCCACTTGATTACATATGATAGTCTGCGATCTGATAGCGATAGGCTTTCCAGTTGCTTCGAGAATACCTTCTATTCGCTTTCTATTACGATTGTATTCGTATACATATACGACGTACTACGCATCCTCTTATGGCTCCATATGTCGGGCCATTGTATAACGGGATATAGTATCGGGCTGTTGTCAATAGATGGTGGCCTGTTGGTCGGATGATATGCGGGCCTGGTTCCATATGATTTTACGGCCTGGTTATTCGGGAACATATATCGGCCTATCTTCGTATAAGTTGCGGTCTTGGTCGAATGTATGAATTTAGATAAAAACGTACATTCATATCGTTGTCATTGTTGACGCGAACGTGATTCGGTGATATTCTATAAACAAATTAAAAAAACGTACATTCAAAACCTTATAAATAGAGGGTTTATAATAGGAGGAAATAACATGAATCAACTTAAGGACGTGCAGCCGATCCGCAGTAAAGAACAAATAGAGGATATGAAGTGGGCTTTGAAACGTCATTGTTCGGAAAGAGATTACATATTATTCCTTATCGGTATTAATACGGGATTACGTGTCGGAGATCTTTTGAAGTTGAAAACATCGGATGTTATTCGTAGAAAGATCGTAAAGGTTTCAGAGGGAAAAACAAAGAAAGTCCGTGAAGTTAATCTATTAAACATATACGAAGAAGTACAAGCCTATGCGAAGGCTAACGATAGTGAATGGTTATTTCCGTCAAGAAAAGGTGATAAGCCGATCACGACAACGCAGGCATATCGACAGTTACAAAAAGCCGCTGAATTCGCAGAAGTGGAAAGCATCGGAACTCATACGATGAGAAAAACGTTCGGTTACTGGTTCTATAAGCAAACGAAGGACGTTGCGAAACTTCAAACGATATTAAACCACTCACACCCGCAAGTTACATTGACATATATCGGAATTACTAGCGAAGAAATCGAAAATAGTTTAAATGAATTCGTATTATAATGCGTGAAGGATCGGCCGCTTTTGGTCGGTCTTTTTATTTATCATGAAGCTTGTCTCGCTGCACCCCCTGGTTTTTGAGATCGGTCTTTCTCTCGGCCTTTCCAGCTAATATAAAGGCGATAACTCAACGTTAATTTACCGTAATTCACACGAAAATTTCTCGCTAAATTGTAAACCCCTGCAAACGCACTTACGCCAATCCACGTGCGTCTAACGCCTAGGGCCGCAAGGGATTCGGTTACTTTACTTCAAATACGCGCATAGTTTACATTCCACTTCATTACGCTACATTTGACTACACTTTTACGATTCATATTCCGATTAAATCGATGGATGATCCTACATTCCGTTACAAATATTTGTAAATCGGTTTGTTGCGCTACATTCTAATACAGAAATAAGATTAATATCTTGATGCGGACGAACGCACTATGTTTAACATAGGCCGACCAGTATTATCTCGATTAGACGATGATAAAAAACTCTCTTTTTGATTCACTGTATAGATGGTAAAATTGGAATATATTATAAAGATTTTATTAATTATAGAGTGAGGTCGATAAAATGAGTTTTAAAGCAGATGTATTACGTGTATTAATTGCTTCACCATCAGATGTAGAACAAGAGCGTAACGAAATTGAAACCGCTATCTTTAAATGGAATATTCAATATGCTGAACAAATGAATGTCGTTCTTCTACCCAGTCGTTGGGAGGAAGATGTTGTACCTACCTACCGTGGTCATGATCCGCAGCAAATCATAAATGAACAAATGGTGAATAAATGCGATATCCTTATGGGGGTTTTCTGGACAAAACTTGGGACTCCTACCTTTAACCACTCATCTGGTACGCTTGAAGAAATTAATATTTTTATTGAGCAGGGAAAAGAAGTTATGGTTTACTTTGTTGAAAAAGATATTCCAAGAACTACTGATTTAGTAGAAGTTGGAAGAGTGGATGAGTATAGGCGAGAATATGGACAAAAAGGGATTTACTCTCCTTATGATATAGACAGAATAAGGGATCACTTGTACAGGAAAGTAGTAGAATATAAAAGAATTGGTAATGGGGTAGAGGTTGGAACTGTAATTGAAACGGCAATACAACCATCACTAGAACCTCAAGTAACAAATCCCATTTCTTTAGAAGAGATAATAACATCAAACGAATTGACTACAAGAGAAATACTCATGTTAGGATTTATGCTTGATACTGAAACTAGGAAGTTCGGATCCCGATGGATGGAAACAGAGACTATAGAGCGCATAAAAAGGTGGGAAGAATTTAACTCCCTGACATGTAATTTATGGAAAGACTATAACTTGGTTATTGATGATTTTTGTGACCGAGGACTTATCGAAGCAAAGGAGTATACTAGTGAAGGGAATGTAAGATTGTATGCTATGCCTATAGCTTTATATAATCAACTGCGTCAGTTAACTAATGCAAGAAAAAATCAAATACGAAGAGTAGTGAACTCTTATGTTTTGGAACTTCCTTTTTAAAATGAACATGCAGTTCGCTCATTAAGCATTACATATACTCGTATGAGTCAATTCATTAAGGAAGGGAAAATTAAAGAAATAGACATTTATTATAATGAGTTTGAAGCTTATATTAAAAATTCGAGAATTACAAAACACGATAAAATACTTTAATGTAGTTGAACAAGATTAATAATTATCAAAAAAGGTTGTGGGAGTTTGGGGAAACATAGTAACAAACTTAAAGATTATGTCACTGTAAAAAGAAACTTAAACTTTGAATTCTATCTTAATACTTTTACAAAAGATCAATACATACGGATTTATGACGTATTGAAAGACACACACGACTATACATTTAAAGCAGTATATGAACGATTAAATACTCGTACAGATGAAGTAGAAGCTGAATTGGTGAAAGAAGCTGAAAATGTACTAATCGATTTTAATTACATTGACCCAGATTACTTTGATTACGGTGATTATGCAGACTCAATTCGTGAATATGTATATGAACGGCTTGATGAACAATTTCTAATGCATTATCAATTCGAATTAATGTCTCTAAGCAATCTATATCAAGTTTTCGAACAACAACTAAGGAAGTGGTTGTATGAAGCGATGACTCATCATTTTAATGAATATATTAATCAAGTTCAATTTACCCATGTTGACAATAAAAATAAGAATGCATATGATAACTTTTTCAATAATTTCGGTAAATTAACTGACTTATTCACCGCATTAAAACTAACATTTACTAATCCTTTTGGCGATGAAGAACTTATAGTAGAAACTGACATTTGGAAAATGATTCGAGAATGCAATCTACTCTCCAATACTTATAAGCATGGAAGTGGTCACTCCGCTACCAACTTATATGAGGCATATCCTCAATACTTTAAAAAAGTAAATAGCACTCGTTTAATGGACTTATATCGTACAACAAATTTGGAACGAGTGTTAGATGTTGATAAAATATCATTTGGAAAATACAGTAATGCCATGAAAGAATTTTGGAAGAGCATGAAAGAACATCAAAACGGTACGCTTCTTATGAATGTACGTACCTCATCATAAATAGAACCAAATTAATAAGTAAAGAGGGAAGGCGATAAAATCACTAAACCTCTTTACTGTTTATCTCCTAATTTTATTTTCTTTTTCTTCGCGTAAAATCTTCACTTATCTTTCACTCTTCTTACGTCGCCTACGTTCTGTTAGAATCGCTGCACCTATCGCAGTAGATATCAATAAGAATAGTACGGCGATAATGTCAACGACTAGGCTATTAAATTTATACGAGATTCCTACGAAAATTAAAGCTACTGTCAAAACCGCTATCATGATTAGAGTTACTTTATCTTCGTTCATAATTACCCCACTTTCATTCACACATTAAAATTATTAATCCGATCACTTGCGAGTATCTTTACCTCTTCTTCTCAATATGATGTCGGTTAAACACGCCAAACCCACCGAAAGCCCAAACGCTACGCCGAACGCTGCTACGTATAGATTACCGAATGCCTTCGCTGCGGACATAAATAAAAATGCGAATACGATTAGGTACGTTACTTTACGATTATTTTTCATGCTATATTCTCCCTTCTGACGTTCCTTTTACGCAGTCTCCTCTTAAAGCTTCTTATCATATTTCTAGCGCTATCAAACGAGCGTCCAGTCTTTTTCGATAATGCTCTAGAGATTTCAGCCTCCGTAACCTTACCGTAATTCTCCGCCGTATGTATCATAGTATCTAGTACAATGAAATCTATTTCCTTTTTGCATATATTTTTGTATAAACTTGCGCAAGTCTCTTTGTTAGTTATTACATTATAGATTGCTTTTTCTTCTGTATCCTCTACGCACCGCCCTAGTGTTTCCAATACGCTAATATCTCCTATCAGCTTTAAAACATCTCGCTTCTTTCCTCTACTTCCGCAATAATGTCGTACGCTCTGATATAATAGCCATTTTACTCGATTATCGAAATCCCCTCGACCTACATCGAACGTTCTGACCGCATATTCTATCTTACGGAAGCAATCCTCGATAAATTGTGTTTCATTGTTTATACGATACCAATTATCTATGGTCAGTTGTTCGATCAACGGTATGTAGTGCGCCTTGATCCTCGTTATATATTTATTATTATTATCGCATATTCCAGTGTAATAATCTTCCACTTCTTTTTTAGCTAATATTGCGGTTCTGTTTAATGTTGTGCCTATGTCTTCGCCTTTATTGGCGTATCGTCTTATAGTAAGCCTGTTTTCCATGCGTAAGTCCTCCGCCTCTTGTAGCGCCCTGTGTCGACCTTCGATGTTTAACTCACTTCCGCTAGTGACGTTAAATACCGAATTTATGCGATTGACAAGCGGTGACACATCGACTAGCAGAGGTGAGGAAGTTGTAGGAAGCAGGGCGCAGTTTGAACCCCTATTTCGCAGAGATAAAAATAAACGTCAATGCGAATAGAGGTAAGGCGTTAACAACTAGCGTCGGCTCGTTGTGTGAGGTTTTCAGTAACGCATTCCCCGTCCTTGTGCTTTCGCACATATCGACTTTCTACACTACAAAACGTCCCGTAGTGCGTAAATCTTTCGATACACCCTGTTACCGTAGTAACAACGTATTTCCACCCTTGCCGTACAATGCCCGCAATCGGCTAGTCCTATACGACGCACGGGGAATGATATGCGTTGAATTATATAGCGCTAGTGTTTGCAGCGGTCTAGCTCCCCTTTTACGTTTTTTATTTATCGACTTGGTACGGCTTCCATGTCGTGACTTACCGCATCAGTACCTAAAAAAGACATTACTAAAGACGCCTTGCAATCTTCGAATTTTTTCGATATACTGCAAAGTAGATGATCGGACTGATACGGCTTGTCCTGTATTCAGTTTAGATGTGTGTAGTTTTGAGTCTCCAGTTGGCGCTGGGGACTTTTTATTTATAAGAAATTCCTTAGACTTTCCGCTACTTCATTTTTATCTAAATGTAGATAGCGTGTTGTAACAGATATATCGCTATGCCCTAACGCTTTAGATATCAGCGCAACATTTGCACCTTTCTTTAGAAGATTCTTCGCAAACCCTCTACGTATGGCGTGCGGATTAATATTTTTAAGCCCGTATTCCTTCGCATGTTTAGTCATTCGTTTTGATATAATGTTATTCGTCGGACTAGTTAAAACACTTCCGCCGCTCTTCGTAATAAAGAGATAATCATTTTTCGCTTGGTACTCTCTGCGAATGATTTCGTTTTGTTTCATAAGAACGTCTAGCAACCGTGCGAGAGCGTCATCAAACGGCAGATATATCGATTCATGATTCTTAATAATGCCGCCATCAACACTTAATACTTTCGCGTCTAAATCGACGTGTTTATGTTCGAGTTGTGCTAAAGTTCCGACCCGTATTCCCGTCTGATACATAAGTAGAATAGCGGTAGCATCTCTTAAATCTAAGAATCGTGTTAAATCAAGAACCGATAACAAGATATTAATTTCGCGGTCTGTCGCACCTTCTTTAACAGGCGTATCCACTTTGATCTTCACATTTCGCCAAAAGTTAATATCAATCCATCCGTTATCGTGGCAACGTCCTAGAAACGCCTTTAAGCACTTTAAACGAGTTAATTTCGTTTGATTACTAACGTTCATAGACGACAACCACTCGTAAATATGATTAACGTTCAACTCTTCTATATAGTGCGTGTCTGTTATTTTCGCAAAATGACTAACGTGTATGTAATAATCATTTATCGTACGCTCACGTAAGCCTGTCGCTTTCATTTGACGCACAATTATCTCCAGCGCTTTGTCGATTGTTAAATTGAACGTATAACGATTTTCTGCGTTCTCTTTCTTTCGTTGATCGCTTTTCAATCTATCGCCAAAAACATTCGATAAGTCCTCACTAATCGTTAAAGAATCACGTCTTTTGGACATAAAAAAATAAGCCTCCTAACTCGTTAGTGACCGCACATTGTACGATTCAACTTACGAATTAGAAGGCTTATATATCGCGGATCTTGACGTCACCGCAAAGGTTTTTTTAGCGTCCCAGGAGAGATTCGAACTCCCGACCGTACGCTTAGAAGGCGTATGCTCTATCCGGCTGAGCTACTGGGACATGGAGCGGGTGAAGAGAATCGAACTCTCGACCAGAGCTTGGAAGGCTCTTGTTTTACCACTAAACTACACCCGCATATGTTATTTTCTTTTCTTCGTTAGCGCCATTGCCCTATCGACAATATTTATTATATGTATAACCACACATAAAGTCAACACCTTTTTTAAAAGAGGATAAATTTTCTTATCCTCTTTTAAAAACTGCTTGTTCAACTAGTTGTCCGTCTAACGTTTCAAAACGAACTTCCATTTGATTTTCATCCATTTCTAATAAAGCAAATGTCTTTTCTACACGCTGACGTGGTAATAAAATACTGCCTGGATTAATAAATAAAACGCCCTCGATTAATTCCGCACCTAATACGTGAGAATGTCCGAAGCATGCAACTTGCGCTCCCACTTCTTCAGCATGGTACGCTAGTGTTTGTAATGTCATTTTCACATTATGGCGATGTCCATGCACTACTAAGAAGCGAATTCCATCTACATCAGTTACAATTTCATCTTGAAAGTTAGCATAATCACAGTTTCCTTTTACAACATGGAAACCTTGCAGTTCTTCATGAGCAGGCGTTAGCTCTGAATCACCGCAATGAATCATGATATCTACTTTCCCTTCATATTTCTCTTTCAACTGCTGTAATTCCTTCACAGAGCTATGACTATCGCTTACGATTAAAGCTTTCATCATTCTCTCTCCCTTATTCTCCTAAAAACCATTCCGGGATTTTTTCTTCTAACTTACGAAGAGCACGGCCACGATGGCTAATAGCATTTTTTTCATCTGAACTTAATTCCGCCATTGCTTTTTTGTATTCTTCCACATAAAAAATCGGATCGTATCCAAAGCCATTTTCTCCGCGGCGTTGTTCTAAGATAAATCCTTCACATGTCCCATTTACAATGACAGGCTTTTTATCACCTTCAGGGAAAGCAACTGCTAATGCACAATAGAAACGAGCTTTACGCTTTTCAAAGTCAACGCCATTTAATTCTTGTAACACTTTATCGATATTTGCTTGGTCATTTTTCGGTTCACCAGCAAAACGCGCTGAATACACTCCTGGTTTTCCATTTAAAGCATCTACAATAAGACCCGAATCATCCGCAATTACAATAGAATTCAACTGTCTACTCAAACTATCCGCTTTTAAGATCGCATTTTCTTCAAATGTTTCACCAGTTTCTTCGACTTCTTCAATATGAGGAAAATCGTGTAATGATTTCACTTCTAAATCAAATCGCTCAAATAACTCAGCAAACTCACGTACTTTTCCCATATTTTTTGTCGCTACAACAACTTGTTTCATACTTTCCACCTCTACTCTATATGAGATACGATGTCACCTAAAGCTTCTTTTTGTATATCAATCAGTTGGAAAATGCCTTTTTCCGCAGCATCAAGTAGTTCATTTAACTGCGCTCTACTAAACGTCGCTTCTTCTCCAGTTCCTTGCACTTCAACAAATTGGCCTTTTCCAGTCATAATTACGTTCATATCAACGTCTGCTTTAGAATCTTCTGCATAGTTTAAATCTAAAACAACACCTTGCTCTTCAACAATTCCTACTGACGTTGCTGCTAAATAATCTTTTACTGGAATTTTAGATACTTTTTCTGCTTGTAATAATTTCTCGAAAGCTAATACCATCGCTACATATGCACCTGTAATAGACGCTGTTCTCGTTCCACCATCTGCTTGGATAACATCACAGTCAATCCAAACTGTTCTCTCGCCAAGCGCTTCTAAATCAACTACCGCACGTAATGCTCGTCCAATTAGACGTTGAATTTCCATTGTACGTCCTGTTACTTTCCCTTTACTTGACTCCCTAATTGTACGTTGTTCTGTCGCACGTGGAATCATCGCATATTCAGCTGTTACCCAGCCCTTTCCTTCTCCACGCATAAATGGCGGGACACGCTCTTCAATTGTCGCTGAGCAAATCACCTTTGTATCCCCAACTTCAATTAATACAGATCCCTCTGGATGTTTTAAATAATTCGTATGAATATGTATATGGCGTAATTCTGTTTTCTCTCTACCATCTACTCGCATAAAAATAACCTCCTCTTAATTACTACTCGTTAGTATAGCCAAATTTAAATGTATGATATGTATACAATAAAAGAAGGAGAACCCAAAAAGCAATTCTCCTTTCTTACTTAAGTATATCAAATTATTCAAGATTAAAAACTACCTGTATTCACGTTTTCTGGACGATCTACAGGTTTTATTAACTTTCCGCCCTTTTCATCTATAAGATTTGCTTTTCCATTCACTTCAATAGAAATATTTTTCACACCTTTCTTTTCTGTTAAAGATAAAACTAACGACTTCAATACGTAATTTGAGATCATATTTTTATCTGGGTTTACAAATATATTTTCATTAAAGTTTAATGTAAGATTTCCGTCTTGTAATTTCGGATTCGTAATAAGCTTAACGCCTGGATTAAAATCATTCAGGAGCGATTGATGAATCGGACCTTTTACAAGTTCATCTATAATTGCTGCATAATCATTTTCTTTTCCTTCCGCAACGCGGCGTGTGACTGGTACGTAGTATTGCTGTTTATTATTATTTTGCGCCATAAAATACAGTGTGACTGGTTTTGTATTCGTTACATCTGCTACTTGTTCATCATCGAAGTTAATACCATTTGCACGGCTCACTCCTTCACCAAGCGGTGTACCAGCAACCGGCATCTTCGCCAATTTCTCACCATTTATTTGGAACTGCACTTGTTTTATCTCTGTAAATTGCGTCAACGTCCACGCTATAGATTCAATGATTTGACGCTCTTCTTCTTTCGCATAGTTTTTCATTTCTTTAGAGAAATCAATAACTGCCGTCCCGTCCTTTTTCAAATCTAAAGTCATCGTTGTATTCGCCGGAATGACTGCACGAAACCCATTCGGTAATAAATTCGTTACCGGTCCATCTTTCACAAGGTATTCTAACGTTTGCTTCACAGTCTCATTTGCTTTCGGAGTAGGTATAGCTAACGTTTGTGGTACAACATAACCATTTTTATCAACAAGGTATAGTTCTCTATTTACCATTTGCCCTTGCTTATCTTTTTTAGCTACTTCTTTCTTCCCACCCTCTGTATACGTAACTTGTTTTGGCGGATCAATTTGTTCAGTCGCTTTCTCCTGATTTATAAAGCCACACCCTGTTAGTAAAACAGCGCTCACAGTAGCACCAACAACCCATTTAAAAGTGGATTTAGGCATGCCATTCCCCCCTAAAATCTAAGTTTGTACTATTATGTATACGAGCCGTTTCACATTTTAGAACAAGCTGTGCCTCTTATAAAGTGAAACTTTAATCAGTGGAGAGTCTAACTGCCCAACAAATAGCAAGATAAAACAAAAAGCTCCTGATTTCTCAGGAGCTCACCTATATGAATTCTACTATTATTCTTTTTCTAAATGAATATGCTTCACATTTTCAATCGGTTGACCGAACCATTTTGATGCAATTTCTTTAAACAAGCCTATTTTTCCCGTTGTTAAGAAGAGATGATCGCTTTGTTCTTCTCCTTCATTCAACATTTTACTATGATATAAGATTGTACTTACTTCACGTGCTGTTTCATCACCAGAACTAATTAGTTGTACTTTATTTCCCATTACTTTTTTAATAACAGGTCCTAAAATTGGATAGTGTGTACACCCTAATATAAGTGTATCAATATCGGTACTTTTCAGTGGTTGCAGCGTTTCTCTTACAACTTCATACGCCATTTCACTTTCGAAATTCCCACTCTCTACAAGTTCAACGAAAGGTGGACAAGCTAAACTTTCTACCATAACACGGTTATTAATAGACTTTAACGCCTCTTCGTATGCACCACTTTTCACCGTTCCAATCGTTCCAATAATCCCAACGTGATACGTGTTTGTCACTTTTAAAGCTGTACGTGATCCTGGGTGAATAACTCCTACTACTGGAATTGGTAATTGTTTTTGCATCTCTTCTAATACAACTGCAGTTGCTGTATTACACGCAATAACTAACATTTTAATATTTAAATCTAGTAAATGCTCCGTCATTTCCCACGTAAATTGACGTACTTCTTCTCGAGAACGTGGACCATAAGGACAACGTGCTGTATCTCCTAAATATATGATACGCTCTTTCGGCAACTGACGAATTAATTCCTTCGCTACTGTTAAACCGCCAACTCCTGAATCGATAACACCGATTGCTCTATTCAACTTCATCACCCGTTTTCTCATTCATCATCTTTTATGTTTATCATTATATTTTACACACTTTAAGTTCGCTCACTTCAAATGCTTCTGTATGAAAATTTTCATTTGCCCATGTATAGACTAGGACCTTTTTTATTTTGCTCCTTTTTTTCATAATTTGCAAGATAGAAAAATAACCGACCTTCTATAAGAAAGTCGGTTTCTTCTATATAAAGTGCATATTCATTGATCCATCTTTTTTTGAAAAGAAGACATTCCCATTAATAAGACGAAATGAACAAAAATTAAAATGACGATCAAAATAAAATTCAATCGATAACTATTTGTAGATTCCATAATTTTGCTTGCTACAGCTGGTCCGAATGCCATACCGAAAAAGTTAATTAAATTATATAAACCAAGGCCAACTCCAACTTTAGCTGGATTTAATGTTTTCGGAATAAATGTGTTTAATGATACTTGAATTGCCGAATAACTCATAAATGTTAAAATAACCGCAAATAAAATAAAGAGTAAGTTCCCGTCTGGAATAATCCCTAAAATTAAAAAGCCAATGATCATAACTACAGACGCTACATACATCATCCTCACATTCCCAAACGCAGGAATAATCTTTCCGGTAATAAAACTAGATACAATACCAAAGAGAGATGCAACAAACAATACAATTCCAATAACGAACGGAGACAATCCGTGCCCTCTTCCTAACAGTAATGGTAATAATAATAAACTAGCACATAACGCCACATTAATGATAAATCCGACCGCTATTAAACGCAGTAATGGTTTATTTGTAAACAACTCAATATCAATAAACGGCGACTCTGCTCTCTTCATATGAGCCTTGAATAAAAATAAGAAAGCAACAGATAACACAAAAAGCCAACTATTAATATTCACTCCTAATAAAACGGTCGTAATCAATACAAATAATAAAACTGCTCCAATGAAATCAAAGTGAAACACTTCATCGGTATGTTGCACCTCTTCTGGCATAAATTTTACGAGCAAGAAAATACCAACCATTGAAATAACCATAAATAAAAATAAATACGGCCACCCTAACGTATTTGTAATTGCCCCACCAACTAAAGGTCCAATACCAACCGCTAATGCAATAGAAGAACTAATCATTGCTAACGCACCCGGTTTTTTAGCTGGAGCAACTAATTTCGCCACCGCAATCATACTAAGCGCAATAAACGCTGCTCCTCCGCTCGCCTGCACTAACCTTGCGAAAATGATAATCTCATAAGATTGATTCACAAACCCAACAATAGAACCAGCTACAAATATGATAATAGAAATAATTAATAGCCTTTTTACACTGTAACGATCAGCCAGTTTTCCATATATCATCGAACCGATACCGACGACTAAAGAATACCCTACTACAACCCAACTTACTTTCGATTGACTAATTGATAAATCATTAGCAATATCCTCTAGCGCTACATTAAATAACACAGCGTTCATCGGTCCTAACAAAACAATAAAACATAATGTAAAAACAAACCATTTCGAATGGTTACTTATATCTTTCCCCATGTGTAACACTCTCCTGATTGCAATTTTAAAACTGTCAAACTATAGATAAAAAAATGAAGTTATTTAAATGTTGTATCACCACTAAACAACTTCATTAAATGTATAAATGGTGCTAATTTATCGCGCGATAAATTGAATTCGAAACGAAACACGTATGTTGTTCGATATTCATGGAACTATCATAGTTTCAACATTACAGTTTGTCAACGAAAAACATACAAAGTAAACTAATTAAGTCTTTTTAGTTTACTTTGTTCAAAAGTTATTATACACTAATTTCGAAGCTGATATAAGGAGGACTGGCATAATTATTCAAATTTGCATTTTTTAACTTAATAAAATGAAACGAATACAGAACTTTTATATAGAAGAGACATTATAGGAGGATTATGATGAAGAAAAAAATGTTAGTTGTATTAACAAGCGTAGAAAAATACCCAAATTTAAATAGGGCTACCGGACTTTGGCTCGGTGAAGCTGTACATTTCGTAAAAAAAGTAGAAGAAGCGGGTTACGAAGTTGATTACGTCAGTCCACAAGGCGGTTATACACCAATTGATCCACATAGTTTAGCAATGGCGGAGAGCATCGATTGGGAATGGTACCAAAAGAAAGAGTTTATGAATCGCCTCGGTTCTACAATGAAACCAAGTGAAGTGAATCCAGAAGACTACGCTGTTATTTATTACGCAGGTGGTCACGGAGTTATTTGGGACTTCCCAGAAAATAAAGAACTTCAAAATATTAGCCGTAATATTTATGAAAACGGCGGTATTGTTTCTTCCGTTTGTCATGGAGCTGCTGGTTTATTTCATATTATATTAAGTAATGGGGATCGTTTAATTAGCGGTAAGAAGGTAACAGGCTTTTCAAATGAAGAAGAAAAATTAGCTGAATTAGATCAATTCGTTCCATTTTTAACAGAAGATGAACTCATTAAAAATGGAGGACTTTACGAAAAAGCTGCACAGCCTTGGGAAGCTTTTGCTCTAGAAGATAATCGTGTTATCACTGGTCAAAACCCAGCTTCAGGTGGTCCAGTAGCCGAATTAGTATTAAAACAGTTGCAAAAATAATTATGTACTAAAAAAAGCAGATTCCCCTCTATTAAGGGAGATCTGCTTTTTTACGAAATCATTTGCAAAATAGCAATAACTTCTTTTTCAATTTCAGAATCATCAATTGCTTCTATATACTCTGGTTTAAAAAGTTGATACTTCTTTAATTGATAAAAATCAAATATCGCTTTCTTTAAAGTAATATCGTACTGAATACAAAAAGAATGATCTATAATACGTCGTAACATCACATCATCTTGTACCATAAATAATTGTGCATTCATTTTATTAAAATAACCTTGTTCCATACCCGCTTCAAAAAACATTTGCAAATTATGATTACGATTTTGTTGTGCAGCGACTAATTGATCTGACAAATGCGGATATGCTTCTTTCAAATCTTGCAAAAAAACATCCGAAATATATGTCACACATTTTAAAGAGTGGATAAACGTCTTTTGGAAACGTTCTGCAAAAGACATGCTTTCATCTTGATTGTCCGCATCACCTTCGAGTAGATAATTTATAAAATCCTCTACTACCGCCTCAATAATTTCATCTTTCGAAGAAAAACGTTTATATAAAGTAGCTTTACTAATATCCATATATTTCGCAATTTCATCTATTTTCAATTGGCTAAAACTCGTCTTTCTAATAACGGGCTTTATTTTATTAATATAAGTATTTGCACATGCGACTTTTCTCATTTAAAAGAGCCTCCCCTTTTGTCCATACAAAATAGTATAGCAAATTCACGAATGATTATAAATGAAGTTATTATACTCATTATGCTTTTTTAGTTTATTACATTTTCATATACTATACATAGAGAACTAGAATCCATTATCACCAACTGGACGGTTACAAACCAATTTTGAGGGGGAATTTTAGGATAAAAATACCCACTACCTTTGTTAGTAGCGGGTACTTTTTCTATAATTTATTTACAGCCCTTTTTATAGCCTTACCTATTTCCACGCTAGACTGTGGATTTTGCCCTGTAATTAAATGCCCATCTACTACCACATGCGGCGTAAAATTAGGCGCTACATAAAACAAAGCTCCTTCTTCTTTCAACTTACTTTCTAACAAAAACGGAACGCGCTTTTCTAAATGTACAGCTTTTTCTTCATCGTTTGTATAACCTGTTATACGCTTACCGGCAACAAAAAACGAGCCATCCTTATTTTTCACACCGACTAAGGAGCTTACTCCGTGACAAACAGCCGCTACAATCCGGTTATTCTTATACATATTCTCAATCAAATTTGCTACATATGGATTACCTGGAAAATCTACAATCGCCCCGTGCCCACCACCAAATAAAACCGCATCATAATCCGAAAAATGAACATTTGAAATCGGCCTTGTATTTTGCAATAAAGAAGCTACGTGCTTGAATTCACGAGGTATACCATTCGGAATAGACACTCTATCTATAGGTACTCTCCCGCCTTTTATTGACACAATATCAACATCAAACTTAGCCTTTTTAAATAAATGATAAGGAGCTGCGAGCTCTTCAAGCCACAAACCAGTCGGGTGTCCATTCATATCATGAGCACTTGTTGAAACTAACAGTATCCTTTTCAACATATCCCCTCCTTATTACCTATTTATGTATGGAGTGTTCTTATCATTCATATAGCAAGTGAAGCAAACAAAAAAATAGCCGACTCTTTGTATAAAAGTCGGCTGCTTTCTTATAGTTCGAGCTCTCCCATACGAAGAAGCTCCACAACTGCTTGTGAACGTCCTTTAACCCCTAGCTTTTGCATTGCGTTTGTTATGCATAATTGTAGATAGTGAAGACTACATTTCTATCCTGTAGACGATTTTTATATCCCCGTTTTCAAATATCTCAATCCTATCTATAATCCTTTTAAACTCTTCATACAAATTCTTACTTTCATCTAACAAAGCAAAAGCTTTTCTGAATTCATCTTGAGTTCGTTTAACTTCGCTCTTATCTTCCATCGACACAAATTGAACTTCTTTTTCCTTTATAGTCTTTTCTAATTCATTGCGACGACTCAAAAATTCTTCTTTTTCAATAAGTTCTTCCATATATAAATCAATCAGTTTTTTTCTTTTTTCTTCAATCCTTTGTATTTCTCTTTTTAATTTGTTTTTCTTCTCTGCATTTGAACTTTCTTCATTCAAATTGAATTCCGTTTCTAACTGTTTTTCTTTTTCTTTCAAATTCTCTAATATAAACTCACGAAATTCATGATATTGAATTGGAGTGTGGCGTACACATTCATCACTTCCGTATCGTTTATATCTAGAGCATTTTAAGTATCTCCACTCTTCCTTAGTTCCATCTTTCTTTTTCTTAGCGCTATATACTACTTGCATCGCTGAGCCACAATGCGCGCAAAACATTATCCCTCGAAATTCATTCCATAGTGCAGGCCTTCTCTTTTTAGCAGAGCGCGGCTTATTTACTAATTCCCACTGTTCCTCAGATACAATGGCAGGATGATGCTTTTTAAATATTGTCCATTTTTCTTCAGGATTTTTTATTTGTTTCTTACGACCTGAAATCTTTACTGTAGTGTACTGATTTAATATATAGTCACCTTTATAAATTGGATTCTTAATAATTCTTTGCACGGAAGACATTTGCCATTTACCGCCAGTTTTTGATGGAATGCCTCTTTCGTTTAATATTTTTGCAATTCCTATATATCCAATTCCTTTTGAATACATATTATAGATTTCTCTAACAATCTCGGCTTCTTCCTCGTTAATTACATATTTCTTCTCACGATCAGAGTAACCAAAAGGCAAACGCCCACCTGTATGCTCGCCTCTCCTAACTTTAGCTGATAAAGCTGCCGATATAGATACAGATAAAGTTTTCGGATATTGCGATGCGAACATAGCAAACATTTCAAACTTCATATCGTTTTTTCCTTCATAATGGCTATCGTATCCCTCTTCGATTGTGACTAATCGAATCCCATTAGCAATAAGTATTTCTTTAATCTCTAGAGCATCTTTTAAATCACGCGCTAAACGATGGATTGATTTGAATAACACCATCTGTAATTCACGTTTTTTAGCTTTCTCTAGTATAAGTTGCATTGCATGTCGTTCTAATAAAACCGTGCCCGTAATACCATCATCAAAATATATTGAGTTTTCATCCCAATCATACCCATGCTGATCTAACCAATATCGACATACATCGATTTGATTTTCTACAGATGAGACTTGTTCGTCCCTGTCTGTAGATACCCGAACATAAACTGCATACTTCAATCAAATCACCATCTTTACTAGTTATAATTACTGATATCAATAAAATGTGAATGATTAAAGTATACAAACAAAACCTTATCCCTACAATCCTTTTTACTTATTCTGTAAGCCAATCATATAAGGTTTCTCTACACTCTTTTCTTCGTTCCACTACAAATTTACTTTCAACAATTCTATAAAAATAACCTTCAAAAGTACTTCTAATTTTATTTGCTTTTTCTGCGAAAACAGTTTCTTTGAATGCTTGAACGGCTTGATTTATCACTTGTTCAATAGGCTTGTCTATTTTTGAACGCTTATAAGCCATTAATACCCGATGATACAGTTTATAAATTTTATCTGCCGATTTGAAGAAAGGAGCTACCACATCTCTGAATTGGCTCGGTACATTTTCTGGTGTGAAAGTTTCATCTAAATCTTCTAATTCGATTTCTTTAGAGTCCCTTACTGACGTTTCTTTTACGTTTAATTCGTTTTTTAATTCTTCTAGAGGGTGTGATTCAGAAAGTTTAGTTTCCTTGTCCGATTTTGCATCGGAAACCTTTGATTCTGTAGGTTTTTCTGCATCTTGTCGCTGTGACATTTTCGGTAGGACACTCGGTGTGACACTATATTTTTTTAGAAGGACATAGACGTTATGTCCATTTCCTCCACGTAATTTCCCTTCCTTTCGAATCGTTTTATGTCTAGTTATTGCCTCGAAATCTTCCAACACTTTCAATACCCTACGGACAGTTCGATCGCTTATATTTAATGCCTTAGCAATTGTTCCTACCTTCAGGAAAGATACACCTGGAATCTTGCATGAGTGCCTTGCTAGAAATTTCAATACTTTTATTGCTGACTCAGATAATTCATGTGTATGTTTGTATAAAAAAGAACATATTGCTTCATTCATCTCTTCTATTGATTGAAATGATTGTAGTTCTTTGTATTGTGTATAATTTGCTGAACTAAGCATCTTCTTACCCCCAGTTATATAAGTACAATGATCATATTAATTACAATTAAAATTGCAGAAACTGTGTAGAAACCATAAAACCATACAAAATCTGATTTGCCTTCTAAACCAAAATAATCATTGAACTTCTCCAATTATATCGAACCCCTTTCAATATTTGTTACCACTAATATACATTATCCACTATTGGATAGTCAATACAGGATTGAAAAAAATATTGATTATTGAATATCACTTATTGCATAATGGATATAGAGGAGTGATTATTTTGGAGAATGTAACATACATAGTTAAACCACGTTTAGGAGAAATACTGAAAGAACGTCAATTAACTCAATCTCAACTTGCAGAATTAGCAAATATACCTCAGTCTTCAATATCAAGATTCGATAAAAATGAACAGCACAGAGATATTCATTTAGTTGCCATAAGTCGCGCTTTAAAAATATCTATTGATGAACTGTTTGAAATTAAGGAAGTGAAATAAAAAAGAGCTAATCATTCGAAGTGATCAGCTCTTTTTTTCATCATTAAGTAGCAGCGATTACATATACTTTTACAAACACTTTATATTTATTTGCCAGTTGTTCTAACTTCTTTTCTCTGTATTTTGTGACTGTAAAGAAATGAATAACTGGCACTTTTCCGTTATGCTTCCGTTTATAAATCTGAGTTAACTCTTCATATTTTTTAAATTTCTCATCGTTTACTATCATTTTCTGAGTACGATCTATTTCTACAGCATGAAGTATTCCGTCTTCATCACGAAATTTCACATCTGGAATTATTTTTTTCTTTTTATTATCTTTTATATATTTAATTTCTGTTTCTACTTGCCAATCATCTGGACAAAATAAATGTAGCCAAGCCTCATTACGTAAAATAGCGTGTGCAACTTTACCATGATGTACAACTTTACCTTCACCGAACAGCTTATGCCCTAATTGGTTTAAATAATATACATGCTCTTTATTGTATACTACCTTACTTGTATACGTAGATAAATCTTTCATGATTCGATTTGCATTTCTTATTCCGCCCATTTCATGAACACTCATTAAATGCCTTCTAGTTGCAAACTGTAGCTTTCTAATCGTCGCAAGTATCGCCATTTGACGGTTGATTTGCATATGCGTTTGCATTCTCATGTTTCTCCACCTCGTATCCTTTTAAGTGCTCCCACATCATCTCGTTACTAATGTAAGGCACTTGTATTTCTGTAAGTCTATCAGTTTTGAAAATTGCGCGTCCGGGAATGCTTTTTATTGTTTCTAATCCTGCTTCATCTATAACAACACTTGAGGCCGTTTGAGTTGGTAATCTAAAGCCTAATTTCGCATCACTATTTTGTTTCACTTGGCGTGGTAATGTATCCCCTGTCGGATACTGTGTACAAAAAATCAATCTAAACCCTAAAGCACCACCTATGCGCGCTACATGAGAAAGCATTTGTTGACACGCTCCCAATAACCTTTGTTGTTCTTTTTTCATACTTTTATCTGGGCAAAGTTCAGCTCCTTCGTCTACTATAATAAAGCAACGCTCTTTGATATTTGTTTCCACAACATTTGTGTAATGTCTACCTTTCATATATTCCATTTTCTCTTCAATCTTCTTGAGAATATTAGTTAATATCATAAAAGCTTCTGTGGGTTTTTCAGCAATAGAAACTACTTGTTTTAAATTCTTATACGGCCCAAACTCCAAACCGCCTTTTAAATCAATAATGTATAAATTAATATGTTCTGGTTGTGCCAATGTAAGTGAAGTAACTACATTCTTTAGAAACACCGTCTTACCCATTCGAGTGAGACCACCTAGTGTCATATGTGGTGTTTTATCAAAATCATGATAGATAAGTTTTTCTAAACTTTGGCCCATTGGAACACACCAACTTCCTTTTGCCACCAAATCTTTTGACCATGACCATTTTTTCGGTATATCTCTATGAAACACACGAATCCTTAACTTGTAATTATCATAATCAATTCGGACAGGTTTACTTAACCCTTCAGAGACAACATCCTCCACCTTCTGAATAATTTTACTCGGCATTCCTACAGGTAATCGATATATATAAGTTGTACTTCGATCATCCTCTTTTTGTTCAAGAAAAACTGGATACTGTAATCTGTCCTCTCTACGTATCGCAATTCCGCTTACTTCGAAAAAAACTTGTATTTTCTTTCGATCACTCTCTCTTCCTTTGAGCCTCCCACCAAATATGGCGAAAATTAAACCTGCGAATGGTACTGATAACAACTCCAGCATATAATCACTCCCTATATCCCTCTTATAGAGGGTATATATCCCTGTTTCAAGGAATACGTGTATACAAGCTAAACTCCTTATGACATAAGGAACAAAAGGTTTCCACATCGTATTCCTTCATAGAAATAACACGAGAACATAACGTAGAAGGTATAGAAACGAGCCTGTAAGTGTTGTGTACAAGGTGACACGTGGAAGCCAATGTGGAACACTTTTCCCCATTTTTTCAGCTACTTTCATAGCGACTACAGATAATCCTGTTGCAGTCCAAATAACCACTGCTTCTCCTGCAAGTGTCATGATTATTCCTCCTCTTCCTTTTCACGAAATACAATACCTTTTCTGGTAAGGACAACATCATAACAATCCATTAAAATCTCCCAATTTAAAACATCTTCTTCCTCACCATATAAATCTTCCTCCACTACCTGCGATAAATTAAAATACCCTTTGTACTCTTTGTTATTAAAAACTTTATGGTTTCTCATGTGATTTAAAATTGATTCAGTTTCTGCTCTTGATCTTGATTCGTTGTACATAGATCGTAACTCTTTTGAAGGATGTAAATATGGAGTTGTATTTAGATGGTTATATTGCCAACGCATATAGACCTCTCCCCTCTTGTTGTCTCTTCTTCCTTGTGGTCTTCCAAGTGGAAGTAATATAGGTATATGAACCAGAAAACAAAAACTTGTTTGTCCAACAACAAAAAAATCAAAAGGTTTTTCAAAAAATTGATTGAATGTTTTAAAGGGAGGGATTTTATGGAGTGCAAATTAAAAATGATTTTAGCCGATAGAATGATTAAACAATCTGCATTAGCAAAAAGGGCTGGCATAACAGATCAAACATTAAGTATGATAGTTAGAGGGAAAAGCGAACCGACATTACGAGTTGCTATGCGTATAGCAAAAGCGCTTGATATGCAGGTTGAGGATATATGGAAAAATATTGATTAAGTTTTCAACTTTTGCATTGTTCGGTATGATTTATTTAAGGAGGCTATTTTATGGAATTACGTAAAACTGCTGATGGGGAAACCTTTATTATCGAGTTGCAGGAAAAGAAAAGTTCTACCGGTAATCAATTAAAAAGATTTGTATACCTCTCAATCGGTATATTAGGACTGCTTATCTCAGTAGCATTATTCTTTACTATCATTGGAATTTTACCTGCTATTGGATTAGCATTTTTCTCAGTTATTTTCATGTATAAAGCAATGGGAAAACAACTTGTAAAATGCCCTAATTGTAGTAAAAAACAAACTGTTGTACATAAAGCTGAAGCGTTTATTTGTCATAGATGTAATAAACGTACTCTGATTGAATGGAAACAATAAAAAAAGAGGGATTCCCAATAATTTAGGAATCCCTCTTTTTACTTCACATACACATAGGCTTCACTTGCTGTGATATAGTATGTTGTGCCTTTACTATTGTGCACTTTGTATTGTGAGGAACCATTTACCGTTACTGTTGCATCAATTTTAAAGCCTAATCCCGTATCTACAGTACCTGCAACATGCTTATCTTCCCACGATGGAGCACTATAGAATCTGAGATTATTCACTTTCGACACTACACGTTTTCCGGCAACTGAACTTACAGCCTCTTTCTTTTCAAATCGGATATACGATGGATTATATTTTATCCACTGATCTCCACCTAAATTTAGCCATCCGTCCTTTTCTCCCCAAACTTTATAAGCCTCTGGTTTATTTAATTGACGAATAACAGAATAGCTTGCATCTGGGCCTTTGCGTAAATTCACATTATATCCTTCAATGTAAGCTATACCTTCTACATTGGCTGTTGGTTTTTCCGCTGGTTTAGAAGGTTGTTCAGGAATAGAAATACCCGTGTTATTATATGCACGTTTTACATCCGCTCGGAACTGAGCTTCAGATATACCATGTTTTTTTAGATAATCCAGTGGATCAGTGTGAGTAGTCCCGCCTAGATATTTCCTTACGTCGTCATGTGTCCATAGTCCTTTTTCTACTGAAAGTCCACGATCACGTAAAATCTTTGCTAATAATTTTACATACTTGTCATAGCTTTGCTTAAACTTGCTATAATCTGAAGTCTCACAAAGTTCAACGTGTACAAAACGTGCGTTAGCAGCTGGCCCAGCGCCATACGCAATATAACGTGTATCTGCAATTTGAATGACTTCATCCCAATCAACTGCATAATGTACAAATGCATTTCTCCAAGTACGTGTTTCATAACGCTGGATATTGATTGCTGGAGCTTCTGGAGTCGCTGTACTATGTGCAACTACACCTTCATACGCTCCTACTCCATTTCTATATCCTTGCTTCGGTAAATCAGGAATGATTAATATTCTGTCAGCAAAAGCACTTGTTGTAATGGATAACGCTAGAATAGCTGTAAGAACTATAGAAGAAATGTGTTTTAATGTCTTTTTCATTTTACATCAGCATCCTTTTTCATAATTTTTGTGTGGTCAAACAGTCCACTTGCTGACAATCCGATGATGATCCCTTGAAATACATTTGTTTTGATGTCTCCGTCCAAAAACAAAACGCCTAGCACAATGCCAAGCGTTAAATTCAATAACGGAACATATTTTGTTTGTAACCCGATTGTTTTTACAATTTGCGATAGTCCAACAACAACGCCAATTATTACAGCAATATTAACCATTACATACCACCTCCTTTCAATAGGAAAGTGAGAACGGCTCCAATAATTCCCCCAACAATTAAACGTAAAATCCAAGTTGTATTGGCACTGATTTTATCTAATTGTTTATTGATATTAATAATGTCTTTTTCGTTACCTGTCGTTCGAATTTCTAGACTTTTCATTTCTAAACGAATGTCCTTGATATCTTGCTTTATTTCTTGAACATCGTTCCTCACATCTTGTAACCCTTCCACTTTGATCACCCCTTTTTAGGCAATAAAAAAAGACCAGCTTATAACTGCTGCTCTGGTTTCTCGTTTATTAATTTTTGAACTAAATCAGTTAATGTGGACACGTTAATTGTAAGTATATTAACCTGCTCTTTTAATTGTATATTTTCTTCTTTAACTACATTTAGCTCTTCGGTATTCTTTTTAACCTGTTCTGTTAAATGGATAAATTCACGATACTGTTGTTGAAAAGCTGCAATGAAAATAGAGACAGTATTATATAGATTAATGGCTCGTTTCTCTTTATCTGTAAATATATCTTCAGTATCGTCTGCAATCATACCGAAATAGGTTTCGATATCTCTCGTTGTATATGGTTCTGTTTGTTCTTCTGACTTGTTCATACGCATTTGATACAGATCATACATATCGTCCTTGAAATTGTACTGTTTAATAGCTAAACTCATGATTTTATCAAGAGCTGAGAAAGGGATATCTTTTATATTTTCTTTCATATTTCTAGCTGACGTAGGATTAAACGCTTTCGCCCACATTTGACCAGTAGCATAAATATTTTCTTGCGCTCGTAATGTTCTTAATTCTATATCTTTCCATCCCTTACCCAACATATCTTTAATCTGCAAGCCATTGTTATAACCTTGCACAATGCTTGATCTTATCATTGCATTACCCATGATTAAATCATGATCACTGGCGCCGTTTACGAAATGTATTTCATAGTCACTACCTTTTCTTCTGAAAGTAAATTGCCCCCAGTTATTTGTAAAAGAATGTGGTTCAGTTGTAGTTACAAAGAAGTGACCATATCCTGGAGCCCATCCTTCAGATTCAAAAATAATATCATTCAAGTTTTTAAAACGAAATTGTCCATCTGAATATACGCTCAGATGTCCACCGTCATTCTGCATTTGAATATAATTTGACCAAATATTAGTTCCTTCTGCATTTTCTCCTTTAGAAACCCCAAATTTTGCATATGCTTTAGAAGGTTGATCAACTCCATTAATTCGCGGCATGACTTGATAAATATAAAACGATCCTGTACCCCTGTATTTAATATTGTCAGAACCAAGGACGAGTGAAGGTTGAATACTTCCATCATTTGTTTCCATAAATCCTATATAGCCACGTGGCTTATCTGCATCGAAAATCTTCATGTCTTGCTTATTTATTTCAACAAATCTGTTTCCGCTTGTTTTAAGTGTTACTCCTTCTAAAACTTGTCCTTTAATATGGCTCGCTGTAATAAAACCTTTTAAGTTAATTCTGTTCGCATTCAAAGTAATATTTTCTTTACTCATATTGAATGCTGCGATTACATCATTTTCTTTTACAGATATGCTAACACCCTTTTCAGTTAACTGAAGACGGGTTTCCATATCTCTTACATAAGAATCTTTTGCAAATTGTCCATTTGCTTGCTCTATTGTATATACTTCTGTCTTTTTCGCTGCTGCATTGATCCCCAGTTCATTAATAGTGAAACGGTTATCAATTAAAGTCATCTTCTGGTTAAATTGTTCAGTTGCAAGCTTATTAGCTAATTCATCTAATAAATCTTGTTTATTCTGATTAACTGTTTGCTTCAACTCAGGAATCTTAAACCCAGCTACATAATCCTCTACTTGTTTAAGCTCAACTTTACCTTCAAGTGCTTTCGCAGTATTTTCCCAGCCAGCTTTCGCCTCTTGTAATTGTTTTCCTTGTTCTGTCTGCGTATTTTGTATTAATGAGACATTTTGTTTAATGGAAGTTGCATCTTTTTCTACAGTAGCAACACGCTTATCAAATCCACTTTGATTGTTTTCTACTTTTGTAATTGTTTCTTTAATTCCATCCACGCTTTTTGCAATTTCAGTTGTTTTCTGAGTGAACTCATCCGTTGTTACCTGTTCTTCAGGCGGTGCTGTCCAATCTTGCGGCTTATTCCCTTTATACAAGGCAACCCATTCCACAATAGATTTCGTAGTACCACTCGGATAGTTATATAAGCTTAACTTTCGTTCATTTCCACTTGTAGTTGCAACAGCTTTGAAGGTTACATACGTTATTCCATTAGCATAAACACTTGTTGCATATCCAACATTACTAGACCCGCCATTCTGCCAAATTCCAAATTTCTGCCCCTGTGGGACACTCCCTTTAATTACAAAGGTATATTCCTCACCCGCAAAGAAATTTTCAGTTAGAGAATATTGATTGATTAGATAGTCTGTTTTTTCATATTTAACATTTGATTTTAATACAAGGTTACGTCCACCAGCTTTATCACTATTAACCTTTGTTTCTACACTCGTTAACTTCTCACTGATTTTCCCAGCTTTTTCTTCTATTTCAGTAGTTGTTTTCTTTAGTTCACTTGTTGTTTGCTGTACATCAGAAATAGTCTTCTTTGTAACTTCTACAGTTTGTTCGACTGTATTTAATTTATTGCTGATATCAGTATCTTTTTTTGTTAACGATTCAATAGAAGTTTTAAATCCATTAGAATCTTGTTCGAACTTAGTTACTTTCTTATCAATTTCACCTTGTTTATTTTCGATATTAGAAATTGTGCGGTTGACACCTTGTAAACCTTCCTGCACTTCGTTGAATTGTCCTGTCGCTTGATTTTGTGCTTCTTGAACCTTCTTGTTTAATTCTGTTTTTGTTGATTCAATATCTTTATTTACCTGCTCTATTGTTTCTTTCTTGATAGTTTCTGGATCAGGAACAACTGATTCCCAAGCTGTACCTGTCCATATTTTTAAAATGCCGGGCTTTCCATTACTAATATCACGCCAAAGTGTCTTATAAGGTTTAAGCCCTGTTGTCGGTGGATTCTTAGCTTCAATTATTTCTACCGTGTTATTTTTAAGATTCTCTTGAACTTTTTCAGCCAATGTTTTCGCTGCTTCGGATTCTTTCTTAGCATTACTAGCTGTTTCATTTGCATCTTTCACTAATTTATCTAACTGATCCAGCATTTCTTGTTTCTCACCGAATTTACTAAGGATTCGATTGTAAATCTTTCGTAATTCCTCGTTTGGGTCTACTATCTCTCTATAATCCCCAAATTCGTATTTGTCTTGTGCAGGATCAGTGAATGATTCGTCACCAGCAATAACACGCGCTTCAAGATATAGCTTAGGTGTGAAGCCTGTATCTTTGATTCGGATTGTATCTCCTTCATTGATTAGTTCGTGTGTTAGTCCGAAAATGCGACCGATTGATTGTGCCTCTACTTCATACGAAACGGAAGAATTAATACGTTTTTTCAGTTCTATTTCCATTAGCGTCATTAAACGTTGTGGCGTCATATTTAACTCTTCTGTTTCTGGCGTGTAAAAACCAAACTTATGCTTACCTCGTTCGTTCCATCGTTGAAATGCATCGTTATCAACAATATACGGAAGTCCCCTGTTAATACTTTCAATGGTAATTACACTATCGCCTTCGCCTTTTACAAATCCGACTAACGCTGTACAAATATCTCTTGAATGTTCAATACGTGTAACACCTATCAAATCTTTACCTAACTCTATTTCTTTACCAGTGTCTCGGCCACGCCTTTGAATCATATCAACATACCATCCAACTATTTGTGACCCTTGAACCTCAACACGGTATTGAATTTCTAATTTGAACAAGGAAGCTATTTTCTTTAAAAAAGTTAACGGATCCATAAATTCATCAATGGTCATAGTATGAAAACCCGCATAATCTGTTTTCCCACGTTTCCACTTCATACCTACAAGAGCCATGTCAATAAATTCGTTTACTGTTTTGCCTTCTATCCTTTGTGGTTTTATAATGCCTGATTTAGCAATTTGAACCCAAGCTCCTGAAGCGTATGTGGTAATGGATCGTTTGTCTGAATTCTTCTCTGTTTCTGTAATGACATATGGTACAATTCTTCCATCACGAACTTCTTTTAGAACAAGATTTTGTTGTTGTAATGTGGCTGAATGAGTAGTTCCATCAAAAACAGTGAAATCCAACATATCAACATTGTTTTTCAGTTCCCAATGCCTTTTGTCATCCCAATAGTCATTTGGCTGGATAGCTGCAACGATTTGATCTGTTTTGAAATCCACAACATGCAAAATCCCGCTTGGTGTTCTCATCTGTATCTCTCCCTATAACTAACAGTTGCTTTAACATCTGGTGGCATTATATCGATACGATTCTCACCACGTATGACAGTTGGAAAATTACTAAAAATGTCTTTTAAATTAATTGCATTTTTACCGTTAATGGTTACAAGACTTTTTTCTGTATCAATTATAATCTTGTCTCCCGTATCAAAAATGTAAGGCGGATTATTTTGAGTATTTAAATTCACTTTCCAAAACTTTAAATCTGAAACGGTCATCGCTTCTACTGGCGGTACATCTTGCCATTGCATAATACTGATTTGAATTTGCGCCGCTTTTTCCATGTGATAGTTATTTTCATCCGTCCACCGCACAAATCGTTCAGAATCATCTTTTTCCGTCCCCGGGAGGAATTTCGAAATATACGCTTCCCATACATTTCCTGTTCTAGCTATCCACAATCGCCCTTGATATTGGTTCCAAGTGTTTGGATAATCTCCACTTTCATGAATTAAACTTCTTCTTCCTGGTTTATTATCATAACCGATTACCATTGTTCCGAAGTTTTGTTCAGCTTGCCAAAATACATCAGTCATAGCTATTTTCGAAAGCACTTTACTGTTTTCATCTAATATCGCTATTTCCACTCGACCCATCTCATTGATACGTTTACTTTTACATGTAACATAAGCCTGCATAATAAAATCTTGCACTGGCCCATTAGGTATATTTTTTTTAACAGCTGCACCATTCCATCCTTTTCCTGTCCCTGTACCATAATTAGAGCAATAAAATTGATAACCGTCTGATTTCATTTCACCGACTGGGTTGCCATCTTCCATTGCACTTACTTTACTCCAACCTACAGTAGTAGCCATTTCATCCCATATAAGCCTTTGATTTCTTTCAACAGGTAGTTGTTCGGTTTTTAAAGGATAACCAATTCTGAAATAGTCACGATTATATGGATACTCTCCAAACCATACATCTAAAAATGTACTCGGTTTCTTGGCCTCAATCTCAATAATTGGAGGCGCTTCTACATTACCTTGATTGACGAAAGAAGTAGTGATTTCAGTGGACCAGTTTTGAGTAAACGTATGAGTATTTTGTTTACCTAATTTATACGGCATTGGACAAACAAAAGTAATAACACCTCTACCTCTATTGACTATTTCGTCCAAATCGACAGAACCATCAATTAATGCTAAATAAGTCCTGTCTAACTCATCATCAAAAATAAGTTCAGCTGGTTGCTCTGTATATAGCCAATCTGCTAAATCTTCTTTTATCTTTTGCAAATCCGCCATATCTTTTTTTGCTTTAATGACAAGAGGAACATCAATACGACGTTCCTCCGTTTCTGTATTAATAAAAAGAGCCCCTGCACGATGAGGGACTCTTACTAATTTTCTTTTAACTGGAGCCCATGAAGGACGTTTTCTTCCAACCAGCATTTGAATATAATCTTTTCTAATATTATTAAAAGTAAAACTAAGTTTCCCCAACGTGCTCACCACCCTTAAAATTCCGCTCTTCTTTTTTGTTCACGATCTTGAAGTTTTGTAGTGTAGGTGTAACTTCCATTTGCAAGCTCTTTTCCATCTAAAACATTTGTCATATTTACAGTTAATTTCAGTTCTTGCTCTCTACCCACTCTATCTGGGAATATAGTTTTTGCCATAGATGGGTTGTTATAAGCTAATTGCGGTTGCGTGTATCCGCTAAAATTGCCAAACGTATTTTGTGGAATACTATATTGATTTGTTTGGAATCCAAAATCAAAAATAGATGGCATATTCCCCATCTGCTTCTTAACGGTTCCGACTACATTTTTCGCTGCATCAACAACAAACCGTTTTCCTTTATCCATACCAACCCCAACACCTTCTGGAACTGCGCTACCGACTGGAATCATCACTTTAGACGGACTGTTAATTTCTAGTGCTCCAGAAATAGTCTTTTTAATCTCTCCAGCAATGCTTTTCGCCTTACTATATAAACCACCTGTCGCATCATCCAACCCTCTTTCGAGACCTTCTATAATGGATTTACCAATGGAACGTAGATTTATAGTACTGAAGAATTTTTCAACTGTATTCCACTTTTCTTCAATATCGTTCTTTATCTCCCGCATTTTATCACTAACAGCTTTTTTCTGCTCTTCAAATTTTCTTGAAACTGTATTTTTTATTTCTTCTACCTTGCTATTTGCAGAGTTTTTCATATCTTCATATTTGTTAGTAACATCTGACCACATTTCTTTCATTTTTCGAATAACATCATCTTTCATAACTTGATATTTCGATTTCACTTGGCCAGTTTCCCAGTCTACCTGATTTGCATGTTCACCAGCTTGTGCTTTTGCTTCACTAACAATTTCTTTATGTTTGTCTCGCGCTGTAGAAACTGTACTATCATACTGACGTTTTGCCTCAGCAATGATTGCGTTCGCTTCATCAGCATTAATTGTTTTATTTTCATCACGCTGACGAATCGCTTCAGCAATTTTTTCATCACGTGTTTTTTTCGCATCTTCAATAACTTTATCCCTTGCTTTAGCGCTATTCTCTACGACTTCCGCTGCCTGTCTAGCTGAAATTTCACTAGCCTGCACACGCATATTTTCAAGAATAACCTTTTGCTCCATTTGATTTTTAGACATGTGCTCAACAGCAACTCTGTCCATTTCATCTTGTAATGCTTGTAACGAGATGCGTTCGGATGTTGTTAATTCTCTATTTTCCCTAGCGGCTGTTTGTAGAATTTCTTTAATTTTATTTTCTTTTTCTTGTGTTTTTAGCTTTTCTTGTTCATAGTGCTGATTTAACTGTTCAATTCGTTTGTTCTCTTCTTCAGCAGTTAATACATATGAATCAGCAAAGAACTTTTTAAGTCCTTCTATTTCTTTTTGCTGCCTTGCATTGGTTTTTTCAATGATTGTATTAGCCAATTTATCATATTGACCAATCAACTTCTGTGACTGTTCTTCAGTTATTACCTCATGATTCAATCTAATTTCAGTTAACTTTTGTCTAATACCATCAGATAACTTGAAATACTCGCCAAGAACTTTCTTAGTCGATGCGCTTACTTTCCCTTCTGTATTCGTAGCAAAGCGATCAACTGAAGCAATACTATCTTCAGTTGCTTTTTGATACGCCTTATATGCGACAACTCCAGTTCCAATAAGAGCGGCTGCTATTAAACCAACAGGCCCAAGAAGCACTCCTAATGCGCTTCCTAACATACCTACCGCAGCACCAGCAAGACCTGCAGCACCACCAGCAATTCCTAATGATGTTGCTAACGCTCCAATACCTGACATAACCATCCCAACTGCAGCTAAAACCACACCGATTGCAGCAGCAACAGCTGTTAAAGCAAGTACAATACCACCTGTAATTGCTATTGCCTTTTGTACAGGCGCAGGTAAAGAGTTGAATCCATCGACAAGTTTTTGCAAACCAGCAACAAAAGCACTAACTACAGGAGCAAGTGCATCACCAATTGTCTTTTTCATTGTAGAAAATGCTGAATCTAATAAAACAATTCTTCCTTGGAGAGTATCAATCTTTGTTTTTGCAACATCAGCAGCCGTAACTTTAGACATTGCATCCCACATCTCATTGACCCCATTTGCGCCTTCTTTAAAGAGAATAGTCGCACCACGTACGGCATCCGAACCGAATAATGTTTCTAAAGCCATACTTCGTTGCTGATCTGTTAAACCTTTCATCGATTCATGAAGTGTCCCTGAAATATTTTCTAAACTTTGAATATGCCCCTGTTGATCATAAAATTTTGATGATAAGAAAGCTGAACTCGTGGCTAATTCACGGAATGTCGTATCACACTTGTCATTCCACTTTTTCGCACCTTCTATTTTCATTACATATCCTTCTAGAGCTTGTTCAATATCGCCAACGCTCCTTGATGCTGGTTGTATACCGTTTTTAACAAGAAAATCATATCCAGCTTGCGCGTTGTATGTTATAAGGCCTAAATCTCTCATTTTGTTATATGCTTCTTTTGTTGTTGGATTTAAACGCATGAGCATGGTTTTTAATGAAGTACCTGCATCTGAACCTTTTAAACCATTTTGGGCGAATACCGCCAAAGTTGTAGCTGTATCTTTAAATGTCATCCCTGCTCCTGCCGCTACTGCTGAAGAAGCAGCAAGGCCATATTTTAATTCGCGTACATCTGTTGCTGATGCGTTTGCTGCACCTGATAATATGTTAGCTGCATCCGCTACTGAAAGATGGTCTGCTTTAAACGCATTTAAGGCTGTTGATGCAATTTCTGCTGCTTCACCTAAATCTAGTTCCCCAGCAGTTGCCAAATTCAGAGCGCCTGATAGACCTCCGTTAATAATATCTGTTAAACTGACACCGGCCTTTATTAATTCCTCGATACCTTTCCCCGCTTCTACAGAAGAATACTTTGTTGTTTCCCCCATGTTGACAGCTAATTCACTTAATTTTTTCATTTCTTCTCCAGTAGAACCAGATACAGCTTTAACATTGGCCATTTGCTGTTCAAAATTCATAGATTCTGTAATTGCGGACTTTAAACCACGCCCTATTGCATACGTCATTCCACCAAAGACAATACCAATTTGACTTCCTGCATTTTGCAAATGATTGCCCAGTGTTTCCATACGATTTCCAAAATTCAGTAGTCGATTCCCTTGTTGCTCAAGTTCATGATTTGACTGTCGTAATCCTTGTTCAAATCGATTTAATTCAGCGGTTGCCCTATGAATTTGTTCTGCATAACGTTGCGCTGACTGACTTGCTTCCCCTTCTTCAGTTTTGGCTCGATTATAAGCTGACTGAAGTTCCCTAATTTTCTCCTTTTGTTTATCTACCATACGAGATAGAACATCAATTTTTGCTCGCGTCTGTTCAGTAGCATTGGTATATCCATGCATTCCAGTTGTAACCGCTTGGAATTCCGCTTGTAAAGATTTCAATGAATTATTTAATTTATCCATTGCTGTTTGTTGAGCCTGACGATTCACTTGTTTGAGTTCATTCTCAAATCTATTTAAATCCGCAACGGCTTTATTGACTTGTGCAGCGTACCGCTGAGTAGCAGCATCATTTTCTCCTAATTTAGCTTTATTTTGATCATAAGCTTGGCGTAATGCCTTAACTTTTTCTTTCTGAGCTTCAATTAGTCGAGTGAGCGTATTCAATTTCGCTTGTGTTTGCTGACTAGCGTTAGCAAAACCACCCATTCCTGTACTTACAGATTTTAACTCGTTCTGCAGCGTCCTGACTGCACGGCCTGAATTCGAGATACCTTGTCGAAAGTTTACGTTATCAAGGGAAAGTCTAACGACTAGATTATTTATTTCGTTCGCCATAGTCTCACCTCCCTCGTTAAATAATGTTTTCCGCTGGCACTTCTATTTCGTTTGAATTGGAGCCTTCATGATTTTCATTTCCGTTTTCACGCATTTTCCGATTAAGCCTCAAATAATGCCATATATCCATCTCGTTATCAATGTGATGGTGTTTGTACCCTTGTTGCAATAAAGAGAGGTAGAGTTCATCCATAAACTCGCTGAACGTCAACCCTCCTCCCTCTATACGTTTGGGTTTTCTGCTCCATCAGTTACAGGATTCGCACCCGCTGCCTCTACGGTTTCGCTAACCAGAGCATTAATTACATTTGTTGTCGTTAATAAAAATTTCCGAGCGTCTACACCATCCCAATACTGATCCACTGTAAACTGTTCACCGTAAACTTGTACTACATATTGAACCATCTTATCTAAATCTGCCGCTTCAGGATTATTTGGGATATCTGCAAGTTCAGGAGCTTGGCGAATTAAACGAGCTGGAATGAATGCTGGTAAGTTAAAAGTTTTTTCTTCGTTATTGATTCGTAAAGTTAATCTCATAATTTATTCCTCCTTAAATAATTAAAAGAGAGAGCTTTTGCTCCCTCTTACTTTCCTGTTGGTGGTTGTGTTACAGGCTTCTCGTATACCTTTTTAAACCAATTGTCTCCGATAGCTTTTGTGAATGTAGGTTCGTCAGCATCAGCTGTAAATTTAGGTCTATCATCAAAGTCACGTTCAATGAATGAACCTTTAAGTTTTGTAGTTTGGAAGTTTGGTTTATCCTTCTTAGTTTCAGCTTCTTCTTCCTCTTGCGAAAGTTTCCCTTTGAGTAACCAAACATAACGGTATTTACCATTGGCCTTTAAAAAGCGCCATCCAATTGCTAAATATGGCTTTTCTCCCTCTCGTTTTTCATCTAATACGCCATCCGTAACTTCTGGATACCCTTCAATATCTGCTTTCGCTGATAAGGAAAGTCCACGAACTTCAATTTCAACTTCCACTTCTCCGTCAGATTCAGCAATCTCTGATTTTTTATTATCACTCCACATAATTTCTGAAGCTACTTTTTTAGAAGTTTTAACCTTTACTGCCCCTTCTAACTTCTTTACATCTGCATATGAAACACCTGATGCATCATCTTTTAATAGTTTTGCATAAACAAGACTATCTACACCGACAGTCGAACTAATTGTAATAATTTCTCCAGCCATTTATAACTCCACTCCTTTCGCGAATCGCATCGCGTAATGAAAGATTTCTGTATCATCTTCGTATAAATCGGCAACCGCATATCGTGAGAAACCAATTTTTTTCATAATTTCATTCACTTTTTGATGGATTGCCGTTGTACTGCTCTTCGCCCAAACATCAATTTGAAACAAGATTTCACTTTCAATTTCTTGATTATCTGCAAATCCATCTGGCCTATTATCTAATTCAAAATACGTAATTCGCGGAAACTCTTCTGCTTTTTTTGCTTTACGGTAATAAATTCGTTTTCCACCCAACAATGAAACAAGCTCTTGATCATTCTCAAGAGCTTGTAAAATATCAGGCCTTAAATTTATCACAGATTCAACCTCATTTCGTTCTTTAAAATATCTGTCATAGCACGTACAGCTTCCGCTTTTGAGGCATTAAAACCAGGCTCTATAAATGGATGTGCTGGCATTTTGGATGTACCCCATTCATGGAACTTCAAATAGAACCACGGGGAACGATCCGCTTTATTAAGACCAATTTTTACTGTTTTTATTCCACCTTCAAGTTTAGCTTTTGTTACCTTTATCTGATCCGCACCATGTTGTCCTGTACGCCACGGTTCACTTTTAGATCGTTTTTTGGGGCTTGTGCTTCTTGGAGCTCGTTCTGCAATGGCTTTACGAATAGGTTCACCGCCAGCTGCAAGAGCTTTATCTTCAATTTTCTCTCCTCGTAACCCCATTTGATCTAATTCAGTAACTAAACGATCAAATCCTAATAAATCTAAATCTATACCATCAGCCATTCATTTCACCACGTTTCCACATGATTAATAAAGTATGATCTTGAGTTGGGATAACGGAAACAATATCATAAATCACGTTTTTGTACTTAATTTTCATATCTGCACTTACATCATCCCGATTTCTGATTTCTGTTTCCCCTTGAACCTCACTATTAGCAGCCGCTGCCTCAAAATATTTCCTTCCCTTTAAATAAACGAAAGAGCCCCATACGGTAAAAGCATCTTTATAGCCATCTATTGGATCACCGTCAGGCCCTTTTTTATTTTCATCTTTTACTTGAAATGTAAGCCTTTTATCTAATTTTGCAGGATTCATTTTCTTTCCTCCTGAGGCTCTGGAGCATATTGAAGCTGTAATATCATACTCTGAACAATGGCTCTGATTTTTTCACTGGCTTTTTCACCTACAAGTAGTCGGTTTTCATACCAATCAGCTGCCAGAAATAAACAAAGCAACTTAGCATCTTCATTTGTTTGAGTAAATGTTTTGCCAGTTGCTTTGTAAATATATAATTCAGCTGCTTTAATTAACATAGTGATGGTTTGGTCATCGTCCCCATCCACTCGAATCCATTCTTTAGCTTCTTCTAAGGTAACAAGCATTCAAATGCCTCCCTTGTTTATCCTTGAGGTTGTTCAACAGGAGCACTTAAATCGATTTCTCCATAAACGGCTGCTTCGTTATCCCACATTTGTACATCATCACGTTGAATTGCACGTAAATCTAATGTATTACGAGTAAATGCTTTACCACCTACATCTGTAGAAGCTAATTCCATATCTTCGCGTTTAAATAAGACAATAGTTTCTTTTAAATCACCGATAATAAGTGGCGCTTTTTTATTTGTAGTTCCTTTTGTTTTTAAAAAACGATTCGAAACAACAACGACTGGATTAGTACCAGCAAATAGCTTTTTATTTTTTTGCGTTGGGTCTGACTGTAAAATATATTTTCCATCTTTATCTTTTAATTTATCTAAGTAATTAAACCCATCTTGATTTGTAAGTAAAATTGCATTCGGGGAAATCGCTGGGTCTAATTTAACATTTAATACATCTTTAATGTCATCCAGCGATTTAATCGCTTGCTTTGTTAATTTTTCTATTACGTTCAAGATTAACACATTACGTGTAACTTTAGATTTTTTGCCCAACCAGTTAATTACATACTTTAGGATGTTTTGATCACTATCTTGAAGCAATGAACGAGATAACGGTAAAATACCCGCTCTATCCTTCACAGCATATTGTACATTTGAGAATTTCGGATTATCAGTTTCTGGAATTTCGCCCATTTCAGTGATTTCAACAAATGGAATCATTTCTGAATTTTTCTCTAATACTCTTGACCCTGAACGTGTACGCACTGGCTCAACAGTTACATATTGCTCAAGTGCATCAAAAGAACGAGATAATTCATTGATTTTTGTTTGAATATCTTGAGGAATAACAAGCCCTCCATCTTCCCCAGTTAACCCAGACATTGCGCGTTTTTCTAAATCATTCTCAAGAAATTCACGTTCTTCACCATTTAATGGTTTATTACGCAATGCTTTCATAAATACATCACGGTATTCCATTTCACCATCTACATTGCGTGTTTCAACTTCTCGTCCGTTATTTCGTTCTTCCGTTTCTGCTTCATCTAATGAACGTTGTAAATCAACCTTTTTCTGAAGTGATCGTACTTCTTCCATCATTTGTTCTGCTTCTGCCACTTTATCTTCTCCCATAAGAGAGCGCACTTCTTCTTTTTTCCCTTCTAACTTAGCTAATAATTCACGTAATTCTTTTGACATTCAAATCACTCCTTAAATTTATCAATAAAAAAAGAGCCTTATATAAGCTCTAGTTCGATTTGTAATTTTCTTTTCCTAAACTCATCAGCTACTCGCTTTTCTCCAGCTTTAAAATCATCCAATGAACGTACACTTACTTCATTCGTTGGATATGCAGGGAATGCAACCGGTGATATTTCATATAGTTCAGCATTCAAAATCGAACGCTTATAAAGCTTTCCATTTTCACGTTCTTCCGATGACCATTTGTCTTTTGTAACCTTCATCCCAAAAGAAACTCCATCAACATCTCCACGCTTAATTAATTCCCATGCGTCATTCCCGACAGTTGTATTAGGAATATCTAATTCAAATCGTAATTCTTTCTTGTCATTTTCGATTCGTAAAGTTTTACTTTTAGTATTTCCTAATACTTGAGATGTGTCGTGAGACCATAAACCTACAACATCACGAACTTTTAAACTTTCATCAAAAGCCCCTTCAGCAATCTCTTCTACGAAAGTATCGCCCCACCAATCACGCATTTCAGCACTTTCATTGTTATATTTTATCGATCCAGAAATTGTTCGTTTTCCTTCGTCCTCATTAACTTCACGGACTTCAATAGTCATTGGTAAAGCTCTAATTTCCTTCATTTCCTTCTTTGCTGACTTCTCCACTAGTATCACCTCCCTTCAAATATGCCTGTCCAGCCATATCAATCGGCAACATATTCCCATTAACAAGTAACCGATCTCCACCAGCTTCTGGTGGTAAATCTTCCTTACTTCTAGCTTCGTTAGGTTTAAGAAAACCGCCTTGAATACCTGTTCTGTAAGCTTCATATCTCGTTTTGATATCCGCTCTTAAAATAGCATCTACATTGAATTTCGAATAAAACCCTTTATCCAACTCACTGTCTAAAAATAGCTTATACGTCATTTCTTGCTCATACATCGTTAAAGTAGCTTGCAATGTATCGGTATAAAATTGCTGTTGCTGCTGCTCAATATTATTTAAAGTCGCTTTACTCAAATCATTTAATTGATGCATTTTAATGCCGAATGCAGTGGCGATTTGCCTAATAGTAAGTTCGGTATTTTCAAGAAATTGAGCATCTGACATATTTAATGAAATAGGCTGAAATTGATATCCTACTGGCATTAATGCGATACGATGGCTATTTTGAAGACCGCTAGACATTGACTCGAAATTTTCTCGGAAAATCTTCTTCGCATCATCATTTAAATCACCAACATATTGAACTAATCCCTTTACCTGTAACCCCTGTTTGTAAAAGTTATTTATGAATTTATCAGCTGAAGCTGAATTTTCTAATGTGGACTTTAAATATTCCATTGTAGGGACACCAACAAGACCATCAAGAGTTATTCCGTTTTTAAAGTGCAGAATCTCTTCTGGCTTTAACACTCTTTGTTGTCCATTCATATTTACCACATACCACATTTTAGTTTTGGAATTTAATAAACCAACGTCATCAATGTACACTGTCACTTTAGAGGCATCTATCGGCCATAAAGCTTGCACTTTCCCTTTTCTATCAAATTCTATGTTAGCGTAGCTATTGCCATATAAATTTTTTTGAGCTTCTAATGCCCCAAAAAAGTTCATGCTAGACATGTATGGATTAGGCCTTAGTCTCAATAAATTATTGAGATAATGCCTAGTCCCGCGTTGAATTCCGTATTCATCTTCCTGATATATTTTCAAGGGTAACTTTGATACAGATTCAGATAGTATTTTGATACATGCAAAGACTGTAGCGACTTTTAAAGCATTTTTGCCTTTAACGCTAATATCACTTGGAGAAATCCCTAACCATTCTAATAATTTTTCATCATCTTTATTTAACTCTATTACCTGCGATGTTTGACGTTTTTCAAAATTAAAGAACTTTTTAACTGAATCCACTATTTTCACATGTTCACCCCCTCCCTAGTTCCATAACTTGCCTAGAAAGTCTTTATTTGCAAATTCAGATACATCAAACCTGACACTTGCTCCATACATAGCCCTAGCAAACGCATTTAATACCGCTGCTGCTGGATCGATACGATTTTTACTTATTTTTTTCGAAATCATAATGTTTTCCTGATCATCCATTTTAATAACAGCATTATTAAGCGCCCAAAAAAGGACTGGATCTCCATTATGTTTAACTTTCTTTTCATATACTTTTTCTCGAAAAGTTTTAGTTGGAATGGATAAATTAGCTATCCTTTGAGGGATTTCCACGCAAACAAACCCTTTATTCTCTAAATTTTGCGCTAGATGCAATGCATTCCATTTATCATAATCAAACTCTTGAATTTCTTTGTCTTTAGAAAAGTTTTCTATCCAAGATTCAACTATTGTATAATCAACCATTTCACCAGGTGTTAAAGTCAAATATCCTTGTTCAGCCCATAAGTCATAACGCACTTTATCTGTAGCCATCTTTTCTTTCAAACGCGCTTCAGGCATAAAAGAATGTTGTCCAACAATAAAATCACCTTCATCATCCATTCCAACCCAACCAACACTTGTTAAATCCGTTGTCATTGATAAGTCGCAACCTATCCAAAGAGTTGCATCTGAAAAATCAAGGTTATCTACTTCGCATTTTTGCCATTTTGACATATCCATGTATCCGTTGTCCTTTTTATCGACCCAAATATTCATATTTTTTGTTAAAAAGGCCCTCATCTTTTCAGGTCTATCAAGAGCAACCTTCAAATCTGAACGTATACCTTCCAAACCTTCTTCATATGTTGCTACGATTGGGTTTGCTTTTATCCAATTCGACTCATCTTTGATATCATCATTCTTTTCCAATTCGCAGATCATAACGAAATAATCATCGTTTTCTACACTTTTTGACGGGTCTAAGATATCACTGACATACTCATACTCTCTATAACAAGGCCTTGATAAGTCGAAACCAGCTGTTGTTATAATAAACATTAACGGCTCTTTCCTTGCCACCATACCAGACGATAAAACATCGTAAATTTCATCAGTTTCATGTGCATGATATTCATCGACAATTCCAAGAGACGGGTTTTTACCATCACCAGTTTTTCTAGCTTCTTTTGAAAGTGGAACGACAACTGAGCCATTTTTAAATATTTCAATAGTACTGTAAGCTTCTTTCCATTTCCCTTCTAACAATTCGCTAGAACTAATCCCTGTTTTTACAGCCTCATAAACTTCAGATGATTGGTCCCTTGTCCATCCAGCGATATAAGCACGTTGTTTTTCTTCTCCAATAAATGTACAAAAAGCTGCTACAATAGCAAGAAACTGAGATTTAGCATTTTTACGCGCTAATTGAATAAAAACTTTTCTAAATCGCCTTGCTCCATTTATTTTCTTTTTGAATCCGAAAATATTAGCCGCTAAAAACAATTGAAAATCAGTTAATTCTATGGATTCACCTGCCAAAATCCCTTCAACGTGCTTAAATTCCTTTGCAAACCAGTAAAAATCCTCTGCTATCTCTCCATCAAAATAAAAAGGACTGTCTTCACTTTGACACTCCTCATAATCCCTTATAAATCGTTCGATGGCCCAACGATGTTTTTTACAACTATTTATTTTTCCGCTTAAAATATCCTCGCAATATGCAAAAACCCGTTCCATTATCCAGTTCATATACGATCACCAAAACGCTTTTGCGCTTCACTTTGTTTTTGTTGTGAAGTATCTGCTTCTGGAATAACTAATTTTAAGCGGGATGTAATGGTCAAACCTAAATCACTAGCTGAAGAACGACATTCATTAAATAAAAGATTCTTACTTCTTTGCATTTGAGAATACAATTTAAAATCATCTGTAGGTTTTGTTTTTCTTAGTAGGCGAACTATTTTTATATACTGGTCTTTAGAATCGATATACCTTGCTAAACTGTCCACATCTAAGTTGCTGAAAATTTTCAACCTGACTAATTCAGCGGCTAAAGTATCAAATTCTCTTTTTTGTGCCGCAGTCAAATAAGAAGGAGCTTCAATTTTATCAGTATGCCCCCGCAATGCTTCTTCTTGTTTTTCTCGTCTATTTTTCTCACTTTTTGTAATGTGATTTGATCTACCTTTTCCCTGTATAACAGAGAGTGGTTGTTTATTTCTTCCAGCCATGATTACACCCCCTTAAAAAAATATGCAAAAACGGATTTTTCTGCGAAGTTGAGGGGGCGGCGGTACGGGAAGACCACCCTGAAAGTTTTTCGACCCACCCCTACCCGTATTTCTTTTTGTCTTCTGCTGTTTTTCTGTTGTGACATGGATTACAGAGTGATTGTAAGTTTTCTAATTTTAATTTTAAACTTGGATCAACTTTTATTGGAATGATATGGTCAACCATATCTGCAACTTTAATCTTTCTGTTGTTCTTACAATGCAGGCACAACCCTTTGTCTCTCATTAGTGCCTGCTCTCTTAACCTTTCCCATGCCTTTGACTTATAGAAAGCCGTGCTCTCTTTGTCCCGTTTGAATCGGTCATAGTATCTATTCTTATCCTGCTGCGTTTCCTTCTCTTTGTATCTATGTTCCTCACAATATCTTTCACGTGTGAGATTATAACAATGAAATTCGCAACATGGTCTGAGCGGTTTCTTCATCAGCGTTCACTTCCTCCAAGCTCCTCCCCCTTGATTATGCGACCTTGAATTGAATCAACTGTATGATTAACTGTGGACTTCGATAACAATTTACCTTCACAATAGAGTTCCACTGTATCACTTCTATTTGTAAACTTATCCATAATCTTTTCTAATTTGTCCAGTGCATCTGTACATTCATTAGCAGCTTCAATCACTTCTTTAATTCCTTCTAATGCCTCAGTTGTATCTACACCAACTTGTATTGTTAGTTCACTATTCTTATTTTGATTTACTTGCTTCTCGACTGGTCTATATGGTTTCTCTATTGTCGGGCCGCCACACTTAACGCAGTTCATTCCTTCTAAAAAATGACCAAACATTACTGTACGACATTCTTTATCTCTACATTCTAATTGTGTTTTATAGTTCATTCTGCATCCTCCTCCAAAATAAAAAAGCACCATCACTTGGCGCTTTCTTTTTTCTTATTCACCTGTTGAAACATCATTGGCCCGTTGCAATGAGGACATTTCCAACCGTCACGTATCTTATGAGAAGTCTCTTCAAATCCGCAGTTTCTGTCTAAACACCAATGCTTTGTTAATGGCATTTTCAAACCTGCTTCACCTCTCGCTTTGCTCTTTCAAACCTCTTCCTTAACCGTTTCATTTCATCTTCAATAGCGAGATTCTTTTTATTGATCCGCTCATGACACTTTGCTATATCTGCTTGACACTTACGAATCTTATCATTCACATACGCAGCTACATGTTCATGATTACAATGAGGACAAATAAAGAAACACTTCTCAATACGATTAGGAAGTTGTTCTACTTGCGGCTGTATGTCATAACTCTTATCACATTTAGAGCAATACACCTGCATTCATTCCCACCTCGCCAGTCTATGGATCATTGATTATTATTGAATGAATTAATTAATATCTCGCGTGTTAACTCAAATGCTTGCGCTTCAGTGAATCCAGCTTCTTTAAACTGCGTGAAGGCAGCGAATGTCATTTTTGCAGCCAAAGCGAAATCTAACATTGCATTTCCCACTTGTTCATTTTGCATATCGTTAACGATTTTATTAAATGCGTTCATTCAGTTATTCTCCTTTTCATATCCCTTTTTTAATTTCTTTAATATTCGTTTGAACTTCCAGATAAAATACTTATCTTTTAACCGCACAAAAAAAGAAGGACAAAACTGTTTGTAGTTTTCTTTATCCTTCTTCAATAATTCTTCTAATGATGTTCCGATAAGATAGTCATTTGAGTATGGCATAAAAACATGTTTATACATTTTGTAATGGGTGAAACACCTTGCATTTAATCCTATATCTTCCCTAATTTTAAGATATCTGACATATATCGATTCATCTACAGGGAGTAAACCAAGAGCGACAATTTTCTTTTGTAAATCGTCATTCATAAATCTCACTCCTTACTCTCTAAAAACTCGTCAATCGCTTTCCCTAGTAAACTGATTGTCGCTTCTCTACGTTCTTTAGGAGTTGTATTATCAAAGAGATCATTATGGATTGCACTTGCTTGCGCTAACTTCTGGGCATCAATATGCTCATTAACCATTTTCTCGCCAAGCGTTGAAATACAATATGTCATTACAGCTGCTAGTTCTTGTTTAGATAGCTTCTTCAATTCTAATCACTCCTGAATCTTTTTCATTGTTTCTTCTGCTACTAATTCCATCACACCATTATCTATTTTCTTCACTAAGTACTCACCTTGTATCCCTAAATGAGGGTACACCACTTTTATTTTATCGCCTTTTCGTATAGCAGCTTGGCCTAGCGCATCTGCCTTCGTTTCTACCTGAAGCACTTTACGTTCTAGATATTCTAATCGCATCGACAATTCTTGTACATCCATCGCCTAATAACCTCCAAAACTAAAAAGAGCAACCGTGCACCAGTTGCCCTTCTGTTAAAATTGTATGCTATCAATATAAATCATTTTTTCAACCGTTTCGATTCATTTTAGGAGTGAACCTAAATGATACCTTCTCGCTCCACGAAATTAATTAATCGAACAAGTTCAGCATGTTTCTTTTTTATATGACTAGAACTATAATTTACTGCCTCTGCTATTTCTTCTAACGTCATACCATCTACATATTTCAATTTGAGTATCTGATTTTCTAATCCTCTAAACTTACTAATTAACTTTTCTAATTTATACATATCGTTCATCTTATGTGCTAATTCGTATTCAATCGCTTCAATGCGTTTTTCAACTTTTGCACCTTCAGATTCTGCTGTTAAACGTACTTCTCTCAAATCACCACTGACCCAGCGTCTTAATTCAGCTTTTGTCTTATCTAAGTTGTATTCCAGATAGGCTATGTCTTCTTCTAACTTTTGGTAATCTCTCAGCCAGTTAAACAAATGATGATTCACCTACTTTCATATTTCCAGATCAACAACCGCATTTCTGATTGTCGATAGGTGTCAAAATGCCTCGTTGTTTATTCCTACAACTTGTACATATGTTTTGCTATAATGGATTTACATTGCCATCTGGAAAAGTGACTTGTCCCCAATGAGTTGCTTTTCCTCTTTTTATTTTATGATTCCTGATTTCACAAAAATATTTCTCCAAGCTGCCGCAGTCCGTTCTTTATCGATTTCCTTTTGACGATTCAAAATAGCTCTTTTAACATGTTTTTTCTTCCCAGTTCTCATTTTTTATACTCCCTTTCTTAATAAATCCATTCCAATCCCCACGCAATGTGTATAACAGGCTTGTACACTCGAATAAGAGCTTTTTCACCGATAAGGTCTTATGATATTCAAAAAGTTATTTCCGCCTCAAAATGGACAATCTGAGAAGTCACTTTATTCGAACTTTTGTTCTTCACTAACATTTATCTCACTGACTTCATTTATGATGACCCCTTTGTCTACTAAATCATCCTCGGTTCTTTTTAAGCATTTAATCGTATCAATAACTTTTTCCTTCGACTCTGCTTCAACAACTGCCTCATATACCTTTAATTCTGTGAAAGTCACATTAAATGTTTTCATTCTTTCGACTCCCTTTCTCTAAAATTACAATTTTGTTTAGTTTTCTTCACATTTACAATCGTGTAGCCATTCATCACACTTACTACATTCACATTCGCAGTTTTCTAGTTTCTCATCACATCTAGAGCAATAATCTATGACTTCATAAATCACTTATTTCCCTCCTTACTAAGTTCCTTAATAGTCCGAATCATCCAAGCAAAACTGTTCGCTTCAACTAATATGCATTTACCTTGTACCAAACTGGCATCACATATCAGGTGTAGCTTTTCGATTGTTGTCATTTCCTTTTGCTCAATTGTTTTTTCCCAGCCCATTTTGTCTCCTCCAATCAAATAAGAATTTTGTTTAGTCTCACAATAGTTCTTTCAAATCAATAGGCTCAACCATTAATTCACGCTGTTTATCCGCTGTACTTGTTCCACCCCAAAACATTTCGCCACTTCCTACAATAAACGCTTCAATTACTCCACCTGACCTGTACTCTGATTTAAAACCAACAGTTTCTCCGAATCTAAATAACTTACCTGGTTCTAGATCTGCTAACTGTATCAAACCTCTATCTCCTTCTTTTTCTCCGTTTCTAACAAGAATCTTTTCAAAACACTCTTTGCATATACCATTATGATTACCGCGTTTTCTGCATTGGTTACATTTTAAGTCCATTCTTTCTACCCCCTACCAAATAACTATTTTGTTTAAATTTCATGTAATTCGCCAAGATAGGCTGTGACATTTCGAATGTGCGCTTCTCTGTTTCTTCTCCCACTCCAAGTTTCCATCCCTGTAATTTGTATGCTTGGAAATCTCTCTTCTAAAAGTTGTACCAGTAGTTGCTTGTTTGTATCATTGTCAGCTAAATGTGCTTCTCTATCTTCCTCTGTGAAAATAAATCCTTTATTGCGCAGTTGTTGTATTTTGTCTTCATCTTCTTCCTTATCCGATACAGGTGTACTACTAAATGATCTTGAAAGCCTACCTAATTGAAATCCAAACTTTATATCTAATCCGCCCCATTTGCTAAAACTCATTTCCGAAATGTAATTGAATCCAAGTTCATCCCACCACTCATCAATTTTGCGAGTTAAACCTGCTAATTGCTCTTTTAATCCATCAATTGGCTTCATTTCTGCCATCTGTTGTTCCAATTCGCGAATACGCATATTGGCATTACGAATCTCTGCGTGACGCTCTGCTCTTTCCTTAGCAAGATTAGAGTCATAGTTTGTTGCTTTTGCTACATCCGAAATGTGGGACTCTGATAGTGAAATTAATATCCCTTTCATTTCTTCAGTTAAATTATCTTTTGATAACCATTCATGCATTTGTTGTGCTGCAAAGAACAAATCCTTTAACCCTTTTAAAGCAACTGCCTTTTGATCTGCATTTAAAACAACTAATTTCTCTTGGCTTTCCATCTCTCAGTCCCCTTTTCGATTAAAATAACACTTTGGTTAAAATCTTTCACACAAATCCTCTAACCAGTAAGGTTCTTCAAGCCAATGCCCTTCATCTTGATCGAAACGATAGTATAAAATCTCTCCATCTTCATTTACAAAAGGGTTTGTATATGTGTCATAAGGCTTACTTCCTTCTGGATAATAAGTCATAACTTCTTTGCCTAACATCGGACAATGAATTTTTCCCCATTCAATGGCATTTATCCAATTAAGTTCTTTCATTATTTCTCCCCCATTCTTTAACAAAATTCAAATAAATATCCTAGAGATAAACTGTATTTTTGTTTTATCAAGAACGATTATTTCTTGTTCCCCTCGTCTTAAAAATAACGCAAGAACATCCCTTTTCTTCACCTTGTATTCCACGATTGTATTAACTCCCCGCTCATTTGCGAATCTTGTAGCAATCAACGAATCAAGAGTATATGCAATCCAGTCTTTTTCATTTGGCCTATGTGCTCTATATACCGTAATGAAATAGGGTAATCGTTCGAACATTTTAAGTTCACTGGGCTTCATAATGCATTTCTTCCGTTTTGGCCTCTTACTATTAAACAGTTGTTTCCATAACTTTAAATCTGAATGGCCTGAATAACTCACCCACAATGTAGAAAGAAAAAACCAATATCCATAGTTAGTAAGTCCCTCGCACACTTCAGAAAAATACTTTATTGCCTCTGGAGTGCCCTCCCTTTCAATAATCCCCTTTCCAACCTTTGCGTCATATGGATTCCAATTAAATCCTGAGTAAATATCCACACTTTTCACCCGCCTTAATTCCAAAATATACGCACTTTTACAATCGCCCTTTGTATATCTTCTTGATCTGGACTTCATTGAATCCCTCGTATACCATAAACACTTCAGGAAACTGACTCAAACACATATCAATAATCATGTCCTCTGTTGTTCTAATGTAGAAATACTTAACTTCGCCCATGTAATCATTGTGTAAGTAATAACTCTTAATCTCGTGATGGTAGCCATTAGCTTCCAAGACTTCATATAGCTTGATTTTAGTTTCATCTATATCAAATATCGATAGCTGCTCCATGTCACTTTCTCACTTAATATCCATTGTTCTGACGTTCATGGTTAACCTTGTTTTTCTCAATGTATTCATATTCAATTTCTTCTAACGAAAAGCCCAACATTTCCCCTAAACCAAGATAATGGGCTAATAGGACATCTGCCCTAAATGCTGTTGGTTCTTCTTTTAATCGTATTGCTAGTTGATACAATTCGAAAAACTGCTCTGTAACTGTCTCGCAACGCATAGAAGCAGGAAAGTTGATTTCTGTTTTCAAATCTATGCAAAGTCCAATTGCAAAGTGTAATCCATCAACGTATTCTTCTAAAAGTGGATTTTTATAGACTTCTACTTTACAACCATCATCTAATACTTTGATTTTCCCTGTAGGTATGCTAGTTCTCGGTTTACGATCATTGCTCCAAAACTTAAATACTCTCCATTCCTTCATGCATTCGCCTAATTCATCTAAAAACGCTAGTATCCTAAATTCAAATACTTCTTCTCTAGAAAGATTTTTTGACTCTAAAACTCTTTTATCCAAAACGTTCTGCGTTGCAAATAACTTTTTAATATCCATTAAGAACACTCCTTTTTTAATCGATGACTGGGCAAAAAAACCTTCGCTTTCTTTCGTTAAAAAAATGCAAGTTGTCCATCTGGCCGTTGTAATAACTTAACCTCTTCTTTAGTTTTTTCTTCTATATGATGATTTTGAACTGGTACAAAATCAGTAAACCAATGTATCGGAAAACAACCACAAAATTTCTTGCGCTCCCGATCATGCCAAAAGCGGCAATGTTTCCCCATCGGCTGTACGATGTAATCTTTAAGTGGTTTATCTTTATACCCCTTTTTTCGCCAAATCAACTGAGCTCTATAGAATAGGTTTGCATTTAACTCAGGTGGATTCGGTTGAGGTTCTGGTGTCCATACTTCCTTTTCCGTGATTTGAAACCTTTCAGCTGGATAGCAACCAAAATGCGCTCCTTTACGATTAAATCTGCTTACATAATAATGACTTGGTTTAGCAGGGAATAAAAAGTACTCTACTTTCTCCTTTAACAAGTCTGAGTGGTCTACATCGATACAAACACCTCTCGTAACACTCAATCTTGAAGCCCTCCTTCTTTACCAAATTGAGCAGCTCTTTGATTAATCTTTGCTAATATACGGCTAATTTGCACCTGACTGTATCCCATTTGATTTGCAATGTTTTGTTGCGTCATATTTTGTAAACGCATATCTAAAACGATATATTCTTTAGGAGGCAATGCAGCTTTAAATCCTCTTATTACAGCTCGATTAATGGTTGTTTCTTCAATATCTTCCGTTTTAGTATCTTCTATCATTGTTTCTAATGTCAGTTCTTCATTAGCTCCAGATGCATATACAACCTTATTAAGCGAATCCGTGCTAGGCTGATACTCCAAAGCCATTTTCACTAAAGTTACCGGTTCATTCAAAATGTCTGCTATTTCTTCTGGCTCCTTATCCGCTAACTGTTGATTTAAAATCTTTCCTTTTACTCCATATACGGTTCTTTGCACTTTTATTTTTTGATTATCCCGAATCGCCCTTCCTATTTCCCCAAGAATTTTCGGAACAGCATACGTTGAAAACGCACATCCAAATTCAAGGTCGAAATTATCTCGTGCCTTTATCAAACCGATCATTCCGAATTGTGTTAAATCCTCAATATCTAAACCAGTATCACGCTCTATACTGGCCTTTTTTTTCGCATACCTTTTCCATACGCAATGATGTACAAGTCTTCCGTATTTATCCATAAACTCATCATCTGACATTTCACGAACACTAACTATTTCCTTAGCTTGTCCCTTTTCTTCAGTCATTTTTGCTCTCTCCTTTTTCAAATTTAGGAAAGTGCTTTTCTCTTAACTTATTTAATGCCGTTTTAAAATCAATATCAGACTGTAGCTTATTATCACTTAGCATTTCAAACAGATTATCCACAAAGTTTTTTACCCTTTCATCTGTTTTACATTTAATTAGCAGTTGCCTTAACAACATATCAAACTCTTCCATCAATTTATTATTTTGACCCTTTATTTCTTTCATTTCTCCGCACCCCTTTTATTAGAATCCAATGTCTAAATTTACAATTCGTTTGTCAGTGGTTGTTTTAAAAACAATCGTTTCATCTTTTGATACACCATTTAACAATCTACTTGCTAGCTTCGGATCGTATTTTTGAAATAATTGAGCACTTGATAAATTTGAAGTTGTGATTGTTGTTTTATTTGCCCCTTGTCGTCCATTCGTCACACCATAAAGTATTTTATGAACAAAATCGCTTGCTTCTCCGTTTCGATTCATCGAACCACTTTCAGCCCCTAAATCATCAATTACAAGGAAATCTACATCCACCATTAAACTGATACAATAATCCATTGTGTATTTTGACTCTACATTTCTAAATGAATGCTGTATTAATCGAATTAGCTTTTCAATCTCTACGAATAAGCAGCTTTTCATATTTTTAAAAGCATGTTCATCATTTAATTTCTCACCGTCTGATATTACCCAATAGTGTTTGACTAATTCATACAGCATCGCATACGCTAAATGGCTTTTTCCTACTCCTTGAATCCCTGCAATGTATACATTTAAAAACTCACCGTTTTTTATACGTTCAATAATTTTCATAGCTTTTTCTTTGTTTTCTTTCGTTTCTTGACAATCTGTGTTGTATGTAGACAATCTTGATTCTGTAATGGATTGGTTTTCAATGATACTGTGTTGAAAGAGTACGTTTTTCTTCCGTTCTCTATTAATCTTTTTATAGTGATTATTTGCTTGTTGAAATAAAACCGAATTTTGCTCTTCAACCATGCAGCGGGGGCAATATACAGTTCCTGCATCATCAATCATTTTCCTAACCAATTTAACAACTTCTTTCCCGTGTTTATTAAAGGTGTGTTTATCACAGTTTTCATCTGCAAATTTTAAATTGGTGAGTTTTTCAAAAGAATCTTGTATCCTTTTCACATTTATTACTCCTTTCTAAAACGGCATTTTCCCCCTAAATCCAGGTATAACTATCTGATCTCCATGTTGTTGATTAGACATGTTGACCGTTTCATTTAAGTAGTTGTCAAAATGTTTTTGTGCAAATAACGTGCTTGGTCTTAAAAATTGATCTAGTGGTTTTCCATCAAAACTTTTCTTACCAAGCCATTGTGAGGTTTTGTTATCGATAACTTTTTTAAAGTCCTCTAACTTATACCCCTCATTCCATCTAGCGCGAATCAACTTTCTATGTCCTTCTGCTTTAGGATTGAAGTTTTTATTTGCTTTTTCATTGAAGTAATCCAATATATCTTTATATGGTATTGGATTGGACTTTGCGTCTGATTTTAAAGACGCTTTTGCTTTTGTTTTTGTTTTTTCTTCTTCCGATTCTTTTTCTTTTTCTTTTTCTTTTTGTTCTTCTTTTTCTTTTTCTTCTTCTTCTTTTTCTTCTTCTTCTTCTTGTTCTTCTTCTTGGTCACGTATCGTTAACGTATCGTAGGACGTATCGTTAAAACCCGAATAAAGATTGATTTTTCTTTTTAAAACTGCATGATCTGTATGTTCTAAAATAAATTTTATTAGAGATAAATCTTTCACTTTATCAATTTCTCTTTTAAGACAATCTTCAATTGGTTTCCCGCCTCTATTCAGGTTGTATTTGCCCCAATTTTTTATAGCTATTTCTCTTGTCGTTTTGTTATATTTGATTAATTTATGATGGCTTTCAAAACGTTCCAGTAGTGCTCTAGCCGATTCTATTGATAGTCCGATTTCAAAAGCTATCATCTTAGGTGTGATTTCATATACTCCCAATTGAGTTGTGTGGGGATTAGTCAAAAGATACACCATAAACAATTTGTCTTCTGGCGTCATATCTTCTGATACTTTTACGTCTGTCCAAAATTCTGTATGCACTTTTCTAAAAAGAGCCATAATAACACCCTTTCCATACATCGAGCGTGTATGTTATATTTCTAATAAGTATATTTTTATAAGTATTTTTATTTAGTAACTTGTTGGCGCAAGTTACTTTCTTTGTTTATAAGCCTTAATAACATGAATCATTGAACTGGTTTTAAATATCTTGGTCTATATTTTTTAACTTCTTGGATCTCACCAGTACGGTCATTTGTAATATATTCTTTTCCGCCCTTTTCTTTATGCTTTGTGTAAGTATCGATGCCTAATCGCTCGGCAAACTCTTCGGTTAACGTTTTTTTACCTTGCATTTTCTGCAATTTATTCAAAATGCTTACAGAGGCTAAGTTGAATAGTGTTATATCTTTAAAGTTTTGGTAATCCCATAAAAACTCCATGATTTTCTCTCCAATAGGTGAATCCATTCCGATTTTTTTAATTTCATTTATGGTAAAAAAGTAATCTTTCATTTCATAACGAGCGCCATCATAATTTTTATCGATTGGAAATATATTTATAAAATCCCGCGGCGTTAACACCTTCATTAAATTTTCTAAATAGCTTATTAAAAGAAATCTATTCATTAGGTAGTCATAATTCGAAATATCATTTTTTGACCTTGAAATATATCTAACTCCTGAAAAAATTGCTTTTTTATACGTATCCTTGCTTAATGATTTTGTTTCCTTATCTTGTTCCTTTAACTCATTAACTGCATTCATAAACATTCTGAGATATATCTCAACATAATCTGGCTTACTCTCGTGTATTCCCTCAATAACCCGTAACTGATCCATTACCTTTGCCACCTTTTCTTTTTAAGTTTTTGACTCAGAAAAAAACGAATGAAAATAGCCTTACTTACTGCATTTCTATAAAATCCATTTGTGCATTTAAAAACGATATTTCCTCGCTTAATACAATTGGTAGCGTGTATTCCTCAACTATTTTTACTGCTACATTTAAGTGACAACGTTTAATTGCCTTATGACTTTTCACGCCAAATTCGCGGTATAATTGGTTATAAATATCACGGTACACTTTTCCTCTTAATCCACGATTTCTATAGGCATTAGACTGTTTTCCGCCTAGCAATATGACTCCTTGACGCTTTACGGCTGTAGAGATTTCATCACATTCAATTGCGAATAATGGTGTATTTTCTTTCAAGTCTTGTACATCCGACTTTATCTCTTCGATTGCTTGCTGCTGGCCTTCTAATGCTTCGAATGTAAGTTTTAAAATGCTCATTGGGTCTGTAGCCACTTGATTCTTTTCCCTCATGTTGAAATATCCGTCAACAAATTGATCGTAGATATCCCATGCTTTTTCATCTTCTAAAATTTTTAGTAATTTAAAATATCCTCTTTCAGAAAGTAAATAAATATTACCGTTACGCCCACGATAAGAATTTACGGCTTGTTGTGTAAATCCATATTTTTTAATCTCGGTATCCGTCAAACCGACACCTAACAAATCAATAATGTCTATCCCATCTTTAAACCGTTTTCTATTTTCGTTAATACGTTCATTGATTCGTGATGATTGTCTCCCATGAATAACGGCTATATCCTTAACTAACATTGCTTTCTTACCTTCACCGAATCCCCCCTCAATTCCAGTAAATTCATATCCAGCTATGTTTCTTCTTCCTAAAAGACGTATTTCACTTGCTACTGTTAACTGATCCATCTTATTCCCTCCTAAACTTATAAACTTGGAATTACACGAGTTGCGCTAGTATAACGGTGTACTAAATGCATTTCTCCATCCGTTTTCTTGAAAACCAACCAATTATCAGGATTTAAGCTGTACGATTTGAGATGCATTTTTTCACGTTTAGTCAATCTTTTTCCGTTTTTCATTCATTACTCTCCTTTCAGGCTTGTCCACTATATCTCCTCACTTCATTAAGCTATGCTCAATGAAGCTTAAAGCCTACTTTTCTTGTTCAGTTGCAACTAAGCTTGGATTTTTTCTTGTAACTTTTACTTTTATGCCAAATCGCAACTGGTATAGTTCTTCAAACACATCTTCAATTCTTTGGTCTCCATAGACTTCTTCAATAATTCTTAATTTCGTTTGTTTAACCACCAACCTCATCACCTCTTGATAACACCATATGATTCATTTTCACTGAGACAACACTCAAAAATTTTTATAAAAATATTCCCTGAGGGAACATTTAAGCCTAAAAAAAATCGACCTGTTCCTCAAACAAATCAACTACATCTGATTTCAACACATTCGCCATTCTAGAAGCTAAGTTATAAGAAATTTTCTTCTTATAATGATGGTTATTAATGAGCTTGTAACAATAACTACAAGAAATACCAAGTGCATCAGCTAATTCGTGATATTTATATCCAGAATTTTTAAATGCTGTTTTCAGTTTTGTTTCTTCTACATTTGTTTTCATTTGATGACTCCTTCCTATATCTGTGTAAATCACCTTAACATTCCCTGAGGGAAAATTCAAGACATATTTTTTTTGCATTTTATTAAATAATCGACTGTTTTATATCATTGATTTTCCCTACAGGAAACATTATAATAAACTCAACAAACCACTTATATGAGGTGATTATTGTGGAGTTTAAAGATCGACTGCGTCAATTACGAAAAGAGCGTAAATTAACTCAGACCGAGGTTGGCAAGGCAATTGGCGTTACTGCTGGCAGTGTTTCTAAATTCGAAACAGGTCTTAAACCAGCTTCTCGCGAAACCGTGGAACGTGCTGCTAATTTCTTTGAAGTACCTATTGATTTTATCTTAGGGAGGTCTGACTCTCGCGAAGTAGATGAGGATTTTAACAAGAAATACCACGGTATAAAGTCTCGATTAGAACAATTACCTGAAGAACATCAAGAAATCGTTCTACAAAATATGCTATCGATCATGGAAAGTCTTGAAAAATTAAATAATCCAACTGAAAAATAGTGGTGGCAACTGGATCATCACTATTTTTTAGTTTGTTTTAATATTAAATGCTGTTTCAATGTATCGTTGTATATCTTCTTCATTTTGAGAAGCTTCAGCAATACATTTTAGGAACGATTTTAATATCTCTTCTGTTCCCATAAATATATCCCCCTTCCGTCCTCTGTAGGTATATAATAACATTTCCCCACGGGAATATTCTGAAAAGTACATTACTTTTCGTTTTTTCATTTTAGTTGACCATAAGAAAAAGACTGAGAATTTTCTCAGTCTTTAATTTCCAAACGATTCAACCACCGGGCTTAATCGTTTCTTGCATATATGTTATCGTTTCATTTTGTTTGTAGTGATCTGGTTTCTCTGCGGTATATCCGCTCAACGCTGTGAATACTGTTAATGCAATTAAGATTGTAGAAGCTATCTTTTTCACTGCAAAACACTCCCTTTCCTATGTTCCCCTTAAAATTCATCATCGATTTAATTAACCCCGATTGATCTCCTCTTTTGTAAATCTCTTTTGCAACCAAACTTGTAAAAAAATAATTAGATTGCAGCAGAAACTTTTGAAAACATTCATATATCTCATTCGGTGAATTGCTTACAATTCCCTTATAGTATACCAGAAAGTCTTCTTCTTCCCCATCATATAGGGATTCTTGAAGCAATTTTAACATTTGAGTATCTGGACTACTTTGAAATTGTATTAAGTGTGGGTCTGAATCCTTTGCTAAGGGTTCGCCTAAATATATCTTAGCAAAATCTAGATTATAACGCACTTCTTTTTCGTACGTTTTGTCTCCGACCTTTTTAAATAGCGTGTAACTGTCCTCAAAGTATTTGAGACTCTTTTCCTTGTCCTCACCTAGATAAGACATTCCTAGTATGTACAATGCGTCTGAGATGGTCTTTTCGCTGATATTAGCATCTATTATTACATTAGCAAATTTTCTAGCTAAATCTAAATGATTATAGTGTAAATATACTGGGGCAAAAATTTCTGCCACTCGATATATATAACATTCTTTAATATAAGATTTTCTATCGCTATCAACAGCCTCAACTTGAGCTTCGATTTCTTGGATTAATTCCAACATTAAATTGTACTTCTTTAAGTGGAAATAATTGTAACACTTCATTATATCCATAAGAATGTTTAGAACTTTATCTTTGGGTTGTCCAACTTTTTTCAGTTGGTTAACAATTTCCGTTCCATGAACTTCTCCGATGATATATTGATACAAGATTCCATATACAGAAACATATTCACGTATAGTTCCTGTTTCATCTTTATGCTTTGTAAGTAATTTCCCTAAAAGATTAATATTCCGTGTTACACAAGCATATTCAAAACTTTGTTTTATAGCCTCAGTAGTATCTAGTTCTAGACACCATTCGGCCATTGTTTCTTTAAATGTTTTATCTTTCTCACTTAATATATGTGACAGCTTAACGAGCTGACAAAATCCAATTGCGCCTTTATTTTTAAATTTTGACATGTATTGTCTAGAAACTCCGATTTGTTCTGCTACATAGCTTAGGCTTAAATCTTCCCGATCCTCAATTATTCCGATAATCTTTTTGTGAAATCTCAATTGAAAAGCCCCCTTCATTTCAAACAAATAACGCCTTCTCCCTGTATTTACAAAATATTCTACCATATAAATGAGAACATGTATTCTCCTATTCTTCTGAAAAATATTGAGAAAGTTTTTATAACCGTAATCACTAGTTACAATTATACATTTCATTTGAGATGTGGTTGCGAACTGTCTTTTCACTTATAAAAAGTTCACCTGCAATTTCCTTCGTTGTTTTATCTTGAACCAGTAATTCAAATACTTCTCTTTCTCTCTTTGTGAGTAAAGGTTTAGATTGATACGCTTTTTCCTTCAACTGGTATAACCCTCCTTGCTTAAGCCAGAGCTGTGTATGTGTAAGTTGGGTGTTTATTTAGTCAAGATATTGTATGAACGAAATGTGCAGGTGGTGAATGAAAATGGGCTTTATTTCCTATGTTATTTTAGACTTTTATACAGTGCGTACACTCTTTTTATCCACTTACTTTCCAACGCGCCATATTTGTTCTAGCAATATACTTACAACCGTACCTACAAATAAACCATTACCGAATATATATTGCATAACAGACGGCAAGGATTGGAGTGCTCCAGACGGTAAAAACATAACGCCGCTGCCAAATAATACTGCAACGCCTAAAATCGTTACATTCCTTTCACTCATCGGCACTTGTTTTATATTATTAAATCCAATTCCAATTAACTGTACGAACGAAGCCATTAAAACAGCCGATGCGATAGCAGATGGTAAAGATGCTAAGTAACGAATAATACTTGGAAAAAGAGACATTACGACTAGTAACGCACATGCCATTAAGAACGATCGTATATACTTTTGTTTTGTTAAACGTATAAATCCTGCCGTTGCTGGTAACGGAACGACACCTACAGTTGAAAATACAGAAGAGATGATATGTGAAATCCCCCCAACCCATGTTCCAGCTTTCAACTGTTTTTGTTCAATAGTCGCTTTATGAATAGTTGCTTGATTAATTGCTATAATAGCTGCCACCGTATTCGAAACTAAAATACATACCATAACGAAACTTGATACAGCCATACCTGTATTCCATTTTGGAAGTCCCCAAGCAAATATATGTGGAAGTTGCACAAAATGAGTTACTTGAGATGGGATTGTCACTTTTCCTGCAATGAGAAAAATAATCCACCCACTAATTAATCCTATTAAAACTGCATAACTTTTGACAAAGCCTTTTCCGAAATTAGATAGTATAATAACGAACAAAAATATACTAAACGCGATCATTGCTGTAAATCCGTCAATTTGAGAAATAGTAGCTGTAATCCCTAACATTCCTTTTAAAAATACACCACTTAATTGTAAACATAATAAAAGTAAAAACGTCCCTGTCACAAGCGGCGTAAATAAAAATAAAATACGTCCTATAAAACCAGTTACTCCTAATCCTATTAAAATAACACCGGAGATTATCATTCCTAATTCTAAAATTTGCAGTGTACTATGTAATTGATCCTGTCCGGCCGTTGCATAAGCAAGCACGGTAAATACACCAACCCAAGATCCAGCCGGCCCATCCGCAATTGGCAGTCTATGCCCAAGCCAGCCTTGTAAAAAAGAAGATATACCAACTACCAAAAACGTACGCTGCATTAAATAAAATATTTCTTCCGTCGTAAGATGAAATAATCCGCCAACGACAATTGGTAGTGCGATTGAATTTGCTAATAAAAATATAAACCATTGCAAAGTTCCCATAATATGATTTTGGTTATGTTGATTGTCCAAAATTTTCATCCCTTCTAGCTTTCCTATAAAAAATATACTGTAAGAATAAAAAAGAAGAGTTCTAGACTTACCATTAGAACCCCCCTCAAAATATTTAAACGATTCTTCTACACAAGATTATTTAATTCCACCTCATTTAAACTTCCAACAACAATATTTCCTTTATACACGACTAAACGTTTTTCTGTTTGACGCGCTACTGCTTCAGCAGCGCATGTCGCATTTGTCAAAACAAAACTCGCTTCATCCCCTACATTCGGCCATACTCGCTTCCCTTCATTATTTAACGTTTCTTTTCCTCCTGTAATAAAGCGAAGTGCTTTTCCTAAAGACCTTTCGTCACTCCACCCAAAACGCTCTGCTAATCGATTCGCCTTTTGAAGCATATCACCTGTTCCAAACGGTGACCAATGATCTGTAATACTATCATTTCCTAATGAAACCTTAACACCTTTTTTATCTAATAACGGAATTGGGATTACTTGTTTACCAATTGGTACCGTTGAAGTAATATCAATATTTACATTTGCGAGTCTTTCTGCCACTTCTTCAGCCTCTTTATCAGTAACACCACCAAGTCCAAGTGCATGACTAATTGTTACACGACCTTGCCATCCTGCTTCTTCTGTTAAACTTGCCAATCTCTTCATCGTAAATGTTCCAAGATTATTCGCATCATGCAAATGAATATCAACATCCGCATTAAATTCTACTGCGATATCCATAATTGTATGTAATGATTTTTCAATGTCATTATCCACTGTAGCTGGATCTACGCCTCCGACTAGATGAGCACCCATACGCATCGCATCTTTCACGAGTTGCACAGAATTACTGCGCAATAATCCATGTTGCGGAAACGCAACAATTCTACTAGACACTCGATTTTTATATGTTTCTAATGCCGCTAACGTCGCCTCCAAATTACCAAGCCCAATAATTGGATCAACATTACAATGCGTTCTAATATTCGTTGCACCATTTTGCAGTAGTAACTCTAGCATATTTTCCGCTCTATTTTGGGCAGTCGCTAATTGCTTTGGTAAAATTTTTTCTTCTTCATTAAAACGTGTAAAAATACTTTCTGCTGGCATACAAGCTTTCCAAGGACCACTATAATATGTCTTATCAATGTGAATATGCATCTCTTCGAAAGCGGGCAAAATTAATAAACGATTAGCATCAAGAATGAGTACCCCTTCCTCTTGAACAGTCCCTGCTATAATTTTTTTAATTCGTCCCTCTTCAATAAGTAAACTACATAACTCTGTTTCTGTTTTTGAAATTCTCCCCTCTTCATATGTATACCCCGATTCAAGCGTTACATTAGTCAACCAATATACCGTCATCTCTATTTCCCCACCCTTTATTAAAAGTTACCTCTTACTATAACTTTAATATAAACTGAAAATTAAGACAATTAATATGACTGTTCCCTAAAAAAATGTCATACAACCTCATAGTCTCCTCATAGATTTCCATATAGAATAGAAGTATAGAGTTTGCTATAAAAAGGAGTGTATTGGAAGATGTCAAAAAGATTATGTAAATCCGAAACTGATAAAATGCTATTTGGTATATGCGGTGGTTTAGGAGAATATTTTGATATTAGCTCTACTCTCATTCGCATACTTTGGGTCATTGCAGTTTTATGTTTTGGGACGGGGTTTTTAGTTTATTTTATTTTTTTATTACTTATGCCACGCTCTTACTAATAACATTCTTTCATATATTTGAGCATAGTGTATACAAAATCCCCTATAGATTTTTCTATAGGGGATTTTTTCATGAAGAATATTTCATCGTTAAATGTAATACCGCCACTTCTTCTTCTTCATTTTTATAAATATGCTTCTTATTCGCTTCAAATTGAATGGAATCAAACTCATTTAATTCATATACATCATTCTCCACTTGAATAGACACTTTCCCTTTCATTACCGTTACAAGCTCAATCGCACCTTCATGATGAGCTTCTGGTTCATATATACTATTTGATCGTAAACAAGCACGGTGCATTTCCATCCCTGTTTCTTTCGTATAACGGAACATCGTTTCTAAATGCCATGCTTGTCCTACATCTACTGCAAATCCTTCTCCACAGCGCGCAACGGCTACTGGTTCTCCAAAAACCATTAATCTAGATAAAGGAATTGATAACCCTTTCGTTATTTTCCAAATGACAGCTAGCGTCGGATTTGTTTCCCCTCTTTCGATCTTTCCTAATGTTAATTTACTAACTCCTGTTTTATGAGCTAATTCTTCTAAACTTAATTTCTGTTCATTTCGAATTTGTCTCAATAACTGTCCAACTTGTTGAATGACTTCTTTCGTTTGCATATCTTCATTTTCTTTCATATATAAAACCACCTCTAAGTATAAAATAGTTTACTTTTATTCAATTAAAGTATATCATACTATACATAATTATTTATTTTGAAAGGAGTGCTATACTTCATGCGCGCAATTTTATTAGGTCTTTTATCATCGGCCTTTTTTTCTGCAACCTTTATTATTAATAGAGCAATGAATGTATCTGGAACGAGCTGGGCTTGGACAGCTTCCTTCCGTTTTTTATTTGCTCTCCCTATTTTATTCCTTATCGTTTTATTTCGCAAAAACTTTAGGGGATTATGGGAAGAGTTAAAAAAACATCCATTGGCGTGGATCGGATGGGGTTCTGTTGCCGGTATTGGTTTTTATTCTTTATTAAGTTTCGCAGCTGTCTTTTCTCCAGCTTGGCTCGTTGCTGGAACTTGGCAAGTTACGATTTTAGCTGGTTTACTACTATCACCACTATTTTTTGTGAAAATAGAAACAAAATCAGGTACGAAACTTGTACGTGGAAAAATTCCACTTCGTAGCTTATATGTTGCTTTATTTATTTTACTTGGTGTAATTTGTATGCAAGCAACTGCCGCAGGCCATATTACAATGACTCAGTTCATTTCAGGTTTTTTACCTGTCGTATTAGCCGCTTTCTTATATCCGTTCGGTAACCGAAAAATGATGGAGCTTGTTGGCGGACGCCTTGATACGTTCCAACGTGTATTAGGAATGGCAATTGGAAGTCTTCCTATAACAATTTTGCTTGGTGTATACGGATTTTCTACTACGGGTATTCCAACATCTAGCCAAATGCTTCAAGGATTTTTGTTAGCATTATGTTCCGGCGTTATTGCAACGATGACATTTTTCTTTGCTACTGACTTAGCAAAAGATAACCTGGCTTTACTTGGAGCTGTTGAAGCAACACAAGCTGGAACGATGGTCTTTACCGTACTTGGAGAAATTGTTTTCTTGAATGGTTCGTTTCCTGGCGGGCTTTCCCTACTTGGAATGATTATTATTATGTTAGGAATGGTTGCAAATAGTATTTTAAACCGATCTATTCCAGCCGTTAAACAGAAAAAACCAGCATAAAAAAAGAGTATGGTTCTATAGAGATGAACCATACTCTTTTTTATTGTCCCCCTATTTTGCCTTATCAGAATAGTATTTCATTGGCTGTTTATACTAAAACGTATGTTATAATACGTTTCATGCGCATTAATAGGAGGTAAATTATGTTAAAAAAAGCAATCGCTGAATTTATTGGTACCTTTGTACTTGTATTATTCGGAACTGGAGTAGCTGTCACTGGCGGCGGAATCGAAGGAATTGGAACATTAGGAATCGCTATGGCTTTCGGCTTATCTATTGTAGCTATGGCATATAGCATCGGAACAATTTCTGGATGTCACATTAACCCAGCAGTATCAGTAGCTATGTTCATCAACAAACGCATGAACGCTATGGAACTTTGTTATTATGTATTAGCTCAAATTTTAGGTGGTTTATTAGGAACTGCAACGTTAGTAACAATTTTAAAATCTGCTAAAACACCTTTAGATAATTTAGGACAAAATGGTTTCGGAACTCTTGGTTTATCTGGAGCATTTTTAGTTGAGTTCATTTTAACTTTCGTATTTATTTTAGTTATCGTCGCTGTAACAGGTAAAAAAGGAAGTTCTTCTTTAGCTGGACTAGTAATTGGTTTCACATTAGTTTTAATCCACTTATTAGGAATTCCGTTAACTGGAACATCTGTTAACCCAGCTCGTAGTATCGCACCAGCTTTATTTGTTGGTGGAGAAGCACTTTCTCAACTATGGGTATTCATCGTAGCACCAATTCTTGGTGGTATCTTCGCAGCTATCGTAGGTAAATTCATTTTAAATACTGAAAAATAGAATTTTCAATATTTCTGAATAAAAAAAAGCGAGCCCTCATTATGAGGAAGCTCGCTTTTTTATTCTTTCATTTTAGACTTTAAATTTGTAACTAATTGATCTACCGTTACATTTGCAAGCACGTTTTCCATCGCTTCTTGCGCTTGCATTAAAATAATTTCTAATACTGATTGAATATTAGCTCCTACTGGACATTCAATGTTGGGATTTTCATGGAAGGAAAATAGCTGTCCTTCTTCTACAACTTCCACTGCTTTATATACATCAAGTAATGTAATTTCTTCTAAATCTCGAGCAAGTGTCGTACCACCTTTACCAGCTTGTACATCAACAAGTCCTGCTCTCTTCAACATTCCTGTAATGCGACGAATCACAACTGGATTTGTATTCACACTACCGGCAATCCATTCAGAGGTACAGCGAGAGTTTCGATCTATCGCAAGTAATGTCAGCATATGAACACCTACTGTAAAACGACTACTAATCCCCATCTGCACACCCTCCTTTTTATTCATTCTATTAAAAGACGACTCTTATTATTATATACTATTTTTAATTTATACATAAAGAAAAAGCATGATTTCAATAGGAAATCATGCTTTTCTCTCATTATTGACGCTTTATAAATTTCGCTAAATCTTTAAATTTCACTTTATCTGAGTAATTCATTACGCCATTTACGTAAATGCGGCTTGTAACAGCATTTAATATCGCAATTGTCGCCAATAAGACTGCTAATGTTATCGTAATTTCTAGCATACCTGCTTCACCAGCTACAATACGTGAGAAGGTAACCATCGGTGTAAAAAATGGAACGTAAGAACTTACAACAACGATAGTACTATTCGGATCACTTAATGATTTAATACTAATGAAGAATGCAGCCATAATTAAAATCATTATCGGGAAAGATACAGCTTGTAAATCCTCCGTCTTAGACACGACAGCTCCAGCAGCAGCATACATCATTGCATAAAGTAAATATCCCGTAATGAAATAAACAAGAAACATGCTTACAACCTTTGCATCTAATTTCGTAAAGTCAATTGGAATACCCAATAGTGAGGCACTTTCTAAATCGACCCAACCTAACAAATATGGAATAAGATAACCACACGCCAATATGACAAGTTGCAATAAAGCCGTTGAAACAACCGCTAAAATTTTCGCATACATCATCGTAAGAGGTTTCACTTTCGGAAGCATTACTTCCATTACACGTGACGCCTTCTCAGATGCAATATTCATTGCGATTGTATTTCCGAACGCTACAATAAACATATATAAAGCAAATGTAAAGAAATAGGCAATTCCGAAAGAAGATGTACGATCTTTTATCGCTTCTTGCTTTACTTGAATTTCTGTTTGTAATTGCTGTGCAATTTCTGGTGAAACATTATTTTTGGCAATTGTCACCATCGTATATTGTTGCTTTAAATATCCTGCCATAATTGCAGAAGTTGCTTGGCTTGGAAATCCATTATACATATATGTAATCGATGGAGCCCCACCCTTTTCCGTCACATGGAATAGACCATCTAAATCGCCTTCTTCTACTTGCTTATGCAGTTTATCAAAATCATCCTTTGAACCAAGTGTTATTTTTGCTGATGGCAATAGCTTATTTAGCTCATCTTTTTGTACTTTATATGTGGAACTCTCTACTACAACTGCAATTTTATCTTTATCCTTATTTTTATCATCGCCTGAAGTAAAATGATTAAATGCAAAAATCCCAAACACAACTAAAAATAAAATGGCACTCGTAATTAATGATTTTTTAGATAAAAATGCTTCCCTAAAATAAAATGAAAATACGTGAGAAAATTTACGCATCGTTATTTCGCCCTCTCTACAAAGATTTCATTTAACGTCGGCTCTAACATTTTGAATTGTCGTAAGCTAACACCTTGCTCTTGCAACTGTTGCAAAATCTTGAGAGCTTCCGCATCGTCTTGTACTTTCACATAAAGAAGGCCTTGTTGTTTTTCATACGATACATGTATAGCCTCTAATCCCTTTTCATTCTCTACTGTATCTTCAATCGTTAAATTACGGAAACCGTATTCTTTCTTAATATCACTTAGCTGTCCTTTTACGACTGCTTCACCTTTTTTCAAAATACATACATGTTGGCAAAAAGCCTCTACTTGTTCCATACGATGACTTGATAAAATAATCGTCTTTCCGCTCTGTACTTGTTCTTCAATAATACTAGCTAACATCCCGGCGTTAACTGGATCAAGGCCGCTGAATGGTTCATCTAAAATGAGAAGTTCCGGATTATGAAGAAGAGCAGCAATTAATTGGATTTTTTGCTGATTCCCTTTTGAAAGCTCTCCAGCCGTTTTAAATTTATATTCTGGTATCGCTAAACGCTCTAACCAATGATCAATAGCTTGATCTACTTCTTTCTTCGACATTCCTTCTAATCTACCAAAATATCGCAACTGATCTATTACTCTACTTTTTGTATATAAACCTCTTTCTTCTGGTAAATACCCAATTGTTACGCCACTATCCCCAAATGCTTTTCCATCCCACGTAATCGTACCTTCATTAGGCGTTAATAATCCGAGAAGCATTTTGATTGTTGTTGTTTTCCCTGCACCATTTCGTCCAAGTAATCCTAGTACTTCACCTTTTGGTAACGAAATTTGCAAACCGTTAACTGCTTTTGATTCCCCAAATTGTTTCGTTAAGTTTTGAATTTGTAAACTCAAAGTATAAAGCCTCCCCTTTAGTATCATTCGTACTCTCTTTCAAAGACTATGTTTATTCAAGAAAAAATATAGCACTACACTTCATCCTCTTATATGTAAACACCGTCATTAATCCATCATTTGTTCTATTTAGTTAAAATTGTAAATAACAAAACTCTTTTTGTCAATTATAATTGTCATTACGACAATAAAACTTGTCAAAATAACTATTATTATTTTGCTCATCTTTCTAATATAGGACATACTACTATATATACAAAAGACAATATGCAAATGTTCATATAAAAATATTATATTTTAATATATAATATAAAATGATTTTCTAACATCAAGGAGGGTACATATGAAGATGAAGAGGGGCATTACCACTCTATTATCTGTAGCGGTTCTATCTACATCACTTGTAGCATGTTCAGGAACACCAGAGAAAACAGTGGCGAAAGAAGAGAAAGTAAAATTAACAGAACAGCAATTAATGGCTGATTTATGGTATCAAACAGCTGGCGAAACGAAAGCACTTTACTACCAAGGGTACAATATCGGTCAATTAAAGCTTGATGCAGTTCTTGCAAAAGGGACAGAGAAAAAACCTGCTATCGTACTTGATTTAGACGAAACTGTTTTAGATAACAGTCCTCATCAAGCAATGAGCGTAAAAACAGGCAAAGGCTATCCTTACAAATGGGATGATTGGATTAATAAAGCTGAGGCTGAAGCCCTTCCAGGCGCAATTGATTTCTTAAAATATACAGAGTCTAAAGGTGTAGATATTTACTACATCTCAAATCGTAAAACGAACCAACTAGATGCAACAATTAAAAATCTTGAGCGTGTAGGTGCTCCTCAAGCAACGAAAGAACATATATTACTACAAGATCCGAAAGAAAAAGGAAAAGAAAAACGCCGTGAACTCGTTTCTCAAACCCATGATATTGTCTTATTCTTCGGTGATAACTTATCTGATTTCACAGGTTTTGATGGAAAATCTGTAAAAGATCGTAACCAAACAGTAGAAGATTCAAAAGCACAATTTGGTGAGAAATTCATTATTTTCCCGAATCCAATGTATGGCGATTGGGAAGGCGCTTTATATGATTATGATTTCAAAAAATCAGATGCAGAAAAAGATAAAATCCGTCGCAACAACTTAAAATCATTTGAAGTAAAATAAAAGAGGATGGCATTCGCCATCCTCTTTTATTTTACTTTCTCTGTTAAAGGCAAGATAAACACTTCCACACGTCTATTCTTTGCCTTTCCTTCTTGTGTATCGTTTGGAGCAATTGAACGGTATTCTCCGTATCCAATCGCACTAAATTTTTCTGGTTGTAATTCTTTATTTTGCAGTAATACTTGCATAAAATTAACTGCCCGCTGCGTACTTAATTCCCAATTCGACGCAAACTGCGCATTGGCAATAGGGACATTATCCGTATGACCCGATACTGTAATTTCACGAGGTGACGCTGAAACAAGTAAGCTAGACATCTCTTTCGCAATCCCTAAAGATTCTAATTTCACATCTGCTTTCCCCGAATCAAACAGTATATTTTCTAATATTGTCACCATTAATCCCTTTTCAGTTAATTTAGTTTGAAAAGAAGAGGATAATTGTTTTTCATTAATATATTGATCAATCTTTTTTTGTAATGCTTTCAATTCATCCATCTCTTTTTTTTCTTTAGCTCTAGCTTCTTCTTGTTTTTTTGCTTGTTCTGCCTCAAGGCTACTTGCTGATAATTCTTTTTCCTCATTTGGCTTTTGATCACTTAAAAATTCTTTGTTACCTGTTCCCCCAGCTAATTCACTTCGAAAAGCAACTGCCATCTGTTTAAACTTCGCAGCATCTATACTACTCATTGCGAATAAAACGATAAACAATGCAAATAACAACGTTAACATATCAGAATATGGAATTAACCACGTTTCATCGATATGCTCATCATGTTTTTTCTTTTTGCCTCTTCTATTTTTCTTACTCCGCATTTTTTTCTGCTCCTTTTTCTAGCTTTTTACGCTCAGTTGCAGAAAGTGCACCTAAAATGCGGTTCTTCATAATAAACGGATATGTACCTTCTTGTAACATTAATAAACAATCAATGATTAAACGTTTTTTCTCAATTTCAGCTGAAGATTTTTGCTTTAACTTATTTGCAAATGGATGCCATAATACATAACCTGAAAAAATACCAAAAATCGTTGCAATAAACGCACCCGAAATAGCATGACCTAACTTTTCAATATCAGTTAAGTTACCAAGCGCAGCTACAAGACCGATAACAGCACCTAAAACTCCTAATGTCGGTGCATACGTACCAGCTTGTGAAAAAATAGCAGCTCCCTTTGCATGTCTTTCTTCAATTGCCTCTAATTCAGATTCCAAAATCTGCTCTAAATCTTCTGCGGATACGCCATCAATCACAAATTTCATACCGCGCAAAAGAAATTCATCTTGAATTTTGTCTAATTGTTGCTCTAAAGACAAAATACCGTATTTTCTACTTTCAGATGTCCAATGAACAAATAATTCTAGCAACTGTTCATAACTTAAATCCTTTTTATTTGAACCAAAAAGAACTTTAAATAGTTTTGGAACCCTTTTTAGTTGATTCATCGGAAATGCAATACATACTGCAGCAAATGTACCGATAAAAATAATTAATGCTGCGGCAGGATTTAATAAGGCTGTTACGTCAGCGCCCTTGACGACCATCCCTACTACCACTGCTAAAAATCCTAAAACAAGTCCAATAATTGTTGCAAAATCCATTCCCATTCACTCCTAGTCTATACAAGAAGTTCTTTATTCTCGATAATCGCTACATCTTCTTATGTATATATATTACATAAAAAATGCAATTCATGAAAGATAAGAAATGAATTATATAAAAAAATACTACAAATTCACACATTTTCTGACATTTTCTTTGCATTTCTATTACGTTATGACTCTTATATTCCTTTTCCAACAAACTAGACTTATAATAAAAAAAAACGATACACATTTTATTAAGAAGGGACTGTGATTACAAGGCATTATGAAAAAGATAATAATTATTTCTGCCACTACTATTGTAATCGGTATCACATCTTTCACTTACTTTGGTTCTAAATCACCACTACATAATGAAGCGAAAGCTGTCGAAAGTCAAAAACATACTAACCACCCAAAAGAAGAGATTCCTGCTTTTCCAAAAGCTGATCATAATGCAAAGAAAATAGACAATGACTTTTCAGTTGTAACAAATCCAAAATCTAATCTTGTCTTAATTAATAAACATCGAAAACTACCAGATGGATACATTCCTGAAGACTTAACGAGACCAAACGTACCATTTTCTAGTCCAAAAGATAAAGAAAAAACATTGCTACGCAAAGATGCTGCGGAGGCACTTGAAAACATGTTCAAAGCTGCGAAAAAAGAAGGGCTTGATCTTACAGCTGTATCTGGTTATCGTTCATACAAACGCCAAAAATCGTTGCATGATACATACGTTAGACGTCAAGGAAAAGCTGAGGCTAATTCAGTAAGCGCAATTCCTGGTACGAGTGAACACCAAACGGGTTTAGCAATGGATATTAGTTCAAAAACAGCTAAATTTCAATTAGAGCCTATTTTCGGGGAGACAGCAGAAGGAAAATGGGTCGCGGAACACGCTCATGAATTCGGCTTTGTCATTCGTTACTTAGAAGATAAAACAGATACAACAGAATATGCATATGAACCATGGCACTTACGCTACGTTGGTAATCCATACGCTACATACCTATATAAACATCACTTAACATTAGAAGAAGCGATGGAAGACAAAAAATAAGAGAGCAAATTGCTCTCTTATTTTTCTTTCACTCTATCATTGTAGTAATTTCTTCTTCCATTCTTCAGGCCATGGTTCGCCTCTTCCTGTTTTTTTCGACGCTTGAACCATCATTCCACGACCTACTAAACAAACCTCTCCTTCTGCATTCTTCACCATATAATGTAGATCTAAAGAAGAGTTCCCAACCGATCCTGCCTTTACATACACCTTCAACTGTTCATCAAAATATATTTGCTTAATAAAATTACATTGTAAATCCGCAACAACGATCATCGTTTCTGATGATGCATGTGTCCACTCTTGCATAAATCCAAGTTCTTTAAACAACGCGATACGAGCTTCTTCAAAATAAGTAAAAGCAACGACATTATTTACATGTCCAAACATATCTACTTCACCAAAACGAACCTTTACAGGATTGTAAAATGAAAAACCACTTTCCCATTTCTCGAAGTCTTCAATATAAGAAATTCTCTTCAACGCTATCTCCCCTTTCTGAAAAAAACAGAATAAACTGAAAAATGAAGTTATAAATATTGCCCCTTCAAGATGAAGAGGCAATATTTATTAATAGTTATTATCGCTACCAAAGAAATCTTTGAACGATTGAATTGTTGTATCACGGTTTAATGCCGCAATTGAAGTTGTTAAAGGAATACCCTTCGGACATGATTGCACACAGTTTTGAGAGTTACCACAGTTTGCTAGTCCTCCATCTCCCATAATTGCACGTAAGCGATCTGCTTTATGCATTTCACCCGTTGGATGTGAGTTGAATAAACGAGCTTGTGATAACGGCGCTGGTCCAATAAAGTCAGACTTACTGTTTACGTTTGGACATGATTCTAAGCAAACACCACATGTCATACATTTTGAAAGCTCATAAGCCCATTGACGCTTTTTCTCAGGCATTCTTGGTCCTGGACCTAAGTCATACGTACCATCAATTGGAATCCAAGCTTTAACGCGTTTTAGAGCATTAAACATGCGACTGCGATCAACTTGTAAATCACGTACAACTGGGAATGTCTTCATCGGCTTTAAGCGAATTGGCTGTTCTAATTGGTCAATAAGAGCCGTACATGATTGACGTGGCTTTCCGTTAATAACCATCGAACATGCACCGCATACTTCCTCTAAGCAGTTCATATCCCATGCGATCGGAGTTGTTTGGTTTCCTTTTGAATCAACAGGATTACGACGAATTTCCATAAGCGCCGAAATAATATTCATATTAGGACGATATGGAATTTCAAACTCTTGGTCAAACTCTTGTGCATCTGGTCCATCTTGTCTCGTAATGATGAGGCGGATTGTTTTCTCAGACATGTTGTTTATCCCCCTTCTCTTCACCCTTAGCAGCTACATCATGTTTTGAAGAATAATCACGTTTACGTGGTTTAATTAATGAAACATCAACGTCTTCGTAATGGAATGCTGGTGCATTTCCTTCTCCTTCAAATTTTGCCATAGTAGTTTTTAAGAAGTTTGCATCATCACGGTTTGGGAATTCAGGTTTGTAATGCGCCCCGCGGCTCTCATTACGGTTATATGCGCCAATTGTAATAACACGTGCTAACTCAAACATATTTGCAAGTTGACGTGTAAATGAAGCACCTTGGTTACTCCATCTCGCTGTATCGTTAATGTTAATACGTTTGTAACGATCCATTAACTCTTCAATTTTCGCATCTGTTTCTAATAACTTTTTATTTTCACGAACTACTGTAACGTTATCTGTCATCCATTCTCCAAGCTCTTTATGAAGAACATATGCATTTTCATTACCATCCATCGTTAAAATATTGTTAAATTTCTCTGTTTCGATTAATTCATTTTGCTCATATACAGTAGATGAAACAGCATCTGATGATTTAGAAAGACCTTTCATATATTCAATTGCGTTTGGTCCTGCTACCATACCACCGTAAATTGCTGATAATAGTGAGTTTGCACCAAGGCGGTTACCACCGTGCATAGAATAATCACACTCACCTGCTGCAAATAAACCTGGAATACTAGTCATTTGCTTATAGTCAACCCATAGTCCACCCATTGAATAGTGAACAGCTGGGAAGATTTTCATTGGTAGTTTACGAGGATCATCCCCTGTAAATTTCTCATAGATTTCAATAATTCCACCAAGTTTAATATCTAGTTCTTTCGGATCTTTATGAGAAAGATCTAAGTACACCATGTTTTCACCGTTAATACCTAGTTTTTGCTCTACGCAAACATCAAAGATTTCACGCGTTGCGATATCACGAGGTACAAGGTTTCCGTAAGCCGGATATTTTTCTTCTAAGAAGTACCATGGTTTACCATCTTTATATGTCCAAACACGTCCACCTTCACCACGTGCAGATTCACTCATAAGACGTAATTTATCGTCTCCAGGAATTGCCGTTGGGTGAATTTGAATGAACTCACCATTTGCATAATATGCACCTTGTTGATATACAGCAGAAGCTGCTGTACCTGTATTAATAATGGAGTTTGTTGATTTTCCGAAAATGATACCAGGGCCCCCTGTTGCCATAATCACGGCATCAGCTCCGAAACTTTTAATCTCCATAGTTTGTAAGTCTTGTGCAACGATTCCTCGGCACACACCTTCATCATCAACAACAGCTCGTAAGAAATCCCAGCCTTCATATTTCGTTACAAGTCCTGCTACTTCGTGACGACGTACTTGCTCATCTAATGCGTAAAGTAATTGCTGTCCAGTTGTTGCACCAGCAAATGCTGTACGGTGATGTTGCGTTCCACCAAATCGACGGAAATCAAGAAGTCCTTCTTCCGTACGGTTGAACATAACACCCATACGGTCCATTAAATGAATGATACCAGGTGCTGCTTCACACATTGCTTTAACTGGTGGTTGGTTCGCTAAGAAGTCCCCACCATAAATTGTATCGTCAAAGTGGATCCATGGAGAATCCCCTTCACCTTTCGTATTTACGGCACCGTTAATTCCGCCCTGAGCACATACAGAATGTGAACGTTTTACTGGTACTAAAGAAAACAGTTCAACATTTACTCCTGCTTCTGCCGCTTTAATCGTTGCCATTAAGCCAGCCAAGCCACCGCCGACTACTATAAGTTTCCCTTTCATGCTCTCCCACTCCTTACTGATTTGCTAGCTGTGGATCGATGAACGCTAATAATGCACTCACACCTACATAAGATAGACCTAAGAAAATAGCTAATGTTACATAAGTAGAGATTCTTTGTGAACGTGGAGATACTGTAATTCCCCAGCTGATGCAGAATGTCCATAGTCCATTTGCAAAGTGGAAAATTGTTGAAACAACACCAACTAAGTAGAATGCAAACATAGCTGGATTGTTTAAAATATCTGCCATCATATCATAGTTTACCTCTTTACCTAACATTGCTTGAATACGAGTTTCCCAGACGTGCCAAGAAATGAAAATCAGCGTAACGATACCTGAAATTCTTTGGAAAACGAACATCCAGTTACGGAAATAACCGTAAGAAACCGCATTGTTCTTAGCTGTAAATGCAATATATAAGCCATATATAGCATGGTACAGTATCGGTAAAAAGATGATGAAAATTTCTAGCGCATACCGGAATGGAAGGAGCTCCATAAAGCCTGCAGCTTTGTTAAAAGCCTCTGCTCCTCTTGTTGCAAAGTTGTTTACAATTAGATGTTGCGTCAAAAAGACACCAACCGGGATGACCCCCATTAATGAGTGCCACTTACGAAACGTATACTCGCGGCCTTTCATGTCCCCATTACCCCCTTGAATGTTTGACTGCTGTTTTCAGATTAATTTATAACAATAATGTTTTTTCACTATTGGCATAAGAAAAACTGAAAAAATTATTCGAAATATTTCAGCATAATTTGATAACAAGTTCATTTTACCCCTATTTTTGTCGAAGCGTCAAGAAAACGTATACATAATTTGCATATAATTTGGCAATTCTTTTTTTCTTCTTAGATATTCAGATTTCCCTAAAGAAAAATCTGTTTTTATAAATGAAAAATGTTATATAATAATCCCTATAGAAAGAGGGGAATATTGTGAGTAAAAATACAATCGATATAACATCTTTAGAAGATGTTTCATTGAACGCCTTCGCTTATGAATTGCTACGTGAAGAATTACTACCTGATTTAATCGGCAACGATTTAGATGGTATTTTATACTGGTCTGGTAGAAACCTTGCAAGAAAATATCCGCTAGAAACAATTGAAGAAGTCATTCAGTTCTTTGAAAAAGCTGGCTGGGGCACTTTAAGCATTATTGAACATAAGCGTCGTGAAATGCAGTTCCAACTTAAAGGCACACTCATTGCAGAACGTCAAAAACAAAAACGACATTCTTCTTATCAACTAGAAGCTGGATTCATCGCTGAACAAATTCAAAAGCAACGGAACGTCGTTGCAGAGTCATACGAAGAAAAGAAAAAACGTTCTGACTCTATTACATTTCTTGTAAAATGGGATATAAAAGATCTCATTGAAGTGTAAGCATTACCTACAGTCAACTAGACATATCAGTTTAGTTGACTTTTTTGTATTTTCATTCAGATGCATTTATTTTAAATCTTCAGAAATTATACCAAAAAACAGAAGACGTTGTAAACTACAACGTCTTCTTATCTGTTAAATACGTATAAATCGTCTCCGCGACATTTTTCGGCATACCCGCTTCGACAAATTCCTCTATAGAAGCTTCTTTCATCTTCTTTAATGAACCAAAATGTTTTAACAATACCTTTTTCCGTTTATCACCTATTCCTGGAATGTCATCCAATGCTGATTGAATGACAGATTTCCCATGTAATTGACGATGGAATGTAATCGCAAATCGATGCACTTCATCTTGAATACGCTGCAATAAATAAAATTCTTGGCTATTTCTCTCAAGCATCACAGGTTCCGGTGGGTCCCCAATAATTAAATGGGAGGTTTTATGTTTATCATCTTTCACAAGACCTGCCATCGGAATATATAATCCGAGCTCATTCTCTAGAATATCACTTGCAGCCGCTAGATGGCCTTTTCCTCCATCAATAATAATCAAATCAGGTAAAGGTGAATTTTCTTTAAGGGCCCTTGTATAACGGCGCCTCACAACTTCTCTCATAGACTCATAATCGTCTGGTCCTTGAACCGTTTTAATTTTATATTTTCGATACTCTTTCTTCGCCGGTTTCCCATCGATAAAAGCAATCATTGCAGAAACAGGATTTGTTCCTTGAATATTTGAGTTATCAAACGCTTCAATACGATACGGCGTTTCAATCCCAAGCTGCTTCCCTAAATGATCTACTGCTTTAATCGTTCGTTCTTCATCACGTTCAATTAAGTAAAACTTCTCTTCAAGAGCAATTTTCGCGTTTTTATTTGCTAATTCTACAAGGTCTTTTTTCTTACCACGTTTCGGCTGTGTCGCTTCTACTTCTAAAAAGCGCTCTACTAATTCCGAGTCTATACTTCCTGGAACGACAATTTCCTTCGGCTTAAAATGACTACTGTTTTCATAAAATTGGCCGATAAACGTTAAAAAGCCCTCTTCTGGTTCATCGTAAATTGGAAACATAGAAACATCACGTTCAATTAGCTTTCCTTTTCGAACGAAGAAAACTTGAACACACATCCATCCTTTATCCACTGCATATCCAAACACATCACGATCCACTAAGTCACTCATAATCATCTTTTGTTTTTCCATAATTGCATCAATATGAGCAATTTGATCACGCAACTCTTTTGCACGTTCAAACTCTAGTTTCTCTGAGGCCTCATACATTTTTACTTCTAATTCTGAACGAACTTCTTTATGTCCACCATTTAAAAACTTAATAATTTCATCTACAATTTCTTTATTTTGTTCTTCCGTCACTTCTTTCACACACGGTGCTAAGCATTGACCCATATGATAATACAAACAAACTTTATCTGGCATATTCGTACATTTCCGAAGTGGATACATACGATCTAGCAGTTTTTTCGTTTCATGAGCAGATTGTGCATTTGGATAAGGACCAAAATACTTTCCTTTATCCTTTTTTACATTTCGAGTAATGAGTAAGCGCGGTTGCTTCTCCGCCGTAATTTTAATAAAAGGATATGTTTTATCATCTTTTAATTGAATATTATATTTCGGATCATATTTTTTAATTAGATTTAACTCTAAAATAAGTGCTTCTAAATTCGAAGAGGTTACGATATATTCAAAATCAACAATTTCTCCTACAAGCCGCAGTGTTTTCCCATCATGTGAACCAGTAAAGTACGAGCGCACACGATTTTTAAGCACTTTTGCCTTTCCAACATATATAACCGTTCCTTGCTTATCTTTCATCAAATAACAACCAGGTTGATCTGGTAAAATAGCCAACTTCTCTTTCAAATGTTCGTGCACTCGTCTCCCTCCATTTCTACATACTTAGCATTTTTATTTTCCCTTGAAAACATACTATGCTCAAACACCCAACATACGTTCTTTTATTGTAACGGAAAGACTGTAAAAAAGAAAATAAAAAAAGCTACCAACTGGTAGCTTTTTTATTTTAGAAATGTTTAGAAACTAATTCTACTAACGCTTCTTTCGGTTTGTAACCTAACGTTTGATCAACTACTTTACCGTCTTTTAATACGAAAAGAGCTGGAATGCTCATTACTTCGAATTGACGAGCAGTTTCTTGGTTCTCATCAACATCTACTTTTACTACTTTTACTTTTTCGCCTAGTTCTGCATCGATTTCCTCTAATACAGGAGCGATCATTTTACAAGGTCCACACCAAGGTGCCCAGAAATCTAATAATACAACACCTTCGCTAGTTTCAGCTGCGAAGCTTTGGTCATTTGCGTTTACAATTGCCATTTTATTTCCTCCTTCAAGTATATTCTACCAAGAGTATATCATTAACTTATATACGTGGCGAATAATATGTATCGTTATGTATTGTAACAAAAAAATGTTCCTTTATACTATATAAAAATATGGATTAAATACTAAAAAGATGAGAGACAGGGGATCTCTCACCTTTTTCTATATATAGGGGTACTTCACTTGGAACTCAAGGGTACTTAAATCATGAATGTACTTTTAACTTTTTAAACTCTTCTGTTAAAAGAGGTACAACTTCGAACAAGTCACCAACAATACCGTAGTCAGCTACTTTGAAGATACTTGCTTCTGGATCTTTATTAATCGCAACGATTATTTTTGAGTTAGACATACCTGCTAAATGCTGAATCGCACCAGAAATACCACATGCAATGTATAAGTCTGGCGTAACAACTTTACCAGTTTGACCAATTTGTAATGAGTACTCACAGTATTCAGCGTCACAAGCACCACGAGATGCCCCAACAGCGCCGCCTAGTACGTCAGCTAACTCTTTTAATGGTTTAAATCCTTCTTCACTCTTCACACCGCGTCCGCCAGCGATAATAACTTTCGCTTCAGAAAGATCCACACCTTCTGCTGTTTTACGGACAACATCTTGAATAATTGTACGTAAATCTTTCACATCAACTGTAATAGAAGATACGTCACCGCTGCGAGACTCATCTTTTTCCAGAGTTGCAATGTTATTTGGACGCACTGTCGCAAATAAGATGCCGTCTGTTACAATCTTCTTCTCGAATGCTTTACCAGAGTAAATTGGACGAGTGAAGATAGCATTTCCACCTTCAACCTCTAAAGCAGTTACGTCAGAAACTAAACCAGCTTCAAGCTTCGCTGCTAATTTTGGTGATAAATCTTTACCAAGTGCCGTATGTCCAAAGACAATACCTTCTGGATTTTCTTCAGCATGTACAGCTAAAAACGCTTGTGCATAACCATCAGATGTATATGATTTTAATTTATCATTTTCAACTGTCACAACGCGATCTGCACCGTAATGAATCAATTCATTTGCAAAAGAGGCAACGCTGTCTCCAATTAGAAGACCTACTACTTCACCGCCTTCTGCAATTGTTTTTGCTGCTGCTACCGCTTCAAACGAAACGTTACGTAGCGATCCATCACGAACTTCACCCATTACTAATACTTTACGAGCCATAGATTTTCCCTCCTGCATATATAATTTCGTATTTTATTAGATTACTTTCGCTTCTGTATGGAGCAACGATACAAGTTCTTTTACTTGATCTTGCAGCTCGCCTTGTAACACTTTTCCTGCATCTTTCTTAGGAGGCAAATAGATTTCAATTGTTTTTGTCTTTGCTTCCACATCATCTTCTTCTAAATCTAAATCATCTAATTCTAATTCTTCTAGTGGCTTTTTCTTCGCTTTCATAATACCTGGAAGCGATGGGTAACGAGGTTCATTTAAACCTTGCTGTGCTGTTACTAAAACTGGTAATGAAGTTGCAATCACTTCTGTATCACCTTCAACATCACGCTCAATCTTCACATTTGTACCGTCAATTTCAAGTTTTGTAATTGTCGTTACATATGGAATATTTAACGCTTCAGCTACGCGTGGCCCTACTTGTCCAGATGCACCATCAATTGCAACGTTTCCGCCTAAAATTAAATCTGCATCTTTATCTTTTAAATATTCAGCAAGTACTTTTGCTGTCGTGAACTGGTCACCATTTTCTACATCATCTTCAATATTAATTAATACCGCTTTATCACAGCCCATTGCTAATGCAGTACGAAGTTCTTTCTCACTATCTTCGCCACCGACTGTTACAACTGTAACTTCTCCACCTTGTGCGTCTCTTACTTGAATTGCTTCTTCAATTGCATATTCATCGTAAGGGTTGATGATGAATTCCGCTTCGCCATCGTAAATTGCACCGTTTTTAATTACGATTTTTTCTTCTGTATCAAATGTTCGTTTCATGAGTACGTAGATGTTCATTCCATTTACCCCCTTGTTTTTCAGAAAGATTCTATCAATTTTAATTTTCTGTTAATTTATATTAAAAAAATAATTGAACTACCTGCCACTAAATGAAGGTTTACGCTTTTCTAAAAATGCGGCTACACCTTCTCTTCCATCTTCACTCGTAAATACTTCACCAAAAATTTGTGATTCACGTTGTACACCTTCATAGTAATGAGACGATTTTGTCGTTTGCAATAACTCTAGTACAGCACGAGTTGTTGCTGGACTTTTTCCAGCAATTTGTTTTGCAACTTTAAGCGTATCATCTAAAAATGATTCTTCAGAGAACAATCCGTTAACAAGTCCCCACTTTAATGCTTCTGCACCAGTAATTGGTGTACTTGTTAACATCATTTCACAAGCTTTCGCTTTCCCAACATAACGTGGTAAGCGCTGTGTACCTGCAAAGCCAGGAATTAATCCAAGTGTTAATTCAGGTAAACCAAGTTTTGCACTTTCAGTTGCAAAGCGCATGTGGCAAGACATAGCAAACTCAAGGCCGCCGCCCAGTGCCGCTCCATGAATTGCCGCAATAACTGGTTTTGAACATTTTTCAACACGCTCAAACGTAACTTGTCCAAGCTGTGCTAATTCTGTTGCTTGCTTCGCTTCAGTAACAGATGTAAATTCTTTAATATCTGCTCCTGCTGAGAAGAAACGTCCTTCACCGTGAATAACAACAACACGAATGTTATCATCCTTTTCCACTTGATCAATTAATTCAGTAACGTCATGCATAACTTGTGAAGACATCGCATTCGCTGGTGCGTGATTTAACGTCGCCACCGCGATATGATCTTCAACTCTTACAGATAGGAATTTCAACATGATCCCTCCCATTATTGACGATAACCACAAGCTGCAATAAGTAGCCCGTGTACCGTTTTTGAAAGTGCGACCAGATCATACTTATGATCGCTCATTACCCAATTGGTCACAACTTCATCTACTGTTCCAAAGATCATTTGTCTTGCCACGCGAACATTTAAATCTGCTTGAAATTCACCTTGTTTTATACCAGTCTCTAAAATCTCATCCATAACTTGTAAGTAGCCTTTTAATACTTCATTTATTTTAAGGCGCAAGTCTTGATTGGACTGCCTTAGCTCTAATTGCGTAACGATAGCAAGCGGATCATTTTGCGACAACAGCAAGAAGTGCGTTTCTACCAACATGAATAACTTCGATACAGCGCTTTCAATTCCTGCTGTTTTTTGACGAATTGTTTCGACAAATTCTCCCATCTTCTCTTGGAATAAGGATATTAATATATCTTCTTTATTTTTAAAATATAAATAAATCGTACCATCAGCTACCCCAGCTTGCTTTGCGATTTTAGAAACTTGCGCTTGGTGGTACCCATTCTCCGCAATCACAATGACTGCCGCATCAATAATTTGATTGTATTTCGGTCTATTTTTCTTCACTTTACTGTCCCCTTCAAGAAGATGACTGAATGAATAGTCATTCATATTCTTATAATACTGACTATTTAGAAAAGTGTCAATCCTATTTTTTCAAAAAGAAAGGGCCTTAGCCCGTTTGCTCATCCTCATTCTTTCTCTTCTCTTCATCTATTAGAACACGGCGCAAAATTTTCCCTACTGTCGTTTTCGGCAATTCATCTCTAAACTCATATACTTTCGGAACTTTATAAGCCGCTAAATATTTACGTGCAAACTGATTTAATTCTTCCTCAGAGCATTCCGTACCTTCTTTTAACACAACAAATGCTTTAACTGTCTCTCCTCGGTACGGATCTGGAACTCCAATTGTCACTACTTCTTGCACTTTTTCATGCTCATATAATACTTCTTCAACTTCACGAGGATACACATTAAATCCACTCGCGACAATCATATCTTTCTTGCGATCTTTTACATAGAAGAATCCATCTTCATCCATGTAGCCAACATCACCTGTATGGAGCCAGCCATCTTGCAATACAGCCGCTGTTTCCTCTGGCTTATTCCAATATCCTTTCATAATTTGAGGGCCTTTCACTACAATTTCACCTATTTCTCCTGGCGGTAATGCCTCACCAGTTTCAAGCGACATAATGATTGCTTCTGTATCTGGCCACGGAACTCCGATGCTACCTGGCACTCGCTTTTCCCATAAAAAATTACTATGTGTAACCGGAGAGGATTCTGTTAAACCATATCCCTCTACTAGTTTACCACCTGTAACTTTTTCGAACTTTTCCTGTACTTCTACTGGCAGTGGTGCTGATCCACTAATACAAGCACGAATAGAAGAAATATCGTATTCTTTTAAAAGCGGACTATTTAAAAGAGCGATATAAATAGTTGGTGCCCCTGGAAACAATGTCACTTTATGCTTCTTAATCGCTTCAAAAACCATTTTCATATCAAACTTTGGAATAAGGACCATTTTGTATCCTTGCATAATACTTAAATTCATAACAGCTGTCATACCATAAACATGGAAAAATGGAAGAACCCCAAGAACGACTTCTTCTCCTTCTTTGCAATTATATAACCATTGAACTCCCATTAACGTGTTAGAGACGAGGTTTTTATGCGTTAACATAACTCCTTTCGGAAATCCGGTTGTTCCTCCTGTGTACTGTAAAAGAGCTAGATCATTTTCAGGATCACAAGGCACCTCAACATTCGTATTCACTTCTTTTTCTACTGAATTCCAAAGATGAATTGTTTCACTCTCTGATACTTTCACAACTAAATTCGACTGTTTTTTCTGCACAAATGGATACAATAGATTTTTAGGGAATGGTAAAAAGTCTGCAATACGAGTTACGATAATATGCTCAATTTTTGTAGCAGATTGAACATTCGTTACTCTTGGAAACACTAAATCGAGACAAAGAATTACTTTTGCTCCCGAGTCATGAAGCTGATATTCTAATTCCCTTTCTGTATACAGTGGATTGGTTTGTACTACGATACCTCCCGCAAGTAATGTACCGTAATAACCAATTACAGCTTGCGGACAATTCGGCAACATAATAGCAACTCGATCACCCTTTTCCACACCGAGTTTTTGAAGATAATTTGCAAACCGCTTCACCTTATCATGGAAGTCCGAAAACGTAATATCCTTCCCTAAAAAGTGAAGCGCTTTCTTTTCTGGGTAGCGAGAAGCCATCTGTTCTACATATCTATGAAGCGGCTGAATATCATAAGAAATCGTACTCGGAATTTCCTCTGGATAACTTTTCAACCATGATTTTTCCACCTTCATTCCCCCTTCAAATACATAAAAAATAAATGAATGTTCATTCATGATGGTTATTTTCATTATATTATAGTCACCATAGCGTTACAATCATAATATTCTGACTTTTGTATAACTATGCTTTACTTCATTAACTTCTTATTATATGTAGAAACTCTCTTAATCTTAAAAGAGTAAGAGAGTTTGTCATTAACTTAATCTTATAATTGTTAATACCGCTCCTGGGGTAGTTGTTGATAATGTTGCAACAGCTAACAAACCAAATAATTGCAAACTAATTGCACTCCCCGCCGCAAGAGTCGTAATAATTGTCGCACTAAATGATGTCGTTGCTAATGCAGGAGAATTAATAGTCCCAGCAAGCGGTGCCCCATTAATTGTAATTCGTGAACTAACTAATAATGAAGCCGTTATATTAATTGAATATGAAATATAATAATTCCCTGCATTTGCAGCCGTAAATACTGTGTTCCCCCCAGACACTGTAATACCTGGACCAATATTCTGATTGTTTGGAAGCGGGACATTTGTTCCACCTAGTAGTACCGATATTGCTGTACCCGACGTATTATTTGCAAATGCGTATGTTGCCGTTATACTTGTGCCTGTTGCTCCTGTTGGACCTGTATCGCCTGTCGCTCCCGTTACTCCTGTCGCCCCCGTTGGACCCGTTGCTCCTGTTGGACCCGTTGCCCCTGTTATTCCTGTCGCTCCCGTTGGGCCTGTTGCTCCCGTTACTCCTGTCGCCCCCGTTGGACCCGTTGCCCCTGTTATTCCTGTCGCTCCCGTTGGGCCTGTTGCTCCCGTTACTCCTGTCGCCCCAGTTGGACCCGTTGCCCCTGTTATTCCTGTCGCTCCCGTTGGGCCTGTTGCTCCTGTTATTCCTGTCGCTCCCGTTGGGCCTGTTGCTCCTGTTATTCCTGTCGCTCCTGTTGGACCCGTTGCCCCTGTATCGCCTGTTACTCCCGTCGCTCCCGTTGGACCTGTGTCGCCTGTTACTCCTGTCGCCCCCGTTGGGCCTGTGCCACCTATTGCTCCTGTTGCTCCCGTCGGACCGGTTGGACCAACCTTAGGAACTGTCCCATCGCAACTAAAACAGCATGAATCAACATGTACACCATTTTGATTATTACACCCACAATATCCATTTACGTTATTGCTCCATGAAGACATGTTGATCACTTCCTTTACATTCGATCTTTTTAGCGCAATCACCGACTTAAAAAACACCTATCTAAATAACAAAGAAATACTTTGCCTAGTCGGGGATAAAACACAGATTTCCTCCATACATTCTAGTAATTATTACATGCGATTCACTCTCCTTTTGCTTGTACTTTCGCCTTATCTCCACAGACTATTCACAATACACATTACACTATCGTACACAGCCACTTTCCCATTTAAACTTTCCACATTCGCCAATATTTTTAGTAAAGAGGCTTATTCTTCATAAATAGCGACTATAATATATAAAAATCCGTATAATTCGTTATTTTTCATCAAAATTTTAAAAATATATTGACACTTAAAATACCCTCATAGTATGATTTGGGTGTTGTAATTGATAACCATTTTCACTTATGGTACTAGTTACAAAAAACACTTAATTTGGGGGCAGAAGATGAAGAAAATTCTCAGTATTTTCATAGTAGTTCTTCTATTCGCTGTTGGATGCGGACAGCAAAAAGAGGAGAAAAAAGAAACAAAAGCGGACAATAAAAATCAAGCTATAACAATTAAACACGCTGAAGGGGAAACGAAGTTAGATAAACCAGCGAAAAAAGTAGTTGTACTTGAGTGGGTATATTCAGAAGACTTATTAGCACTTGGTGTTCAGCCAGTAGGGATGGCAGACATTAAGAATTATAATAAATGGGTAAATACAAAAACAAAACCGAGTAAAGATGTTGTAGATGTAGGGACACGTCAACAACCAAACTTAGAAGAAATTAGCCGTTTAAAACCAGACTTAATTATTACAGCTTCATTCCGTGGTAAAGCAATTAAAAATGAATTAGAGCAAATTGCACCAACAGTTATGTTTGATCCATCAACAAGCAATAACGATCACTTTGCTGAAATGACAGAAACATTTAAACAAATTGCAAAAGCAGTTGGAAAAGAAGAAGAAGGTAAAAAAGTATTAGCTGATATGGATAAAGCATTCGCTGATGCAAAAGCAAAAATTGAGAAAGCAGACTTAAAAGATAAAAACATCGCAATGGCACAAGCATTTACTGCTAAAAACGTACCAACGTTCCGTATCTTAACTGACAATTCTTTAGCTTTACAAGTTACAAAAAAATTAGGTTTAACAAATACTTTTGAAGCAGGAAAATCTGAGCCAGATGGTTTCAAACAAACAACTGTAGAATCATTACAAAGTGTACAAGATTCAAACTTCATTTACATTGTAGCGGATGAAGATAACATTTTTGACACGCAACTAAAAGGCAACCCTGCTTGGGAAGAATTAAAGTTCAAAAAAGAAAACAAAATGTATAAATTAAAAGGCGACACTTGGATTTTCGGTGGTCCTGAGTCTGCAACATCTTTAGCAACACAAGTAGCAGATGTAATGACAGCGAAGAAGTGATTACACGATGAATAGCTTACAACATACACTTCGAGCAAGTCTTGTATTCGGAGGAGGAGCAGCTCTCTTGCTCCTCCTTTTCTTTATTCATATCGGACAAGGTCAAGCAAACATTTCCTATAGTATGATTATTGATGCTCTTATCTCACCGAACCAATCGCTAGAACATCAAACTTTAATCATGCTTCGATTACCTAGAGCCGTAATTGCCATTTTAGCTGGAGGCGCTCTTGCTGCATCAGGGGTTATTTTACAAACGTTAACGAAAAATCCACTTGCTGAATCCAGTACAATGGGTATTCACTCTGGCGCATATTTCTTTCTAGTAGCGGCTACAATTTTCTTACCGAAAGGTTTACAAATTAATTCTCTTCTGTTCACATTTATCGGCGGTGCTATTACTGCTTTATTTGTATACCGTATTTCTGGTGGAAAAAAGGGAACCCCACTCAGAATGGCATTAGCTGGTATGGTCGTTACATTAATGCTCTCTGCCTTTACCGGAACGATGCAGCTTTTCTATGAAAATGAAACAGCTGGTTTATTTTTATGGGGAGCTGGATCTCTTATTCAAAATAACTGGGATGGCGTTCAATTTGCTTTTCCATTTATCATTATTTCTTTCCTAGTTTTACTATTTATATCTCGTAAACTCAACATTCTCTTACTTGGTGATGATGTTGCTGTTTCTCTTGGTGAAAAAACAGCAGTAACACGTCTTATCGCCTTCATTGCTGTAATCTTTTTAACAGCAGTAATTGTTACTGTTGTTGGACCAATTGGATTTGTCGGCTTAGTTGCACCTCATTTAATGCGCCTTATCGGATACCGTCAACACTTTACTCTTCTTCTCTCTTCTTTCTTATGGGGGGCAGTATTATTGCTTGGAGCAGATGTTGTCGGTAGATTAATAGATCCAACCGGTGCAGAACTTCCTGTTGGGGCAGTCACAGCAATGATTGGATCTCCTTGGCTTATTTACTTAGTTTATCGAATGATGAAGTCGAAACAATATATGAATGATAACGGTGCGAATGCAGCTGGAGCTAGTTCCCGCTATTACTCTTATAAAAAGGTAATCATTATATCTATCACACTTTGTATTGTGACGATTGCTCTTGGTGTTACAATCGGTAGTAACGCTTATATCGAAAGCATTACAAATGTTATATCAGGTCAATTAACACAATTTGACAAAAACATGATGATGAATCTTCGATTACCAAGAATGCTCGTTGCCGCTATTGCTGGTGCATGCCTTGCAATAAGTGGGCTTGTTTTCCAAGGTATACTACGAAACCCACTTGCCGATCCTTCTATTATTGGTATTTCATCGGGAGCTGGTGTCGGTGCTTTAACTGTTATGTATGTCTTTCCTGCACTTCCTGGTTTCTTCCTACCAATTGGTGCATTTATTGGTGGACTACTTGCAGTAGGAATTGTCCTCTTCTTCTCATGGAAATCAGGGTTTAGCCCCACAGCTCTTGCTTTAATAGGGATTGGTATTTCTGCACTTGGCTCAGCAATTATTCAAATCTTTATCGTTAGAGCCAATTTGAATGTTGCCGCTGCTTTAACATGGTTATCTGGCAGTACGTATGCAAGAGGGTGGAATCACTTAGAAAATATCATTCTATATCCATCTCTAATTCTTGTATTAATTATCTTTTTCTTAATAAAACAACTTGACGTTCTCGTACTGGGAGACGATTTAGCAACTGGACTTGGGCAACCAGTAAATAAAACACGTCTTGCTCTAATTGTGCTAGCGACACTACTTGCATCAGTAAATATCGCTGCTGTCGGTACAATTGCCTTTTTAGGCCTTGTCGCACCTCACTTAGCAAGAATTGTTGTTGGTATGAACCATCAAAGACTATTCGTTTGTTCAGCACTATTTGGAGCAATCCTTCTTTCTGTTGCTGACTTACTTGGACGTACAATCGCATATCCGAAAGAAATCCCTTCTGGCCTTGTCGTCGCTGTACTTGGAGCGCCTTATTTCTTATGGTTGATGAGGAAGAGTGGGAAGAAGGTTAATTAAAAGACGGCTTCATATATGTGAAGCCGTCTTTTCCTATTATGGCATAAAATTAGCATAGGCTTTGTACATAATATATATAACAAGTGAATACATGATTATATTGAACACACTTCGTTTTAAAGTTAACTTTCTCTTTAATTTCTTATCTTGTAATCTCAATTCTATTCCATTCGCTATTTTCAACCTACCTACTATTTGAAATAACTCTCTGTAATCATCAGCATTTCCCAATAATACGTATTCGTTATCATTTTTATACTTTATATGCAGAAACTCACTTCCACCTTTACGGTCTAATATTGTTTTCATATAAGCTACTTCATTCAATACACATACTTTTAAATCAACTTCATTATAATAACGATCCATAAAAAACACATACAACCGTTTATTTGTAACGATTAACACATTATTAATACCAAAGTTCATTGCAAGAACGCCTATCCCTAATGTCATGGCTGTGCCTGTCTGCCAATTTTTCACACGATGATTTTCGGCAAGCATACTATATAAAATCTCTTCGCTTCCCTGTAACTCTTCTTGTACAACCTCATAACAACGTTTCATTAAAATTGTTTTTGTTACAACTTCTTTTGTACGATCTATTTTCTTTTTATCTATTTTCTCATCATTTCTATAATCATCTACAAAATTATCGCTATACTGTAAGTTATTTAATTCCTGAAGTAACTTTTCTTTATTCATTCCTTTCCCCCCCCAGCAGCTTCTTCAATTTCTTTCTCCCTCTTGAAAGCCTACTATATACCGTATCTCGTGTCATACCGAATTCAAGCGCTATTTCTTGTACGCTATATTCATCTAAATACCTTTTTATAAAAATTTTCTTATCTTCTTCATTCAATTCTTTAATTAAAACGTAAAAATTATAATCTCGCTCTTCTTTTGTTAAATTGATATTTTTTCTATCTTCATATATTTCTTGCTGAAACTCTTGTAATTGATAAACCTTATTACTTTTTCGTTTATAATCAATGGCTTTAAACTTAGCGACAGATATAAGCCAGTTTCTAAACTTCCCACGATTTTCATCATAGCTACTAATGTTGTACCAAACGATTAATAAAATATCGTCAACACATTCATCCACTAACACCTTACTCTGTGCCGTATCTAAAACACTATGAACTACCTTATAAATTAAATCTCCATATCGATCAATTGCTGTATGTAATGCTAACATATCTTGTTTTCGAAGACCTTCTACTATTTCTATATCCTTCACCCTTATCACCACTCTTTATCCAATTCTTTATTCATTATATATACGAATGAGCACATTCGTTTCCTGACACTTTTACAAATATTTTCTAATTGTTTTCATATTGTAGCAATGCTTAAGTAATTATTTCTTATGGAACAGGGATTATACTATCTCTCACGAATTTAATCTATGAACAAAAATAGGAGGGATAACTATGTACCAAACAATTGAAGGCTTCTTGCAATCATGGACATACGAAGCAGAGTCTACTCAGAAAATGCTTGATTCATTAACCGATGCATCTTTATCACAAGAAATTGCACCTGGGCACTGGACGTTAGGTAGAGTTGCTTGGCACATCGTGACGGCAATTCCTGTTATACTATCTGGCACAGGGCTAAAGTTTGAAGGAGAATTGAAAGATTATCCTGTTCCAACTTCTGCAAAAACAATTGCAGATGAATACCGTAAAGTAAACGCGGCTTTTGTTGAAACACTTCAAAGTAAATGGACTGATAAAGACTTAGCTACTATTAATGACTTCTTTGGTCGCCCTATGCCGAATTCTATATTTCTAATGACACTCATTAATCATCAAAATCACCACCGCGGACAAATGACGGTTTTAATGCGACAAGCTGGCTTAACAGTTCCTGGCGTATATGGCCCCGCAAAAGAAGAATGGGCTGCGGCTGGAATGGAAGCTCCTAAAATGTAACGACAAAAAAGACAAGATGTTTACATATCTTGTCTTTTTCTGTAACTTGTTTCATGTGAAACTATTTTTTCTTAATGGTTGTTTTATGGAAAAGATAGGTTAAAATGAATACATATTACGAAGAGGAGTAACCAAATTGAATACAAAAAATAAAAAAATAGCTATGGGAACTATTTTACTAACTTCTATTATTGGAGTTATTAGTGTATCTCTTTATTTCACCTATTATGGTACCCCTTGGGGAAAACAAGTAGCAATTACGGACTCAAAAGAGTATATTACAAAATATTTTAATCTAGATGCAGAAGTCAAAAATACTTCTTACGATGCTAAAATGAATAGCTATGCAATCTCCTTTGAAACAAGTACCGACGGCGAGTTTACTATCGAATATAAAAGTCCTAATAACTTTAACATTTCTCCAGACGTGCAAAAGTATTTAAGCACACACTCTAAATTTACAGAGTAGTAACGAAGCGTACATATACAAAAAAGAGTTGGTGTAACGCCAACTCTTTTTCACATATTCTTATCATACAGTTATATCTTCCTTCTCTATATTTTTAATGCCGTAATACGCAATCACAACTCCAATTGCTGCGAGTGCTAGTTGAAGGGGAAGTAAAGTTGCTGTAGGAAACTCTGGGTTGGTATTCATTGCAATTGAGACAACGATAAGAGATGAAACAATTGTAGTTGGCACTGAACGTTTACGCATTCCGAAATATAATGGGATTAAACTCATCCCCGCAGTTGCAATGGCTAAAGGAACTAGTTTTATTCCTTCTTGCACCAATTGATCTACTGTGAATGAATTAGGAAGAATTGAAAAACAACTATCTATCCCAAAGAAGATTCCTACTACTAAAATGTTAGATACAATAACTGTTATAAATGTTACTATCGCTGTAATAGCCAACTTACTAGCCATCATTTTCTTTCGGTTAATGGGATAAGAAAACATGAGTAGTATTGTTTTATTTTTATATTCGCCAATTATTAACCTTGCTATTAATACACTACCAAAAATAATAAATGTTGCTCTTACTACTGTACTAGCCATTAACAAAATCATCTGCGGATCTCTTATTTCTGGATCTCCTTCTATTTGTGCAATGAAACTAACAAAGATTAATAATGCCAGTATAATAATATTTGCAATAACTGCTCCCCTCACATACCATCCAAACTTAAATTTCTTCAATTCTAACTTCATAAGACGTAGCATGATATTCCTCCTTCCTCCTTGGACTTAATCAATATAAATGAATCCTGTTTCACTTAAAATCTTCGCTTCATTTTTTGCATCACCAATCGTTCCTACTTTTATTTTGTCTGTATTTTTATCTTTCTTAAGTCCTTTTAAATCCACTATTACGTCAGCCGAATTACTTTTAGCCATAAGCTTCAATGATGTAGAGACACCTTTATACCGTACGCCAATATCCCCTGATTCTGTTTCTACAAATAATGATTTTCCTTCTGTCATATCTTTCAGTAATACTTCCCCAGATGTTGAATTGATGTTCATATTTTTATTTTTTACATTTTTTACATAATTATCTCCAGTAGTGGAAGTTATATTTACTTCTTGTAATGAACTATCTTTTAACATTAAATCTCCGCTTTCGGATGTAAATTCACCCTTCTCTGCCGATAACCCTGTAATCATTCCATCTCCAGATTTTCCTTTTGTCACGATGCTTTTTACTACTATATCTCTTATTTTCACATCACCCGATTTATTATTTACTACAATTTTATCTATTTCTTTCTTCGGAATAGCTATAGATATACTATTTTTCTTCCTAAACGTGAAACCATTAAAAAATCTGTTCATCTTTTGTTTTTGTTTAATCATAATTTTATTTTCATCATTTTCTATTTTGACAGGATCTATCTCTTTATCTACTTGTTCACCTTGAGCGGAAATTACTATTTTATTAGCGTCTTTACTTTTAAATTCAAGATTCCAATTTTCATTGTCTACTTCTATTTCTTTTATATTATTGATTTCAAAAGACTTTTCTTTCTTAAAATCTTTCCCCTGAAACACCTTAAAACCAAAAACCGCACTAGCAATTGTAATGAATAATATTGCAATTACTATTATTTTTTTCACCATTCATACCCCAGTTCGTTTTTTGTTTTAAGCTTGCTTCACGCCACATCGATCTTGTCGATTTTACGAAACGATAGATAACTAATGAAAATTCCTAATAAACAGAGCACGATTGGGATAGCTATAAAATCAAACATACTTACTTGACCGTTTCCAGGTCCAAAGTTACCACTAATCAGCATACCAATTATTACTGCCGAAGTAATCGTTGTCGGTGTCGATTTCTTTCTCATTCCAAAAAACAAAGGAATTAAACTTATACCAGATATCATAAATGCACTTATAATAGTACCTGGAACGATAGCTATTATTTCACCTATCGTAGCTGGTCTTTCAATCAGTCCCATCATTGGACTCACAAAATAAACAAGCAAACTAATAATGAAAGTCGCGATAATGGTACTCACAAAACAAAAACAAAAAACAATTGTTAATTTCGCACTCATTAGCATTTTCCTTTGAAGCGGATACATAAATGATAGTTGTATCGTTTTATTCTTATACTCATCAATTACTAAACGTGATAAAATGACCGAACTAAAAATAATGAATGTTATCCTAATAAAAATATTTACTAAAGCCATATTCTGTGTGAAGTCAGAGAAGAGCATGTCTTCCTCGGCTTTCATTCCCAATGCCATAAGGCTTACTGCAGCGAAAATTGCTATAATACAAATTGCTACCCCTTTAAAGTAACTAGATAATTTATGTTTCTTCCATTCGAGCTTCATTAATCTAAGCATACAAACCACTCCTCCATTCTTTATATAACTGTCTTTATGCAGCTAACATTCTAATTCCAGCAGTAACGAAGCTTAACATTCCTATCACTAGTAGAATTAACAACCATTTCCGCTCTGGTTTTCTATAATATAAAATTCCACTTATTAGCATTACGATAAATCCACTTACCAGGTTCAGCCACAGTCCATTAAGCATGAATACCTTCTCCATCCATTACATTTAAGAAATATTCTTCTAAGGAACTATGTTTCTTATTAATACTTTCAATTTCCACATCGTTCATAATAAGTGCTTTTGAAATGGCCTGCTGAGACGCTGACGTATCATACACACGAATCATGGTTCCACTCATTATTTTGTAGTTTTTTATACCAAGTTTATCTTCTAAAATATAAGCTGCACGTTTCACATCAGGAACAGTGATTTCAATGTACTCTGTTTGCTTTCCGTTAATACTCTTCATTGAAACTTCTTTTATTAGTTTTCCATTTTGAATCACACCAATTGTATCGGCCATTAGTTCCATCTCACCTAAAATATGACTAGAAACTAATAATGTAATACCGTATTCTTTGCAGAGCATTTTAAATAATTCTCGTAACTCTTTAATACCAATTGGATCTAAACCGTTAATTGGTTCATCTAAAATGAGCAATTCTGGCTTTGTCACGATTGCCCTTGCAATACCGAGTCGTTGTTTCATTCCTAATGAAAAATCTTTTACTTTTTTATTATCTATCCCTTGTAGTTTCACTAAATGTAAAGCATGGTCAATTGCATTTTTATCGTAGTAGCCCATATATTCACAATGCAGGTCTAAGTTTTCTTTCGCCGTTAATTTATCATAAAAGATTGGGTATTCAATAATTGTCCCCATTCTTTTTAATACTTCATAAGATGTATCTGTTAATTTCTCACCGAAGATTTCAATATCACCACTCGTCGGTTTTATTAAATTTGTAATCATTTTCATAATCGTTGTTTTACCAGCACCGTTTGGTCCTAAAAAACCGTAAATTTCTCCTTTTTTCACATGCATGTTAACACCGGAAATAACTTCTTTCCCTTTAAACACTTTCGTTAACTGGTTTGTTTTTAATATATATGTCATGTTACTTTCCCCTTTCGCAATACTCTATATTTCTATAATAGACAACGGAAATCTCTTTTTTCTTACCCGTTTCTTACAAATTCCTTACGCTGAAAAAAAGCTTGTAGAATCTACTGCTCTACAAGCTAAAACTGCATCTTTGTTAATACAATTGTAAAAATTGTTTTTTCATACGGTTTACTAGAAAGGTGAATTTTTCCGTCCATCGCTTCCACAAGCCGTTTCGTAATCGTTAATCCTAGACCGCTTCCTTGGTACAATCTATTTCTTGAATCTTCAAGTGTGTACATACGCTCAAATACTTTATCAATATGAGATTCATCAATCCCTTTTCCTTTATCCCATACGTCTATATACACACTCGTTTCATCATCTCTTAACGTCATACCAAGTGCCTTTCCATCGTCTCCATATGTAATCGCATTTGATATTAAATTATTCAATACCCTACCTAATACTTCTACATTTCCAAGTGCGTATATATTTCTTTCTGGTACATCAATATGAACCTGAAAACCTTTCGTCGTCACTAAATCATAAAAAGATAAAATCTTCTCGCGGCAAACTTCATTCATATTTACTTTTGTCATTTCAATTGCTTTGTCACCAGATTCTAATTTTGCCAAGTCAAAAAACTTATGAATTAACTCCATCACTTCTAGTGTTTTCGTATGCACTTTTTCAAGTAATATTTGTTGTTCTTCTTTATTTATCGTTTTATCCTTATTTAACATTTCTGTATATCCAAGAATAACTGTTAGTGGTGTTTTCAAGTCATGCGAAATATTTGAAAGCATTTTTCTCATCGAAATTTCTACTTTTGCATGATCTGCATTCGTTTTCTGTTTTGCATCTAATAATTGATTAATTGCCACTAATAATTTTTGCAATTCTAGATCATCTGTCATAACGAGTAACGTCTCGCCTGTTTTGTCATTTACAATACTTTCTAACTTTTCATATGTGTATCGTAAATTTTTACTACTATTTTTTCTCATTCTATATTGCATATAAATAACACATAACAATATAAAAATAATACCTATTAACAAATTGACCATATTACATCACTTCCAACTTATAGCCGATGCCCCATAACGTTTTAATATATTCTGGATTAGATGGATCACTTTCGATTTTCTCACGCAATCTTCTCATATGAACATTAATAACGTTATCATCACCGTAATACTCTTCATTCCAAACTAACGTATATATTTGCGCTTTTGTAAATACACGATTTTGGTTCTTTACGAATAGCTTTAAAATCTCAAATTCTTTTAAAGTAAGTTTGAGAGGCTTCCCGTTTTTTTCAACTGTAAAATTAATTGGATCAATTGTTAAATCACCAATTTGAATCATTTTTTCTATTGTTTCTGTAGCCGAGTATTTCGTAGACCTCCGAATACCTGCTTTTACACGTGCAGCCAATTCAATCATAGAAAACGGCTTACAAATGTAATCATCTGCTCCAAGTCCTAATCCAACAGCTTTATCAACATCTGTATCTTTTGCCGACATCATTAAAATCGGAACTGCACTTTTTTCACGAATGATTCGTACAACCTCTAAGCCATCTAGCTTTGGCATCATAATGTCAAGGATAATCAAATCAAATGAACCTTTTAAATATGTGTTCACACCTTCTTCTCCATCAGACGCAATTGTTACTTGAAAGCCCTCTTTTATTAAATACTTTTCCACCATCTCTTGAATTGAGATATCATCTTCAACTAATAAAATATGATGTGACATATGTCTATCCCCTTTTTACAAACGTTAACAATCCAATTGTATCGTAACTACTACAGACTGGAAACAATTATATGAATTTTCAAACCAACTTCCCTTCCTTCCTTAACAATGATATGATGAAATTCACTACGATTGTTCATAATTAACTTTATATAAAGGAGACTTATCATGTCAGAGAATAAAAAAGTAAGCTTAGCTGATTTAATGCGCGAACAACTTGCTAAGAAAAAGCAAGGAAATGGAAATGGTCAAAATGCAAAAAATCAAAGCCAAGAAACGAAAAAATTACAAAACCAACAAACGAAGAAAACAAACAACCAACGTAGACGTACAGGTGTGTAAATGAACGGACAAAAACGTTCTAATATCGCGCCCGGTCTTGAAGTTGATATTGTATTAAAACAAGATCAACGAACAGGCAAATTAACACGTGGAATTGTAAAAGATATTTTAACAAAATCCCCTTCTCATCCGCATGGCATTAAAGTACGATTGCAGGACGGGCAAGTCGGTAGAGTACAAAATATCGTTCAATAAGAAAAGGAGCTCAAGTAAACTCGAGCTCCTTTTCTTTATTAACCTTTAATTTTCTCGATGAAAACTACTTTTAAGTAGTCTCCTTCTTTAAATTGATCAATGGTACGGAAATCTTCTGGTAAAGAATGTTCTTCTAATATTTTATATTTGCCATTCATTTCTTTAAAGGCTGTATCGATAAAGCCTTTAAACTTTTTCATATCGAATGCGCTACAATTTGTAGAAGCAATGATAATACCGTTATTTTCTGTAATAGCAATTGTTTCTTTTAATAAATTTTTATAATCTTTTGCTGCACTAAATGTATATTTTTTTGATCGGGCGAAGCTTGGAGGATCAAGTACGACCATATCAAATTTCATCTTTTTCTTCGCTGCATATTTGAAGTAAAGAAATACATCTTCTACAATAATATCTTGTGCTTCATAATCAACTTCATTGACACTAAACTGCTCAATTGTTTTACTTAAACTACGATTTGCAAGGTCAACACTCGTCGTTTTACTCGCTCCGCCCAGCGCTGCAAATACAGAGAAAGCACCTGTATAAGAGAACATATTTAACACTGTTCTTCCCTTTGCATATTTATCACGAATTTGTTTTCGCACGTTACGCTGATCTAAAAATACACCAACCATCGCTCCGTCATTTAAATATACAGCGAAGTTCACACCATTCTCTTTTACGATAAGCGGGAACTCACCGCGCTCTCCTGCTACGAAATCATCACCTTCAATGTATTTCCCTTTCGTATCAAAACGCTTTTTCTCATAAATGCCTTTAAAGTTTGCTACTTTTTGAAGAGCTGCTATAATCTCATCTCTGAAAGTGTAAATCCCTTCACTATACCAACTTACTACGTAGTAGCCGTCATAGTAATCAATAATTAATCCGCCAAGACCATCACCTTCACCATTCACCACACGGAATGCTGTCGTATCACTTGATTTATAAAATTGTTTTCGTTTATGTAAGGCAGATTTGATTTTACTTTCAAAGAAAGATTGATTAATTTGTTCACTCTCTTTTCTCGTTAAAATCCAGCCGTACCCTTTATTTTGTTTTCCATAATAACCTTTTCCGACAAAGTTGTTCTTCTCATCTACTACTTTGATGATTGTCCCTTCTTCACGAACATCGTTTAAATTTTGAATTGCATCTTTTAAAATAAGTGGGTATCCACTTTTAATTTCTTTTATAAATTTCGGTTTTATTTTTATAGTTACTTCTGATCGCATATAATAACTTCCTTTCCATTTGCATGCTTTCTCTATAGGAAGCATTTAAAAAACGAGCCTGAAAAAACAGCCTCGTTTCACTATACCATATTATTGCTTTGCTAGTACAACTCGCTCATTCTCGCACTTAACCGCCACATATTTACTACGTTTTGAAATGGAACTCTCACTGTCCAAAATAATAGAAAAAAATTATATATTTCACATTTACCATTGACATTGATAATGATTTTCATTATCATTTAATGTATATGAGTTCTTGAAAATATAGCTACATTTATAGGAGGAATAAACATGATTATTGTTACAAATACAGCTAAAATTACAAAGGGAAATGGACATAAATTAATTGAGCGTTTTAATAAAGTAGGTAAAGTTGAAACGATGCCAGGCTTTTTAGGTCTAGAAGTTCTTTTAACGCAAAATACCGTTGATTATGATGAAGTAACAATTAGCACTCGCTGGAATGCAAAAGAAGATTTCCAAGGTTGGACAAAGAGCGCCGCATTTAAAGATGCTCACTCACATCAAGGCGGGATGCCAGAATATATTCTTGATAATAAAATTGCTTACTATGATGTAAAAGTTGTACGTATGCCAATGGCTGCAGCACAGTAAATACAGTTCTTTTTTAAAGTATAGAATATGAGAAGCGTTATCTATCACTTCTCATATTCTATACTTTTTTCTTTAATTTCTTTTTACTAATTTTGCGTGTACAACTAGCCTTCCAGCCTCTGGATCAAGCGCATAGTCACAAGTAGAAAGTGTTACAATTTCATCATTAGCCGTCAATTCCGTATCCGTTTTGTACAGTGATTTTTCTTGAATTTCCTTTAAGAACGATGTATATGCTGCATCATTTTCAAAATCCGTTTCAATGTAATAAAAGTCCGTTGTTGTCGTGTATACTGAAAAAACTTCAACGTCGTATCCTTCAAATAATGTATCGTAATATAATTTACGATGGGACATGAAAAAGTCTTCGTCCAACATCTTTTTTAAACTACCAAACATAGAACCGTCTTTCATACGATGACCATATAAAATCGTATTGCGATTTCGAGATTTCACATCATTACGATGGTCCATAAAAATGCTGCCCGCTCTCATATCTTCACCTTTATAATTACGAAATAAATAGTACTCATTATCTTTTGCTTGAACGATTGGATAATTAATTTGTGTATCATCCATCGTAATCCATCCGACTATCTCTGGATTAATTTTCTGGAGATCCTGAAACTGTTTACGTACCTCTCCGTCTTCCGATTTTTCTTCCATTGGACTTCTTTTATAAATATGTTGTGCCTCAGCCATTACTTTACGATTTTCATAATAATCCATGAAAATCCCGCCCAACTCATACATTGAATAGAAAAAGATTCCTAAAAACGCAATTGTAAGTATGCGTTGAAAAAAAGAATTCTTTTTCCGTCCTTTCTTGCTATTCAAATTATCACCTCAAAACGGATTATGCTCAGCCTTTAGATTCCCATAGGTACCATGTACAATCCGGTATCTTCATCCTGCTTTACAATGACATCTACACCATATATTGCTTTAACCATTTCTTCTGTTATTACATCATTAGGATTACCTTTCGTAATGATCTCTCCATCTTTCATAACGATAATATGGTCGCTATAACGAATGGCTTGATTAATATCATGTAATACCATTACAATCGTTAGCCCATACACTTCATTTAACTCTTTCACTAACTCTAATATTTCTAGCTGATAGTAAATATCTAAATATGTTGTCGGTTCATCTAAGAAAAGCATTGGTGTATTTTGAGCTAATGTCATTGCGATCCAAACTCGCTGCCTCTCTCCACCAGATAAAGCATAGATTGGCTTATCACGCTTACTTTGTAAATTCGTACATACTAGTGCGCGCTCTATCGCTTCTCTATCTTCATCTGTTTGCGGAGAGAAAATATTTTTATATGGCATACGCCCAAAGCTTATTAGCTTTTCCACTGTAATATCTGCTGGAGCCTCATTTTGTTGATGGACAACTGCTAGCTTTCTAGCAAACTCTTTCGGTTTATATTCACTAATCGCTTTCCCATCAAGTATTACTTCTCCACTGCTAGGAACGTGATTTCTAGACATGACACTAAGTAATGTTGATTTCCCGCATCCATTCGGGCCGATGATTGTTGTAATTTTCCCAATTTCTATTTCACTACTAACAGACTTTAAACGATTTGTTACGTTATCGTATGAAAAGGTTACATTTTTAATTTCCATGAACTTTATCACTCTTTCTAAGCAAGAATATTAAGAATGGACCACCAATAACCGCCATAATTGTTGCTGCTGGAATTTCGTTAGGTGGCACAATTAACCTTCCAATCGTATCCGCCGTCAAAATTAATAACGCGCCTGCAAGAGCAGAAAATGGAATTAATACTTTATGGTCTGAACCGACTAATTGTCTTGAAATATGCGGAACTAGTAATCCTACAAAAGCAATAACACCTGCAATCGCTGTTGATACTGCCGCTAAGAGTACTGCAATGGCAGAAATAATAAGACGAACTCTCGTCACGTGCAAGCCTAAGTTTTTCGCAGTCTTATCTTGTAGCGATAATAAGTTACACCAAGCTCCTACGAACAGAGCAAGAATAAGACCAATCGTTCCATAAGTCACCATTATTTCTACATCGCCCCACGTCTTCATTGTTATGTTAGAAGTCGTCGTTTGCTTAATACTCTTAATAAAATACCCACAAATCGTAACGAATGATTCATTTAATCCAGTAAACATCGCATTAATGGCAATACCAATTAAAATAATGCGAAGCGGGCTTAACCCTGACTTCCATGAAAACGAATAAACGAGATAACACGCAAACGCACCACCTAAAAAGGCGAATACGGGTGTCCAGAAAAAGAATTGCGGGAACAATGTAATAATAACGAGTGTCATAAAACTAGCTCCTGAAGATATACCGATTACCCCAGCATCAGCGAGTGGATTCTTCATAACAGCTTGAAAAAGCACCCCTGAAACAGCAAGAGCCGCTCCAGTGAACAGCGCAATAATAATACGCGGGAAACGTAAATCTTTAATGACTTCAACATCTTCATTCCCACCTGTAAATATCCCTTGCACAAGTTCAACAATACCTACTTCTAAACTCCCTTTCATCGCTGACAATGATGTCATAACAATGAGCAATGCAGTAACAATGAGGAAACTCCAAGTTTTTTTATTCATTCTGCTCTTCCTTTATATTAAAATGCATCACGGATACATCATTTTTTTCAATTCATCTAACGCTTCAATTGCTGCTAAATTGCCTGTCGTTCCAAATAAACGCTCTTCTAAATCGTAAACACGGTTATTTTTAACCGCAGCAAAGTGTTTCCAAATGTCATTTGTTTTAAATTCTTTATCAAACATTTTTACAACTTCATCAGGCATACCATGAGCTGCTCGTAAAATAATATCTGGATCAGCTTTCTTTAAATACTCTGTATTAGAAGCTAAATATTCTACTTGTTCACCTTGTACAATATTTTTACCACCTAGTTGTTTCACTAAATCTCCAATATAAGAATGCTCTGTTGCTACTAAATAACTGCCCGGCACACCTAATAATATAAGCACTGTCGGTTCTTTCTTTCCTTTTACTTCCTTTTGAATGCTAGCAACCTTTTTATCTAACTTAGTTACTACTGCTTCAGCCTGCTTTTCACGTCCATATTTCTTACCTAAATCGCTAATAGAACTTTGCATATTTTTTAAACTCGTTAAATCTAAAAAGTTTGCTTTCATACCCACACCATCAATAACTGGCTTTAATTCATATTCAAGTGTTGTCACAGATAACACTTCTGAAGGCTTTAATGACTTTACCTTTTCCATATCTGGACTCATTGGATTCCCAACTTCAGGTAAACCTTTATATCGCTTCGGTAAAGTTTTAGAACTTGTTGGAACGCCGACTAAATCTACTTCTAACGCATCCATAATTTCAGTAACAGCCACTGTTGTTGCAACAACGCGCTCTTTACTCTCACTCTTTACCTGCTTTGCTGTTTCTTTTTTTGGTGATGAGCACCCGGCTATACTCATTAACAAAATGATAGCCATTAGTACACTTACGATTTTCTTCACTCTCAATCACCACTCCCTTCCATACAATATGAAACAAGTCTTGATGCACGCGAACATGCATCAAGACTCCAAAAATTACAATCTACCTGCTCTATATTTACGAACTAGTAAAGCAAGTGAACCTAGCAGTAACACCATGTATAAACCAAGTTGTGCTGTATCTGCAGTTTTTGAGTTTTTCTCTTTTTTTGAATCATTTTTTGTATCTTCTTTTTTCTTCTGATCATCTGCATTTCGGTTAAAATCAGGAGTACCTACTGTTTTTACATTATCTACTTTCGGTGTAGTCACTGGATTTTTCGGTTCATTTTTCGGTTCCTCTTTAATAGTTCCTAACGCGCCGATATTATTTGTATCAAATTGAATTTGTACATCGTAGAAATGATGGTAGTTCATCTCATCGATATCTACCTTTACTTTTGCGTTTAATTTTTTAAATAGATCTTCTACTTCAAACTGTACTACTCGCGTATTTGCATTTTTATCTTCGCTTACTACTTTCGCATCAGCGAATAGTTCCTTGTTTTCCGTTTGGAATTTCGTAATCCACGCACTATTTTTCAGCGTCATCTCAATGTATTTTTTACCATCTTTTACGATTAATTTCGCTGGATTTACAACATAGTCATTCATCTTTGAAATCTCATCTGTTTTATCTTTTAATACTTTAAATGTAATATCATATTGGCCATCTACTAAATTTTTCGGATCAACTATTACTTTCGGGTTATTATTTCCACCTTGGTTGTCATTTCCACCTTGGTTTCCATTCCCGCCTTGGTTGTCGTTTCCTCCTTGGTTGTCGTTTCCACCTTGGTTCCCTAAAGCTTTAATACTGTCTTGATCAAATACAAATTGAACATCGTAGAAATGGTGATAATTCATTGAATCAATATCTACTTTTACTTTTGCATTTAATTTTTTAGACAAATCGTTTACTTCTACTTCTACTACTCTTGTATTTTGTTCTTTATTTTCACTTAACACTTTTGCATTAACGAAAGAACCATTCTTCTCAAATTCAAATTTCGTAATCCATGTACTATTTGTTAATGTAAACGATACGTATTTCTTACCATCTTTTACTTTTAATACACCTGGGCTTTTTGTGTATGTGTTCATCATTGAGATTTCATCTGTTTGATCTTTTAACACTTTAAAGCCAATGCTGTATTCACCATCTTTAAGAGCTTTTGGATCAATTGTTGTGTTATTATCTTGGTTGTCGTTTCCTCCTTGGTTGTTATTTCCGCCTTGGTTGTCGTTTCCTCCTTGGTTATCTAACGGCTTAATGCTACCTTTATCAAATGCAAATTGAATATCGTAAAAATGGTGATAATTCATTGAATCGATATCTACTTTTACTTTTGCATTTAACTTTTTCGATAAATCTGGTACTTCTACTTCCACTACGCGTGTATCAGCTTTTTTATCTTCACTTATTACTTTCGCATCAACAAACGAACCATTTTTCTCAAATTCAAATTTTGTAATCCAAGAACTGTTCGTTAACGTAAATGATACATACTTCTTACCATCTTTTACTTTTAGCACACCTGGACTTTTTGTATATGTGTTCATCATTGAAATTTCGTCTGTTTGATCTTTTAATGCTTTAAAATTGATGCTGTATTCACCATCTTTAATTGTTTCAGCATCTGGTTTTTTATTTTCATCTGGTTTTTCTGCTTCCGGTTTTTCTACTTCCGGTTTTTCTACTTCTGGTTTTTCTGCTTCTGGTTTTTCTACTTCCGGTTTTTCTACTTCTGGTTTTTCTACTTCCGGTTTTTCTACTTCTGGTTTTTCTACTTCCGGTTTTTCTACTTCTGGTTGTTTCTCTTCATTTTTAATTTGTTCAAGTTTATCTTGTTCAAATAAAAGTTGTACATCATGCGTTTGCTTATAATTTCTTGATGCCATTTCGATAAATACTTTTGTATTTAGTTTTTTAGATAAATCGTTTACTTCAAACTCTACTACTCTTGTATCTTTTTCCTTATCCTCACTCACTACTTTTGCATCAACAAATGCGCCATCTTTTTCCGTTTGGAAATTTTTAATTAATGAGCTACTTTTTAGTGTTACAATTGCTTTTTTCTTACCGTTTTCTACTTTTAATACTCCTGGATTTACCATGTAAGTATTCATCTTAGATTCTTCATCTGTTTGATCTTTTAATACTTTAAATGGAATGCTGTACGCACCATCTGTAATTGTGTTAGAATTTGGTTGTTGATCTGGGTCAAGCTTTTGGTCGGGCTTCTGACCTGGATCGGTAGTTTCATTTGGATCTGGCTTATTAGCTGGGTCCTCTTTTTCATTTGGTTTTTCTACATGAATTGGTGTAATGCTATTTTGATCAAATGCAATACGAACGTCGTACTCATGATGATAATTTAAAAAATCAATATCTACTTTTACTTTTGCATTTAATACCTTCTCTACATCTTCTACATCAAATTCTACTACTCTTGTGTCTTTTTCTTTATCTTCACTAATTACATTTGTCGCAACTAGCTTACCTGCTTTTTCTGTTTCAAACTTCGTAATCCATGAACTATTCGTTAATGTAAAGGATACTTTCTTTTTCCCATCCTTCACTTTTAAAGTTCCCGGGCTTACTGAATATTGATTCATCATCGATTCTTCATCTGATGTATCTTTTAAAACTTTGAAGCCAATTGAATATTCACCGTCAGCCAACTTGGTAGCTGCTTGAACTGCAAGTGGTTGTAATGTTGATACGAATGTAAATATCATTAAAAACATAGCAACAATAATTTTTGTATACCTGTTCAATGGAACGACTCTCCCTTTTGAAAATTATTTAATACTGTTCCCATCAAATACAAAGCGAATATCATACGAAGCATTATAATTAATAATTGGAATATTAATTTTCACCTTGCCATTTAGTTTTTTTGACAAGTCAGCAACTTCAAATTCTACAACTCTAGTATTATCTTTTTTGTTTTCACTTAACACGGTTGTTTCTACAAATTGACCATCTTTTTCTACTTGGAAACTTTTAATAGAAGCACTATCTTTCACTTTAAATGAAACATATTGTTTTCCATTTTTAACTGTTAATGTTGCTGGGCTTTCAAAATAACTATTCATTCTAGACGATTCATCTTTATCGCCTTTCCATACAGTAAAAGCAATATTATATTTTCCATCAGCTAGTTTTGTAGCAGCCTTTGCATCTTGTAAACCTAGTGTTGCGATAAACGTAAATAAAACAGCAAATACGGCAATAATCATTTTAAATTGTTTAAACATATATTCATCACCCTTCAAAAGATTTATTTACTCAATTTCACTTTACGAATTAAGAAAGCACCTGAAATAAGAATTAACGCTGTAAACAATCCAATACGTGCTTCATCGCCTGTTTTTGGGTTATCTGTTTTTTCAGCTTTTCCATTTTCATTTTTTGTTTCTTTGTTCGCTTCTTTAGCTGTTTCCTTACTCTCTACTTTTATTTTCTCTTCTTTTACTTGTGTATCTGTTTTCGCTTGATCATTATTTTTTGTTGTAGCAGCTACGCCGTTATCGCCACCTACAGCTTTTACATTTGCATCAAAAGCAAAACGAATTGTGTAGTGGTGGTCATAGTTTGCATTTGGTACAACAACATGAATTTTTACAGCTGCTGGTTTGGATAAATCATCTACTTTAAACTCTACTGTTCTTTTATCTGCCGATTCATCTTTACTAACAACTTTCGCATCAACAAAATTCCCGTTCTCTGGTGCTTTAAATTCTGTAATCCAAGCACTATGATTCATCGGAACTTGTACTCTCATCTCACCGTTTTTCACTATTAATTTTGCTGGCTTTTCAAAATAGTCATTTGCCATTGAAGCTGAATCATTTTCCGCTTTTTGAATTACGTAATTAATATCGTAAGTACCATCAGCTAGTTTTGCTGAAGCATTCCCGTATGGCATTACAAGAAAAGCTAGCATACATACGAACGTTATAATAAAAGCGGGTAATACAGAAACCTTTTTCATTTTTCTTGTTTCCTCCTTTGTTATCTTTCACTTCACTTTTTGAAAATGATAATTATTCTCAATTTATAAGAAAAAAAATAATCTCTTCTACCTATTATTTAATTAACATTCTTTTATGTAATATAAGTATTATTGATTATCATTCTCATTGAATGTTAAAAATAATATCTCACCCTATTCCTTATATGAAGGCATAGAAACTGAGAAAAAATTTCAAAACTTATTTATTGATTATCATTCTCAATATAAATCAAAAAAAATAAACTATCTCTTCTCCTCTTCTTTCACCTCTTCCCCCTAACAACACTTTAGTTATAGAAAACCCTTTCCCTCACTTCCCTTCCAATATTTCCACAACTAAGTCAATCTTAGCCTACTCATAAATTTTTTGTCAACTATATTACGTATAAAATTTTTAATATCTGAATTTCTCTATATGTGGCTTTTTCTACAAAAAAAGAGACTTTCTATTATAGAAAGCCTCTTTTCTCTATTTTTCTACAGCAATTTCCTGTTTTTGAAACTTAGAAACTATATAACCAAATCCTATACCGATTATGCCTGGAACTAACCAACCAATTCCTACACTATATAATGGAATCTTATCTAAAATAGGTGCTAGCGCTGCAATTTGAAGGTTTGCATTGTGTAACCCATCAAAGAAACTTATTGCAAATGCTCCTACAATCCCGCCCACATACATCGCTAATGGAAGACGAACGTAGTTTTCAACAAGTGATAATACGATAAGTACGATTCCAATTGGATAAATGGCGATTAAGATTGGTAATGCTAATGCATTTAACTGAGTTAACCCAAGGTTTGCTACCATAAATGCTAATACACAGAAAATAAAAACGACTTTTTGATAAGAAAGCTTTGGTAATAAGGAAGAGAAGTAATCACCACAAGCTGCAACAATACCTACAGAAGTTGTTAAACATGCTGCTGTAATTGCGATCCCTAGTAATAAAGTTCCGTAGCTACCAAATAAATGATTCACGACATTTGTTAAAATAATTCCTCCGTTTGCGCCCATTCCAAGCGATACACTAGAAGCTCCAAGATACGCAAGCGCTAAATATACAAGTAGTAAACCAAGTGCTGCAATAAATCCTGCAAAGATTGTTACTTTTGCAATACTATTTTTATTTGTAATGCCTTTTTCTTTTAACGCATGAATTACAACATTTCCGAAAACAAGTGCTGCAAGTCCATCTAAAGTTAAATATCCATCAATAAATCCTTTGAAGAGAGGAGCACTATACGCTTCTGTCGGTGCACCAAATTCTCCAATTGGTGTAATAAGTGCTTTACCTACGATAATTGCAATAACTGCTAATAATATTGGAGTTAGTACTTTACCAATACGCCCCACTAATTTCGAAGGATTTAAAGCTAAATAGAAAGTGACTGCAAAGAAAATAAGTGTAAAGATAACAAGTGGATATGACTGACCAGCTATCTCACTTGGTAAAAACGGTGCAACACTCATCTCATAAGCTACTGTTCCTGTACGCGGCACACTTACGAATACGCCTAAACATAAATAAATTGCAGTGATAAAAACAAGTGCGAATATAGGATGTACACGTCCTGCTAGCTCATTAATATCTCCCTTTAAAGCTATAACAATTACTCCTAATAAAGGTAGTCCAACCCCTGTTACGATAAAACCAAACAGCGCGATCCATACGTCCGTTCCAGCACCTTGCCCTAACGCTGGTGGAAAAATCATATTGCCTGCACCAAAAAACAGTGCAAATAACATTAAACTTATTGCAAACATCTCTGAAAACTTTAAAGATGATTTCATTTCTACTAACCTCCTAAAATAATTAATTGACAAAATATTCTGATTTTTAATCCGTCACATATCCTCTTTCAAGCATACTTCCCCGTAAAAGAACGCAAAAAACACCCGTCCCTAACAAAGGGACGAGTGTTGAAATCGTGGTTCCACCCTTATTCTAATAAAATGAATTTATAGCAAAATAAGCTCATTTTATAGCTCGTGTAAATTGATAACGGTTTTATCCGTCAAGAATTACAATGCATCATGTATGCAGTTCACTCTTGAAGTTTAGAGGTGGTAAGCTTGTCTTTTCGTATTAGGAAGCTCACAGCCTAAGGCTCCCCTCTCTGAGAATCGTAAAATACAACTCATGTCCTCATCATTACTTTTATAAAATATCTTGTCGAAACTTGTTGTTTTTTATTATATGGGCTATTTTTTAAAAAATCAATAGTTTTATTTTTTCTGACAAAAAAATATAGGGAGAAAATTTTTCCTCCCTATAACTGCCCTCTTAATATCTCTAATTCCTCAGTTGCAATGTTCCGCCATTTTCCTACTCCAAGCTCATTTAGCTCTATATTCATAATGCGCACTCGCTTTAGCTTTATTACAGTAAATCCGAAAGCACGACTCATTCTACGAATTTGCCTGTTCATTCCTTGCGTTAAAACGATACGAAATGTTGATTGATCGACTCTCGTCACTTTGCACGGCTTCGTCATACCATCTTTAATCTTTACACCGCTGGACATCTCATCAATAAACCAGTCCGTAAAAGGTTTATCGACTGTGACAACATATTCTTTCTCGTGTTCGTGATCACCGTGTAAAATTTGATTGGCAATCGCGCCATCATTCGTTAATAAAATAAGTCCTTCTGATGCTTTATCTAATCGCCCAACTGGAAAGATTCGCTCTGGGTAATTGATATAATCAATAATATTATCTTCAATATGATCAGCTGCTGTACAAGTAATTCCGACTGGTTTATGGAATGCGATATACACCTTTTCTTTCTCTTCTTTCGCAATAACCTGTCCATCAATCGTTACAACATCACCATCGCTCACAAGTGCACCGTGCGTACATATTTCGCCATTAATAGCCACGCGTCCAGCTTTAATAAGGCGGTCTGTTTCACGTCTTGAGCATGATTTTGCTTCGCTTATGTATTGGTTGATTTTCATGTTTTATTCCTTTTCATATATAATAAAAACGTCAATCTATGGCAATATCATTATGCCACGATTGACGCTTTTTCACTTCGCAAAAACAACTAAATAAATAACCCCAATCACCAAAAATATTCCACAACAAGCTAACAATACTTTTGCAAGTTTGTCCATAAACATATAATGGTTTCCCCTTTGTTTCGTTGTTTGCTATTTTAATTCGACAACTGTTACGCCTAGGCCTCCCTCGCCCATGTCACCGTAACGGTAATTCTTCACGCCGCGATGCTTCTTCAAGTAATCTTGTACACCTTGGCGAAGCGCTCCTGTTCCTTTACCGTGAATGATTGATACACGAGGATAACTTGCAAGCTGGGCATCGTCTAAATATTTTTCAACGCGCATCATTGCATCTTCATAACGTTCACCGCGAAGATCAAGTTCCAATGAAACGTGGTAATCTCTACCCTTCACACTTGCGACTGCTTTTTTCTCTGTTTGCTTCGGTGTGTTAATGTATTCCATGTTAGATTCTTTTACTTTCATCTTCAGAATACCGATTTGTACGCTCCACTCTGTATCACTTACTTTTTCAAGTAATTGACCCTTTTGACCGAACGTTAATACTTTTACTTCATCACCTGCGCGTAACTGTTGTTTCGGCGCAGTGTTTTTCACGTTTACTTTTTGTTTCTTCACAAGCTCTGGCGCTGTTCCTTCTAGACGGCTCTTCGCTTCAATAAGCTCATGGTCTTTCACATTTACAAGCTGTGCTTTACGCAATTGACGAAGTTCTTGAATAATACCTTCTGCTTCTTTCTTCGCAGCTTCGACTTTTTCTTCCCCTTCTTTTTGCGCTTTTAATAATTTTTCATCACGCTCATCGTTAAACTCAATAATTTGACGTTGCAACTCACGATGAAGTTTCTCAGATTGTTTGCGAAGTGCCTCTGCTTCGTTCCAGTCACGCTCTGCGTTCTTCTGGCTTTCTTCTAACTTCGCAATCATATTTTCAATTTTATTTGTATCTGTACTAATGTGGTTACGTGCTTGGTCAATAACGCGATCAGATAATCCAAGGCGCTTCGAAATTTCAAAGGCGTTACTGCGACCTGGTACACCGATTAATAACTTATAAGTTGGACTTAATGTATTTACATCAAACTCAACACTCGCATTAATAACTTGCTCACGGTTATATCCGTACGCTTTTAATTCTGGGTAATGCGTCGTAGCAACAACGCGAGCACCGCGGTTACATACCTCATCTAAAATCGAAATTGCTAGTGCAGCACCTTCTTGCGGGTCTGTTCCAGCACCTAATTCATCAAATAAAACTAAGCTTTCAAAATCAGCTTTTTCTAAAATATCTACAATGTTCACCATATGTGAGGAGAACGTACTTAAGCTTTGTTCAATCGACTGCTCATCACCGATATCAGCAAAGATATTTTTAAATACACAAATCTCTGACTCATCCATTACTGGAATGTGAAGACCAGATTGCGCCATTAATACACAAATACCAACTGTTTTCAGCGTAACTGTTTTACCACCTGTATTCGGTCCTGTAATAACAATTGTTGTGAAATCTTTACCTAGCATAATGTTATTTGGCACAATAATTTCTGGATCGATTAGCGGATGACGAGCTTGTCTTAAATCCATATAACGCTCGTTATTTACAATTGGTTTCGTTGCTTTAATTCGTTTCGCATAAAAAGCTTTCGCAAAGATGAAATCAAGATTTGCAACTACTTCTACGTTTGATAAAACGATATCGGCTTCTACTGCCACTTCTTCTGTTAACATTAATAAGATGCGTTCAATTTCTTGTTTTTCTTTCACTCGTGCTTCTTGTAGTGCATTATTTAATTCTACAATTACTTGTGGTTCAATAAATAACGTTTGTCCAGAAGCAGATTGATCGTGAACAATACCGCCATATACGCCGCGGTATTCTTGCTTTACTGGGATTACGTAACGTTCGTTACGAATCGTTACAATCGAGTCAGACAGCATCTTTTGTGCGTTTGAAGAACGCGTCATATTTTCTAACTTTTCACGAATACGGCTTTCCGCAGTACGAATTTGAGTACGAATACCACGCAGTTTATCACTCGCGCTATCGACTACTTCACCGCCATCACCGATGCAATTTGTAATTTTCTTTTCTAAATCATATAAAGATACAATTTGAGCGACGTGAGTTTCTAAAATCGGAAGCTCGACACCGTTATCAGCCATATCTTCAATGAAACGTTTCATATTACGACTACCATACATCGTATTCGCAATATCAAGTAGTTCATTAGGGCTTAACATACTTCCAATCTTTGCACGCTTCACATTTGAGCGAATATCCGTAATGCCACCTAATGGTGCACTACCTTTTAAACGAATGACTTTCGCTGCTTCATCCGTTGTATCTTGCATTTCTACAATTTCTTCAAAATCAGTGCTCGGCACTAAATTCTTCACTTTATCACGGCCAAGTGAAGAGGCTGTATGTTCAAGTAATTGTTCTTTTACTTTATTGTATTCTAATACACGCAACGTTCTTTCTAACATGTTGCAGGTCCCCCTTGTGTTACTTATTACGTTTAATATAGTCTAATAAACGTTCAATATCCCATGTGTTAATCACGTTATCTTTTTGAATCCAACCTTTACGTGCTGCAGCTACACCTGTTTCCATATCTTCTAACATTTCAAGTGTATGAGCATCCGTATTAATCGCTACTTTTACACCAGCATCTTGTGCTTGTTTTAATAATTTCGCGCTTAAATCTAGACGGTTCGGATTCGCATTTAATTCTAAAACTGTATTTGTCTCTTTTGCGAGTTCAATTAATAAATCTGTATCTACATCATAACCCTCACGGCGCCCGAGAAGACGTCCTGTCGGATGGGCAATCATTGTGACATGTTTATTCTCAAGTGCAGTACGCAGACGTTTCATAATCGTTTCACGGTCTTGTGAGAAGCTAGAGTGAATCGCTCCAATGACATAGTCTAATTCTTCTAATACTTCATCATCAAAATCAAGCGAGGCATCTGGTAAAATGTCCATTTCAATTCCGCGTAAAATTGTAATGTCTGGATACTTTTCATTCATACGTTCAATTTCTTTCGCTTGCTCACGAAGACGCTCTTTCGTTAAACCATTCGCTACTTTCAAGTATTGCGAGTGATCAGTAATCGCCATAAACTTGTATCCACGAGCACGGCACGCTTGTACCATTTCTTCAATAGAAAAAGCACCGTCACTCCAAGTTGTATGCATATGTAAATCACCTTGTATATCGGAAAACTGAATTAAGTTTGGATACTCTTTAATTAATTCAATTTCTTTTCCATCTTCACGCACTTCTGGCGGAATAAATGGCAGACCGAAATGAGCGAAGAAGTCTTCTTCAGTCTCAAATGTTTTCACTTCACCTGTTTCCAAGTTCTCTACACCGTACTCACTAATTTTCTCGCCTTTATCTTTTGCGATTTGACGCATTTTTACGTTATGGTCCTTTGATCCTGTGAAATGGTGAAGAGTTGTAATAAACTCTTCTGGTTTTACTAAACGAAAATCAATTGAAATATCATATTCATATTGAAGACGGACAGAAACTTTCGTATCTCCACTCGCGATTACTTCAATCATGTTATCGAATTGTAGTAAATGCTCACGTACCGCTGCTGGTTCTGTCGTTGCAATGATAAAATCTAAATCTTTCACTGTCTCACGAACACGGCGTAAGCTACCAGCGCGAGAGAAACGAATTACTTCAGCAATATTCGACAATTTCTCCTCTATTTCCCCGGCAATAGGCAATACCATCGCAATTGGTAAACGCTCTGGACGAGAGCCTACTTGATCGATTGCTTCTAATATTTTCTCTTCTGTCTTCTTACCGAAACCTGCTAAAGCCTGTACTTTATTTTCCTCACAAACAGCTTTTAGCGATTCCATATCAACAACACCAAGTTCTTTATATAACTTAGCCACCTTTTTACCACCAAGTCCTGGTAGTTTTAATAACGGCAATAAGCTACTTGGTACTTCTTTCTCAAGTTCTTGCAATACTTCAGATGTTCCCGATTCTATATATTCTTGAATAACGGCTGCTGTTCCTTTTCCGATTCCTGGAATCTTTGTGAAATCTTCAATTTCAGAAAGACTACGATCGTCACTTTCTAATGCTGCTGCCGCTTTACGAAATGCAGATATTTTAAATGGATTCGCACCCTTTAGTTCCATAAAAAGCCCGATTGTCTCTAATAATTTGATAACTTGTTTTTTATTTACTTTCATCATTGCCCCGCCTTTCTTTCATAGAAAAAAACTTCTCTTTCCGAAAAAAGAGAAGTTATACTCTGCTACCTGTCTGCCATAGTTCCTTCACCTTTTCAGATAGAATCGGTGTATCGTCTACAATTATTTTGCTAATTGATGATTTTTGTAATGGTGTTTGTACTTGTTCAATCGGAAGAATATTTCCAATGATAATTAAGACAAACAAAATAATATATACTTCTAAAAATCCGAGGATTGCCCCCGCAAACGCATTTACTTGCTTTAAAACCGGTATTTCTGCAAACATATTTAACAAATTACCAAGTAATGAAAGTGCAATTTTAGTGATAATAAACAATATGATAAACGCAAGCGCTTGATAAAATACTGTCTCAATATTATTTGCATCAATCCATTCTGGAACAGATACGTTTTTATCAAATGGATACGGAATAAATTTCGCAAGTGCTGGCGCTAAATCTTTACAGTACCAGTATGCAACAAGGTATGCGATAATAAAGCTTGTTAACTTTACAAGTTGCAGAATAAACCCTCTGCGTAAGCCGAGGAAAAATCCCATAACAAGCAGTAAAATGATAATAATATCAATCATGTTATTCCATTCCTTTTTTTGTCATACTTTCTTTCAATTTCTCATGTTCTTCTTTTAATTTTATGTAATCGTGTATGACGTTTACCGCCGTCAATACCGCTAGTCTACTCGTGTCAAGCGAAGGATTCTTGGCATTGAGTTCGCGCATTTTATCATCCACAATCGCTGCTACCATGCGGATATGACTTGTACTTTCATCGCCAACAACTGAATATTGCTGACCATAGATTTCTACATTAATTCGACTTTTCTTTCCCTTTTGTTGTGACAACTCACCGGCCTCCAATCACGTACAGAATCCTAAAGTTTATCATACCATGAACCTTCATAATATGGAAACAGAAAGAACAATCCGATATGATAAAAATAACAATATAAAAAAAGGGGCGACCATTATGTCAAATTCTATCGTAATTCAAACAAATTCTACAGTAATTGAAGACATGAAACAACAATATAAACATTCGCTTAGCCCAAAAATTCCACAAGGCGGAATCTTCATGGCAAAGGTACCATCTTGCACAATTACAGCGTATAAATCTGGAAAAGTAATGTTCCAAGGAGGCCGCGCTGAAGCAGAAGCTTCTCGTTGGCAAACTGTCTCTCAAACACCGAAAACAGCTGTAAAAAAATCTGTCGATTCCCATCGTTATGCGCCGCCCGCTTCCATCGGTACAATGTCTATTGTAGGGTCTGATGAAGTTGGTACGGGAGATTTCTTTGGACCGATGACAGTCGTTGCTGTATATGTGGATGCAAAGCAAATCCCACTGCTAAAAGAACTTGGTGTAAAAGACTCTAAAAACTTAAATGACGATCAAATTACTGCCATTGCGAAACAACTTCTACACGTTGTTCCTTACAGCTCTCTTGTCCTTCATAATGAAAAATATAACGAGCTATTTGATAAAGGAAACAATCAAGGTAAGTTAAAAGCTTTACTACACAATAAAGCTATTACAAACTTATTAGCTAAAATGGCACCTACAAAACCTGAAGGCGTCTTAATCGATCAATTCACACAACCTGATACATACTATAAATATTTAGCAAAACAAAAACAGGTACAGCGTGAAAATGTTTATTTCGCTACGAAAGGTGAAAGCGTCCATTTAGCAGTAGCCGCTGCTTCTATTTTAGCTCGCTACTCATTCGTAAAACAGTTTGACGAACTAAGTAAAAAAGCTGGTATGCCACTTCCAAAAGGTGCTGGTAAACAAGTTGATATCGCCGCTGCTAAATTAATTCAAAAGCTTGGTAAAGAACGATTACCTGAGTTTGTGAAACTGCATTTTGCTAATACAGAGAAGGCGTTTCGCTTATTAAAATAGTATCGACAAAAACAGGAGCCTACAAACTCCTGTTTTTTGTTTCACCCTACTATTGTCCTTGTAATTATGTCACAACATAATTATACATATTATTAAAATTAAAGAAGATAATTCCTATTACTATTTCTATAAATGATTCTAAACATCTTACTAGGTAATCCCATGAAAGACAATTCAAAATTAGGGAGAATATCCAACTATTAAGTGAGCAACAGGAGTTCCAAAATTTAATCGAAAGATATGGTAGATCATTCCTATTAAATTTTCGGATTCGAAAATTTATCGTGAAACACGATGCACAACAAGCTACAACACTTCTGTGAGGAATTTGAATTCATGATTAGAAGAAAAGGATTGTTTACATAAGGAGGGAATTCATATGGACGCTGTGAAAGTTAAAAAATTATTATATGTTTTCATACACCTCGTAGGTCCACTTTCTTACTTCACTATTTCTACCATTTGGGGAGCTTTTTTCACTACTAAATCCACATTCGAAAATATATCTGATAATCTTGGCGTGATGGCCATCTATTACGTGTTCATGAGTTTACTGTGGTTTTTCTATTTCGATCGATTAGACAAAGATGTCGATAACATTACAAAAGAAATTAACGATAAGAAGATGTAATACATGAAAAAAGGAGAGTCGCCAAGACTCTCCTTTTTTATGTTAGCTTCGTTTCTGCTTCTTATTTGATGAAGGTACTTTATGTGAACCTGTTTCACGTGTCGTCGTTCCTTGTCCTTCTACTTCTGGAGAACCAAGGCTTGACCTTGAATGATCTTTTTTCACTTTTTTACTCATTTATATTCACCCCTTCGCGTTACTTTTTGCTACGGGGTCATAAACTATGCAAACAAAAAAGCGAGAGGAAATCCTCTCGCTTTTTTCATATTTTAGAACTCAGAAGAACCTGGAGTTCTTGGGAATGGAATTACGTCACGGATGTTAGCCATACCAGTGATGTACATTAGGAAGCGCTCGAAACCTAGACCGAATCCAGCGTGTTTTGTACCGCCGTATTTTCTAAGTTCTAAGTACCACCAGTAGTCCTCTTCGTTCATACCTAATTCTTTAATTCTGTCTACTAAAACGTCCATTCTTTCTTCACGTTGACTTCCGCCGATTAATTCGCCGATGCCAGGAACTAGAAGGTCAGTAGCAGCTACTGTTTTTCCATCTTCATTCATACGCATGTAGAACGCTTTAATGTCTTTCGGGTAGTCAGTTACGAATACAGGGCGTTTGAAGATCTCTTCTGATAAGTATCTTTCATGCTCTGTTTGTAAGTCAATACCCCATTCTACTGGGTATTTGAAGTCAGCACCTGATTCTTGAAGTACTTTAATTGCTTCTGTATATGTGATGCGACCGAAGTCAGAGTTAATCACGTTGTTCATACGCTCTAGAACTGTTTTATCAACGAAACTGTTGAAGAAGTCCATTTCTTCTGGTGCATGCTCTAATACATATTTCATTGCATATTTCAGCATATCTTCTGTAAGATCCATTACATCGCCTAACTCAGCGAATGCAATCTCAGGCTCAACCATCCAGAACTCAGCAGCGTGGCGAGTTGTGTTTGAGTTTTCCGCACGGAATGTAGGTCCGAATGTATATACATCACGGAATGCTAATGCATACGCTTCAGCGTTCAGCTGTCCACTTACTGTTAAGTTTGTTTCTTTACCGAAGAAGTCTTTTGATTCATCAACTTGTCCGTCTTCACCTTTTGGTACGTTGTTTAAATCTTGTGTTGTTACGCGGAACATTTCGCCAGCACCTTCTGTATCACTACCAGTGATGATTGGTGTGTGAACATGTACAAATCCACGCTCTTGGAAGAACTGGTGAATCGCAAATGCTGCGATAGAACGTACGCGGAACGTTGCAGAGAATGCATTTGTTCTTGGACGTAAGTGAGCGATTGTACGTAAGTATTCAAACGTATGACGCTTCTTTTGAAGTGGGTAATCAGAATCTGATAAGCCCTCGATATCAATTTTTTCTGCTTTAATTTCAAATGGTTGCTTCGCCCCAGGCGTTGCAATTACTTTACCTTCTACTTTCACTGAAGAGCTAAGTGGAAGCTTTGCAATTTCTTTAAAGTTCTCTAATTCTGTATCGAAAACGATTTGAACGCTTTTGAAGAAGCTACCGTCGTTTAATTCGATGAAACCAAATGCTTTTGAATCACGTAAGTTACGAATCCACCCTGATACTTGTACTGTTTGACCTGCATACTTTTCTGTATCTCTATACAGACTTTTTACTAATGTGTTTTCCATAGTAAAATTCTCCTTTGCTGATATATTTAAATACAAAAAAACCTTTCATCCATAAAGGGACGAAAGGTTAAACTTCGCGGTACCACCCAATTTGTCATAAAGACCAACTTTAACTCGTATGTAATACATACTTCCCGGTTTGTAACAGGCCGGATTCCCGTCTAAGTCTACTCTTGAATACAAAATTCAATTTCGGTTAGCAACTCCAAGGTGTTCTTCACATATACCGCCTCATCAGGCTCTCACCGCCCCTGACTCGCTTTGGATTATAGTATATACTACTTTTCCTTATCATCGTCTTTCATTTTGTTAAACTAAAATTAATGTACTACATTCGAGAGAAAGATGCAAGATGCCAGAAAATATATAAGCGATTTTTGTAATATATCGACTTACCGACATCTTTCGACGATTGTGCAATAAAAAAAATTGCCGGAATGAATCCGGCAATTTTCTAATTACTTACGTAACTCCGCACCAAATTTCTCTTCTACCGTTGTTAATACACGGTTATGCGCTTCTGTTACTTCTTCATCTGTTAACGTACGTTCTGCATCGAAGTAAGTCATAGAGAATGCAAGTGATTTCTTGCCTTCTTCCATTTTTTCACCTTCGTATAAGTCGAATAGTGTTACGTCTTTCAGAAGTTCTCCGCCAGCTTCAGCAATGACTTGCTTCATTTCACCAGCTTTTGTTTCTTTTGTTACCACAACAGCCATGTCACGTGTCATAGATGGGAAACGTGGAATTGATGAGTAGTAAGTTTCTTCAGCGTCTGCACCGAATACTTTTACAAGAGATAGTTCAAATACGAATGTATTTTTCACATCTAATTGTTTTTCTGCTTCTGGGTGCAATTGACCGATGAAACCAATTACTTCGCCATCTAATACGATATCAGCTGTACGGCCTGGATGCATACCTTCACGTTTTGCTGGTGCATATGTGATTTGGTTTGAAACGCCAAGTACGTCGAATAGTCCTTCTAGTACACCTTTCATAACGAAGAAGTCTACTACTTTCTTCTCACCTTGCCATGCATGGTGAAGAGCAAGACCTGTCATAACACCTGCAAGGTGTTGTTCTTCTTTCGGAAGTTCCCCTGCTTCTGTTGGTAAGAAGATAGAACCTACTTCATATAAAGCAACGCTGTCGTTTTTACGAGCAACATTGTATGAAACTGCTTCTAGCAATTGCGGCACTAAGCTTAAACGAAGTTGGCTACGCTCTTCGCTCATTGGAAGCGCAAGGTTTACAGGTGCTTTTTCGTTTGGCTCAACCATGTATTGTTTCGCTTTGTCAGCGCTTGTTAATGAATACGTAATTGCTTCATATAAACCAGCACCCTCTAAGAAACGACGTACTTTACGACGTTTCGTTTGTGCTGATGTTAATTTACCACGAGTCATCGTTCCAGAAGGTAATGTAACTGGAATGTGGTCATAACCGTATAGACGGCCCACTTCTTCTACTAAGTCTTCGGAAATTGTAATATCAGGACGACGTGCTGGTACATTTACATGGAATGTTCCTTCTACTTCTGTGAATGGGAATTTCAAGTTTGTGAACATTGTACCCATCTCACTCGCAGAAATATTTGTACCTAATACACGGTTTACTTTTTCAGCAGTAACAGATACTGTACGCTCTTGTACTTGTAAGTTGTCAGCTTCTACTACACCTTCAAGCGCTTCACCGCCAGCATATTTCGCCATTAAAGCAGCTGCGTGTTGAATTGCTTCAAATGTACGTGTTGGGTCGATTCCTTTTTCGAAACGTGCACTTGATTCACTACGAAGACCTAAGTCTTTTGATGTACGACGCACTGTTTGACCTGCAAAGTATGCAGACTCAATTAGAACGTTTACTGTCTCATTTGTAACTTCAGAATCCGCTCCGCCCATTACACCAGCAACAGCTAAAGCTTTTGTTCCGTTTGTAATTACAAGGTGGTGGCTTTGTAATGTACGCTCTTGATCATCTAACGTTTCAATTTTTTCGCCTTCTTTTGCAAGACGAACAACGATTTCTTTTGAACCTAATTTATCGTAATCGAATGCATGTAACGGTTGACCGTATTCCATTAAAATGTAGTTTGTAATATCAACTACGTTGCTAATTGGACGAATGCCAGCTGCCATAAGGCGAGTTTGCATCCACATTGGTGATGGACCAATCTTTACGTTTTTAACCATTTTTGCAATGTATAATGGGTTTTCTTCTTTCGCTTCTACATTTACAGAAATATAATCAGAAGTTTTTTCTGCTGTTTCTTGTAATTCGATAGCTGGAAGTTTTACTTCTCGCCCGTAAATAGCAGCCACTTCATATGCAACACCTAACATGTTTAAGCAATCTGCACGGTTTGGTGTTAAACCAAGCTCAAGTACTTCATCGTGTAAGTTTAAAATTTCAAGTGCATCTGCACCAACTTCAGTGTCACTTGGGAAGATGAAGATACCATCTGCATATTCTTTTGAAACTAACTTTCCATCAATGCCAAGCTCTTGAAGAGCACAAACCATACCGTGAGAAGCTTCACCACGTAGTTTTGCTTTTTTAATTTTGAAGTTACCAGGAAGTACAGCACCAACTTTTGCAACTGGTACTTTTAAACCTTTTGCAATATTAGCAGCTCCACAAATAATTTGAACTGGCTCTTCTTCACCGATATCGATTAAGCATTTGCTTAATTTATCAGCTTCTGGGTGTTTTTCACATTCTAATACGTGACCAACTACAACACCTTTTACACCTTTATTTAATACTTCAACGCCTTCTACTTCAATACCACTTTTCGTGATTTTGTCTGCTAGTTCTTGTGCTGTTACATCTTTAATATCTACATACTCTTGTAACCAACGATATGATACGAACATATTTATCCTCTCCTTCCCTTACGCTCGTTTGAATTGTTGTAAGAAACGTACATCATTTGTATAGAAATGACGAATGTCATCTACGCCGTATTTCAACATTGCGATACGCTCTGCGCCCATACCGAATGCGAAACCTTGATATTCTTTTGAATCATAACCAGCCATTTCAAGTACGTTCGGGTGAACCATACCTGCGCCTAAAATTTCAATCCAGCCAGTTCCTTTACAAGTGCCGCAACCTTTGCCATGACACATCATACAAGAAATATCCATCTCTACAGATGGCTCTGTGAATGGGAAGAAACTTGGACGAAGACGGATTTCACGATCTTCACCGAACATCTTTTTCACGAATACTTGCAGTGTACCTTTTAAGTCACTCATACGAATGTTTTTATCAATTACAAGACCTTCAATTTGCATGAACTGATGTGAATGCGTCGCATCATCATCATCGCGGCGATACACTTTACCAGGACAGATAATTTTGATTGGGCCTTTTTCTTTATTATTTTCCATCGTACGTGCTTGCACAGAAGATGTATGTGTACGTAGTAACGTTTCTTCTGTAATGTAGAATGTATCTTGCATGTCACGTGCTGGGTGATCTTTCGGTAAGTTTAGTGCTTCGAAGTTGTAGTAGTCTTTTTCTACTTCTGTTCCTTCAGCTACTTCATAACCCATACCGATGAATACATCTTCAATTTGTTCAACAACAGCTGTTAACGGATGGTGACAACCTGTTTCAACAGGACGACCTGGTAATGTAACATCAATTGTTTCCGTAGCCAATTTCGCTTCAATTACTGCTTTTTCTAAGTTACCAATTTTGTCTTCTAGACGCGTTTGAATCGCTTCACGTACTTCATTTACTAATGCTCCCATACGTGGACGCTCTTCTGCTGATAATTTTCCCATGCCGCGTAATACTTCTGTAATTGGACCTTTTTTTCCTAAATACGCTACGCGTACGTCGTTTAAGCCCTTTAGCTCTTTCGCTTCTTCAATAAGCTCTAACGCTTTTTGCTTTAGCTCTTTTAAACGTGCTTCCATTTTGGAACCCTCCTAATTTTAAAAATAAAAAAACCTCGCTCCCAAAAAGGGACGAGGTAAATTCGCGGTACCACCCTAAATTGACAGAACAAGTCTGCCCACTCATTAGTTATAACGATCAATTCTGACCGGAACGCCTTTACATATACATGGTCCTGGCGTCAACTCCAGAGGTGAATTCACTTCCGTCTACCATAAGAATGCTTTCAGTCTACGGCATTCTCTCCCTATATGGCGATTTTGTAAGCTACTCTTCTCTATCAACGTTTTTCGTTATTTAACTTTTAATATAATGTACTTCAACTTATTATAAGAAGTTTTTTATTTGTTCGCAACCGGGCTTTGCAAATAATACGTTAAAATCCCTGCTGCAACCGCAACATTTAATGATTCTGCCCTACCGTAAATCGGAATATACAAGTTTTGATCCGTTTTTGCAAGAATTTCTTGGCGTACGCCATTTCCTTCATTTCCAACAATTAATGCAAAACTTCCGGCTGGAGTTACTTCACCATACGGAACTCCATTTTCAAGAGCTGTTCCATATACAGGAACGTTATTTTCTTTTAACTTGTCTACCCATTCTTCTAAGTTCCCTTTTACAATTGGCAAGTGGAAAATAGAACCTTGTGTAGAGCGGAGTACTTTACTATTGTAAACATCAACACAACCTTCTCCAAGCACAACGGCGTGAATACCAGCTGCATCAGCTGTACGAATAATTGTTCCTAAATTACCTGGGTCTTGCAGGCCATCTAATAAAAGGAATTTCCCATCAGTAAGAGCTACTTCTTTCTCATGCTTCTCACAAACAGCAAATACACCTTGCGTCGTTTCTGTTTCACGAAGTATTTTTACAATCGCCTCAGGCACGATATACATTTCCACATCATTAACTGTCCAATCTTTCGGAAGGTCTGTCTGATCTGAAACGATAAGTTCTGTTACAATTCCTGCCTTCAGAGCTTCCTCGACTAAGTGAAATCCTTCTACAAAAAATAAACCTTTTTTATCGCGTTCTTTTTTCGTTTGCAGTTTTTTCCACTGCTTTACACGCGGATTTTGTACTGAATCAATGTTTTTCATAATATGTATTTCCCTCTCTTCTTGTCTTATCATTATAGCCTATTTTTCATACATATTTACATAAAAAAGAACAAAAACTAACGTCAGTTTCAATTCTGAAGAAGAGGTGAAAGCAATGAGTTTTAATTTACGCGGTGCCGTATTAGCGAATGTATCTGGTAATTCACAAGATCAATTACAAGAAACAATTGTCGATGCAATTCAAAGCGGTGAAGAAAAAATGCTTCCAGGTCTTGGCGTTTTATTTGAAGTCATTTGGAAAAACGCTGATGAAAATGAAAAGCACGAAATGTTAGAAACACTAGAGCAAGGATTAAAAAAATAAGCAATTTGAAAATCACCTTCGCATAAGCTAAGGTGATTTTTTTACGAAAAAAATTTTTCTTCTCCTAAACATTTCTACTTTACTAACGAACTATGATGGAGTACAATGTTCAAAATACATTTAAACCGATCGATTTTTCTTCGTATACATCATTAGATAAAAGGAGTGAATGTTTTATGCACCGTATTACGCTTGAACAAGTTTTTAAACATCACATTACACAAAAATACGTAAACCGTTCTGGAATGGTCCACGCGATCGCTGTCGCTTACCATGCGTTTCACCTAGCCAAAAAGCATCACGCCTCAGTCGATGCTGCGACAAAAGCCGGTTTCCTTCATGATATCGGACATCATACGTGGTATACAGGCGGCGAATGGGACTATGACTTATATAAAAAGAATGATATCCATGCAATTAAAGGTGCTGAAAGAGCACATAAATTGCTTATTAGATTAGGAGAACATCCAAAACTAGCAAAAGAAATTTCTATCGCAATTCTTCTTCATACAGATTCTTTCTTAGTAGAACAAGAAATTGAAAGAACATCTCTTCAAAACATTATTAAATGGGCAGACGAAGCAGATGAAGAACCAGGCGGAGCTCATCATTATAGAACGATTTCTTATGAAAAAGCACTTAAAGCTATTCAGCAATTAGATCGATTGGTAGAGCGTGAATTGCAAATAGAGCAAGCAAAATTGAATAACAAGACAAAACATAGTTATCAATGAGAAAGAGGCATCACTACAGGGTGATACCTCTTTTATTATTTTATGGAAAATAAACCTTTATCCCGCATTAACGGGCAGTAAGACCCCCACCTCGAAATTCAGCAAAGACGAGGAAGTTAGGTGGAGAATCAACTGCCCGTAAAAGCCCGATTGGTGAGGGCTGATAATCAGTGGGGGATGAACCTCCCCAATGATTAAAGTTTCACTTTATATGTAATATTTAAATGTTACATTCAAAAACATTTTACTTTATAATTAAATATACAAATATAAAAGAGGTGATTTTACAAATGCAACCCGCTACACAGCTTTCTAATGAACAAAAACACTCGATGTCATGGGGACAATTTATTAGCTCTGTTTTATTCGCCTTTTTTGGAACTGGACTTATTACTGTGTTCCTCGCAATGCCATTAACAATTTATACAGCAGGTCTTACAGATAAAAAACAAGTTGCCCTGTATGAATCTATTGCAAATACTGCGAGTACCGTATTACAACTAGCTGTATTGTTATTCTTCATTTTTAAATTCGAACCCGCAAAAAAATTACTACTAAAATCTTTTAACTTTAAAACACTGAAAGAATGGCGCACATACGTATACTTACTTCTTTTCTTCGTTATCAACATCATACTCAATTACATCTTGTTAAATTATGTGTTCCAAGACGCAACAAAGCAGCAATCTTCCGCACTAAGCTTAGACGTCTTTAAGCAATATCAAATATTATTACTTCTCAGCTTTGCAATACTCACACCCATTTTTGAAGAACTTATTTTCCGTGGTTTTATACTTCGCTTCTTCTCAGAACGCTTTCCATTTTGGATTGCAGCCATCGTAACAAGTTTCTTCTTCGGTATCGCTCATACATACTCACTTGGGGTAATGGTAATTACTTTCTTTATGGGATTATTAATGGCCATTTTATGTAAAAAAACAAAGTCCATTATTCCAGCTATGTTATTTCATATTATGAATAACATGTTGGCATTCTTGAGTTAAAAAGAGGTATCATCGCGATACCTCTCTTTACTCTTTTATCATAACTTCAAACTCTTCTGCGGTTAGCGTTTTTGATAATCCGTATCGTTATTACCCATTTCCTTCAATTTATATATACTCATTAATAATATCCAAAATAAACCTCATGTAGTAAAATATAACTTAATTCACATAAAGGAGTTTACATATGTTCAGTATTATTTGGATGCTTTTCACGCCACTTCTCTTACTATGCGGGATTGCTGGTGGTATTTTTTTAATAGTAACAGGGATTAAATATCGGAAATTATTCGTTGGTTTAATGGGGCTACTTAGCCTATCCTTTGTCACACTACCTTTTGTTCTTTTAAGTGTAGGGATTCATATCGATACAATTTTCCCGATTCCAACTGCTCTTTACTGGACCCTATTTTCTTTAACTGGATTATTAGCAGGGGTAAGTGGAGTACAAGCCAAAATTAAAAGTATACGTAATATGGGATTCATTATTTTTACCATTGGAATATTAGGTGTTATCTTCTGGGAGCTCATGTCTGTAGGTGATTCATTCTATATATAATATTTTTTAGCAACCTACAAATCGGAGGTAATACAGAAGTGTTTGGAATATTAACTTGGATGATTTTAGCTCTTACTTTAATGTTATGCGTATTTATCGTTGGTATTTTTTTAATTATTGCTGGCATGAAACATCGTAAATTACTTACCATTATAGCTGGTTTCACTAGCATATTACTCATCGTTGTTCCTATTGTTTGTATAGGTTCTGGAATAGATTTAGAGGGGATGCTTCCAATTTCGGGAACTTTATATTGGTGCTTCTTCTCTTTAGCTGGACTATTAGCTATTATAAGCGGCAGGCAAATATCGAGTATTTGTTCTATGGGGACAATTTTGTTTATAACAGGGCTGTGCTCCGTAACTGGTTATCATTTTTTATATCTCACTCTTTAAAAAGGCAAAAAAGCAGGGAAATTAATTCCCTGCTTTTCTATTTGGTTTATTGCCTGATGGTAAGAAGAACGATAACACCCAAGCAATCCCTGCAAGTATCGTTGCAATTAAGAAGGCATCGTTAATACCGTTAATTGCAGATAGCTTTGAAATTTGTCCATATAATAGTTGTGTGCTCATCGCGTCTCCTGCTTGAGCTGATCCAGCTAAGGCCGCTAAGCTTTGACCCATGCCGTGTACTTTATCAACTAAAATTGGGTTTGATGTTGTTAACATGTTGCCGTAATCTGCTACGTGAGCAGTCGTTTGTTGCGTCATAAGTGTGATTAAAATCGCTGTTCCGATTGAACCAGCTACTTGTCTTGACGTATTTTGCGTTGCTGTACCGTGAGAAATTAATTTCATCGGTAGCGCGTTCATACCAGCTGTCATAATTGGCATCATAATGAATGACATACCAATTGAACGTATAATATAATCCGTCATAATAACGCTATACGGTGTATCCATCGATAATTTTGTAAATTCATATGTCGCATACGTCGTAATTGCCAATCCAATTATCGCTAATGGACGAATGCCATATTTATCGAATAATTTACCCGCTACTGGTCCCATGATCCCCATAATTAATGATCCTGGAAGAAGTAGTAAACCAGATTCAATTGGCGTAAAGCCACGAATGTTTTGCAGATATACTGGAAGCAATAACATACCTCCGAATAATGCCATCGTAACGATTGCGTTAATTACTAAAGTAAAAGTAAATACTGGATATTTAAATACTTGTAAATCAAGCATTTTATTGTCCGTTGTTAACTCTCTCCAAATAAATAACGCTAAACCAATTACACCGATAACAAGTGAAATAATGACTTCTGCACTAGTCCAACTATTATTTCCAGCTTCACTAAATCCGTACAATAAGCTTCCTAGTCCAATACTTGAACTAACCACACCGAATATATCTAATTTCGTTTTAGACACTGGCTGAGCTAGTGTAAAGAATTTTAAAGATAGGAACGTAATAATTAAACCAATAATAAACATCGCATAGAACATTAAGTTCCAGCTATAGTTTTCAATCACCCAACCTGTTACAGTTGGTCCGATAGCTGGCGCTAAAATCATCGCTACACCTAGTAATCCCATCGCCGCTCCGCGTTTATGAGGCGGGAATAACGTCATAAAGATATTCATACCAACCGGCATTAAAATACCCGCACCAACTGCTTGAATTACGCGACCTGTCATCATCATTGTAAAGTTTCCTGAAGTAGCACAAATGATAGATCCTACCGTGAAGAATAACATTGCTGCTACGAATAATTTACGATACGTAAATCGTGAAACTAAAAAGGCACTAATCGGTACTAAAATACCATTTACAAGCATGAAGCCTGTAATTAACCATTGTGCTGTTGAAGTTGATACATTAAATTCATTCATTAACGGAGGTAATGCAACGTTAATGATTGTTTGGTTTAAAATAGAAACGAACATACCGAGAATTAATACAGCTACAACTGCTTTTACGTTCACATTCTCTACAGGCATAGACATTTGTTTTTTCGGCACTTCTTTTTCTTGTTTTACTTCTTCTTGCTTTCCTGTTTCTAACTCAACTACATTAGAAATTTCCGATTCTTGCTTTCGTTCAATTTCTTTCTCTTCTGTTTCAACTTTACTTACTTCTATTTTACTTACGGCTGGGACTTGTTCTTCTCCCATTTTCGTTTTTTTCTTTCGTAAAAGACGATTTACAAGGAAGAAGACGATTATACAAAATAGTGCATATCCTGCAATTACAATTGAGGACATCTCATCTCCCCCTTACTTATGAATACGAACTGTCACATTCATGCCAGGAACAATATTTACTGATTTGCTATGATCTAAAGAAATTTTAACTGGTACTACTTGTGTTACTTTCGTATAGTTCGCTGTTGCGTTGCTTGATGGCAACATAGAGAATGTATTCGCTGTTGTTAAGCCAACTTGTTCTACTTTTCCTGTTAACGTTGTATCTGGGTATGCATCTACATACACATCTACATCTTGACCTTTTTGAACATCATCAACATCTGTTTCTTCAATGTTTGCTGTTACCCATAAATTGTTCATATCGAATGCGTAAGCAATCGGGCTACCAGCTCCAACGAAAGCATTTGTTGTTGCGTTTGATTGTACAACCGTTGCATTTTGTGGAATTGTTACATCTACTGTTTGTTCTCCATTAGCTGCCGCTACAGTAACAGTACCTAGTTTATCGTTCTCATTATAATTTTTTCCTACTTCAGCTTTCCAGTCAGTTAGTTTACCTGCTACTGGTGAAGCAACCGGAATTACCTTTCCATCAATCTTTGCATTGTCTGTTTTTAAGTAATTTTCCGTTTGATTGTAATAGTAATAACCGCCAATACCGCCGCCAACTAGTACAATTAATGTGATAATGTTGATAATTACCATTCTTCGAAACTGATTCATTGCATTCCTCTCCTTATATCGCATATAATTTTTTTCTAAACTATTTATGTCCTTATTGTTTAGATTGTTTAATTGTTAATTATATTAACCTTTTAACAAAAAAATCACACCATCTGCAGCGTAAATCGAAATTTATCTACCTGCGAGCGGTGCTGATTTCTGAAGGACTATCGTTTATAATTATAAATAATTATTTTGAATCTACAACCGACAATTTACGTATGAAATGTCGTTTAAACAACAATATAATACCAATATGTTGTTTAAGTACAGAAAATTAAACGAGGGGAAATAAAAATGTCTATTAAAAATACAAATGATCCACGTGTAAAACGGACGAGACAACTCATACAGGATGCTTTTGTCGCTTTAGTAGGCGAAAAAGGTTTTGAAAATGTTACTGTTCAACATATTGCAGAACGCGCTCCTGTAAACCGCGCTACATTTTATAGCCATTACCACGATAAATATGACTTACTAGACAAAAGCATTGAAGAAATGTTAGAAAAGCTAACTGAAGTAATTAAACCGAGAAATAGAAATAAAGAAGATTTCCAACTAACATTTGATTCGCCACATCCAAGTTTTTTGGCCTTGTTCGAACATATTGCAGAAAACACTAACTTCTATAACGTCATGCTTGGTGATAAAGCTGCCGGAAACTATACGTATAAGATGATGAAAGCAATTCAAACGCATTTAACATTAAGCCTCTCTATTTCACAACCTAACGATGAAAAACTAATGGTTCCACGCGATATTCTCATTAGTTATGTTACTGGTGCCCATCTAGGGATGATTATGTCATGGCTTAAAAGAGGAATGATATATACCCCGCATTTTATGGCGATGCAATTAACTCGTTTAATTATTTTAGGCGCTCATACTGCAGCGGGATTAGAACGGCCTTTTTAAAACATAAAAAAGCGAAGGAGAATCTCCTTCGCTTTTTCTATTAATTAAATGTAATGTTATGTACAGCCTCTTTATCAAGACGTTTAATAACTTCTACAATTAACTTCACTGCATTTTCATAATCATCACGATGTAACATTGCCGCATGAGAATGGATATAGCGCGTTGCAATTGTAATTGCCATAGAAGGAATACCATTTACAGCAATGTGAATCGCACCCGCATCCGTTCCTCCGCCCGCTACTGAATCATATTGATACGGGATTTGTAATTCATCAGCAACATCAACTACGAAATCACGTAAACCTGTATGTCCAATAACAGAAGCATCATATAAAATGATTTGTGGTCCATCGCCCATTTTACTTTGCGCTTCTTTTGACGTTACACCCGGTGTATCTCCAGCGATACCAACATCTACTGCGAACGCGATATCTGGTTTAATATAATTCGCAGATGTTTTTGCGCCACGAAGACCAACTTCTTCTTGTACAGTTCCAACGCCGTATACAACGTTTGGATGCTTTTCATCTTTTAGTTGTTTTAATACGTCAATTGCAATTGCACAACCGATTCGGTTATCCCACGCTTTTGCAAGTAACATTTTTTCATTCTTCATCACTTGGAATTCAAAGTACGGTACAACTTGATCTCCTGGTCGTACGCCCCACTCCATCGCTTCTTCTTGGCTAGAAGCACCGATATCGATGAACATGTCTTTAATTTCAACTGGCTTTTTACGAGCTTCTGGAGGTAAAATGTGCGGTGGTTTTGAACCAATTACACCTGTTACATCTCCTTTACGCGTTACAATCGTCACGCGCTGTGCAAGCATAACTTGTGACCACCAGCCACCAACCGTTTGGAAGCGAAGGAAACCTTTGTCATCGATTTGTGTAATCATAAATCCAACTTCATCTAAATGACCTGCAACCATAATTTTCGGACCGTTTTCTTCCCCTACTTTTTTCGCAACTAAACTCCCTAAATTATCAGTAGAAAGTTCGTCCGCAAACGGCTCGATATATTTCTTCATTACTTCACGTGGTTCACGTTCGTTACCAGCAATACCACGTGCATCCGTTAATTCTTTTAGCATTGTCAATGTCGCGTCTAATTTTGTCATTGCCAACACCCTCCTTTTTCTTCAGTCAATTCATTATACAATAATTAAATTGAAATATTCAAAAATTAAATTAGTATCCTTGTGTTTGACGCTGATGATTTACCTCATTTTTATCTAAATATGCTTTTTCAATCTCTTCTTGCTCAAATTCAAGTGCTTGTCCAAGTCGAAGATAGCTCGTAAATAATTCAATATAGTTTGTAATAGATGGTTGATCTGTAAAACGAATTACTTTCGCATATGTGTCTAAGAAAATTTCCACTTGTGTTTTATTCGTTTGTGCACATTTATAGAATAAGAAGTTTTTATCAATACCTAAATCAATTCCGATTGATAAAATAAAATGCAAACCATCTACGTATTCTTCTAATATTACTTCACGTTCCGAAGCTGGTTTGTTGCTCCAATATTTAAAACAACGTGTTTCATTTGCAAGTTCACCAATTTCTACAAGAAGAGCTAACATTTTTTCTTTTAACAATTTTTTCGGTTGTAAGTCATGTTCTTTTGCAATACGGTCATCTAATTCTTTTTGTAATTTAAATAGTTGTAGTAAGTCCATTCTATTGTCCTCCTCCAACATCGCATTTTACGCAACAATGTTGTTTCATCTCAAAGTTCATTATTATGTTTCAGTTCTTATGAATAAGTCAGCTATCTACCTCTTTATAAAATAGCTTGTCCTTAATTTGCAAATACGTTTCAGTCATCACTCTTAAATTGTTCATCTGATGAAAGTTCCATATCATCTTTCCATTATAGCAGTGTCGTTTCGGCTAGGAAAGATACTCTTCTTTCCAAACGTGCATAATTAAAAAAAGCCAGGAGGATTCTCCTGACTTCATATGTATATTCTTCTATATCACTATAGTTTTTATGTTGATTTTGTCATATCGATAACAACACATCCGTTAATCTTTAGAACTTCAAACTTCTCTCTGAACACAAACAAAAAACCTTAGAAGAAAATTCTTCTAAGGTTTCAACTAATTAATTAGTTAATGTTGTTTTTTGCAACTGTTGCTAATTCAGCGAAAGCTTTTTCGTCATGAACAGCTAAGTCAGCAAGCATCTTGCGGTTAACTTCGATGCCAGCATTTTTAAGACCGTGCATTAAGCGGCTGTAAGAAAGACCATTCATACGAGCTGCTGCGTTGATACGTGTAATCCATAATTTACGGAAGTCACGTTTCTTTTGACGGCGGTCACGGAATGCATACATTAGAGATTTCATAACCTGTTGGTTAGCAACCTTGAATAATGTATTTTTTGAACCGTAGTAACCTTTTGCTAATTTAATTACTTTTTTACGACGTTGACGAGTAACTGTACCACCTTTTACTCTTGGCATAATATTACCTCCTAATTGTTCTATATATCAGCCGAACTTATTTTAAGTTGTCAAGCATTTGACGAATGCGTTTGAAGTCACCAGCGCTTACTACACCAGCTTTACGTAGTTTACGTTTAGCTTTTGTAGATTTGTTAGCGAATAAATGGCTTGTGTAAGCGTGAGAACGTTTCAGTTTACCTGATCCAGTCTTTTTGAAACGCTTTGCAGCGCCGCGATGAGTTTTTTGTTTAGGCATAGGTATTTCCTCCTCTATCTATTACTTATCGTTTTTCGGTGCTAAAACTAAGAACATACTGCGTCCTTCCATTTTAGGCTTAGATTCAACTGTACTAACTTCAGCACAAGCTTCTGAGAAGCGATCTAAAACACGTTGACCGATTTCTTTATGAGTAATGGCACGTCCTTTAAAGCGAATTGACGCTTTAACCTTGTCGCCTTTCTCTAAAAACTTGATAGCATTACGAAGTTTTGTGTTAAAGTCGTGTTCATCAATTGTTGGACTTAAACGAACTTCTTTCATGCTAATTACTTTTTGATTTTTGCGCTGCTCTTTTTCTTTCTTCTGTTGCTCAAAGCGGAATTTACCGTAGTCCATAATGCGGCATACTGGCGGTTTCGCATTTGGAGCAACTAATACTAAATCAAGATTAAGATTTGCAGCTAAGTCTAAAGCGTCATTACGAGACTTGATTCCAAGTTGATCGCCATTTGCGCCAACTAAACGTACTTCACGTGCACGAATTTGCTCGTTAATCATCATATCCTTGCTAATAGTAAGCCACCTCCAAGGTTTTCTCAGAACATATTTTGTAGTCATAGAACCCGACAAAAAAAGTGCGGGCATACGACACCCACACTTGTAAAATCTTAAGTAAGAAATACATTTACCTGCTAACTGCGAATGCGTCCATCAGGTGAGAAGCGGGTGCTTCTACTTGTTCCACAAAACAATATTCTATTATCCTTGATGAGTTTATCATAGGACATGACGTCTGTCAAGAAGACGCGATGTGTTTTACTAACAACAAGAAATATTGTAACAAACAACTAACATACTTGCAATACTTTTTTATGATAAGTGTTACATGGTTATTTTTTCTAGTTTTTCTCTTTTATATTACAAAGAAAAGCCGCGGTATACCGCGGCTTTTTCTTATCGTTTTCCTTCTACTTTAATCATATCAACAAAAGCATCTAATGCGATTGTTTCTGATTTTTGTTCACCATATTTACGTACGTTTACGCCGTTTTCAGTTACTTCATTATCACCTACTACAAGCATGTACGGAATTTTTTGCATTTGTGCTTCACGGATTTTGTAACCGATCTTCTCTTCACGAGTGTCTAATTCAACACGGATACCAGCACGACGCAATTCGTCTTGTACTTTCTTCGCATAGTCTAAATGTACTTGCGGAGAAACTGGAATTACTTGTACTTGAACTGGAGCTAACCAAGTTGGGAATGCACCTTTGTATTCTTCAATTAAGAAGGCTACGAAGCGTTCCATAGTTGATACAACACCACGGTGAATTACAACTGGACGATGTTGCTTACCGTCTTCGCCAACATAAGTTAATTCAAAGCGTTCTGGAAGTAAGAAGTCTAATTGTACAGTTGAAAGTGTTTCGTCTTTTCCAAGAGCAGTACGAACTTGAACATCAAGTTTTGGACCGTAGAATGCTGCTTCACCTTCAGCTTCATAGTAATCAAGACCCATTTCATCCATAGCTTCTTTTAACATACCTTGTGCTTTTTCCCACATCTCATCATCCGCATAATACTTTTTAGTATCTGCTGGATCACGATAAGATAGACGGAATGAGTAGTTCTCTAAACCGAAATCTTTGTACACTTCTAGAGTTAAGTTTACAACACGTTTTAACTCTTCTTTAATTTGATCTGGACGAACGAAAATGTGCGCATCGTTTAAAGTCATTCCGCGTACACGTTGTAACCCAGATAACGCACCTGACATTTCATAACGGTGCATTGTTCCAAGTTCCGCAATACGGATTGGTAATTCACGGTAGCTGTGAATATCATTTTTATAAACCATCATATGGTGAGGACAGTTCATTGGACGAAGAACTAATTCTTCATTATCCATTTCCATTGATGGGAACATGCCATCACGGTAGTGATTCCAGTGACCAGAAGTTTCATATAACTCTCTACTTCCTAATACTGGAGTGTATACGTGATCATAGCCTAAGCTTGCTTCTTTATCAACGATGTAACGCTCGATAATACGACGAATTGTTGCACCCTTTGGTAACCAAAGTGGTAAACCTTGTCCTACTTTTTGGCTATTAGTAAATAGTTTTAATTCTTTACCTAATTTACGGTGATCGCGCTCTTTCGCTTCTTCAAGCATACGTAAATACTCATCTAATTCTGCTTTCTTAACGAATGCAGTACCGTAAATACGTTGTAACATTTTATTATTGCTATCGCCGCGCCAGTAAGCACCTGCAACGCTTAATAATTTAAACACTTTAATTTTCCCTGTAGATGGAAGGTGAACACCACGGCAAAGGTCGAAGAATTCGCCTTGCTCATAGATTGAAATAACTGCATCCTCTGGAAGATCGTTAATTAAATCTAATTTTAACTCATCACCAATTTCTTCAAAGCGACGAAGTGCTTCTGCACGTGGTACTTCATGACGAACGATTTCTAAGTTTTCGTTCACGATTTTTTGCATTTCTTTTTCGATTTTCTTGAAGTCTTCAACTGTAATTGCTTCTTCCATATCGATATCGTAATAGAAGCCATTTTCAATTACTGGACCAATGCCAAGCTCAAGCTTAACATCTTTATATAAACGTTTTAACGCTTGTGCTAAAAGGTGGGCTGTTGAATGGCGTAAAATATATAAGCCATCTTCAGAATCTAATGTAATAATAGAAACTGCACCATCTTCTTCGATTGGTGTAACAAGATCGATCATCTCATCGTTTAATTTTCCAGCTACAGCTTTTTTCTTTAAGCCTGGGCTAATAGAAGCTGCGATTTCTTCAGTTGTTACGCCTTTTGGAAACTCCTTCACAGCTCCATCAGGGAAAGTAATTTTAACTACATCTGCCATCACTGGTCACTCCTCTTTTTCTCAAAATAAAAAACACTCATCCCGTAAAAAGGGACGAGTGTTGAATTCGTGGTTCCACCCTTGTTCCAATTAACATAATTGTTAATTGCTCAAGTTCAACATAACGGTGTTGTCCGTTAGCAATTACTAGAAAAACCGTTCACTGCTAAAGTTTAGAGGTGGTAAGTAATAATCCCGTACTAGGAAGCTCACACCCTAAGGCTTCCCTCTCTGAAAATCGTAGAAAACTACTCATGTCCTCATCATAACATTTCGATATATTTCATTTATGTAGGTAATTATATGCTCAAAAACTTAGAAAATCAAGGGCGTTACCTTTATTTTTTAAATTTTTCACATTGCGCTCAAAATCATGTAATCCATGTAATTGGACCCGTTCTTGAAACACATTTCGCAAAGTAATAATCATATTATGGTCTTGTTCTTTCGTATATAAATAAATCTTTTTGGGCGAAATAGAAAGAAGCGGCGCAATTACTTTCGTATCAATATATACATCATTTTGCTTTAACAATTCCTCATCTATATATTGGACCAACTTCTCCTGTTTTAAACGTCTACCTTTATCATCATAAAAGATAAAGCTTTCATCAAAAATAAGATGCACGCAGGACAAGCGTGATTTACGGCTACTTACTTGTTGCCGAAGCGTCTCAATGAACATTTGGTATTCTTGCTCCATCTTATATTCATCAATTGCCACTTCCGCAAGTTTAGCCACCATTTCCCTATATGTACGAAGACGAAAACGGATATATGATGAAAACGAGAATGAGAGCGGATCACAAAGCCAATTATTTAAAGAAGACTTAATATATGACTCAAATGCGTTACGCGTTAAATCCTGAGCTACCCCTTTTCTTCTTCCCTTTAAAATCTCATGTGCCATGTGCAATATTTGATGACACTCTTCTTGTTCTTCATAAAAAAACTTTTCTTTTAAGATCGTATAAATCCACTCATTTTGTTTCACATTCACAATAAAATACACCATTACCGGCAATAAGATCTTTTCAATATAATTTGATTCACGTACTGGTATGTGAATCACCACTTTTTGTTCCTGTAAATACACACTCGTTTCCTTATATAATACTTCCGCTCTTTTCAGCAATTGTCTATATACGTGCATAGCATCATTTTTTTCTTCGAAGCAAATTTCAATCACTTTTGTCCCCCCTTTTATCCCTGCTCTAAAGGACTGTATCTATACGTTACAAATCCTATAAGAGTCCGTCCCGCGTGAAGTTCACTCTTAGTAGAATTACATTTCCTATCGTTAGAAAATCCACTCAATATGGCTTGCTAATTTTATATATATTAAGGGAGGGAGAAAAAAATGATACAAGCTACTATGAATTTTTTTATTGTATACTTTACTTATTACTAAAGGGAGGTATCTGAATGTTTGAATATAAATTCGTAAAAGTCGAATTTCATTGGGGGCTCACTCGCTCAAAACTAGCTGAAGACTACCAAGAAATTATTCAAGAACATGCTAGAGATGACTGGAGGTTCGTACAGATTGTTGCCCCTACGATTGGCAGTTCTGGACAACCTGAATATTTCGATCTCATATTTGAAAAGAAAATATCACTATAATACAAAAGAGCAAGCTTCTCAGCTTGCTCTTTTACTTATGACGACGGTTTTTCCCACCAATTGGAATTGGTTTCGCTAAATATTTAATTCGTTCCATAATACGTGCTGCCTTCATTTCTTCAGCCTCACCACGTTGTGTATACGTTAAATGATGTTCCAATTGTTTAAAATCAAAATTAGACGTAAAGAACGTCGGTAAGTTTTCTAACATACGGAATTGCAAGATTGCACCAAGCACATCATCACGCACAAAGCTCGACATCGCTTCTGCCCCGATATCATCTAACATTAAAACTTGCACGCGTTTAACCGCATCAATCTTTTCGCCAATCGAATTATCTTGAATCGAACTTTTAATTTCACGTAAAAATTCCGGGAAGTATACGAGCATCGAACTTATTTTCTTTCGAGCAAGCTCGTTCGCAATTGCTCCTAAAAGGTACGTTTTTCCTACACCAAATTTACCGTACAAATATAAACCTTGTGCTTTTTTACCTGGTTCATATGTACTTAAAAATTCATTCGCTGCGCCAATTGCATCGATACGTGCATTTAAGTCAGAAGGGTCTAAGTTTTCCATAGTTGCCTGTAAAATATCCGTTGGCATATATACACTTTGAACGAGTTTTTCATATTTCTTTCTCTCGTCATATGCTACTTTTCTAACGCAACGATCGTATTGAATATCAATCATCTTCCCTTGAATAACAAGCTTTGGCTCGTATCCTTGCAGCATATTTTTACATGCACCTAAATCCGGACAATCCACGCAACCTACACTTTGTCCAATATATTCATATAACTTCACAAGACTGCGCTCAATCATAGAAGTCGTTACTTCACCTTTATGTTCGTCTATAAATTCTTTCACACGCGGGTGCGCCATTACTTCTGCCTTTAATACTTCATATCTATTTTTAAAGTTTTCATTTTCCATTAATTTTGTAAATGAATTTTGAATATGCTCCATTTTCTCACCTCAAAGAGCGTTCATTCTCTTCTATTAATCACGCTTATATTTTTTTAACACTTCTTCTAATCGTTTTCGTTCATCTTCTAGCGTACTTGCATCTTTTTCTACACTTACATCTTTCTTCGCCGTTTCTTTCTCTTGTTCTTTCGGCTCTTCTTCCTTAAGCCAATCTGGCACCATTTCTTTTCGTACCGTTTTCTTCGCCGTACGGCCTTTTTTCTTCGTCTCAGCCCACTCTTGATATTGACGGTTCTCTTCTTTCGCTAACGCCATCGCGTCCGCTACTGTACCGACCTTTTTACGTGCCCAATGCCCAGCAATCTTCTCGACATACGTTTTCGCAAGTTTCATATCTGAGCGTAGCATAACGTAATAAATAAGTACATTCACAACTCCTGGTGTCAATTTTTGATTAATCATGACATCTTCAACGATTTGCAAGTCCGCTTTCGTTGCCTCTGCACCACCAGAAATCTCTTTCAATAGTTGTTTTGGCGAGATTTCCTCTAGCTGCTTTATTAACATCTCCTCTTGTGATGAAGGCTCTTTCTCTTTCATCGTACGTGCAGCATGAGGCTGTACTCTTTCACTTAGTACCGGTAATGCTTGACCATTTTCAAATTGATACCAATCGCGCGCTCCTTTTCTAAGCCTTTCCATATCAATTGTTTGCATCTCCGTCACCGCACCAAGAACGATATTTTGCATCGATAACACATCTACACCATACACGTAAGCAAGTGTTATAACGCAGTCTCTTACTTGATCTGTAATCGCCTTTTTAGGAACAAGAGCGGACAATCCATCTACAAATAAAGAGAAATCAAAGAAATCATTCCAAACTTTCGGAGCGTCTCCCTTCTCGTTACTTGGCATAGTTGTCGTTTTTGGAATACGAAGGTCTTCTTGCGCATGCTCAAGCTGTCCTGGATTAAACGAACCAAACACATCATTGAAAGAGCGCGTAACATTTTCATAAGAAGCAAAATCAAATTCTTCTTCTAAGAAATATTGCTTTACTTGATTATATTTTGTCCGACTCAATCGATTGTATAAAAAGATACTTAAAACAATATCATCAAAAAACTGCTTCGGAGATAAAGGTGGTTGCAACTCATATATGAACATTCGAATATCTTTTTCTTTCTTAATATATACCTTCAAAAGCCCAATTGCCTCTAACTTTACTCGTTCCTCATATATTTCAGGAAGTTGCATTTGCATAGTCACCATAAGGGAATGATGTGTATTCTCTTTTCCAAATACACGATCTTGCTCTAGCTCCCCCCATAGTGTCATGTATAAGCTAAAAGCTCTACTACCTATTAACGGCTGATACAACATCGTCAATACTTTTCGGTCGTAATTATGCAGTAGCCCTTTCGCACTTACTTTATAACGATCAATCGGCAATAGCTCCATCCATGACTGTTTTTCCATTCTTGCTTTTCCTTTCTCTCATCCAATCTATCCTCTACTTCATTCCTTCTATCTTCATTATATAAATTCTTAGTGAAAAAGAGCTATTAGCTTTCGCTTCTAGCTCTCTTATCCTATTACTTACGGTATGTAAAGAGAATAAAATACAACTTCTACTCTCTTTCTTTTTGCAGTATATCTTTTAATTCTTCAATAAATACATTTAAATCTTTAAATTGACGATATACAGAAGCAAAACGTACATAAGCAACATCATCAATATCGCGAAGTTCTTCCATAACAATTTCACCAATCATATCACTTTTCACTTCTGATATACCTAAATTACGCAGTTCACGTTCCACGCTTTGTGTTACTTCTTCTAATTGTCTTAAAGATACTGGTCTTTTTTCACACGCTTTAATTAAACCGCGTAAAATCTTTTCTTTATTAAACTCTTCTCGTGTGCCTTCTTTTTTAACAACGATAAGAGGTGACTCTTCTACCCTTTCAAAGGTCGTAAAGCGACTTAAACAACTTTCACACTCTCTTCTTCTTCGAATAGAGCGCCCCTCGTCTACCGGACGCGAATCTAACACTCTTGTACCATTATGAGAACAGGATGGACAACGCAATTCATTCACTCCTTTACACTATACTCTTTATTTTTCTCTACTCAATTCACCTAAAATATATATACAATATTATATAACTCATTCTAACTCTCTTACCACTTTAAGTTTCAGCGCATCACTTTATCATCTCATACTTAAAAATAAGATGGTATATAGGGCACTACCTCATTTGCAAGAGTCCAATGTATTCAACTAACGAGTACGTTATATTTTTCCTTTTTTATAAACTAAAAAAGAGGTGCATTATACACCTCTTTACATTTTAAATCAATTATGTTCTTTTTTAAAGAGCTTTTGTTTCTCTCTGCTTAATTTCGAAGCTACCAGTGCCTCGAGGAAGCTCGATGCTCTCACGCGTTTTCGCGTTTAAACCTTCTGCAATATATTCTGCAGCAACATTTGGATCAATACGATCCCCACAAGTATAAACATCAATACTTGCGTAACCGTGCTCCGGAAAGCTATGAATTGTTAAATGTGATTCTGAGATAATTACTACTCCACTTACACCTTGTGGTGCAAATTTATGGAAAGCAACCTCACGCACTTCAGCACCAGCTCTTAGTGCTGCATCCACAAATAATTGTTCAATATACGGCATGTCATTAAGCTTGTCGAAATCGCAATCCCAAAGTTCAGCGATCACGTGACGACCCATCGTATCCATAGTATCCATTCTACAGTTCCCCCTTGTAAATTTATTCTAACTGTTCGAATTGAAAACTAATTTGCAATTTGGCTTGCTCCACTACCACGGGGGAAAGTTAGTCCAGAGAGGTCCTAACCCTTTAAGTAGTGACTACGTACCTCAGCTCTTAAGTTTACGAGTGTTAGTATACTTTGTTTATTTTCATTTTGCAACAACAGTTTTTTCGATTTTCTGTCATATTTTCCTCTTTACTTTTCCCTAAAAAAAATAAACGATTCACAAATGCAGTAATCACAACGTTTCGTGGTATGTCCACTTTTTAAAATATACTTATATAATTTTTTTCCTTTTCAGAAAAAAATAAAAAAAGAGGGCAAATATTGCCTTGCCCTCTCCTCCCTTATTCACTTAAATGTGTTGCACATTTTCTTGTTTCGCTAACTCTTCAACAACTAACGTTACAAGATCTACAACACGACGAGAGTAGCCCCACTCGTTATCATACCAAGCAAGTACTTTCACTTTACGATCACCCATTACCATTGTAGATAAACCATCGATAATAGCTGAATGTGTATTTGTATTAAAGTCGATAGATACTAAAGGCTCTTCGCTGAATTCTACAATACCTTTTAACGCACCGTTTGCAACAGTTTTGAATGCATCATTAATAGCTTCAACTGTCACATCGCGTTTTACATCTACTACTAAGTCAACAAGAGACACGTTTGGTGTTGGTACACGAAGTGCCATACCATGAAGTTTTCCGTTTAAGTGCGGAAGAACTTTTGCTAGCGCTTTCGCAGCACCTGTCGTTGTCGGAATGATTGATTGTCCGCAAGCACGTGCTCTTCTTAAATCTTTATGTGGGTTATCAATATTTTTTTGGTCATTTGTATAAGCGTGAACTGTCGTCATTAAACCGTTTTCAATTCCAAACTGCTCATCTAACACCTTCACAACAGGCGCTAAACAGTTTGTTGTACAAGATGCATTTGAAATAACAGTATGTTTTGTAATATCTAATTGGTCTTCATTCACACCAACTACAATTGTTACATCTTCATTTTTACCAGGCGCTGTTAAAATAACTTTTTTCGCTCCAGCTTCAACGTGAAGAATTGCTTTTTCTTTCGAATTAAATTTACCAGTTGCTTCAATTACAACTTCAACACCTAAATCTGTCCAAGGCAATTCCTTTGGATCGCGGTTGTTTAAAAGGCGAATCATTTTTCCATCAACTAATAAGTGATCTTCAAATGCTTCTACTGTTCCGTCAAACTTGCCATGAACTGTATCATATTTAATTAAGTGTGCTAACGTTTCAGATGGATAGCTTGCATTGATTGCTACAATTTCGAATGCGCTTTCTTTTATTGCTTGACGAAATACCATTCTCCCAATACGTCCAAATCCATTAATTGCCACACGAGTCATAATATGTTATCCCCCTTGAATGCGTTATACTATTTATCTCCAATCCCAATAATAGTATAACACAAAAAGAAGATATGTCACTAAGCATTTTCATTAATTTCACAATTTTTTAGTCAATAATGTTCCACTTCTTTAAAATTACCTGCAATTGTGTTTTCGTTCCCATAATTGTGCCATCATTATTTATCACTTCATCTGCATTTTTCACTTTTTCTTCTAACGGCATTTGAGATTGAATACGAGCTGTTGCTTCTTCTTCTGAAAAGTTATTTCGTTTCATTAAACGCTCTAATTGCGTATGCGGCTTAACTGCTACAACTAAAACGCGGTCAACAAGACTTGTTAATTTGCTTTCAAATAAGAGAGGAATATCTAACACAACCGCTTGCATATCTTCTTTTATGTACATCTCCTTTTGCCTATTCATTTCCTCACGCACTGCAGGATGAACAATTTTATTTAACTGCAATCGTTTTTCTTCATTATAGAAAACGACACTTCCCAGTTTTGGACGATCTAGTTCTCCATCTTCTTGTAACACTTCCGTTCCAAATACTTCTACTATTTTGTTATATGCTGGTTTTCCTTGCTCTACAACTTCTCGTGCAATAATATCTGCATCAATAACCGGTATGCTTAGTTCACGAAACATTTGAGATACTGTACTTTTTCCACTTGCAATGCCTCCTGTTAATCCAATTACTACTGTCATAATAAGCCTCCTCATAATAAAAGGCGCGAAACTAATGTTCCACGCCCATACTTACATTTTCCAAATTCCAATTATAATGAGTAATACCCCAGGCAGGAATGTAAATTTTTGTAACCACTTCATATTCGATAAAACCGTTCCAAGTTTCATTCCAATAAATAAAAACAAAGAACTCATAATCGCAACTAATATCGCCATCATAGCGGGTGCATACCCTAATAAAGATGCACCAATTCCGGCACCAAATGAGTCTACAGAAAGAGCGATACCAAGAAGCAATGCCTCTCCTGCAGAAATGGTGCCTGATTTATCAAAATCTGCTACAGTCGGTTTCCGTAAAATTTGAATCACTAGCCCTAGCGAGGCAATCTCTAATTTCCAGACCTTCTCCTCTTGCTTCGGTTCTTCTTTTTTTTCACTTCGAAAAAATTGATACAATACCCAAATCCCTATTCCAATAAGAACAAGCCCACCGATACGCGTTGCGATAACAGGTGAAAATACTTTCGCGATCATATGTCCAATTCCCATTGAAACAAGCATAACAGCCGCTGAACACATTCCGATAATTATAATTGATCTTAGTGGAATTCTTACGCTTCTTAAACCATATGTTAGCCCTACACTACAGCTATCTAAGCTTAATGTAAAAGCTAATAAAATAAGAGATAAATAAAGGTACATCGGTAAGCTCCTCCCTTATACATAGCTCTGCTGTATGTATATGACAAATGCCTATCCGATGTTATCTCTTTTCTATATTCTTGGCTGACAAATTGGGCAGTAATGCGTTCCTCTTCCGCCAACAACTGTTTTTTCTAATATCGTACCGCAAGTTACACACGGTTCTCCTTTTTTTCCGTATACATTTAGGAGTTCTTGGAACGAACCAATTTGCCCTTGTGAGTTGATATACGTTCGAATTGTACTTCCGCCACGCTTCACTGCTTCGCCTAGCGTTGTAACGGTAGCCTCATAAATTCGCTCAATTTCTTCTATTGTCAAAGACGAAGCTTCTCGTTCCGGATGAATTTGAGAACGGAATAAAACTTCATCTACATATATATTTCCAAGCCCTACTAAAAGACGCTGGTCCAATAGCACAACTTTTATTTTACGATTTGTCTTTTGCAATCTTTCTTGTAAATACTGTGGTGTCATTTCAGCATCAAACGGCTCCGGACCTAAGTCAGCAAGAGGCATTTGGTTCATCTCTTCACCTTTCTTAAAGAGATGCATCGTACCAAACTTTCTCACATCTTTATAATGTAATTCAGTTCCATCTGTAAATAAGAAACGGACGTGCGTATGTTTATCAATCGGCTCGTCCTCTTGATGTAGTAAAAACTTACCTTCCATACGCAAATGTGAAACAATAACATAATTTGTTACATATAGAAGCAAAAACTTTCCTCTTCGCTTTATATTTTCAATCTTCTCGCCTTTTAGCATTTCTTTAAAGATTTCTGCATCATCCGGTCGTTTCACTATTTTTGGATAAGTAACAATAACATCTTCAATCGTTTTTCCTGTTACAAGATTTTCAAGTGTCCGTCTGACGTTTTCAACCTCTGGTAATTCAGGCATTTCATCACTTCCTTATTTTGCGTCGTACCAAGTTGGACCGTAAGAATAATCAACTTTCAGCGGAACTGCGAGTTCAATTGCATGCTCCATTACTTCAGGTACAAGCTGCTCTAATTTTTCAATTTCTTCTTTTGGTGCTTCAAATATTAATTCATCGTGTACTTGCAGAAGAAGACGCGCTTGTAATCCTTCTTCTTCTAAACGATCTGCCATAATAATCATCGCTTTTTTAATTATATCTGCTGCAGTACCTTGAATTGGTGTATTCATCGCTGTACGCTCAGCGAAGCTACGTAAATTGAAATTACGACTCGTAATTTCTGGAATATAACGGCGACGATTTAATAATGTAGCCACATATCCTTTTTGTTTCGCATCTTTTACGATGTCCTCCATATATTCTTGTACACCAGGGAAACTTTCTAAATACTTTTCAATAAATTCCGCTGCTGCTTTTCTTGTAATTCCTAAGTTTTGTGAAAGACCATAATCACTAATACCATACACAATTCCGAAGTTAACAGCTTTCGCTTGTCGTCTCATATTTGAAGTGACTTCATCTTTTTCAACGCCAAATACATCCATAGCTGTTTTCGTATGAATATCCATGTCATGCTGGAATGCTTCAACTAGCCCTTTATCATTTGCAATATGAGCTAATACACGCAGTTCGATTTGTGAATAGTCAGCCGCATACATAATCCAACCTTCTTCTGATGGAACAAATGCCTGACGAATCTTTCTTCCTTCTTCTAATCGAATCGGGATATTTTGCAAGTTCGGATCCGTTGAACTTAATCGACCTGTTTGCGTTAACACTTGATTAAAGCGAGTATGAATTTTAGATGAATCTTCATGTACAACTTTCAGTAAACCTTCAATATAAGTTGAATTTAGCTTCCCTAATTGACGATAATGTAAAATGTTTGGAATAATTTCATGGCGATCCATAAGCTTGTCTAATACATCAGCTGACGTAGAATAACCTGTTTTCGTCTTTTTAATAACCGGTAAGTTTAAGTTCTCAAACAGAATTACACCAAGCTGCTTCGGTGAATTAATATTAAATTCTGTTCCCGCAAGCTTATAAATTTCCTGTTCCATTTCCTTTAATCTACCTGCGAGTTCTTCTCCCATATTACGAAGACGCTCCGTATCAACTTTTACACCTTTTACTTCCATATCAGCTAATACACGCGCAAGTGGCAGTTCTAACTCTGTAAACAGTTCATATTGCTCATTCTTCTTTAACTCTTCAACGAATGTTTGCTTTACATCATATAATACATGCACTTTACGAGCCACATGCTCCGCTACTACTTCTAACTCTGGAACAGCACGCTTCGCACCTTTTCCGTAAACTTCTTCATCTGATTTCACAGCATGCGTTTCTTTCATTTTCGCTACAGTACGGAAATCTTTATCTGTATCAGCCGGGTCAAGTAAATAAGCAGCGATTAATAGATCAAAGTCAATCCCTTGCATATCTATCCCATTCCATTTCAGTGCAACGATTGCTCGCTTCGCATCAAATGTATGCTTTCTCATTTCTCCATTTGCAAGCCATGCTTTAAATGCATCCGATGCAAGAGCAATATCCTTCTGAATAAAGTAGCAACCATTTTCATTTTGAATACCAAAGCCTTGAATGTCCGCCTTATGATAATTATCTTCTTGCACTTCTACGATAAGCGCACTATCTTGCTGAAGCATTTCTTCTGTAACTTCTTCCACAATATCAAATGTAATATCATCTAATTCAGCTGGAGCTGTTTCTTCTGGCGTAACGCCTAATTTATTTAAAAGAGATGTAAATCCTAAACTCTCGAACATTGGAATCACATCACTTGCTTCATATCCTTTATACGCCATATCATCCACATGAACTGTAATCGGCGCATCTGTAATAATAGTCGCAAGATCTTTACTCATAAGAGCTTGTTCTTTATTTTCTTCTAGTTTTTCTTTTAATTTCTTCCCGCTTACTTGATCTAGATTTTCATACACTTCTTCAACCGTTCCAAACTGTGTTAACAATTTAATCGCCGTTTTTTCACCAACTCCTGGTACACCCGGAATATTATCTGATTGGTCTCCCATTAAACCTTTCATATCGATAATTTGCTTTGGTGATAAGCTATATTTTTCAAATAAAGCTTCTTTCGTATATTCATCTACTTCCGTAATCCCTTTTCGCGGAATACATACAAGCGTGTTATCAGAAACAAGTTGAAGTAAATCTTTATCTCCTGAAATAACTTTTACACTTGCTCCTTGTTCACTCGCTTCTTTTGCTAGCGTTCCCATAATATCATCCGCTTCATAATTTTCTAATTCATAACGCGGTACGTTGAATGCATCCAGCATCTCACGAATAAACGGGAACTGCTCTGATAATTCAGGTGGAGTCTTTTGACGTCCTCCTTTATACTCACTATACGTTTTATGACGGAAGGTTGTTTTGCCTGCATCAAACGCCACTAACATATGAGTTGGCTTTTCTTCCTCTAATATTCTCATTAACATCATTGTAAAACCGTAAATTGCGTTCGTATGTATACCTTTGTCGTTATTTAAAAGCGGTAGTGCAAAGAAAGCACGATACGCGATATTATTACCATCTACTAATACGACCTTTTTTTCCAAAATTGAAACCTCCCCATACAAATTTGAAATGATTTTTTTCACAGAAAAAAACCGTTCCTTTCCTCTCTCTATATTAACATGACTAATAGAGAGAAGAAAAATAACGGTTATTTTCTTTCATATATAAAACAGACTTATATTGGCATAAAGGGAAGTGACGAGAACAGCTTAACTATTCTCGTCCAAAATTACTCCTTGGATGAAGGGGTTTTCATGTATTATATTAACAGAGCTTTATTAATATTTAATTAAGCCATTGTTAATATATTGTAAACATCCTTCATCCTATTTTTCAGTTGCTGATTTTGGTAAAACAACTGTAAATGTTGTCCCTTCCCCAACTTCACTATCCACTGTAATTGTACCGTGATGCGCCTCTACTAAATGCTTTACAATTGATAATCCGAGGCCTGTACCACCAGTATTTCTACTTCTCGCTTTATCCACTCGGTAAAAGCGTTCAAAAATACGCGGAATTTCCTCTTTACTAATACCAATTCCAGTATCCGATACTTTTATATAAGCATTATACTTATCTTCCGCTAACTCTACTGAAACAACGCCTCCAGCCGGTGTATATACGATCGCGTTATTTATTAAATTAATAAAGATTTGTTTCAAACGACTTGGATCTCCAATAACAGAAGCACGTTTTAATACATTCACTTGTAAAGAGATTTCTTTTTCTCCTGCTTTATTATCAAGCACCATATGAATATCTTCAAGCAGCCCCTTCATGTCAACGGTTCCCATATTTAATTTAAATCCTTGTTGTTCGATCTTTGACAAATCTAATAAATCTTCAATTAATCCTTGCATGCGCTCACTTTCTTTTAAAATAATGTGCAAGAAATGTTCGCAGAATTTTTTATTATCCATCGCTCCGTCTAAGAGTGTTTCTGAAAAACCTTTAATAGAAGTAATCGGTGTCTTTAATTCATGAGAAACATTCGCTAAAAAGTCTTTTCTCATTTGTTCTAATTTCTTTAACTCTGTTATGTCATGGAATACGAGAACAATCCCTTTCCATTCATGGTTTGTCCCGATAATCGGCGCTCCATATACTTCGAAATGCTTCCGCTCAATTCCAAGTGGCAATAACATTTGTTTACGCACTTTCACTTCTGTCATAAAGATTTCTTCTACAAGCTCAATAATTTCTGTATGATGAAACGATTCATAATATAAGCGATCTAAATATTCTTCATCTGTTACGTGGAAAGTTTCCTTATAAGAGCGGTTTACAAGGTTTATATACCCGCGGCTATCAATTAAAATCATTCCGCTTCCCATATTTTCAATTAACGTATGCAGACGATCTTGCTGCATTTCTTGTTCAAGTGTCATCTCTTGTAAGTTACGAGCTAAAATATTAATCGCTTTACTCAGCATTCCTGTTTCATCCGAATGACTTTCGTATGCACGTGCTTTATAATTACCCTTTGCCAATTCAATTGCAACTTTTGTAACCGATTCAATCGGCCTAATATATTGCCCTGTAATTTTCATACCTAAAAATACAACTACGAGACAAGCAATAACAAATCCGATAATTAATAATCCCCACGTTTTTTGATGTACGTCTTTTAAAGGATCGATTGTACTTTTCACCAAAACGTATCCTTGTTTTCCTTCTACATCTTGAACGAACACCGCATGATAAAATTCATTCTTTCGATCTGTCTCTTTCGTAATCACTTTACTTCGTTGTTTTGCCAATTCCGAAGTAAGTTCTTTAATCGTCTCTGGACTAAATGCCAATTCTTGTCCTTTTCTATATTGAACTTTCTTTTTTTCATCCACAAATACGATAGAAGCTGGTATTTTTTCTTCTAACTTTTCAAATACGTATGGATTTTTTAAGACATTATCAAAACCTTGCTCTTCTGCTAACGCCGCAACATACTCCGTCTCTTTTACCATTCTCTCTTTAGCATGATCTATATAGTAGTTTTCAAACACAGTTTCTAGCAATAAACCTAGTCCAACTAAAATAAATACAATAAGAGAAACAAATGTAAAAAGAAGCCTGGAACGAAATTTATTCATTCCCTTTTGGCTCCTCTAATTTATATCCTAAACCACGTATCGTTTTAATGTACGTCGGTTTTTTCGTATTTTGTTCAATTTTATCGCGCAAATGGCTAATATGAACATCAACAATTCGTGTATCACCAGCAAAATCGTAATTCCATACAGCACTTAATAATTGATCACGCGTCAACACGCGACTTTTATTTTTCGCAAGATACACAAGTAGTTCAAATTCTTTTGGTGTTAATTCAAGCTTTCTTCCTTGGAAATAAGCCTCATAAAACTCCGGTAAAATTTTAAGTTCTGCAATTGTGATGCTATCTTCATCTGGCGCTTCTGCAACTTGTTCTTCTTGTTGTAATTTCGTGCGGCGCAAAATCGCCTTCACACGAGCAACAACTTCCCTTGGACTAAATGGCTTCGTCATATAATCATCTGCCCCAAGTTCAAGGCCTAGCACCTTATCAAACTCATCATCTTTTGCCGTTAACATTAAAATCGGCGTCATAACGCGCTGCAATCGTAATTCTTTACACACTTCCATACCATCCATTTTCGGAAGCATTAAATCTAATATAATTAAATCTGGGCGTTCTGTTGTCGCTTTTTGAAGCGCCATTTCTCCATCCATCGCTGTTATAACTTCAAACCCAGCTTGTTGTAAATTAAATTCGATTAAAGTTAAGATAAATTCCTCATCATCAACTACTAAAATACGATTGTTCATTCTTTTCCTCCAAGTTATAGACTTGAAACCTTCTTCATCCTAGTATTTTCCCCGTTATTCTCATCATACTAGAAAACAAGGTCCCTCTCAATATAATTGTCTATTCATGGAGATCGTTTGTGTAGAATTGAGAAAATAGAAGTAATTACGATTCACCTGCAACTATACAGGATTTTGCCAAACTTTATAGATTACTCTCTCTTCTTTAAAGCTCACTTCCGTATGAACTATAAAATCTTGATTTTGTGCTAGGAAAAACGAAAGAGCATACGCTATTTTATAATCCGGTGTTTCATATCCATCAAATACTCTCCCGTACATTTCATTCGCAACCCCGTCTGCCCACACTTCAGCTTCTCTTACCGTTTCAAAGATAACGTTTTCTCCTTTCCACCTCATCTTAAAGAATCACTCCTTCCATTGACTTAAATTATTAAATTATAATATAGTAAATATTGTTAATCCAATAATCTGAATATAAAAAGGGGTCTATTATGCGACTATTACTACCTATTTTAACTTTAGTAGTAACATGTTTCCTTACTTTTAACGTACCGAGCTGGGATACGATTAAAACGGGGTGCTCAGAATTTGCTGAAGGGTTCAAAGAAGGATTTTTCAACTAAAAATAGCGCTAGCATCCTTATTCAAGGTATGCTAGCGCTATTCATATTTTCATCTTTTAAAAATTATCTAATGCTTTTTCCATAATGGAAACAGATTTAAAAGGCGGCGTGACTGTTAATGAACCTTTTACAACAGTTTCTCCTTTTTCATCATGAGCAGATACAAGCATATCAATTGTATGTTCCTCCTCAGAAACAGCCACAACTTCAAAGTGGATTTGTAACGTTTCATAATGGTGAACATGCTTCACGAACGTAAGGTCCTTTCTCGTAATATGACTTCCTGGACCCGGTAAATATTTCGTAACCGCCGTTGTAATCATTCCCGTTAGCATAATGCTTGGTACAATCGGCTTTTCATACGGAGTTTGGGATGCGTAATCATGCTGAATATATAATGGATTGGCATCATTCGTTAACCCTAAGTACAATAACAAATCTTTATCCTCAATTTTTTCAGTGATAGATAATTTCTCTCCTACTGTAATTTCATCCATTTTACGACCAATTTGAACTTTTTTCTTTAACATGTTACAACCCCCTCCGATTTTTTCACCTTATTATCCTACTAAAAGCGATACCTTATCCGAAATTTACTATGATGAGGGCAATGTATAGTATAAATCTATAGTTTCATTATAGGATACTACAAATGATAGCGTTTTCATATTATTTCAAAAAAACAATTCGGTAAATAGTAGAAAAAGATTCGGAATCCCGAATCTTTTTCACTACTATTCAATTATTAAACAAGAACTTTCATTACGTTACGTACAGATTCTACAGAGCGATCTAACGCTTCTTTTTCATCTGCAAGAAGTTCTAATTCAATAATTTTTTCAATTCCGTTACCACCTAGAATTACTGGTACCCCTAAGTAAAGGTCACTATAACCATACTCACCTTCAAGGTACGCAATAGCTGGTAATACACGGCGTTGATCTTTTAAGATTGCTTCTGTCATTTCAACTAAAGAAGCTGCTGGTGCGTAATATGCACTACCGTTTCCTAATAAGCCTACAATCTCACCGCCACCTTTACGTGTACGTTCTACGATTGCTTCTAAACGCTCTTTCGGAATTAACGTTTCTAACGGAATACCGCCTGCATAAGAATAACGCACAAGAGGTACCATGTCGTCACCGTGTCCACCAAGAACAAATCCTGTAATGTCTTTCACAGAAAGATTTAATTCTTGTGCGATGAATGTACGGAAACGAGCTGTATCTAATACGCCCGATTGGCCAATTACACGCTCTTTCGGGAATCCTGCTTCTTTAAATACAGAATATGTCATTGCATCAACTGGATTTGTTAACACAACAATAATTGCATTTGGTGAATGTTTTGCAATGTCGCGCGTAATACTTTTCATAATTTTAGAGTTCGTTGCTACTAAGTCATCACGGCTCATACCAGGCTTACGTGCAATACCTGCTGTAATAACGACAACGTCAGAATCAGCAGTATCTGCGTAATCAGATGTTCCAATAATGTTAGCATCAAAACCTTGTACTGGGCTCGCTTCTAACATATCTAACGCTTTCCCTTTTGTTGGATTTTCCAGTTGTGGAATGTCCACTAATACAACATCTGCAAGTTCTTTTTGTGCTAATAAGAATGCCGTTGTTGCTCCTGTAAATCCTGCACCGATGACTGAAACTTTCTTGCGTTTGATTGTCATAATTTACCCCCCGCTTTAATTATGCGTTTTTGATTATCGCTACATCCATGTTTTTAATAAGCTCATTAGCAAACTCAGAACACTTCACTTCTGTTGCGCCTTCCATTAGGCGAGCGAAGTCATATGTTACTACTTTTGATGCAATTGTTTTCTCAACTGAATCTGTTACTAATTTCGCTGCTTCATTCCATCCTAAGTGTTCTAATAATAATACACCTGAAAGAAGAACTGAAGATGGGTTTACTTTATCTAAACCTGCATATTTTGGAGCTGTACCGTGTGTAGCTTCAAAGATAGCATGTCCAGTCACATAGTTAATGTTTGCACCAGGTGCAATACCAATTCCACCTACTTGTGCAGCAAGTGCATCAGAGATATAGTCACCATTTAAGTTCATTGTTGCAACAACATCGAACTCACGTGGACGAGTTAAAATTTGTTGTAAGAAGATGTCTGCAATAGAATCTTTTACGATGATTTTTCCAGCCACTTCAGCGTCTGCCATCGCTTTATTTGCTGCATCTTTACCATCTTTTTCAACAATGCGATCATATTCAGCCCAAGTAAATACTTTGTCGCCGAATTCTTGTTCCGCTACTTCGTAACCCCAGTTTTTGAAAGCACCTTCTGTAAATTTCATAATGTTTCCTTTATGAACTAATGTAACAGAAGAGCGTTTTTCATTAATTGCATATTGAATTGCAGCACGAACAAGACGCTTTGTCCCTTCTTCTGAGATTGGTTTAATACCAATACCAGATGTTTCTGGGAAGCGGATTTTATTAACACCCATTGCTTCTTTTAAGAAAGTAAGAACTTTTTCTGCTTCTGGAGATCCTTGTGCATATTCAATTCCAGCATAAATGTCTTCTGTATTTTCACGGAAAATAACCATATCAGTATCTTCCGGACGTTTTACAGGTGAAGGAACACCTTCAAAATAACGAACTGGACGTAGACATACATATAGATCTAATTCTTGACGAAGTGCTACGTTTAGAGAACGAATACCACCGCCAACTGGAGTTGTAAGTGGACCTTTAATTGCGATTAAATATTCGCGAATTAAATTTAAAGTTTCTTCTGGTAACCACTCGCCTGTTTGGTTGAATGCTTTTTCCCCTGCAAGCACTTCTTTCCAAACGATTTTCTTCTCACCATCATAAGCTTTTTCAACTGCTGCTTCTATTACGCGAGATGCAGCTGCCCAAATATCAGGACCAATTCCATCTCCTTCAATAAATGGAATAATCGGATTGTTTGGTACATTCATAACACCATTAGTTACAGTAATTTTTTCACCTGTCGTCAATGTGATAACCCCCATGTTTGAAATTTCATATGTATGAAACTGAGGGAATAACCCCTCAGTTCAAACCGTTAGTCAAATTAAAATATTCTAATCATTACATCTTTCCGAAAAAATCAGACTTTTGAAAGCGTATTTTCACTATCGAAATAGTGTTTTTCACTTATCTTTGTGCGATTGGAACATACACTTGATGCGTTGGTCCATTATAATCAGCACGCGGACGGATTAAACGGTTGTTTTCATATTGTTCTAGAATATGAGCTAACCAGCCTGACATACGGCTAATTGCAAAAATAGGTGTAAATAAGTCATGGTCAATTCCTAAACAATGGTATACAGAAGCTGAATAGAAATCGACATTTGGTGGAAGACCTTTTTCTTTTGTTACAATGTCTTCAATTTTGATAGACATATTATACCATTTCTCTTCTCCTAAAAGCACGCATAATCTCTTAGACATTTCACGTAAGTGTTTTGCACGTGGATCACCTTGCTCATACACACGGTGGCCAAAGCCCATGATTTTCACTTTATTTTGAAGAGCATTATGAATATATGACTCTACATTTTCTTCTTCGCCAATTTCAGTTAACATCTTCATTACATTTTCATTTGCCCCACCGTGAAGAGGACCTTTTAATGCACCGATTGCTGCTGTAATACCAGAATATACATCTGACAGTGTAGCTACGCAAACACGTGCAGTAAATGTAGAAGCGTTTAACTCATGATCTGCATGAAGTACAAGTGCCTTATCAAAAGCTTCAATTTCAACTTCATTTGGCTCGCGATCATTTAACATGTACAAGAAGTTTGCAGCTAATGATAAATCTTTTCTTGGCTCAACAATATCTAAACCTTTACGGATTCTCGCGTAAGCAGCAACTAAAGTTCCCACTTGAGCCTGTAATTTAACCGCTTTCAAATAATTGGACTTTTCATCCATAATTTCAGCGCTCTCATCGTATAATGATAGCATGGAAACTGCAGTTCGTAAAACAGACATCGGATGTGCAATTTTTAAATCTACTTGTTTCAAATATGTTAAAATCTCACCTGGAACTTTATAGTATTCAGATACAATTTCATTAAATTCCGCTAGTTCTTTTTCATTAGGAAGCTTGCGGTGCCATAATAAGTACACTACTTCTTCAAACGTAGCATTCTCAGCTAAATCATCAATATTATACCCAACATAAGTTAATGTATCATCAATAATAGAGCTCACAGATGATGTTGTTGCTACTACCCCTTCTAAACCTCGAATAACAGTCATGACATTCTCTCCTTTTCCTGAAAATTCTCCCAACCTTGCTCCTTATATCTATTTGCTCCCCTTATGAATTATGAACGCCCGTTCACTCTTTAGGCAAGCAAAATGCACGATCATGCAAATTTGTTGCGATGTTCCCCTCTTATTGTCCATTGTTTACATGGAAAGCATGAGCGTGAATGTCTCCCCGAATCCTCACGCTCAAAACAACAAGTTAGTGAGGAAAATACATTCCGAAGAGTTTTATGATAAAAACAACATAAAACAATATCATTATAAAATTGTTTTATGTTGTTTTTATTTTATCTGGTGTAAAGTCTCTGCTGTTATGTAACTTTTCAAAGTTTCTAATCCTATTATAAACAATTATCTGACTTTTGTGAACAGAAAGAATTCAAAAATTTTATATTACTATAAAATTCCTTATTTAAACATTTGTATAATACTCATAACCGCATAGGCAATTCCAGCCCCAATTAACGGACCAACAGCAACCCCATTAAATAGCGCAACCGCTATAATTGTCCCAAAAACAAGCGCAGTTGTAATGTGAGGATCCGTTGTCAACAATTGTACGCCGCCTTTCGCTAACAAAGCGACCGCTACACCTGAAGCTAAAGCAATCCACGCATAATAAGATTTTGCCGCTTCTCCAAGTTGTTTAAAACCTATTTCCCCCGTCGCAATCGGTACGAGCACCGCTATTGTAATGACCGTTACACCTAGGTTAATTCCTTTCGTTTGTAGATAAGGAAAGACCTTATCTCCTAAAAACGTAAACTTCAATAAAAATAACACACCAATAGCCACAGTAAGCGATTGGTTTTTCGCAATAAGTCCTATAATAAGTAGTATGAATAAAAATAACGTTGACTGACTAATCATGTTTGCACTTCCTTTCTGAAAATAATGAACTCATTTCCAAACAAAAATACCTTTAAACCTATCGTTATACATGATATATCGATGCCTATTCAACATGAATCACTTCATTTTTTATGTATTTTAAAATGATAAATTGAGACTTTCACCATAAAAATTTAAGCATGTATACATTTTAAAAAACAGGCGTCTCTTCTTTCTTTTCTAATTAGAAACAGGTAAAATAAAAAGAAGAGAAAATGAAGTTTTTACCATATAGTAGAAGCATCAACACCAAGCTTTCACAGTCACTCACATACTGAAAAAGCAAGAAAAATCCATCATTCCACTATAACATAAAGTGAAACTTTAATCAGTGGGGCATTTTCCACTGATTATTAGTTGAACCAATCGGGCTTTTACGGGCAGTTTATCTCCATCTAACTCCTTTGATCCAGCCGCACTTCGGGTAGGAGATTTACTGCCCGTTAATGCGGGGTAAAGTGAAACTTTAATCAGTGGGGCACACTCGTTATAAGTTGAACGAATTAGGATAATCCAAATTGGAATGGGAGGTATACATCTTTGAACCGAAACTTACTATATATGATATTGCGACTCATATTTGTCATTGTAGCAACGGTAGCTGGGTTCTATGTATTACTATACATGTCAGGGCTTATCTATCCTTTTATTATCGCTTTTGCATTTGCTTATTTGATTAATCCTGTCGTCAATTTCCTTAATCAAAAACTACAATTTCCTCGCGCACTAGCAGTACTCGTTAGCTTAATTCTCGTATTTGGAGCTATCGTTGGACTTGTTACATATCTTGTGACTGAAGCAATATCTGCCACAACATACTTACTACAAATTGTTACAGTAAAGTTTCCAGATATCGTTACATTCGCCCAGCAATTTGCACTTAATCATATTATGCCTCTCTACGATGATTTAATCTCTAAATTTAATCATCTTGGAGAACCACAGCGCTATACAATTACACAAAACATTCAAAACTTAGGAACAGAGGCAACAACACAAATGAAAGAACTTTTAACCGCCATTATAAGCGGGTTAACGAATTTCATTAGTGCACTGCCAACAACTTTAACTGTCCTTGTATTCATTTTATTAGCCACTTTCTTCATTAGTTACGATTGGCACCGTCTTGCTCAAAAAGCAAGAAAATTACTACCAAATCGTGTACATGGCTACGGAAAAACTATTTTTGTCGACTTAAAAAAAGCTTTATTCGGTTTTGTGAAAGCACAACTTACACTCGTATCTATGACAACCGTTATTGTACTGATCGGACTTTTAATATTACGCGTACCATACGCCATTACTATTGCGATTATTACAGGAGTTGTAGATTTACTACCATATTTAGGAACAGGCGCAGTCTTCGTTCCATGGGTTATATACGTATTTTTCACTGGCGATACCGCATTCGCCATTGGTCTTCTCATTTTATACATCGTCGTGATTGTCCAAAGACAAATTATGGAACCGAAAGTACTTTCATCTAACATCGGTCTCGATCCATTAGCAACACTCGTCGCTCTATTTGTCGGCTTTAAACTTTTTGGCTTTTTAGGATTAATCATCGGTCCAGTCACCTTAGTACTACTTAATACATTACACAAAGCTAATGTCTTCCATGACTTGTGGAAATATATTAAAGGTTCACCTTCAAAATAACAGTTTCTAATTCATACAAAAAATCACGCTATAATCAGTGGGAAATTCCCACTGATTATTCCTTTTACCTATTTTTCACACTACTCACACGCAACAAGAGCATTACCCAGAAACAGGATAATCCTCTTGTTTTTTTGCATAAAAAAAACACATATTCTAGCTAAAAATACATTTTTATTCTATTTTATCTATAATTATTACTTACATTTATTACTTTTTATGTAAATGAATAAATATACAAAATGGCATAAAATAAGGCTTCAACTAACAATCACCACCTTTTATATGAATTCTTTACACCAATCGCTCCTTTATATACAAAAGCAAAACTTTAATTTGGCTGCATTTCGCACCATCTTATTCATCCAAATTAATAGCACTAAAAAATCACACGTTTAATCGAAGCACAACAAGAGTTCAAACGAAAATTATATAGCAAATATAATAAGCGGACATTTTGTTCATCCCCACTCATCATCCCCCCACAAATAGTGCGGTAAAGCAAAGCCTCAATCAGAAAGCTCCCCTCCTCTTACAAGACAAAAAAATAGCACTTAGATCGTTATAATCTAAGCGCTACTTCTGAATGATAATAGTAGAGTTCTTTCTAAACTTCCATTCCATCCACTTCATAACAAGCGGCTTCAATAAAGCTCTCGTAATAGGGATCACGCAGATAAACCCTAGCACATCTGTCACATAACCAGGAAGCACTAAGAGAATACCTCCTACAAATACAAAAATACCATCTAGTACTGCCTCACCTGGCATTTCCCCTCTATTCAACTTAGATTGAATCTCTCCAAGCACTTTAAATCCTTGTCTTTTCGCCAAATACACACCTACTACACCTGTAAATACAATCATAGCGAACGTAGACCATAAACCTATTACATGACTTGATCCGATTAAGACCGTAATCTCAATCGCCGGTATTAAAATAAACAAGAATAGTAACCACTTCATAGTTCTACACCTCTCTCACAACTCACTTTTAACGCCCTCACAACGCCTATATACATCATATGAAATATAATACCCTTTCATATTAAAACCCATAACAAACAGCTTTTAAAAGCAATTCTAGGCGTTTTAAGCTAACTCTATCTCGTTTTTGTGTAAAAAAAAGAGAAGGACTCCGATCCTTCTCTCCGTATTACTTATAGCACTTCCGCATGTCCATTATAAACAATTCCGCGTGCTGCATCAACTGTTACTTCTTGGCCATTTTTTAAAGTTGCTGTTACGCCGTTTACACCAACGATAACAGGAATACCGATTGATACGCCTACAACAGCAGCATGGCTTGTTAAGCCACCTTCTTCTACAACTAAAGCAGCAGCTTTTTCGATTGCAGGAATCATATCTTTATCAGTGCTTGTTGTAACAAGGATATCACCTTCGTTTACGTTCGCTACAGCTTCAGCAGCTGTTTTTGCTACAACTACTTTACCTTTTGCAGCTTTACGACCGATTCCTTGTCCTTTAGCAACTTCTTCACCAACAACGTGGATTTTCATTAAGTTTGTTGTACCAGTTTCAGCAACTGGAACACCAGCAGTAATTACTACAGTATCTCCAAGGCCGATTAGACCTGCATCCATACCTGTTTGAATTGCTGTATCTAACATTTCGTCAGTTGAAGCTGCGCGCTTCTCAGCCATAAATGCTTGTACACCCCAAACAAGTGCAAGACGACGTCCTACTTGCTCGTCAGATGTTACAGCTACGATTGGAGATTTTGGACGGTATTTAGAGATCATTTTCGCAGTATGTCCACTTTCTGTTGGAGCTACGATTGCAGCTACATCAAGAGCAAGTGCTGTATGCGCAACAGATTGGCTAATTGCATCTGTAATTGTTGGAGTGAACTCTTTAATACGTTTTTTGAACATATCTTCGTATTGTAATGATTTTTCAACACGTACTGCAATGTTAGCCATCATTGTTACTGCTTCTACCGGATATTGACCAGCAGCTGTTTCACCTGAAAGCATGATTGCATCTGTACCATCGAAGATTGCGTTAGCTACGTCACTTGCTTCAGCACGAGTTGGACGTGGGTTACGTTGCATAGAGTCTAACATTTGTGTCGCAGTAATAACTGGTTTACCTAACACGTTACATTTTTTGATTAGACGTTTTTGTACTAATGGTACTTCTTCTGGTGGAATTTCTACACCCATATCACCACGAGCTACCATTAAACCGTCAGAAACTTCTAAGATTGAATCGATGTTGTCGATACCTTCTTGGTTTTCGATTTTCGGTACGATTTGGATGTATTGAGCGCCATGCTCTTCTAATAATTCACGGATTTCTAATACGTCAGACGCTTTACGTACGAATGAAGCTGCGATGAAATCAACTTTTTGCTCGATACCGAAGATGATATCTTTTACGTCTTTTTCAGTGATACCAGGAAGCTTAATGCTTACGTTTGGTACGTTAACACCTTTTTTATTTTTTACAGTTCCGCTGTTAAGAACTTTTGTACGGATGTTTCCATCAGCTTTTTCGATTACTTCTAGTTCGATAAGACCGTCATCGATTAGAATGCGAGAACCTGGGTCTACATCGTCATAAAGACCAGCATAAGATACAGAGAACTTCTCTGCAGTACCTAATACTTGCTCAGTAGAAAGAACTACTTCTGCACCTGTTACAAGCTCAGCTTGTCCGTCTACGAAGTCGTGAGTACGGATTTCTGGACCTTTTGTATCAAGTAAGATACCAACTGTTTTACCAGTTTTCTTTGAAGCTTCACGAATGTTTTTAATACGAGCTCCGTGCTCTTCATGGCTACCATGAGAGAAGTTTAAACGAGCAACGTTCATACCTGCTTCGATTAATTGCTCTAATTTTTCAATACTTTCACTAGCAGGACCTATAGTACATACAATTTTAGTTTTACGCATATTGCACCTCCGAAAATTATGAAACCGTTCCCAAATATCTGACATTACGCCGATTAGATGGATAATTCTTTAGATAATTGATACATATCTTTATCGATTGTATGCTTTTGAGCTAACGCTTCGATAATATCATGATCAACAAGTTTGTTATCTTGAATACCTACACAACGTCCACCTCTACCAGCAATTAATAATTCAACTGCTCTTGCGCCAAGACGACTTGCTAATACACGGTCTTGTGCACTTGGTGATCCGCCACGTTGTACGTGACCTAATACAGTTACACGAGTATCAAAGTTTGTTGCTTCTTCAATGTGCTTACCGATGTCAATTGCACTTCCAACACCTTCAGCTACAACGATAATACTGTGTTTTTTACCACGTTCACTACCGCGCTTCAGACGAGCGATAACATCATCCATGTCATACTCTTCTTCTGGAATTAAGATTGTTTCTGCACCATCAGCTAAACCAGCCCATAATGCAATATCACCAGCGTGACGTCCCATTACTTCGATAACATATGTACGTTCATGAGATGTAGCTGTGTCACGGATTTTATCAATTGCATCAATAACAGTGTTTAAAGCTGTATCGAAACCAATTGTGAAGTCTGTTCCAGGGATATCATTGTCGATTGTACCTGGTACACCAACACATGGGAATCCTTGTTCAGTTAATTTTTTAGCGCCTTGGTAAGAACCATCTCCACCAATAACAACAAGTCCTTCGATACCATGTTTCTTTAATTGCTCGATACCTTTTAGTCGTACTTCTGGGTCTTTAAACTCAGGACATCTTGCTGTATATAATTTCGTACCACCGCGGTGGATAATATCGCCAACAGAACCAAGTTCTAATTTTTCAATGTGACCAGAAATTAATCCAGCGTATCCATGGTAAATACCATATACTTCAATATCATGGAAAATCGCTTTACGAACAACTGCACGAATGGCAGCATTCATACCAGGTGAATCTCCACCACTTGTTAATACACCAATACGTTTCATTTGTACTCACCTCATAAAGATTATTTGCCTTATAATAAAATAACACGAAAAAATATAAAAACACAATGGAGAAGATGTGTCTTTTCATAATAAAAACGTGCATTCGCGAAGAGGAACGCACGCTTTTCTTATTTTATCCCAATGGAAGCGTTTGAAAACGAAACTTGCCCAATTTTCATATATTTTTCATAACGTTTTTCGATTAATTCATCTTTCGAAATTCCGTTTAATTGTTCAAAAGTTTTTCTAATCATTAAGTCTATATTTTCTGACTGTTTTAAAAGATTACGGTGAGCTCCACCTTTTGCCTCTGGAATAATTTCATCAATTACACCTAATTCTTTCAAATCTGCTGCTGTAATTTTCATTGCTTCTGCAGCTTCCTTTGCTTTTCCTGCATCTTTCCAAAGAATTGCCGCTGCACCCTCTGGTGTAATAACAGAATAAGTGGAATTTTCTAGCATATGAATGTAATCTCCTACTCCAAGACCTAGCGCACCACCACTACCGCCTTCACCGATAACGATACAAATAACTGGTACCGTTAAACCTGCCATCTCAAATAGGTTGCGGGCAATAGCTTCACTTTGTCCACGTTCTTCAGCTGCTTTACCAGGATAAGCTCCCTTCGTATCGATGAAACAAATAATAGGACGATTAAACTTTTCCGCTTGTTTCATGAGACGCAGTGCTTTTCGATATCCTTCTGGATGAGGCATTCCAAAGTTACGGCGAATATTTTCTTTCGTATCTTTTCCGCGCTGATGCCCAATTACAGTTACAGGCATCCCTTTATATTTCGCAATGCCGCCGACAATCGCTGCATCATCGCCAAATAGACGATCTCCATGACATTCGAAAAAATCAGTAAATAAGTGCTCAATATAATCGAGCGTTGTCGGTCGTTCTGCATGACGAGCAATTTGAACACGGTCCCATACTTTTAGATTGCCGTATATATCTTCCTCTAAATTTTCTAGCTTTTCTTCCAAAATACGAATCTCCTCACTGAAGTCCATCTGGCTGTTTTTCGTATAGTCTTTCAGTTCACGAATCTTATTTCTTAGCTCAACAACTGGTTTTTCAAATTCTAGCTCTGCCATACAGCCATTTCCCCTCCTTGATGAACTTCTAAAATCTTGCGAAGCGATTCTCTCATATCATCACGATGCACCACCGCATCTAATTGACCATGATCTAGTAAGAATTCTGCCGTTTGGAAATCTTCCGGTAGTTTCTCACGCACCGTTTGTTCAATTACACGTCTACCAGCAAATCCGATAAGTGCACCTGGTTCTGCAAGATTATAATCACCAAGTGAAGCGAAACTCGCTGAAACCCCGCCCGTCGTTGGGTGAGTCATAACAGAAATAAATAACCCTCCTGCATTACTATGCTTTTTCAAAGCTACGCTTGTTTTTGCCATTTGCATTAAACTTAATATCCCTTCTTGCATACGGGCACCACCCGAAGCAGTAAAGATAATAAATGGAACTTGTAAGTCGTACGCCTTTTCAACCGCACGGGCGATTTTTTCTCCTACTACAGAGCCCATGCTCCCCATTCGAAAACGAGAATCCATTACTGCAACAACAACAAGCATGTCATCAATTGTTCCTTCACCAGTTACAACCGCTTCGTTCAATTCAGTCTTCTTACGATCGCTCTCTAGTTTCTCTTCATAACCTGGAAACTCGAGTGGATTTAATGAAACCATTTCTTTGTCATACTCACGGAATGACCCTTCGTCCAATATACTATCAAGACGTTCCCATGCATTCATAGGATGATGATATCCACAATTCACACATACTTTTAAATTTTTTAGAAGTTCTTTCGTATACATGATTTTTTTACATTCCGGACATTTTGTCATAACGCCATCTGGCACATCTTTTCGTACTTGTTCTGAAGGTATTGCAGCGTACTTTTTCTTTTTCACGAATAAATCTCTTAGCACAATTTGACCCCCTTCGTTGAGAGCTAAGGTTAGCGTAAGAAGAAAATGGGGCTAACACCAAAGTTTGATGTTAGCCTTATCTTCTCAATCTGTCTAATAACCTCACTCTTTACGTTTAACTTTAACCGCTACGCGGTAGAATGTTTGTCATAACGTGTCATGGTCATTTCGACAAATTTTATACATTACGAGTGAAACTGTATATTCTCTACTAATTCATCGTAAATTTTTAGTGCATCATTTTCTTGTTTTTCTTCCAAAGTAGCATAAAGCTTTCTATACATATCGATAGAATCTCTTGAAACTTTACAAGAAAGAGTTGCTACGTAATCATTTACGATCATCCAAATGCGATATAGTAAATAATTATCGACTTGTTCAATAAGTGTTTTAAAGAACGTTTGATGAAGCGTTGGGATTGAGCTTTCATTTTCTTCAAGTACTTGGTGTAATCTACTTAGTACTTTAGAAAACGTTTCTTTCGGTAAATTACATACAATTCGAATCATATCTTTCTCAAGCAATCGTTTTGTTTGTAATAAATCACGAATTGTTTTCTCATCTTGCAGTAAGAACGGAGCAATTAATTGTACAAGACCGTTATCATAAAAGTTTCGAATAAACGTCCCTTCACCACGTCTCGTTTCAATCAATCCTACCAGTTCTAAAGCACGCAATGCTTCTCTTACAGAGGAACGTCCTACGTTTAAACGTGAACTTAACTCGCGCTCAGACGGCAAACGATCCCCCGCTACCAATCCATCCTCTTCCATAATGGAACGAATTTTTTTTACAATTTCGAGATATACTTTTGTATTTGATGATGTCAATGGAAATTCCTCGCTTATTCTTTACCAATCAGCGCTAATTGTTTTGTTTTTTCAGCGATCTCATTTGGATCTACTTGACGGCGAGCTACTCCTGTCTCCATTGCTGCTTTTGCAACGTAAGCCGCTACTTGAGGCGCTACACGCGCGTCAAATGGTGCCGGAATAATATAGTCTGCATTTAACTCGTCTTCTGCTACAAGCTCAGCAATAGCCTGTACAGCTGCCATCTTCATTTCTTCGTTAATTTGTGTCGCATGTACGTCAAGTGCACCGCGGAAAATACCAGGGAACGCCAGTACATTATTTACTTGGTTCGGGAAGTCAGAACGACCTGTTCCAACAACAGCTGCGCCCGCTGCTTTTGCCAATTCTGGCATAATTTCTGGAACTGGATTTGCCATTGCAAAAATAATCGCATTGTCATTCATTGTACGAACCATCTCTTCTGTTAATGCACCTTCTGCAGATACACCAATGAATACGTCCGCACCTTGTACAACATCAGCTAAAGAACCTTCTATACGATTCTTATTTGTATATTTTGCAACTTCATCCTTCACCGGATTCATACCTGTAGGACGACCATCATAGATTGCCCCTTTACGGTCACACATAATAATGTCGCGTACACCATAGCGATATAAAAGTTTAATAATTGCAATACCTGCTGCACCTGCGCCATTTGCGACAACTTTAATGTCAGACATTTTCTTTCCAACTAATTTCAGTGCATTTACAAGACCTGCTACTGTTACGATAGCTGTTCCGTGTTGATCATCATGGAAGATAGGAATATTTGTTTCTTTTTTCAAACGCTCTTCAATAATGAAGCAGTTTGGTGCTGCGATATCTTCTAAGTTAACGCCGCCAAAAGTTGGCTCCATTAATTTTACAGTTTCAACAATTTTATCTACATCGTTTGTATTTAAGGCAATCGGGAATGCATCTACACCAGCAAAGCTCTTGAATAATACAGCTTTACCTTCCATTACTGGAAGAGATGCTTCAGGTCCAATGTTACCAAGACCAAGTACAGCTGTTCCATCTGTCACAACTGCTACCATATTTCCCTTCATCGTATATTCATATACCTTACTTTTATCGTCATAAATTTCTTTACAAGGTTCTGCAACCCCTGGAGAATATGCAAGACTTAAATCTTTTGCATTTTCTACTTTTACTTTTGATACAGTTTCTAATTTTCCTTGATGCACTTTATGCATGTGAAGTGCTTCTTCACGAAGTGTTGACAAACTATCCACTCTCCTCAAATTATTCTTGCTGATATCAATTTCTCCAAGTGGTCTGACCACGAACACTACTACTATAATAATCGAAGTGTAGGGAAATTGTCCATTATATTTTCACAACTACATTTTCTTCCCCGACAATTTTACGAAGTGCTCCTAAACATTCTTCACTTGGATGAATCGATAAACTTCGAGATAATTGTACCATTTTATGTTCCTTTTCATAATAAATTAGTACTTTCGCAAAACCTGAATAGTCGAACAATATTTTCGTAACCTGATTTAAAAGCTTTTTCTCATACTGAGACGGCAATTTCACGTAAACAGATGCATCTTTCTTTTCTTCATAAACATCCATTTCCTCTAGCGGATATAGTCCATTTACAATCCATTGCAGCTTATGATTTCTTAGCTCAATCATGCCGTCAACTAAAACAATTGCTCCTTCTTGTAGCTTATCCGAGAAATGTATATACGTTTCCGGGAAGAGGACCGCTTCCATTTCATCATTTTGATCACAGAATGTAATAAATGCCATCTTTTGAAACTTTTTCGTACGAATCACTCTCACACTTGTTATATACACAATAGCTCTTTGTACTTTTTTCTTGTGTCGCATCGCCTGAGCGAGAGATGGAATTTCTAATTCTTTTGATAACTTTACATACTGCGCAGTCGGATAACTTGATAAATAAAAGCCAAGTGCTTCTTTCTCTTTATTTAGTTGTTCAATAAAAGATAGCTCTTCTCCTTGTACGTATTTTGATTTTGGAACAGCATCCCCTAAATCACGCGCGAGATTTGCGTACTCCAACGCCCCTTTAAGACTTTTCCATAAATTCGTTCTCGAAACACCAAAATCATCAAAACATCCCGACCAGACGAAAGCTTCTAAATTGCGCTCTGTTACAAACTTTGACGGCATACGGAGACAAAATTCAAATAAATCTTCGAACATTTTTTTCTCTCGTTCTTCTAATAATGCCGTCACTGTAGCCATTCCAATATTTCGAATCGAAAGTAAACTGTAACGTATCGCATTCCCCTCTATTTGGAAGTTGTAACCACTTTTTTGAAGAGACGGCGGCAAAACATGAAAACCCTTTCGCTTCGTTTCTCGTATATACTGTACAATTTTATCTTCATTTCCAATTGCACTTGATAATAGTGCCGTCATAAATTCCAGCGTATAGTTCGCTTTTAAGTAGGCAAGCTGATATCCGATCATACTGTAAGCTACAGCGTGACTTCGGTTAAAACCGTAATTCGCAAATCTTACAATTAAATCATAAATTTTCTCAGCAGACGTCTCATCGTAACCATTTTGCAAACAACCTTGGACAAAATGCTTACGTTCCTGATCTAAAATATCACGATTCTTTTTACTCACTGCACGGCGCAGTAAATCTGCTTCACCAAGCGAAAACCCTGCTAACTTCGATGCAATTTGCATAATTTGTTCTTGGTATACAATGACGCCGTATGTTCTTTCTAAAATTGGCTTTAAATCCGGATGTAAATATTCAATTTTTCTTTTTCCATGTTTCGATTCAATAAAGGTCGGTATCTGTTCCATCGGTCCCGGTCTGTATAATGAGTTAACAGCTACGATATCTTCAAACTCATTCGGTTTTAACCCGCGAAGTACATTTCGCATACCACCTGACTCAAGCTGGAATACACCTGTTGTATCCCCTCTCCCTAATAATTGGAACGTCTTTTCATCTTGAAGAGGTAAGTTTCTTATATCGATTTCTTTTCCTGTTTTGTTCGCGATAAATTTTATAATATTTTCAAGTAACGTTAAATTACGTAATCCTAAAAAGTCCATCTTAAGCAACCCAAGTTCTTCTAGCGCATCGGCTGGATATTGCGTAACATAAACATCGTTATGTCCTTCTTGAATTGCTACACTGCCTGTTAGCGGTTCTTGACTCATAATAACGCCAGCCGCATGAATAGACGTATGACGTGGTAAACCTTCTACACGTTTTGCGATTTCAAACACACGCTCATGCAGAAGATTCCCTTGTATAAACTCACGAAGTGATTGTGATTCTTCATATGCATCTTTTAACGTTATACCAAGCTTTGATGGGATAAGTTTTGAAAATATATCAATATCTCGCGGCGGAAGCCCCATTACGCGGGCAATGTCTCTAATTGCCGCTTTTGCTGCAAGCGTACCAAACGTTACAATTTGCGCAACACGGAGCTGACCGTATTTATCTTTCACATAGCGAATCATCTCATCACGTCTTACGTCTGGAAAATCAATATCAATATCGGGAAGCGTCACACGTTCAGGATTTAAAAACCTTTCAAATAATAGATCGTATTCAATCGGATCAATATCTGTAATTTCTAATACGTATGAGACGAGTGAACCAGCTGCCGATCCACGACCTGGTCCTGTTAAAATATGATTTTCATGTGCATACTTCATAAAATCCCATACGATGAGGAAATAATCACTAAATCCCATACGAGAAATAACATTTAATTCATGATTTAAACGCTTTATATGCACTTCTTTCGGCGCACCATATCGTTTCCGTAAACCTTCTTCACAAACACGACGCAAGTATATATCACTCGTTTCATTAGACGAAACAGGAAACTTCGGAAGTTGATTTACATGGAACGGTATTTCTACTTGGCAACGCTCTGCAATTTTCATTGTATTTTGGATTGCTTCCGGCGCATGGGAAAATAGTGCTTCCATTTCATCCGATGACTTTAAATAATATTGATCTGTTTTCAGCCTCGGCCTATCTGGATCAGTCATTTTCGTTCCACTTTCAACAGATAGTAAACATTCGTGAACAAGTGCGTCACTTTGATTGATATAGCGCACATCGTTTGTTGCAACGACTGGAATATTAACCCTACTAATAAATTCAGGTATTTTCTCTTGTAAAAGCAACTCATCTTGAATCGCATGATGCTGCAAACTCATATAAAAATGGCCGAACATATTTTGATATGTGCGAGCTACTTCTTCAGCCTGACTCTCATTGTCTTCTAGTAATAATTGCTCAATTTCGCCATCTTTACCTGGTGAAATAGCAATTAATCCTTTCGCATAATGCGCAAGCCACTTCTTAGGAATACCTTCTTTGGATTTTGTCATAATACTGCTAGAAATCTTTAATAAATTTTGGTAGCCTATTTCATTCTCAGCAAGTAATACAAGTGGATAAGACCTTTCTTCTTCTTCACTAAAAATAGAAGCGGTTAATCCAATAACAGGCTGTATACCATGTTTCTTACATGCTTTATAAAACGGAATAACGCCATACATAACATTTTCATCCGTAATAGCCAGCGATGAAAAACCAAGTTCTTTCGCCCTGACTACAAGCTCATCAATTTTACAAGCACTTTTTAATAAACTAAAAACGGTTTGACATTGTAAATGCACAAACTTCACTGTTGTACCCTCTCTTTACCTATTTGACTACTTTTATTATAGGTGATGAGGAAAGCGGAAATCAAAACATACTTCTTATACTTTGTCCATATATATGAAGAAGAAAGGGGAATGACGATGGATGTAAGAGAACATACTTTTTTCTCTCTGCTTATTATTAGTTATTTTATTGCCTTTGGGGTTATACTTGGCGGTTCATTAATTGGTGGATTTGGTGCGTTTCTTATCGGAAAACCAGCTCTAACTTACATTAATCAATTCGCCCAAAATTTAAGAATTTGGGCACTCGTTGCAGCAATTGGTGGAACATTCGATACCTTTTATAGCTTTGAAAGAAGTTTCTTTGGCGGAGATATGAAAGATATCGTAAAACAAATTCTCCTTATTTTTTTCGCAACTGGTGGTATGCAAACAGGTCTCATTATTATTAAATGGCTAACGCAGGAACATGTATGAGAGTACCAAGTGCCAATACAGCAAAAAGATGGTACTTAGTATTAGCTGGTGCTGCCGTCGGAGGCGTGTTGAGCTGGTTTATTTTTTTGTACATATACGGTGTTTTTCAAGAAGAACAAGCTAGTAAAATAGCAGAACAAAGAGAAATTATAGAAAAACAAGAAGCAAAGCTCCACGTCCTTCTCGAAGATCAAGAAAAATTGAACACTGAAAATAAACGGCTCTTAACCATTCAAGAGATTAAAATAAAACTTATCAATCGAGAAAAATACGATTTAGACAATCTTACACTCGAAAATATGACTACATCTATCCATAATGATCTCCAGCATCTTTTAACGAAAAACATTCAAAGTATCGCAAAAAATAAAGACCTACTCAAAAAGGTAATCGAAAACAAAACGTACAAACATTACGATCGACTATACCGTTTTAAAGTCGATACAATATCTTTTGATACAGTGCTTGAAATTAGCATTACTATAGAAAAGGAAAAATAAAGAAGGAGGGCTTTAGCGCCGCTCCTTCTTTTCGTTCTAACATATAGTCCCTTATTTACAAATCTCACGTAAATCAGCAAAAAGACGATCCGCTTCTTCCCAAGAAGATGCCTTGGCACCAGAAGCCATCGGATGTCCTCCGCCGTTATATTGCATTGCCAATTTGTTTATAACTGGTCCTTTTGAACGAAGACGAACACGAATTACGTCGTCTTCCTCTAAAAATAGAACCCACGCCTTTAATCCATCAATATTGCCAAGCGCTCCAACAACACCAGATGCTTCAGAAGGAAGTACATCAAATTCTTCTAATACTTCTTTCGTTAATTTAATGTAAGCTGCTCCTTCTTCTACCATCGTAAAGTTTTGTAAAATATAACCGTTTAAACGAGCAATTTTTTCTTTTGTCTTATACATTTCATTGTATAAATCTGTGAATTTCACACCCATGTCAACAAGCTCACTTACGTAACGAAGTGTTTTTGCTGTCGTATTTGGGAATAAGAAACGACCTGTATCTCCAACAATTCCTGCTAAAATAAGGCGGGCTGCTTCTTTTGTTATTTTTAATCCTTTATCTTTTCCATAGTTATAAAACTCATAAATCATTTCACTTGTCGAACTCGCTGTCGTATCTACCCACGTAATATCTCCATATGGATCTTCATTTGGATGATGATCAATTTTAATTAACATCTTCCCTTTTGTATAGCGTTGATCGTCAACACGTTCTTGATTCGCAGTATCACAAACAATAACAAGCGCATTTTCGTATATACTATCTTCAATATCATCCATTACTCGTAAGTATGCTAACGACGGTTCATTGTACCCAACCGTATAAATATTTTTCTCTGGAAACGATTCTTTTAGAATTGTACCAAGGCCACCCTGTGAACCTAATGCATCTGGATCCGGACGCACGTGGCGATGAATAATAATTGTATCAAACTCTTTAATTGCTCCTAAAATTTGCTCATGCATATGTATAATCTCCTTTTTAATCAACTTCTTCACTTTATCTCTCATTATAACGGAAAGTATTTCATACATGCGAACAATTGCTTTATAATAAAAGTTAGAAAGTTTAGATATTTCTTTTTTCTCCACTATTTTTTTCATAAAACGATGGGAGTGTTCATTATGCCAGTATTAGTCTTCTGTATTATCGTCTCATTTATGTTGTATCTCTTCTACAAAACAAAATACTTTCGTACAAACCGCCCAATGGAGAAAGGTTGGCTCTCTGGAAAATCCGCAATGGCACTCGGTTCATTCGTCTTATTCTTCGGGATAAACCAATTCTTTTTAGAACTTTCAACCGCTCGTATTATCGTTGGTATCTTATTCGTTCTATTTGGTAGTGCAAGTGTATTTAATGGATTTCGCCAATACAAACATTTCTTACCATTAGCAGTTAAAGAAGCAGAAGTCTATGAAACAACGTAAAAAAGCATCAAAATTGTGATGCTTTTTTACGTCCTCTAACTTTTAAAATCATATATGCGACAAACGCAGATGGTATATTAAATGGGTTACCTTGTACGTGAAAATGTAATTGTTCTTCTCCAAAAGACATTTTTTCATATAGCTCTCGCTGAGATAATCCTGTCTTTTCCTTTTTTTCATGTAAACCTTGTAAATATAAATATTGGATCGGTATCATTACAAGAAAGTAAAATAGTGCGATACTACCAAAAAAGAGTACGGCTGACGACATAATGTATACCACCTTCCACAAATCCATTTTCTTACAATATAATCATAACACAATATACAACCAAATTGAATTACTATTCTGTCTTTTCTTGCGTTACTTTTCCACTCCACCCCATACATATTTCACTAAAACTCTCATCTAAAATCATGCCTTTCAAATTTAAAACAACAAAAAAAATGGAACAAATCAAAACGATTTGTTCCATCTTTTTATTTATCAATTAACTGAACCATAAGTAATGCTTTTCCAACGACATTACCTTCATGATGCACCTCTACATCAACCTTACCAAATTTACGCCCAATTTCTAATACTTTCGGATGAACGGATACAACATTATCAATTTGAACCGGCTTTACGAAATAAATTGTTAAGTTTTCAACAATTAAATCGCTTTTCTTTTGCGCACGAATAACGCGATTTGTCGCTTCTGTCACAATTGTTGCAAATACACCGTACGATAACGTTCCGATTGAGTTCGTCATTTGCGGCGTCACTGAAAATTGATATAGATGCTCATTTTTCGCTTCTTTTGGCGTCATAAATTGATTCGTTACAATATCATCAATTGTTTCTCCAACTTGTGGCTGACGTTGAATCATTTGCAGTGCCTGAAGTACATCTTGACGGCTAATGATACCTTGCAGTTTATTTCCTTCCTCAACGACAGGAAGTAATTCAATTCCTTCCCACACCATCATACGTGCCGCAGCTGCGACAGACATTTTACCATTCACTGTAATTGGGTGTTTTGTCATTACTTTATCAATTGGTGTTTCTTTCGCTACACCGATCATGTCTTTTGAAGTTACGATTCCTAGCACTTTTTTATTTTCATCGACAATTGGATATCTTCCGTGCATTGTCTCTTCATTATATGCATGCCATTGCTGTACTGTATCATGTGGCTTTAAATATAACGTTTCTTCAATTGGTGTTAAAATATCCTCAACAAGTACAATTTCTTTCTTAATCAGTTGATCATAAATTGCACGGTTAATTAACGTTGCGACCGTAAATGTATCGTAGCTACTTGAAATAATCGGCAGCTTTAATTCGTCTGCTAATTTCTTCACATGATCTTCCGTATCAAATCCACCCGTAATTAATACAGCAGCTCCAGTTTCTAGCGCTAATTGATGTGCATTCGTACGGTTACCAATAATGAGTAAATTCCCAGCTTCTGTATAGCGCATCATCGCTTCTAATTTCATAGCTCCGATTACGAATTTATTTAATGTTTTATGTAGTCCTTCTCTGCCCCCAAGTACTTGACCGTCGACAATGTTAACGACTTCTGCATATGTCAGTTTTTCGATATTTTCTTTCTTCTTTTGTTCAATTCGAATTGTTCCGACACGTTCAATTGTACTAACATACCCTTTATTTTCTGCATCTTTAATTGCACGGTAAGCTGTCCCTTCACTTACACTCAAATCTTTCGCAATTTGTCTTACAGAAATTTTATGGCCTACTGGCAGGCTATTAATATGTTCTAAAATTTGGTTATGCTTGGTAGCCAAATGGTTTCACCATACTTTCTTTTCCCTAAATTCTTCATGTGTTGTACTTTCAGTATACTATATTTTCAAAACTGTTACACTCTCTCTTTGCATACCTGTACTATTTTTTTTATAACAAAATGACTCTTACATTCCACCAGTCATTCTATTACAACAATGTAATGCTATTGTCATCTCATTCGATAGTTCGCCCACTTGATTCCCTATACAATGAAGACAAGAAATAAAACAAAGGAGCGTACACATGATGAAAAAATTTTTAGAGGTTGTAGGTGCTGTATTTTTAGCTTTCGTAGATGGGAAAAAAGTTGCAATGGAATTGAATGAAACACCTGAACAACCACGTACCAAAAGAAAAGAATCACCAAAACAAATACAAGCATTAAAAGCTGTCCTACACACGTAAAAAACCCTTCACTTTTCTTTTCAAATGAAGGGTTTCTTTTCTATAGTGTAATACTTTCTCCAGCTTCTAATACTTTCCCTGTACAATTTTGTAGCTTTTCTACAAATTGATATGGATCTTGTTCAATAACTGGGAACGTATTGTAATGCATCGGTACAACAGTTTTCGCATTAATCCATTTTGCCGCTAGTACAGCATCTTCTGGTCCCATTGTGAAATTATCACCAATTGGTAAAAATGCTAGATCAACTTTATTTAATTCCCCAATTAACTTCATATCAGAGAATAGTGCAGTATCTCCTGCGTGGTACACTGTTTTCTCTTCTGCTGTAAATAAAATACCTGCTGGCATACCTGTATATGTAATCGTCTTATTTGCTTCATCAATATAACTAGAGCCGTGGAATGCTTGTGTAAACTTCACTTTTCCGAAGTCAAATTCATGTGAACCACCAATATGCATCGGATGTGTATTTACACCTTGCCAACTTAAAAATGTTGCTAGTTCAAATGGCGCTACAACAACTGCATTATTTTTCTTCGCAAGTTCTACTGTATCTCCAACATGATCACCGTGTCCATGCGATAAAAGGATTGCATCTACTTTTACATCTTCAGCTTTTAAATCTGTTTTCGGATTACCTGTTAAAAACGGGTCAATTAAAATAACTTTTCCATTCGCCTCAATTTTCACAACTGAATGCCCATGATAAGATACTTTCATTATTACATTCCTCCCCTATTCACATTCTCACTTTTTATTCTACATGATTTTTCAATTCCCTGTCTTTTCTAACATCTATTTACTTGTCATAACGCTTTCTTCCGAGTTAAAGTTATATTTGTAATTAAATATCTCGGGGGTGCCAATCGATGAATGCTAGATTAGAAAATTTAATGCAATGGCTAAAAGAAAAAAACGTAGAAGCTGCGTTCTTAACTTCTACACCGAACGTCTTCTACATGACGAACTTCCACTGTGAACCGCATGAAAGATTACTTGGTATGTTTGTATTCCAAGAAAAAGAACCTATTTTAATTTGTCCTAAAATGGAAGAAGGTCAAGCACGTAAAGCTGGCTGGGCACATGAAATTATCGGATTTACTGATACTGACAGACCATGGGATATGATTGCAAAAGCAATTAAAGACCGCGGCATCAATGCAAATGCAGTTGCAATTGAAAAAGAACATTTAAACGTAGAGCGCTACGAAGAATTAACGAAATTATTCCCAAATGCAGCTTTCAAATCAGCTGAGGAGAAAGTTCGCGAACTTCGTTTAATTAAAGATGAAAAAGAACTTTCTATTTTACGCGAAGCAGCTAAAATGGCGGACTACGCTGTTGAAGTTGGTGTAAATGCAATTAAAGAAAACCGTAGCGAGCTAGAAGTATTAGCAATTATTGAACACGAATTAAAAACAAAAGGCATACATAAGATGTCATTTGATACGATGGTATTAGCGGGTGCAAACTCTGCTCTTCCACACGGTATTCCTGGCGCAAACAAAATGAAGCGCGGTGATTTCGTACTATTTGATTTAGGTGTAATCATTGAAGGTTATTGCTCTGATATTACACGTACAGTAGCATTCGGTGAGATTTCTGAAGAGCAAACTCGCATTTACAACACTGTACTTGCTGGACAACTACAAGCAGTTGAAGCATGTAAACCAGGTGTTACACTTGGCGCAATCGATAACGCTGCTCGTTCTGTTATCGCAGATGCAGGTTACGGAGACTTCTTCCCGCACCGACTTGGTCATGGACTTGGAATTAGCGTACACGAATATCCAGATGTAAAAGCTGGTAACGAGTCTCCATTAAAAGAAGGTATGGTCTTCACAATCGAACCTGGTATTTACGTACCAAACGTAGGTGGCGTTCGTATTGAAGATGATATTTACATTACAAAAGACGGATCAGAAATTTTAACGAAATTCCCGAAAGAATTACAATTTGTAAAATAATAAAAAGGCAGCGTGAATGCTGCCTTTTTTTATTCCTCTACTATTTCAAATTTCTCTACAATCATTCTTGCTGGATAGCTTTCAAGTATTTGAGAAAACCATACTTTTATTTTATCCCCTGTTTTTAACTGTTTATATGCGTCTTTGTCCTTAAAGCTCAAGACTATATGTGATGGATGCTCTTTATTCATTTGTTGTTCTATATAATTTTGCAACTCTACTTTTGTTTCAAACGTTTTATCATCGGCAAAAAATACCGTGTCATTTCTTAATATGATATACCCTTCTTTAGGGACTTCTTTTACCGTTACCTGCTCTACTTGTTTTGTAGTACAAGCTGATAATATGACTAGAAATACACTTAAAAACATAACAATTTTCACATGCCTATTCATTTTTAACTCCTTACTTTAGGCTATTTCAAATTTAACACCATCTTCTCCTCATACTTATCATCCCATTTAATTACAACTTCTATCGGTTCATCTTTAGATAGAGGTGCACAACTTACACAAGAAGATTTTATTTCAACCCTTGCTCCTTTATGAACTTCTGACGTTTGTGTCATTGTACTAAAGGCTCCATTAATAGCAATCTCTAAGTTTTTAAATTCTGTCTTTCCATCCCCACCCTTATATTGAAACGTAAACATTCCATCTTCACTGTCATCCTTAATATGCCCTTTATATTGTCCAGTCCAACTTTTGCTCTCGCTAAAAAAATTAACATACGAAATGGAACAGCTTCCTAAAAAGAAAATACTAATAAAAAAGAATAATGCTCTCTTCATAATGCCCCCTCCATTCAAATGCACTTATTTATTGTCTATTTCTTCCTCTTATTATATTATAAAAATACAGAATTTTCTAAAACAGGGGGTTTATATGTTACAACAACAGTTAGAAAAAATTCGTAATAATAATTACATCATAGATAACACACTTCATATTGATTCTTTAAGTTCCAGTATGCTTGAACATATCGGTGTTACTGATAGCTACTTAAGGGACAAACTCATCTACTCTACTTTTTATCATCTCATCAAAAATCGCTACCTTTCACACACACAATTACAGAAACTATTATTAGAAAGCATCGGTGAAAAATATTTATTGTATAAGATTCATTCAGATGATGAAGATGCTGTATTTACTCGTGCATTTACGACCTTATTAATTGCGCTCATTATAGATGCAGATACAACTCATAATTTCTTATCACAGAATGATATTTTAACTGTAAAAGATCAATTAATTCTATATATGAACAATGAACATGATTTCCGCGGATATGTGCAAGACCACGGCTGGGCACATAGTATCGCACATGCTTCCGATACATTTGAGGCGCTTGTTCATAGTCCTAAACTAGAAACTTTACATTACGAAGAGATATTAAAAACTTTGTTAAACAAAGTTTTTGTCCATTCTATTTACTATAAATACGAAGAAGACGAGCGTCTCGTTTATCCGATTGTCGCAATGCTGCAAAATGGTCTGAAAGAAGAAATACTCATATTAGCCCTTCGTGACTTAGTAGCTCAATTACCGGTCCAAAAACAAGCACTACCTATTGAATCGTACGAGTTTTTATATGGAAATACAAAATCTTTCTTACGTAGCTTATTTTTCAGACTACGCACACTTTCTATATGTGAAGAAACCGAATTCGAAATTGAAAAATTGCTACAAGAGCTTCCAAAATATTATTAAAAAAGAAGGCCACTCAAAAAGTGCCTTCTTCTATCTCACTAATATTTAATTGAAATTTCACGATCCAAACTGAGAAAAGGTGGACAAGAAGCGCAAACGCCATACATGCTCCACTTAAAAAAGTTAGTATAGGATGCGAATACACGTGCCCCAACCCATAGGATATCGCCACGAAAAACATTGTTATGTAAATATAAATTGCTCCATGTATTTGCCTCATATAAACCTCCTTTTCCCATATTATAACATAAATTTTCTGATTATTCACATTAATTACTTGTAATCAATATTTCTCAACTGTTACACCTCTTACAGCAGCCTTAATATACGGTGACCCTTGTAAACTTTGTAAATCCTCTGTTTTTCCTGTTACGACTATACCGTATATTGGTAAGTCTTTTGGTTTGGTGTTTTTTATTTCTTTATCCCGCATTAACGGGCAGTAAGACCTCACATCAAAATTCAGCGGAAGCAAGAAGTTAGATGGGGGATGAACCCCACACTGATTAAAGTTTCCCTTTATAGTTTATCCTAAAATATTCTCAGTATCCCTCTTTATTTTCACTTAAAGACATCCAAATGCAGCTTTTATAAATTGTTTCATAATAAAAAGCACATCCATTTTGATGCGCTTCTCTGAAATACTATTCTATTATTTCATCGCTTCCTTCACAACATCTTGAATCATAACAACTTCTGTTTTCATATCAATAGACTGTGCTTCTTCATCGATACATTCATACCAAAATGCTAAGTGCTTTTTATCAATTTCATGATGCGAATTTTCGACAAAAATACCACCTTCTCCTTGCACAGAATACCAATATAAGTACTCTTCTCCATCTCTTATTTCCCGGAAAATTGTCTCAACGTACATTTTTTCGTCGTTTAATGTCAAAAGCACTTCTTTCAAATTGTCATTAAGAAGCTGCATCCATTCATCTACTCGATGACTCTTACCAGGCTTAACTTTAAATCTTGTTAATTCTACATTCATTTTTATTCCCCCGTTTTCTTACGTACAAACAAACTATATTCTATTGGATGATAAAAACTTAATTTACTAGCTAATTTTCGCGAAGGAATATTGTCTACATAACATTCCCAGCTCGGTATAATGTCATTTTGCATGCAATGTTCAATGAACCTTGTCGCAACAGCTTGAGCTAATCCTTTCCCTTGATGCGCTTCATGTGTTGCAATATCTATTTCAGCAAAACCATTCCCGCTAAATATTGAGACACATTCAGCTACAATTATCCCATCTTGTTCTATACAAAATCCAAAACCACTGTTCAAAAACGTTTCTTTTGATCCCCAATACTCTTTGTAGTACTCCTCTTTAAATTCACTGCTGCGCTCTATATCTCTTCTATCAATACGCTTCACTTCATATGTATTTTTGTTAAAATCTCGTTGACTCTCTTCAAAGGTTACGCTTTGAAATTTCATTCGCGGGATGTTCCGAAGTACATTACTAAAACGCTCTTCTATCATCATTTCCCACTCTTCACTCGAAGTGAACAGTGTAAATCTCTTCTCTGTTTTTTCAATAGCCGTTTTTAAATATGAAAATAACTCTTCGTTATAATTTTGATCATCCGTATCACCAAATAAATAATAGATACCATTAGCTGTAATAATTAATCCTGCTGTTAATTGCCCGTTTATAAAAACCTCACCATCTATCATTTGATCACATACCGCATAAGCAAACGTCGTCGTTCTTGTATTACCTTCTAAAACCGGAAGAACTTTTCTATAATCGGCTACAGATAATTTTTTCATAATTGCTCCACTTTAATCGTATCAGCCTCTATATGTTCAAAACAAAGATTTACCGTTCTCTTTAATGCTCTTGTTCTATGAATCGTACATGCTGGAATTAAAATAGAATCATTTGGCTTTAAAACCGCTGTTTCTCCATCTTCAAAATCAATAAGTAATTCTCCCTCTAGCACAATAAATAATTCATCCGAATTAGAATGATAGTGCCAATCATATTCACCAGTAAATACAGCGATTCGTAAACAATGACTGTTTATATTTGAAACGACGAAGTTTTTATGTTGATCTTGAATGTCTTTTGTTAATTCTATTAAGTTCACAGTTTCCATATTTCATCCCATCCTTTCGTTAGTCGTTCTTCTGAAAAATTAACTTAATCTCCACCATCACTTGAGCTACTACAATCACTGCTACTGTAGTGACCGAATCCACTTGATGAGCTTGAAGCGTATGAAGATTTTTTGCTTCTTTTTCTATCTTTTTTACTTTCATGACTAGGCCATACTGTAGCAAAGAGTATAACAAATAAGGCTAATTCTATTACAACAAGTATAAATTCTAGAATGCTCTCAATAATATTGGGAGTTATCCCAAAACTGTAAAACACTCCAAATGAATACATACACAAAATTACATACAGAGCCATACAAATATACCGGAATGTTTTTTCTATCATAATGACTACTTTTTGTGAAAAAGGTATGTTCTGTTCCTGTTTTTTCTTTATGTACTTTTGTCTTTTAGCTTGCTTTTGCTTCCTTTTTTTACTCCCCATTGAATCCCCTCTTTTATTATATAATTCTAAATTATCATAATAAAAATCGATTTACACCAATAAATAACAATTATTCACATGTTATTTCCCCATATAAAAAAGACCCTCCTTATGAAAAGGAAGGTCTCAAATGTATTTCTATTATGATAAAGCAGGAGCTTTTTCAAGTAGCTCTTTCGCATCAGCGTATTGTAAGCCGTGAGCTTCTGCAACTGCTTCGAATGTTACATATCCATCTAATGTGTTAATACCTTTTAATAATGCAGAGTTGCCTAGGCAAGCATCTTTATAGCCTTTGTTCGCAATTTGTACTGCATATGGTACTGTTACGTTTGTTAATGCAAGAGTTGACGTACGTGGAACCGCACCTGGCATATTAGCAACTGCATAATGAACAACGCCATGTTTTTCGTAAGTTGGGTTGTCATGAGTTGTAATACGATCAGTTGTTTCGAAAATACCACCTTGGTCAATCGCAATATCTACAACGACAGAACCCGGTTCCATTGATTGAATCATTTCTTCAGTTACAAGTTTTGGCGCTTTTGCACCTGGAATTAATACTGCTCCAATAACAAGGTCAGATTCTTTAACAGCTTCTGCAATGTTGTATGGATTAGACATTAATGTTTTTACTTGGTTACCGAAAATATCATCTAATTGACGAAGACGTTCTGCACTTAAGTCAATGATTGTTACATCTGCACCTAAACCTACTGCAATCTTAGCTGCGTTTGTACCAGCTTGACCACCGCCGATGATTGTTACTTTGCCGCGTTTTACCCCTGGAACGCCTGCAAGTAAAATACCTTTACCGCCTTTGTTTTTCTCAAGGAATTGTGCACCGATTTGTGCAGACATACGACCAGCTACTTCACTCATAGGTGCAAGTAATGGTAAAGAACGATTGTCTAATTGTACTGTTTCGTATGCGATTGATGCAACTTTGTTATCGATTAATGCTTTCGTTAATTCTGGTTCTGGAGCTAAGTGTAAGTATGTGAATAAAATTAAACCTTCACGGAAATAGCCGTATTCACTTGCTACTGGCTCTTTTACCTTCATAACCATATCTTGATTCCATGCTTCTTCAGCAGTTTCTACAAGTTTCGCACCAGCTTGTACGTATTCTTCATCTGTAAAGCCAGATCCTAAACCTGCTCCTTTTTGAACAAAAACTTCGTGACCATTTTGTACTAAATGTACTGCTCCCGCTGGCGTCATTGCCACACGGTTTTCATTGTTTTTAATTTCTGTTGGAATACCGATACGCATGATTAGTTCCCCCTTGAGTTATGAAATGACCCCTGAATCATTTTTTAAAGCGCTTTCTACGCTCTTATATTTTAACATAATATCTCAATATTTGACAAAAAATAATACAAGTTTTCCGATAGATTTAATTTTATATTAAAGGACAGTATTATCCGCACCTCTCAGCACAATGGATAAACTGTCCAATTATTCGAAACTTCATCTTATTTTATTCTATCGATGTCTATGAATAACATCCACTGCACCAGTCACTTCAATAATTGTACCGGTAATCATATCGGAATCGTCCTCACATAAAAACGAAATGGTTCTTGCAATATCTTCACCTGTTCCAGATCTACCAATCGGTGTGTTATGCTCTTTCATCTGACGTGCTTCTTGAATAGTTGCCTCTTTCATATCGCCAATAATATCACCAGGACATACCATGTTCGCAGTAATACCATACTCCGCTTCTTCATAAGCAACTGTTTTCGTTAATGAAACAAGTCCTACTTTCGCTGCGGCAAAAGCTGAACGATAAATCCATCCCGGTGCACTATCCGCCCCTTGAAATCCGTAATTAATAATACGGCCAAAGTTCTGTTTTCTCATGACCGGAACAACAAGTTTTAATAAATGAAATACCGCTGTTAAATTTCCCTGAATCATTTCATTCCATTCATTTTCTTCATAATCAACTAACTTTTTTCGTTCAAATACATATGGACCAGCATTATTAATTAAAAAGTCAATTTTGCCAAAACGGCTCATCGCTTCTTCTACTATTTTATGTAAATCTTCCTTTTTCGTGACATCTGCTTGCACGAATTGTAGACGCTCTTCCACATCTTTATATGTTTCTTTCATCGTTTCCATAGCCGTGATATCGCTATGATACGTTACTGTTACTGAATAGCCTTTAGCCAATAACTTTTCTGTTACTTGCTTTCCTAAACCTTTCGTACCGGCTGTAATGAGCGCATGTCTCACAAAACTGCCCCCTTTTAAATTGCTATACTTCATATGTAACAAGTTCTCGCTCCAATTACAACTAAAATGAATTGAAACAGAGTTTTCAAAATTCTGTAACGTTTCTGGCAAGCACGTTACCAAAATTTGTTTTATAATTAAGTTGTAAACAGTTATAAAACAGATTGGGAGGAATTTACTATGAATAATACATATACAAATATTTTAATCGCGGTGGATGGTTCTAAAGAAGCAGAAAAAGCCTTTAAGAAAGCAATCCAAGTCGCAAAGCGCAACAATGCAACATTAACAATTGCTCATATCGTTGATGTAAAAGCGTACTCAGCTGTAGAGGCTTATAGCCGTGCAATTGCTGAACGTGCAAATCTATTTGCAGAAGACTTATTAGAAGACTACAAAAAAACTGCTCTTGAAGCTGGTCTTGAAAAAATTGAAACTGTATTAGAATTTGGTAATCCTAAATCTAAAATTTCAAAAGAAATCGCTCCAAACCATAAAGTAGATTTAATTATGTGTGGCGCGACTGGTTTAAATGCTGTTGAGCGTTTCCTAATTGGTAGCGTCTCTGAACATATTATTCGCTATGCGAAATGCGATGTCCTTGTTGTTCGTGGTGATGAGGAGCAAGGTGAGCTTTAATTTATAGATAAAACACCAAGTCCACATAGGCTTGGTGTTTTTCATTTTATCAACTTCACTATAAACACAAGACATGCTACGACAACAACGGTAATTGCCAATACATAAGGCGGCAGAAACTTCAAAGACCATAATGCCATCATGATTGTCGCAACTGTTAAATACGTTTGCTTTGCATCTTCTGTCATTTTTTTACGAAGTAAGAAGACGTACAAATAGCCAATTGGCGGCGTAATGAAGCAAAGAACATATATGATTTTTGATTTTAAATACCATTTTTGTTCTCCAAGTTTCTTTATATCCCCTTCTATTCTCTTATGCTCTTGTTCTTTCGCTTCTTCTACAAGTGGGTCTTCCTCTTCTCCTCGCTTTTCTTTTATATAAGGAAGAAAGTGCATAAAAAAATAGTATGCGAATACGAACGCTCCAAATCCAATATTTAATCTTTCTAATGGAATATGCTCACTAAAAAAAGCAGCAGTAAGCACTACAGACAAACAGTATGTCATCATCCAAAATGAACGTTTTCTCTTTTTCCGTTCCATTTCTTTTTTGCCTTGTATATCTTTTCTTTTCGAAATCCATATAGAAATAAAGCAATCTACTACAGATAGAGCAAAAATAAATATCGCAACGTGTACTGTTTCTAAATCCTCAAATGAAAAGATATTTGGGAATGCAACATGCAATACAATTAGCGTGTACAAGATTAGCCCTATAAAATAAATACGTCTCATTTTTCATCCCTTTCTTATTTCCTAACATTACGTTAACATACATTTTTTAGAAATAGACGGACAAAATATATATGTGTAAAAAAGGAGGATGCTATATGGATGATTCTGAACGCATTATTTTAGACGTGAACGGAAAAGAAATTGAAATGCTAGATACAATTCGCACTCATTTTAAAGAGAAACATGGCGTTGAACTAAGTAATGGTGCATTGCTTCGTGATTTGATGGATATTGAGTATATTCGAATTACAGAAGATCGACATAAGTATGATTAATTTTGGGCTATAAAAAAAAGAAGGTAAGCTTCTCTCCATCAAGATTAGCGTACCTTCTTCCCTATAAAATCAATCAACTTCTAACAAACTCTCCAACTAACCCCTTCGCCTTCTCCAAAGCGTTTTTGATTTGTTCAAACCCTGTCCCACCAGCACTGTTACGACGCTTTACAGCCGCATATGGTGAAAGAACTTCATACAAATCTTCTTCAAATAAAGAGCTCATTTCTTGATATGTTTCAAGCGGGACATCTAATAAATAAATTCCTTTTTGTGTGCAATGTAGCACTAACTTCCCAACAATTTCATGAGCTTGACGGAATGGTAGTCCTTTGTTTGCTAAGTAGTCGGCAATTTCTGTTGCATTGGAGAAATCTTGCGTCACAGCTTGCCCCATTTTTTCTTTGTTTACAGTCATCGTTTCAAGCATGCCCGCCATAATATGAAGGCATCCTTCTACTGTTTTGACTGTATCAAACATTCCTTCTTTATCTTCTTGTAAGTCTTTATTGTAAGCGAGTGGTAATCCTTTCATTACTGTAAGTAAACTGAATAAATTACCGTATACTCTGCCTGTTTTACCACGGATTAGTTCCGCCATATCCGGATTTTTCTTTTGCGGCATAATGCTGCTTCCTGTCGCGTATTGATCGCTCATTTCAATAAATTGAAACTCTTGGCTACTCCATAAAATAAGTTCTTCACAAAAGCGTGATAAGTGCATCATAAGCATAGATGAGTTACTTAAAAACTCCAGTATGAAATCACGATCACTTACTGCATCTAAACTATTTTCATAGATTCCATTAAACCCAAGAAGTTCCGCACTATATTCTCGGTCGATCGGGAATGTCGTCCCAGCTAGCGCTCCTGCTCCTAATGGGGAGATATTAATACGCTTTAATGAATCTTCATAACGATTCACATCACGCTCTAACATCCAAAAGTAAGCAAGAATATGATGAGCAAATGAAATCGGCTGGGCACGCTGCAAGTGCGTATAGCCCGGCATAATGGTTTCAATATTATTTTCTGCTTGTTGAACAAGAACAGTTTGCAATTGTTTTGTAGCTTTTATAATATGTTCTACCTTTTCTTTTAAATACAAATGCATATCTGTCGCCACTTGATCGTTACGACTTCGGCCTGTATGAAGTTTCCCTCCTACTTCACCGATTTTTTCAATTAACATCTTTTCAATATTTAAATGAATATCTTCAGCTTCAACCGAAAAATGTAATTTATTTTGTTTCACTTCTTCTAATAAATATTGAAGACCTATCTTTATTTTCTCTGCCTCTTCTTTCGTCACGATGCCCTGCTTTGCTAGCATCGTGACGTGCGCAATACTTCCTTTTATATCTTGATTTACTAATTGTTGATCGAAGGAGATGGATGCTCCGAACTCTTCAACCCATGCTTCCGCTTCTTTTGTAAAACGTCCGCCCCAAAGTTTGCTCACGCTTCCACCTTCTTTTGATTCACTTGGCTGTATACTTTCGTCGGTAAACCGAATAATGAAATGAATCCAACTGCTGCATCATGATTAAATTCATCTTGAGCAGTATATGTTGCTAATTTTTCATCGTATAAAGAGTATTCAGATTTACGTCCTTCTACAATCGCATGACCTTTAAATAATTTCACACGCACTGTACCTGTTACATTCTTTTGCGTTTCTTGTAAAAATGCATGAAGCGCTTGTTTTAAAGGTGAGAACCATAAACCGTTATAAATAAGTTCTGTTATTTTCTGTTCAATCACTGGTTTAAAATGCGCTACTTCTTTTACGTGTGTTAAATCTTCCAACTCTTTATGCGCAGTGATTAACGTCATTGCTGCTGGGCATTCGTATACTTCACGAGATTTAATACCGACAAGACGATTTTCTACGTGATCAATACGTCCAACGCCGTGTTTTCCAGCAAGCGCATTTAACGTTTTAATTAATTCTGCAAGTGAATATGCAGTGCCATTTAAAGTAGTCGGTACTCCTGCTTCAAATCCGATTTCTACAAACTCTGGTTTATTCGGTGTATCTTCTAATGCCAATGTCATCTCATATGCATCTTCTGGCGGCGCTGCCCATGGATCTTCTAAAATTCCACATTCGTTGCTGCGTCCCCATAAGTTTTGATCGATTGAAAACGGGCTATCTAAATTAATCGGAATTGGTACATCGTTTTCTTTTGCATATGCAATTTCTTCTTCACGTGACCATTTCCATTCACGTACAGGCGCAATCACTTCTAAGTAAGGATTTAATGCTTGGATAGAAACTTCAAAACGAACTTGGTCATTTCCTTTCCCTGTACATCCGTGTGCAACTGCAGTTGCGCCTTCTTGTTCTGCGATTTCCACTAATTTCTTCGCAATAAGCGGACGAGATAATGCAGAGACAAGAGGGTATTTCCCTTCGTATAATGTGTGTGCTTGCATCGCCATCAATGCATATTCGTTTGCAAATTCTTCTTGAACATCAATCATATATGATTTAATTGCACCTACTGAAAGTGCCTTTTCTTTTACAAATGCTAAGTCTTTACCTTCCCCTAAGTCTAAACAAAGCGCGATAATATCATAATTCTTCTCTTGTAACCATTTAATTGCAACGGAAGTATCAAGACCTCCGGAATATGCTAATACAACTTTTTTCTTCTCCATTTTGCATCCCCCTAAAGAATAAATATTCATTTTCTTTTATAATAATTCACACTTTACCACCTTTCACAAAATGTATCAAGAGTCATTTTCAAATTTTTTCAAACAATTTCGTCGAACTTCTTTCTGTTTTTCTGTACAATATAAGCAGGAAAACGGGGGTGAACTTATGGAAAAGTATTTCTTATACGACGAACATCTAGGAATTGAAATTCCGCATTTACAAGAAGACTGGGAAGAAATCCCCGAAAAAATGCAACATGCTATTTTATTAAAATGGGAACAAGTTCGCGGGAAAATTCCTGAGCGTATAAAAGAACTTGAGCACTATATTAATACAAAACAACATTATTTAAATAACGAAGAAGATTTCGAAGTTTCTTGTAAACTAAATTCAGAAATTGCCGATCTTGCTTCCATCATTAATGACCTTTGGCTTTGGTATCGACTCACTCAAAATGTATCTGAGGGGAAAGCACACCAATGAAAAAAGCATGCCCCTCAATTACTTTGGGTCATGCTTTTTTGTCGTAACATGATTTACAATATATTTCTTGTGCTGTTTTTGCCAAACATACATCGAATGGACCAACTAATATACTTCTTTCTTTCGGCAACTTTACAAAAGCAACAAGCTCTTCTTCATATTGAATTTTTTTCTGACATGAAATGCATATTAATTCTTTTCTTTTGAACATGTCTTTTAGCATATCTTCACTCTCCCCTTCATCTATCTATATTAATATACTCTCATAATAGTTAAGACTTGTAAAAAAATGACACATTCCGAATCGAATGATTCATATACTATGTACAAAGGGGGGTCTAAAGCTTATGCGTGCTTTCGTTATTATCGCTTTAACTTTTTTAAGTGTGATTAGTTGGGATGCGTTTTTTAAAGATAAAAGTGATGAAAAGAATACAACTGAATAAAACCCTTTTTTTCTTACTTATTGGACAAACCGTTACAAACTGTCCAATCCTCCGAAATAACTTAGGCTTTTCTACAAAAATATTTAAACATAACATTTTTTGTAGATTCCCTCCGTTTATTGTCGGTTTCCATCCGCATACATTTTTTAAAAGTATGATATAATAGTATAAATCTTGAAGGAAGGGATTTTGATATCATGATCGCTCGAAGGAGCATGTGGCATCGTATTGACGAATCATACACGTAGCGTATTTTTTAGCTCAGATACTTTAGTCTAGCGAAAAAAATACGAGAGTGGGGAAATTATGATTGCCCGAAGGATAATTTGGCAAAAAAAAGACTCTTCTTACACATAGCGTTTTGTTTAGGACTTAATTGTTACTAACTAAACAAAACAAAGAAGAGCAGGATTGCTAAATGACGAATCCTACTCCACGTTTTGTTTAGTCGTTTTAAGACTTAAACTAAAACGAAGGTAGGGAGAATTGATGGACGAGAGGATTATTCGTTATTTCTTCAGCGACATATAGCGTAGTTAGTTTTTTCGTAAACTAACTGAAAGCTACATGTGAGCTCGTAGTTAGTTTACAACACAAAAAGGACTACTAACTACGGAAAGAAGGAATAACGATGAGGAACATCCAAAGTCGGCAAATTATTAAAGAAATTTTTATGGTTTTAATCGGTTCATTTATTTTAGCAGCAGCGCTATATCATATTCACTTTCAAAACCACTTAACAGAAGGTGGATTTGTAGGAATTGCACTATTCATTCAAAACTTTTATGATATTTCACCATCTATTTCAACTGTATTAATGGATATCCCAATTATTTTACTGTGTGCTTCATTTTTAGGTAAAAAAATGGTTGGCTATTCATTCTTAGGTTCAATTTCATTCGGAGTATTTTATTCCTTTATGGAAAATTATTCTCCATTTACGGTAGATTTATCAAATAACTTATTTATAGCTGCAGTAGTTGGCGGTGCGTTAGCTGGTATTGGACTCGGTTTTATATTGCGATTTGGCGGTGCAACCGGTGGAGACGATATTTTAACAATTGTATTAAGTAAACGAACTCGTTTTACAATTGGGCAAATTTTCTTCGTCTTTGACGCGATTGTTCTTGCGCTTTCATTATATTATTTAAATTGGACAGAAATTGCTTTTACTATTCTTTCGATTGCCGTACAGGCAAAAACATTGGATTTAATTTATTATCCAAAAACAGAAAAAACAGCAGAAAAACAGCCAGTATCTGTTCCAATGTCCAAAAAACATGCAACAAATTAAAAAAGCGAAAGGCTTCGGCCTCTCGCTTTTTTTTATGCTCTTTTTTCTTTCTCGACTATATGGCGCACTTGATAAAATCTATTTGCAAATTCAGTAACGTTTCTTGTTAAACGATAATTCACTGTAGATCCAATTGCCATTCCAATTACCGGAATACCTTGGAATAATTTACGACGAAGAGCATAAATCGAAAATGTCTTCAAAATTTGTTTTAACACAACTTCAGTAGAAGCTGTTTGTAACACTGCTTCGTCTCCTTCATAAAAGAACGAATCTTCTTGTTCCAGCTCTTGCAATAAATTGTACCATGCGTATTGCTGAAGTCTTCCTGGTAGTAATGACGCGTGAAACACCTTTAACGCAAGCATCATTTCATATGGCTTGTTCACATCATGTCCAAATGATGTTGCAATAAGTTGGACCGCCTTCACATTTAACGCGATCATAACCGGAAAATCCGCCGTTAATAATAATAAACCTCCAGCACCTGTCGCCCCGCCTTGCACAAATGAATATAGACGATGACGTGCTGTTTGCTGCTCTGCTATGTATGTTAACTGATCAATAGATAATGCTTTCAAATCTTCAAGCTGTTCAATCGATTCATCAAATAATCTCGATGTTCCTAAAATCCGATTACGTGCGTCTAACTGTGCTTGTGAACTTTGAATAAATGCATGCAAATGAAAGAGCCATCCATCTGCTTTCGTGAAGAATTCTTTTCGCTTTTTCTCAGGTAATTTCGCAACTGTAGTATGTAACCATTTATCAAACACTTTTTGAAAATCGGTCGCTTCTTGCTCAACTAATTGCGCTTCCCATTCTTTTATATTGTCTAAAATGGCTTGTTCTCGCTTCGATCGCATCGTAACAACCACCTCGTTCGATTTTTTTCTATTGTAACATATTTCTGCTTATTCTTTACAAATATGCTTGTATATCTCTTTTCACATACCCTTTATGAGTGACATAAAATAATAGCAAAAAGGATGAGATACTTCACATGAATCTATCCAATCTAAAACAAAACTATAACGCAGTATTCAGCTTAGGACAAAACTGTTGGCCTGCTTGGGCATTATATCAATTAGAATTATCACCATTTTTTGGCGTTATTGATTTTATGCTAAGTCCTTCATTAACGAAAGTAAATTTATTATTACAAAATCGATTTGACCGTTTTTTAAATTTCGAAAATCTATCCTTCATCTCATTTTGGGATGATGATGCCAAATTAAGATTAAGGGACAACCTTTATGAAATTGACTCCTGTCATGACTTTAAAACAGATGTAAACACACCAAATTATTGGCCTTCTTATACAGAAATTAAGTTAAACTATGAACATCGAATTAATCGTTTTCTAACTACAATTGAAACGGCAGAATCCATATTGTTTATTCGAACTGGAGGAACATATAAAGAAGCATGTTCCCTAGAACAAATTTTATCTCAAATCGTTACACATACATTCTCTGTCCTATTACTAATTCCTGCCGATATACCAACTATCACCCAAGAAGATTGGGGATTACAACGTACTTGCATTATGAAATGTCCTATTATGGATGTATACCAATACAATGAAGCATTTTGGAAAGACTTATTTGATGGAATTACAGTTAGACCACACACTTAAATACACGATACTTTTATCACACCATACATTATAATCGTCCTTATACAAAACAAATAAGGAGTGATTCTATATGTATCCACGTGCAAAAGCTTTCGGTCTTGCTGTACACCAAGATCGCCTTCTCGTACAAGAATATCATACAGAAGGCGAAACATATTATCGTCCTCTTGGCGGTTCCATTGAACTTGGTGAAAAATCAGCACATACTGTTATTCGGGAGTTTACAGAAGAGCTTCATACGGAGATAGAAATCATCAATTATTTAGGTTGTTTAGAAAATGTCTTTCATCTAGATGGGGGCATTGGTCATGAAATCATTCAACTATATTCTTTGCGTTTATTAGACACATCACTATATGAAATGAAAATATTAAATATACAAGATGAGCAAACAGTAGCGTATGCGAAATGGATTCCTATTACGGCATTCATTCAGAAAGAAAAAATATTATATCCGGATGGTGTTTTAAAATACATCCAAAAGAAAAAAGACGAAATCCTGTAGGATCTCGTCTTTCTTTTCATATATTAACCAATATCTCCAAGACGTAGTACGTCACGAGCAATCATAACTTCTTCGTCAGTTGGAATTACGATAATTTTTACTGGAGAGTGTGGGAAGCTGATGAATGCTTCTTCACCGAATACGTTATTACGTTTTACATCGAAGTATACGCCCATGTACTCAAGGCCTTCTAATACGCGCTCACGAATAATCGCACTGTTCTCACCTACACCAGCTGTAAAGATGATTGCGTCTACACCTTTCATACGAGCTGTGTAAGAACCGATGTATTTGTGGATACGGCTTACGAATACATCAAGTGCTACTTTCGCACGGTGGTCGCCTTCTTCTTCTTTCGCAATGATGTCACGTAGGTCACTAGAGTAACCAGTAAGACCTAACATACCACTCTTCTTGTTTAATACGTTAACTACTTCTTCTACTGTTTGGCCTGTTTTTTCCATGATGTATGGAATTAAAGCAGGGTCAAGGTTACCAGAACGTGTACCCATTGTTACACCAGCAAGTGGAGTGAAGCCCATAGAAGTATCGATAGATTTACCGCCTTCTACTGCTGCGATACTTGCACCGTTACCTAAGTGACAAGAAAGTAAGCTTAAGCTTTCAATTGGACGACCTAATAATTCAGCCGCACGCTCAGTTACATATTTATGAGAAGTTCCATGGAAACCGTATTTACGGATACCGAATTTTTCATAGTACTCATATGGTAAGCTGTATAGGAATGCAGATTCCGGCATTGTTTGGTGGAATGCTGTATCGAATACTGCTACTGCTGGTACGTTTGGTAATACTTCTTGGAATGCTTTAATACCAACAACGTTTGCTGGGTTATGAAGTGGTGCTAAATCGCTTAATTCTTCGATATCAGCTAATACTTCATCAGTAATTAAAACAGAGTCAGCAAATTTTTCGCCGCCGTGAACAACACGGTGACCGATACCGCCAATCTCATCTAGAGATTTAACGATTCCGTTTTCAGTTAATTTTTTAAGAAGCATATTAACTGCTACTGCGTGATCTGGAATGTTTGTAATTTCTTTTTGTTTTTCGCCATCTACAGTAATAGTGAAGATACTATCTTCTAAACCGATACGTTCTACTAAACCTTTTGTTAATACTGTTTCACTTGGCATTTCAAATAATTGGAATTTTAAGGAAGAGCTTCCTGCGTTAATCGCGATGATTTTTGACATCTAGTCTTTCGCCCCTTTTTCTCTTGGTAGTTGTGTGGATGTTTCCACAAACCGCTCGATTTTATCTAATCAAATTTACTAAATATGAAAACGTTTCATCATTAGCAAATTTTATACTCACGATTTTAATTTAAACATCGTCCGACATATATTTCAAGTGAAAAAATTGTAACACCAAGAAAAAATATATATTACAGATTTCAAAAAAATTCAGTTAAATCTAGTATATATTTAAAAATATGACATATTATATAAAACTGTACTACATGAATCACTAACTCTGTTACATATACCCAGCTTTATTTATGTGTTGCAAACCAAGTATTTAATTGATCCATAATGTTCTCCATCGCCTTCATGTTAGAGAATTTAGGCAACTCCACTAATAACGCCTGTTTTGGCATTGTTACATTAGAGCCTTTCTTTTGGAGAACAAATATACTTTTTGCATTTTTCTCGTTTTTAAACATGGAAACAGGTAGCTGTAATAACCCTTGAATAAAGCATGTTTCTTTAATAAATGCATGTAATTTTGGTGCCTGGTCACTTTCAAAAATGAAGTTTGGTACTAAGAAGAATAAGTACCCGCCCTCTTTCGTATGTTTCACACTTTGTTCAATAAATAAGTGATGAGCATACGACATTCCTTCATCTGCTTTTAATTTATATTCACTGGCACCGATTTCGTTTGGATAGTAACCAATCGGTAAGTCTGAAACGACTGCATCAACTGGATCGATATAAAGTGGTGCTAGTCCATCTTGATGGAAGAATTCGATTGCATGCTTTTGTAAATTTGCATTTACTAAAGCAAGTTTAATTAGCACTTCATCCACTTCTACACCAAATCCACTCATTGTTAGTCCTTCTTTGGCGCTATTAAACACTGTAGTCATTAAATTTCCTGTTCCAATTGCAGGATCTAAAACTGTAATTTCGTTTTGACCTTGCATAAATTTATGGAATAAGTAACTCATGAACATCCCAACTGCATCAGGCGTCATTTCATGATTGGCTTGTACGCCTTCTTTCATTCCTTTTAAGATGGCTAACTGAAATGCTTTACGAATTTCTTCACCTTTATATGTTTCTTCATTAAACGTACTATATTCACGATTCAGCCTTTCAATTGCTGATTCGGATAATTCCTCTTGTAAAATCGCTCCTTCAAACAAGTTATCACCTGTTTCTACAAGCGCCTCTAAATATGTCACATCTAATTCTTTACGTAAAACTACCGCAGAAGAATCAAAAATAGAAAATAATGTTTCCACTGTCTGACTCACGTACATTCCTCCTTCTCTCTTTTACACATAACTTATATCATACCACAAAGTGATTTTTTCCAAAAAGAAAAAGCGACCTCCTGTAAAGAGCTCCCTCTCAAGTTATATATGATATAACGTTTTTTCTCATATATCGGCACCGTTACGCAGCGATATATGAGAAAAAACGACCTCTTTATAAGAGGTCATTTCCTTCACATTACTTTGCAGATTTAGCTGCTTCTAATGCTGCTTCATAGTTTGGATGGCTTGTACCTTCGCCTACGTATTCTACGTAAACTACTTTGTCGTTGCTATCTACTACGAATACTGCACGAGCAAGTAAACGAAGTTCTTTCATTACTAAGCCGTAAGCTTCACCGAATGAAAGGTCACGGTGGTCAGAAAGTGTTACAACATTTTCTAAACCGTTTGCTGCACACCAGCGTTTTTGAGCGAATGGTAAATCAGCGCTAATTGTTAATACTTTTGCGTTTTCAATACCTGCTGCATCTTGGTTAAAACGACGTGTTTGTGCATCACACACACCTGTATCGATTGAAGGTACAACACTAATTAATTTTACTTCGCCTTTGTATGTTTCTAAACTTACTGGAGATAAGTCGTTTGCTAATACTTGGAAGTTTGGCGCTTGATCGCCAACTTTAACTTCTGTCCCAACTAAAGTCATTGGATTACCTTTAAAAGTTACGTTTGCCACTTGAAAATCCTCCCTTATTTAAACAAAATATGTACAATGTAAATGATAGTTTGTCCCTATCGATAATGCAAATAAAATCGCTTTATTTACAAAAAATAAAAGAAGCTAACCTATTGATTAGCTTCTTTATTCGTTAAATTTGAAATTCAGGATCATCTTCTTTTCGTTTATCCATCATTTCTTTCACTTTATCAACAGCTTGTGGCGCTAATTCAATTATTTTATCGATGACATGCGTTTGCTTATCTAAATGTAATACTTTTACACCATCTCCATTTATAACAAGAAAGGCAACAGGATTAATAGAAACTCCTCCTCCACTTCCTCCGCCAAATGGATGACGGCCTGAATGTTCTACCCTACCAAATTCACTTCCACCAGCAGCAAATCCGAAACTTACTTTCGAAACAGTAAGAATTACACTTCCATCTGCCGCTTTAATTGGGTCACCAACAATTGTATTTACATCGGTCATTTGTTTTAAATGCTGCATTGCGGTTGTCATTAAACCTTGAATTGGATGGTCCATTCTATATCCCCCCTATGCTTGAACAGATTTTTCTGTCATACCAGATTTTTGCTGCCTCATAAATATGAGCAATTTCACCGCTGTTTTTATAGTACGAAATATACGAAAAGATGCTGTTAACTCGCATCTCGATGCAAATCCCTTCCCTTGAAAAACAGGAGTAATTTCAAATTCTGGTACATCGACAATATGCATATATTGTCCGACAACTCCAGCAGCCATTCCTTTTGTCCCCCATGCATATCCAGTGACAATTCCAGTACTAGCTGCGTCGCCTGCTCCAATTTGCGTATGCCATTTCCAACCATTGATTTTCACTCGTTTGAGAAAATCTTTAACGATAGTATGAACTTTTTGAAGCCTTTTTATCAGTTCCCCAATACTGTCAAGTTGCGCCATAATTTTATTATCTAGTCCGCCGTCCTCTTCAGCTTTTTCGATTTTCTGTCCTGTTTTTTTCTGCTGTTTTTCAATTCTTTCCAATACATCAAATGTATATCGAATCATCCATATTTTCACTTGAAATAAACATTGCTTTTCCATTTCTGAATATAAAAATGTCACCTTAAGCGATATTTTCGACAATAGTATAAGCAAAATAAAAAGGAGAAGAATTATTATTCCAATTACGAGCCACTTCATACGTATCATCCTTTCACTCCGTACCCATTATCGACAACTTTATTCATCATTAAACAGAGTTCCATAAGATTGAATATAAAAATTTTTCTAAAAATAAAAAGGTATTTTGACAATTTGTATCGAAATATATTATTTGAACATATCATCAGGGAACGGACTCTAATGATATGTAGCACGAAAAACAGAAAATTTAACTGCAGTGGAGGGATACATAATGGCAGATCGTCGCAATTTATTTTTCTTTTATGGTGATGACAAAGCAACGCTCGTTGAAAAAATGAAACCAATCTATCGTATTTTAGAAGAGAATGGATTTACCATATTAGATCATCCAAAAAATGCAAACGCTATCGTCAGTGTTGGAGATGATGCAACCTTCTTACAAGCCGTTCGTAAAACTGGTTTTAGGGAAGATTGCTTATACGCAGGGATTTCTACGAAAGATGAAACTTCGTTCTACTGCGATTTCCACATTGATCACGTTGATACAGCCCTTCAAGAAATTACAAAAAATGAAATTGAAGTGCGAAAATATCCAACAATTCAGGTAGATGTAGATCACAGTACATCTTTCCATTGTTTAAATGAGTTCTCATTACGTTCTAGCATTATTAAAACATTCGTTGTAGATGTTCACGTTGATGATTTATATTTCGAAACATTTAGAGGAGACGGTTTAGTAGTTTCTACCCCAACAGGAAGTACTGCTTACAATAAATCATTGCATGGTGCAGTTGTTGACCCACTTATTCCATGTTTCCAAGTAAGCGAACTAGCATCTTTAAACAACAACACTTACCGTACGCTCGGTTCACCGTTCATTTTAAATCACGAACGTACATTAACTTTAAAACTAAGACCAGACGGTAACGATTATCCTGTTATCGGCATGGATAACGAAGCGCTTAGCATTAAACAAGTGGAAAAAGCTGTTGTACGCTTAAGCGATAAACAAATTAAAACAGTTAAATTAAAAAATAATTCGTTCTGGGAAAAAGTACAGAGAACGTTTTTATAGGATTAAAATAACCGCAGAATTATGGAATTCCATAATTCTGCGGTTATTTATTTCCCCCGATTGACGCGAACAATAATCTCTTACTATCCGGCCGTTATTCTTGTCAGTTTTTGTCGGTAAGTCGATATATTTTAATAATCGCTCATATATTTCGAGTTACGGTCGATATATTCCGAAAATCGCTGATATATTTTTACACATCTTTTCTATAGACAACTCGGCCATCTATTACGGTCATTTCTGCTTGTACTTCTTTTATTTCTTCTGCCTCAATTTCAAAAATATTGTGGTCTAATATTGTAAAGTCTGCTTCATATCCTTTTGTAATTTGCCCTCGTTTCGCTTCTTTTCCGATCGCATAGGCACTCCCTGTTGTAAATAAAGAAACAGCCTCATATACCGTTAATCTTTCCTCAGGCATATAGCATACACCGTCAATAAAACTTCTACGTGTAACAGCGCTATATATGCCTAGAAACGGATTTACTTGTTCAATAGGAGCATCTGAGCCACCATTACAATGTAGTCCTGCTTCCAGTAATGTCTTCCAAGCATACGCATAACGAAGACGGCGTTCTCCCAGTTTTTCAATGACTGATGGAAAATCTGATGAAAGAAAGACTGGCTGTATATCGATAATGGCTTGCAAGTTTTTCATTCTTTCTATCAACTCTTCACGAGCAAGCTGACAATGAATAATACGGTCACGTAACCCTTCTGCTGGTGGATATAATTCGAGTGCATCAATAACATATTCAAGCGACAAGTCACCGATAGTATGAATCGCAACTGGCATATGTAAGTCTCGTGCTTTCTTCACTAATTCTGCAAGTTCTTCACGCGAGAAAATTGCAACCCCATCCGTTTCCTTTGCATCTTCATACGGTTCACTTAATAATGCTGTTCTTCCTCCAAAAGAGCCGTCAGAAAAAATTTTCATTGCCCCAAATTCAATATAATGTTCATTTTCATATTCTTTTCGTTCATGTGCTACTTCATGGTGAACGAGCAAATGTGCTTTAAATGGCATTTTTTTTATAACGTGAGAAAACGCATTATGCGTTTTTCTAAAACCACCATAGTAATTTAAATCTTCCGTATGCCCGCCAACAAGTCCGTATTTCCAGCAATCTTTAATCGCTGTTTGCAAAGCTCTTTGTAAATACGCTTCATCAATTTCAGGCTGAACATGTTTAATTAATTCTTGTCCTTGTTCATATAAAAGTCCTGTTAACTTATTTGATGAATCCCTACCGATTTTCCCGCCTTTTGGATTTTGCGTCGCTTCTGTTATGTTCGCTTCTTGCAATATGTATGAATTCACCCATGTAACGTGACGACAAACTCGCTTTAATAAAATGGGGTGTTCTTTCGAAATTTCATCTAAATCACGCGCGTGAACATCTTTCGTATCTGTAAAGTTATTTTCATTCCATCCTTCTCCAATAATCCAAGAGCCCTTTGGAGCTTCTTTCACTCGCTTCTGAACAAGAGTAAGCACTTCACCATAAGATGTACAATTTGATAAATCTAGACGGAGTAATCTCTCTCCATGCCCAATAAGATGCATATGGCTATCAACGAGACCTGGGATCATTGTTTTGCCTTTTAAATCGTGCAATGTAACCGCGGCATATTGGTTTTCTAACTCTTCTTTACTTCCAAAATCAACGATCGTACCGTTTTCAATGTAAACAGCGTCCACTTTTTCATTTTCTTCTCTCATTGTGTAAATGGTACCGCCATACCAAATTTCTCCCATATATCCCATCTCCTTTATTTTTTATTGTATAAAAAAAAGCACCATTTCAAAACATGGTGCTTTTCTAAAAATTACTTTTGTTCAGTAGTAGACGTTGTAACTTGCCATTCAATATTAAATTTATCTTTTACTTGTCCGTATGCTGGGCTCCAGAATGTTTCTTGAAGTGGCATGATAACCTCTCCACCTTCTTGTAACTTATCGAATACTTCTTTTGCTTTTTCTGCATTACTAATTTGAATTGCGATTGTTACTTGAGATCCGATTGCATGTCCTTGACCTGGGAATGTATCAGAAATCATAAGATCCGTATTACCAACTTTTAAAGTAGCGTGTAAAACGCGCTCTTTCGCTTCAGCTGGAATCGGGTATTCTGGATTTTCAGGCATGTCACCAAAAGTTTGCATGACTTCTACTTTTGCATCTAAAGCCTCTTTATAAAACTGTACAGCTTCTTGCCCACTACCATCTAAAACTAAGTACGGATTAATACCTAAAATCATACGGACACCTCTTTTTTAAGTTTATAAAATCGAACTTGTGTTCGTTTTTATATTATCATTGTTTTACATTTCATTCAACTATTTACTTCACTGTTTTCAAAATTATTTTGACGGAATCTCCATCTCTTGTTTTCTAAGTTCAATACGGCGAATTTTTCCAGAAATCGTTTTTGGTAGTTCATCTACAAATTCAATTTTGCGAGGGTATTTATATGGTGCAGTGAGTTCTTTGACGTGTTGTTGGAGTGTTGGAATTAATGTTTCTTCGTTCTTTTCTATATTCTCTCTTAATACGATAAATGCCTTCACGACACTTCCGCGAATTTCATCAGGACTTGCGACAACCGCACATTCTCTTACGTAAGGATGTTTTACAAGCGCATCCTCTACTTCAAACGGCCCGATTGTATAACCAGAGCTAATAATGATATCATCACCACGTCCTTCAAACCAGAAGTAGCCATCTTCATCTTTCTTCGCTTTATCACCTGTAATATAATAATCACCGCGGAATTGCATCGCTGTACGCTCATTGTCTTTATAATATTGTTTAAAGAGTGCCGGCGTTTCAATGTGAACTGCAATATCACCAACTTCGCCTACTTTAACTGGAATACCTTCCTCATTTACGATATCGACGTGGTTACCTGGCGTTGGTTTCCCCATTGATCCTGGTCTAATATCCATCCCTTTCATTACACCAACAAGTAGTGTATTTTCCGTTTGCCCATAGCCGTCTCTTACTGTAATATCAAAGTGCTTTTGGAATGTTCCAATGACTTCTCTATTTAACGGCTCACCTGCGGATACAGCGCTATGTAACGCCTCTAAATTGTACTCGCTTAAATCTTCTACCTTTGCCATTAATCTATACTCAGTCGGTGTACAACAAAGCACATTCACCTTATTATCGTCTAATAAATTTAAATACGTTTTCGGTTCAAACTTACCGTTGTACACAAATCCTGTTGCCCCTGAACCGAGAGTTGCTAAAAACGGGCTCCAAATCCATTTTTGCCACCCTGGACTAGCCGTTGCCCATACAACATCATTCTCTTCAATTCCGAGCCAATTCGGGGCGCTTGTACGTAAATGAGCGTATGCCCACGCGTGCGTATGAACAACACCTTTCGGGTTTCCTGTCGTCCCAGACGTGTAAGATAAAAAGACCATATCTTCTTTATCTGTTTTCGCCATTTCTAACATGTCACTTTCTGTTTCTAATGCTGTTTTTAAATTGATCCACCCGTCTACTGACTGCTCACTCAGGACGAATTTTTGAAGGGATTCCATTGCTTCTATATCATCAAACTGTCCAATGTACGGCTCATAGCTTACTATCGCTTTTACTTCGCCATGTCCAATTCGATATTCAATATCTTTTTTACGCAACATTTCCGAACTTGGAATTACGACAAATCCCGCTTTAATCGCAGCGATATACGTCATGTACGCTTCAATTAAACGCGGCATCATAATAAGGAGCTTGTCCCCTTTTTGTAAGCCACTTTTTATAAAAGCGTTTCCAATTTTATTTGCCCCTTGCATTAATTCAAAATATGTAACTTCTCGTCTATTCCCTTTATCATCTTGCCAAATTAAAGCAAGCTTCTCTTTATCGTCTGTATATTTCTCTATTTCTGAAACTAAATTATAAGATGGTGGTGCCAACAATTCCTCTCTCTTCATAAACATCCTCCTTTTTCTTTATGCCTCCCTTATATAATAAAGAATTTTCAGTAAATTTTGAACCCTCTTCTTTTGACAATTTTTTTATGCTTTTGTCGAAATGAATTTATACTAATATGAACAACAAAAAGAAAGAGCGGGAGAACCCGCTCTTTCTAAGCCATCATATGGGATTATTTTTGGTAACCGCCTAATTGTTGCTCAGCTAGTGAAACTAGACGTTTAGTGATTTCACCACCAACAGAACCGTTAGCGCGAGCTGTTGCATCAGCTCCAAGTTGAACACCAAACTCTTGAGCGATTTCGTATTTCATTTGGTCTAATGCTGATTCAGCACCAGGAACCGCTAATTTATTTGTGCTACGTGACATGTTATATCACCTCCTTGTGAGTATAGAGTGTGATAAATAACATGACTTCATACACGTTTTAAATATGGTAATTTATGGTTTTAGAAAAGTTCTTCAAATTTTTCTTCTTCCGCCACTACTTCAACCGTTTGTAATACCATTGTTTCTTTGTTCGCTACAGCTTCTTCGATTAACGGTGTGAAATCGTATTTCGCTTCAAATCGATTTGCTTTTTCACGCTTCGGCTTCGTCGCCGGGCTAGCTGGTGTGAATACTGTACAGCAATCTTCGTATGGACGAATTGAAATATCATACGTGCCGATTTCTTCAGCAATTTTAATAATTTCTAATTTATCCATCGTAATAAGCGGACGAATAACTGGGTAGTTTGTTACTTCGTTAATCGTATGCATGCTATCTAATGTTTGGCTTGCTACTTGTCCAAGACTTTCACCAGTTGTGATTGCAAGTGCGTTACGCTCCTCAGCAATCTGCTCTGTAATACGCATCATCATACGGCGCATAACCGTCATTGAATAGCTAGATGGGATTTCTTTATTAATCGTTTTTTGCACTTCTGTAAACGGAATAAGGTGAAGCGTTACACGTTTACAGTATTTCGTTAACTCTTGTGCTAAATCGATTACTTTTTGTTTTGCACGCTCACTTGTGAAAGGTGGGCTATGGAAGTGAACTGCTTCCACAGATACGCCGCGTTTCATCGTTAAGTACGCTGCTACTGGGCTATCAATACCACCAGAAAGAAGTACCATTACTTTTCCGCCAACGCCAACTGGTAAACCGCCAGCTCCCATGTGCTCACCACACATAATATAGCTGTAACCACTGCGAATTTCTACACGTACATTCACATCTGGATTATGGACGTCTACTGTGATATCCTCTGTATTTTCTAAAATGTGCCCACCGATTTCTGGAAGTAACTCCATCGTCTTCATTGGGAAGCGCTTATCAGAACGGTGCACTGTAATTTTAAATGTTTTCACATCATCTTTTACTTGTAAGAACGCTGCTAATGCACCTTTTTTAATGTCTTCTAATTCTGATGGTACTTTCATCGCTAAGTTAAACTTATGAATACCAAATACGTCTTTCAATCTTTCAGAGATTGCTTCATGATCTTCACCGTTTAACTGGATGTACATACGGTCATGCGTTGCATCAATTTTAATATTTGGGAACTTTTTCAGTTTGAACTTCACGTTATCTTTTAATGTGCTTACAAATTTAGAACGGTTTTTACCTTTTGTCGTCATTTCTCCGTAACGCACTAAAATATATTCATATGTCATCATATTTCTTTACCTCATCACTTCATATAATTTTGGCATCGTCTCTTTCACAATACCTTCAAATTGTTTTACTTCTTCCATCGTGTTGTCTGGTGCCAAACTAATACGAATAGCACTTGCAGCTGCTGCATGCGGCACTCCCATTGACACTAACACTCTGCTCACTTCATTTGCTTTTGAAGAACAAGCAGACTTCGTCGATACATATACACCGTTCTCTTCTAAAGCATGAACGACTACTTCTGGTTTTAAACCAACAAATGATACATTTAAAATGTGCGGTGCTGCATATGCAAGCGATGTATTAATCGTCACATCTTCCATCTCTTTAAAGAAGCTGACAAGCTCTGCTTGTAAACTTTGCAAATGAGCTACCTTTTCTTTCACTTGTTCCATTGTCATGCGAAGTGCTTTCACCATTGCTACAATGCCAGGTAAATTCTCTGTACCAGAGCGATACTTAAGCTCTTGTTGACCACCTGATAAAATCGGATCTAATCTTACGCCATCACGTATATAAAGAAGACCCGTTCCTTTTACACTGTGGAATTTATGTCCAGATATTGAGCAAAGATCAATATGAGAAGCATATAAATCAAGCGGTACTTTTCCTATCCCTTGTACATGATCTACATGGAATCTTATTTTCGGATGATTCGATAATAACGTTCCAATTTCAGCAACGGGCTGAATTGCTCCAGTTTCGTTGTTCACATGAATAATTGACACAAGAATCGTATCTTCACGAAGTGCTCGTTTTACATCCTCTACCGATACGACACCGTGCTCGTTAACCGGTAAATATGTTACATCAAATCCGAGTTCTTCTAATTGCTTATATGCCTCAAACACAGACGCGTGTTCAATATTTGTTGTAATGATATGTTTGCCGCGCGAACGATTCCTCATCGCTATCCCTTTAATCGCAAGGTTGTTCCCTTCCGTTCCACCTGATGTGAAAATAATTTCAGAAGGTTTAACGTGAAGAAGCTGCGCTGCAATCGTTCTTGATTGTGTTAATAGACGCTCTGCCTCTCCTCCAAGCGAATGAATAGAAGAAGGATTACCAAAATATTTCCCAGCAACCGTCACGTACGATTGAAGAGCTTCTGGATATGGCTTCGTCGTCGCACTATTATCAAAATAGATCATCGTTCTTCCCCTTTCAGCGCTATCACATCATATAATCATATCATAAATACGTGTCATTACGCTAAGACTACGCAAAGGTTCCGTTTTATCCCGATTAGTGAATAATAATAATTAGTGAGATACCCCCACTGATTACAGTTTCACTTTATTTTGAAACGAATAACCTTACTGTATTCCGCTATTCATTATAGCAACATCGCCTGCAAAATTACACAAAAAAACAAACCCTTTTATGAAAGGGTTTGTTCATTGTCTACATATTCAGCTATTTTTTGAACAACACCAGGTTCAAGTTGCTCTAGTACAGAAGCTGCTTGTTCTAAAGCTGCATCGTATTGATATTCACGGAATAATTTCTCCGCATAATTTAAGCTTTCTGCAAGGCTTTCATCATGACTGCGGTAACGGTTACCGTATTGAATTAATTTTTCAACTAAATACGCTTGTCCAATTAACTCTTCTGTCATTTCAGCTACACCGTTCACAGTTGTGTATGCTTCTTCTAAACTGCTATTTACAGCGTTCATATTTAACGGCTTCACTTCTAATTGTTCATATACAGCTTGCATTGCCATTTGCCCTCTTTTTAAATCTTCCATAATACTCTCTGGAAGACCTGGCAAATTCGACTTTTGCATAAAGCGTTTCGTTTCGAAAATAGTATTTCGCATTTCTTGTAACTTCTCACGCGCTTCAAATTCTTCTTTACGCATCGTTTGCAGCATTTCTTTATATTCTGCATGAAGTACTTTTAATGTTTCACATTGCTCATAAACCTCTTCTAGTTCCTCACGAATAATAGAGAAGGCAATATCTTGTTCAGCAACGCGTAATTGTAGCATTTCAAAACGTTTCGTTAAAATGTGCATTTGCTTTTCAATTACTTTTTGAGATTCAATATCCTTATCTTGCAATTGATAGCTTTGTTTCACAAGTTGTGTTTCTGTTTTCGTTTCAATCGTTTCGATACGTATTTCTTCTAAGTCTTCATAAACAGAAAGTGTTTTTTGCTCCACATAATGTCTCGCATGCACCTCTTGCTCAAGTTGATCATAGAAACCATCTAAACGAGTTTTTAAGTCTTCCACTTTTTCAGCCGCTTCTGTTATATGAAGCTCCTGTATATCCATTAAACATGTGTTTAGTTGTGTCGTCATATCACGAACTTCTTTAGGGACTTCCAAATACTCTAATACATAACCTTGTCTTACCATATCATTATGACCCTGTAATAAATCTTCCAGTTGAACTGGTAGCGTCGCTTGACACTCTACTAATAAATCTGGAATTTGGTGAATAATGATTTCTAAACCAGCTAAACCTTCTTCTAAACTAATAACAATTTCTCTCGCTTTTAAGTAGTCACCATTATCTGTTGCTTCTTCAAAACTTTTAAATTTATTAGATTCAGCGTCTAGCATCTCTTCGATTTTCTGCTCTGCTGCACCATACATATGTCTATGAGCAAGAACACTCTTTTTCATACTACGATATGTATCACGTAACCCTTCAATTTCCGAGCTATTTTTCTCATGGCTTTCTAACAATTGCTGTAATTCATTTAAAACACCTGTAATACGATTATCAGCGTCATCTAAACCACTTATGGATTCGTTCATCGCATGCTTTGCTTTTCGGAAGGAGAATTGCGAGGCGAATTTTCGCGCTTGCGCTAAATCTTTGTCAGCTTTCGGAAGGGTTGTTGATACAATTTCATCCCATTCTTCACGCCATTTACCAAACAGTTCTTCTGTTTGACCCGTCATGTTTAAATCTTTTACCCGTTTTAGTTCATCTGCCACAGGTTTATCTTTTATCTCTTGTTTCCACTGCTCCAGTGCTTCAATATCTTTATATGAACGATTTCTTATCACAAGCTCTATCATGAGCAGCACTAGAATAGAGCTTACTACAATGATAACGATCGTCAGGATAGAATCCATGCAAAAAAGCCTCCTAGTTATATCTCTTTTTTTGTCCGTTCCGTTTATGAAATGGAAGGCATTATGTATAAAAAGGGAATTCCCCTATATTTAACAACTAACAATGTACTAATCATACCATGTAATGGCTTGTTTTTGACCTAGTTTTTTTTAAAATTTCATGTTTCTTTCAATGCGATTGTAATCTTTCTCAATATTCCGCCTACCTCACTACCTATCCTCAAATGATTGTAATAACAAACAATCTTTCGTATGAGATACGAAATAAATTTTCCGCATGAGTGGTGGTTCAACAGAAATTCCATGTACATTTCCCTGCCTTACAGACTGCTCTACTGCCCTTTCTGGAAGTAAAGTGATGCCAAGGCCAGCTTTTACCATTGCAAGCATCGGTTCTGCGTAAGATGTTTCCACAGCTATAGTTGGTTTTACACCTTTCTCATGAAACATGTTCATAATCATTTTCCTTACATCGCATATTTCTGGATATACAATTAATTTTTCATTTTGCAGCTCTTCTATTTGAATGACTTTCTTCTCTTTATACGGATGATTATTTGAAATGACACAAACAATTTTCTCTTGTTGCACTTCTTTTATATACGTAGCACCTTCTACTACTGAATCGATGAACATCGCGTCGATCTCCCGCGCTTTAAATAAATCTCTTAATACTTCCGTATGTCCGATTTGCCACTCTACTTCGAACTCATCACCTAATACATCTTTACACTCTAATATGTAATGCTCTGCTAAACTCGGTAGTATACCAATTGAAAACTTTCGGTTCTCTTGATACCCCCTCATTTCTGTTTTCACTTCATTTATTTGTTCCAAAATCGGTAGCATTCTTTTTATAAATAACTCTCCTGCCTCCGTTAACTCCACTCCTTGCGCAGAACGCTTAAGTAAAGTAACCTCTAAATCCGCTTCTAACTTTTGAATTTGCTTACTAAGCGCTGGTTGAGATATATGTAAAATCTTACTTGCCTTTGATAAACTTCGCGTATGCTTCACTTCGATAAAAGATCGTACTGCCTCCAAATCCATCGTACACACCTCTAACAAAAAGTTATAACCGTTATAAGAAATCGATATTTCCTCCTATAAACAATTACTCTTTATACTTATTTCATCAACTTACTATAACGAAATGTAAAGGGGAAAGATACTCTTGAACAAAAAACAAATGCTACTCGGATCCTTTCTATGCTTACTCGCCGTCACTGCCTGGGGATTTATGTTTCCTGTAATGGCAAATGCCCTGCAATTTATCGATCCGTTCTTCTTCACAACGATTCGCTATGGATCAGCAGCTATTATTTTTCTTATTTTGCTATTAATTACTGAAGGGAAGACTTCACTCCGCTTAGAAAAAAGAACACTTTCTCTGTTCTTTTACGGGACAGTCGGTTTCGCAGGATATGGTTTTCTCGTTTTCTACGGACAACAACTTGCCGGGCCTTCTGGAGCAATCCATGCAGCGATGATTCAGTCTCTCATGCCACTAATTGCCTTATCATTACAATGGATAACAAAAAACAAGCGCCCACAAAACTACACATTCCTTGGTATGTTCGTTGCATTACTCGGTGTTATGCTCGTCATTTCAAAAGGAAATATTCACTTATTATTTGGAGCTGCAAGCCACTTATCGACAAATATATTGATGCTATGCGGCGTTACTTGCTGGGTCATTTATACAAACGGGGGTGCTCGTTTTCAATCTTGGTCACCACTTCGATATACGACATTAACTTGTTTATTTGGCTCCATTTCACTCATCGTTATTGTTACTTTCTTAACGTATACAAATATAGTTACTATGCCGTCACTGCGTACAGTTGTGAGTGTTCGTTTTGAGCTCTTTTATATGGCGATTATCGCAGGGGTTATCGCTGTATTTTGCTGGAATATGGGAAATCGCTATATTTCATCTATTAACGGCATATTATTTATGAATTTAGTTCCTATCCTTGCACTGATTGGTTCTATGTTTCGAGGTTATACAGTCGATAAAATTGAAATTGCTGGAGCTGCATTAACAATTATCGCGCTATTATGTAACAATTTATGGCAAAGAAAAGTAAACATAAGAATCCCCACCTCAGTTCGTTAGGTGGGGATTCTTCACATATGAACAGCTCTTGGCCATTCATGGTACATATTCACTTTACATAATGCTTGTTCCATCCATTGCTCAATCTCTTTCGTGTACATTTCTATGAAAAATGTCTCGGACGGGAAAGAATGCAGTACTTCTGATATATATTGTGGATATAAAAACGGCATATTTATCATGCCTTTTAATTGCGTCATAAACATTGTAAATGATACTTTCTGAAATTCTTGTTTCATTTGTCCTTGTCTAATAATTTGCTCTATATAATATCTTTCTTTAGAAAAATAAACGGTCATCACTTCACGAATTAATGTCGTATCAAGCGAAAGCTCTCGGTAGAAGAAACGTGTTAGTTCTCTATTTTCAAATTGATATCGTAACATCCCACGCACCATTTGCACCATCACATCTTTAGCCGACAAATACTCTCTCTGTTCAAACGAAATTTCAATCACATGAATATACCCTTCTAAAAAATCAGTAATAAGCTGTTCTAATAAACCTTGCTTCCCAGCAAAATAATATGAAATATTCGCTACATTCACATCCGCTCGCTTTGCAATGTCTCGCACCGACGTTCCATCATAACCTTTCGTATTAAACAACGATATTGCCGCATCAATTACTTTTTGTTTCGTCTGCTTCATGCGCTCACTTCCTCTCAATGAACAGCTATAGTTTAAATTTCTTGACTTTTAAGACAAATTCCTTTAATTTTCTATCGACAAAGTCATGTGAAATACATCGTATTTTGCTAATATTTTACACATCTCGATAAAAAAGGAGCTGTTTCCATGTTTACTAAAGAAAGTTATGCAGGATCTCGTGTGCAGCAATATGAGACAGTAATTAAACAACTGGATGCGTTATTAACTGGCGAATCAAACGTAGTCGCAAACTTATCAAATGCGTCCGCATTATTAAACCAATTTTTAGATCGCGTTAATTGGGTTGGCTTTTACGTAACAGAAGGAAATCAGCTTGTCCTTGGACCGTTCCAAGGAATGCCTGCTTGCGTACGCATTCCATTTGGACGAGGCGTTTGCGGCGTAGCAGCTGAAACGAAAACAACTCAGCTTGTAGCGGACGTTCACCAATTCCCAGGTCACATCGCTTGCGATAGTGCTTCTAATTCAGAAATCGTTGTACCGATTGTGAAAGAAGGAGCTGTCATTGGTGTACTTGACATTGATAGTCCTGAAAAGAATCGTTTTGATGAAGTAGATCAGCGCTATTTAGAAAAGTTTGTGGAAACACTCCTAAAACATATGTAAAAAGAAAAGAGCGAGTTATCGATTTAGTACGTCCTGTACAAAACCGATAGCTCACTCTTTTTTTATTGATTAACAGTAGATATTTTCTTTAATGCTTGCTCTAAATCAGAAACGATATCCTCCCAAGATTCTAAACCGACCGATAAGCGTATTAAATTATCGAAAATGCCCATTTCTTTTCTTAGTTCAGCTGGAATCGCAGCGTGCGTCATCGTTGCTGGATGCTGAATTAACGTTTCTGTATCTCCTAAACTCACCGCAATTGTAATAAAGTGGAGGTCATTAATAAATGCTTGCGTCTCTTCTTTTCCGCCTTTTACTGAAAAAGAAATAACACCGCCCCCGCGCTTCATTTGACGAGATGCTAACTCCCCTTCTGGATACCAAACACCTTCTACCGCATCATGTTTTCTTAAGAACGATACAATTTTTTCTGCATTATCACAATGACGATCCATTCTTACCGCTAACGTCTTTAACCCGCGTAATAATAACCATGCATCAAACGGCGCCATAATGCCGCCGATATCTTTTCGCATCGGGCGAATCTTTTCAGCTAACGCTTTCTTTTTACAAATTGTTACACCCGCTACAACGTCACCATGGCCACCAATATATTTTGTCGCACTATGCACAACAGCGTCACAGCCAAGCTCAAGCGGTCTTTGTAAATAAGGTGAACAAAACGTATTATCAACAATGACAAGTAAACCATTTTGCTTCGCAACCTGAATAACTTGTTTTAAATCGATTAATTTCATTGTTGGATTAATCGGTGTTTCAACGAAAATAAGCTTTGTATTTGGACGAATTTTATTTTCAATATCAACCTCTGTCTCCATCTCACAAAACGAATGCGTAATCATAAATTTTTCTTCTAACACTTCTAAAAAACCGTACGTACACCCATATAATCCATTTGAACAAATAATATGATCTCCAGCCTTTAAAAAACCGATTAAAGTTGCTGAAATAGCTGACATACCAGATCCGAAGGCAAGTGCTTCTTCTCCTCCTTCTAACACCGCCATACGTTCTTCAAATAATTTCACAGTCGGATTTCCAAGCCTTGAGTAAATATAAGATGGATCCACTCCCGCAAAACTCGCCTCTCCTTGCTGCGCAGTCTCAAATGTAAACGTAGAGGTTTGAAATAAAGGTGGTGTTAAACTTCCTTTATGTTCCTCAGGTGTATAACCGTGATGAATTAACGCTGTCTCCATATGCTTCTTTTTCATAAAAACATCCCCTTTATGTTTTTATTACCGCATATTCACCAGTAAAAAACTGATGAACGTTTTTACTACATTTTATGTAAGCGTTTTATTTGTGTTTCTATCTCTTCTTTTATATTGTTTTAAATTCCTTCTTATATTAATTTCCAAAATTTATATGCATAAAACAAAAACGTACTCGCTTGACGAAACTCTGGGTAAAAGATATAATAGCGTTTGTGTAAAATAAAAAGGCAGCCTTGTAATGTGAGTTTATCGTTTGTATTTTGTTCCTCTACGGAGGTGTATCTCGTAACTCCCTGCTGCTGGAGCGAAGGTACATGAAAACAAAATGCCCGTAAATATCGATTACGTCTGTTTTTATTTTACGTAAATAAAAACATTTTTAAAGGAGGAGTCAACTATGGCTCGTTATACAGGTCCAGCTTGGAAACTGTCTCGTCGTCTTGGAATCTCTCTAAGCGGCACAGGAAAAGAATTAGAAAAACGCCCTTACGCACCAGGTCCTCACGGTCCTAACCAACGTAAGAAACTTTCAGAATACGGTTTACAATTACAAGAGAAACAAAAACTTCGTCACATGTACGGCATGACTGAGCGTCAATTCCGTCGCACATTTGACCAAGCAGGTAAAATGCCTGGTAAGCACGGCGAAAACTTCATGATCCTTCTTGAAGCTCGTCTTGACAACTTAGTTTACCGTATGGGCTTAGCTCGCACTCGTCGTGCAGCTCGCCAATTAGTAAACCACGGTCACATCATGGTTGATGGCGCTCGCGTAGATATCCCATCTTACCGTGTAAAACCTGGTCAAACTATCAGCGTTCGCGAAAAATCTAACAGCCTTGTTGTTGTTAAAGAAGCGATCGAAGTTAACAACTTCGTACCAGAATACTTAACTTTCGATGCTGACAAATTAGAAGCTACTTACACTCGTCACGCTGAGCGTGCTGAGTTACCAGCTGAAATCAACGAAGCATTAATCGTAGAGTTCTACTCTCGTTAATCTCGGTACTCTGCAAAGAGTATTATTAAAAGCCTTAGGAACCTTGTTTATCAAGGAGCCTGGGCTTTTTTTATTTTATTTAATAATGCAAGATAAGGCATAAAAAAGAATGTAATTGGGGCTAGTTTGGGGTCACAATAAAAAAGGCTGGCGTGTGTATAGAAATGGATAAGTACACAAAATAGATGGTAAAAGGAGTTACTTGTTTTGAAAGAAAAATCCAACAAGATCCCTCTCCATGTACAAGACTTTCAAAAATTTAAATTGTTATTAGAAGAATTAGTGCAAGATGAAATAATGTTCATAGAAGGCCTTTCTAAGTATTCTTTAGATATTTCTTCTAAAAAATCTAAAGTCACCATTAACCTTAGAAGCGAATTTTTCCCCGATCCATACTTGGCGATTACTGCTATAAACATTACACCAAGTAATCAAGGTAAGGGAAGTATTGTTCTTGAATGGTTTAAAACATTCGCTAAAGAAAAAGGATTCGAACGATTAGTATTACAAGAAGTTATAACTGAAGAAGGTTACCACTTTGCATTAAAAAATGGTTTCTCAAAAAAGATTGATCCATTCGAGGAAATTTTTAGAAAGCCCGATAGTACGGACGGAAATTATGAATTGCATTTATAAAGGGTAAAATAAAAGTGAACGAATATTTTTCACACTCGTTCACTTTTTTATTAGGTGAATTATCTAATATCGCCGGCTCCTTCTACATCCAATACATAATAAAGAGCCATACTAGATTTCACCCAAAATCCCTGTAACAGAAAAATGCCTATATGGTATAATTTCATTGGTAAATTTTAGGGAGAGGAGGGGCTATATGGTTCAAATCAAAGTAACACCCGAAATGCTAGAAGAAGTTGCAAACCGTGCAAATAACACTAGAAACGCGTTAGAATCCATACATAACGACTTATGTAATCAAATTGATTATTTATGTTATCAATGGATAGGTGCTTCTAATCAAAATTTCATCCAAATGTTCAATGATGCAAGACCAAAAGCATTTACCTCTATCAATGCAATCACAAATGTGGAAGAAGAATTGAAAAGGATTGCTGAAAAATTCCGCAATGCGGATAATCAAGATGTTACACTAGAAGAAGGTGCAATGTGTAGCAAAATTCCGCCAAAATCAGAAGAGACCTTTTGGGATAGAAATAAAAAGGACTTGAATGATGCGTGGACTGGGATTTCTACTGGGGTTGTAGATGGGGTTGTAGACGCATGGGACGGATTTGTCGCTTTAGGAGATAAAGAGACCTGGTTAAACATGAAAGATGCAATCGTAAATTATAAAGAAACCCTACCTGTGGCATGGAATGCCCTATCCGATTCATTCATGAATGAATTATGGAATGGGGATATGAAAAGTAGAGAACATTATGCAGCTTATGCGGTCACCTCGCTACTCACAGGTTTTATTGGTAGCAAAGGTCTGGATAAAGTTGGACAAGTAGGAAAAATAGCAGCTGTTACAAGTCTTACAAAAGGAAAATCGCTTCTAACTACTGCCCCTGCATACAGAGATGCATTGTATACATTAAATAATTTTAAATTGAACACCGGAAACCGTTTTGCTTATGCTGGTGTTGGGGGGAATTCTTTAAAAACTAGCCTTGTTGATACTTATCAAACAGCTAAGGATAAACTATCGCCTTATCAATATACTAAAAGCAACACAGATGGAGACACTTTTGTTGGTAAATTATATGGAAAAGATGTACATCTCGACGATGTCAAAGTTGCAGATATTACTTATTCTAAGAGAACTAGAGAAGAAGCTGAACAACTTCGGAAGGAATTTGATAGAAGTGTGAGAAAAGATTTTCTTAATGCATTGGTAAATGACCCTGTTAAATTGGAAGAACTCAAAAAAGCGGGGATAACAGATGCTGATATAGAAAGGATGAAAAGAGGAAACAACCCAAAAGGGTGGCAGGTACATCATAACCTCCCCTTAGACGATGGAGGAACAAATACATTTGAAAATTTAACTTTAATACAAAATCATCCATATCATAAAGTTATAACTAATACACAACGTACATTAACTAAAGGCTTGCAACCAGGAGATAGTGTAGACATAAGCTGGCCTATCCCAAAATACAACATCTATCCTAAAGGGGAATAAATAAATTTAGAAAGAGGTTTTTGTATGTGGAAAAATCTAGTTTTAGAAATTGAAAAAATAGAGAAAAGTTTTAATGATAAATTGAATACACCCGCAACGGATACTGAAATTCAGAGATTAAGAGAACATGCAAAAGAGAAAATTAGTATTGATTTACCGCGTGAATACGTAGAGTTTCTTAAAACTGTAAATGGTTTAGATTTTAATGGGCTGGTACTTTATGGAGTCGATTCTTCTTTACTAGAAACAGAAAAAGATGAACAAATTTGCGGCTTTATAGAAACGAATGAGATTTGGTATGAAAATGAATTTCAAAAAGAGTATCTTTTCTTTGGAGATTCAAATATTGCGTGGTTTTGTAAAAACTTATCTGACAGTACTTATTTAGAACTTGATAAACCATCTGGAACAGTGATGAACACATATAATGATTTCAATACAATGCTTGAAGAAGCATTGAAAACAGCCCTCCTTTAATATGGAGTATTAAAATGAAGAATATTACATGGTCCTTTATGAGTAAAACACCAATTACAGATGAAGAAATCCAAAAAGCAGAAAAATATTTTGGTATTAAATTTCCTGAAGATTTCATTGCATGTGTAAAGAAATACGATGGAGGTTATCCGAGACCTAAAATATTTGATGTGCCTGGACGGGATGAAAATGTATTTAGTAAGCTTTTAACTTTTGATTTAGAAAGTAGAAATTCAATTATTCAAGTTTATGAAGATATAAAAGATCGATTAGCAAATAAAACATATCCTTTTGGTAAAGATTCATTTGGAAATCACTTATGTTTTGACTATCGAAACAATCCTGAATCACCAACTGTTGTATTTTGGGAACACGAAGAAGAAGATATCGAAAAAGCAATTTATCCTGTTTGTTCGTCTTTTACCGAATTACTTAATAGCTTACGCGATTTAGAAGACGAGGAATAAAAAATAAAAGAAGAACGCCTTATTATAAGGATTAACGTTCTTCTTTTTCATTTTGAATATGGATAAGTTTTCTTTGAGTTATATTAATACCCCTAAAAAAAGCGCAAAAAGAATCTACTTATAATTAAATAACCCCCCTCTTTTCAAAATAACGTAATAAAAATCAGATTATCTTCAGATACCAACTTTCTTTCATACGTCAAATATTAAATTCCAAACTTAGCCACTTCGAATGCTGATAATGGTAAAATATCCTATATAAATACAATTTATGATGGTGTTAAATTTTCTTTATTAGGAGGAGAGGAAAATGGCAGTAACAATGAAAGAAGCTTACTCGACAATTTTGAATGAAAAGGTTTCAGCGCAAGAAATAGATGAACCTGTAAATAAGCATTTAAAACAAGAATTAGAATGTGGAGTTTGTAGAATACCTGTGGCGCATCGCACAAGACATATGAGAAATGAAGTAGATATTCCAGCGCTTTTTTACCGAAAAGGCGGCATAAACCACGAGGAATTCTGTTCATACAATACACTCGGTCAGATTAAAGTTATCGCACGTGATTCCGATGATGACATTTTAAAAAGTGTAGAGGATAAAACTTTTTTATTTCGCTTAAATATGATCCATGAGCCTTTAGAAGAATTGAAAAATCAAACTACAAAGCCAAAGAATGATCAAAACAAGGCACTGAATAAAAAAGATAGAACTTATCATTCTAGCGGGAGCTTAAACTCATACTTATCAACCATGAAAAAGATAATTGAGTTACGGAATATTCTAGAAAAACAAACCGAACTACACTCTATTATTGAAATTGAAATGCATGGAAAAAGAATAAAGTGGAGTGATTTTTATTACGAACCAAATCGTTATATACAAGCATTCAATTACATAAAACAACTAGAATGGAAAAACAGACACCCTATTTGCATAGAGGGTATTGTAGACAGTGTGCGGTATATAGAAATATCAGATAAATATGCTATAAACCTTCGCTGGGGAAAAAAGGGAATTAACAGCAAAGGAATAGAACAAATTCCTTCACCATCTATTTTTTTCGATGCTGGAACACTTTCACCAGACGATATAAAAGCCGGACAACATATTGCGGTATGCTCACTATGTTCACCTCGTATGAATGGCGGGAAAGTTAGAGAATTTTTAAATACTAATGCCCATTTGTATCATAAAAATCAACTTGTTATTTTATCAGATTAATAAAAGTTCAAATGCTCCCCCTCTTGAAGATTTCATGAGCCTGTTTTTTTATTTATAACCTTCGAATTCACATCCCATAACCTTGGATATGAGTTTTAAATTTATCATCACCTGCACATTTCATTTTTAATATGGATGAGTTCGCTTCGATAACACCTTTCATGATTAATACAGTTAATGTCATACCAACGCTACATCCTATAAAGAATGTTCACCATGTCATTTATCTCAATCCTTCCAAAATAAAAGCACCCGTTATGGATGCTTTTTATTTTACTTACAAACCCTTTTCCTCTTCTTCCTCTTTTACCGTTGATACTTTATCGTACATGTCCATCATTTTCTTAAACGAATTAAAAGCCCCTACATATAATCCGATTAAACCAACATAAATCAATAAAGCACCTTTATTTTGTACTACTGAAATAATTACAGTAATTGTACCTCCACCGCTAGTCAACAAACTTCCCATTACATCCATGTATTCTCGAAACTTGATACCTGCCTTTTGTTTAGTTCCGTAGCAATAAAGTGTCAAAACCAAAAATGAGACAAAAGCTATTGTCCATAAAGACATGTAAAACCCTTCTAATAAACTTTCCATGTAATTACCCCTTTTCTATAAATAAAATTACTTGCCCCTTTCTATTTACAGAAAAAAAGTAGACTCCTTCTTTTTTTTCAAAAAAAGATTTTTTGTTTAATTCTACTTTCCAGCTTCTATCTTCCATACATAATAAAAAGAGCAACCAAATAGATGCTCTCGTATTGCTTCAATATTATTTTATTTTACTAATATTTACGTTTAATAGGCATCTCGGGAGTGCTTAAGTTGTCGTAAAATTTTTCTGATTTCCTTAGACTTAATGCGTTAGCCATGTTATTTTCAAATATATCAACTTTAACGTTTGGGTCTACATGAATGCAATTCATTTCCTTATCAAGCGCATTCTTCTGAAGTTTTTTAACATAAAAAGTGGATATTCTTTTGTCTCTCAACGAATCATCAATAACATATAATAAATTTAATTTTATTGCCCTTTCATCCTCTTTACTTTTCATAATTGGAGGCCTCTTTTTAAAGAAGTCCATAGAAAACAACGCTTTTTGATTTATTTTATCATAAAGACAAAACTTCACATCTCCATCTTTGCAATGGTATTCTTGTTCATGCCCATTAACATCTCTATGACCATTAAACTGATACTCAATATTGCCTTCTTGTTCTTTTTAAGGGCATCCGGCAAGCCCCAAAATCACAGGGAGTGAGTAGAATTTTTATTGATAACGTTAATGACTTAAAAAATCTGGAAGCACTTATTACTTCGTGCTATGATCAAATTTTAGCTAATGTTTAAAAGAGAAAAATGTACGCTCTTTTTCCAACAACCTGACAAAAAGCCAATCCAATGGATTGGCTTTTGAAGTTTATATATAAAATAAAGTTATTTATTTTCCTCTTTTTGAACATATACATAAGCATCTTTCTGCTCTTTATGTATATCAACCTTCGAATTCTCTGCAAGCTGACCCGCATTTAGCAAAGAAAAAATAATGAGCGCTTCTAGTGACATTTTGTTTTACCACTCCTTTCTAGTTGTTATACATTTATCATACCGCTTACATGTGATTTCCGTATGAACTCGAAAAGGAGATTAAAACAAAAAAGCTTTGAGGAATTTCCCCAAAGCTTTTTATTTATTAGTAACGAATTAAGAAATATTTCTTCTTACCGCGGCGAATGATTGTAAATTTACCTTCGATGCGGTCGTTTTCTGTTACAACGTAGTCTAACGCTTGTGTACGCTCACCGTTTACGTAGATTGCGCCGTTCGTTACATCTTCACGTGCTTGACGTTTTGATGGAGAGATTTTGCTTTCTACAAGTAAGTCGATTAATACTGTATCTTCTGCAGTACGTTCTACAGATGGTACGTCTTTGAATCCTTGTTCAATTTCGCTTGCAGTTAGTTCTGCTACAGAACCGCTGAATAGTGCAGCTGAAATTTTGATTGCTTGCTCTAATGCTTCTTCGCCGTGAACAAGTTTTGTCATTTCAGAACCTAATGCTTTTTGTGCTGCACGTTTTTCTGGCGCTTCAGCTACTTGCTTTTCAAGCTCAAGAATTTCTTCATGAGATAAGAATGTGAAGTATTTTAAGTATTTAACAACATCGCGGTCATCTGTGTTAATCCAGAATTGGTAGAACTCGTAAGGAGTTGTTTTCTCTGGGTCTAACCAAATTGCGCCACCTTCTGTTTTACCAAACTTCGTACCGTCAGATTTAGTAACAAGTGGAATTGTTAAACCGAATGCTTTCGCATCTTCCTCTGATTTACGGATTAATTCAAGACCAGCTGTAATGTTACCCCATTGGTCACTACCACCGATTTGCAGACGGCAATTATGGTGTTGGTATAAGTTTAAGAAGTCGTATGATTGTAAAATCATGTAACTGAACTCAGTGAATGAAATACCAGTTTCTAAACGAGATGCTACTGTATCTTTTGCTAACATATAGTTTAAACCGAAGTTTTTACCGATATCGCGTAAGAATGAAATTACATCTAAGTTACCAAGCCAGTCATAGTTGTTAGCCATTGTTGCTGGGTTGTCCACGTTTTCGAACTCTAAGAAGTTTGAAAGTTGGTTTTTAATGCTTTCTGTGTAGTAAGCAACTGTATCTTTCGTATTTAATGTACGCTCTGCTTTTTTACCACTTGGGTCACCAATCATACCAGTACCACCACCAACAAGTGCGATTGGTTGGTGACCAGCTAATTGGAAACGACGTAACATTAATACTGGTAACATATGACCGATGTGTAAGCTATCTGCTGTCGGATCGAAACCACAGTATAATTTAACGCTTTCTTTTTCTAATAATTGCTCAAGGCCCTCAGCATCTGTTTGCTGATTAATTAGACCGCGAAATTCAAGATCTTGTAAAATACCCATATCCTACATACTCTCCTTTAAGTTCATTACTGGCGTGAAGGTTGAAAACATAAAAAAATCGCCCCTTCAAATAAGGGACGATTTTGATTATCGCGTTACCACCCTAGTTGCAGGCAAAAAAGCCTACCACCTTATTTACATAACGGCTTAGCACCGTCTTTTCCCTTTTGAATACAATTCAATCGAAAAAAGATGCTCTAGGGGCGTAATTCGCGATCATCTATGTGCTGATTTTCACCGACCATCAGCTCTCTAAAACAGGGAAATGATCACTACTTCTCCCTTTCCACGCTCAATTATTCATATACTTTTCTTTATACCATCATTTATATAGGCGTGTCAAATAGAGGTCCGGTTTCTCTTCTTGTCAATCCTTTATAACGTCGCAAGAAGTAATTTATTAGACATAAAAAAGCCTCCCTCATCTATTCTTTCACAAATGTATACAGACGAGGAAGGCACTTCGTTCACATATTATTTTATTTTTTTAATAATCTTTGCGGGATTCCCGCCAACTACTACATTATTAGGTACATCTCTCGTTACGACAGCACCAGATGCGATCACCGCATTGTCTCCAATTGTTACACCTGGATTAATAATTGCTCTTCCGCCAATCCATACGTTATCGCCAATTGTAACTGGTTTTCCGTATTCTGATCCGCTTATGCGCTCTACTGGATCAAGCGGGTGTGTTGCTGTATAAATGTGAACACCTGGAGCTAACATACAGTTCACTCCGATTGTTACCGGGCATACGTCTAAAATTGTACAGTCAAAGTTCGCGTAAAAATTTTCGCCAACGTGAATGTTATAACCGTAATCACATCTAAAAGAAGATTCAAGATGAATATTATCTCCTGTCGTTCCAAATAATTCTTTTACGATTTCGCTACGCTCTTTTAATTGCTCTTCTGGCGTATCATTTAATTTTCTCGTTAATATACGTGCTTGCTCTCTTTCTTGTACTAAAACTGGATCAGCCGGTATGTACATTTCTCCTAGTATCATCTTTTCTTTTTCTGTTTTCATCATACTCCCCCTTCAACTTATATATATAAGTTAATAATAACATAAAAAAAGGTCTGAACATTTTTCGTTCAGACCTTCCTCTCTTAATCTTCCATCGTTGATAAGTCACCTGTTGGTAAGTTTAACTCCCACGCTTTTAATACGCGGCGCATAATTTTACCACTTCTCGTTTTCGGTAATTTATCTCTAAATTCAATTTGCCTTGGCGCTGCATGAGCTGCTAGGCCTTTCTTTACAAATTGACGAATTTCTTCTTTTAATTCATCAGATGGTTCGTATCCTGCTCGAAGTGCGATAAATGCTTTAATAATTTCGCCGCGCACTGGATCAGGAATACCAATTACACCTGCTTCTGCAACAGCAGCATGCTCGATTAATTTACTTTCTACTTCAAACGGACCAACGCGCTCACCTGAAGTCATAATTACATCGTCAATACGTCCTTGGAACCAGAAGTATCCATCTTCATCCATATAGGCAGAGTCACCTGATACGTACCAATCTCCCGGCATGAAATAAGATTCATACTTTTGCTGGTTATTCCAGATCCCGCGCATCATAGATGGCCAACCTTTCGCAATTGCTAAGTTACCCATTGTGTATGGAGGAACTTCATTTCCTTCATTATCAACAATCGCTGCTTTCACACCTGGAATTGGTTTACCCATTGAGCCTGGGCGAATTTCCATACAAGGGTAGTTACAAATAACTTGTCCACCTGTTTCTGTCATCCACCACGTATCATGAATACGAAGTCCAAATGCATTCATACCCCAGCGGATTACTTCTGGATTTAACGGCTCACCAACGCTTAATACGTGACGAACTTGTGATAAGTCGTATTTTTTAATTGCGTCTTGTCCAGCTCCCATTAACATACGGAACGCTGTTGGTGCGCTGTACCAAACCGTCACACCGTAATCTTGCAGTGCTTCATACCAAGCTTCTGGACTAAAGCGTCCACCTAAAATAACATTTGACGCTCCAACTAACCACGGTGCGAAAATACCGTAAGCAGTTCCCGTTACCCAGCCCGGGTCAGCTGTGCACCAATATACGTCATCTTCTTTTAAATCTAATACCCATTTCGCCGTTTGATAATGCTGAACCATTGCATTTTGCGCATGAAGCACACCCTTTGGCTTACCAGTAGAACCAGACGTATAGTGAAGAATTAAACCATCTTCACGGCCTAACCATTCAATATGTAATTCTTTTGAAGCTTGTTCAAATAAAGGATTGAACGCTACCGTTTTACCGCCTTCTTCTACATTATCTCCAACAAGGAAAACTGTTTTTAAAGCAGGTAAATCATTTAATGGTACACGCTCTAATAACTCAGGCGTTGTAATTAACACCTTCGCTTCACTATCTTCTAAACGATCGCGAACCGCACCTTCCATAAATGCTTCAAATAACGGTCCAACAATTGCTCCTAATTTCACTGCACCTAAAAGTGCGAAATATAACTCTGGAGAACGTGGCATAAAAATAAAAACGCGATCGCCTTTTTCTACATCGCCATAATTTTTCAGGACATTCCCTGCTTTATTAGAAAAATCCTTCATTTCCTTAAATGTATATTTCTCTTTTCGCGATCCATCTTGATAATAAAGAGCTACTTTATTCTTTCGATCGGATTTCGCATGCTTATCAATTGCCTCATACGCCATATTTACTCGGCCTGTTTCATTCCAAGTAAAGTTTTTATTAACCTCTTCCCAGTTAAAATTCGCGTATGCCTCATCATAATTCGGCAAATTATTTTCTCCTTTAATGACAGGAAGCGTTTCTACTTTCATACTTTACATCCCCCTCCTATGTATTCTATTATCTATTATAATGATATTATTTAAAATTTTCAGTATATTTGTTGATTTTTAGACAAATTTTTAATGACAAAATTCGATTCACATCGCATATATTATAAAGTACGATATTAATAGATTCACAAACCCTCAAGGTGGTGAGCAATACATTGATTCATAAAAAAATATACAATGCTAGAAACTTAAAAACAGCGAAAGGCACTTTAATTATTGAAGGTCCTGTCTCTACACATAATCTTGAAATGTATGAATTTCATCCAGATTTAGTTGCATTTCGTCCTGCTGAACAGCAATATAAAGCAATTGTCGAAATTTCTAAATTACCAGAAGCTCGACTCATTATTGCTAGACATGACCAAATGATTGTTGGATATGTTACATATTTATATCCTGATCCACTTGAACGATGGTCAGAAGGAAAAATGGAAAACTTAATTGAGCTCGGGGCAATTGAAGTAGTCCCAGCCTTCCGCGGGAGTTCTGTCGGAAAGAACTTACTAGAGGTTTCTATGATGGACGATTATATGGAAGATTACATTATATTGACGACTGAATATTATTGGCACTGGGATTTGAAACAAACAGGATTGAATGTGTGGGAATACCGAAAAGTAATGGAAAAGATGATGAATGCCGGCGGGTTACAATGGATGGCTACAGACGATCCTGAAATTTGTTCACATCCCGCCAACTGTTTAATGGTCCGCATCGGTAAACGCGTTGATACGGATTCTATTCAAGCTTTTGATCGTCTACGTTTTCACAATCGTTTTATGTATTAATAAAGGGGGCAACTGGAATGATTGTAGAAGAAATTATGAATCAAAATGTAGTTACACTACATCCAAACGATACAATCGAAACAGCAATCCGAACGATTCGCACGAAAGGCATTCGGCACATTCCAATTGTCGATCAAAATAATCACGTCGTAGGCATTATTTCTGATCGGGATGTAAGAGATGCAAGTCCGTCTATTCTAGATGAACAAGTTTCACTCGATATGCTACAGCAACCGCTTGAACTTATTATGAAACATCCTGTAATGACTTGCCACCCTCTCGATTTCGTTGAGGAAATTGCTACTTTATTTTTTGAAAATAAAATTGGCTGCCTTCCTGTTACAAAGGCTGGTAAGTTAGTTGGTATCATCTCAGAATCTACAGTACTGCACACGTTAGTGAAATTAACAGGGGCACATCAACCGAGTTCACAAATTGAAATTCAAGTAAAAAACGAACCTGGTATTCTTGGAAAAGTCGTTGCTATTTTTAGTGATTTACAAATAAATATCGTGAGCGTTCTCGTCTATCCAGCAAAAGATGAGAATGATAAAGTACTTGTTTTCCGCATTCAAACGATGAATCCTCTAAAAGTGATTGATGCACTTGAAGCAGAAGGCTATCGCGTATTATGGCCGAACATCATGGGGATGCAAGCATGAGTAGCGCGTTTATTTATTCGGATGACTTTCGGGGCTATTCATTTAGCCCTGATCATCCTTTTAACCAACTGCGCGTCACACTTACGTATGATTTATTACAAAAGGGCGGTTTCATCTCTTCTTCCCAAATCATCTCACCACGGATGGCTACAGATGAAGAGATTGCCTACGTTCATACAGAGGAGTACATAAATGCGGTAAAACGTGCTGGAGAAGGAAAGTTAGAAAAATCAATTGCGATGACATATGGACTTGGAACAGAAGATACACCGATGTTTCCAAATATGCACGAAGCAAGCGCATTGCTCGTTGGTGGTACATTAACAGCTGTCGATGCTGTTCTTTCCGGAAAAGTAAAACACGCGCTTAACTTAGGAGGCGGCTTACATCATGGCTTCCGTGGTAAAGCATCTGGCTTTTGTATTTATAACGACAGTTCTATCGCAATGAAGTATATTCAGAAGAAATACGGTTTACGCGTCCTATATATTGATACAGACGCTCATCACGGTGATGGTGTACAGTGGTCATTTTATGATGACCCTAACGTATGCACCATTTCATTACATGAAACTGGTCGCTATTTATTCCCTGGAACTGGCGCTGTAAACGAACGTGGACAAGGTAATGGTTATAGTTATTCTTTTAACGTTCCACTCGATGCTTTTACAGAAGATGAATCGTTCTTAGAATCATATCGAACTGTTGTAAAAGAAGTTGCAGCATACTTTAAACCGGATATTATTTTAACGCAAAATGGTGCTGATGCACATTACTACGACCCACTTACACACCTTTGTGCGACCATGAATATTTACCGCGAAATACCGAAACTCGCTCGTGAAATTGCTAATGAATATTGCGACGGTCGCTGGATCGCTGTCGGCGGTGGTGGCTATGACCATTGGCGCGTCGTTCCAAGAGCTTGGGCACTCATTTGGCTCGAAATGAACAACATCCAAAACATCTCAGGTTATCTCCCTCCAGAATGGATTGAAGCTTGGAAAGGACAAGCAGAAACAGAACTTCCCCTCACATGGGAAGATCCAGACAACATGTATAAACCTATCCCCCGTAAACCAGAAATTGAAGAAAAAAACGCATTAACTGTAGCGAAATCCCTTGAAATTATTCGGAATAATATGACAAAATCTTTGTACTAAACGAAAAGGAGGCTCGTTTTTGAATAGCCTCCTTTTATTTATTGTCGGTTTCTGTCGGTAAGTCGATATATTTTAATAATCGCTGATATATTTCGAGATGCGCCGATATATTTTCATTTCATAACAGCCTGGCCCAACTTTTATGAGAAAAGGTCGTGATATTATGTGGAAACGACAAATGATCCACACGAAACGTGGCACATTTGAACTCTTTACAAAAGGAGATGGCGAATCGCTTTGTATTACACATCACTATTCACAATTTAATGAAACTGGTGATTACTTTGCGGATGTTTTTACTGCTACGCATCGTGTATTTCTCATTAATTTACGAGATACTGGTAGCTCTGTAACCGCCCAGTCAGAAAACGAATTAAGCATGATTGAAACAATCCACGACTTGGAAGCCATACGAGAAGCATTACAACTTCCAACATGGCATTTCGCTGGCCATTCAACAGGTGGTATGCTTGGACTTTTATATACGATTACATATCCAAATTCCTTACAATCATTAGCCGTAGTAGGAGCTGCAGCAAGTAACTATACCGAAACACCATTTTGCATTTATCATCCCGAACATTCACAATTTCATTATATGCAAGAGCTCATCGAAAACTTAAAAAGCCCTCACCTTACAAGTGAAGAACGGAAAGAACTATCTACTAAGAGAACAAAATTATCATTGTATAAACCAGAAAACTACAACTCTTATTTTTGTAAACCAATCAAAAAAACAATGTCCGTTAGCCGGATGAATGCTTTCGTCAATGAATATCCTTCATTTGATTTAAGAGAGTATTTACCTTCCATCCAAACAAAGACACTTATTATATGCGGAAGATATGATGTACAGTGCCCAATTCAGTATTCTATCAAGATGCATGATGGGATACGTAATTCTATCTTCATTCCATTTGAAAACAGCAACCATTATCCTTTTTTAGAAGAGGCTACTCAGTTTACTTCTACTACTCAAACATTTTATAAATCGTTAGTACCGTTATTATTAAGAAAACCTAAACACTGACAAAAAGCTCACAGCCTCTATAAGACTATGAGCTTTTTTCAAAAGAAATATTTCACACTAAAAACAACTAAAAAAATACAAGAAATAACAACTAAACCCACATCAAGTAATACCGACTTTTTATCTCTATCTTTTAAACTTACCTTAGAGCTAGAAATGCTTTTAATTACCCAAAAGATCACAAAAAAGAACCAACCAAAATGATCATTCGTAGAATCTTCATCATAAAACATTTGTATTGCACCAATAATCAATAAGATAAGTACGATATTAGTTCCAATCTTTAAAGCCTTGTTTGATTTATTATCTTTTAATATATCCCCCAACATATAGCACGCCCCTCATGCTCTCCTCTGTTTTGTTTCTCTTTACATTTTAACATAAATTACCTATTCCTTCCTTTTCATTCGAATAACATACAAAAAAACCTGCCAATTACTCGGCAGGTTCCCTACACATTAAAACGATAACCAGCTCCCCATACTGTTTCAATATATTGCGGGTGGGCAGGATCTCTTTCAATTTTTTCACGTAGCTTTCTAATGTGGACGACAACAGTGGCTAAATCACCAGCGGAATCTAATCCCCAAATGCGTTCAAATAACTGTTCTTTATTTAATACTTGGTTTGGATGTGTTACAAAGAATGTTAATAAATCAAATTCCTTCGTTGTAAATGCCACTTCTTCATTGTTTATAAAAACTTTCCTCGCCCGTTGATCGATAGAAATTCCGTGAATGTATAGCGTATCACGTTGCTTACTTACATTTCCTGATAATCTTTCATAACGAGCAATATGTGCTTTTACTCTTGCAACTAATTCGCTTGGACTAAACGGTTTCGTTATATAATCATCCGCTCCTAATCCGAGTCCGCGAATTTTATCTATATCTTCTTTTTTTGCTGAAACAAGTAGAATCGGAATATCTTTTACAGCACGTATTTGTTTACAAATTTCGAATCCGTTCATTTTCGGGAGCATAATATCTAAAATAATTAAATCATATTCTTCTTGCAGTGCTATTTGTAAACCTGTTTCTCCTGAATGCTCTACATCAACTTGGAAATCATTAATTTCTAAATAATCTCGCTGTAATTCTGCAATACTTACTTCATCTTCTATTAGTAAAATTCTTTTCAATTTACTCACCACATTCCTCTACTTTTTCCAATGAGAACAAAATGCTTGTGCCTTTACCAAGCTCGCTTTCCGCCCAAATTTCCCCGCCATGTTCTTCAACAATTTGCTTCGCTATTGCTAAACCAAGTCCACTTCCACCTGTGCTAGAATTTCGCGATTGTTCTGCACGATAAAAACGTTCAAAGATATACGGTAGCGTATCAGATTCTATACCTGATCCATTGTCCATCACTTTCACAATAACTTTATTGTTATCACTCGATACTGTTACAGTAATTTTCTTCTCTTCTTTATCCATGTACTTCACACTATTATGAATTAAATTTGATATAACTCTATTTATCTTTTCGCAATCAGCCGTTACATATAATGGCGATGAATGTAATTGTAAGTTAACTTCTATACCTTCTTCACTTAAATCCATCTGCATCTCTTCTATTAATTCTTGCATAAACGTATTTAATTCAACTGTCTCAAATTGGAATGGAACTCGATTCAAATCGAGCTTTGAAAACAAAAAGAGTTCATCAATGAGTGTGTCCATATGTTTTGCCTTCGTGTGAATTGTCGTTAAATACTTATCCATTTTTTCTGGCGTATTTGCTACCCCGTCCTTTATTCCCTCTACATATCCGATAATAGATGTAATCGGTGTTTTTAAATCATGCGATATGTTTGAAATAAGTTCTTTTCGATTTTCTTCATACTGCGTTTGTACTTCAATCGATTCTTTTAACTTCTTCCTCATTTCCTCAAATCCTTGATTTAATTGACCTATTTCATCGTGCGATGTAACTGGCATTTGAAAATCTAAATTTCCTTCTTTAATTTTCTCTGTTGCGCCTTTCAATACAAAAATTGGTTTTATTACACTTCTTGAAACGAGATAACTTAATAGCCCAATAAGTAAAATAGCTAATAGTAAAAGCGATACGAATAAGATTGGAAATAATTTTTGTGTAAGATCTACAAATGAACTTTGCTTTTTTAGTACAAATATACTCCCTTCTTCTTTCTCTGCAAAATAAAAATCAAATTTTACATATCGATAAAATGTATCACCTAGTTCCGTTGTACCACGACTATTAATATTTGCTGCTTCAAATTTCGGAAGGGCTTCTGTTAAAGTCGAACTTTCAAAACCCTTTGTAGCATAAGAAATGTTTTCTCCCTTTCTTACAATTATTTTCACGCCTTCTTTTTCAATTAATGAAACGAACGATTCATCTAATAATTGAGATTGATGTTGCTTTGCCGCTAATTTTAATTCAAGATAGGCATTCTCTTCTTCTGCTGTAAGCGGCTTTTGAATGTAAGAACTTTTATAGAAATTTTTCACTGCTTCCAAGTCACCTGTTATCGAAAAAACAATTAAAAATCCCGCGACTAATATGAGCATAATAGAAACGAGAATTACAGCAATATAAGAAAATAAAAACCTTGTTTTAATAGACATCATTTACATCCTCACTTTACCCATCCTTCATATTCATAAGCATAAAAATATATGTTCAAATACTCAAGCGATTTTATAGTAATTTTAGCGTCAGTTTATAAAAATTTAATGTTCCTATTTTACAGTTGAAATTAGGAGGTTGAAATTCCATGTTCAAAAAAACATTCAGTATGATATGTTGCGTAATTTTTTTACAAGGATGCTCGCAAGAACAAGAAGTAAAAAAGGAGATGACAAACATAGAGACTGCACTACTAGCAGCTACTGAAAAAAATGAAACGAATACTGTTATATCTTTACTAAAACAAGGCGCAAATATAAATGCGACGGATAATCAAGGACGCACTCCGCTTATGATTGCAACATACAAAAATGATGTAAAAACCGCAAAAATGCTTATCGAAGCTGGTGCTGACGTAAACATCCAAGATGACATGAAAAACAATCCCTTTCTATACGCCGGTGCGGAAGGTTACTTAGACATTTTAAAGCTAACAATTGATGCTGGTGCAGATCCTATGATTACAAATCGTTACGGCGGAACAGCTCTTATCCCAGCCTCAGAACATGGCTATATTGACGTTATAAAAGAACTCCTCACTCGAACAACTATTGATGTAAATCATGTAAATAACCTCGGATGGACAGCTTTAATGGAAGCCATCGTACTAAGTAACGGAAACGAAACACAGCAACAAGTCATTCGCCTTCTTATTGAGCACGGTGCAGATGTAAATATTCCAGACCATGATGGTGTTACCCCGTTAGAGCATGCTCGCGCTCATCACTTTGAAGAGATAGAGAAGATTTTGTTAGAAGGACGTAAGTAAAAAGCTAATTTTTGCCTTCCTCCCCCACCCTATGCTACATTTAAGCCGTTACATTAATATTAATAGGGTGGGAATAAAAATGAACAAACCTAAAATTGGGATGATTGGACTTGGAAGTATTGCGCAAAAGGCCTATCTTCCAACACTTACAAAAGAAACTGATTGGAATTTTGTAGGGGCGTTTACACCTAACGCAGAAAAAAGAAAACAAGTTTGCCAGCAATACCGGATTCAAGACTTTCATTCTATTGAAATGTTAGCTTCGGAATGCGATGCAATCTTCGTGCATAGTTCAACTGCATCACATTATGAAATCGTTTCTGAACTTCTGAAAAAAGGGATCGACGTTTATGTTGATAAGCCGCTAGCAGCTACAGTGGAACAAGCTGAGCAACTAGTCGAGTTGAGCGAGAAATATAACCGAAAATTAATGGTCGGATTTAATCGCAGATTCGTTCCTATGTATGTCGCTGCCAAAGAACAGGCTAATGATATTTCATGGATTCGAATTGAAAAGCATCGCACAAATAAAGTCGGGCCATATACGTACGATTTCACTATGTTAGATGATTATTTACACATTGTAGATACAGCTCGCTGGTTAGCTAATAATGACCTTAACGTCGTTCACAATATGATGCAAATCAATGAAAAGAATGAACTTCTTTACGGACATCATACATATACAACTCCAAGTGGACTGTTACTTTCTACTGCAATGCATCGCCATGCCGGTACAAATTTAGAACAAATTGAACTTGTAACGCCAGGGAAAATCATTCGCGTAAAAAATATGAACACATTTGAAATTGAACAGGAAAACTCAGTTTCACAAAGCGGTTCCCCATCATGGGATACAACGTTAAAACAACGTGGTTTTGAAGATGCTGTTCATCATTTTATTGAATGTGTACACGGAGATACAAAGCCTGTTGTAGATGGATTAGAAGGATTAAAAACGCAGCAAATGCTACAATCTTTACTAGATGATGTAAACAAAAATTAAAACGGATACATTTTTCAGAATTTACTTTCATTCCCATTTCCTCTTTATTTCTCTCGTAAATTTCTATAGAATATGTTGATAGGAATTATAAATTTCATAATGAATCGTGGAAAGGATGGGATTAACACATGTGGAACGAGTTTAAAAAATTCGCATTCAAAGGTAATGTAATCGATTTAGCTGTCGGGGTTGTAATCGGTGCTGCATTCGGTAAAATCGTTAGTTCTTTAGTAAAAGATATCATCACACCATTACTTGGTATGGTATTAGGTGGCGTTGACTTTACAGATTTAAAAATTACATTCGGTAAATCATCTATTATGTATGGTAACTTCATCCAAACTATTTTTGATTTCTTAATTATTGCAGCTGCTATCTTTATGTTTGTTAAAGTTTTCAACAAACTAACATCTAAAAGAGAAGAAGAAAAAGAGGAAGAACTTCCAGAACCAACAAAAGAAGAAGAACTTCTTGGCGAAATTCGCGACTTACTAAAACAGCAAAACTCTTCTAAAGATAGAGCATAATTGAACGGATAAAAAGGCATGTCCCTCGGGACATGCCTTTTCTATATGCTATAACGTTTCCGAATTCATATGAATAAATAAAATAATACCAGCAACCATAAGTACCATAATGCTACCTGCAAATAGTGTAATACCAATAAACATTAAACTTGTGCTCATATCTACTGATACACTTTCAATAAAAATAGAAATTACATACGTGATAAGGGCAATTCCTGCAAGAATACTTCCTGGAACAAATCGCTTTAAGCCATTTTGTTTTAACGTCATATATGCAAAAATAGCAGTCATACAAAGCGTAATTATCCAAAGAACGATCATCTCTTCTCCCCCCTCACAAGCCTTTTCTTTCTATTATACATGACATTGCCCTATAATAGGTAAATTTGCACTTATGTGACATATAACAAGGAATCATACAATTTATAGAGAAATCTTCTAAATAAGCTATAAACTAGGGAGAATTTCAATTGGAAGATGATATTGTAGGATATTTTAAACAAGTAGAGTGATTCGATTAAATTACAATTGACTTAGACAAAGATGAAACCATTATTACTGGCCATGTGAAACAATATGACCCTTCTAGATTTGAACAGTTAATACAAAGTTTTAAAACGCACTGCCCAAACATGCCTTGAACATAATTTACGAAGCGCTGAAGAACTTTTTGCATTTTGGAAAAGAAATTGACCACTAGGAAAATATGGATATTTTTCATATAAATTGATATAATTACCATATACAAATATTCTTTGTAAGGGAGTGTTCATAATGATTTGGATTTCACTAATCGTATTAGCTTATTTCATCATTCTCGTCCCAATACAGTACAACTACATTAAAATGCTCAAAGAAAAACAGAAAAAAATGAATGTCTCACAAAACGAACTATATGACAACATGTCTTATGAAGAATCCCAAGTACATTACCATTATCAAAGTAACGTATTTACAATACCTGCTTCGCTTGTCGCAAGTATTATTTATAAAGTGAAACATGCAGCATAATGTGTACGCTGTAAAATTATTGTTTGAGTCTGTTCATACTGGTGAGCCTGATCCTACGAAAATTGATGAGCATTATGAAGAGAATCACGATACACTTTTTGAAGAAAGTATTATTCTTGTTAAGGCAAACAGTTTAGAAGAAGCTCATGAACTAGGTGAAAAGATAGCTATACAATCGGAGCACACATACGATAATATGTATGATGAGCAAATCACATGGACGTTCCGAAAAGTGTTACATGTGTTTGAATTAGACGATACGCCATTTGAAACTGGAAAAGAATTGTACGCAAGATTTTTACACGTTAAGAAAAATGAAACTGTAGATACAGTAATTGAAAAATATTATCCTGAATATGAATAAAAGCTCACAGCAATCGCTGTGAGCTTTTTTATACTTACTTCGTTGAATCTCTAAATTGGATACGGTGAGGTAAGATAACAGTGTGATCTTCCACTTTTTCTTTGTTCATATACTTTGTTAATAGACGCATTGCTACTGCACCGATATCATACATCGGTTGTACAACTGTTGAAAGTTGCGGACGAACCATTAATGCAAGGCGTGTATTATCAAAACCAAGTACTTCTACATCAGTTGGTACGTTTAATCCAGCGTCTTGTGCTGCATGGATTACACCTAGTGCCATTTCATCAGACGATACGAAGATTGCTGTTGGCTTTTCATCATTGCTCCAAAGCTTTTCGAATGCTTCGATACCTGAGTCATATGTGTAATCTCCATCGATTACAAGATTTTCATCATATGAAATACCTTCTTCTTCTAAAGCTTTTTTATAACCTTGTAACTTTTTCGCGCTTCCCGCTTTATCAATGAATGGACCAGAGACGAAACCGATACGCTTATGTCCTTGCTCAATAAAGTGCTTCATTGCATCGTAAGCTGCTTGTGTATAATCAATATTTACTGATGGCGTTTCATTTTGCTCATCGAATGACGCTGCTAATACAATTGGTACTGGAGATTTTTTAAATTCTTCAATGTGAATGTCTGTAATATCTTCACCCATGAAAACAATTCCGTCCACTTGCTTTCCAAGCATCGTATTTAATAAATGGAACTCTTTCTCTTTGTTTTGGTCAGAGTTACTTAAAATGATGTTATATTTGTACATTGTTGCGATATCTTCAATTCCACGTGCAAGTTCTGCATAAAACGTATTTGAGATATCAGGAATAATAACACCTACTGTAGTTGTCTTCTTACTTGCTAGTCCACGTGCTACCGCATTTGGTCGGTACCCTAAACGATCAATTGCTTCTAATACTTTCTTTCTTGTTGTAGGCTTTACATTTGGGTTACCGTTCACAACGCGTGATACGGTAGCCATTGAAACGTTCGCTTCGCGCGCTACATCATAGATTGTTACGTTCATCTCATCGCACACTCCTTCTATTTTTGTTATCTATTTTTATGTATCGGTTACTTGAATGAAAAAAAGACATCAACTCTATTTGCAGATGCCACCAATCGTCCCGAGTTCTTCCTTTTACTAATGATACGATAAAAACGCAGGCTCATACAATATTTTCCCGCAAAAGTTTCGAAAAAATTCGCTTCTTTTCTCGTATTTTCGTATTTTTTATGAAAAAAGAGCATTTTTTGTAAAAAAATAGATGTTTCCTAAGTAGAAATCTTATTTTAAGCGGTACGATAGTAAATGAAATTTATATCGACGATTTTTCGAATATATGAACCGTAACTCGAAATATATCAGCGATTTTCCAAATATATCTACCACAACTCTAATTATATCAGCGATTTTTTAAATATATCAACTTACCAACAAAAATCGACAATGACAGTCTCTATACAGATGCCCCAAAACACCTTATTGGAACAGCTCATTAAAAGTTTTTATAATTTACTTCCAAATGATTTTAATTCATTCATAAAATCATTGAACTGCGGAATATTCATTTGCTGCGCCTCATCTGATAAAGCTACAGCGGGATTTGGATGTACTTCAGCCATAATTGCGTCTGCACCAATTGCCATCGCTGCTTTTGCAGTTGATAAGAGAAGGTCACGTCGCCCTGTAGAATGCGTTACATCGACAACAACAGGTAATGTGTTTCTTTCTTTAAAATCGGTACAGCGGAAATATCAAGCGTCTTACGCGTCACTCTTTCATACGTGCGAATACCTCGTTCACATAAAATAATGTTCCCATTTCCCTTTGCCATCATATATTCTGCCGCATTAATGAATTCTTCAATCGTTGCTGATAGACCACGTTTTAATAATACTGGTTTATTTACAGCACCAGCTGCCCTTAGCAAATCAAAGTTTTGCATATTGTGAGTGCCAATTTGAATAACATCAACGTAATCTAATGACATCTCAAATATCATTTGGATTTAAAATTTGTAATCCTGCTAATCCAAGACCTTGAAAATCATACGGTGAAGTATGTGGCTTGAAAGCACCACCACGCATTAATTTCAACAATCGTATCTTCTATTTTTTCTTACAAGACACAAGTAGTGCTTTACGATAATCCTCTTCTTGTAACTCTAAACCAACTTGAAAAATTTGTTTGAAAATATGTTGTAAAGTCGAAGTTTCAAATGGACCATTATTATTCTCTACAATTAAATCCAGCATATTTCTTTCACGTACAGGATCAAAACGTTTCACACCTTATACTTCTTTTAAAGTACCAACTTCTTGTACGAGACGACCTCTTTCGTTTAATAACTCTAATATTTGTAAATTAAGTTGATCAATTTCAGAACGTAAACGACCTAATTGTTGTGATGCCATAAAAAAGCCACATCTTTCAAATTCCTATATATTACTTTTTTAAGATAACTTATTATAGTTGATACATATACGATTGTCACACGATATACAGCAATGAATTACCATCAAAAAACATTGTATATTTTCATTTAAAATAAAAAAAAGACAGTTTACATACTGTCTTTTTTACAAGAAGGAAACAAACGGTTTATCACTGTTTTTCTCTTTTATAATAACGGCCTCAATTTTACTCTCGGACTTGATCTGTAATTGTACTTTCGCATCTTTAGGCAATTTGTCCAACATACCTTGCGCAGCCAATTGGGTAAGAGCCATTAATTCTGTTTTACCGTTATATTTAATAACAATATTCATATTTAATGTATCCATTTGATCTTTCTTATAAGAAACTTTTGCGTTGACTGGAATAAAATCTCCAGTAGAAAAACCTTTTATTTCCTTAGCAAAGTTAGTTATTTTTGTATTATCTTCTCCATGTGCTTGTGTAAATTCATCAGAAGGATATGAATACGACTTTTCATCAATTGTACTCCAATTTCCAAGGTTCGTATCATTTTTTTGAACAGTAGCACTAGCAATATACGTACCATTTTTTAAAGAACTTGTACTTTCTTGCTTAAAGATAGCAAACGTAATTGGAGATTTGTTATATTTATCATTTTTGTTAATAGCTTCAATAAGTTGTTTAGCAACTTCAGACCCTTTAGACATAGCTTCTTCATTCGATACACTTGAAGACATAGCTAAGCCAATCATAACACCAGATAAACTTAATTCATTTGAATTCTGTTTTCCGAAATAGTCTTGTTCTATAATATTCGTCAAAACTGGCGCTTCTACTTTCGCAACTAGTTCATCAACTAGTTTCTCTGGAATATACTGATTTAATTGCAGTACGTGGCTCTCTGTATCAAATTGCTGCGTTGCAATATTTATTAAACCATTTTCATACTCTGCTAAATCTAATTTAGAATTTGTTTTTATATTAGCTGTATTAATAACCTTTTGTTCTTTTAAAGGAATAACAGTTCTATAATAATCTTTAGAAACAGCAGTTCTCGGAATCATACTTTTTTCTTTTGTATCTTTTTGTATAACTTCATCCTTCTTACTAATCGTATTACTATTGTTACTACAAGCTCCCAGTAATAAACTTACGACTGCGAAGGATAATGCCATTTTCTTCATTACTTAAAACCTACTTTCAACAATCTAGTTATTTAGTTTGAACTATTAATAGTGTACCATTAAATATATTTCAACAAAAACAAAAAAAAGAAGCAAGCACCTTTAGCTTGCTTCTTTTTACTTTATATTCTCTTCTAAAGCATCTTTTTTAATATTCCAATGAGATGTATTCCATACTACCATACCATCTTTTATGTATAATACTTGCGGGGATTCATGTCTAATACTGTATTGTTCTGCAACACGATTTGACACATCTCTTGCATCTTGTACGTATAAGTAATACGCTGGCACTTCTCTTTCTTCACTGCAATACGCTTGAAATTCTGTGTATGCACCGTGACTAATCGGGCATGTCGTACTATGTTTAAAAAGAACATACGGCTCATTCTTTTCTACTAAGACTTCAAGCTCTTCAATTGTTTCAAGCTTTGTCATATTCATCACGATTCACCTCTCATACGAAATCTAGAGCGCTTCTCTTTCTTTTCAGCGTTTTTCTCAATTCTTTCTAATTTACGCTCTTCTTTTTCAACCTTCTTCTCTTGTCTCGACGCACGGTAATGATTGTATACTTCAATCGCCGCACTGCTCCACTGTACAACTTGCGCTACTTTATCAGCGTTATTTTCAATTTCGTCCGTTACAGAGTCTGATACATTACGAAGCTTCGTATTTAAGGATTGGATTGTCGTTCCAATCCCATCTACACCCGCTACCACTTTATTTAATGACTGTGACTTCTGTTGAATATCATCAGCTAACGCATTCGTTTTATGTAATAATTGCTCTGTCTCTACGCTAATTCCTTGCATTTGTTTTTCTAAACCTTCTAACGTGCTTGCAACGTTTTCTAACGTCTTCTGAACCGATAACAACGTTCTGCATACATACACTACTAATACTGCGAAAGCAACCGCGATAATAGCCGCACTTACATATAAAAGAACTTGCATTTCATCACTTCCTTTATCTTTTTCATACTTTCCCCTATTATACAATCATTTTCCGTTTCATTCTAATCCCTATCTCATCATTAGAATTTTCATACTTATTCGTTAACTGTAACATAAATCATTCAACAAATTCCACTAAGTAGGTTACAATAGGAGAGGATACATAATTAGTAGGGAGGCTTTACATATGAAAGATCCACGTATTGAAAAGTTAGCATACAATTTAATTAACTACTCTATCCGCTTACAAAAAGGTGAAAAAGTATTAATTGAAAACTTTGGCTTACAAAAAGAACTTGTAACTGCACTTGTAAAAGAAGCATATGCAGCTGGTGGTTTCCCATTCGTCTCTTTAAAAGATCATCAAGTAGATCGCTCTTTATTAATGGGTGCTACTGAAGAACATTTCGAACAAATCGCTGCATATGAAGCAAGCGTAATGAAAGACATGGACGCTTATATCGGTCTTCGCTCTGGCGATAATATTAATGAACAAGCTGACGTTCCAAGTGAGCGTATGAAAGTTCATGGCCAAACAGTTGGCAAAAAAGTTCATAGAGACATTCGCGTTCCAAAAACACGCTGGGTTGTTCTTCGCTACCCAAATGCTTCTATGGCACAGCTTGCTAAAATGAGTACAGAAGCTTTCGAAGACTTCTACTTTGAAGTATGTAACTTAGACTACGGTAAAATGGATAAGGCGATGGATAGCCTTGTTACATTAATGAATAAAACAGATAAAGTTCGTTTAACTGGTCCTGGAACTGACTTAACATTCTCTATTAAAGACATTCCAGCAATTAAATGCTCAGGTCATTTAAACATTCCAGATGGTGAAGTATACTCTGCACCAGTTCGTGACTCTGTTAACGGTACAGTTTCTTACAACACACCATCTCCTTACAACGGTTATACATTTGAAAATGTACAACTTAAGTTCGAGAACGGCCAAATCGTTGAAGCAACTGCAAACGATTCAGAACGCATTAATAAAATCTTCGATACAGACGAAGGCGCACGCTACGTTGGTGAATTCGCAATCGGCGTAAACCCATACATCTTACATCCAATGGGAGACATCCTATTCGATGAAAAAATCGATGGCAGCTTCCACTTCACTCCTGGACAAGCTTACGACGATGCATGGAATGGTAACAACTCAAACATCCATTGGGACTTAGTATGCATCCAACGCCCTGAATACGGCGGCGGTGAAATTTACTTCGACGACGTACTAATCCGTAAAGACGGACGCTTCGTTGTACCTGAATTAGAAGCTTTAAACCCAGAAAACTTAAAATAATAAAAAACGCTCGGAATTATATCCGAGCGTTTTTTATTATCCTCACCCTATATCGATCTACTGTTCTTACTTTTTGTTTGCTGAAAATGAAAATAATATAAAAGTGCCACTGTGATAGTACCTATTAATATTGGTACATATAAAGGCAGGTTCCATTTCATATTTACCCTAGTGCAGATAGCAAACACAAGCAAAATTTCCAAACAAAACAAAGGTTTTACATATTTCATTTCTTACCTACCATTTCTATTTTCACATGTGGATTTTCTTTCTCAATAAGCGCCAAAAATTCATTCATATTTTGCGGCATCGCAATTATATGTACTTTATATGCATTCGTCGTAATTTCAAGCGATTTCCCAACTTGACGAATTATTCTTATCTCTTTCAATACAATATCGTCATTTAAAACACCGTACTTTAATACGCCATTTTCTACTTTATGTTTTTTAATAAATACTTCCCAAACAAGTGGTACATTTACAATGAAGCATAAACCCATCCCAATCAACGCCGATATCCAATGCGCTTTATTAGTGAAAAGCATGAAAATTGGATATATACACATAAAAGCTAACGTAAGACAAACAAAAATGACTACTGACTTACTTCTTTGAATTGGAAAGTTCATACCTACACCCCCTAATCCAAATTATACCACTATTTCCATTTTGGTTCATAGAAAAAGGCCATTTCTAAATGACCTTTTACACAATGTACCTATAAAATTTCTTATCTACCTGTAACACTGGAAAATTTTTCGGCAACTGATCTATACTCACACTTTGAAAACCATTCTTTTCATAAAAACGATGTGCCGCTAAAAATTTTACTGTTGTTCCTAAGTAAATATCTTTCAATTTTTTATCCTCAGCCCATGAAATTGCTGTTTGAAGCAACATATGTGATGCGCCCCATTCTTTTCCGCGAAACTCTTTTTGTACGAACATTTTTCTTAGCGCTACTTGATGATTCTCAATATCTAATAAAGCTACTGTTCCAACTACTTTACCATCATAAATTGCTACCCAAAAGTTTCCGTGATCCTTTTGATAGAATATTTCTATTTCAAGTAAATCAGGTTGCTCTTCTTTCGTAATGGGAACATTATACTCTTTTTGCTGAATATGAACGATAAGATCTACTACTTCCTCTTGAAACGTACTTTCATACGGAACAATACGAATTTTCTCGTTCATCGAATTTCTTTCCACTCTGAAGCTAATAAACTATATACAGCGACATCATGGAAATGATCATATAACCATTCTTCATCTCGTAAAATACCATCTAACTTAAACCCTAAACGCTCTGGAATAGCGCGACTTTTCACATTTTCAACACCGCATCGGATTTCCATTTTATTTAATTTTAAATTCTCAAATGCATATTGAAGCACAGCCTTCACGCTACGCGTCATAACGCCTTTTCCTCCAGTATCTTCTGCAAGGTAATACCCAAGACTCGCGGCTTTCTTCCCCCAGCTCACTGGATGAATACCTACCATCCCAACGAGCTTTCCTTTGTAACGTATACCACTTTCAAAACCGTCTCCCTCTGCAAACTTCTTTAACCACATCGGAAAAATTTCATCATAAGCATCAGCAGATTTTGTCCCATCTACCCAAGGGAGCCATTTCCGTAAATGATTACGGTTTTGATCTAATAATTGATATAATTCCTCTTTATGATGTTTTTCTAGTAATTGTAGTTCGATTTCGTCATCTACTCGGAGTGTGAACATGCTTTTTAGTCCCCTTTTTAGTTTTCTTATTATTCTAACATTTTTAGGTGTAAAAAGTTAAATATTAACACTTTCTTTTGATTTTCTTTGTATAAAACCAGAAGAATACGATACTCCCGTAATAACTAATATCATTCCTACAGATTGTGCAGATGTTATATTGACTCCTTCAATAAAAGAAATAAGTATTGTAACAACAGGCACTAGATTAAAAAATAATGATGTCCTTGCTGCACCAATTTGAGCAATTCCATTATTCCACCATAAGTAACCAAGCACACTCATTCCAATTGCCATAAAGAGAATTGCTCCCCATGCCAACAAAGGAATTTCTAAAACTGGTACTATACTTTTTTGTGTAGAAGATATGATAATAAAGGCGAGTGCACCAATAGTCATCGTATATGTCGTCGTTTGTATTGGATTACCAGTTTTAATAAACCGTCTGCCTAGCACGCCGTATAACGCCCAGCAAATATTCCCCAATAAAATATAAAAATCCCCTTTTGAAAATGATAAATGTTGTAGTATTGTAAACGAACCTTGTGTAAGTACAAAAACAACGCCAATTAGTGCAAGTAACATTCCAATAGCTTGGCGCTTCACAATTTTCTCTCGTAAAATGACACTTGCTAACAGCGTCGTAACGAGAGGATTTGTCGCCATAATAAGTGCACCATTAACAGCTTCTGTATATTTCATTCCTAAAAAGAAAAAGAAGTTAAAGCCGAATACACCAACAATACCTAGCAAAAGATAATAGGTCCTATTCTGCATCCATACTTTCAAATCAAAATCTTTTCGTATTTTTAACAAACATAACATCACAAATGCAGCAATCCCAAAACGCCATGCTGCTATATGAATTACGTCGAAATACTGCACCGCATATTTCGACGCATTAAATGTCCCACCAGTAAATATCGCAAAACCTAATAACTGCGTATATACTTTATTTTTCATTGCCGGCCTCCAAGTCCTTATCTTCTAGAAAACCGTAATAAATTTCTAACTTCTCCTCCGTTAGCTGAACAACTTTTTGCAATTGTTCCTGCTGTTCTTTTAATCGCTCCAAGTGCGTTGTTAAAATGGAAATTCTCTTTTTTACTTTCGCTGGTACTTCCTCTTTCTTCTGCCTAATTTCCTCTATAATGCACCCATCACTTGCAAACTCAGCCATCTCTTCTAATGACATCCCAGTTTGTTTTAATGAATATAAAAATTTTAATAAACGTACATCGCCTTCTGTATATTGACGAATACCGCTATATCGCGTTGGTGGTGGTAATAAACCTAATTTCTCATAGTAGCGCAAAGTGTGAATGCCCATCCCTGTTAATTCTGCTACTTCACCGATTTTATACATGTTCTCTCCCCCTTGTTTTTACATTTTCATCTTACAACCTAGAGTTAGCTCTAGGTCAATACATAAATAAAAGTTGAACACAACAAAAAAGACGCACAGCCACCGCTATGCGTCTTTTCTATTATTTCTCTGCAACTTGAACTTCTTTTACGTAAGCTGCTTCGAATTTTTGGATGTCACCTGCGCCCATGAAAATTAGAACGCCGTTTTTATGTTTCTTTAATACATCCGTTGTTGTATCTGTAATTAATTCTGCACCGTCAATACGCTTTTGCAGATCTTCGATTGTTAATTCACCTTTGTTTTCACGTGCTGATCCGAAAATATCACATAAGTATACTTGGTCAGCTTTGCTTAGGCTTTCTGCGAACTCATCTAAGAACTTTTCTGTACGTGAGAATGTATGTGGCTGGAATACAGCGACAATTTCACGCTCTGGATGTTTTTGACGAGCAGCTTCAATCGTTGCATTAATTTCTGTCGGATGGTGTGCGTAGTCATCGATGATTACTTGCTCTCCCATCGGCTTTTCATTAAAGCGACGTTTTACGCCTTCAAAAGTTGTTAATTGATGTTTTACTGCTTCTACATCAACGTTTTCATAATGACAAAGCGCGATTACTGCTAATGCATTTAATACGCTATGGTTGCCGTATCCTGTAATTTTGAACGTGTCATAGTACGTATTACGAACGAATACATCGAATATCGTGCCATCTGTTCTCTTTTGAATGTTACGTGCTTGGAAATCATTATCTTCTCCAAATCCATAGAAAATAACAGGTACTTTCGCTTGAATTTTTTGAAGTTCTTCATCATCTCCACATGCAATAATGCCTTTTTTCACTTGCAATGCCATCTCTTGGAATGCACTGAATACATCATTGATGTCTGCAAAATAATCTGGATGATCAAAATCAATATTCGTCATAATTGCATAGTCTGGATTGTAAGACAAGAAATGACGACGATACTCACAAGCTTCAAATACAAAATACTTACTATTTTCTACCCCATGCCCTGTTCCATCTCCAATAAGGTAAGATGTCGGGTGTGCACCTTGCATTACATGGGCTAACAAACCTGTTGTTGATGTTTTTCCGTGTGCACCAGTTACAGCAACACTTGTGTATTGGCTCATCAGGTCACCTAAGAAGTGATGGTAACGATGGACTGGGATGTTTAATTCTTTTGCTGCTACGATTTCTTCATGCGTATCAGGAAATGCATTTCCTGCAATAATCACTTGTCCTTCTTCTACATTATTCTTATCAAAAGGAAGGATCGAGATACTACGCTTTTCCAACGCTGTTTGTGTAAAGAAACGCTTTTCATAATCAGACCCTTGAACAGTATGCTTCATATCATGAAGAATTTGCGCTAATGAACTCATTCCTGTTCCTTTAATTCCTACAAAATGGTAAACTGTCATCTTAAAGAACCTCCAACATTTCGAACTAATACAACGGCCTATCTATAAGACAGTATATGAATCTTTTCTTATTTTGGTAATCATCATACATTTTTGATGTAGTGAAGTTATTCTTTCCCTTCACTTATCAGGATAAACTCGTACGTACTTCTTTATATGTCCATAACAAGTCCATTATAGCAAAAAAGAAGCCGCTATACTATGATAACAGAAAAACTGATAGGGTCAATCACCTATCAGTTTTTCTCTCTTTTACATATCTTCTCTTTTTTCTAATTGAACACGCTCTAAACGCGGGTTTGGACGATATTTACGACCAGCTTTTGCTTCTGGTTTCCCATTTAACTCTACATTATCACCAGTAAAGCCAATATTCATTTTTAACAAGCTACTTCCTACCCCGTATATGTCAACAGGTACCTTTTGAGCTTCAAATTCACGAATACGCTTTTCATCAAATCCACCAGTTACAACGATGTCTACATGCTGGAATCCTTCTTCATCAAGCGCCTTGCGAAGTGCAAATACAAGCGATGGGTTTACACCACGTGGATCAAATGTTCCAAGTACTTCTGGGTGGCGAATAAAGTATTGATCAATCATTGTGCGAGACGTATCTACACGCACACCTTTTAATGTTGATCCAAATTCACGCGCTACACGAAGTGCATCTGTAATAACATCATTATTGTAATCAATGAGTACAACTAATTCATCTTCTGGGAATTTCTTATGATATGCTTTTGCCGCTTCTACAACATCACCATTAAACATTTGAATTAATGCGTGAGGCATTGTCCCCATACCACTTCTGCCCCACCATTCATTCATCGCATGCGTCGCTTGTGCGCTCATACCTCCGATGTATGCTGCATAACCATCACCAGCTTGTTGTGTATAATGATCGTCACGATCTCCCATGAAAATAACTGGTTTTTCTTTATCTACACTACGTGCAGCTTGGACAACATTATATACGTTTGTTGCAACCGATGTACGACGAGCTAAAATCCCATCAATTACACCTTCTAAAAATCCGAAATTCTCATAAGGACCATGAATTGTTAACACTGTTTCAAATGGACTAATTTTATCGCCATCTTTTAAAGAGTGAATCTCAAGTTCCTCAGGATTTTTAGCGAATGTTTGCAGCAATGCAATCACTTCATCCGTTCCGCAAAGGACTGCATTTTCTTTTTGGAAAAATTGCATCGTTACAACACTTTTCGGGCGAAATTCTTCAATAATTTCTCTAGTTTTTAAAAAGTAAACGGCGGAGAACCAACCTTCCCCAACGCGTTCGTCAAATTTAAATGTTTTATTTGTTAGTCGATTTATTTCACCTTTTAATTTTAATTCAATTTCTTTCATGTCGCTTTACTCCCTACTTTACTATCCAACATTTTCTATTAGTATACAGCAAAACCGTGGACTATACATTCGTTTCCTGCATAGCAGCAAATTCATCCTCAGAAATAAGGACATCTCTCGGCTTAGTTCCTCTCGCTTCAGAAATAATCCCTTGCGATTCCATCTCTTCAATGAGACGTGCTGCGCGATTATAACCAATACGGAATTTTCGCTGTACAGAAGATGTGGACGCTCCCCCTTGTTCTACAACAAATTGACATGCATCAAAGAACAGCTCATCTTCCGACTCAGCCTGTTCTGTTTTCGCTAATAAATCCTCTTGCTTAAATAAGTAATTCGGCTTCATTTGCTTTCTCACATGATCAACTGTTTTTTCAATCTCATCATCCGATACATATACACCTTGTACACGAACTGGCTTAGATGTGCCGTTCCCTAAAAATAACATATCACCACGGCCAAGTAATTTTTCCGCGCCCCCAATATCGATAATCGTACGTGAATCAACTTGAGATGATACAGTAAACGCAATACGCGTTGGAATATTTGATTTAATTAAACCTGTAATAACATCTACAGATGGACGCTGCGTCGCAACTAATAAATGAATGCCACAAGCACGTGCTTTTTGCGCAATACGACAAATCGCTTCCTCAACATCACCCGGTGCTACCATCATTAAATCGGCTAACTCATCAATAACGATAACGATATAAGGTAATGTCTCACCTGGAATATCTCGCTCGCTTACAATTGTATTATAGCGAGTTAAATCACGAGCACCAGCATGAGCAAACAATTCATAACGACGCTCCATTTCATCAACTGCCCACTTTAACGCAGCTGTCGCTGCTTTTACATCCGTAATAACAGGTGCTACAAGATGCGGAACAGAATTGTATGGCGCAAGCTCAACCATCTTCGGATCAATTAACATTAACTTTACTTCATGTGGTTTCGCTTTATATAAAATACTCGTTAAAATCGCGTTAATACACACACTTTTACCTGAACCCGTTGCACCCGCAATGAGTCCGTGCGGCATTTTTCGAATATCCGTTACAATTGGATCCCCTGAAATATCAAGTCCAAGCGCAACAGTAAGCGGTGATTCACTCTTTGTAAACACAGGACTTCTTAAAATCTCGCGAAGAAATACTGGCTTACTTTCTTTATTTGGAACTTCAATTCCAATTGCACTCTTCCCTGGAATCGGCGCTTCAATACGAATATCTTTCGCAGCTAAACTTAACTTAATATCATCACTTAAATTTGTAATTTTATTTACTTTCACGCCTGGGTCTGGTTGCACTTCAAAACGAGTTACTGCTGGCCCTTGCGATACATTAATAACATGTGCTCCAACATGAAAATTATTAAACGTTGTATCTAATAATTCTTTTTGCTCATCTAACCATTCTGTATTATCTAGCGCTGATTGCTGTGGAATTGACAACAACGCTAATGGTGGAACAGTATATGTCGGTGGTGTGTGCAATACATTTCGCATATCGTTCTCTCTTTGATTTACAACATATGCCTTCTCTTTTACTTCCGTACTTGAAATTGGCTTTTGTACTTGCTCTACCACTACTTGCTGCATTGGTTGTTCTTCCACTTGTGGTTCTGCTACTACTTGCTGCATTGGTTGTTCTTCCACTTGTGGTTCTGCTACTACTTGCTGCATTGGTTGCTCTTCCACTTGTGATTCTACTACCACTTGCTGCATTGGTTGCTCTTCCACTTGTGATTCTACTACCACTTGCTGCATTGGTTGTTCTTTCACTTGTGGTTCTACTACTACTTGCTGCATTGGTTGCTCTTCCACTTGTGGTTCTGCTACTACTTGCTGCACTGGGCTTTCTTCCACTTGTGGTTCTGCTACTACTTGCTGCATTGGTTGTTCTTCCACTTGTGGTTCTGCTACTACTTGCTGCACTGGGCTTTCTTCCACTTGTGATTCTACTACCACCTGCTGCATTGGCTGTTCTTCCACTTGTGGTTCTGCTAACTCTTGTTGTACTGGCTTATTCTCTACTCGTACATTAGCAGAAGGCTGCATTGCATTTGCTCTAGCTGCATGTCTTTCCATTAATCGTGTTCTATCTTGTTTCAACATAACAACATTAAATGGTACATGACGCTTTTTCTCACGTTTTGGTTCTTCTTTTTTTACAACGGGTTGTTCTTCTACGACCGGCACTTCTTCTTCAACTGATTGCTCTTCTACGACCGGTGCTTCTTCTTCAACTCGTTTATTTTCTTCTGTTTCTGCAATTAAAACATTCGCAAAGCTTTGAACATCGTTCTTTGTCTGTTCATCAGCCTCAGCTACATGTATGAATTCATTGTTTTGTTCAATTACTTCATCTTCTTGCTGAATTTCCTCAAGTGCTACAAATGTCTCTACTACAGGCGCTTTTGTTTCTGCGATCACTTCTACTTCTTCTAGCTCTTCTGTTTCCGCAATTACTTCCACTTCTTCTAGCTCTTCCGTTTCCGCAATTACTTCTACTTCTTCTAGCTCTTCTGTTTCCGCAATTACTTCCACTTCTTCTAGCTCTTCCGTTTCCGCAATCACTTCTACTTCTTCTAGCTCTTCTGTTTCCGCAATTACTTCCACTTCTTCTGACTCTTCTGCTTCTGCGATTACTTCTACTTCTTCTGACTCTTCCGTTTCTGCAATTACTTCTACTTCTTCTAGCTCTTCCGTTTCCGCAATTACTTCCACTTCTTCTAGCTCTTCCGTTTCCGCAATTACTTCTACTTCTTCTAGCTCTTCTGTTTCCGCAATTACTTCTACTTCTTCTGACTCTTCCGTTTCTGCAATTACTTCCACTTCTTCTGATTCTTCTGTTTCTGCGATTACTTCCACTTCTTCTGATTCTTCTGTTTCTGCAATTACTTCTACTTCTTCTAGCTCTTCTGTTTCTGCAATCACTTCTACTTCTTCTGACTCTTCCGTTTCTGCAATCACTTCTACTTCTTCTAGCTCTTCTGTTTCTGCAATCACTTCTACTTCTTCTAGCTCTTCTGTTTCTGCAATCACTTCTACTTCTTCTGACTCTTCCGTTTCTGCAATTACTTCTTCTGGCTCTTCTGTTTCTGCAATTACTTCTACTTCTTCTAGCTCTTCTGTTTCTGTAATTACTTCCACTTCTTCTAGCTCTTCTGTTTCTGTAATTACTTCCACTTCTTCTAGCTCTTCTGTTTCTGTAATTACTTCCACTTCTTCTAGCTCTTCTGTTTCTGTAATTACTTCCACTTCTTCTAGCTCTTCTGGTATTTCCACAATGATTGTTTCTTCAAGTTTTTCTTCTGCTTTGACAATCACTGATTCTTCTGGAGCTTGCTTTTCTACTTCAATAGTAGGTTGTTTTATTTCTGTATTACGTTTAATTTCTTCTGATAATATTGTATCCTCGTGCTCTACTTTAGAAGCTACTAATTCTTCTTGTAGATTGTTTTCGTTTAACACCACTACATCTTTTTCTAGCTTAGCACTTTCCATCTGCTCAGCTACTGTTTTATGAAGTAATTCATCCGCTGAAACTTCCTGCGGTGTACTCATTTCTTTAATCACTTCTTTTTCTTCTACTAAAGGCACTTGGCGTTCAATTTCATAACCGTTTTTCTCTAGCCATTGATCAACAACTGATTTTTCTTCTTTTTTGCCCTGTTGGCCTTTCTGTTCAACTACTTCACCTGGAGCAGAAGACGTTGCTTGCCCTTCTGAGAAATCAGATAATTTATATCCTTTTTTCTCTAACCATGCATCAACAACTGCTTTTCCCTCTACAGATATTTCAAGATCTTCTCTTTCTTTTACTTCCTCCTGCTTTTCAACCTTTTTCTCTACTGAAGGACGATTATATCCATAAATTGGCGAAATCATTTCTGTTGGACGAAATGGTCTACGGTTACTCTCTTGCGAAGGTGCAGATACCTTTTTAACGACAGACTCCCGCACCGGTTCATATTGCACTTCCGGCTCTTCATATGTAGAAACTACCTTTTCCACATACGGTCGTCTGCTTCTTTCCACCTTTATTCCTCTTTGGGCAGTCGGTTCTTCATATGCTACTCCTTGAACAGGTTGTTCTTCAAAGCGATTTACTTCGCTTTCATCCTCTTCATCGAACCCATTATCCGGTACTAAAGGAAAACGGCATTTACCTGCATTCCTACTTGCCATTTGTGCTTCTCTTGCTTCAGTGTAGTGGTTTACACGAGGAATTTTCGGCTGACTTTCAATTTGCTTTGGTACTTCTTTATTCATCGCTGTTTGTTCTTCCTCTTTGTTAAACAGCTTTTTCATCCAATCTAACATGCTTACCACTCTTTCTACTAAATAGTAACATCCTTTATTGTATCAGCATTCGGCAAAAAGTGCAGGTAAAATTAAGCATGTCATATTTATCCACAATATTCTAATTTACGAGTGTTTTCATATGGAAAAACGCAGCCTTTCATGTAAGACTGCGTTTAAGCTTTACTCTTCCGATATGCATCTACACTATCCGTTACACTTTGCAATAAAGAATTTACATACTGCGGGTCAGATAATTTTTTGTCTTCTTCATAGTTTGACATAAACCCAAGTTCTAATAGTACGCCAGGTACTTTGGACCAATTGAATCCAGAAAGGTCATCCCTAAATTTAATTCCATTTACTTTCACTTGCTGATTTTCTCTCATTTTATTTACTATCGTTTGAGAGATTTGAAGACTTTCCGCATAAATCTCTTTCGTATACGGACTTCCTTCTGCCGGCGTCAATACAGCAAATCCACTTTGGTTTGGATTTTCAGAACCATCTGCATGAAGACGTAAAAATAAATTAGCCTTATGATTATTTGCGAATGTCGCCCGTTCTTTATTACTTATATCAACGTCTTGTGACGTTCTTGTCATTAACACTTGTATCCCTTTTTCTTCAAGCTTTTCTTTTAATAAAAAAGCCATTTCTAATACAAGTACAGCCTCTCTCTTTTTCGTCACAACACCTGTTGTACCGTCTGTCACTTTATATTTTTGCGTTGTTGCCCCCGGTCCAATCGGCTCTAAATTTAAATTCGCTTTTTGTTGATGCCCTGGATCAATAACGACGAGAAACTTTCCTTGCTTTTCATTACTCTCTACTTTTTGTTCATTATTTTGCACTGGTTGCTCAATTGGCTGCACTGGCGTAGTTTCTTCTTTCTTTCCCTCGGCTGATACTTCCTCTTGCCTATGTTCTACTTGCGATACTTCGTTCTTTTCTTGTTCTTGCTGCTTTTCTACCGGTGCGTCTTCTTTGGTATCTTTGTTTTTCTCTTGTATAGAAGATGTAGTTTCTTTTTTCGGCTGCTCTTGTGAACAACCGGCCATATATATTCCAATGAATGCAATCATGCTCATTATTTTTATATACTTCATACTTCTCTCCCATCACTTTGCACCGGATTCAAAGTTTTTCTTATAATTGCCCTATAATCTCATCCATATTTCCAATATAAACTGGCTGCCATGTTTCTGTACCACGTTCTGCAGTATAAACTGGATAAGCGTCATCATCTATATTTACGAAAACTGGATCGCCCATATCCGTTTCATATCCAATTGCAATCCATCCTTCTTGCCACTTTCCGTTTTCTTCACTTATTAATGACTTTTTATGTTTATCATATCGGTAACCGATTTGTCCTTTTTCTAATTCACTTTCACTAAACACATATATTTCATAAGTACCTAGCTCAACATCTTGCTGTTTTGAAGTTTCAATTCGTTTTAGAAGTTCTGCGATTTTTGGTTGTTGTTTCATACGTCTATCCCCTTCTATTTTTCTAAATTTTAACTAGTTTGTTTATAAAATACAATATAGATTTTAAGACAAAAGGTGACACCTTTATCATATTTACGATTTTTTGAGTATATCTATCACAACTCTCAATATATTAACGATTCAACACGAAATTTCGACTTACCAACAAAAATGACAAAAAAGAGAGGCTGCCCAAAAGGACAACCTCTCTTTTCTTATATCAATTAAAATTTAAATTCTTGTCCAACTTCAAAACTATCTTCTAATACAAGAATACCTTTTTCTTGTGGAGCGTCTGGAAGCTCTAATTCACGTGCAGAGCAGATCATTCCAGAAGAAGGAACACCGCGAAGCTCAGCTGGCTTGATTAACATACCGCTTGGCATTACAGCACCGATTTTTGCAACGACAACTTTTTGTCCTGCATCAACGTTTGGTGCGCCACATACGATTTGTAATGTTTCTGTACCGATTTCTACTTTACAGATGTTTAACTTATCAGCATTTGGATGCTTTTCTTTTTCAGCTACATAACCTACAACAAATTTTGGAGAAAGATCTGCTTCTACTGTTTCTTCAAAGCCGTTCTTCGCTAAAATTTCGTTGATTTTCTCAACAAGCTCTTTCGTTAATGTAAGGTTACCTGTTTCTGTTACTTCTAAATAAGAAGATGCATTAAAGATGTTGAATCCTCCCGTTACGTTGCTTTCACGATCATAAACGCGAGCAACATCTCCTTTGCGATCAAAAGTACGGTTCTCTAAAGTAATATCTTGTAAGGCAACAATTAAAGTGTCACCAATTCCTTCAAGGTTGTAAAAAACGTTCACTTCGTTCATCCTTTCTCTTTTCCATCTGTCTTCTTCCGATTCTTCGCTAAAATAAAGATTGGTTCAAAGTCTCCATCTTCATATACGAATGAAAGTGATGTAATCGGAACATGCCCTTCGGCAAAAAATTTCATTGTCATTTGTGCAATAATATCATAACCGATTTCGTTAACGATATCAGCAATAATTAATACATCTTGGTGAGGAACAGCAACAACCATGTCACCAGAAATCTTTTCACGCATCGATTGTAGTAACGATTCGTTTAAAATACGCGTCGCGTCATATCCATCATTTGTGTTTAAAAAGTAGAATGTATTACCCGCTACTGTGTCTTGTTTAAATTCATAACCTAATGAACGAGCATTGAATAATGCCATTTCACGTACTTGCTGTTCTGTAAGTTCTAATTTTTGTAACAGACGCTCATCGATTAGTCGATACGTTTTATTCGAATCTAACGCATAGTAAATACGTGTTTCCGCCGTATGATCCGTCATAATAAACGGATTTCCTTCTTCTGCTTGTTTCGGGAAAGAAGTAGAGCGAATAACAGGTAAAATTTTCGCTCCGCTATTTTCTTCTTTATGCATCGCAATTAGCGCTTCTTGTACATAATAAGCAACCTCTTCAATTGCTTTTTCTTTATTCACTTCCCATTTTGCCACAACTCCTGGAAGCGATACGTTAATACCTTTTTTAGAGTCTTTCTGTTCAATACGTAGAACTTCTTTCTCGCTATCATACTGAAAGTCCCATTCTGGGCGAGATAATTTCTTCATTAACTCGTCTTTCATCTTTTTACTTGTCATCTTCATCTCTTTTTCCTCCCTTCCAAAAAAATAACCTCCCCCGCGAAGGTAGAGGTTGTTTTACAATTCAATTGGCAAATTGCCTTATTTTAAACCTTCAATAAACTCTTCGATTTGTTCTTGTGTTTTACGATCTTTGTTTACATAGCGACCAGTTTCTTCACCCTTATTGTACGCTACAAAGCTCGGAATGCCAAATACGTCTAATTTTACACATAGATCAATAAACTCATCACGATCTACATAGTAAAATGAGAAATCACTATATTTCTCTTCTACTTCTGGCATAAATGGGTCTACAAAACGGCAGTCTGGGCACCATTCTGCTGAGAACATAAAGACTACATTCTCTTCATTTTTTAATTGTTGGAATTGCTCCATGCTTTCTAATGACTTCATCTATATTTCCTCCTCTAACGAGTGCATGTTTTCATGTTATAATCTTTCTTTTATACTACCATACATCACGCATGGTGCAAGGTTTATGCTTGCTTTTCGTCATACTTATATTGCCCAACAAGTAACTTAACAACGTGTACAAATAATTCCGTGCGATCAACATAATCATCTGTAAAAATACCGATTGCACCTTCGTGACTACGAATATCTTTTCTATGTACAAACTCTTCCATCACTTCACTTAACTCCTTGCCCTCTTCAAGAGGTGCTAAAAAATCATCCGGTAACGTAATACGTGCCCCGCCGGCAACAAATATTTTACCATCACTTGTTGCTAGCGCGCCCCAATTACACATAAATAAACCGTACTCCGTTTTCATTACGCCGCCTTCTAGCCCAATACCAATTTGAGCTCCTCCTTCCTCTAGCGCTCGCTTCGCTCTATTAATCGCTCCTTGCATCGTCTCTTCATCTGAAAACGGCTGATTTGCTACTCCTGAAGGAACAGAAAGAGATGTAATTTCAGCATCTTTCCAAACCTTCTCCACAGCGCCAACCTTCGTTTTATTCTTCGATCCAACTACTACCTTCATTTCGTTCACCTCTATAAAAATTCATCATTCTATTCTAATATCCGCATCAGATACGAATTAAGTATCAACCACTACCACATATCACCAAGTCATCTATTCAGCCTAAAAAAGAAGGTTTTTTCTAGCAACATTACCGTCTGCGAAAACAAAAACAGCCTTCCTCTCACTTCCTACTTGGAGTCTTCATACATCATTCGAACACCAATTAAGCACTGACCGCTCCCAATCATCGCTGGGTCATCTATTCAACCTAAAAAAAGAAGGGTTTTTCTAACAACATTATCGTCTGCGAAAACAAAAACAGCCTTCCTCTCACTTCCTACTTGGGGTCTTCATACATCATTCGAACACCAATTAAGCACTGACCGCTCCCAATCATCGCTGGGTCATCTCTTCAACCTAAAAAAAGAAGGGTTTTTCGCCCTTCTTCTCTACGCGTTATTCTTAATTGTCTCTAACGTCGTTTTATCTGTTGTTCTTACAAGCTTCGTAATTAATTCTTTCGCCGCTGCATAATCATCAACATGTAAAATTGAAGCATGTGTATGAATGTAGCGTGCACAAACACCAATTACTGCTGATGGGATACCAGAGTTACTTGTATGTACACGGCCAGCATCTGTACCACCTTGTGAAATAAAGTATTGGTACGGAATGTTGTTTGTTTCTGCTGTATCTAAAATGAATTCGCGCATTCCTCTATGTGTTACCATCGTACGATCGTAAATACGAAGAAGGGCACCTTTTCCTAATTGACCGAACTGCGTTTTGTCACCAGATGCATCGTTTGCTGGACTTGCATCAAGCGCATAGAAAATGTCTGGTTGAATCATATTTGCAGCGGTTTGCGCTCCGCGAAGACCTACTTCTTCTTGTACAGTAGCACCAGAATATAATGTATTTGGTAATGTTTCATCTTTTAATTCTTTTAACAATTCGATTGCAAGACCACATCCGTAACGGTTGTCCCAAGCTTTCGCCATAATTTTCTTCTCATTTGCCATCGGTGTGAATGGGCAAATCGGCACGATTTGTTGTCCTGGTTTTACACCAATTTCAATCGCATCTTCATAACTATCTGCACCTATATCAATTAACATATTTTTTATATCCATCGGTTTTGCACGTTGCGCGTCACTTAATAAATGAGGAGGAATAGAACCAACAACCCCAATAACAGGACCATTCTTCGTCATAACTTGTACACGCTGCGCTAATAAAACTTGGCTCCACCAGCCGCCTAACGTTTGAAAACGAAGCATTCCGTTTTTCGTAATTTGCGTAACCATGAAACCTACTTCATCCATATGACCTGCTACAAGAACACGCGGGCCAGTTTCGTCCCCTTTTTTCAGACCAAATACGCTACCTAAACCGTCTTGTACAATTTCATCCGCATATTTGCTTAATTCTTGTTTCATAAAACGGCGTACATCATGTTCAAAACCTGATGCACCTTGTAATTCTGTTAACGTACGAAATAATTGCAATGTCTCTTTATTCACGAAGTCCCCTTCTTTCAAACCTTAGTAGAATACCTCTTTTATTGTAACGAAATTTTCGAAATGTTTCTAGTTTCTTCTTTTTTAGCTGTATTTGCTTTATAATTATTATTGGTACACTATTTTTATTTTATAGAATTGAGGTGAATATATGAGCTGGAAAGGTTTAGTAGCAGGTCTTGGCGTTGGGTTCGCAGCTGGTTATCTCGTTGCAAACAAAGTACAAGAACAATCCCATATTTCTTCAGAAAAAGCATTGAAAATGGTGAAACAAGCATTAAGTCATAAAGGTGAAATTACTGGCTCTTGGGTACATATGGTTCCAGAGACATTTGAAAAATATGATGTCGCATATGAAGTTTATCGCGGCGGTCTTACAACAATGTTAGATGATATACAAGAACGATTTGAATTTTTAGTTGATGCTAAAACAGGTACTGTTTTAGAGGTTATAGCAGCATAAAACGGAGGGTTCCCATTAGGTGAACCTCTTATTTTTTTGAAATTGCGGGTATTGATTAAAATTATATCAGCGTAACTCAAATTATATCGGCGATTTTTTAAATATATCGACTTACCAACAAAACCCGACAATAAAAAAGAAGCTGCTCCAATAAATATGATGGAACAACCTCCTATTTTTATGCTTCTATACTCGTTTTCCGTTCTATTTTTTCTACGATATGACCTTCCTCATTCCACTTCACAGCGCGATAATATGCGTCATGGTAAAACGTAAACCATGCCTCTTTTTCAGCACCATACTTCATCCATTTTTGTTTATTTTCAATCGAGGTCATCGGATAATCATCGTATGCCATTACCCATAATACATTTTGATGCGCGTGCGTCGGCAAGAGATCTGCTAAATGTAGCATCGTTTCCCCTTGACTCTCCAAAATGATGACTGCATGTCCATCACTATGCCCACCCGTATGTGCCATCTTGATTTCATCTGTAATTTCTATTTCTTGCTGAAATGTAACAACTTGATCTACAATCGGTTCCCAATTTTCCTTCCAATATGTATTACGGGATCTAATATTTGGGTTCCTCATTTCATTCCACTCTGTTTCACTTACGTAAACTTTCGCATTTGGAAACGCTGGTACAAGTTGATCCCCATCCCATTTTGTTAGGCCAGATGCATGATCAAAATGAAGGTGTGTCATTAAAACATATTGAATATCTTCAGGCTTTAATCCCTGTTTTTCTAACGATTCATAAACCGATGATTCTTCTGTTACACCTTGATTTCGTTTCATCTTCTCATCCAACTTACCGTTTCCTATTCCTGAATCAATGAGCATATTTCCATCTTTCGTTTGTAAAAGTAACGGATCTGTTCGTAAGTAAATATGATTTGTGTCATTATGTTTATATTTACGTGACCAAAGTACTTTCGGCACAACACCAAACATTGCCCCTCCATCTAAATGTGTATTTCCGCCTTTTAACCACGTTACTTTTATATCTCCAATTTGTAACTGTTCCATTACACATCCCCCTTTCAATTAATCTTAACATAAAATTCTGATTATTTTAGATGTAAAAAAACCTATGCATTACTGCATAGGCTCTGTACGATATTTTGCTTCAACTCGGTAAATATGATGACCTTTACTAGAGAATTTCTCTTCGTATTCAGTCATGATGTTACCTTCAAAGTCGCTGTTATGAAGATCTAAGCTTAAGTAAGTTAGTAACATACCATACTCAGCCATACTCATAAGAGAATATTCAAATAAACCTTGGTTATCTGTTTTGAAATGAATTTCTCCGCCTTCTACTAACACTTCTTCATAATTGCGTAAAAACGTTTTATACGTTAAACGACGCTTCGTATGACGCTTCTTTGGCCATGGATCTGAGAAGTTTAAATAAACGCGATCAATCTCACCTTTTGCAAAGAAAACTGTTAAATCTTCAGCATCTTTATTAATTAACTTTAAGTTCGGCACTTCTTCTTCAATTAATTTATCAAGTGCATCTACAACAACACTTGTGAATTTTTCAATTCCAATATAATTAATATGTGGATTCGCTTTTGCCATATCATACATAAAGCGGCCACGACCTGTACCTACTTCAATATGAATTGGTTGTTCATTTCCAAATACTTCTTTCCAGTTACCAGCGCGCTCCTCTGGGTTTCCGATTACGATATGTGAATACTCGTTAATTCGATCCATTGCATATGGTTTATGTCTTAAACGCATAGATGTCTCCCTCTCTTTACAAAACTATTTTAAAGGAATAATTCCTTCTTTCTTTTTTTAATCAATCTACCAAACAAAAAACCAAGTACGTACGAGCACTCGGTCCGTTTCTTTCAAGTATAAGATGTACCATTTTGATAAAAACTACATACAGCATTAAACATTCCATGACGAAACAGCTTTTTCTCTTACATTTGAAGAGAAAAACAATCGAAAGGATGATCCGTTCATGCCAATTAATCAACAACATCAATTAGAAGTGCTGAAAGATATTTTAGTCAACCACCAAAGTGATTGCTGCGGGACAGTTTCAGAATGCGAGCAATTAGAGCGCCTCATTCAATCGTTACTCGCAAACGATAATATAAGTAGTGACGCTAAAACAATGCTAAACGATGTATATTCTTATAGTCAATCGGGTAAATCTTCCTCTAATTTGGACAACCATATTTCCAATAATCAAGAACAACTTACTCAGTGGATTGCTGGAATGGACAATTTTTCTTAAGTATTATTCTGAAGCAAGTAGTTGCTGTAAATATTGATGCCAATATTCAGCTTCTGCTTGCTGTTTTTTTGTTGTATGCCATTGAATAGACAAAATCGTTTGTGCTATCACATACCATCTCATGCGCCTAAGCAGCGATTCATCCATTTCAACATCATAAAAACCGAGCCACTCACTCCACTCCTGGCGCGGAATGTACCAATATAATAACATACCAAGGTCTAGAGCTGGGTCAGCAATTACAGCTCCATCCCAATCAATTAAAAACAACTCATCTTCATCCGACAATATCCAGTTGTTATGGTTTACATCACAATGGCATACAACGAATTCATTGTATTCAATAGCTTTTAATGAATCCATTAAATATTGAAGGCCTTGCTGAATTGTTTCATCATCCCTTATATCTCCTCTTAAAACGAGTTGCAGTTGTTGTAATAACTCTTGTGCGTGAAGCGGTTGCTTCCCAAGTCTTTGAATCATCTGTACAAGCGCTTTAGAGGAGTGAATTTTCTTCAAAAGTTTCGCAACACGTTCTAGTTTCATATCCTCTGGCTCTAACTTCTGTCCCGGAAGCCATTTTTGAGCAGAAATTACATCACCGTTCGTTACCCTTCTTGTCCAAAGTAATTTTGGAACAATTCCTTCTGCTGACAATACCGCTAAAAAGGGCGATGTATTCCGCTTTAAAAATAACTTCTGTTGTCCGTTTTGCGCAATATATGCATCGCCCGTTACTCCACCAGCCGGTACAAGACTCCACTCTTTTCCTAATAATTGTTCCAACCATTCCATATTCATTACCCGTTAACAAATCCTTATCTTTTATAGTTATGAAAAGAAAAACCGCAACATTTCTACACATGTTGTGGATTCATATATTTTACTGTAAATGAAAAGAAAAATTAGCCTCAGCCAAAAATTCTCTATTTTATTTTACAAAACCTGTCATAGAATGACAACTTATCAAAATCGTCACCTTTGTCAATTCTACATTTATTACATTCTCATCGTCAAGTAGCGATTTGTCACATTATCGTCAATATATACGTGCTAATTGGAGCGAGCCTAAGTTCCTTTCCTCTAAATGAAGAAATTGGCTCTATTTTCGCTTGCTTTTCGTCTACTATCACATGCCACGTTTCTTCTTTCGGAAGTTGCACAGTTTTAGCTTCTAAACCGCTATTAAATAAAACGACAATCTCTTTCCACGGCCCAAACGATTCTGCATGCTCTAGGTGATATGCAAGTACTTCTGTAGATGTTTGTAAAAAAGTCATATGTTTTTTTATAAGGTCTGCGTTTTGTAATCGGAATGCCCCATGCTCTTTACGAATCGCAATTAAACCTTTTATATAGTTAACGGTCTCTATTTCTTTCTCTTTTTGATCCCAATCTAATTGATTGATCTCATCATTTGCATTATAGCTATTTTCATTTCCTTTCTTCGTACGATAAAACTCTTGTCCTGCATGTAAGAAAGGAATACCTTGTGAAAGAATAACCATTGCGCTCGCTAGCAGGTGACGTTTTTTCAAAATCGCTTCTGATTCTTCATTACTGCGCACTAGTTTATCCCACATCGTCATATTATCATGACATTCTACATAGTTAATGCTTTGCGCCGGCTCTAGAAACAGCCCTGTTTCTTTCATACTTAAAAGACTTCCTGCTGCAATATACTGCAAATGATTACAGTCTACATGCCCACCAAATGCAAAACCACGCTTATTTATATGAAATGTACTCCCTTTTATCCCATCACGAAATTGATCATTAAACTGCGCCATATGCGGCATTTTCTTCGCATTATTTAACGTTGCTTTTTCCTCACGAGGAAGCGGTGTTTGTAAATCCCATCCTTCTCCTAATAACAAAGCATCTCGTTTTATGTTTCGCACTTCTTTTTCTATCATATTCATTGTATCAACATCTAAAATTCCCATTAAGTCGAATCGGAATCCATCGACATTGTATTCAGTAAGCCAATATAAAATAGACTCTACAATGAATTTCCTCATCATTTTCCGTTCAGATGCTATATCATTTCCGACTCCCGTCCCATTAGAAGGCATACCATCTTCACCATGACGAAAATAGTATCCTGGAACAAGCTTTTCAAATGATGATAGCTCTCTTTCATAAACATGATTATATACAACATCTATAATTACCCTAATGCCATGCTCATGAAATGTCTCGATCAACTGTTTACACTCTACTATCCTGTTATACGGATCAGAGGGATTTGTAGCATAAAATCCTGTTGGTGCATTGTAATATAATGGATTATACCCCCAATTATAGGCAGATGAAGGATTCGCCTCATCTACACCACCGAAACAATATAACGGTAATAGTTCAACATGTGTAACACCTAAATCTTTTATATGAGACAACCCTGTTAAAGTCCCGTTCCGTCCTGTTGTTCCCTCTTCCATCAATCCTTTATATGTTCCCTTTTGAATCACTCCACTATTTTGATGTATAGTCGCATCACGAATATGCAGTTCATACAATATGGCATCTGTCATTGATTGTAATGGTGGTAATCCTTCTCTTCTTGTTACATTCGTTTTTTCTAAATCGATAACAACACCGTGTTTTCCGTTTACCGTCACCGACTTTGCATAAGGATCTACAGCTTCGTTCCATATTAAATTAATACAAACAAGAAATGTATAGCGTGCTCCGTCTAAATCACCTTGTAATGTTTGAATCCAAACTCCGTTTTCTCCCCTGTACATTTCATGATCGGCATATTCTTTATCGCTCTTATAAATTCTTACTTTCGCAAGCCTTGCAGTTGGGGCCCATACTTTAAATGTCGTTTCTTCTTTTTGATACACAGCACCTAAATCTGTACCTTCGTAATAATACTTTTCATCGAAAATTGTTGTTCGAATAACAGCACCTATTTGTAAATCCGTTTCTTCATTCCGTTCATCTCGTACTGTATAATACTTTCCCACATCTAGCGGCTCTTCTATAAAGCACTCATACTTCGTTGCATCTGGAAGCGCAATCGTATGAGCAATCGGTAAATCTTTCACATTACTTCCTTCTTGCAAACGAAATGTCCGACTTGTTCCATACGCATGTGGGAGCAAAATTGTAATTTTATTCATTTCATCTAAATAGGCATCAAATGGACGTTTTACTTTCAACATAAAAAATCACCATCATTCTCAAAGTTAAAATAAAGTGAAACTTTAATGAGCGAGATAAAATGAGCTGCAAATGATAAGGCTTTTCTTATCAACAAGACTCTATACAGTAACTCCATTCTTCTCTATAGTATATTCACCTGCATAAAAAACGTTTTCACCATTCTATTTTTGTAATTTTATTTCAGCAATCGATTTATACTTCGGGGTTTCTTTCACGTGGGATTCGTATAAAGTAATTGTATCTGCTTGAAATGATATTTCAGGGACTTCTTTTATACTTTCTAAATGAAACTTTTCTTCTCCTATCCATTTACGAGCAACAGTAATATGCGGATGATATGGGCGTGTTTCTAGAGAAAATCCATTTTCTTCACAAATGGCATGTACTTGCTTTTGCAACTGAAACAAATCGTGATTCTCACTTACCTTCGCCCAAAAAATACGGGGCTGATCTTCTCTACCAAACGTTGAAAAACCTTGTAACGTGAACGATAGTTCTTTTGTTTTTGTAAGTGTTTGTAATCCATTCTTTATCCCTTTTAACTGTTCTTCTGTCGCACCTCCTAAAAAGGAAAGGGTAATATGATAATCTTCCTTATGTACCCACGAGCGAAATGGTAATTCCTCATTCGTATCCTCTTTATAGTTAGACAGCACTTCTTTTATATGATTTGGTAAAGTAATTGCGACAAAATAATGCCTATCCATGTACACCGTCTCCTTCTTTCTATTGTTTCTTTTCTTTCTTATCTCATTCAATTAAAAAGAAGCCGCCCTCTAAAGTAGAGAGCGGTCATTATTCATATATCGGCGATTAAAGTTTCACTTTACTTCGCTAGTTCATGAATTGCTTGCGCATAAATTGCTGTTGCTTTTAATAAGTCTTCAATTTCAATGTACTCATCTTTTTGATGCGCAAGTTCTTCTTTTCCAGGGAATAGCGGTCCAAATGCCACACCAGCTTTTAATGAGCGAGCATAAGTACCTCCGCCGATTGCTAACAATTCAGCTTTTTCACCTGTTTGTTCCTCATATACACGTTGCAACGTACGAATTAACTCGTGATCTTTATCAACGTGATGCGGACGAGAGTTAGAATAGTCTACTACTGCAAATCCATACGTACCTACATATTCTTTTAACTTTGCAATCATTTCTTCAAAGTTAGTCGTAACTGGGTAACGTACGTTTAATCCTAAATTACCACCATTCTCTTTCGTATAAGAAAGGCGACCAACATTCACTGTTAATGGACCGCTAATTTCATCTTTATAAGCAATAGTAGCTTTTTCACCAAAAATATCACCAGTAAATGTTTCTGTTGCAAATGTCGCAAATGCAGTTGCTTTTCCATCAAGTGAAACTGTAGTTAAGAAGTTTGCTAATAATAAACCTGCATTTTCTCCTTTTTCAGGAGTAGATCCGTGCGCTGAAATTCCTTCTATTTGCAACGTCACTGTATTGCCTTCTATAGTCGATTTCCCTATTTTTTTAGCAGTTTGTAAATACTCTTCATATGCTACTGTAAGTGCATTTACATCTTCTCCTGTAATAACCGCTTCTGCAAAATCAGGAACCATATTTAAACGGCGCCCTGAATCAAATGAAACAAGTTCATATGTACCTTTTTTCTCCTCACTATCATTTTGCACAACTTGTATATCAGAAATTCCTTTTTCTGCATTAATAATTGGAAAGTCTGCATCTGGTGCAAAACCGATTGTTGGCATTTCTTCGTTTTTAAAGTAGTGATCTACACATTTCCAATTGCTTTCCTCATCTGTTCCTATAATCATACGAACACGTTTTGAAAGAGGTAAGCCTAATTCTTTCACAATTTTCATCGCATAATATGCTGCCATCGTTGGGCCTTTATCGTCAATTGCACCACGTGCAAAAATCTTTCCGTCGCGAATATCCGCACTATACGCAGGAGTCGTCCAGCCATCTCCTTCTGGTACAACATCAACGTGACAAAGAATACCTACTAACTCTTCTCCTTGTCCCATTTCAAGATGACCTGCATATCCTTCTAAATTTTTAGAAGCAAAACCTTCAGCTTCTCCTTTATGTAACATGAACGATAGCGCTTTTTCTACACCTTCACCGAATGGTGCGCCTTCTTTCGCGGATTCTTCTTCCCATACACTTTTAATTTGTAAAAATTGTTGTGTATCACGAATTAAATCATCTTTTCGTTTTGCAACTTCTTCAGTCCAATTAATCGCTGACATCACGCATCCATCCTTCACTATATTATCTCTTTCATCATAGCAAACCGAAATCCCTTATGCCATACACGAAAACTAAATACCGAACAATTGTAATATTTCAGACATTTCTTATTAGTTTTTCTTTTATTTTTTCAAAAAAATTTGCAGGAATTTGGCGTTTTACGTAGAATTTTATGTGTTAGTTGACTGACCATATATACAATGTCAACTACCAATATTTTTCTATATAAATATTTGTTAAACTTTTGTAAAATTTAAGTAGATTAAAGCATGAATTTTATCATGTAGAGTACAATGGTAGTAACGACCTTCTTTCCTGAATGGGGTCAAAAAAACTAGTAGAGGAGTGGTTTTCTCTTGAAACCTACAACTACTCGTATGCTAACACGCATTAAATCAATTTATATGTACATCAATGAAAACGGAACGGTAACGACGAAAGACCTTGTAGATGAGTTCGGGATCACACCGCGAACGATACAACGTGATCTAAATGTGTTGCAGTTTAATGAACTCGTGTATAGCCCTTGCCGCGGTAAGTGGACAACAACAGGAAAGAAAGTGAGAATGACCTCATAACGAAAAATAATTGTATGTAAATAAATACATACCCCTTTCTAACTATTAGAAAGGGGTTTTTTCTGCACCTATAAAGGTACTACTTTTCAGTATCTACTTGATATGTTCTTAACATTTCTACTTCTTCATCTGTTAGCTCTCGGTATTGTCCAAGTTCTAGTTCTTCATCTAATACTAACGGACCCATCTCTGTTCTTTTTAGGTAGACTACTTTTTTCCCTACCGCTTCAAACATACGCTTCACTTGATGGAATTTTCCTTCCGTAATCACAAGCTCAATTTCAGAAATATCATCGCTTTTCAATATTGTAAGCGCACCTGGCTTTGTTTCATAGCCATCGTCTAAAATAACACCTTTAGCAAACTCTTTTACATCCTCTTCTGTTACTACTCCTGCAACGTGTGCATAATATTTTTTCGGCACATGCTTTTTCGGAGATAATAATTGATGTGATAACTTCCCATCATTTGTTATCAATAAGAAACCTTCCGTATCGATATCAAGTCGTCCAACTGGGAACGGATCAAAGATTGCATCTTCTAATTCTAATAAATCTATTACTGTTTCATGATTATCATCTTCCGTCGCTGAAATAACACCTTGTGGTTTATGCATCATTAAGTAAACAAACTCTTTGTATTCCACAACTTCACCGTGAATCATAACTTCTTGCTCTTCTACATTTACATGAACTTTCGCATCTTTTACTGGCGTTCCATCAATTTTCACAACGCCATCTTTCAATAATTTCTTTACTTCTTTTCTACTTCCATATCCCATATTCGCTAATAATTTATCTAATCTCACGTTTTTCACCTTCTTTATTTATCATAGAAAAGGGGACGTAATTACGCCCCTCTTGATTTCAACTTTATTTTAAATCTACTACCAAGCTTACGTTGAATTTTATCTAATGCTTCTCCGCCAAATACTCTTTCAAGTACTCCTGTGCGAATTGCTAACAATCCGTAAACAAGACCGCCAATACCTGCACAAATCGCAACTGTTATAAGAGCACCAATACGGCCATCAGGCGAAATCATGAAGGATAGAAGCCATTGTGATAGTTTTACAGCAACGACCATTATAAGTGTCAGTACTGCAATTTGGAATGTTCTTTTATATACAACACCGAATGAATAGTGTGCGTATTTTTTAATTTGTCGATTTGTATACCAAACAGAAGCTAAGAAACCAACTGCGGTCGCTAGAATTGCTCCTACTGTACCGAAATAACGAATAAAGATTACGTTACATACAAATTTCAAAATAACACCCATAATAAGCGCGACAATCGCATGCTTTTGCTGATTAATCCCTTGAAGAATTGCCGCTGTTACTGTAAATAAAGCAAATAACAATGCAACTGGTGCATACCACATTAATACTTGTCCACCTAATGGATCTGAGTCATAGAAAGCAGTGTAAATTGGATATGCAAGTGTTGAAATACCGATAACTGCTGGCAATGTTAAAAACATATTTGCTTGGAATGTTTGTGTAATTTGTAATTTCAAATAGCGGTATTGTTTTTCAGTAAATGATTTTGTAATTGCTGGTACAAGCGTTAAACTAAACGCTGTTGCAAGTGATACAGGAATCATAATTAATTTATGCGTCCACATTGTGAAAATACCAAGCGCTCGCTCTGCGATATCACCTTGACCAATCGCCTGCATAATTGAGTTAAATGTCAATGTATCAATTTGTTGATATAAAGGAATTGTTAACCCAATTACAACGTAAGGAATTGCATATGCGAATAACTCTTTAAACAATTGAACAGTACTTACTGTTGATTCTGGTACAGTTTGTTCAACTAAATATTGATCCAAATATTTTTTACGTTTTAACCAGTACCAAATTAACACACCGAGTGCTCCAACCGCTGAAACGAACGCAGCAAACGTCGCTACTCCAACTGCTGTTGCAACTGTACCGCCAAGTACTTTAATAACGATAAAACTACCAGCTAATAAAAAGACGATACGAATAATTTGTTCAATAATTTGTGAAACGGTAGTTGGTCCCATAGACTGGTGACCTTGGAAATAACCACGAATTAAACTCGCTGCTGGTACAACAATAAGTGCGAAACTTACAAGACGAATGATCGTCGTAACTTCTCCTACATTATTGTGTATACTTTGTTTACCAAGCATCGCTTCTGCAAACAATGGCGCCGTCATGTACAGTACTAGGAACGAAAGAACTCCTGTTACTATCATCATAACCATTCCCGAGCGGAACATTCTCCGGCTCGTTTTATAATCGCCAAGCGCATTATATTTGGAAACAAATTTTGAAACAGCAAGCGGCACACCTGCCGTTGCGATACTTAAAAAGATCGTATATGGAATGTATCCATATGTATAGAGCGTTCCGCCTTCTGTGCCTACTAATGCATGAAACGGAAAGACGTAAATCATGCCTAAGAACTTTACTAAAAATGTCCCTAGCGTAACAATAAGCGTTCCGCGCAGAAATTTCGAATCGGACATACAAAAATCCTCCTACATCTACATAAAGTGAAACTATAATTAGTTGGAGTTTTGTTCATCCCCACTAATTATTAACCCTCACCAATCGAGCGTTTACAGGCAGTATGGCTCCTACTAAATTCTTTGATCCAGCCGAATTTTACCGCCCACAAATAGCGGGATAAAGTGAAACTACAATTAGTTGGAGACTTCTCTCCTACTCCTTATTAGTTGAACCATTCGAGCATTTACAGGCTAACAGACTCCCTATTTACTTCTCCTAAATCTTGAGGTTTTAGTCTTATCGCCTACAAATAGCAGGATAGTGCTGAACTCTAACTTTTGTATTGTACCACAATTCTCTCATTAAGCAGTACTTCACTCTATTTTTCTTTTAAGGGAAAACATGCTATTCTTTTAGGCAGGAAATGTAGAAAATGAGGTCGATATATTATGCATTATGATGTTATTGTCATCGGCGGCGGTCCTTCTGGGCTAATGGCTGCAATTGGTGCTGCAGAAGAAGGCGCAAATGTCTTACTTCTTGATAAAGGAAATAAACTTGGGCGTAAACTTGCGATTTCTGGTGGCGGACGCTGCAACGTAACAAACCGTCTACCACTTGATGAAATTGTTAAACATATACCAGGAAACGGTCGCTTCTTATACAGCGCTTTTTCTATTTTTAATAATGAAGATATTATTACATTCTTCGAAAATCTCGGTGTTAAATTGAAAGAAGAAGACCACGGTCGCATGTTCCCTGTGTCAAACAAAGCGCAATCTGTTGTAGACGCACTTTTAACACGATTAAAAAACTTAGGTGTAAAAATCCGTACAAATACGCCTGTTGAAACGATTGAATATGAAAATGGTCAAACGAAAGCAGTTGTACTGCAAACAGGCGAAGTGTTAGAAACAAATCACGTCGTTATCGCTGTTGGCGGAAAATCTGTTCCTCAAACTGGTTCCACTGGAGACGGATACGCTTGGGCTGAAAAAGCAGGTCATACAATTACAGAATTATTCCCAACAGAAGTACCTATCCTGTCAAACGAGCCGTTTATACGTGATCGCTCATTACAAGGTCTTGCTTTACGTGATATAAACTTAAGCGTATTAAACCCGAAAGGAAAAGCTATCATTTCTCACAAAATGGACATGCTCTTCACTCATTTTGGCCTATCTGGTCCTGCTGCTCTTCGTTGTAGTCAATTCGTCGTGAAAGCACTGAAAAAGTTTAAAACGAACACAATACAAATGAGTATTGATGCATTGCCAGAGGAAAATAGTGAGCAATTATTTCAGCGCATGCTGAAACAAATGAAAGAAGATCCGAAAAAAGGAATTAAAAACGTTTTAAAAGGTTATGTCCCTGAACGTTACTTCCTATTCTTATTAGAAAAAAATGAAATTGACGGTAGTGAACAAGCTGGACAAGTTTCTCACGAAAAGATTCGTGCACTTGTGAAAGACTTTAAAGAGTTTACTGTGAATGTAAATGGTACGCAGTCAATTGAAAAAGCATTCGTTACTGGCGGAGGTGTATCCGTGAAAGAAATTAATCCGAAAGAAATGTCTTCTAAATTCACGAACGGCTTATATTTCTGCGGAGAAGTTCTTGATATCCACGGTTATACTGGTGGCTATAATATTACATCAGCCCTTGTTACTGGTAGAATTGCTGGAACGACAGCTGGAGAAAACGCGAAAATGCAATATTAAAAAAAGAAACAGGGATTCCTGTTTCTTTTTTTAATATTGCCATGAAATCATTATCGGCGATTCCACAGATATATCAGCGATTCTGTAATTATATCGGCGATTTTCCAAATTTATCAGCGATTCTACAACTTATATCGGCGATTTCTCAAATATATCGACTTACCGACAAGAAGCGACAAACATCTGCTCCATGTAACTTTCCATTGCTTTTTTGTTGCTTTATATACCTTAGTACCTTTATATTTTATATTGTTGAATATTTAAAAAAGGGTAAGGGGAAAACAAATGAGAAAAAAAGTCATGATGTCTTTAATGTTAATGACGTTTCTTTCTGCGGTAGAAGGAACGATTGTTAGTACAGCAATCCCTCGTATAACGAGTGATTTGTCAGGCGTCGAACTTGTTAGTTGGGTATATGCAATTTATATGCTTGCAACAGCTGTTTCGACTCCAATATACGGAAAGCTCGCTGATTTATTTGGTCGTAAAAAGGTTTTACTGATCGGGGCTACAATCTTTTTAGTCGGTTCTGCACTTTGCGGAGTCGTTACATCGATGGAACAATTAATTTTCTTCCGCGCGCTTCAAGGTATCGGTGCTGGTGCTGTTATGCCAATCACAATGACGATTATTGGAGACTTATATAGCGAAGCAAAAGACCGCGCGAAAGCACAAGGTTGGATGAGTGCCGTTTGGGGTGTATCCGGTGTTATCGGACCGTTAGTAGGTGGATTTTTAGTTGATTCCCTTTCTTGGCGTTATATCTTCTTCTTAAACGTTCCATTCGGAATTATCGCTTGCTTAATGATTGTAATTTACTACAAAGAATCTATTAAGCCCGCTAAACACCATATCGACTATCTTGGTGCGACAGTCTTCTCATTAAGTACAATCGCTCTACTATATGCATTATTAACAGGTAGCAGTAAGCAAAACTGGGGAGACATAACAATTATCGGCCTATTAATCTTCGCCGTCGTTTCATTTATTATTTTCTTATTCATCGAGAAAAAATCTCCGGAACCATTAATTCCGCTAGCACTTTTCTCTAACCGTACATTATCTACGATAAATATATTAACTCTTATTGCTGGCGCAATGATTATTAGTATTACTGTGTATCTTCCAATTTGGAGCCAGGGTGTTTTAGGAAAAAATGCAACAGAAGCTGGACTCATTTTAATGCCAATTCCTGTTATGTGGACATTTGGGGCTATGTTCTCGGGTAACTTAGTTGGTAAGTTAAAAACGAAACAAATTATTTTACTTGGAGCTAGCATCTTATCAGTTGCTACGTTCTTATTATTTACACTATCAACAAATTCACCATCGTTCCTTATTTATGTAGCAGTCGGATTATTCGGCTTAGGAATGGGGCTTGTGACACCGATTTACATGGTAACAATTCAAGCAGCCGTGCCAGCTCATACACGCGGGACAGCTGTTGGTTTAAATACATTTATTAATACATTTAGTCAAACGTTAGGTGCTGCAATATTCGGTACAATCTTTAATACGATGATTCACGCACGTGGTATTAAAAATCTTGATCTTGTATCTGGTGGACATGGCGGTACTACAGCAAACGTAGTAACCGAATCACAATCCGCATTAGCATCAAGCGTACATGTCATTTATATGAGCTCTTTCGTATTAGCAGTATTTACATTAATTATTGCTTGGCTTTTATTAAAGCCAGCTACACAAACAAGTGAGCAACAATAAAAAGGATGACCATTTTGGTCATCCTTTTTTTATTCTTCATTCTCCACAATATGTTTCAGCATGGATAATTTATTATCCCAAAAACGTTCATAATACGAGAGCCACTGTTGTAATTCTTCTAATGGTTCTGGATGCAAACGATATATCTTCTCTCTTCCGCTTTTTCTTCCACTTACTAAATTCGCTTCCGAAAGAATATGAAGGTGCTTTACAACCGCAGTACGACTCATCGGAAAATAATCCGTTATTTTGGAAATCGGTAACTCTTTGTCACTTAATAACCGTATTACTTCTCGGCGGGTTGGATCAGCAATTGCTTGAAATACATCATATTTCGCTGCTGACGAGGACACTTAGCCTTCGACAACCTTTTTCAGTTTTTCATTTACAATCGCTACCCAACCACCGCTCATTCTATCGCGAATAATAGAGCTCTTCGCATTCGCTTTCGGAAGAATTTCATCAGGATGTTTCCAGCCGCCGTGAATTAACGTAAATTCTGTTTTGTTATCTCCTAAGTCTTTCAAATTAAATGAAACAACCCAGCCATCTGTATCCCATGAGAAAGATAAATGGTTTGGCTCATCAATTTCTAACACTTTACATGGTGATGGCCCAAATGGCGATTGCACATGAAATTCATGCCCTACCTCTAATACAAAATCATTTGGCATAAACCATGACGCAATCCCTTCTGCAGTTGATACTACACTCCATACCTTTTGAAGAGACGCGTTAAAAATGATTGTTTGTTTAATAGCATTTAATGTATTTTGTTGTTCCATTTTCATTCTCCTTTACTCGGCGTTATAACATAACACCTTTTGGTTTCACTTCGATAATATAACACCTTTTGGTTTCATGTCAACGCTAATTCTTTTACTGTTGAGAAATTCTCAACATTTTTTCAACAGGACAAACACCCTCTTAGCATTTCCTCATAATATACTCACAAAGGCAATACAAAATAAAAACTTCTCTCAACATGAAACTCCATCATTCATATTGAAAGAAACGCCTTACTTATATCATGCGTACTTCGTCTCTCCTCCTTCCCTCAGGGACAATACGCGAGATATGACAAATCAGAAGGAATATGCCCACCATTTGAGTAGGTAGTTATTTCTCTTCTCCTCAACATTTCCTTAGGAGCGAAATGACTACCGACTCACTTTTTTCAAACAAAATAAAAAGGGGTTGAACGCTATGTTCTATTGCATTAACTGCTCTGATATTCACCATGAAAAACATCCGAATGATAAAGTATTTAAAAACGGTTTTTATATTGATCCATTTTTAGGTGATCGTTATCACCTTGGTATGTGTAAAGATGCCCAAAATCATGAAACAGGGGAGCCTCTTTTAACGACAAAGAAATTAGGCACACCCCAATCTATTATGAACGTATTACCGACACATGTTGTCCCAACATAAAACATAAAAAAGAGCTGGGTGAGCCAGCTCTTTTTTATGCTTTATAAACGATCATTGCTGAAAAACAATAAATTTGGTTTTCATCGTCGTTAATGGAAACACCAACTTGATACTTAATATCTACAAAGTTGCTATCATCAATCTTTTTCAAAAAAACATTTACAGCGTCTTCTAAGTCTTTTTCGTGACTTTCATCAAATACTTTCACACGAATCATGTTAACACCGTCCTAGATCGCAGCCCTCCGCCGCTTGATTATTGCCACGGTGCGTATCTATGATGCGATAAAACTTTCCATTCTCATATATATATCCGTCTTCTAACACATATTCTTTATCTTCAGTATAGACATAAAACTTACCTATCATAAATTTACTCGTATATAATTCCAAATAATTTTGTCTAAATTTAGCTACAACTTTATTTGTAATATCAATTTTTATTGTGCGCCCCACCTTCTCTCCCTCCTTTGCAAAGAACGGATTTAGGTATATTGTATTAGCGCTTTTACATTTTATGCTTAAAAATAAGTGGATATGCCTTCTTTCTTCACCTGTACTATTTTTCTAAAAAAAATCACTATAAATAAGGTCCCCAAAAAAATATAAAAAAGCACTTTATCTTATTGACTCGAATATAAATATTATGTTATTATATAAAATTTGACATTTTTACATACGTATGCTATCATTAAAAGTGGTTACCACATATGGAGGTGGATGATTTGTTTCAAATTGGTGATAAAATCGTTTATCCAATGCACGGTGCAGGAATCATTGAAGCAATTGAAGAGAAAGAAATATTAGGTACTTCACGTCAATATTGTGTGATACGCATCATTAGTAAAGATATGCAAGTAATGCTTCCGATGGATCAATTAAAAAAATCAGGTATTCGTTATATCGTTGATCGAGGTACGTTAGATGATATACTTCTTGAATTTCAAAACGGGGAGTCAGACCCATCACTCTCATGGAAACAAAGATATACAATGAATATGGAAAAAATGAAAAATGGCAATTTACAAGATAGCGCAGAAGTTGTTCGGGATTTACTTCGCCGCAATAAAGAGAGAGCATTAAATGCGAGCGAAAAACAAATGCTAGATAATGCACGAAAAATGATGATTAGCGAAGTCGCGCTCGTACAAAATGTTACTGAACATCAAGCAACAGAATTTCTTCAAGATACAATTAATCACTAAATTTAAAATAGCTGGCCGCTATTTTTTTGTAAAAAAGGACGAAGAGTTTTATCTCTTCGTCCTTTTATATTACCCACGTCCAGCTTGAAACGATGGATATAACGTCATTCCACCATCTGCAAATAGCGTAATTCCCGTTACATAACTCGCCTCTGAAGAAGCGAGCCAAGTTGCTACTGCTGCGATTTCTTCAGGGTTTCCAATGTAGCCCATCGGTATCATACTTTCTACGTCAGCTCGCTGTTTTGGATCAGCAAACTTTTCTGCATTGATCGGCGTATTAATTGCACCTGGTCCTATATTATTTACTCGAATACCTTTTGGCGCATATTCTAGCGCTAACGTTTCTGTCATCAGTTTAATACCACCCTTACTCGCTGCATAGTGCACGAATAGTGGCCACGGAATTTTCTCATGAACACTAGACATATTAATGACAGACCCTTTAATGTCATGTTCTACAAAATATTTAATCGCTTCACGACTTCCTAAAAAAGCACCTGTTAAATTTGTATTAATTACCTTATTCCAATCTTCAAGTGGCATTTCATGCGATGGTACTGCATTTTCTATCCCTGCATTATTAATCATAACGTCAAGCGTACCAAATTCTTTCACAGCAGATTGAATGAGATTCACAACATCTGATTCGACGGTTACATCACCTTTTACAGCAATCGCTTCTCCGCCTATCTTTTTAATTTCTTCTAACACATCATTTGCTTCTGATTCTCGTGAGCGATAATTAATAACCACTTTCGCTTTTTCCTTAGCAAACCTTACTCCCATCGCCCTACCAAGACCAGTTGCTGATCCTGTAATAACGACCACTTTTCCTTCTAAATCACTATACATTTCAATACCTCCTTTAACTTTTTGCTATACCTAACATAATTCCGGCTGCGATAATAAAAACGATACCGACAACAATACCCGTTAATTGGCGTTTCGTTTTCTTTTCACCTAATATAAGGATCCCACCAAGCGTGGAAATAATAATTCCCATTTGCGATAGCGAGAAACTTGTTGCTACTCCAACACGCGGCTGCGAAATGAATAAAAACATATTTCCAGCTGCCCAAATTAATCCTGGAATAATATTTCGAATTGCATATTTATTAAATGGATGATGTTTAAAGGTAAGCAAAATCCCACCTAACACCATACCAACTGCTTGTGGCAACAAAGCTGACCAACCATCTACGTTAAATAGTCTAATCACTACTACGTAAACTAAATAGCCGACTGTTGAAATTAATAAAATTACGATACCTCTTTTAAAATTTGCTGCTTGCTCTGCATTCTTTTCTTCTTCACTTTGAAGTGATGTTAAAATAACACCGACAATAATACAAACAAGCGCTAAAATCCCAAGGACGACCGATATTGTCGTGGACCATTCATGAAATACGATAACGCCAAATAAAGTCGTCGCAACTAATTGAAGTCCTGTTGAAATTGGCATCGTCCTCGAAACGCCCATTAAATCAATACTTTTCAATTGATTCGCCTGACCAAGCGCCCAAAATAAACCTGACACAACTCCAACCCCAATCACAGTAGGTGTTAATACTGGCTTCATAAAAATATAAACAACAATTGAGAAAATAAGTGCTCCAAACGTTGTTCCAAGCGTTTGACTATACGGTCCCCCGCCCAGTTTTACGTTAAATAACACAATACTCCCCCAAAATATAGCTGGTAAAATTGCTAAAAATATATCCATCGCCCATTACCTTTCTCTGTAAAATGTTATAAATTGAAACTTTAATCATCCCGCAAATAGCGAAATAAGTTACCGCTCTCAATCATTAGAATGAGCTTTCATTTTTTCTTTTTTGCGAGCACAAATCTTTTCTACAACATCATTAGAAACATTTTTTTCTCGCTCCACATTTTTTACCTTTATATGATTTAAATAATCCTCTAAAGTAAGTGTAACTTTGTCATTTGGCGGATTATGCGCCCCTTGAAATGTAAGAAATTGTAGCGTCACTTCAAATCTAGGTACAAATTCATCTTTCCTGCCGAGACGCTTTATATTTATAACTGCATCACATTCATATTGATCTTCTGTCACTTGTCTAATAACCGAATAGTACCTATTCAATAACGCACTCTCTAAAAGCTGTTCTCTTGATTCTTTCGCGAAAGAATCGCTTGGAGAAGAGAAAAAGATAGAACATATCGCTGTAATAATTACACATATTTTTTTCATAACGTCCTCCTTATCCTATAAGTTAGTGTTCTCAAAAACGCCATAAAAAAACGACTTCCCCTACTTAGGAAAGTCGTTTTAATGAATCCAATATTAACCACCACTCACTGGTGGTATAAGTGCAACCACATCACCATCTTGGACCCTGTCATCTTCATTTGCGTATTCTTCATTAATCGCAACCATAATTGGCTCTGAAACTGGTACATTATATTCTTTCGCAACAACATCTTTTAACTCTGCAACTGTAATATTTTCTTTCTCTATTTGTAATTCACTTGTCCCTGCTTCTTCTTGCAAGTGCGCAAATAACAATACTCTAATCATACTTATAGCTCCTTCCCAGGCTCTCCCGCCGGATATGGTGTTTTTTCTAATTGATCACCAATCCATGAGTCACCATCTTCCCAAAACTCCTTTTTCCAAATCGGAACAATTTGTTTTATGCGTTCCATAATATATTCGTTTGCTTCATAAGCCGCTTTACGGTGTGGTGTTGAAACAGCAACAACAACCGCTATATCAGAAATTTGCAACGTACCGATGCGATGTGTAATCGCAACATATGTACCCGGCCATTTCTCTTTCACTTCCAGACCAATTTTCTCTAGCATCTTTTCTGCCATCGTCTTATAAGCAACATACTCTAAGTATAATGTACGACGCCCTTTCGTAAACTCTCTAACCGTTCCAATAAATGTTGTAACAGCACCGCATTCACGTCGAATCACTTTCTTCGTTACCTCTTCAATCGAGATTTCTGTATCAATTACTTCATAATATGTATTTGTCATTTCGCACTCCTAACCGTTTGTAAAAACCAGTCTATGTACAACTCTTCTTCTGTTATATGAAATACTTTATATTCTTCTCGTATATTTACCGGGACATCATACCACGTAATAATCGCCACTATATTTTCCACTTTATGTAAAAGCCCAGCATCTTCCGCAGAACGAAGTAACACTACTTTCGGGTAGTTTTCTTTTTTATAGCCCTCTATTAAAATTGTATCCACTTCAAAAAACTCATATAAGCGAATAATTTCTTGCAAGGACCATTTCTTTTTTAGTGAAGAAAGTGAAAGCAATCCAGCACCTTCTACACTACTTACGACGGCACCAGCTTTACGGTGTCTTTCGCTATCTTTTTGCGCTACTTCTGGAAAACCTCCGTGCCCGTGATGTTTAATTGTAGCAACTTTCATTTCACTTTCAGCTAACACATGCACAATTTTCTCTACAAGTGTCGTTTTTCCGCTATTTTGATATCCTACTATTTGTAAGATTGAAGGGGCTTTGCCCATGGCCAATCACATCCCTCAGAGTGCTCTAACAATAATACGGATACTTTCATCCCAGTCTCAAATCCTCTCGTTCCTCCAGGTAACACGATAAAAGCATTCGCATCTGCAAGTGAAGATACCGCACTCGATTTATCTAAACCAACCGGCATCGCTTGTAACGCCCCGTCCACAATTGTTACGTTCGCTCTTACGAAACGAGTAAATGGATTTGGCTTTGAAAAATCCTTTTGTAAAATAGCATCCGCTCTATATACGTGAGGTTCCTTCGCATACAAATATGTTTTTATAATTGGTTGCACAAATAATTCAAAGCCTACATAACAAGCAGACGGATTTCCTGATAAACCGAAAAGTAACTTCCCATCAACTTCAGCTACTGTCGTTACACTTCCCGGTCTCATCGCTATTTTATTAAAGAGTACATTCGCCTGTAACCTTTCATAAATAGCTGGTAAGTAGTCATAATCTCCTACTGATACACCGCCTGTTGTAATTAAAATGTCGACCTCATCCATCGCTAATTGAACAGCTGTAAAACATGCATCTAGCTCATCGGCGAGTTGACCATAATAACGAACTTTCCCGCCAGCTTTCATAATTTGAGCTGCGATCATATACGAGTTACTATTTCTAATTTTCCCCGGCTGTAACGGCTCATGTACTTCTAGTAATTCACTTCCTGTCGTTACAATACCGACAACAGGCTGTTTTACAACTTTCACAGTGCTATATCCAAACGTTGCTAGTAAGGCCGCAACACCTGGATTAATTGCAACACCTTTCTTAACGAGAACTTGATTTTGTTTTATGTCTTCTCCTTTAAACGACACATTGTCACCGTTATTAAACGGGCGTTTTAACTTCATATATGTTTTCCCGTTCTTCTCAAACCCTTCTGTCAGCTCGAGCATTACGACTGCATTACATTCTTCTGGAATAGCTGCTCCTGTCATAATACGAATCGCTTTAAAAGCTCCTACTTCTTCTAAAAAAACAGAACCCGCCCCGATTTCTCCTATTACTTCAAATTCAACTGGATTCTCTTGAGTTGCTCCTTTCGTATCTTCTGCTCGAATGGCGAAACCATCGTAAGGGGAACGATCAAAATGAGGAACGTCATGATCTGAGACAACATCTTCCCCGAGAATTCTCCCGTAACTTTCCGTAATAGAAATTTCTTCTACTTCACCATGCTTCGCATATTTCATTACCCGTTCTACTGCCTCAGCAACTTGAATTGGAATTCGTTTTTCTACCATCGTTTCTCACCTCATATTTGCAATTTTTTTTATCTCGATTAAACTTTATGTATTCAATAGAAATTACTTCAAGGAGGAATTCCATGTCTTCATTTACACATTTTAATGACCAAGGACGCGCAAAAATGGTTGATATAAGCGACAAAAAAACAACCGTTCGAACAGCAATTGCGTGCTCTAGCATTGTCGTTACGAAAGAAATTTACGATAAAATCTCTCACAATGAAATTGGGAAAGGTGACGTATTAGCAGTTGCGCAAATCGCAGGCATTATGGCTGCGAAACGAACTTCTGATATTATCCCAATGTGCCATCCTTTATTATTAAAAGGTGTTGACGTTTCTTTCGATTGGAAACAATCAGAAGAACAATATCGTTTACTCATTGAAGTAAAAGTTAAAACAGAAGGTAGCACCGGTGTTGAAATGGAAGCTTTAACAGCTGCTTCCGCTACCGCTCTTACTGTGTATGATATGTGTAAAGCTATCGATAAAGGTATGATTATCGGCGAAACGTACTTACTTGAAAAAACAGGTGGAAAAAGTGGAGATTATACGAGAAATTCATAATCCTCTCTCCGTTGAACCTAAAGGATTTCCTTTAGGTTCAACCTATATATCTTGCATATAAACTTTTCGCTACATTCATATCATTCGTCCCATGAATAAACGCCCTGCCATCTGTAAATAAAACAAAACGATATTCTTCTACCGGAAATGATAATAAATAAGGTGTCGCCTTTATCTCTACGCTTCTTTGTAAGCGCTTTTTAATTTCTTCTAAATTAAAATTCTTCCGCACACCCGGGCGAATTTGTACTGTATTTCGCCCACATAACACTTCTGTTTTTGTTTGTGCTTCAAATGTTAAACTCGGATATGTACGTAACCTTCCGCAAGATAAACAAGTATCTTTTTTCTGCCTATTCACTTTAAATGCCATCTGTTGATTATTCCAAAGATCAAACGATAACATCGTTTCACGAAGCGCCCCAAAGTCTTCTACTAATATTTTCAGCGCTTCCGTAATTTGATGCGCAACTACTAATTGTACTGCCGGTTGTATAATACCAGCTGTGTCACATGTTGCTCCGCTCGCCGGATGCTCCATTAAACAGCGAAAACACGGTGTTTTCCCTGGTAAAATTGTATACGTTACTCCGTAACTCCCGACGCAACCACCATATATCCATGGAATATTATACTTTTGTGAAATATCATTAATGAGAAGACGCGTTTCAAAATTATCTGTCGCATCTAATATTAAATCTACATCACGCACTAACTCTTCCATTTCTTGCACCGTTACATCCGTCACAACCGGATTTATTTCCACCTCAGAATTAATCGATTGTAAATGTTCTGCAGCCGCTATCGCCTTCGGTTTATACTGCTTTGCATCTTCTTCCGTATATAGTTGTTGTCTTTGTAAATTACTCCATTCTACATAATCCCGATCAGCAATCGTTACTTTTCCAACCCCTGCTCTAACAATCGCTTCTGCATTTGCCGCACCGAGAGCACCAGCACCAATAATAAGCACATGCTTCTCTCTTATTTTTCTCTGTCCTTCTTCTCCAACACCAGAAAATAATATTTGTCTTGAATATCGCTCCTGCATGCGATAGCCCCCTTTCTTATCCTCCTATATAAGACATTTCGATTTTCGGACGATTTTTTGCACTTTCTTCTGTCCGTTCATCCGAATACCTATCTTTTCTATTCATCCATACATCTTGTATAACACTTAATAACTCCTCATCCGAAAGATTTCCTCTAAGAAGTTCTCTTACATTCAAACCCTCTGTCGCAAATAAGCACGTATAAAACTTTCCATCTGCCGAAATTCTCGCCCTCGTACAAGAGGCACAAAATGACTCAGAAACAGATGTAATAAAACCAACTTCAACATTTGTTCCAACGTACCGATATCGCTTTGCAACTTCACCAAAGTAATGGGCTTCAGCTGGCTCAAGCGGATACACCTTATGAATCATCTCAATCAATTCTCGTTTTGTAACGACTTGATCAAAATTCCACCCATTTGTACTACCAACATCCATAAACTCAATAAACCTAAGCGTGATTCCTTGCTCTTTAAAATACGCAGCCATCGGTAGTACTTGATGATCGTTCATCCCTTTTTTCACAACCATATTTACCTTTACTTCCAAGCCCGCCTCTTTAGCTGCTATAATTCCCTTAATTACCGGTTTCGTATTAATATTTCGACCATTAATATTCTTAAATATGTCATCATCTATCGCATCTAAACTAACATTCACTCTATGTAATCCAGCTTCTTTTAATGCCTTCGCTTGTTTCGTTAAATGAATAGCATTTGTCGTTAACCCTATATCTATTAGCCCATCAATTTTCACAAGACGTGCAATAAGTTTTGTTAAATCTTTACGAAGCAGTGGCTCACCGCCAGTAAGTCTAATTTTCCGTACACCGATGCTAACAAATAATTTTGCCAAACGCTCAATTTCATCAAAAGTTAGTAAAAACTCGTCTTTCAAAAAAGCATATTCTGGCCCAAATATTTCCGCTGGCATACAATATGTACATCTAAAATTGCAACGATCAATGACAGATATACGTAAATCTTGAAGTGGGCGTCCAAAAAAATCTTTAACCATCTCCTGCATCGCCACCCTCCCTTTCTGCCAAATTTCTTTCTTTTCATTCTATTATAATATATTTTCGAACTGCGATGTTTTTGCTCAAGTGAATAAAGTGAAACTTTAAATAATTAGAGGGTATCCACTTCCCCTGGTTAACGAGGTTTACTTACAAATACAAGGATAAAAAACCTTGAAACATAAAAGTTTCAAGGTTTTCTGCTTATTAACTTAATCTAATAATAGTTAGAGTAGCCCCTGGCGTTGCCGTAGATAATGTAGCCAATGCAACTAATCCGAATAATTGTAAGCTGACTGCAGCTCCAGCAGGCAAGTTAGCAATTATTGTTGCACTAAATGAACCAGTAGCCACTGCCGGGGAATTTATCGTTCCCGCAAGCGGACTGCCATTTACAGTTATACGAGAACTTACAAGTAATCCTGCCGTTAAATTAATTGTATAGGCTATATAATAGTTTCCTGCATTCGCAACTGTAAATACAGTATTCCCACCACTAACGGTTATTCCTGGTCCAATATTTTGATTGTTTGGTAACGGAATATTCGTGCCACCTAACAAAACAGAAATAACACTTCCTGATGTATTATTCGCAAACGCATACGTTGCAGTTGTACTAACTCCGGTCGCTCCGGTCGCTCCTGTGGCTCCGGTTGCTCCAGCTCCGGTTGGACCAGTTGGACCTTGGATTCCTTGTGAACCGGTTGGACCTGTATCTCCAGTTGGACCTTGTGAACCCGTTGCTCCAGTTGCCCCCGCTGGACCTTGGATTCCTTGCGGGCCTTGAATTCCTTGTGGACCTGTCGATCCGGTTGCTCCGGTTGCTCCCGTTGGGCCTTGTATCCCTTGAACTCCTTGGGGACCTTGTGCTCCCGTTGCCCCTGTGTCCCCTGTCGGACCTTGTGGGCCTTGCAATCCTTGCACACCTTGTGGACCGGTTGGACCTATCTCTCCTTGTACCCCTTGGATTCCAGTTGGGCCTTGTGGGCCTGTCGGACCTTGAATTCCTTGAATACCTTGAATACCCTGTGGACCTTGTGCTCCAGTGGCTCCGGTTGCTCCTTGAATCCCTTGGGGACCTTGTAACCCTTGAATTCCTTGGGGACCAGTTGGACCTATGTCGCCTTGCGGGCCTTGGATTCCCTGTGGGCCTTGATCTCCTGTCGCACCAGTTACTCCTTGTATCCCTTGCGGACCTTGTATCCCTTGCGGACCAGTTGGACCAATATCTCCCTGCACACCTTGGATTCCTTGCGGACCTTGCAAACCCGTCACTCCGGTTGCTCCCGTTTCTCCTGTCGCTCCTGTCACTCCAGTTGAGCCTGTCGCCCCAGTATCTCCTGTTACTCCTGTCGCACCTGTTGCTCCTGTCGGGCCAGGTGGTCCACCAGATGGACCAGTTACTCCCGCCGGACCTGATGGCCCCGTTGGGCCGGTCGGTCCTGCTGGTCCTCCAGATGGGCCTGTTACCCCTGTTGGACCGGTTACTCCTGTTGGGCCTGTAGTGCCTTCCCCTGTCGCACCTGTTGCTCCTGTATCTCCTGTTGCCCCCGTCGGACCTTGGATTCCTTGAATTCCCTGTGGACCTTGCACTCCTTGTGCGCCCGTCGCTCCTTGAATTCCTTGTACTCCTTGCACACCTTGGGGACCCATCGGACCTGTTGGACCAATCTCCCCTTGAGCACCTTGCACTCCTTGGGGACCCTCTGGACCCGTTGCTCCTATTTCCCCTTGTATCCCTTGAATTCCAGTTGCTCCTTGTACTCCAGTTGCTCCCGTTATCCCTTGCACACCTTGTGTTCCCTGTATTCCTTGTGGACCTTGTGGGCCTGTTGTTCCTACCGGTCCTTGAATACCTTGTATCCCCTGAGGACCCTCTGGACCCGTTGCTCCAACTGGCCCTGGCACACCTTGGATTCCTTGCGGGCCCTGAAGTCCCTCTGGGCCTTCTGGACCTGTTGGTCCTATATCACCCATCGGACCTTGTATCCCTTGAACTCCCTGTGGTCCCGTTGCTCCTGATGGCCCTGGTACTCCTTGTATTCCTTGTGGACCTTGATCTCCTGTTGCTCCTGTGACCCCTTGAGGCCCTATAGCCCCCTGTATACCTTGTGGACCTTGATCCCCTGTTGCTCCCGTTACCCCTTGAATACCCTGAACTCCTTGGATTCCTTGTTCACCAGTTACTCCCGTCGGACCAGGAATACCTTGAATACCCTGTGGACCTTCTGGACCTGTTGGTCCAATTGGCCCTTGAATTCCTTGGATTCCTTGCAAGCCCTGTGCTCCTGTACTTCCAGTCGGACCTGTAGTTCCCGTTGCTCCTGTTACCCCTGTACTTCCTGTAGCCCCAGTATCACCCGTTGCTCCAGTCGCACCTGTACTTCCACTCGGTCCGCCACCCGGTCCTGTCGCACCAGTTGGTCCCGTTGGACCAGGAGGTCCTCCAGATGGTCCAGTTATCCCTGTTGGGCCTGTTATTCCAGTCGGACCTGTTAGCCCCTGACCCGTTGCTCCGGTTGCACCTGTATTTCCACTCGGTCCTTGTGCTCCTTGTATCCCTTGTGCTCCTTGTATTCCTTGTGGACCAGTTGCACCCGGTAACCCTTGGACACCTTGAATTCCTTGAGGTCCCTCAGGTCCTGTCGCTCCAATTGGCCCCTGTAATCCCTGTATCCCTTGTATACCTTGTGCCCCAGTCGCTCCCGTTGGACCAATCGGACCTTGAAACCCTTGCACACCTTGAGGTCCTGTCGCTCCAGTTTCTCCTTGTGGTCCTCTCAATCCTTGTGCTCCCTGCTGTCCTTCTGGTCCAGTTGCACCTATTGGCCCAACTGGTCCTTGTATCCCTTGCACACCTTGAGGTCCTGTTGGGCCCATCTCCCCCATCGGACCTTGGAACCCTCTCGGTCCTTGAGGACCAGTTGGGCCCGGTGGACCGGTTGGACCAGTAATCCCTATACCTGTAAATCCAGTTGGAACAGGAGGGAAAGTAGGCCCAATAAGTTCGGGTGGAATTCTAAAATTAGAGCTTAACGAATTTTGCTTCCCATTATTATCACGATTCTTCACACTTTCACCACCTACAAACCGTCTTTTTCATAATAAATAAACCTCTTCTTAATCTATTTACAAAAATAATTTCCAAGACTATTTTTATTTTAAATAATAAAAACTCCCTTAATTCCTTAAGGGAGTCCTGCAATTGAATCCATATTATCTGTATTAGGGACAGCTTGCGCTATACCCGATGCATTTACACTTTGCCCCATATTTGCTCCTGTTACAGTACCAGCAGGAGTACCTCTCGTATATGTTGTTGTGACAGAATCTCCTGGTTGTAAACAAAGCTTTGTCTCCGTCCCTATTACTGTAACAACATCAATCCAAGTACATCCCATCGAACCACTATATGATTTCGAAGCAGTAAATGAAGTATCACTCAAATTATCACCGGTAAATATATTTCCAGTATTATTAACAATAACAAATTCTTTTATATGCGCAGGCATAATTACACTCTACCTTTCCTTTATGAACCTAACGTACGTGTACTTGTTGCCAAAGGCGGAAGAAATACCGATGTTCTAATCACCGCTTCTGGCTGCCTTTTTCCATTTAAAAAAATAGCCGCACTCGATCCTCCAGCACCTGCATATACTTTTGCCACAGCTAAAGGCGAGATATCATAACAGTCACCGACATTAACAGCGCCTGTATTATTAATAATTTTCACTTTACGCAAATTAATTCCCATTTCCCCCTCCTCCTTTTTTATACTGTATGCAAAAGAAAAAAACTTGAAACAGACTCGTTTCAAGTTTTTAACTATTAACTATTTCGTTTCACCTTCATATTGAAGCATACCGCCAACCATATTCACTGTTTTAAACCCTTGCTCATTTAAATAATGACATACATTTTCACTGCGCATTCCCGAACGACAAATAAAGATATATTCATTCTCTTTATTAAAGAAATCTACTTTATGTGGGATATCGCCCATTTTAATATGTACAGCTTCTGGAATCTTCCCTGCCGCTACTTCTTCATCTTCTCTTACGTCTACTAGAAATAACGTTTCTCCATTTTCTAAACGCTCTTGTACCTCTTCTGTAGTAATTGTTTTAACTTCTGTCATATGTAGTTCCTCCTTATATACAATAAAACCTTTAGTTTCTTTTCCACAAACATTCTCTACCAATTTTAGCACGCAAAAGAAAGAACGCAAAGAATCGAAAAACTATTTCTCAATTTTCTCTAAAAATTTATTCTTTACAAACATAACTAGCACATTGTATCCTCAATATACTTGTTTTATGAAAGGAGTCGATTAAAATGACGCTTTTTCTTTTCATTATGGGCATTGTGTTCTTACTCGCTGCAATTATTGCTCTTAGTATGAAAAATAATAGAAAAATAAACTCCCCACAAGAAATGTCATTCTTATTTCTATTGCTTAGCATAGCGTTTTTCGGTATAGCAATCGCTACATATATTTTCCGTCTACAAATTATGTAAAAAAAGGTGCCTACTACAAACATTGCACCTTTTCCCCATCATTTGTCTTTTACACAAAACTAGATACTTTCCGATTCAAAAATTCATAAACCTTTTTTTCAAATAAATGAATATCAAATGCTCCTGCCATATGCCCATTTATACTTTCAATCTCATACACTTCCGCATATTTTCCTTGTTTTTGCAAAATATCTACCATTTTATAATTATAACGAGACGGCTGAAGCAAATCTTGTTTACACGGAATCATAAGTACATTCGCTTCTATGTTAGAAAGAGATTCTTCTAGTGAAGAAAACCCATGTGCAATATCATGCAATAAAACTGCCTTCGCAGTATACATCCATGAATTTGCATCTACTAACTCTATACTTCTATATGTCGCTTTATTTATCTCTTTTTCAAATGATGTTAATGTAGAAAACTTTTTATAAGGTTCTATCTCTATACTATTACGAGGAAATGCCATTTCATAAAAATGCTCATCAAACGCGTTCATAAACATCATTCTATTTGCTAAATGAAGCCCTTTTATCGGCTGCTCTTCTCCGTATTTTCCATCTTTCCAACTTGGATCCAGTTGAATTGCCTCAATCGCATTTTGTGCTACGTTTACAGACGTAATAATTGGATTTTGTGGGTTCGTAATAACGCCAATCATCCGCTCTACCATATGTGGATAGTGAACCGCCCATTGTTGTGCAATCATTCCCCCCGCCGACGGTCCGATTACAGCGTGTAACCTTGAAATTCCCATACCTTTTATTAACTCATATTGCATACGAGCTACATCAAGAAATGTAAAAACCGGAAAATCCATAGCATATTCTTCTCCAGTTTCTGGATTAATCGATTTCGGTCCTGTTGTAATCACATATGGATTCCTCGCCTGCACATTACAAAGATTATCCGTACATATAACAAAATACTTATTTGTATCAATTGCTTTCCCAGGTCCAATGAGCCCATCCCACCAACCAGACTCCTCATCATGCACTGTATATTTTCCTGCCGCATGACTTGTTGCACTAAAATAATGACAAACCAAAATCACATTTGACCTTTCTCTATTCAACGTACCATATGTCTCGTATCCCATTTGAACAGGAATTTCCCTGCCATTTTCAAACGTAAACTCTTTTAAAACAAACTTCTCCTTTTTTACAATTTGCACAGACTCTCCCTCTCCCCGTTATAGTATGAACTGCTTACTAAAGATTTTTTTCTATGCAAACTAATCTCCTTCTTCTTTTCATAAATAAATGAATAATATACAAAATTAGCCACAAAATAGCACTATATTACAAGATTAAAGAGGGCGTACATATGATTTGGAATTGGTTACGTAAGAAAAAAAAATCAAATACACCAGAAGCAAACGAAACAGATAACTGGGAGCAGCATTCTAACAATCAAGAGGATGATAACAAAGAACAGACTAGAAGTATGAAACATAATAAAGGTAAAAATAACGAGCAAAAAGATTCTTCTCAGGATAAGCAACAAAGTGCTAAACAGGAGGACTCGTCTCAAGATAAACAACAAAGCGCTAAACAAGAGGATTCCTCTCAAGGTAAGCAACAAAGTGCTAAACAAGAGGATTCCTCTCAAGATAAACAACAAAGTGCTAAACAAGAGGATTCCTCTCAAGGTAAGCAACAAAGTGCTAAACAAGAGGATTCCTCTCAAGATAAACAACAAAGTGCTAAACAAGAGGATTCCTCTCAAGGTAAGCAACAAAGTGCTAAACAAGATGAACCTTCTCAAGAACAACAGCAACATTCTAAGCAAGACAACTCAGAGCAAAATCAACAACACTCTAAGCAAGACAACTCGGAGCAAGGGCAACAGCAACATTCTAAGCAAAACGACTCCGAGCAGGATCAACAACAAAGTGCTAAACAAGACAAATCTTCTCAAGGACAACAGCAGCAAAACTCTAAAGGTAATAGTATTTATGACTTTACAAAACCAGAAAAAGATCGTATTCATTCTTTACAAAATTTAATAGAGAAGCTGAAAAAGTCTAGTGATTTTGTAAATTATCATACATCCGACGATGAAACGATGCCTTATTGGATTTCTTACTATCGACCTTCACTTGATGGAGAAAAATTACAAAAGTATTTAATGCCCACTCTTTTAGAACGACCTAACGCATCACTAGAAGAGCTGAAGGAACATATCCCGATGAGCGGCATTACAATTACGAACGACTTACAAAAAATTGAGGATATGGTTTTAAAGGGGCATGCGATTATTCAATTGAATCAGCAAGATCAAAAATGTATGCTTGCAAACATTGCAATTGATAATTATCGTGCACCAACCCCTCCTTTAAACGAATCAACTGTTATTGGTCCGCAAGAAGGTTTTGTAGAGGATATTGATACAAACATTAATTTAGTTCGAAAACGTCTTCCTGTTTTGGATTTACAAACAAAAGAAATGATTATCGGTGAGTTTTCCAAAACAAAAGTTGTCATGATGTATTTAGACAACCTCGCTGAAAAAGATAATGTAGATTTTCTAGAAGAATCATTACGCGCTCTTGAGTATGATCAAATTAATGATAGTGCTTATATACAAGAATTGATGGGTGAAAAATCGATCTTCCCTCTCTATATTAATACAGAACGCACTGATAGAGTTACAAAAGCACTAATTGATGGAAAAATCGCTATTTTCGTTGATGGTTCTCCAAGTGTTTTACTAACACCTGTATCCTATTTCGATTTTTTCATTTCACCAGAAGACTATAACGTCTCCTGGATGTACGCTACATTTTCAAGGATTTTAAGATTAATTGCCGTTCTATTTTCAATTTGCGCTACACCATTATACGTTGCAGTTTTAAATTATCATTATGAACTTATTCCAAGTGATTTACTTGAAACTTTGATTTTATCAAGGGCACAAGTACCATTCCCACCTTTAATTGAAGCGCTCTTTTTAGAACTTGCAATTGATTTATTAAGAGAAGCCGGCGCAAGGTTACCGATGAAAGTTGGGCAAACACTCGGTATTGTAGGCGGTATCGTAATCGGGCAAGCATCTGTACAAGCTGGGTTAACGAGTAACATTTTATTAATTATCGTTGCACTATCGGCACTCGCTTCCTTTATTACACCTATTTATAAAATGGGTAACGCTGTTCGATTATTACGCTTCCCGTTTCTAGCATTCGCAGAAATAGGAGGGCTTTTCGGTATCTCCCTTGGATTTATCTTTTTATTCACCCATCTATTTCGACTTACTTCCTTACGTAAACCGTACGCTTTGTTTTATCCGACAAGACAACAATCCGTTAAAGACTCTTGGATTCGTTTCCCATTAACAATGATCGATACAAGAGATGTGCAAGCAAGACCACAACATGTAAAAAAAGCTGCGAAAGGAATTTCGACAAAACATAGATCAGACTTTGATGATTAAGAAATGAGGTGCATTGATGAGTAAAGTTCAAGAAAAATATCAAATATCTCCTATCTTTGTTTTCTTCTTAATTCACGGTGCACAGTTTGGAGCTGGCGTTCTCGGATTTGCTCGAATCACCGCAAAGGCCGCTGGATATGACGGCTGGATGGGCGTTCTAATCACAGGACTCTGTATCCAAATTCTTATATGGATGATGTATTTTTTATTAAAAGAAACAAACGGGAATTTAATTGATTTACAACGACAAACCTTTGGAAAGTGGATAGGGAACGTCTTTAATATCATCTTTGCAACTTATTTTTTAATCGTCAGTATTTCGGTTATTCGAACATATGTTGAAATTATTCAAGTATGGATGTTCCCAACTGCCTCCACCTTTATGTTAACACTCTTTTTGTGCCTAGTTAGCTATTACATCATTTCTTCTGGTTTTCGTGTCATTACAGGTATTTGCGTCATCTCTGTTGGTGGTACACTAGGGTATTTATTTCTAAGCTTATTCGTTTTGAAATACTCACATTGGGAGAATTTATTACCCATCTTCACACATTCTTTTTCAGATATTTTAAAATCCGCTCAACTGTCAATCTACAGTATGACTGGTTTTGAGATTTACCTTATGGTTTATCCATTTGTGAAAAACCCTAAACAATCTCATAAATTTGCTCAATATGGGGCACTATTTTCAAACCTTCTATATTTATTTAGCACCCTTCTAGCCTTTTCGTTTTTTAGTGAAAAACAATTATTAAAAACGATATGGGCCCAACTTTCTATGACCCAAGTTATTCAATTACCATTCATAGAAAGGCTAGAATATATCGCAATTTCAGCTTATGCCCTCGTTATTATTACAAGTTTTATTCTACCTTTATGGGCAGCAGCGAGAGCAACGCACGAAATATTCAGTGTAAAACAAAGAGATGTTTTAATCGCTTTTATGTTTATCACTCTCATTGTTTCACAACTTTTAACAAACAGACACGATATTAATAATTTTATTAGTAATGCATCAAAAGGAAGCTTTTGGCTCATTTATGTATACATCCCAATTCTATTTATTATTGTGTGGGTGAAAAGAAAATGGAAAAAATCAAAAATAAATTAATACTTATCTCTTGTATAACACTCTTTAGTCTAACTGGATGTTTACAAAAAAATATTATCGATGACGTACACCTTATCCAAGGAACTGTCTTCGATGTAGCAAAAGATAATAAAATAAAGGTAACATTTGTTTGTCCTATTCAGCAAAAAGGGAACAAAGTTCAAGTTTTTGAAGGAACAGCAAATGCGGTAAAACAAGTAAAAGCCGACACATCTTTAGAGTCTTCTCAACCATTTGCTAGCGGGCAAATGCGGGTTGCTCTATTTACCACCCGAATTGCTAAGAAAGGAATGGTTGCTTCCTTCGATACATTAATTCGTGATGTAAACATCGGAAATGCCTTATATGTTGCTTTACTTGAAGGTAATGGTACTGAGCTTTTAAAAGGAAAGTACACGACTTCATCCAACGTTGCAATTTATATAAAAAAAATGCTAGAACATAATATGGAGACCGGTCCTTTACCAACAGATAATCTGCATGTAGGAGCATTCCGTTATTATCAAGAAGGGCAAGACTACTATATTCCAATTTTAAAGAAACATGGTGATAAAATAAAAATCACGGGAATTGGTCTTTTTAAAAAGGATAAATACGTTGGTAAAATCGCGGAAAAAGATATGTTTATATTCAAAGGACTTTTAGAAAAACATAAGTTAGATTCACATGAATTTAAAGCAGATCCTGGGTACGTAATGATTAATAATATTCGTTCTTTTCCAACATACGATATAAAAATAAAAAATGGTAAGCCTTTCTTTTCCATTCATGTTAAACTTGTGGCTCGTATTCAAGAAGTATCGAAACAGATTAACTTAGAGAATGCTAAGAACACAAAAAAGATTGAGAAGGTTGTTCAAAAACAATTGGAGACACAAGGTAAGAAATTAATTAAGCAGTTTAAATCTTTAGATGTCGACCCTCTCGGGCTAGGAGCTAAATATAAGCAACATTATCGCCCATTCAAATTAGAAGAGTGGAAAAAAATGTACAAAGATGTTCCCGTTACTATAAAATACACCGTAGACATTACAAATTCTGGTGTAATTGAATGAGAAATGATTGAACTCCTCTCTCCAGCATGATACAACGGAGAGAGGAGTTTTTTATTATCAAATAGAGAGAGAAGATATTTATGGGGGAGCTTATGTCTAAAAAATTAGTAAAGCCTATTTTAAATGGTATTTTATTTCTCGGCGTCTTTTTATTTGCTCATACATACTTAAAAAATGTTTCCTTCACACGTTACTTGCTTGTCGTTATACCAATGTTACTCGTCGGTATTTTTGGCATCGATCTTATTTCATCGCTTTTAATAAAAAAAGAAGAATAACGAGCGAACATCTTATTTCGATAAGATGTTCTTTTCATTTCATAATCACCTTATGTTACAATAAACTTCGGCATAACGTAAGAAAGGATGAAACAACATGACAAACGAAAAAGGTTTAGATAAAGGATACGAACTTGTTGCGAAAATGCATGAAGTATTCGGACATCCTGTGACAAATACTCCAACAAAATTAACAGAAGAGCGTGCAAAAATCCGTGCAAGTTTTATGCAGGAAGAACTAGAAGAATTTCTAGAGGCAACGACTGTTGAAGATCAATACGATGCACTGATTGACCTTATTTACTTTGCATTCGGAACGTTTGCAGAAATGGGCGTACGTCCAGATAAAGGATTCGAAATTGTAAACAACGCCAACATGGCAAAACTATTCCCTGATGGGAAGCCTCGATTCCGTGAAGGCGACGGTAAGATTCTAAAGCCAGAAGGCTGGCAAGCACCGGAACCACAACTTCGTGCTGAAATTGAACGTCAGCGTCAAGAAGCTGAAAAAAACTGCTAGGATTTCCTAGCAGTTTTTTATTATGGCTTTTTTTCTGCCAATCATTAATGACCCACGTGCCCTGCGTGTCCTGCTGCTCCACTAATACTAGCTGCTCCTGCTGCTGCCCCTGCTCCTCCTGCTCCAATTCCACCTGTCCAAGGAGAAGATTGTTGCTGTTGTTGATATTGTTGATGCTGTTGGTGCTGTTGACCTTGGTAACCATGTTGGCCTTGGTGACCGTGGTGGCCATGTTGACCTTGATGACCTTGATGACCATGTTGACCGTGGTGACCTTGATGACCTTGATGACCATGTTGACCGTGGTGACCTTGATGACCTTGATGACCTTGATGACCATGTTGACCTTGATGACCATGTTGACCTTGATGACCATGTTGACCATGTTGACCGTGGTGGCCTTGGTGAGTTTGATAAAGAACAGCTTGCGGATGAATGTGGTGGTGACCTTGATGATGTACTTGTTGTTGGTGATGACCATGATGGCCTTGGTGACCTTGATGGTGATGATGACCATGATGGCCTTGGTGATCTTGATGGTGATGATGACCGTGGTGGCCATGTTGGCCTTGATGGTGATGATGACCATGATGGCCTTGGTGGCCTTGGTGGTGGTGATGTACATGATGACCGTGGTGGCCTTGGTGATGGTGATGTACATGATGACCGTGAACACCCTGTGGATAACCACCTACTCCTCCTGCCACTACACCTACTCCCGGTACAGGGAACCCTGTCTGCACTCCTCCAACGAAAGAAGGAAATGTAGTTGGTCCCCCTACTGGAATTCCTGTCTGTACGCCAGCTACTGATGTTGGAAATCCTCCTGTTACTGTAGGCATTCCAGCCCCTGATGTCGAAAATCCTCCCATTAATGTAGGCATTCCAGTTTGCATGCCAGCTACCGATGTTGGAAATCCTCCTGCTGCTCCACCCATCCAACTCGGAATTCCACCGTATCCTTGTTGGCCAGCTCCTCCCATTAACATCATTTGTTCATAACTATCCGAACCACCTCCGAAAAAGCCATGTGGTGCATTATTGTCCATCCCTTTCATTCCTTTCACCTCTTCTGCTCAATTTTACCTACCTTTTTTATCATATTTTCTAGTGAAGAATAGGTGTTTGTCTTTATAAGAATTCCTCAACAAACAAATTAAAGGAAAAGATGCAAAACACCTTTAAAGTAAACTTCTTTATAAATTAAAAACTTATATAAAAGTGATCCAAAGATTATTTTTTACACAAAAAAGCTCAGAGTATAAATACTCTGAGCTTTTATTTAGAATACATTAGTTTGCAACAACGTTAACAAGTTTTCCAGGAACAACAATTACTTTACGAACTGTTTTCCCTTCAATTTGGTCTTGAATTGCTTCAAGTGCAAGTTGTTCCATTTCTTCTTTTGATGCGTCTTTACTCATTGTTAGTTTTGCGCGAACTTTACCCATAACTTGAACAACGATTTCAACTTCATCTTCTACAAGTTTAGACTCATCAAATGTTGGCCAGCTTGCATATGTGATTGTTTCATTGTATCCAAGTTTGCTCCATAGCTCTTCCCCGATATGAGGTGCAACTGGTGCAATCATTTTTACGAAACCTTCTACATATTCTCTTGGAAGTGTTTCAGCTTTGTATGCATCGTTGATGAATACCATCATTTGAGAAATCGCTGTGTTGAAGCGAAGCTCTGCATAGTCTTCTGTTACTTTCTTCACTGTTTGATGGTAAGCTTTTTCAAGCTCTTTATTTGGTGCGTCAGTAATTTTCTCACTTAATTCACCGTTATCTTGAACGAATAGACGCCATACGCGGTCTAGGAAACGACGAGCTCCGTCAAGACCATTTTCAGACCAAGCAATTGAAGCATCTAATGGTCCCATGAACATTTCGTATAGACGAAGTGTATCTGCACCGTGGCTTGCTACGATATCATCAGGGTTTACAACGTTACCTTTTGATTTACTCATTTTCTCGTTGTTTTCACCTAGAATCATACCTTGGTTGAATAATTGTTGGAACGGTTCTTTCGTTGGAACTACACCGATATCGTATAATACTTTATGCCAGAAACGAGCATATAGTAAGTGAAGTACAGCGTGCTCTGCACCACCGATATAAATATCAACTGGAAGCCATTGTTTTACTTTTTCAGGATCTACAAGTGCTTCGCTATTGTTTGGATCGATGTAACGTAGGTAATACCAACAGCTACCAGCCCATTGCGGCATTGTATTTGTTTCACGACGACCTTTTTTACCAGTCTCAGGATCAACAACATTTACCCACTCGTCAATGTTAGCAAGTGGTGATTCACCTGTACCTGAAGGACGGATGTTTTCTGTTTTCGGAAGAACTAATGGTAATTCCTCTTCTTTCACAGCTGTCATTGTACCATCTTCCCAGTGAATTACTGGAATTGGCTCACCCCAGTAACGTTGACGGCTGAATAACCAGTCACGTAGACGGTACGTTACTTTTTGATTTCCTGCGCTCGTTGCTTCAAGCCATTCAATCATTTTTGCGATTGCTTCTTCTTTATTTAATCCATCAAGGAATGCTGAGTTTACGTGTGCACCATCACCTGTGTACACTTCTTTCGTAATATCTCCGCCTTTTACAACTTCCTTCATTGGAAGATTAAATACTGATGCGAATTCATAATCACGCTCATCGTGAGCTGGAACTGCCATTACAGCACCTGTTCCGTAAGTTGCAAGAACATAGTCAGCAATCCAGATTGGTAATTTCTCACCGTTTACTGGGTTAACTGCGTAAGCACCAGTGAATACACCAGTTTTTTCTTTCGCAAGTTCTGTACGCTCTAGGTCACTCTTCATTTTTACAGCGTTAATGTAAGCTTCTACCGCTTCTTTTTGTTCTGCTGTTGTAATTTCTGCAACAAGTGCATGTTCCGGAGCAAGTACACAATATGTTGCACCAAATAGTGTATCAGGACGCGTTGTGAAAACTGTGAACTTCTCATCTGTACCGTCGATGTTGAAGTGTACTTCTGCACCTTCAGAACGACCGATCCAGTTACGTTGCATATCTTTTAAACTTTCAGGCCAATCAAGCTCATCTAGATCTTCTAATAGACGATCTCCGTAAGCTGTAATTTTTAACATCCACTGTCTCATCGGACGACGCTCAACTGGATGTCCACCACGCTCACTCTTACCGTCAATGATTTCTTCGTTTGCAAGTACTGTACCAAGTGCTGGACACCAGTTTACAGGTACTTCATCAACGTAAGCTAAGCCTTTTTCAAATAGTTTTAAGAAGATCCATTGTGTCCACTTATAGTAGTTTGGATCTGTTGTATTTACTTCACGGTCCCAATCGTAAGAGAAACCTAATGATTTAATTTGATTACGGAATGTATTAATATTATGCTCTGTAAATTCTGCTGGGCTGTTTCCAGTATCAAGTGCATATTGCTCTGCTGGAAGACCAAATGCATCCCATCCCATTGGATGAAGAACGTTATACCCTTGCATACGCTTCATACGAGATAAAATATCTGTCGCTGTATAACCTTCTGGATGTCCTACGTGTAAGCCTGCACCTGATGGATATGGGAACATATCTAGTGCATAAAATTTTGGTTTTTCTGTCTCATCTGGCGTACGGAATGTTTTATTCTCTTCCCAGTACCCTTGCCACTTCTTCTCAATTTCTTGATGATTAAAGCTCATGAGATACCCTCCTTGAAATTCTGTTTATTTTCACCGCCCAAAATACAAAAAACCTCTCATCCCTAGAAAGGGACGAGAGGTTATAGATTCCCGCGGTACCACCCTAAATTAATGTAAAAATATACATTCGCTTAGATCCGTAACGTGGATTAACGGCAATTGCTACTATTAGTTTCACAACTGCAACTCAAAGGCGAGTTCATAACGAAACGTGGATTGACTTGCACCGACCGTCAACTCTCTAAACCAGCTTCTATTACTACTACTCCTTCTCACTGTTATTACACATATAAGTTAAGTGAACTATCCTTCACCTAGTATCTCTTAAGAGCTTACTTAAAGCGAGGACTTCTCGGTTAATCGTTACTCTTAATAACTAACGAATTCATCTTAAGACAGCCGAGCTATCTCCCTTGTTCTAAAGGTTGTTTTATTTAAATATATTCTAAAACATGTGAACATGTTCCGTCAAACTAAACTGCAATTTTTTCTTCAACTGTTTCTTCTACTTTTACTCGTTTATCATAAATACTCGTTGCTATAAGCGCTACTACAAGCATTACCATGATTGCTATAAACAATACTTCCATATTGTATAAATCCACAATTGCTCCGCCAACGACCGGCCCGAACATTTTCCCTACAGTCGCCGCACTATTTACGACCCCTTGATAAAACCCTAATTTATCTTTTGGTGCAAGTATATTTGCAATCGTTGGAACCGCAGGCCATACAAATAACTCACCAATTGTTAATGTTACCATCGCAATGAGGAACATCGTAAATTGCTGCGCTTGACTTAACACAATGAATGACGCCGCAAAAATGAAAATTCCAATCATAATTTGTTGCTTTAAAGAACGCTTCATCCAGCGAATTAACATACTAACTAACGGCTGCGCACAAACGATCATCGCTCCGTTTATCGTCCATAATAAACTATAGTGGCGAAGGCTAATATTCAATTCTTGCATATGTGTTGCAATCGCTCCTTGCCACTGTACGTATGTAACCCAGCATAAAGCATATGCTACACATACGATAAGAAGTGCTTTGAATCCAGGTGTAAGTGACCAACCTTTTTTCGTCTCGACTTCTTTTTGCACTCCTGGCTCTTTCTTGTCTTCCATACCACGGAATCCAATAAAAGCAATTAAGAAGAAAACAAAGTATAAAATAAAGTTCGCTAAGAAAATATAATCAAAACGATATGAAGCAACTAAACCACCGCACGCTGTTCCAATCGCAATACCAACGTTTTGTCCAACGTACATCGCATTAAACGCTCGTCTTCCGCCCTCTGGCCAAACCGTACCAACCATCGCGTACATCGATGGGAAGACCATCCCAGAACCGAAGCCGATTAACGCTAGCCACACAACATATAACGGCCAACCGTGGAAGAACACAAGACCTAAAATCGATACAAGTGTAATGACAATCCCTACTAAAATTGATTTATAACCGCCCCATTTATCAAATAAAACACCGCCGAGCAAGTTTCCGATTACACCAGTAAGCGAGTTGATCATTAATACCATTCCGGCCACAGATAAAGATTTGCCTAGGTGATCATGCAAATAAATTGTATTAAAAGGCCATAAAAAAGAAGCACCCGTGACATTAATAATCATCCCAGCTACTAATAGCCATACTTTCCTTGGCATAGTTTCCCCTCCTATTCTATTTTTTTCGTTCATATATATAACAGTAAAATTGTAGTCGTTTTTAAATAGGAAGGCAACTGATTAATAGTTGATGAAATTCAGATAATGGTTCGACGGCAAATGAAATTATATTTATCCCTGCTTGAAAATATATCAGCGATTTTGGAAATATATCGACCGTAACTCAAAATATATCAGCGATTTTTCAATTATATCGACCACAACTTGAAATATATCAGCGATTATTAAAATATATCAACTTACCGACAAAAAACGACAACAGTAACAATATATAAAAGGGTAGACTGCATGAAATTTTCATGCAGTCTACCCTTATTTATACTATCCAACTTCTTTTTCTCGCTTCGCACTTTCTTTAGCGCTCCATTTAAATATTTTATCTAATAAGGAATATATTCTCCCAGATTCTTTCGTTAACAAAGGTCCTAACGATGCTAATATTAAAACATACAAAGCTGAGAATGGTTTAATCGTTGCCATTAAGCCGCCCGCAATTCCAATATTCGCGACGATAATGGAAAATTCTCCGCGTGATACAAGTGTTAAACCGATATTCGTAGAAGCCTTATGCGATAACCCAGCTTTACGCCCCGCTACCATTCCAGCAGTAAAATTACCGATAAGAGTAATGAAAACTGCTCCTAATGCCAACCACACTGCTCCCCCAAGCGAAAATGGGTCTATACTTAAACCGAAGCTGAAAAAGAATATAGCTCCAAAGAAATCACGAAACGGAACGACAAGCTGTTCAATTCGATCACTATGCTCTGTTTCAGAAAAGACGAGCCCCAATAATAATGCTCCAATTGCCTCCGCGACATGAATCGTTTCTGAAAATCCTGCTACAAAGAATAAAATAGCGAATATTACGATAATGAAAATTTCATTGGACGAAATATCTAACATTTTATTTAAGAATCGTGTAGCTTTTCTAGCAACTACAAAGAATAGTAGCATATACCCTACTGCGATTAAAATAGATGTAAGAGCACCTACAAATGACGTTGCCCCTCCGAGTACTAATCCTGAAACGACTGATAAATATACTGCTAAAAAGATATCATCAAACATAATGATTCCTAAAATTAGCTCCGTCTCTTTATTACCAGATCTTCTTAAATCAACAATTACTTTCGCAACAATTGCACTCGATGAAATTGTTATGATCCCAGCAATAATTAATGTTTCTAATAAGGGGAAACCCATTATATATCCGTAAAGTAAACCTAATATAAAATTAAGCGATATATGAACAGTTCCCCCAAAAGCAATTGATTTTCCTGATTTAATTAATTTTTTAATTGAGAATTCTAAGCCTAAATAGAATAAGAGGAATATAACGCCAACACGGCCAAGGAAGGAAATAACTTCTCCGCTTTCAATAAATCTTAAATCGATAAGCCCTAAATCTGGGGCATGTGGTCCCACTAGCATACCGAGTATAATGAGAAACGGAATAATCGAGAACTTTAACTTTGCAGCGAGAATAGCTGCAAAAGCGACTAATACTAACGCAGTTCCAACTTCAAAGATTAAAGTATCCATCGATTATGAATCCCCTCCTACTGAAAGCAACTCATTAATAATTCTTTTTACTTCATGTCTTTCGCCTGATAATACGAGCATATCGCCAGCTTCAATGATAGAATCTGGGCCTGGATTAAAGAACTTCTTCATATTCTTTTTCAAAATGGCAATAATCGTTACGTTATATGTGTTTCGAACATGTAAACTACCAATTGTTTTTTGTACAACTGGTGCATTATTTTCCACCTTAAACCACTCAATTGATAATCCCTCAAAAGCCATTTCAATCGTATCTAAAGCTTGTGGCCTATATACCATTCCGCCCAATATAGCTGCAATTTGTCTCGCTTCAGAATCACGAAGAGAGACACTTGAAATACTCTCTTCATGATCAGCATCAAAATGGTACATTTCTCTTCGGCCATCATCATGAATAACGATAACCATCTTTTCATTACCTTTTGTAATCACTTCAAACTTACATCCAATACCCGGCAGTTCACTCTCTCTAATATTCATATTTTCCGCCTCCTAATTTTTTTAGTTACGGCTTTTATAAATCGACATCAATCTCCGTTTTAAAGGTCTCATCCTTTGAGATACCTAAATACTTTAGCGTCTCTGATGGAGTCGCGTGATGAAAATGTTTTTGCAATAGCGCAATCGCTATCCCTCTTTTGTACGCATGAAATCCGAACGTTTTTCGCATTGAATTCGTTCCGATTTTACCAACAACTCCAACTGCTTCTGCAGCATTATGAATTACACGATACGCTTGTTGGCGCGTAATTGAATTTGGCGTTTTATTAGATTGAAATACGTAATTTTCTCTTTTAACGCCAATAGATTGTACGTAATCTAAAAGCGCTTCTTTTACTTTTGTATTTAAATAAATATCTTGTTTAAATTTTTCATCTTTCACAGGAAGAGTATAAAACTCTTTAACAGTCCCGTCTTCATTTAATACATCTTCAAATTTCATACTAAGTAGTTCTGTAATTTTTAATCCTGTGTTAATTCCAATAACAAATAAAAGATAATCTCGCTGGGAGTGCTCTTTTAAATATTTTTTCATAGCCTCAATTTGGTTTATATCTTTTAATGCCTCTACAACTTCCATACATGTATTCTCCTCATCTTATGAACGGTAATTTTCTCATCATGTTGTCCATTTTACCTTATCATGCTATGGGATTTCCATGTTTTATCCATTATTTTCACAATATACTTCTGTGGTCTCGGCAATTTTTAATGTGGAAACTTATGATTGTACAAATACGGTGTGGTTAGAAAAAAGTATGGGGATAAAAGGTTGAGCTTCTTTCTATAGATTGGATTCCTCCTTTCCTTATCCAGCTGCTTCTACTTTTATATTACGTTACTTATTTACATTATATTATACATTTCAGTAACATTAAAGTGTTTTTTCTGAAAATAATAAAAACCGAGCGATTTCGCTCGGTTTTTTATTAATCTTCTTTTGGAAGAACAATTCCTTTATACAATTGAACTGTAATAAGGTAATAAATCGTGTAAATAACTACGAAAATTACGATTGGTACCCAAATACGGAAGTACGGATCGACTAAAATAAATCCGAAAATATTCATACCAACTAATACGTGAGCGATACCCACAATTGCTGGGAATAAGAATACTAAGAATAACTCTTTATAAATTGATTTCGTTAATAATTCACGGCGTACACCGATTTTACGAAGCATTTGATAACGCGTAATATCTTTTGATGCACCAGAAAGAATTTTGAACATAAGACAGCTTGCCATCATTGCTAAGAAAGCAATTCCAAGGAAGAAGCCCATAAACACTGTTCCGCTCGCAAGACCGTAGAACATGTCATACACTTGATATTTACTACTCATTTGCTCAGCTTTTATATTTTTATATTTAGCTAGCTGCAACTCGTCAAGTTTTTTCCATTCTTTTGTGTGTGCTACGAAATCGCCTGTTTTTCCAGTAAATACGATTCCTTCTTTACCATTTACAGTATCGTACATTTTTTGATCTACAATTTTAATGGCACGATCTTGGTATATATAATATGGTTGGATTGTTCTAAATGCCTCATCCCATTCTTCAGGCATTGCTTTTTCATTTTGAGTTTGTTCTGAGCTCACTCCTGCTACTGTACCTACTGGAGCCTCTCCTGAAATTTCTTTATATTTACCGAAATTCTCTTTACCTACACCATTTCGAATAAATGGCTTATGTTTCTCTAAATCTTCTTTTACATAATAAATATATTTGTCGTCTACTTTATAACGATACTCAGCTTTACTTTTAAATGATATGCCCTCTAAAATTTTCTTCTCTTCAGCTGTAGGATTATGAATAACTGAATCATAAATTTCAAATCCATCAACCGTTTTTATAACGTTATTTTTAAACGCCATACCACCTGAAATTGCACCAGCTCCAAGAGCAACTAACATTGCTACCGTAGCAAGCACTTTCGTTAAGCTATTAATACGGAAATTTAATTGTGCAAATGTAAAAGCATTAAGTCCTTTTTCACTACGCTTTTTATTACTTTTTAACTTTTTAATAATGACTGGAAGGAGTGATCCAAATAGCATGTAAGTACCAGCTGTTGTTGTAACTAATGCAATAAGGATTCCCATCTCTCTTAGTTTTTCCATGTAAATCATTGATGCATAGCCAATCCCTAATAAAATAACCGCTAGGAATGCAACTAAACCTGTCATTTTTCCTTTTACTGCAACACGCTCTGTTTGCGCATCTGCATGTACAAGTTGCAGTACAGAAATACGTGATAATTTAATACTGTTCATAATTGCTGATAATATAAATAGCGCAAAGAAGAAGATGCAAGTAACAGTCATAGATGGCAGATAGAATGCTTTATAGCCTTCACCAGCAAATTCTAATTGTTTCATTAATAACTGTCCTATACCTTCTGCAAGTCCTACCCCAACCACAAGTCCAATCGCAAGAGAAGCAGCACCTAATACAATCGTTTCAATAAACATAAGTAATGTAACTTTATGTTTTTTCGCTCCTAACATCATATACATACCAAACTCTTTTTGACGAAGAGATAATAAGAAAGAGTTCGCATATAAAATATAGAAGAACGTTATGATAGCTAATAAAAATGAACCTGCTTGGAATACGAATCCAATTGATTGAATAACTGAGTTGGATTCAATAAACGCTTTATTCAACGCTAACGTTTGAAACATATAAAAAATTGAGATAGACATGACAAGACCGACAAGTAAGACGATATAATCTTTCAGCTTACTTTTTAGCCCTGACATGGAAAGTTTGAATAACATGCTCTAGAACCTCCTTTCTTACGCTTTTTGTGTACCTAAGTCCGCAAGCACATCTAAAATTTCTTTATAAAACTCTTCACGTGTACCGTCGCGGTGAATTTCTTTATATAGCTCACCATCTTGAATGAATAAAATACGCTGACAGTAACTTGCACTATACGGATCATGTGTAACCATCATAATAGATACGCCTTGATCTTTATTTAAGTTTGTCATCGCATCAAGTAAACTCGTTGCATTTTTAGAATCAAGCGCTCCTGTTGGCTCGTCCCCTAAAATAATTGCAGGTTCATGCACTAACGCACGTGCTGCTGCTGAACGTTGTTTCTGTCCACCAGATACTTCAGATGGATACTTTTGAAGAATTTCTGTAATCCCTAACATATCCGCTACTTTTTCTACTTTCGGTCCAATATTACGTGACGCGACACCTTGAAGAGATAATGGAAGTGCGATGTTTTCATAAATAGATAAGTTCTCTAATAAGTTAAAGTCTTGGAAAATGAATCCTAATTTTTGTGAACGGAAATCAGAAAGTTCACCTTGCTTCATTTTCGTAATATCCGTACCCGCAATTTCAACAACGCCGCCCGTTGCTTTATCAAGTGTTGAAATTACGTTTAATAATGTCGTTTTACCAGAACCAGATGGTCCCATAATCCCTACAAACTCACCCTCTTGAATTGAGAATGAAACACCTTTTAACGCATGTGATTGGTTCTCACCTTTTTTACCGTACACTTTTTGGACGTTTTTCACGTCTACAACTGGTTTCGTCATATATATCCTCCTACGCTTGTTTTTCCATTACCTATTTTGCGCTTTTTAGAGGCGAACTGCTATTTGTTAACATTACATTTACCTTACACTTTTGTAATATAAAAAAGATAAGTGTGTAAGGTTCGTTGATAAATGAAATTTTATTAGCGATTTCTCAAATATATCGGCGATTCGCGAAGGAATATCAACTTTCCGAAAAAGATGAAAATAAAAATAGGCTGTTCCACAAAAGGAACAGCCTACTTCTCTCTTTATTTCTTTAAAGGTGTTACCGTCCAGTACGTAATAACACGCCAAATCCATTCTAATGGACCCATTTTAAAAATTTTCATCCAAATCACACTAAACACAATTTGAATTGCATAAATTGCAATACACACATATAACGTCTGCATGTACGTTAAGTTTTCTGCAAAGTTAAATACACTTCCTGCGATTAAAATCATTGCAGTTTGTCCAATATAATTCGTTAAAGCCATGCGGCCATAATATTTCAGTGGTGCTAACAATGTTTGAACTAGTTTTAATTGAAGTAATAAAATTAATGCTCCTACATAGAAAGCTGAAATAATTGGTCCAACTGTAATGCCAATTTTTAAGAATTGACCTGCAGCGTCCACTGTTCCATCCTCATTCATGAGCATCATATTTACAAATGGTTCGGCAGGAACGTGTCCATATTGATACCATAACGCGACAACACTTAAAACAAACATAATTCCTGTAAAAATAGCGACTTGTTTAATTTTTGCTGAAAGATTTTCAAATACTTTATACTGCCCCGCAGCAAGACCTAATAAAATTAACCCTAATGGTAATAATTCCTTAGCTGCCATAATACTAAAAGCTACCGTAAGAATAAGACCAATTACTACATTCACTTCTTTTTTCGCTTTATAAAACGGTAAAACGATTAACCCACAAATTGCGTATAACGCTAGTGCTTCTCCAGGCTGAAACATTTGATGAATTAAACCAAAAATAAATAATGCTACTAAGCGACGTAAAAATAAAACATAGCCATTTTTCCCTTTCGCAATCGCTCTTGAAATAAAGATATAGAATCCCACTCCAAATAAGAATGAGAAGATTGAGAAGAAACGACCTTCTACAAATAAGTATAAAAATCTTTGATAGCTAGCATCCACTGTATTAGGATCTGGAATTTTAATGTTAAGTAATGCGAGAATATTTACTAAAATAATTCCCAGTAGTGCAAAGCCACGAATGTAATCTAACTCATCAATTCGCTTGTTTGTAATATTGTTCCCCATAAAGCAACTCCTTGTATAAAATTTAATCCTTCCTTACTCTACTGGAGAAAGCTGCTCACAACTATCGACAAACCTTACATAAATCTTACATTATTGTCATATAGCAAAATAAAACCAGGTCATATTTCGACCTGGTTTACTCTGATTGTTTTGATTTTTGAGGTTGTCCTTTTTTACTATTACGCTGTTTTACTTGAACAATCGGATCAAGTTCATTCGAAAACTCAGCGTTATGTCCATTTTGTGTTTTTTGCTCTGGGTTATTTTGATCTGAACGTTTCGCCATTACATTCACTCCTTATTAGTGCGGTGTAATAATCATTTGATGTTGCAATTGGCGAATTGCCATACGTGCTCTATTTAATTGCTCACGTTGCTCATCATTCGCATGTTGTTGCATCGTTTGTAAATCGTTATACGCTTGTTCTAATTGTAACTGCGCATCCGAATACTCCATCGTATTATAATGCTCTTGTCTCATACCTTGGTCTAATTGTTCTTTCGCATATTCCACCGCTTGTTCCGCTTGTGTAATATACGATTCAAGTGATTGACGCTCTGCCATAATTGTCCCTCCTTGCTTCAATTCCCCTTTAGTGTGTCCCTTCCTTATGAACCTTATGAGTATGTTATAATGGATTTTGTGTTATTTTGACTCGGCTTAGGAGGGAAAGTAATGAAGGTTCAAAACCCTTTTCCATATACAAACGACAATAAACGTTATCATACATGGAATTATCATTTACGAAATGAATTTGGTGAAAAAATCTTTAAAGTTTCATTAGATGCTGGCTTCGATTGCCCGAACCGTGACGGTACAGTTGCTTATGGCGGTTGTACATTTTGCAGTGCTGCTGGATCTGGTGACTTCGCTGGCGATCGCCGCGATGATGTTATAACGCAATATCATGAAATGAAAGAAAAAATGCGCTCAAAGTGGAAAGACGGAAAATGTATCGCTTATTTCCAGGCGTACACAAATACACATGCACCACTTGAAGTGTTAAAAGAAAAATTCGAACCGCTTCTAGCAGAAAAAGACGTTGTCGGCCTTTCTATTGCGACTCGTCCAGATTGTTTACCGGACGATGTTGTTGAATATTTAGCGGACTTAAATAAACGCACTTACCTTTGGGTTGAACTCGGACTACAGACTGTTCATGAACGTACTGCAAATCTTATTAATCGCGCTCACGATTATCCGTCTTATGTGGAAGGTGTAAATAAATTACGTAAGCACGGCATTCGAGTTTGTTCTCATATTATTAACGGCCTTCCACTTGAAGATTACGACATGATGATGGAAACAGCTCGTGAAGTAGCGAAGCTTGACGTACAAGGAATTAAAATCCACTTACTTCACTTATTAAAAGGAACGCCAATGGTGAAGCAATATGAAAAAGGACAACTCGAGTTCCTTTCTCTTGAGGATTACGTAAGTCTCGTTGTTGACCAACTTGAAATTATTCCAGAAGACGTAATTGTGCACCGTATCACAGGTGACGGTCCACCTGATTTAATGATTGGCCCAATGTGGAGCTTAAATAAATGGGAAGTATTAAATTCCATCGATGCAGAATTTGTGCGCCGCGGAAGCTGGCAAGGAAAATATGCAAATGAGGAGAAACAAAAATGAAATTAGAACGTGTATTACCGTTTGCTCGCTCGCTTCTGCAAACGGCAGTAAAAGAAGGCGATTACGCTGTAGATGCAACTTTAGGAAACGGCCATGACACTTGCTTCCTAGCTGAAATCGTTGGAGATAACGGAAAAGTATTTGGATTTGATATTCAAAAAGAGGCAATTGAAAGCTCAACAACTCGTCTAAAAGAAAAAGAACTTTTCGAACGTACTGTTTTAGTTCACGATAGTCACGATACACTTCTATCCGTATTACCAGAAGATGCAAAAGGAAAAGTAACAGGCGCAATTTTCAACTTAGGTTACCTTCCAGGCGGAGACAAGCATATCGTTACAAAACCGAACTCAACAATCTCAGCGATCGAACAATTATTAGAAGTAATGGCACCTGAAGGTATCATCGTCCTTGTTATTTACCACGGACATCCAGAAGGACAAGTAGAACGCGACGCTGTACTTAAATTTGCCGAAGAACTAGACCAAAAACAAGCACACGTACTGCAATACGGCTTCATTAATCAACAAAATAACCCGCCATTTATTGTGGCGATTGAGAAGCGATAATATATCAACGATTTTTCAATTATATCTATCGTAACTCGGGATATATCAACGATTTTTTCGATATATCTATCATAACTTACAATATATCAACGATTTCTCGGATATATCGATTGTTCGACAAAACATAACAAAAAAAGACGTGCACTCATTGCACGTCTTTTTGTTATTCTCCTATATAATGGATGTAAACATTCTTAAAGGAGACAAAACAATGATCGGAATACTAGCAGGAATGGGGCCAAAATCAACTGGTCCATTCGTCGATACAGTTGTAGCAAGGTGCCAAACAATATACGGAGCAAAACATGATATGGACTTTCCTCATATGATGATTTATTCGTGCCCAACACCGTTTTACATGGATCGTCCTATTGATCACGAGACGATGAAAAAAGCGATTATTGAAGGGGCACAAAAACTTGAAAGTACTGGCGTAGACTTTATCGCTATGCCGTGCAATACAGCGCATCTTTATTTTGAAGAATTACAGCGATCTCTTTCTATTCCTATTTTGAATATAGTTGATGAGACGTTAAAAACAATTCCTGAAAATACAAAAAGAGTTGCTCTTCTCGCAACAGAAGCAACTGTTCAAGCTGGGATTTACCAAGATGGGATTACAAAACGTAATATAGAATACATTCATCATAAAAAATGGCAGGAAATGATTAATCAAATTATTACTTGGATTAAATCTGGAGAGAGTGAAGAAGCTCGCGAATTGTGGAATGTGCTCGTTTTACAATTGAAAGATGAAGTTGATACCGCTATTATCGCATGTACCGATTTGAATGTAGTGGCAAATGAGGATTTTGTTAATTCCTCTCAATGTCTTGCTGAAGCGGTTGTTGAAATGTATTTATCAAATAAGTAGAAACATTTATACACGTTGAAAACCCTAAAAACTTTTAACTTTCTTCACAATTCTTTCAAAGTAATCACACTTAATCTCGCTATATTAAATAAGTAGTTATTCATATAGGGAAGGTTAGGGGAACTGAAAGTATGAAACAAAATCGTTCGCTTCATTACATTTTTTGGCGTTGGCATTTTTATGCTGGGCTTTTTATTACGCCGCTTCTTATTACGTTGTCACTGAGCGGAATTGGGTATTTATTTCGGGAGGAAGTTGAAGATTTCATCTATAAAGATTTATATTTTGGGAAGAGTGCTCAAACAGAATCTATTTCGATGTCTGATTCTATTTCCTTAACAGAGAAAAAATATCCACATTATAGCGTGGCGAAAATTAGTGAATTTAATGGGGATTATAATACGAGACTTACGATTGCAAATGAGTATACTGGGCAACAAAAATATGTGTATTTAGATAGTAATAATCAAATTGTTGGGGATCAAAACGCAAGTGAAACATTTGCCAATATAATGAGGGAATTACATAGTTCTCTTTTAGTTGGTGGCACTGTCGTCAACTATACTGTAGAACTTGCAGCATGCTGGACAATCTTTTTAATCGTAACCGGATTGTACATGAGTATACGCCAATTCAAAAACACACCCTCATCCAATAAGCGAGAAAAAGCAAAAAGACGTCATTCTATTATCGGTATTATATTTACAATTCCTCTCTTTCTGCTAATCGCATCTGGATTGCCATGGTCAGGATTTATGGGGAACCAAATTTATAAAATTGCATCTTCTAATGAATCACTCGGATATCCAAAATTGTACATGGCACCGCCTGAATCAAAGGTAAAAGAATTGCCGTGGGCAACAAGAAAAGAAGCTCCTCCTGAATCGAATTCAAATGAACCGAAAGCAATTTCTGTCGATGAATTACAAAAAGGAATTGAAATAAAGAAGCCATATGTTATTTCACTACCAGCTGATCCGAAAGGTGTATTCACTGTTTCAAAATCGAGCGGTTCTGGTATTACAGGGATGCATGTTGCACCAAGTGAAGAGATAACAGCTTACTTTGATCAATATAGCGGGGAACTCATTTCAAAAACGGACTACCGTGATTATGGATTACTTGCACAATGGTTCACTTACGGTATCCCGCTTCATGAAGGACATTTATTCGGATGGCCAAATAAAATATTATGCTTACTAACGACATTATCTCTATTACTTCTTATTTATTACGGAGTAAAAATGTGGTTAGCAAGAAAGCCAAAAGGAAAATTAGCAGCACCTCCAAAGCAAAGAGATAAGAAAAGTATATTCGTTTTCTTTATCATGATGGTAATACTAGGCGCTGTCATGCCTTTATTTGGACTATCTGTTTTAGTTATTTTTGCAATTGAACTTCTCATATATGTATTTTCAAAAATACGATCATAATAAAAAGAAAACCACTCTACATGAGTGGTTTTCTTCATCACTGCGCCATTTTCTTTCGGTACATCTTCCCGTTCCAATAGAAGAATCTTGAAGTGAGGCCTCCGTACTTTACAATGCGCCGTGCCATTTTGTGCATATTCTTTTGTGCTGATACTTTTTGATCTGATAAATAAATACCAAGTAATCCTCGGCTTATAAGACGATGAAACTTCGCATGAGGCAAATCACCAATGCTCTTCTCTGCTTCTTCTACAAAGTGTTTCATACGATCTAATATAGCTTGCTCGTTTTCATAATAACTACAGAAATTCAAATCTCCGCCTATGCGGTCTTCTTCTTGATCGATGAAATAATCAAGTAAGATATGAAGTCCTTGTACGTAAGGAAAGTATCCTTGTCTAATTTTCGCAATATCTTCATCATGTAATTCATCATGAAATGCATATGCTACAAGGCAGAAAATTCCAAGCGTAGAACCGGCACATGCTGAAAATTCAAACCAGCTCATCTCAGGTAAGTTTTCTTTATGTGCTTCAAACCATGTTTTCAGGCGCGGTTCTCTCTCTTCTAACTTCACGTGTTTATGAATTTGTAAATCACAATAATAACAAGCAAGTTCATGGAGAACAGGAGCGATTTTGTCATAGTGCTTCGTTTTCTTTAAAACATCTTGGCACGTTTCAACAAGTTCATCTAAATAACCACCATCATCTTGATCATCACGGTAACGATAATAATTACCGCCACCTTCCACTTCAGGTGATAGTGCCATTAACATTGATTCATGTAGCGCGGCAAAATCATTCGGATCAAGTGATGTACTGCGATCACATAAATTATCTAAATAGTCACTGATTGTTTGATACGCTACGATAAAACGAATACATTCCTCTCGGTGTTCATTTGCTAGCAGCGATAAAATGCCACCACCCTCACAATGAAACGTTTTATGCTCAATACTTGCGATTGCCTGACTATGAAGCTCATCATTCGGAATATGGTAGGCACGCTCTTTCCACATCGCTAGCTCATGGTGTACAACCGGAAACACATCACGGTATACTTTCGCCATGAGCGTTATGGGATTACTCGGTACGTTCACTTCTTCCTTCATCTCCTCTATTAAATGTACAAATAATGATTTATTTGTTTGTTTTTACTATATTATTGACATGTATTTCAGTAAATGACTGAATATAATTCAAAATTTCATCACGCTCATACTCATTTAATAACTCGTGATAACAATTCGGCCATTCTTTATATGCCTTATCACCTATTTTAACATTATCAAACCACATGCGGACACGTGTTTTATCTACAAGTTTATCCTCACATGCTTGCATTAGCAAGAGCGGAACGTCTGGAAAATCGTCTATTTTTTTATGAGCAATTTCGATAGACTTAATCAATTCACTATACCAACGTACTGATACTTTGCGCAAGAACAATGAATCATTCTCCATTGCATCTCTCACTTCATGATTCCTTGTTGACATTTCCACCGTAAGATTCGTTGCAAATTGCAATTTTGGAGCCACAACATTTAATATTTTTGAAGCAAATTGAAGCGGAGCAGAGGGTCCAGTCACTACCCCTAAACAAGGCGAACTCAAAATAATACCCTCTACATCTTCTCTCTTCGTTTCTTGCATCATACGAATGACGATAAGACCACCCATACTATGACCGAATAGAAAAATAGGTAATCTATACTTTCTTGCTTCTTTCACCCATAATTTAACTTCCTCTATGTATTCATCAAATGAATCAATATGTCCTCTATTTCTTGAAGTTGTTCCATGTGACGGAAGGTCCCCCATCACGACGTGGTAGCCGATATGATTCCACATTTCCGCAACGGCTTCGTAACGTCCGTGATATTCCATTGCGCCGTGCACAATAACAATGACAGCTTTCGCTTCCTCTGCTTCATAATTCCACATACGGACCTCCTCCATTTCACTCTTTCTCATAATTTGATACACTAAAACTAGTCTCTAGGAAAGGAAGACTTTACATGATATATCCTTACAAAGAAAAAAATCCGAAAATTGCGAGTAGTGCTTTTATCGCTGACTATGTTACGATTACAGGCGATGTTTCCGTTGGAGAGGAATCAAGTATTTGGTTTAATACGGTCATCCGTGGTGATGTGTCACCAACAATCATTGGAGACCGAGTAAATGTACAAGACCAATGTACCCTCCACCAAAGCCCTCAATATCCTCTTATTTTAGAAGATGATGTTACAGTTGGGCATCAAGTTATTTTACATAGCTGTCATATTAAAAAGGATGCTTTAATTGGAATGGGATCCATTATATTAGATGGTGCTGAAATTGGTGAAGGAGCTTTTATCGGCGCTGGAAGCCTCGTTTCACAAGGAAAGAAAATTCCACCAAACACGTTAGCTTTCGGTCGTCCCGCGAAAGTCATTCGTGAATTAACAGAAGAAGACCGTAAAGATATGGAGCGTATTCGTACGCAGTATGTTGAAAAAGGTCAATATTATAAATCACTACAAAAATGATTTTACTGCTGCCATAATACTGGCAGCTTTTTTATATAAAAACTAACTTTTTCTTTACAAAACATTATTACTCCCTCAACAAAATCTTATTAAAATAAAAGCTAATATCTCCATATATATGTAAACGAGGGAGGAGAATTTTCATGAAGGTCAGTGGATTATATAAAATAGAATGTTACATTTTTAAAGGAATTAATCGCTACTTTGATCAAAAAACATTAAGTATCTTTTTCAGCAATATTACCCATATCGGTGGTGCTACTTTCTCCATTGCACTTACACTTTTCTTTTTAATTTTTGCAAAAGGGACTTTACACCAAGCAGCAATCGCTGCTGCTATTTCTTTAGCAATTAGCCATATTCCTGTACAAATATTAAAAAGGTGGTATCCACGAAAACGTCCGTATTTAACAATTCAGGATGCGAAATATCCAGTCCATCCATTAAAAGACCACTCTTTCCCGTCTGGTCATACAACAGCCGTTTTCTCTGTCTTCATTCCATTTATTTGCTATAATCCAAGCTTACTTGCTTTCCTATTACCGTTAGCATTATGCGTCGGTATTTCTCGTATTTATTTAGGGCTTCACTATCCGTCAGATGTATTCGTCGGCATGTGCCTTGGCACTTGCTCTGGCATCATCTCTTTTTATCAATTCATCCCACTTTTCACATAAAGGAGTGATATGATGAGAGTCGCCATTTTTACCGATACTTTTACGCCACAAGTTAACGGGGTTACGAAAACGTTAGAACGATTAACAAGTTACTTTCAGAAAGAACAGATCGCCTATTCTGTTTTCGCCCCTCAACATACAGCTGAAGATAATTTCGTGGCTAATGTGAACAAGATGAGAAGTATCCCGTTAACAATATTATATCCAGAATGTCGCTTTTCTTTTCCTACTCCGCGTATTAAACGGGAACTTCATTCCTTTAAACCTGACATTATTCACATTGCCACACCTTTCAACATGGGACTTTGTGGACTGTATTACGCAAAAAAATTAAACATCCCAGTTGTCGGTTCTTATCATACTGATTTCGATGCGTATTTACGCTATTACAAAATTGAATTTCTCTCCAATATGCTTTGGAACTATTTAAAATGGTTTCATAGTCATATGCAAAAAAATTTCGTTCCCTCCCCTGAAACATTACATCAATTAAAAAATAAAGGCTTTCAGGCCCTCTCCATTTGGGGACGTGGTGTAGATTGCACACTCTTTCATCCAGCTTACAATACAGACCTATTCCGAAAAAAATATAATATTACAGCGAAGTATGTTCTTTCCTATGTAGGACGAATTGCTCCTGAAAAAGATATTGATACGTTGCAAAACCTTATCGTTAAAACATCGCATACTCGAAACGACATTCATTGGCTCATCGCAGGAGACGGCCCTCTAGCAACAAATTTGCGTGAAGCTGTTCCGCAAACAAATGTCACTTTTACTGGCTATTTACAAGGCGGGGATTTAGCTGAAGCATATGCTTGTTCTAACATAATGGTATTTCCATCAGCTACTGAAACATTCGGAAATGTCGTACTTGAATCACTCGCATGCGGTACACCTGTTATTGGTGCAAATAGTGGCGGGGTTAAAAATATTATTACAGATGGAAAAAACGGAATTCTTTGTCCCCCTAAAAATGTGGATGCATTTCTATCATCCATTTATTCTTTATTGCAAAATGAAGAAAAACTTGAGCAAATGGGAATAGCAGCTTCATCTTTTGCGAAATCAAAAAGCTGGGATGAGATCTTTCGCGGCTTACTTAACCAGTATGAAGAAGTCATTCAGCATACCGCATCAGAGTTACTTGCTTGAACAGAAAAACTCCCTTCAAAAAACGAAGGGAGTTTATTACACACTTGTAAATTTTAGTTGAATGAATGATACATAAGGTGAAATATCATTTATTTCCATATTCATTATAGCAAAAATAAACATAACTAAACAGACTTGTAATAAAAACCCATAAAAATTAATATATGGTTATACAGTGTTTTTGCTGTATAATGATTTTAAGAATTCCCCTTAAAATCAACTTACTCACATACCTTTATACAGCAATTGTTCCCCAATTCTGTATATCAAAAAAACCTTTCATTCATTTGAAAGGTCTTTTTGAGCCTGCACATATTCTTCTTTCGTATTTACATTTATAAACCAACCCGCATTCACTTGTACATCTTCTCCAGAAACATACTTCACATTACATTGTGATAAAAGCTGCCCCATACTTCTTTTTTCTTCCTGAAGTAAAGCATAAATCTTTTCTTTCACGCGGTTATGATACGCTGCAAGTAGCGGCTGTTTTCTTCCATTAATAATAGGTACAACCGCATCATATTCATTGCTCGTTTGCTCCAGTAAAATGGTAAACCATTCATGCGAAACATTTGGCGCATCGCAAGGCATAATAGCGTACCAATCTGCTTCTATGTATTCCATTCCTGATACAATGCCGGCAAGCGGCCCATTTCCTTTATAGTGCGGAATATCTTCTATAACAGGAACTTGTACGAATTGCTCTACTCGCTCTTTTATATCAGAATGACTAATGACTACAACTTCTTGGAGCGCACTTGTCATCTCTTTCAAAATATGCTCAATAAAAGTACTATCTTGCCAGCTCGCTAACGCTTTTGGCTCACCAAATCTACTCGACATACCGCCCGCTAATACAATTCCAGCCCACTTACTCATTGGCGATGCAGCTCAAATGTAATATGGCCTAATTCCGGTAAAATTAATTTATTCATCGCAAGACGAACCGCTCCGCTCGACCCTGGCATCGAGAAAACTACTTTGCGTCCAATTGTACCGCCAATTGCTCTACTTAACATTGCGCTGCTTCCGATATCTTCTAAATAACTAATCATGCGGAACAGCTCACCAAACCCGACAATCTCTTTATCTAATAGAGCTGACACTGCTTCGATTGTTACATCACGCTTCGTAATACCAGTACCGCCATTTGTTAATACAACATCTACATCTTCCCTATGATAACCAGCTAACACTGCTTGCTGAATACTTTCTTTATCATCTTTTACAATTTCATAAGAGGTTACTGTATGGCCCGCTTCTTTTAACAATTCATGTAATAGTTGTCCGCTCTTATCCGTTTCTTCCGTACGTGTATCGGAAATCGTAACAATCTTGCAACGCACTTCTTTTGGAGCTTGTTTTTTATGTTCAGTTACACTCATTTTTTATCTTTCCTTTCTTAAAAACTTTTCTTCATTTTATCATACATATCTTTACACAATTATGTATGAAGCCAATCATGCGCCATGATACAATATAAGTATACTAACCCACAAAAAGGAAAGTGCACTTTCTTATACTCCTAGACTACACATCTTTAGCTACTCTTTATATTTTCTACATAATAGAATTCAATTTTAAAACTTGTACTAAAAAATAAATTGGAGGTCTACATAGTATGGAACTTTATAAAAAATTAACAACAACATTCATCCTCTTATTCATCGCTTCAATCACTGTCGGCTTTTCCTTAAAAGGTGCAATTCCATACGCTACATTAGTAAGCATTATATTCGCGACACTATTTTTACTAAGCAGTGCCTTTTGCGCAGGTAAAGCACGTCAAATGAAAGGTTGATTGCATATCTTCTAGAAGAAACCCACCCTTTGTAAATTATGTAAAAAGGAAATACAAACGTATGAAAAGGCATGACTAATACGAAAAAGTATATTGAGCTAGAAGGCGAAGTATATTGCAAATCATGCATTCAAATTGTAAGTAAAACGAAATAAAAAAAGCTTTGCGCTCACCGCGCAAAGCTTTTTTTCATATATTATAGACCAGCTTGCTCTTTTAAAGCTGCAGCTTTGTCTGTACGTTCCCATGAAAGATCTACATCAGTACGTCCGAAGTGGCCGTAAGCTGCTGTTTGTTTGTAAATTGGGCGACGTAAGTCTAGCATTTTAATAATACCAGCTGGGCGAAGATCGAAGTTGTTACGAACTAGTTCTACTAGTACGTCTTCAGATACTTTACCTGTGCCGAATGTATCAACTGAAATTGATACTGGTTGTGCTACACCTATTGCGTATGCAAGTTGTACTTCTGCTTTGTCAGCAAGACCAGCTGCTACGATGTTTTTCGCAACATAACGAGCTGCATATGCTGCAGAACGGTCAACTTTTGTTGCATCTTTACCAGAGAATGCACCGCCGCCATGGCGAGCGTATCCACCGTAAGTATCAACGATGATTTTACGTCCTGTTAAACCAGCATCACCTTGTGGTCCACCAATTACGAAGCGGCCAGTTGGATTAATGAAGAATTTCGTTTCTCCATCCATTAATTCTGCTGGTACTACAGCTTTAATTACGTGCTCTTTTAAGTCGCGATCGATTTCTTCCCATGTAACATCTGGGTGATGTTGTGTAGAAATTACGATAGTATCAACACGTACTGGTTTACCATTTTCATCATACTCAACTGTAACTTGCGTTTTTCCATCTGGACGTAAGTATGATAATGTATCATCTTTACGTACTTCAGTTAAACGGCGAGCTAATTTGTGAGCAAGCGAGATTGGAAGTGGCATTAACTCTTGTGTTTCATTACATGCGAAACCAAACATTAAACCTTGGTCTCCTGCACCAATTGCCTCAATCTCAGCGTCAGTCATTTGACCTTCGCGTGCTTCTAGCGCTTGGTCAACACCCATAGCGATGTCAGCAGACTGCTCATCGATAGATGTTAAAACAGCACAAGTTTCTGCATCGAATCCGTATTTTGCGCGTGTGTAACCAATGCCTTGAATTGTTTCACGAACGATTTTTGGAATATCTACGTAAGTAGAAGTCGTAATTTCCCCCGCTACCAATACTAAACCAGTTGTTACAGTTGTTTCACAAGCTACACGTGCATTTGCGTCTTTTGATAAGATCGCATCTAAAATTGAATCAGAAATTTGGTCACAAATTTTATCTGGATGTCCTTCAGTTACAGACTCAGATGTGAACAGATGACGTTTTTTTGTCATGTGGTAAACCTCCCTACAGTAATTGTATATATTGTACGGAACTCATCCTTAATTTGCCACAAACTGCGACATACATTTATTCTCCCACACAAGCATACAGAAAAACCTTTCCTACTTTACATAGAGGAAAGGTTTAATTTGCTACTTGCATACTGCTTTTTGCCCTTCGCTCTTATCGTTCGAGACCTGTAGCCTCGCACAGGTTTTAGCACCTATTCACCTGCATTTATCAATACAAGTGAGGTTGCTGGGCTTCATCGGGCCTGTCCCTCCGCCAGCTCGGGATAAGAGAGTATCCGTCCCAACCTATACTAAAGAAATGATATTCATTTGTCAATTAATATTCACATTTTCCTGAAAGTTTTTCTCAATACGCCTGAAATGAAATATTAATAGGGAAATAATGCATTCACACAAACAAAAAGAAATAAATAGTATACATTATTTATATAATTGTGTTATACTCTTGTTGGGGATTACGAGAAATATTTCATTAAATGAAAAGGATGGTATATAAATATGAGTACTGTGAATGTCCAAATTGGTTTACACGAATTATTGAACGGAAGCAATGCACAGATTCAACTAAGTGTTCCGCAATTAGTGGAAAAAGTATTAATGCGAAATGAAGGGAAATTAACTTCGACTGGTGCCGTTTCTGCTTCAACTGGAAAATATACAGGACGTTCTCCTAAAGATAAATTTATTGTGAAAGAAGCATCGGTTGCTGACAAAATTGCTTGGGGAGCTGTGAACCAACCGATTTCTGAAGAACATTTTAATAAATTATATACTAAAGTTTTAGAATACTTAAAAGAAAAAGAAGAGTTATTCGTCTTCAAAGGATTTGCAGGCGCTGACCGCAATTACCGCCTACCAATTCAAGTTATTAACGAATATGCATGGCACAATTTATTTGTACATCAATTATTCATTCGTCCAACTGAAGAAGAATTAACAACTCATGAATCAGAGTTCACAATTGTTTCTGCACCGAATTTCAAAGCTGATCCAGCTGTTGACGGTACAAACTCTGAAGCATTCATTATGGTTTCATTCGAAAAACGTATCGTACTAATTGGTGGTACAGAATACGCTGGAGAAATGAAAAAATCAATCTTCTCTATTATGAACTTCTTATTACCTGAACAAGATATCCTTTCTATGCATTGCTCTGCAAACGTAGGTGAAGAAGGCGACGTAGCACTATTCTTCGGTTTATCTGGAACAGGTAAAACAACATTATCTGCTGATCCAAACCGTAAATTAATCGGTGATGATGAGCACGGTTGGTCTGATAACGGTGTATTCAATATTGAAGGCGGTTGCTATGCAAAATGTGTAAACCTTTCTCACGAGAAAGAACCACAAATTTTCGATGCAATCAAATTTGGATCTGTTTTAGAAAACGTTATCATTAATGACCAAACGCGTATCGCCGACTACAACGATACTACTTTAACAGAAAATACTCGTGCTGCATACCCTATGCATGCGATCGACAATATCGTACTGCCAAGTGTTGCTGGACACCCAAATACAATTATTTTCTTAACTGCTGATGCATCTGGCGTATTGCCTCCAATCAGTAAGTTATCAAAAGAGCAAGCTATGTATCATTTCTTAAGTGGTTACACTAGTAAACTAGCAGGAACAGAGCGCGGCGTTACATCTCCGCAAGCTACATTCTCAACTTGCTTCGGTTCACCATTCTTACCACTTGATGCATCTCGCTACGCTGAAATGCTTGGTGAAAAAATCGAGAAACACGATGCGAAAGTATTCCTAGTAAACACTGGCTGGACTGGCGGCGAGTACGGAGTTGGTAAACGTATGAACTTAGGTTATACTCGTGCAATGATTCAAGCAGCATTAAGCGGCGAACTTGCAAAAACTGAAACAGCTAAACATGACATCTTCGGTCTTGAAGTTCCACTTCACGTACCAGGTGTACCTGACGAAGTGTTAATGCCTGAACAAACTTGGGCTGATAAAGCTGCTTACAAAGCAAAAGCAATCGAGCTTGCAAATGAATTCAAAGAGAACTTCAAAAAGTTCGAAAGCGTTTCTGAAGATATTATTAACTTAGGCGGTCCAATCGCTTAAATTAAAACTTTCTGTTGGAATAACCCTTTACTCATATGAATAAGTGTCGTGTAACCGTAAAGTTTCGCGTACTCACCGACAAAACCCAATGCGGCTTAACGGTTACACACACTTACATAAAAAAGAAGCTTACGTGAAAACGTAAGCTTCTTTCTATATCTTATATAAAGTGAAATGCTAATCTCTTCATCTGTGACCTAGATTATAAAATTACAGCTTCGAATATATACATTATATCCCTACTCGCTACATCTCTCGGGTTTCACATCGTATGGGGTTAAAAAAGGCCCTGACCGCTTCTATTCGTGGCTGGATCATCTATTCCATCTAAAAAGAAGTCTTTTATCTTTTTATCTCTTTTAGCTCTTTGTTAGTTCTTTCTCATCTTTCATGCTATAGTATCCTAAATTCACAACGATTAAGAAATAACCACCCATAATCCCTACTGCAAATGCCCACATAACCATGTGGTGCTCAATTTCGTACATAATAATAGCACCCAAAATGGCAGCTGCAAAACGGTTAAACATACCGAGTGTCGGTGCTTTCGTCTTCTTTACAATACTATCTCCAAGCTTCTCAATTCTTCTCCCTAAAAGCCAAACGCAATACATACTTACAATAAGCCCAATTCCAGCGCCTAAAAAGTGTGCTGAAAACGGTGTTAACATCCAACCTAGTAACAAAATACCTAGTATATAATACGATTGGATTTTAAATGATCTTAGTGACATACTAATCATGCTGTACCTCTCTTCATTCGTTCTTATCTATCCAACAAAAAATTTCTTTCAAATTCATATTCCTTACATCCATTTCACTCAAATTAAAAACAACATAAACAGTATGTTTATGTTGTTTAAATGTTTTTAGAAAATAATATTATACAAGATTTCAAACATTATATTCTCATATTTTGTGACGGTTTTTCAAACTTTTTTCGTCCATTTATGAAAAAAATGATATCAATCTATGAACATACGGATATGATGTAATAAGTACACAAATAAAGGGGGCGTCTAATGATTTATTTTTTAATGGCTCTCATTCACCTCATTATCCCTGCACTTATCGGACTTTCATTGTATTGGTACACGAAAAACCATAGCATTTTTTACGCTGTCCTCGGTGTTCTTCTTCCAGGTATTATTCTTATTACACTCTTCCGTATTCCATTTTTAAACTTAATCCCACTTATTACTGCTATCTTATTTCTCATCTTCTTACCAAAAATAAAAAAATAGGAAAGCAGATCATAGGTAATCTGTTTTCCTATTTTGATATAGGTTCCCCTGCAATAGAATGAACTTTTACTTTCTCCGATTTCACAAACCATAGACCGACAAAAATGATAATTCCACCGATGATCTGTTGAAACGATACATATTCATTTGCCCAGACAGCTGCAAATAAAACAGCTACAAGCGGCGTTATATACATATATACCATCGTATGTGACGCCCCAATTTTTTGAACACCAACATACCACATTACTAGACCAAATACTGTGACAAAGAAAATAGAATATAGTAAAGCAAATTGTGTCATTCCGTGAGTAATGTGAAATGGCATGACAAACACATGCGGACCACTTAACAATAATAGCGGAATCGCACCCACTAATGCAGACCATGCTGTAACACGTAATGCTGAATATTTTTTAATTAATGGTCCTGCTAAAACAGGATAAAGCCCCCAGCATATGGATGTAATAAGTCCAATTCCATTGCCATAAAAAGAACTAGTAAGTGAATGTCCTGCTACTAAAACTAATGCTGCACCAACAAAAGCAATCATAGAACCGATTAACTTTCGAGAAGAAAAATTTTCTTGTTTCAGAAAAATCGCAAATACAGTTGTAAAAATAGGTGAAATAGAAATGAGTAAAGAGGCATTTGTAGCGGATGTATATTTGACAGTTTCCATAAATAACGTTTGATACAGTACAATACCTACAACGCTAACGATGATTAGTCTAGGTATATCCTTTCGCTCCATATAAACCGACTTTTCAATAAAAAAGGTAAGAAGTAACAGGAGCGGTGCCGCCGCCATCATACGAAGTGCAGTAAATTCAATTGCTGTAAATTCTAAAAATCCATACTTTGCAATCGTATAGTTAATCCCCCAAATAATAACAACACTTAAAATTAATAACTCAATTCCCCATCTTCTCATGCGTATCCCCTCCGCAAAGAAGATTATACAGAAAATTCAATCACATGTACATTTCATTATGTGAAAAAATCTTTTTACTATTGGGACGTTTTGATAAATGAAATTATATCGGCGATTTTCTGAATATATCGGCGCAACTCCATTTATACCGGCGATTCCCCAAATATATCAGCGCAACTCCATTTATATCAGCGATTTTTTCAATATATCGACAATAATAGCGACTTATAAAATAAAAAAATGTGAGTCCAAAATACATTTTGGACTCACATTTCCTTTACTATACTCGAACGTGTAATTTCATATTTGGATTATAAAACTGGCTTGGGCTCTTCAACTGAAAAGTTCCTCCACCTTCATGCCAATCAACCGTTAACTTATCGTCCATAAATACAAGCTTTGTACGATCAGCGATAAAATTCATTGTGCTTGATTCAATATCCACATCGCGCTCATCTTTTTCTGCTACAGCTACTAAATCGATGATTCCGCTCATGACACAACCGCAACCCTCATTATCGTAAAATAACTTTATATATTTCGCTTCGCTTGGAATCGTATCCATAATCTTTTTATATGCTGCTTCTGTTACAGTAACGTACATATGTTAATCTTCATCCTCTCTTCTCTTATCATTCATATATTGTATCACCATTTTTCTTAAAAGTTATATACAGAAAATTAAGACTAATATACAATGTATGTGATAAAGTTTCAGCAATCGAGCTTTTATGAGTAGTTCATGCAGGAGAAAGGATGTTTACTATCTGTGTTCAAACTACAACGATATCCTATGTTATTAGGTCTATTTAGTAGTTTCTTCATTTCTAGCGGAATGCTATTACAGCATGTACTTCCCTATTCTCCTTCTATTGGCTGGATTCTAGGTTTTATTTGTTTCCTATCCGCTTCTTATTTTGCTACGAAGAATACAAACAACTCATAAAGCAAGAATCATCTTAAGGAGGATTATTAAACATGCCAGCCTTAAAAAAAATAGAGCAATCACTCGATTACTTATTTCAAATTGAAAAATACGGGAAAGATAGTGCCTTTAGTCGATTTATCCCAGCCGTATATGATCCTATCAAATTTCCTTGGCAACAATTTTTTGAAGCAAATTTTGTAGATTTATTTAACGGCCTTATGATGCACGGATCTGAAAATGTAAACAAAGTATTTTTAGCTGTATTCCCTACAGATGACGTTCTTGAAACATTCATTTCACAATCCACACCTGGTGATTTACTCTTTATGCACCATCCCCTTGTAATGGAGTGTGGTGATCCGCTTGGAAGATCAGGCCGCGGTTTCATACCAATTCCTGAAAAATATTTGCAAGGAATAAAAGAAAAACAACTTTCTATATATACATGTCACGTACCAATGGATTTTCATCAAACACATGGAACGAGTATTTCAATTGCAAAAGCATTAAACGCTACTGTAGTGGACGACTTTGCATATGGAGGTCCAGAACAAGAACCAGTTGGCCTTATTTGTGAAATAGATGAAACATCAACAGAAGCACTCCAAAAACATCTAAAACAACTCTTCCAGATTCCTTACACAGACTTCGAAGGTAAACGACATGATTCCATCAAAAAAATCGCAATTATCGCTGGATGTGGCGATGTTGTATCTTTAATGAAGGAAGCAGAAGAAAAAGGTGCTGAAGCATATATTACAGGAGAAATCCATTGCCATATCGACAATGATTACGGCCGACATAAATACTCGCTCATTATGGATTATGTAAAAGAAACGAATATGTCTCTAATTGGCGTGTCACACTCTGCCTCTGAATATTTAGTAAAAGAGACATTGATGTATGATTGGTTTAAAGAGAATTTTGATGTGGATGTTATTTTGCTTCCGCAGAAGAAATGGTGGCTCTAACACTACTTAATTCTCCTCCCGCTATCTTTTGAAATCTAGACACAAAATACGATCTGCCACACAAAATTATAGAATTCATAATATATATATAGTAGTTCTATTTTAAAAACTAGATTTTGAAAATATAGAAAGGAGAACATATATGTACCCACGTAATTATTTTAGTTGCGACGGCAGGCGCAACAGCGGTTCTAACGGAAACACTGGGCCCACGGGGAACACCGGACCCACGGGGAACACCGGACCTACTGGTAATGCTGGACCTTCCGGAGCGGGTTTCCAAAGTACTACCACCTTCAGTCTAGCAGCGGCTCCCAACTATAAAAAAGGGCAAGTTGTCACTTATACGGGCAGCGGCTATGTTGTAAAAAAAGATGCACCTCAAGGGTTTCCTAATATATCTCCAGATTATATCGTATTAGTAGAAAGTGGACCTACCGGTAGTACCGGACCTTCCGGCATCACTGGCCCTACGGGGAACACCGGACCTTCCGGCATTACTGGGCCTACGGGGAACACTGGACCTTCCGGCATCACTGGCCCTACGGGGAACACCGGACCTACTGGCATCACTGGCCCTACGGGGAACACCGGGCCTACTGGCATTACTGGGCCTACGGGGAACACTGGACCTTCCGGCATCACTGGCCCTACGGGGAACACCGGGCCTACTGGCATTACTGGACCTACGGGATCTGCCGATAGTGCTTCAGCAAAAAGTATTGTTTTTCAAGGAACAAATGCTGGTTTTCAACGTATAGCGGGTTCTCCTGGAATTGACTCCAATGTTATTCCATATGTCACTGCTGGAGCCGGTAGTATTGTCGGCTTTTCTGCGTCTATAAATATAAATAATTTACCTGCTGCTATTTATACGATTAATATTTGCAGAAATGTCCCAACAAACCTTACAACCCCTTCTTCTAGCTACATCCTATCTACTATTACCTTAACTACTACTGACAAAATTACCGGAACTATGGTATTTTCCATTAAACCAACGGATAGCGGATCAGAACAAATTCAAGTATTTAATCCTACTCCGGCAGTAGGTCCCGCTACTGTAACTTGGACTAGCATTACAACTGGAAACCCAGTTGCAAGAGGAGATGCTATATCCCTTTATATTACCCCTGGAATTACTGCAAGTGCTGTATATTCTGTTTTTCTAATTACTAACATATAGCAATTCATTTCATAAAAAAGGACCCGAGATTCGGGTCAACAAATAGAAATATAAATGAACTACAACAAATAACAGACAAAGCCATTATATATTTTTCGTAGTAAAACATCCATTAATTTCTTTTTACACTATCAATATATTATTTTTCGTTATCGTCCTCTTTTTTAGAACGTCTACCTAAGAAGAATACAAGAACTAATAATATAATTAACAGTAGTACTCCGCCGATAATGTAATATAATGTGTAGTCTTTTTTCGCTTCTACCGCTGTATCATTTAACTTATCAGCTGTCTTTCCTTCAATTGTAAATTTCTTCGTCCATTCCCATTTTTGATCGCCATCAGTGGCTTTCACTTCTACTCGGTACGTTCCTGGATCAAATGCTTTGTTTTCCCAGCTAATAGCATAATCAAAGTTTGAGTTTGGCGCCATTCTTAAATTTTCTTTTTTCGCTTCAAATAAAACGTCTCTACCTTTTTCTTTATATACTTTTGCATCAACACTTAAATTTTTTAACATTGCTGGCTTTACGTTTTGTAAATTTGCAGTAACAACGTTACGCCCGTTAATTTGTGTTGGCTTTACTTCGTTTAATTTCATGCCTGGTTTTACTTCAGCATCCGTCTCTTTTAAAACAACACCAATTGCGTATGCATATTTATTTTCAATTTGCACACCTTCATCTTTTTTCTTTGCATTCTCATCTTCTTTTTCTTTAAAGTATAAACCACCTAAAATAACACCATCAAACGACTCACTTGGCATTTCTAGGTTTATATCAACTGTCACTATGCTGTTAGCTGGGACTTTCGTTTCTTTTGGCATTTTAGCAATTTTAGAAAACGGATATTTCAAAGTAGAATCCGTTTTTGGTTCTACTGTACTATAATCTGTAATACCATTGCTATTCGTAATTGCTGTATTAGCAAACGATTCTACCACAACTTCTTTATTCGTATCATTTTTCATTTGGACTTGAATTGTTTGCTTTTGTCCAGGTTGCATTTTCAAATCAAAATACGTTTGATTTTTATCAATTTGATTTTCTGGTATAACTGCTGTCACAGCGAATTTCATTTCAGCTGCATATACTGAAAAAGCGTTTACCATGAAGAATGTAATTAATAGTAAGCTAGTAAATAGTTTTTTTACCATCTCTTATATAATCCCCTTCATATCCATTTTATAGACAAGAAAGAGACAAGGTTAAAGCCATTCCCTTATCTCTTCTCATTTTCCTCTTTTATCTTAAAATTCCTCTTACTTACATAGGAGCGTCTGTTAGTTCCCAAGTTAGTGAAGTTGTGTATTGTGTTTGTTCTTTTTTCGTTTTACCTGGTACAGATAACTCTACGCTTTGTTTCGCTTCTGTTGCATCTTTACCAAACGTATTTACCCATGTACCTATACCTTGGTTTTCTTTTGCATCGATTAAATCAGATGCTGAACCACTTGGATTTAATGTGATAGATTGTTCTGCTGTTGGTGCGTCGCTACCTGCATTTGATTTCAAAGCTGAATTTTTTAATGTTAATGCCGCGCCATCCAACGCTTTATCATCTGCAGTTTTGAATTGACCATTTTGTTTTACTGTTAAATGCCATCCAGCATTTGTACCACGATTATCTGTTACTTGAACGTAGTTCGGCACGTCAATTACAGAACCGTCTACTTTTTTCTTTACTTTATCTAATTCTGCAAAGTAGATTTCGTTATTCCCTGATGCTTTTTGTGTTTTAAAGTTGAAGTTAGATACATAATCAATACTTAGTGGACCATCTGTACCTTTTTTATCTGGATCAACTGGATCTACAGTTTCATCTGGATTCTCTGGATTAACAACATCAATTTTATCTGTATTTTTCTCGAATTTAATGAATGCTTTTGAGTCTAATTTCCCGCCATCTTTCTCAGCTGCAAATGCAGACGTTCCTACTGATACTGATGATAATGTTACCGCTCCAATTAATGCTATTTTTGCTAGTTTCATAGTTTTATACCCCTTTATGATCATTTTTAAAATTCAGTCATTCTTAATTTTCAATCTTGTATAAGCTTAGTTTGGTGTATCTTCTAAAGTCCAAGTTAACTCAGCTGAATATTTCGCACCTTTTTCTTTCGCTGTCGTACCTGGTACGAATAAGCTCACACTCTGTTTACCTTGTTCTGTTCCTTTACCAAATGCAGTCGTCCAATCACCCATACCTTTATTCTTTGCGGCAGTAGTAATTTCCACCGCATCTCCACCTGGAGCTAGCGTTACTTTATTTTTAAATGTTGTAGGTGCATATTGTGCATCAGTTACAGAATTTACAGCTGGGTTACTTAAGCTTAAAGCTGCATTTGTTAACTCACTATTACCACTTTTAAATTGTGCATTTTGCTTTACTTTCAATTTCCATCCTGCATTTGTACCACGGTTATCTGTTACAGATACGAAGTTAGGTACTTCAACTGTTTTGCTCCCTTGTTTCACTTTATCCAATTTTGCAAAGTATGTTTGATCATTACCAGAGATAACTTGCTCGCCGAAGTGTAAGTTAGAAACGTAGTTAATACTTAATGGACCTTTTGTTCCTTTTTCATGGTCACCAGGGTTCTCTGGTGTAACTTTTTCATTTGGATTTTCTGGATTGTTTGGATCTGTTGTGCTTGTATCTTCAATAAACGTTACATCGGTTTTTGATTTCATATTTGCTTTCTCTTCCGCAAATGCTGAAGTTCCTACTGCTGCAACTGATGTTAATGATACTGCACCGATTAATGCTAATTTTGCTAGTTTCATATGTACCTTCCCCTTTTCTCTGTTTTCATCTATTTTTTATTTTGAATACACTTGCTTTCCCCTAATTCTTTTGAATACATATAGAGATAAAACAATCGAAAACAATCCTATATATTGTTTGAAGTCCCGTGTCTGGCCTCCTGTTTTCGGTAAATATTTATCTCCATTTTTATTTTTATCAACTGTCTCTTTTTTTGTATTTATCTTTGTCGGATCAGTTGATGTATTTGGTGTATAGCTATTCGAAAATGTAATACCCGCTTTTGAATTCGTACTTGTAGCCGTTACTACATTTGCCATAAGAAACGGCACACATATAACTGTGGAAACGATAATACCAACTATTTTTTTCATTACTCTCTCCTTTCTAAAATTTATATATTTCATATATTTTTAGAGAGGAGCATCGGTTAATGTCCATTCTAGCTGTCCAGCATATTTAGTATTTGCTTTGACATTCGGCCCTGGTTTTACTTGTAAATGAATTCCTTCGTTTTCCTTCCAATTTAGTGAAACCTCCTCGTCGTTTTTAGAAATATACGAGAATGCTTCTATACTAGAGGTACTTAAAGGTGTATCCTTTCCATTTCGTTTGTAAATCAATGCTCCTGTCAATGTGTCATTTTGCGCTGAAGTTAATGGTGTGATTTCCTTTACATATACACTCCATTTTTGCTTTTTAACACGATCATCGGTTACCTTTAAAGGATTTGAAATCGTCTTCGGTGCGTATGTCGTTGTTTTCGATGGAATTGTTAAATCTCCAAATGTAATTTCTTTTGGTACGTCTACTAACTTTAAAGTCCCATCAACGACAGTAACCGGCACTTGAATCTCCGCTTGTACACCTTGCTTCGTTTCAATTACAACCGTTACAGTATGATTCCCTATTGTTTTGGTATCTGGAATATTGATTAACTTCACTACTGATATTGGTTTATCTACATCCAAATTCGTATCTACAGATAAATCTGTCACAAATTTAGAAATATCCATTTTTGTTAAATCTGTTCCTTGCACTACTTTTTGTGGGACTGGTTTCCCAGTTGGAATACCTTTATACCTTATTTTTGCGATTCCATCTCGATTACTATCTTGTCCATTCTTATCGCCATCTAAATAATTTTTAGCTGACACCGGTATTTCAAGATAACCATCTTTGTAATATTTCATTACATTAGCACCTTTTACAGGAGAACCTGTAATTGTCATTTCATAAATTTTCCCGTTGAATTCTTCTGTTTTTAGCGCATTTACTTTCGCAACCGCAGTGACTTTATTGTTTGTCCTGCTAATATCAAAGAAGCTACTTACATCATCTCCACTCTCCACATCTTGAATGGAAACATCATTCACAGTAAAATCCTTATTCACTTCACTTTCTAATACAAAAGATTTCGCATAGTGAATCCCTTTCGATTGAGCAGGCATATTTTGATATACCTTATAAGAAAGTTGACGGGAATTATCTTCCACAATATCTCCTATTACACTTGGAGCTGGAATTTCAATTTGTGCAATCGCTAATTGGTCGTATGATACATTAACACCTGAAGCATTTAATCTAACTTCTAGCGGTAATTCTGTTAAATTATCAAATGTAATTGTCATATCTGCTTCTGGAGTAGCTACTGGACCTGCTGTTCCAGAAAACTCGATTTTATTATTCCCTTTGTCTTGATACCTAATTGAACTCGTATCATACACGTATAAATTCGTTAAATGACTACCATCATTACGTAACGTTACATTTTTATAACTATTTATCCTTTTGAAATTCCACATTGCCGTTAATGGTACTTTTTTACTTGTTCCGTGTTCATAAAATTCAAAGGAAGCATTATAAGTTTGTCCTGACCTTCCGTTCCCATATAATTGTAAAAAGTTTTTTGCATCACCTTTAGTTATTGGTGTTTTAACATCTACAGATGAAGCTGTCATAGAGTGAATATTAATACGGACATCAATCCATTTCCCTTGATATTCACCAGCTTTTTTTACTAATACGTACTGTTCTCTATTTGAATTTCTAAATGTATATTGACTTTGACCAGTTCTGTCATTGCTACTACCCTTTACCTCATATGTTACTTGTGGGCTCCAAACAAATCTAAAAGCATATTTACCCGAGATAGAAGGCCCTTCACCTGTTCTATTATTTATTACCTTTACATTTGGATATTTAAGAATACTTGTAACAGGACTAGCAGCTAGTAGAGATTGGCTCTTTAATACCTTCTCAGCTTGAATAGCAGGTAATTCCTGATTATTTTCGTTTATCCTATTGCTCTCTTTTAATTCATTTTCCTTTGGTACGAGTTCTTCATTAACCTTTTCTTTCGCTAAAGTCTTCGTTTCTTTTGGAACTTCAGCATTAGTAGAATTTATTTCTTGTTTTTTATTTTCTTCCGATACTTTCACTTTTTCACTTATTTCTTTTCTCATAACTTCCTCTGAAGCCTTTGGATTTTCATCAGAAATGGCTACATTTAAAGCCTCTTTTTTCTCTACAACATGTAGAGAAGGAGATTCAATTTTCTTTTCATCCCCTTCAAACTTCACTATCGGTTCAAATTTGTACTCTCCAGCTTTTTTCATTTGAATGACTACATATACGTCACCGATAAAATTACTTTGTTCATTCTTTTCAATTTTTACAATGTGATCTTCTGTTACTGAAATGTTTTGAATCGCTTTATTGTTTTCGTTCATTTTTTTCGTTTCTGCTTCATTGAACAGCTGTTCATTAGATAATTTCAGCTCGATATTAGCATCTTGTTTATTTGTATTTGTAATCTTTAATACCACATTTTCATCAACTTTTATTTCTTGTTTATCCATATGAACGATAAAACGTCCTTGCTCGTCGTTTGTAACCGCATAAACTTTCGTTGCAGAGTAATCTAGCACACCAACTTGCGTAAATAATATTCCTCCAGCGAGAAGTATACGCCCAAATTTACCTATTTGATTTTGCAATGTACTTCCCTCCCTCACTTCTTATGAACCGAATATTTCGAACATTAAATTTATTATTCAGCTAAATTTACAATCATAATGTGTATTCCTAGAAAATAAAAAGCCTGGTTGCCTTTTCGATTTTCATACATCACAACATGTGTGAAAATCCAAACTGCAACCAGACTATCATAGTAATTTTCATTACCTTAGACTCTTAGCTTTGCGACCTATCCTTTCGAATAGTGTGCCCATTTATTTTTTCTTTTTGAGACAATAAAAAATCCGGTTGCCTCTTCGATTTTCATACATACAACTATGTGTGAAAATCCAAACTGCAACCAGACTATCATAGTAATTTTCATTACCTTAGACTCTTAGCTTTGCGACCTATCCTTTCGAATAGTGTGCCAAAAATAGGTATTTATTTATCGTGTTTTGAATATACCATTAAAACCCAAAAAAGAAAATAGTTTTTTTAGAAAAAAACAATTAATTTTTATAGTCTAAATTTTTCACTGAAAAATCCATAATAAAAACTAAAAAAACATTTTGATCTTAGAAATACATCATACATTCTTTATCGATAAAATGAGATTTTTACTATCCACAAATAGCAAGATAAAATAGAAAAACATCACTTATTTGGAAGTGATGTTTTTTCTATTTAATGCAGTGGTAACATAACCTCAACCGTCGTTCCAACCCCAACTTCACTTTCAAAATTCATTTTACCGTTGTGGTCTTTAATAATTTTTTCTGTAACTACTAAACCTAGACCAGTTCCTGTTTCTTTCGTTGTATAAAAGGCTTCATTTAACTTTGGAATTTTATCTTTCGGAATGCCGCATCCCTCATCTTTCACTTGAATGATGATTCCATCTTTTACAGTAACTTTAATCGTAATTGTTCCGCCAACTGACATTGCTTCAATTGCATTTTTAATTAAATTAAAAAAGACCTGTTTTAATCGTTTTTCATCACATGTAATTGATGGTAAGTCTTTACTGTAAATACCTTGTATGTAGACTCCTTGTTTTAAAGCAGGCTTTTCCATAACTCGAATAACATAAGAGATAATTTCTTGTATGTTATGAGTTTCTGATTCTAGTGATTTAGATTTCTCAAATCCACTAAGTTCTGTAGCAATTATATGAATCCGATCTACTTCTTGTTTCATAATATCACTATAAATTTTATCCTCTGGATGCTTGTCTGCTTGTTTATTCACAAGTTTTTTTAAGTTTGCTAAAGGTCTTCTAATCTTATAACCAATAACCGTCGCCATTTTTCCAACAGCTGCTAGTTTTTCTGTCTGTTTTATTTCTTTGTCCATCATCTCAAGCGTACGAACGTAAGACTGAACCCTCAAAAATATAATCCAACATATGATAGTAAATACACTATATAATGCCATTGGGATTAAAACGAGAGAAGATTGAATAATGATTCCTGTAAGAGCGTACTTCCCGACAAGTATCGCTGGAACTAACCAGAAATATCTTTTGTTCACAAAGATTGGTGCGAACAAAATAAAAAATACTTCTACTATATTTCCACCGTCAAATTCCGCATCGCTACCATAATAAATCATAATGTTATGGATACAATCTAATACATTATAGCCAATTAGAATAATATACTTTACCACAAAAACATTCTTCCATTTCATAAAGTATATTCCAATGCAAAACAATACTACCGTCAAAAAGTAAAGCCATAAACCTAAACCATCTTCAAACTTTCCTACGCCTTCTTGCTCTCCCGCGATTAAAGGTACGATAAATTCATAGGCAAGATCATACACAAAAAATATAATAAAAAATAAACTTAAAAATACTTTCAACGCCTTTATTTCTTCATTTTTAAATATATAGCCTTTATTCATATGGTAACTCCTAGCTTTTCTTCCACTTGGATTTCAGTATTTCCACACTCCCTTGGGAGAATGATGTCTATTCTCGTTCCAGTATCTCTTTCACTTGAAATATGCAGCTCACCAAGGTGCTCGGCGACAATTCGATTCGCTACCGTAAGTCCCAGACCAATTTTATCTTGTTTCGTTGTATAAAAGGCCTCTGTAACACGAGTTAAGTTTTCTTGCTTAATACCATAACCATTATCGATTACGCTGATTATTACATATTCTTTCCCTTTATTCTCTAATTGCAAATGTAATATGCCACCTTGTTCCATTGCCTCTAAAGCATTTTTTATCGTATATAAAAAGACTCCTCTTATTTTTCGTTCATCACATTCAACTTCTATTGTTTTTTCTTCCACATTAGAAATAAACTGTACGTTTAATTCATTCATTTTTTCGCGAAGACTTGTTATTACTTGTAATACAATTTTTCCTACATCATGTTTCTTATAAATAGAAGGTTTGCATGTAGCAACTTCCATTAACTCACTTATCATATTATTCATATTTTCTATTTCAAAAATCATACGTTTATAAATAGGATCCTCTTCATGCTTCTCTCGTTGTAATTGCGTAAATCCTTTTAATGAAGCGAGTGGATTTTTAATTTCATGTCCAACCGTCGCTGCCATTTTTCCGATTACTGCTAATTTCTGTGATTCGCTAGCAATCGCAATACTTTCCTTTACGGCTGAAAGATATTGTAAAAATCGATTTAAAATGATATATGCAGCTATTAACATAAGCGTATACATAATAAGGAACATAAATGCTTTTACTTCCTCTAATACAAATAAATAAATTAAATATTTTCCTACAATAGAGGAAAGTAAAAACACATAGAATTTTTTATTTAAAAATATAGGTACAAAGAAAATGAGAATAATTTCTATTATATTTGTCGCATCAAACGCCGCTTTATTATAAAAAACATATGCAAATATATTAGCGATTTCTATCGCTATGTATGCAAATATCCATGCATATTTAACAAGGTTTGCCTTCTCTTTTTTCATTAAATATATATTCACGCACAGTATTGCTACTCCGCAAATAACTTGCCATATTATGTTGTATCCCTTATCCATTATTGATTTCTCTTCTAATACGATTGCATAGAAAATTTGATATACAATAACAATGACATATAACACCCATAAAAGGATTTTTGCATTCTTTTCTTCTTCTTTATATGATAGAAAACTTTCTTTCACTTCAACACCCCTTCAAAATAATATCTCGAAGAATACCATTTATTATAATAAATGATTTTCATAGACAAACAAAGATAAATCGAACATTTGAGGAAAATCGTACCAAAAACGCAATATATTTAGACTATATACAGAGCATAAAATCTATGATCATTAATACGTATATTATGGAGGATGTTTTATATAGACGGCCTAAAAAGTAAAACAAAGCTTTTAGAATGGAGCCTATTGATAGAACAGGGGGAAATTTATGTTTATTACTGTCGAGAAAGATGTGCATATTTTTGTGCAAGACGTTAATCCTGGTCCAGGTAGTAAGACTGTTTTCTTCGTTCACGGATGGCCTTTAAATCATCAAATGTATCAATATCAACTCAATGTTTTACCAGAGCATGGCTTTCGCTGTATCGCCATGGATATACGAGGGAATGGACAATCTGATAAGCCATGGACTGGTTACACGTATGATCGATTAGCCGATGATATCGCAATTGTTCTAGAAGCACTCCAAGTAGAGAACGCTACATTAGTCGGTTTCTCAGTTGGTGGTGCTCTTTCTATTCGATATATGTCTCGCTATAATGGGCGCCGCATTTCTAAGCTCGCATTAATTGACGCTGTCTCTCCCTCTTTCGTTAAAAATCAAGAGTCCCCTTACGGTGTACCGAAAGAACAAGCAGATGCTCTCATTAATCAAATGTATGCTAATTTACCAAAATTTTTAAATGATGTATCTTTATCCTTTTTCAATAGAAACTTAGGAGCTGCAACCCTTGAATGGTTTTCTTATCTCGGTATGCAGTCCGCTTCTTATGCCCTTATCAAAATTTTACAAGCAGCTGCAAATGAAGATGTAACGAAAGATTTAAATAAAATTAACGTCCCAACAAAAATCTTCCACGGCGTTCACGACCAACTAATTCCTTACAAAAGTGCTGAACTTACGCAACAACGAATTAAAAATTCTCAGTTACATGCTCTTACAAATAGTGGTCATGGTTCACCAATCGATCAAGCGGATGAATTAAATAAAGAACTAATAAAATTTTTACAGACATAACAACTGCAATATAAGAATGAACGTTAACATAATCGTTTTTTATAAAACATAAAATTCACACATTTCTCACAAATACACAAATAAAACGATTATATTTTCATATATACTAAATGTACAAGTAATACTCCCTAAACCCAGCTTGTCTGGTTACCCCGTTAAATACTATGAAAAAAGAACTTGTATCGTTATACAAGTTCTTTTTGTTTCTTTTATTTAAAGAGGATATCTTTACTATATTGATTTCCAACGAGTAAATCATATTGAAGCATTTTATATTGCTCTAACATTTCTTTTTGTTTCTTTGTTAAATCATTGATTACTTCTCCATTTTTATCAACTTTTAATTCATCTCTAAGCACTGGTATTTCCTTGTAAAGTTCCGATAAAAATTGATAAAATAAGGATTTATTTAATCCTGCATAATCAAAAATAAGATTAGAAAAATGAATTGGGCTTACTAAACCTAAATTATCATTTGGCATATCAAAGTTTGCATACATTAATAACGGAGTTTGCGCCATCGCTAAACGTTCGCTCGGTGTTTTTTCATTCGTTATATACCCATTTTCTTTATAAAAAGATTTATTTGTTCCTAATGATGGAAGATGATCTCCAAAGAATACTAATAATGTAGGTCTATCTAGATTATCTAGTTGCTCTATTAAATATTGAAGAGCCTCATCTGAACGTCTTAATCCTTCTGTATACGTCTCTAATTCTCCCTTTGATTCTTCATTTTCTAGACCGCTAATTTCTATTAGGTTTTCACCAAATCGGCCTTCTGTAAATGGAAAATGATTTTGCATCGTAACTGCATGAATAAATGTTGGCTGTTTTTGTTCCTCTAACTCAGCAATTATCTCTTTACTCATCGCTAAATCACTAATATAATCTCCATCAATATCCACATTTTCCATCGTGTCATCTGCATTAAACTTATCAAATCCTAACACCTTATATACATCGTCACGTTTAAAGAATGTGCGACCAAATGAATGAATTGCACTTGTGTAATAACCTTCTTTCTTCAACGCCGTAGGGATTGATGGAATTTCTTTCTTATTTGTAATGACCTGCTGATATGGTATAGAACCTGGCTTTAACAAACTCATTGAATAACTTGTTAATGCCTCAAATTCAACGTTCGCCGTATTTCCCCCAAATGTAGGAGAAATAGTTTGTCCACCAGGAAAGTTTTCTATATAATGATGTAAATTTGGTACAGGATCTTCACTAAAAGAAAGGTTAGTTACTTTCGTCGGATCCCAAAACGATTCACTCATTACAAAAATAATATTCGGTTTCTCTTTTTTCTTTTGGCTCCCTATATTTCCACTATATTGTTTTTTTATATCGTTTGCTATTTGAAGCATATTTTCTTTAGAATAATTTTTTGGTTTTTCCATAACTGTTGTATCTAAATTGCTAATAAACCCAAGTACAAAACCATTTGAAGCATAGTTCTCATTTTGATTCCACAAAACAAAATCTACACCTGATTTTTGAAATACTTTATTCATAAATGTATTCGCAAAATTACCGTACGCATATAAAACAAAAATAGATCCTACTACTAATAAGGCTCTAATTCCTAGATGAATCTTTACATTTTGAATATAGCTTCTCATATATATCCCTGCAACAATACAAGCTACGATACTTAAGATAATGACAAAAATATAGCTCCAGCTAAAATAGTCCATCACCATCGGTATAACAGATTGCATATGCGTAATTTGTGTGAAATCAGAAGGATATAACGGATCGCCTCTGAAAATAAGCTTTAAATAATTCACAATACCTAAAATGACTAACGTACAGCTCGTTAAAACCATACTTAGAAAAACCTTACCTATTAAATTATATACAAGAATATATATTGCATAAATTACTACAAAACTTAATATAAACTGCATATTATAAAAGTAAATCCAATTCATTGCCTCTATGAAAATCATATTAACTTGCATGACAATATAAAATAACGCTACTGTATGAGCTAGTAAAAGTAATATAAAATGCACTCGCAGGGATGCTCTAAGTATAGACATCTCTTTTTTATTGAAATGCGTAATATAAAACGTTATGCCCCATATGAAAATCATCATAACACTTAAAACAAGCTTTTGATTTAAATGATCTTTCATCATATCTAAATTAAAAACCTTTAAAATCATAAACAGCATAGTTATTACTAATAAAGTCACCATACTACTTATAATGCTAGAAATTAATATATTTCTTTTTGGAAGATGAAAAAGTGTAGAACCATACTTCAATTCATTCCCTCGTTTCTATGTCTTAATTTCCCTCGCATCGAAAGAACTATTTCTATTAAAATAACATATATTACATATTTCGTCTGCATACTTGTTTCTATCATAAATGTATTGTCTTAATATTCCCTTAATCAACAGTTAAATTGTGGCATACAAATTACTCATTCTTGAAAAACTTAATTTCAGCATTCCACTTTATGATACAATAACTATTTTTTAGAAGTCCTGCTATTAAAGATTTAACATGAAAATACGAAAGAATTAATAAAAAGGCGTTGCACGTTTTTAACAACTATTACTATAACGAAAAGAACCTGCCACAAGACAGGTTCTTTTCGTTATTTTATGATAAAAGAGAAAATGATTAGTATGTGTATTATATAAAGGGAAGCAGCCATATTTTCCATACGATACATACGAGTACTATAATTACAAAATCAAAAAAATCTAATCTCGGACCTTTTTTCATATTCATATGTAGCCACATATGAAACCACTTTATTTTTGTATATTTATGGATGTTTTTCTTTGCAAATCGGTAAATAAGCATTTGCATGATAAAAAATCCGGCCACAAAAATAAATAATAAGATGAGAAATCCAATCACAAAATTCCTCCTATTTTTGTAGCGTTTTTTCTACTATCCGATTTTTCAACACCCACTCTTCAAACTGGGCACTTCCAAATTCCCAGCTAAGATCGCGAGCATGTACAGAAAAAACGTAATGACCAGCATATTCGTCCATAAATCTCCCTAACTCTACATCGTCTTTCTGAATACCGTATACTCCAAAATTAAAATACACATCCCATACGTCTTCATTCTTTCTCTTATAAGCAATCGATTCCATATCACATTCTGTCCCGAAATAATCAAGATGTAAATGTACGCTATCATCGTATTCGTACTCCATTTTATCACCCCTTATATTTGTACTTCTTTACCACCAAAAAAATTCCTGCTATCTACACTCACATATGGGCGATTACCTACATATCATGCTTGTAGAGTGACTTCTAGGAGGTGTTATATAGTGAAAAAATTAATCGCGATTTTTTGCATCATGTTACTAGCTGTTTTTACTTTTGCTGCTTGTAGTAGTAAAAAAGAAGGTACGAAAGAACAAACTCAAAACATTCGCGTCGGCGAAGTTACCCATTCTCTCTTCTATGCCCCATTATATGTTGGGATTGAAAAAGGATTTTTTAAAGATGAAGGACTAAATATTGACCTACAAACAACAGCTGGTGGCGATAAAACGATGACCGCCCTATTATCTGGCGGAATTGATATTGCTCTCGTCGGTTCTGAAACGTCTATTTACGTTCATCAACAAGGAGCGAAAGACCCTGTCATTAATTTTGCACAGCTTACACAAACAGATGGGACATTTTTAGTTTCACGTAAAAAACTAGACTCTTTTAATTGGAATGACGTAAAAGGTGTTACATTTTTAGGACAGCGTAAAGGCGGCATGCCGCAAATGGTTGGAGAATACGTTTTAAAGAAAAATGGCATTGACCCTCATAAAGATACAAACTTAATTCAAAATATCGAGTTTGCTAATATTGCAAATGCCTTCGCATCTGGTACTGGAGAGTTTGTACAGCTCTTTGAACCGACTGCAAGTATACTTGAGAAAGAAGGTAAAGGTTATATCGTCGCTTCATTCGGAAATGAATCTGGTACTGTTCCTTATACAACGTTCATGGCAAAAGAAAGTTTCTTAAAGAAAGATAAAGCTGCTGCTGAAAAGTTCACACGTGCTCTCTATAAAGCACAGCAATGGGTTGATACACATAGTCCAGAAGAGATTGCTGATGCTGTTTCCCCGCTATTTAAAGACACTTCAAAAGACATAACAGTAAAAGTAATTGAACGGTACAAAAAACAGCATTCTTATGCGACAAATCCACTACTAGATGCGGAAGAATGGAAACAGCTCCAAACTATTATGAAAGACGCTGGCGAATTACAAAAAGAAGTCCCACATGAAGCGCTCGTCAATACAAAAATTGCCGAAAGCGTTATTAAGAAATAGAGGCGAAGTGTATGAGTTTTTTACAAATACGTAACGTTTCTCACTGCTTTTTTGCAAAAGAGAATGCCAAACTTATTCTCGAAGACATGAGCTTACAAGTGGAAGAAGGCGAATTTATTTCTATACTCGGTCCAAGTGGTTGCGGTAAAACAACGCTCCTCTCAATCATTGCTGGACTACTTGATCCAATTGACGGTATCGTCTTTTTAGATGGTGAACCGATTACAACGAAAACATCATCTATGGGATATATGTTGCAACAAGATTACTTATTCCCTTGGAAAACGATTGAAGAAAATATTATGCTTGGACTTCATATTCGAAAGATTTATGATGAGCAGATGAAAGAACATACTTTAAATCTTTTAAAACAAGTCGGTCTTCATGGTGTAGAAGAACAATATCCTCGTGAACTATCCGGCGGTATGCGTCAACGTGCCGCTCTCGTTCGAACATTAGCGACTGATCCGAAAATTTTATTACTAGATGAACCATTCTCCGCACTCGATTATCAAACGAAATTAAAACTAGAAGAACTCGTTTTCAACTTACTAAATAAATATAAGAAAACATCACTACTTGTTACTCATGATATTGAAGAAGCGATCGCGATGAGTGATCGTATTTATTTACTGCAAGCGAATCCCGGAAAAATCGCAAAAACCTTTATCGTCCCGGAAAGTATCCGTTCTTTATCACCGTTAGAAGCACGCCATCACTACGATTTCCCAGCCCTCTTTCAAGATATATGGAAGGAGCTGGAACGACTTGGATAATATAAAACAACTACATGAACAATTTCGAAAGAACGAACGCAGACGCGCTTGGATTGCTCGCTCGCTACAACTTTTACTACTTATTCTTTTCTTTGCACTATGGGAAATAGCTAGTAAAAAAGAATGGATTGATCCTTTACTCTTTAGCTCTCCTTCGAGTATTTGGGATCTCTTCTTAACGAAATGGATCGACGGTTCACTTTGGGCCCACATATGGACGACATTACTGGAAACAGGAGTAGGCTTCATTCTCGGAACAGTACTTGGTGCTATTATTGCCACGTTCCTTTGGTGGATGCCACTTCTGGCCCGCGTACTTGATCCTTATCTCGTCGTCCTAAATGCAATGCCAAAAGTTGCACTCGGTCCAATCATCATCGTTATTTTCGGTCCAAACATTTCATCTTCTATCGCAATGGGAGTAATCATTTCCATCATCATTACCATTCTCGTTATTTACAGTGCATTTCAAGAAGTCGATTCTAACTATATAAAAGTGATGGACACATTTGGTGCAAATAAATGGCAATGTTATAAGCAAGTCGTTCTCCCTGCATCCTTTCCAGCAATTATCTCAACGTTAAAAGTAAACGTTGGTTTATCCTGGGTCGGTGTTATTTTCGGAGAACTTCTCGTTTCCAAACAAGGACTTGGCTACTTAATTAGCTACGGATTCCAAGTCTTTAACTTCACACTCGTCTTACTTAGCGTACTACTCACATGTGTTCTTGCAACTCTTATGTATGTATTTGTTGAGGCATTTGAAAAAATTCTAATTGGAAAAAGAAAAAGAAGCTGACTCAAAACAGTACGCTATAGTCAGCTTCTTTCTTTTACCTTTTATCACACATTTTCGTTTCATTTGTAATGTTTCCATCCGCAACCGTAACTGTATGGAAACAGTCTTTCACACGTACTGTAACGACATTATCTTTTCGATCTATCACATGATAATCATTAAACTTTTCATTCAAAGCACTACGAATTTGCTCCCCTTCAAAAATCGGAAAACCGTGAGACATTACCCAAATGAGACCAGCAACAGCAAGAATCGTTTTCATACGTTTCATTACCTCCTCGAGAGTAAACTTATAGTCCCTACAACACGCGCATTATAATTGTGTCTAAATTGTGACATTTTTATACTAATTCTATTTTATACCTCCAGTTCCTTCTTCTTTTAAATAAAAATACAGAATTTTCAATTTTATCAACATGAAAAAACGCAAAGAATTAAAAATTCTTCACGCTTTACTTTAACGAAACTATATCGAACACATAACTTACATTAGTCTCCACTTTGTTGTTCTATCGTTTTCGAAACATCATATAATCCTGACAGCACTTCCGCTCTCATTTTTACAAGCTCAGGGAACTGATAGAAGAAAGCAATTTTCTTATATTTTAACTCTGTTCCTTCTTTCACTTTTTTTGAATCTTGTAAAATGAACGCTGTAAATGTATCTGCGATATCTTCTGCTACATTTGTCGTTCCATACTGTGAGACAAACTCATCTTGCTTTTCTTTAAAAAACTCAATTTGAGTTTCTTCACTTTCTTCTACTTTCTTTTCTGTCCACTCTTGCTCAATAGGCTTCCAGAAAGAGTTATAAAATTGATTAATATAAGATTTTCCCTTCGCACATCCCTCTTGTAAGAAAAGATTTCCACATTTATTTCGGTACGTTGAAATATCTTTATCTTCTTCAAAAGCCTTTACATAGTTTTCATCTACTGGTATTTGCTTATGCCCGAGCGTCAACACGTGAGCCGTCTCATGAATTAATGTTTTCATCACTTCATCGATATTTACCGCAGAATCAAGCGTATCTAGGCTAAGAGTCCAGTCTTTCGGATTCTCCATACTCGGCATAACATGGGCAACAACACCGTCATAACCATCTGTTATTAAATCAAATTCTGTTATATTCCCACGATATTTAGCTGGAATGAGTGTACGATACATATCCCATAAGTCTTCATGATACCCTCTATCTTGACGTTGTTGTAGCACCTCTTCTTTCGCTTCTTTATCTTCAGCGAATACTTTATTTAAACGTTTCCGTTCTATTTTTTCAAAATAAGGATCTACAATTTCATCACCATCGATATAATAAGAAGCTAAAAAGAAATAACTTTCATCATCATCCTCATCATCTTTTTTCTGCTCTGCCTCTTTCATATCCGCACTTTCATGCTCTTCTATTTCATAATCTTCTACTGCTTCAAGCTCAGATAATCCATCTATTTTTTCATATACTTTTTGAAGTTTCTTATCTCCTATTTCCACACATTCTTCGTCTGTTTTACACACTTCTTTTTCTTTCACACTCTTCATAGAACTTTCGCATCCTGCTAGTAAGCCGATTGCAACGATAACCCCTACTAACTTGCCATACAGTCTCTTCATACATTCCTCCATCAATACATTCTACAAAAATATAATAATCATTTTTTAACGAATATGCGATAATTAATTATAAAAACTGCAAGGAGGCTTCTCATGATTCGTGCAATCTTATTCGACTTAGATGGAACACTATTAGATCGGCGCCAATCTTTAGAACAATTTATTTGTGAACAATATAATCGCTTCTCCTCACATTTGATGAGTATAGAGAAATCAGAGTATTGTTCTCGATTTCTTGAACTCGATAATAATGGTTATACGTGGAAGGATAAAGTATATGCTACTCTCCTTTCCGAATACAACATTACTACTTTAACGCAAGAGCAACTGCTACACGACTATATTACAAACTTCCAACATCATTGTATTCCTTTCAAAAACACGCATGAACTACTTCAACAGTTAAAACAGCGAAACATTAAAATTGGTATTATCACAAATGGTTTTACTGAATTTCAGATGAGCAACCTTCGAGCACTACATATACATACGTATACAAACACCATTCTCGTTTCAGAAGCTGAAGGAATTAAAAAACCTCACCCTGAAATTTTCGAACGTGCTTTGCAAAGACTAGATGTTAAGGCAGAAGAATGTCTTTATGTTGGAGATCATCCAGAAAACGATGTGCTTGGTTCTGAACAAGTAGGGATTCTTGGTGTTTGGAAAAAAGATTCGTTTTGGGGTGATTTTAAGCATTCACGTATCGTAGATGATTTGTTGGAGGTGCTTTTGTTTTTAGAGGTGGAGATAAAAACACAATAATAGTAATTAAATTATATCAACAATTTTCACGATATCTTGATTCACCGACAAAAAATAATAAGAGGAGGCAGTTGTTCAAAAACGCCTCCTCTTCCTTTATTATTCATATACTGTAAACTGCGGTTTACTCGGATGATCTATCACTTGCGCATCATCTGGAAATTTTGAAACTTTTTGATATAAGACAATGTCGCCGATACAACCTGCTGTTAGTAGAATTCCTAAAAATGAGAGTGGCTCCAGATTCATAGCTAATCCCAATACAATTGGCAAAATTCCAGTTGGTAAAAACGGAAGCATTAACACTTTCTTCATTTGCTTTACTGTAACCGCCTGTTTAGAATGAGCATATGCAACACCTAATTTCCAATTAACGCCCCATTTTAGTTCACTCCACGGAACACCTCCGATATAGCGAAAGCCAATTAAATGTATCGCTTCATGAATACAAACGAGAACAATCATTGCGATAATAAAAAGAAACACAGTTGGTAACGTAATTTCAACTTGAACCCCGCCTGAAAGAAGTGCATGTAAAAAACTAATTCCAAATGCCAAAACAAATATTATAAGAAATGCATAGACATTTAATTTAACCATAGACACAGCAACAGTCGTTCCTTTTCTTTTATCCATCTTCCCCCTCCTAAAATGTAAATATATCTTTACAAAATTGTATAATATACCCAAAATAATGTAAAGATATATTTACATTTATTCTTACATACAAAAAAAAGAAACCGGCCACTTTACTTCGTAAAACAGCCGATTTCTTCTATATGTTTCATCGTACGCGCTAATACGTCATCGCGCATTATAAAGCTAAATTTTCTATTCGTTTTAATGTTGTCAGGAATGTCTTTTAATAAAACAGACCCTTTCGTTTCTTCGTAATGCGTATGTTCTTCTACCGCACTAATTGTTGCAAAATAAATGTTTTTAATGATTATTTTGTCTTTTCCAGATACTTTGTATTGTCCTAAGTAAGTTAAATCAGAAACTATGCCGCCGGTTTCTTCATGAACCTCTCGAACTGCCGCTTCTTCCGGTGTTTCCCCTATTTCTACTTTACCACCTGGAAATTCAAGACCGCGACGTAAATGATGTGTTAATAACCATTGATCCCCGTACCGGCATACAACCCAAACATGCTTTGGCTCAGGAGAAAATGGATAACGTTCAAACGATAATTGTACAGTGTTGTGGTAATAATCTTTAAATTTGTACATGCCATTACTCCCCTATTGATGGTTACAAGTTTTTCCTACCACAAATTGTAGCATATTCTCGCTTTTCTGCATAATATTATCCAATTACAATCCATTGATTATTCCCATTTGCGCGACTAATTCTTTCGTCTCATGATTTCCTAAATCGTAAATCATTTTATATGCTTTTTGTAGTTGTTCATCATATCGGTCATTATTTGAATCGTGATGATACTCAACAAATGGAACGTGGGAGCGTACAAATGACCCTAAATCTTCTACATATGCTTGATCAAAGTGCTCTCTTAATTCCGTAATTTCCTCATCATTTGCGGAAATCTCAAAATTATACGTATCCGCCGTCTTCACTTGTGAAATTTGACCATTTCCTATTGATATATAATATGTTTTTTTCGTCTCCATGTAACACCCTTCTTTCATCCTTTTATTTTCTATTGTTTTCATCAATTACAAAATTATGTAAAATAAAGAAAAGGAGGGATTTTATGTTCAAAATATTAATTATCGGTATTATCATCGTCCTAATCATCCTCGTACTCTCCATCATGACAATTAATAAAGGCTATGCTTATAAACATTCCGTCGATAAACTAGAAGACAACCCTTATACAAAAAAGAATAAGGAGAATTCCTAATATGCTTCGTATACTTCGCATCATAGTAGCACTCACTGTGATCGTTATGTCGGCAATTGGATTATATACAGGTCAAAATAATTTTTTACCTCTTTCACAATTTCTATTAGGGGCTTTAATGTTTCTCATCGCATTTGAACAAATAAAGAAAAAGGAGGCAGCAACTGGATTTATTTGTATTATTGCCGGTGCTTTCATTTGGATTGTTCTCATCATTAGCTATATCAAATAAAAGGAGGTACATGCATGCTAAAAGGAGTACGGATTACTTTATCACTTATTGCTTTATCTATAGCAATCTATGGATTTTTTACTAGTAATAGAGAAATAATGCCGTATATGTTTATCTCTTTAGGAGTTATGGCCCTCACCATAAGTTTAGAGGAAATATTAAAACAGCAAACAGGAGGTAGTGTGCTCGCTCTACTAGCAGGAGCCGCTGCTTTATTTATTGGTTTCACAGAAATATTCCGATAAATGGTCTAAAGGAGGCTATACAATGCTAACTCTAACTATATTACGGAGTTTTTTAGCATTTCTCATGCTTCTCTTACTCATTCTAAGCACTTATATCCATGTTACCGATAATTTTTCACTTCTCCCATACGTACAATTTATTCTCAGTTGTTTCTTTATTCTTCTAGGAATTAATGAATTGAAATCCGGACGAAAATCAATGAGTATCCCGTATTTTTTCGTTTCCAGTCTCATATTCTTCTTTTTAATATCAAACTACTTTCGTTATATGTAGAATGAAATTTTGACCAATTTAGCATTTATAATTATTTTCTCTCAGTAACTATTTCTTTCTACTTAAGGGGGATTCCATGTTAAAAAACATTCAAATTATAATCGCCACTATCGCTCTTTCTCTCGCCCTATTTAGCTTCTTTGCAAACTTCACTATTCTTTTACCTTACGTGTTTATCCTTTTAAGTATTATGTGTATCCTTTTTGGAATCGATGAAATAAAGAAGCAGCAAAAACGAAAGCATTTGTTTATTTTCTCTGTTCTGCCTTTGTTTTATATGTTGGATTGTCTAGTATACTTTCATAAAAAAAGAACATGTTCGCTCTTAATAAAATAAAAAACTGCCCTTTCACAGGCAGTTTTTTATTTTATCCAAACACTTTCTCAAGTTCATCTTTATCTTGGCTTAACCAGAAGTTCATTAAGCGTTGTGCTCCTTCTAAGTCGTGAAGCTTCGCTTGACCACATTGTGTTTCATTTGCAGCTGGAATTTCTGTAATTTGAACCGCATCTTTTAATGTTAGTTCTAATAAATCAATGATTTCTCGTACTGTCGGTGTTCCGCTTACTACAAGATAATATCCTGTTTGGCAGCCCATCGGTGAAATATCGATAATATCAAAATGCGGATAACGATCAATATATTTACGTAAATTAAATGCTAATAAATGTTCTAACGTATGAATAACATCTGGTTTCATTGCTTGTTTATTCGGTTGGCAAAAACGAATATCAAATTTATTTACAATACCGTCACTACCTACATTGTGAACTCCGCAATGTCTTACATAAGGTGCCTTTACAATCGTATGATCTAATTCAAAGCTTTCTACTGATGGCATACAACATCTCTCCCGCTTTTAATTTAATTCCGTTATATCCAATATGATATAACGGAAATGCACATTAGTAAAGTATTATGTACCGTCGTGCTATAATACTTTAAGACTATGCTGAAAAGGAGACCATTATGAAACAGATTTTTATTGGGATTATACGCTTTTATCAAAAGTTCATTTCTCCGATGACACCACCAACTTGCCGCTTTTATCCGACTTGTTCTCATTACGGATTAGAGGCGTTTCAAAAACATGGTGCACTCAAAGGTTTTTGGCTTACTTGTAAGCGTATATTAAAATGTCACCCTTTCCACCCGGGAGGATTTGATCCTGTCCCAGATAATAAGGATGACAAAGTAAATTCTTAATTGTCGTAACCATTCACAACTAAATCTAATTTTCCTGTATCAGGATCTATAACAAGACCGTGAACAGGCACTTCTTCTGGAAGTAATGGATGGTTGCGAAGTATCGATACGCTATGTTCTACACTTTCTTCTACACTAGAGAACCCTTGTAGGAATCTTTCTAAATCGATTCCAGAATAACGGAGTGTATCTAATTTCTCATTTGTTATACCCCGCTCTTTCATCTTCTCAATTGTACTGCTTGCTTGAATTTTTGCCATACCGCAATCGTGGTGACCAACTACACAAACTTCATCAGCACCAAGTTCATATACAGCAACTAAAATACTACGCATAATACTTCCGAATGGATGTGAGATAACAGCTCCTGCTACTTTAATAATTTTCACATCACCGTTACGCATATTCATTGCTTTTGGTAATAATTCAACAAGACGAGTATCCATACAAGAGATAATTACCATTTTTTTATTCGGGAATTTTCCCGTTTCATACTCTTCGTATCTTTTCTCTTCAACAAATTTTTCATTGTATTGTAAAATCTCTTCTAATGACTTCATAGTAAAAAACCCTCTTTTCTCTCATTTACATTACTTATATAGTGTACCAAAATATGAAAAACTCAAAAAGGATATCGCTTTATAGTAAAAATAAGATATTTTCAGATAATCGACATAATTCTTTCAAAATATACACACAGCTTTGTAACAAGTCTCACATACTTTAAACGTATTTTCACTATAAACTGATTGTAGATAATGTAAAAAAGGAGTGAATATTTATTATGTCCGACGTTCTGTTACTGAGTCGTTTTCAATTTGCAATTACTATTTTTTATCACTTTTTATTTGTACCTTTGACAATCGGACTTGTCATTTTAGTAGCATGTATGGAAACTCAATACGCCCGCACATTGAATCCAACATACCGTAAAATGGCAAATTTCTGGGGTAAATTATTTACAATTAACTTCGTAATGGGGATTATAACTGGGATTACGATGGAATTCCAATTTGGAACGAACTGGTCTGAGTACTCCAAATATATGGGAGATATTTTCGGATCACCTCTCGCAATCGAAGCACTCGTTGCCTTCTTCTTAGAATCTACTTTCATGGGAATATGGTTATTCGGTAAAGACAAAATTTCACCAAAGTTCCGTGCCTTCTGTATGTGGATGGTTGCACTTGGAACAAACATTTCCGCACTTTGGATTATTACAGCAAACGGATTTATGCAAAACCCTGTTGGCTACGTAGTACGTAATGGCCGCGCTGAATTAAATGATTTCTGGGCACTCGTTACAAATCCATATGCTTGGAATATGTTCTTCCATACTGTAGTTGGTTGTTATATCGTAGGTGCTTTCTTCGTTATGGCAATTAGTGCCTATCACTTATTACGTAAAAATGAAGTGGAATTCTTCAAAAAATCATTTAAGTTTGGTTTAATGTTAGGCTTATTCGCCGCAACAATTACACCGTTTATGGGACATCAATCTGGTGTATCAGCAGCTAAATATCAACCAGCAAAAGGAGCTGCGATGGAAGCAGTTTGGGAAACTGGAAAAGGACAAGGCTTCTCAATTGTTCAAATTCCTGATGTAAAAAATGAGAAAAACTTTGAATTCCTTACGATTCCAAAACTCGGAAGCTTCTTCTATACAAACTCATTTGATGGCGAAATTGTTGGTTTAAAAGATATTCCGAAAGATGAACGTCCAAATGTTAACCTCGTGTATTATAGCTTCCGCTTAATGGTTGCACTTGGTATGTTCTTTATGGCATTAACTTGGTATGGCTTCTATTTAAACCGAAAAGGAAAACTAGAAAACTCAAAACGTTATTTAAAAATTACAATATGGTCTGTCTTACTTCCTTATATCGCGATTAACGCAGGATGGATTGTCGCTGAAGTAGGTCGCCAACCTTGGACAGTATATAAACTAATGCGTACAGCAGAATCTGTATCACCTATATCTGTCCCGCAAATTTGGTTCTCATTAATTAGTTTAATTTTGTTCTACACTTTACTTTTAATCGCAGACGTCTACTTAATGCTGAAGTTCGCGAAAAAAGGACCTGCAGCATTAGAAGAACCTGCTACTGAGGGAGGTGTGGCCCATGTCTCATGATATGCTTGCAATCATCTGGTTTGGTTTATGGGGCGTGATTTGGACAGTTTACTTCATTCTTGACGGGTATGCACTTGGTAACGGAATGATCTTTCCTTTCGTTACGAAAGATCGACAAGAACGAAATCAATTACAAGAAGCAATTGGCCCATTCTGGGGCGGTAATGAAGTGTGGTTAATTACAGCTGGTGGCGCAACATTTGCTGCCTTCCCAGTCACATATGCAAATATGTTTAGTTATCTATATACACCGTTATTCTTAGTATTACTTGCACTGTTTGCGCGTGCCGCTGGACTGGAATTCATGCATAAAGATGATTCACCGATTTGGCAAAAAACTTGTAAATGGGCATTTGCAATTGGCAGTTTTTTAATTGCTTTCCTATTCGGTGTTACGTTCGCTAATCTTTATTACGGACTACAAATCGGAAAAAATGGTTATGAAGGAAATTTACTTAGCTTACTAAACCATTACGGTATTTTAGGAGGGTTGTTCTTCACTGCTATATTTGTCGTATCCGGTGCCCTTTGGGTCATGATTAAAACGACTGGTGAAGTATCCGACCGTGCTTATAAAATCGCAAGACCATTTTCAATGGCTGCAGCTATTATTTTAGCTATCTTCTATGTAGCAACTGCTAATCGGACAAACTTATTCCAAAACTTTACGGAATATCCGGTACTATTCATTCTTCCAGTACTTGCAATGCTAATGAGTGTACTCGCACTTATTATGGTGTACAAACATAAAATCGGCCTTGCATTCACATTCGTTTGTCTAACAATCGCAATGTTTATGACAACTGGCTTTGCAGGTATGTTCCCAAGAATGTTACCATCCCGTATTAACGATGCATACAGTACAACGTTATACAACGCAGCTGGTAGTCAATTAAACTTAAAAATTATGTTCTTCGTAGCAATGGTCATGGTACCAATCGTTATTGGATATCAGCTTTGGAGCTACAGTATTTTTAAAAATAAAATTCATAAAGACTCTGCTAAAGGATATCACTAAAATAAAAAAGACACTTCGTTTGAAGTGTCTTTTTTTGTACGTATGATTTTCGATAAGATGTTATATTTCTAATCTAACAACTACACTATAGAAGAATCATTAACAGCTCACAGCTAGATTGTATCATAGGGCAACTTCATCATTTTATGCAATTTTACATACTGTACTATAAAGTAAACTGTATCCCCTGATCATTCGCATCATTATCCCATACATCAGCTGTACTAATCCCGCTAAACGTTTGTACTTTCATTCCTGTATTTGATGATCCCGATCCATTATAAGCCTTCGTCTTTTCAATCGGCTGTACGTTATATTTGTCACCTACATTAATTGTTCCATTGCAGTTTTCAATAATAACACCTTCCACAACTGCCGGCATTTTGTCACCCACTTTCATTTCTTTACTTTTATTTTATGAAAATCGCCTAGAAAAATAGCATGTTTCAATAAGAAAAAGCACTCAATTTGAGTGCTTTTTCTTTAAGCATAAAGACAAGTTTGGAGACAGTTGACTTCTTCAAAATTTTATTAGGGGTAATATTTTGAAAAAGAAAGCCTTTCATATGTAGGTTAACACCACTGGAATATATAGTAAATTGATAATATTTATACGGAAGATTGCTAATGTTTAGTATAGATAGTTTACACTATGCTAACAGTGAAAACTATCTATACTAATAAAAAAAAGGTGCCTTCAAAGAAGCCACCTTTCAAAAACAGACACTATAAAACAGAATTATTTATTGTTATACGATTGTTAGATACAAAAAGTAGAGGGAAATGTTTGTATGAAATTCTGCTTTATAAAGTCTGTCTACAACTTATATTGTAATCCTCTTCATTTGAAAAAAAATATAATATGCACAATTGCATACAAAAAGAAAAAGCACTCTACTGAGTGCCTTTTCAACCATTTTACTTTTAATATATCGCTTTGAATATATTGTAACATACGTATCTATATATTTTATTGAGAAAATTCAAAATCATTTTTTCTTTCATTTTTACTTATAAAATCATGTAATATAAAAGGTATGTCAAATTCTTATACAAATTGAGGTGTACTATATTTATGATGTATTTCGGAATTATTCCTCTTATACTATTTATTATTTTTCTTATTTCCTATTTAAAAGATCCGCGAAAAATAATAAACGGCTTTTTATTTAATGCCTTTATCTGTTCATTTCTATTATTTTGCGCTATAGCCTCATTTGAGTCTGGTAATAACGATTTACATTTTATCGTTATCATCCCCATGCTAGCACTACTTGTAATGATTCCTTTTGCTATAGTCGCTTTAATGTTTGGACTCTTTCTTAATGCAAAAATTTTAATGCAACGTGAAGGAAGACGCTTCACAAACTCTTTAACTTTAATTGCTGCTTTAGGGATTTTATTCTTTATAATGCTCCCTATCATAAATCCAGCAAATTTATTCTCAGAGCATTTTCAATTTATCTTTGCTGCTATCTCTCTTATAACTATGTATTTCTTTGTGCATTTATCTAACTTCTTAAGCGCATATTTTTTATACCAATTCAACAGACCAAGACGTAATCAAGATTTCATTATCGTTCTCGGTAGCGGCTTAATTAATGATAAAGTACCACCTTTACTTGCAAGCCGAATTAATAAAGCTATCGACTTTTATTGGAAACAAGCTGCTGTGAATACACCACCAACAATTATTTTCTCTGGCGGTCAAGGTCCAGATGAAGGACTTCCTGAGGCAGAAGCAATGCAAAATTACGCTGTTGAAAAAGGCATTCCGATTGAACATACAGTGCAAGAAAATCGCTCTGTAAACACATATCAAAACATGTTGTTCTCTAAAGAAATTATGGATTCTTTAAAGCCTGAAGGTAAATATAAAAGTATTTTTACCACAAATAATTTTCACCTTTTCCGCGCTGGTATATATGCAAGACAAGCTGGTCTTAACAGCCAAGGGATCGGATCAAAAACTGCATTTTATTATTGGCCTAACGCAATGATCCGTGAATATGTTGCGATTGTCGTAATGGGACGTAAGCGCCATATGAAAATATGTGGAACTATTTTAGGTTTCGCTTTATTCCTAACAGCCCTTAGTTTTATTGTTTCTTAATAGCTATTAAATAAAAGGTCCCCTGAATGCTTTATACAAGGGGGGCCTTTTTTATATCTTTCAGTTCATTAGATTTAAATAAGTAACATAACAGCATACAACACATTAATTATTCCAGAAACCAATCCAACAATAGCAAATGTTTTACTCGTACCTGTCACTTTTTTGTTTAAACCCAATATAGAAAATACGATAGCTACACTACCAATAAGCCCCCATAAGTTTATAAACCAAGATATTAATCCAGTGATGAAACCAACTAAAGAAAAAACTTCTATACTACTATTAGAACTGCTATTTGGAAAACTTCCCTCTACCGTTTTATAGCTAAGACTCTCCCCGCACTGTCCGCAAAATTTATTGCCTTCTTTCGTTTCATTTCCACATTTCGTACAGTATCCCACAGAATCCCCTCCCTAAGGTTAGTGCCCCAAATGTATATATCCATACTATTCATTCTACTTTTTCATATTAAAATTATGACCACTCTCTAATCTTCTACTGTTGTATTTTAAATAATAATATGGTCATAATATTCCCTGCATACATCCATTAAAGGAGAAATTTTTCAAATTAAATGTTAAAATAAAATTTAGGTGTGAATTATGTAACAAACAAGAAACTAGTTTGAAACGAGGAAATTACATGGAGAAAATTATCAAAAACAAGCCCAATAAGCTAAAAATTGCTTCGAAAGCTTTGATGATTATTATTGGGGCATTTATCACAGCGTACGGATTAGAAGCAGTATTAATTCCAAATAACGTATCAGACGGTGGTGTGACTGGTTTAAGTATCGTTAGTTCAAGATTATTTGGATTGCCATTAGGAGCTCTAATCGCGGTTATTAACATTCCTTTCGTTTGGTTAGGATATAAGCAGATCGGTAAAAGCTTTGCAATTTATTCTATTATCGGGATTGCTTCATTAGCAGTAGGTACCGTTGTCATGCACGGAATACCAGCTATTATTGAAGGCGATACATTATTAGTTACAGTTGTTGGTGGTATTATCATCGGTTTTGGTATGGGACTAGCATTACGTAACGGTGGGGCATTAGATGGAATCGATATGCTTGCTGTATTGCTTTCTCGTAAGTTACCATTTGGAACGAGTGACCTTATTTTATTCTTAAACATGTTCGTATTTATTTTCGTATCAACGGTATTCGGTCTTCAAGGAGCTATCCTTTCGGCAATTGCTTACTTTATCGCTTCGAAAGTGATTCATATCGTTGAAGTTGGTTTAAGTGGTTCGAAAGCATTTAAAATCATCACAAAAGAGCCTGAATTGATGGTAGAAACCATTCGCGATCGTTTAGGCAGAAGTGCAACATATAACGAAGTATACGGTGGTTATTCAAGAGAGAAATTCAAAGAAATTTCTTGCGTAATTAACCGTTTAGAAGAAAGTAAAATGAAAGAACTTATTAATGAAATCGATCCTAATGCCTTTATTACCGTTTATGATGTAGCAGAAGTAAAAGGTGGTAATTTCAAGAAACGTGATATTCATTAATCATTATGAAAAAAGAGGGTGTGCTAACATTTTGGCACACCCTCTTTTTATTATTAAGTTGCTATCGTTGTCAGTTTTTGTCGGTAAGTCGATATATTTCAATAATCGCTGATATATTTTGAGTTGTGGTCGATATATTCTAATAATCGCTGATATATTTTTACTCTCCCCTCTTACGCCTAAATTGCACCACCCGAAAGGAATTAGTTCCTATAACAAGAAAAAAGACCAAAAAGCAACTTACACTTTTCGGTCTCTCTACTATCTTCTCTTCGTAATTTTCCCTGAACCACCGACCCTCGTTTTCGGAGGAGATGTATTTCTTGGCGGCGTTTTAATAGATGATTTCGGCTTCACATCTGATCCACTTGAACCACCTGGTGTTTTTGTAATTTTACCCTTGCTTCCAGTAGAAGGTGGGGGCGTCGTATTACTTCCTTTTTCAGTAATACTTCCCTTATCACCTACTGATGGTTTCGAATCTACATTATCGCCTCGCTTAATGATAGACCCTTTCCCTTCCTTCGTAATTGGAGGTGGGGTTTTCTTTTCTTCTTTCGTAGGTGGTCTCTCTGGAATAACTGGTTTATGATTTTGTCTGTCATTATATCCTCGATAATCACCATATGATGATTTTCGTGAACCGAATATATCGTTTAATATGCTACCCATAATATATCCTTGCAAGAAGGACGGTTGGTAGTTTTGACGGACAAATTCTTCATTACTTACTTCAATTAACGTATCAGATGGTTTCTCTTTATCCTTTTGAAGGTTATACATTTTATCCGAATAAACGAGAAACATTTGATTTTCGTCTTCTTTAGATGCTTGTTTCGGTTTCCTTTCGGCTATAAGTTCCTTCGCGACTTCAGGAACTGACCGATTGGCGGCCCTATACACGTAAGATTCTTGTTTACCTTCCTTTGCGACAGACTCAAGCGGATAACGGTCTTGAATCGACTTTGTCTGCCCGCCTTGACAACCTGATAAGGCATAACCAGCAACAACAAGTAATGTAACGATAGCAAGTATAGGGATCACAAACGATTTAATCATGGTAAACAATCGGTTTGACATGATTACGCCCCCTTACGTTGCTCTTATAATTTGTACATCAGCAGGAATGATTGCTTCTCCCTCATACATCATTGTACGACCATTTTGCCATTCAATACGCAATAATTTTCGATTATCTGATTGGAATTCCCAGACGTACTGTTCCTCTGAAGCTGAGAATGGTGTTTTCCCCATCACAACAACACGTCCGTTATATTGTTCTTCCATATGGTACTCTGTATCATCCATTTCAATTGTCGTCGGAATTTCCTCAATTGAATCTAAGCGACCATCAATTGGTGTATATAATTTGTAATACGTATTTTCACGATCTTCAATTTTTAAATAACGAATGTCTTTCCCGTCTTGCAGTGTTAAAACAATTTCCTTGCGAGAATGCATACTCGTTTTCCCAGTTAATTCGTACATGACTAATGAAACTTCAATCATATCACCAGGAGCTAACGTTAAAAGACTCTTTTCCGGCTTCGGTGGCTCTGGGCTTTTCATTATATTTTTAATTCGTTTAAATAAACTCATGATCTACCCCTCCTTTTCTCTTTATAAACAAGCACCTAAAATAAGTGCACCAACAATATGTAATGATCCGGCTAACATCGCATGTGCAACGCTACCTTCTTTCGTACCTTCTTCTAAATCAAGACCAGACATTTTCTTTAATACGAATTCGATAAACATTTCTACCACTAATAAAATAACGAAAGAAACTGCTGATGCAAGAAGTGCTTGCCATAAATCATTTGCTTTCGTTATCGATTGAGATAAAATGTACCCTTGTGCAAATAATTTCATAATAAAACGAGTTGTTACAGCTGTATTTCCATTTTTGATTTCTTTTAAATCATTGTATTTTGTAAAAATCGAATCAACCCACATAATTGCAAATAAAAGTACTGCACTCGCTCCAGTCCATACAAGCATGGCAACTACATTCATCCATGTCATTGCAAAACCTCCTCAAAAATATAATAGAAAACCGACATGAATTTGTTTAGACATGTCGGTTCATTTGTCTCTATTCTATATTATTTCTCATACTGCTTCATAATACGAGCTAATTCATCGTCAACAGCAGAATTTTTGTTTAAGCTTGCGAATTCATCATCTAATGACTTTTCTTTCTTATAAACTTCACCGCTTGCTTCCGCTTCAGCCTCTAATTGAAGAGCTTTCTCTTCCATACGGCTTAAACCAGCTTTTGCTGAATTTGAATCAAATCCAGACATCGCCTGATTAATATTCTTCTGTGCTTTCGCTGCATTTACACGTGCTACAAGTGTTTCACGTTTATTTTTCAGCTCATTTAATTGCTTGCGCATTTCTTCTAGCTTAAGGCGCAGATTATCAGCAGCAGCTTTGTTTTGCTCGTAGCTTGCTTTATACTCATTCATCTTTTGTTCTGCGTTTTGTTTTTCTTCAAGAGCACGACGCGCAAGATCTAAGTTATTAGCTTGAACAGCCATATGAGCTTGCTCTTCACGTTTTTTCACAAGTGCTTCTTGCTCTTCAAATAATATTTTGAATTTCTTCTCAAGCGCGATTTGAGCCGCTACACTTTTCTCTGCTTCTTGTACATCGGCTTGCATATCGCGTAAATATTGATCAGTCATCTTAACTGGATCTTCCGCTTTTTCAATTAACGAATACACATTTGACATTGTTAAATCTCTTAATCGTTTAAATACAGACATTTAAATTCCTCCTATGATATACCTCATATTTCAAATTCACTACTTGGAAAACTGAAAAATCTCCCTTTACAGTAAAGAATATTCATTTTTACAGCCTATGTGTTTATTATAACAAAACTAATATGTCCTTACATGTTATTTCCAAAATACATCCATTATAATATGACATTCTATATACAATATTGCATTTCTAATATATTCTCATTATCCCTCTTTGAAATTAACTTACTTTTGTGCAATTTCACTAAATTACATAAGTGTAATGTTACTGTAAGCTAACTCGATAGTTGCATTCCGATATTTCTTATACACTAATACCAGAAGCAACAAACAAGCTTCTTCACATGTAAGCACTAATACAAAAATTGTATTTACTATAAAACATATAAAAGGAGAAATCATCATGAAAAAATTAGTAGGAATCGGATTAGCAGCAGCAATTTCATTTGGAGCATTATCAGGTTGTTCTTTATTAGGAGAGAAAGCGAACGGTTTTGTACTGTACGGCTCAGAAGAACAAGTTCAACAAATTACAGATAAAAACAAAAAAGAAGTGAAAGAAAAAGACTTCTATAAAATGAAAATGACAACATTAGATGGTAAAAAAGTTCTTGTAATGGATAAGAAAACTGGTGAAGAACTAGTGAAAAAAGAGTTACTTAGCAAAGTTGATGAAAAAGACAACACGAAACCACTTGATAAATTACCAGCTGTAACAACAGAACAAGGTGTATTATTCGCAAAAGAGAAAGTAGAAAATGCTACACTTGATGGAGCGAAATTAAAATATGAAGGCAACACAATTATCGGAAGTGGCCGTGCATATACAGATATGTATGCGATTGTTGATGACGCAACTTACAGCAATGTAAAAGGTGATGAAAAATCTGTAGGTGTATTAAAATTTGATAAAGACCCGAGTAAAGAATTCCCTGGTTACAAAGGCGTAGAAGCTTCTCAACTTGTAAAAATTAAAAAGTAAAACAAAAAAGCTTTGCGACATTCGCAAAGCTTTTTTCTATTTATTATGAGCAATTTGCTCCATATCCGGGCTACAAGTTTGCGACTGACATGACTTATTTAAAGAACATGCCGCGCATTTTCCTTTTTTACTTCTCTTTACAAAATTAACTAACGTATATGCTGCATAACCAAAAATGATAGCTCCAATTATAATATTGACCATCATCACAATACATCTCCTTCTAGAATCCGAGTAGGGATCCAACTTGGTATATAATGAGCGTTAATACATAAGCAACTACGAGTGGATACACGACTGAGAAAATCGTCCATTTCGCTGATCCTGTTTCACGTTTAATAACAGCTACGGTCGCTAAACACGGAACATATAATAAAATAAAGAACATAAATGCATAAGCTGATAATGCTGTATAATGTGCTCCCATTACATTTCCAAGCACATCTTCTTTAACCGCATAAATAATTGCCATTGTAGAAACGACAACTTCTTTCGCTAAAAATCCTGTTAAAAGGGATGCCGCAGCTTGCCACGTTCCAAAGCCGAGCGGTGCAAATAATGGTGCGATAAATCCACCAATCATCGCTAAGTAGCTATCTCCCATATCAACGCCAAATCCTGATGGACCTGCATAATTTAATAACCAAATAACAACCGAACCACCAAAGATGAATGTACCAGCTTTACGAACAAATCCCTTTCCTTTCTCCCACGTGCTCAGCCATAACGTTTTCGCTTGTGGCACACGGTAAGGCGGTAATTCAATTACGAAAATAGATTTTTCTGCTTTCAAAATCGTAAGAGACATAATTTTTGTAACGAGTAATGCCAGAACAATACCTGCGACATATAAAGAAAATACAACAGTCGCCTGACTATTAGGGAAGAATACGCCCGCAAATAATGCATATACAGGTAATCGTGCTGAACAAGACATAAACGGTGTTACTAAAATTGTAAGTAAGCGCTCTTTCTCCTGTTCAATCGTTCTCGCTGCCATAATACCTGGAACGTTACATCCAAAACCGATAATCATCGGAATAAAAGCTTTACCGTTTAAGCCAAAGAACTCCATAATTCTATCCATAACAACTGCAATTCGCGCCATATATCCTGAGTCTTCTAATAATGAAATGAAAAAGAATAGTGCAAAGATTTGTGGTACGAATACTAATACAGCACCAACACCGGCAATAATACCTTCTGTAACGAGTGCTTGAATAAAATCAGAAGCTCCAATACTTGTAAGTCCAGCCGTCACCCAATCCGTAAGCTGACCACCAAAAAACTCATCTAACATATCCGATAAAGGTGTACCAATCCACGTAAACGTAACCTGAAAAATAAAAAACATAACTGCTAAAAAGATTGGAAGTCCTAAAATTTTATGTGTAATTAATCTATCAATTTTTTCTGAAAAAGGAATTTTTCCTTCTTTCTCATGCTTCATAACATTTGTTTTTAACTTTTCAATATACGCTTCACGAGTTTTGTAAATGTGCTCTTCTAACGTACAATCAAGTTTTCCTTCTAAGCGAGATCGAATGGCTATGAGTTCCTTATAAATTGGTAATGCTTTCATTTCTTTTTCTACTACTTCGTTATTGCTTAAAAATTGAAGTGCTAACCATCTCGGATGCTCATAATTCGCTGTCTCTAAAAGAGCAATTACTTCTCCAATTCCTTCATCCATTTGTACACCATATGAAATAAGGAATGGCTTTTTCTCCTTTTTGTCATTTTCTTTAAGAGTCGCAAGTAGTTCTTCACAACCTTTTCCACTTCTTGCAACGACAGGAACGACTGTTACACCTAATAGTTCTGATAATCGTTTTACATCAATGACAATTCCTCTTTGCTTCGCCACATCAACCATATTTAAACCAATTGAGACCGGCTTACCAAATTCAAGTAATTGCAACGTTAAATGCATATTTCTCTCAAATTGCGAAGAATCTACGATATTTAACATATGATTAAATTCTTCTGTTAATAGAAAGTTTGTTACAACACCTTCATCACGTGAAACTGGATTTAAATCATACACACCTGGTAAATCAATTAATGTTCCTTGTCTATCTTTTAATTTACCAACCTTTTTTTCTACTGTTACACCGCTCCAGTTTCCTACGTATTCATAAGAACCAGTAAGTGCATTAAATAATGATGTCTTCCCTGTATTCGGATTCCCTAGCAAAGCTACCTTATTCACGCTAATTCCACCTTTATCATTTTCGCGTCACAATGACGAATACTAATTAACTGTCCACGACACTCCAATGTACAAGGACCTTTGAACATCGCTTTCTGTTTCAAGCGAAGTTCGCTTCCTTCCGCAAGACCGAAAGCAGCTAGTCTACGCTTTAATAGCTGATCTAAAGACTGAATACTTTTTACTAACACTTTCTCTCCAATTTTAATATCTACTAAGCTCATAACCTTCCCCCTCAGAAGAGAATGATAATTATTTTCAAAAAAATTATACCACACCCAATTTCTCTTGTACTATACCCTTTTGCTTCATATTTATTAACATTTCGCTACAATTCTATTTCAATTATTGTCATACAGCATTTGTTTGCCATTCTCATCCATTTCGCTTACAATAAACAATAGCAAATAAAGAATCTCGTTATCACTGGGGGAGCCATGCCGCTGAGAGGGAACACTTCGTTCCGACCCTTCGAACCTGTTAGTTAATGCTAACGCAGGGATTGTGCAAACGTCCGAAATACATACCTCATTTTTATTTACGTATTTCGTATCCTCCTATGATATCTATTCTTTTTTGTACAACTTGGATTTAGGGGGAGACAACATGCGTAACACCAATTTACAAGCGATGATTGAATCTGCTATTCTTGCAGCCTTCGCCTTGGTCATCGACATTTTACCACTTTCAATCAAAATATCAGCAACAGGCGGTTCCATTTCATTTGCTATGATTCCTATTTTTATTATCGCATACCGCTGGGGCTTCAAAATGGCTTTCTTAGGAGGCTTAATTTGGGGATTATTACAAATTGTCGTAGGCGATGCCATTATCGTCACACCAATTCAAGTATTAATTGAATACTTTGTTGCTTTCGCATTCATTGGATTTGCTGGTTTATTCTATCGTCCAATTCAAAAGGCGCTTTTAGCGTCAAATGAAAATAGCGAAGAACAATCAAATTTAGGTAGCCGTAAAGACAAACCTTCATCAAAACCAAACCAAGGAAAGAAAGTAATTGGATACATTATCGTCGCTACTTTTATCGGTAGTCTAGCTCGTTACTTCTGTCACTTTATCGCTGGTATCATTTTCTGGGGACAATATGCACCAAAAGGCCAATCGGCTTTCCTATATTCTTTAATATTTAACGGTAGTACAATGATTGGTTCCTATATTCTATGTACCGTTTTACTTATATTTTTATTTATCACTTCACCACGCTTATTCAAAAGCATCATTGCTTATCAAATGAATACACAAAAAAAGGGCGCTTAATGAGCGCTCTTTTTTCATATCGTAATATTAATTAAAAATACAATAAATGCGCAAAAGAAAATAAATACCATTATACTTAGCCAATTGCTATGCACGGTTCATCGACTCCTTACATAACCTCATATTCTAAACAAATTATACTGATTAAAAATAAAGATTAGGTAAAGATAATATGAAAATAAATTAAAAAAAGCGTAGCATGCATTATCTACGCTTTTTTCGGTAAGTAAAAGTAAAATAATACACCGTCTTCTGTATTTTTCACTCCATATTCAGTATCATGTAGTTCTAAAATATTCTTTGAAATGGCAAGCCCAAGCCCCGTCCCACCTTGTGAACGCTGACGAGCTGTATCCACTCGATAAAAACGATCCCAAATTTTATCTAATTGTTCTTCTTCAATGTGAGTACCTTTATTTTCAATGCACACTTTTATACGATCCTTCTCATCTATTGTAGAAATAATAATATCTTCTTTATTTGGTGTATAACGTATGGCATTCGTAATGAAATTTACGATGACTTGTTCAATCCGGCCTTGATTTGCAATCACTTCAAATGAACATATATTTTTATGAACACGAAGCTCTTTTTTCTCTATTTCCACAGATAGATGTTCACATATGTCTTCAATTACTGTATCAATATAAAACGAATCCTTTTTCATTTTATATGTACCAGATTCAAATTTAGCTAACTCAAGCATATCCAAAATTAACGTATCCATTTTGTCTACTTCTCTCTCCATCGCCTGAAAATAATAATCCTTTTTATGCTCAGCTACCCCGTCTTTTAAAATAGAAATACAGCTTTTCATAATACTTAGCGGTGTTTTTAATTCATGTGAAACACCAGAAATGAATTCTTTTCGCGTCTTTTCTAACTTTCTTTCCTTTTCAATATCTTCTTCTAACTGCCCAATATGCGAATGGAGTTTATTTGATAGCACATTAATATTTTTCGATAAATCTCCAATTTCATCTTTTGAAGTAATCGGTATTTTTTCTGTAAAATCTAATTGTGCTATTTTCTTCGTCGTATCATTTATTTTTAATAATGGTTTTGCAATTTGTTTTGAATAATAAAACGAAGCTAAAAAAATAAGAACGACTACAAATGCAATGATATAGATGTAATAATCTTGCACCATTTGTACAGCTTCATCTACGGGCTGTAAAGAAGCCATCGCATAAATATATGTTACTGATCCGTCTTTTTCTTTTATTGGTTTAATTAATAATTTATATTTTATATCATTCTTTTCATAATCCATTGTTTGTGTTGTATATCGTATTTTATTGCTTTCTTTTAATAATAAATCGGTTTGAAAACCCTTAATATTATCTAAAAATATGCTATTTTTATAAATTAGATTCACAGGACCGTTTACATCTGGTAACTGTACTTTTGTAACACGTCCTCCTATGTAAACGCCTAATTCCTGAGCAGCTTCTTCCTGAACAGCTGGTTTCTTTTCCTTAGCAAGTTGCTCCCCAGCCGCTCTCTTTTTCTCCTCATCTAATTTTATTTTCTCCTGAAATGCTTTTTCTAGCGGTTTATTAGATCCGCTTAAATTCTGCTTAGATAAAGAAAAAGAGAATGGAATAAAACTATCTTCTTTTCTCACTCCAGAAAAATAAATTTCTTGTCCTAAAAACTGCTCTGATAATTTATTATCAATTTCCTCTATATTGACGAGATTGCCTAAGGGAATTTTGAATATTTGTTGTCCAAAGCTCTTTTGTTGCCTACGATCTATCGTTACTTCAAAATAAAAATCATCTGCATGTTTTAAATTCCCGTTCTTATCTAATGTCGTAATCCACGTATTATTTTCTCTTAAAAATTCTTGCTCAAGTTTCTGAATTCCTTCTACGTTTCCTGTGTAGTTTAAATAATTCTTCTCAAAGGAATTTAAATTTACTTTAATATCTTCCACTTTTCGATTCGCATAATATTGTTTAAAAAATATCGTTTGTCCAATAAATATCGTCGCTAAAATCAACATACATAATGCTGTTGTAAGAGTAAATAATTTTAGTACAATTCCTTTTCTCATATATTCCCCTCAAATTTATAACCAGTTCGTACTACAGTTGTAATGTACTTTGCTTTCTCTCCTAATTTATTTCTTAAATTACGAATATGACTATTAACCGTTCGATCATCACCAGCAAATTCATATCCCCAAATTCTTGAAATAAGTTGCTCTCGCGTTAAAACGATTCCTTGATTTTTCATGAAATACGCTAATATTTCAAATTCTGTATGCGTTAAATTAATATCAGTTCGATTTACCGTAACAGTGCGCGACGGAAAATGAACGTGAATATCGTGGATTGATAATGTATCATCTTCATTCTCTAAAAGTTGCTTTGTCACTTTTCTGCTTTCTAACAACCTTTTCGCTCTTGCTAATAAAATTGGCGGACTATATGGCTTCGTCACATAGTCATTTGCCCCAAGTTCAAAACCAAGTAACGTATCGTCTTCATCTACGCGCGCCGTCAGCATAATAATAGGCACCTCGGACGTCTTTCGAATTCTTCGGCAAACAGACCATCCATCGAGTTCTGGCAACATAATATCTAAAATAACTAAATCAACCTCTTCTTCTTCAAATACAACTAAAGCCTCTTTCCCGTCCCTCGCTTCAAACACTACATATTGCTCACTTAAAAAATAATCTTTTAATATTTCACGTAATATGTCTTCATCTTCAACAATTAAAATGTTTTTTGACATAACTTATATCCCCCTCCCGCTTTCAGAAACTATAATTTCACTTCGAATAACTTCCAGTTAACTTCGCCTCGATAATATATCTATCTGGTGCATCCCCTATATAATCAAATGGGTAACAAGTTGTCAGTGTTAATATCGGTTCTTCTTTTTTTATAATAACAGTACGATCATCCGCATGAGTAATCCATGTCTTTTGAATTTCATATGTGTACGTTTTATTATCATACTCTAAAACAAGAGTATCCTTTTCTTTCAACTCTCCTAAATCTGTAAATACAGTATCTCGATGTCCACTCAGTACAGTATGTCCTCCTCCAGATGGGGTTGTCGTTAAATCACTAACAAACATACCAACTCCTTTTTTCAAAGTCGTATCATCCGCTCCCCAATATATAGAAAACTTCTTCTTTATTTTCGGTATGTTTAACATCGCTACCTTTTCACCTTCTTTATGTTCTGTTTTAGAAGATGGTATTTGAGAAGTTACAGGTGTTTCATGAGAAAGTTGAGTATCTTGTATATTTTTAAGGCTCTTTATTTCTTCTGCCGTTAATTGCCCGGCAGAGCTTTTTCCTTTATACCATTCCACAGCGTAATAGGATCCCATGAATAGCCCAATAGCCATCAATATGATACCGATATAATTGAGTAACTTCATTCTTCATTCCTCCATGCCAAAAATGGTAGGAGTAACCTACCATTTTTAATATATGAAATTATCCCATTCTTTATAGGAAAATATTTTATTTACGCTTTAATCTTATTGCGACGATTCAAACCAAATAATGTACCTACCGCTACAAGACATGCACTTAATCCCATCATTGCTACATTATTTGATGCTGTATTTGGTAATTTTTCACCTTGTACAACTGGCTTTGCTACTTCATTCTTTTGCTCGGCTTTTATCGCTGCTTCTTTTTTGGCCATATCGTTTTTTAACTGTTCTTGCGCTATTTTCTTTTTCTCTTCTTCACTTTTTTTCTCAGTTTTTATTGTTTCCTCTTTTTTAGCCATATCATTTTTTTCTTGTACTTGTGCCGCTTGCTTTTTCTCTATTTCACTTTTTTGCTGTTCCTTAATTGCTTCTTCTTTTTTAGCTTTATCTTGTTGCACTTGCGCTTCTTCCTTTGTTACTGTTCCAGTATCCGCACTCGCTACTGAAGAATATCCTACTGTTAAAAGTGCCATTGCACAAATTGGTAATAGTCTCTTTTTCATTTTCATTCTCTCCTTATATTTTATTCACATCAACTCGCATCGGATGTATTACTAGAATAAGCAAGAGATATAAATATAAGATGCAGATGAAATATATTTCATTTAAAGATTTCATTGTAGAAAAAGAAAAAAACATCGCAATATGTACGATGTTTTTTCGGGTGTGTGTCTCAATTATTTACATGTTACTTTCGCGTGATTTGGAAGTAGAACGGGCCGGAGCGATAACTAATTGTCTCGGCTCAGTTTTCTTGAAGTGATTTTTGACGTTACACTTACGACGTTGAACAACCCACGCTTTAATAGGGTTTGTTAAAATAATCTTTTGCTCTTCGTTAGGGGCCTCTTCTTCAAACCTACAACTTTCGCTCCATTTATTCCATTTCATTGTAAATTTAGAAGAAGAATGATCATCTTCACGATCAAACAAGTGCAAAAAATCCATTTTTCCATCTAGCATTACGGTGTTACTAGTCGCTAAAAAAGAAAAGGTCGTCCAACGTTTCTCCATGCCCTCCTACTCCTTTTTCACATATAGAGTGCCTAAAACTTAATTTACCTAAAATATGCTTGCCTTTTACCTTACACCCATAGTTTATCCAAAATGCTATTATGCAACTATCGATTTGCCTTACAACTACCTTACATTTTTGTAAGAAACAAAAAAACCTTCACTCTATATAATGAAGGTTTCTTACTTTTTATCTATATGATCTCTCATATCATCAAGTCCAGCTTCTTTTAGCTGCGACATCATACCGTGCGAAATTGCTCCTAACACTAAAGTCATTCCAATTAATGAAATACGAATCGCAGGTACATCAATTACGTAAGCCAACAGGCCAAGAACAATTGTTAAAAGTAATGCTTTTATAAATGTTACACTTGTGTACTGTTTCTTCTTCATCATATTCACCCTTTATGGAAGCGTTTTCTTAATATACTTAGTATATCATATCATCAGATGATTTTGTCGTTATATTTGTAAAAAATTACTATCTCCTTTGACTTTTTCTATTCTATCCTTTACAGTCGAAATGTTCGCAAGTTTTACACTGTAGGAGGATTACAATGAATATTGAAATAAAAGACACTTTAATTTCTGAAGAACAATTACAAGCAAAAGTTAAAGAATTAGCACTTCAAATCGAACGTGACTTTGAAGGAGAAGAAATCGTAGTTATCGCAGTATTAAAAGGTTCATTCGTATTTGCTGCTGATTTAATTCGTCACATCAAAAATGATGTAACAATTGACTTTATTTCTGCATCTAGCTACGGAAATCAAACAGAAACAACAGGAAAAGTGAAACTACTAAAAGATATCGACGTAAACATTACTGGGAAAAACGTAATTGTTGTAGAAGATATTATCGATTCTGGTTTAACACTTCATTTCCTAAAAGACCACTTCTTTATGCATAAACCAAAGGCACTCAAGTTCTGTACATTACTTGATAAGCCAGAACGCCGTAAAGTAGACTTAACAGCTGAGTATGTTGGCTTCCAAATTCCAGACGAATTTATCGTTGGCTACGGTATCGACTGTGCTGAGAAATATCGTAACTTACCATTTATCGCTTCAGTTGTAACGGAGTAATCGTATAACTTAAAAAATTGATAGTACATAAAATGTATATCGGCGATTTTTTAAATATATCGACTTACCGACAATAACTGACAATGTTAGCATCCAATTAATAGGGAGAAGCTGTTCTAAAATACATGGGAACAGCTCCTTTCTTTCCATTACAAACTACAGGGAGAGATGAAATATGACAAAGACAAAATTTGAAAAAGTACTCCTCATCGTAAATCCGAAAGCTGGTCAAGGTGACTTACATACAAATTTAACAAAAATCGTACCACCTCTTGCCGCAGCTTTTCCTGATCTACATATCCTTCATACGAAAAAACAAGGTGATGCAACAAAATATTGCCAAGAGTTTGCTAGTAAAGTAGATTTAATTATCGTCTTTGGTGGTGATGGAACAGTATTTGAATGCACAAATGGCTTAGCACCTCTCGAAACTAGACCTACACTTGCAATCATTCCAGGTGGAACTTGCAATGACTTCTCTCGCACACTTGGTGTTCCGCAAAACATTGCAGAAGCAGCAAAACTTATCACAAAGGAACACGTAAAACCAGTTGACGTTGCAAAAGCAAATGAACAACATTTCTTAAACTTCTGGGGCATTGGACTCGTATCTGAAGTATCAAACAATATCGATGCAGAAGAAAAAGCAAAGCTTGGTAAAATCGGTTACTATTTAAGTACAATTCGAACTGTAAAAAATGCTGAAACATTCCCGGTAAAAATTACTTATGACGGACAAGTATATGAAGACGAAGCTGTCCTTGTCATGGTTGGAAATGGTGAATATCTTGGTGGTATTCCATCCTTTATTCCGAACGTTAAATGTGATGACGGAACACTTGATATTTTCGTAGTCAAATCAACAGGTATTCAAGCATTTAAAGATTACATCGGAAAGAAACTATTCGAGGATTCAAATGAAAATGACATCTTCCACGTAAAAGCGAAATCCATTCATATTGAAACGAAAGAAGAAAAAGAAGTAGATACAGATGGAGAAAGTTCGCTTCATACACCTTGTCACATTGAATTATTAACAGGACACTTTACGATGATTTATAATCCTGCGGTTGTATAATCAACACTTCATTATACTTTAATAATTACTAAACTTCGTATTTTTGCGAAAAATGCAGTATAATTAATAAGTAAAAGGTTGTTAACAAAAAACGTTAACAACCTTTTTATTTTTTTAAAAAACTTTTCACTTTAGAGGAGCGATCACATGTATTGGAGAAAAAATGATAAGCCTGTAGAAGATCCCGAAGCAATAGCTGTATGGGAATGCACGGCAGAAGACTGCCTTGGATGGATGCGTAAAAATTTTTCATTAGAAGAAGAACCAAAATGTCCATTATGCAAAAATGATATGAATAGTAGCGAGCGTTTATTACAAAAGCTCTAATTCCTACTTTTCTCCACTTTAATTATTAAAATAAAGGATTATCTTTCTCCTTATCTACAAGATGTATTTCCTATATGTGAATCGAAAGAAAATAGATAATAGCGTAGAACATTGAAAGAGAAGAGAGATGGTTTTGCCATCTCTCTTCTCTTTCAAATTCCCCTTATCAAACCCTAGTTATGCACACCTAATTTTAACTAATAAAAACGAAAGACCTTATTACTATTTTCATTTACTAACAATCCCAAAATAAGAACGAACCGTCAACAAATAATAACCAATATAAATAACACTATACACACCGATACTAATTAGTAACGGAACTGCAATTTCATACGGAAGTACTGTCGCTAATCCTTTTAGCGCAAATAAAGTGTGTAATATACCAACTACTAAAGGAATGAAGAAGATAAATCTCATTTGTTTTGCGATTGCTTTTTTCATTTCTTTTTTCGTGACACCGAGTTTTCGAAGAACGATGTAACGCTCACGATCTGCATGTGCTTCTGTTAATTGTTTGAAATAAATAATAGAGCCTGTTGCAAGTAAAAATACAAGTCCTAAGAATATACCACTAAACATCATTAACCCTGACGTTTCAATACCGCTGCGGAATATTGTATAGAAGTCACTGAATTGCCCTCTTCCTTCTGCATCTTCTTCCGGTATCACTTTCTTTAATTTCTCCGTTAACACTTTACTGTTTCTTTCGTCTTTTACATCAATATTTTTCACAGTATGAGAACCAATTGTCTTCTTCGCCTGCTCATATACTTCGTCTGGAACGACAACTAGAAGTTCATATAGGTTTGTAATATTTCGCGCTTGTACTTCTTTCACTTGTACTGGTGCTACTTCTCCAATAGGGAACATAGCTTTTTTTCCTTTATATACACCACTATCTCTGTTCCCTTCGCTATATATGCCATCAAATGCATACAATTCGTTCTTCTTTAAATCTACAGTTTCTTCATTTAAATACTTTGCAATTTTATTAAATGATGACTTTGCGATAATTTCAGTTGTTCTTGCATGTAAACTATCTTTATTTGAAATATTATCACCGTATTCGCCTACTACTTTTACCGTCTCTAACTCATATTGATGAATGATTTCATTCTTTTCTTCTTTTAAAATCTCATTCACTTTACGATCTAATCCCATATCTTTCTTTTCATATGAATAACTAACTGGATGATATTTCTTCGCCTGCATATATGTGTTGTAATACATCGTAACAGACGTTCCAACTGCCGTTAACGTTACTGCGCTTAATACTGCAATTGTTGCTAGCGATTTTGCATTTCCTTTAATGCGGTATAGTAACTGAGATGTCGTAACCATTTTCATTCCGTTATAGAATGAAGATTTTTTATTTCGCACTCTCTTTAATACAAAAACAGTAAAGAACATAAATAATAAATACGTTCCAAGTACTGTCGCTACTACAATGTAAAGTGCAAGTGGCATAAAGTTATCGCTGCCTGCATTTTTAATAGCCGTTACTGACAAGAAATAACCCGAGCCAATTAATAATAAAGAAATGATAGCCATTATTTTTGAACCCTTCGGCATTACTTCGCCTTCGTTATCTGCACGGAATAGCTCGATTAACTTAAATTGATAAATAACGCGGTATCCTTTAAATGATGTATATAAAATAATGAAACAAAAAATAACCGCTGTATCTATAATCGCTCCAATTGGCACTTCAAAATGAACATTTACATGTAGCTCTAACATATTTAAAAGTAGCTTTAGGAATCCTTTTGAAAGTAAACTACCAATTATAATTCCGATTACTAACGATATTAAACCCATTAACATATTTTCATAAAAAAGCATCTTACCTATTTCTTTTTTTCGAATACCAAGTAAAGAATAAAGACCTATTTCTTTCTTACGCTTTCGTGTAAAGAAACCATTCGAATATATAATAAATATTGCAACGAAAATAATAAGCATTACACTCGCAAGCTGGAATCCTCGTCCAATGTTATCTCCAGCTTCACTTATTTGTGAATTGTATTGCAACGCCTTAAACGTAAAATAAATAACGATGCTAAAAATCATGGAAGCAAAGTATATAAAATAATCTTTAAAATTCCGTTTTATATTCCGAAGCGCGACGCTAGATAAGCTCATTTGTAGCACCTCCAGAGATTGAAGACATCATATCAATAATTTGTTGGAAGAACTGTTTACGTGGCATCTCTTTGCGATATAATTCTTTATACAACTTTCCGTCTTTAATAAATACAACTCGTTTACAATAACTTGCTGCAAATGCATCATGCGTTACCATTAAAATCGTTACACGATCTTTTTCATTTAATGTCTTCATACTTTCTAATAAATCTGTCGCTGACTTCGAATCAAGCGCACCCGTTGGCTCATCTCCAAAAATCATACTTGGATTTGTTACAATCGCTCTTGATGCTGCACATCGTTGTTTTTGCCCACCTGACGCTTCATACGGATATTGATTTAAAATATGACTTATTCCAAATTTCTTCGCAATCTCCTCAACGCGAGCTTCTACTTCTTTCGCCTTCACTTTTGATAAAGCGAGCGGCAAAGCGATATTTTCTCGTACTGTTAACGTATCTAATAAGTTATAATCTTGAAAAATAAACCCTAAATGATTACGTCGGAATAACGCCAATTCATCATCATTCATCTTCACAATATCTTTTCCATCAATTAAAATCTCACCCTTCGAAGCTGTATCAATAGTAGAAAGGACATTCAAAAGTGTCGTCTTACCAGAACCAGACGGCCCCATAATGCCAACAAACTCTCCCTCCTTCACCTGTAAATGAATATCCTTCAACGCTTCAAACTTATTACCGCCCGTATCATATATTTTCGAAATCCCTTTCGCCTCTAACATTGTTTTCATCTATCTGTACCTCCTGCTATTATTCTTGATGTTCTCTTTAAGCAACAGAATTCAGTATAGATACATTTTCTTAACAAATAGTAACGGGGTTTCTTAATATTTTCTTAAAAAGAAAAATCCAAAATCATAAGAATTGATTTTGGATTTAATATAGTTAAAATATTAAATTACATTTCGAACAAAAAGGAGTCGAATTCCCTTTTCTAATTTTCGCATCACATTTTGGGCAATATACATATCGCTCTTCTATCATTTGTCGCTCTATCATATGTAAGGATACTATTCTCATACTGCACATAATCCCAATTAATATAAGGCTAACAATGAGTAGCATACCTCTCGCCCTCCCCCTTTATCATTTTACCATAAAATAACAAACCCGATTCTCTCATCTAGAACCGGGTTTATACTTACAATCCTAACTTCACCTTCGCGCCATCAGGAATTATTTCTTCTTCTATTTGTACCTTATCGTGCACAGACTTTCCTCTCGTAATTACATGCCAGTAGGAACCTTTTTGCAATGTATCCACTCCATCAATTGTTATCTCTTTTTTGTTTCCATCCTTATCATATGTGTTCACTGTGTATGCACGGCCTTTATTTCCACCTAAATCTTTTCCATCGTTATCAATTACCGCATAACGATATTCTAATTTAAGAAACGGATTCATGGAATCTACTGTAGCACTCCCATTTAACAAATATGCCGCTCCTGCTATGATGACAAGTAATGATCCTAAAATAAATCTTTTCATCTATATTCCGCCTTTCATTATGTTTTTCTATAAGACCTTTCTAAGTATAGAGAGCATTTCTTAATAAAAACTCGTGCGGTTTCTTAACTTTTTCTTAATGTAACAGGGCTTTGCATCAGCACTTCGATAAATAAAGCCATATTAATAATAAAAGGAGGCTGCCGCCTCCTTTATTTACTCATCACTGTATTTCTTTTTTGTCTGTATAAATAAAACACACTCACAATCAATGCAATACTTCCGCCAAAATACAAACCATACTCTATCGCAACTGCTACAATTCTTTCAATATGTTGTCCAAATAAAGAACCTAGTACGAAATAAACGAGTGTCCAAACAAATCCTGTCGTATAAGAATACAAAGCATACGTCTTAAATGACATATTATTCATTCCAACTAAATACGGCACGATATGTCTTACAACTGGTATGAAATAGCTTGTCACTAACGCGTACTTTCCGTATTTATCAACCATTTCTTGTGATTTTATTAAATACTTCGCTTTTTTCTTTTTCATCAATTTATGGAGTACCTTCGTGCCAAATACCTTCCCTAATATATATCCTAAAGAAAGCCCTGATACAACACCTAAATATGTTAATACAAATGAAGGAACAACACTTAATATACCTACTGAAGATACGAAACCACCACTCATAACAATCATTTCGTCTGGAATTGGCATACCGATAATACCTAACCATAAACAGAAAAATAATGCCCAATAACCGTATTGTTCAATATAAGATAATAATTCATGTAATTCCATTATGCATATGCTCTCCTTAGCTCTTTTTTACAGCTAAAGATGTACGCTGGTGGGAAATTGAGCCACACTTTCTCTAGCGTAATTTCTGGAAAGAAGTGCTGTATAAATCCTTTTTTCACAAGTGAATATTGAAATGTAATAAATTCACCATTCTCATGTATCCCTTCCATTACATTGTTTAAAATACGCTTTGAAACTTCTTCTGGTAAAGAGGTAAAAGGTAATCCCGATAAAACGTAATCCACGCATTCTATATTGAGATCTTCTATATACTTTTTTATATTTTCGGCTGAACCGTGTACAACAATGACGTTCTGCTCATCTTTAAATTTTCTCTTTAGCTCCTTGCAAAACACTTCATTAATTTCAATAAGAAGAAATATTGTTTCCTTCTTCTTTCTCTTCATAATTTCTTTCGTAAAGACTCCTGTACCAGGACCTAACTCTACAATGCATTTCGCTTTATTAAAATCAATTACATCTACCATTTTCTTTGCTAATATTTTTGAACTTGGCGCAATTGCACCAGTATGTTTCGGATGTTTAATAAATTCATGTAAGAATGTTATGAGTTGCATATAAACCTCTCCTCATTCGTTCAATAGTTTCTAACTTGTTTCTAAGTATAACTATTATTTCTTAACAAAAATTGAGGAGATTTCTTAAGATTTTATGAAGAATAAAAAAACAGCTATCGTCTCTAGCGATAGCTGTCCCTTATTACTTCGCACTCACGATCTTATAATAAGAACGAACCGTTAAGAAGTAATATCCAATATAGATGACACCGTATACTCCAATACTAATGAGAAGCGGAATCATAATTTCAAATGGTAATATATTTGATAAACCTTTTAGTGCAAATAAGCTGTGTAAAATACCGATTACTAACGGAATAGCGAAGATAAAGCTCACTTGTTTTGCGATAGCTTTCTTCATTTCTTGCTTCGTTACACCAACTTTATGAAGGACAATGTAACGATCACGGTCAGCACTTGCTTCTGTTAATTGTTTAAAGTAAATAATTGAGCCTGTTGCTAATAGGAATACTAATCCTAAGAATAACCCAATAAACATCATTAAGCCTGTCGTTTCAAGCCCCATTTGGAATCCTGTATAGAAATCGTTAAATGGTTTTAAAACTTCTGATTCTCCAGCTGGCATAATGCTTGCTAATTTTGCTGTTAACTCTTTACTATTTCGCTCACCTTTTACATCAATATTTTTTACAGTACGCGTTTCGTTTACTTGTTTCACTTGCTCATATGTTTTATCAGGAACGATTACAAATAGTTCATTTAAATTTGTAAGGCTTCTATTATTTACACCTTTAATTTTTAATTCTTTTGACTCATTTCCAACAGGGAATACAGCTGTATTTCCTGTATAAAGAGGACCAAAATCAAGTTTCTCAATATATAAGCTATCATATACGAAAGCTTCATTCGCACTTAAATTTACAGGTTCTACATCTAAATGTTTCACATGTTTATTAAAGCTTGATTGAGAAATAAGCTGGTACTGATTCGTAACATTATAGTGTGTGTTCAGAACTTGATCAGCTCTTTCACCTTTAAATGTTCCTTTCACAGGAATCATTTCAACTTCTGATTCATATGTGACTGGGTGATTATTCTTCTCTCCAGCAAGTATTTCATTTACTTTTTTATCTAATGCTGCATCTTTTTTCTCATAGGAATAACTATACGGCGCAGCAACTTTTGATTGCGTAAATGTGTTGTAATACATCGTAACTGACGTACCAACCGCTGTTAATGTAACTGCACTTAAAATAGCGATTGTCGCTAATGATTTCGCATTTCCTTTAATACGATATAGTAACTGCGATGTCGTTACCATATTCATACCATTATAAAATGCTGACTTATTATTTCTTGCACGTTTCAATACAAATACTGTGAAGAACATGAACAGTAAATAAGTCCCTGCTACTGTCGCTAATAAAATATATAATGCAACGACCATAAAGTCTGCATACATAACTGCTTTCATGTACATTAGCGCTAAAAAATAACCTGAACCGATTAAGAAAACTGAAATTAATGCCATGATGACAGATCCTTTTGGCATTGCTTCTCCTTCACGTTCTGCACGGAAAAGTTCAATTAACTTAAAGCGATAAATTAAACGATATCCTTGAAGTGATGTATATAAAATAATCACAAAGAAAATAATTGCTGTATCAATAATGGCAGCCATCGGTACTTCAAAATGAACGTTTAAATTTAATCCCATCATATTTACTAATAACTCAAGGAATAATTTCGAAAGGACACTACCGATCGCAATCCCGATTACTAATGACATTAATCCCATTAACATATTTTCATAAAAGAGCATTTTACCAATTTGTCTTTTACGAATACCTAATAACGAATATAAGCCAACTTCTTTTTTACGTTTACGTGTAAAGAATCCGTTCGAATATATAATGAACACTGCTACGAAAATGATAAGCATCACACTGGAAACTTGGAACGCTCCGCTAATTTTTTTTGAAGCTTCTGCTGCTTTTTCCATTTGTGAATTATATTGCAGTGCTTTAAATGTAAAATAAATAACAATACTAAAAATCATAGATGCGAAATATACAAAGTAGTCTTTAAAGTTCCGCTGTATGTTGCGGAGGGCAATGCTAGATAAGGTCATCAGCCATACCTCCAGAAATAGAAGACATTACGTCAACGACTTTTTGGAAGAACTGTTTACGCGTTGATTCACCACGGTGCAATTCTTTATATAGTTCACCATCTTTAATGAAAATAACTCGTTTACAATAACTTGCTGCAAATGCATCGTGCGTTACCATTAAAATTGTTGAGTTATCATATTCATTTAACGACTTCATACTTTCAAGTAAATCTGTTGCAGATTTAGAATCAAGTGCTCCAGTTGGCTCGTCTCCGAAAATCATACTTGGATTCGTAACAATTGCACGCGATGCTGCACAGCGCTGCTTCTGCCCACCAGATACTTGATATGGGAACTGACTTAAAATATGATCAATACCGAATTTCTTTGAGATTTCAAGAACGCGGCGATCAATCTCACTCGCTTTCACCTTTGATAACGCAAGTGGTAAAGCGATATTCTCTTTCACTGTTAACGTATCTAATAAGTTATAATCTTGGAAAATGAAACCTAAATGATCGCGGCGGAATAACGCTAACTTATCATCATTCATTTTCACAATATCTTTTCCATCAATTAAAATTTCACCGTTCGTCGCATTATCAATTGTAGAAAGAACATTTAGTAAAGTTGTCTTACCAGAACCAGAAGGTCCCATAATTCCAACGAACTCACCTTCTTTTACTTGTAAGTTAATACCTTTTAACGCTGCAAATTTATTACCACCCGTGTCATATACTTTTTCAATATTTTTTGCTTCTAATACTGTTTTCATCTCGACATCCCTCATTTCTTCTATTCTCTATTTTCAACTATATACACTCTCTACTCTTGCCACTATCGATGTTTCTTACACAAACATGACAGTTATGTAAGGCACATAAGTAAAGAAATCAAAAAGTTAACGTAATGAATTAAAGTACTTTGTTACTATAACATTGGGATATCATACCATCCATTCATTCTCCTTACAGGAACATTACAATTTTGTAAGGTAAAAAATGCACCTACAAAGTTGTGCACGAAATGTCGGATGGAGCTATTTCGTTCCTGCTATTCTATGTACAGAGGAGGTCATAATATGGATTCACTTAAAAATATGAATGCTGCAATGCAGTATATCGAAAACAACCTTACACATGAAATTAATTTTAAAGAAGTCGCAAAAATAGCTTACTGCTCCGAATATCATTTCAAGAGAATGTTTTCTTTTTTAGCTGGCATATCACTATCAGAATATATTCGCTGTAGACGTCTTACCCTCGCTGCCTTTGAACTAAAAAACAACAATGTAAAAGTCATTGATATCGCTATAAAATATGGATACAACTCGCCAGATTCATTCACTCGTGCATTTCAAAACTTGCACGGTATAACACCTTCAGAGGCCCGAAATAGTAGCCATTCTTTGAAGGCTTATTCACCAATGACCTTCCAATTATCTATTCAAGGAGGAAATGAAATGAACTATCGAATTGAAGAAAAAGAGCCATTTCGAATTATAGGTATTACAAAACGAGTCCCAATCGTTTTTAACGGTGTAAATGAAGAAATTGCTTCTATGTGGAAAAGTTTAAACCCAGAGTCTATTCAAACATTAAAGTCCCTTTCAAACATTGCACCTACTGGAATTATTAGTGCTTCTACTAATTTTTCTGAAGGAAGAATGGCGGAAAAAGGAGAACTTGATCACTATATTGGAGTAGCCACAACAAAGGATTGTCCAGAGCAGTTTAAACAACTCGAAGTCGCAGCTTCAACATGGGCTATATTCGAAGCTGTCGGTCCATTTCCTGATGCACTACAAAATGTATGGGGGCGTATTTATTCTGAATGGTTCCCTTCTTCGAACTATGAACTAGCGGAAGGACCGGAAGTATTGTGGAATGAACAGAAACACATATCTTCTCCAAACTTTAAAAGTGAAATTTGGATACCGGTTTTGAAGAAGTGATAAAAAAACAAAGCTGCTCTTCCCTAAAAGGAAAAGCAGCTTTATTTACATTTTCAACTCTTCTTTATAAATACTATATGACTTTATTGTTGATACGATAATACATATTAATATGATTCCAATCCCCATAAAAATATTAAATGGATCTGGAAGCAAAGCCCCGGCATATATACAAAGTGAACCTATTACAAATACCCTCGAAGCAAATCTATGTGTTTTTCTCCAAACTACAGGATTTTCTAATGTCCAGTCCATTCGAATGCCTACTAACCCGTTCGGCTTCGTTTGTTGCATGTAATTACCTAGTACAAGAAACAATGTTCCAAATCCAAAATTAAATGCAATTGAGCCCGATGCAATATAATTAGACGCTGCTAATAGTGCAAATATGTTACATCCAAATCCGATAAAGAGAATGGCATAATTAATCGCTGAAAGAACTTTGGATTGCTGTGTAGACTTATCTTTTATGAATCCAAAAACTAGCCATATCATATAGAGCACTACCATACTACCTATCGAGAATGAACTTGCTTCTATTTTAGAAAAATATCCATCTACTACTCCTGCTGCATTATAATGGCGTGGAATTTGTTCTGGTAAATATGGCCATACAATATACCATCCAATTGCAATGCCAATAATTAAACTCCATGGTAATACGTGTCTTTTCATCCTCTCTCCCCCATAATTTTTTATTAGGCCCCTATTTCTTTTTTATAAGCAATATATGAATATCCCATCGTTAATCCTACTGCACCAATAATAATTCCAACCATTACGAAAGATTTCCACGTTACTGGTGCAAAAACACTTAAAATCATAATGATCCCCAATGCAACAAACACCTTTCCGCTAAAACGGTGTGTCTTTCTCCATACTTCTTCGCTACTTAACGTCCACGGCGTTTTTATACCTACAAAATAATTTGGTTTACATTGTGGTAAATAGTTTCCGATGACTATAAATAAAATACCCACTAATAATTCCGGCACGCGATTAATGAATAAATTGTATCCTAATCCACTTGTAATAATATCTATATTTCCTACAAATAGTAGCAATAGTACACCATTATTCATCATCATAAAGGCTTTAGAAAATTTCTCGTAATTTGCTTTTCTTGGATCAATCTTTGGTATCACATTTAGAAATATATATAATGCAATCATAATTCCGACCATAGAAATCATTCCGTAAAATTTAGAAGAATATCCATCTACCTTACCTCCGCTCCAATGCGTTGCAATTGTATCCGGCAAATGTGGCCAAGCAAACGCCCAAGCTAAACAAGTTATAACAATTAATAAGATTGCAAAAAGATGTTTTTTCATTTCCCCTCTTCCCCCTTATTCGTAAATGTAAACACCCAAGTTAATAAATCTTGAAAGACAGTTGTGTTTAAAGAGTACACAACAAATTGCCCTTTCTTTTCATCTTGAATAAGTTCAGCATTTTTAAGTGCGCTTAAGTGGTGTGAAATACTTGGTTTTGTCATATTGAAATGTTCAGCGATTTCACCAGCGGTTAAATCACCTTCTTTTAATAAGTCTAAAATTTTTCGCCTTGTTGGATCTGCTAATGCTTTGAATGCTTGATTCAATGTCTTTCTTCCTTTCGATAATTAGACATTTAGATATTTATCTAAATGTTAAACCGATTACCGTTATTTGTCAATTTCATCCAGCGCCCTTTTTACTTTTCTCACTTTTAACCTATACTGTTTACTAGCTTATCTTTCAACATAATGAAAAGACTTGAAACACATGATACACTATAGCTACAATTGTTTTTTTGAGGAGGAATATACATATGTATAAAATTTTAATCGTTGAAGACGATCCAAATATTTCATCATTACTGCAATCTCACATTCAGAAGTACGGTTATGAGGCTGTGGTAGCGGAGAATTTCGATGATATTATGGAATCGTTTAACGCTGTGAAACCACATCTTGTTTTACTTGATGTAAACTTACCGAAATTCGATGGTTTCTACTGGTGCCGTCAAATTCGTCATGAATCTACTTGTCCAATTATTTTCATTTCAGCTCGTGCTGGTGAGATGGAACAAATTATGGCAATTGAAAGCGGTGCGGATGATTACATTACAAAACCGTTCCACTACGATGTTGTAATGGCGAAAATTAAAGGACAATTACGTCGTATTTACGGTGATTATGCACCAAATATTTCTGAACGTATCGTTGAAGTAGAAGGTTTAAAACTATTCCCAGAACGTCCTGAAATTCACTTCGGATCTGAACAAGTTCTTTTAACGAAGAAAGAAGCTATTTTAGCTGAAATGTTATTATCTAAATTCCCTCGTACAGCGAGCCGTGAAGATTTATTAGCTGCGCTTTGGGATGACGAGAGCTTCGTTGAAGAAAATACATTAAACGTAAACATTACGCGTCTTCGTAAAAAGTTTAATGAGCTTGGCATTGAGAACTCTATTGAAACAGTACGTGGACTTGGATATCGCTTTAACGCAACTTGGAGTGAATAAGCATGAAGCTATTTTTACGTGATCATTTTGCATTTTTCCTACTGTACGTTTTAAACTTCGGTATCATTTTCGTTCTTTATGATGCAGTAGATGGATTTCAAAACAATAAATTTTACTTCGTCGTTTTAAGTTTATATTTATTTATTTGTTTCCTCGCTTACCGTTACGTTCGCAATCGTAGAATGTACCATAGATTAAGTGAGCAACCAGAAAAAATGGAAGATGCGTTTATTGAAAGAGCGACTGCTCCGATGCCTCACGGTGTCAATGAACTCGTGCGTACGCAGTACCGCCTCTTCCAAAAAGAACTACAATCGTATGAAGTAAAACAACAAGAACATCAACTATTCATTAACCATTGGGTACATCAAATGAAGACACCTGTTTCTGTTATGCAGCTTATGGTGCTAGAAATGGAAGACGAGCATTTAATTCCAAAGTTTAAAAAAGAATTAGAGCGTCTAAACCAAGGGCTTGATATGGCTTTATACATGGCTAGGTTAAATAACTTCCATGAAGATTTCCATGTCGAGACGATTTCATTAAAAGATACGGTAACAAAAAATATTAATGGATTAAAAGAACTATTCATTCGTAATGGTGTCTTCCCTGTTTTAGAAGTCCATTCTGATTTAAAAGTTGCTTCTGATGCGAAATGGCTAAAATTTATCATCTATCAATTAATGACAAACGCTGTTCGTTACTCCGGTGAGCGCGGAAAGAAAGTTTTCTTATCTGCTTACCGAAACGGAAAAGATATTATTTTAGAAGTTCGTGATGAAGGTGTTGGTATTCCACAAGAAGATATTCGAAGAGTATTTGAACCGTTTTACACTGGGAAAAACGGTCGCGCCTTCGGAGAATCTACTGGTATGGGACTTTATATTGTAAGTAAAATTTGTGATTATTTAGGTCACTCTGTCAAACTAGATTCTGAAGTTGGTAAAGGAACGACGATTAAAATCATCTTCCACAACGCTGCAAATAATCAAGCAGAACATACGGAGAAGGTGACCGAAGTATGATCGTAACATATGCAAGCAAAATGTATGAGAACTCACTCTCATACATTTTTTGCAATACAACTACTTCTATATCTTCTAGCCGGAGGTATAATCTATGACATTTTGGCAATTTGCATTTAAAAACGTCACGCGCAACTCGAGAGCTTATTTTGCTTACTTTGTAAGTAGTTCCTTTTCCATTGCTGTGTTCTTTTCGTTTGCTGTTTACTTATTCCATCCGAAATTACAAAACTTTGACATGACCTCTGAAATTTCAGCATTAATGATATTTTCAGAAGTAGTAATTGTATTTTTCTCTTTCTTCTTTTTACTATATTCCATTGGTACTTTTTTAAAAGTTAGAAAAAAACAATTTGGTATTTTGACCATTTTAGGAATATCGAGAAAACAATTACATCGTCTTATTTTTATGGAGAATATGTTAATCGGGATTTTATCTATCTTTTTCGGCATGCAGTTTGGAGTTGTTTTTTCTCAATTTTTCTTATTAGTAACAGCCAAACTTACGCATGTTCCAGGAATATATTTATACGGGCCTACTAACGCGTTTATTTTAACAACCATTGTTTTCCTTAGTCTTTTTATCATTGTATCTGCATTCACACCAATGCTTATTCGTACAAAAAAAGCAGTACACCTTTTAAAAACAAATGGTGGAAAACAAAAAGAAAGAAAACCATCCATACTTGTTTCATTATTTGGTGCGATTTGTTTATTTGGTGGTTATACGTTAGCTGGAAATCCTAAATATTTCGTATCAGTAAGCCCGCAAATCGGTGTTATATATATGGTTTCAAGTATTTTCGTTATCCCAACGCTTGTTACAATTGGAACATATTTCTTCTTTTCACAAATTAGTTTCTTACTTATTTATATTTTAAAGAAAAGAAGGAAGTTTTATATGAAACGGATTAATATGCTTTGGATTTCGGATTTAGCAAGCCGTATTCGAACGAATATTAATATGCTGTTTATTGTAGCGATGCTATCTACAATTGCTTTCACAATGATTACGTTTCTATATGGATTCGGGAAATTTATTAAGCTAGATGTGAATAGAACTTCTCCTTTTCCAATTTCTTATTTTTCTTATGATGCGAACCCTTTTGTTACAGAGCATTTAAATTGGCTTGAGCAACAATTACAAAAAGAGCATTTCCCCTATCAAAAAATAAAAGCTGATATATATGAAACACCACTAAAAGAAGATAAAGATATAGCTATTTATAATGACGTATACGCAATTAAGCAAAGTGACTATAACAAACTTGCATATTCTTTACGAATGAAACAACTATTTATGGATGATAACGAAGCATATGTGCTTACAGGGACATCTTATATCACCATATTCAACGAATTTGAGCAAAGCTACAAAAGAGATTACATTACACTCTCTAGTACAAATACGAAATTACGAGTGAAAGGCTATGAGCATGTGAATGCAATTCCATCTGGCTTTTCATATCAAACGATAGTTTTGCCTGATGTTATCGTAAATAACTTACCTAGCACCGTAAAGCATATATCAGCATACAATTACAAAATTCAAAACTGGGAACAGACATATGAAATTGCTGATAATTTTATAGAAAAAGTTCAAAAAGATCGAAATAAATCCCAGTATGAAGGACCTCTTATTCGTTCCTTTGAATCAGCAGGATCGTTATACAAAATAACATCAGGCAGTGCTGCATTTTTCCTAATTGGGACATTTTTAGGAGTTATTTTCTTCATTGGAGCTGGTAGCGTTCTTTACTTTAGAATGTATACGGATTTGACGAACGAACAAGAGAAATATATAACGATTTCTAAAATCGGTGTAACAGATACAGAGATGAAACGATCTGCAACCATTCAACTTAGTATTTTATTTTTCATTCCGTACATTATGGCATCCATTCATACAATGTTCGCAACAAAAATGCTACAAGATGTAATTGGTTTATCTCTGTTCAAAGAGGTTTCAGCCGTTCTTATTATTTTTGGATTCGTTGAAATCGTATTTTTCGTATTCATTCGTTCACTTTATATGCAAAAATTATCACAATACACGAGTGGACAAAATATTTAAAACAAACTTGATGAAAAGAGTATTTCTTATGCTCTTCTCATCTTCACCCTATCAGGAGGTTCAGGTGAATGACATTTTGGCAGTTTGCATTTAAAAACGTGACGCGGAACGCCAGAGCTTATTTCGCCTATTTTGTAAGCAGTGCGTTCTCCATCGCAATCTTTTTCTCATTTGCAGTTTATTTATTTCATCCTAAATTGCATATGACAGACGTGAATTATTCTCTGAACATATTAATGACAATTTCAGAAGTTGTCATTGTGTTCTTTTCATTTTTCTTTTTACTGTATTCAATCGGGACGTTTTTAAAAGTACGAAAAAAACAGTTCGGGATTTTAACAGTACTTGGCATATCCCAAAAACAATTAAAGCGACTCATATTTATAGAAAATATGTTAATTGGTGCTCTTTCTATATTTTTTGGCATTCAACTTGGAGTTGTCTTTTCACAGTTCTTTTTATTAGTTACCGCCAAAATTACACACGTACCTGGTTTATATTTATATCCGCCTACAAGTGCTATCGTTTTAACTATCATCATCTTTCTCGGGCTCTTCATTCTCGTATCATCTTTTACACCGATGCTCATTCGCACGAGAAAAGCCGTACGTCTTTTAAAAGAAGGAAAACAACAAAAAGAAAGAAAAGCATCCGTGCTCATCTCTCTATTTGGTGCGGCATGTTTAATAACTGGATATGTATTAGAATCCAATCCATTATATTTTATGTCGTTAGGCGATATCATTGGGCTTTTATATGCCGTCTCTAGTATATTTGTTATTCCATCGCTTATTGCAGCTGGAACATACTTTTTCTTTTCACAAATTAGTTTTTTACTTATTCGTATTTTAAAAACGCGAAGAACGTTTTATATGAAACGAATTAATATGCTTTGGATTTCGGATTTAGCAGCGCGCATTCGGACAAACATTAACATGCTTTTTATTGTAGCGATGCTATCAACACTCGCTTTTACAATGATTACATTCTTATACGGTTTTGGGAAATTTACAAAGTTTGATGCAATTAGACAAAACCCTTTCCCGTTCACGTATTTATCACATACTGAAAATACATTAGCTGATGAACATTTAAACTGGTTAGAGCAGAAATTTAATGAAGAGCATTTTACTTATACGAAATTTAAAACGGATATATATGAAGTATCTTCAGCTGAAGATAACACGCAGCTCTATTACGCAATTAAACAAAGTGACTATAATGTACTTGCTAAAGCATTAAATTGGGAAAAACTCACGGTAAATAAGAATGAATCTTATATTCTTATGAAAGACTTAGATGATCAAGTTATTGGAACACTTCACAATGAAGAAAAGAAAAATACTCTTACACTTACTCAAAACAATTTACAACTACAAGTGAAAGAATATAAAAGTTATAGCCCATTCCCAAACAGCTTAATATACCAATTACTCATACTATCTGATGAAAATGTAGAATCCTTATCCACAGTTTCCAAACAAATGAGTGTATATAACTTCAAAGTTACAGATTGGGAAAAAGCACATAATATCGGTTCATCGTTTATAACAAAAATTGATAACGATAATGCAGCAATTCAAGCAGAGCATCCACCTTTCCATGCAAGTGAAGCGAGCGATTCCCTATATAAGACAAAACTAAATGTCGCTTCGTTCTTCTTAATTGGTACTTTCTTAGGTGTTATCTTCTTTATCGGTGCTGGTAGTGTTCTTTACTTCCGAATGTATACAGATTTAACAAATGAGCAAGAAAAATATATAACGATTACGAAAATTGGCTTAACTGAAACTGAAATGAAACGTTCAGCGACAATTCAGCTTGCGATTCTTTTCTTCGTGCCTTACATCATGGCGTCAATCCATACGATGTTTGCGACAAAGATGCTACAAGAAGTTTTACATCTCTCGTTCTTCGCTGAGATTACAGTCGTACTGTTGATTTTTGGAACAGTTGAAATTTTATTTTTCCTTTTAATTCGTTCCTTTTATATGCAAAAATTATCACAACATATCAAGTTTTAAAAGTAGAAAGGTGATTACTATGGAAGAAGTATTACACATAAAAAACGTCTCAAAAGTATATGAGGGAAAAGTCCCTCATACTGCTTTAAAAAATATAAATTTACACGTAGATAAAGGGGAATTCGTTGCCATTATGGGTCCATCTGGTAGCGGGAAATCTACATTTTTAAACGTTATTTCTACAATTGATTCTCCTACTTCTGGTGACGTCGTTATTAACGGAAAAAAACCACACACATTTCGTAGAGAGAAGTTAGCTATTTTCCGCCGCCAAGAGTTAGGATTTGTTTTCCAAAACTTTAACCTACTAGATACACTAACAATCGGTGAAAATATCGTACTACCTTTAACATTAGATAATGTTCCATTAAAAGAAATGGATGAAAAGCTTGATAACATTTCAAAAAAGCTTGGAATTGATCATATTTTGGACAAACGTATTTTTGAAGTTTCTGGAGGACAAGCACAGCGTACTGCAGTAGCACGTGCTGTTATTCATCACCCTTCTCTCTTACTAGCCGATGAACCGACAGGGAATCTGGATTCAAAAGCCGCTATTGATGTAATGGAGTTATTTACGAAATTAAACAAAGAAGAAGATGCAACGATTTTAATGGTTACGCACGATCCGTTTGCAGCAAGTTATTGTAACCGTGTTATTTTCATTAAAGATGGAGAGCTTTACAATGAACTGCACCGCGGATTATATCGCGAGAAGTTTTATCAAGAAATATTAGATGTTCTAGCCTTATTAGGAGGAAGACGTGGATGACGTTTTGGCAATTCGCATTTAAAAATGTCTCACGTAATTCAAAAGCATATTTCGCCTACTTTGTAAGTAGTGCGTTTTCTATCATGGTTTTCTTTTCATTTACTGTATACGCGTATCATCCACGCTTACAGAGTGTACAAAGCTTTCAAGAACGTGATCCTCTAATGAATTTAGCTAGTACAGCACAGCTTGTGATTGTTATGTTCTCGTTCTTCTTTCTCTTATATTCAATTGGAACATTTTTAAATGTACGGAAGCAGCAATTCGGGATACTCACTATTCTTGGTATCTCACAGAGACAATTAAAAAGATTGTTATTTACCGAAAACATGATAATTGGGATATTATCTATCTTTATCGGCATTCAAGGTGGACTTGTATTTTCTAACTTTTTCTTATTAGTCACTTCGAAATTAACAAACGCGAAAGGTCTCTATTTATATTGGCCAACAGAAGCGATTATCGTTACAACCGTAACGTTTATCATTTTATTTTTAATCGTTTCTACATTTACACCAATGTTTATTCGTACTCGAAAAACAACGAAGCTTATTAAGGGCGTTAACAAAGAGAAGAGCGAAAAAAAACCATCTATACTCATTTCACTATTTGCTTTAACTTGTTTAGGACTATGTTATTATATTGCCGGTTATCCGCAAGGCTACATAACGGAAAAAAATGCACAAAATGGATCTGTATTCTTAATTATGCTATCTATTTTACCGCTTGTAGTGATTGGGACGTATTTATTTTTTTCACAAACATTTCTTCTCTTTATCTATATTTTAAAGAAACGAAGAAAGTTTTACTTAAAACGAATAAATATGTTATGGATTTCAGATTTAGTTTCTCGTACACGCAGTAATATTAATGTACTCTTTATTGTTTCTATGCTATCTGCACTTGCATTTACAATTATTATCGGGTTATTTGCTGCAAACAATAATACGAAAGCACCCATACTAGAACGATATCCAATACCATTCACCTATACATCAGAAGGTGTTAATGCATTTGAACAAAAGCATATTACTACGATTGAAACTGAACTTACAAATGCTAATTTTCAATATGACAAATATAAGTTTACCGTTTTAAAAGATACAGCTTCAAAAGAATCAATTGCCATTATGAAAATGAGTGATTATAACGCAATAGCACAGCAATTAAACAGACCAAAAATCACTCTCGATTCTTCACAAGTTTATAATATTTCTCGCTATTCACCAGCGTTATTAAATCTCGTGTCTAACCCATTTGCGAAGCAGAACACAATTACACTTGGCTCTAATAAAAAGGAATTTCAAATTAAAGGTTTTATTAATAGAGGAATTGAGCCTCCCTTTGCATTACCTCACTTAATTGTGATGCAAGATGAAGTAATTGAAAATATGATTCCTCATATTGAAACAATTACAGTCTATAACTACTTCGTGGAAAATTGGGAAAATGCAATTGTCCCAACAAAAAATATATTAAAAAGCTTAGATCATGATGCAGAAATTTTGTATGAAGCACATAAAAATGAAGAAAATTTCATTAAACCATTTTATATTTATACAGCTACGGATGAACTCGTTCATAGTAAAGGAAATGCAGTCGCTCAATTCTTTATTTGGGCATTTCTCGGCTTTATTTTCTTTATCGGAGCAGCTAGTGTTTTATATTTCCGTATGTATAATGACTTAACAACTGAAAGACAAAAGTATATTACGATTACAAAGCTTGGCTTAACTGAATCAGAAATGTTTCGCTCTGCAACGATTCAATTAGGAATTTTATTTTTCGTTCCTTACATCGTTGCTGGTGGTCACACATTATTTGCGGTTAAGTTTTTACAAAGCATGTTTTCTTTCTCCTTACTAAAAGAGACATGTATCGTACTCACCTTTTTCGGGATTATCGAGATCATTTTCTTCTTCTTAATCCGTTCTCTGTACATTAATAAATTATCACAGCATATAAAAATATGAATAAAATAGCCTTGTGCAATATGCACAAGGCTATTTTCAATAGTTTTTAATAATTAGCAGCAATATCCACCGTAGCCGCCTGCATAACCGCCGTAACCACCATAGCCACAACCGCCGCCTCCGCCGAAGCAGCTAGCACCGATGATAATTAATAAAATAAACAATACGATTAGAAGCGCAAAACCGCCTCCGCAACCATGTCTGCGGTTACAATCATCATGTCTGTGTTCACACTTTTCGCTCATTACCCTATTCCTCCTTTAGTATCATTCATAACAAGTTCACCTTGCTCTAAATGAGGGGATTCCATTTATATTATGTTTTCAGGGCGAATAGGAAGCTTGGCTTACCTAAAAACGGGCTTGTTTTAGGAATTGGGCTTAATCAAAAAAAAGATACCTATTCAGGTATCCTTTAAAGAAACATATTCAACAAAAGAGCAAAACCAAATGCAATAAATGATAACAATGTTTCCAGCACCGTCCACGTTTTAAATGTTTCCTTCACCGTCAAACCTAAATACTCTTTTACAAGCCAGAACCCTGCATCATTTACGTGAGAAAACATTAATGAACCTGCACCGGTTGCAATAACGAGAAGCTCTAAATTCACACCAGACATGTGCTGAATAACTGGTGAAACAATCCCTGCTGCTGTCGTTAATGCTACTGTAGCTGAACCTGTTGCAATTCGAATTAAACCAGCTACCATGAAAGCTAATACGATTGGTGATAACGAAATATGTTCTGCCATTTGTGCAATAGCTGTTCCAACGCCGCTTTCAATTAATATTTGTTTAAATCCACCGCCTGCACCAATTATTAAAATAATAGAACCGACAGGCAATAAACTTTCATCTGTTAATTTTTTAATCATCTTTTTATTAATACCTTGTTTGATACCAAGTAAATAAAATGCTGCGAAACATGAAATAAGTAAGGCGATTACTGGACTTCCTATAAATACGAAAAATTCAGTCAATTTTTTCGGTAATGAAATATATGGTGCAACTACTGATAAAATCATCAATACAACTGGTAATAAAATAATAAAGAATGAAACTTTACGACTTGGCAAATCAGTTGATACTGTCGTAACTCGAACAAGCTCCGGTTCATTTTCAGGTATAACCCTCTTATGTACCCACTTTGCAAATATTGGGCCTGCTATAATAGCCGTCGGTAACGCGATAATTAATGAATATAAAAGTACCTTTCCTAAGTTCGCGTTATAAATACCGATTGCAGTCATGGCACCTGGATGCGGAGGTACTAGCCCATGTACGATAGATAATCCCGCAATAACAGGTAAAGCAATTAATAATATGTTTTGCTTCGTTGTTTTTCGAATTGAAATTACAAGTGGTAATAAAATAACAATCCCTACTTCAAAAAAGACGGGAATCCCTATAACAAAACCTGCAAATAACATAGCCCAAGGTAATTTTTTTACGCCGAAAAATCGAATAAAGAAATCTGCAACTTGCATGCCTGCTCCTGAATCAGACATCATTTTCCCGAGTATAGTTCCAAGTGCCAAAATACCAACTAAATGACCTAGTACACTACCAACACCAGTTTCATAGGCAGCCACTATTTTCGTTAAGTTCAGTCCAGACATAATAGCTAAAAACAAACTCGCAACTGTTAAACTAATAAATGCATGCCATTTCCACCATGATACCCCTAAAATAACAATTGTGATCGCAAGTAACGTGACGATTAATAAGTATATATCCATCTCTCATTCTCCTTACTTTTATCCCGATTGGTGTGGGCTAATAATTAGTAGGTGATGCCCTCCTCCACTAATTAAAGTTTTACTTTATAAAAAAAGAGGGAACATCCCCTCTTTTTATACGTCATAATTCACTACATAATGCTGCATTTCTGTATTGTAGTAGCCTTCGCTATATTCAATTACTTCGCCAACTTCATCATAAGAATAGCGCATACGTTTTAATAACGCTGTTCCCTCTTTTTCACCTAGCGCTTCTGCAACGAAGCTAGGCGCAAGCCCAACAGCGAATTCATCTCTGAAGTTTTCTAAATGTATACCTCGGTCTTCAACTAAATCATAAAGCGATTGTAAATCAAAGTCCGATAAATCTGTACTTGCCATTCCTGCTGAGAAATAGTGCGTATAATGAATGTACGGTGCATCATTTAACGTATATAAACGTTCGATACGGAAACTCTCTTTCCCGAATAATCGAAATGGCACTGTTCCTTCTTCATTATGCACGACTTCTGCTTTTAGCAATTTCTTCTGTACTTTATATCCTTCTTCCACTAATACTTCTGTAAATTTCTTACCCTTTGACAGTTTTGTCGCAGAAGTATTACGAATCACTTTCGTTCCTTTACCACTTTTCTTTTCCAAGTATCCTTCTTGAGCGAGTTCTTTAATGGCATTACGCACTGTAATCTTACTAACTTTGAACTCTTCTTCTAATTGCGGTTCTGAAGGAATATTCGTATGAATCGCATATACGCCATGCAATATTCGATCACGAATAATATTTTTTATTTGTAAATATAATGGTCCTTTTTTCCTCGTTACGTTCACTGTTACACCCACTACCTTTCTACATCACCTACTGATGCCGTCATCGCCCGAAGTATATCTTTCTCTGATGACATTGGCGTATCACCGACGATTGTATGTGCTAGCATTCCAGCTGCTGACGCAAATGAAACAGCTTTCTCTGGTGCAAACTCTTCTATCTCGCCATGAATAATCCCGCTCGTATAAGCATCTCCAGCACCTATTCTATCATATACAGAAAACGTAAGTGTTTTTGCAAAAGTGAACGAACCATCTTTACATATAAACCCGCGAAGCCAATGTGTATTATCACTGTTAATAGAGCGATGAGTACCAGCGATTGTAGCGATATGATACGTTTCAGCTACCTTTGGAATGAGATCCAGCAGCTGCGCCTCACGCTCCGTCTCTTCTGTTTTCATCCCAAGAACGAACATCGCATCTTTTTCATTCATCATAACGATATTAGCAAGTCCTAGCATTTCTTCATAATGCGGTTTTGCCTGTTCATATCCGTCTTCTCCCCAAAGTGAGGGACGATAATTACAATCAAAAACGACGGTTCCTCCGTTTTCTTTAACTGCTCTCGCTAAAGATTTCATATGATGACGTACAGTATCATTCATCGCAAGTGTAATACCGCAAAAATGAACGATATCAATTTCCTTTGCGATTTCTTCAAATTGATACATTTCTTCACATGCCGTATTGAAGCTACTTTCTAATCGATTCGAATATGTAACGCGGCTTGCACGTGCACCGAATCCATTTTCTAAAAAATACATACCTACATATTTACCGCCTCTTGAAACAAGAGAAGTTTGAATCCCTAACTTTTGAATGTAAGATACAGCTGCATCTCCAACCGAATTTTCCGGTAAAGTTGAAATAAGAAGCCCTTCATGCCCTAAGTGAGAAAGTGCCGCTACAACATTCACACCTGTACCTGAAAATGAGTAATTTAACGTGTTAGCTTGCGACAACAATTCATATCCAGGTACTTGCAGGCGCATCATTACTTCGCCGAACGCTGCAATTTTCTTACGCATATTGATCAACTAGCTTTTTCACGACTGCTAATAATTCACGAACATCTTCTACTTTCGTATTACCAGTTTCTTTATCAATAATAGAAGAGTAGACGTGCGGGATAACTTGCTCTACATTTGCCTCAAGCGCAATACGTACAATTGTTTCAAAGTTTTCTTTATCAATTCCACCTGTTGGCTCTAATGCGAATCCTTCTTCTGCACAAGCTTTCGCAACTGCGCGATATTCTTCTTCGTGAGCTAGCCCTTTCATTGGGAAGTATTTCAATGAATTTCCGCCCATATCACGTACAAGTGCGATCGCTGTTTTAATTGGAACGATTGCTTTTTCTTCTCCAGCCGCACTAATTGGGCCAGTAGAAATATTTACGTAACCTACTTTTCCTGTTGGTGATACTAAACTATTAATCCAGCTATCTTTTTCGCCGAGATTTGCACGCGTTGCTCCAACTGAAGGGAACACTTGGTTAATATGGCTACCAGGATAATGCTTCGCAATTTCAGCCACAACTGCTGCTTGGCGATTATCTCCTGCGCCTAGTCCGATTGATACAGCGTCATCAATTTCTTTTCCGTATGCTTTCATAGCTGTAACAGCTTCTTCTACTGTTGGATAGTCTTTTGATAACACTCCCACTACTACATAACCTTCTGCTGCTTCAAAAATATCTTTCGCATTTTGGATATTGTTTGCTAATACATTTAATGCTACGCGCCCTTTATAAAAACGTTTTTGAATGTTTGTCATTTTAGTTTCCCCCTACAATTTCTCTCAATTTTTCTTCAATCACATGTATGTCATCACCTTGAAGTGGACGTGGATCAATATCAAAGAATCCTTGTCTTACTCCGTAATCACGTGTATAAATGGCGATTTCCCCTTCGCGTAATGCAGTCACAACATCTCTTGCTGATTTGTTTAACTCTTTCTCGTTAATATGAATACGAGCTCTAAAGATTGCTCTTCCAGCTTCATCTTGAACGATCGTTACATTTACACCATTTAATTCTTTTAGCGGCATAAGTACTTGTAGCAATTCTTTTTCTTGCTCGCTCTTATCTTCTTTTACTCCGTACTCATCAAGCGCTTGAAGTAAGCCAAAAGTTGTCTCTTTCCCGACTTTCATACTTCTTCCGATGCAATGTAATTGCACTTTCAGCCATTCGATATATTTTCGTTTACCGCCAACAATACCAGAAGTAGGTCCTTCAATTGCCTTTGAACCACTATAAATGGCAAGGTCTGAATACTTCACATATTTTTGAATGTCTTCTTCAGCTGCCGCATCAACGATAAGTGGTACGTTATTTCGCTGCGCTACTTCCCATGCTTCTTCAACAGAAATCATATTTTTTTGCACTGCATGATGTGATTTCACATAAAGAATTGCTGCTGTATTTTCGCCAATCGCATCTTCAATATGTTCTGCTTTCCCTTCATTTGCGTAGCCAACTTCAACGAGTTTTCCTCCACCTAAGTAAATCATCGTTTCAACAGGAGCACCGTATTGAACGTTATGACCTTTTAACATAATCACTTCGTTTTTCGCGATTACTTCTTGATGAAGTCTTTCACTTTTACGGCGATTTCCTTCTGTAACGATACCAGCGATAGAAAGCGCAATTCCGCTCGATGCTGAATTCACAACGACCGCTGCCTCTGAATCTAGAATTCTCGCAATATGGTCTCCTGCTTTATCTACTAAATCAGCAATTTCCACATAATTTTGTCCACCATGTTTCATCGCATCCATTACTGTATCTGTAGGAGCAGATACACCTAAAATACTCATTCTACCGCTCGCATTAATCACTCTTTTTAATCCGTACTTAGCATTCAATGAATGACCCATTCATTACAACCCCTTTCGTATCAATTCTTTTTTCAGCAATGCGCTGATCCCCTTCTGAATCAATTAACGTAACCTTCTCATCTTTAACCGTAAATAAAGTTAAGTTTGCAATATCCCCTTCTTGAATACGGCCAAGCTCTGGTTTCTTAAGCCACTCTGCCGCATTTTTCGTAACCGCATCAATCACTTCTTCTAGTGGATAACCTAAGTAAAGGAATTTCGAAAGAACGTGAGCCATACTATACACTGGACCATGTATACGATTCTTCCGGTAAATATCCGTACTAATTGTATTAAAGGCAATATCGTGACGCTTCGCCGCTTCTGCTACTTTAAAAGAAAAGCTAGCATTACCGTGACCAACATCTAACTGCACGCCGCGATTCACCGCATCTAACAACACAGGTAGCGGTTTCCCTTCTTCATCAAATAAATTATTTTCTTTCCCGTTTAAATAATGTGTAATCACATCATCTTTTTCTAAAAGAGGTACAACTTCCTCAATGTGAGGAGGCGCTGAACCGATATGTACCATAATTGGTAATGATGTTTCACGAGATAAAGAGCGTGCAACATGAAGCGGTTCAATTCCGCTATCACAAACGACACTTTTACTCATTCTCGCCTTTAACCCAACGATTACATCTTTATACTTTTCTACTGCTTCTATCACTTTCTCTTTATCGATCCATTCCATATTGGATAGTTCATCAATTCGTTTCAAACCGATGCGAGAAATATTTAAAAAGGCAAATAAATTCGTTTTTGCCTGCTCTCTACTTTTTACTAAATCTGCAATACGATCAGCTCCGCAGCTACCCGCATCAACAATTGTCGTTACCCCTTGCTTAACGCCAATTTCATCCACCTCATCGCCATACGGATCAAACTCCGGAAAAGCATGAACGTGCAAATCAATCCAGCCACTCGATACGTAAGTACCTGAGTAATCAAGAACCTTTCCACCTTCGCCAGCACCAGCTTTCGTCACCTGTGCGATTTTATTATTTTCAATTACAATGTCAATCTCTTCCCCGTTCACACGTTTCACATTACGTAGTACGAATCGTTCTGTCATTGTATTTCCACCCTTTTCTATAAGAAGCCATAAGAATACGCTTACATTTAAGTTTCATTTTTTATATCTCTTTCACACGTTTAGCGTAACATAAAAAAACGGAGAAGTAAATATAACGTTATAATGTTTAAAAGTAAATAAAAAGATGCTCCTCCAAAATGCTAATAGTATAGGAAATTATATCAACGATTTTTTGAATATATCTATCATAACTTACAATATATCAACGATTTTTCAATTATATCTATCATAACTTATAATATATTAACGATTCGACAAAGAATATCGATTTACCGACAAAAAACGTCACTTCCTTTCTTATATAAGAAAAGGCTGTCCCAAATGGCACAGCCTTTTTCTCTATTCCTGAACCGTCACAATAACCCCATCCATATTGTTCCCGGAAATTTCATACTGCTTGTTTGCTGGAACGTTCACTTTCGTATTCTCAGAAACTTTATAATAAGAAACAGTATATTTCTTACCTTCTACTTCAGTTGAAACCTCTTTTTCCTCTTTTAAAAACTCTAAATATTCCTCTAGTGTAAAATTCTTTTTTTGCATAATTGCGCTATGAGGTAGGCCGACATAACGGATATGCCATGGCTCATATTGAATTCCAGTAATGTTACTTTTATTTTTCGGATAACGTAATACAAAGCCATGCTTCCATACGTTCTCTTCAATCCATTTTCCTTCAGGCGCTTTCTCCATTTTCTTTTGAGTAGACCCAATGTCCAGTGATAATCCTAAATTATGTTCACTGTATCCTGCTGGAAGTGCATAATCAGATCCCATTTTTTCATATAGCTGTTTTTGCTCTTGGAAATCTCTATAACCACTACTAATCAAAAAATGGTTAACACTTTCTTTTCCAGCCGCATCGACAACGTTCAAAAACTTTTTCACAACATCCTTTGATAAACGAAGATTTCTATCAAATATTACATAACCTCTTACTAATTCACTATTATGATTTACATTTATAATATCAGACCTAATACTATCTTTTTTTACTGGATAATCCCTGTTAACTAATAATAAATCGCCCTTATAAATTTGTTCCTTCGTAATCTCTTTCCCCTCGGTGTTTGCCGCCTTTACTAGCTCATCTTTCCCGACAATTTTAACATCGATTTCCTTTTGAAATAACGGTGATATATAAACGCCTACACATACTGTGAATGCTATAAAAAAAGAAATAAATACCCACTTTTTCATTTCTAGTTCCTCCTTAACGTAACTTACGTATAGAATAGAAAAAACTATTAAAATAAAAAGTGGGGTAAAGTTTAAATTTTTATTAAATTGTTACATTCTCGTCTTTTGGCAATCGTACTTCAAATAGCGTTCTAACTACATTGCTCTCAGCAGAAATCGTACCGTTATGTTGCTCGACAATATTTTTCGCAATGAATAGTCCTAGGCCAGTCCCGCCACGGTTCTCAGTTCTCGCTTTATCACCTGTATAAAACATATCAAAAAGATACGGTAAATCTTCTTCTGGAATGCTATCTCCATAATTCATAATTTGTACGACAACTTCTCCATTATCAACATATCCATTCATATCAACAAATTGCCCATCATACCCGTAACGAACGGCATTTGTTAACAAGTTTTCAAATACTCTAGCTAACAATTTTCCATCACCGTGCATCGGTAAATGAGGAGCCACGTTCAATCTAGCTTCTAAATGATGTTTTTCTAATAACGGATACAATTCCTCCTCTAACTGTATAAGCAACTCACTTATATCGATCGGCTTTTTATCCAGCTTTAGCATGCCATAATTCATACGTGTAATTTCAAATAGCTCATCAATTAAACTTTCCAGTCTTTGCGATTTTGTATATGCAATTGTGGAGAAATGTTTAATTTGTTCTTTTGTTAAATTTTCATCTTTAAGAATTAAATCTAAATATCCTAACACGGATGTTAACGGTGTTCTTAAATCATGAGCTAAATTCACAACGAGCTGATCTTTACTACTTTCAGCAAAATCTCCTCTTTCAACAGCTTCTTTTAACTTTTCACTTGCAACATTTATTTCACGCGCGATATTTCCAAACTCATCATTTGATGAAACTTGAACTTTATTCGTAAAGTTACCGTTCGCAAGATGATGAATCCCATTAGAAATTTCATCAAAGTATTTTAAATACGGTTTTGTCAAAAAGAAGAAAAAGATAATAGATAACGGAATAAAGAAAATTAAAAAGAAGTTAATGTCTCCAAATTCCCTTACCATTGACCTAAATTGTGCTAAAGGCTCTTCGTAGCGAACCATCGTTTTATAATACAACTGCAATCCTTTATAAATTATATAAGTTACAGTTGCTGCAAGCACCATACTTAACGCAAATAAGGCAATCATTTTAAATCGAAAACTTTTCATCATATTAGCCATTGAAAGTATAACCTACTCCCCACACTGTTTTTATTAATTTATCCTTTCTTTTATCTTCTCCAAGTTTCTTCCGCAAAGTACGAATATGTACCATTACTGTATTTCCACCTTCATAATAATCATCCGCCCATACGTGCTGAAAAATATTTTCCACATTGTATACTTTCTTCGGATGACTCGCTAATAAATATAAAATATCGAACTCTTTCGGCGTTAATTCAATTTGTTCACCATACACATCAACCGTCCTGCGCTCAGGATTAATTACGACTCCGCCTATTTCTAAAGCAGATTTACTCTCCACTACTTTCGGGTGATTTAACGTAAAAAACCTACGCAGTTGTGCATTTACACGTGCAACTAATTCTATTGGTGTGAAAGGCTTCGTCATATAATCATCCGCACCTAGTACAAGACCTGTCACCTTATCAAAGTCCGAAGTTTTCGCGCTTAAAAAAATAATCGGCATATGATGTTTCGCGCGAATTTGACGCGTCACCTCATAACCATCCATTTTCGGCATCATAATATCTAAAACTACCAAGTCGATTGGCTTCGTTTCAATAATATGAACTGCCTCTTCCCCATCCGCTGCTTTCACAACATGGTACCCTTCTTTTTCTAAATGTATCTCAATTAAATCAGCAATTTCCGCCTCATCATCAGCGATTAAAATTGAAATGCGTTTCATTTTACTCCCCCTTTTTCATTCCATTTTTATACGCTCGATTGTAAACTAGTCTATCCAATTTGTACAATACGAAAAGGCTACTCGTTAAAGTAACCTTGGTAAATAAAATTATATCAGCGATTTTCCAATTATATCGACTTACCGACAATGAACGACAAAATCCTCTCGCTATTTGCGGGCATCCTAATGAAACTTCCATTTACCGCTCAAAAACAATCCGCTGCTTCGTAAGTTCTTCCAATCTTTCGCGGTCAACTTTATACTCAGCTTCAACACTTTGCGGTACAATCACTTTCCCGCCCTCAAGCGTCACTTCCGGTGAAATAATATCCCTCTGCCAATGTCTACTAGAAGCGGATATATCACCAGGAATCGTAAAGTTCGGCAATGAGGCAAGAGCAACATTTTGCGCTCGTGAAATCCCCATTTCTACCATACCACCGCACCAAACTGGTATGTTATGCTCCATGCAATAATTATGAATTTGAACCGACTCTGTTAATCCGCCTACTCGCCCTGGCTTAATGTTAACGATGCGGCAACTACCAAGCGTAATCGCAACGCGCGCATCTTCTAAACTATGGATACTTTCATCTAAACAAATCGGCGTTTCAATTTTCTTTTGCAACTCCGCGTGATCAAGAAAATCGTAATCCGCTAACGGTTGTTCAATCATCATTAATTGGAATTCATCTAGTCGTTTCAGCCTCTCCGTATCCGCTAATGTATACGCTGAATTCGCATCTGCCATTAGCGGGATATGCGGAAACTCTTTTCGAATTTCTTTTAATAACTCATAATCATGCTCTGGCTTTATTTTCACTTTAAAACGCTCGTATCCTTCTTCGGCGTACTTCTCGATTTGTTTTAACATAACCGGAATTGTATTGATCCCAATTACAACGCCGACTTCAATTTCATGACTAGTTCCGCCAAGTACTGTCGCTAGCGATTTCTTTTGACGCTTCGCATATAAATCCCAAACAGCCCCCTCTATTCCGGCTTTTGCCATTCGGTTTCTTTTTATATGTTGAAATAGACCCGGTACCTCATTCGGATGAGAAATTTCAGCCTTTAATAAATCAGGTATTAAAAAGTCTTGCAGTACATGCAGCGCTGTCTTCACCGTTTCTTCCGTATACCACGGTTCAGAGAATGCAACGACTTCCCCAAATCCGATGTACCCGTCCGTATCCTCTAATTCAATAACGATACTCTCACGCTTTTCGTAAGTCCCGTAGCTTGCAGCAAACGGGATTACGAGTGGCATTTCCGTTATATACAGTGTCGCTTTTTTTATTTCCACCTACATCTCCTCCACTAATTGTCTTAACTCTCGTCTTAACAATTTTTTCGAAGCGTTACGTGGTAATTCCTCTAAGAAACATGCTTTCTTCGGCACTTTATATTTCGCTAATTTCTCCTCGCAAAAATGAAGAATTTCTTCTTCTGTTACCGCCCCGCTTTTCACAACAAAAGCAGCTGGTACTTGTCCCCATTTATCGTCAGCCATGCCGACAACACCAGCTTCCGCTACTGCCGGATGAGAAAGCAACACTTCTTCAATTTGAGCTGGATATATATTCTCTCCGCCAGAAATAATTAAATCACTGCGGCGATCTAATACGTATAAAAAACCTTCTTCGTCTAAATAACCAAGGTCGCCAGTATGAAGCCATCCGTTTTGAATAGTCTCTCGCGTCGCATCTTCACGGTTAAAGTAACCGCCTGTTACGTTCGGTCCTTTTACTACAATCTCACCTTCCGCAAATGGTGGCACTACTACGCCATCTTTTTCAATACGAAGTTGGCACTGAAATAGTGGTTTTCCAGCTGATCCTACTTTCGTTAACATGTAATCTGCGGATAACGTACAAATTTGCGAAGATGTTTCTGTCATACCGTACGTTTGATATACAGGAATCCCTTTTTCTACACATGCTTCTAATAGTGGTTTTGGCGCTGGTCCTCCGCCAAGTAACATGCATCGTAAAGAAGATGGATATGTCTCTGCCCCAAGTCGCTCTAATAAATCAGTTAACATTTTAGAAACGACAGAAATAATTGTTACTCCTCTTTTTTGAAGTGCTTTATGAATAAAATCAGCATCATATTTCGGAACAAGTAAAATACGCATGCCGTACATAATGTTTTTCATTAAAAGAGATAGCCCGCCAACATGGAACATCGGCATGCAGGCTAACCAACAATCATCATCACGAAGTCCTAAATTAAGCGACGAACCGACTGCGCTTGCCCAATGATTGCCGTACGTTAAAATAACGCCTTTCGGTTTGCCTGTCGTCCCAGACGTATAAATAATTGTCATCGCTTCTTCTAAAGAAAACTCTTCTTGTATAGAGGCTTCCTCTTTTGGTCCATTCATCACTTCGGCGAATGAATAAACAGGAACATCTTTAGCATCAAAATCTTGATCCGTTACTAAACAAACAACTTCAGCATCATCCATTTGCCAAAGTAGCTCTTCTCTTGAAAGACGCGTATTTAAAAGCACAGCTACTGCACCTACATAAGATAGGGCGTGAATAACTGTAATCATCTCCATACCATTTTTCATCAGAACAGCCACCTTTTGCCCTCGCTCCACTCCAACATGCGTGAGGTGTTCACAAACAGATACTACTTTTTCATGTAGCTCCATAAAAGTAACTTTCTCTTCCTCTATTTCAATTGCAGTTCGATCTGGTGTTAAAAATGCACGTTGCATTAACCAATTTGGCATCGTCTCCATCATTCATTCTCCTTTCATGAAAGAAAGAGACTTGATATGATATCAAGTCTCTTAGTTGTTTTGTTTCCGGTTTAATCTCATCTAGCTACGCCTCCTAGACCCTTCCGTCTAAGAACCTTCCGCACGAGAAAGTAAAAAACACTTTCTGTGCGAAAGAACCTTAGCCAACGGGGCTAAACAGTCGGCTCCGCTTTTAAAACATCCAGCTACAGCAGCTAGAATGTTCGGTGGCTTCACTTCTTCCTACGAGGCAAAAAACGCCTCTACGTCAGAAGCTCCATCCCCCTCACATTCTAAGCGAGCCGCTTTCGCTTTTGATCACGGGAAACGAGGGAATTGACCGAAGTCCGGACTGCGTTTTTCTTTGAATGCGTCGCGACCTTCTTTTGCTTCGTCAGTTGTGTAGTACAATAACGTTGCATCTCCAGCTAGTTGTTGAATACCAGCTAGACCGTCTGTGTCTGCGTTGAATGCAGCTTTTAGGAAACGAAGTGCCATTGGGCTGTTTGCTAAAATTTCTTGTGCCCATTGTACTGTTTCTGCTTCAAGCTCTTCTAATGGTACTACTGTGTTTACTAAGCCCATATCAAGCGCTTCTTGTGCATTGTATTGACGGCATAGGTACCAAATTTCACGAGCTTTCTTGTGGCCTACCATACGAGCTAGGTAACCAGCTCCGTATCCACCGTCAAAGCTTCCTACTTTAGGACCTGTTTGTCCGAATACAGCGTTGTCTGCAGCGATTGTTAAGTCACATACGATATGAAGTACGTGTCCACCGCCGATTGCATAACCTGCTACCATTGCGATAACTGGTTTAGGAATTGCGCGAATTAGACGTTGTAAGTCTAATACGTTTAAACGAGGGATTTGGTCGTCACCTACATATCCACCATGACCGCGAACTTTTTGGTCGCCGCCAGAACAGAATGCACGTCCACCTTCACCTGTTAAAATGATAACGCCAACATTTGCATCATCACGAGCTTGTGCAAAAGCATCGATTAACTCCATTACCGTTTTTGGACGGAATGCGTTATGTACTTCAGGACGGTTAATCGAAATCTTTGCGATACCATTGTATGTTGAATAAATAATATCTTCGTAATTGCCTTCTTTTACCCATTCAATAGCCATTACAACTACCTCCTTGTATATTTCTGATTTCACCTATAAGTGTGGCTTCCTTCTTGCTGAAAAAAGTATCACTGCATAGTTTTTAGAAATCCCTTTACTATTGTATCAAACTTTTCCGGTTGTTCCACATGAATTGCATGGCCAGCACCATGAATTTTGACAAATTTCGCATCAGACACGCATTTTCCGATGTTTTTTAATATGCGGAAGAACTTTTCATCATATTCTCCGTTCATTAAAAGAACAGGTATTTTTAAGTTTTTCAGCTCATCCCACCATGAAGGCTGAGCCCCAGTTCCCATGCCGCGCAAGCTATTTGCGAGCCCTTTTGGGTTGTTAGCAAGCCTCTCTTTTTGTACCGCTTCTTGTACGTTTTTTGCTAAACGTTTTTGCGTTTCAAAAAGTGGAATATCTTCCCATATGGATACAAAACTTTCTATGCCTTCTCGCTCAATTTTATCGGCAAGTCGATCATCTTTTTCACGACGTTCTTTTCTATCCTCTTCGTTTTCGAGCCCAGCTGTACAGTTTTCTAATAAAAGAGAGTGTACATAATCTGGATATAGACATGCCATCGTAATCGCTAATCTACCGCCCATTGAATAGCCAAGTATATGTACTTTTTCAATATGAAGGTAATCTAATAGTTCTTTCATTTGCAATGCCACATTTTGGATGTCATAATGCGTCACATCTTCAGGGCTTTCCGTTTTTCCGTGCCCAACAATATCTACTAAAATGACTTGAAACTGCTCGCTCCAAGAAGGAACGAAGGAACGCCACGTTTCCATGCTTCCCGTAAAACCATGAAGAAGTAGAAGTGGTTCCCCGCTTCCAACTACTTCATATTCATACGATACACCTTGCAGTGTTACGTTCATTTTGATTCACCTTGCAACGATGTAGTAATTACGTCCTGTGTTTTTGCCCATAACGTACGGTGCAATGTTAAGTTTTCATCACGGTTCGTACAAATTTCCACAACGTGTAAACCTTTTGTCGTTGCTCCCTTTTGTACTTCTTCACGGAATTGCTCCCAACCATTTACACGGCTAAATGAACCACCGTACATTTTGACAACGTGCTCATAATCAAGTCCAATTGGTGTTCCAAATAATGATTCAAAATGTTCCTTTTTCTCATATTGTGGTAAGAATGAGAAAATACCCCCGCCATCATTATTTACAACGACAATTGTTATGTTTAATTCATGTAATTTCGCTGCTAATAGCCCATTTAAATCGTGATAAAATGATAAATCACCAATCACTAATACAAGTGGATCGCAAATAATGCTCGCTCCTAAAGCTGTCGAAATGATTCCATCAATACCATTTACGCCACGGTTTGCCATCACATGGATGTTTTTATCCGATGTGAAGAAGAATGAGTCTGTATCACGAATTGGCATACTATTGCTCGCAAATAACGTTGCGTCTTCTGGTAATACGCGCACAATATCTGTAATAACCTTTCCTTCAAATGCAGTTTCATATGTTTCCATTTCACGAAGCGTTTCCTTCGTTTTTTCGTTTATATGTTGCCACATTACGAACCAATCATTCTTCTTCATAACTGGCATTTTTTCTATTACTGCCTTGCAGAATTCAATGTCACTTGCTTGCACAACTTCTGTCGCAACAAGAGCTGGATCTCTCCATTGTCCTGATTCATCGACAACGATATGAACTGCTTTCGTTTGTTTTTTTATGAACTGCGTTAATGATTTAGAAACAGGCATACCACCAAAGCGAATTAACACGTCCGGTTTCCATTTTTCTTTTAACTGCTCATTTCGTAAAAATGTATCATAACAGTCAATTACCATCGTTTTATCGTGGTGTCCGCTACGAATATTAGAAAGTGGGTCTGCTAATATAGGATAGCCAGTTTTTTCAGCTAGTTGCGTTGCAAACATTGCAATTTCTGAATGACTATCATCTCCACAAATAATAAGCCCCTTTTCCATATGTGAAAGGCGCCCTACAAGAGAATCTACATATTCACTCGGCATCGTCACGTTTCCTTGCTGAACTACTCTTGTATATTCACTACGTCCTTTATCCCATAAGCTTTCTAGTGAGAAATCAGGGATAAGTGGCTCGCGAACTGGAAAATTAAGATGAACAGGACCCTGCGGCGCTAAACAAGCATTTGCTACTATGCGCTGCGTCGTCATACGAGCGTAATGATACATCGCTTCACTCGCTTCTGGCAGTGCCATCTCTGTAAATTGTTTCACAAAAGTACCGTATAAATTAAATTGATTCATTGCTTGTGGTGCACCCACATCTCTTAATTCATGCGGTCTATCCGCTGTTAAGACGATAAGCGGGACCCTTGAATGAAAAGCTTCACATACAGCTGGATAGTAATTAGCTGCTGCTGTTCCTGACGTACATAATAATGCTACTGGGCGTTTTTTCGCTTTCGCAATACCGAGCGCGAAAAATCCAGCTGATCTTTCATCTACATGTAAATATGTGTTCATTCCTTCGTGTTGTTCCATTAGTAAAGCAATCGGCGTTGACCGTGAGCCTGGACTAATGACAACATCACATACATCTAGACGCGTCAGTTCATCCACGAACGCGCCTAAATAATATGATAATGCTTCTATATGATTGTTCATTTCATTAATTCCTCCAAAGCACCAAGCATCGGTCTAAACTTCAAACTTGTTTCTTCATATTCAAGCTGCGGGATTGAATCAATTACAATACCACAACCGGCAAATAAGGATGCTTTCTCGCCGTTTAATAATCCGCAGCGCAGCGCAACCGCAAATTCACCATTTCCTTCATCATCTATCCAGCCAATCGGTGCACCATACAACCCTCTGTCTAACAATTCAACATCACGGATCAGTTTCATCGCTTCCAAACGAGGTGTCCCGCCAAGAGCTGGTGTTGGATGTAATTCTTCTACCATTGTTAAAAGACTCGCATCGCCTTTTGCTTCTACAGGCGTATATAAGTGAATTAAGTTTTTCGTTGTTAATAAACCTGGGCTTTCCGGAATATTAACGTATTCGCAATGTTCATTTAGTACCGAGCGGATCATGTTAACGACATAACCATGTTCAGCTAAATTCTTTTCATCATGAAGAAGCGCATTACTATTTCGTTCACTTTCTTCTATAGAATGACCATGACCGATTGAACCAGCAAGACACATCGATGTAAATTTCTCATCTTCTTTGCGAATTAATCTCTCAGGCGTCGCTCCTAAGAAGCATGCTCCTTTATAATCAAAAGAAAATACGTAACAATCCGGTTGACCAATGCGAAGTGCTTCTAAAACAAGAGCAGAATCAATCGAATGGTTCATCTCTACTTTTAGTTCCCTCGCCAATACAACCTTCTGCACGTTACCCTGCTTCATCTCATCTTGTACTTTTTCAATTGCTTTCATCCAGCCTTTCGGATCCACTTCTACTTTAGAAATAACAGTTAATTTCGATCCGTTTAGCGCACATTTACTCTCCTCAAAAATTTTCTCTTCTAAAGAAATCATTTCATTATAAACAGTTTCTGCACAATCTGTTGCTGCAACAAATGTATTCATCGTTAACCATGCTTTTTCATTTTTTACAGTTAATAAAAATGCTGGTAGTGAAAATGTCGTATCTTTAAATTCTTTCCATAGGTCCGTTTTCTCTTTTTCTGGATCAAATGAAAAACCACCAAATAAAAGCGGACCCGTTCCAAATTCATATTCATCTCTTTGGACAAATGCATTCTCTTTTACTTTCTCCCACTCGTCACGAGCGGTTTGAAAGCGCTTATGAGAAGAATTTGCTATAGTGAAAACAGAGCCAATTCCTGCAAATATTACATGCTGAGCCGGGTCTGCAAAATAACATCTATTTTCGAATGAAATCCTTTTTCCTGCTGCATAGAACAGAAGCGGATCCACCCAGTCTATTTGTTTTACAAAACTAACCAATGTTTTTTCGTTAGTTGCACGCTTGATAGCTGCAATAAGAACTTCTTGCAAGCCTTTTTGTTTCGTTTGAATCACAATTGTCTCCCCCCTATGGGCGAAAAATAGTCATAATTACGCTTGATTTTAAGATACACCTCAAACGAAAGGCCTGTCAACGTTTAGCATTTCTGAGAAATTCACCTTCTCTTCCTAGAAAATAAACGTTGACACTAAATGATGCTTTTTCTACACTTAGTTGTGTACAATATGTGACCAAAGGAGGATTCAACATGGAAATGAACGTCAAAACGAATTCCTCTCCTACGGCGCCAAAGCCAAGTAAGCAAACAGGCTGGCGCATCTGGTGGAGTTTACTACGTCCCCATACATTAACAGCCGCTTTCGTACCTGTTTTCATCGGAACAGCATATTCGATGCAGGTCGGAGGTATAAATCAAATACATCTTCCTCTTTTCCTTATGATGCTTCTTGCTTGTCTTCTCATTCAAGCAGCAACAAACATGTTTAATGAATACTTTGATTATAAAAGAGGACTTGATCACGAAGGTTCAGTTGGTATCGGCGGCGCTATCGTTCGCGATGGCATTCAGCCAAAAACAGTGCTTAACTTAGCATTTGGATTTTTCGGCATCGCAATACTATTAGGTGTTTATATTTGTATGAATTCTAGTTGGTGGCTTGCTGCAATCGGTCTTGTTTGTATGGCCGTTGCTTACCTTTATACAGGTGGCCCACTTCCAATTGCATATACACCATTTGGAGAGTTGACAGCCGGATTATTTATGGGTGTCATTATTATTGGGATTTCATTCTTTATTCAAACTGGCACTGTAACATCAGAAGTCATTTTACTATCTATTCCAAGCTCCATTTTAATTGGTGCCATTTTACTAGCTAATAATATTCGTGACTTGGATGGCGATAAAGAAAACGGTCGTAAAACGTTAGCAATTCTCGTTGGACGTGAAAGAGCTGTTGGTGTACTTGCTTCGATGTTCATCGTTTCCTACATTTGGACAATTGCTTTAATTATCGTGGGCATCGTATCACCATGGATGCTTATCGTATTTTTAAGTGCGACGAAAGCATTTAAAGCGACGAAAGGCTTTATCGGCAAAAGCATTCCAATGGAAATGGTACCTGCGATGATTGCAACAGCAAAAACAAATACAATCTTCGGTTTCCTAATGGGAATCGGATTATTACTTGGATACTTTCTATAAAAGGAGCTGCTTATGCGGCTCCTTTTTCATATCTGAAATTCATCTCATAATTCCTACTCTCAACGCTCATACTATGTAAAGAAACTGAATTGTAGGAAGGTGGACGACTATGTTAACTCCACAACAAGTAGGTCAATTTAAATCCATTTTAGAAAAACAAAAACAAGAACTGGAACAAACGATACAAACTCATGAAAATACAGATCGTGCTTCTGAACGCGATTCAGTAGGAGAACTGTCTAGCTATGACAACCATCCAGGTGATATGGCTACAGAGCTATATGAACGTGAAAAAGACTTCGGGCTTATTGAACTTTGGCATAAACAGCTTGAGGAGACGAAACATGCCCTACAAAAAATAGAAGCGGGTACGTACGGCATTTGTGAAGTGTCTGGCGAAGAAATTCCATTTGAAAGATTGGAAGCAATGCCGACTGCTACAACATGCATACAGCACGCGACAAATAAGTTAAATATGAATACACGGCCAGTTGAAGAAGAAGTGTTGTCTCCTTCTTTCCACAAGCATGATGAGGACCATTCTGTTGAGTACGATGCGGAAGATGCTTGGCAAGATGTCGCAAATTACGGAACATCTGAAACGCCGTCTGATTTAGAAAGACAAGATTCAAAAAACTATAATGGCATGTATGTAAATAGTGAAGAAAACGTAGGCTACGTGGAGGATTTTGAAAACTTTATCGGTACGGATATGTACGGGAAAAACCCACAAGTTTTCGCTACAGAAGAGCATGAAGAATATGAACAAATGCTTGATGATTTTGAAGAACGTACCTTCAAAGGTGAATTATCTTCAAATGAATCTAGTTCCAAAGAATAAAAAAAAGCATTCCGAAAATCGGAATGCTTTTTATCGCTAGCTAATTAGTTTTTTGTAACGTTAGCTGCTTGTGGTCCGCGGTTTCCTTCAACGATTTCGAAAGAAACTTCTTGACCTTCTTCTAAAGTTTTGAAGCCGTCGCCTTGGATAGCTGAGAAATGTACGAATACGTCTTCTCCGCCTTCAACTTCGATGAAGCCAAAACCTTTTTCGCCGTTAAACCATTTAACTTTACCTGTTTGCATGTCATGTACCTCCTAAATAAAAATGAAACTATGAATCCACATGAAAAGGTGGATATAAAGGACATGAATGTATAACAAGCTTACAGCCTTTAATACAACGTGCTTTATTTCCGTACCACATTATGTAGCTCAATAGTGCTTTCACTATATCATGCTATATCGAAAACGTCAAATGAGAACACTTTCATTCCATCATTTTTTATAATCCTAGTATAACCTTAAATTTTCATTCTATTTTTATTCAAAAATTAACAAAAATACAGTACTCTAATTCTTTTAACTTCTGTACAATATAATTACTACATATTTATGAGGTGAAAAAATGCAAGCACATGAAATCGAGTATAAGCTATATGGCGATGATATGCAGTTTGTTGAAATTGAATTAGATCCAAAAGAAAGCGTTATCGCAGAAGCTGGCGCAATGATGATGATGGAAGATTACATTGAAATGGAAACAATCTTTGGTGACGGTTCTGGCCCATCTAACGGTTTATTCGGCAAATTAATGGGCGCTGGTAAACGTCTCGTTACAGGCGAAAGTATGTTTATGACTGTATTTACAAATACAGGTCACGGCAAACGCCACGTCTCATTTGCTGCTCCTTATCCTGGTAAAATTATTCCTGTAGATTTAACAGAATATCAAGGAAAAGTAGTTTGTCAAAAAGATGCCTTTCTTTGTGCCGCAAAAGGTGTTTCTATCGGAATTGAATTTACGAAAAAAATAGGAACTGGTTTCTTCGGTGGTGAAGGGTTTATCATGCAGAAACTTGAAGGTGACGGCCTTGCTTTCATGCACGCAGGTGGAACTGTATATAAACGTGAATTAAAACCTGGTGAGAAACTTCGCATTGATACAGGTTGTCTCGTTGCCATGACAAAAGATATTAACTATGATATCGAATTCGTTGGTAAAGTAAAAACAGCTCTATTTGGCGGCGAGGGTTTATTCTTCGCAACATTAGAAGGTCCTGGAACAGTTTGGATTCAGTCCTTAACACTTAGCCGATTAGCAGCACGCCTTACAAGCCCAGCAGCGCAAAGTACTGGCGAAGGTAGTGTATTAGGTGGCCTTGGTCGTTTATTGGATGGGAAAGAGTAAAAAGGGCCCTTATGCAGGCTTGTCCATCGACTAATATAATACTAAAATTAAACACCCTTGCTTGCAGTAATGCAGTGAAAGGGTGTTTTAATTTACGTCTACAAACGAGAAAAAGCAGATTAAATAAAGTAATAAGGTTTACTTCAGTAAAATAAGGTATATTATATTTGTTGAATAGATTCTCTTTCAAGACAAGAAAAGTAGGTGAACAAAGTGGGAAAATATCAATTGGATTCCAAAAGTCAGGTAGCTGTGGCAAAGTTTCATGAAAAACAGAAGCCTGCCAAATTTGATAAAAAGCAGCAACTTGAACAATTACGTGCGGAGTATTTGAAAAAAAAGCAAAAACAAACAGATAAATAATATGTTTCGTTTCCCGAAATTTTCGGTATATAGTGCGAACAAACACAAGTAAATAGGTAATCATCGTTCAAATATATACAGACTATTTTTTCAAACCTCTTACAAGCCCAGCATTATAAAGTACTGGTGAAAGTAGTATATTAGGTGGCCTTGTTCACCTTTTAGATGGAAAAGAGTAAAAAATGCCTCCAATGCAAAAAAACATCGGAGGCATTTCTCTAAAGTTTATGACTATGGCACTTTATTTTTACTGCGGAGGGCTATACATACCATTTCGAATCATATAATACTCCATCGCTTCATTAAGCCATGTCTCTTCTTCTTCCGTGTAAGGAGATGGCATCATATTATTATATTGTTCTTCTACATTCTCTAATTTACCTAAAGAATACATTGTCTCTTCACCAACATACTTAAGAGTCGCCTTCATATGTTCATCAACCAATTTTTGCACTTCTGAATCCTCAATTTGTCTTCCGAATAATCTTTTCACTTCTTTTGCTAAACGCACAAACTCTTTATCAAGTGCTATGCCCTCTTCTTCCGACTTATTATATAATCCATCAGCCAATTCTTTTGATACATATCCTTCAAGCCATAAACGTTGTTCGTTTTCTTTTTGAATGCTGTTAATTAGACTCATTAATATGTCACTATCCAACTCTTCATCTTCCTCAAGACATACCATTGTTCGTTCAAGCGCCTTTATCGAAACTTCAATGTGTCTTCTCTTTTCTTCAAAGGCTTTTCTTTGTTGTTCCAACGTTTCTTTTAAATTTACATTCAAACTTGGCATTTTCAGCATAACGCGTATTTCTTCTAAACTATATCCTAATACTTTAAGACTCACTATTTTCTGTAGTTCTAATATATCTTTTCCTTTGTACACACGGTGACCAGAGCTAACATTCTTTCCAGGTTTAAGTAGTCCAATTTCATCGTAATATTGTAGTGTCCGTATTGATGTGCCTGTCCTCTTTGCAAACTCACCAATTGAACAGCCTTCCCTTTTGCTCATCTTACACTCCTCCTAACAATATGTTTACAAAAATCATACTCCCTCACGTAACTGTAGGTTCAAGTCTTTTTTCCAAAAGCATGAATCAAGTTCCTCACCGCATATATTAAACTATACCTTTTCTTAAGGAGGGCTTCCTTAATGCGTACTCCTTTATCCTTTGATAAAGACACTGCCATACTGTTAGCTTCTTGTTGTGAGTTAACGTATGAACAATATAAACAAAATGGTATTTTCGAAATACCAGATGGTTTTCAATATGTACAAGGGTTTCAAGGAAAAGCCATTCAAACAACAGAATGGTTCGGGTTTATATTAGAATCTGAGGATACAATTATCGTTGCCTTCAGGGGCACTCAAACAGACCCAGATTGGATTATTGACTCTCTCGTCAATCAAAAACCTTATCCTTATGCTTTAAATAGCGGAAATGTCCATAACGGCTTTCTCTCTATTTATGAGTCTTGTCGTGATTCTATTATGGATATGCTCGTATCATTGCCAGCACATAAAAAACTACTAGCTACTGGGCATAGTCTAGGTGGTGCGCTTGCCACATTACACATATTAGATGCACGTATAAATACCGCCTTCGCACAGTATGGACTTTATACATTCGCTTCTCCAAAAGTAGGAGATATCGCTTTTCGAAATTATTATAAACTACAAGTAGCTAGTAGCTTTCGTTTCGTCAACTTGTTCGATGTCGTTCCACTTCTCCCTCCCCGAAACATAAATTTTAATGATCATGATTGGGAGTATGCACACGTCCATCACAATATGACATTTACAAAAAATACAAAATCCATTACAAATAATCATTCCATTACAACATACAAAACATGTCTGACTTCTCATTTTTAACCAGTAAACAATTGGAAATAAAATATTCGTATACTATAATACTCTATGAAGTTATTTTTGGATGAGGGGACCTTACATGTTAAAATTTATCTTCACACTTTTTCTTATTGTAATTTTTACGGTCACAGGTTTCTTTACATTTTCATACTTTGCGACAGGAGAGTATGATGGGGCAGGTATCATATATACCACTGTTCCATTTCTTTCTTAAGCAAAATAAATAAAACGAGCTTAATTTTATTAAGCCCGTTTTATTTATTAATATCCATTTTTATTGGTAAATCGATAATATATCTCCCAATATAGCAACTTCTTTAAAACTGTTTAACTGCATTACCAATACCCCAAATTTCATTGCTGTACTGCAAAATCGTTCGATCACTCGCAAAATGACCAGACTGTGCAATATTTAAAATCGACATTTCTAGCCACTTTGTTCGGTTCTCATAAGCTCTACCGACAGCTTCTTGTTTTTCAGCATATGGGCCAAAATCTCGCAGAACGAAATATTCATCATTTTGAATAACGAGAGAATCATAAATCGCTTCAAATTCTGCTCCCGATTGTGCAAAGAAGCCATTTGTTAATTGATCAACTACTTTCTTAATGTGCCTATTGTGGTGATAATAATCACTTGCACGATATCCACCATTTTGATAGTAATGAAGAACCTCTTCCGCTGTTAAGCCGAAAATGAAACAGTTATCATCACCGACCCGGTCTTTTATTTCAATGTTAGCTCCGTCTAGCGTTCCGAGTGTAATCGCACCGTTCATCATAAATTTCATATTACCTGTTCCCGATGCTTCTTTACTCGCCGTTGAAATTTGTTCACTTACATCCGCTGCCGGGAATATATCTTCCGCTAAAGAAACTCGATAGTTTTCTAGAAAGATAACTTTCATATATTGACTGACATACGGGTCATTATTTACTTTTCTTGCGAGTTCATTTATTAATTTAATAATTTTTTTCGCGTAATAATATCCAGGTGATGCTTTCGCTCCAAAAATAAAAGTACGCGGATAAAATGTAAAACTAGCATCCTCTTTCAAACGGTTATACAAATATAAAATATGAAGAACATTTAATAATTGTCGTTTGTAAGCATGTAATCTTTTCACTTGCACATCAAAAATAGAATTTGGATCAATCGTAATCCCCATTGTATTATGAATGCGCTCCGCTAAAATCTCTTTACGTTCTTGTTTTACTTCTGCAAATTTCTCTTGGAAACTCGCATCATATTGAACTGTTTGCAACGATTGAAGCTTAATCGGTTCTTTCTTCCACTCTGTTCCAATCGCCTCTGAAATGAGATTTGTTAACTGTGGATTTGCTTTCATAAGCCAGCGCCTATGAGCAATTCCATTCGTCTTATTATTAAACTTATCTGGATAAAATTCATAAAACAATCGCATTTCCCGCTGCTTTAATATTTCCGTATGAATTTTTGCTACACCGTTTACGCTATGGCTACCGACAATTGCTAAATGAGCCATTTTCACAAGATCATGCGCAATAATTGCCATGTCTTCGATGCGATGCCATTCATAAGGATAACGTTCCCAAAGTTCATGACAGAAACGTTCATTAATCTCTTCAATAATCATATAAATTCTCGGTAATAATGGTTTAAAAATGTGAATTGGCCACTTTTCGAGCGCTTCTGATAACGTCGTATGATTCGTATAAGAAATCGTCTGCGTCGTTATGTGCCAAGCTTCTTCCCATGTTAACTTTTCTTCGTCTAGTAAAATACGCATCAGTTCAGGAATTGCTAAAACCGGATGTGTATCGTTAATGTGAATCGCAATTTTTTCATGTAGTTGACGAAGGTGACCATATCTTTCTCTATGCATTCGAACGATATTTTGTAAACTTGCTGATACGAGGAAATACTGTTGTTTTAAACGAAGTATTTTCCCCTCATCATGCGTATCATCTGGATATAAAAACTCCGATACAGCCTCTGTTTCGCGCTTATATTTCAAAATATCTTTGCAGTTTTGCGGGAACGGAACTGGTTCAGCATTCCAAAGTCTAAGTGTATTTACAGTACTCGTCTCATAGCCTACTACCGGCACATCATATGGCACTGCCATAATGACTTCTGCATTTGTATGCCTAAACTCTAAACGCCCGTCAATTTCTAGCGGTTCAACACTGCCGAAATAACTTACTTCCACAGCTTGATCATGCCTTCTTACTTCCCATACATTTTCATGAAGAAGCCACTGTTCTGGAAATTCAACTTGATAACCATCAACAATTTTCTGATCAAACAAACCATGTTTATAACGAATTCCACAGCCGTGTCCTGGCAAGTTTAAAGATGCAAGTGAATCGAGAAAACAGGCTGCTAAGCGTCCAAGCCCACCATTACCAAGGCCTGCATCTGCTTCCACTTCTTCTAACTCTTGCAACGAAATCCCTAGTTCAGATAACCCCTGCTCGCATACATCTCTAATACCTAAATTCAAGATGTTACTTCCAAGCAAACGTCCAAGCAAAAACTCAATAGACAAGTAATACATTTGCTTTTGCTCTCCGGATCGATAGCTCTCATTCGTTGCAATCCATTGACTATTCATATACTCACGTACCATATGGCCGAGCGTATTATATTGATCACGAGTTGTAGAATCTTTGAAACTTTTCCCATACATCGTCTCTAACTTTTCTAGAAAAGTTGATTTAAAACTTTCAACATGAGTAAACATTTTTTCACCACCTACATGTTATTCCATGAGACTTTTATACAATTCCTTATAAGCAAGAGCCGATTGCTCCCAGCTATAATCTTCAGTCATCGCTTGTTTTACAAGCTGCTCCCACACTGGTTTATCGTGATAAAATTCAATTGCACGGTGAACCGTATGCAGCATGTCATGTGCATTAAAGTTCGTGAAACTGAAACCATTTCCTTCGCCTGTTTCTTCATCATAAGAATGTACTGTATCGTTTAATCCACCTGTTTCTCTTACAATTGGAATCGTACCGTACGCTAATGCGATAAGTTGTCCAAGTCCACACGGTTCAAACAGCGATGGCATTAAAAACAAATCGCTTCCCGCATACACTTGGTGCGCTAATTCTTCATTAAATCCGATATAAACTTTTACCTTCTCCGGATACTCATATGCCATCCACTCAAAGAATTGCTCATATTCCGAATCACCTGAACCTAAAATAATACATTGTACATCTTCTTCCATTATTTCGCGGAATACAGTGCGTACTAAATCAAGACCTTTTTGCTTCGTTAATCTCGTTACCATTGAAATAATTGGTGTATCCTCTTTTTCTGGCAAACCAAAGTAACGCTGCAAAGCGCGTTTATTTTCACTCTTTTCATATAATGACTCTGCATCATACTGAGCCTTAATATACGAATCCGTTTCTGGATTATATACGCTCGTATCAATACCATTTACAATGCCGCTAAGCTTATCATTATATTTTCGCAGTAATCCATCTAACTTCTCACCGAAAAATTCATATTGAATTTCTTCTTTATACGTCGGGCTCACCGCTGTAATTTGATCCGAAGCGATAATACCACCTTTCATAAAGTTTATGTTTCCATAAAACTCTAGCTGCTCACTATGAAAATATTCATCACCAAGCTCTAACAAGTCGTACATCACTTCAGGAGGAAATACTCCTTGGAACTGCAAGTTGTGAATCGTATATACCGTTTTAATACGCTCATATAACGGGTTATCTTGATACTTTTCACGAAGTAAGAAATTAACCATAGCCGTATGCCAATCGTGGCTATGAAGAACATCCACTTCAAAGTCAAGGTGCGGAATACACTCTAACACTGCTTTTGAGAAATAAGAAAAACGCTCCCCGTCATCATAATGACCATACAGAGAATCTCTCTTAAAATAATATTCATTATCTATTAAGTAATACGTAATTCCGTCTTGCTCACCTTTTAAAATTCCACAATATTGATTCCTCCACCCGAGCGGGACGTTAATTACTTTATGTAACGTACATCCATCTCTTAACTTTTGTGGAATGAGGCTATAATTCGGAAGTATAATACGAACGTCCACTCCTAATTTTTTCAGCTCTTTTGGGAGCGCACCCGCTACATCAGCTAATCCTCCCGATTTCACAAACGGTACACATTCTGATACTGCAAATAAAATATTCACTTGTTGTCCCACTGCGCGAAAAGTTTTTATTACTCCTCTTGCAGCTTCCTCCCTTCGAGTTTTCATTTAAATTAAAACTTTAATCAGTGGAGGAAAAAGCCCCCACTGATTCTTTAGGAATAACTATTAATCGTACTGTTTTGTACGCTTCCTTTTTCTACAACATACGGCTCATCGATGTTTCCTTTTAATACGACACTGTCGCCAATTTTCACGTCTTTATCAATAATAACACCGTCTATTATACAGTTATCTCCAATTTGGCTCTTTTGCATAATAATACTGTTACGAATAATTGATCCTTTTCCAATTTTAACTGAACGGGAAATAACACTGTTTTCTACCTCCCCCTCAATAATACTGCCATTTGCAATCATTGTATTTTTCACGACTGCACCCTTTAGATAACGAGTTGGTGGCTCATCTTTTACTTTCGTAAAGATCGGCGCTTCTTTCTTAAATAATTGCTTCCAAATAGCAGGTTGCAAAATTTCTAGGCTATGCTTATAGTAACTTTCGATCGAGTCAATAATTGCTACATATCCAGTATGCTCATATGTAGCAATATGTAATGATTTCCCGCGTTTTTCTCTCACTACATCAAATAAACTGTATTGCTCCACATCTTTATATGACTCAAATAAGTCTAACAATAATTGTTTCTTTAACACGTATGTTTGAAGCGAAACCCCTTCATGGCAAACTTCTGTAATATCAGCTGCCGTATGTATATGTCGCTCTAACACCGCTTGAAAATTTAATGCTGTTACGAGATGGCTATTCGTAATAACAACGTACTCTTCTCTGCTTCTTAGAAAATAATCAATATGTCTTCTAAAGTGTGCAAAAGACCCAAATTCATCTTGGTCACATTGGCAGTTTGGCGGGAATAAAAATAGTCCGTCTCGTTTTCTATCTAAATCCCACTGTTTTCCTGAACCAACATGGTCCATTAACGAACGATTTTTATGGCTTGTAAAAACTGCTACACTATGAATACTAGAATTCACCATATTTGAAAGCATGAAATCAATGAGTCGATAACGGCCCCCAAACGGTAACGCCGCTAGTGAACGATGCCCTGTTACTTTCTTTAAGGAAGGAAAACTTCCCGTTGCATTAATAATTCCTAACATTTTTTCTCCCATTCATTTCATCCCCCTTTTCTATTTCCCTTCAGCAATTAATACTACATCGTCAACATTCTTTTCTGGACGAATGATTGTTCCATCTTCAATAACCATTTCTGATCCAACAATCGCTCTTTCAATCACAACATTTTTACCAATCTTAACCCCTGGCATAACGACAGAATCAATCACCATACTTCCTTCTTCCACCGTCACTCCTTGGAATAACACAGAATGCTTCACGTCCCCTTCAATGACGCACCCTTCGTTAATAAGCGATTCTTCTACTTTCGCCTTTTCAGCAATATATTGAGGCGGTTCGTTTGGATTGACAGAGTAAATACGCCAATTACGATCGTTTAAATTCAGTGATGTTTCATCGCGAAGCAAATCCATATTCGCTTCCCATAAGCTCTTCACCGTTCCAACATCTTTCCAATATCCTTCAAACGGATACGCCATTAACTTCTTCCCTTCATCTAATAAAAGCGGAAGGACGTCTTTTCCAAAATCATTACTAGATTCAGGATTTCTTGCATCCATCTCTAAATACTCTTTCAAAATTGACCAATTAAAAATATAGATTCCCATCGATGCAAGATTACTTCTTGGAAATTGTGGTTTCTCCTCAAACTCAACAATCTCCATCTCTTCATTTGTATTCATAATGCCAAAGCGACTCGCTTCATCCCAAGGTACTTCAATAACAGAAATGGATACGTCCGATTCTTTCTCAATATGGTAATCTAGCATCTTACTGTAATCCATTTTATAAATATGGTCACCTGATAAAATAAGAACATACTCCGGTTCATACTGACTTAAATAGTTTAAATTTTGATAAATGGCACTTGCCGTACCTGTATACCACTTAACCCCTGAAGACTCCGCATAAGGAGGTAATACTGTGACCCCACCGTTTACTCGGTCTAAATCCCACGCATTTCCGATTCCGATATAATTATGAAGTTCAAGTGGTTGATATTGTGTTAAAATCCCAACCGTTTCAATACCAGAATTCGCACAGTTACTTAGCGTAAAATCAATAATGCGATATTTACCACCAAATGGAACAGCTGGCTTGGCTAAATTTTTTGTTAATGCACTTAAACGACTACCTTTTCCCCCTGCTAGTAACATTGCTACGCACTTTTGTTTTTGAGCCATCTTGTTTTTTGCTCCCCTTTCTCGTCTTCACTGGTCGTAATATGGATACGCCGAATGGTGGAATTGTAATCTCTACATGTGCCGCTTGATTATGGTACGGTTCTAGAATTGTCTTAAGACGTTTCTTATTCACTTGCCCCGAACCGCCATATTGCTGTGCATCACTGTTTAAAATCTCGTTATAATACTCGAAATCTGGTACACCTACTTTATAGTTTTCATATGTAGCTTTCGTAAAATTACATACGACAACTAACGCATCTTCTTGTTTATCCCCTTGGCGGATAAAAGAGAAAATACTTTGCTCATTATTATTAGCATCAATCCACTGAAAACCTTCAGGTGAATGGTCAAGCTGCCAAAGTGGTTTTGAGCGCTTATACAATGCTATGAGCTCATTAAAGTAATCATGCATATAATGATGCATTTCAAAATCATGTAAATTCCAATCTAAATCTTCAAGGTCTTTCCACTCATCAAACTGTCCGAATTCTCCTCCCATGAAAAGTAACTTCTTTCCTGGGTGAGTAAAGAAATATCCATATAATAAACGAAGTTGAGCAAACTTATCCCAGTAATCACCTGGCATTTTATTTAATAACGACTTTTTCCCATGAACGACTTCATCATGAGAAAGCGGTAATATGAAGTTTTCAGAGTACGCATATAGTAAAGAAAACGTCATTTTCTCATGAATGTGTTTCCTATATTCAGGCGCACACTCCATATATTTCAGCACGTCATTCATCCAGCCCATGTTCCATTTGTAATTGAATCCAAGCCCACCTTCATACGTTGGAGTTGTTACAAGTGGCCAAGCTGTTGAATCTTCTGCCGTCATAAGAAAATTTTCATCCTCTGCAAACACTGCTTCATTTAACTCTCTTAAAAATGAAACAGCATGCTCATTACTTTGCTCTTGTCCTTCTTTATTCCAGTACAACATATTCGCAACTGCATCTACTCTGAAACCATCAATATGGAAATATCTCATCCAAAATAACGCATTTGAAATTAAGAAATTACGTACCTCTCTCTTCCCTAAATCAAAATTGACAGTTCCCCATACTGGATTTTCTTGTACATCTTTATCTTTATATTCATAGGTCGGTGTGCCATCAAACAAATATAAACCGTGAGCATCTTTACAAAAATGCCCCGGCACCCAATCTAAAATGACACCGATTCCATATTTATGACATTCGTCGACAAAATGCATTAAATCATGCGGCGTACCAAATCTACTCGTCGCTGCATAATATCCCGTTCCTTGGTATCCCCAAGAACGATCATATGGATGCTCAACAAGCGGCATAATTTCAATATGTGTAAATTGATGTTCCACCACATACGGGATGAGCTCTTCAACCATTTCCCTGTAAGAGTACAGCGTTCCATCTTCTTTCTTTTTCCAAGAACCAAAATGTAATTCATAAACTGTCATCGCTTCTTTATAAATCGATTTTTTCTTTTTCTTACGATTCCAGTTTTTATCATTCCATTCATATCCTTTTATATCAAAAACTACAGATGCCGTATTCGGTCTTACTTCTGCATATACAGCATACGGATCTGCCTTTAAAATGACGTCACCAGCCAACGTTTCAATCGCATATTTATATATTTCTCCTTCTTCAATATGCGGTATAAATAAGGACCAAATGCCTTCTTCTGTCACTTGTAGCATCTTATGTTGCTCATAATCCCACTCATTAAAATCTCCAACAACACTCATTGCTTTCGCATGAGGAGCCCACACTGTGAACCGTACCCCTTGAATCTCACCTTCCGTCACAACATGTGCACCAAAGATGTTATAACTTTCATAGTACTTTTCTGTATGAAACTCATCTCGTTTCACTTCTTCACAATTTATTACACTCAATATGCTCACCTCACTTAGATGACAGAATTTTTTATACTTTAACTATTTCTGCGAAAAACTGCAATATCCTTGTTAATTTATAAAAAACATTCGTTTTTTTCTTAAAAATGTTAGTTTTTCTTCACATTTCCGTGTAAAATATCGAATTTTGACGAATATTCATTGTAAACGCTTCATTCTACTTCTATATTTCCTCCTATTATTTTTTTCTCAACCTTTATTTTATTAGGTTTATTCTATCTTTCACGCTATTTTCCACTTAAAATAACCATAAAATAATCTGTCATAAAAAAATGTTTCTCAACATTTTTCGTCATATTTTTATTGAAACGCGAAATTCATAAGCATATACTTGTTCTCAATAAAGAACCGTTATCTTTCGTAACTATAATTCATAGCGGACTACTATGTTTACTTATTTATCCTTGTTGCGAACGATTGCTATAAAAATTTAACTAGGGGGCTTTCTTATGTCTTTAAAACGAAAAGTAGGAATGGGAGTTGTCACCGCTTCACTTGGTTTATCCCTTACATTCGGAGGTGTATTCGCCTATTTCAGTGATTCAGAAACATCGAGTAACTCATTTCAAGCTGGAACACTAGATCTTTCTATTAATCCAAGTGTAATCGTTAATGTGAAAGATTTAAAACCAGGTGATTTTATTGAAAGGAACTTCAAGCTTGAAAATAAAGGTACATTGGATATTGCAAAAGTAGCACTTGAAACATCATATGAAGTTACAGATGCAAAGCAAAATAATGACGGTGAAGATTTAGGTGATCACATTATCGTCAAGTTTCTAGTGAATGATGGACAGCCATCTAATTCAAACGATGATCATGAGATTTTGTGGGAAACAAAACTATCAAAATTAAAAACTATGAAACCTGAAGATGTCGCTACGTCTCTAGAACGTCATAACTTAATAGATGGTATTAAATCTGGTGAAACAGATTACTTACATGTCCTCTTCTCATTTGAAGATAACGACCAAGATCAAAATAAATTTCAAGGTGATTCCCTGCAGCTAAACTGGACATTCCATGCTGAGCAAACAGCAGGTGTGGAGAAATAATTTTTAAAAATATATATTACCGGAGGCCTATAAATGAAAAAGAAAAACCGTTTTGTTACTGGAATTGTAACGGCTGGCGTTCTGTTTTCAACTGCCATTCCGTTCAATGTACTTGCTGAAAGTCCTATTAACCAAATTGAATCTTCAAATGCTCATTCTATATTATCGAAGCTTTCTAAAGAACAACGCCTGGCATTACAAACGGTAGATGCCAACCCTGGTTTTACAATTTCACCAGATATTAATACGAGTAGTTCTGAGCCTGTAAATATCATTGTAGAATTTCAAACTGCTCCAGTAAAGATTAATGAATTAAAACAAAAAGAAAAAGGATTACAAGCTGCTCCAGAAAATATAAAAGCACGTATTGATCAAGAACATGAAGAATTCGAAAAAGGACTAAAACGTCTTTATCAATTCAGCCCATCAGTAAAATCAGGAAACTTCCAATCTGTACAAATTAAACGTTCTTATAAGCATGCGCTAAATGGTGTTGCGATGACATTACCAGCAAATACAGTTGAAGAGTTGTTACGAATTGGTGTTGTAAAACGCATTTGGAAAGATTACGAAGTGAAATTAAATTTACCAAAACAAGCTGAGCAAAAAGCACCTCAAAAACTAACAGATAGCATCCCGCAAATTGGAGTAGATAAGTTACATAGTGAGGGCATTACTGGAAAAGGAATTAAAGTTGGCGTATTAGATACAGGTATTGATTACAATCATCCTGACTTAAAAGACGTATATAAAGGCTATCGCGCAAAACCTGGCGAGGACTCTAGCAAAGTAGATCCAAATTCAGTAAAGGGTTGGGACTTTATTAATAATGATGCAGATCCAATGGAAACTACTTATTCAGAATGGCAACAATCTGGTGCTCCTGAATTTGATAACCGTGGTTCTGCCTTCTACACAGCCCACGGCACTCACGTAGCAGGTATCGTTTCTGCTCAAAAGAAGAACCAATCTGATTCAGCAGTAAAAGGTGTTGCACCTGACATTGAACTGTATAACTATCGTGTACTCGGTCCATACGGAAGTGGAGATAGTTCAGGTATTATCGCTGCAATTGATAAATCTATTTCTGACGGTATGAACGTTATTAACTTATCGTTAGGTGATGATAGCAACAATCCTCTTGATCCAACATCTATCGCTGTTAATAACGCGATGCTTTCAGGCGTTGTTACAGTCGTTGCTGCTGGTAACTCTGGACCCAATCCATCAACACTCGGATCACCAGGTGCTTCGCCATTTGCTATTACGGTTGGAGCCAGTGATAGCTCTATTTCCTTACCGAAACTATCAGGTCATGCTGGACAATTACAATTCCCTAACCTAATTTTGTTCGGCAAAAACTTCACTGATAAAATAGAAGATTTTAAGGGACAAACTTTACCTATTGAATCTGTAGGAATCGGTACGCCTGACGAGTTTAGTAAAAAAGATGTGAAAGGAAAAATCGCTCTCGTTGCACGTGGTACAACCTCATTTGATGAAAAAATTGCTAACGCAAAACAAGCAGGTGCAAAAGCCGTTATTATTTATAACAACGTGGATGGAGAAATTCCTTTCTACGTTGGTGAAAGCACAAAATACATTCCAGCATTCCGCCTAACGAAAGAAGACGGTGAAAAACTAAAAGCTCAAATTGAACAAGGTAGCACATCCTTAACTTTCGATGAAATTAATTACATTCAAACAGAAGGCGATCATCTTGCAGACTTTAGCTCACGCGGTCCTGTTACAGCAAATGATGATATTAAGCCTGATATTACAGCGCCTGGTGTCGCTGTCCTTTCAACAGTTCCTGAATATATTAACGACCCGCAAGAGGGTGAAAACTACGCTGTTTCCTATGAGCGTATGCAAGGAACATCTATGGCTTCCCCCCATATTGCTGGCATTGCTGCTCTAATTTTACAAGAACACCCAGACTACTCTCCGTTCGATGTAAAAGCGTCTCTTATGAACACAGCTGATGATTTAAAAGAAAAATATTCGGTGTATGAAGTTGGAGCTGGGCGAGTAGATGCTTACAACGCCGTTCGTACAGAAACAAGCTTTAAAGTATTAGATACGACACAAACTGTTGTAAATGATGAAGTAATTGAAGTGCCCGAAGAAACTGGATCTATTGCATTCGGTAAGTTTTATCAAAAAGACGGTGAAGCTCTTGAACAAAAACGAAATATAAAAGTAACTAATCATAATAAACAAGAGAAAAAAGAATTTAAAACAGAAATTTCTTATACACCAGCTTCGTCTACTATTAACGATGCTGTCGCAAACGGTGTAAAAATCTCTGCTCCAGAAACAATTACTCTTGATGCTGGCAAAGCAGGTGAAATTGAAGCAAAAATTAATCTTCCACCCGGTGTAAAACAAGGCCGATATGAAGGATATATTCATATTACGAACACGAAAAATAAAGAAGAAACATATCAAATCCCATTCTCTATTCGTGTATCAGAGCCTGGTATTGAAAATGCAATACTATCAAGAAAAGCAATTTCAACTGATACATCTAAATTTAATCCATACGGTGAATCGTATGTTCACGGGGCATTCCAATTAAACAGCGAACTTGAAACGTTAGATCTTATCGTAAAAGATTCCAAAACAGATAAAGCTCTGGGCTTCATTGGGACATTAAACACAAGTGGACTAAAAACTGATGTGTATTACTACTTAGACTCATTCTTTAATGGAAAAGTGTATCCTTTTACAAATGATCCTGCAAAACCAATTGGTGATGAGAAAATCAACTTACCAGAAGGAGACTACACAATTGAGTTTGTCGGTTATGATAAGGCTGGGAAAGCACGTGTAAAAGGTGATTATGTTGTAATTGATAATACACCACCAGAAGTGAAACTAACTGGATTAAAACCTGGTATTTACGAGTTAAATGAAGAAGATTATACAGTAGAAGATGGCAAAAAAGCACTATGGATTAAAGGAAATGTATACGATTCAAACGTTGACTACTTAAAAGGAAAAGGATTAAACATTACGCAAGAAGCGAATGGCGTTATGTACTATGACTATTCTCCATACTTGCATAAGTTTTTACCGATTAATGCAAATGGCGACTTTAAAGTTGGCATTACACCTGACTCCTTCAGAACGGAAGGTCCAATGAACACAGGCGTATATATTTTCGATTATGCAACTGCAGGAGCTGACTATCCAAGCGGTGTAAATAACTACTGGTTTATCCCGCAAGGTGCTCAATATGCGAAAGCTAGTTACGATAAAAAAGAATTATATAAAAATGACGAGTTCACAGTAACACTAAATGCAAAACACGTAAAACAATTTGTTGCTGGGCAATTTAATGTAAACTTCCTAGAGAAGAACTTCAAATTTGCAAATGCAAAATTTAATCCTGCTTTTGAAAAGCTACTTTCCGAAAAAGGAGTAACCGCAAAAGTAAATGAACCGAAACTAGAGGCAGGTTCGGTTACAGTTGGCGGCACTATCGATGACAAAAACTTTGCTGGATTAGATGGTGATTTCCCGTTCATTGATGTAACTTTCAAAGTAGAAAATGATGAATTTTATGAAGCAAACGCTCAATTAGAGTCACTAATTTTTGTTTACTGGAAACAAGGTGAATCAGAACCAAATAGAATGCGTGTACTTCAAGATCAAACATTCTCAGTTATGTCCTTAAATTCACTAGTAGAAGGAAATATTAAACCTGGTGCATTCTTAAATGAACGTGGATATTTAGATGAAAAGTTTGATTATGCAAAGCTTGGCGTAAAAGTATACGCAACTGATTCTTACCGTCATAAGTTTGAAGGTTCACTAGATAAATATGGGTACTTCAAACTAAATGGACTTCCAGTTAATAAACGCGACTATAACCTATATGTAGAAGTGCCAGGACATTTAACAAGCCGCCTAACAACGAAACTTGGTACTGAAAAAGACGGTAAGCTGCTTGGCCAATATTATTATGCAAGACCTGACGAAAACCTTGCCGGCGATGTAAATGCTGATAAAGTAATCGATATTAAAGATGCTGAAATTATCGCTAGCAACTATGGTAAAAAAGGACTAACTGTAAAAGACGGAGACCTTAATAAAGATGGGATTGTCGACGAAAAAGATATTCGCTTCGTTGAAAAGAACTTCTTGAAAAAAGGGCCAGATGCATCTAAATCACAAACACCTGTAGAAAAATCAAAAAGCGGTACACTGACAGATATTTTAAAGAAATTGGGATTAACGCCTAAAAAATGATAAAGTGAAACTTTAATCAGCCCTCACCAATCGGGCTTTTACGGGCAGTTGATCACCAAACTAACTTCTTTGCTTTCGCTGCATTTTGAGGTGGGGATCTTACTGCCCGTTAATGCGGGATAATAAAGAGCACTCTACGTAAAGTAGAGTGCTCTTTTCTATAAACGACCCTTATCCAGCAAAAGGGGTATATTGGGGATATACAAGGGAAACCGGAAAAGGAATTTATATTAAATTATATAAGTTCAGAGGTAAGAAGCAGTTTCCCACCTCTGAATTATTTAGCAATTATTATAGTACTGGTGCCATTGTTTCTTTTAATACTTTTACAGAATGAGCGAATTTCGCTTTTTCATCTTCATTTAGCTCAAGTTCTACGATTTCACGTACACCTTCGCGGTTAATTACAGCTGGAACACCTACATAAGCATCTTTCTCTCCGTATTGACCTTCAAGGTATGCAGATACAGTTAATACGCTGTTCTCGTTGTTTAAGATTGCTTTAGTTACACGAAGTAGTGACATACCGATTCCGTAGTAAGTTGCACCTTTACGCTCGATAATATGGTAAGCTGCATCACGTACGTTTTCGAAGATTTTATCTAAGTCTTCTTGATTGTACTGTTCGTTGTTAGCTAAGATTGTTTCTAGTTTTTGTACACCGATAGTAGCGTGGCTCCATACTGGAAGTTCAGTGTCACCGTGTTCACCAACGATGTAAGCATGAACGTTACGTGGATCTACATCTAAGTAGTCACCTAACATGTAACGGAAACGAGCAGAGTCTAAAGTAGTACCAGAACCGATTACGCGCTCTTTTGGTAAACCAGATTCTTTCCAAGTTACGTAAGTTAAAATGTCAACTGGGTTAGTTGCGATTAAGAAGATTCCATCGAATCCACTATCCATAATACCGCGAACGATTTGTTTAAAGATCTTTGTATTTTTCTCAACTAAGTCTAAACGAGTTTCACCTGGCTTTTGTGGTAATCCAGCAGTGATAACTACTAAATCTGCATCTTTACAATCTGCATAGCTACCGCTCCAAACTTTTGTTGGTGATGGAGAGAATGGTACCGCATGGCTTAAGTCCATTGCTTCCCCTTCTGCTTTTGCTTCATTAACATCTACTAATACGAACTCTTCAGCTACACCTTGGTTGATCATTGAGTAAGCGTAACTACAACCTACAGCTCCTGTTCCTACTAATACTACACGATTGATACCTTTTTTCATGGTAATTTCCCCTCTCTATTGTTCACATCTATTTTTTATGATTGTTTAAGTAATTAATTAAAATACTAATTTAATGTTGTTTAACTTCTTTACACTCATATTGTAGCACGTATCATTGTGAAAAAGTTCACAAATTATGACCTATTTGTGAACTTTTTCACATAAAGTGTAAAGTTATTAGATCAGGTGTGGAATCCATTTCAATGGAGGCGTTTTCTTTAGATTGTGAAAGGGATTTTCTTATGTTTTTGTCGGTAAGTGAAATTATATCGACGATTTTTAGAATATATCGACCGTAACTCAAATTATATCAGCGATTTTTGCAATATATCGACTTACCGACAAAACTCGACAATAATGACAACCTAAAAAAGCTGTCTTCTATATATTATTTATTTTCCACAGTAGCTCCCGGATGTATTTTCATCGGTTTCTCCAAGTGTAGGAGGCTACAGTCATACTTCCTTCATATCCATACAGGTCCAAATAAATAACATGATTGTATTTACGGCTCTCTATGTACCTAACTGCAACAGCGAACACTTCATATTTCTTCTATTGCATAAAAAAAGCAGACTATCCAAAGTCTACTTTTATACAACAAAAAAGAGATAGCAGTTTATGCTATCTCTTTTAGTATGACCCGTACGGGATTCGAACCCGTGTTACCGCCGTGAAAGGGCGGTGTCTTAACCACTTGACCAACGGGCCAATTACTGGCAGAGAAGAAGGGATTCGAACCCTCGCACCGCGTTCGCGATCTACTCCCTTAGCAGGGGAGCCCCTTGAGCCACTTGGGTACTTCTCTATAATATGGCTCCGCAGGTAGGACTCGAACCTACGACCGATCGGTTAACAGCCGATAGCTCTACCACTGAGCTACTGCGGAACAATTATGGTGGGCCTAAATGGACTCGAACCATCGACCTCACGCTTATCAGGCGTGCGCTCTAACCAGCTGAGCTATAGGCCCATAATTGAAAAGCGGGTGAAGAGAATCGAACTCTCGACCAGAGCTTGGAAGGCTCTTGTTTTACCACTAAACTACACCCGCATTAAATTGAAAATGGTGAGCCATGAAGGATTCGAACCTTCGACCCTCTGATTAAAAGTCAGATGCTCTACCAACTGAGCTAATGGCTCATTTTGAAAGTGGTGCCGGCTAGAGGACTTGAACCCCCAACCTACTGATTACAAGTCAGTTGCTCTACCAATTGAGCTAAGCCGGCTTGCGACTTCAAAATGGTGGCTCGGGACGGAATCGAACCGCCGACACGAGGATTTTCAGTCCTCTGCTCTACCGACTGAGCTACCGAGCCTTATTAAAATGGCGGTCCCGACCGGGGTCGAACCGGCGATCTCCTGCGTGACAGGCAGGCATGTTAACCACTACACCACGGGACCATTTGGTTGCGGGGACAGGATTTGAACCTGCGACCTTCGGGTTATGAGCCCGACGAGCTACCGTACTGCTCCACCCCGCGATGATATAATATGTAATTTAAGAAAAAATGGAGGAGGTAGAGGGATTCGAACCCCCGCGCGACTCTCGCCGCCTGTCGGTTTTCAAGACCGATCCCTTCAGCCGAACTTGGGTATACCTCCGAGATATAAACCTTTAGTGGTGGACCTTGTAGGACTCGAACCTACGACCGGACGGTTATGAGCCGTCTGCTCTAACCAGCTGAGCTAAAGGTCCTTTATGGTAGCGGCGGAGGGGATCGAACCCCCGACCTCACGGGTATGAACCGTACGCTCTAGCCAGCTGAGCTACACCGCCATAAATGATATTAAAATAAGTGGAGCCTAGCGGGATCGAACCGCTGACCTCCTGCGTGCAAGGCAGGCGCTCTCCCAGCTGAGCTAAGGCCCCATGTTTTTGGGAATATCGGGAAGACAGGATTTGAACCTGCGACCCCCTGGTCCCAAACCAGGTGCTCTACCAAGCTGAGCCACTTCCCGTTAATAAAAGCGCGCCCGAGAGGAGTCGAACCCCTAACCTCTTGATCCGTAGTCAAACGCTCTATCCAATTGAGCTACGGGCGCATATGGTGCCGAGGGCGGGGGTCGAACCCGCACGGTGGTCACCCACCGCAGGATTTTAAGTCCTGTGCGTCTGCCTGTTCCGCCACCCCGGCATGTCATATTGAAAATTGGAGCGGAAGACGGGATTCGAACCCGCGACCCCAACCTTGGCAAGGTTGTATTCTACCACTGAACTACTTCCGCAAGACATGTTTGAGATATTTTATTAAAAGTGCGGGTGAAGGGAGTCGAACCCCCACGCCAAAGGCGCTAGATCCTAAGTCTAGTGCGTCTGCCAATTCCGCCACACCCGCATATTAATATTTTAAGAAAAAATGGGGCGACTGATGGGAATCGAACCCACGAATGCCGGAGCCACAATCCGGTGCGTTAACCACTTCGCCACAACCGCCATGATTTTCTGGTGCCGACTAGAGGACTTGAACCCCCAACCTACTGATTACAAGTCAGTTGCTCTACCAATTGAGCTAAGTCGGCTAAATGGTGGAGGATGACGGGATCGAACCGCCGACCCCCTGCTTGTAAGGCAGGTGCTCTCCCAGCTGAGCTAATCCTCCATTTGCCTGGCAACGTCCTACTCTCACAGGGACAAGGTCCCAACTACCATCGGCGCTAGAGAGCTTAACTTCCGTGTTCGGTATGGGAACGGGTGTGACCTCTCTGCCATCATTACCAGACTTTATTCATTTAAGACAAGAATTATTGTAACTCATTTAACTTCTAAAGTCAACAAGTTTTTTATATTCTTTCAAAACTAGATAACATTGCTTCATATTATATGGTTAAGTCCTCGATCTATTAGTATTCGTCAGCTCCACATGTCACCATGCTTCCACCTCGAACCTATCAACCTGATCATCTTTCAGGGATCTTACTAGCTTACGCTATGGGAAATCTCATCTTGAGGGGGGCTTCATGCTTAGATGCTTTCAGCACTTATCCCTTCCGCACATAGCTACCCAGCTATGCCCTTGGCAGAACAACTGGTACACCAGCGGTGCGTCCATCCCGGTCCTCTCGTACTAAGGACAGCTCCTCTCAAATTTCCT